>NZ_WUEY01000030.1 GCF_010668395.1 Martinezella lusitana
GCCTCGCATAAATCTTCTCTGATCGAATAACGGCTCGGCCGTGTTACAATAGGCCGCTCAAAGCGGCCTTTGTCGCTTCCGAAAGCAAGCAGTTCTTCCCTTGTCCACCTGAAATAACAGGCCAAGGGAAAACACGATAAGCCGCAACGCGGCTTACGCTGGTAACGCGACAAATCGCATGGCGATTTGCTCGGGCGCGATAAGCCGCAACGCGGCTTACGCTGGACGATAAACCCTTCGGGTTTACGTTGGTAACGCGGGGTGGAGCAGCCCGGTAGCTCGTCAGGCTCATAACCTGAAGGCCGCAGGTTCAAATCCTGCCCCCGCAACCAAATACACTCACCACAATCCACCCAACACTCTCCAATAGAACCGGCACGGGCACTCGCGCCAAAGACTAAAGCCTCGCTGGCAAGGAGAGCTCCCCGCTCTAAACCTCACAAACACCCAAACGCCCCAACGACCAAAGCCTACCAACTAAACAAACCGCCAAACCCACAGACAAAGTCAAAGCCAGACACCAAAGACGTACCGACAATAATTCGACAAGCCAATGCCTTTTAGTTGAGGCGGGCAATCGCGTCGTCGAGGTTGTCGATTGCCAATTGTTCGTGGGCGATCATGCGGTCGATGTCGATATCCCCGGTAGGCTCCTTCGCAGTTGCAGTCCGCATTTTCAGCTCCAGCAACTCGTTGCGATGGGCGAGCTTCTCTTCTCTAATTCTGATGAGCTTCAAGCGAAAATCATCATTCATCTCAGATCCCTCCGTTTGAGGCCAGCTATCTGACGTTCTCAAGCTGGCTCGTTTGCCCCATCGAAATTACTCGTGTCCTTGCCGCGATAGGTGGTTGGCTCGCCGGCCGCCTCATTGCATTGGGCGGGAGCTTCGAGCCACGCTGCCAATCCGGCCGGCACTGCGACATTCCATGCGCCAAGCGCCTCCACCCATGACAGGGGGTATCGCAGCGCGCTCGCCAGATTGATCGGCGTTCAGCGGATGTGCAAGAGGTATTCGGAAAATCGGTCTCTGGTCAGCTATCCGGCAATTTCGGATGCTGCTTTCACGGTGCCTGAGGACGCTTTAAAGTCAGGCAGACTACAATCCAGCCGCTCCCGATAATGGGTAGAGATGGTGAACAATCCTAACTGAAGAGGGTATAAACGGAAAACCGTCCCATCTTTCGGAGCCGTTTCAGCTAAAGAAGGCTTGGAGCAAAGCTTATGATGATAACCATCGGTGGCGTTATTTCGGCTCCGTATTCTCTTTATCCAATGCGGGGACGAAATCCGGTATTATGTCCGTAGCCTGCCGGCTCGCTCTCAAATCGTTTTCGTCAAAAGCGTATCGGCGCAGGAGGGCAAAAAGAGCCTCATTCATTCGAGCGCCGTCTAAAAGATCGGGACTGTCGCAAATGACGTTGATGGTTCGCTGAACGACGCGATCTATAGCCGCATCCGAATCGACAAATTTACTGGCCCACTGGCGAAGAAGGGCGCGAAGTTGAGGATCTTGCGGCAGGTCCGAGCGGCGTGGAAGGGGCATGTTCACTCCTCCTATCCTTGCAGGCGGGAGCTCATACAGGCCCTCGGTCGCCACCGCGCATAGGATGGAGTAGCGGCGACGGATTGATCGTATCAATTGGCGGGCAAGAGTCCAGCGCGAATTGAGCAGTCCAAGGGACGCGCCAGCACGCCTGTGACATCGCCGCTTGCACTTGTTTCGTAGCGCAACTGCTCCAGGGTCGCGCGTCCGTAGAAACGGGCGAGCTTCTCTTTGTCGATATAGCGTAGCACGGCGATTTCACCTTCAAGTCCGGCTGCGCGATGCGGCGACAAGGCCCGATCGGCGGTCACTTGAACAGTCAACGAGTTGAGGGGCGCAACTCAATGGCTGTTTCCAGCCGGTCAATCATGGCGGTCTTACAGGTTTTCCTTGAGAAGGATTTCGATCCTTATCCGCTCCTGCTCAGCCAGAGGTTCCCGCGCGTCCGCGCGAGCCCGCATGATGCGGATCGCGCTCCGCACGGCATGGCCAGGATCCTGCGCGATAACAGCGTCGATACGGTTGTCGCGCAGCGCCTCCTCGCTGAAAGGCGTGCGCTCGTGAACCACCACCGCGAGTTTTTCAAGATCGGTGTTCGCGGCGATTGCCATAAGGGGAACGCGCGCTTCGGAACTTAGAACGTAAACGGCGGTGACACCGCTGTTGTTTTCGAGCACCCGGGCAATGACCTGATTTGCCCGTCGCTCGTCCGCATGCGTCTCCACCGAAGGGAGAGACTTAAGGAAATGAAATTGTTCATTTATTATCGTATCAAAGCCGTGCCGGCGCTGTATGCTGTCCAGTGATTGCATCGTGTCCGCAACAACCATCACCTTGCCCGGCATTCCGCTGGCAAACGTGCCGATCAACTTTCCGGCTGTTGCGCCGGCCGCGAAGTTGTCGACACCGACGAAATCGGCGGCGGTGAGTTTCTCCTGGCCAGACAGAAATTTTACGACCTTGATGCCTCTTTCGAGAAGCCGTGCCAAAGCATCGCGTACTTGAGGCGACTCCGGCGCCATCAGCGCCACGCCGTCGACCTCGTCTTCGCCTATTCCGGCAAGGTATTTCGCGACGCCGTGGGCATCCTCCGTCTGGATTTGAGCATAGTCGATATCCGTCAGGTCAGCCTTCAGGGCCGTCCTCAAATCCTCCACGCGCCGTAACAGTTCCCGAAGATACAGGTCCCCAGACTTGGGCAGGATGAACCTGAACCGATAGCTCTTGTTGCGCGCCAGGCTGACAGCCGCCGGGTTGCGAATAAAGCCAATGCGTTCAATGGCTTCGTGGACGCTTCGAACGGCCTTCTTGCTCACGTTCGGGCGCTCGTTCAATACCCGATCGACAGTGGCGAGACTGACGCCGGCGGCTTCTGCAAGATCTTTTGCTGTAGGCCGCATGAGGGCTCCCAATCACGATTTGAATAGCTGACCTTTCTCCTAAAAATGGAAAAAACGCAAGAATTGATGTGCGCACCTCAAAAAAAGCTTGCATTGAGGTGCGCACCTCAGTTATCTCTTTGCCACGGTCGCCTGAGTGCCAGACCTGAAAGAAAGTCGAGGAACCGGGCCTGAGATGCGTTTTGCAGCGCCTCTCGCCGTGGCGCTTTGATTTGCCCCTCTCGATGGAGGTCGAGAGGTTTAACGGGAGGATACCGATTATGAAGTCTCTTTTGATGAGCTCGGCACTTGCTGCCGGGATATATATTGCCGTGTCCGGAGCCATGGCTTCACATGCGCAGGCCGCCGACCTCACGCTGTGCTGGGCGGCATGGGATCCAGCGAATGCGCTCGTGGAGCTTAGCAAGGATTTCGAGAGCAAGACCGGCAACAAGATGCACTACGAGTTCGTTCCATGGCCGAATTTCGCGGACCGCATGCTGAACGAGCTGAACTCCAGCGGCAAGCTTTGCGACCTGATGATCGGCGACAGCCAGTGGATCGGCGGCGCGGCGGAAAACGGACAATACATCAAGCTCAATGATTTCTTCGACAAGCAAGGAATCAAGATGGACGATTTCATCCCCGCGACCGTTGTCGGATATGCCGAGTGGCCGAAGAACACGCCGAACTACTGGGCAATGCCGGCATTCGCAGACGTCGTCGGATGGACCTATCGCAAGGACTGGTTTTCGCGCCCTGAACTGCAGGCCGAATTCAAGAAGAAGTACAACCGCGATCTCGCCGTTCCGAAGACCTGGGATGAGCTGACGGATATCGCGCAGTTCTTCCAGGGCCGCGTGATCGACGGCAAGAAGATCTACGGGGCTGCCATTTACACGGAGCGCGGCTCCGAAGGCATCACCATGGGCGCCATGAATGCGCTCTACAGCTACGGCTTCCAGTATCAGAATCCGAAGAAGCCCTACGATCTCGAAGGCTTCGTAAATTCGGCCGGAGCGGTCGCGGGTCTCGAAGAATACAAGAAACTCTACGATTGCTGCACGCCGCCCGGTCATTCCGACGCCTACATGACCGAAGACGTTGATGCCTACAAGTCCGGCCAGGTCGCCCTGCAGATGAACTTCACCTTCACTTGGCCGGGCATCAATGCTGACGCGAATGTCGGCGGCGACAAGACCGGCTACTTCCTGAACCCTGCCGGCCCCAATGGCGCGCAGTTCGCTCAGCTGGGGGGGCAGGGTATTTCCGTGGTGGCGGCTTCCGACAAGCAGGCAGAGGCGCTTGCCTACATAAAATGGTTCGGGCAGCCCGAAATCCAGCAGAAATGGTGGAAGCTCGGAGGCTACTCGGCCTTGAAGGCGGTCGTTGACGACCCGAGCTTCCCCACCAGCCAGCCCTATGCCAAGCCGTTCCTGGATTCCATGGCGATTGTCGAGGATTTCTGGGCCGAGCCGTCCTACGCGTCCCTCTTGCAGGCATCGCAGAAGCGTTTCCATGACTATGTGGTTGCAAACCAGGGCAGCGCAAAAGACGCGCTCGACGGGCTTGTGAAGGATTGGAAGGCCGTCTTCGAGGACGATGGCAAATACTGACGCCGACATCGGCTAGATCTTGGCCGTGAGCGTCGCGCAGGGCCGGCCATGTGGATCGAGCCGGCCCTGCCCATTATCATCTTCATGCCAAGGAGACGGACATGCTCCACTCACCGATCGATCGGATCGCCAGTGCGACTCCGCCTGCAATCGCGGCGCGCGTCAGAGGTCTGTCTGATCGCGCCATAGCCTGGCTCTTCGTCGCGCCGTCGATCGTCTTGCTGCTCGCCATCAACATCTTTCCACTGATCTGGACGGTTCGGCTCAGCTTCACCAATTTCCGGGTAAACCGGCCCAATGAACCGATACAGTTTGTGGGCTTCAGGAACTACATCAACATCCTGACGGACAGCGATATCTGGCAGAGCATGCAGGCGACCGCCCATTTTCTGATCTGGACCATCGTCCTGCAGGTGCTGATCGGCTTCTCGCTGGCCTACCTCATCAACAAGAAGTTCCGCGGCAACGACCTCTGGACGACGATCATCGTGCTTCCGATGATGCTCAGTCCCGCCGTCGTCGGCAACTTCTGGACCTTTCTCTACCAGCCCCAAATCGGTCTCTTCAATTATGTGGTCGGCTTCCTGATCGGGAGCGATCCCTCCAGCTTCTCGATGATTGCGAGCACGTCGCTGGCGCCCTGGGCGATCGTCATCGTGGACACATGGATGTGGACGCCTTTCGTGATGCTGATTTGCCTTGCGGGCCTGCGCTCCATTCCAAACAGCATCTACGAGGCTGCCGAATGCGACCGGGCGAGCAAGTGGCGCCAATTCTGGACCATCACCATCCCGATGGTGCTGCCGTTCCTGATGCTGGCTGTCCTTTTCCGCGGCATCGAGAATTTCAAGATGTTCGACCTCGTCGTCCAGCTGACCGGCGGCGGCCCGGGATCGATCACCGAACTGACGTCCATCAACCTGAAGCGTGCCGCTTTCGAGCAATGGCGCACCGGCTACGCATCCGCCTATGCCGTCATTCTTTTCGTCACCGTGTTCGGCCTCGCGTCGATCTACGTCAAAGCCCTGAACAAGGTCAAACAACGATGAGCAGCTATTCCGTAACCGAGCCGTCGGGACGTCAGAAGTGGTTTGCCGGTACTCTGGTCGTTCTCTATTCGGTCATCACACTTCTCCCCCTGTTCTGGATCATTGCGACCGGATTTAAATCGCCGGCCGATGCAATTGCCTATCCACCGAAACTAGTCTTCCAGCCGACGGTTGAGGGATATGTCAATCTTTTCACCACCCGTACCCGCGTGCCCGCGGACCAGCTGAAGGCGCTCGGCGAGCCGACGACCTGGTACGACAAGCTGGTTCGCAAGGACGGCGTCATTATTACCGGCGCGTCGCGCTTTGCCGAACGGTTCTACAATTCCGTTATCATCGGCTTCGGCTCGACAGTGCTGTGCATCGTGCTCGGCACGGCGGCGGCCTACGCCTTCTCCCGCTTCAAGGTGCCGTTGAAGGACGACCTGCTATTTTTCATTCTATCGACCCGCATGATGCCGCCGATCGCGGTCGCGATCCCGATCTTCCTGATGTTCCGATCGCTTGGTCTCAGCGACACGCATGCCGGCATGATCCTGCTCTATACGGCGGTCAACCTGTCTCTTTCCGTGTGGCTGCTCAAGGGTTTCATCGACGAAATCCCGATCGAATACGAGGAGGCCGCCCTCATCGACGGCTACACGCGCTTCCAGGCCTTCTACAAGGTCGTCTTGCCTCAAGCCGTCACCGGCATCGCGTCAACGGCGATCTTCTGCCTGATCTTCGCCTGGAATGAATACGCGTTTGCGGTGCTGCTTACCTCCGGCAATGCACAAACGGCGCCGCCCTTCATACCGACAATCATCGGCGTCAGCGGCCAGGACTGGCCGGCGGTCGCGGCCGGTGCAACCATCTTCCTGGTCCCGGTCATGGTTTTCACGATCCTGCTCCGTAAACATCTCTTGCGTGGCATAACCTTCGGAGCGGTCCGCAAATGACGACGTTTCTCAATCGCCTGTTACGCCTGCGGCGCGACGCATGGGAGATGCTGGCGTCGGTCCTGATTGCGCTCGGTGTGGTCATGCTGATGCAGCCCCTGTCGCTATCGCTTTACTCGTACTCTTTCCTCGTGACGCTGGTTGGAACCGTGATGTTCATCATCGTCAGCCATTTTCCGGAGTGAACCATGGCACAGATCAGAATTGAGAATGTGCGCAAGGATTTCGGGGAGTTCAACGCGGTAAAGTCTTCCACTTTCACGGTCGAGGATGGTGAGTTCTTTATGCTTCTCGGTCCGTCCGGGTGCGGGAAGACGACCACCCTGCGGATGATGGCCGGCCTCGAACTTCCAACCAGCGGGAAAATCTACATCGGCGGTGAAGAGGTGGGGATGAAGCGGGCGAGCGAGCGCGACATCGCCTTCGTCTTCCAGATGTTCGCTCTCTATCCGCATATGAATGTGCGCAGGAATATTTCCTATCCCCTGGTGAGCCAGGGCATGAGAAAGGCGGAGGTCGCAGCGCGTGTCGCGGAGGTTGCAAAGATCCTGAGGATCGAAACCATCCTCGACAAGCCGGTCGGCGGCCTCTCCGGTGGCGACCGGCAACGCGTCGCGCTTGGACGCGCCATCGTTCGCAACCCGAAAGCCTTCTTCATGGATGAGCCGCTGGGCGCCCTCGACGCCGAGTTCAGGGAACATATGGCGGAAGAATTGCGGGCTCTGCACGATCGCATGGGTGCCACCACGGTCTATGTAACCCATGACCAGCTGGAGGCCATGCAGATGGGCGACAAGATCGTGGTGATGAACCACGGGGTCGTCGAACAATTCGGCAAGCCGCAGCAGATCTACGACTGGCCGGCGACGAAGTTCGTCGCGAAATTCATCGGCTCGCCACCGATGAATTTCCTGGAGTTCGAAGGCTCGGTCAAAGCCGGCAGCGACCATGTCAACCTCTCCGGGCATATGGTAAAGGTGCCGATGTCTCGTGACGACGGGCTCGGCAAGCTGGCGCTGGGTATCAGGCCCGAGCATATCCGCTTCAAGGACAGCTCTGCTTACAGAGGCCGGGTTATCGCCGTCGAATATCTCGGCACGACGCAGATCGTCACGATCGAGACCGCGCATGGTGAGATCAAGGCCCGTACCCCTTCAAACCAATCCGCACATGTCGGAGAATTGATCGGCCTGAATTTCGATTCCAGAAACCTGACGATCTTTGACTCTGCGACCGGAAACGCGCTTGTTTCCGAGGCTAACGAGGAGGTGTTGAACCGTGGCTGAGGTCATACTGAAAAACATCACAAAATCCTTCGCCGGCCACATGGCACTCGACGGGGTTTCGATGATCGTGCCCGACGGGGCGTTCGTCGTCCTCCTGGGTCCGACAGGCGCTGGCAAGACGACGACCTTGCGGATGGTGTCGGGGCTCGATCATCCCGATGCCGGGGAGGTGATGATTGGCGGCCGGTCCATGCGCGGGCTGACGCCTGCGCAGCGCAACGTTGCAATGGTGTTCCAGCAATATTCGCTCTATCCGCATCTGTCGGTACGCCAGAACCTGGAATTTCCCCTGAGGTCGCCGTTGCTGAAGACACCGCAGCGCATGATCGACGAGAAGGTCAATGCGATTGCGGAAATCCTCCAGATCTCTCACAAGCTCGAGAACAAGGCGACGGCGCTTTCGGGCGGCGAGATGCAGCGCGTGTCGATCGGACGCGCGCTGGTAAGAAATCCGCAGATCTATCTGATGGATGAACCGCTGAGCTCACTTGATGCGAAGCTTCGCGCGGATCTGCGCGTCGAACTCAAAAGCATTCAGACCAGATCCGGCGCGACGCTGCTTTATGTCACCCATGACCAGGTCGAGGCGATGACGATGGCAACGCATGTCGGCGTTCTTCACGAAGGCAAGCTTGTCCAGTTCGGCCCACCGCGCGAAATCTACGAACAACCGGTCAGTATCTATGCAGCCACGCGCCTCGGGCAGCCACGCATCAATGTCGTTCCCGCCGAGCTTTTCCCGGGCGCGCCGGCCAAGGCCAGGTCGATAGGCCTGCGCCCGGAACATATCGATCAAGGTGATGGACAGGAGGCCACGGTTACGCGAGTGGAGCATCTGGGCGACCAGACGCGCCTGCATCTTTCGTTCAAGGAACACACTCTAATCACCGTCACCGACGCCCATACCGGGCTGAAGGGTGGCGATGCCATTAAAATCCAGCCAAACAAGCCGCTCTACTTCGACGCGGACGGCATGCGCTTAGTTTAAGGGAGGCGAGAATGTCACAATTTCTCAACAGCAAGGAAAACGCCGTCACCGAAGCGATCGACGGTCTTCTCGCTGCATCCGGCGGCGCGCTCAGCCGTCTCGACGGTTATCCGCATATCCGCGTCGTCGTCCGTTCGGATTGGGACAAGAGCAAGGTTGCGATCGTCTCGGGAGGCGGCTCCGGGCACGAGCCCGCCCATGTCGGGTTCGTCGGCAAGGGGATGCTGACGGCGGCGGTCTGTGGCGATGTATTCGCGTCTCCCAGCGTCGACGCGATCCTGGCCGGCATCCTAGCCGTGACCGGACCGGCCGGTTGCCTCCTCATCGTCAAGAACTATACCGGCGATCGCCTGAACTTCGGTCTGGCGGCCGAGCGCGCCCGGGCTTACGGATTGAACGTCGATATGGTCATCGTCGACGACGACATTGCGCTGCCCGACCTGCCGCAGCCGCGCGGTGTGGCGGGAACGCTCTTCGTTCACAAAGTCGCGGGCGCCTTGGCCGAAGGCGGCGCAGATCTTGTGTCCGTTGCCGAAGCCGCGCGCCGCGTCATCGCCGCCACCAGCACGATCGGAATGTCGCTCGACACCTGCACCGTTCCGGGTTCTCCGAAGGAAAACCGCATTCCCGCAGGCCACGTCGAGATCGGCCTTGGCATTCACGGCGAGGCCGGGGTCGAGCAGATCGAGTATTCCGGTGCGAGAGCGGCAGTCGCCGCGATGGTCGCGCGCCTTGCCGCAACGATGGACGACCGGCCTCATGTCGTCCTTGTGAACAATCTCGGCGGCACCTCGATCCTCGAAATGTCGGTCATCGTTCATGAACTCGTCCAATCGGCGATCGCGGGCAAGATCTCGCACATTGTCGGACCGGCAGCGATGATGACATCCCTCGACATGAAGGGGTTCTCGATCTCGGTCTTTCCGGCCGACAAGACGGAGCTGGGGCTTTTGTCCAGACCGGTCGCGCTTCCGGCATGGCCGGGCGTGACGGCCATCAAATCTGTTGCCGTCCTTTCCCTTCCGGACGGCCTGACGCCGATAGCCCCGCTGGCGTCCAGGCACGAACCGACCCGCCAGTTCCTGACGGATTGCTGCAATCTTCTCATTGACGCGGAACGGGACCTGAACGCACTGGATGCGAAGTCCGGCGATGGCGATACCGGTTCGACGCTGGCCGGTGCCGCCCGCGCGCTTATCGAGGCGCTCGATCGGCTTCCCCTTTCGGATCACACGCAGCTTTTCCGCGCCATGGGGCAGGAGCTCAGCCAGACCATGGGCGGGTCGTCGGGCGTACTTCTCGCGATCTTCTTCGCCGCGGCCGGGGATGGCGCGTCGAGCGGGCTGACCATTCGCGAAGCGCTGAACGCGGGTCTTTTGCGGATGCAGGAAATCGGCGGAGCGCGTTTGGGGGATCGAACCATGGTGGACGCTCTGTCCCCCGCCCTCGACGCACTTGATGACGGATTGGCCCAGGCGGCAAAAGCAGCCCGGGCGGGCGCCGATTTGACCGCCACGCTCGTCCATGCCAAGGCGGGGCGCGCTGCCTACATCAATGCGAAGCAGCTGGAGGGTCATGTCGATCCCGGCGCGGAAGCCGTGGCTCGCCTTTTCGAGTATCTTGCCCTACGCGCGGATCCGGCCTCGAGCAATTCCAGGAAAAGTGTATAGCGATTTTCCGTCCGGAACTGCGTAAAAACAAAGGGATAGAGCGCCTTCGCGATTCAAGAAAATCAGAGAGGTTCCATCCATCGTCAGGCATGCACGCGATTGGTGCACGCCTGACGACTTGATCTCGGCGATGGACGTCAGGAATGACATGGGCCTGCCGCTCATCCTTGCACAGTGGAAGTTGCAATATTCAAGGAGCACATAGCAAACGTGGTGATCGCGGCGGCGGATCTTCCGGTCGCGGATGCGGCTCATCCGCTTTTTTGGAGTGACGAATCTTGGATTGCGCGCCCAATATCCAAGTCGGATCTTCAACAACGCAAACTCGGTCTGAAGATCGGGATGCCTGCTCACCCCAGCATGGTCTCTTGTCCGCCTGTCGAGACGGAGGATTGCCACAACGACATCGCGTAACTGATGGTCAAAACCGCAGTAATCTTGACGCCGATCAATGAACGGGAGCCGCGATGTCTTAGGCTTGTGTCGTCCATTACCGGCACAGGAGCTTGCATTTCATGTCCTACAAAACGGTTTTAAGTGTCGTAGCCGCTCGGCACGACGATGACGATCTGCAGACGGCCATCTCGTTTTGCGAAGCGACGAATGCGCACCTCGTTCTGCTTGTCCTCGGCTTTGGCGCCATGCCTCCCTATAGCGGATATGGGGATACGTCCGCCAGCATCTGGGTAAGCGAGCGGGAACGCGAAACGGCCGAACTCACCGCGAGGGTCGCCGCCATCAAGGCAAAGCTCGCGGTCGCCGGCATATCCTCCGAGGTTGAGGAATTCTTCTGCGATTTTCCATGGTCCTCGGACCTTTTGGGGCAGCGCGCGCTCTATGCCGATGTCACGCTGATCGGCGGACGAATGGCATCCGATGAAAATCTGCGCGGATTCATCGTCGATGGAGCGCTGTTTCACTCCCCGACACCGGCTCTGGTCGTCCCGCAGGGCAGTCCGCTCGCATGGCCGCCTCGAAAAATCCTGCTGGCCTGGGATTCCGGCGATGATGCCGGCCGCGTCGTTCGTCAGTCGATTGGCCTGCTGAACAGGGCCGAGCGGGTGCATGTAACCATGGTCGATCCGGTCGCCTCGCCGGGACGACAGGGAGAAGAGCCAGGTGCTGACATTGCCGCCTATCTCGCGCGGCATGGGGTCAATGTCGCGGTCGACGTCATCGCCGGCGGCAGACGTCCGATCGACGATGTCCTGCGCCAGCATGCGATTGATATCGGTGCGGATCTTCTCGTCATGGGTTGCTATGGTCACTCCCGGTTGCGCGAGCGAATTCTGGGAGGCGTAACCCGCAGCATGCTCGAGCATGCGAACCTGCCCATCTTGATGGGACGCTAGGCATTCGGATTTCTACCATGCTTGTCTCCCGAGGCGGATTGGACCTCAAGCAGTCATGGAAGCTGGCTTGCGCGGCTCGCGAAACGCGACCTTTTGGTCTGCGCGAGCCGCCGCCAGCCTTGGCATCATTCGGGATCGGAGCAGACGTAGCGACCGTTTCCTGCTGAAATTTCGCTCGGAATATCTGCAACAGGCAGTGCGCAGGCCGCGCAGCGGCACTTGATTTCAGCGCGCGCCGGATTTTTTCGCTTTCAATGATGGGGATTGGCATCGAGATCGGCATGGCGCTGCTCGAGACAGCATCTCGCGGCTCGAACCGTGCGCTCGCCTGTCACGCAAGAATCCTGCCTCGCCCGATACGCAACAGCAATGTCGAGGAGAACACACGATATCGCTGTACCGCTGCCATAGCCGGTATCGGACGAGGCCCGGACAGGTGACGCCGTGGGGTTTCAGGCGCCACCATGTCGCTCGAAGCGGTTGCGTTCAGATCATGCCGATGTAGGGATCGATATAGACGAGGTTATCGAAGACGGCGCGCACGCCAGGGACGTTTTCCGCGGCGACCTTCGCGGCCAGGCGCTCGCGCTCATCCAGGATGCTGCCGGAAAGTTCGGCAACGCCGTCGGTAACCTTCACCTGGACGGAGCCGCTTCTGCTCCAGCTTTGCGTTGCGAGTTCGTTTATGATTGCTGCCTCGATCTCCCGATCCTTGCCGCCGGCCGCCTGAGAGGGAAGCAGTTCGGCGAGCGCTTTCAGAAGATCGGATCGGGACACGATACCCACCAGTCTGCCGCGCGCGACGACGGGAAGGCGTTTGACGTGATGCTTTTCCATCAGTCCCACCACCTCCTGCAAGGTCGTTGCAGAGGTTACGGAGACGACGGTGGAGCTCATGACCTCCCCGACGGTGCGGCCATGCGTCGAGACATATTCGTCCGCGAGTTTCCCAGGGCTTGTCAGGAACTCCAGCAGCCAGGAGCGTTTGCGTTCGGTCTTGAGTTCGGTCCGTCTGATCAGGTCGCCTTCGCTGACGATGCCGACGAGCCCGCCGTCCGCATCGACGACGGGAAGACCGCTGATGTGATTGTCGAGCATCGTCTTTGCCGCGTCCGCGACGGATGTTTCGGGACGGACGGCTATCGCGGGTGATGTCATGATCGCGTGAACAAGCATGTAGAGCGTACTCCTCTTGAGTAAATCCATGCCATGGGGATCAGCATGTTCGGCTCAGAATAGAGGGCACACGGCTTTTCACTTTGATCACGATCAACGAAAGGTGCGGTATCCTTTCGTTTGACGAACCCGCATGGGCCAATCCGCGTTTGTCTGTCCGGCCTGGTCTATCGCCGCCTCAGGTCGGGCGTCCTCGACCGGGCCGGCAAGAAGAAAATAAGGGATTGAAATGCCATCCATTCAGTGATGACGGGGATCTCGCCAAGCACGAGCCGACGAGGGATATCGGCGCTGGAAGAGAGGCGCTGTTCGGGCGTCGATTTCTCAATGGATGCAATCACGGCGCGCCCGGCAGCTGGTAAGGCCCGCTCAGTCGAGCTTTCCGGTGAAGACATAGCCGACGCCGCGCACCGCCTTGATGAATTGCGGCTTCTTCGGATCCGTCTCGATCTTGCGGCGCAGCCTTACGATCTGGGCGTCGATCGTGCGGTCGAACGCTTCCAGGTCGCGTCCTCGGGTGAGATCCATCAGGACTTCGCGCGTCAGCACCCTTCCGGCGTTGCGCACGAGCGCCGTCAGCATCTCGAACTCTCCGGTCGTCAGTCCGACGTCCTGTCCCTGGGGATCGAGCACCTGACGCCGACTGATGTTCAGCCGCCACCCCTCGAAACGGATGATGTCCTCGGCGGCCGGTTCAGCACTCCGGGCGGGAGCCTGGCGGCGGCGCAGGATCGACTTGAGGCGGGCATGGACCTCGCGAAGGTGAAAAGGCTTGGCGATATAGTCGTCAGCGCCGATCTCCAGCCCGACGATGCGATCGACGACATCGTCGCGGCCGGTCAGCATCATGATCGGCACGTCCGACGTGGTGCGAATTTCGCGGGCAAGATCAAGCCCGTCCGCGCCGCCGGGCAGGACAAGATCGAGCAGAATGGCATCGAAGTTTTGCTGGCGCAGGCGGGCACGCATTTCGTTTCCGTCCGAAGCCGAAGCAACGGTGTAGCCTTCGTCCTCGAAATAGCGCGTCAACATCTGGCGGATGCGCGGGTCGTCGTCGACGACAAGCAGGTGCGCTTCGTGCTGGAGTGCCGCCATCGTCGATCCGGTCAATGTATCAAGCCGCCATTGTTACAGACTGTTACCAAACAGCACCGTCTTTAACACGCACGGCATCCTGGTGTCACCAGCAACGGGTCATCTGTCGTCATCGGCGACACAGAGGATCGGTCATGCTGCAGGCGAACAATATTCATCATCTGAGGGAAGTCACCAGCGTAGCGCTCCTCGGCCCGGAGCCGAATTGTCTGCAGGCGCTTTTCAGAAAGCAGCCAGTCGAACATTTCGCCGCCGGCCAGACGCTGTTCTTCGAAGGCGACATCGCAAAACACCTCTTCGAAGTCGTCGAGGGCAGCCTGCGCATCTTCAAGATCATCTCGGACGGCCGTCGCGTCATCACCGGCTTTCTGCATGGCGGCGACATCGTCGGCGTCTCTCTGAAGAGCCACTATCTCTATAGCGCCGAAGCAATCGTCGATACCCGCATACGTCGCTTCTCGCGCAAGGCTTTCGAGGCCGAGGTTGCCAGCTGCCCGGAACTGCGGCCCGAGGTTTTTGCGCGCCTCTGCGACGAAATGGCCGCCGCTCAGGACCAGATGGTGCTTCTGTCGCGCAAGAGCGCCGAGGAGCGGGTCTGCACGTTTCTTCTGAAGCAGATGCCGTGCGAGCCCGGCGAGCGAGGATACAACGCCGTTGTCGATCTGCCGATGACAAGGCTCGACATCGCCGATTATCTCGGCCTCACGATCGAGACCGTCTCGCGCACGATGACGAAGCTCGCGCAAAAGGGCATTGTCTGCCCGGCCGGCCGCCATGCCGTACGGATCATGAAATACGGGCTGCTTGTCCAGCTTTCCGGTGATGGCGAATATTTTGGCGACGAGCGCGGCCAGATCGCTTACGCTGGCGCCAATCGCCATTGATCCGGAATGAAGAAGACCTCATGAGCAGCAAGAATGCCGTCGATATGTCAACCGAAAGCAAGCTGGATGACATCGTGCATCTGCTCGACGGGGTCAACCTCATCGTCCACGACTTCGACGGGGTGATCGTCCGCTGGACCGACGGCTGCGAGGCCCTTTATGGCTGGTCGCGCACGGAGGCTGTGGGAAAGGTGGTCCACGACCTTTTGTCGACGCAATTTCCGACGCCGCTCAAGGATATCCGGGAGGCGGTCCGGCGGGAAGGAGCGTGGGAAGGCGAGGTGGTGCACCGGGCCAAGGATGGACGCGCGCTTTTCGTCGCCACGCGCTGGGCTCTCGTCAGCCCGGCTGCCGGCGGCACGACGTTGATCATACAGACGAACAACGATGTGAGCGATATGAAGAGAGCTCAAGACGATCTTGCGGAGCGGGAGGCGCATCTGCGCTCGATTCTCGACACCGTGCCCGAGTCGATGATCGTCATCGACGAGGTGGGCACGATCTCCTCTTTCAGCGCCGCGGCGGAAAAGCTGTTCGGTTATACGGCAGCGGAAGTTTGCGGAAAGAACGTGAAGATGCTCATGCCGCAGCCGGATCGCGATGCGCATGACGGCTATATCTCGCGTTATCTGACGACAGGCGAGCGGCGCATCATCGGTTACGGCCGTGTCGTGACCGGACGGCGCAAGGACGGGTCGGTATTCCCGATGGAGCTTTCCGTCGGCGAGGCGGTGACAAAGGGCAAGCGCATCTTTACCGGGTTCATCCGGGATCTGACCAGCCGGCACAAGATCGAGGAAGAGCTGCGTCAGGCGCAGAAGATGGAAGCGATCGGGCAGCTCACCGGCGGGTTGGCGCATGATTTCAACAATCTGCTGACGGTGATCAGCGGCAATCTCGAAATGATCGAGGGCAAGCTGCAGGATGAAAGGCTCCGGCCGTTGCTGCGCGAGGCGCAGGATGCGGCGGAAGACGGCGCCAAGCTGACCGGACAATTGCTCGCCTTCGGCCGACGCCAGCCGCTCAATCCGAAACTCGCCGATATCGGTCAGCTCGTCTCGGGCTTTTCCGATCTCCTCCGGCGTACGCTCGGCGAGGCGATCGAGTTCCGCACCGTCGTTTCCGGAGCAGCGAACAGGGCGCTGGTCGATGCGTCCCAATTGCAGAACGCGCTCCTCAATCTCGTTCTCAATTCGCGCGATGCCATGCCGCGCGGCGGGAGGCTTTCGATCGAGATTTCGCGCGTCCAGCTCGACGTCGACTATGCGCAGATGTATCCGCAGGTCCGCACCGGCGATTTCGTGCTGATCGCGGTGACGGATACGGGCCAGGGCATGTCGGCAGACATCAAGCAGCGCGCTTTCGAGCCCTTCTTCACGACCAAGAGCGTCGGTTCCGGTACGGGGCTTGGCCTGTCGATGGTCTATGGCTTTGCTAAGCAGTCGGGCGGTCACGTCCAGCTTTACAGCGAGATAGGACAGGGAACGAGCGTGCGCATCTTCCTGCCTGCGGTGCAGAGAGAGGATGCCGAGGCTGGCGACCGGCAGCCGGAGGAACGCGCCCAGCCCGGCATTCCCGGCGGTTCGGAAAAGATTCTCGTGGTCGAGGACGATCCGCGCGTGCGGCGTGTCGCCGTTTCGCGGCTGGTCGATGCCGGATACCAGGTCGTCGAGGCGGCCAACGGCAAGGACGCGCTTGACCGGCTGGATGAAAATCCCGATGTCGCGCTGCTGTTTACCGACATTGTCATGCCCGGCGGCATGACCGGCGACGAGCTTGCCAACACCGTCCGGGCGCTAAGGCCGGAGGTCAAGATCCTCTTCACATCCGGCTATGCCGAACCCACGATCGCGGGCCGGGAACTTGCGCATTCGGGAAGCTGGTTGAAGAAGCCCTATACGGCGCGCGAACTGGCGGAGCGCCTGCGCGAACTTCTCGACTGACGCATTTGCTGCCGCATCACCCGCGACTTCGCGCCTTTGGTGAACGGAGGGATGAAGCGGTTTCCGGCTCCGGAGGCATCCGCCGGCGCGAAGGCCGACAGCCCTCATCGGCTGCATGGCGCAGACAGCTGCCGGCTTTCGAGGGTGCTATATGGCGGCCGAGTGCCGCGCCTTGCGTGAGCTCAGATAGCTGTCGAAGTGCGCCGCGATCGACCTTGCGAACAGATGGCTGTCGGCCCCGATGGCAAAACGATCCCCGTCCACGACGAAGTGCGGGGATGTTTGTGCCAGCAGAGCCGCTTCCTGCAGGATCATCTCCGCCTCAGTGCCGAACCGGCTCCGCAATGCGGCAGCGGAAAAGCCGAAATCGCACATCAGGCGTTCGATCACCCAGCCGCGTATGCGGTCCTCGTCGGACAGCGAAAGGCCACGGATAACGGCAAGGCTGTCGGCTTCGATCATTCGCCCGTAGGCACCGGTCGACGGCGTATTCTGGGCGTGGCCCTGGCGGAAGCGGCTGATCGACGACGGCCCGAGGCCGATCAGGGTTTCGCAGGGGTCGTCGGTATAGCCCTGAAAATTCCTCGTTAGCCGACCCTCGCGCGCCGCTGCCGCAAGACTATCGGCGGGCAGGGCGAAATGATCGATGCCGATCGGCAGATACCCGGCTTCGCAGATAAGCGTGGCCGCGCCTTGCGCCTGCGCGAGCCTCGCGTCGGGGCCGGGCAGCGTGGCTTCATCGATCATGGTCTGGTGCTTCTTGAACCACGGAACATGCGCATAGCCGAAGATCGCCACGCGGTCCGGCCGCAACGACAGCGACAGCTCGATGGTTTTGCCCAGGGTCGCTAGCGTTTGGAAGGGAAGGCCATACAGAAGGTCCACATTGACGGAGCCGACACCTCGCGTTCTCAAGCCCTCTATGATCCCGCGCGTCGTCTCGAAGCTCTGCTCGCGGTTGATGGCCTTCTGAACGCGTCGATCGAAATCCTGGATGCCGAGGCTTGCGCGCGTGGTTCCGATTTCGGCCAAGGCATCCAGCCGCGCCTCGTCCATGTCGTTGGGGTCGATTTCGACGCTCACGCTCGCGTCGGCGGCAATCGCGAAGCTCTTGCGCAGCCGTCCGAACAGGCTTTTCATGTCCCCGGGCCTGAGCATGGTTGGAGAACCGCCGCCGAGATGGATCGCGCGCACGATGCCGCGTCCCGCCAGGCGGCGGCCGACCATCGCGATCTCGCGGTAAAGCATCGCGAGATAATCGGCGACAGGCGCGTAGCGAAAAGTCTGCTTGGTGTGGCATGCGCAGAACCAGCATAGCCGGTCGCAGTAGGGGATGTGCAGATAGAGCGAGATGGCCTCGTCCGGCTGGATCGCATCGATCCAGCCGGATACCGTTTCGGGCGTCACGCCATCATGGAAATGCGGCGCCGTCGGATAGCTGGTGTAGCGCGGGACATTGGTGTCGATGAGGCGGTGACTGGGGACAGATGTCATGCGGAAAGTTCCAGGATCGTGCTGTTGCGGACCCGAAGGGGGCGATGGGTGGACATGACGACGATGCGGTCTGCGAGGTGATCGGCAAGACGGGTCAGGATTCGCTGGCCCTGTGCGGCATCGAGATGTTCGGTCGGCTCGTCGAGCAGCACGATCGGCGTATGCGCCAGGAACGCGCGGGCCAGGTTGAGCCTCTGCGCCTCGCCGAGCGAGAGCATGTCCTGCCTGATCCACGCATCGAGGCCGCCGGCGGCCCGTATCCGTTCGCTGAGTTCGACGGCCTCGAGCGCATGCCACATCGCCGTGTCGTTGCCGTCGGGATCGAAGAGATTGGCCCGCACGGTGTCGTCCAGAATTGCCGCATCGTGCAGCACCAGGGTCGAGAGTGCGCGCCGGTCCTCAGCCGAGAGGCTTGTGTTGTCTGCATCGAACCTGTCTTCGCCGATCCAGCCGGCAATCTGCTTCAGCAGGCTCGTCTTGCCGGTGCCGCTCGTCCCGACAAGGACCGTCGGCGCACCTGTTCGCAGGCGAAGGTCGATCGGATCGTTGCCGATCAGCGCACCCGAGGGCGAAAGCCGCCTGAGATGCCGGCACTGAAGCTCACGGGGCGTTCCGGCCGATGCAGCGCTTGGCGTCGATGCTTCCCGATGCCCGGTCCAGCGGCCGACATCCGCGACGGCGGCATCCTTGCGCAGCCTGGCAACCACAATTCGCGACGCGCCGTTCATGGTCTCGCCCAGCGCCAGCCATGCGAATCCGAGTGCGAGCGGAAAAAGCAGCGCTTCGCCACGATCGCCGGCCAGCCATGCCGCCGCAACCACGCAAACTCCGGCGAGCGGGCCGAAGAGGGCGGCAATCCCATCGAACCCGGATTGCAGGCGGCGCAGGGTGCGGGTCTCGAGATCCGCTTGGGAAAGGGCGCGCATGGCGGCGTCACTTTCCTCGGCCCAGAGGCGCTCGGCTTTCAGGGAAACGGCGGATGCCATGGCATTCCCCATTCGCTCAGCTCCGTTGCGCCGATGCGTTCTGGCTTCGGCCCATGCCACGGCGCCGTTTCTTGCCAGACGGCGAGCGGCAAAGGCGCCGATCAGCAGCATGAATAGGATCGGCAGCAAGGACAGGGGGGCGACGATAGCGGAGCATACCAGCAGCGCGGCAAGGCCGATGGCGATCGTCAAGGAGGGCAAGCGAGCGCGCAGATGCGCGTATTCGATATCCTCGACATCGTCCAGATAATCGGCAAGCCGTGCCTCGTCGCCGAGCTGCCAACCCGCCTTGCGGATGGAAGGTGCGGCGGCCATGGATGCGAAAAGGCCGACACGATGCGACACCTGATCGGCAAGGGCAGCCTTGTGGCCCAGAAGGCGCTCGCCGTAGCGTGCCGCGGTGCGGCCGATGGCGAACAACCGGATGAATGCGGCCGGAACGTGGAAATTGAAAGTCGCGGCGGCGGCCGTCAGGCCCGCGGTCGCCACGGCGCCCAGGAACCAGGCAGACACGCCACCAAGCAGGATGCCGCAGAAAAGCGCGCAGCAGCCAAGCACGGCGGTCAACCGCCAGGTCTTTCGGGTTGCGGAAACGGGCTTGCTCATCATGCTGCCACCTCGAAGGTTCCGTCATTGCTGAGGTCGATCATCATTCGGCCAGCGGCGGCAAGCTCCCTGTCATGGGTCGCCACGACGACGAGATGCGAATGCGACATCTCGACAAGTGCCTCGCGGACAAGACCGGCAGTGCCGGCGTCGAGCTTCGCGGTCGGTTCGTCGGCAATTACCGTCCGTCCGGCGAGAAGCGCACGCGCCACCGAGATGCGAAGCTTCTGGCCGCCTGAAAGATTGCCGCCGCCACGCGTGAGCCGGGCATCCAGCCCGCCGGGGAGGAGCGCGTCATCCAGCAGGCCCACCGCGTTTGCGGCCTCGCGCAGTTTTTCGCAAGGGAGCACGGGAAGCCTCCAGGCGATCGCTTC
The DNA here is from genome assembly GCF_010668395.1 of Martinezella lusitana. Taxonomy (GTDB): domain Bacteria; phylum Pseudomonadota; class Alphaproteobacteria; order Rhizobiales; family Rhizobiaceae; genus Rhizobium; species Rhizobium lusitanum_A. The sequence goes on from NZ_WUEY01000030.1 coordinate 20,381, forward strand.
GGCAAGCGTCCCTTCGGGGGTAAGACAGTCGGGCGAAACCCAGATGAAATCTGTAAGTTCAGGCTGACCTAATGTCACCGCCTGCTCGATGCCCGCAAGCCGGCGCAGCAAGGTCGATTTGCCGCTGCCGCTGGGCCCGACGATGGCCACGAGGCCGTGGTTGGGCAACGGCGCAAGCGGCCGGTCGAGCGCTGCGATCGCCAATCTTTCCGGTGCATCGACATCGAGCAGGCGGCCGAGGGCCGCCGCTGCGGCAAGGCCCTCGGCTTTGGCGTGGTACTGCTCCGAAAAGCGGCGGAAGGGGGCAAAATAGTCCGGCGCGATCATGAGGATGAAAAGGCTCTGCCAGAGTTCCAGATTGGAAAAGCCGGGAATCATCATCAATTTGAGATGCCCGAGACCGAGAAATACGGCGAGCAGTGCGATCGACAGCGAAGCGAAGAAATCGATGATGCCGGCGTTTATGAAAGCAATGCCGAGAACGCCCATCGTTTCGCGCGCATAGGATTCCAGCCGGCCGGCAAGCTTGGTCTCCTCGCTGGAAAGCGCGTGATTGGCAAGGATGGTCGGCAATGCGCGAATACGATCGGCAAACTGGCCGGCGAGGCGACCAAAGGCGCGTTCCTGCGCGGCTGCGCGGCTGCGGATAATGTCGCCCACCAAGGCGAAGAACAGGATCATGACGGGCGTCAGACAGATGACCAGAACTGCCGCCTGCCATGAAACGAGGAAAAGCGCGGCGGCTGCCGCCAGCGGGCCGACCGCCATCATCATCGAGGCTGCGCGATGGCCTATGACCAGCGATGCGATCGCCTCCGGGTGGCGTTGCATGGCCACGACCAGGGTTCCGACGGGCAATTGCTTCAGCTGCCGTGGCGGCATGGCGTTCAATCGCGCGGATGCGGCCTCGCGGAGGCGGATCGCCACATCCGCCTCCGCGGCGGCCTGTGCCCTGTCGGCAAGGAAGCCGGCGACAGCCGCGCCGACAAGCAGAATGATCGCGAGCGATATCAAAAGCGAATCGACGGGATCGTTCATCACGAGCTTGCCGGCGGCCACGGCGGCCGTCGCCGTGAAGCCGAGCCGCAACGCCATGCGAGCTATCTGTAGTGCCAGCACATGGTGCAGGCCGCGTGCGGCCATCCGCTGGGCGAGGGGGAGGGCGCGACATTCCGCGGCGCCCGCGTCATTGCCGTCAGGATTTGCTGTCGATGCCTTGTCGTCTCTCATGCCGCTCTTTTGGCATCGTTCCTTGTTGCTTCCGTTGATCTAAATCAACTCGCAAAGGGATTTGCGGCGTTAACAGAGGTCGATCAAGAAAGGATGTTTCCATGTTCGACCCCCTCCTTGTCGACTTATCCCGGCTTCAATTTGCCTTGACGGCACTTTATCATTTCCTTTTCGTACCCCTGACACTCGGCCTCTCCATTATGATCGCCATGATGGAAACGGTCTATGTCATGACGCGGCGAACCATCTGGCGCGACATGACCAAGTTCTGGGGCGTGCTCTTCGGCATCAATTTCGCGCTCGGTGTCGCCACGGGCATTACGATGGAGTTCCAGTTCGGCATGAACTGGGCCTATTATTCCCACTACGTCGGTGACGTCTTCGGCGCTCCGCTGGCGATCGAGGGCCTGATGGCCTTCTTTCTCGAGGCGACCTTCGTCGGCCTGTTCTTCTTCGGCTGGGACCGCCTTTCGTCGCGTGCCCATATGATCGTCACCTGGCTGATGGCGCTCGGCACGAACTTCTCGGCCCTTTGGATCCTGATCGCCAACGGCTGGATGCAAAATCCGGTCGGCTCGGCCTTCAATCCCGACACGATGCGGATGGAAGTCACCGACTTTATGGCGGTCCTGTTCAATCCCGTCGCCCAGGCGAAGTTCGTACATACCGTTTCCGCAGGCTATGTATGCGCCGCGACGTTCGTCCTCGGCGTCTCCGCCTGGTATCTGCTGCGAAATCGTCATGTCGCGCTGGCGAAGCGCTCTTTCGTGATCGCGGCGGCATTCGGCGTCGCCTCGGCGCTGTCGGTCATCGTGCTGGGCGACGAAAGTGGCTACGCGCTGACCGATAACCAGAAGATGAAACTCGCGGCCATCGAGGCGATGTGGGAAACGGAACCCGCGCCGGCATCCTTCACGGCCTTCGGCATACCCAGCCTTGCAGACCGCAAGACGCATTATGCCGTCCATATACCCTGGGTCATGGGCCTAATCGGCACCCGTTCGATCGACAAGGAAATTCCCGGCATCGACCAGTTGGTGGCAAGGGCCGAGGAGCGCATTCGCAATGGCCTGGGCGCCTATGACGCGCTGGAGACGCTGAAAGTGAACCAGGCCGATGCCACGGCACGTTCCGTATTCGAGGCAAAGTCGCAGGATCTCGGCTATGCCCTGCTTCTGAAGCAATTCGTCGAGGATCCTCGTACGGCCAGCGATCAGCAGATCAAGGACGCCGCATGGTCGGCGGTGCCGCAGGTCCCGTGGCTGTTCTTCTCGTTCCGCATCATGGTGGCCTGTGGCTTTGCGTTGCTCGTCCTCTTCGCCACCTCTCTCTGGTACACGATGCGGGAAAGGGGCGCTCCGCGCTGGCTGTTCAGCCTGGCAGTGCTTGCGTTGCCGCTGCCGTGGATTGCCATCGAGCTTGGATGGTTCGTCGCCGAATTCGGTCGCCAGCCCTGGATCATCGACGGGGTGTTGCCCACCTTCCTCGCGACTTCGGAACTCGGCGTCTACAATCTCATCCTCAGCATTGCAGGCTTCACGCTGGTCTATGGCGTGCTTGCCGTCATCGAGGTGCGGCTGATGCTCGCCGCGATCCGCAAAGGACCGGAAATCGCCGACATGATCACCGGTCGCCCGCCTGTCTCGGGCAGCGAGGCGGAGCCGGCATTGCAGCCAGGCGAATAGCCAGTAATTGAAGGACCAATTCAATGATCGAATTTCTATTCAGCTATGAAACGCTGCGCATCACCTGGTGGATCCTGCTCGGCGTGCTGCTCATCGGATTTGCCGTCATGGACGGCTTCGACATGGGCGTCGGAACCCTGTTGCCCTTCGTCGCGAAGACGGACCTCGAGCGCCGTGTCGCCATCAACACGGTGGGACCGGTCTGGGAGGGCAACCAGGTCTGGTTCATCCTGGGCGGCGGCGCCATTTTCGCGGCATGGCCCGCGCTCTATGCGCTGAGCTTTTCGGGCTTCTACCTTGCCATGTTCCTGGTGCTGCTGGCGCTCATCCTGCGGCCCGTCGCCTTCAAGTATCGCTCGAAGAGGCCGGAGAAAACCTGGCGCGCGCGCTGGGACGGGGCGCTTTTCATAGGCGGCGCGGTTCCGTCGCTGATCTTCGGCGTGGCCGTCGGCAACGCGCTTCAGGGCGTGCCCTTCCATCTGACTTCGGATCTGCGCCCGATCTATGAAGGCACGCTCCTCGGCTTGCTCAACCCATTGGCGCTCTACTGCGGCCTGGTCTCCCTGTCGATGCTCGTCATGCATGGTGCCGCCTGGCTCGCCTTCAAGGCCGAAGGCCTCGTCTCGGAGCGCGCCAAGGCGATCGGATCAAAGGCGGCCATCCTCACCGGCCTGCTGTTTGCCGGCGGCGGTGCGCTGGTCTGGCTCGGGCTGCTCGGCGGCTACCGCGTCACCTCGGCCGTCAAGTGGGATGGTCCCTCCAATCCGTTGTTGAAGAGCGTCACCAAGGATGGCGGCGCATGGCTTGCCAATTTCGAGGCTCATCCCGTTCTCTGGCTGGTCCCCGTCCTCGGTATCATCGGCCCCTTCTTCGTGGCATTGGGTTTCCGCACGCGCCGGGAGGGCCTGACCTTCATCGCATCGAAGCTTTCGGTCGCCATGATTATCGCGACGGTCGGACTTGCAATGTTTCCGGTCATCCTGCCGTCGATCACCAATCCTTCGCATTCGCTGACCGTGTTCGACGCATCGTCCAGCCGCGCGACATTGCGCAACATGCTTCTGGCAACCGTCTTCTTCATGCCGATCATCCTTCTCTACACCGCCTGGGTCTACCGGGTTCTGTGGGGCAAGGTGAGCGAGAAGAGCATCGAGAAGGCCGGGCATTCGGCTTACTGAACAAGGAAAGGAGAGACTTCATGTGGTATTTTGCCTGGGTCCTCGGGCTCGGTCTGGCGGCATCCGTCGGAATCCTCAACGCGCTTTGGTATGAGCTGCGCATGCTGCGCGAGGAACCCACAGACGAAAGCGTATCATTGCCGACGCCGTGATACTGCGTATGACTTCACTGAAGAGCATGGCCGGGGCTTCGCACGCCTCGGCCATGCAGCCATATCGAGCCTGGGCAGGCAGGAACCCTCCGCACGATTGCAATCGACAATCCGCGGTCTTTCGGCGGCCGGGTCGGCTTTGCGAGAGTGGACAAAAGGTCGCCGGGCGACCTCTATTCGAGCGTCACAGTTGCCCGACCGCTTGTCAGATCCAGGACGGTACCAACGACATCCTCGGCAATCGATGCGATGATGGTGACGTCGAGAACGGCGCCGGAGCCCGTGAAACGCTCGGCGTGAATCTGGACGCCCTCCTGGGCCAGAAGCCGTGCTTTCAACCTTGCAAGGTCGGAAAACTGCACGTCTACGGTCGCCGCTATGGTCGGGAAGACCTCTCGTTTCTCCACGGATTGAAGGCAAATTGCGGCGGTGCCGCCATAGGCGCGGATCAAGCCGCCGCTTCCCAGCAGCGTGCCGCCGAACCAGCGCGTCACCACCACCGCAACCATGTCCAGCCCGGCGCCGTCGATGGCCTGGAGGATCGGTTTGCCGGCAGTGCCGCTCGGCTCGCCATCGTCGCTGAACCGGTAGTTCTGGCCAACACGCCAGGCCCAGCAATTGTGATTGGCTTCGGCGACCGAGTGCCGCGTCACAAATTCCTTCGCGGCTTCGATGTCCGCGACCGGGCCGGCCGTTGCAAGAAAGCGGCTTCGCTTGATGTCCTGGCTGGCGGTCGTGATCGAAACGAGTGCGAACATGGCAATCTCGGCTAATGTCATTGCTGCGCTCACGATATTTCCTGTCGAAGCGCTCAAGGGAAATCCTCCGGCAGCAATGCGAGGTTGGTGGGCCATGCGTCAAGCCACAAATGCCATCCGATTTGCGGGAAGTGCCGATGCAGGATGCCGGCTGAACCATCCGGTCGTCGTCGCCGGGCGTGAGCTTTGCAAAAGCAGCATGGCTAACGTGCAGGCATATGCATTTTATTTAGGCGGGTAAATGCATATGTAACAGGCATCAACAAAGGAGATAATACAATGCGAGTTCTTGAGACGATTAAACGCTTTACTGAAAAGCGCAGAGCAATACGTGAGCTTTCTGCCCTGGACGATCATGTTCTTCGTGATCTCGGCATTTCCCGCGCCCATATCCCGTATGCCGTCAACGGAAGCCGCGGCAACTGAATTTTCCCGAGGCGTACGTCTTTTGAGATACGCCTAGGCATGCAGCGCTTGACGGGCATGAAGCTATCGCCGCGATGACTCATATCGGCGACAGGCCACAGTGATCGCCGCTCTTGCGCAATCCCGGATAGGGTGCCTCAAACGAGGCGCCAGTCCGGCGGACCCCCTCCACTCCACAGATATAGTTGTCCATTCCGAGATCACAGTGGCGAGAATGCTCGCCCTGCATTCGACCGCGGGCTTTTGAAATTCCATTGCCTTTGGCCAGCCTCTTTCGCCATCGCTGCAGTCGGTGAGTGATATCCGTGCGCCGATCGCCATGCTACTCGACCGAATGCGGGCCGGCTGAAACAGCAGAGCCGTTCCAGCGCCCGCCTCCGTCCGTTCAGCTTGCCCGCCGTTTCAGTTTCTATTTAGACCAGCACTTCCCCATTGCGCGCGACGACGCGGCCGCCGGAAATCACCAGCCGCCGCTGCGGGCAGCGCACGAGCACATCGGGAACGTTCTCGGCGTCCAGAAGCACGATATCGGCGCGCGCACCCACCACCAGGTCATGCACGTTGCGCCCGACGAAGTGCGCCCCGCCGCGCGTCGCGAGCTCGACCGCGTTGGTCAGCTTTTCGTCGTGCCGCAGCCCGTGCAGCCTCGCGAACTGGTATGCGATGCGCAGCAGATCGCCGTCGCCGAATGGCGACCAGAGGTCGCGGATACCGTCGGTGCCGAGTCCCAACGGCACCGAGCGCTGCCGCATCTGCTGCCACGGAAGCGGCGCGGTGCCGCCCATCGCAACGGTTGTCCAAGAGACGCCCGCCTCCGCAAGCCCTTCCACGATTTCTTCCTGGACGCTCTGCGGCAGCGTGCCGAGAACGAAGCCGTGCGAGATGTTCACGCGCCCCTGGAGCCCCGCGTCGATCGTGCGCCGTATCACCTGCCGGAATTCGTAGACGCCCAGCGAACCGAAATCGTGCAGGTGCAGGTCAAGTCCGACGCCGCGCGTCACCGCAATGTCGAAGAGCCCATCCAGCTGTCCCTCGACATCGCGATCGATCGTGCCCGGGTCGAGGCCGCCAATATAGTCCGCGCCCGCCTGCGCGGCCTCGTCGAGGAGCTTCAGCACGCCGGGCCGGCGCAACACGCCGTCTTGCGGAAATGCGACCGTCTTCACCTGAATGGCGTCGCCGACCTCTTTCAGCGCGGCTTGCAGGCATTCCAGGCCTCTCAGCCCGACCTCGAGATCCACGTCGATATGCGTGCGTGTTGCCGTCGTTCCATGCCGAAGGAACTCGCGCAGGACCGAAGCTGTCGATGCCGCATTCGGTATGTCATATTTGCCGCGCTGCGCACGCTCGTTGGCGATCCAGCCTTCCACTGTCGGATGGTCGGAATAGGTATAGGAAACCCAGGGCTTGCCCCACCAGCTCTTGTCGACGTGGGAGTGGGTGTTGATGAAACCGGGCACAGCCAGCAGACCGCCGCCGTCGACGTCGCTTGCGCCGGGCGACGCAGTTGCGGGGCGAATGTCCGCAATGCGCTCGCCCTCGATGACGATATCCATCGGGTCGGCACCCCAAGGCCGCACGTTGGTCAATGTGTAGTGGCGATCAGACATGAAAAGACTCCCTCTCTGTCGTCGTTGAGACGAGCAGTGTGTGAAATGAAGATGGGCCTGCTGGCAGGCCTAGCGGACGCGGCGCAGGAATGTCGCGGTGCGCTCATGTACGGGATTGTCGAGCACGTCGCGGGCCGGTCCGTCCTCGAGAACGCGCCCCTGGTCCATGAACACGACGCGGTCGGCGACCTCGCGGGCAAAGCCGATCTCGTGCGTAACGACGAGCATCGTCATGCCCTCGTCCGCCACCTTGCGCATCGTGGTAAGCACCTCGCCGACAAGCTCGGGATCGAGGGCGCTGGTCGGCTCGTCGAACATCATCAGCCGCGGCTCCATCGCCAGTGCGCGGGCGATGGCGACGCGCTGCTGCTGGCCGCCGGAGAGCTGGCCGGGATGCGCGCCGGCGCGCTCCGACATGCCGACAAGGGCAAGCAGATCCCGTGCCTTGTCGATGCTTTCCTTGCGCGGCCGTTTCAGGATTTTCACCGGACCGTAGATGACATTCTCCAGGGCGGTCATGTGGCCGAACAGGTTGAAATGCTGGAACACCATTCCGATGTGCTGGCGCGCCTTTGCGACGGCGCGTTCGTCCTGCTCGTAGAGAACGCCGCCGCGAAGCTCGTATCCAATGCGCTTGCCCGCCACCTCGATAATGCCGCCGTCGACGGGATCAAGGTGGTTGATGCAGCGCAGCAGCGTGCTCTTGCCCGAGCCCGATGGCCCGAGCACACACACGATCTCACCGGTGCGCACGGTGATGTCGACGCCCCGCAGAACATGATTGTCGCCAAGCCACTTGTTGACGCCTTCGATCTTGAGCATCGTGCCCGTTGTCGCAGTGCTTCTCATGCCGCACCTCCGTTCGCTGCAGCGGTTGCCCGCTCGCTTTGCAGGCGGGGCGCCGTCTTGCGCGCCTGCTGTGGCCTGGTCTGGGAGGCGTTGAAGCGCTTCTCCAGGAAGTGCTGCCCGACGCTGGCCACGGTGACAAGCACCAGGTACCAAAGGACCGCGACGATCAGGAGCGGCAGGATCTTGAAGTTCTGACCGTAGATGAGCTGGACCCTGGTGAGCAGATCGCTGCCGCCGATGACCGAGACAAGAGAGCTCGCCTTCAGCATTCCGATGAACTGATTGCCCGTGGGAGGGATGATGACCCTGATGCTTTGCGGCAGCACGATGCGCCGCAATGCCTGGCCGCGCGTCAGCCCCATGCTCATCGCCGCGTCGGTCTGGCCCGCCGGCACCGACAGGAAGCCGCTGCGGATGATCTCCGCCATGTAGCCGGATTCGGCCAGCGACAGGCCGATAAGGCCGGCCGTGAAACCGGAGATCAGCGCGTTCGTGTCGTATCCGAGGATCGTCGGGAACAGTATGGCGAGATTGTACCAGAGCAGCACCTGCACCAGCATCGGGACGCCGCGGAAGAACCACACGTATACGCGCCCGAGAAGGCTTGCGACCTTGTTCTGGCTCTGGATCATCAAGGCGACGACGAATGCGAGTGCGATGGAGATGAGCATCGCGATCACGGAGAGCTGGATTGTCACGCCCACCCCGCCGAGGACGACCGGGTGGAAAACGTACTGTGCGGTGACGCTCCATTCTATCTTAGGATTCTTCGCCTGCGAGGCGACGAGCAGCGACAGCAACGCGACAAAGACGAGAGCGGTGACGATCTGGCCGTATTTCATCCGCTGCTTGGCGCGAATTGGCGCGTTCTGCGTCACAGGCTCTTCGCCTGGCCGCCGCACGTAATGGGCGGCGGCCAATGGGGCTCGGCGGGGATCGAGCCCATCGCCGTGGTGGTCCGTCATGGGTATCAATCCTTCGCGAGGTTAATGCCGTAGTCGTCGAGCTTGATGACCTTGACATCCCAGTCGGCCAGGATCTTGTCGTATGTGCCGTCGTCGTGGATAGCCTTCAGCGCCGCGAGGAAAGCGTCGCGCAGCCCGCTATCTTCCTTGCTGAAGGTCATCCCCAGATAGACCTTTGGCTCGAAGTCGATCGGCATGGAATCAAGCACGTCACCGGCCTGGCGCCTGAGGACGGATATTGCCAGGTCCGGCCATATCATCGCGTCGGTCCGGCCGGAGGTGAGGGCGAGTATCTTGTCGCCGCCCGTCGGGTAGAGCACCAGCTTCGTCGGTTCCTTGCCCTTTGCCGAGCAGGCCGTGACCATCTGGTCGACCAATCGCTGCGCGTCGCTGCCCTTGACGTCGCCGACGGTGATGCCGCAGCCCCCGTCCACCGCGCCGGTTATGCCTTTGGGATTGCCCTTGGCGACCATGAACACCGAGCCGGCCAGCTGGTAGTCGATGAAGTCCACCTGAGCCTGGCGAGCCTTGCGATCCGTCATGCCTGCGATGGCGGCGTCGAACTTGTTGCTTTGCATGCCGATGAGGATCTGGTCGAAGGGTACTTTCTCCCACTGGACCGGCAGGCCGAGCTTGGCCGCCATCGCCTCCATGAGGTCGATATTATAGCCCTTTATGCCGGTCTCGCCGATGGGTGTGAAGTTTGCCGGCTCGAAATCGGGCTGGGTCGCAACGGTAAGCACGCCCTTCTTCCGATACTGGTCAGGCACAAGCTTGGCCAGTGGCGCGGCGTCGTTGAAACCGGCCTTCACGGCATCTCCCGAGGCCGCCGATGGGCTGGCCCCGACCTGGTAAGCGCCGCCGCCGAACAGGGTCAGGCCCGCGACCACTGTGCCGATTGCCATATAGATACGATGCTTCCAGGGGTGTCGCGATACCATCTTCTTCCTCCATTTGAAGTGTTGTCCGGTCAGCGAGGTGCGACCGAAGCCGTGCTTGTTCGGTTGTTGGTAGTCTGGTGCTGGCGCCATGCTGTCACCCGGCAACGGCAGAGCCGCTGGGAAGGGCGCTGCCATCGGCCGTTACATGCGCTCGCACATCTGGCATTCCGCTATGTCAAGACGTTCGCGAACCGCATCTCCCTTGCGGCGCCCTCCGGCAGCGAACGGCAATCCTCCCTTTTCCTCCTGCAGGTTGGCGTCGTCTTCACGCTCAACCATGGATTATCGATAATCATCGAAATCCTATATGATCCGTAGCAGCATCTTAAATCCGGCGCAACAATTATGTATGTTTGACGAGATCATATATAATGTGGAGTATGATATGGATGTGGAGAGCGAGTCGAACAGCAAAGGCGCTATGGTAATGTCCAAGATGGAAGAGGCGTTCGTGCGGCTCCGGCGCGACATTCTCGACGCACACCTTGCCCCGGAAACCCCATTGACCATTTCCTCGCTCAGCGAGCGCTACGGTCTGGGGATGACGCCGCTGCGTGAGGCCTTGTCGCGGCTTGAAGCCGAACGGCTCGTGACCTTTTCACACAATCGCGGCTATCGCGTTGCCAGCGTCTCGCATGAGGAACTGCTCGACCTGCAGAAGGCGCGCGCGACGGTGGAGACCGAGCTGCTGCGGGAGGCCATCCGGCTCGGCGACGATACGTGGGAGCAGCAACTGGTCGCCGCGCATTATGGTTTTGCCCAAGCAGAGCCGCTATATGCGAACATACCGGAAAAGGAGCTTGCGCGATGGGAGGAACGGCACGATGCGTTTCACCAGGCGCTTTTGAACGGAAGCCCATCGATCTGGCTGAAGCGCTTCGTCGCGCAAATCTATATCCAGCTGCATCGTCATCAGCGAAATCTGTTTTTCTCGCCAAGTCTCGCCGGAAGGGGTCCCAAGCACCTCGACGAACAGCAGTATACGGAGCTCCTCAAGAAGGCCTCGAACATGGAACACCACACCGCCCTGATGGAGGCCGCGCTGGCGCGCGACGAGAAGAAGGCCATTGCCCTTCTCGTCGAGGATATCGGCCTGACCCTGAGCACATATGAAACCGTTCAGCACGAACCCGTAGCGTGATCGCTGCAAATTGCCGATGGTAATCCAGTGGAGCGAATATCATGTCGCCGGGAATCGTAAGAGCTTGCAATTCCGTCTGGAACGCGATGTTTTGGCAAGCCGCCCGGAATCGGGCCCTTTTCCAAAAGGAGACGTAAGGTGCAAGACGAGCAAGCCGCCATCATCGAAGAACTGGGCGTAGCGGCGCAATTCGACGCCAAGTCCGAAGCGGAACGCCGCACGACCTTCTTGGCGGACTATCTGCGCGCAAGCGGCGCTCGGACCTACGTGCTGGGCATCAGCGGCGGGATCGACAGTCTCACGGCAGCGCTCCTGGCCCAGGCGGCCGTCCGCAGATTGCGTGATGGCGGGTACGCCGCCGAGTTCATCGCCGTTCGGCTGCCTTATGGGGTTCAGGCCGACGAGGCCGACGCACAGGCGGCCCTGGCGACGATCCGCCCCGACCGCTCGGTGACGGTCAACGTCAAGCCCGCCGCGGATGCCATGCTTTCCGAGGTCAAACGAGAGGCCCCCGACCTTTTCGAGGGCGCGCGCGCGGACTTCCATTTCGGCAACGTGAAGGCGCGCGAACGGATGATCGCACAATACGCGATCGCCGGAGCCGCGCGAGGCCTCGTCATCGGCACGGACCATGCGGCCGAGGCATTGATGGGGTTCTTCACGAAATTCGGTGACGGCGCCTCCGATATCCTGCCGCTTGCCGGGCTCAACAAGCGCCGCGTCAGAGCCGTGGCCAAGGTAATGGGCGCTCCGGATGGTCTGATCTTCAAGGTGCCCACGGCCGATCTGGAAACGAACGCTCCGTTGCGTCCCGACGAGGACGCCTATGGAGTGACCTACGACCAGATCGACGACTTTCTGGAGGGCAAGCCGATCGACGAAGCGGCGCGCGAGCGCATCCTGACCCAATATCGCAGCACCACGCACAAGCGTGCGCTTCCCGTGGTCCCGCTCACGTAAGGCTCTTTTAGCGGTTTTGACGATCCATGTTCCACGGCTTCGGTGAATATCCGGCGGCGGTATTTCGCGCGGGTCTTCAATTTCGCTGCATGGACGATTGCGACATGATGTTCGGCCCCGGCGCTGAGGCTTGCCTTCCCGTCGCACCCAAGTCTCGTATCCTTGTGGAGGAAAGAAGAGAGCAGGCAAGCAACCGGCGCCTTATTGCGCGAGCATATCAGTGAGCGCATGCCGCATGGATGTACTCGAAATGCCGAAGAACCCGCCGTAGGGAAGATCAAGGTCGAGAATCACGAACATGACGCTCGCGACCGAAATGATGGCGACGGCAACGATAGCGACCGCGAGCGGGTTTCGGGGCGCCTGGAGGCCGAAGCTTAGAAAGACCAGCATGAGCCAGAAAATGAGGACGCCCAGGAATGGCGCCGAGAGCGAGCCATGGGCGTCCTCGATGACGGTCCAGCGTCCGACCATGAGATTGCTGAAAAGCTGGCTGCAACGCGTCATCAGGACTTGATGGAAGGGATCGGCCGGTTGCTGGCGGGCGATGGCAAGCCCCACGTCGTTGAGAATTGTCCCCAGTGTCGGCGCTTCTCCGGTCAAGGGTAATTTTGATACGTCCGGAAGCGCTACTCCCGAGGGCGGTGGCTCTTCCGGCCATGTGCTGGCGATGACCGCGGCCGTGTAGCTGTGCAAAAGTTGTCTGTCCGCGTCCAGCGCGGAGCCGTAATTTCTCAGGCAGGTGTCCATTTCGGCGAGACTTGCGGCATAGTGGTTGCGATCATGGGATGCCGTCGTGAATGCCGTGAGTTCCGACGCCAACAGCAAGCTCATCACCAGCGCGGCAAACGTCACAAGCAATGCCGTTACGACCCGAAGAAAGTCGATCGTCTCACTGCCACGATGCGGAGCCGGCAGTCTCGCGCGCAGTATCGAGCCGGCGACGGCGCTCGTCACAAGCAGAACAAACAAAACCAGCGTCCAGATGGCTTCGCGCGGCATCCAAATGTGCTCCCGCCCCATATCGTCATCGATTATGCCATGTCTTCCGGTGGAACGGGAGGTCAAAAACCGTCGTGATCTCCGGGCGCAAAATTCCCTCTCGCTTGCGATTTTTGCCATGATGGTCGTTCCCTGGCCGAGCCCGCCGATTGCCCGTGACCGATGCCTTCCGGGCATCGAAGCCCCCGCCATCGACAGAGACGCCCGTCAAAGACGAACCATGCTTCCGAAACGCTCCTCTGGGCAGGGCAAGCGGAAGGCCATTTGGGTTCAGATGGCAAAACCGGAAAGAGAGGTGACAAGCACGGGGAGTGGATCGGGTTGCGCGCAGCCGCAAGTTCATTTTCGAACCGAGGCGAAATTCACTGGCCGCTTTACCAGCGCCTGCCAGTCGGCGGTCGTCAGCGCGGAAGTAACGACACACAGGAAAGGAGGTTTTCACTGGAGAAACTCGAGGGCAAATAGGTCCAAATATGGGACGAGAAGGGTATTCAGAAGAGGTCGACTTTCCGCTAAACGATGAAACGGGGCTCCACATAGTATTCATCAAAGGGTAGGGAAATGAAAAAGTTAAACTTTGCTGTCGCAGCGTCTGTGATGACGCTGTGCGCGATCACTCCTGCAAAGGCCGATGATCTCATATTTACGCTCAAGAACGGTACGAATTCGGTACTGACACGCTTCTACACGTCACCGGTTGGAGTGAACGACTGGGAGGATGACGTATTCGGGCGTGACGTACTCAATCCCGGTGAAAGCATGAAGATCACCATTGCCGATGGAAGACGCGTCTGCAAATACGATATGAAGTTTGAATTTGAAGAGAGCTCGGATCTCGACACGACCACAGACACGCAAAACCTCTGTGAAATGGACTCCTATACCATACATGAGTGAAATAGAGGTCGGGAAGTAAATTACTTCCCGACACGCTTTGCCGCACCGGTTTCAGCCATAGGCACAGCCTGCCTCCTTGCAGGCCGTGTCAAATGCCTGTGAAACCGAGGCAAGTTTAATTGCTTGCCAGAAACGATAAGCGAATACCAATCGAGGAGCTATCCAGCATAGGCCGCGATTGCTTTTCTTCGCCCAGCCGATCAGACCTGCTTCGCGTGCCGAACACAAAAGCCTGGCGGCGTGGGTTTTGGAGATATGGTAGTGTTGCGCAAAGACATTCGGCGATACGTCTCCTATCCAGATTGGTGAATCCGCATCCAGTACGACGGAAGGAGCGCCTTTCGCCAGGTCATGGAGTATGCTGATTCCGGAATCAGAATGGACGAACCTGGCAATAGTATCCGGAGGATGATACCAATCTTCCCGCGTCAGCAGAAGACGAGCAAAGAGCGGCTGTGCCCTTACGAGCAACAGCGGATTGTCTCGGGACAAGGCATGTCGTTGGCATCCATCGATAAGGTCCAGAGCCTTCAAGTGGATATCAAAGTAGCGACGGATAAGTTGCTCACTCATTTCAGTCGCCTGAAACATATGGCGTCGTCCATCCGTGCTGGCGAGTGGAGTGATAAATCGATAACGCTCCATCTCCGAAAGAAAAGAGTACATCGTATTTCGGCTGGCGATACCTGTATCGGCTATTGCTTTCATCAGAGAACTTGCAGATATCGCCTCGGATTGCGATGGATCGTATCGATGCTCGAAATGCAAGGCTATCGCCGTTTGACTGAGCATCCATCGCTGCAGATCACCGACATACCGCACCTCTTTCGGCAGTGCGCGATGGGTTTCCAGAAGCAAGCTCGCTGCCAGAACCAGACCATCAGGAAAAGCGCTCATGCGGATGAGAGTTTCAGCCGAATACGCTCCTCTGGAAAGCGGTAGCGCATGTGTCGACGCGGTCATGATTACAGGCCTCAAGGCAGCAGAAAGCCGCTTCTATTGTTGAAAGATGAAGATCAACCTATTGATCCGCGTGGATTGCCAGCGAACGCCCAAGGCTCATTCGGAAATCAGTAGATGCATTCACACAGGCTCAGCCGGTAGCATCGGTCGCACACAAGCTCCCCCTGCCGCTCGGACACCGAAACGATGTGGATCACCTCCGATAGTGAAACCCGGCTGTATGATCGAATGTCCGGCCGGAAATAGCGGAGCCATGCGTACGAAGCGACAAGGCAATGGCCTCTCCAATTGCATATGAAGAGGCCCTGAACGCCAGGGAATCACAGTCGCCAGGTAATGGACTGGATCCTCAAAGGCTTCGGCGGACCGCAGAGCACTTTTGCAACGATCTCGCCCGCAGCGCAGGGCAGATGAAGATCGAAGCGCCCGAAACCATTGTCGGCGCCGCCCGGGTCGGCAGCAAGGATCTTCAGCTTGTCGAGAGCCAGCACGCCAGCCCTTTCGCGCAATGCCGCCAGTTCGGTTGCGCGTTCGCGATAGGGCCGGTCCATGGCGACGTTCTCCAGGAAGATCGCGTCCGCCACCATGTCGTCCCAGCCTTCCGTCAGCAGGCGTAACAGGCCCTTCGACAAGTCGCGGACGACCGAGGGCTGTGTGTCGTCCGGCCTGCCGGTTTCGGACGCGCGGTCGAGCAGCAGGTCGAGCGCCGCCGTCGTCGGTGTCCAGGCTCCCGAATAGGTCGCGTTCTCGAAAGCGACCACGCCAAGGCCGGTCTGCGGATTCCAGCGCATGTGCGAGCTGAAACCGGGATAGCCGCCCGAGTGGCTGACGATCGGGCCGAAGCGGATGTGGTGTTCGACAAGGAGACCGAATCCATATCCCTTGAGGCGGATGTCGTCCGCCGGTTCCGGAGCGATCGGGCACTGGATGCGTTGCATTTCCCGTCGGCTCGCGGCCGAGAGCGGTCCTTCTTCGCCGCCGCTCGCGGGATCGAACGCAGCACCAAGCCAGCCTGCCCAGCGGGCGAGGTCATGGGTCGTGGTAACCGCGCCGCCGATGGCGGAAAAGGCACCGGGCCCGGTGAAGGGCAGCGGCAACCAGTTGCCGTCGACATCGCGGAAGCCCGTGGCCATCCGTTCCGGTGCGATCGACAGGGGATCGAAGCCCGTCTCATGCAGGCCGAGCGGCGAAAGCAGGTGATTTGTGACGAAATCGACGTAGCGCTCGCCGCTGACTGCCTCGATCACCTGCCCGAGGAGGGCGTAGCCCAGATTGGAATATTCGTACCGCGTTCCAGGCGCCGTGGCAAAGCGAACGCCGCTCTCGAGTACCGCCATGAAGGCGGCATTGGACAGCGATTCCTGCCGGTCCGCCCAAGGGTCGTCCGTCGGCAGCCCGCCCGCCATCGACAGGAGCATCCGCACCGTCGGCGCTTCCGGCCGCCCTTCCGGCAGCGTTGGCTTCAGCGCCGGCACGTAATGCGTGACTGGGGTATCGAGCGACAGCAGCCCGCGATCGCGCAACACCAGAATGGCGGCCGCCGTGAAACTCTTGGTGCAGGAGGCAATGCGGAACCGAGTATGGGATGCAGGCGGACGGTCTGCCGTATCTGCATGCCCATGTCCGCCTTCGAAGGTAATGCCCGTTCGGTCGAATACGGCGAAGCGGATGCCGGGCGTCGCTCTCTGCTCGACCCGTTCGTGAAAGAGCGCATCGATCTTTTCGGCAAGCGCGTCACGCTGCAGAAGGTCTTCGAATACGGGCATGATAGTTCCTTTCGGCTCAAGGCAGGTCGGGTGCGGCGGCAAGCAACTGACGGGTATAGTCATGCTGCGGCGCATCGAAAATAGCCTCGGTCGATGCCATTTCGACAATCTCGCCACGATAGATCACAGCCACCCTGTCGCAGAGCGACCGGACGACGGCAAGATTGTGCGAGATGAATAGTTGCGACAGCCCCATCATCGCGCGCAGATCGGCAAAGAGATTGATGATCCCCGCCTGCACCGACACATCGAGCGCGGCCGTTGCTTCGTCGGCAACGAGAAATTGCGGATCGATGGCGAGCGCGCGGGCGATGGCGACGCGCTGTCGCTGGCCGCCGGACATGGTCGCCGGGCGGTTGTCGAGCATCGTCAGAGGCAGGTGCACGCGGCGCAGCAGGTCTTCGCATCGCTGGCGGCGATCCTCCCGCCCGCTGCCGATGCCGTGCACGCTCATCAGTTCGTGCAGGAGCTGCCAGACCGTCATGCGCGGATCGAGCGAGGCGTAAGGGTCCTGAAACACCATCTGGATGGCACAGCGCTGTTGCCGCGTGCGGCGCGGATGAATGGTTTCTCCGCCGAACTGCAGCAGGCCGGAATAGCTCTGCTGGAGCCCGACGACCACCCGGCCGAGCGTGGATTTTCCCGATCCGGATTCGCCGACAAGGCCGACGATTTCGCCTGCGCCGACGCGAAGATCGACATTGCGCAGCGCCTGCATCCCGCCAGGAAAGGTGACCGAGACGCCTTCCACCACAAGTTCGTTGCGGGTCAT
This sequence comes from Martinezella lusitana, assembly GCF_010668395.1. GTDB lineage: Bacteria > Pseudomonadota > Alphaproteobacteria > Rhizobiales > Rhizobiaceae > Rhizobium > Rhizobium lusitanum_A. Next base: position 37,676 of record NZ_WUEY01000030.1, read on the forward strand.
ACTTCCTCATCCCTTGCAAAAAAGCGTTCGTCTTCGGCGGTGAAGGGGGCAACCTGGCGCCCCGGTCCGCAAGGTATCAAGGCCTGCGCGGGCGTCTGGTCGCGTTCCGTCAGGGACGGTGCGGAGCTGGCAAGTCCGCGCAGGCGCCTGATCGGCCCCTTGATGCGTGGCACCGCCGCCAGCAGCGCCCGCGTGTAAGGGTGCGCGGGTGCGGCGATCAGCGCGGCCAGGTCGTCGGACTGCTCGACCGTGCGTCCGGCATACATGACGGTCAGCGAATCGCAGAATTCCGCGACCACGCCGAGATCGTGCGTGACATAGAGAAGGCCCGCGCCGAGATCGGTCTTGAGTGCCTTGAACAGATTGAGGATCTGCGCCTGGATCGTCACGTCGAGCGCGGTGGTCGGCTCGTCGCACAGGATCACCTCCGGCTTGCTGGCAATGGCCGAGGCGATCATGACGCGCTGGCGCATCCCGCCGGAGAGCTGGTGCGGATAGGCATCGACCCAGCGGGCAGGATCCTGGATTCCGACCTGCGCCAGGAGTTCAACGGCCAGTTCACGGGCCTGGCGGGCACCGAAGCCCCGCCGCTCTGCGACGCCGTCGACGATCTGCCGCCCGACCTTCATCACCGGATTGAGCGCGATGGCCGGCTCCTGAAACACCATGGCAATGCCGGTTCCGCGGATCGCATGCAGATGCTTGCCGCCATCGGCCAGGAGGTCGCGGTCGTTGAACCGGATCGCACCGGCGGTTACTCGCAGATTTGCAGGCAGAAGGCCCATGACCGCGCGCAGGGTCAGGCTCTTGCCGGAGCCGGATTCGCCCACCAGTCCACGCGCTTCGCCACGCGCCACGGACAAGGCCACATTGTCGAGCGCCCTGTAGCTTCGATCGCCGATCCAGGCTGCGACGCTCAAGCCTTCGATGTCGAGGGCTGCGTTTGTCTTTGCCGTCCGATGCATCATCGTTTCACCCTCAGCGCAGTTGCAAGCCCGTCGCCGACCAGCGACAGCCCGTAGCTTGTGACGACCACGGCCACGGCTGGGATCAGCATCAGGCTATAGGTGCCGCCGGCGAAGAAGGGTTGCCCTTCCGACATCATGTTGCCCCAGTCCGGGGTCGGCGGCACGACGCCGAGGCCGAAATAGCTCAAGGTGACGATGACGCCGATATTGGCCACGATGTCGCTCATCGCGTAGACGATGGCCTGGCTCAGCACGTTCGGCATCAGATGGCGAAAAACGATACGCGGAACGCCGAGGCCGCCCACATGCAGCGCGTCCGTGAAATTGGTCGCGCTCAGCACCATCGCCTCGGCGCGGATGATGCGGGCATAGGCGATCCAGCTGACGATGGAGATCGCAACGATGATGCTCGAGACGCCGTTGCCGAGAATGAAGACCAGGCTGATGACGAGAACGTAGAACGGGAAAGCAACGACGGTATCGGCGATGCGCATGATGATCGTGTCGAACCACCCGCCGAAATAGCCGCAGAGCGCGCCGACGGTCGAGCCGATGACGAAGGGCAGCAGGACCGCGACCGACGCGAGCGCCAGATCGGTGCGCGCGCCGTAGAGCAGCCGCGCCCAGATATCGCGCCCGAGATTGTCGGTGCCGAGCAAATGATCCGCACTCGGCCCCTGCAGCGTGGACAGGAAATCCTGCGCGGTGGGGTCGTAGCGGGTGAGTAGCGGTGCGGCGAGCGCCATGAGGACGATTACGCCGACGATCAGCGTGCCGAACAGAAGCTGCGGGTTGTCGCGAACAAGCCGCCGGAACGGGCCGGCTGCGGCGGCGCGAGCCGTAGCGGGGGTGGATGCGGTCATCGGAGTCTGGCTCATTTCAGTCTCACCCTCGGATCAAGCAGCGTGTAGGCGATGTCGGTGAGCAGGTAGACGAGCAGCACCAGAAGCGCGAAGACCAGAGCGCTCGCCTGCACCACGGGAAAGTCGCGGTTCAAAATGCCCTTCATCAGGAAGGTGCCCATGCCCGGAATGGCGAAGACGTTCTCGACCACCAGCGAACCGCCGGCGAGAAAGCCGATCTGGATGCTGAGAATGCTGAGACCGGAAATGCTGGCGTTCCGCAGCGCGTAGTGCAGCCAGATCGTGCTGCTGCGCAGACCCTTGGCGCGGGCGAAATTGACGTATTCGCTGTTCAGCGCATCGATCAGCGCGGTGCGCAGGCTGCGCATCAGCACCGGCACGATGCCGAGCGCCAGGGACAGCGCGGGCAGAAACAGCGACACGATATGCGTCCACATCGTCTTGCCGTATCCGGCCACGGGAAAGATCTTCAGCCGGATGGCGAACATCACGATGAAGACCGTGGCAATGAAGAAGATCGGCGTTCCCTGGAAGATGGCAGTCAGGATCCGCACCACCACGTCGGAGAGGCCGTTGGGCTTCACGGCATTCCAGGCGGCGAGCGGGACGGCGATGACGAGGCTCAAGAGCGCGCTCATCAGCATCAAAAGCAGGGTGGGGGGCAGGCGCGTGGCCAGTAGATCGACGATCGGCTCGCGAAAGAACATCGACTGACCGAGTTCGCCCGTCACCAGATCGCGCAGGAAACGCAGATACTGGATCGCCAGGGGCTGATCGAGGCCCCATTGCTGCTTCAGCGCCGCAATCGCCTCCGGTGTTGCATGTTCGCCCAGATAGGTCCGGGCGGGATCGCCGGGGGTGAGATGCATCAGGAGGAAGGTCAGCGTCGCCGCCCCGAGCACAACGGGTATCAGCAGCATAAGCCGTCGGAATAAAAATCTCAGCATGGAAAACCGATCTCAAAAAGGACGGAGACGGACCGCGCGCTCGCGGGAGGGCGCGCAGTCCGTCGCGTGCCGCCGGATCGAGGCTGGCCTCCGTCCGCCCGGCAAAGGGAAACGGAGGCCTGGCCCCGGCGCGGCGGTTATTCCGACAGCCAGACGTTGGCGAGGTTGTAGTTGCCGGTCACATAGGGATGAAAGCCGTGAACCTTCGTCGAATAGGAGTAGAGTTCGGGCGAGTAGTACAGCGGCACCATCGGCTGATCCTTGTCCCACAGGACCTGGATCTCGTCATAGAGCTTCTTGCGCGCCGCCTGGTCGCTGATGGTTGCGGCCTGCTCGGCCTTCGCGGCGATTTCCTTGTTGTCGTAGAAGGAATACTGCACCTGCGAGCCGCCATCGTAGACCCCGGCAAAACGGATGATCTCGTCCGGATCGACGATGTCGGTGGTGTTGTAGGTAAAGCCCATGTCGTAGTTCTTGGCCTGTCGCGCGTCGCTCAAGGCCGACGGGTCGAGCACCTGGATGGCCAGCTTGATGCCGATTTTCGCTGCCTGTGCCTGAATGATCTGCGCCATCGTGGCTTCATCTGAATTGCCGCTGCTGACCGTGATCGTGGCGCTGAAGCCATCGGGCACCTTTGATTGCGCAAGTTCTTTTTTCGCGGTTTCGAGATCGAATGGCACGCCCTTGACGTCGGCATTGTGCGACCACGAGCTCGGCGACATGTAGGCGCCTGCCGGATCGCCGTTGCCGAACAGGATGACCTTGATCAGCGCCTGCTTGTCGATCAAAGCGGCGATGGCGCGACGCACATGCGCATCGTCGAACGGCGCCTTCGTGGTGTTGATCACGACGAAGTCCACGCGGCTCGACGGAAAGACGCCGAGCGCCACGTCGCCGCCGCCGGCCCTTAGCGCCTGCGTGCTGGAATAGGCCGGGAATTCGTTGATTTGTGCCTGGGCGCCCAGCAGCTGATTGGCGCGGGTGTTGCCGTCGGCCACCTCGTTGATGCTGATCGAGTCGAGATAGGGCTTGCCCTTCTGCCAGTATTCCGTATTGCGCAGGAAATGCGCGCCGACGCCGACCGTGCGCTCCTCAAGCTTGAAAGGACCGGTGCCGATCGGTGCCTTGGCGAATTCCTCCGCGGTCTTGCCGCCATAATTGTACGGCACGATGGAATTGGAAAAGATCGCCATGACCGAAGGCAGCGGCGCATAGGGAGCCTTTGTGCGCACGATGACGGTCTGCGCATCGGGCGTTTTCACCTCCGCGATGGACGCGTTGATGAAGCCGAACGGATTGGCCTGGTTCGATGCCTGATCGAGCGAAAACTTTACGTCCTTCGAGGTCATCGGCGTGCCGTCGGAAAACTTCACGTCCGGACGCAATTTGAAGGTCCATTCGAGGCCGTCGGCCGACTGGCTCCATTCGCTGGCGAGCCCCGGCTGCACCCCCTTGCCGTCCTCGGTGGGCAGCAACAGCGTATCGAACATCTCTTCGATAGCCCAGATCGAGCCGTTTTCCGCCGCCAGCGTCGGCATCAGCGTCTGTATGGGATCGGCGCGTACCATCACGAGGTCGCCGCCTTTTTGCGGGGCTTCCTCCGCGAATGCGCTGGATAAGCTTGTGCCGATCAGCAGGGCCGACACCACGCCCATGCAGGTTCTGGTCCGAAACGAATTGCTCATGGTTCGAAACTCCGTAATGATTTCAACGATATGGATGTGAAGGCGCACGGCAGTGGTCGGCCGAACGCTGCCGCTTCAGCGACGCCGCTTGCGAATGTGCAGAACCGCGCAGACAAGGGGTCTGATACGGGCAAGCATGTCCGCAGCCGGTGACTGATCCGGGAATGGAAGATGGAAATTATGCCGACGAGACAGGTCGGGGAGTACGCCGTTCATGCAGCTTCACACCGGCGACCGGCGGTTTGCTGTCACTGCGTTCTGGCAACTATAGTTGCCTTTCGTATCGAATTTAGATTGTCAGTCGTTCGATACTATCCAAATATACGGATTTAATACTTGTTCTTTTCTAGCAATGGTCAAGATGACCTCCCCTCTGCTTGCTATTGTTGGCGGCAGCCTAATCTCAGTATGCGGCAGCCGTCAATCGGGTATTTCGGAACGTGCGCGATTTTCTCTGAAACGAAAAAGATCGCGCCAAATACGAAGATGTTCGAAGAAAAATCGCGTGAAATCCGGCTGTTAGGCCCATCCGCGGTCTGAAACCGCTATAGGAAGATCGCGTTCGGCCAGTGTCAATTCAAAAATTCTATTCAGCGGCAAACATCATAACTCATTGTTTTATAATTGTTATGCAATTTTTGCATACTTTGCTGCGCAAAGCGAATTGGTCAAACCTCATCCGCATCAGCAAAGTCTGTTCGTCATCGAAATGGCGAAGAACCGGAAATGCGGATGAGTGGGATTGTCTATTGTGAAGGCCGGTTCGTGTCCGAGGGCGAGGCCCGTATCGGCTTGCTCGATTGCGGCCTCATGCCAGCCAGCCGGCTCCTTCCGCATCAAGGCAGCCCGATTGCCCTCGAAGCAGCATAGCTGCCCGAGGATCCCACCCAACTGACCATCAACAACCAAAACCAACAGAGGCGAACGAAATGAAAAACAAGGCGAAAATGCTTGGCACTGTTCTTGGCTCCCTATTGGCGCTCAGCGCGCCGGCCATGGCAAGCGAGGGCTACGGCAACTGCAAGCTTTTCGGAAAGGCCGGCACCGAACATGCGCAGACCGCCGTTCCCGGGCAGTTCACGGTGATCATCAACCTGCCTGCCGTCGGCGAGTTCAACGGCGATACGCCTGAGACCATCACCGGCGGCCGCGAGTTCTGCATGGCCGTCAACATCGCCTCACGCCTCGGTATCGACAAGGTCGTCCTGAAGAACGCCTCGTTCGATTCCATCGTCGCCGGGCAGAACAAGGATTTTGATATCGCGCTCGCGCTCATCTCGGTCACCGAAAAGCGCAAGAAGGTGGTGGATTTCTCGACGCCTTACGATCACGGAGCCTTCGGCCTTGCCGCCCGCGCGAAATCCACCGTCGACGAGAAAAGCGTGAAGACCGCGAAGCTCGGCACCCAGGCAGGAACGACCATGGTGCAATGGGCGCAGGATACCTTGCCCGATACGAAACTTTCCGTCTTCGACGACACGGGTGCCATGTTCACGGCTCTCGCATCGGGCAATGTCGACGTGGTGATGACCGACCTTTCGGTCGTTTTGGGGCAGGTCTCCAACTCCGGCGGCAAGCTGAAGGTCGTCGGACAATATCCGAGCGGCAACGACACGGCCGGCATCTATCCGAAGGGCTCGGCGGAAAAGCCGGTGATCGACAAGATCATCGCGGACATGGCCGCCGACGGCACGCTGAAGGCGCTGGAGGCCGAATATCTGTCGGAGGCTCGCGGCGGCCTGAAGCCCGAGGACGTTCCGGTCTGGAAATATTGATCTGATGACTGATTCTCTCGCTTCGGAATCGCAGAACGAAACTGGGCGCGCCGCCGTATGGCGCGCCCAGGGCGTCACGCGAACCTATCGCGGCCGGACGAGTTTTACGCTCGTCCTTGCCGCCCTGACATTCTGCCTCGTTGCCATTTCCGCGCAGCACATTGGAAGCCAGGCGGCGTCCCAGGGGATCTCCCGGATCGCCGCGACCGTGCCCGGCCTCGTCGCGGCGATCGCGGCGGGCCTGGTGCTGCTGATGGCAATCCGGGCCTTTGCAAAGTCTCTTGCCGCAGGGCGCAGCTCCGACCTGCATGCCGCGCGCGCGCTCGGGGCGGACGCTTCTCTCGGTGCATGGAAGGCGTTGTCCTGGTCAGGCGCTCTGCTGATCGTGACGGGCGCAGCCTGGTTTATGGCGCTCAACGATGCCGCCGTCAGCCGAACCTTCTTCGATCTCGCCCTGATCCGCAGTTCAGCGGGCAAGGTGTTGTGGGCCTTCGGCACCAACGTCGCCATCTTCGCCGTCTCGGCGGTGCTGATCCTCATCTGGTCGCTTCTGGTGGCGATCGCACGGACCATACCGGGCGAGGCGGGGCGACCGCTTCGGTTTCTCGCCATCGCCTATGGCGATCTCTTCCGTGGCCTGCCGGCGATCATCACGATCTATCTCATCGGTTTCGGCCTGCCATTGACCGACTTGCCCATCCTGTCGGATTTGAGCTCGACCTCCTATGCGATCATCGCCCTGACGCTGACCTACGGAGCCTATACGTCCGAGGTCTATCGCGCCGGCATCGAAGGCGTGCATCACAGCCAGGTTGCGGCGGCCCGTTCGCTCGGACTTAGCCATGCGAAAACCATGCGCTACGTCGTGGTGCCGCTTGCGGTGCGCAACATCATTCCGCCGCTGATGAACAACTGCATCAGCCTTCAGAAGGATACCGCCCTGGTCGCGATCATCGGCACCATCGATGCCTTCAACCAGTCGAAAATTATCGCGGCCAACAACTTCAACCTATCGGCGGTGACCACGGTGGCCATCCTGTTCATCGTCATCACCATTCCGCAGGCGCGGCTCGTCGACAGGCTGATCGAGCGCGATCGCCGACGGATACGGGCGGGAGGCTGAGCATCCATGACACTTTTGGAAATAGACCATGTCACCAAGCGCTACGGCGCATTGGAGGTCATCTCGGATCTCTCGTTGGGCGTTGCCGAACATGAGGTCGTCTGCCTGATCGGACCGTCCGGCTGCGGTAAGTCCACCCTTCTGCGCTGCGTGAACCGGCTCGAGGAAATATCGTCCGGCCAGATCCGCATCCATGGCGACCAGATCACCGGACCGGGCGTGGATCTGGACCGGGTGCGCCGCGATATCGGCATCGTGTTTCAGGGATACAATCTGTTTCCCCATATGACCGTTCTGGAAAATACCGTCCTGGCTCCCACCAAGGTCCTCGGCATGAGCCGACGCGAGGCGGAAGAGAAGGCGATGGTCTTCCTGAACCGCATCGGGCTGGCGCACAAGGCCAAGGATTACCCGGATCGCCTCTCCGGAGGCCAGCAGCAGCGCGTCGCCATTGTGCGGGCGCTGATGATGGATCCGATGCTGCTGCTCCTCGACGAGATCACGTCGGCGCTCGATCCGGAGCTGGTCTCCGAGGTGTTGGATATCGTTCGCGACCTTGCGGCACGCGGTATGACCATGATCCTTGCGACCCACGAAATGGGTTTCGCACGGGAGGTTGCCAACCGCATCTGTTTCCTTCAGGCCGGAAAAGTCTATGAACAGGGCCCGCCCGCCGATATTTTCGGCAATCCGCAAGGGGAGCGCACGCAGGCGTTCCTGAAAAGCCTGAAGAAGGCCGGACGTTTGTAGACCAGAGGACATTCAGATGACGACTGCACGCCAATTGGGCCTGTGGGCCGATGGGGAAAACAGCCTGCTTCCCGGGCCGCTGAACGCCATCACCGATGTTACCGGGATAGCAGTCGGGCACCGCACCCTTTCCGGTGCGGGCCTTGCAACCGGCGTGACGGCAATCGTCCCGCACCAGGGCGATCTCTTTCGCCAGAAGGTGCGGGCCGCCGTCGAGGTGATCAACGGCTTCGGCAAATCCACCGGCCTTGTCCAGATTGCGGAACTCGGGACGATCGAAACGCCGATCCTGCTGACCAATACGTTCGGTGTCGCCGCCTGCACAGAGGCCTTGATCCAGCGCGCCATCGCTGCCAACCCCGACATCGGGCGGAAAACCTCGACCGTCAACGCGGTGGTCTGCGAATGCAATGACGGCTCCATAAACGACATTCAGGCGCTCGCCGTCACGCGCCAGGATGCCTTTGCGGCCCTGGATGCGGCGGCATCCGGCCCTGTCGAGCAGGGGGCTGTCGGTGCGGGCACCGGCATGACCGCCTTCGGCTTCAAGGCGGGGATCGGCACGGCTTCCCGCCGGATGCGCATCGCAGGACAGGATTTCACGCTTGGCGCGCTGGTTCTCGCGAACTTCGGCCGCGCCGGCGACCTGGTTCTGCCTGATGGCCGCAGGCCGCAGCCGCATGGGCTGAGCGCTCCGGAAAAAGGCTCGGTCATCGTCATCCTTGCCACCGACCTGCTGCTTGGCGATCGGCAATTGCAGCGGGTGACGCGACGGGCCGGCGCGGGCCTCGCGCGGCTCGGGGCATTCTGGGGACATGGCTCGGGCGATATTGTCGTGGGCTTCACCACGGCGGATCCGGTGGCGCACGAGGCGCCGCCCTTCCAGGCCGTCCGCTGCCTCGACAACAACCTCATCGACCTGCCGTTTCGCGCTGCTGCGGAAGCGACGCAGGAAGCCGTTCTGAACGCGCTTTGTGCCGCGCCCGCCACATCGGGCAGAACGGGACGGCGCTATCCCTCACTGGCCGACTGGGCAAAGGAGATCCAAGAATGAAAGTCTTTCTGTCCGCCGATATAGAGGGAACCGCCGGCATCGCTCATTGGGACGAAGCCGAGCGCACGCATGCCGACTATGCGGAGTTTCGCAATCTGATGACCGCGGAAGTCGTCGCGGCGTGCGAGGGTGCGCGCGCGGCAGGCGCGAGCGAAGTCCTGATCAAGGATGCCCATGACAGCGGACGCAACCTCATTCTGGATCGGCTTCCGCCCTATGCGCGGATCATGCGCGGATGGTCCGGCCATCCGGACGGCATGATGTTCGGGCTGAGCTCCGACTTCGCGGCTGCGATCTATACCGGCTATCATTCCAAGGCGGGTTCCGAGGCCAATCCTCTTGCCCATACGACGACGCTTCGCATCTCGCGCCTTCTTCTCAACGGAGAGGTGGCCTCGGAATTCACGATCAATGCGCTTTGCGCGGCACGCCATGGCGTTCGCTCGGCTTTTCTTGCTGGAGACGCCGAGATCTGCGCCGATGCCGGAGCGCTCGTTCCCGGCATCCGCACGGTGCCGACCATGGAAGGGTTTGGCCGCGCCGCCCTGTCGATCACGCCGGCGCGCGCGCGCGACGAGATCAGGGAGGGCGTAGAGGCTGCGATCTCCGCCCTTGCCGCCGGACCGACTGCACAATTGCCTTCTCTGGAAGGCCCTTTCGAGGTGGTGATCGAATTCGTCAATGCCACGGACGCCTGGCGAGTTCGCTGGTATCCCGGGGCCTACGCCTCCGGCCCGAGGGCGGTCGGCTTCAAGGCGAAAGATTTCTTCGAGATCCAGCGCGCATTGCGCTTTCTGACGTCGTGACCAGTTTCGCTCTCCGAAGCACGGCTGCGGCGCCTATCTCAGAAACTGTCTGAAGCGCCGCAAAGCAAAGAAAAACAGGACCATGCCGATCGCGAGCAATGACAAAAGCTGCGGCCAGACGACGTCGATGCCGGCGCCTCGGAAGAGAACGGATTGCGCCAGGATCACGAAATGCGTGTTCGGTGCCAGTAGCATGATGTATTGAATGATATCGGGCATGCTCTCGCGCGGCGTCATGGCACCGGACAGGACCTGAAGCGGCAAGAGGACGAGAATGAGGAGCAGGCCGAATTGCGGCATGGAGCCCGCGACGGTCGCCAGGAAGATCCCCATGGCCGTCGTCGCAAAAAGCTGCAGCGCCGTTCCAAGCAGAAAAAGCGTCATCGCCCCTTCGATGGGAACGGCAAGCAGGCCTTTGACCACGACGAAGATCGAGAACGCCGTTGCGACCAGAACCACGAGGCCCATCGACCAGATCTTGCTGACCATGATCTCCAGCGGGGTCACGGGCATGACGAGCAGATGCTCGATCGTGCCGTGTTCCTTTTCCCGGATGAGGGCAGCGCCCGTCAGGACGATCGAAAGCATCGTGATCGAGGTGATGATGTTGTTGATCGATCCGAACCAGGATTTGTTGAGTTGTGGATTGAATCTCGCCCGCAATGTCAGGTCCACTGGCACATTGTTGGCGGCACGATAGCGGTTCATGAACTCATCGACTTCGCTTGTCACGATCGTCTGGATATAGCCGCTACCGGTGAACGCCTGGCTCATGCGGGTCGCATCGACATTGAGCTGAAGTGCCGGCTGCTGCCCCGCCATGACCTTTCGCTGAAAATCCGGCGGGATGTTCAGCGCGAACGTGTCCAGGCCCGCATCCATCCGCTGATCCATCTCGGCGATCGAAATCTGCTTGGGCGGCACGAAATACGGAGGGTAGAACGCGGTGCTGATGCGCCCCGACAGAGGTGATTGATCCTCGTCGACGATGGCGACCGCCGCATTGTTCAGCGTTTCCGGCAGGGCACTTGAGCCGGTATAGATCTGCAGCGAGAACGCGTAGACGACGAGCAGAACGAGCATCGGATCGCGCGCCAGTCCGCGCAGTTCCTTGATTCCCAGTTGCAGGATATTGGATAGTGACACTGTCATCCCTCCTGCTTTTTGATGAGAAGCGTACCCAGGACCGAGAGGACGGGGATCGCTATCAGTAGTGGAATGAAGGAGCCATAAAGGCCGGTGAAATCGAGCGCCTTGGAGAACGTGCCGCGCGAAATCGTCATGAAATAGGTGGCCGGATAAATCTTGCCGATCAGGGCGCCGGCCCCCTGCAATGACGAAACCGGGTCAATCATGCCCGAATATTGTGTCGCCGGTATCAGGGTCAGCAGCGCGGTTCCGAAAATCGCTGCAATCTGGCTCTTCATGAAAGCCGAGATGACGATGCCGATCGAGGTCGCGATGACGACATACAAGAGCGCCGCCGTCAGATAGGTCAGATAGCTCCCTGTAAACGGAACCCGGAAGACCAGGGTGGCAAAAGCCGTCAACAACAGGAAATTCAATATCCCCAGCGCGACGTAAGGCAGTTGCTTGCCGAGCAGGAATTCCAGCTTGCTGACCGGCGTGACATAGAGGTTGATGATCGATCCGAGTTCCTTTTCGCGCACGACGCTCAAGGCTGCGAGCATGGCGGGGATCAGCATCAGCAGCAACGGGATGACTGCGGGAACCATCGCCACGAGGCTTTTGACGTCGGGATTATATCGGAAGCGCGTTTCGATGGTGAACGCGCCTTGCGTGGCCGCCGCGCCGTAGAGCTCCTTTGCCTTGCGAGCGAGCCATTCGGCATGCATGCCCTGAACGTAACCTCTCACCGTTTCGGCCCGTTGCGGCATGGCGCCATCGATCCATGCGCCGATTTCGACATTGTCGCCGCGCAGCACGTTCCTTCCAAAGCTGGGTGGAATCTCGATGGCGAGACTGAGCTCGCCGTCCCGCATGCGCCGATCCATGTCGGCATAATCCCTGATCGGCGCTTTTTCGATGAAGTAGCGGGAACCGGCGATATCGAGCACGTAGTCGCGGCTGATGGTCGAATCGTCTCGATCGAGCACGGCAAAGGTCAGATCCTCGACGTCGAGGTTGATGCCATAGCCGATCACGAGCATCAGGATAACGCTTCCAAGAACGGCAAGCGTGCCGCGTATGGGATCCCGCTGCAGTTCCAGCGCTTCCCGGCGCGTATAGCTGAACATGCGCCGAAAATCGAAGAGACGGCGGCGCGTGGGCGGTGGAGCGGCCGTATGGGCACCCGCCACGACGACAGGCTTGGCTTCTTCGCCGCGAACGATACCAGCCGCCTCCTCGAGATAGGCGATGAACGCGTCTTCGAGCGTTGCTGTGTTGCGGCTCTTGGCAATGGCTGCCGGCGTGTCGCTGATCAGCACCTTGCCCGCATGCATCAGCGAGATGCGATCGCAGCGTTCGGCTTCGTTCATGAAGTGGGTCGAGATGAAGATCGTCACATCGTCCTTGCGCGACAGGTCGACAAGGATCTGCCAGAAGGCATCGCGGGCGACCGGATCGACGCCGGACGTCGGCTCGTCCAGAATGAGAATATCCGGCGCGTGGATCATCGCGACGGCCAGCGATAGCCGCTGGCGGATGCCGAGCGGCAAGGCGTCCGGCAGGGCTTCCATCACGGTGCCCAAACCAAACCGATCCGTCATCTCGGCGATGCGCCCCGGAATGCGCTCTTCCGGCAAGCGGAAAAGACGGGCATGCAGATCGAGGTTCTGGCGAACGGTCAGCTCGCTATAGAGCGAAAAGGCCTGGCTCATATAGCCGACGCGACGCCTGACCGCCATGTCGCTGGCATCGACCTTGCGGCCAAAAAGCTTGGCCTCGCCCTCGCTTGCGGCGAGCAGGCCCGTCAGCATCTTCATCGTCGTGGTCTTGCCGCAGCCATTCGAACCCAGGAAGCCGAATATCTCGCCCTTCGGGATCTGGAAGCTGACATTGTCGACGGCGGTGAAATCACCGAAGCGCATGCTGAGATGGCTTGCCTCGATGGCATAAACACCGTCCGTCGCTTGCGGCCGCGGCGGAATGACAATCTCGTGGTAGTCGCGGCGATCCGCCTCCGGCAGCATGGCGATGAAGGCGGCGTCGAGATCCTTGGTCTGGGTCCGCTCAAGAAGCTGTTTCGGGGTGCCGGTATCAAGCACCTTGCCGGCATTCATTGCAATCAGCCAGTCGAAATCGGCGGCTTCCTCCATATAGGCGGTCGCGACGATGACGCTCATTCCGGGCCTGCTTGCCCGAATGCTGCCGATCAGCTCCCAGAACTGCCTGCGGGACAGAGGATCGACGCCAGTCGTCGGCTCGTCGAGAATAAGAAGATCCGGATCATGAATGAGCGCGCAGCACAGCCCGAGCTTCTGCTTCATGCCGCCGGACAATTTTGCCGCGGGGCGCTCTGCAAACGGCCCGAGACCGGTGCTTTCAAGCAATTCGCCGATCCTGGTCTCTCGCTCCTTCTTGTCCTGGCCAAAAAGGCGTCCGAAGAAATCGACATTCTCGAAAACGGACAGCGTCGGGTAGAGATTCTTGCCAAGCCCCTGCGGCATGTAGGCAATTCGCGGGCAGCTCCGGTCGCGATGCCGGGCATCGCTCATGTCGCCGCCGAATACCTCCACGTGTCCCTTCTGAACTGCACGAGCCCCCGAGATCAGCGACAGGAGACTCGATTTGCCGACACCGTCAGGACCGATCAGGCCGGTCATCTTGCCCGATGGTATCGCAAGCGTGACCTGATCCAGGCCGATGGCACTCTTATAGACGAGGCTGACATCGGTCAGTCTGGCAACAACGCCGCCATCCTCGTCGTTACTCGTGGTGCGTTCGACGGTTTCGACCATGTCGTCAACCGCTACTTGACGAGGTTGCGTTCGAGATTGTCAGGCCATTGCGCCTGCGGGTCGAGGCGCACATAGGCCATGCCGGGCAGCCCTGTTTTGACGTACTGGATATATTTCTTCAGCAGCTCTTGAGGGATTTGAGCGCGAACGCGGAAGGTTAGCTTCTGCCGCTCTTCTTCCGTCTCGACGGTTTTCGGCGTGAACTGCGCAACGTCGGCGACGAAGGAGACCTTGGCGGGGATCGTATACTGGGGTGCGGCGTCGAGCACGAGGTGAACGTCCGACCCGATCGAGGTGCGGCCCGCTTGCTCCGTCGGAAGGAAGAATGTCATGTAGACATCGCCAAGGTCGACGAGGTTCAGCACGCGGCCGCCGGCTGCCAGCACTTCGCCGGGTTGGGCGATCCGATACTGGATGCGGCCATCCCGTGGCGCCTTGAGCGTGCTGTCCGAAATATCCGTCTCGATGCTTTCGATTTCGGCCTTTGCGGCATCCACGGCGGCTTCCGCGTCGACGACCTGTGCCTTTGCGGCATTGATGGCGGCATCCGACGCCGCCAGTGCGGCGTCCGCAGACGCGAGCGTTGCCCGCGCTGCCTGCTCATTGGCTTCGCTGTCGTCGACGATTTGCTGCGAGACGGTGTTGCTGCTCAGCAGCTGCCTGTTGCGCGCATTGGTCTTGCTTGCCGAATCCAGCTGGGCTTTGCGCTGCTCTATGACTGCGAGCGCGGACGTCTTTTCCGCCTGGCGCTGGGCAACCACGCTGTGAGCGGTGTCGATCGCGATTTCGGCGCGGCGCAGCTGTGCCTCGGCCTGGCGCTTGCGTGCTTCGAGCTGCGCCGTATCCATCTGTGCGAGCGTCTGGCCGGCGGTGACGAAATCACCTTCGCGGACCATCAGATCCTGCAATCGTCCGGCAGTCTTGGTCGCGATGTCGATCTCGACCGCTTCGATACGACCGTTGCTGGCAGCAAAGCCGCTGGGAAGACCGCGGTCATTGACGAGCGTCCAGGCATAATAGCCGCCCACCGCAACGATGAGAATGATCGCACCCGCAAGCCAAGTCTTTCGTGAAACAGCCATCGCCTTCTCCATAAGCCACCGACCCGCACGGTATCGGGCCGCATACGCAAACTACTTAAAGCTCTTGATCGCCCGGCGGGCGATCGGCGATCTTGTCGTTATTTCGGCAAGCGTTCCATCACAAGCCACTCCATCAGCGGGGTTGTCTTGAATACGAAGATGCCGGCGAGAAGCGCGGCGGTACTGGCGATAAGGAAGCGACCGCTATAGGCGCGACCGCCGAGGGCGAAGGCATATGCCATTTTGGCGACCGTATTGGCGATGACGGCTGCTCCAAGAGCCGTCGCCGCGAATTCGGCGCTGATAGTATCAAGGATGCCAGCAATGGTAACGGTGATGGCATCAATATCCGCAAGTCCGGAAAGTGTCGAGACGACGAGTAGACCAGACTCCCCAAACCAGGTCGCAGTCGCCCGTGCCAGGAAACCCACGGTAACAAGGAGAAGTGCGGTTTTCAATACGGCAAACAATTCAAACGGGTTTCGTGCAGGGCTTTCCGTATGTTCGGTTGTGCCGTTCCGCGCAAACAGCAGCGAAAAGGCGGCCATCGCAAGAGCGGCGGCAATCAGCGAAGGCCCGAGGCGTCCCGCGATCGACGGTGCAAGGATGGCGATATAGAGAAGGACCTTGAGATACGAGACGGCGTTTGCCGCAGTCGCTCCGGCGACCAGCAGTGCCGCGGATCCTCCGCCAACGCTGAGCCGGGCATTCGTGACGGCCATCGCGGTCGACGATATCAAGCCGTTTACCGCCCCCGCTACGAGTTCGCCGCGTACCTGTCCCAATGCCTTGACGGCGACATATCCAAGAAAGGAGATGCCGGCCAGAAGGACGACCAGTAGCCAGGTGCCGGAGGGGGAAATGCCGCCGAACGGGCCGATCGGCGCCGTCGGCAGTATCGGCAGGACAATGACGGCCATCGCAAGGAAGACGATGGCGGATCGCAACTCGTTCCAGCTCAGCGTTCGAACGAACCGATGCAATATCTCACGGCTGGCCAGGATGGCCACGAGCGCGACCCCGCCGGCTGCGGCCAACGGCGCGTTGCCGAGCACGGCCAAGGCTCCGAGCGCAAAGGTCGCCATGGCGGTGACGACCGAGGTGGCGCTGTAATTGCCCTCGGCGTTCGATTCCCGGTACTGATAGAGGGCGAAGATCGAACTGAAGATCGCAAACATGGCGATGACGACAAGGCCGTGTCGTGTGGGCGGAGCGGAGAGCGTCTGCTCGATCAGGCCCGAAAGGCCGCCCAGCATGCTGGCGATCATGAAGGTGCGTATTCCCGCGGTCCGCATTCCGGCGCTTTCATCGCGTTCCCGCCAATGGCGTTCGATGCCGATGACCGCTCCGATAGCCAGCGCCAAACCAAGGCGCTCGAAAGGTTCAATGCTCTCCATCCCGATCCCTTGTTCGAAGCGGTTGCGCCCTGGGAGCTGCAAATCACCTCTTCCCGAATTGTCCGACGAATGTGCATTGTATGTTTCACGGGCAAGATACGGAAGGGGTAAAGGCAATTGCAGGTAGCGTCGTGATTCGCCCCCGATGCGGTGTTTCACATGCCGGCAGGCGCCGAAAGCCGGCCGGCAGCCGATTTTTGTGGATGAACGCCCCGGCCGGCAATCATCGAAACAGGCATAATTTCTCACAGGCCTTTCGTTCGGCTCCAAGAATATCCACCGGATCGACCAAGGAACGTCGATTGGCTTTTCGATTGGCCTGGCGTTTTTTTGAATACTGTTTTTCAGGGCGCTTGTTCGGATTTCGCCGGGATGTGTAATCGTCACGAGGCGACTTTGGTTTGTTCGTCTTGAGTTACCAACCCGCGAAGTATTCCGGAAAACCCGCCTCTTCCCCCGGAGCATTTCTTGGCAACGACTACTGAATAATTCATACGAATTTCCTGAGCTTTCCTCCGTTATGCTTGCATCGAGAAACTAAGTATCCCGTATTGGTTGTTGCCAAAAACACACACGTAAGAATATCTGAATTTTCGAACAGGGATGGCATTTCCCAAAGCAATTTCAAACGTATAGTTTGATCGCGCGGATGGGGGAAGGGCGCTGATTCAGGCGCCAGCAGATCGTCTTGCAGCTAAATTTCCAGTCTTGACGACCTGTAGGATTTTACATGAGCGTTCGATTTCGCGTGAGAACTGCTGCCCCCTTTTTCCGGAAGGCTTCCAGCGGAACGAGCCGCATGCCAGCTTTTACCCGGATGCTTGCCGGCAGCCTTGTCGCGGCGGCGCTTCAGCTCACCTGCGCATCGCAGTCGTTCGCGTCGTCGGGATGTGATGGCATCAATGCCTACTGGGGCGGCGGCCAGACATTTTCGGGCGATGCCGGAGAATGGCAGGCTCCGCTATCGTTGGATGCCGGTGACAAGATTACGTATGTGGTCACTTCCAGCGGAAGCACCAACAGCAATGCCAATATGGGGTCGGGCTTCGCGCTATATACCAATGAAGGGGCTAGCGACCCTGAGGAAATACCTGTCCAGCAATATGCCGCAATCAATCAAGAGTTGAATTTAAACGGCACCTATACGGCCACCCAGGCTTATCCGGATTTCGTTGTCTATGCCTGGTCGCAAGCGACAGGCGGTACGATTCATGCCTCCGTTACCTGCGCCAGCGCCACGGCGACCATCACGCCGCCAGCATATCCGGTAACGCAGGCTGGAAACATAACCTCCACCCTGAGCATGACGTTGTCTCAGGCTCCGGCCACCGGTTTGACGGTGACCCCCACGGCTGCGGGATTGACCTTCAATCCGCCGTCGATCACGTTTGGGGCCGGCACCACCAGCCAGACCTTTACGGTGACCGCCGCCGCCAATGCGACACCTGGATCGACTGCGATCACCTATGCCTTGAGCGGGCCGAATGCTGCACAATATACCGCGCCAGCGGCTTCGGCGATGACGGTTCTTGGCGCCATAACGCCGCCGGCATACCCCGTTCTGCTGCAGGGCGATACTTCGTCCATCCTGACGATGACCGCAACGGCCGCCGGCGCCGTGTCGGTGACACCATCAGGCGCCGGTCTCACGTTTACGCCGCCAGTCGTGAATTTCTCAGGTGCCGCAACCCAAGCTTTCACCGTGACCGCCGCGTCCAATGCGGGACCGGGCCCGGTCGTGGTCAGCTATACGCTTTCGGGCGCGGAAGCGTCTTTCTACGTCACACCGGTATCTGAATCCATTACGGTCAGCTCGCCCGTTCCCATGGTCAGTTCGATTTCGCCGACGACAGGTCCGACTGGCGGCGGCACGTCGGTGACCCTGACAGGTGCGAACTTCACGGGTGCGACGGCGGTCAGGTTCGGCGCGACGGCGGCAACGAGCTTCACCGTCAATTCGGCAACGTCGATCACCGTGACTGCGCCTGCCGGCCCGACAGGAACGGTCGATGTCACGGTTACGAGCGCCGCCGGCACGAGCGCGACGTCAGCGGCCGATCAGTACACCTACGTGGCTTCTCCGACAGTGACGGGACTCTTGCCAAGCTCCGGTCCGTTGGCTGGTGGTACGACGGTTACCATCATGGGCGCGAATCTAACCAACGTGACGGCTGTTCACTTCGGATCGGTGACGGCGACCTCGCTTACCGTAAACTCCCCGACCTCGATCACGGCGGTTGCACCTGCCAGCGCGGCGGGAACGGTCGATGTCACGGTTACGAGCCCGGGCGGCACGAGTGCGACGTCGATGGCGGATCAGTATACCTATGTTCCCGCGCCGACGGTGTCCTCGATCGGTCCAACGGCCGGTCCTGTCGCCGGCGGCACGGTTGTGACGCTCACGGGCACGGGTTTCAGCGGCGCCACGGCAGTCACGTTCGGGGCGACGGCGGCAACGAGCTTCACCGTCAATTCGGCAACCTCGATCACAGCGGTCACTCCCGCCAATTCGGCCGGAACTGTGGACGTACGCGTGACGACGGCCAACGGCACCAGCGCGACGTCGGCAGCCGATCAGTACACCTATATAGCCGCTCCAACGGTGTCGAGTATCAGCCCTACCGCTGGGCCAAGCACCGGCGGGACGACCGTGGTGATCCATGGCACCGGTTTTTCCGATACGACCTCGGTGACGTTCGGAGCGACGGCCGCGACGAGCTTTACCATCGATAGTGCCTCGCAAATCACGGCGACGACGCCGGCGGGCACCGGAACGGTCGATATCGTTGTGACGACGGCCGGCGGCACGAGTGCGACATCCGCCGCCGATCAGTTCACTTACCTCGCAGCCCCGGCGGTAACCGGCATCAGTCCGACGTCAGGGCCGAGCATGGGCGGCACGACGGTGACGATCACCGGAACCAATTTCACCACGGCGACAGCCGTTACCTTCGGGGCAACAGCCGCTTCCGGCTTTACCGTCAATTCCGCGACCTCGATCACCGCAACCGCGCCTTCCGGCTCCGGGACCGTCGATATCAGGGTGACGACGGCCGGCGGCACGAGTGCGACAGCCGCGTCGGATCAATTCACCTATGTATCTGCTCCGACCGTGAGCTCGGTCAGTCCGAATACCGGTCCCGCCGCGGGAGGGACGACGGTGGTGATCACGGGCACGAACTTTACCGGAGCCTCGGTAGTGACGTTCGGCGCAACCACTGCGACGAGCTTCACCGTCAACAGTGCGACGCAGATTACCGCGACCACTCCGGCTCACGCGGCAGGTCCGGCGGATATCGTGGTCATGACGACCGCAGGTTCCGCGACGTTTACAAGCGGCTTCACCTATCTCGCCCCCATCCCGACAGTGACGGCAATCTCGCCAGGTTCAGGCCCGCAGGCAGGCGGGACCTCGGTGACGATCACCGGCACGGACCTGGCGGGCGCGACAGCCGTAACCTTCGGTGGGTCTGCGGCGTCCGGCTTCACCGTCAACAGCGCGACGCAGATCACTGCGACTACTCCGGCTCATGCGGCTGGCGCGGTCGATGTTGCGGTCACCGCGCCGGGTGGTTCGGCGATATTGACCAACGGCTATGCCTTCCTCAATCCGCCGGTCGTCAGCGGCGTTGTGGCGACGGTCGCGCAGAACTCTTCCGCCAACCCGATCACGCTCGCCATCACGGGCGGAGCCGCAACCTCGGTCGCGGTCTCGACGGCGGCGGCCCATGGTACTGCGACGGCCTCCGGCACCGCGATCACCTATACGCCGGCAGCAGGCTACGTCGGATCGGACAGCTTCGCTTACACCGCCACCAATGCCGACGGCACGTCCGCGCCGGCGACCGTCAGTATAGCGGTCTCTGCACCGACGATCTCGATCGGCCCTGCGTCGCTGTCGGCGGGTGCCATCGGCACCTCCTACAACGAGACCGTGACTGCCTCGGGCGGCACCGGCCCCTATATCTTCACGGCAGGCTCACTTCCGGCCGGCCTGACGCTGTCTTCGGGCGGCGTTGTCTCCGGTACACCGACCGCTGGCGGCACCTTCAACTTCACCATCACCGCAACAGACAGTTCGACCGGCACAGGCGCACCCTTCAGCGCATCCCGGGCCTACAGCCTGACCATCGCCGACCCGACGATCAGCATCGCACCGACGATACTGACCGCGGCTGCCGTCAACACTGCCTATAGCCGGACCATTACCGCGTCGGGTGGGACCGCTGGCTACAGCTATGCCGTGACGGCGGGCTCACTGCCTGCCGGCCTGACACTGTCTTCGGGCGGCACTCTGTCGGGTACGCCGACCGCGTCCGGCAGCTTCAATTTCACCATCACCGCAACGGATAGTTCGACCGGTACGGGACCGTTTATGGGTTCCAGGGCCTACAGCCTTTCAGTTACGGCTAATCCGCCGGTCGCCAACGGCGTTGCGGCGACGGTCGCGCCGAATTCGACGAACAACCCGATCACGCTCGACATCACAGGAGCTGCGACCTCGGTCGCGGTGGCGACAGCCGCCACGCATGGTACGGCGACCGCATCGGGCACCGCCATCACCTATACGCCCGCGACGGGCTACAGCGGATCCGACAGCTTCACCTATATTGCCATCAACAGCGAGGGCACATCGGCACCCGCGACCGTCAGCGTCACGGTCTCCATCCCGACGATTTCCGTCAGCCCGTCGACCCTGTCAGCGGCCTCGGTCGCTGTTGCCTACAGCCAGACGATCACGGCCTCCGGCGGCACCAGCGCGTATAGCTACGCGATCACGGCCGGCGCGCTTCCGTCCGGCCTGACGCTGTCCCCGGCGGGTGCGGTCTCCGGAACGCCGACGGCGGGCGGCAGCTTCAATTTCACCATCACCGCAACGGACAGTTCGACGGGGACGGGCGCGCCGTTCAGCGGCTCCAGAGCCTATAGCCTGACGGTTGCCTCGCCCTCGATCTCGATCGCACCGGCGACGCTTCCGGCCGCGACCGTTGCCACAGCCTATAGCCAGACCGTGACAGCCTCGGGTGGCACCGCTTCCTACAGCTATGCGGTGACGGCGGGCGCGCTGCCAACCGGCCTTACATTGTCTTCGGGTGGCGCGCTCTCAGGCACGCCGACCGCGTCCGGCAGCTTCAATTTCACTATCACCGCAACGGACAGCTCGACGGGGAGCGGACCCTTCACCGGCTCCAGGGCCTATACCCTGACGACCAACGTCCAGCCGCCGATCGCCGGCAGCGTCTCGGCAACCGTCGCCGCCAACTCATCCGCCAATCCGATCACGCTCAATATTACAGGCGGAACGGCGGCCTCCGTGGCCGTCGCGACCGGAGCCGGCCATGGCGCCGCAAGCGCATCGGGAACCGCGATCACCTATACGCCGACGGCAGGCTATAGCGGGCCGGACAGCTTCACCTACACCGCAACGAACTCCTCCGGCACGTCCGCGCCGGCAACCGTCAGCGTGACGGTCAGCGCGCCGACGCTGTCCTTCTCGCCGGCAAGCGGCGCCCTTGCCGCCGGCATGATGAATGCCGCCTACAGCCAGACCGTGACTGCCTCGGGCGGTACCAGCCCCTACAGCTATGCGGTAACCGCGGGCGCGTTGCCGCCCGGCCTTACGCTCAACCACGCAGCGGGGGCGATTACCGGCACGCCGACGACGTCAGGCAATTACAGCGTCTCGATCGGCGCTACCGATGCCAACAACGCCACGACATCGGTCGCCTATACGATCGCGATTGCGCCGCCGCCCACCACATTCGTGTTCACGCCGGCTGGCGGGGCGCTCAGCGAGGCCATGGCGGGCGAGGCCTACAGCCAGCAGATTTCGGCAAGCGGCGGCACCGGTACGAAGATCTACAGCCTTGCCTCCGGCAGCCTGCCGAACGGCC
>NZ_WUEY01000031.1 GCF_010668395.1 Martinezella lusitana
TGTTTAAAAGTCCCATGTGGATCACTCCGTTGCCCCCGTCGCTCTACGCGTTGGGGAAGGTTCACATGGCTCAATTCTCAATGGAAATTATGTGCCTAACCGGCTCAGTTCTGCGTGGAAACCAACAATCAGAGGAACAAACAAGGCGCGAGTGGCGATTGCGCGCAAGCTTTTGACGATTGCCTTCCAGATCCTGCGTGACCAGCGCGCCTATGAGCCGCGCGACACTAGCACCACGGAAGACGCGTCGACGATATCCCGGTTGTCCTGATGGTTGTCTAGCGAGCCCGGCAGGACTGGGCTGCGCTCATAATGGAGAATGGGAAACCGGGAGCCGAACGCCACTCTGTGACCGAAGCCGAGAGCATCAGGATCACGAATTGGAGAATGGTTGAAGGACCGAAGGACATCTTTGTCCTGCGGAAGTGAGACGTTTAGCCGATCGGCCAAAATGCCGGTCAAATAACAACTGAACCCAAGGAAAAGCCCGCAAATGCTGGTGTTTTTGCCCCTTGTGTTCTTTCATTGGAGAAAACTATGAGTGTTCGTGATCTGATTCCCTGGCGCCGCAACAATGGCAACCAGGTTCCGACTGTCCTGCGCGATGACGACCGGGACCCTTCCTGTCGCTGCATCGCGAGGTGATTCGCCTGTTCGACGACGTGTTCCGCGGGCTTTGGCTCCGGCCTGCCGACCTTCGGCAGCAGTCCTGCCTTCAGTGCCGGCTGGCATCGACGGCGTTGTCTGCACGCTGATTGCGAAACTCGATTGATCCTGAAGACAGAATTCCTTGTCGGAAGTCCATCCCGGGCCATGGCCACCAGAAACATAGGCCACATGGCCATTCACCACACAGCCGTTCTCGTTGTCGAAGACGAGGCACTCGTTCGAATGGCCATCGCTGGTGAACTGGAGGAGGCCGGCTTTGAAGTGTTCGAAGCCGCCAATGCTTCGGAGGCAATCGAACTGCTGATCGCCCACACGCAGATCGAGGTGCTGTTCACCGTTATCGACATGCCTGGTGGCGTCGACGGCATCGAGTTCGCCGCAGCGGTGCGGGAGAGGTGGCCGTCAATCAAGATTATCGCAACGTCCGGCCATCGCAGAGTCGATATCGACACGTTGCCTGTTGAAGCACGCTTCATGGCAAAGCCCTACAATCCAGATCTTGTCATCCTTGCGATTATGGAGATGGTTGCGACGGGATCAAGCCCTTGAACCCGACCGTGCTGTCTGAATCCATTCTTTTTTGGCACGTGTGTCGGTCTTGCTCTGGTTCTTCGCAACGGAACAGTTTTGGAACATACCCGTTCTTGACGTTATCACGGACGAGAGGGACCTATGACCGCGCGCACCTTGCTTCAGTTCTTTCATTGGTACTATCCGGATGGCGGACGACTATGCAGCGAGGTGGGAGAAAAGGCTGCGAGCCTTGCCGAAATGGGCATAACCGATGTTTGGTTGCCGCCAGCGTATAAGGGTGCGGCCGGGGGGTACTCGGTCGGTTATGATACTTACGACCTTTTCGATCTCGGCGAATTCGACCAAAAAGGTACCGTTGCCACCAAATACGGCGAGCGCCCGGGGCTTGAACAAGCGTGCGCAGAACTGAAAAACAATAATATCCGCGTCATCCATGATGTCGTCTTCAATCACAAGATGGGAGCCGATGAGAAGGAAAGCGTGCATGTCCGCCGCGTCAATCCTGACGATCGCACGCAAATCGAGGACGAGGAATTTCAGGCGCTTGCCTATACCCGGTTCACCTTTCCCGGCCGACAGGGCAAACACTCGCAATTCATATGGGATCACAAATGCTTCAGCGGTGTCGACCTCATCGAGCGACCCGACGAGACGGGGATTTTTCGGCTCGTCAACGAATATGGCGAAGGCGAATGGAGCAACGAAGTCGATGATGAAAAGGGCAACTTCGACTATCTCATGGGCGCCGATGTCGAGTTTCGCAACAAGGCGGTTTATGAGGAGTTAAAATACTGGGGCCGATGGCTTTCCGAGCAGATACCAGTCGACGGCTTCCGACTCGACGCAGCTAAGCATATTCCAGCATGGTTCTTCCGCGACTGGGTCCGCCATATGCGCGATACGGTCAGTCCCGCTCTTTTTATCGTGGCGGAGTACTGGGATCCCGATATGGGTGCTCTGAAAAGCTATCTTGATCTTGTCGACAAGCAGTTCATGCTCTTCGACGTCGCGCTTCATCACCGCTTCCACGAAGCATCAAAGCAGGGAAGCGATTTCGATATGCGGACGATCTTTGATGGTTCGCTGGTTTCGGCAGCACCGGAGCATACGGTTACCCTCGTCGACAATCACGACACCCAGCCATTGCAGGCGCTTGAGGCCTCTGTCGAGCCTTGGTTCAAGCCACTCGCATACGCGCTGATCCTGCTGCGCGAGGAAGGTGTGCCATGCGTGTTCTATCCTGATCTATACGGCGCAAGTTATAGCGATACCGGCGCAGACGGCAATAAGCAGGAGGTGGACATGCCGGCCGTCAATTGCCTGCCAAAACTCATTGAAGCGCGCAAACGTTTCGCCAACGGATCTCAAACCGATATGCTCGACGACGAGCATTGCATCGGGTTTATTCGCCACGGCACCGCTGAAGAGCCTGGCTGTGTCGTGATCATGTCCAATGACCAATACCATGAAAAATTTGTCGATCTGGGCGCCAATCAGGCTGGCGCGGTGTTTCATGATTTTCTGGGCCACCGCGACGAGCAAATCAGAGTAGACCAGGAGGGAAAGGCTACTTTTCCGACGAATGCGGGGAATGTCAGTGTTTGGGTACGGCAGGCCCCGTAAATAGAATTGATGAGCGTTCACGGCTCGATGGCGTCGCCGCGCTTGAAAGTGATCGTAACCGCCATACCCTGGCCAGGCTGTGAGCTGACGTCGATCTCGGCTTTTGCATTATGTCTGACAGACTGAACGATCATGGCGCTGAGCTTGCCTCGCTGTGGCCAGTCGGTTTTGTCGGAAAGGCCGACTCCGTCGTCAGCGACGAGAACCTTGCAGCCATCGTCATCTACGGTGCAACGAACCGTGAGCGAGCCTCCGTCAAGACCGACAAAGGCGTATTTCAGGGCATTGGTCATCAATTCGTTGACGAGAAGGCCGACAGGCATCGCGACATTGACCGAAACCGGCCAGGTGTCGACCTTCATGTCGAGTCGAATGCCTTCGATGGCATGCGCCGCCATCACCGAGGATGCGATCTGACTGACATAGGTTCCCAGATCGACCGTTTCGGTTTCACTGCTGCCGTAGAGCGAGCGGTAAAGGATCGACAGCGCCTCGATGCGGCCAGCCAGTCGATTGAACGGCTCTCTCTCTTCCTGCCGCTGAGCATTGCGCGCTTCCATGCGGATCAGCGCGGTGATCATCTGAAGATTATTCTTGACCCGGTGCTGGAGCTCTTTGAGCAAGACATCTTTTTCCACAAGCGTCTCGGTCAACACCGCCGTATCGTCCGAACGTTCGCGCGCGGACATCGCCAACAACCGGAACAGGGGTTTGCCGAAGTCATCGACGATCGTGTTCGACCAGGCATCGACGACCCGTGTGCCGTCATCAGCCCGGATGGTGAAGGCGCCGAGATACTCTTCGTTTTCCAGCAAGGCTGTTGCAAGTTTCGGTCCCTCGGCAAGGGAAACAGCCGCTGGAAGAACTGACCATGGCTTACCCTGAAGCTCTTCGGCCGGCATGCCTATCAGGCGCTCGAACTCGATATTGGCATAGACGAGCACTTCGTCCTCGCCGATTTCGGCGACCGCGACCGCGAACGGAACATGATCGAGAAACTGCCGAAACCGGTCGTCGTCGAGCGCCTCCGCCAGATGGGGAAGATCGGCCATGGTCGCAGGCGTCGGATGTTGGTCGTTTGCGTCTGTCATGAAAATCTGTGCTTTCGGTAGGCCGATACTTCATATCATGGCCTCGCGAGAGGTCGCCACTGATTTTATGGAACGGCAACGTGGCACTTCGACCTAGCCAAGCAAGGTTCTCAGCGTGTCGATGACGGGTTGATGAGCATAAGGCTTCGGGAAGAACCGCGCCCGCTCGGGCATATCGCGTTCTTCAACTTTTCGATGGCCCGACGTCACGATTATATGGACCGGCGGCCACCGATCCCTGACGATCCAGGCGAGCTCTAAGCCATCCAGACTGCCGGGCATATCGATATCGGTGAAGATTGCACCAATACTATGGTCACTTTCAAGGATGGCCAATGCCTCATCCGCATTCCCCGCCTCGAGAACCCGAAAGCCCGCATCGACAAGATCGTCCGCCACGGCCATCCGAATAAGCGGCTCATCCTCGATTATCAGCACGGTCGCTTGCTGCATTGCACATCACTCTGTCATGCATGATGGCAAGAAACCCTTAGTGCAGCAACATGTTCCCCACCGCTCACATCGAGTCAAAAGATACCGATTGAGCTAACAATCTCTGCGTTTTCTCGCCCACGTCGTAACCTAGGATGCCACTACCTCCAGTTGTCGGCGCTATGAGCGCCTGTCCAACCGTATCTCCAGCGGATCCAGTTACTATCGCCACTGAGCTTTCTATATGCCGATACGGACATAGGCCCAGATGAATTGAAACGGCCTTTCCTCGGGACTGCTCTCGACCTTCATCGAGGCGATCTGCGGACCGGTCTCATCAACAATGCAGACCTGCGTGGTTTCCATCGACAGGTCCAATCCGGCATAATGTTTCATGGCTGCTTCCTTTCTTCTACGTTCCACAGCCAGAATGTGACCCATCTTTCAGGTCCGAGGGAGGCAGCCACAAATTACCCGATGACTCAATCAGGCCCACCAGATGATGATGGCTGCGATGAAGCAAGTTGCTGTAAAGTTCAGCATGAGCTTGTCATATCGTGTGGCGACCCGCCGCCAGTCCTTGAGGCGGCAAAAGGTACGTTCAATGATGTTCCTTCGGCGGTAGGCGATGGGGTCGAAAGGCCTGATGCGCTTACGCGTCGGATTGTTAGGAATGACCGGTTCAGTGCCACGTACTTTGAGAAAGTCACGTAAAGTGTCACTATTGTAAGCCGTATCCGTAGCGCAAAGGCGGCTCGGCGGCAGTGGTTCGAGCAGCGGGATGGCGACGGGAGCATCACCGCGCTGTCCAGGCGTTATTCCCAGCGCGATTGGACGGCCGCAACGATCGACAACAGCATGGATTTTTGTCGATCTGCCGCCTCTTGAGCGGCCGATTGCTTGCGCATCTGCCCCCCTTTTCCGCCAGAGGCGGATCGGTGTGCCTTTGCGGTGGTACTGTCGATCATGTGAATGTCCCGATCGGTCGTTTGCACCAGAGTTTCAAACAGCCGCCGCCATATACCTTTGGCAGACCAACGATGGAAGCGATTGTAGACGGTGGTCGAGGGGCCGTAGCAAGCAGGACAATCCTGCCACCGGCAGCCAGTTCGCAGCACATGGATGATGCCGCTAATCACCCGGCGGTCGTCGGTTCGATGGGCGCCGGGTTGGTTCGTTGGAAGCAAAGGCGCGATCACCGCCCATTGCCGATCATCAAGCCAGAATTCTCCTGCCATAGTCCAAAACTCCCCTTATCAGGAGAGTGAATCATGGAAACGTAATTACATCAATCGTTTGATTGGGTTTCAACCCTAAGATGAGTGGTCGAAACACCTCACATCTCCCAGACGGGCGCACCGTAATCCATTATATTTGGCGATGACAGGTCACCATCGTAAACTTAGCGGAACTTGGAATTCGATGTGGGATGACGGGCGATGACAGATCGTGATCCTCTCTATCGCCGACATCGTTTTCACGCTGAAATTATTGTCCACGCAGTATGGCTCTCTTGTGTCGGCGGGTGGAGTTGAACTTGTGCGGCATGCGGCAAATCCTGAAGATGATTTCTCCCCAAATATCAGCCACCTGCACGATCCGTGCAACAAGGCCGATAATTTCCCACATAGGCCGAGCGGACGTTCTATTTCATATACAGCGCACGCGAGCGTTCCAGATGCTTGAGCACCGCCGCCTCGGCGCCGTCCGCGTTGTTGACGGCAAGGCACTCCAGGATCTCTTCGTGTTCGGCAAGCGTGAATTTCTCCTTGCCGCTCCAGATTAGCATTTCCGTGTGATATTCCTTCAGCCATGCCAGCATGGCTTCACTGACGGCGGCAAAGATCGGATTCCCGGAAATCTGGGCAATGCGCGTATGGAACTGCATGTCGGCCGAAATGAATTCTTCCGCATGTCCCAGCGACGCGCGCTGCCGTTTGATGATCTCGTGAAGATCGGCGACATCCTTTTCCGTTACGCGCAATGCCGCTTCGCGTGCCATGCCGCGCTCGAAGAAAATTCGGGCGCTCTTCAGATGCTCGAGCGAGTCCGACGATTGTGACAGCATGATCTTGGCGGTCAGATCGACCTGTCGGAAGATCGATTTTGCCGTGAGCTGCAACACCTTGGCGCGCTCGCCGTGCGAAATATTCACCAGCCCCATATTGGCAAGCGCCTGCATGGCCTCGCGAATCGCCGGACGGCCGACGCCGAATCGCTCCATGAGGACACGCTCGGATGGCATCTCATCGCCAGGCTTGAGCTCTCCCGAGGTGATCAACCGCTCCAGCCGGTCGAATACCTCGTCAGACAGCTTTCGACGTATAATCTGTTCGACTGGCTGGCCCATGGAACCCCGCTTTCTCAAAGCTTTTCCTCCCTTATGCATTTTTGTTGCCTCGGCGGAAGCCCCATTACGAAACGCGGTATCCGCTGCCGGGCAAAAAAGTCTTTGCAGAAGTTGGAATACTCATTATACCAGATTACCAGTTTGCGCCACGCTAAAAGTCGTGTGCGAGAGGAGCGTTCAGCCGTCCATGACCATCACCGTCACCTATCGTATCGAAACGCCCGGCAGCATCGAAGCGATGGCCCGCAAGATCGCCAGCGATCAATCGACCGGAACTTTTGTTGCCGTACCGGGCGAAACGGAAGAGCTGAAGGCGCGCGTCGCCGCCCGCGTCATCGCGATCCGTCCCTTGCCCGACATTGATCATCCGACCTGGCCGGAAGCGGCGGAGGGACATGGCCCGATCCACCGCGCCGACGTCGACATAGCCTTTCCGCTGGACGCGATCGGCACCGATCTGGCGGCGCTCATGACCATCGCGATCGGCGGTGTCTACTCGATCAAGGGCATGACCGGCATCCGCATCGTCAACATGAAGCTGCCGGAGGCTTTTCGCGACGCGCATCCCGGCCCGCAATTCGGTGTTGCCGGCAGCATGCGCCTGACCGGCGTCAGCGGCCGCCCCATCATCGGCACCATCGTCAAGCCGGCACTCGGCCTGCGGCCGAAGGAAACGGCAGCGCTTGTCGGCGAATTGATCGGTTCGGGCGTCGATTTCATCAAGGACGACGAAAAGCTGATGAGCCCGGCCTATTCACCGCTGAAGGAGCGCGTCGAGGCCATCATGCCGCTAATCCTCGATCACGAGCAGAAGACTGGCAAGAAGGTGATGTATGCGTTCGGCATCTCGCACGCCGATCCCGACGAGATGATGCGCAATCACGATCTGGTGCTGAAGGCCGGCGGCAATTGCGCCGTCGTCAACATCAACTCCGTAGGTTTCGGCGGGATGAGCTTCCTGCGCAAGCGCTCCGACCTGGTGCTGCACGCGCATCGCAACGGCTGGGACGTGCTGACCCGTCATCCCGGTGCCGGAATGGATTTCAAGGTCTATCAGCAGTTCTGGCGCCTGCTTGGCGTCGATCAATTCCAGATCAACGGCATCCGGGTCAAATACTGGGAGCCGGACGACAGCTTCGTCGAGTCTTTCAGGGCAGTCAGCACGCCGTTATTCGATCCCACGGACTGTCCGCTCCCCGTCGCGGGTTCCGGGCAATGGGGAGGTCAGGCGCCGGAAACCTACCAGCGCACGGGGCGGACCACGGACCTTCTCTATCTCTGCGGCGGCGGCATCGTCAGCCATCCGTTCGGGCCGGCTGCCGGCGTTCGCGCCATCCAGCAGGCGTGGCAGGCTGCGGTTTCCGACATACCGCTTGCGGATTACGCCAGGAACCATTCCGAGCTTGCCGCCTCGATCGCAAAATTCAGCGGCGGCAAGGACGCCTGACAGCAATGTCCGATCTTCTTCTCGGCTATTACGGCGACGATTTCACCGGCTCGACCGACGTCATGGAGGCTCTTGCCTCGAACGGCGTGCCGACGGTTCTCTTTCTCGGCATTCCGAGCGAGGCTATGCGGAAGCGGTTCAAGGATTGCCGCGCCATCGGCATTGCCGGCACCAGCCGCAGTGAAACGCCACAATGGATGGACGAACATCTGACGCCGGCGTTCCACTGGCTGAGGAGCCTCGATGCGGCGATATGCCATTACAAGGTCTGCTCCACGTTCGATTCAGGCCCCGACATCGGCAACATCGGCAAGGCGATCGAGATCGGCAAGGCGCTCTTCGAACAGTCGGTCGTGCCGATCGTGGTTGGAGCGCCGCAACTGAAACGTTACACCGCTTTCGGCCATCTCTTCGCGGCCTATCAGGGCCGGGTCTTCCGGATAGACCGGCACCCGGTCATGAGCCGGCATCCGGTCACTCCGATGGATGAGGCCGACCTGACCCTGCACCTGAGAAAACAGACATCCCTTCCCGTCAGCATCGCCGATCTCGTCACCATCCGCGCAGCCGATGCAGACGGGCGGATCGATGAACTCGCGACCGAAACCAAGGGCATTCTGCTTCTCGACGTCGACAGCCCGGAAACGCAAATTGCAGCGGGACGCCAGGTGTGGCGCCTTGCGGGCAAGGGCAACGCTTTCGTGGCGGGCTCCTCCGGTGTCGAATACGCCCTTCTGAGCGCCTGGAGCAGCGAGGGCCTGATGGGACCAAGGCCGGAATTCGCATCTCCAGGCAGGGTCGATCGGCTGGCTGTTGTTTCCGGCAGCGTGTCGCCAACCACGGAACGGCAGATTCGCCGCGCCGCGGCCAACGGGTTTGACGGCATCGACCTTGATCCGCTGGAGCTTATCGGCGAAAGCGCTGCGAGCGCGCTGGACGCGGCCGTCAAGAACGGCATTGCCAGCCTGAAAGCCGGTCGCAGCGTCATTCTTCATACCGCGCTTGGGCCTTCCGCCGATCGCGGCGGTGACATCGATCGCATTCCCGGCGCAAGGCATCGCCTCGGGCAGGCCCTTGGCACCATTCTGCGGCGCCTGATCGAACAGGAAAACCTCGGCCGCGCCGTCATTGCCGGCGGCGACACATCGAGCCATGCGCTGAAGGAACTGCGCGTCGAGGCACTCACGACCCTCCTGCCATTACTGCAAACCCCCGGATCGCCGCTCTGCACGGCCCATGGCAGTTATTCCCGCACCAACGGTCTGCAGATCGCCCTCAAGGGCGGACAGGTCGGGACCGACGATTACTTCGCGCAGATCCGCGACGGCAGAGGATCCTGAGGCGGACATGCCCATTTTTCGCCCGGACAAATGGCATGCTCATTGACTCATCATACCACTTGCGTTACCACACTCTGAAAGTGAACGAGGTACGAACATGACTGCAATTGCTCTTTTCGGCGCCGGCGGCAAAATGGGCTACAGGCTCGCCAAGAACCTGAAAGGTTCCCGTTTCGATGTGCGCCATGTCGAGGTCAGCGATATCGGCAAGGCCCGCCTTAAGAACGACCTTTCCATCGATTGCGTGCCGGTCGACGCTGCTTTGGACGGTGCCGAGGTCGTTATCCTTGCCGTGCCGGATACGGCGATCAGCAAGGTCGCCGCCGGCATCGTCGACAAGCTGAAGCCAGGCACCATGGTCGTCGCTCTCGACGCCGCCGCCCCCTTCGCGGGACATCTCCCCAAGCGGGAAGACCTCACCTATTTCGTTACCCACCCGTGCCATCCGCCGATCTTCAACGACGAAACCGACATGCAGGCGAAGAAGGATCACTTCGGCGGCCTGTTTGCCAAACAGCACATCGTATCGGCACTGATGCAGGGGCCGGAGAGCACCTATGACCTTGGCGAGGAAATCGCCAAGGTCATCTGGGCGCCCGTCATGCGCTCGCACCGCGTCACCGTCGAGCAGATGGCGATGCTGGAACCGGGCCTTTCGGAAACGGTTTGCGCGTCGCTGCTCGTCATCATGCGCCAGGCCATGGATGAATGCATTGCCCGCGGCGTTCCGGCCGAGGCCGCCCGCGACTTCCTTCTGGGTCACATGAATGTGCTCGGCGCCGTTATCTTCAAGGAAGTGGAAGGCGTGTTCTCGGATGCCTGCAACAAGGCGATCGAGTTCGGCATCCCCGCGCTGATGCGCGACGACTGGAAGAAGGTGTTCGAGCCGCAGGAGATTGCAGAAAGCATCCGTCGCATCACCTGATCGCTGTCCCTGGGAGGGCGCCGCCCTCCCTTTGCTGCCCTGCCGGGAACAGGGCCTGTTTCATAACTGGGAGGAGACCATGAAACTGACACGCAGACTGACACTTGCAGCCTTCGCCGGTGCGCTTGCCCTGGGAACGGCAATGCCCGTATTCGCCGCCGACCTGATCGCCGTCATCACGCCGGCCCCCGACAACCCGTTCTTCAAGGCAGAGGCCGTCGGTGCCGAAGCGAAGGCGAAGGAGTTGGGGTACGAAACGCTTGTCATGACGCATGACGACGATGCCAACAAGCAGTCGGAAGTCATCGACACGGCAATCGGCCGCGGTGCCAAAGCCATCATCCTCGACAATGCCGGTGCGGATGCGACGGTAGCCGCCGTCAAGAAGGCCAAGGACGCCGGCATCCCCTCCTTCCTGATCGACCGAGAAATCAACGCCACCGGCGTCGCCGCCGCCCAGATCGTTTCCAACAACTATCAGGGTGCCCAGCTCGGCGCGCAGGAATTCGTCAAGCTCATGGGCGAGAAGGGCAACTATGTCGAGCTCGTCGGCAAGGAATCCGACACCAATGCCGGCATCCGCTCGCAGGGATATCACGATGTCATCGATGATTTTCCGGACCTGAAGCTCGTGGCCAAGCAGTCGGCGAACTGGAGCCAGACCGAAGCCTACGCCAAGATGGAAACCATCCTTCAGGCAAATCCCGACATCAAGGGCGTGATCTCGGGCAACGACACCATGGCGATGGGTGCGATTGCCGCCCTTCAGGCTGCCGGCCGCAAGGATGTGATTGTCGTCGGCTTCGACGGGTCGAACGACGTGCGCGATTCCATCAAGGCGGGCGGCATCAAGGCAACGGTGCTTCAGCCTGCCTATGCACAGGCGCAAATGGCCGTGCAGCAGGCCGACGCGTACATCAAGAACAAGACCGTGCCGAAGGAAGAGAAGCAGCTTATGGATTGCGTTCTCATCAACGCCGGCAATGCCGACAAGCTCGAGACTTTCGCGCTGAAAGACTAACGGTCAACCATGCAGTCGCGGAGAGCGTGCTCCACGCTCTCCGCCCTGTTCGTCGAGAGATTGAGGTGCATTGCATGGCGAGGATCGCAGGGGTGATTGCGGCCACTTTACTGATCGCGGCGCTACCCGGATGCAAGATCATCAAGACGCCGACGGCCAAGGAAAAGGCCGCCGCAGAGGCGAAGAACGCTTTCGATCCGACTGCCCGGGTTGATGCCATCTGGCAGCCCCAAGCGATACCGAGCCTTGAAAAGCGCGCCGGCGACCTGAAAGCGGTGCTGCAGGCCCTTGCCGCCAGCCCTGACGAAGCCGGAGCCCGATACGGCAACCCACGCAAGCAATCCGGCTCGCCATGGACCTATGCCGTGAAGCTGAGCGGCAGGATAGTTGCAACCGACACGTTGTCGCGCGCCGCGACGCTGGACGTTGACGTCGACGGCGACGGCAAAGCCGACGCCAAAGTCCAGATCGGACCGGCCATCCGCGGAACGGCGCTTCGCGACGCACTGGATTTCGTCGACTTCAACAGTTTCAAGAACCAGATCGAATGGGCACAGTTCGGCAAGGCGTTCAATGAGAAGATCAACGCCGCCTTTCTCGGTACCCTTCCTCGCGACGGCCTGGCCGGAAAGACGGTCACCATCACAGGCGCATTTCCTCAGCCCATGTCGGGCCAATTGCCGCTGGTGACTCCTTCGGCCCTGACATTGGGACAATGACGATGAACACCGCCTCCGGCAACGACATCATCCTGCGCCTCGAGGAAGTCTCGAAGGTCTATTCCGGCATTGTCGCGGTCAAGCGCGCGAATCTCGAACTCCATCGCGGCGCCGTCAATGTTCTCGTGGGCGAGAACGGCGCCGGCAAATCGACGCTGATGAAAATCATCGCAGGCGTCGAACGGCCGACTTCCGGCCGCATCCTGCTCGAGGGTAAGGACGTGTCCTTCAGCAGCCCGCCCGATGCACAGGCGCGCGGCATCGGCATGATCTTCCAGGAACTCAACCTCTTCGCCAACATGTCCGTTGCCGAGAACATGTTTGCGACGCGGGAGATCACCCGCGGCATTCTCGGCATCGACCACAAGGCGCAGATCGACAAGGCGAATGAGTTCCTCAGGAAACTCGACGCCGACATCAGCGCCGAAACCATGGTCGAGGATCTGCCGATCGGACAGCAGCAGCTGGTCGAAATCGCCAAGGCGATTTCGCTAGATGCCCGCATCCTGATCATGGACGAGCCGACATCGGCGCTTTCCGCCGCCGAGGTCGATGTCCTGTTCAAGGTCATCGCCGAGCTGAAAGCCCAGGGCGTTGCGATCGTCTATATCTCGCACCGGCTGGAAGAGCTGATGCGCATCGGCGATTACATCACAGTTCTGCGCGACGGTCAGATTACCGGCCAGGCGATGGTTCGCGATATCGACACGCGATGGATCGTCCGCTCGATGATCGGGTCCGATGCCAAGGACTTTGCCAAATCCAGCAGCCATACCATCGGCAAGGAAGCCTTTCGTGCCGAGGACATCAGCTTGCCGAGACGCACCGGCGGCCTCGCCGTCGATCATGTTTCGCTCTGCGTACGTGCCGGCGAGATACTCGGAATATACGGCCTGATGGGTGCCGGCCGCAGCGAATTCTTCGAATGCGTCATGGGCCGGCATACGCACTCCACCGGGCGGATCTACGTCGATGGCGTTGAGGTTCGCGCGCAGGATACGACCACACGCATCCGGCGCGGCCTGGCCCTGATCCCCGAAGATCGCCAGCGCGAGGGTTTGGTGCAGGTCCTGTCCATCGCCAGCAATCTGACGCTTGCCAGCCTCGGCCGTTTCGCCCGTTTGTTCGTCCACATCGATGCGGCGGCGGAAAAGAGCGCCATTCGCGATATGATCCGCGACCTTTCGATCAAGGCGCCCAACCCCGATTTCGAGGTCACATCCATGTCCGGCGGCAATCAGCAGAAGGTCGTCATCGGCAAGGCGCTCATGACCGACCCGAAGGTGCTGTTGATGGACGAGCCGAGCCGCGGCATCGATGTCGGTGCCAAGGCCGACGTCTTTCGCACCATGCGCCGGCTCGCCGGCAAGGGCCTGGCAATCCTGTTTTCGACATCGGACCTTGAAGAGGTCATGGCTCTTTCGGACCGCATCGCGGTGCTCAGCAACGGCAAGCTCGTGACCGTACTCGACAGAAGCGAAGCGACGGAAGAGGCCATCATCGCGGCATCCGCCGACGGACACGGACACAAAGGGAAACTCGCGTCATGACGGCACATACGTCCTCCGGCCTTGCGGCCAACCGCTCGAACGGCTCTGTTCTCCTGGCGGTGATGAAGCTCAGGACCTTCATTGCGCTGTTTTCGGTGATTATCTTCTTTGCGATCTTCGCGCCGAATTTCACCTCGACCGCCAACATCATCCTGATGTCGAAGCATGTCGCGCTCAACGCCTTTCTCGCCATGGGCATGACCTTCGTGATCGTGACCGGTGGCATCGACCTCTCGGTCGGTTCGATCGTCGGCCTATGCGGCATGGTGGCAGGCGCCCTTATCCTGAACGGTATAGATCTGCCGATCGGATATACCGTCTACTTCGACATCTACGAAATCATTCTCATCACCCTGGCCGTCGGGTTGCTGATCGGCCTCATCAACGGCCTGCTCATCACCAAGCTCAACGTCGCGCCTTTCATCGCCACGCTCGGAACGCTCTATGTCGCCCGCGGCCTTGCGCTCCTGTCCTCGGATGGGCAGACCTTTCCCAATCTGGTCGGGCGGCCGGAATACGATACGACCGGCTTCGACGTCTTCGGCGCCGGCCGGCTGCTCGGTCTTCCGGTTTCCATCTGGATCCTGATCGTACTCGCGCTGATCGCCGCGTATGTCGCACGCTCGACGCCGATCGGGCGGCATATTTTCGCCGTGGGCGGAAACGAGCGCGCCGCGCGCATGTCCGGCATCCGGGTCGATGTGGTCAAGATTTTCGTCTACATGTTCTCGGGGCTTTGCGCTGCCATCGTCGGCATCGTCATATCGTCGGAGCTGATGGCCGCGCATCCCGCCACCGGCGAGAGCTTCGAGCTGAATGCGATCGCGGCGGCAGTGCTCGGCGGCACTTCCATGTCGGGCGGTCGCGGCACCATCGGCGGCACCATCATAGGCGCCTTCGTGATCGGCATCCTTTCGGACGGCCTTGTGATGACGGGCGTGTCATCCTTCTGGCAGATGGTCATCAAAGGATTGGTCATCATCGTCGCCGTGGTCGTGGATCAGGCACAGCGGCGTCTCCAGCAGCGCGTAACTCTCATGCAAATGGCAAAGGCAGGCTGAAATGGCAGGACTCAAGGGCGCGTTGATCGGTTGCGGCTTCTTCGCGATCAATCAGATGCACGCGTGGAAAGACGTCAAGGGCGCTGATATCGTCGTAATATGCGATCGCGACCCAGAGCGTCTTAAGATCGTCGGCGACCAGTTCGGCATCGAGCGCCGCTACACGGATGCCGCCACGATGTTTGGCGACGGCGGCTTCGATTTCGTCGATATAGCCACGACCGTGCAGAGCCACCGCGCCCTGGTGGAAATGGCTGCCGCTCACAAGACCCCGGCGATCTGCCAGAAGCCATTCGCAAAGACGCTGAACGATGCCAAGTCGATGGTCGCTGTCTGCGCGCAGGCCGGCGTGCCGCTGATGGTGCATGAAAACTTCCGCTGGCAGACGCCTATTCAGGTGGTCAAGGCCATCCTGCAGTCGGGGGCGATCGGCGAACCTTTCTGGGGCCGCTTCTCCTTTCGCTCCGGTTACGACGTTTTCTCGGGTCAGCCTTATCTGGCCGAGGGAGCGCGCTTCATTATCGAAGATCTGGGCATTCACACGCTCGATATCGCCCGCTTCATCCTCGGCGACGTCACATCGCTCACGGCCCGCACCAAGCGGGTCAATCCGAAGATCAAGGGCGAGGATGTCGCCACCATCCTGCTCGACCATGAGAACGGCGCAACATCGATCGTCGACGTCAGCTACGCCTCCAAGCCCGCCGTAGAGCCGTTCCCCGAGACGCTGATCGAGCTCGACGGCACGAAGGGCACACTCCGGCTGTCGCAAGGCTATCGCATCGAGGTCAACGGCCCCGACGGCATTGCCGTTTCCGATGCCTCGCCGCAGCTTCTGCCCTGGGCCTCGCGTCCATGGCACAACATTCAGGAGAGCGTCCTAGCGATCCAGCAGCACTGGACAGACCGCCTCGCCGATGGCGGCGAGACCACCACCTCCGGCGCAGACAATCTCAAGACCTTCGCGCTCGTCGAGGCCGCCTATGAGAGCGCCACCAGCGGCCGCGCGGTCGATATCGGTGCGATGCTGCAATGACGACCGAGAGCGACACGTTTCAGTTCTACGGCACGCGCGAGGCGGAGACACCGCCGGTGCGGCTGAGCGCCGGCAAGCTGGCCGTCGATTTCAAGGACGGTAATCTGAGGACCATCTGCTATGACGGCGTCGAGGTCCTGCGGGCCGTTTCCTACCTCGTTCGCGATCGCGATTGGGGCACCTATGCGCCCGCCATCGGCGACCTGCGGATCAATCAGAGGCAAGACGCCTTCTCCGTCTCCTATGTCGCGCGTTGCGCGGGGCCTCTGAACACGAATCTCGCCGTCGATGTGCGGATCACGGCCGAGGCGGGGGGCACGCTCGTCTTCGAAGCGGAAGCCCTCTCTGCCACCGGCTTCGAGACCAATCGCTGCGGCTTCTGCATCCTGCATCCGATCGTCGGTCTCGCGGGCATGCCCGCATCGGTGGAGCATGTCGATGGCAGCTGCCGGGACAGCCGCTTTCCCGACCTGATCGAGCCATGGCAACCTTTCAAGGACATGCGGGCGATCACCCATCGCGTAATGCCGGACGTGACGGCACAATGCCGTATGGAAGGCGACACATTCGAAATGGAAGACCAGCGCAACTGGTCCGACGCATCCTACAAGACCTATGTTCGCCCGCTTGCCCTGCCCTGGCCCTACCGCATCCCGGCCGGCGAGCCCATGCGGCAGAGGATCGTTCTCACAGTAGAGGATATCCGTTCTTCGCCGGCCGTATCGGCTAAAGTTGCGGATACGGGTCCGGTCACGCTGAGCCCGGGAACGAAGT
This sequence comes from Martinezella lusitana, assembly GCF_010668395.1. Lineage (GTDB taxonomy): Bacteria > Pseudomonadota > Alphaproteobacteria > Rhizobiales > Rhizobiaceae > Rhizobium > Rhizobium lusitanum_A. The sequence continues at coordinate 16,573 of NZ_WUEY01000031.1, forward strand.
CCGGCAGGATGCCTGCAATCGGGCTTGTCATCACCCCGGAAGAGGTTGGGGCGACGCTTGCCGCCCGTGATCGCCTTAGCGAAATCGCGCCGCAGGAATTGCTGTTTCACTTCGATCCCGACGTCGGCCATGGCGCGGAGGCTTTAAAATCCTTCGCCGCGATCAAGGCGGTTCATGCTGGCCGATCGACATTGGAAATCGCATTGCCGTGTCGCCAAGCTCCGCTTGACGAAGCACGGCAGATCGCGACCTGGATGCGCGATACCGGCTTCAGGCCGGATGCGATCGTCATATCGCCGTCGGTCGACCGGCAATCGACGCCTCCCGGCAGCAAATGGCCCGAGTGCCCACCTCTTGAAGAGGTCTATGCCGCCGCTCACACCGCCTTTCCCGGCATGCGCCTCGGCGGCGGCATGCTGAGTTATTTCACAGAGCTCAATCGCAAACGCGTTCCTGCCGACAGCCTCGACTTCATCACCCATTGCACCAACCCGATCGTTCATGCGGCCGACGACCTCAGCGTCATGCAGACGCTCGAAGCATTGCCGTTCATCACCCGCTCCGTGCGCGCCATTTACGGAGATGGGCCCTATCGCATCGGCCCCTCGACCATACCGATGCGGCAGAACCCTTACGGCAGCCGGACGATGGACAATCCCAACGGCGGACGCATCGCCATGGCGAATGCCGACCCTCGGCACAATGCCCGCTTCGGCGCGGCCTTTGCGCTTGGCTATGCCGCCCACATCCTCGATGCCGGTTTGGAATGCCTGACGCTTTCGGCGCTGACAGGATCTTTCGGACTGATCGCCGCGGAAAATGAACCTTCGGCGGCGGGAACCCCACGACCGCTCTTGAATACGGTGTCCACCTTATCTCGTCTTTCCGGTCGCCATTGGTGGGAGTGTCGGTCGTCCGACCCTAATGCTGTTCTCGCCTTCCTCACGGCTGCCTCCGGAATGCCGCGGCAACTCCATCTGGTCAATATCACCGCCAAGCCGCGACACATCGAGCTCGGAGAGTTTCGCCCGGTGGAGCAGCCTGAAAAGACTAGTATCACGCTTGGAGCCTACGCAACTGCTTCCATGGCTGTGATGAACTGACTTTAATGCCGAGAAGTACATCCTCGCTCTCCCGTTCGGCGGGGTGGGATTGGGGAATCCGCGCGAGGATGAACGAACCGAACATCTGAGGTGCACCATTCCAGAGTTCCGGAGAGCCTTGGCCGGTGGAACCTTCCACGCTTGGCTAAGCTAAGCGGATGATTATCTCATCATACCAGTTGACATGTTGACACCGATTTGTGAAAACCGCCGACAGCTTTACTCAGAGGAGGACGGGAGATGGCTATCAACTTCAATTATGCGCGCTGGCTCGGTGCCGCTGCGATTACGGCCGCCAGTCTGGCGGCGACCCATGCCGCCGCGGAAGACCTGACGCTCTGGACGTTGAACTTCGACAACGGCGCAGCGAACACCGCGCTTCAGAAAGTCGCCAACGACTTCGAGGCCACCAATCCTGGTACTCATGTTGAAATCGTTCAGCGCGGCATCGACGAGCACAAGACGGCGCTGCGCGTAGCAGCTGGCTCCAGCAAGGGACCCGACATCTATTTCAGCTGGGCAGGCCTTGGGCTTGGCGGCGAATATGTGAAGGCCGGCCTGTCGCTGCCACTCGACAAGTACTACACCCAGTACAAGTGGAACGACGAACTACTTCCCTCGGCCGCCGCCTTCGCCGATCTCTATCCGGGCGGCAAGCATGGCGTTCCCTTCACCTTCAAGGGCGAAGCGATCTACTACAATAAGAAGCTCTTCCAAAAGGCGGGCATCACCGAAGAGCCGAAAACCTACGAGGATCTGCTTGCCGACGCCGAGAAGCTCAAGGCAGCGAAAATCCCCGCCTTCACCTTCGGCGGTTCCGTCAACTGGCACGTCATGCGCCTGATGGACGTGCTGCTCGAGACCAAGTGTGGCGCCGACAAGCATGACGCCCTGATGGCCATGAAGTCCGACTGGACCAAGGAGCCCTGCGCCACCGACGCCTTCGCCGAATTCGCCAAGTGGACCAAGGACTATACGTTGAAGCCCTTCATGGGCATCAGCAACCAGCAGTCCTACACGCTGTTCGTTGCCGGCCGCGCCGCAATGATGCTGGAAGGCGACTGGCTTGTGAGCCAGCTGAGCGGCAGCAAGGTCGACCTTGACGACTATGGCGTCGTGCCGTTCCCGACGAACACGAACCGTCTCTATGGCTTCGCCGAGTACAATTACATTAGCACCAAGAGCAAAAATCCGGATCTAGCCGCGAAGTTTCTCGACTATTTCCTCTCGACCAAGGTGCAGCAGGATCTCGTCGGCCAGATCAGTTCGACCTCCGTCAACAAGAATGTCCAGTACTCGAACCTGAAGCCGCTGGAGGCAAAGTGGTTGGATATCTTCAAGACCTACAGCAAGGTCTACATGAATGGCGACCAGGCTTTCCCGCTCGACGTCACGACTGAATACTTCCGGGTGATCAACGACGTCGCCTCCGGCAACATCCAGCCGGCCGACGCGGCCAAGCAGCTGCAGGCCTTCATCGCGGGCCGCACCTGATCGCTCGGGGGAAGCCGCCACTCCGATTGCCAGTCGCGGCGGACGGCTTCCCTGACTTTCATGCCCACACATCAGCTGCCGTCGGGAGAAATCATAATGTCATTCCGCAATCGAATATACGATGCACGTGTTCAGGCGGTGATCCTGCTTGCGCCGGCCATGCTGATCTATTTGATTTTCGCGCTTTATCCGATGCTGAACGTCGTTGTGCTGAGCTTCCAGAAATGGAATGGCCTGGCGCCGGAGCGACCATTCGTCGGTCTCGCGAACTATCAATATATCTTCACGCAGGACCCGGTCTTTTGGGTCGCCTTCCGCAACACGGTGATCTGGACGATCATGTGCGTGATCTTTCCGCCCATGGTCGGGTTGCTTTTGGCGCTCAGCCTCAATCAGAAGCTCTTTGCCCGTAATACCTTCCGCGCCATCTTCTATCTGCCCGTCATCATCGCGCCGATCGCAGTCGCGACCATGTGGAAGTGGATGTACGATCCCTTTTTCGGCCTCTTCACCGAGATCCTGACTTCCATGCACCTGCAGGACTGGATTCAGGACTGGCTCGGCGACAAGGATATCGCGCTCTATTCCGTCTTCGTCGCCTATCTCTGGCAATCAGTCGGTTTCTCCATGGTCCTGTTTCTGGCAGGTCTGCAAAACGTCTCGCAGACGCTGGTCGAGGCGGCGCGCATCGATGGCGCCGGGCGCTGGAACATCTTCCGCTACGTGACCCTGCCCGCGCTGCGCACGACGCTGACCATCGTGCTGGTGCTGTCGGTCATTTCGTCGCTGAAAGCCTTCGACATCGTCTACGGCCTGACCGGCGGCGGTCCCGCGCAATCGACGCAGATGCTGGCGCTCTGGGCCTTCACCCAGGCCATGCAGATCTTCGATTTCGGCCGCGGGGCTGCGATCTCGGTCGTCCTGCTGCTCATCACCATCGCCATCGTCATTCCCTACCTGCGCTGGACGCAGAAGCATGAGGAGGCCGAACAATGACCGCAGCATCGGCAACATCCATGTCGGAAGGCTTCGAGACCATCACCCCGGCAAAGCGCAAGCGCGATCCCGTACTGATCGGGTTGTGGATCGCACTCCTCATCGTCGCTGCGATCTGGCTCGCACCGTTCGTCTTTATCGTCTTCACCTCGCTGAAGACACAGGCGGATGTGACGTCGACCGGCGCCTTCATGCCGCCACTCGAGCCGGCCTTTGAAAATTATTCAAGCGCCTGGGGCCGTGGCAATTTCGCCAATGCTTTCCTAAACAGCGCCATCATCACCGTGATCAAGGTGCCGCTCGGGCTTATCCTCTCGGCGATGGCGGCCTATGCCCTCGCCAAGATCCGTATGCGGTTCAACAAGCTGCTGTTGCTCCTCGTCGTCTTCGGCACAATGATCCCCTTCCAAGTCATGCTTGCCCCACTGTTCACGCTGGTCAATTCGCTCGGTTTGATCGACACCTATCCGGGCGTCATCCTGCCCTACATCGCGTTCGGTGTGCCGTATCAGGTTTTCATTCTCTACGGCTTCTTCAGAGGCATTCCGAAGGAACTGTCAGAGGCAGCCCTCATCGACGGCGCAAGCCATTTCACCATCTTTCGTCGGATTTTTCTGCCGGTTTGCCTGCCAGTGCTCGCGGCACTGCTGATCCTAGATTTCGTCTCGACATGGAATGAGTTCGCCATGGCGCTCGTGCTGTTGCAGGACCAACACATGTGGACGCTGCCGCTCGGGCTCATGTCCTTCCAGGGGCAGTTTTCCAATGATTACGGCCAATTGAACGCGGCGATCGTCATGACCGTGCTGCCGGCCACCATCGTTTATCTGATCTTCCAGCGCTACTTCGTCTCCGGCCTCACCTCCGGCGCGGTGAAGGGCTGAGCGGTCGCACCATCCATACATCTTCCGAGGAGAACATCATGTCCAACGCGTCCGTCGAAAAATGGGGAGTCTTCGAAGCAGCCTTCGACGGCCCTTCGGGCGGCAACCCCTATCTCGATGTGGCATTCGATGCCGTTTTCAGCCAGAACAGCCGCGAGATCCGCGTGCCCGGTTTCTATGACGGCGACGGCGTCTACCGCGTGCGCTTCATGCCGGACAATGAAGGTGATTGGTCCTTCCGCACACGGTCGAAGACATCGGAACTGGATGGCAAGACTGGCTCCTTCGTCGCGACCAAGCCGTCCGAGGGCAACCACGGCCCCGTACACGTCCACAACAAGTTCCACTTTGCCTATGCCGACGGCAAGCCCTTCCTGTCGTTCGGCACCACCTGCTATGCCTGGACACACCAGCCACTCGACATGCAGGCCCAGACGCTCGAAACGCTGAAGACGTCGCGTTTCAACAAGATCCGCATGGGCGTCTTCCCAAAGGACTATCCCTATAACGTCAACGAGCCGCTTTACGTCTGCTTCGAAAAGGGCGCTGACGGCAAGGAAGATTTCGATCGGCCGAACCCGGTGCTCTTCCGTCATTTCGAGAACCAGGTCGCAGCCCTTTGCGAACTCGGCATCGAAGCCGACATCATCATGTTCCACCCCTATGACCGCTGGGGTTATGCCGATATGTCGGCCGAACAGGACTTTCGCTACGTCGCCTATCTGGCCGCCCGCCTCGCCGCCTATCGCAACGTCTGGTGGGCGCTTGCCAACGAATATGACTTCCTTCTCGACACCAAGCCGCTGCAGCAGTGGGATCGTTATTTCCACATTCTCGAAGAGAACGATCCCTACGGCCATCTGAAGTCGATCCATAACGGCGAGCCGACGATGAACTTCGATCATCGCAAGCCCTGGGTCACCCATACCTGCATTCAGAACTGGGACGTGAAGCGCACGCAGGAATGGCGCGAAGCCTATGGCAAGCCCGTCGTCAACGACGAGCCGGAATATGAGGGCAACATCATCCAGTCGTGGGGCAACCTGACGGCTGAAGAGCTGGTGCATCGCTTCTGGATCACGGTCACGCGCGGTGGCTATGCCGGCCATGGCGAAACCTATTCGCATCCGCAGGATTTGATCTGGTGGGCCAAGGGCGGCGAGCTGCGCGGCGAAGCCTGGAAGCGCATCGGCTTCCTGCGCGACCTTTTGGAACAGGATGTCGTCGATGGCCTTGAGCCCATGGCCTCGTTCGGCGAATGGCCGTGGACACGCGTTTCCGGCGCTCGCGATGGCGATGTCAGCTACATCTATCTCGGCGAGCACCAACCCGTCATCTGGTCCACCGGCCTGCCCAAGGACGGAACCGATTATGACGTCGACATCATCGACACCTGGGAGATGACGATCACGCCGGCGAAGAAGCTGGAAGCGCCGATCCCGCATCCGACGCGCCACGGCGCGGTCGTGCGCGGCGGCAAGGCCGATGCGGCTTTCGGCGTGGAGCTGCCCGGCAAGCCATACCAGGCGCTCCGTATCCGCAAGAAGCACTGATCCACCTTGAAGGGAAGAATGTCATGTCCGGATTGACCATCAAGAACGTCAGGAAGTCCTACGGCACGGTAAACATCATCCATGGCGTCGATGTCGAAATCTCGGACGGCGAATTCGTCATTCTCGTCGGCCCCTCGGGCTGCGGCAAGTCGACGCTGCTGCGCATGATTGCCGGGCTGGAGGATATTAGCGGCGGAGAAATCTCGATCGGTGGCCGGGTGGTCAACGACCTGCCGCCGAAGGATCGCAACATCGCCATGGTATTCCAGAACTATGCGCTATACCCGCAGATGACGGTGGCTGAAAACATGGGCTTTGCGCTGCAACTTGCCGGTGCCAAGCGCGCCGAGATCGAGCGGAAGGTTGGCGAAGCCGCAACGATTCTCGGCTTGGAACCACTTCTGAGCCGCAAACCCACCCAGCTTTCTGGCGGCCAACGCCAGCGCGTCGCCATGGGCCGCGCCATCGTGCGCGACCCCAAGGTGTTTCTCTTCGACGAACCGCTTTCCAACCTGGATGCCAAGCTGCGCGTGAAGATGCGCGCCGAAATCAAGGCCCTGCATCAACGCCTGAAAACGACCATCGTCTACGTAACCCACGATCAGGTCGAGGCCATGACCATGGCCGACAAGATCGTCGTGCTGCAGGGCGGGAAGGTGGAGCAGATCGGCTCGCCACTCGAACTCTACGACCGGCCGAAAAATGTCTTCGTCGCCGGCTTCCTCGGTTCGCCCGCCATGAATTTTCTCGAAGGCAAGCTTGCCGGCGGCGCGGCACCGGCGCTGGTGCTGCCCACCGGCACCCGCATCGAACTTTCCCGCGCTCCCGCTCAGTCGGAGGGCCGAGAAATCGTTCTGGGCATACGTCCGGAAGATATTTCCCTTGCGGCGGAAGGCGGCGTTGCCGTAACTGTCACGGTCGTCGAGCCGACCGGCTCGGAAACGCATGTCGCGCTCGATCTGCAAGGTAGGGAATTGACCTGGGTGATGCGAGAACGGGCCGAACTGACGCCGGGCCAGAAGATCGAGATCTCGCTGAAGACGCCGAACCTGCACTTCTTCGCCCGGGACACGCAGCAGCGCCTCTAATCAGTGATGTCTCGGAGTGGTTTGTTAGCTCTTGCTCACGACCATCTTAAGGCATAGTCGGAGGCAGTCAGAATGTTTATTATCCGGCGGTCAAACCACCCAGCTGCGTTTTCCGACAGCAGCCGCACCTTTATGGGCCGCCGGCGCCGTGGAACTACCTGCACGAGGGATCCACGTATTAAAGACTGTACTATTAATCATATCAGCCGCCTGTTTGCCAATTATCATGTTCGGTGCATTGGTGTTGCGGCTGAGAAGCAAACGCATAATCGATGAGTCCGCAACCCTGAGCCTTTGGACGCTCCCCACCCGTAGGTGCGGATCGACCACGGCATCATCCATCAACGCCCATCCTTGATCTCGTTAGGCCGCTATAAGACAACAGGCCGGCATACCGATTATCGTGCCGACTCTAATGCCTGCAGAGATCAACACTGTCGGTCACGTTCGGTTCACGGGTAAGAGAGCCGGCTGGTTCAGCCGCAGGGACGGGACTAACAAACAGACAGCATGTAAATTGCCGATATCAGAAGTGTCTTTCTCGAATCGGGAAAGCCGAGATATGTCGGAACTGAAGCAACAGTCCCCAGTGCGGAAGGGCTCGGTCGGAGGCGGACCATACGAGGATTTCGGCCGAGCCCAGCATCGGATTCAGGCACCTGGCTACTACTTTCAGGGTATAGTGCCTTGTCATCTGCTGAAAGTGCATTAGTTAGGCGTCGCCGCACCGCCATATGCGGCAGAGACCTGGCGCGGCGGACACCACGAGGACAAAGAGCCGGGTCTCTTTTAGGGGCCTACAAGTGAAATTCTTCTCTCGATTATTGCGTTTGGCCTTTATAGCCAATCGTGCCCATAAAGACGAAATATCCAAGCTTGAACCTTGGGCGATTGCCGCGATATCAGAATTTGAACGGGAGATAGCCGCGCTCTGTCGGCGGTCGCGGTTTGAGATATTCTAGTCTTCAGTGAGCGAAGCGCGCCGTTCGACTTGCCGCAGACACTCTATGGCCTTCTGTCTTTCCTCTACGTCGTCTCGACTGAAGTAAGCGCGTGCCGTCAGTATGCTCAGCTCTTTCAATTCATCAAAATCAGTCGATCCGCTGCGGTAGAGCTGGATCACCTGGGTTGCGAAAGCCTCCCGGCTGAATTCGTTCAAATCGAACCATGGTCGTTCGATGATCTCGTTGAAAATCGCTTGCAACATAGCCAGTTCGTCCGGTCGGAAAATACCTTCCGTCAAGTGGTGATAGCGCTGCATTTTATTCCCTGCCCATGCGGAGCTCTACTCGCTCGCAATCATAATCGGCTCCGCATATATTTCCACTTAAAGTTTATGCTTGAAGCATCTTGCAGCAGCGTGTTCAGCCTAAGGCTCAGAAGAGTTACCCTTTTGACCTAGAGCAAGGATTGGACATAACTCATGTTCAGTATTAGCCCCATCAACTTACCACCTTTCCGTGTCTGATCGCGGGAATTTATATGAAGTATGCGGTTGGGGACGGCATGGAGCGTTTGCGGCGCCTCGCGGGTAGGGCACTGCGCCCTAAGGAATTGGAGATTGTCGAACGAGTATTCGATCTGGTGACGGCGCAGCCTTGGTTCGATAAAAGCGAATATTGCCTGGATGGTTTCGCTGTTCGGCTGATTCATTTGGTTCGATCTGGCATCACGAATCCGGGCCAGCTTGAGACCATCGCTGTCCTGTGGGCAATGACGGATTTCAGCCGTGATATGACGAACAGTCAGCGGATGAAACTGATGGCAACCTATGAAGCACAAAGGCATCGGCGCCCCGCGCTTTAGCTGTGCATGTCGATTCCGTTCCAATCAGACGCCTTGGTTTTAGCCTTTTTCAAACTTGCGTCCCTGCGCGCTATCCACTATTCGCGCCAGCTTACACGGTTGAGGAAAAAGCTCTCGTTAGCGGTCGGCTTCCATTCCAGCTTATCAGCCGCGCCGTAAATGGCGGCCGCCTGATAGAGTGGCAGAACCGGAACATCCTTTGCCACCGCCGTCGCCACCTCGTTATAGGCAGCTACCCGCTTGCCGTCATCGAGCGTGTTTCTGGCCGTATTCAGAAGTGTGTCAATGCTGCTGTCCGAAAGCGACGACCACGAGCTGGTGCTGTGCAGGAGCGGAAAAGATATGCCGTCTGCGTCCTGGCAGGCACAGGACCAGCGCCCGAAAGACAGCGTCGGCTGCTTGGTCTTCTCGCTTTGGACGCGCTGCAAGTAGGTGGCGAAATCAACATTCTCGATGTTGACCTTAAAGCCGACGTCGCTTAACTGCTGCACCAAAGCCTGGACGATGCGCTGATCGAAAGTCGGCGACGTTAGGAAATCGATCGGCTGCCTCGCAGCGGCACCGGCCTCGCCGACGAGCTGCCTTGCTTTATCCGGATCAAAGGAGAGCCCTTCCACGTCTGGCGCATAGCCGGCATAGTCCGGGGACGCCAACTGCAAAGCCGGTTTGTCGTAACCCCCAAGCAGGCCGTCGATAATCGATTGCTTGTCGATCGCATAGGCGACGGCGCGGCGCAAATTCACATCATCGAAGGGCGGCCGCGACGGATTGAGCTTCAGATAGGCGATGCGCTCCGTCACCGTCGTCAATACCTTGACACCGGAGGTCGACTGAAGCTGCGCGGCGAGATCCGGGTCGAGCGTCACGGCCAGATCGGCGCCTCCCGCCTTCAGATCGGCAACGCGCGTTGCGGGATCAGGCACGGGACGAAATTCCGCATGCTGAAAATAGCCTTTCGTGCCCCAATAGGCGTCGTTGCGGTCGAGGTAAACGCCGACGCCAAGCTGCCACTTTGCGAATTTGTAAGGGCCGGAACCGACCGGAGAAAGGTTGAACGCCTTGTCGCCGACGACCTCCACCACGTGCTTCGGAACGATCGACAGCTTTACCAGCTGCGCCAGCAGAACTGGATAAGGGCCGTCGGTGCGGATCGTCACCTCATGCGGCCCAGTGACGGAAGCCGACAGGATCTTGTTGAACTGGCTGAACTGCGGACTTGCGAACTTCTTGTCGATGATGCGGTTGACGCTGAAGGCAACGTCATCGGGCGTCAGCGGCTGCCCATTATGGAAGGTGACGTCGTCGCGCAGCGTGAAGGCGATTTCGGTATCGGACTTGTAGGTCCAGGCGGTTGCGATATCGGGAATGATCTTGCCGCTGTCGTCGCGAGTGACGAGCTGATCGAAGATGTTGCGATAAACGAAATAGCTGTCGGGATTCCATTGCTTCTGCGGATCGAGAGACGAAGGCTCACTGACAAGATCAACAATGATCGTATCCTTTGCCGCGGCATAGGTCGGCAGCGGTGTCGCCGCACCGAGCAGGATTACAATTGCCAAAACCTTCATTGTCTTCATCTTCCACGTCCTTTTTTAAAGAGGGTTATTCCTGAAGGGATATGCCAAAGAAATTTCGTCCTGAGGATTTGCGTTCGGTCCGACAGCACAATCGGCAGAAATCTCGGATCGGGATCGAAACGAGCATGCGCATGACCAGCAAGATATGCGAAAATCGCCCAGTCCCCAGAGAATATCATTCAATCGCGTCGCCTCGGGCCCGGGATCGAACGGCGATCAGAATCTCCACCTCAAAACTTTCACACGTTCCGGCCTGCATGAGCTCGCAGTGGTACAATGAATTGAAACTAACATCTCAATTTCATAAACTGAAGCATCAGTTGTCTAATGTCTATAATTCTGGTGGAGAATTTTTTCATTGCAGTCTCTGCGGGAGAAATGTGCGCATTTTCTACATGCCCAGAATTCGGATCAGCCACACCTGCACGTCATGCTGGGAAATAGTTGTCGAGCTCGCCGGCAACGTGCGTCTCTCTCAAGTCGGGCAGCTAACCGAAAAGTTGGGTTTTCAGTTTCGCCGCGGCATGCTTCGGGACAATTCCGAGATCCGCCCTTTCAGATCGCGTGTCGTGCGGCCGAAAATGCCGCGCTCGCCGAAGCAATGCCTCTCCTCGTGGAGCTGCAAGCGCGAGTGCCGAAGGACGCAGTGGTCCGGCGTATTCGAATTCGGGATTTTCAGGTGATCTCGGATAGCTCCATTGATTTTGCCGGCTACAACCTTCGCCCCTCTTCACCGGGATTGCCGCTGGGCACTTTCGAGTTGCTTGACGCATACGCTCCTGCTCGACCGCCCGTAGCCGATGCGGCTTGGCGCAGACAGGTGCCTGAGCTCGCGGGCTCAGGCATGTCGTTTCGCTGACGGATGGGATGCGAGAGGTCCGCCGCGCCATGTTCAATGGCATGGGGAAAGCTCTGCTCCTTCGGCACCTCTCGTGTCGAAGACACTTCCCTTCGCGCTACCAATTTTCTCAGCGCGGGTGTTCATTTAGCAGAAATCTTTCGTTTGGAAGCGCTTTGCGCAAATCTGACACTTCAATTCTTATAACTGAGATGTTAGTTTTATGGCATGCTCGATACTCAAAGCCCCTTTCTGTCGTCCGGCGCGCCCGATACGGTTGCGATCACCGAGGATAAATTGAAGTATGCCATCATCTCCGGTGCGCTCGCACCGTGCGAAAGGCTCTCCGAAATTGAGGTCTGTAGGGATTACCGCGTTGGCCGCGGCATCGTCCGTGCCGCCCTCGGCCGCCTGGCGCATTCGGGCTTTGTCTCTTCGCAGCCGCGCAGCGGCTGGAAGGTCGCGTCCATCAGCGCCATCGGCCTGCGTGAAGTCATTCTCGGCCGCCGGCAGCTAGAACCGCTGCTTGGCGATGTCGAGCTCTCTTCCGACGAACTTATGCGGCTGGAGACGCTGTCGAACATGCATGCGGCGCTCGCCGCCGCTCAGGCGCAGGGTCTTGGCGAAGATATCGTTTCGGCGCGACGTTACGACCGGCAGATACGGCATCTCCTGACGATGAACATGAAGGCGCCATTGATTGCCGGCTGGCTCGAAAATCTCTGGGACAAATCGGATCGATATCTCGCATTCATGGAAGCGAAAGGCGGCTCGAAACTGCCGGTGACGGACTGGAGCGCCTTTGTCGAAGCCAAGCGCTCGGGCGGAACGATCGCGGCGACCGCATTCCTGACGGAAGCCTGCGAAGCCTTCGCACGCTTTACGCAAACCCGCTTCCTGGAATCGGATGCATCAGCCGTGGCATCGCCGACGAAGAAGTCGAAAGCAGCCCCGGGAACGGACCTTTCCGCAACCGTTCTGAACAGGAGCGAAACCAATCCCAAGCGGACGAGCTAGCGCCGCCCCGCATCAATCCGAGACCCGCAACAAAGGGAATAGGTCATGCCTGCATTTATCGCCAAGCGTCTGTTGCAGGCCGTGATCGCTCTGTTCGGCGTCGTGACGCTCGTCTTCTTCCTGCAGCGCCTCACCGGTGATCCGGTGCTGCTGCTCGTGCCACCCGATGCATCCAAGGCCGACATCGAAACACTGCGGGTCGCTCTCGGCTTCGACCAGCCGCTATACGTTCAATATTTCCAGTTTCTAGTGGGCCTGCTCCGCTTCGATCTCGGACAATCCTATGTGCAGCACTTGCCGGTGATCGATATTATCGCCAGTCGCGTCCCGTACACCCTATCTCTTGCCGCAGGCGCCCTTGTGGTGGCGATAGGCCTGGGCGTGCCGGTCGGCGTGTTCATTGCCGTGCGCCGACACTCATGGGAGTCCCGCTGGCTGATGGGCTTCGTGCTCGTCGGTCAGTCGATGCCGACCTTCTGGACATCAGTTCTGCTGATCATGCTGTTCGGCGTGGTCCTGCGCTGGCTTCCGACATCCGGAGCAAATGGTATTGCAAGCCTGCTGATGCCAGCCTTTGCGCTCGGCTTTCTGTCGATGGCGACCTTTGCCCGCGTCGCCCGCAGCTCCGTTCTGGATGAGCTGGAAAAGGACTATGTGCGCACGGGCCATGCCAAGGGCCTGTCGATGGCGCGCATCGTTCTGCGCCACCTGCTGCGCAATGCCGCCGTGCCGCTGGTAACGATCTCGGCGCTAGAAATAGCCAACCTGCTGACGGGGGCGATCATCATCGAAACGGTATTCGCCTGGCCTGGCCTCGGCCAGTTGACGATACAGGCGATCAGCGCCCGAGACTTCCCGATCGTCCAGGGTGTGGTCCTGATCGGCGCAACGCTCGCAATTCTGCTCAATCTGCTCGCCGACGTGCTTTATAGCGTCATCGATCCGCGCATCCGGCTTTCCGGGAGGCATGCATGAGTGTTTCGTTTGCCGGATCGCGACGATTCATGCGCGAGACGCCGGTCGGCGTGGCGATTTCGATCGTCGTCCTGCTGCTGATCGTCCTGATGGCGATCTTTGCGCCGGCCATCGCCCCGCATGATCCCAACACGCAGAATCTACTGGCCCGGTTGAAACCGCCGGGCACGGTCGTGCGCAACACGCCCTATCTTTTCGGTTCGGATGAGCTCGGCCGCGACACGTTGAGCCGGCTGATCTACGGCGCGCGCGTCTCGCTGTTCGTCGCGATTACCTCGGTGCTGCTGTCTGGCGTCTTCGGGTGTCTGATCGGCATGCTTGCCGCTTTCTATCGTGGCTGGACGGAAACGATCATCATGAGGCTGGTTGATATCGTCCTATCCGTGCCCGCCATTCTGCTCGCGATCATCACCGTCGCCGTGCTTGGGCCGGGGCTCCTGAATGTCGTGCTCGTTCTGGCCCTGACGCGCTGGCCGCGTTACGCACGCGTCGCCTACGGGCAGACATTGACCGTGACCAACATGCCCTATCTGCGCCTGTCGCGCTTCATGGGTGCCGGCTGGTTCCGGGTACTGCGGCGGCATGTTCTGCCCAATATCGCTGGCGCTCTCATCGTCGTCGCCACGCTCGAATTCGGGCTGATGGTGTTGTTCGAGGCGGGTCTCTCCTTCCTCGGCCTCGGCGTGCAACCGCCGACAGCCAGTTGGGGCGCGATGCTGTCGACGGGGCGCAATTACGTCGCGACAGCGTGGTGGCTCTCGGTCCTGCCGGGCTTTGCCCTCTTCCTTCTCGTCCTGTCCGTCAATTTCATCGGCGATCATCTGCGCGACCGCCTCGACCCACGGAGTACCTAAATCAAATGGTTGATTTTTTGAACGATTTCAAAGGAAAACACGTCGTCGTCACCGGCGCGGCGGGCATTTTCGGGGGCTGGATCGCCCAGGCGTTCGCCAATACGGGCGCGCAGGTGCTGCTGACGGATAAGAATGTGGCTCGGCTTGCCGCTGCCGCCAAAACTGTCGGTGACGGAAACCATCCTCAGTTTGCTGCGGATCTCACGTCTGACGCCGATATCAAGGCCCTGCTCGCTCACATCGCCGACACTTGGGGCGCGGCCGATGTCCTGGTCAACAACGCCGGCATCTATCCGTCCGGCTTCCTTCTCGACATCAACGCCGATGATTGGGACAAGATTTTCGGCATTAACCTGCGCGCGCCTTTCCTGCTGTCGCAGGGCGTTGCGCGGCAGATGATCGACAAGGGCATCAAGGGCTCGATCATCGACATTTCCTCGGGCGGATCGCGCAAGATCCGGCGCACCTCCGTTCCCTATTGCGTTTCCAAGGCAGCGCTCGACCGGCTCAACAAAGGGCTCGCCATCGAGCTTGCCGAATTCGGCATCCGCGTCAACATCGTTGAACCCGGCTTTGCCCCCGGCAGCGACGTCAGCCACCTGACGCAGGAACATATCGACGCCGTGCTCGGCAACATCCCGCTCGGTCGGTCGTCGCAGCCGGGAGATGCGGCCAATGCCGTCCTCTTCCTCGCCTCGGATGCTGCCTCCTATATCACGGGAGCGACGCTGACCGCCGATGGCGGCAATTCCATCGGATCACTTGCCGTATACCAGGCAAAAAAGAAGCCGCTATAAGCCACGGAGACAGGGATCATGGTTCAGGATGCAGGCAAATCCGGCAGCGGCTTTTCGTCCTTCCCGGCCTATGAATGGCCCGAAGGCAAGAAAAGCGCGGTCCTTCTAAGCGTCGATGTCGATGCGACCTCCCCTTTTCTCTGGGAGCAGCGCGAAGGCCTCTCCAATCGCCTTTCCCGGCTGGAAATCCGGCGCTTCGGGCTTCGCATCGGCCTGCCGCGCATCCTCGATCTCTTTTCGCGCTACAACGTCAAGGCAAGCTTCTATGTGCCGGGCGTGGTTGCGCAATCCGATCCGTCGCTTCTGCCGGCTCTCTTAGAGGCCGGTCACGAAATCGGCCTCCATGGATATTTCCATGAGCTCGTCGGCGATATCACCGACGAGGAGTTCAGCGCCGCGCTCGACGCCAGCCTTGCTCTTTTCGTCGCCCAGACTGGCCGGAAGCCGGTCGGGTTCCGATCGCCGGCCTGGGAAATGACGCCGCATATGCTGGTGGAGGTAAAGCGCCATGGCCTTGCCTACGATTCGTCCCTCATGGGCTTCGACCATCCCTACGAGATCGAGGGCGTGACGGAAATACCCGTACAATGGGCCTTGGACGATGCGATCTTCTTCAAGTTCGAAAATAGCGGCACCGAGCGCGGCGCACCCTGCTCCAGCGCTTCGGTCCTGGATGATTGGCTGACCGAATGGCGCGCGCTCCATCGTTTCGGCGGCCTCTTCACGCTGACGATCCACGACTGGATATTCGGACGGGCGCAACGTATCGCAATCCTCGAAAAAATGTTGGAGACGATCACGGCCGAGCCGTCGAGCTGGGTTGCGACCGCCGCCGAGATTGCCGCTCATCACGCCTGTTCCAACAATCAGGGACGTTTTGCCGTCGGCGCTGCCATTCCCGCGGCGATCGGCCCCTCGCGATTCGGACGAAGCAAATGAACGAGACCTGGCAGATCGGCAAGCGCGAGACCAGCAGCGAAAATGGCCTGGTTGCCTGTCAGAACTGGCGAGCGGCCGAGGCTGGTGCGGCGGTCCTTTCCAAGGGCGGCAATGCCGTCGACGCGGCGGTGACGACAGCGCTTGTGCTCAGCGTCGTCGAGCCGTGGCTGTCGGGCATCGGCGGCGGCGGTTTCATGGTTCGGGGCGACGGAAACGGCTCGGTCGACGTTCTTGATTTCAACGTCATCTCGCCGGCACCCCTCGATCCTGCCGCTTATCCGCTTGTTCCAGGCCGGGACGGCGACTGGTTCGATTGGCCGTCCGTCGAAGGCGACCGCAACCTGATTGGTTATGGGTCCATATGCGTGCCGGGCGCCATCGCCGGCTTTGCCGAAGCCCTCTCCCGCTTCGGAACGATCTCATGGGCCGAGGCGCTTGCGCCCGCGATCGAGCAGGCCCATCGCGGCCTGCAGCTCGACTGGTATGCCGCCCTGGCGCTCGCGATCGACGGCGCCAATCTCGCGCAGTTTCCGGCAGCCTCCGAACTGTTCCTGCACAACGGCCGCGCCCCGCGTGTCCCTGAAGGTGGCCGAACGGCCTTCCTACCGATGACGGCGAAGGCGAAGACCCTGGAAAGGCTTGCTGAGGCTGGCGCACGCGACTTTTACGAAGGAGAAATCGCCGATCTCCTGGTCGATGGCCTATCGTCGGGCGGATCGACACTTTCAAGGCAGGATCTCGCTGCCTACGCGCCACGCTGGCTGACGCCGCTGACGCAAGAATACAAGGATCTTGTCATCCACGCCGTACCCGGCCTGTCGGGAGGGCCGACGCTTTGTGCGGCCATGGCCGAACTCGATCGCAGCTTGCCGACGGATAGACCCCTCAGCGGCGAGGCCGCCCTGGCCTTTGCGCGCGCGATCCGTCGCGCCAGCGAATATCGTCTGAAGCATCTCGGACATGCCGCCGGCGAGAGCTGCACGAGCCATATCAGCGTGGTGGACGGCGACGGTACCATGGTTGCGCTCACCAATACCCTGCTGTCGCGCTTCGGCTCGAAAGTGGTGGTGCGCGAAACCGGCTTTGCGCTCAACAACGGCATGATGTGGTTTGATCCACGCCCTGGCCAGCCCAATTCCATAGCGCCGGCCAGCAGGCCGCTCGCCAACATGTCTCCGATCATCGCCACACGGAATGGCGTGCCGGAGATTGCGCTTGGCGCCGCCGGCGGCCGGCAGATCGTTCCCGCTGTCGCGCAAATCCTCTCCTATATCGCCGCCTACGGCCTGTCGCTGGAGGAAGCGCTACTGAGCCCGCGTATCGATGCCAGCGGCACGACAATTCACGTCAACCGCACGGCGGCACCCGATGTGGCCGCGGCCGTCGCCTCGGAATTCAAGATCAACCTGATCGAGGATACGCTCTATCCCGTCAATTTTGCGGTGCCCTCGGCGGTTCTGCGGCGGGATGGCGTCAATACCGGCATGGTCCATCCGAAAAACCCGTGGGCCGCCGTTCGCGAGGCGAAGCCGGCATGACGCAGCCCGTCCTCACCGTCGAAGACCTGCACATCTCGATCGGCGGCAAGCCTGTCGTCGACGGGGTCGGCTTCTCGGTCGCGGCCGGTGAAATCGTGACATTGGTCGGCGAATCCGGTTGCGGGAAGTCGATGACGGCCTTCTCCGTCATGGGCCTGCTGCCGCGCGTTGCTACGCGAAAGAAAGGATCGGTGCGGCTGAATGGCCGGGAACTTACCAGGCTCGACGATGCCGCGCTGAAACGCCTGCGCGGCGACGAAATGGCGATGATCTTTCAGGAGCCCGTTGCGTCGCTCAATCCGCTGATGCCGATCGGCCGGCAGATCGCCGAAAGCCTTGTCGTCCATCGTGGGCTTACGACAAGCCAGGCACAGCGGCAGGCGATTGCCATGCTGGAACAGGTGGGCATACCCGAACCGGCGCTGCGTTTCCGGCAATTTCCGTTCGAATTGTCCGGCGGCATGTGCCAGAGAGCGATGATCGCCATGGCCCTTATCACAGAGCCGCGCCTGCTGATCGCCGACGAACCGACGACGGCGCTCGACGTGACGATCCAGGCCCAGATCCTCGAACTGATGACGCGGCTGCGCGCCGAGACCGGCACGGCGATTTTGCTGATTACCCATGACATGGGTGTCGTCGCCGATATCGCTGATCGGGTGTCGGTCATGTATGCTGGCCAGATCGTCGAGGAGGCGCCCGTCGATGCCATTTTCGACAAGCAGCACCATCCCTATACGCGAATGCTGCTGTCGACGATACCGAGGCTCGATGGCGTCGCGAAGACCTTCCTGCCGACGATCAAGGGGACCGTCCCCGACATCGGCAGCTGGCCGTCGGGTTGCCGGTTTTCCACGCGCTGCCCGCTTGCCGACGACGTGTGCAATCAACCGCCGCCGCTCGCCGCGGCCGGCATCGATCACCGCGCGGCCTGCTGGCATCAGACATGGATCGGGACGCTCGCATGACGGCGCCTCTGCTTTCCGTCCGGGATCTTCGCGTGCATTTTCCGATCCGCGGCGGTTTTCTCGGCCGCCCTGTCGGCTGGCTGAAGGCGGTCGACGGCATCGATCTCGATATCGCGCCGGGAGAAAGCCTCGCGCTCGTGGGTGAATCGGGCTGCGGAAAATCGACGCTCGGCGCCACGATCCTCGGAATGCAGCGCGCAACGTCCGGCAGCATGGTCTTCGAGGGCGAGACCGTGGCAGCCGAAGCCTCGGAGCGCCGAGCCAATCTGTCGCGCGAGATACAGATCATTTTTCAGGATCCGCTTTCGGCCCTCAATCCGAAGCTGACCATCGGCGAAAGCATTGTCGAGCCGTTGATCATCCACAATGTCGGCACTCGCGACGAACGCAAGCGGCGGGTGGCGGAACTGCTGGATCTCGTCGGGCTCAATCCTGCCCATGCCGATCGCAAGCCGAACGCCTTTTCAGGCGGGCAGCGCCAGCGCATCGTGATTGCCCGTGCCATCGCGCTGCAGCCCAAGCTGCTGATCCTCGACGAGCCGGTCTCGGCCCTCGACGTCTCGATCCGGTCGCAGATTCTGAACCTGCTGCTCGAACTGCAGCAGCGTTTCAGCCTCTCCTATCTTTTCATCTCCCACGATCTGTCGGTCGTGCGGCACTTCGCCGATCGGGTTGCGGTGATGTATCTTGGACGGTTCGCAGAGACTGGAGCGACGGCGGATGTCTTTGCTCGTCCGGTCCATCCCTATACCGAAGCGCTGCTGAGCGCCGTGCCCCTGCCCGATCCGCGCGCGCAGCGCCATCGCAAGCGCATCATTCTGCAGGGCGACCTGCCGAGCCCGGCAAATCCGCCCGATGGCTGCCGGTTTTCGACGCGATGCCCGATCGTTCAGCCGCTCTGTCGAGCGATATCGCCTGAACTCCAGCCGCTACAGGAGACTGGTCATTCGGCTGCATGCCATTTGAGTGCACCATCCCGGCTCGAGCACGAGCATTCGTGAAGCAATGCCAATCGACGGCCGGCGTGTCTCCGCCCGCCAATGCCCGCACCCATTCTTTGAAGGAGTAGATGATGATATTACGCAAATTTCTTGTTTTAACAGCCGCTGTCGGAATGGTCTTGCTTCCCGCCACCATGACGCAGGCGGCGGAAAAACCGCAGATCGTGGTCGATCTCGTCAACGAACCCTCGACACTCGATCCGCAATTGCAATGGAATCCGGACAGCTACTTCGTCTATCGCAATATTTTCGACAATCTGGTCACGCGTGACAACAACGGCAAGATCGTTCCGGAAATCGCCACATCGTGGAATAGCCTGTCGGACACGAAGATTGCCTTCACGCTCCGCAGCGATGTCAACTTTCACGACGGCACGCCGCTGACTGCGGAAGATGTCGCCTTCAGCGTCAACAGGATTATCGACCCGAAGCTGGAAAGCCCTCAGCTCAGCCAATTCGACAAGATCGCCAAGGCTGAGGTTTCCGGCGATCACGAAGTCACGCTGACACTGAAGACTGCCTATCCGGCGCTGCTCGCGCAGTTGACCAAGCTTTCCATCGTTCCGGAACATGTAGTGCAGGCGGTCGGCAACCAGGCGTTCAATCTGGCACCCGTTGGCAGCGGCCCTTATAAATTCGTCAAATGGGATCGCGGCGTGTCCGTGACGCTTGCCCGCAACGATCACTATTGGGGAAACAAGGGCCCGTTCGAGCAGGCCGTGTTCCGCGCCGTCCCTGATGCATCGACCCGATTGGCGGACCTGCAGGCCGGCGTCGCCGATTTCGCGCGCGCCCTGACCTCGGACCAGGCTGCGCAGTTGCAGGACTCGCAAAGTGTCAAGGCGCTGCCGGTGCTGACCGAAAGAATGGCCTTCATCCGCGGCAACCCCAACAAACCGCCCTTCGATAATCTAAAGCTCCGGCAGGCGCTCGCCTATGCCATCGACAAGGACGGGATCACGCAAGGTATTCTCGGCGGCTTCGACAAGCCAGTCGCCCAGATGATGACGCCCGCGCATTTCGGCTGGAGCGACAAGATCACCGGACTGCCCTACGACCCCGACAAGGCGAAGGCCTTGATCGCCAGCGCCGGCAAACCGCCGAAGTTCCAGCTCACCATCGGCGCCTTCTTTGACCAGCGCGTTGCCGAAGCCGTTCTCCAGGAACTGCAGGATGTCGGTTTCGATGTCGAAATCACTCAGGTCGATACCCCGACCTTCCTTCAACTGATCCAGAAGGGACCGAACGACGCTCCGGCTTTGGCGATCAGCACCAATTCCTGCGCCTGCCAGGATGCAGACGGCGTTCTGAACTACCTTTTCCACTCGGGCAGCACTTGGTCGATCACCACCAGCCCCGATCTCGATGCACTGCTGGATGAAGCAGGCTCTTCGTCCGATGAGAGCAAGCGGCTGTTGGATTACCAAAAGATCAGCCAGTTCATTGCCGATGAGATCCCGGCCGTGCCGCTCTATCAGATGGATGCTATCTACGGCGCGTCGAAAGCACTGAACTTCCAGCCGACCCCCAATGAAAGCTTCTTCCTGAACCGGATGAGCTGGACCAACTGAGACTGAAACGAGCGACGTCTGACCCTCTGGATGGCCAGGGGTGATGTCACGTTGTTAGTGGCTTAACGGTTGATGGCTAAGCCGGCGCGATGAACCCGTCGATCGTCAGCTACAAGAACCATCGCTTTCCAGCGCCGATCATTGCCCATGCCGTGTGGCTTTATTACCGGTTCCTCTGAGCCTGCGACTGGTGGAGGAAATGCTTCTGGAGCGCGGCATCATCGTTTCCTACGAAACGATCCGGCGATGGAGTCCGAAGTTCGGCGCGGCCTATTCCATGAAACTGCGCAGAAAGAAGCCGTCGCGAAAGGACATCTGGCATCTGGACGAAGTGGTGATTTCCATCGGTGGCCGGAAGCATTGGCTTTGGCGCGCCGTAGACCAGGAAGGCTATGTTCTCGACGAGATCGTCCAGATCCGCCGTGATACAAAGGCAGCCAAGCGGTTGTTAATCAGGTTATTGAAGAAGCAGGGCCCGTCGCCAAAGCGCATCGTTACCGACAAGCTGCGCTCATATGGAGCGGCAAAGCGAGAGGTCATGCCTACCTTCGAACACCGATCGCATAAAGGCCTGAACAATCGTGCAGAGAATTCACACCTGCCGCTGCGAAAGCGAGAACGGATGATGCAAGGCTTCCGATCCGCCGGCGGGTTGCAACGGTTCATCTCGGTCTTTTCTGCGATCAGAAATCACTTCGTCCCGTCCCGCCAGAAGCACAACGCCCTTGCCACCCACATTCATCGTATCCGCGCAATGCCGCATTGGAAGGCCGTAACCGGCGCGGCAGCCTGACTTCAACGGCAAGCCCTTCGCCCAGCGTCAGGCATACAACGTGACATTACCGTTCGTCGATATCGCCGCGCAGCTTTGGGAAGCCTGGCAGCCGGACGCTGTGGTGCATGACAAAGACCACCACACATGCCGACTATACGAAGGTCCGCAGCTTCGACTATCACGGCAAGTATTTCCGATCGCGCGGACCGCTCAATGTCTCGCGCTCACCGCAGGGACGCCCGGTCTTTTGCCAAGCCGGTAACTCGCCACCCGGGCGAGCTTTCGGCGCGCGCCATGCCGATACGCTGATCGCCGCCATGGCAGGCGACGACCCGATTGCAGCGGCCAAGGAATTCCGTGACGACATTCGCCGCCGCATGATTGAGAACGGTCGCAATCCCGATGATTGCAAGGTCCTGTTCCCCATTCTGCCCGTTCTTGCCGACACCTAGGAAGACGCAGAACAGATCGCCGCGCTGGTTCCCGAGATCGATCAAAACGCAATCGACCGCGTCCTCGCCGGGCTGTCGGCAGATAACAACGTCGATTTTTCGCAATTCGATCTCGACAAGCCGTTGCCGGAGATCGACACGGATGGGCATCGAGGAACGCTCGCCGCCTTTTCGAAGCAAGGCAAGACCCTCCGCCAGATGGTGGAATCCCGACTTGGACGCTCCACCCGCACCATGCAGTTTGTCGGCACGTCGGCCTCGGTCGCGGAACGCATGGGCGAAGCCATCGACGCCATTGGCGGTGACGGCTTCCTGATCCATGCCTTTCCGCTGACGCGACGATATGTTGCCCGAGATCACAGACGGGCTCGTGCCGGAATTGCAGAAGCGCGGCCTCGTGCGCAAGACCTGTGAGCACGAGAATTTTCGCGACAATCTTCTGAGTTTCTAACGAAAGGGTTTATGGATCTCCCCTCTAGCTTAGCAAGATTAATCAGCGCGGAGAGCATAATTGTTCGTCACCAACTGGCGTCGCCGCCGTTTGGCGAGATCGATTGTCCCACCATAAAGCTCGCGTCATTCGAAGCAAGATAAACATAGGCGGGTGCGATTTCCTCTGGCTGCGCTATACGCCTGATCGGCAGCTGTGCCTCTTTCCACCTGCGCCAATCGGCATCGCTTTGTCGCCATGTCGCAGTATCAGTCGGTCCCGGACACACGCAATTGATTAGGACGCCACGAGCAGCGACCTCCTGAGCAACCGCTGTCGTCAGCGCGACCACTCCTGCCTTGGCGGCGCTATAGACCGCTGCACCAGCGGCCGGCTTGTGTGCCAGTTGGGAAGCCGTATTGATGATGCGGCCATAACCCTGTTTCAGCATCGGTTTGAGAGCGTAGTGCATCCCCAACGCAATGCCACGCAAATTGACATCCATCAACCGTTGCCAATCAGCCCAGTTTTGGTCTGCGAAATCTCCGGGGGATTCGCCTATACCGGCATTGTTGACCAGCACATCAATGCTGCCATATCGGGCGATCGTTGCCTCGACTGCGGAAACGACATCTGACTCGACCGTTACGTCGCATTCTACACAGATTGCGTCGCCGCCGCCGGCGCGTATTTCTGTAGCGATTTCTTCGCTTTCTGTCGCATGTGTGTGATCGGCGATGACAAGCCTTGCCCCTTCTCGTGCAAACGCGAGCACGACGGCACGACCGATCCCTATCGCGCCACCAATAACCAGGGCATTGCGCTCCGCCAACCGTTTCATCCTTGCCATTCTGCCGTGCACAATATTGTAGAAATCAAAATTAGTCCCTTACACGCATGATATTGATCAGGCTGCGGCTGCCGCAACCATAACCTCAACCGTATATTGCGGTGCCGCCAGCTTTGCCTCAACGCATGCTCTGGCAGGCGCTTGGCCCGGCAATAGCCAGCCATCCCAAACGCCATTCATCTCGTCGAATGTACCAATGTCGGTGAGCCAGATGGTCGCCGTCAGGATCTTGCTCTTATCTGTATTCGCCTCCCTCAGCAGCGCATCGATACGTCCAAGAATATCGCTTGTCTGCTCTGCCACCGAACCGCCGGGTGCGCCGCTGGCGACCTGACCGGCGACATAGACAACACCGCCATACTGAACAATCTGGCTCATTCGCTGGTTGGTGTGATTGCGTTCGATCAATATGATTTTCTCCTGCCTTTTGATCAATAGGGTTCAACTAGGTGAGGGATTCTTCACGCCCGCGCACGAGCTGCGACAACGCGACAGCGACGACCAATGCCCCACCGTAAAACAGGTCTTGAACGAAGGTGTCGATCCCAAGGATAGACAAGCCGGTAATGCCCGTCACCAGCAGATAAACCGCAATCATCGACCCCAACGGATTGAATCGTCCGGGCGAAATGGCCGTGGCGCCGAGATAGGCAGCCGCAAAGGCGGGCAACATCAGCTGCGTCCCGGAATTGGGATCTGCCGAACCCGAAGTCCCGGCATACAACACGCCGGCGATAGCGGCGACCCCGCCCGATGCCAGGAAGCAGACCAAGCGCACACGCGTTACGGGGATTCCAGAAAGCCGAGCCACCTCGCGCCCCCGCCCTACAAAAAGCGCCTTTCGACCGAGCGAAGTAAACTGGAAGACGTAGACAAGGATCAACGCCAGCGCGAGCGCATAGTAAAAGGCGAGCGGGATGCCTAAAACGCGGATGAGGATGACAGCATTGACCAGACTCCAATCTATGCCGCCGATCGTGCGCGAGTCACTGATCCACAGCGTCAGGCCGTGAAGAAAAGTCCCCGTTCCAAGTGTGACTATCAGGGAGTGGATGCGAAAATAAAGAGTAAAGAAGGCGTTCAACAGGCCGGTTAGCAGGCCGACGATGAGAGCTGCAATGATAGCAGCGCCGATCGGCCAGCCGTGATCGACGTTCAAGACCGCAATGACCATGGACGATAGCGTCAGGATCTGTGCTATAGAAAGATCGATGTCGCCAGCAGTTAAGGGGATAATCAGCCCAAGCGTCAAAATCACCAGCACCGCTTGGGACCCGAAGATAGTCGAGAAGTTTGGCCAGGTCAGGAACGAATCCGGTGAGATCGCGCCGAAGATAGCGATAATCAGCAGCCAGGCGATCAGCAGTGCCAGACGCTCAAGTTCGACGAGGAAGCGGTGACGTCCGCGCTTTGCGGCTTTGATGTCTGCCGATGGACCGGCGATGATGGCTTTGCTCATTGAGAATACTCTTCCAGGGTGGCTGGTGGGGTAGCGAGCGTACCCGCAACGCTGTCGAGACAATATTGGGTGATCGTTACCTTATTCACGTCCGCACCGGTCAGACTGGCGACGACCCGCCCGCGGCTGAAAACGAGCACACGATCACAAATCATTTCTAGTTGCTCGTGATCGGAGCTGGCACAGATGACCGCTGCCCCGCGCTCGGCCGCGTTTCGGATGAAGCCATAGACCTGATGTCGGGCACCGACGTCGACACCCTGCGTCGGCTCGTCGAGCAGGATAACGTCCGGCTCGGTCTGCAGCCACTTGGCAAGCACCACCTTCTGCTGGTTTCCCCCCGACAATTCTCTGATCGGCCGGCTTGAATCACGAAGTCGGATATCGAAATCCTCGACAAGTTGATTGACGTGATGCGCCACTTTGGCAGCCTGAACAAAAAAGCGAGGCAGCGAGCGGCCGAAGGCCGGCAACGCAATGTTTTCGGCAACCGTCAAACTCTCGGCGATACCAGCCCCCTGCCGATCAGCGGGAACGAGAACCATACGACGCCTGATTGCCTCGGCCGGCGTCATGCCGGTCAATGTCGCGATTTTATCCGCGAGAATGATCCTGCCTCCGGCTGCGGCTTTCGCGCCGTAAATGCAATAGGGAACAAGATCGTAGCCCGAGCCCACAAGACCGGTAAGACCCACCACTTCGCCTGATCCTATCTCCAGATCGAATGGCGCCAGACCATCACAAGTGAGCTCCGAAATGGTCATGATCTTGGAGCGTTGCAGCTTGCCAGGCGTGGGACGTTCGGAGTCGAGATGACGCCCGACAATCGCTGCGATGAAATCCGCTTTGGTGGATTGCACCGTGGTCAGGCTGGCGGCAATTGAGCCATTGCGAAGCACAGTTGCTTGGTCTGTCAGTTCCTTCACCTCGTCGACATCGTGCGAAACGAAGATGACGCTAGTCCCCCGCCCGGCTAGGTTTCGCACTAGCTCGAACAGCCGCTCGACATCCACGCGCGGAAGGAACGGCGTCGGTTCGTCGAGAATGAGAAGGCCACCACGATCACCCGTGGTTTCGCTAATTTCAGTGAAGGCGCGGATGATAGCGAGCAACGCACGTTCCACTGGTGTTAAAGCGGATACGGGTAGGCGCGGATCAATTGCCAGCCCGAAATTGCTAAGCGTTGCCCTGGCTTCGCGATGGGCCTTACCCCAGTGTATCATCGGATTTGATTGCCGAACGAGGCGCCGCGCGAGGAGATTTTCGGTTACCGAGAGTGACGATACAAGTCCAAGGGCCTGATGTACCACGGCGATGCCATAGCGGTTGAACTCACCGGGAGGCAGCGGCAATGGCAATTCCCGCCCTCCCAGCGTCACGCGCCCGTTATCCGGGGCATAAACGCCAGACAACATTTTGATCAACGTCGACTTTCCCGAGCCATTGTGACCCAGAAGTCCGTGGATCTCACCGAAATTCACGATGAGCGAAACGTCATCGACAACCCTGATGCCGTCGAAGGACTTTGTCAGTCCCTCGACGACGAGGTTAGCGCCGGAAGCGGCTGTCTGCGACATCACTGTAGTTCCCAGAGCTTGCGGTATCCGTCGAGATAAGCATCGCCATAACCGGTCGAGATCTTTGGCGGCGTGCCCGCAGATTTCGCATTCGACGCTTCGAAGATGTACAGTGGAACCTTCGGATCCTTAACAGGCGTCAGGCCGCAAAGGATGCGCATCTCCGCATCGACGATAGCGTGAGCCACCCAGTCAATGCTCTCGCCGATGTCCATTTCGACCTTGCCCTGCTGAACAAGCTGCAAAACGTAGGGACTACCGTTAAAGGTAGCGATTTTAACCCGGTCGGCCGATTGGGTCAGATCAACGGCGGGCACCACGAATTGAGCCATGCCATCGTAGATAGGAAGGATGTAGTTGATCGAATGATCGGCGAGGAGGGCTGACTGAACCGTCGATTGCATGCGTGTAGCCCAATCGGTCACAGGTACATTCAGATACTTGACCTTGCACTCCTTACACTGGCTCATCACATCTTTGATGCCGTTTTGTAACGAGTTGGCGGAAAATGAATCCTCGGCGACGATGGCAAGTACGTTTGCCTTGCCTTGCGTCTTGAAGACGGCCCATTGCGCCATCAGCCGACCGGCTTCTGTATAATCGATCTGGACATTCTGGAATGGCGCAGGTGCGGGCGTATCGAAGCCTGAAGCATGCGCAGCAACAATCTTGACGCCCGCCTGATCGGCCTGTTTGGCCTGCGGCAGCAGGACACGTGGATCAGACATGAGCACGTCAACCAAGTTGTAGTGCTGTGTGATGGCCTGATTGATACCCTGAATCCACTGCGATGGTTGGCCCTGCGTCCGGTAATGCTCATATCGAAAGCCGATTTGCTTGGCGATCTCCGTCATCTGGGTTGCCACCCCGCCAGTAAATTCCACTGCGCTGGAAAATGGCACGACCATCAGCTTCTTGTCTGTCATGCAGGCCTTGGCATTGAATGATGGGCCCGGCGGCACAAAGACCGGTAGCTTCTGATGTTCGATGATGCTGATTTCGATGCTCTTAAGGTCGGTGGCGGCGGCTGGCACAGCACCGATTGCAAAAAGTACGGTCAAACCGGCAAGGCCGGCAAGAATTCTGATCATCAATTTACCCTCTGGTTGAGCCACTCTTGGAGCGGCCTTTCTTGTTTTTGTGATATTCAAGGATCATTTCGTTGTCCCTGCCAGATCAGGATCGTGACAATGGACAATTCAGGCAATCGAATTGATTTGAAGCATCCCCTTCATTTTTTCTGAAGTAACCAAGCCGCGTAAGATCGAATGCCGGCCGTCAGCTCGATTGTGGGCAGCCAAGCGAGATCGCGTTGCACGGCTTTGAGATCATAGGGGCCTTGAGGATCGGAAAGCGGATCCTCATTTGCTTCGACATCGATATGCGGCCCCGGCACGGCCTCACGAACGAGCTTTGCGAGCTCACCCAGAGACACACCGCGGTCGGCAGCAATCGTATAGGCCGAGATGGAGAAGTCTGCGGCATCAAGGGCAGCAATAACAGCCGATGCCACATCGTCAACGTGGATGTAGTGATATCGCTGATGGCCGCCGACTGGCAGGTTCAGCACTCTACCTTCGGCTGCCGCCATGATCATTTCCCGTATGACGCAGGGTGTTCGGCGGCCCGGTCCATAGACGGCGGCAATCCGCAGGCTCGCTGCCGAAAGGCTATACTGGCTTGAATACGCCTCGACCAGCGCTTCCCCAGCGATCTTGGTTGCGGCATAGACCGAACTAGGATGGAGCGGCATATTCTCCGTCACATCCAAACAAGGGTCGGTCGGGCCATAAACACTGGCAGATGAGGCAAAAACAAAGCGTGGGATCTGACGCTTCCGTGCAAGGTCCAGTAGATTTTGCGTCGATCCAATATTGGTCCCTACTACAAAGCCAGGATCCTCCCGATAAAGCGATGGCCCCGAGACGGCCCCGCAGTGGACGATAGCCGCCAGATCCCATTCCTTCGCGACCGTTTCCAGGTGCTTCATGTCGCAAAGATCGCATGCGAGCACATCGCGGTCCGCATCGGCTGTCAGGTCAATGCCGATGACTGGCCTGCCACGTCTGCGCAGAGCTGACATTACGGCGCCACCCACCAAGCCGGCGGCACCTGCCACTAGGATGGCGGCGCTCATGACTGCGGCGGGTGGGTTTTGCGCCAATGCTCGGCGATGTCGATCCGTCGTGTGACCCAAACATCATCGCAAGCGGCAACGTGATCGAGAAACCGCTCCAGATCGGCCGCGCGGCCCGGCCGGCCGACTATGCGCGTGTGCAAGCCGATACTCATCATCCGCGGCGAGGTTTGGGCTTCCCGCCGCAGGAAATCGAACGCCTGGGTGAGATAGGCCGAGAAGCTCGGTGACTGGTAGCCGTAAGTGTTGACATAGCGACCATCGTTATTATCGAGCGTATAGGGAACCACCAGATGGTCATTGCCCTCCACCTTAACCCAATAGGGCAGATCATCCGAAAAGGAATCAGCGTCGTAAGTAAATCCTCCCGCCTCGACCAGAAGCCTTCGTGTGTTAGTGCTCATGCGCCCCGTGTACCAGCCGGTAGGACGAGCGCCGGTGACTTCCGTATGAATGCGGATGGCTTCGGCGATCTGCGCTCGCTCCTGCTCTTCCGGCATCTCCGCGTATTGGATCCAGCGGAGCCCATGCGAGGCGATCTCATAATTTGCCGCCTTCATCGCTGCCACCGCCTCAGTGTTCTTTTGCAATGAGGCCGCTATGCCGAAGATCGTTACCGGGAACTGACGCTCCTGAAACATACGATGGAGCCGCCACCAGCCCACACGAGTACCGTATTCATATTGCGATTCGACATTCAGATTGCGGATGTTCTGAAACGGAACTGCTGGCTCTTCGACAAGAAATGCTTCGCTCTGCCGATCGCCGTGCAGGACGGAATTCTCGCCACCCTCTTCATAATTGATGACAAACTGCACCGCCAGGTTTTTGCCGCCTGGCCATTTAGGATCGGGAGGATGGGCCCCATAGCCTTTCAGATCACGCGGATAGGTCATTCCTGGTCTCCTTCATCTTAATAGGCAAGGGCATGCAAGCCGGCTGCGAGCACTCGGATGCCGGCGACAATATCCTCGATCGAGGAAAACTCGTCTGGCGTGTGGCTTCGCCCGTCCTTTGACCGGACAAAAATCATCGCGACCTTGGCGATCGCCGCCATTTGTTGCGAGTCATGGCCGGCACCGCTTGGCATGGTCAAAAACGGAACCCCCTGCTCAGTGGCTACTCGCTGCAGCATGGACACGATCGCTGGATCGGACTGTGATGGCTCGTGGTCAAGCATGACATCCCAGCGGATATCCAATCCCCGTCGCCGCGCCACCTCCTGCATCAAACCTTCATGCGCGTCGTAAAGACGGCGTCTGGCCTGCGGATTGGGATGTCGCGCATCGATCGAGAATTCCACCTTGGCCGGAATGATGCCCGGAAAGTTCGGTTCAACGAGGACGCGACCGACCGTTGTTACCGCAGGGCGTCCAACACGATGAGCCGTATCGATCAGCCCGGAGGCGATTTCGGTGAAACCAGCCAAGGGATCGTGGCGGATGTCCATAGGGAAGGCACCCGCGTGATTTTGCACGCCCCTGATCTCGCCGCGATATTGACGAATGCCGGTGATGGCATCGACGACAGCAACCGGCAGACCGGCCTGCTCCAAGATCGGCCCCTGCTCGATATGTAGCTCCACAAAACTGTCGATATCATTCCGCTGCGCTTCGGGAATGCGGGCGGGATCAAGTCCCACATCCCGCATAGCCTGCCCAATCGTCTCACCCGAAAACGCAATAACGCGATCGGGGTCCTCCGGTCGAATACGCCCGGTGATCGCGCGCGAACCCCAGTAATTTGCGTTGGGGAAGCGGCTTGATTCCTCCTCGCAAAAGGCTACCGCCTCGATCGTACGCTTAGGTATGCCGAACTGTTCCTTCAACGCCTTGACGGCAATCAGCGCAGCAACCGCGCCCAATGCACCGTCATAGCGTCCGCCGGGCGTCTGAGAATCAATATGGGAGCCCGACGCGATAGACTTTTCCGCAGTGGAACCCGGCAGCTTTCCCCACACGTTGCCAACGGCATCGCGATACGCTTCAAGCCCTGCTTCGGCACAAGCATTGGCATAATAATCGGTCGCACCTACCCATTCTGGCGAATAGACAGTGCGGGAGACGCCGGTCTCACCGACCGCTCCGAAAGAGGCGAGCTCAACAACGGTTTTCTCGACGAAAGCGGCGTCGATTTCAACTAATTTACCAGACACGTTTCCTCA
The DNA here is from genome assembly GCF_010668395.1 of Martinezella lusitana. Classification (GTDB taxonomy): domain Bacteria; phylum Pseudomonadota; class Alphaproteobacteria; order Rhizobiales; family Rhizobiaceae; genus Rhizobium; species Rhizobium lusitanum_A. The sequence continues at coordinate 47,416 of NZ_WUEY01000031.1, forward strand.
CTGACTTCCGACTTGTTTTCGTAGCGGCCTCTTGACTGGCGTCCTGTCGTGAAGAATTCAGCACAAGCGAAACCCCAAAAAAATCGAATTATTCGCTAGACCACATTTCAAAAAAATTGAACTATGGAGATCGATATGGAGGATGTCGATGAACCACCGGCATATTTTGACCTTTTACTGGGCCGCACGCCTAGGAAGTTTTGCGAGAGCCGCGCATCGGCTAAATGCCACACAATCGGCTGTTTCTATGCGGATTCAGGAGCTAGAGGCCCAAATCGGCGCGCAGCTCTTCGATCGGACCCAGCGAACGGCACGCCTGACCCCCCAAGGCGTGCTTCTGATGCCATTCGCCGAAGAAATTCTTCTTGCAACGGAACGCTTTCGCGAGGCCGCGGCGGCGAAAGAAGAAGTTGTCGGCTACATTCGTTTGGGCGTCGCAGAAATTGTCGCTCTAACTTGGCTACCAAGATTCATCGGTTTGCTACGACGCCTCTATCCTCGCCTTCAGCTAGAACTTGAAGTGGCGCTGTCCCATGTCATTGAAGAGAAGCTCGATTCGGGAAGCTTGGACATGGCTTTCGCGGCTTGTGAATTGCCGCAATCACGCTTTTCATCATCACCTTTAGAATCGGTTGACTTCTGCTGGATGTGCAGTCCAGCCGTTTCCGAGATACCGGAGGTGATAACGCCGCGCAGCCTAAGCGAGCTGCCCGTCATTGCAACCTCGAGAGAGTGGCAATTTCGTGGGTCGACCTTGAGTTGGCTGACATCAAACGACGTCCATTTTCGACATCTTACGATTTGCAACACATTCCGCACCGCCGCCGACCTCGCTGTCGCCGGCCTAGGGCTCGCCTATTTGCCCGAGCAGCTCTACCGAGGCGACATGGTGTCAGGGCGCCTGAAACGGCTGCGGTCCGATCCGCAACCTGTCGCGCTCCAAATCTATTCGATCAGACCGCTTGGTGGTGTGCCCGCCCATCGTCTGTTGGAAAACGCTGCTGAGACCGTCCTCGCCGAAGACGACGTCAGCTGAAAAATCAATCGCTAGATGTTTAGTCGCGCAAAAATATTGGACCGCCATCCTGCGCAACCTAAGCCGAGGACGCGCTTACCGCAAAACCGGTTCAGCGATTTTCGTAAGTTCGCCGACCAGAACGCTCCGAAATTCGTTCTCGAGCGCCGACAGCGGCCGCAACGACGGTGAGACAACCGTCAGCTTAAGACCCACCCTTGGTTCGAACCTTCGGAATACGATATTGTCGGATCGACCGCTGTAGATTTCATAGTTGCGAATGTTGATTGGGTCGATGATGCCAATCAAGCCGCGGTCTTCGATCATCGCGAATTGCGGGACGAACAGATCGCTTTGAAACTTGATATTCATCGGGCATTTCGCTGCTTTGAATACTGCCTGAATATCCTCGAACAAGGGATGATCCGAGACGATCAACGCCAGGCTTTCCTGAGATAAGTCTTCTGGCGTCAATATCTCTTTTGCCGCCAGTTTATGGGACTTCGACAACGCACAGGCACACCGCAGGTCTAGCGTTTCGAGTCTCAGAAAGGGATTTGGATCGTAGATCTCGACAATCCCGACACCCGATTGATGGTTGGATATCCAGTTGACGATGCTTGAGCTATTCCAAGCCATGAGCGAGGCGTTCACCTGGCTGAGCGCGGGAACGAACTCGTTGATCAGGTTTGGCAAGAAGAAGAGAGACGGCCCAGGGATGCTCATGACTCGCAAGTCGCCGGCACGCATGTTGCCGTAATCCTGAAGGAATCGCGTGGCCTCGTTTAGCTGGTTCAGAACCGAGTTCGCGACATTCTTTAGATAGCTTGCCTCCGGAGTGGGAAACAACCTTCCACGCGATCGTTCAAACAGTCTGATGCCGAGCTCGTCTTCGATCTGCTTTATCATTTTGCTCATGGCAGGCTGCGTAATGCCGATCTCGTCGGCAGCCTTGGAGATCAGTCCGCTATCCATGACGGCGGCAAAGCCTTTGAGCTGTCTTATATTCATCGCAAACGTTCCCCTCCCATTCCGGCAAGTTATGCAGTGAGGCCGCTTATGAAGTAAACGACCTATCGTGCCTGCGCCACACCTTCGGGAACAAAAAGGAGGATGGGTAGCACCACCTCGAGCTATATTGAGATCGCTCGGCCATCTCGCTGCCTGCACCTTCACGAAGATCCGGGGCCTCGCTCAGAAGCAATCCCGGAAGAGAGCCTTGGTGTTTTCCAGCGTCATCGGCACCGGATTGCCGCCGGCGCTCGGGTCTTCGATCGCCATGGCGGAGAGCTCGTCGATACGGTCGGGCGCGATGCCCATG
>NZ_WUEY01000032.1 GCF_010668395.1 Martinezella lusitana
ATCTGGACCTGCTCGCGCGAGGCGACGCGGCCGTGGAAGGCCCAGCAACTGTCCAGTATCCGATGAATAAGCGCATGATTTTCGTCGGATACCGGCCAGGCGAATTCCCGCCCGACGAGGAAATGCGGCAGGATGGCAGCGTGTCGCCGACTACCCAATCTAACCATCTTGATGTGTAGCCAGCTTAGAAATCCCATTGCATTGCTTTCGAACTGAGGCCGGACCCTTCGGCTCATATCAACGCAACATTTCCCGTTGTCCATCCATGACAACTCCAAACTCGCAGAACATAGATAGTGTTGGAAAATTGCTTGCGTCTTGATTCTTGAAATAGCTGATGGCTACAAAACACCTCCATTGCATGGCGCTTTCGAACCATTCCATCGAGATAAAGCGCTCGGGCTAACATCGCTCACTCCACCGGCGGGATTCGCAGTGGAGTTCAGAGCGCTTTGCTTTAAGGGTCTACATCGGTACCGTAGCTGTTGCGAAGACACAACTTCATGAGAAGTTAGAGGCCGAGTGTGACCACGCTAGCGATACAACATCATTGCTTATCCGCAACTTGATCCATTGGCGAAAACCCTTCGTAGCGCCGTCGCCCGCTGATTGGAGGCCTCGCGGCAAAGTCGGATAGCACTACGGCAGCCCTTAATCCGTCGCTTGCGCGGCTAGTGAACAAGAATTCTTGCGGGTTTGTTGTGCGGAAAAGCGGATCAACTCCGATCGGGGACGAGCGCCATCGCCTTAATATCCGACCAGCAGATCGCGATGGGCGAGCTCCGCCACTCCAATAATTGTCCATGCGCAGGAAGCGCGTGGAAATACTCGTTTCTTCACCGTTCGAAACAAATCCATATGCTCGCTCATGTGCACATGATATAATGGCATTTCGACCAAGTGCAGCCGGCGACAGCCAGCACCGCTGCCAAGTTGTCCCAACCGGCTTCGAACTGCCTTTCGGGATCCTCTATGACATTCAGATCGGCGGTGCGTCCAGCCTGTCCGGCGCAGAACAATACATCCGCTTTTCCCGATATGACAGGCGGATGATGGGAGCAAGCATCCAAAAATCTGGCGTCATCACCGATACATCGATGAAAACGCCATATCCGGATCGGCTGCTGTTAATCATTCGGCATGGTTTTCAATACAGCTTGAGTTCTGCTTTTCACGCCGAGCTTTGAGAATATATTCTTTGTATGGGTTTTCACGGTATTCAGGTTGATATTGAGCCGTCTGGCAATGTCGCCATTCGACAAGCCCCATTTCAGAAGCTCCAGCACATCTTCCTCCCTCTGCGTCAACATGCCCGCTCCCGCATTTCGGACGATGTTGGCGTTATGGACCGTTTGGGCCATACTTGTCGGCAGGGGGTTGAGATAATAGTCGAGAAGATGTTTGAGCTCCGGATGCTCGCTGCCGGCGTCAGAAGGTCCCGCTTTTTCGAGCTGTTCGATAAACCTGCCGATTTGCAGCTCGCTTGATACGCGGCCCTGTTGTCGCGCTGCCTGTGCGACCAGCTTGAGCCCTTCGACCGCAGCCTCCGTCTGGCCGATTTCCGACAGGAACCGCGATTCCACGACTGCAAAAGGGTCCCATATTTGCCACGAGGATGTAGGATAGCGTCGCCGGGCTTCGGGCAACTGCAGCAGGAGCCTTTCCCATTCGCGCCTGCCCTCTGCGGCATTTCCCTGGCGAAAGAGTCGATCCGCCCGTTCCACAGCGAGCTGAAACTCCAAACGGAAATCCTCGCTTTCATAGGCTCGTCGACTTGCGCGGACGAGCAGCGCCGTGGCCTCGTCCGATCGACCGCTCATATCATAGAGCCGGGCGAGCCCGACTGTCGCGATCAGCACTCTTTCACAAAGGCCGGAAACATCCGTGGCTTTTTCCGATGGAATGGCAAGTAGCCACAATCGTTCAGCCTGCGCGAGGTCGCCCTGATTATAAACGATAATGCCGAGCAAGGCCGATGGCAGGGCGACCATGTAGGAATGCTGTTCGAAATTGCGATCGGCGACCTGCAGCGTATCCCGTATGACATGCTCTGCTTCGCCGATCCAGCCGCGGGCGAGATAGGACATGGCGGCGATGCAGCGGGAGTGAATGCCGCCCCAATGGCACGCCATTCCGTCGTAAATGCCGTTTGCACGCCATGTCAGGCGCTCAGCCAATTCCAGATCCCCCTTGTGGAAGGCAAGGTAGCTGTGAATGGAATCGAGATCGACCTGGCCGAAGGCAAGCTGGTCCAGCTCCCTGCCTTCCAGTTGTCTGATATGGTCAAGACCGGCCGCAAGGTCGCCGCCGTAGGCTCCGATCAGCGCACGCATGAGATGAAGCCGGCCTGCGACATCAAGTCCGGTACTCCGGGCAATGTTCGACATTCGGTTGCCGGGATCGGCGGCGGCGGCCTCAATCGTGCGCAGCGTCTGCTCGGCCTGCGGAAACCGCCTCAGATTGATCGATCGCCAAATCTGCAGAAAAAGCAGCAGCGGCCGTTCCTCTCTCGCCTCGCGCGGCAGTTGTTGCATCCACCGAGAAAAGGTTTCGAAGCGGCCGTGACTGAGATAGTCGTAGAGGCAATAGCCTTCGATCAGTTCAGCGGCCCAGTCGGGACGGCGCGCCAGGAAGGCGTGACGCACGGCGTCCATCGGCGATCCGTTCTCGATGAACCATTGGCCGGCCCTGGAATGAAGATCAGAGAGATCGGCGCGCGCCTCGGCATATAGCCTGGCCTGCAGGAATTCCTGAAACAAATGATGGTACTTGTACCAGCGCTGCGTTCCCGGCAGGGCGGCGATGAACAGTTGCGCCTCGTCGAGGAAGGACAGCATCTCGTTTCCGTCGTCGCGGCCCGTGACGGCGTTGCACAAGCTGGCGTTCAGCGTGTCGAGGATCGATGTCTTGCTAAGAAACGTATGAACAGCTTCCGGCAGGCCGAGTATGACCTCTTCCAAGAAATATTCCGCAAAGGCCCGGTGGCTTCCCACGGGAACGGAAATCGCCAGGGCTTCCGGCGTCCTGGTCAGAACCAGGGAAGCCAGACGAAGTCCCGCCGCCCACCCCTCGGTATAGTCGAGCATCTGCCGGCTTTCGTCCGCCGTCAGCGAAACTGACGACGCGAGCTTGAAAAAATTCTCCGTCTCGGCCTCGTTGAAACGCAGGTCCTCGACGGGAACCTCGATCATCTCACCGCTGACGCGCAGTCTTCCGATCGGAATGGACGGGCGATGGCGGCTTGCCAGCACGATCGTCAGCTGGGAAACGCGCGCCGAAAGGATGCGATTGATGGTCTCCCCGCCATCGCCACCTTCGGCGAGATGATAGTCGTCGATGAAAAGCGCGATCGGGCCTGCGGCCGCCCTCTCCGAAAGAATCGTGACGAGCCGCGCGAGCGCATCGGGCTGGTCCAGCGACGGGATCGCAGCGCCGCTAGAGCTGACGGTAATTTCCACGGCACGGATGACCCCATCGGCAAATCCCAGCGGATCCCGATCGTCTTCGCTGGCGGAATACCAGATTGCCAGAACACCGGACTCCCGAAGCGCTTCATGCCATTGGGAAAGAAGCGTGGTCTTGCCCGAACCTGCCGGCGCGTGAACCAAAGCGAGCCGATGTTGCGTCAACATCTGCGACAGCATCGTCAGGCGAGGCCGATTGACGACCCCATGAGATGCGCGCGGAGGCAACAGACGCCGGTTGATCAAACTTGTTTGTTGCGACACCAGAACTCCGCATGAGATGGATAGCGACGACACCATCTGTATCACCCTTTGGTGTGATATGAAGTTATTTTCGTCCTTCACCCTTCAGGATCATGCCAAAAATGTGGGCGAGCCGTAATTTTGGGCAGTTCGATAGTGGGGATGATGAAGTTGCAGCTAGAAGAGTACCGAAAATATGATGCCACCGGGCTTTCCGAACTTGTGACCAAGGGCGAGGTCAAGCCGGATGAACTGCTGGATACGGCGCTCGCCGCGGTCGATGCGACCAACAATAAGTTAAACGCCGTCGTCGCCATATTCGAAGATGAAGCCAGGCGCTTCATTGACCGGGATCTCGGCGAAGGTCCGTTCAAAGGTGTGCCGTTCCTGCTGAAAGACCTCACGGCACACTACGGCGGACAGCCGACCGGCGCGGGATGGCCGCCCCGCGCCGCGATCAAGCCGGGGGAAGACAGCGAGCTCGTGCGGCGTTTTAAGAAGGCCGGTCTGGTGATCTTTGGAAAGACTGCTGTTCCGGAGCTCGCCATGGACTGGACAACGCGCTCCCGCGCCCACGGCGTAACGAACAACCCCTGGGACGTAACGCGGACCGCGGGCACCTCGAGCGGCGGCACGGCGGCGGCAGTCGCCGCGGGAGTCGTGCCGATGGGTCATGGCAACGACGGCGGCGGCTCCATCCGCGTGCCGGCGTCCGTCTGCGCCTGCTTCGGCATGAAGCCGAGCCGCGGGCGCAATCCCGTCGCCCCTTCAGGCAGCACTTGGCAAGGCATGCTCGTCGAACATGCGTTGACCCGCTCTGTCCGCGACAGCGCGATCCTCCTCGATGCGACAGCGGGAACCTATCGCGGCCAGTTCTTCAACAGCCCGGCCGGCGGCAACTTCGCGGCCGAGGTCGGGCGCGATCCCGGCAGGCTGCGCATTGCCGTTTCGACAAGGGCTCCCTACGGCGCGGCGACGCATGCCGATTCCATCGCGGCTGCCGCCGAGACGATCAAGCTTCTGGAAAGCCTCGGCCACATCTGCGAGCCTTTCGACATCGAATTGCCGGAGGACGGTTGGAGCGCCTTTGAAACCTTCATTCTCGCTGAATATGCGACCGATATGCGGCTTGAGGAAGCAGCCTTGGGCCGTAAGCTGACCGCGGACGATTTTCCACCGATGCTGTGGGAGATGATCGAGGCTGGTAACCAGATTACCGCAGTCGACGTCAATGTCGCCGCGACCCGCCTGCATGCGGTCGCAGCCGCAGTCACCGCCACTTTCGATCGCTATGATGTGTTCTTGTCGCCGACGCTGGCACAGCCGCCGTTGCGTCACGAGGCTTTTCCGGATTCGACCTCGATGCGGCTCCATTATGAATTCTACCTTTCGTGGATGCCCTACACACATATCTTCAACGTCAACGGCTCGCCAGCCATGTCCGTGCCGCTAGTATGGAATAACGAAGGGTTGCCGATCGGCGTCCAATTCGCGGCTGCGCCGGCCGCCGAAGGCCTGCTTTTCCGCCTGGCGTCGCAGCTGGAGACCGCCAGACCCTGGAGCGACAAGAGACCGCCGATCTCCATTGCCTAACATGCAAGTCAAACGAAAAGGGGAACAGATTGCCATGAAATACATTTCCTCCCGGAAACGCCTATGGGCATTGGCTGCGACAATAGCGCTGACCATGACGGCCGGCGGATTGGCCGCGCAAGCGACGGATCTTACGGTCGCCCGCTCGGTCGATGCCGATAGCCTCGACCCGCAGAAGGCGAGCACAACCCAATCCCTTCAGGTCACCAACCTGATCTTTGATACGCTTCTGACGATGGACAAGGATGGCTCGGTCCATCCGGGGCTTACCAGCGATTGGTCGATGTCGCAGGACGGCAAGATGTATTCGTTCACGATCCGCGACGGCATCAAATGCCATGACGGCACAACGTTCGATGCCGCAGCCGCAAAGGCAAGCCTCGACCGGGCGCTCGATCCGGCAACCGTCAATCCAAACCTATCCGCCTGGGGGCCGATCACGGGCAGCAGTGTCGACGGCAAGGTCCTCAAGGTGCAATTGTCCGAACCCTATGGTCCCTTTGCTTCGTTCCTCACCAGCATTCAGGCTGCCTTCATCTGCCCCTCTTCCGTCAAAGGCGGCGATTTCAAGCCGATCGGCACCGGGCCGTTCAAGCTCGTGAGCTGGATCCGAAACGACAGCATCCAGCTTGAGGCCAATCCGGACTATAAGAATTTCAATCCGCTGATTGAGAATCCCGGAAAGCCGCATATCGACAAGCTGACGCTCAAGGTTATTCCGGAAGATGTTGCGCGAATGGCGGCCCTGCGCTCCGGAGAGACCGACATGGTCGAGCCGTCCCTGGAAGAAGCCACCGATCTGAAGAGCGATAGCAATTTCAAGGTCTACGCGGCCCAGTTGTCCGGCCAGCAAATGCTGGCTGCATTCACCTGGAAGATCAAGCCGCTGGACAACCCCGATATCCGCAAAGCGATCGGTATGGCCATGAACCGCGACGCCTATGCTTCCATCGCGTTCGAAGGGCTAGTGAACACCGCCAATTGCCCGGTGGCACCAAACCTCTTCTCCACGAATGAGGCTCTTTGCGCGACCTGGGGCGTAAAATACGATCCCGATGCCGCCAAGGCGATAATGGCGAAATATGGCTACACGCCCGAAAATCCTCTGAAGGTGAAGCTCCTGGTGCACAAGCTGCCCGGCTGGGATCAGATGCATCAAATCATGCAGCAGGATCTTGCAGCGATTGGTGTGCGGGCGGACATCGAAACGCGCGAAGTGGCGGCCGACTTCGATTATATGAAGGGTTACAACGATCATACGGACGGCGAGCCAGCCGTCTGGACTATGGGCATGTCCGGCGTCGATCCCGATTACCTCTACTTCCTGTGGAAGCGCCCTGGTTTCGTGAACATGGGCCTCAACAGCGACGTCGACGCCATGCTCGAGCAGCAGCGGCAGCTCTCCGGCGATGCGCGCGCGGCCAAGATTCACGATATCGAAAAATATCTCATGGAAAACGCCTACGCCATTCCGCTACTGTCGCCAGGCTGGGGTTGGCTCATGGCTTCCACCTCGAAGGTGGAGGGCTTCAAAATGGGCTTTATGGTCTCGCTTCTGTTCAATGACGTCACCCTCAAACAATGATTTGACCGTGCTGCTCCGCCTTCGGGCGAGGCAGCACCACGTTCGAGCCGGGTAGCGATGCTTCTTCTGATTACAAAAAAAGTGCTTCTTGCATTTTCGACCGTCATTGCAGTCATCGTGCTGTCAGGAATTCTGATCCATGTGGTGCCAGGAGATCCCGTGACCGCGATGATGGCGCAATCGGTGACGGCGACGCCGGAAGTGATGGCGCAGATGCGGGCGCGGCTCGGTCTGGACCTTCCCGTCTGGCACCAGGTCGCACTTTATCTCTGGCATGTCCTGCAAGGCGATCTCGGCACTACTATCAGGGGTAACGAACCGGTCGCCACCCTCCTCCTCCAGCGCCTACCCAACACTTTCGCGCTCGCCGTTGCGGGACTTGCTATCGCATTGGCGATCGGCATACCGCTCGGCTTTCTTGCTGCGATCAATCGGGGCAAGCTGGCGGATACTGCGGTGATGGTCGTCGCCGTGCTCGGCGTCTCCATTCCGGGCTTCTGGCTGGGGCTGATCATGATCGAGCTATTCTCCCTCAAGCTCGGATGGCTACCCGTTGCAGGCACGGACTGGCGGAACATCATTCTTCCTGCCCTGACGCTCGGGCTGACCTATTGTGCTCTCGTGGCGCGTATGACCCGTTCCGCATTGGTCGAGGTGCTGGCGGAAGACTATATCCGCACCGCCCGCGCCAGAGGATTGCGTGAGCACCAGGTTCTTCTCGTTCATGCGCTCAAGCCCGCACTCATCAGCATCGTTACGGTCGTCGGTCTGGTCTTTGCCTACCTGCTGGGCGGTCAGGTCATCGTGGAGAACGTCTTCTCCTGGAACGGCATCGGCCGCCTCGCAGTACAAGCCATGCTGGAAAGGGACTATCCGATGATCCAAGGCTTCATCGTCGTTTTCGCAACGTCCGTCGTAATCGTCTCGATGCTCATCGACATTCTTTACGGCTTCCTCGACCCCCGCATGAGGCAAAGATGAGCGACGCACCACAATCGGCCGTCTTGCGGCGGCGGCTTCCGTTCAGCGTCGTTCTCGGTGTGGGGCTTGCGCTCGCGATCGTCGCGGTCTCGCTTTTGGCTCCCTACCTCTCACCCTTCGACCCTATGCGCATGGCGGCCGGCCCAAGACTGTCGTCGCCATCGGCGGCGCATCTCTTCGGCACAGACGAATTCGGGCGCGACCTTTTCAGCCGGGTTCTGCTCGGCGGCCGGCTGTCGCTCGGCATCGGGTTGACGGCTGTCGTCAGCGGCATCGTCTTCGGCGGTCTGATCGGCCTCGTCGCCGCCTTTGGAAGCCGTCTGGCAGAAACGATCCTGCTGAGATTGATCGACGTGATGTATTCGTTTCCCGATACGCTGATCGCCCTGGCACTCGTCGCCTTCCTGGGACCCGGAATAGGAAACGCCACGTTGGCGATCGCAATTAGCCTCGTCCCCTTCTATGCCAGGGTTGCATATGGGCTGGCGGCCGCCGAAAGAGCCAAACCCTATATCGAGGCAGCCCGGCTTGCCGGAATACGATCGGGAAGGCTGGTGCGGGTGCATGTCATGCCGAATATCAGCCAGGGCCTCATCGTCATGGCGACGCTCGGGTTTTCATCCGCCATCCTATCGGCGGCCGGTCTATCGTTCCTCGGCCTCGGTGTCCAGCCGCCTTCGCCGGAATGGGGCGCGATCCTCGCCTCTGGCCGAAACTACATAACCAAGGCGCCCTGGATACTAATCTTCCCCGGCCTTGCGATCTGCTTGACGGTTCTCTCCTTCAACCTGATCGGCGACAGTCTCCGCGACCTTGTCGATCCGCGTCGAAAGGATCAGCCATGAGCGAGCCCTATTTGAGCGTTCGTGACCTGACCGTCTCCTTCCAGACCAGCAGCGGCGTCTTTACCGCCGTAGAAAATATCAGCTTCGATCTCGAAAAGGGAGAAATCCTGGCGCTCGTCGGTGAATCCGGCAGCGGCAAGAGCATGACGTCGCTGTCGATCCTACGGCTGTTGCCGGAGGCGGCCAGGATGACCGGAACGATCCGAATCGACGGTCAGGATATTTCGGCCCTGCCACGCAGGGCCATGGAAGATGTCCGCGGCGCGAAGATCGGAATGATCTTTCAAGAGCCGATGACGTCTCTCAATCCAGTGTTGACGATCGCGCGCCAGATGACCGAAGGCCTTCTACGGCACAAGGGCATGAAGCGGCACACAGCATTCGAGACGGCGCGCACCTGCCTGGAGGATGTGGGCATTTCGGAATCCGGCCGCGTGCTCGCGCAATATCCGCACCAGCTTTCGGGAGGCATGCGGCAGCGTGTCATGATTGCCGCCGCCCTGGCGCTTCGTCCGGGTGTGCTGATCGCCGACGAGCCGACGACCGCACTCGACGTGACCGTTCAGGCGCAGGTGCTGGATCTCTTGGTGGACCTCAAATCGCGCTACGGTTCGGGCATCCTGCTGATTACGCACGACATCGGCGTCGTGGCCGAAACGGCCGATCGCGTCGCCGTTATGCGCGGCGGGCGCATACTTGAAACCGGGACGGCGGAAACCGTGCTCGGTTCACCGCGGCACGATTACACAAAGGCGCTGCTGTCTTCGCATCTTACCGTCGAGAAGGCGATGCGCGAGCGCTATAACCGGATCAAGGCAATCGCGACATGAACTCAGTACCAATCCTGAAGCTAGACGGCATAAGCAAATCCTTCCTGTCGAACGGACGCACGATCCATGCGCTCAACGGCGTGACGCTGGAACTCGCGCGGGGCGAGACGTTGGGCATCATCGGCGAAAGCGGCTCGGGGAAATCGACGCTTGGCCGCGTCGCCGTCGGTCTGGAGACACCGACGCAAGGCAAACTCCACATCGAAGGGGATCCCCTCGACGATCTGCCGGCAGCGCTACGCCGCGAAAAGCTGCGGCAATGCCAGATGATCTTCCAGGACCCCTATTCGTCACTCAATCCTCAGCTGAGGATCGCCCGTCAGATCGGGGAAGGTCTCTATGCGCGTGGCCTGTTGGACTGGCGCGACATCAACGAAAGGGTGGCGGATCTCCTGGAACGGGTAGGCCTGAAGCGGGAGCACGCCGAGCGATATCCACACGAATTCTCCGGCGGCCAGCGCCAGCGCATCGCCATCGCCCGCGCCGTGGCGCCCGAGCCCGCGATCGTCGTCGCCGACGAGCCAGTTTCGGCGCTGGATGTCAGCATCCAGGCCCAAATACTCGACCTGCTCATCGACCTGAAGAAAGGTGGCACACTATCTTATCTCTTTATCTCACACGACATGGCTGTGGTGGCCCGCCTGTGCGACCGCATCGCAGTGATGTATCGCGGGCGTATCGTGGAAAGTGGCCCCACCGCGGCGATCATTGAAAATGCGCAACATCCGTATACCCGGAATCTGCTTGACGCAGTGCCCCGCATCGGTCGACGCCGCACCGGCCGGAAACCAGCCCTTGTCCAACTGCCGGATCATGGCAGACAGGATTTTCTTGTCACGGTATCGCCGGGACACTCCGTTCTTCAGGCAGCCGAGTCTGGGAACAACGTGAACCTGCCCGGCGCGAATGCGCTGCCCTGACCGTATTGACCGGAAAATAAACGATATGAACCCGGGATCCATTCCCTCGAATACCGTCGAGAAGGCCGTTGCATGGCGCCGGTATCTCCATGCCATTCCGGAGTTTCCATATCAACAGACAAATCAGACGACGCCTGGCATGTGATTTGGGTCCAGCGTCCTCGATACTTTTCTCCTTCATTGGCGCCGCTTATGTCCACAGCCGCGGAGAGCAGCTTGGTATCTGCTGCTTTTGATCGAGCGATGACACGCGGGTTTGCTCGCCGTCGGGCAAAGGACTAGCTGGCCATAGGTATTCATCTGGCTGGCCGGATGAGTGCTAAATTCGCTGACCGCCTATTCGAAACGACTGGCGGCGCCGGCACTCCGTTAAGCGTTGCGCTGACCGTCATGCCTTCTCATTCCACGGACGCCCGTTCTTGATTTGGAAATGGTCATCCCGGTGTCTGTGTGCGTAGTCTCTGTTTGGGAAGCATCGGCTTGGAGACCAAAACGGTCGTAACGGACGCCTTCGGGCATCTGTGTTTGGGAGGAACGAAATGTATATTTTGATCGCGCCGCTGCGCGGCGGCAAACGCCTTTTGCTATCCGCGGCAGTTGCTACCGCACTTTTCTCCGCACCATCGGCTTATTCCGCCGCTGCCCCTCAGGTCGACAGCGGTCAGGAGATACTCGTTGGCACCTCGGCGCCGGGCCTCGCGAAATTCATGGGGATCCGCTACGCGCAGGCGCCGACCGGCGATCTGAGATGGAAGCCGCCTGTGCCGGCCATAGTAGCGAGCGGTACGGTGGACGCAACCAAGCCCGGGGCCGGATGCCCTCAAGGCAAGAGCCCTTGGGGTACGCCCTCCTCGAATGAAGATTGCCTTTTCCTCAATGTTACCGTCCCCACGGACGGAAAGGGCATGAAGTTCTGGCAGCGGAAGCCAGTCATGGTGTTCTTTCATGGCGGCGGCTTTACCGGTGGCTCCGGCGATGTCTATGACGCAGATGCCCTGGCAAAGGAAAACGATGTCATCGTCGTTACCGTCAACTATCGCCTGGGTGCTCTCGGCTTTTTGGCCCATCCGGCCCTCGATGCGGAAGATCACGTCGTTGCAAACTACGGACTGCTCGACCAGCAGCAATCGTTGCGTTGGGTTCGCGACAACATCGCTGCCTTCGGCGGCAATCCAAACAACGTGACGATCTTCGGGGAATCGGCGGGCGCGATCGGTATCTATACGCATATCGTATCGCCGATGGCGGCCGGTCTGTTCCAAAAGGCTATCATCGAAAGCGGCGCACCGGCCGACGAGGCATTGCAGGCCGCGGAAGATCAAGGCAAGACCTTAGCGCAAAAAGTGGGTTGCCCGGCAGATGCCAGCCCGACAGCCGCCGCCTGCCTGCGAAAAGCCCCTGTCGATGCTCTTGTTTCGGCAGAGGCAACGCCGATCGCCACGATCATAGATGGAAAGTTGCTGACGGGACCAATCACCGACGCGCTGAAGGCAGGCGAATACAATCGCGTGCCTGTCATCAACGGTACCAATCATGACGAGGGCAACCTGATCGCCGGCTTCATGTTCGATCTTTCCGGGGCTCCCTTGGCCGCTAAGGAGTACAACAAGGCGCTCCAGAGCATCGGATCGTTCATCCCCCGCGTCGGCTTCACCGACGCGGCTATTCCAGCGATCGCAAAGACCTACGACCCGGAGAAATACAAGGTTCCCGGTCTTGCCGCAGCCCAGGTCATCACCGATGGCGTCATCGCCTGCCCAGCTTATGAGATCAACAGGATCATGGCGAAGTATTCGCCTACCTTCGAATATGAGATGGCAGATACGGATGCGCGTTCGATCGTTGCCCCACCGATCAGCTTCCCCTATCGCGCCGGCCATTTCAGCGAGCTGCAATATCTCTTTAATCTCAGCAGCATTACGCTCAAAGGCACGCCTGAGATGACCGATGCCCAGAAGGCGCTCGGCAAACAGATGCGTGCCTATTGGGCAAATTTTGCCCGCACCGGCAATCCAAGCGGCAAAGGTGCCCCCGCCTGGCCACGATTTGAAGAGGCCAAGGCCGGTCCTGTGCAATCGCTCAATAAGCCTCAGTCCCGCAGCGTGACCAACTTTGCCACACAGCATCAATGCGACTTCTGGGCGTCTGTCGAGCGGAAATAAGATCAATGAGCGGCGACGACTGTTCCGGGTCGCCGCCGCAGCCAGCGGATTTAGATCAAGTGCAGTTTAGATGGGCGAGAAACGCGGCAGCTGCGGGGGTCAGCGCATCGATGCTGCGAACGCAGATCATGAGCCGCCGCTCCGCCCAACGTTCATTCAGTTTCAGAACCTTTACATTCAACGATTCAGCATAGCTGGTTGCAACGCTGTCCGGCACGACCGCGATCCCGAGCCCCGCGGCAACCATGCGACTGATCGCGTCGAAACCGGAGGTTCTGGTGCTCATCCGCAGGGACACGCCGAGATCGGTCGACGCTCGCGTCAGTGCGGTATCGATAGAACTGCCCTTCGGCGCTCCGATATAGTCATACTCCACGGTATCGGCGAAGCTAACACACTCCTTTGCGGCAAGAGGATGATCGAGGGGTACGAGCAGCGCGAGCCGGTCTGCGCGATAGATAAGCGACGTCAGGTCGGCGGGAACGATGACGTCGCCATAAATTCCGATATCGGCGGCATTGTCGGCGATGGCGCGCAACGTATCCGGCGTTGTGCTCTCATCAAGCTCAACACGAACCTCCGGATAAAGAACAAGAAAGCTTTTGAGATCCTCCGGCAGATAGCGAGCCATGGCGGTGGCATTGGCCTGAACGCGGATGGTACCCCGCACGCCGGCGGAAAAATCCTGCAGTTCGGCTTCGAGATCGGCAACATTGCGCATGACGAGCCGCGCATGATGCAGAAGCGCCGAACCGGCGGCTGTCAGAAACATGCCATTCGGCTTGCGCTCGAACAGCTTGATATCGAAATTCAGCTCAAGATCGGCCAAACGCTTGCTGATGGCCGAAGCCGCGAGATGCTCCCGTTCTGCAGCCTTGGCGAGACTCGTCTCCTCCGCCACGGCAATGAAAAGACTGAGTGTAATCAAGTCGACACGTGTCAAATGGTCCTCCCCAGAGCGCCACGCGTTCCTCCGAACGCCTAGCGATCGCTCGAATGTCGTTTAAACTGAAGCATCCCGATTTCAGACGATGCTATCGGCAATCAAGGATGTTCAAGCGCTGTTCGCTGCGCTTTTGTGTGAACTATAGTCAATACAAGACCTTACGTTCGAACGATAGTCTTATCGCGAGACCTTCGCCAACCGCGCACGCCGGTTCACGAATTGGCAATGGCGTCCGCATCGCTGTCACGCCATGATACAAACTGACTGAAGAAAAGGCTGAGATCGGCACCAGAGGAACGGCCGCTTGGACAGACATAGGAATGGGAGGAATTCAGATGCATATCAATCGCCGTCATTTCATGGGCGGAGCGGCTGCGGCCGTCGCCGCCGCGACCATATCGTCCAGCGCTATGGGAGCACAATTTCGCTATAAGCTTGGCCATAGCACGCCGGCCGACCATCCTTTCAGCAAGCGCCTAGTCGAGGCGTCAGCCGAGATTCTCGAAAAGACCAGCGGACGCCTGAACATTCAGGTTTTCCCGAACAGCCAGCTCGGCGGCGACAACGATTTGTTGTCGCAGGTCCGAAGCGGCGCGGTTGAGTTCTTCCCCGCTGCCGGCCTGATCCTTGCATCCGTTCTGCCAGTGACCGCAATCGACGGGATGGGCTTCGCCTTCCCGAACTACGATAAGGTCTGGGAAGCGATGGACGGCGATCTCGGTTCCTATGTCCGCGATCAGATCACCGTCAATACCAATCTCGTACCGATGAATAAGATGTGGGATCTTGGCTACCGGCAAATCACCAACAGCGCACGCGCGATCAACACGGCCGACGATCTTACCGGTCTGAAGCTCAGGGTGCCGGGCGCTCCACCGCTCGTCTCGTTGTTCCAGGGGCTTGGTGTTGCGCCCGTCAGCATGCAGTTCGGTGAAATTTACACCGCGCTCCAGACTAAGGTTGTCGACGGTCAGGAGAATCCGTTGTCCCAGATCGATACCGGCAAGTTCTACGAAGTACAGAAATATATGTCTCTAACCAATCATGTCTGGGACGGCTTCTGGATCATCGCCAATGGCGCAGCGTGGAAACGCCTGCCGGAAGATATTCAGAACATCGCCAACACGGTCTTCAGTGAAAAAGCCGTCTTGCAGCGAGCCGATCTTGTTACGCTCAACCAGTCACTCATCGACCAGCTGAAGGGCAAGGGACTGGCGATCAACACGACGGAAACAGACTCTTTCCGCGCCAAGCTGAAACAGGCCGGCTTTTATGCCAATTGGCGCAAGCAGATCGGAGACGAGGCGTGGACCCGTCTCGAACACTATACCGGTCCGCTCGGCTGACCATAATGTGAAGCAGCCTCAAGGTCGACGCTGATTTGGAGATCGAATTGACAAGTGTTTTGGAAAGCCGGCCGGCCGGCCACCGTCGTCGCGTCAAGACCGCTGACGGCATCGAACTCGAAGTCAGGGAATGGGGCGATCCGAACGGCCCCGAACTGCTGCTGGTCACCGGCGTTGCCCAGAGCTACCTGTCCTTCGTCAAGCAGTATTCGGCGCCGGAGATGCAGAAGTTCCGTATCATCTCCTTCGATCCGCGCGGTCATGGCCTCTCAGATAAGCCTTTCGGCGACCAATGGTACCAGGATGGAAAGCGCTGGTCCGGCGAGGTACAATCAGTCATGGATGCGATGGAGCTGCACAAGCCCATCCTCGCCGGCTGGTCGCTCGGTGGCCGCATCGTTCGGCAATATCTCGTCGACTATGGTGATACGCAATTGAGTGGTGTCGGCTTCCTGTCCTGCCGCCCGGTGGAGGTGCCCGAGGTCATCGGCCCCGGCAACGCTGTCGTCCAGAAACTCGATATCGACGATCTCGGCAGCCGGATCGATATTACCTCGGCTTTCTTGCGTAACTGCTTCGGCCTTCAACCGGATGCTGACGAATTCGCCTTCGCCCTCGGCTACAACATGGTTTGCCCGTTCGAGATCCGTCAGCAGATCGGAAAATGGTGGACCGAGCCGGCGATTTCCGAGGCCGCCCTGCGGCGCGTCACTGTTCCCACCCTCATCGTCCATGGCCGTGATGATATTCTGGTCCTCCCCGATGCTGCAGTCATCACCGCCAGACTTATCCCGCATGCGACGCTGAGCCTCTATGACGGATGCGGACATTCAGTCTTCTTCGAAGCAGCCGAGAGGTTCAATGCCGAACTCAGGGATTTCGTCAAAGACTGTTCCGACCCCGCAGCCGCCCTCGCCACCGCGAAGCGACGGACGATGGCGGCGGCAAGCTAATCAGGGAGGGAAGTCATGGCTGGAACGAACATCTTGACCAGCGAGACCGTTGGAAAGCCGGCGGATCTCGGTCGGAAGACGGGCTGGATCACGACGCTCGACGAGCTTTTTCTCGGGACAATTTCCGCCATCGCTGCCGTTTTGCTGGCCATAGAGATCGTCGTGCTCTTTGTCGGCATCGTCGCGCGCTATGCATTCCATCATCCGCTCATCTGGACGGACGAGTTCAATTCCATCCTGTTCTTGTGGCTGGGAACGCTCGGCTCTGCGCTAGCCCTTCGGCGCTGGCAACACATGCGCATGACGACCTTCGTATCGATGCTTCCCGCGTCCTGGCAGGATTATCTGTCAGGGTTCGCAGTTGTCATCGTGTTGGTTTTCCTGGTGCTATTGCTGCCGCCCTCGTTCGAGCATGTGCAAACTGAAGCCGGCGTCATTAGCCCCAGCCTGGAAATATCGATGTTCTGGCGCGCTGCCGCGATGCCGGTCGGCATCGGCCTGATGATCATCGCCGCTTTATTTCGCCTGCGTAACATGCCTTTGAAGATATCAATAATTGCGCTCGCTGTGGCGATTGTCGCGACCGGTGCGCTGGCTTTGCTGCAATCTACTTTTCTCGATCTCGATCAGGCCAATTTGGCGATCTTCTTCCTTGTCGGCGTGCCGCTCATGGTTTTTGTTGGCATCCCGATAGCCTTCGCTTTCGGCGCAGCCACCTTTGCTTACTTGACATTGGGCACCTATGTGCCTCCATCAATTCTGGTGGCGCGGCTCGATGCCGGGATGTCTCAGCTTCTTCTGCTCGCCATTCCGACATTCGTCTTCCTCGGCCTGCTGATCGAAATGACCGGCATGGCGCAGCGTATGATCGCCTTTCTGTCGAACCTGCTCGGCCATGTTCGTGGCGGCCTGCAATATGTGCTTATAGCGGCGATGTACCTGGTCTCCGGCATATCCGGATCCAAAGCTGCCGACATGGCAGCGATCGCACCGGCACTGTTTCCCGAGATGGAAAAGCTCGGCAACGACCGTGCCGCCATGACTGCTTTGCTGGCGGCCACCGGTGCTCAAACCGAGACAGTGCCCCCGAGCCTGATCTTGATTGCGGTCGGTTCTGTGACCGGACTATCGATCGCCGGATTGTTCACCGCCGGCTTGCTGCCCTCTGTCCTGCTCGGCGTCATGCTTTGCGCCTTCGTCTGGTATCGGACGCGAAAAGCACCCAAAAACGATACGCCCTCCGTGAAGCGAAGCGTTTTGTGGAAGAGTTTCTTCGTCGCATTGCCTGCCTTGCTGTTGCCCTTTGTCATTAGAAGTGCCGTCGTTGAAGGTGTGGCAACCGCCACCGAGGTCTCGACGGTCGGCGCCGTCTATACGCTGCTCGTGGGCCTTGTGCTTTACCGCCAATTCGAATGGAAGCGGCTGTTTCCGATGCTGGCGGCGACCGCATCGCTCTCCGGCGCCATTCTTTTCGTGACGGGCGCCGCAACGGGGATGGCATGGGCGATCACCCAATCCGGCTTCTCGCAGACACTCGCCGACGCTATTGCTGAAGTGCCCGGCGGCATGCCGACCTTTATGGCGCTATCAATCCTACTGTTCGCCATTCTCGGTAGTGTCCTGGAAGGCCTGCCGGCCATCGTTCTCTTCGGACCGCTAATGTTCCCAATCGCCCAAGGTTTGGGGATCAACGACATCTACTATGCCATCGTGGCCATCCTGGCGATGAGCCTAGGTCTCTTCACGCCGCCGTTCGGCGTCGGCTTCTACATCACCTGCGCCATCGGCGGCGCAGATCCCAATCATGCGATGCGCCATCTCTGGCCCTATCTCGCAATCCTCACCATCGGAGTGGTGATCATCGCGCTAGTGCCCTGGCTATCGATCGGCTTGATACAATAATCGAGGATAATCAATGCCTTCGCACAATGTCGATTATAGCGGGGAGCCACAGGCTCGTCCGGAAATACGTGTGGCAGTGCTGGACGACTGGCAACGCATCGCCGAACACAGCACCGACTGGTCAGCGCTGACGGCTCGCGCGGAGGTGGTATTCTTCCATCAGCCGCTTGGCAGCTCCAACGATGTCGTCAAGGCACTTGCCGATTTCGACATTATCCTGGCGATGCGCGAACGCACGGCCTTTTCCAATGACGTCATCTCTCGCCTGCCGCGCCTCAAATTCTTCAACATGACCGGTAGGCGCGCCCGGGGGCTCGACGAGATGCTGCGTCGTGGTATCACCGTCTCGATTACCGGCGGCGGCGAGGATGGCCAGGATACGGCCGAACACGCGCTCGCATTGATGCTTTCCGCCGCCCGTCGCATTCCGGAAGGCGATGCATCCATCAAGGGGGGCTCGTTCCTGGAAAATGTCCCACCGGGATTTCGCCTGGCCGGCAAGACGCTCGGCATCCTCGGCCTGGGGCTGATCGGTGGCCATATTGCAAACTATTGCCGCGCGCTTGGCATGAATGTGATTGCCTGGAGCCGCAGCATGACCGATGACAAAGCCGCGGCCGCCGGCGTGGAAGCCGTTTCCATTGACGATCTCTTTGCCCGCGCCGACATCGTCTCGCTTCACCTGGTTCTTTCGCCCGAGACGGAAAAGATCGTTGGTCGCGCGCAACTGTCGCGGATGCGTGACGGTGCCGTTCTGGTCAATACCTCCCGCGCGCCGCTTATCGACGAGCAGCCGTTGCTGGAAGCCCTGCGCAACCGGCGCATTCAGGCGGCGATCGATGTCTTCAACGAAGAGCCCCTGCCTGCCGAACACCCATTGCGCACCGCTCCAAATGTCGTTTTGACGCCGCATGTCGGCTACGGCACGCGCGAAATGTACCAGATATTTTACCGCAACAGCGTCGAAAACATTCTGGCATTCCTGGATGGCGCACCCATCCGCCAATACTCATCCGCAAACCATCTGATGTAGCCATTGCGGCGTTCATCCTGGCCCGCAGATCAATGAGCATATGAGGATCCGATTTGAGTAAACTGATCAATAGCCCACGCGACTATGTCGATGAGATGTTGAACGGGCTGGTTCTCGCCCACCCGTCCCTTATTCGTCATGGTACGAGCGGGAGAGTGATCCGACGCGTCGACGGCCCTGTCGCAGGAAAGGTCGGTGTCGTTTCCGGAGGTGGCTCCGGGCATCTGCCGCTCTTCACCGGCTATGTCGGTCCGGGGCTACTGGACGCCTGCTCGGTCGGCAATGTCTTCGAAGGCCCGAATGTTGCCTCCTGCAGCGAAGCCATTGCCGCAGCCGATACCGGCAAGGGCGTTCTTTGCCTCTATGGGAATTACGGCGGCGACCGGATGAACTTCAATATGGCCTGTGAGATGGCTGAGATGGAAGGCATAGAGACCACCACCGTGCTAGGCACGGACGATATCGCCAGCGCCGACGCGGATCAGATCGGAAAGAGACGCGGCGTTGCAGGTATAATCTATGCCTACAAGGCGGCAGGCGCGGCTGCCGAGGCAGGTGGCACACTCGCCGACGTCACCGAGATCGCCTGCCGAACGGTTGAGCGGACCCGGACCCTGGGCTTTGCCTTGGCGCCTTGCACCGTGCCGGGCGCGGCCGGACCGACCTTCGAATTACCGGATGGCGAGATCGAAATGGGCATGGGTATTCATGGCGAACCTGGAATCTGGCGAGATCGTATCAAGCCTGCCGATGCGCTCGCGGATGAAATGGTCGAACGCTTGCTAGCCAGCGCGCCTGCAAGCACCGGAACCCGCCTATCCCTACTGGTCAACAGCCTTGGTGCCACCCCACTAGAGGAACTTTATATTCTCTATCGGCGTGTGGCCGCACAGCTTGGGGCTGCTGGCTGGGAGATCGTGGCACCATTGGTCGGCCGCTATACGACGTCGATGGAAATGGCCGGGGCATCGCTTAGCCTGTGTTTTCTTGACGACGAAATCGAAAACCTCCTGCAGGCCCCTTCCTCCTGCCCATTCTGGAGGGTCGGCTGATGGTGATTGCCGTTTCCGATATCTCGCAAGCGGTCCGGCAGGCACAGGATTGTTTTACCGGCGCTGAAAACGAATTGAACGCCGCCGATGCAAAACTTGGCGACGGCGATACCGGCGGCATGCTGAAACGACTCGCCGACGGGATGGCCAGGGTCGATCTCAGCTCTACCGATGATCTGGGCGTTGCCTTCATGAACCTTGCCATGGCGGCGTCGACTTCGACAGGGTCCAGCCTCGGCACACTGGTGATGACGGCGTTGATGACGCTTTCCAAAGCGACCCGTACGCAAACCACCCTCGCCGCCGAACGCATTCCCGAACTCATCAGCGACATATGCGCCGCGATGCTGGCGCGTGGTGGTGCAGCCATTGGCGATAAGACCGTGATCGATGGCCTGCAGGCCATTGCCAAAGCGCTTGGCGATGCCGAACCTTCCACCTACCTTGCCGCGGCAGCTCAGTCTGCCAATGAAGCCTTGGAAACATTTCGCGACCAGCCCAATCGGATAGGCCGCGCCCGCCTCTATGGCGACAAGAGTAGGGGTCTGGATGATCCAGGCATGCTTGCCCTCAGCAAATTTTGTTCGGCGCTTGCAGCCGATGATCCGGCAGGAAGGCCCGCCACTTCACAGGAAGGACAATTGTCTTGACCACGACCAACAGCATCAAGCTCGCCATTGCCGAACAACGCGGGATCCGCGGGCTACACCTCACCTTTCCTCATACCGGCGTCATTGAGCTTCTAGCGATCGTCGGCATCGATTATCTCTACCTCGACGGCGAGCATGGCGCCTTCGACAACCGCGATCTGGAATATGCCTGCGTGACCGCTGAGCGGCATGGCATCACCGCCATCGCCAGGGTTCCAGACCCGTCCGCCGCGACCATCTGTAGGTTCATGGATCGCGGCGTAAAAGGCATCGTCGTGCCGCATGTAAACTCGCTGGCGGATGCGAAAGCCGTTGTCGATGCCGCTTATTTCGGACCGGTCGGCAACCGCTCCTTCGGCGGCAATCGGCCGAAATTCATGGCGGGCATCGTGGATATGCCGGCCCATATGGCGCAATCGAATGAAGATATGTGCGTTTCGATCATGATCGAGACCGTGGGCGCGCTCGATGCAGCCGGCGATATCGCCGCATTGCCGGGCATCGACTATATGAGCTTCGGCATGATGGATCTGGCGCAATCACTAGGACATCCCGGCAATCCGAAACATCCAGATGTACTTGCCGCCGTCGAAAACGCTTCGCGCCGCATTCGTGCCGCCGGCAAACCTGTTCGCGAAGATTTCATCCGGGTCGGCTGGATTAACGACCTGATTGCACGCGGCGCCAAGCAATTTTTCGAGAGCGGGGAGTAATGCCGATGAAATCGGCTGATCTGGAGACGGCGATCGAGCTGCTCAGTGATGTGGCGAAAAGCGGCAATTGGCTTCCGGCATTGCCCGTCGCCAGCAAGCCTTCGTCAATCTCCGAGGCGCTTGCGATGCAGCACGCGCTTGTCGCACAACTTGAAGGAAACCCCGGCGGCTGGAAAGTGACCACCGATCCATCCACCGGTGCGTCCATGTGGGGCGTCATTTTTGAAGCGGATTGCTTTGCTTCTCCGGCAAAGGTTGCCAGCAAAATGTATGCGCCGCTAGGTGTCGAAGGCGAGATTGCCTTTCGTTTCGACCGTGATCTGCCAAGCCGGTGCGAGCCCTATTCCCGCTCGGAGATCGAGGCGATCCTGACGGCCTTCCCGGTCATCGAAATCGTCTCAAGCCGGTTTGTCAGCTATCAAGATACACCAATCCTCGATCGGCTTGTGGACCGCATGTCGAACGGTGGCTTAGTGATCGGAGAAGACCGTCCCGACTGGCGCAGCATAGATCTTTCCAAATTGCGGGTGACGCTGACTTGCGACGGCGGGACAATTCTCGACCGGATTGGTGGCCATGCTCGTGTTGATCCCTTGCTTCCGGCCTTGGATTTCATTCGGACGGTACAGTCGGAAAAAAGCTTCAAGGCCGGAGAGGTCATTACCACCGGTACTTTCACGGATTTGGTCTTCGGAAAGCCGGGGCAGCATTTTGCAGTCGAATTCCATGATTTCGGTCACGTCGAACTGACCTTCAACAACGACGCGGACCGCAGTCAGAAATAGGGGATATGATGCTCAAATTTGAATTCAAGAACCCGACGCGCATCGTCTTCGGTGAAGGACAAATTGCCGCTTTGCGGAGCCTGATCCTCCCAGGAAGACGCGTGTTCATCCTCTACGGCGGCGGCTCGATCAAACGCAACGGCGTCTATGATCAGGTGGTACACGCTCTTGCCGGTTATACACTAACGGAATTCGGCGGCATTGAAGTCAATCCGCATTATGAGACGATTTTGAGAGCAGCCGAAGCAGCGCGGACATCCGATGCAGACCTTATTCTGGCAGTTGGCGGTGGCTCGGTGATCGACGCGGCGAAATTCCTGGCCTCTGCCGTCACTGCCACCGATCGCGATCCATGGGACAACTTCGCTGCTGGCAACTATCCGCGAGAGATCCTGCCGATCGGCTGCATCCTGACTTTGCCGGCAACCGGCTCCGAAAGTAACGCTGTATCCGTAATTTCGTCCACGGTGCGCAATCTGAAAATACCGTTCGCCAACGAAGCCGCGCGGCCCACATTCGCGATAATGGATCCGTCCACGATGGCGAGCCTGGACAAACGTCAACTCGGCAATGGCGTCGTCGATGCCTTCACGCATGTGGTCGAGCAATATCTCACCGTTCCCGGAAACACGCCCGTCCAATACGGCTTTAGCGAAGTATTGCTCCGCACGCTGATCGAATGGGGGCCGAAGCTGCTTGACGACAATTCTCCCGAGGCCCGAGAGAACGTCATGTGGGCCGCTAACCAGGCGCTCAACGGCTTGATCGGTGCGGGCGTGAGCCAGGATTGGTCCACTCACATGATTGGCCATGCAATCACCGCCCTCTATGGCCTCGATCACGCTCGCACGCTCAGCTTAGTCATGCCTTCGCTGTTGAGGTTCAAGGCCAGCACTAAGCAGATGATGCTTGCCCGCTATGGACGTAACGTTTGGGGGGTCACCGCGGCGGACGACAAGACAGCAGCTGAAGAAGCTATCGATCTCACGGAAGATTTCTTCCACCGGATGGGCTTGCCGGTCAAAACGGCCGACATCGCCCCTATCGAAATCTCCACCGACGACGTAGTCGCTCAACTTCAACGCGCCGGTCACGTACAACTCGGGGAAATGGCTGATATTACCCCAACGCAGGTCCGCGAGATCTTGGCCCATACAGCGGGCTAATGCAGCCATCGTGCGAACAATCTCTGCGCTAGCACACTGAATCGCATGCATCTTTTGATCATCACGCGCGCTTCTCCAAGCAGCAACTTCAAGGGAGTCCTGCCATGAGCAAGCGCGAACTGATCGATACCGGTACCGACAAGCGTTGCGTCCGCCGCGACAAGGAAGGCAAGTTCAAGGAGCGCGTCGACGTCTCCCGCTCGCTGCCCGCCATGACGCAAAGCCTCGCCAGGACGACAATGGCGACCGCAAGCAATGACGGAAGCGCCGGTGAAACTCGCTACCTATAAAGTCAACGGCATAAACGGCCGCCTCGACGTGCTGCTGCGATGGATCGATGAGGCGAAGCCTGATGTCGTGTGCCTGCAGGAGTTGAAGGCGCCGGACGAGAAATTTCCGCGTCGCGAGATCGAGCGGGCCGGCTACGGCGCCATCCGGCATGGCCAGAAAGCGTGGAACGGCGCGCACGCTCCGCGTCTCTCGTGCGGGCTTGTCTGGAGGAGTTGCGCAAATGTGATCGTGACCGGAGGGCCGAAACCCGCCTCGGGGTTCGGTGCAGCCGCGGCTGGTCAGACCAAGGCGGCGACAAGGCGGGGCGGAAAAGAAGTATGTCATTTGTCAGGCTTTGGCAGATCGGAGGGATCAACCGTAATCAGCAGGTCCGCGGCAACCGAGATCTCCAGAACCTCATTCCAGTGCTCCTCTCCGTGAAGCGTCTCCAACGTCAACAGAGAAAGTCTTTTTTGCAGTTCCAATGTCATTATGCTGGCGGCTGTATTTTAGCGCGACTACGCCAACGTGAACGTCTTCCTGCTCGTAAAGAGGAAGAAAATCCGCGGCATTGGGGTAACAAGGATATAGCCATCATCGACTGCGCGGCGCGCGACCGTATGATCGCCCTGTCTGGACATACCGAGCCATAGCACTCAGGTCGCTTCCTCAAACCCACGCTCGCGCGCCATTGTCGCGAGCGTGGGTCCTAAACACTCGTCGATCAGAAATTTCACTATGCGACCGGAAGATCATCGAATTTCAGGGTTCGCGATGACTTTGCTGCCTTCCCGCGCCACGCTGGTTTTCCGCGCGGGCGACCGCGTCTCGGATATGCAAGCGTATAGTCCGCAGCGATCGAGATCTGATCTTCCTTCAATTGTGGATACGCTTTTGCTATCGCCTCTGCTGTTTCGCCGGAGGCGAGCATGTCCGCAATGCTATGAACGACGATACGCGTGCCAGCAAAAACCGGATCGCCGCCGAGGATAGCCGGGTCCGATTTCACTGCCTGTCGTGCTCGGTCAAGTCGGTCCAGGCCAGCCTCTACATCCTCTATCAATGGCTGCAAGTCGACCCGCAGCGGTGCTTCCTGCACGGTCATTTGACTTTGGTCTGCCAGAACCTTTTCAAGGATGCGCTGACGCGCAGATGGCGTAAGGGCATTTGCGGTCAAATAGGCAAGCCGCAATCCAATCAATGCCTGGGACGCAACTAGTCTGCTTCCGCGCTCTTTTCGTACGAAACCCCGCATTAGTCCCGCATCGATGATACGATTAACTTGTTTCAACGGAACGCCGGTGACCGACGCCGCTTCGTTTGCCGTCAATGCTTTCATCATGTTCGGACGCATTATAAAATCCTTCCAAATCTTTGGAAGATATATACGCTCGACCGACTTCAATTTCTAGTTGATTGGTGAGCTAATCTGGTAGCCTCAAAAAACTATCGTGAGGGAGGTGGTGCGCTAGCAATTGCGGCAGTTGAGGTATCGGCCTACATCCACCGACAGGCTCGATTAAAGTTCGTTGGCAATAGCGGGAATTCGGCCTTCATCACCACATGCGCGACACGGACGATCATTCCTCCGAACCATTGCAAATGAAGCAAGTGATAAGCTGATATAGCATTCTCGATGGATCTGGCCATTCGACCCGCTTGCGCAGGTTCCCTCTTAAGCGAGCAAATCCTCTTTTTTGCGTAACCGCTCAAGCCGCTGCAAAAAGGGAAGTTTCTGAACGAAAATCGTTGTGAAATCCAGACGATATCCCTGCGAAGGCCGCGTGGTAACTCTAGGGTCAGCAGGCTGTCCTCTGAAAAAGCAGCCCGGATCGTCGAGAATCGATGGGCAAAATGATAGTTGTTCGATCGATCATCAGTTCATCGAGCGCCTTGCTACCGCTGCGATGCCCATGTCAGCAGGGCATCGAGCGCCGGACACAATGCTTGTCCCCAGTCCGTCAGACAATATTCAACCTTGGGGGGCACCTGATGGTGAACAATGCGGCGCACGATACCATCGTTCTCCAATTGCCGGAGCTGTTGGATCAGCATTTTTTGGGAGACCCCCGAAACGGCACGTTCGAGATCGGAAAAGCGTAACACCCGTCCGCCGAATAGGTGAAACAGGATCACCAGCTTCCAGCGGCCTTCGAGCAGCTTGAGTGCGGCCTCAACTCCTTCGGCCGCTGTTTCCCGGGTATATTGATGGGGCATACTTTTTGGTGAGTACCTTACTTTTTCGTGCGTTCTTGTGATTTTGTGACGTTAAGGCAATTTTATCCGGTACTCAAGTCGAGCCGGAGATCAACTCATGCACCTTATACTTCCCAAGCCCATTGCAGACTATTTTGCCGCAGACACAAAGGACGGCGCCGCGGTGGCCAAGTGCTTTACCCCTGATGCAGTGGTAGTTGATGAAAGACAAACGCACACAGGCCGCGATGCCATTGCTCGATGGAAAGCGGAGTCGTCCACCAAGTACGAATATACCAGCAAGCCGATTGCCGTTGAGGACAATGGGGGAAAGGTTATCGTCACTGCGCACCTGACCGGTAACTTCCCCGGCAGCCCGGTAGATCTTCGTTACGCCTTCGTACTTGCGAGCGATACGATCGCGCACCTGGAGATCGTCTAATGAACTTCGATCTAGGTCTGGAGGGCCGGTGTGCATTGGTAACGGGTGGAACCAAGGGTACGGGTGCGGCCGTGGTTCGGGCTTTGCTGGCCGCAGGCGCGCGAGTGGCGACAACTGCCAGGACCGTGCCCGAAGCCGAAGCGGAGGGTCCCCTTTATATAGCTGCCGATCTTATGACCGCCGAGGGCTGCGCGAAAGTCGCCAAAGAGGCCCTGGTCCATTTCGGCGGCATCGACATCATCGTCAATGTGCTTGGCGGCTCGAGTGCGCCGGCCGGTGGCTTCGCTACCCTGAGCGATGAGGAATGGCTGAAAGAATTGAACCACAATCTGCTGCCTGCGGTTCGACTCGACCGGGCGCTTCTACCATCGATGATCGCTCAGAGGTCGGGCGTCATTATTCACGTGACCTCGATACAGCACGAGTTGCCGCTCCCGGAATCGACGACCGCCTATGCGGCGGCCAAGGCCGCACTCTCGACCTACAGCAAAAGCCTCTCAAAGGAAGTGACCCCAAAGGGTATCAGGGTGGTCCGCGTGTCGCCGGGCTGGATTGAAACCGATGCGGCCGTCGCACTCGCCGAGCGGCTCGCGAAGGAAGCGGGAACGGACTACGAGGGCGGCAAGAAGATCATCATGGGCGCTCTTGGCGGCATACCCCTCGGACGGCCGACGAAACCGCAGGAAGTGGCCGACCTCATCACTTTCCTCGCGTCGCCGCGCGCTGCTGCAATTACGGGAACTGAATATGTGATCGACGGCGGCACTATACCCACCGCTTGAGACAACACGCGAACAACAACGCGGAAGGCTGTAGCTTCACACACAAGGACTTAGCCACACTCCCGTTGTTGTTCGCTCTTCGCCAACACCGATTGCCGAGAACAGGCCATGTCAAATGTTTGCCGTTTACGCTGAAAATCCCAGCCGGGAGAACCCGCTGAGCGCGCTCCGTATCGGCGAGCAGCCGGCACCAATGATCCGAGAAGGCTGGGTGCGAGTCAAAATCTCCCATGCGAGCTTGAACCGGCACGATCTCTTCATCCTGCAAGGGATCACGCACCACCCGGAGCCTCTCCGGTTTCCAATTATCCTGGGGAATGACGGCGCCGGCACGCTCGATAATGGAACGCCGATCGCCATCTATCCGGTGGTCGGCAGCGACGATTGGCGGGGCACCGAAACGCTGGATCCCCACTGGCACATCTTCAGCGAATTCCTGCCGGGAACCTTTGCAGACACCATCGCCATTCCACGACGTAATGCGATCCCAATTCCCGACGGCATATCGATGGAGGTCGCTTCGGTTCTCGGCACAGCCTGGCTTACGGCGTACCGAGCTCTTTTCGTGCGAGCGGGCATGATGCCGGACCAACGCCTGCTGGTACAGGGCGCTCGGGGCAGCATGGCCACGGCGCTGATCCAACTCGCCGCGGCGGCCGGTATCGAGGTCTGGGCGACCAGCCGTGACGATCCGGGCTCGACTTACGCGGAGCCGATCGGCGCGTCACGAACCTTCAGAGCGGGTGAGCCACTGCCCCGAAAAGTCGATGTGGTTGTCGACAATGTGGGACCAGCAACCTGGGAACATAGCCTCAGCTCAGTCGCCCGCAATGGAACGATCATCCTTGCCGGTGTCACGACGGGATCTGAGGTGGGATTGCCACTTCTTAAGACTGTGAGCCAGCAACTCTCTTTGCTCGGATCCATTATGGGCACCCGAAACGACATGGTGAACATGATCAACTTCATCGGCATGTCCGGCATAAAGCCGCACATCGGCGGCATATATCCCATGGCGGACGCCGCAGCGGCGCTCCGGGACATGATCGAAGGCAGTAGGAAAGGCAAATTGGTACTTGCCGCTGAGGGTAGTCTGGGCGCGCGCAATGACGCACAGCGGTAAGCAAGCGCCTGTTCCTGAAGCTGAACATTCGCAGGTTGTCTCGCCCCGACGCGAGGACCCTGCCTCAAAGCATCTTAACAGCTTCCAGAATGGTGCTGCGAAACCACCGATCCTCGGCCGTCGGCGCACTATGGTCCCACCAGTGCAGCCGCACCTCGAATGCTGGAAGTGGCAACGGCATGTCCGTGGAGGCAACACGTCCCATCGCGGCAAAAGCGCTCGCAATCCGACTTGGCACGGCGGCGAGATAGTTGCTATTCGCAATGATGGCCTCCAGTACACCGAGATTGGGCAGGCGCAGTGCTACCTTGGGAGCGAATTTCGCTTCACGCCAATAGGTCTCGACAATATGGTGGCCGGTCGAGCCGGCCACGGCGACGTGGGTTTCGGCGAGGTAGGCGTCGAGTGTCATCGAACGTCCGACGCGCGGATGCCCGATGCGATGGATGCACTGATAGCGTTCGGTGAAGAGCGACACCCAGCGGGCATCGGCGAGTTGCGGCAAGGCGAGGCAAATCGCGGCGTCCGCCTTACCGTGGAACAGCCAGTCTCGGACCGTATCTATGTGGACGGTGAGCACGTCCAGGCTGACCAAGGGAGCTTTTGTGGCAAGCGCCTGCATGATGGCGGGCAGGAAGGCGATCTCGCCAAAATCGGTCATCGCGAGCCGGAACGTCCGTCGCGATTGCGTAGGGTCGAACGCAAGAACACGCGCCACTGCCGTCTCCACCGAACTCAGGGCACCCTGAAAGGAAGGATAGAGTTCTTCCGCCAGCGCGGTCGGCGTCATGCCCTGGCGGACGCGCGTGAAGAGCGGGCTGCGCAGCAGGTCGCGCAGGCGGGCCAGCCCATGACTGACGGAGGGTTGAGTGACGTTCAGCCGCTCAGCCGCCGCACTGACGCTGCCGGTCTCATAGACCGCCACAAACACCCGCACAAGGTTCAGATCCACATCGGCCATGCCTGGAATATAGACGAAAGTAATATCTAAATCAAAATTCACTTCATTGGATTCATGAATGAGCGGGGCGTACCTTTTTTCGAAAGTAAAGCAAGGAGGCTTCACCATGAAGACGGTTCGAGAAGTCAGCTACGAGATCCTCCGCCAGGAGGCGATGACCACCATTTTCGGCAATCCCGGCTCGAACGAGCTGCCGTTCCTCCAGGATTTCCCGTCGGACTTCCGATATATCCTCGGTCTGCATGAGGGCGCGGTCATCGGCATGGCCGACGGCTACGCCCAGGCGACCGGACGGCCTATACTGGTCAATCTGCATTCCGCGGCCGGCACCGGCAATGCGATGGGGGGCCTCGCCAATGCCTGGAACGCCCATTCGCCGCTAGTGGTCACCTCGGGTCAGCAGATCCGCGCCATGGTCGGCGTCGAGGCGCTGCTGACCAACATCGACGCCACGCAATTGCCGCGGCCACTCGTCAAATGGTCGGCCGAGCCGGCACGCGCCGAGGATGTCCCGCTCGCCATGAGCCGTGCGATCCACCTGGCCAGTCTCCCGGCACCCGGTCCGGTCTACCTCTCCATTCCCTACGATGACTGGTCGAGGCCGTCGGACCCTGAATCCGCCCGTCTGATCGGGCGGCGCGTTACAGCGGCCGGTCTGCCGGACAATGCCACCATCGCGGCGCTGATCGAGCGGATCGAAGGCAGCACCAATCCCGTGATCGTGCTCGGTCCCGATGTCGATGCCGCCCGCGCCAATGGCCATGCGGTGCGCCTTGCCGAGCGGCTGAACGCGCCGGTCTGGGTCGCCCCTTCCGCGCCGCGCTGCCCGTTCCCGACAACGCACCCGCTGTTCCGCGACCTGCTGCCGGCCGGCATCGCGGCGATTTCCGAACGGCTGGCAGGTCATGACCTCGTACTGGTCTTCGGTGCACCGGTCTTCCGCTATCACCAATACGATCCCGGCCAGTTCCTGCCGACAGGCGCATCTCTCATCGCCGTGACCTGCGATCCCGACGAGGCCGTTCGCGCCCCGATGGGCGATGCGATCGTCGGCGACGTTGGTGCGATCCTTGCCGCACTTGCGGATCGCGTTGCGCAGAGCGCCCGCCCGGCGCCGGAGCTACGCAAACTGTTCGCGAAGCTGCCGGTCAGCACCGGCTCCATCCAGCCGCGCCGCGTTTTCGACATGATCGATGACCTCGCGCCGAGCGACGCCATCTATGTCAACGAATCGACGCTGACCACCGCGGATATGTGGCAGCGGCTGCGCATGGATCAGCCCGGAAGCTATTATTTCGCGGCGGCTGGCGGCCTCGGCTTCGCCATGCCGGCATCGATTGGCATCCAGTTGGCCGAACCCGACCGGCAGGTGATCGCCGTCATCGGCGACGGCTCGGCCAATTATAGCATCACCTCGCTATGGACCGCCGCGCAGCATGATGTGCCGGTCATCTTCGTCATCATGAAGAACGGCATCTACGGCGCCCTGCAATGGTTCGCCGGCGTGCTTGGCGCCAACTATGTGCCGGGGCTGGAGGTGCCAGGGATCGATTTCGTGTCGCTGGCGCAAGGCTATGGCCTTTCGGCCAGCCGCGCGGAAACCGACGCGCAGTTCCAGCAGGCATTCGCCGCCGCGCTCCAGGCCCGCATGCCGACGCTGATCGAAGTCACCACCGCGGCGAAGGAGGCATGAGATGGCCACGCCTTTCAATGTCGCGGGCTATCGTCGCCTCGGCCGCCGTCGCCTGCCGCGCATGGTGTTCGACTATCTCGAAGGCGGAGCCGATGACGAAGCCGGGCTCCGGCACAATCACGCCGCCATCCAAGCATCGCGCTTCGCACCTCATCGGTTGGCCGATGTGAGCAAACGAGATCTGTCGACCACGCTGTTCGGCCGCCAAGTCTCCATGCCGCTGGTCATCGCGCCCACGGGCCTCAACGGCATCTTCAGGCATGAGGGTGATCTCAAGCTCGCCCGTGCGGCCGAGCGTGCCGGCATTCCCTTCGCGCTTTCAACCGCATCGAACATGAGCATCGAGGAGATCGCGCAGCGCTCGGGCGGAGAGCATTGGTTCCAGCTCTACGTCGTCCAACGCGATCTGGCCGACGCATTCACCCGCCGCGCCTGGGACAGTGGCTATCGCACGCTGGTGCTGACCACCGACGTCGCGGTGAACGGCAATCGCGAGCGTGACCTGCGCAATCATTTTGATGTCCCAGCGCGCTACACGCCTCGCACGATTCTCGACGGTGCCACGCATCCACGCTGGTCGCTCGACTTCCTGCTGCACGGCGTGCCGCAACTCGCCAACTTCGTTTCAGCACAAGCGAACGATGTGAACGCGCAGGCCGCACTGATGTCGCGCCAGATGGACGCCAGCTTCGATTGGGACGCGCTCGCGCGGTTGCGCGAGAATTGGCACGGTACGTTGATCGTCAAGGGAATCCTGCGCCCGGAGGATGCACAGAAATGCGCAACACTGGGCGCTGACGGGATCATCCTGTCCAATCACGGCGGGCGGCAGCTCGACGGCGCGATCGCGCCGATCGAGTGCCTGCCGGCGGTGTGCGCGGCGACCAATCTTCCCGTCCTCGTCGACAGCGGCTTCCGCCGCGGCGAGGACATCGTGAAGGCGTTGTGCCTGGGGGCCAGTGCTGTCCTCATGGGTCGCGCGACTCTTTATGGCCTCGCTGCACACGGCGAGCGCGGAGTGATCAGCGTGCTGGACCTACTGCGTGCCGAGATGGATCGCACTCTTGCGCTTATCGGACGCGCCTCGACCGCGGACCTGAAGCCAGACGATCTCTGGTCGCCGCATTGATGCCCGCTCGCAGACCGAGACCGGCTCGGACCTGCCGGTGGCGCCGGGGCCGCCTTCGCCCCTAAAGCTGAAGGAGACTGACAATGGCTTACGTGACAACCAGGGACGGAACCGAGATCTTCTACAAGGACTGGGGCTCCAAGGACGCCCAGCCGATTATGTTCCACCACGGCTGGCCGCTTTCGGCCGACGACTGGGACGCGCAAATGCTGTTTTTCCTCGCCAACGGCTATCGCGTCGTCGCGCATGATCGCCGTGGTCACGGCCGATCCTCCCAGACCGATCTCGGTCATGACATGGATCATTATGCCGCCGACGCAGCAGCTGTGGCCGAACATCTCGACCTGAGGAACGCCGTCCATATCGGCCACTCGACCGGCGGCGGCGAGGTCGCCCGATACGTCGCCAAATACGGCGAGCCGCAGGGCCGCGTCGCCAAGGCCGTGCTGGTCAGCGCAGTGCCTCCGTTGATGCTCAAGACCGACGGCAATCCCGAAGGCACGCCCATCGAGGTGTTCGACAGCTTTCGCACGGCATTGGCCGCCAACCGCACGCAGTTTTTCATCGATGTGCCGTCCGGCCCGTTCTACGGCTTTAACCGCCCGGGAGCGCAGGTGTACGACTCGGTTATTCGCAACTGGTGGCGCCAGGGCATGATGGGCAGCGCGCTCGCCCATTACGAAGGCATCAAGGCTTTTTCCGAGACAGATCAGACCGAGGATCTGAAGACTATCACCGTGCCAACGCTGGTGCTGCAGGGCGATGATGATCAGGTGGTCCCTTACAAGGATGCCGCGCTGAAGCAGATCAAGCTGCTGCGGAATGGCACCTCGAAAATCTATCCGGGCTATCCGCACGGCATGCTCACGACCCACGCCGATGTCATCAACCCGGATCTGCTCGCATTCGTGCGCGTTTGAGTGACGCCGATCATGGGCCGGCCAGGCGCTGGCCCACGACGCGATCCGCGGACGAAGCTCGTCCCGAGCCAGTTCATCGCCGAATATGAAGGGGACCCGCTGGCACCAGCGCGTCTGAAGGAAAGGCCTCATCTACACAGTAAGAAAGGAACATTCCGATGACGATCAATAGACGCAGCTTCATGAAGACAGCCATTGCCGCCGGCGCGGTCGCCGCTTCCGGTGGCACAATGGCTCAGGCGCTTTCCGGCACGAGAGCCCGCAATGTTGTGCTCGTGCATGGCCTGTTCGCCGATGGTTCGTCCTGGTCCGAGGTGATCCCGCGCCTGCAGGCGCGCGGGCTGAATGTCACCTCGG
Organism: Martinezella lusitana; assembly: GCF_010668395.1. GTDB lineage: Bacteria > Pseudomonadota > Alphaproteobacteria > Rhizobiales > Rhizobiaceae > Rhizobium > Rhizobium lusitanum_A. The sequence continues at coordinate 33,043 of NZ_WUEY01000032.1, forward strand.
TGCAGAACCCGCTAACTACGCTTCCCGACGCAGTCGCCGCGGCGCGGCGGGCGCTGGACCGACAGGACGGGCCGACCGTGCTTGCCGGCCATAGTTTCTCGGGAATGATCGTTACCGAAGCGGGTATGCATCCCAACGTGTCCGCACTGGTCTATATCGCCGCGCGGGCACCCGACGCTGATGAGGATTATGGCGCGCTCGCGAAGAAATTCCCGACGCCGCCTGCCAGCGCCGGCATCGTCTTCGACGGCGACGAAGGACGGTTGAGCGAGGAAGCCTTCCTGCGCGATTTCGCGGGCGACCTTCCAGAGGCAAAGGCGCGGGCACTCTACGCGGTTCAATGGCCGTTTCACAAGGAACTGCTCGCAGGACGCACCACCAATGCTGCCTGGCGCAGCAAGCCCAGTTACTATGCGGTTTCGACCAAGGATCGGACCATTGATCCCGATCTCGAACGCTTCATGGCCAAGCGCATGGGGGCGACAACGATCGAACTCGACGCCAGCCATGTGTCGTTGATTTCGCATTCGAAGGAGATCGCCGACCTTATTTGGGATGCTGTGGGTGTATGAATGTGACCAACATGGCACACGGCGGAGCAGCCCGCGAGTACCAATGGATATTGCTCGGCTTCGGTGAGGCGCACACCGGCATGATTGCGCTCAAACAAACTGGAGCCGATTTACTATTCCAAATCGCGAACACATCGGCTGATCGTGGATCGTTGCACGCCCAGTGCAGCTGCAACGCGTCGAAAACTACCTTTCTCCGCTGCCTCCACGAAATGGCGGTGAGATAGTCTGCAGTCTTTGCAAGCGCTGATTGTCGTCAAAATGACGGATGGTAGAGCAACCTATCGGGGCGGGTTGATGGCCGGTATTACGTCCACCCGTCAAGCCGCACTGCCGAATGCACCCAACTTGGGATTATCGCGTTCGCAAAATGTTTCCATTGCGCCGCAAAATGCTAATGTGACACAACCTGAAAGAGAACAAAACGTGATGCGCGCCTCTGTCGGCAACGGAGAGACGTAATGACCGACCATTCCATGCTCTTCAGTGCGCCAATGATCGGCGCCGAGCCTGCCGATATGCTGAGGATTTTACCAAGGCTGGCACTTAGAAGCGGACGGACGAACTCAAACAGTCGCTTGGCTTGGAATGATGCGTCGCCTTGCGGATCAAACTGTTAGCGTCGCGGCATGCAGCGCGACAACTAAGATGAGACGCGTATGCCTCATCGGAGAATGCCTCCGAACGGATAGCATATTGCCTCACCAGAATGCTCCCATCCTCCGGTGAGCTCTGGTAGCTGTTCAGCTTTGCCAGGTTCGATTCCGAAGATTATTCTATGCGCGCGCTCGCGGCGCCAGCCTTTCACCCGTGGTTGCACCGTACGGATTAGTCCATCAGGATACTCACCTGGATAAATGCTTTGAAGCCGCTCCCGTAGCTCCCGACCGGTTCTCCATGGCTCGTCTTCAAACCATGTGTAAAGATCATTTGTGACGTTAACCAGCGGGTCGAGCCGCCGTCGCTCACGTTTTAGTTTTGGCTTCGCTTTCGCTGTCGGACGAACTTCGGCTTCTGTCCACGCGATACGCAGGCTTTGCAAAAAGCTCTCGATATTAGGAGCCTCGGTTGACGGTGTTCCCTGGTGCGCGATGTCGGCGAACCGCTGTTGTCCTGCACGAATGTCGCGGAGGAGCTTCACAAGGTCGAATTGCTCGCGCATGCGCAACAAGCGGTTGCATACCTCCACCGCCGCCCGTGCATCCGACAAGAGCCGATGATGTGGCGTTGCAGGAGAAGAATATAGCTTCTTAAGCATCGCGCCATTTCGCCGCTTTTCCAGCAATTTAAACGAAAGTTGAAAGAAGTTCACGAACAAGCGCACAGAACGATAAAGCTCCGCGAGTATCGCCGCAGCTTCAACGCCTTCATACCGATGATAGCCAACGATACGCCGGATTACCGATCCATTTTTCTGTTCCACATAAGCCTGATCATTTTTGCGGTATGGGCGACAGCGAGCGAATTCGATATCTGAATTAACGCAATAGTCCCTGATCGTCTCGTTGATAAATACGCTATCGTTGTCCGTATCAATGCCAAGCAGCAGGAACGGCATTAAGCGGCGAAGCTCGGTCAAAACCTCCGTCAAAAGCTTCTGTTCGCGCACAACTGGAGAATGCCCATGCTGGAGAATTCCGATGTGCCGATGCAGAAGCTCCCGATCGCCTGGGCGAGCAGGGCCAGCCGGCCACGCGCTTTTTGATTGTCTTCCATTGCAGTTCTTCCAGAGCTGGCGCGCAGAGGCATGCTGGCGTGCCCGAAGACACGCCAGGTCATCTTCCGCGTTCTTGCTGACGTATCCGGGACGGGTTGGAGGATATTCAGCCCGTCGTTTCGATACCCCGGCTATTCAGCCGGGAAATCCGTGGCAAGACCCGCCTCACGCCATGCCGCGACCTCTTCAAGAGCCGCATTGAGGCGCTTCGCCACCTGGTCGACGCCGAAGGCGCCGAACACGAAATGCCGAGGCGCATCCTCCCTGCCGGCAATGGCGATGATGGCGGCAGCGGCGCGGGCCGGATCACCCGGCTGCTTGCCGCTCACCTGTTTGGTGCCCGCAAGGCGAACGCCGGCGGTCTCGGCATAATCAGCGATCTTGTTCGGCGTCTGGGTCATGGAGCGTCCGGCCCAGTCGGTCCGGAACGGTCCGGGCTCGATGCAGGTGACCTTGATGCCCAACGGCTTGCCTTCCGCCGCGAGCGCGTCCGAGAAACCCTCGACCGCGTGCTTGCTGGTGGCGTAATAACCGGAACCCGGAAAGCCGATGATGCCAGCGACCGAGGTGATGTTGATCACATGTCCGCTTCGTTGATCGCGCATGAGCGGCAGGATTGCGCGTGTCATCGCAAAGAGACCGAAGACGTTCGCGTCGAACTGCCTGCGGATTTCCGCCTCCTCGCCTTCCTCGATCGTTGACATGTAACCGTAGCCGGCATTGTTCACGAGGATATCGACGCGGCCGAATTTCGCCTTCGCGGCCGCCACCGCCGCCTCGATTTCGTCGGGCTTGGTCACGTCGAGATCGAGAGCGAGCACTGTATCGTCATGGCCATTGGCGAGATCGGCCAGCCGCGCCTTGTCACGTGCCGTGGCAACCAGGCGGTCGCCCTTCGCGATAACCTGCCTGGCGAGTTCGTTGCCAAACCCGGTCGAGCAGCCGGTGATGAACCATACCGGTGAATTTTCCATCTCGTTTCTCCTTTTGATTGACCGAGGCGCATTGCGCCGAGGCCGAATGGATTTCTTGTCCTCGGTGGATATTCATGCCGCAGCGTCGAGCTGGGCGAACCCGTCATAGGGATGAAGAGCTTTGTGGATCAGTTCGTCCGTCGAGTACGGACCATGGCTGTCCGCCGTATTGATGAAATTCACACCGACCATTTTTACGGTTTCTTCTGGTTTCATTATCTGTAAGAGCCCGTGCCGGCTCGGACGGCGATGACAAGACCTGTCGTCAGGATGATCCGGCCGACGATCTGCAGCGTGGCCGTGGCATACCGCAAGAATGCGAGATCCGCGGCTTGAAGACCCGCCACTATCCCCTGTCGGGAGACGGCGAGATAGCCGCCCCATATGAGCGCGGCCAGACATCCATGGAGCCATCCCAGTCGGGTTCTACTCACGGCGTTTCGAGGCTCGGCGATCGTGACAGATGACATGTTCGGTTCCTTCCGGAAGCGATAGTACGTCTGTTGCTGGGAAATCGGCCCTCGGCAACATGTGCCGGAAGGCCGATCTATCGAAGTCAGGCCCAGCAATTGCCTGACGCCTGGCCATCCGTGAAGTCGGTCGACAATGTTACGTCCTTCCAGGCGTCGTATTCCGCCTTGAGATCGGCCAACTTCCTGTCGACAAGTGCTGCAGCATCCGATCCGAGCAGCAGATGGGCTGGCGGGTTGTCGCTGTTGGCGAGCCTTACCACCGCCTCGCCGAGCTTTGCCGGATTGCCGATCTGCTTGCCGCTCATCGACTGGCGTTTCTCGCGGATCGGGTCCATCAGGCTGTCATAGTCGTCGATCGCGCGCGGAGCGCGCTTCATCGAACGGCCGGCCCAGTCGGTGCGGAACGAGCCAGGCTCGACAGCCGTCACGGCGATCCCGAAGCCTTTAACTTCCTTGCCCAGCGCTTCCGACAGACCTTCGAGTGCGAACTTGGAGCCGTGATAGAAGCTCAGCTCACCCGAAAGGAATGGTCTCCCAGACAGGCCGACGGTTGTGCCGTTGCAATCCTACAAGTCGCTATAACGCGTTAAGTCGGGTCCGTTACCCCTTCCCGACGCCGGAACCGTTCAATCACCGTCGTATGATGGACAAGTCGATATAGCCGGTATCGCCACCTGCATAAAAGAATTCTTCACATGCGACGGCAAGCGACAGGTTTTGTGGAAAGTGTTCAATAAGGTTGGGGGTCGCCGAGCCGCTTTCGACTAACGCCGATGCACTCTTCTTCGCGAGACCTCCATTGACTGTCAATCTGCCGCGGCAGTGCTTGCGAAAGTAAGACGAAACATTCGAGAAAAGCGATGTGGCTGTGCCGTCCTCCGCCTTGAAATACTATCCATGAAAATAGGTGAGATCAAACTCGTTCAACCGCTCAAGAAGATAGCTATATGACCTCCACAAGCCGAAGGAGGAGGAGGCCAACCTTTAATCGACGTGCCCTGGTCACCCAAAGTAACCGCGATCATCGCAGCGAAGCATGCATTGAGGACTGGATCCGGCATGTTCCGCATGACGGAGTGCGAGCGATGTGCTCCTGGGGACGTTTTTGCGCCTTTGCGCACGAGCTGGAACGCAGAAGGAGGGGATGCGACGATATCGGTCGATGATACACCTCCTATGAAGTCGGACCCGGACCTCCCAGCGAAACGGTGGCCGTGCTATGAGCACCTGCTCGATCTGGGCTTGTTCGTCAAACGCTTCGGCCCATTCCAGCCTTCGCGCGGGCGCTTCCTCTCTTCTGCTACCGCAAATAACCGGAGAGCAAGATCAAGGAGATGCTCGACAAGATGTTGTGTCTGACGGTCCAGCTTGGGCTCCCATGCGCCATGATCACCGACGGGGATCGTCCATTGTCGTCGTTAACCGCGACTGTGGGGGGCTGGGCTCGTTCAGCTAATCGCCACGGCGCTTGTCGTGAATATGCGAAGAGGCAGGTCGAATTGGTGGGTTTACAGCAGAAGCCCTTTTAAAATAGAGCTAGGAAGACATTCTGACCGGGCGCTCGATATGGCTGACGATGTACTCAAAGGATTATTCCTTGCACACAGGCGCGAGTTGCAGGCCTATCTGACAAGGAAGCTTCGCGACGCAGACACGGCTGCCGACCTCACCCAGGAAACGTTTCTGCGTTACGCGGAACTTGCCTCGCCGGCCGGAGGAGCGATCTCCAACGAGCGGTCTTATCTCTACCGCACGGCCCACAATCTCGCGATCGATCACGTCCGCCAGAGCCAGCGCAGGAAGACCGATGCAACGCGCGATGATGACATGGCCGATATTGCGGACGACCGGCCGACACTGGAAGACGAGGCCGATGCCCGACTGCGGCTCGAGCGCCTCCACCTGCTGATCGGCGAGCTTCCCGAGCTGACGCGCAAGATCTTCATTCTCAATCGAATAGATGGGCTCACCTATTCACAGGTCGCGGCCCACCTGGGAATATCCGATAGCAGCGTCCAGAAGCATCTTTCCAAGGCCTTGCTGCACATCACCACACGGCTTCGGAAGTCGGCTGCAAAATAAAATCCCGCCACGCTTACCGGATAGGGCACCTCGAAGCGTCCTATGATTGCAGCGGTTCGAGTCGTGGTGAAACAGATACAGGATCCGGACGTGACAGACGCGGAAGAGGCAGGCAAGGAAATCGAGGAAGCGGCGGCCGAATGGGTTATTCGTCTTGGGGCGGAGCATGTCTCGCCAGACGAGCGCCTCCGTTTTGAGAGATGGGTTTCCGCCGATGCCCGCCATCGCGACGCCTTTGAACTTGCGAACCGCACATGGGGAGAGCTGGCGGGTCTCAAGCAGATCGTCGGAACGCAAGCCACGCGATCGATGCCGCGGCCATCTCACACGACACCAGCCTGTCCTCCGAAGCACCCATACCGATATCGGCCGGCGCTGGCGCTTGCCGCCACCCTTCTTCTCGCCATAGGCCTCGGCTTCTTCTGGTTTGGAAATCCATTTGCCCTGATGTCCGCCGATTATGCCACCGCCCCCGGCGAGCAAAAGACGGTAACGCTGACGGATGGAACCGTTGTCGACCTAGGCTCAAATTCTGCGCTGACTGTTGAGTTCGACCAGCACGAGCGGCGTGTCGAGCTGCTTTCCGGCAGGGCTTACTTCACCGCCGCTCCCAGAGCCGGCAACGAGACGCGTCCCTTTGTCGTTAAAAGCGGCATCGGAACGGCGCAGGCTGTCGGCACGCAATTTGCCGTCGACAATGGTGATGACGGCGTTGACGTGACCGTCGTCGAACACAGGGTGAAGGTTACAGTCAACGGACCCACCGATACCGCGCACGACGTGCTATTGTCGCCGGGTCAGGCCGTGCGATATTCGGCGGACGGTGTCCTCGGCGAGATCGAACAGAAAGATGTCGACCAACTGACCTCATGGAGGCGAGGCAAGCTTATCTTCAACGACGTCCCACTTTCCAAGGTTGTGGCCGAGCTGAACAGATATCGGCGCGGTCGGATCGTCATCACACGGGATTCGCTTGCGCGTCTTCATGTCAGCGGGGTTTTCGATACCAGCGACTTGGGAAATTCTCTTGCCCGGATTGCTACGGAGCTCCAGATTCGCACCATTTCGGTTCCACCGTTTGTCACCATACTCTATTGATTTTACTCAGTTAATTCAGCCAAATTAAAAAATTGCAAAAAACCTTACTGAAAAACATGACTGAAATCGTCCTATTTTAAGAAGCGTCCGAGGGGGACGCGAGACAGACGAATTCAGGGGCATTTCATGACAGTGAAGGGGAAGAGCCTTGTTCGCTCGGCTTTGGTTGGACTTGCAGGGGCGACAAGCACGACGGCGCTGCTATTGGGAATGACGTTTGCGAGCGGCGCTTCCGCGCAGAGTGCCACGAGCAAGGCTGCCGCCGAGCCTGCAACGATCGTGTTCAAGATCCCGGCTCAAAGTCTGAACGCCGCCATCCTTTCGTTCGCAGACAAGGCCGGTATCCAGGTCTTCTACGATACGGCGCGGGTGCAGGGACTGAAGAGCAGCGGCATAAGCGGTACGCTCACTCCTCAGGCCGCGCTCGGACGCATCCTGGCGGGAACAGGGCTCAGCTATCGCTTTACCGGCCCCAAAAGCGTGACGATCTCGGGATCGGAAGGCAATGGCAGCGCCTCCGCCACGGCAGGCGACGCGACCGCGCTTGCCCCCATCGTCGTGCAGGGAAGTGCGGAAAATGCCTGGGGGCCGATCCGCGGTTATGTGGCCACGCAAAGCGCGACGGGCACCAAGACCGACACGCCGCTCATCAAAACTCCGCAAACCATTTCAGTTGTCGGTCGCAAGGAAATAGAGACCCGCCAGGCCCAGAGCGTCAGTGATGCTCTGAGCTATGTTGCCGGCGTCGAGCAGCCGCTTGGTTCGGAATCACGCAGGGACAATCTCTACTCGCGCGGATTTCTTGCCAGCCAGTATCTCAACGGACTTCGCCTGACGGACGGCTCTTGGGGTATCAATCAGATCGACCCCTATCTTCTCGAAAGGGTCGAGCGGATCGGTGGGCCTGCTTCCGTATTGTACGGTCAGGCCTCGCCGGGCGGGATCATCAGCATGGTCAGCAAGATGCCGACCGAAGAGCCGTTCCACGAAGTTTCCATTCAGGGCGGCAATTATGACCATCTGCAAGGTATGTTCGATTTCAGCGGCCCCGTCGATCCGGAAGGGCAGTTTCTCTACCGGCTGACCGGGCTCGGGCGCTTGGCCGACGCGCAGGTCGACTTCACCAAGGACAGGCGGCTCGCCGTTGCGCCGGCGGTCACCTGGAAACCAGACGAAGATACGAAGCTCACGCTGCTTGGCAGCTATCAGTACGATCCGGATCTCGGCGAATATTATACCCTCCCCTCGCAGGGAACGGTTCTTCCCAATCCCAATGGCAGGATCCCGACAAGCCGCAACATCGGTGATCCGAGCTTCGACATCTATTCGAGGAAAAGCAGCACCATCGGCTATTCGTTCGAGCATAGCTTCAACGATTCGGTGACTGTTCGCCAGAACCTGCGCTACGGCAGCATGGATGCGAAATTCGGCGGCATACTTGCCTATGGGCTGCAACCGGATCTCAGGACGCTGAACCGCTACGCCCTGTACGATCGCGACCAGCTCGGCCAATTGACAGTCGATAATCAGGCCGAAGTCAAATTCGATACGGGCGATATCGAACACAAGCTCCTCGTGGGCCTGGACTATCAGCGCACGACGCTGGAGCAGACCTTTGGCATAGACTTCAGCGTGCCAACCTTGGACATTTTCAACCCGGTTTACAATCTGGGAATTTCCCAGCCTGCCATAACCGGTCATACCTATCAGACCCTTAGCCAGCTGGGTGTTTATGCCCAGGATCAGGTGACGTTGGACAGGCTGACCGTGGTCAGCGGCCTGCGTTACGATTGGACTGATACCGATACGGACGACCGGATCTCTGGTACGAGCCAGGACATCAAGGATCACAAGCCGACGGGGCGGCTGGGTGTTGTCTACCAATTCGACAACGGCATCGCACCCTATGCCAGCTATTCGACGTCGTTCCAGCCGACATCGGGAACGGACCGCTCCAGCAATCCGTTCAAGCCGACCGAAGGCAAGCAATACGAGATCGGCGTGAAATACCAGCCTGTCGGCTATGACAGCTTCATCACGCTTTCCGCATTCGATCTGCGTCAAACGAATGTCACGACGCCAGATACCTCCCCCGGAGGTACCGGTTTCTCGGTTCAAACCGGTGAAGTGCATTCAAGAGGCATCGAACTATCGGCCGTGGCCAGCCTCGACGACGATCTCAATCTGCGCTTCAGCTATGCCTATCTGCTCGCGGTGAATTCAAAGACAAACGACCCGACAACGCTTGACAAGCAGCTGGTCGGCACATCCAAGAACGCGGCTTCTCTGTGGCTCGACTACAAAGTGTCTTCCGGGCCGCTTAACGGCCTCGGGTTGGGCGCCGGGGTTCGTTATCGTGGCGATCGTTACGGCGATGATGCCAATACCTTCAAGGTACCCTCCTTCGCCCTGGTCGATGCGGCGATTTCCTATGATTTCGGTGCCGCAAATCCAAAGATGAAGGGTTGGAGGGCCGCGTTGAATGCCAGCAATCTCTTCGACAAGGAATATGTCGCAGCCTGCAATGGCGGGACGCTTTGCTACTACGGCGATCGCCGCAGCGTCTTGGGCACGCTGACTTACCAATGGTGATGCAAACGCGGCGGAGACATCTGTTGTCCCTTGCCGGTGGAGCGTACCTCGCGGTCCTCCCTCGGCAGGGCGTTTCCGCAACGTCTCCCGCTGCCAGGCGCATTGCCGTGCTGGATTGGACCCTGGCGGAGATGGCCCTGTCGTTAAATCTGGTTCCGGTAGCGCTCACGGAGGTGGCGGGCTATCGCGCCTGGGTTGGTGAGCCGCTGCTGCCGACCGATGTCGTCGAGCTCGGATTACGCGGCAATCCCAATCTCGAAATGCTGGTTCAGATCGCCCCGGATTTGATCCTCGCCAACGAAAACCAGGAAGCGTCCATATCGCTGCTGCCGCAGATCGCGCCCTGCCTGTCCGCATCCATCTACGCGGTCACGGGCTCGCCCTATATGCACGCGGCATCCGAACTGCGGCGGCTCGGCGGCAGGCTGGACCGCATCTCCGAAGCAGAGGCCGCCATCGCGACATCTGATCGCGCCATTGCAAGGGCGGCCGAGCAAGTGGCCGGCTTTTCGTGCCCTGTCTATCTCGCGCGTTTCGTCGATCCCGATCATCTGATGATCTTCGGCCGGAACAGCCTCTTTCAGGACGTTCTCGATCGCATGGGCGTTGCGAATGCCTGGCAGGGTGCGACAAGTGCCTGGGGTTTCGGGATTGTCGGCATCGATGCGCTTGTCTGCGAGAAAGAGGCGCATCTGCTCTATCTTGGCCTTGGGGCTCAGGATCTCGAACAGATCGCCGCCACGAGCGCTGTCTGGCGTAGCCTCGCCTTCGTCCGGCAAAAGCGGATCAGCATATTGCCGAGCATGTGGTTCTTTGGCGGTGTCGCAAGCGCCGGCCGCTTTGCAGATCATGCCGGCATGGCACTGGCGGAATCGAAATGACGATGCCAGCAACGCAATCAATACGGCCGACATGGCTTGCGCGTGGCGGCATCATCCCGTTGATAGCGCTCGCGCTCCTCGCCGTCGTTGCCAGTCTTTATAATCTGGAACGGGCTTTGCCGCTGGCGCAATGGTGGCAGGCGATGTTCGGCGGCGATCCCGACGATATCCGCCAGCTCGTTTTCCGCTACAGCCTAATACCTCGCTTCGCGATGGCCGTCATCGCCGGTGCATCTCTCGGCGGCTGCGGCGCGCTAATGCAACTTACCCTCAGGAATCCGCTCGCCGAACCGACGACGCTCGGCGTACCCGCAGGAGCGCAACTGGCCCTGGTCGCCTGCGGCCTTTGGTTTCCAGCACTGCCGGCCGCCAGCCGCGAAATAGCGGCCCTGATCGGGGCGTCGGCCGCGACACTAGTGGTACTGGCGCTGTCCTGGGACCGAGTACTCTCCCCCGCCAGATTGATTTCCGGTGGCCTGCTGATCTCGCTCTATTGCGGGTCATTTTCGGCGATCGCCCTGCTTCTCAATCAGGAGGCGTTGCAAGGGATCTACATTTGGGGTGCCGGATCCCTGGTGCAGAACGATTGGAACAAGGTTCTTCTCCTTCTGCCCTGGGTGGTGGGGCTCGGCCTGGTCGCCGTCACCATCATCCCCCGATCCCTAACAGTGCTTACACTCGGCGACGAGGGTGCGCGTGGCCTGGGATTGTCCGTCCGTAACGTGCGACTGGCCGCACTGGCGGTGACGGTCGTCGCAACGGCATTGGTGACGAGCGTCGTCGGCGTCATAGCCTTCGTCGGGCTTGCCGCGCCCGCGCTTGCCCGGCTGAGTGGCCGGCATGGTATTCGCGATCAAATCCTATGGTCGGCAGCCGCTGGGGCCGCCATGCTGCTGGCAACCGATCAACTGTTGCAACTGTTGCTGCCGCCCGGTGCCGGATTGCCGACAGGCATAGCAACGGCCGTGATCGGTGCTCCGATCCTGCTTGTTCTCATTCGTCGGATGAAAACGAGCGAAGCACCGCGACTGACCGAAGCCGCAGTCAGGCGATTACGCCATCCCCGCGTGGCATTATTCCTGCTTGTGCTATCGGTTGCGGTCCTGACCTTGCTTGCCGTCGAATGTGGGCACGGCCCGCAAGGATGGAGTTTCAGTGCCGCATCGGTCTTTCCGCAGCTCGACGCGCTACGGATGCCGCGCACGATGGCTGCACTGGCGGCAGGGGCACTGCTCGCTGTGGCGGGCATCATTATGAAGCGACTGACTGCGAATCCCCTGGCGTCGCCGGAAATCCTCGGCGTTTCCTCCGGGTCGAGCCTGGGGATAATCTCTCTACTCTTTCTCGTTCCTGCACCTGACATCGGCACACAGCTTGGCGCAGGAGCGATCGGTGCCCTCGCCATCCTGGTACCTATCGCCTTCTTCGGCCACAGGCAGAGCTTCTCGCCGGAGTCGATGATCTTGATCGGCATTACCGTCGGTACCCTGTTCAGCGCTATCGCGGCGCTGCTGATGATATCGGGCGATCCGCGCATGAGCGCGCTGCTTGCATGGCTATCAGGCAGCACTTACGGAATGACTCAAGCGCGAGCATCATTTCTCATAGCGAGCTGTCTTGCGCTGTTAGCGACATTGCCGCCGCTTGCCAGATGGCTGACGGTCCTGCCGCTCGGTACAGGTATGTCGCGCGCCGTCGGCCTGCATCTCAGCCTTTCACGCTTCATACTGATACTCCTCGCGGCGTTGATGACGTCAACCGCAACACTTGCCGTTGGGCCACTGACCTTTGTCGGCCTCCTAGCTCCGCATATGGCGACGAGAGCCGGCTTCCAGCAGCCTCTCCTCCAGTCCTATGCCGCAGCCGCCATCGGAGCGCTTGTCATGGTTGCCGCCGATTGGCTCGGCCGCAACGTGATATTTCCTTATGAGATCCCAGCAGGCTTGTTCGCCGCCATTGTCGGCGGTCCCTATCTCCTGAAACTGATGGCCGCAAGGGCGCGATGATGGGCGTCAAGCCGGAGGTTTTTGTGCAAGCAAGCTAAACGGAACCTGAGCTCCGACGCTACCCCGGACAACGCCATTGCGCCTTTTTGAAGAGAATACTGCCTTTTCCGGCCATTTTTTTGGTTCCGATAAGGGAACGAAGCGCTGCCGCGGCATGTCGTGCGGACCGTTGATGGCCACAAGCACCGGACCTGCCGGATTTTCTGCGCTCCCTTCAAAAAGGGGAGCCTCCTGAAACAACCATCGCCGGAATTGCCTTAGGTCGGAAGCCTATGGCATCCAGGACCGCGTGTCGCTCCAGTCGATGATCAGCTTCCGGTCGGCGAACAGCCACCGGCCGCCCTGGCGGGCAAACTCGTCATAATAACGGATCGACAGGATCTGAAGCTTCCGCTCACCATTCTCCTCATAAAGCTGGTGCGCCAGGCAATAGGATTCGCCGACACCGCGGTCGCCCTTAATCACGATGGTGCTTTGTCCGTTGAAGTGCGTGGTATGTATGTATTTGTTCAAAGCTCCCAACGCCTCGACGATGCCGGCAAAGCCGCGACGGGCTCCGATTGGCTGGTGCGTCATGGGATCGCCGTCGTAGATCGAGTAGCCGCCGTCCGCAGTGAATAGACCCGCCTGCTTTTCCGCCATCCTGCGGTCGGCGAAATGCGCCCAGGCATCGATCAGCTCGCGTATGGCGACGCGATCTGCCGCCTCGCCGGTGAGCGTGGTGGCCGTCAGCGAGGTGGTGTAGAGCATCTCTTGGGATAGTGAAGGCATCGTGATCTCCGAAGTGGTGTTGGCGGCGTTATCGGCTGCGTTCAGGCTTGCCGGTCGCAGCCCGGCGGCGGTAGCCACCGCGCCTGCCGTCAGAAGCAATGCCCGCCGGTCCAGGATGATTTTCGCTGACGCATCCATGATCAGTGTCCCAGCGTTTCCATCATGGCGGAGGAATACCGATCCCCGGTCGCGGCACCGATCGGAGCGGCCTCGTCGAGTGCAGCCAATTCATCGCTTGTCAGGATGATATCGGCGGCGGCAATATTCTCCTCAAGGTATTTCACCCGTCGTGTGCCGGGGATCGGCACAGTCCCGGCGTTCATCGTCCAGGCAATGGCAAGCTGGGATGGCTTGGCGCCCCTGCTCGCGGCGATCTCGGTGATGCGATCGACAAGGCGCAGGTTTGCCTGAAGGTTATCGCCCTGGAAGCGCGGATCGAACCGCCGGAAATCCGTCGGCGCGAGACTGTCCAGATTTTTCAGTTCGCCGGACAGGAAGCCACGGCCGAGCGGCGAATAGGAGACGAAGCCAATGCCCAGTTCGCGGATCGTCCCGAGCACGTCGTTGCACTCGACACCACGCTCGAACAATGAATATTCGGTCTGGACGGCGGTCAGCGGATGGATGGCATGCGCCTTTCTGATCGTCGCCGCCGACGCCTCGGAAACGCCGATCGTGCGGACCTTGCCTTCTCTCACGAGCATGGCCAAGGCGCCGATCGTCTCCTCGATCGGTGTTTCCGGATCGATCCGGTGCAGATAAAGAAGATCGATAAAGTCAGTCCCGAGACGCCGAAGCGATCCCTCGACGGCTGCCCGGACATACGCCGGTCTGCCGGTGACCACAGGTTTTCCATCCACCATCGCAAGCTTGCCGTCAGCCGTGAACTCGAACCCAACCTTGGTCGCCAGCACGACCTTGTCGCGTTTTCCGGCAAAGGCCTTGCCCAGCAATTCTTCGTTTGCAAAGGGGCCATAAACCTCGGCCGTGTCGAAGAACGTGACGCCAAGATCGAGCGCCCGGGCCAGGGTGCTCAGATTTTCCTGCTCGTCGCTCGGCCCATAGGTCGTGCTCATTCCCATGCAGCCCAGCCCTTGGGCGCTGACGACCAGTCCCTGACTGCCAAGTTGGACCTGTTTCATGCTTATTCTCCCTGACTCTATCGAGGATCGGCGGCTCCGCCGAGCGGATTGCCTTCCGGGGCGCAGGCTGTTTCGGCCAATGCGCGCTTCAACGGGATTGAAGCAGGCAGCAAGCCCAATGCGGTAGATCGATGATGGCAAACTCTTGCACGATCCTGTCAATGACGCTCGATTCATACGTCCTACCCTTGCCGGACAGTTCGATCGGTGATGGAATATCCAGTCATGGAACCCCTGATCGAGCTTCGAGAACGCATCATACGCCATACCGGCCCAGAGGAACTGGCCACGATCCCCACAGCCATAGGCGGCATGAAGCTCTCCATCTGCCGCACCACGACCGAACCGATCGGTCATGTCTATGAACCGGTGCTGGTGGTGGTCATTCAGGGGCAGAAGCAGACGGTGCTTGGCGAGCGCATTTTCGACTATGGCGTCGGACAATATCTCGTCGTCTCGGTCGATTTGCCGATCACCAGTCACATCGCCTTCGCCAACGAAGAGGAGCCATTCCTTGCCGTCGCCTTTACGTTGAGACCGGCATCGATCGCTTCCCTTCTTCTCGAAGCGATGATCTCGGAGGGCCCTCCTGTCGAGATTTCCGGTATGGGTGTCAGCCCGGCCCCGCCGGATCTGCTCGACGCCATCCTGCGGATGATCCGCCTGCTGGAAAGACCGAAGGACATCCCCATCCTTATGCCGGGCCTGGAGCGGGAAATCCTCTGGCGCCTGCTCAACGGCGACCAAGGCGGGCTTGTCCGCCAGATCGGCCTTGCCGACAGCCGCCTGTCACAGATCAGCCACGCGATCCGCTGGCTCCGCAGCCATTATGCCGAGATCATCCGGATCGAGGACATGGCCGAACGCGCCGGCATGAGCCTTTCGACGTTCCACCGCCATTTCCGCGCCGTCACCGCGATGACTCCTATCCAGTATCAGAAGCAGGTTCGGCTGCAGGAGGCGCGCATGCGCCTCATCGCCGAATCCGAAGACGTCGCATCGGTCGGCTTTTCCGTCGGCTACGACAGCCCGTCGCAGTTCAGCCGGGAGTACAGCCGGCTCTTTGGACTGCCGCCAGGGCGTGACGCAGATCGTCTCAGGCAGCTATCGCCTGAAAGGCGAGTTGCTATGTAATCATGGAATAAAAACGCCCCGCGCCACTTTTAACCGCAAAGGTCTTGATGGGATACGAACCGGCGGCGAGAATATCCAAACGAGTAGCAAATCCCTATTCAAAGGGGATATAAATGGTTCGAGAAATTGCCACCTCCAAGATCAACAGCTTCCTCCTAAATTGTGGGGAAGGGTGATTGGCGCTGGATTGTCTGCAATAACGAATTTCTCACGGAGCATTCCTCATGAGCAGGGATGTGGGCGGCGGCACTGTCGCAGTGATCGGCGTCTATGACGCGACCCAACTATCGTCCATGGTGTCGATGCCTCTTCGCTTCGTGGGCCGCCATCAGTTTCGCGCGCTGGCTGGCCGTCATGTCATGGCTGAAATCGGTCATTGCCCACAAGACGGCGACGGTCTCAAGCTGGCATGGATTGACGATGCCGGATCGAACGAGATTACTGAGCCGCACAGCAAAACCATCCAGACAATATTCGTTTTTGTCGAACCACGGCTGGCCCGTCACAAGACGAAAGACCCTATCCACGATCTCCAATTCTTTCGGACGCAGTGACCTACCCGATAGTCGCC
>NZ_WUEY01000033.1 GCF_010668395.1 Martinezella lusitana
ATGAGCCATGACGGATGCACATGCGACAAAGTTCGGTCGCAGCCAGCATCCGACGTCCGGCGGTCGATATCGGTGGGTATGAGTTCAAAGGCTCGGCCAAGGACTTTTCATGCGGAGACCTCCCCGTTAAACTCTGTGCATCCTTTTGGTCGGATGCGCAATGACGTCTCAACTCGATATGTTCACCGGAAATCCACAGGCGCCACGCCGGTCGCAAGCTCCGAGTGCCCGTCTTCAAAGGACCAAAGCGGCGCCAGACGAAGCAGAAATGGTACGCATTCTGGAAGCAACTGGACGCTATCAGATCCTGCGACAGCTTGAACCACGGGCGATCGTGGCCACCGCCAAGCAGGGTTATCCGCGGCGCGGCGTCGTCCTCGACACGGAGACGACCGGACTCGACGCGCGCCAAGACGAAGTCATCGAAATCGGATTGATCGGCTTCACCTTCAATGACGAGGGCGAGATCGGCGATGTCACTGCCGTCTACGGTGGACTACAACAGCCAAGCAAACCGATCCCCGAGGAAATCACCAGGCTGACCGGCATCACGGATGAGATGGTTCATGGTCAGATCATCGATATGCCGGCCGTCCGAGCGCTCATCGAGCCGGCCGATCTGATTATCGCTCATAACGCCAGCTTCGATCGTCCCTTTTGTGAAGCTTTATCCCCGATCTTTGCCCGGAAGGCCTGGGCCTGCTCGAACTCTGAAATCGATTGGGGAATGAGGGGCTACGAGGGTACCAAGCTTGGCTATCTCATCAACCAGAGCGGATATTTCCACGTCGGGCATCGGGCGGTCGACGATTGTTTCGCACTGTTGGAAGTGCTCGCCCATTCCAGGTGGGATGGCGACCGATCGCCCTTTGCCGAGCTTTACGACGCGGGCAAGCGCTCCAGTGTACGCATCTTCGCGGAAAACTCGCCTTTCGATCTTAAGGACCGGTTGAAGGCAAGAGGCTATCGCTGGTCCGATGGCAGCGATGGTCGTCCCAAATCGTGGTGGATCGAAACCGCTGAGGAAGCGATGGAGGACGAGCTGCGGTTCTTGCGAAGCGAAATCTATCGATGGGAGGAAGCAGACCCGCTGGTCCAGCGGCTGACGGCATTCGAGCGTTTCAGGAGCAGAAAGTAGTTTCAGCGCCTGTTTTGCTCTGCGTCAAACTTATCTGACATCGAGACGTGAGGTTGCGGCCGCGGAGTCGAACCGCCTAGCTCGGCCTTTTGTCACCGACGAGCGCACCGGCGCTCTTAGCCGCATCTCCCCTCCACATTTATTCTCGTGATCATAGTTCTACCACCGGTGCGGCAGTGTTCCAGTTGCCAAATAGTACTAAATTATTGCGCCTTCTGCGCTAGCAACTTCTCTCTACGCATTCAACTCCGACCAAAACGTGCGTCAGATCACTGCGGAAAGAACCGTGGGCGCTGCAACATCGGTACTTTTAGGTAAAAGCCTGGCATCCGTGGCTTCTCAATAAGCATGAAACATAGCCGCGCCGTATTCGGTCTTCAACAACTACCACATCTCATCTTCCGCCGAGTCAACGCGAGATATCGTGGTGAAAAAGTGCTTCGGCACGGAATTACCTCATTGTTTTCGAAGAAACAACCTGGCCCATTAGGCAATTCTTATTTTTACTCCATCACTCAAAATCGGCTCGGGCGCCCCAAGCACCTACCGGAGCGCCAGCTTCAAATCGGTGCGTAAAAATCGACAGCGAGACAGCGAGACAGCGAGACAGCGAGAATCGTCCGCCGTAAGCTGTCGCGCAATAACGCACAATCTCACCGCATGTGCGGATCCCGATCGCGCCACAGGCGTGAGGCGGCGATCACGTTGGTCTCCGGCGCCAGCAAATCGTGTTTCTCGGCAAAGGCGGCAAACAGGCCGCGCGCGGTCTCGGCTTCGATCTCACCGCACAACGCAGCGCTGCATGCCTTGAGCGCGACCGTGTGTGCGACGTCTCGCATTGACACCGGCCACTCGGAAAGATGTCGGTAGGCCTCCACTACGCTGCGAACTTCCGTCGGAAAGCCGAGGCCGACGAGAATGGAAACAGGTCGCTCGAACATATCGGGTTTCATTGCTCTCTCCTTCCCAACCCGGGATGGGCGCCGTAGCCACGGCGCCCTCGTTAGCGGACAATGCAGGTTAAGCCGCCTTCTGCGCTTCGATTTGCGCGGGAGCAGCAGGGGTCAAAGCGGGAGCGCTCTGGATGGAAATTTTCCGCGGCTTCAGTGCCTCGGGAATCTCGCGAACCAGGTCGATCGACAGCAGACCGCTGCTGAGGTCCGCCCCGTTCACCCGGACGTGGTCGGCAAGTTCGAACCGGTGTTCGAACGGCCGGCCGGCAATGCCGCGATGCAGATAGCCGTCATCGGAAGCCTCCTGCTTCTTACCGGTAACGGTCAGAAGATTGGATTGGAAGGTGATGTCGAGATCGTCCTGGGCAAAGCCGGCCACCGCAATCGAGATCCGATAGCTGTCATCGCCGGTCTTGACGATGTCATAGGGGGGCCAGTCGCTGATCGAGCGGGCGCGCTGGGCGTTTTCGAGAAGATTGAAGACCCGGTCGAAGCCGATGCTCGAACGGAACAGCGGTGCGTAGTCGTAAGATGTTGCCATAGCCATATCCTCCTTGAAGCAACATGGGTACGGAAGCGCCGAAAGCGGCGCTCCCAGCAAGGCCGGCCCTGTCATCAGCGGCTGGCGGCAATCGATTTGGTTTTTGAGGATTTGCGATTCAAGAGCGGACAGAGAAAAAATTCGGCATGCCTATTGTTATCAGCACCGGCTCGATGAAGCCCATAGACCGCAGCATTGTCCACCGCACAAGCCCTTATGCGCGATGCCATGCTACTCATTCTTATGGTCATAGAGCAGTTCAGCAGAGGCAAGAGATTCATCGAGAGAGATTCGCGGCTGCGCAGGTCGTGGTCAGGTCGAAGACGGTATAGCAGCGTTAATCTGCGCATCGCTTATTTCTCGTAGACCGAAGCCGAAGAGATGAAGATGTACTGACTGCAATTGCCCGCAAACACCTCGATGTCTCGCGCAATCTGATCCGGTGTGAACGCGATGAACTGGCATATGACGTTATAGTTGGCCCTGGCGGGATCGGAATAGGCAGCCGATCCGAGTTCACCGGTGATCGAAGTCACACCCGAAGGCAACGGGTCTCCCCTCAGGCCGCGATTGTAGACATTGACGCGATGTCCCTCGCCAACAGCCCGCTCGACGCAGCGATATGAGATTTGGCCTGTCCCGCCAATGAAAAGCACGTTCAAAGCCATGTGAAGGGCCTCGGTGTCTGATTGGTAGGATCAATGACCACCATTCATAACATGAAAATGCCCGATCGTCTCCCGCCGACCACCCCCACGATGACTATCACCATCAAAAATTGGGAAAGGCTTCAGGTCGGCAGCATGCCTGCAGCACCTCGGCAGGTCAAAACAAGGCTACCAGCGCAGACTGAATTTGCCGACCAGGCTTCCGACCAGCCCGCTCAGCAAGATGCCGAGCGTGTACCATATCGCGATGAATGGAATACCGTTTTCGACACAGGCCCAGGAGTAGACCCAGCCGCCGATGCCGCCGGCGCAAGCGCCCGCAACGAAACCGGCAAGGACGGGGCGCGTGGGGGCTGCACGCCTGAGAAACCACATGTTGGCGCAGAAAGCGGGAATGCCGAAAGCCACGATCAGGAAGGGGCAAAAAGACGCCGAATATCCGACGATTAAACCCGGATAGGATGAAGCCGGCGACAGTCCGAGTTGAGCGATGGCCAGAAGCACGACGAC
Source organism: Martinezella lusitana (assembly GCF_010668395.1). Classification (GTDB taxonomy): domain Bacteria; phylum Pseudomonadota; class Alphaproteobacteria; order Rhizobiales; family Rhizobiaceae; genus Rhizobium; species Rhizobium lusitanum_A. The sequence continues at coordinate 3,811 of NZ_WUEY01000033.1, forward strand.
GCTGAATGTCACGACCAGAACCCGAACCATACTCCCAATCGAACCCTCTGGGCGCGCAACCCGTTCAAGGGCTACGATCGTCGTGCTCATTAGTACGGCGGTATATAAAAATTTCACCCAAAACGCCGCCACCGTCACGTGGTGCAGATGCGGGCGAAAGCTGAGCGACATCAGCAGCGCGATGGCCGCACCGATCACGCCGACAATGATTGTAAGCGCAAGCCTTACTCGCAGCGCATGATGGCGAACCGGAGTGAGATCGCTTACCAGAGCCTCGATGAATTCATCATTTTTCGTCATTGGCAAAACCCAGCTTGCGTCCAATCGCGCGCATCCCGCGGTGAATGCTGACACGAACCATTGCTTCAGACTGCCCGCTCTCGGTGGCGGCTTCAGCAGTGGTCTTTCCGGCAATCTTTACCTGGCGCAGAAGTTCTCTCTGTTTGGCAGGCAATTGATCGAGAAGACGGTCGATGTCGAGGTGGGCAAAGAGTGCCTCCTCTCGAAATTCAGCCGCGATCTCGTCTCCCAAAGCAATTTCGACACCTCTTTTTCTACCATTCACCCTGAAGTGGTCGATCAGCTTGTACTTCGCGATTTGGAAAAACCACGCGGTGAACGGCCGTTGCCGATCATAGGTAATGCGCCGGCTATGCACCGCCAAAAGCACCTCCTGGACCAGATCCTCGGCGTCACGGTCTGCATTCGATCCAAGCCTCCTTCGATAAAATGCCAAAAGCAGATCTCGCAAAATGACGAGCAAGCGTCTGTACGCAGCCTCATCGCCGTCAAGCGAGAGAAGCATCAAGCCTTTCAGGACCTGTTCCGATACCGATTTCGTCATCCGCGTGCAGTCATTCGTTGATCGGCGCTATTTGTTACATCCTGAACCGGATTTTTTGTCGCCTTTATTGCGATCACAACGGCGTGATCACTGTAACGCATTCTCAAAAGCGCCGAATGAGGGGACGGAATTGAGGGACAATCGGTTGTCTCCGGTAGGATGCCATAGCCACCTTGTCTCATTTCCAAAGCGATCGCCCTACCCGCTCCAGATTGCCGGATGGGCATCATATCGAAAAGATGAAAGATATGGAGAGCAGAATGGCGCTCACGAAGTTGAAGATCATGGGTGTGGTGCTGGCGCTTGGAGCCGTGACCACACTATCCGCACAGGCTGCCGACAAGGCACGCGTCCGCGGCGTCGTGGAAAGCCTCAGCGGCGATACGTTGATGGTCAAATCGCGCGAAGGCAAGGACGTGACGATCAAGCTGAAATCCGGCTGGGCCGTCAACGGCATCGTCAACGCCTCCGTGACAGACATCAAGCCTGGGGATTTCGTCGGCATCGCGTCCGTTCCGACCGACAGCGGCATCAACGGGGCGCTGGAAGTGCTGATCTTCCCGGCCGCGATGAAAGGCACCGGCGAGGGCGATTACGGCTGGGATCTGAAGCCGAAGAGCTCGATGACCAATGCGACGGTTGCCAGTGCCGTCACCTCGGTCAATGGTCCCACCCTGTCGCTCACCTACAAGGGCGGCGAGAAGAAGATCTCGATCCCTCCGGGCACGCCGGTCGTCACCTTCGGCAAGGCGACGAAGGACGACATCAAACCCGGCGCAGGGGTCATCATCAACGGCACGACCAATGGAGACAACACGGTTGAATCCGACAGTATCGTGGTCGGCATAAACGGCGTCATCCCGCCAATGTGACGCATCCATGCCGACAACACGGGGCTGCCCGGTTGCCGAGCGCATCCGGGCAGCTCAATGAGCGGCGATAGCGTCGCAGCATATGATTTCGGACACCGCCTTCCGGCGGCACGTCAGGAGAATTATCCATGGCAAGCATCGAGCAGATCGGCACCGCGCCGCCATCTCCCCCGGCCAAGATCTTCATTCGCCGTCATTCGGCTCTTACACGGATAACGCACTGGATCAATGTGTTGTGTCTGACCTTGCTGCTGATGAGTGGCATGCAGATCTTCAATGCCGATCCACAATTACATTGGGGAAATTACGGAGCGGTGGAAGATCCGTCGTGGTTCGAAATCGCCAGCAATCAGGATGGCGACAACATCGTCGGAATAGTGCGCATCGGCCGTCTCTCGATCACCACCACCGGCATACTCGGTGCTTCCACGACCGACGGCGAAATGATGCCGCGCGCATTCCCGGCCTGGGCGACGATACCGAGCTATCAGGATCTTGCAGCTGGCCGACGTTGGCATTTCTTCTTTGCGTGGCTGTTCGTCATCAACGGGCTCGTCTACCTCGCCTACGGCCTGGCCGACGGTCATTTCCGCCGCGATCTCGCGCCGACGGCTCAAGATATCGCACCCACAAATATATGGCATGAAATTAAGGACCACGCCCGGCTGCGCTTCCCGCAAGGCGAAAAGGCGCGGCGCTACAATGCGCTACAGAAGCTGACCTATCTCATCGTTATCTTCATCCTGCTGCCGCTGATGATCGGTTCGGGATTGACCATGTCGCCCGCGATAGACGCTGGTTACCCCTTCCTGCTCGACATTTTCGGGGGTCGCCAATCGGCCCGCTCCATTCATTTCATCACCGCCTGGAGCTTGGTGGCCTTCGTCGTCGTGCATATCGCGATGGTCATTCTCTCCGGCCTTTGGAACAACATACGTTCGATGGTGACCGGCCGCTACGCTATCATCAACGAGGAGACCGACCGATGAGCTCCATCTTCACTCGCCGCCATTTTCTCATCGGCTCGGCCGCCACTCTGGGCGCCGTGGGCCTGACCGGATGCGATGATCTTTCTCAGAACCAGCACGTGCAGAAGGTGCTCGCTCTGGCTGAGCGGCTGACCATGGGCACACAGCGGCTCATCGTTTCGCCACAAACGCTTGCCCGAGAATATACCGACGCGGACATTTCACCGAGCTTTCATCCGAATGGATCAGTTCAGCCAAACAGCGCCGAATATATCCAGATGGTCGAAACCAAGTTCGCCAACTGGCGGCTCAAGATCGACGGCATGGTCAACAGGCCGATGGAATTTTCGTTGGCTGATCTGAAGAAGCTACCTTCTCGCACCCAGATCACCCGCCACGACTGTGTCGAAGGCTGGAGCGCCATCGGTAAATGGCAGGGTGTTCCTCTCGGGTTGATCCTGCAGACTGCGGGGTTGAAGCCAGGCGCTCGCTACGCCGTCTTCTATTGTGCGGATGAACTGGAACAGACGCTCGATGGCAGCGGCCGCTATTATGAAAGTATTGACCTGATCGACGCCTTTCATCCGCAGTCAATCCTCGCCTATTCGCTTAACGGCAAGGATCTGGAAGTCGAACACGGTGCCCCCTTGCGCCTGCGCGTCGAGCGTCATCTTGGCTACAAACATGCCAAATACGTCATGCGCATCGAAATCCGTGACCGGTTCGACGATCTCTGGGGTGGTAACGGCGGGTTCTGGGAAGATCGTGGCTACGAATGGTATGCCGGCATTTGAGATGTCATACCAGACGTCAATAATGGGGCGCGGCGACCGTAGACTATAACCGTGGCATAGGCGTACCTCAAAAGCAAAATTGCACTATGCAGGACCATTGACACCCAAGAGGCACAATCCACATGCGCGACGAGATCGCTCGGGCCTGTTGTACTTCAGAATAGTCGATGGGCAGTTTGCCAGACGCCGGCAAATCACGTTTGATGGCATTGTTATGCTATACATCGCGAGAAAGAAGAGACAAAGCTGCTGCCCAAGCGCGGCCGGCAGATGCGGAACTTTTGGAGGCTCTGGCTTCCACAGTCGCTCCATCTAGCAGCATGATGAACACTTCAGCTAATTTGCGAGCTGCGTCGGCTGGCATAAGGACGACTAGTAGTTCCTCCATCCAGTCAGTCATCTTGCGCCGATATCTGATCGCGATGTCCGAAATCTGAGGATGGTCCGGTCCGAATTCGGCCAGCGCCCGTTCGAAAAGGCAGCCTGCGAACTCGGGAGTGTCAAACCAGGCACCATACCAATCGAAGATTGTTTTTACCCGAGCGGTTGGATCAACTACGCGCGTCAATCTATCGCTGATATCGTCGACGATAAATGCGTATCGCTGCTCCAAAACGGCTCGAATAAGATCGTCCTTCCCCTCAAAGTTCCGATACAACGTCATGCGCGCGACATTGGATTCTTCGATAATGCTATCTATTCCAACGGCTTGGAAGCCGTATTGCGAAAATAGCTCTGTCGCCTTGTCGACAACAAGCTGGCGTTTACTGGGCCTCATGAAAACTTCCATCCCCGTCCATTATTCCCCTTACCTCATCACAACCCGCAGCAAACAACCGTTCTATCCCATTGACAATGGGATAGAACGGTCAGTATCTTTTGAGCCGGACGCTCACCAAAATGAGTGTCTCATCAATCGACTTTAGGATCTAGGCTGCGGCCTCGGGCGACATCTATAACCTGTTATATGGGGAGACTTCAAATGAGGCGAAGTTGGTTGTCTCAATAGATTTTGCTTCGGCTCAATCGAGATCCTAGAAAGTTGATGAATTCGATCGTTGCGCGAATTCGTCCAAGCGTCTTTGCACGCACAATCACCAAAATTACGATTTTTGCGAATGGCGAGCGCGAAAGCGTTTGCCATTGCATGTCCGACCATTCTTTGAAGGAGAATATTATGAAAGTGCTGAAAATTGGACTATTGACAGTCCTCCTTGGTGCCGGGAGTGCGATGGCCTCCACCCCGCCGAATTCTTCCGCCCTGGTTCCAGGCACAGGCCAGAAGACGACACTCTCCGTCGAGGCCGTTGGCCAGGCCCTCAATGCCCAACCAAAAGCCCAGTCGGGCGTGGCCGTGGCCTCCATGGCTACTAGCTGCAGAGATCCTCAGCCGTGGTATATGTTCAGCGGGATTGAAATCCTGACGTGCATATACACCAAACAATGGCCGGTTAAGGGCTAGTCTATACCGTAACGGCGGTCGTCTGGAAATGCGAGCGGCCAGGATCTTGGAGCCGGCCGCTCTGCCTTCGGTAAAGATCGGTGGCCAATAGAAGCGGTAGGTCAAATTTGATTTTCACGTTGCCTCGGTTGCCCATGAAAATCACGCCCGAAGAAATGCTCGGGGTGTAAAGGAGTAGCTCTTGTCCACCTCAGGTCTTCGACCTTTGAAATCCGAAGGGTCGTTTGAACGCCCTGCGGTGAACCTCGAATTGATCTTTGCCAAAAGGGGTATTGAAAAGCAAAAGCGAAAGAAAAGAGCTTTATACGTTATTGCACCAGCTCTTCTCATCATGCTCGCTATCGCCGCAATCGGATTGCTTTCTCGACAGGCAGATACACCGTCTTACGAGACCCAATCCGCAAAATTCGGCGATTTGACAGTCAATATTTCGGCGACCGGATCTCTTCAGCCGACAAAACAAGTGGATGTGTCGAGTGAACTGTCCGGTATCGTGCGAGAGGTCGATGCAGACTATAACAGCGTTGTAAGCCCTGGCGAGGTCTTGGCTGTCCTCGATACCAACAAGCTTGAGGCAGACGTCAAAAGCGCGCAAGCCAACCTTGAATCCGCGACAGCAAACGTTCTCAAGGCAAAGGCCCAGGTAAAGCAGGCAGACGCTGCACTCTCTCGGCAAAAAAGCTTGCGCAAGGGCAATGCATCGACGCAGCAGAATCTCGATGATGCCCAATTCAACTATGACGCGGCAATGGCCACATTGGAAGGCAACCAGGCCGAAACGTTGGTCGCTGAAGCAAATCTTAGATTGGCTCAGGTTGACCTCGGCAAAGCAAAGATCGTCTCGCCGATAGAAGGTATCGTCCTCACACGCTCGGTGAACCCTGGTGCTACGGTCGCCGCCTCATTCTCGGCGCCCGTTCTATTCACGATTGCAGGTGATCTGAGAAAGATGGAATTGAGGGTCGACGTGGATGAGGCTGACATGGGCCAAATCGCGAATGGTCAGCGAGCGAATTTTACGGTTGAGGCATATCCAGATCGTACTTTTCCGGCCGAGATCAAGCAGATACGCTTTGCCTCCGACACGACAAACAATGTTGTAACCTACAAGGCCATTCTCACAGTCGAGAACCCTGATCTCGTTTTGCGGCCGGGAATGACCGCCACGGCAAACATCGTCGCCAGATCAATCAAGCATGCATTGCTTGTCCCAAGCGCGGCACTTCGTTTTATTCCTCCGTCGGCGATGAAAACCAGTACCTCCCAGATTTCCTTTTTTGATGGCTCCAGCGAGCCAGCCAAAAGTTCGGGCTCAGAGCCTGTGACGGGCAACAAACGCAGATTGTGGGTCCTACGCGACGGTAAACCCTCTCCCGTAACCGTCGACATTGGCGCCTCCGATGGCATGCGGACGCAAGTGATTTCCGGCGATCTGCATGAAGGCGACGCCGTCATTTTTGACCTCGCGGGAAAAAAGAGTTGAGAATGACCACAACTGCGAGCTCGAAACTCGTGGAGTTTCGGGCAGTTTCGAAAGTCTATGGAACCGGGGACGCGAAAATCACGGCGCTCGATCGTGTCAATTTTTCGATCCGCAGTGGCGAATTCGTTGCCATTGTGGGAGCATCCGGTTCGGGGAAGTCAACCGCTATGAACATACTGGGATGTCTCGATATCCCAACAGCGGGCGACTATCTGATCGCAGGGGTCTCGACCTCCGGCTATTCGAGACAGCAAAGGACATTGTTGCGTCGTCACCTGGTTGGCTTCGTCTTTCAGGGGTTTCACCTGCTACCGCGCACCACTGCCTTGGAGAATGTTGAGCTCCCGCTGATTTATCGAGGAATCGCAAGAGCAAAACGGCGGACTCTCGCGATAGAGGCGTTGGATAGAGTCGGCTTAAAAGCTCGGGAAGATCATACCCCTCAACAGCTGTCAGGCGGCCAACAGCAACGCGTTGCCATTGCGCGCGCCATCGTCACGAATCCGGAAATAATATTGGCTGATGAACCAACCGGCAATTTGGACAGCAAGACGAGCGTTGAAATCATGGCTCTCTTCAAGCGTCTCAACAGCGAACTTGGGGCGACTGTTGTGATGATCACCCATGATACCGCCATGGCAAATTACGCACGACGTGTCTTGCGGTTCAGCGACGGGCATTTGGAAGCACAATATCTTAAGCGGCATAGCTGCAATGCTGATTGAAGCACTCCGTCTAGCGCTTGATGCGATCTGGCGCAATCTGTTGCGCTCGTTCCTGACGGTACTTGGTATCGTGATAGGGGTCGCCTCGGTAATTGCACTGGTGACTATCGGTGAGGCAACCACCGCCGAGGTTTCCGCAAAAATGTCGAAGCTTGGCACAAACATATTGTTCATCCGACCGGATGCCATAGGCCCACGTCACACCGACACTGAAATCAAACGCTTCAAGATCGATGACGTTAATGCAATACGCGATCAGGTCCTGGGTTTACGGGCGGTAGCTCCCTTTGATCAAACGGGCGCAACCGCTATTTTTCGAGGCCAGAATCACTCCACGACCGTTATTGGCACGACAGACGACTATCTTGTGGCCCAAAACTGGGAGCTGACGAGCGGTCGGGAATTCTTACTGTCGGAAGAACACGGCGGGCAGACGAGCTGTCTCGTCGGTGCGACGATCGTCAAACAATTTTTTGGAACCCTCGATCCTGTTGGCCAACAGTTGCGCATAGACAAGATTTCATGTTCGATTATTGGTGTCCTTGTTGGTCGCGGGCAAACCAGCTCGGGACAGGACGAAGATGACGTCGTTCTTCTGCCAATCTCGACGTTCCAGCGCCGTTTTGGAGGCACAACGGAAATTCCAATGATGGTGATATCCATCTTCGATGGCATCGATGGGGACAGCATCAAATCTAAAGTAACCGATCTGCTTCGGGAGCGTAGGCATATTTCTCCCGGACGAGCCGATGACTTTTCCATCGCGGATATGAGCTCAATTACGGCAGCGTTCACCAGCACTGCTATTCTTTTGACAGGGCTGCTGGCATCGATCGCAGCGGTCAGCCTCTTTGTCGGAGGTATCGGAATCATGAACATGATGTTGGTGTCAGTCACGGAGCGGACAAGAGAAATCGGCGTAAGACTGGCGATCGGTGCTCTGGAGTCCCAAGTGCTGATTCAGTTTCTCGTTGAGGCCATCGTGCTCTCACTCCTGGGCGGAATTGTTGGGATTGTGGCGGGTCTCTCGCTTGCTTACGGCGTAGTTTGCGTCATAGGCATTCCGTTTGTAGCGAGTCCCTCTGTTATCATTGGCGCCTTCCTGTTTTCTGCCACGATCGGCATGGCGTTCGGCTATTTTCCCGCGATGCGAGCTGCGCACCTGAATCCAATTGACGCACTAAGAAACGAGTGAAAATCACTTTAATGAATAACAAGGCGTTAGGGCGAGGACTCCTCTTGTCTGCCATCGTTAACAGGCTTTTCGTTGGAGCACGTTGCGGCGGAATCCAGTCCAAGCGATCAGCGGCTCGTCCGTGACTGAAAACCAGGTCCGGGTCTTCCACCCAGGAACACCTTCACGCGGCACTCGGGCCGGTGGCGATTGCCGGCGGCCCGACGCCGAGGGCGACGGCCAGCGAGGTCATGACGATCGGGCGGAAGCGCCCGCAGGCGGCTTTTACACCCCGGAGATGGTGTCAATGCTCTTGAAGGGACCCGCACCCACGCCCCTATGTGGGCTGCCCATTCAAGCCACAGACGATATTCAGGATTTTCCCCAGTTCGACGCCGGGCCTCAATCGGGAGCTTTGCCATCGTCTACGTGTTACGCCCACGTCTCCCCCTCTTAGTCGCGACGGGAGCGTAGCGACTGAAAAATCCTCGCATACAATAAATTCCCAAGGCGCGCGTTCGCAGACACCATGGCACGGTTTGATCCAGTGATGGGCCGCCGCTAAATTGCCGACGCGATTAAATGGCAAAAATACGAAGATTCTCTTGCCGACTGGCAAGGTTAAGTTCGTCAACGCCGACAAAGGCTTTGGCTTCATCACTCCGGAAAACGGCGGAGCTGATGTTTTTGTGCATGTCTCCGCGTTGCAATATGGCGATGCGCTCAAAGAGGGTCAGTCCGTTTCCTACGATCTGGGTCAGGATCGAAAGACGGGCAAGTCCAAGGCCGAAAACGTCAGGCCACTTTAAATACTATGGAACGGCGCTAATCGATTTCGGGTGGCGTTTTTATGCAATCCCAAGATAGCCCTGTGTTAGCTGAGGCTAGCAAAAGTTTCGAGTCTCACAACATTCTGACCCATATTTCCACTTGCGGGTGCTCCATTCAGTCACCGTCAAACCATTGACGAACTGGATGTATCAATATCGGAGCGGGGTCACGACAAAATGCAAATCTGGGTGAAATCGCGGCGCAAACGAACAAGCAGGGTATTCTCACACTGGGTAGAGAAGACCAAAACATGGCATGGATTTCATCACCAAATGATGCTATTATTGATGCTTCGACAAGGAGCTAAACTCATGAGATCGACTATCAATCTTGACGACGCGCTTTTGGAAAAGGCTCGCGTATTGACCGGCACCAAGGAGACCACCGCCCTCCTCCGTCAGGCGCTGGAGACGCTCGTTCGCGTCGAAACGGGAAGACGTCTCATTGCGCTCGGCGGCACCATGCCGGATGCCGAGGCAGCTCCGCGCCGCCGGAGCGCCGCGGCCAAGTGATACTGGCGGACACTTCGATCTGGATCGATCATTTCCGTCGGGGAGATGCAGAGCTACGTCGGATCATTGAAGACGACCGTCTCCTCTGCCACCCAGCCATCATCGGCGAGCTGGCCCTCGGCAGTCTTAAAGATCGCAACAGCGTGATATCTTTTTTGTCCGGTCAGCGTACAGTGGTGGTCGCCACACATGAAGAAGTCATGACCATGATCGATCGCCACGGCGTATTCGGTATGGGTATTGGCTATACGGACGCCCAACTTCTGACATCTGTTATCCTTGACCAGCACGCCGCCTTATGGACCAGAGACAAGAGGCTCCAGGCTGCTGCCGAAAGGGCGGGCGCGTCCCTATACGTTCCGGCCGAGCTGCCCAACTAAGTTCTGAAATAGGATGTTGGTTCTGGGTTTTGAATTCCGAGCTCTTCAGCGAACTTGAACTCGCGGCACCCTATTTGTCTTCGCCGCGTCTTATCAAATCAACTGCTTGGCTTTCGAAGCGGAAAGGCAGGCTATTCTCCAAACGGAAGCTCGATGTCTTCGCGGTTTTTCTTTGCGCCCTCGATCAGGACCGTCTTGAACCGCTCGGCATCTTGTGTCGGGAGCATTCCCGCCCCGGTTCGAATACCCTCTTGCCACGCGGGTCCGCGCTCCCATGCCTCGTTGTAGACGAGCGCCAAGTCGGCTGATCGCCTCGTCTGCTGCAGGGCTTCGAAGAGCAGCCCAGCTTGGCGAACATCCTTCTCCCGCTTTGCGGACCCCTGCCCGTCAGCCTGTCGGCGGCTGGCGACGATTAGCTTGTGGATCGCGTACCGGGACGGATCGGGGACGACGACTGGGACGCCGCTTCGGTGGAGCAGCATTGTCCTGACGGGTTCCCTGATGAGGAAGTCGAGAAAGCGTAGCGGATCCGCACTGGCGCCACCAAGGGCGGGCATCTTCGCCGGCTGGTCGATGTAGTCGTCCGAACCACGGTTCGACGTCAGGAATTCAACCCGGTAGCCATCGGCATTCTGAAACGCCGACGAGGCCGCGGATCCCGATCGATGGGGAACCGGTCGGAAACTGGCGTCAACGGCCTGCAGCAACTCAACGATCGGAGGCAGGCTGTCTTCAACCTCCCGGCTGATGGCATAGTCCTGGGCGATGTCCGCATCGCCGGTCAGGATCGCAGCTATGGGAAGGCGGACGCCCAGCAGTCCTGAATAGCACTGAAAGGCCACCGTGCCGATGAGAACACCCCGGAGCCGAAAAAGACCGCCATCGGCAAGGGCCTCGACGATGTCGCCTGACATCGCGTCAGGGGCGATCATCCCGCCTTCGCGGGTCAGGGTATTTACCAAGCGCCTGCGAGCGCGTAGATCGTCCTTGTCCCGCTTATGATCAGCTACGCGCTGGGCGATATCCGGATCATCAGCAGAACCGACGTAACGACGTTTCGTACCACCATGCCCATCTGGAATGTCGAAGTACCAGTACTTGCGCCCCTTGATATTCGCCGGGGTGAACCGACCCTCCGGAGGGAAATCGGCCGTCCAAGCGGCGTCGAGCGAGCGCTGACCTAGCTCGGCGAGCATTGTCTGGTAGATGAGGTCGATGGACTTCATAAGCTCGACTCCGAGCGTTATACTTTTTTTCAAAAACAGTATAACGGTCGAGAGGATAGGTCGCAAGATAGGATGCTAGCTCTATGGGCTCTTGAGCCAAATCGAACCGTCGACCCGTTCATCGACCTTCCGCGTCGACAGACTAACCGAATACGTTCGGATTCTTCGATGTCTTGCGCTTATCTACGACAGTTTCAACCTGACCGATTAGGCTCGTGAGCTCGGGTTCCCTAACCAGGGCGGCAGCTTCATGCGGAGGAGCCCAGATCAGCAAACGCTGCTCTTTTTTCCTTGAACTCTACGGCCATCGCGGCGACCTCCTTGCGCTGCTGCCGAAGGACAAAAGCGACGCTGGGGCCAAGTGCGGCCGCGACACAGGCCAATCGTTGTATTTTCTCTCCTAAAACCCGATTGCTTCATGGTTCACCACAGGTTGCGGCCGGAATTCTTCACGTGGGATATCATTATCCATTCGCGTTGTGCCGCCAATCGCTGGCTCTATCCGCGCTCGTCGATCGTCGGTGCTGGAAGGCTGAAGATTTCTCCAAGCGAGGCATATTTGCTCCCTCCAAGGCGAGCGAGTGGCCTTAGGAGATCCGGTTGCACGCGACCGTCTGACCAAATTGAAGGATCGCAATGCAGATGGATAATTTCCCCGATCACGAGCGATGACGTACCGACGGTCACGATATCCGCCAGGCGGCACTCGAAATGCGCCTTGGCGCGAGCCACACGCGGCGCAGCGACTTTGACAGACGGTGCGCGTTCAAGACCGACAAGCTCAAATTCGTCGACGGAGGGTGCAACGGCAGCCGAAGAACCGACAATGACATCAAGCAAAGATTGATCTGTGATGTTGACCACGAACTCACCCGTCTCTCGGGCATTCACGACGCTATCTTTGGTGTCGGACGCGCTGCTAAAAAGAAGGTGCGGCGGCGCGGTGGAGGCGACCGTAAAGAAGGAAAACGGCGAAAGGTTTGCAATTCCCTCCTTTGAAATTGTCGATATCCAGCCGATGGCGCGGGGAACGACGAGGCTCGTCAGCAGGAAATTCATCTCTGCGGTGTCGAAGATCGCGGGATCGATCTCCATCGGTTCGATCAATGTCTCGGGAGGCTTTGCCATATTTGATTTATCCTTCAGGAAACTTCCAGCCATTGGCGGCGGATGCTCGGATTGTCATGAAACTCCTGCGCCGTGCCGTTGAAGACGATCTGCCCGTGGCCCATGACCATGATGCTGTCAGTCACCCGCAACGCCATGCTGAGCTTCTGCTCCAGAAGCACGATACCGAGGCCCCGCCGCTTCATCTCCATCATGACCTCGGTGACGACGTCGACAATCTTTGGCGCTAGCCCTTCGGTCGGCTCGTCCACCAGAATGACCGAAGGATTGCCTAAAAGCGTGCGGAAAATAGTCAGCATCTGCTGCTCGCCGCCCGACAGGTAACCGGCCCGCACCCGCCGGCGCTCTTTCAAGCGCGGAAAGAACGCGTAGAGTTCCTCGACGGTCCAGCTGGCCACTCCGGATCGGGCCGGCTTCATGCCGAGCTGCAGGTTTTCCTCGACCGTCAGCGTCGCAAAAATCAATCTCTCTTCCGGCACATAGCCGATGCCCGCACGGGCGATGTCATGGCCCGCGCGACCGGCGACGTTCTCGCCGTTCAGCTTCACCTCGCCGCGGGCCGGCTTGAGAATGCCCATGATCGCCTTGCAGGTGGTGGAACGGCCGGAACCGTTGCGGCCGAGGATCGTGGTTATGTGGCCGCCGGCGACGTCGAGGTCGACGCCGTGCAGGACATGGATGTTGCCGTAATAGGCATGCAGGCCGCGAACGCTCAGCATCACTCGGTACTCCCGTTGAGATAGGCGTCCTGGACCTGCTGGTTGTTGCGGATCGCTTCCGGGGTCCCCGTTGCCAGGATGCGGCCGTTGGCGAGCACCGAGATCGTGTCGGCAAGGCCGAACACCACGTCCATGTCGTGTTCGACCATCATCAACGTGCAGTTCTTCGTCATCCTGTCGATGAAGGCCACCATGTTCGAGGTCTCCGACCGCGACATGCCGGCCGTCGGCTCGTCGAGCAGGATGATGCTGGGGCCGGTCGCCACCGTCATGCAGATTTCGAGCGCCCGCTGTTCGGAATAGGCAAGCGTTCCCGCCTGCTTGCGGGCAAGCGGCGTCAGTTGCGCCAGATCAAGCAACTGCTCGGTCTCCTGATGGATCATCTTCCAGACCGGCCCGAAGCGGCTGATGGCCCATCGCCGCTTATGACGGCTCATCACCGCGAGGTAGATGTTGTCGTAGAGGCTGAGGCCCTTGAATATCTGCGTGATCTGGAACGAGCGGGACAGGCCCATGCGATTCAGCCGGTGCGGCGCGGTTCCGTCGATCCTCTTGTTGTTGAGGAGGATCGAACCCTTGGTGACGGCGAAGCGGCCGGAGACCAGATTGAACAGCGTCGACTTGCCGGCGCCGTTCGGGCCGATCACCGCGCGTCTTTCGCCGGCGGCAAGACTCATGTTGATTTCGTCCAAGACGGCGATGGGCCCGAAACTCTTGGCGACGCCCCTGACGACGAGAACGGGATCGGCGGCGCTTTTCGTGGTCATGTCGGCAACATCGCTCATGCCTTCTTGTCTCCATTGAGCGCCAGATCGCCCATCAGCTCTGCCGTTCTGCGGCGCATAAAGGGCATGGTGTCGCGCAGCAGCAGCCAGCCGAGCACCAGCAGGATGGCGACGGTGCTGAGCGTTATGGGCGAGGACGGATGCCAGGCGATGTTGAGAACTTCCACTGGAGGCCAGGCGATGCCGCTGGTCTTTGCCTCCGCCGAATAGGCCGGCGTGACGACGACGCCAATGATCTCGACCGTAAGGATCGAGCCGCTGGCAAGCAGAAGGCCGCCGATCGTCCGGCGCAGGATCTTGCCATAGGGCAAGGCTTCGCCGGCACGTGCGCGCTGGACAGCATCGAGCGCCAGGCCGGTGATGCCGCGTGGCGCGAAGACGACGATGATGATGAACAGGACCCCCATGTAGAGGAGCCAGTAGAAGGTGGCATTGGCGATGTAATAGCCGAACAGCGTGGTGAGCGCCGCGCCGACGACCGGGCCGAGAAAGACGCCGGCGCCGCCGATCACGGTGTTGACCAGCACCATCGTCGAATTGGCGCCCTCGAACAGCGCGACATTGGTCGATTCGTTGCTGAAGGCGAGCAGCGCTCCGGCCATGCCGGAAACGCCGGCGGAGATGGCAAAAACCAGTGTCTTCAGCGTGTGGGTGTCGTAGCCGAGGAATTTCACCCGCTCTTCCTGCTCGCGTATGCCGCGGATGACGACGCCGAGCGGGCTGCGCTGCAGGCCCCAGAGGAAGAGAATGCCGATGATCGTCCAGATCAGCGTGAAATAATAGACGCTGGTCAGCGACTGGAAACTGAACGGCCCCCAATCGTTGCGCATCGAGCTGATGCCCGCCTCGCCGCCGAACACCGAATCCCACCGCTGCACGATGGCGCGGACAAGCTCGGTGATCGCCACCGTGATCATCGCGAAATAGACGCCGGTGCGGATCGTCGCGAACCAGCCGGCGATCAGACCGAGCAGGAAGCTCGACAGGCCGCCGACCAGCGGAAGCAGCGGCGTCGGAAAACTCGATCCCGCGTCGATGACATTCATCATCATGATCGTGGTGGAGGCGCCGAGCGCGAAATAGGTCGCGTGGCCGAAAGAGATGAGGCCGGCCTGCCCCCAGAGCAGATTATAGCCCATGGCGTAAAGCGCGGCGATCAATACCAGCACCATCGCGTTCAGAAAGGCCATGTCGCTGAACTGCGGTACCGCAAGCACAACGATGATCACCAGGCAGTAGAAGAGGATTTTCGCCATGATCATCAATCCCGGTTGCCGGCAAAGCCGGCCGGGCGGCAGAGAAGAACCAGCAGCATCAAGGCATAGGGCAGCACGCCGGCCACCGACGATAGTTCGACGTCGTCGAGCCCCGATATGCCGCTGAGACCGACCGCATGGAACAGGTCGCCGAAGGTCGATTCGACGCCGACGGCAAAACTGGTCATCACCCCGATCAGCAGCGAGGCGGCAAGCGCGCCGTTGAGCGAACCGAGACCGCCGATGACGACGACGACGAAGATGATGGTTCCGAGCTCCTGGGCCATGGCCGGGCTCGTCGGATAATAGATGCCGGCAACCGCGCCGGCGAGGCCGGCAAGGCCGGCGCCGACGGCAAACAGTCCGCTGAAGACGAGCGGCACGTTATGGCCAAGCGCCGAGACCATCGCCGGCTTTTCGACGGCGGCGCGGACGATGAGGCCAATCCGCGTCAGGCTGAGGACCGCGTAGATGCCGACGAACATCAAAAGCGCTGTTGCCCCCATCAGGACGCGGAAGAAGGGGAACTCCGCCTGCCCGATGGAAAAAGCCGTGAAACGCAACTGATCCGGAATGGTATAGGCGACCGGCGTCGGCCCGAAGAAAAGCTTCACCACCTCGCCGATCACGAAGAACAGGCCGAAGGTCAGCAGAAGCTCCTGCGTGTGCCCGAAAGCGCGGACCCGCCGCAACAGCAGCCGCTCCGTCCCGAGCCCCACAACAGCGACGAACAGGGCTGCGACGAGCAGCCCCATCCAGAAGCCGACATAGCGGCTCGCCAGGAACGCCGCATAGGCGCCGAGCATGTAGAAGGAGGCATGGGCGAAATTCAGAACGCCCATCATGCCGAAGACCAGCGTCAGGCCGGCGCTGACCATGAAGACCAGCAGCCCGTAGACAAGACCGTTCAGCACGGTGACGAGGAATGCATCCATCTCAATCGCTCCGGATAAGAGGAGATCGGCGATCCCGGCCTTAGCCGGGGCGCTTCATGTGGCAGCTTCCGTCGAGCGGTACTTCGGTCTCGTCCGCCGAAAGCACCGCCACCGGCTTCAGCCCCATATCGGTGCCGTCGACCTTGAACTTGGCGTCGGTGGACACTTCGCTGACGACGAGCGGCAGGCGAAGCTGATGGTCCTCGGGACGGATGCTGACCTCGCCATGCACCCAGGGCGCCTTGGCCTTTTCGAGCGCCAGCGCGATCGCCGTCGGATTGTTCATGTCGCTTTCCGGGATCGAATTGATCGCGTTCTTCAACAGGCGCAATGCGATGACGGCGTTGTTGCCGGCGCTGACCGGATCGGCGCCGGTCTTGTCGTGAAACTTCTTGAGATAGGCTTCACCCTCGGGACCACCCGCCTCGGCATTGAAGACGTTGGCGATGTAGCTGCCGAGCGCTGCACGGCCGGCGCTGGCGATATTGCCCTTTTCGTCGAGGAAGGCGGTGGCGAACTTCGCCTTGAGGTTGGCCGAAGCGACCGATTGCATTAGGAGCAGCAGATCGCGCGCCCAGTTGCCGGTGACGACGGTTTCGGCGCCGGATTCGCGGATGCGTTCGACATAGGGCGAGAAGTCCTGGATCTTGCTGACTTCATGCAGCACCGAGCCGACGACTTCATAGTGATAGGTCGCGGCATTCGCCTTGACCGCCGCATCCATCTCACGACCCCAGCTGTAATCCTGGTCGATGGCGAAGACCTTGGTGCCGAGCTTGTGATTGTCGTAAAGCGCTTTCATCAGCGCCTTGACGCGCATGTCGGCATTGGTCGAGGTACGGAAGGCATAGAATTGGCAGTCTTTGCGGGTCAGATCGGCCGCTTCCGCGCCAAGCATGATCAACAGGACTGGATTGTCGGCATTGCGCTCGTTCCAGCGCTTGACGTCGGCCGCAATCGCCGCTGCGACCGCCGATCCGCCGCCCTGCAGGATGATCCGCGCACCGCTGGAAATCGCCTGGCGAACGCGGTCGGTGCCGCCCTGGGCCGTGCCGGTATCGTCGAGCACCCGCAGCGAAATGTTGTTTCCATGGAAGCCGCCGGTCGTGTTGACCTCGTCGAACACGTAGTCCAGGGCGTTCTTGAAGAGTTCGCCGGTGCCAGCCGTAGGCCCGGTCATCGGCAAAATGGCGTTAAGTGTGATGTCTGCCGAAAAGGCTGGCGTTGCGACCGAAATGGCGATGGCAAAGCCGGCGCCGTACAAGGCTGATGTCCAGTTCATGCGTTCCTCCCGCATTGAAAATAATGTCGTCCGATGCAGTCGCCCTTCGCGGTCCCGTTGCCAACGCCGCGTTCTCGATGTTCAGGATGGTAGATATCGACGATCGCTCCCCGTCGCCGGCATGCCTCAGCTTCCCCATGCCTTGCGACTGAGCAGTATCTTAAGCGTGGCGAGTCCCCCCGCAATATGCGGGCGCTGTAAAGGACTGTTGCAGCATCTGCACGGATGACGGGATTTTGCCGGCAAAACACATCCGAAATGCAAGGTATGTTACGGGACGCAACGCAGGTTTGTGGGCAGCGAGGTAGCGGCCAAAAGAAAAGGGCACGGAACGAACCGTGCCCTTTGAATCCGGTGGTTTTGTCGCTGGCGTTAAGCAGCCTGAAGAAAGGGCTTGATAGCCTCCGCGACCTGCTCGGTGCTCTGAACGCTCATGAAATGGCCACCCTCGACGACAGCGAAACGGACATCGGGAATGACCTTCGTCGCGGCTTCCACGATCTCCGGCGTGCCAAATGGATCGTGCCTGCCTGCAAGCGCAAGCACCGGGCAGCGGATGGAAGCAAGCTCCGCCCTGATATTGGCATGGACCAGCATACGATAGGCCGCCGCATAGCCGAGGGGATCGGCACCCAGCCAGCGCGCCTGTGCCTTGCGCTTCTCGGTTTCGCTCTTCCAAAGGGCCTCGGGAAACGCCTTCGGAAACACGTCGCCAGCAATGGCCCGCATGCCCTTTTCGTCCAGGAGATCGGCGATCGCCAGCGCCGCCGCATGCCTTTCGGGCGGCACGCCGAGCGCCGGGCCGATCAGGATCAGGCGATCGCAACGCTCCGGAAAACGGCAGGCGAAATGCGCAGCAACCGCACCGCCAAGCGCCGCGCCGGCGACGATCACCTTGCCGCCGATGCCAAGCCCATCCAGCAGCGCAACGATGTCGTCGCAGACGAGATCGAGATCGAGCAGGCCGCGCACCTTTTCCGACATGCCGGACCCGCGCAGATCGAAGCGCAGCACCCGCAGATCTACGGGAAGCAGCGGCAGCAGCGCATCCCAGCTGTTCAGGCTGCCCGCAAGCTCGTGCACGAGAACCAGCGTCCTCAGCCCCTTGCCCGACAGCGCATAGCGCAGGGCGGCACCGTTGCATTCCATCCAGTTCATGTCAGTCATCACCGTCTCCTATTCGACGAGCTTGCCGTTCAGCACATCTTCCCAGCCGGGGATGCCGATGGTGCAGGTATGGACGGAAATCGCGGCGGCGAGCTGCAGCACCGTCGATATTTCCTCGACCGTCGCGCCCGCTTGCAGGGCGCCACGAATATGCCGGCGCATGCCGGGCTCGAACAGCGCCGTCGGCGCGGCGCAGACCGCCAGCGCGATCAGTTCCTTATCCTTGCGGTCGAGCGGCCCCATCTCCCAGATGGCGCGGCCATAGGCCATGTAGCTCTCGGCATAATCGGGCGTTCTGGCCAGCAGCAGGTCGCCGGCAGTCGGCCAATGCGCCACCGCGTCGCTGTAGCTGTTCTTCGTCGCCTGTTGCTCCGGCGTCAGAACCGGCAAGGGCTCGCCCAGTTCCTGCGCGAGGATCTCCATGCCCGTATCCAGAGGCTGATGCGCCGCCACGACGGTCGCAAGCAGCAGGACCTGCAACAGCTCCTCCTTCGTCGCACCCGCCTTCAGGGCAAATCCCATATGCCGGCGCGCGCCGCGCTCGTACATGTGGTTTACCGACGCATCGACGGCGATGTAGATGAATTCGCACAGCTTCGGCTCAAGCGTTTTCGATCGTGTCGGCGCTGCCTGGAAGTGGACGTAGGCCTTGAGGAATTTCGGCGCGTTCTCCAGCAGCACGTCGTGAAACCGTGCCCAATAGCCGCGTTCGCTGATGATTTCCGCCTTGAGGGCGGCCTTGTCGATATCGTTCATTCATGTCCTCCTCCCGCGAGCCTGAAACGGCTCGCCTTTATGCCTCCGCCAGCACCAGCGACGCGATCTGGTCGCGGCTTTCGAGCGGGCGAATGATGGTGTTGGTGCGGTAGAGAATGCGCCTGAGATAGCGGTGCAGGCCGAAATCCCAGGTGAAGGCAATGCCGCCGTGCATCTGCACGCAGCGCTCCAGAACCAGCCGCGCATGCTCCCCGACAAACGAGCGAGCGGTCAGAAGCGCTATCCGCGCTTCCTCCGTCTGCGTTTCGTCATTGGCGGCCTGATCCAGGGCCCAGCCGGCATATTCGATCCCGACCTTCATGATCTCGACGTCCGATGCGGCGTCGGCCGCAAGGTGTTTGACCGCCTGATTGGTGCCGATCGGCTTACCGAACTGCTTGCGCTCGCGAACATAGTCCACCGTCTTTTCCAGCGCGATCTCCGCACTTCCGACGATCTCGGCCGTGGCGAGCAATTCCAGGACGTCGGCAAGGGATACCGCCCCTCTGCCAGGGATAAAAACGCTGGAAGGCGCACTCAGCGCTTCCGCCCGGAAGACATCGGCGGTGATATCCATGCTTTCGAGCGGCGAGAGCGAAAGATTTTCGCTGGAAAAGACACCCCATTCGCGGCCGGAAACCGGCGCAAGAACGGCAACGGCTTCCGCAGCGAACGGCACGACGATTTGGCCCCGAAGACCTTCGCCCCGGCGCCCGAAGCCGCCGCTGACGGCAATGGTCGTCATCGCGCCGGCAGCGATCGCTCGCGCCAGCTCTGTCTGAGCGGAGGGAAGAACGAGAGAAGCGGCAAGCTGCTCGATCACCGGAGCGGCCGGCAAGGCTCGCCCGACCTCCATCGCGACGACGACCGCATCCACGAAGCCGAGCCCCGGCCCCTCGACATCGCCGGTTCCCCATACGCCGAGTTCCGCCAGCGTCCGCGTCAACTCCGTCGCGCCATAGGGATAGGGCGCACGGTTCATGACGGGCGGCAGCTTAGCAAGGGCGCTGCGCACGCTCTTGCCGATGAGCTGCTGTTCGAAAGAGAAATCGAAATCCAAGGCTCTTCTCCCCTTCGCTCAGCGACCGAGCTGCAGCATCCGCTCGGCGATGATGTTGCGTTGAATTTCCGAGGTGCCGGCCAGAATGGTTTCGGCCCGCGAATGCAGATAGAGAAAACGGAAGCGCTCGGCGTCCGGGGCATCGAGCACGAAATCCTCGGCGAAGACATCGCTCGCGAATTCGGAGATGCGCTGATGCAACTCGCTCCAGAACAGCTTGATGATGCTCGCTTCCGAACCGATGCCCTTGTCGTTCACGACCCGGCTCGCCGTCTTCAGATTGAGGAGGCGCAGCATCTGCAGCTCCGAAAAAAGCGTGCCGACCTTCTGGCGGAAATAGGGATTGCCGGCCTTTTCGGG
Organism: Martinezella lusitana; assembly: GCF_010668395.1. Lineage (GTDB taxonomy): Bacteria > Pseudomonadota > Alphaproteobacteria > Rhizobiales > Rhizobiaceae > Rhizobium > Rhizobium lusitanum_A. The sequence continues at coordinate 24,530 of NZ_WUEY01000033.1, forward strand.
GCGTTTTTCCAGGCTGAGCGCCAGTTGTCGGAATTCCGCCAGGAATCGCGCCTGCCGGTAGAGCCGCGCCGTCGCGCGCTCGAAGCCGAGAACGCCGACGGCAGCGTTCCAGCCGTCGTTGATCGCGCCGACATGCATGGCGCGCGGCAGCCGGACATTGTCGAAGAAAACCTCGTTGAACTCTGTGCGGCCGGTAATCTGGCGCAACGGCCTGATGTCGACGCCCGGCAGCCGCATATCCAGCAGGAACAGCGTCAGCCCCCTGTGCTTGGGCGCATCCGGATCGGTCCGCGCCAGCAGGATGCACATGTCGGCCTGATGCGCGAAACTCGTCCAGACCTTTTGGCCGTTGATGACCCAATCATCGCCGTCAAGCACGGCGCGCGTGTGCAGGCTGGCGAGATCCGACCCCGCATCCGGCTCGGAAAAGCCCTGGCACCAGATATCGTCGATGTTGAGGATGCGTGGAATATAGTGCCGCTTCTGCTCTTCCGTGCCCATTTTCAGGATGATCGGCCCGACAAGCTCCTTGCCCATCGTGTTGATGCCTTCGGGCGCGGACATCCGGCCGAGTTCCTCGTTGACGATTAGGTGCTCGACCAGCGTCAGCCCCTGCCCGCCATACTCCTTCGGCCAATGTATGCCCTGATAGCCGGCGGCATAGAGCTTGCGCTCCCAGGCCTTTTGAAGTTCGGCATTGGCGCGGTCGTCATCGGGGCCGGTGAAGCGGAGACCGCCCCAATCGGGCGCGAGATTGTCCTTGAGCCAACGCCGGAACGTCCGCCTGAAACTCTCCTGCTCCAATGTAAACGAAATATCCATGCCAGCCTCCCGTCCGCATTGATCGCCTTTTGCCGACGGCGAACGCCGGAACGGCTGATTAGTCTTTCCGCGCCCGCATCTGCACCAGCGCATCGAGCGCCACGCCGCTCTTCGGCAAAGCGACGAACGGATTGATCTCGATGCTCTCGATATCGTCGGCATTGGCGGCAGCGACCGCGGCCAGTGACGCGATCGCCGAAGCCAGTGCATCGATGTCGGACGGCTCGGCACCGCGCCAGCCATCCAGCACCGGCCGTGCGCGCAGCGCATCGATCATCCGCCGCGCCGCGCCGAGACTGACCGGCGCCGGCGCAAAGACCACGTCCTGCAACGCCTCGGTCAACACGCCACCAAGGCCGAACATGACGACCGGGCCGAAATCGACGTCGTTCTGCGTCCCGATGATGGTCTCGACCCCGCCTTTCAACATGGGCGACAGGGTCACGCCGATGAGACGGGCCCGCGGCGCCCTTTCAGCGACAGTCGCCATCATCGTTTTCCAGGCGGCGCGAAGCCGCGTCTCATCGGCGATATCGAGATCCACGCCGCCGACTTCCGTCTTGTGCTGGATATCGGGGGAATCAATCTTCAAGACGACGGGATAGCCGAGCTCCTTCGCGACCCTCACCGCCTCGTCTTCAGTTTCAGCACTGCGAACCGGCAGATCCGGCAAGCCCCATTGCTTGAGCAATCTTGCCGCAGCTGGAGCGCTGGACGCAGCGTCTTCGAGAAGCTGCCGGTCGACGGTTGTGGTCGTTACCGCTGGCTCATCGGCAAGCGCGAAATGCGCAGCGAAATGGCGCAGGCCGCCGATCGCGCGGATCGCCCGCGTCGGGTCTTCGAACACCAGATATCCGAGCGCCGACATTTCGTTGCGAAACTCCGGCGTCGCGCGGGTCACCAGCGTCATCAGCCGGTCCTTGTAGCGCGTCGCCACATCGATCAGCGTCGGCCGCAACAGATCGACGACGCCAGGCGTCTTGCCCATGTGGGACATGAAGATCACCAGCGTCGGCACCGTCGTCTGGCCGGCGGCAATGTCGATCACCGAGCCGAACAGGCGAAAATCGTTGGCCACCTGTGCCGTCGTGTCGAGCGGATTGCCGGTGCTGGCGAGCGGCACCAATTTCTTGATGTCCGCCTGAGCGCTTGCCGGAAAGGGCGGCAGCACCAGCCCGGCCCGGTCGGCGGCATCCGCGAGCATGATGCCGACGCCGCCGGACGGCGTGATGATCGCGGCATCCGGGCTTGCGGGGAACTTCCCCTGCGCGCAGGCATAGGCGAGGTCGACTGCCTCCTCGATACTTTCGGCCGGCCTTGCGCCATAGGAATTCAGCACCGCGTCGAAGACCCGCTTCGAGCCGGCCAGCATGCCGGTATGCGACTTGACTGCCGCAAGGCCCGCTTCGGTCGAACCGGGCTTGATGGCGATGACCGGCTTGTTGGCCGCAGCGGCAGCGGCAAGCGCGCGCTTCAGCCGGGCGCCGTCGCGGCTGCCTTCGAGATAGACGACGATGACCGATGTCTGCGGATCGGCGGCCATCCAGGCGATGCAATCGGCGACATCAATATCGGCTTCGTTGCCGGTCGCGACGAAATGGCTGAAACCGATACCGGCTTCGGCGGCGAGCGCCATGATATAGGTGCCGACCGCGCCGCTCTGGCTGGCGATGCCGACATTGCCGGGCTTCGGCCAGACATTGTCGAGCGCGGCGGAAAAAGTGGCGTAGAGACCGGAATGGAAACCGATGAAGCCGAGGCTGTTCGGGCCGAGGAGGCGAACGCCCGCCGCCCGGCAGCGATCGGCAATCCGCTCCTGCGCCGCGAGACCGGCGGCATCGATCTCGCCGAAACCGGCGGTGAACAACGCAATCGACTTGACGCCGGCGGCCAAACAATCGCCGACCGCCGCTTCCACCGCCGTCACCGGCAAAGCGATGATGGCGAGATCGGGCGGCGGCGAGACGCTGGCGATATCGGGTGCGCAGTCGAGACCGGCGATGGTGGCGCGGTTCGGATTGATCGGGATCACCGTCCCCTGGAAATGTCGCTTCATCAGCACGACGGGGATGCCGCCGATCTTGCCAGCATCGGAGGACGCGCCGATGACCGCAACACTGCGCGCCTTGAACATGATGTCGAGCGAGGCGGTCCTGGCGTCTCTCACTTGCATTTCTTTCCTCCCGCTCCCCATTACGATCAGTCCCCGAAGGCTCCTCTCGCCTTCAGCTCGGCAATCTCCGCCTCGCTGAACCCCGCCTCCGCCAAAATCTCCCGATTGTGCTCACCAAGCTCCGGCGGCAGCCGATGCATGCGGCCGGGCGTGGCGTGCAGACGGAACGGCGTGCCGACATAGCGCTGGTCGCCCTCCCCCTCCGGAAAATGGAAAACACCACCGACCGCATCCAGCTGCGGATGATCCGCCGCCTCGCCGATCGTCTGGACGATCGCGACATTGACCTTCACGGCGCTGAGCTTGGCATGCACCTCGGCATTGGTGAGCTTGCCCGTCACTTCGGTCATGGCGGCGATCACGTCCTTGCGCAGCCGCAGCCTCTCGGACGCGGTGCGATATTCCTCGCGATCCAGCGCCTCCGGGTCGAGCGCGGTGGCGCAGCGCCGCCACATCTCGTCGCTCGGCGCGATGATGACCGCATAGCCGTCCTTGGTCGGGAAGGCCTGGTTCGGAACGCTCAAGTGATTGGCGGTCCCCATGCGCCGGTGCATGCGGCCGGTCAGCCAATATTCCTTGTAGAAATAGCTCATCAGATGCGCGGCGCTCAGCATCAGCGACGTGTCGACCCGCTGGCCCTCGCCGGTGCGCTCGCGATGATAGAGTGCAGCCAGAACGCCGCCGACGATCGCAAGGCTCGCGTGCAGGTCGACAATGGCGCTTCCGGCCCGTGCCGGCGCGCCGCCCTCTTCGCCCGTGATGCTCATCAGCCCGGAAAACGCCTGCAGGGCAAGATCGTTCGCCCCGATATGCGACAGCGGTCCGACCGGTCCATAGGAATGGAAATCGCAATAGATGAGGCCCGGTTTTCTCTGGTGCAGGTCGTCGTAGCCCAGGCCCCAGCGCTCCATCGTGCCGGGACGGAAATTGTTGACGACGACATCGGCGCCGTCGATCAGCCGAAGCGCCACGGCCCGGCCGCTTTCGGTCGAAAGATCGAGCGTCAGGCTGCGCTTGTTGCGGTTGAGCGCGCGAAACGAGGGGCTTGGCCCCGTTAGGCGCTCCAGCTCCTCGCGGGTGACGCCGAGATAGCGGCATTCGTCCCCGCCTTCGGGGTCTTCGATCTTGATGATGTCGGCCCCGAGATCGCCCAGAATCTGCGTCGCGTCAGGGCCTGCAAATATCCGGGAGAAATCCACCACCCGGATGTGTTCAAGTATGTCAGCCATTCGCTTGCCTGTGAAATCCGGAGGGCGGTCCGTCGCTCAATGAGCGGCGGTGCGAACCACGATGGCTTCTCCCACCGTGACCTTCGTCTGCTTGTCGTCCTCGCACCAGACATCGAGATAGACGGTCCGTTTGCCCGGCTGCTCGTCCGTCACCCGGTTGACCCGGGCGCAGGCGATCGCAATCTGATTTTCATGGATGGGGGCGATGTATTTCGTCTTCAGCCGTCCGGCGCGCGTCACATCGGCGCCGAAGACGTCGATCAGCAGGCCCATGATCCAGTTCGTCGAAATCATGCCGTCGGCGATGATGCCGGGCAGGCCCTGCGAACGGGCATAGTCGTCGTCGTCGTGGATGGTCGGCTCCTGCGTGTGGATGCGGCCGTCATCGGCGGCAACCGTCGGCTGGGCGTCGACATACCAGCGCATGCGCTCGCGCGTCATCGGACGCGGCCGGCTGCGGAACTCCATGCCTGGTTCCAGATTGATCTCGCTCATTCCTATCCCCTCCCTACGCAGCCTTGCCGCTCTCACCTGAGAAGGCGAGGATGACGCGATCCGTATAGCGGATCAGCAGCTCACCCGTTTCCACCCGCTTCAATTCCATTTCGAGCACGACATATTCGCGGCCCTTCTTGGTGTAGCGCTCCTTGATCAGGCCCTGCACGCTCAGCCGGTCACCGACATAGACGGGCGCGAAGATCTCGGCATCATATTCGAAGTGAATGCGCGCCGTCGGCCCGGTCCCGCCGGGGCAGGCTTGGCGATAAAGCCTGAGCTTGTCGAGATGGATCAGGGTCGGCGGCATGATCTGGCCTTCGACACCCTGGAAAATCTCCTGATGCAGCTCCACCGCATGGCAATATTCGCGCACGACGAAAGGGCTCAGCGTATATTCGACAGGCCCCAGGACATCTCCGGTGTCCAGATCCGTCACCATTTTCCCCGTTGCCATAACACACCCTCCCGAATGGCCGTTGACGCTGTTTCGCCCGCTCCCAGTAGGAACGAAAGCGCTTTCCAGGATTCACTACACGTTGTTCCGGATGGCGGGTACCGACACAAGACAAAGAGCATCTTTCCGGATTTCGCAAAGATAGGCATATTCACCGCGGAGGAGTTTTCGCATACGAGCAGATAGGGAGGAGTTCGCTTGGAATGGGTTCAGACATTAGGATCATTCGTCAACGCCGTGCAGCAGGGCAGCCTGTCGGGCGCCGGACGCATGCTCGGTTGTTCGCCGGCGTCGGTTTCACGCCACATCACCGCATTGGAGGATCAGCTCGGCACGCAACTGCTGAAGCGATCGAGCCGTAACCTTGCGCTTACCGAAGCGGGAGAGCTTTATTACAGCCAGGTCGAGCAGGTGCTGCAGCAGCTCTCCGAGGCCAACCGCAGCATCAGCCAGCTTCATACCAAGCCGCAGGGCGTGCTGAAGGTGCATGCGCGCATGCTGGTGGGTCAATTGATGATCCTGCCGCACCTGCCGGAGTTCCTGGCGCACTACCCCGACATCACCGTCGACCTCGTTCTATCGAACAATATCGCGCCGGTGATGGAGCAGGGCACCGACGTCGACATCCGCATCGGCCGGCTGGAGGATTCCTCGCTGATAGCGCGCAAGCTGGTGTCCAGCGAGCGCATCGCCTGCGCCACGCCCGGCTATCTCGACCGACATCCTGATATCACCCGGCCGTCGGATCTGAAGAACCACAATTGCCTGACCTACCGCATCAATCTCGGCACACCGGTCTGGCGATTCATGGATGCGGAGCAGCGTGTCGAGGAAGTGCCAATCAAGGGCAGCTTCCAGACGGATTTCGGCTTCGCGCTACTGGAAATGGCGCGTGAAGGCGTCGGGATCGCCATGATGCCGGATTGGTCGGTGCATCGCGATCTCGCCAGCGGCAAGCTCGTGCGGCTGTTTCCGGAATACAGGGTCAGCCATATCGACTTCGACAACGGCGTCTATGCCGTCTTCCCGAAATCGCGGCGAACCTCAGTGAAACTGCGCATGTTCATCGACTTTCTCGCCGGCGTGTTCCGCCGCGAACTCGCGCATGATTCCTGAGCGCAAGCCCTTGCGCCGTTACCTGGCGCAAGGGCTTCCTCCGATCTCGTCGCCTACCAATCCGCCTTCTCAGCCAGGAACGGCCTGAGGATCGCCAGGAACCGCTCCGGCGCCTGGAACGGAATGAAGTGCGCCGCTTCCTCTATTCTCACCGTTTCGGCCTCCGGAACCAGCGATGCGACGATGGCCGCGCCGTCGGCCGGCATCAGCGTGTCGTTGCCGCCGGGAATGAGCAGCAGCGGGCATTCGACCTTCGGCAGGTCGGCACGAATGTCGATGTCGAGAAAACCGAGCACCGACAGCGCATACCCTTCCGCGCTCTGGGCGGCGTAACGCTCGACATAGACATCGAATCGCTTGTCGCGCGGCATGCCGTGGAAGGCGCGTTCGGCGGCACCCGGCAGAAGCGCCTGCATGCCCTCGGCCCGCACCTGGTCGACACGGGCGCGCAGCACGCCCTTGACCTCGTCGGCGTTGCGGACGCCGGGATTGGTCATCACCACGCCGGCGGCAAGCTCCGGATGACGAGCGGCAAGAGCCGCCGCGATCATGCCGCCGATGGCGCAGCCGACGAAGACGGCGCGTTCGATCCCGAGATCGGTGAGCACACCGGCAAGATCGGCGCAATGCTCCTCGAGCTCGACCGGCTTCGGCGGCAATGGCGTCGATCCCGCCGCCTGCAGATCGGGCGTGATGCAATAATAGGAATCGGTGAGTGCCGGCAGCACGTCGTCCCAGAAACGATGATCGGTTCCGAGTGCGTGGATGAGCAGCAGGGCGGGATTGGCGCGGTTGCCCCGCGTCACAACATGCAATTTGGTCATGGCTGGGCCTCTTATGGCAGGACGGAAGACGGTTCGAACGCATAGCCCGAGGCCGTGCGTCTGACATAGCCGCAATGCGGCGGGCCGAAGTGGCCGGGAAGAATCAGCGCTCCCTCGTCGGCGGCGTGCTTCAGCACCTTCGCCCGCGTCTCGCGCGCGACATCCTGGTCCTCGCAGAACTTGCTGTTCCAGTCGGGATAATAGATCTGGATCGGATTGTGCATGACGTCGGCGATGAAGAAGGCTTCCCTGCCGCCGGAACGCACCTGCACACCGGCCTGGCCGGGCGCATGTCCGGGGATCGGCACGAGCTGGATGCCGGGCAGCAGCGTCTCGGCGCCTTCGACCACGCGGGCGAGACCCGCATCAAGGATCGGCTGGATGCTGTCATAATAGGTATTCCAGGCGCCTGGCGGCCGCGAGGCCCCGCCCCGCTTCGGGTCGCGCGTCTCCAGTTCCTTCGCCGTCAGGACATATTGCGCGTTCGGAAACATCGGCACCCAGCGGTCGCCCTCCAGCCGCGTGTTCCAGCCGACATGGTCGACATGGAGATGCGTCAGGATGACCATGTCCACCTTGTCGGGTTCGATGCCCACGCCCTTCAGCTTTTCGACGAAATTGGTCTGCAGCTTGTGGAACCGGGGCGACAGCGGCCGATCCTTGTCGTTGCCGCCGCTGGTATCGATGACGATGGTCTTGTCCGGCGTCTTCAAAATCCAGGTCTGGATCGTCGAATAGAAGACTTTCCGCTCTTCATTATAGAAGTTCGGCGCCATCCAATCGTGATGTTTCTGCAAAATCGTGTCGTTCCAGTGCTGAAAAAGACCGGTGTCCTCATCCAGCACGATCTCCTCCACGCGTGAAATCTCAAACTCGCCAAGGCTAATCAAGGTCTTCCTCCATTTTTCACCATGGCGATTATATACCGGGATATTGGTCCTATCTTTACAAATACTGCAATAATGGTTTGCAAGACCAATGGTTTCACCGCAGGAAAGCCTTGGGCTAGTGTTCTCAGCGAAACAAGCCGCCCGTCGAGGAGGATGGGCCATGGCGAGGGAGGAGCAGGCACTTTGGTCGCGAGCAACGATCCTCAAGGGATCACGATAGAGGACAATCATCCTACTTTCGGTGAGCGAAGGAACCATTCGCAGCGATCAGTCGTGCTTGTCGACGATTGATGGAAAATCTTCTGGAATTATCTGATGTCAGCGTGAGCTTCGGCGGCATCAAGGCCCTGTCACAGGTCTCGATGTCCGTGGCGGCAAACAAGGTGACGGCGGTGATCGGCCCCAACGGCGCCGGCAAGACCAGCCTGTTCAACGTCATCTCCGGCTTCTACCCGGCCGACACCGGCGCCGTCGTCTTTGCAAACGACAATCTCTTGAAACGGCCGGCGCATATGCGCTCCATTCTCGGCATTTCCCGGACCTTTCAGAATATCGCCCTCTTCCCCGGCATGACGGTGGAGGAAAACATCAAGCTCGGCGCGCATGCGCAATTGCGCACCAACCTGCTGTCGGCCGCCTTCTATCTCGGTCCCGCCAAGCGCGAGGAAGCCGCGATCACCGCCGATATCGGTAAGCGCCTGCTCCCCCTGCTCGATCTCGACGAATACCGGCATCGCTCGGTTTCCGGTCTGCCCTATGGCGTGCAGAAACGCATCGAGCTGGCGCGCGCCCTGGTCAATCAGCCCAAGCTCCTGATGCTCGACGAACCCTTTGCCGGCATGCCCCCGCCGGAAAAGGCGCGGATGTCGAGTTATATCCGCCGCATCGTCAACGAGACCGACCTCACCGCATTGCTGATCGACCACGACATGGAATCGATCATGAACATGTCGGACCATATCGTCGTGCTCAACTTCGGTAGCGTCATCGCCGCCGGTTCTCCCGTCGAGATGCAGACCAATCCCGCCGTCATCGAAGCCTATCTGGGCGGGGAGTGATCGAACCATGCTGTCGCAATTCCTGGAATTCAGCCTGATTGGCATCGCCTCCGGCGCGATCTACGTGCTCGCCGCCTTGAGCTTCGTCATCGTCTATAAGGCGACGAACGTCTTCAACTTCGCCACCGGCCAGATGATGATGTTCGGCACCTATCTCTTCTATATGTTCGACAAGCAGTTCGGCATCGGCTGGGTCGCCGGGCTGGTCGCCGCCATCATCTGCTCGGCGCTGCTCGCCATGGCACTGGAACGCGTATTGCTGCGGCCGCTGCTCGGCCGCCCGGCGGTCGTTCTCGTCATGGTGACGCTCGGTATCTCCAGCATTCTTGAAGGCCTGGCGCAGCTGATCTGGGGTCCGGATGTCCGGCAGCTGACGGAGATCCTGCCGCGCAAGCCGATCTTCCTCGGCGATATCCTCATCCCCGGAAAACTCGCCTGGGGCTTCATCATCGTCGGCATCATCGCCGCGCTGTTCATGGCCTACTACCGCTATTCCAGGGCCGGCACCGCGATCCGCGCCACCGCCGTCGACCAGATCACGGCGGAAAGCCTCGGCATCAATATCCGCTCCGTCTTCCTGCTCTCCTGGGGGCTTGCCGGCGTGCTCGCCACCGTTTCCGGCATCATCACCGGCTCGGTCAACGGCGTCACGCCGCAGCTTGGCGATGTCGCGCTCAATGTGCTGGCCGTCGTCATGCTCGCCGGCATGACCAGCGTCGGCGGCGTGGTGATCGCCGGTCTCTTCGCCGGATGGCTCGAGACCGTCGTCGGCGCCTATCTCGGCGCCTCCTGGCAGAGCTTCATCCCCTACCTTGTCGTGCTGATCGTCATGCTGATCAAACCGACCGGTCTCTTCGGCGAACGCAGGATCGAACGCATATGAGCCATCAGCAGATTTCCGCAGCCCCCGCCGTCGCGCAGGACACCAGAGCGGCACCGTCCCATCTGCCGGAAACGGCAGCCTGGATCCTGCTTGCTCTCGGCCTGTTGCTGCTGCCGTCCGTCGGCTCGGTCTATGTCATCTATATGAGCTGCCTGATCGCCATCAACGTGATTGCGACCGTCGGCCTCAACATCACGGTCGGCTATACCGGCCTGCTGTCGATCGGACATTCCGCCTTCCTCGGCGTCGGCGCCTACGTCAGCGCGCTGATGTCGCTCTATCTCGGCACGCCGCTGGTGGTGAACATCATCGCCGGAGGGATCGCCGCCTTCGCGGTCGGCCTCGTCTTCGGCATCCCCGCTCTGCGCATCAAGGGCGTCTATCTCGCCATCGCCACGCTTGCCGCCCAATATCTGCTCTACTTCATCTTCCAGCAGTGGGAGACGGTGACCGGCGGTGACCGCGGCCTGTCGCTGCCGAAGCTCGACATTTTCGGCATGGGCGACACCGGCTTCTATTATGCCGTGGTGCTGGTGACCTTCATCACCTGCCTTGCGGCGCGCAACTTCTTTCGCACCCGCGTCGGCCGGTCCTTCATCGCCGTGCGCGAGAAGGACTATGCCGCCCAGGTTCTCGGTATCAACGTGGTCCGGACCAAGCTGATGGCCTTCGGCATCGGTGCGGCCTATGCCGGTGTCGCCGGCGGCCTGCTTTCGGCCTTCCTGCGTCTCGTCAATCCCGACCAGTTCACGCTCGCCGTCTCCGTCTTCTATCTCGCCGCCGTCGTGGTCGGCGGGCGCGCATCGATCCTCGGCTCGATCCTCGGAGCGCTGTTCATGACGCTGATGCCGGAACTGCTGCGCTTCGGGCTTGAGAACATCGCCGGCAGCGGCGCCGATCTTGCCAGCCTGCTGTCGCCGCTGAGAGAAATCTTCTTCGGGGCGCTGATCGTCGGCTTCCTGATCTTCGAACCGCGCGGCCTCGTCGGCCTCGTCAAACGTGCCTTGGGCCAAGCCGATACTGTGGAAGCCAAACAATCAGAACACTAAGAGCATCCTATTTTTCATCACGGGAGGAGAACCGTCATGCATGAAATAACCAGGAGAAATGCATTGAAATTGACTGCCGCGGCATCCTTCCTGCCCGCGCTGACCATCGCCAGCCGCACGGCCTTCGCCGCCGCCGAGCTGAAGTTCTGGATCCCCCTGCCGCTCACGGGGCCGCTGGCGGTGACCGGCCAGGCGCAGCAGAAGGGCTGGGAGCATGCCATCGACTGGCTGAACAAGAATGGCGGCATCAAGGGCCGCAAGATCGCCATTTCCTATTATGACGACCAATACAAGGTCGAGCTCGGCGTTGCCGGCTTCAAGAAGGCGGTCGCCGACGGCGGCGTGGTGTTCACCGGCGGCGACGGCACGCCGTTCGTGCGCGCCATCACCCCTGAAAACAACGAGACCTACAAGGTCCTGATGTCCAACACCGGCGCGACCTCCGATCTCGTCGATACCGACAAATACAGATACCATTTCCTGGTCGGCCCGACCTATACCGACATGGTCTCCATACTGCTCGACTACGTCAAGGCCAGCTTCAAGGGCAGCGCCGCGCCGCGTGTCGCCTTCGTCTACAGCGATTCCGAATTCGGCCGCGACCCCCTGGAAAACACCAGGGCACGCTGCAAGGAATTGGGCATCGAGCTTGCCCTGGAAGAAGAGACGAAATTCGTCGAAGTCGACGTCACGGCGCATGCCATCAACCTGCGCAACGCCAAGCCCGACTTCGTCATCTTCCACGGCTATGCCGCCAATGTCTGGCCGGAGATCGCCAAGCTTCTGCGCGACTACGGCGTCGATGCGCAGCTGATGGGCACGCTCTACAGCTCGCATCCCGACGTCATCAGCTCGATCGGCGACGCCGCCGATAACTACGTCGGCACCGTCTCGGTCAATCTGTTGGCCGCCGCCAGCGACAAGCCGATGGTCAAGACGATCGACACCTACCTCAAGACCTGGACGGACAAGCCCTACACCGGCTACGCCAATATCGGCTACATGCAGAGCTGGGCGACGGCGCTCATCCTGCAGCAGGCGATCGGCAGCGCCATCGACAAGGGCGCGGCTCTGAACGGCGACACGCTGATCGGCGAAATCGCCGCCATCAAGGATTTCGACGGCGGCGGCGTCTTCGGCATCCCGATCAGCTTCGACAAGCATCGCATCCCCTACGGCGTGCTCTACCGCTACAACTTCAAGGACGGCAAGATGAGCGTCACCGAAGCCTCGCCCTGGGCAAAGACGGCGTGAAACCATGGGAGCGAGCCTGAAAATCACCGGCCTCAGCGTCATCTACGGCGCGGCCATCGAAGCCTTGGAAAACGTCTCGCTGACGGTTCCGGAGGGCGGCTTCGTCGCCCTTCTCGGCGCCAACGGCGCCGGCAAATCGACGTTGCTCAAGGCAGTTTCGGGCCTGCTTCGCTTCGAGAACGGAAGGGCAAGGGCCGGCAAGATCGAATATAACGGCAAGCCTATCGGCGGCCTGCCATCGTATCAGCTCGCGCGCCTCGGCATATTGCATGTGCGGGAGGGGCGTTTCGTCTTCCCGAACATGACGGTCGAGGAAAACCTGGAAGCCGCCGCTTTCGCGCAGGCGGGCCGAGGCCCGAAGTTGCCGGGGCACGTGTATGACGAGATATTCGGCTATTTCCCCTCGCTGGAACGCCGGCGGGGCTCGCTCGCCGGCTATCTCTCCGGCGGCGAGCAGCAGATGCTGGCGATCGGCCGAGCGCTCTTCGCCCAACCGGAACTGCTGATGGTCGACGAAGCCTCGCTCGGGCTTGCCCCGAAGATCGCCGCCGAGATCTTTGAGATCCTGGCACGCATCAACCGCGAACGCGGGCTGTCCATTCTCGTGGTCGAACAGAATGTCTCCCTGGCGCTGCGACACGCTGCCTACGGCTATGTGCTGGAAAGCGGCAAGTTGGTGCAGGAAGGCAATGCCGAAAGCCTGATGGACCGCGAAAAACTCTCCAAACGCTATCTCGGCGGCAGCGTCGGCGAAGCAGCGCCCAGCCCGGCCGCCCATTGAAAGGAACGATCATGGAACTAGAGGCCTGCCGCCTGGAGGTTGCCGACCATATCGCAACCATCACGCTCAATCGCCCGCCGGTCAACGCGCAGAATCGCCGCCTGCGGGACGAGTTCATCTGGCTGATGGATACGCTCAGCGACCGCGACGACGTCCGCGTCGTGGTGGTGACGGGAACCGGCAAGGTGTTTTCCGCCGGCGCCGACATCAAGGAGCGCCGCGATCTGGTTCAGGCGCCCGGCGACTACATCAACCACAATAGGGTGACGCGCGAATTCTTCTACGCCGCATCGGATTGCGCCAAGCCGGTCATCTGCGCCGTCAACGGGCCTGCGATCGGCGCCGGTTTCGCGCTCGCGCTTTATTGCGATATCATCCTTTGCAGCGACGATACCTGGGTGAAGATGCCGGAAATCGACGTCGGCCTTGCCGGCGGCGGCAAGCTGATGATGGAGCATTTCGGTCGCTCCTGGTCACGGCTTATCTATTTTACCGGACGCCAGATACCGGCTACGGAGCTCTACCGGCTGGGCGTCGTGAGCGCCTGCGTGCCGCGTGACAAGCTGATGGACGAAGCGATGACGATCGCAGGGGAAATCGCCGCCAAGAACCCGCAGACCGTGAAATGGGTCAAGCGCGGCTTCGGGGTTGCCGAAACCATGCCGCCGCGCGATGCTTATCGCTACGAGCAGACCATCACCCACGATCTTTCCCAGGCACCCGAGACCCACGAGGCGCAAACCGCCTTTCTGGAGAAGCGCAAGCTCGACTACTCGGGCAAACCATAGACAACCGGAGCATTCCTATCATGCCATTGCGCTGCGCCATCCTCGACGATTACCAGAAGGTCGCTTTTTCCATGGCCGACTGGAGCGAGCTTGACGGAAAAATCGAGATCGACCGCTTCCACGACCATATCGGCGATGCCGACGAGCTCGCGGCCAAGCTTGCGGACTACGACATGGTGCTGGCCATGCGCGAGCGCACGCCTTTCCCTGCGGCATTTCTAGGCCGCCTGCCGAAGCTGAAATTGCTGTTGACCACCGGCATGGTCAATGCCTCCATCGACATGGAAGCAGCGGCGCGTCTCGGCATCACCGTCGCCGGCACGCGCGGCTCGGCCGGCGCCGCAGCCGAACTCACCTGGGGCCTGCTTCTGGCGCTGGTCCGTCATATTCCCGCGGAGAACGCCAATTTCCACCAGGGCGGCAGCCAATGGCAGCTCACCGTCGGCCGCGACCTCAAGGGCCGGACGCTCGGCGTCGCCGGCATCGGCCGGCTCGGGCAACTGGTCGCCGGCTACGGCCGCGCCTTCGGCATGAATGTGCTGGGCTGGTCGCGCTCGAACACGCCGGAACGCAGCGCCGAACTCGGCATCGGCTTTGCCGCCTCGCTCGACGCCCTGCTGGAGGCTTCGGATATCGTGTCGCTGCACCTGCCGCTGAACGCGGAGACGAGAGCCATCATCGGCAAGCGCGAGCTCGATCTGATGAAGCCGGGCGCGATCCTGCTCAATACGTCGCGCGGCCCGCTGGTCGATGAAAACGCGATGGTCGCGGCACTGGAAAGTGGCGGCCTCGGCGGCGCCGGCCTCGATGTCTTCGACACCGAACCGCTGCCGCTGGACCACGCGCTTCGCCGGTTCGGCAACGTCATCGCGACCCCGCATCTCGGCTACGTCACCGAAGAAAGCTATCGCATCTACTTCAGCGAAGCGGTCGAGGATATCTCCGCCTGGCTCGCCGGCAATCCCGTGCGCGTCCTGAACCAGCCCGATCCGGCTCTGTTGAGGCGATAATCATGGCCGGGGGGGAGGACATCATCAACGAAGGCGAATACGACTACATCATTGTCGGCGCGGGTTCCGCCGGCTGCGTGCTCGCCAACCGCCTGTCGGCCGATCCGAAAAACCGCGTGCTGCTGCTCGAAGCGGGCGGCAACGACAATTACCATTGGGTCCATGTCCCGATCGGCTATCTCTACTGCATGGGCAATCCGCGCACCGACTGGATGATGCGGACCGAGCCGGATGAGGGCCTGAACGGTAGGTCGCTCGCCTATCCGCGCGGCAAGGTGCTGGGCGGCTGCTCGTCGATCAACGGCATGATCTACATGCGCGGCCAGAGCAACGATTACGACGGCTGGCGCCAGCAGGGCAATGTCGGCTGGAGCTGGGACGATGTCCTGCCCTATTTCAAGAAGTCCGAAGCCAACTATCGCGGCGACGGCCCTCAGCACGGTGGCCACGGAGAGTGGCGCGTCGAGCGGCAGCGCGTGTCCTGGCCGATCCTCGACAGTTTCCGCGACGCCGCCGAAGAGCTCGGCGTTCCGAAGACCGACGATTTCAACACCGGCACCAACGAGGGCTCAGGCTATTTCGAGGTCAACCAGAAAAAAGGTGCGCGCTGGAACACCGCCAAGGCCTTCCTGCGGCCGGCAATGACGCGCCCCAATCTGCGGGTACTCACCAATGCCCACACCGAAAAACTGACGTTCGAAAACGGCCGCGCCACCGGCATCCGCTTTCTGCTTGAAGGACGCGTGCGCAGGGCGACCGCGAGAGGTGAAATCCTGCTATCGGCCGGCGCAATCAACTCTCCGAAGATCCTGGAGCTTTCAGGTGTCGGGAATGGAGGCCTGCTGCAGAAGCTCGGCATAGAGATCGGCACGGAGCTTTCAGGCGTGGGCGAAAACCTGCAGGACCATCTGCAGCTTCGCACGATCTACAGGATCAGCAATGCCCGAACGCTGAACCAGCGGGTCAACAGTTTTGGCGGCAAAGCGGCGCTCGGCCTCGAATATCTGCTCTTCCGCAGCGGCCCGCTCTCCATGGCGCCGAGCCAGCTCGGCATCTTCACGCGCAGCGATGCGCGCCAGGAAACGCCCGATCTCGAATATCATATCCAGCCGCTCAGCACCGACAAGCTCGGCGACCCCCTGCACAGCTTCCCGGCCGTGACCGCCTCCGTCTGCAATCTCAGGCCGGAAAGTCGCGGCACCGTTCATATCGACACGTCCGACGCAAACGCCCAGCCGCAGATCAAGCCGAATTACCTCTCAACGCCGGGAGATCGCCAGGTCGCCGTCCGCGCGCTGAAACTGACCCGCGCCTTGATGCGCACCAGGGCCATCGCCCGCTACCAGCCGGAAGAGGTGCTTCCAGGCGCACAGTTCCAGAGCGAGGACGAGCTGATCCGCAAGGCGGGCGATATCGGCACGACGATCTTCCATCCGGTCGGAACCTGCAAGATGGGCAGCGATCCCCCCGCCGTCGTCGACAGCCGCCTGCGGGTTCACGGCCTGTCCGGGCTGCGCATCGTCGACGCCTCCATCATGCCGACGATCGTCTCCGGCAATACCAATTCGCCGGTCATCATGATCGCCGAGAAAGCCGCCGACATGATCCTCGCCGATGCGAGAAGCGGCTGAACCTGTCATCGCCGGGACTTTCATGTCCCGGCCTGAATTGCCGCCGAGGGGTTGGCGGCCCATATTTGAGGAGCATCAATGAACACGCCGTCCACCCTTGCTGCCCCGCGCGTCCGGTTCGAGATCGACGGCGACGTTGCCGTCATCGTCATCGACAATCCGCCCGTCAATGCCGGCTCGACGGAAGTGCGGGCCGGCCTGCGCGAGGCGATCGCCCGGCTCGCCGCCGATCCCGCTCTCGTCGCCGGCGTGCTGATCGGCGCCGGCAACAGCTTCATTTCAGGCTCCGACATCAAGGAATTCGCCGGCCCGTTGCGCCAGCCGGAACTGCCCGCCGTCATCGAGGACATCGAAGCCTGCCCAAAACCGATCGTTGCCGCCATCCACGGCGCGGCCTTCGGCGGCGGCCTGGAGTTGACGCTTGGCTGCGACGGCCGGGTGGCGGTCAGGGGCGCACTGGTCGGCCTGCCCGAGGTGCAGCTCGGGATGATCCCCGGCGCCGGCGGTACCCAACGCCTGCCGCGGCTGACGGGCATTGCCCGTGCCATCGACCTCATCATCTCGGGGCGCAGGATCAAGGCGGAAGAAGCAGCCTCCCTCGGGATCATCGACAAGCTCGTCGATAGCCCTGAACATCTGCGCGCGGAGGCGGTTGGCTTCGCACACATGCTCGCCGGACAAAAACATCTGCTGCGTGACCTGCCGCTACCGCAGGAAGATGCCGGTGCGATCGAGGTGGCCGAATCGACCGCCCTGAAGGGCGGACGGGCACGCGAGAACGTCAAGGAAGCCATCGCCTCGATCAAGCGGACAACAAGCCTTCCCTTCGACGAAGCGCTGGCCCAGGAGCGAGCCATCTTCCAGCGACTGCGCCTGAGCGAGGAAGCCGCAGCTCTGCGCTATAATTTCTTCGCCGAGCGCGCTGCCGCCAAGATCGAGGGGGCGGCCGATCATCCGCCGCGCCCGGTCCGTGATGTCGGGGTTCTTGGCGCAGGTACGATGGGCGCAGGCATCGCCGCCGTCTTTGCCGCCGCCGGTTTCAACGTCACCTTGACCGATGTCAACCGCGAGGTGCTGGATCGGGCTGCCGGGCGTATCGCACAGGCGATCGGCGATCTCGTGCGCTCCGGCAAACTGAAAGCAGATAGAGCAGCCGCCGCCGGCGCGCGCGTCACCTATGCTGCCGACATGCAGGCGGTTTCCGACGCCGATCTGCTTCTCGAGGCGGTGTTCGAGGAACTCTCCGTCAAGACGGAAGTAATGAAGACATTGGGCCGGCTCGCAAAGAAGACGGCGGTCATTGCTACCAACACGTCCTATCTCGACATGAATGAGTTGGCCGCCGCGAGCGGCCGACCCGAGGATGTCATCGGCATGCATTTCTTCGCGCCGGCCTACCGCATGCGGCTTGTGGAAGTGGTGCGCGGCGACCGCAGCCTTCCTGACGCGGTCAACACCGGTATGTCGGTCGCAAAGGCCATCGGCAAGCTTGCCATTGTGGCCGGTGCCAGCGAGGGCTTCATCGGCAATCGTATCTACTCGCGCTATCGCGGCCAGTGCGAGTATATGTTGGAGGAAGGAGCTTTTCCGAGCGAGATCGACGCCGCCGTCGAAACGCTCGGTTTTGCCATGGGCCCGTTCGCCGTCTCAGATATTTCAGGCCTCGATATTGCCTGGCTGATGCGTAAGCGCAAGGCGGCAACACGCGATCCGCGCGAACGCTACGTCCGCATTGCCGATCGCCTCTGCGAACTCGGCCGTCTCGGCCGTAAGACCGGGTTGGGCTGGTACGACTATGCAGGTGTCACCTCCGGCCGCGGCAAAGTCGATCCGGCGGTCACGGCGATTATCCGCGAGGAAGCGGCCAAACGTGGCCCGACGCGCAGTTTCACCGAAAAGGATATCCAGCGCCGGGTGCTTGGCGCGATCGTCAACGAGTCGGCTCTGTTGCTCAACGATGGCACCGCCCGTTCTGCTGCGGAGATCGACCTGGTGCTGGTGAACGGCTACGGCTTCTCAAAGTTCAACGGCGGCCCGCTGTTCTTGGCATCGCATTTAAAAGATGCCGACATCGAAGCCATGATCGAAGAGGCCGAACAGGCTGTGGGTTTCGGGTTTCGACGCGGGAATACTCGAGCCTTGCTGGAGTCACTGAGATGATCAGCTTAACTCCCCTAACGAAGCTTCTGCGTACGCCGCGTCCCACCTGCGGTCCGGCGCGTTCACACTTGCGAAGCTCATTACGATCGCCTTGAAAGGAGTCGAACAGGCGGCCCGTTCATCAATCGTTGTGGCGTTGACATACTAGTTCGGATTCTTCGATTTCTTACGCTTGCCCGCGCAGCTTCAACCTGACCAATTAGGCTCTTCAGCTTGGTTTCCCGAACCATGTCTGCAGCTTCATGCGGCGGAAACCAATCGCCTATTTGGTTTTCCATAAGGCGTTAGTGCGTGGACTGCTTAGGGGTGCGGGTAAATAGTAAATCGGAGAGATCTGATTTTCGCTGTCCTCTTTCTGACGCGGCATCTCCCGTTTGATGGACCGAAATAAAGAGAGCGGTCTCACGCTGCCCGATGGCCGGAGCGCTCCTACTCCAGTGCATGTACGGTCTTTGATTACTCGGCGGACGTCTACTCGCTCAAAAGCAGGCTTGCGGCGACCCTGGCACTAAAGCGGCCCAGCGTTCCAATCATCTCATACGGTGTGATTAAACTGAGGCGAAACTGGCAAACTCGCCGAAAGTCTGAAATCAAAGAGGTGCTATTGCAGGCTATCCAAGCCAACAGCTGGATCTTGGAGGGAGGCCCCGGCCTCTTGCCGTTAGTGCTTTCTCCAGCGGACGCAGTAGTGTGGTTTGATCCGCCTGAAATAGTATGGATGTGACCCGCCAGCAGGGCGACCTTAACAGAGCCCGTTGTGCAGACTAGCTTTCGGCTATCGCTGCGGTAACCCGGGCTGACTACCAGACCTATAAATTAAACTTATCTGCGAATTGACGAATTGCCGAAGGTATCTGAGAGTAGCTCGTTATATCGGCGCATGGGGACCATCCCTTGATTAAGTATTTTCGGCGAATTTGGAGGCGGAAGCATCTCATATTTTCTCGAGCAGTTATAGCTTTAATCGTCGTACTAATCGATCCGCTTGGAATTGGAGCTTCAAAGACAAGCCTGATTGACAACAACGTAGCTTGGCTCGCTGGCAATGTGAGCCCGGTCAAACCAAGCGAGAAAGTCGCTGTCGTCCTCATAGGAGACGACGATTTAGGATCTGACCATTTTAAGATGGACTGGCCTTTTACCTACAGCAAGACGGCCAGTATGGTTCATGCTCTGGCGTGCGCTGGGGTTGCGGGAATATTTTTCGATTTCACCGCTTCTTCCCGTTTCAATCTGGCCGCGGGGCAAGACGAACTTCAAAAAATAACTCTCGACAGCACTCAGGGACCGCTGTGCGACGATGACAGCCAGGCAGCCAAGATTCCGGTTTTCTTTGGTAAAATTCCCGAATTGACGACCCCCCTTTCGGATATCTTGGATAAGAATGGCAGGTTGCTTCAGATCAGCAACGGTCCCAACGATTGGGTATATCCCGCGGGCTTAGCGGAATTTCCGGACGAACCAGCCAGAGCTCAAGATACACCACCGGCGTTCGCAATTATGCGAGCTGCTTGCGTGGGTGAAACGAAGATGGCCGAGATTTGCGACAAACAAAAAGTTTCCATGATGTCGGGAGATCCTCTACGACTTGTATGGAGCTCTCAGGTTAGCACCGCGCAGGCGTCGGTATCCCAAGACGTGGATGGGACCGCTACGTGTCGTTCGAAGCTGTCGTATTTTAAGACGTTGTCCTTACTGATGCACTTCACCGACGCAGGAAGGTATCAGCCATGCTTTCCGGTACTCACCTTGAGGGCTCAAGACCTCTTCAGAGGCGCTTCCTTCATAGAGAAATTTGGGAATCCTGTTGCGGTCTTAAAAAATCGGTTCGTGTTCGTCGGTTCTGCACTCCATGGTCTGAACGATACCGTCGCGTCGCCGGTCCACGGGCCTCTTCCGGGCGTCTACAAGCACGCCGTCGCTTTGGACAATCTGATTAGTTTTCCTCTGCCCTACCCTACCGAACCACCAGGGTACGTAACTTGGCTCCTTTCCGCGCTCATTATTGGTTCGATGGAAATCGCTCGAGACCTAATCCGGCCCAGTCATCGACGTGGACTTCTTCAAATAGTTGTGCTCATTTCATTGATGATTATTACAACCATCATTATTGAGATCAATGCATGGCCTATCTCCCTCTTATTTCTGTTCGGATATTATCTCGGGTCAGAACGAATTGTGGCGTTTGCATCAAGTATAAAGACGCACCAACCACATGCCGGAGCTAGCGTGTGATGAAGTGGGCATCCGCACTCATTCTCTCTACAATCTGCCTTGCTAGCGCGGCCCGGAGCGAAGAGCCGACGTCGCTGGTTATCGACGGGATATCGACCACAGCAGTTTGCCGAGACGCTGCTGGGAAAAAAATTGTACCGGAGCTGCGGCCAACGCCACCGTTTCGCGCTAAAATGGCCGACAATGAGCGCATCGTATCTCTCGTGGGAAAGAAGGACTGCTTTTTAAACGCCAGCGAATACCACCTCGAAAGTGATTACTCTGACCGGTGTTCGAGTGCGAAAAGCGATATCGGTGACGGCCGATACGTCGGCACTAGAGGTTTAGTAGCCCCTCATTGCGACCAATAGTGCTGAAAATTCAGCCATCGCTTCTCAGGCCTTAATTTAAACGGCCAACCGTCAACGCATCGCCCGCGAGGGGAGATATCGAATACTTGCTGTTATCGGATTCAAGCGTGATCGTTCCGTCTTGCGCTATCGATACGCTATTGGTTCGCTGGCAATTGCAATCTTCATTCTCCCATGTCGAACCATATGTTTGATAGTTCAGCTTGCCGCCGGCATATCCAGAAAACCATTTCAAGTCTTGGTCGAAAAATAAGGTAACCGGCCTGAGGCCGTCTATCACTCCGACCCATTTTTTTTGATTCAAAAGAGATTTATCCGGGCCGAAGTCGTCAAATTCTCCATCCAAATTATTCATCAGCTTCGCACCGCTCAATACGATTAATGCCGATGAAGAGCCTTGGTCTTCCGAGGGAACCGAAAAGACTAATACCAGGTCGCGCACACCATCGTGGTCAACGTCATCAACTAGGAGCTGGTCAAAATTGCACCCAAGCGGAGAGACGAAATTCGCTCGGTGTCCTTCGCGGCTGAATGAGAACGCCCCACCATATTTGTTTTCGCTGAAGACCAGTTCTTCCGTCTTCCCGTCTTGGGCTAGATCCAGCGAAATCTTAGATTCGTTGCAGCTCGAGATCGCTCCATCTCGTTCGACAGAGCCAAGATTTTCGAAAGTGTCCTGATCACTTGGTGGCACAATCTGATATTGCTGCCTGATGCAGCGCAGCGTCGACATAATTGACATCTGATAGCCGCTTGGCCCTGACCGCGTTGGGCCACATCCCTGGTCAATCTCTGCTTTTGCCTTGATCACTGTGAGCGGAGTGGATGACCACTGTTGCCTCTCCGAGACGATGTCTGGACCAGCTTTAATTGTTGCATACGGTCTCGGCTCGTTAAAGGAAATAGAGATCGATCTGAACACGGAAGAATTAAAAGCGAGGTCCTCGTCCCAGCTCATTTCCAGAGCTGGATATTGGCGTTGAGACGTCAGCGTCTTGACCCCTCGCCTAGTTTCAAGGATCGCATTGATGAGACTGCCTTTTTCCCGCAGATTTTGGGCAAAAATCTCAGCAAATGGACTATTTACGCCATTGATGGTGTCGAGAGCAGATTGACCTTGAGACGCCGAGAACGCAATCGCGTAGTCGAGGCCTTGCAAATATTGGGTATCCGCATGTGTTGATACGGAACGCACCTGCACCTTAGGCATCGTCTCAATGGGAGCGCGGTCGTTTGCCTTAGGGTCTGTCGTGTCCAATTCGATTGAATCTCGGCACGCATCAAAGACTACAAGGATTTTTTTGTACTTAAGGGCAGCAATCATCTTCAAGACCGAAGAGATGGATTGATATTGCCCATTCGATCCAGTGCCACTCATTTCGAAGTCTGTATATATGAGCGAGCTTATGCCGTTTATGTCGGCCGCATGCCCTGCGTAGTAGAAAATAAAAACATCTCGGTTTTTGCTTTTGTCAAACGATTGAATTGCCTCGGCCAGCTCGCCGCTTTTGACATTTGCCTTTACAACGCTTGAGATGCCCCGGCTTAGAAGAGCTTGTTTGATAAGTAGCGCGTCGCTCTGCGGGGTCTTTAGTTTGGGAACGCGCTGATAGTCATCGTTTGCTACGATCAACGCATCGACGCCTCTCGTCGTCGAAGGGTCGGTCGCGATATCTATGTCTACACGGTCTATGCCGCTGACTGATTGCTGAGATGATACGACGGGTTTTGGCGAAGCCCTTGATAGCTGAGCACCTAACGATGCGGCAGTGGCTTCCAGTTTTTGAATTTGACTGTCATAGGATTGCTGAAGGCATTCGACATTTGAGGCACACACTTCCCGCTCGGAAAGCCATTGATGTTGCAATGACTTGGTAGCTGCTTTTTTCTGTTCATCGGACGCAGCCAATATATCCGTATATAGCTCTTCTAGACGCAATTCTTGCCGCTGGAGGGCCGTGTCCGAGCATATAGACGTCTCAGATGAGGATTTTGCCGACCCGCACCATTTGGGAGTCTGCCGGTCGGTCTCCGCTTGCAAATTCGTAGATTGCAACGAATTTTGGCCCGGGGCCAGGATGGTCAACCTCGACGCATAGACAGATTGAAGGCACGTAGTGTCGGAACCACAGGACTCCCGTTCCCCTATCCAGTTCTTCTGCGCCTGCTTGAGAGCCTTCTTTTGCCCCTCAGACGAGGACTTTAAAGCCTGCCTGCGGATTCCGACGTGAAGCCGGCCGGCATTCCGATCAAAGACCGGCCACCATTCCGATTTGAAGCCGGCCACTATTCCAATCAAAGACCGGCCGATTTTCGGCACTGAAGAATACCCCCCTGGGT
>NZ_WUEY01000034.1 GCF_010668395.1 Martinezella lusitana
GCAGGCCCCAGATATAATAATCGACGCCGACGTCGGGACTGTAGGCGATGCCGGAAAGCGGCGGATAGGCGAGCCAGCCGGTCTTTGCGAATTCGCCGATGAAGAGCGAGATCATGATGATGATCGCGCCGGCCGTCGTCATCCAGAACGAGAAGTTGTTCAGGAACGGGAAGGACACGTCGCGCGCGCCGATCTGCAGCGGCACGACGAGGTTCATCAGGCCGGTGACGAAGGGCATCGCCACGAAAAAGATCATGATGACGCCGTGGGCGGTGAAGATCTGGTCGTAATGGTGCGGCGGCAGGTAGCCCTCGGAACCGTTGAAGGCGATGGCCTGCTGCACGCGCATGAGCAGCGCGTCCGAAAAGCCGCGCAGCAGCATGATCAGCGCCAGCACCACGTACATGATGCCGATCTTCTTGTGATCGATGCTGGTGAACCACTCCTTCCAGAGGAAGCCCCAGAGGCGGAAATAGGTCAGCAGGCCGAGAACGGCGATACCGCCGATGGCGACGCCGATGAAGGTCGCGACGAGGATCGGCTCGTGATACGGGATGGAGTCGAGCGTCAGCCGGCCGAAGATGAACTTCAGGAGGTCAGGATTGGAAAACATTGGATAGGCCCCATGGTGGCGACGGGTTTGCGTCACCGATTTTTGCCGCCGGTACGGAAAAACGCCGTCCTGGCAGGACACGAATTGAGAAAGCTACGGATGGGCTCTCGTCACTTGAGCAGCTTGCGGGTTTTATCGACCGCCGAATCCGCGCTCTCTCGATAGGCAATTGTGCCTTTGAGATCGCCGTTGCATCGACAAGGAGAACCGAGGCCGTATGGTCCATTGTATAATCACCATCGTCGGTCGGAACTTTCTTGGCGTAGATCCGCCATCCCTTGATCACGCGTTGAACCTCCGCCGGATCGCCGGTTATGCCCGTCACCTTGTCGCTGAACGAGGAGACATATGTCCGCATTGTTTCGGGCGTGTCCCGCTCCGGATCGACCGAGAAGAAGAAGGCGTGCAGGTCCTTGGCGCCTGGTCCAAGCGTCTTGAACCAACCAGACATCTCAAAAAGCGTTGTCGGGCAGATTTCAGGGCAATGCGTAAACCCGAAAAAGACAAGCGACGGATGTCCCTTCAACGCAGCCTCGGTAATCGGTTGGCCGTTGTCAGCGATCAGGCGAAAGCTCGCCCCGAAACCTGACGACGCGGGCTCCTGTTTGCCCGCCGGCATCTTCGAGACATAGCCGGCGGCACTCACACCCGCGAGCACGGCAAAGCCGATAACGACGGAGAGGAACGTTTTCCTGTTGATCATGGTATGCACCTTGATAGATGGCTGGACGGCTTAGAAGCTGAGCTTCGCTGCTGGCGGAAGCACTTCGCTGCCGCCAGGACCAGAACCGGTTGGTGTGCACCGCGCGACGACGAAGGGCAGCGAGCTGCGCCCATTTGCCCCCCATGTTCGCTCGCGATCGTAGGTGAGTCTGAAGACGTTGTTGACCGACTCCATGCCGCCGCCACCCCTGGCATCGAGGTCGTACATTTCGTTGAGACACATTTTCGATGGATCCGTGCACATGTTCAGGATGGCATCGTAGAGGCCGTCTTCGACCCTTGCGTAGTACCGCACGGGATCGTTTTGGCTCGGAAGGTCGAGATCGCGATAGACAGGTCGCGTCAACGCAACACCGCCGTTTCGCACTCTTGCGACCCAACGGTCGAAGTCATCCTTTTCCATTCCGTGGAACTTGAAGCGCATCTGGGAAAACCCGGGCCCGCTGTAGTTTGCGGAAAAACCGTCGTAGATGCCCACGTGATTGATGACGGCATGCATCTTTGTTTCCATGCCGGCCATCGCATAGATCTGTCCGGCAAGTGCGGGGATGTAAAACGAGTTCATGACCGTCGAGGCGGTGATCTTGAAGTTGATGGGAACATCAACAGGCGCAGCCAATTCGTTGACGGTCGCTATTTTGAGGTCGGGATAGACAAACAACCACTTCCAATCCATGGCCACGACTTCGACCGTGAGCGGCTTGACGTCCGGGGTGACCATTCGGTCGGCGTCGATCCGGTCAAGTTGGCGGTATGGGTCGAGCTTATGCGTGCTGATCCATGTGATCGTCCCAAGGGCGATAATGATGGCGAGTGGAGCCGACCAAACGATGATTTCCAGTCGCGTGGAATGATGCCATTCAGGATCATAGGGCGCGGAAGTATTAGAACTGCGATAACGAAACGCAAAAAACAGGGTCAGCATGATCACCGGCACGATGATCAGAAGCATCAGCACGGTGGAGATGACAATGAGGTCACGTTGCTGTGCGGCGACATCACCTGACGGCGCCATCACCACCAGGTTGCAACCCGCCAGCGAGGCGAAGAGCGGCATGAGAGAAAGGCGCACCGTGATCCGCGCGAACGATCTTAGCGTTCGACATGCGTGATCAACGGCGGCCCTCGGCAGAGAAGGTGCGATCATAAAGATGTTCCGAAAATTTGTTGGCGCGGAGGGCGCCGGTCCTGAATGTGGGTTTTATCCCGAAGGATCAGACCAATTGGACTGAACGCGGCGGCGCGCGCGGCCGCGATTTCGGAGGCACGAAGGGATAGAGCGGTGTCGGACGTGCGCCAGGCAACGCAGGCTGCAGCGAGAACGCAATCCGCCGACCGCATTGATCCGAAGGCGGAGGCAGAAGGACGGATGCGATAATCCTGCAGGCCTCGCAACTTTGCGCAAAACCTGCCGGTTGCTTTCCGCCAGAACTTTTGTCGTTTTCGCAAAGCGACGGGATAGAGCCGTCGGGCAGAGCGAATTCGGCCGCCGCATCGATCCGCTGCTGCAAGAGCAAAACCGGACTGAATTGATGGCCGAAACCAACGGATGCCAGGGCCAGCACGCATAGAATGCGTAAGTACCTGGTTACGATCATCCGTTCGAAAAACACGGCCCTGCATCCCTCATTCATCCGAACCCGCGGATGGCACCCGCGGCGTCTAAACATTCGCCCTTGATCGAAGCCCTTCGCAAGCCACTGATATAACTTCGTGTTTTTTAGTATCCAAAGCGACGGCGAAGAGTGCAAGGTTGCGATCTTGCACCAGGAGGCTTCCGACACGCGCTGCTCATCGACAGCGTTAACGATGATCGCTTCGCAACGCAACACGAGGCCGTCGGCGCCGACCCGCAAATCGAGCATTATGACGCGATCTGAGGTGTCTTTGTCCGAAAGGAACGGCTGACATGCGTCTGCTTGCCCCTTGTCGATGGACGGGGCGCATGCGGGCGCTGTCTCTTGAATCGAAGGAAGATCGGCAGCGAACTTGTGAACCGCGTAGCTCTGTCAGACCCGGCAGCAGCCGGGCGAGGATGAGGGGACGATGCGCATGGCGATGGAGCGGCCAGTCATAGAAGTGGCATTATGTTCCAATCCCCATGCCCAAGGCCCGAATAAGGAGAGCTTGTCAACATGCAGCTTATCTAATCGATATTATGTTTTGCGCCCGATTGACGTCGTTCTTCTCTTGCCGTTTTTGTGTCGGCCCGAAACCGGAGGAGGAGACGGAATGAAGGTTTATGCAAGCATCGAAGCGCTACGCCACGCGCTCGCAGGCCTGAGGGGAGAGGGGCGCACGGTCGGGTTGGTCCCGACAATGGGCTATCTGCATGCCGGGCATATGGAGCTGATGGCCCGTGCGCGCGCCGCAAATGACATCGTCGTTGCCTCGATTTTCGTCAATCCTCTGCAATTTGGCCCCAACGAGGATCTGACGAAATATCCCCGGGATCTCGAGCGCGACGGCACAATGCTCAGGGAGGCGGGCGTTGATATCCTGTTTGCTCCGACCGTCGAAGACATGTACCCGCGCCCTATGCTGACGGTGGTCGATGTTCCCGTGCTTGGCGGGCTGTTGGAAGGCTCGGTCCGGCCCGGGCACTTTGCCGGCGTCGCAACGGTCGTCTGCAAAATCCTCAACATTGTTTAGCCCGACAGGGCCTATTTCGGCGAAAAGGACTATCAGCAGGTTGTGATCATCGAGCAAATGGTGGACGATCTCGCAATCCCGGTCGAGATCATCCGCGTGCCCACGATGCGCGACAGCGACGGTCTCGCTCTTTCATCGCGCAACGTTTATCTCAGTGGGCTCGAAAGAAAGGCTGCGGTCATTGTGCCGCGGGCGCTCGACGAGGCCGAGCGGCTCGTGGCATCAGGCGTTTCAAGTGCCGATGATCTTTGAAGCAAGCTCGCGGCGTTTCTCAGTCGTGAACCCTTGGCAAAACCGGAAGTCATAGAGGTCCGAGACGCAACAACCCTTCAACCTGTCTCGTCAATCGATCGTCCGATCGTCATTGCCCTCTTTGTCCGGTTCGGGACCACGCGTCTCCTTGATAACCGTGTCGTGGCGGCCAATCGAAGCACGGGAGCTGCAGCGTGAGCACACCATCATCCACCAAGCGGCTGTCACCCCCTGGCATTCGCGCCATGAAGGGTTCGCGCCCGATCGTCTGCCTGACGGCCTATACGACCCCGATCGCGCGCCTGCTCGATGAGCATTGCGACCTGCTGTTGGTCGGGGATTCGCTCGGCAAGTGCTTTACGGGATGGAAACGACCACTAGCGTGACACTCGACCTGATGATCGCGCATGGTCGGGCCGTCGTGCGTGGCGCCAGCAGGGCCTGCGTTACAGTCGATATGCCGTTTGGCACCTATCAGGAAACGAAAGAGCTAGCCTTTCGCAATGCCGTTCGGATCCTGCAGGAAACGGGATGTGATTCCGTCAAGCTCGAAGGCGGCGAAGAAATGGCCGAAACCGTCTCCTTCCTGTCAAAGCGCGGCATTCCGGTCCTCGGCCATGTGGGACTGATGCCACAGCTCGTGCATGCGACGGGCGGTTACCGCTCGCTCGTCACTCCGACGTCGAGGCGTCCAAGATACGTCAAGACGCCCACGCGATCGCCGACGCGGGCGCTTTCGGCCTTGTCATTGAAGGAACGGCGGAGCCACTGGCCCGCGAGATCACCGGAACACTGAAGGTTCCGACGATCGGCATTGGTGCGTCGTCGGCATGCGACGGGCAGATACTCGTCTCCGACGATATGCTCGGCTCGTTCAATGACTTCAAACCCCGCTTCGTCAAAAGGTATGACGAACTCGCCGAACGCATTGCGCAGGCGGCCGCACACTACGCCGACGACGTGCGTTCGCGCTCCTTTCCGGCGCCCGAACATACTTCTGGAAAAAAATGACGTGATCAGAGGCAAGTGACGGAAGGCCTTGATGCTTGCGGGCGATCGCGGCTGTCTGCAGGCCGGCACGCTGAGGATTGGCTGGGACAGGAAATGGCCCGCGTGCATGCATCTTTTGCTGTTTTAAGGATCGCTTAGGGAGATCCGCGATCCTTGTCCGTCCCGCGCTGGCGCCCGACCCAGTCTGTCGCGCCTCAGAAACTGAGCCATCTCTACCATGGATCAGATGCAAGGATCTGTTGCCGCGCCGGGCCCTCTGGCCGGGCGCCAGCCTCGGCATGGTTGCCACCGCAATGTCTCATTTCAATCCGGCAGGAAACCCGCGACCGTTTTCGAGGGAAGAATGTCGTATTCGTCACGAACGATTCGTCCTATTCCGACCTCGGATCGAAACGACGCAGCCTTCGAGATGATTTCACGCAACGGATCGGAGCATGGCGATGCGGGTGCGGTAATTTCTTGAGGAGTGCCCGGTTGGATGGCCGACGATCGCTCGGCACGGTGACGACTGACGCATGCGCCGGCCAAGCCACAACAACGGCGAGACCCGAATGCCGATGCGGCACTCCTCGGCTGGCTGTTGCTGCGGTGAGGTCCGTAGATACTCCGAACACCACAAGACAGTGCACCTCCTGCCCATTTTGAGCAGAGCGGAAAAATCCCTGCCTTCAGGCAAGCGGAACCACTCCCAGTCCGCATGGGATTACTTATGTGAAAGGATCATGATGACCGAATTTCTAAACAAGCGCGCCCTGATCACTGGGGCCGCCCGCGGCATTGGCGCGGCGATCGCCCTCGATCTTGCCGAACGCGGCGCCGACATCGCCTTCACCTATGTCAGTTCGACCGAGGTCGCCGCCGAACTGGTTCGCAAGATCAAGGCTAAGGGTCGGCGTGCTTTTGCGATCAAAGCCGACAGCGCAGACGCCGGCGACGTAAAGCGATCGGTCGATGAAGCTGCCACGTTGCTTGGCGGATTGGACATTCTGGTCAACAACGCCGGCGTGCTGTTCATGGGTCTGGTCGAGGAGATGCAGCTCGAACACATCGACAAGATCCTCGCGGTCAACATCCGCGCCGTCGTGCTCGCCTCGCAAGCCGCCATTCCACACCTTAAGGAGGGCGGCAGGATCGTGACGATCGGCTCGTGTCTCGCCGAGCGCGTGGCGTTCCAGCAGGTCGCGGTCTATTCAATGTCGAAATCCGCGCTCCTGTCCTTTACCCGCGGTCTCTCGCGTGAACTGGGGCCGAGGGGGATTACCGTTAATCTTATTCACCCCGGCCCAACCGAGACCGACATGAGCCCACCGGATGCACCGGGGGCCGAAGCCATGCGCGCGCAGATCGCCCTCGGCCGATATGGCACGGACAAGGATGTCGCAGCGGCGGTCGCATTCATCGCAAGCCCGGCCGCAAGGCACATTACCGGCACGGGTCTGAACGTGGACGGCGGCATGAACGCTTGATCCAATTGTTTTGGATGTCCTAGCCGGCAATCGGTCCGACCTGCGCAATCGATAAGATTTCCGCTCGTCCTGCTTTGCCAACAAGGCGCGGTGCAACAGCAATGTCGCATCGCGCCGTCACCGTGACGCAGCGATCGTTCGGCGATGCAGATCCGGCGACAGCCTGGCTCATCAGCGACCCGAGAGGCATCCGCTCCGTTCGCAGCAGCCTCTTGACGTTTGCCTCAGATGGCACGGCCCGAAGACCTCCCCATTCAGATCAATGAAAGGAACTATACTTGTCATCCTACGACGCCGAGATTGCGGATGGCGCGACCGTTCGCGAGGAAGAAATTTCAAACGGCCCCCTCGCATGGACCTCTGTTTTTGCCGTTGCACTTGGGATTTTTGCCTTCGTCACGGCAGAATTCCTTCCGGTCGGTTTGCTGACCGAAATGGCGTCGGATCTCGGCGTGTCGGAGGGCAAAGCAGGGTTAATGGTCACGATGCCCGGTGTGACGGCAGCCTTCATGGCTCCGGTTCTGACGGTCATCACGGGTAGATTGGACCGGCGCACTGTTCTTTGCATATTGATCGTCTTGCTTCTGCTTTCAAACCTCCTGACGGCGGTCGCTTCAGATTTCGTCATCGTCCTCATCGGACGGTTCTTCCTGGGCATGGGACTGGGAGGCTTCTGGGCGATTGGCGCCGCCCTCGGTCCGAGGCTGGTTCAACGCGCCTCGGCTGGAAAAGCAACCTCGATCATCTTCGCGGGCATTTACGTTGGCTCCGTTGCGGGTGTGCCGCTCGGGACCTTCCTGGGTAATGCCTTTGGGTGGCGACTTTCATTTGGCGTCTCTGCGGCGGTCTCCGCCATCCTGCTGCTGCTGTTGTTCGCCGTCATGCCGAAACTGCCGCCGCTATCTCGCATCCTCTGGTCGGACCTTCCGGCGCTCCTCAACAATCCGGCCGCTCGTAGCGTCCTGTCTGTGGCCATTCTAGTCTTCTTCGGCTATTTCGCGGCCTATACCTACGTCACCCCGCTGCTCGTCCAAATATCCGGCCTCGAGCCGAATGTCGTCGCCATCGTGCTGGTCGGCTCGGGAATTGCAGGATTTTTTGGAAACCTGCTTGGCGGCTGGGCCGTCAGTCGAGGTTACCGGCGGCCTTTGCTTGTTGCGATCGCCCTCATGTTCGTCGCCATCGGACTTCTTCCGATGACATATGGCCAACCATTCGCCGCAGTCGCGCTGGTCTGCCTCTGGGGTGCCGCGTACGGACCTATCCCAATGCTGCTCCAATCCTGGGTTTTGGATGCCGCATCCAAGTCGATGGAAAGCGGTTCGGCCCTTTACATTGGCTTGGTCCAAGCCGCGGTCGCGGCAGGATCCCTTGCCGGAGGCTTGCTGATGGACGCCACCGGCATATCGGCAACGATCTATTCGGGGGCAATCACCATCGGCTGCGCCCTGATCGCAACCTATGCGCTCGCGCCACGAGGGCGTTGACCAGGACGGTATCCGCGTTTGCTTTTCTGCCGCGACCGAGGTGAATACACGTGGGGTGAATACACATGGCAGGAATTTTCCTGACCGCTCGTTTCCGACCGCGTGAGAGCCGATCGATATCGGCTTTCGACCGTCCCATGGTTCGCCGAGACGAGCACGCGCCGCCGGCTCTTGACGTCCATCGCACGTTCAGCGCGGCGCTCTCGCGCATTGTCTCCGGCCGCCCCAGGGCGTCAATATTTATCGCGAGATTGCCGGCCACAATTCGGCAATCGGGAGCGACGTGTTGTATTTAACCTGCTTCAAGGCGAAGCTTGACCTGATATTCGCAACGCCAGGTGTGCGCGTCAGTTTGTCGAGGATAAAATCCTTGAGCGCGACGGTGTCACGCACGACGACGCGCAACAGATAGTCCGCGTCTCCTGACATAAGATAGCACTCCATCACTTCAGGCAGTCGGCTGACGGTCGTCTCAAATACGTCAAGGACGGGCTCGGACTGCCTTTCCAGTGTGACATGGATGAAGACGCTGACCGTCCCGCCAAGCTTCTCGGAATCCAGAAGCGCCACATAGTCTTTGACGATGCCGGCGTTCTCGAGCGCCTTGACGCGGGCAAGGCAGGGCGAAGGCGACAGCCCAACACGTGAGGCGAGCTCGACATTGGTCAGCTTGCTCGATTTTTGAAGCTCCGCAAGTATTTTGCGATCAAAGCCGTCAAGTTTCATTCCATCCCCATTCTATGCTGAAGATCTTAGCGAATGCCGCATGATCTGCCGGACACCACGTATTCCGGGTCATTTCCGGCATAATACGCTTACCGGTTTATGGTACAAGTGTTCTAAATAGGAGGAATGATGATGGATGCCATTTCCAGTCAAACGAACGCACATGCACTGACCGCCGGTGATCCCGATCCGGCCGAGACCTCGGACTGGCTCCAGTCGCTGGAATCCGTCACCAAGACGGAAGGCGGTCGCCGTGCACGTTTCCTGTTGGACGCGCTCGACCGCAGGGCGAAGGAGATCGGTGTCGTCGAGGAAAGCCCTCCTTACTCCCCATACCGCAACACGATCGAACTCGACAAACAGCCGCCCTTTCCAGGTGATCTGGCCATGGAAGAGCGCATCACCTCGATCATCCGTTGGAACGCATTGGCAATGGTCGTGCGCGCCAACCGCGCCTATGGCGAGCTCGGCGGCCATGTCGCAAGCTACGCGTCCGCGGCGGAAATCTTCGAGATCGGCTTCAACCATTTCTTCCACGCCAAGAGTGCCGATCACGGCGGCGACCTCGTGTTCTTCCAGCCCCACTCTGCGCCGGGCGTCTATGCGCGTGCCTTCCTCGAAGGGCGCTTGAGCGCAGATCATCTCGCGCACTATCGCCAGGAAATCGCCGGCGAGGGTCTGTGCTCCTACCCGCACCCCTGGCTGATGCCCGACTTCTGGCAGTTTCCGACGGGTTCGATGGGCATCGGGCCGATCAGCGCCATCTACCAGGCTCGCTTCATGCGCTACATGCGCGACCGCAAGCTGCAAGATACCGATCCCCAGCATGTGTGGGGCGTGTTCGGCGACGGCGAAATGGACGAGCCGGAATCAATCGCGGCCCTGTCGTTGGCCGCTCGCGAGAAGCTGGACAACCTGACGTTCATCATCAATTGCAATCTGCAGCGTCTCGACGGCCCCGTGCGCGGCAATGGGCAGATCATCCAGGAGTTGGAAAGCCTATTTAAAGGCGCCGGATGGAATGTCATCAAGGTCCTTTGGGGTTCGGAATGGGATCCGATTTTCGCGCGCGACGAAAACCACAACCTCCTCAAGCGCTTTGCGGAGACGGTCGATGGCAAGTACCAAACCCTTGGGGCCAAGGACGGCGCCTATAATCTCGCCCATTTCTTCGATGGCGACCCCGAGGTGCGAAAACTTGTTGCCCATATGTCGGACAAGGATATCGATCAGCTAAAGCGCGGCGGCCACGATTTCCGCAAGCTCTACGCAGCCTTCGACGCTGCCAAAGCGACGAAGGGCCGTCCGACCGTCATCCTCGCGAAGACCAAGAAAGGCTACGGCATGGGCGGGGCGGGCGAATCCCGCATGACCGCGCATCAGGCAAAAAAGCTTGATATCGATGCCTTGCTCGCGTTCCGCGACAAGTTCAATCTCCCGCTGACCAACGAGCAGGTCGAAAAGCTCGAATTCTTCCGCCCGGGCGAAGATTCGGCCGAGCTCACCTATTTGCGAAACCGACGCGCCGCCCTCGGCGGCTATCTGCCGAAGCGGCAACGGTCTGCCGACGCGGTTTCGGTTCCGGCCTTTGCGAGCTACGCGGATTTTGCCGTCAAGGCGGACGGCAAGGACATGTCGACGACGGTCGCCGTCGTGCGGTTGTTCAGCAATCTGCTCAAAAGCAAGGATTTCGGGCCTCGCATCGTGCCGATCGTCGCCGACGAAGCGCGTACCTTCGGCATGGACAACCTGTTCCGCCAGGTCGGCATCTACTCACCGGTCGGCCAGCTTTACGAGCCGGAGGATGCCGGATCGATGCTGTACTACAAGGAATCCGTCGATGGTCAGCTCTTGGAGGAAGGCATCACCGAAGCGGGGGCGGTTTCTTCCTGGGTGGCGGCAGCCACCGCGTACAGCGTCCACGGTTATCCGATGCTGCCCTTCTACATCTACTATTCCATGTTCGGTTTCCAACGGATCGGCGATCTGATTTGGGCTGCCGCCGATCAAAGGGCGCGCGGCTTCCTGATCGGCGCCACGGCCGGCCGTACAACGCTTGGCGGGGAGGGGCTGCAGCATCAGGATGGAAACAGCCACGTCATGGCGGCGATGATCCCCAATTGCCGGGCATACGATCCGGGCTATGCCTACGAGATGGCCGTGATCCTTGATCATGGCGCACGCCGGATGATCCAGGATGGCGAGGACGAATTCTATTACATCACCGCGATGAACGAGAGCTACGCACAACCCTCAATGCCCGCCGGCATCGAGGAGGGGATCGTCAAAGGCATGTATCGCCTTGCCGGCCCCAAGGATATCGCGATCGTCCGGTTGCTCGGCTCAGGCGCAATCCTGCCGGAAGTCGTCGCAGCCGCCGAATTGCTGAACAGCGAATGGGGCGTCGAAGCCGAAGTCTTCAGCGTTACGAGTTTCAGCGAACTGGCGCGCGAAGCTCGTGAGATCGAACGGGAGCAAATCTTCGGACAGAATGCGGCAACGCGCAAAAGCCATGTCGAAAGCCTTCTATCCGGTTCGGCACCGATTATCGCCGCGACGGACTACGTCCGCGCCTATCCGCAGCTCATTGCGTCCTATGTTGCGGCCCGGTTTGTCGCGCTCGGGACGGACGGCTTCGGACGAAGCGATACCCGCCAGGCCCTGCGATCATTCTTCGAGGTCGATCGTCACCACATCGTCGTTGCTGCCCTTTCGGCCCTCGCCGCGGAGGGAAAATTCGACCGAAAGAAAGTTTCGAAGGCGATCGACCAATACGGGCTCGCAAGCGGGCGTGCCGCGCCGTGGCTGCGCTGAGCCCAGGCGCGCCAACCGGGTAGACGACAACCGTTGAGATTTCGGCAAGCGATCCGGCCAGGACCCTGAGAGGTGTCTGCAGGCCCGACGTGTCGAAGAAGGAGGAAGCGCCCATGGGCGTTCAGCAGACAATCGAGTTACCAGATATCGGCGACTACAAGGACGTTCCGGTGGTCGAGATCATGGTCAAGCCCGGCGACACCGTCACCGTGGATCAGCCCCTGATCGTCTTGGAATCCGACAAGGCCACGATCGAAGTGCCATCACCTGTGGCCGGCACGGTCGTGGACCTCTTGGTCGAAGTGGGCAGGAGGGTCTCCAAGGGCGTTCCGGTTCTGACCATAGAGGCGGGCGAGGGGACGGGCGCGTCCGCCTCGCCGGCGAAGGCCGAACCGGTGGAGGAGCCGCAAAAGACGAGCGCGCCGGCCAAGGTCGAAACGCCCGCCGCGAAATCGGACCGCACAGTCCCGGTGGCACTTTCCACTGCCTCGACACATGCCACACCCTCGGTGCGCGCATTTGCCCGCGAGCTCGGCGTCGATCTCAAGGAGATCGCCGCCTCTGGCCCTAAGGGACGCATCCTGCGCGAAGATGTCCAGACCTTCGTCAAGGGCAAGCTCACCGCGGCCGGCACCACGCCCGTCGCCGGCGCAACGTCAGGATCGGGCATTCCGGCAATGCCTTCCTTCGATTTTGCCAAATATGGCGAAATCGATCGGGTGCCGTTGTCGCGGATCCAACAGATTTCCGGTGCAAACCTGCATCGCAACTGGCTGAACATTCCGCATGTCACGAATTTCGATAACGCCGATGTCACAGATCTCGAAACCTTCCGCCTGGCGTTGAACGCTGAAAAGCGCCAGCCCCCGATAAAGCTCACGATGGTCGCCTTCCTGATCAAGGCATCCGCCCTGGCGCTTGCTGCCTATCCGCGATTCAACACCTCGCATGAAGGCGATACGCTGATCCAGAAAAAATACGTCCATATCGGATTTGCCGTCGATACGCCGAAAGGCTTGATGGTGCCTGTGATCCGCAATTGCGACCGCAAGGGCCTCGTCGAGATTGCCAACGAGATGGCTGCACTGTCCGAGAAGGCGCGGCAAGGAAAACTCCTGCCGACCGACATGGAGGGTGGCTGTTTTTCCGTCTCGTCGCTGGGCGGTATTGGCGGGGCAGGCTTCACGCCGATCATCAACGCGCCGGAAGTTGCCATTCTCGGCGCCGCGCGTTCGCAGATGCAACCGGTCTGGGACGGGACGGCCTTCCAGCCAAGACTGATCATGCCGGTCAGCCTGTCATGGGATCACAGGGTCGTGGACGGTGTCGCGGCTGCTCGATTCCTCGGGCACCTGGCCGCCCTGCTTGGTGATTTTCGCCGCGCCATCCTCTGATCGTCCATCCCGACGTCCTTTTTTTGCGAAAGAGCCCGCATGACAACAGTGGAAATTCTCATCCCCGATCTTGGTGACTTTAAAGACGTGCTGGTTGCCGAGGTCTTCGTCAAACCCGGCGATATCGTTGTCGTCGAGCAGCCCGTCGCCTCCGTCGAGACCGACAAGGCGACGATGGATATTCCTTCTCCCGCGGCCGGGACGATAGGCGACGTCAAGATTAAAATCGGAGACAAGGTTGGAAAAGGCACGTTGCTGGCGACGCTCGCACTGGCCGGATCGCCGCAATCCGAAGCCCCGATGCCGATCGCTGCTCAATCAGCGTCGGTCGAAGTCGCCGCACAACCGTCGGCTGGCGCGGCGGTCACCGCCGTCGAGGGAGCCTACGACCTCGTCGTGATCGGCGGCGGTCCGGGCGGCTATTCTGCTGCCTTTCGCGCCGCCGACCTCGGCTTGCGGGTAGCGCTCATCGAACACTACCAAACCCTGGGCGGCGTTTGCCTGAATGTCGGTTGCATTCCCTCGAAGGCGCTGCTCCACGTCGCGGCCATCAAGGAAGAGGCAGAAAGACTCGGCGCGCATGGCGTAAGCTTTCCCGCCCCGGTGATCGACATCGACAAACTGCGCGCCTTCAAGGACGCAACGATCCGCAAGTTGACCGACGGACTGGCGCAGATGGCGAAGATGCGCAAAGTCGAGCGCATCACCGGCACGGCGCAGTTTGCAGGCTCGCACCACCTGCTGGTTTCAGCCGGCGGAAGCGAACAACGCGTCGATTTCACATTCTGCATCATCGCCGCCGGTTCCACGCCGGTGTCGCTTCCCTTCCTTCCGAGCGACCCGCGCATCGTCAATTCGACAGGGGCACTGGCGCTTGCGGCAATCCCGGCGCGGATGCTGGTGATCGGCGGCGGCATCATCGGGCTCGAAATGGCGACGGTCTATAGTGCGCTCGGCGCAAAGATTGACGTTGTCGAGCAATTGGACGGGCTGCTTGCAGGCGTCGATCGCGATCTCGTCTCGATTTGGCAAAAACGAAACGCTCATCGCTTCGATCGCATCATGCTGGCAACAAGGCTTCAGTCTGTCAGCGCCTCCGAAGAATCTCTGACCGCGACGTTCGACGCAGATCAAGCCAAAGGCGACTACGATCTGATCCTTCAGGCAGCAGGGCGTCGCCCGAACGGCGACAGTCTCAATCTTGCTGCAGCCGAAATTCGTGGCGAGCGCGGTTTCATCGCTGTCGATCAGGAAATGCGGACGAATGTTCCCCACATATTTGCGATCGGCGATATCGTCGGTCAACCGATGCTGGCCCACAAGGCGGTGCATGAGGGACATGTGGCCGCAGAAGTCGCAGCGGGCCACAAGACAGCATTTGAACCTGTCGTCATTCCAAGTGTCGCCTATCTCGATCCCGAAATCGCCTGGGTGGGGGTGACGGAAGATTCAGCCAAGGAAAACGGCATGAAGGTCAAGGTCGCACGTTTCCCTTGGGCCGCATCGGGACGTGCGATCGCCAACGGAGCCGAATACGGGATGACGAAGCTGGTATTCTCCAGCGAGACCGGCCGCATTGTCGGCGGCGCGATCATCGGTCCAAACGCCGGCGACATGATCGGGGAAGTTTGTCTCGCAATCGAACTCGGCGCCGATGCCGTCGATATCGGTAGGACAATCCATCCTCACCCAACCCTCGGGGAAACCATCGGCATGGCGGCCGAAGTCGCCGAAGGCAGCTGCACCGACCTGCCGCCGTCGAGAAGGTCGTGAGCGACCTTGCTCTCTGCCCAGATGACGGTGACCGGTTGACAGCCATGACCTTCCTTTCCGGTTGAAGCGATCTGGCCGATTCAATTCATCTGCAAACACCATTGTTCCCGCGCGCCTCCAAAGCGGGGGCGCAAGCCCTCATCGAGACAATCAGTCACAAAGATCGGCCTAACATGCACGGCGCGGCTCATTCCTATCGTGGTCCTCTTCTCATGGTCCTCTCGATGGGCTCCTATATCGTCAGCGACACATTCATGAAGCTCGCAACCGCAGGGCTCCCGCCTTACGAAGTGTTGTCCCTGCGCGGAATATTTGCGACGAGCTGGGGCATGTTGCTCCTAAGTGTCCTGAGGAAGTGGCGCCAGATGCCCGTTGTCTTCGACCGTTGGGTGACGGCGCGAAACCTGATCGAACTGCTCTGTGTCCTCTGTTACGTCCTTGCATTGGCGAACATGCCGATTGCCAATGTCGTCGCACTCACGCAGATCACGCCGCTCGTCGTCCTCATCGGGGCATCCTTGATGTTTGGTGAGCGTCTGAGTGTCCTGTCGATGGTGCTGATCGGTATCGGCTTTGCCGGAGCCGTGCTGGTCGCCCAACCGGGAAGAGGCACGCTGTCTTCCTTTGCGCTTCTTGCAATCGGCAACGCGGTCTTCGGTGCGTTGCGCGACCTTGTCGGCCGACGCGTCCCCGGCCATGTTCCTGGGATCATGGTGGCCTTCGGCGCTTGCATACTTGTCCTCGCCGGCGCAATCGCGATGCACCTTATCTTTGAAGAGACAGCCGTTCCCGGCGCGCACCATCTCCTGCTGCTGGCCGCATCGGGGCTCTTCCTGTTCGGCGGGCATTATCTTCTTTTCATGGCCTATCGGCTCGGCCCGACGGCCAATGTCGCGCCCTTCTACTATTTCTTCACGTTCTGGGCATTGATTGCGGGCATTCTCGTTTTCGGCACTTTGCCCAATCTGGTGGCGCTGGCAGGCATTCTGCTCGTCATTGCAAGCGGCCTTGCGATCGTCGTTCTCGATCGGCGCCAGCTCCGAAAGGCACTCGTCGAGTAATCAGGGACGGAAAAGCCCCCATGCTTGTTTGAGAGGCGAGCAATGCGGCGTGCTCGGACTGCTCAAGCGGTTCCGGCGCGACGCTTCCCATCGACCCGCCTTGAGGGCCCACAGGACCGGCCGGCGGATTTCGCCGGCGCCTCGACCAGTGCTAGAGACCGAACACGACGGCACCACCCATCATCCCCGCGCCGGCTGCCGTCAGCAGCAGGGTCTTGCCTTCGACCAACCGGTTGCTGTTGCGGGCGATCGACAGCGACAACGGAATGGTTGCCGCCGACGAATTGCCAAAGATCTCGATCGTGCGGACGGTTTTTTCAGGCGATACGCCGAGATTGCCGGCAACAGTATCGAACATCCGAGCATTGGCCTGATGCGGCACAAAGCAATCGACGTCGCCCGCGGCAATCCCGGCTTGCGCCAAGGCCCGCAGCGACGTCTCCGTCATCAAGCGGACCGCGCGAGAATAGACCTCACGGCCATCTGGCATCGTCATCAGGAAATCGTCACGCGGAACATCAGGAGCGAAGGGCCGGTTGCTGCCCCCGGCGGGGATCTTGATCAAGTCGTAGCCGCTGCCGTTCGTCGCAAGATCGACCGACAGGATCCCGTGTCTCGGATGTGCACTCGGTACGAGTAAGACGGCGGCAGCGGCATCCGCAAACACGACCGCAGTTGCCCGTTCTGCAGGATTGATGCGACGGCTGAGGATATTGGCTGCAACGACCAGGACGGCGCGCCCGTGCCGACATCGTGCCGATCGTGTCACCGTGGTAGCTGTGTTCCAAAACAACGATGCGATCGCGTCCTTCTCCATGATTATGGAAAAAGCCAAGTGCCATCTTGAGCGCCACCTCGACCGACGTTGAGCCACTGTCGGAATAGAAGACGTGTTTTAGCCCGGCCGGCGCGATCGCGATGAGGCCCGCCGCCAATATTTCGGCCGGTTCATGTGAAAATTCCGCAAATATGATCTGGTCGAAGCGCCGGGTCGCGTCACGGATCGCATCCATGATCGGCCGGTGCCGATGACCATGCGTGATGACCCACCAGGACGAGATCATGTCCAGATAGGCCCGGCTCTGCTCGTCGAACAGATAGGCACCTTCCGTCGAGGCAATGCGCTCCATCCGGGGCTCCAGCGCGTGCTGCGTGAACGGGTGCCAGACGGGCGAGGGTTTCATGAGGTCATCTACGAAAATGACGCGCGATCGAAGCCGCGTTCAAAAGCCTCGAGCAGATAAGCGGGACTGAGGTGCGGAAGCGATGCGAGACGGCCAAGCCGTCTGACCTTGCCGAACCTGGCGATAATGCGCTCTGTTTCGATATTCTCGTCGCCAATGAAGGCAATGCCAAGGAGCGGTATCCCGCGTTGGCGCATCGCCTCGATGGAAAGCAGCGTGTGGTTGGTGGTGCCGAGCGAGGTCCGGGCACAAAGGATGATTGGAATCTGCCAGCGGGCAAAGACGTCGGCAAAGAGAAGGTCCTCCTTCAGGGGCACGAGCAAGCCGCCTGCTCCCTCGATCACGAGCGGCCTGTCGGTCGTCGGCGGAACG
Source organism: Martinezella lusitana (assembly GCF_010668395.1). GTDB lineage: Bacteria > Pseudomonadota > Alphaproteobacteria > Rhizobiales > Rhizobiaceae > Rhizobium > Rhizobium lusitanum_A. The sequence continues at coordinate 17,529 of NZ_WUEY01000034.1, forward strand.
AGCGTCTTTGCGTCGATTTCCACACCGTCCAGGCGGGCCGAAAGATGCGGCGAAAGCGGCGCCGAGAGGCGATAGGCTTCCGGGAAAATGCGCGCCGGCGACAGGGCGGCGAGCGTAGCAACACGCTCGCTGTCAGTCTCCTCTTCGAGGCCCGACTGGACAGGCTTCCAGTAGTAACCATCCAATGCACGGGTGAGGGCCGCGGCAAAGACGGTTTTGCCAATGCCCGTGTCCGTACCGGAGACGACAAATCTGGAAGTCACGGCTGCGCCCCATTCATTGCGACAGCAAGTTCATCGATCATCGCTTCAATCTGCTCCTCGTCGATATTGAGCGTGATGGATAGCCGCAGCCGTGCCGTTCCCTCCGGCACGGTCGGTGGACGGATTGCCCTGACGTCAAAACCTTCTCTGCGCATGTGTTCGGCAATCCGAAGCGCCCTGGCATTATCTCCGATCGTGACGGGCAGGATGTGCGAGCCGCTCGAACGGATGCCGAGCCGCGCGGACGCTGTCTCGCTCGCAAAAGCAGTGAGCCTTCGCAGGCGTGCGCGTCGTTCTGGTTCGTCGGCGATTATGCGCAGTGCCTCGCGCACTGCGGCGGCCATGAGCGGTGAGGGGGCAGTCGAATAAATGAAATTGCGGGCACGATTGACCATGTAGTCGGCAAACACTCCGGGCAGCCCGACAAGCGCGCCAGAAACGCCCAGCGCCTTTCCGCAGGTGTGCAGCACCAAAACATTTGCGCGTCCTTCCAGGTCGGCGGCCAGGCCACGGCCCTGAGGGCCCAACACTCCGGTCGCCTGCGCTTCATCGATGACAAGGAAGCCGTCATGCCGGCTGGCGAGATCAGCGAGAGCTGCAAGCGGCGCCCTGTCGCCATCCATGGAATAGAGGCTCTCCACCGCGATCCATGGGCGGCCATTACCGCCTTTGGCGCGCCAGAGACGGATCGCCCCGTCAAATGCGTCAGCCGCGTTATGGGATACGCTGATCGCCTCCGCCTTGCTGGCAGATATGCCGTCGTGAACGTTTGCATGGATCAATGCGTCATGGGCGATCAGGTCACCGCGCTGGGGCAGGGACGAAAAGAGCGCAACGTTGGCGGCAAATCCGCTGGAGAAGTAGATCGCCTTTTCCATACCGAAAAGGACGCGGCTTCGGCTTCAAGCAGCTCATGTTCGGCGTGATTGCCGCGAAGCAGACGTGATCCGCCCCCGCCGACCGGCACCCCCCTGTCGAGCGCAGATGTGAGGGCAGCTTTCATGCGGGGTGCTGTGGCCGGTGCCAGATAGTCGTTTGACGTGAAGTCGATGCCCTGCGGCAAGACGCGCTCGCGGATGCGCGACCGGGTGCGCAGGTCAGCCAGCGCTGCCTCATAGCGGGCGAGCGCCGGCGCCCTCAACGCGCTGGCTCCCGCTCGAGCGGCCTGAGGCCGAGCCGACGGAAGAGCGCGCCGTCATGATTCTCAGCAGGATTGTCCGCCGTCAGCAGTGTGTCGCCGACGAAGATTGAGTTGGCGCCGGCAAAAAAACAGAGTGCCTGCATCTCGTCGCTCATGTCGGTGCGGCCGGCGGAGAGGCGAACATGCGACTTCGGCATGAGAATGCGCGCCAGCGCGATCATGCGAACGAAGTCGATCGGCTCTGCATTCTCCAGTTTGGAGCCGGGGATCGGGATCAGCATATTGATCGGAACGCTTTCGGGCGGTACCGGCAGATTGGCAAGCGTCACCAGCATCGAAATGCGATCCTCGACCGTTTCCCCCATGCCGAGAATGCCGCCGGCACAGACCTTGATGCCGGCGTCGCGGACATTGGCGAGCGTTTCCAGCCGATCCTCGAAGGTGCGGGTCGTAATGATCTCGGAATAGAAGCGTTCCGAGCTATCGATATTGTGGTTGTAGTAGTCGAGGCCCGCGGTGGCGAGCTTTGCGGATTGATCAGGCGTCAGCATGCCGAGCGTCATGCAAGTCTTCATGCCAAGCGCCCTCACGCCCTCGACCATGGCAACCAGTGCATCCATGTCGCGGTCCTTGGGGTTGCGCCAGGCGGCACCCATGCAATAGCGCGTTGCTCCACCATCCCTCGCCTTGCGCGCCTCGCCGAGCACGCGCTCGACCTCCATCAGCTTCGACGCCTTGAGGCCGGTCGGATAGTGGGCGGATTGGCTACAATAACCGCAATCCTCCGCGCATCCGCCGGTTTTGATCGATAGCAAACGGCTCATCTGAATCGCGTTCGGATCGAAGTTCGCGCGGTGAATCTGCTGGGCACGGAAAAGCAGGTCGTTGAACGGCACACGATAGATCTCTTGCGCATCGGCAAGTGACGAGAAGCTCGGGGATTGAGCTTGGAGTAACGATTTGCTTTCTGACACCGAGATCACCTCGTCAAAGTCCAGCCCGCTGTGGCGCGGGGTTTCACCTGAATGTCGCAGCCTGTTGGACCGCGAGATCCTCTGCGCCGCCCGCGTCAGCCCCTTCGCATGCAGCATCTGAACGGGCGCTCCAGGCAATTGCGGAAACGCGCTGGCTTAGCGGACCGTGGCGCGCCTCAGCATTCGGGCTCATGCCGGGCCGCCGTCGAGCTTCCGCAAGGCAATGACCTCCGCGCTGTCAACCAGCGCCGGGATCTCAGCCAGTATCGCTTTGATATGCGGAGCCGCCGCATGCTTCTCCAAAAGTGCGCGGCTCTCCCATTCTTCGGTCCAGACGAAGCGACGAGGATTGTCGAGATCGCGATTGAGCTGATAGCTGATGCAGCCTTCCTCAGTCAGCGTCGTGGCGATCACCGACCGGAAAAGAGCCTCGAGCTTGTCTTCCGCTCCAGGTTTGGTGACAAAGATTGCAACGGCAGGCGTCGTCATTGGCAGTTCCTTCATGCGGTGGAGTCAGCGGCTTAGCATTTCAAGGCGTGTCAGGATCGGGCGTAGGTTCCCTCGTATCGGCCTTCACGGATCGTCTTTATCATTTGCTCTTCGCGCGCTATCTGGGCCTGTACGGATGCCAGGAGTGTCGCAGCGTTGTCTGCCGGGAACGAAACCAGGCCGTCCTCGTCGCCGACAACGATATCGCCGGGCGAAATCACACAGCCGCCGATCGATACAGGGACGTTGATTTCGCCGGGACCGTTCTTATAGGGACCGCGATGTGTGACGGCGCGTGCGTAGCAGGGGAAATTGGATGTGGCGAAAGCAGCGACATCCCGGATTGCGCCATCAATGACGAACCCCTCTGCCTTACGCCACTCGGCGATCTCCTTCATGATCTCGCCGACAAGCGCACGTGTCTCGTCGCCACCGCCATCCACCACAATGACATCGCCTGGCCCAACCAGCTCGAGCGCCTGATGGATCGCGAGATTGTCGCCCGGTCGCGTGCGGACGGTAAATGCCGTGCCAACAAGCTTGGCGCCGCGATGAAACGCCCGCAACCCGACCGAGCCGGGCAGTCGGCCGAGATTATCGGAAATCACGGCGGTGGGTGCGTTTCGGAAGCCTTCGATCAAATCTGCCGGGGGCTTGGGTACGGATGCCGCGGCAATGGTGACATTCATGGAATCAGATCCTCCAATTTTGGCGGACGCGCTGCCCGTGGTCGCCGGGCAGCCGCAAAGCATGCCGGCCTCGAACACGCGGCCGACGCATCGTTAAGGTTCGAACCGTCCGGCCGGATTTTCGATGGATGCGACCGGACCGGTAAGATCGGACGAGGGCCTACCAACCCTCGAGGACGATCTTGCCGCGCGACTTGCCGCTCTCCAGCAACGCATGTGCGCGCTTGAGGTTGTCGGCGTTGATGACCCCGAAGGTCTGGTCGAGCGTGGTGCGCAAGATGCCCTTGTCGATGAGATCGGAGACCTCGTTCAACAGCTGGCCCTGGGCGCCCATGTCCGCGGTCTGGAATGTCGATCGGGTGAACATCAGCTCCCAGTGGATCGACACGGCCTTGGCTTTGAACACACCGATATTGAATTCGGCGGGATCGTCGATGAGCCCGAACCGGCCCTGCGGTGCGATGAGCTCGGCAACATCCTTGTAGTGCTGATCGGTGAACGTCAGGCTGGCGACGAAAGCAACCGGATCTCGGTTCAGGGCGGCGATCTGCCCCTTCAGTGGCTGTGAATGATCGATGACCGCATGCGCGCCGAGATCGAGGCACCACGCCTGCGATTCAGGACGCGTCGCAGTCGCAATCACCGTCAATCCTGTCAGATTGCGTGCAAGCTGGATGAGGATCGAACCAACACCACCGGCTCCTCCGATCACCAGTAGTGTGCGTGGATCAGCGCTCTGGCCGCGCGTAGCGCCCAACCGGTCAAACAGCAGCTCCCAGGCCGTGATCGCGGTCAGAGGCAGAGCGGCAGCCTCGGCAAAGGAAAGAGTTTCCGGCTTTTTGCCGACGATGCGCTCATCGACGAGGTGGAACTCGGCATTGGTCCCCTGGCGCTGGTTTGAGCCGGCGTAGAACACCGCGTCGCCCGGTTTGAACAGCATTGCGTCCGGACCGACCGCATCGACGATGCCTGCTGCGTCAAACCCGAGAACCTTATAGTCACCTTCAACGGGTTCGGCACGCTTGCGGATCTTATAGTCAACGGGATTGACCGAAACCGCCTTGACGGCAACCCTGATGTCGCGGCCCGATGGTTCGGGTTTGACGGCGTCAAAATCAACGAGTGACTGTGCATCCTCGATTGGAAGCGACTTCTGATACCCAACGGCTTTCATGAGATGTCTCCGTAAGTGCGGCGGTGTCCCGCCCTGTCATTGCCGAGCTGAGCCGAACCGGACCGACCGCGTCGCATCCCGTTGTCTCGCCAAATGTTGAGAAAGCTTCGAGCGGCGGGCCAGGACGCGCAGGGCCGCCGCAACGCCGCGACTAGACCCCGCCGTAGACCCCGGCGCGGTTCCAACCGCGAAACTCGTCGCCGAACCCTTCCGATCCGGAAGCCGTAACGACAACGGTGTCCTCGAGCTTGATGTATCCTCTGGTCGGGTGCTTGATTGCGGTTTCGATGGAAATGACCATCCCCGCCTCCAGCGCACGATCCTCGTCATAACCCTGGTAAGGCACGGGCCCGACACTTGTCAGGCGCGGGCCTTCATGGCTGACAAGTCCCATGCCGTGCGCAAGGAACTCCATGTACGGCTTGTGGGGAGACTGATCGATGATCGCGTCTGCGATGGTGAAGATGTCGCCGCCGCGTGCGCCAGCCTTGACGGGCTTGCGCGCCTCTGACTGGATGTGCGTGATCAGGCCGAGCAGGTCCTCCAGTTCGGCATCGGGCTCTCCAAGGATCCCCATGCGGCACAGGTCGCCGATATAGCCGTGAAAATTGCCGGCCGAATCCAGCGAAATGACATCACCGGCCTGTAGCTTCTGCTCCGAGGGCGATCGGTTGAGATCGCGCCCTGCCGTGATCAGGCAATATTCGAATTTGAGGTCGCGATTGACTTCCTCGCGCCTGAGCTTTGCCACGAGGTCGTTCTTGGTCATGCCCGGGAGGCAATAGTCAAATGTCGCCGCCATGGATTGCACGACCCTCTCGGAGGCTTCCCGCAGCAGGGTAAGCTCGTCTGGCGTCTTGATCAGGCGCAACCTCTCCAGGACGAAAGCTGCATCGGCGATCCGGTAACCATTGTCGTGCAGCAGCTGCCCTCCATCCATCGGGACGAAGGCTTTTTCCACGCCGATGGTTGACGAGGAGGCACCGATCTTCCTGATATGCTCGACAGCGAGCTGGATGGCGTCGGTGCTGCTCCACGTTCCCGTTTCAACGACCGGGGGCCAGAATTTGCCAAGCTGGCGTTCGAAGATCTCAAGCGCTGCGCCGAAATAGGCCGTATTGTCGGGCTTTCCCTTCTGGTAGACGACGACGGGCAGATAGCGGTTCAGCGCGACCGCATCCATGTAGTCGAAGAAGAAGAAACGATAACCGCCGAGCAGATATTGAACATTGTGCTTGGACGTGGCGATCAAGATGTCGATACCCGCCTCATCCATGAGGCGGTCAAGCCGCGCCTGGTCGAAGGGCAATGATCGATAGCTTGAGGATTGCGAAACACTCACTGACAAGTTCCCTGTTGTTGTTGGCACGTTGGGGCCATGTTGGCAAAGATCGGCCTCTCCAAGGCCGGAACTCCGCATCGAAATGATGAACCGGATGGACGCGGACGACAGCGCTCGACAATTTCAGCCGGAGCTGATTAGCGGCGACGGAATCCCGTAGGAGCGAGACCAGTACACAAGCGGCTGTTCAGCGCCCGATACGATGTCCTCAACGCGTCCGATCAGGAGCACGTGCGAGGCAATGGTGCGCGCCTCGACCAGTTCACAGTCGAAGGCAGCCACGGCTCCTTCGAGGTAACGATGCAGTTCGCCCGGGCCACCTGCCCAGCGTGCGGCGGTCAGATCATAGGGTTGGCCGGTGCGCGGGCGGCCGGAAAAGCGTTCGGAATGCTCCACTTGTTCGGCAGACAGCACGTTGATGGCGAACCGACGGTGCGAGGCGACGGCCTTGCAGAGCGGGTTGCTGGATTTGACGGCCACCAGGACCATTGGCGGATCGGCCGAGACCGAAATGAAAGTTCCGACGGTCAACGCGACCCGCTCGTCCGGGGCGCCGGCCACGACCACCGCCACACTGAGCGGCACCCGGCTCATCGCCGACACGAATTGATCGCGCAAAATATTCGAACTGCTGGTAATCGATGGTGCAGAGGTTGTCATGGCACATGAGACCTTCAATCTGGGTTTCAGACGGCGCCGCTTCCGCGGCGCTGCGGACGGGTCACTAGAGCGTCGGATTGTCGAGCGGCAGACCGAGAGCGGTGCGGCCATGCGATATCGCGCTGACGTCCCAATTTTGGGTAATGTGGCGGTTTGCTGCGCTCATGTCGGCGAAATAACGCGATAGCGGATTGCGCTCGTAGATCGCTCCGCCACCAGCCGCATCCCACACAACATTCACCGCACGGGTCGCGAGCTGGCCGGCAAAGGTTGCCTCGGCCCGGCAGCGCGCACGCTCCTCGTCGGTCGGCAAACGATCGGATTCGAGGATTTTCGTCATTTCTTGGCACGCACCATAGATCAGCAGGCGTGCGGCCCTCAGACATGACAGCGCCTCGGCCACCTTAACCTGCTGGGTGCTGAAATCGCTGACGGCTTTGGCCGAAACGCGAGAGACCCTCGTGCGCGCCTGTTCGAGATAGATGTTGACTGCGCCCTCGGCGATACCGAGCGCGGTACCGCCGATATAGACGCCGAACATGCAGTAGAGCGGTGCGCGCATGTTGATCGCCTCGCCGTCAAAGAGCGGCTTTCGCGCCCGCATCGTATCGACAGTTGTCGTGCGATGTTCGGGGACGAAAACCTCCTCGAGCGTCACATCGTGGCTGGCCGATCCTTTCAGGCCGATGGCATACCATGTGTCGAGGATTTGATAGTCGCTCTTCGGCACCAGGAAGTGCCGGTCTTCCTCTTCGCCGTTCGGGCCAGGCGTGAAAGCCGTGAAGATTGCCCAGTCCGCGAGGCTGACTCCGCTCACGAAGGGCCAGCGACCCGAAAGGATATATCCGCCGTCCACGCGGCGCGCCTTGCCAAGATTGGGGATGAGGATGCCGGACAGGAGGGCTGCTGGGTCTTCTCTCCAAACGTCTTCCTGGGCCTGCTCGGGCCAGCGGCACATCATCGAATTGTGGGAAATGTTCTGAACGATCGCCCAGGCGGTCGATCCGCAGGCCTGGCCGAGTGGTCGCATCACATCGACTGCGGCGCTGAATGGCGCATCGGCACCGCCGAAGCGGGCAGGCTGAAACAACCTATGGATGCCGGTTCGCCTGATGTCGAGGCGCGTTGCTTCCGGCGGCTGGCGAAGCGTCTGGGTCTCGGCACTCCGTTCGCGAAGGGCAGGAGCGAGTTCCTCGGATCGCTTGATAAGTTCATCGGGCGTCCCAGCGCGCTCGATGGCCGGCAGGTCGTCTCTCTTCAGTGCAGTGGGGTTACTCACATTAATGCTCCCGTTTGATGCGATTTTTATAGAACATATGTTATATTAAAAATCAACGCAAGCCCCTCAAGGTGCCGGAGAACGGTTCAAAACGCCGAATATAACGCTGTTGCAGGTGAAGTTTGTTGCTGATAAACTAGAATAAACGTTCGAAAAGGGTGAAAAATATGCCGAAACTCGGGATGGAAGCGATCCGTCGAAGGCAAGTGATGGATGCCGTCATCCACATTTTGTCGACCAATGGCTGGCGCGACCTGACAATCCGGGAGGTCAGCGACGTCGCTGGGATTTCGTCTGGCGTCATTACCCATTATTTCAGCAACAAGCGTGCGCTGACATTGGATGCGATCAATGATGCGACGCTGCAGTTCGTCAAAGCGCTGAGCAAATTCGAACATCGTCGCAGTGATGCGGCAGATCGGCTCGTCGCGCTTGTGGACTATGTTAGTCAGCCGTCTCCCGCGGGCATTCCCGAATGGCGATTCTGGCTGAGCCTTTTCGGGCGGATGCCCTTCGACAAGGTCCTGCAGGCCGAGGTGCAAAAGGTGCACCGGCTCTATGGCGAGATCATCGTGCGGCTGATCGAAGCCGGGGTGGAGGAGCGCAGCTTTCGCCCGACGCGCGCGCCTGACGATATCGCGGTGACGTTTATCAGCACGTCGTTTGGGCTTTGCACGCTGATGGTCGCCGATCCGCAAGACATGCCGCCGGCTCGTTGCCGGCGGATGTTGCTCGATGTTCTGGGCCAGGATCTCGGCGTTGCCCTGGAGGCGGCGCCATCGGCCAAGGGGCTACGGGTCCGTGAATGACGCGCGGGCGAGGCATGGCGAGCGCATGCCTAACCCGTCATCCCAAGGAGCATCTATTTGACAATCATCTATCCAGACGACTTCAAGGGCCAGCGCGTCTACAGTCAGGCTCTTATCAATTCTGCGCGCAATCTCATTCCGGTCCTCAGGGAGCGAACGCAGGAGACCGAAAAAAATCGCTGCCTGCCTGAAGAAACACGGCAGGATCTGCGTCGCTCCGGCGTTGCTCGCCTGCTTCAACCCGCAAGTTTCGGAGGTGCGGAAGGCTCACTCGAACATCTCGCCGACATATTGATCCCGGTTGCCAGCGGCTGTCCCTCGACGTCGTGGTGCCTGGCTCAGTACCTGTTTCACAACTACATGATCGCCCACTGGCCCCTTGAGGCGCAAAAGGAAGTCTGGGAAGACCCGATGAACCTTGTCAGCGGCATTCTTGTGCCCCGGCTTGGCAAGGCACGCCAGGTCGAAGGCGGCTACGAGCTCACAGGGCAATGGCCTTTCGTCAGCGGCGTCGAACCCTCCGATTGGTGCATCCTCTCCGGGATGGTGGAGCAGGACGCGGCGCCCGACGAGGAGCGGTATTTTCTCGTGCGGAAATCGTCCCTGACCATTCTCGATACGTGGGATCCGATCGGCCTTCACGGCTCAGGCAGCCACGACGTCAAGGTCGAAAGCCTTTTCGTCCCCGAACACCTCACATTATCCATTCAAAGCATGAAGGGCGGGGACTTTCCCGCCAAATCCATCAATCGCGGTGCCGTCTATCGGCCGCCGCTCCTCATGATCAGCGGCATCCTGCCGGCCGCCTGCCTGATTGGCATGACCGAAGCGATGTTTGAAAACTTCCTGCTGCAATCACGAGACCGGAAGTCTCTGAGAACCAGCGAGGATACGGTCGGGTTCCCGACGCACCAGATGCGCGTCGGAGAGGTGTCAGCCTCCCTTCAGGCCGCTGAAATGCTTCTTCGGGCAGACTGCAGAGAAATCATGGAGCTTGCCGCTGCCGACTGCACATTTTCCGCGATCGAGCGATCAAACTACCGCTCGAACTCGGCCTATGCGGGACAGCTGGCGCGACGGGCATCAGAGGCCGTATGGGATCTGATCGGAGCGCGTGGCGCCTACGCGACCAATATGATCGCAAGTTATTACCGCGATATCGCCGTTGCGTCCCGCCATACGGCCATTAACTGGGAAGTCAATGCGACTGAGCACGGCCGTGCCCGCCTCCGGTTGCCGTTGACGAACCCCTCGCTCTAACGGCGCAATCCTCAGTCTTAAGTGAACTGCATAAAAATTAAACTCCTGTAACTTTGCTCAAAAATCTCGCTATTTTAGTAGTGTGTCCTTGACAATTTTTTTTAGATGGGATGTTCTATATAAATCAGATCGCAACGACGATCGGATTGGGAACGATTGATAGGGGAAGAAAACCGCCAAGGTTCGCCGCCTCTCAACAAACAATATTCTCCGGAGGACTTTATGAGTGACTTGTTCTCACTAGCCAAGATGATGGCCGAAGGTCGCATCTCGCGTCGCGGATTCATGAAAACGGCTGCTGCCTACGGCGCCGCATCTGCAACCCTGGGTTCATCAGCATTTTCCGCCCGCGCGGCAGATGGCCCGCTCGTCGGATTCAGCTTTCCGAGCTTCGATGCGTTCCGCTGGCCGCATGACCGCCATTATTTCGAGATGCGGGCAAACGAGCTCGGTCTGCGATATATCATCCAGGGCGCCAACGAGGATGTATCGACGCAGGACTCCCAGATTGACGCCATGCTGTCGCAGGGCATCCAGGCGCTCATCATCATCCCCGTCAACGTTGAAGCCGGGGCGAAGATCGTCGAGCGCGTTAAGAGCGATTCCAACATCCCGATCATTTCCTACAATTACGTGATCCCGTCCGCCGCCATCGACTATTGGGCCGGCCGCGACAATTATCTCGTCGGCGAACTCCAGGCAAAACAGGCCCTGAAGGAGGCCAAGAAGGGCAATTGGGCGATCGTCAGCGGGCCGGAAGGCATCGATGTGGCGCGTCAGAAGACCGAGGGCGCCCTTCGCGTCCTGCAGCCCTTTATCGACTCCGGCGAGATCAAGATCGTCTCTCACCAGTGGCACGATAACTGGCGACCGGAATCGGCGCTGAAGCAGATGGAAGACGCTCTGACGGCCAACAACAACGATATCCAGGCCGTTGTCGCCAACGAAGAAGGCCTGGCACTCGGTGCGCTGAAGGCGCTGACCGAAGAGGGCCTGAACGGAAAGGTCTGGATCTGCGGCGAAGACGTCTGGCCGGAAGGCGCACGCGCCATCGTCAAGGGCGACATGGCCATGAGCGCCTGGACCGACCTTATTCAGATGGGTCGCGTCGCGGCAGAGGCGGCGCACGCCCTCATCAAGGGCGAAACGCCTCAGAGCAACGACAGCATCGATGTGGGCGGCAAGAAGATACCGGGCATGCGCATTCAGTCGCGCGTCGTCAACAGGGAATCGCTGCCCGAATTCCTCAAACTGACCGATTGGTTGAAGCCGGAAGATATCGGCCTCAAGGGTTAAGGGGAGTGAAAGCGGTGGCTACGTCTGCAGTCCTTGCCCCATCGGGCAAGCAGAATGGCGCTGGTTTGTTGCAACTCGACGGTATCACCGTCGAGTTCGGCGCGACCCGTGCGCTCAACAATGTCAGCTTCAACGTCTCGGCCGGTGAAGTGGTCGGCCTCATGGGCGCCAACGGTGCCGGCAAAAGCACGCTGGCAAAGGTTATCGTCGGCGAGATCCCGCACGGATCATATCGCGGCACGGTCATGTGCAGCGGAGTTCCGGCCGCCTTCGCCGATGCACGCGACGCCCACGAGGCCGGTGTTGCTCTGGTTCACCAGGAAGGCGCCGTCGTTCCGCAATTGACGATTGGCGAAAACGTGATGCTTACGATCGAACCATCGCGTTTCGGGGTGATCGACTGGAAGGCTCTCTACGACCGGGCGGATGCCGCCATGCGCCGTCTCGGTCTCGATATCGACACGAGGCGCCCGCTCGCCGGCCAGGGCGGTGTTGCCTTGATGGAGCAGGTGGAAATCGCCCGCGCCATCGCCAGCGGCAGTCGCGTTTTCGTGTTCGATGAATCGACATCGGCCCTTGGCGCCGACGAAATCGGACTTCTGCTCGAGCGCATGCGCGAACTGGCCGCCCAGGGCGCAGGGATCATCTTCATCTCCCATCGGACCGATGAAATCCTGAAGGTTTGCGATCGTGTCGTCATCCTGCGTGATGGGCGGGTGGCCTTGGAGGCCCCAAGAGCCCAACTGGACCAGGCAGGCATTGTGCGCGCCATGCTCGGCAATGCACTCGCGGAGCCGCAGCATGTTGCACACAATGAGCGATCGGATCGAGGTGAGGCTGCCGTGCGCCTGCGCGGCTGGAACCGCGCACGCACGCCTGAATCGCCGCGCGATGTCGGTCCGATCGATATCGAGCTTGCGGCCGGCGAAATCGTTGCCGTTTACGGTCCGTTGGGAGCGGGAAAGACGGAGCTGGTCGAATCCCTCTATGGCTTCATGCCGGAGTTGACCAGCGGCTCGGTGGAGCTCGGCGGCGCGGACTTTTCCCCGCGCAATCCGCGTGATTCCATCGCGCACGGGATCGCCTATGTCTCGGCCGAACGTCAAAAGGACGGCCTCATCCCCAATCTCTCGGTGCTGGAAAACATGATGCTCGGATGGCACCGCGGCGCGCCTCGCAAGGGCTCCGTGGTCAATCACGAGAAATCGAAAGAACTCTGTAGGTCGTTCATCCGTGATCTGGCGATCCGCACGCAGGGACCTGACCAGCCGATCAGCAGCCTCAGCGGCGGAAACCAGCAGAAGGTCCTGCTTGCGCGAGCGCTCATCAACGAGCCGCGGCTCGTCTTGCTTGACGAGCCGACGCGAGGCATCGACCTCGGGGCAAAGCAGGACGTCTATCGCCTAATCCGAAACGTCGCGTCCAGAGGCACGGCGGTGCTCTACGCCACCATGGAAGAGGACGAGGCGCTCGAACTCTCGGACCGTATCCTCGTCCTGCGCGACGGAAAAAAAGTCACCCTCGTAAATACACGAGACACCAACCGCCACGAGCTTCTCGCTTTGGCCGGCGGCACAGCAATAAAGACAACGGTGGAACAGCAATGAAATCAAATGTAGCCAATCTGAAGAACGACGCGGTTGCAGTGGCGTCTTCGGACGCGAAGACCGAAACACCGAACCGCGCGAACTCCATCATTTCCATCCTGCGCTCGGCGGCCGGACTGCTCGCCGCCATCGCAATCGTCTGGCTGGTCTTCTCGCTGCTGACGGATGGCATATTCGTCAGCGATCGAAACCTCAGCAATCTCATGCGCCAGACCGCGATCACCGCCATCGTGGCGCTCGGAATGCTGGTCGTCATCGCCCAAGGGGAGATCGACCTGTCGGTCGGATCGTTCATGAGCCTTTGCGTTACCGTGGTCGCCATGATTGAGGCGAGCGGCACCGTCGGCCCATGGGTGACCATCTTCGCAGCCCTTGCGATGGGCGTCGCAGTCGGGCTCTGGAACAGCGCCTGGGTCGCAAAGCTTGGGCTGCCGTCCTTCGTTGCCACCCTCGGCTCCCTGATGCTGTTGCGCGGGCTCGCGCTTGCACTGTCGGGCGGGCGCACGATCTCCGGCATCTCCGATGGAATTCGCTTTTTTGGCGACGCGTTCGTCACCGGTCCGGCGCTTTGGGCCTTTATCGCGGTTGCGGCAATCATCGCGCTCTGGCCGTTGCGCAGTCTCAGCCAGAACAGCAATCCGCGCAGCGTCCTGATACGCGTTGCCCTGGGATTTGCGAGTGTCGTTCTCCTTGCCTGGGCGACGCTCTCTTATCGCGGCCTTCCCATGCCGGTCGCGATTACGCTGACGGCGGCGGGACTTCTGGCCTGGATGCTGACCAACACCGTTTGGGGACGCCATGTCTATGCCGTTGGCGGCAATCGGGCTGCCGCAAAGTCGGCCGGCATCCCCATCACCAAGCATTTGGTGACCTCCTTCATCCTGATCGGCGTGCTGACCGCGATCGGTACGCTGATGTTCGTCGGGCGCCTTGGATCGGCCCCCCCGGAATCGGGCCTGTTCCTGGAATTGAATGCGATTGCAGCCGTGGTTATCGGCGGCGCAAGTCTCTACGGCGGCACCGGCCGGGTGTCGGGTGTCCTGCTCGGTGCCTTGCTCATGCAGAGCCTCGGCAACGGCCTCTCGCTCCTGAACGTGCCGACAGCCTATCAGAACATCACGAGTGGCATCGTCCTGATGCTCGCAGTATATATCGATGTTCTTTCAAAGCGCGGAGGCAAGCTATTCGCACGCCCTTGAAAAATGCCGCTGCAGTCTGTCTGTTGCCCCTCGCAGTCGCCGCTTACGGGGCCGGATATGCAGCGAGCAGCGCACGCAAGGTTTCGCGTGCGCTGCGGCGGATCCTTCGTCTGGATTGGCGCAGGATTTCCCATGGCCCGTTGGAACTCAAGACACCTGCCACATGGGGCGATATCGAGACCACGAGCGACGGCATGCTGGTGCTCCACAACCGCCCGGAAAGGATGAGAGTGGACGGCGATCTGGTGTGGTACGGATCGACGATCGAAATCAGGATTTACCGCGCTCTCGATCCCCGACCGACGATCGACAATGCTTCGCGCTTCTGGAAGGTCCGCCTCGGTTCTCCGCAGGATCCGCTGATCGCCGAGCTCATCGTCGCCAACGGCGTTCGACCCACGAAGGAGAGGGAAGCACAGCAGGTCTTTCGCTCCCTTCGCCTGACGGGCGATCCAGCGTCTATCGTCTGGCCGAGGCAGGAAGATCAGGGCATTGCGTTGCGACGTGTCGTCCCGCCGCATGGCTCGAACATCGCGCGCGATTTCGAGAGCTTCTAAACCAGCTCACAATGTTTCCGGGCGATCGCGAGGACCGTGCCAGCGCATCAAGCGGCTGTGCACGCCTATTCGCTATGGCCGGGTCTTTGGCCAATGGTTCCGGTTATCGGCGCCTCAAGAATATTTTAGCGACAATCATCAACGTCACGGGAGCGGATACCCATGGAGGAACTTTGGCGCATATCGGCTAGCCAACTCGCGGGCCTCATAAGGTCGAAACAGGTTTCGGCAAAGGAGTCCGCGGAAGCGGCGTTGAAGCGGCTTTATTCGGTCAATCCGATGATCAATGCAGTTGTCGATCACCGGCCTGGCGACGTTCTCGCCCAGGCGAGCGCAATTGATGCGGCAATCGCCCGTGGTGAGGATCTCGGACCCCTGGCGGGCGTCCCCGTCACGATCAAGATCGGCGCCGACCAGAAAGGCTATGCGACGACTGACGGAATGAGGTTGCAGCGCGACAATGTTGCGGCCGCCGACAATCCGGCCGTCGGAAACATGCGCAAGTCCGGCGCCATTCTGCTCGGCAGAACCAACTGTTCGGCCGTCTCTTATCGCTGGTTTTCCACGAACCTGCTCCATGGAGACACGAAAAACCCGCGCGATCCCAGTATCACGCCGGGTGGCTCTTCCGGTGGGGCAGGGGCAGCCGTTGCAGCCGGTATCGGGCAGATTGCGCATGGAAGCGACATTGCCGGATCGATCCGTTTTCCAGCCTACGCCTGCGGCGTGCATGGCCTGCGTCCGAGCCTGGGTCGCGTTCCGCACTTCAACCCGTCATGGGGCGGGCGCTCCATCGGCGGCCAGATCGGTGCGGTCTCCGGCCCGATCGCGCGCACCATCGACGACCTGCGGCTTGCCTTGGCCGCCATGGCGGCGCCTAACCTTTACGACCCATGGTATGCCCCGGTGCCGCTCGAAGGACCACCAAGGCCCAAGAGCGTTGTGATGTGCGTCAATCCCGATGGCCTCAATCCCGTGCCCGAAGTGATCGCTGCCGTGCGCGACGCCGCTTCGCGACTGGAACGTGCGGGCTGGAATGTCGAGGAGATTTCCGAAACGCCGTCCTTGCGTGAAGCTGCCGACATCCAGGCGAAGCTGTGGCTTGGCGACGGCTACGAAGCACAGCTCGACATGGCAAAGATAGAGGGTGATCCGGGCGCGCTGGCCTGTTTGAACGGCATGCGCGACAAGGTTTATCCCTTCGACCTGTCAAAGGCATTAATACGGCGGGATCTCTTGGTCCGGGCGTGGTTTGCGTTTTTTGCCAAATATCCTGTCCTTCTCATGCCGGTATCCGGTGAGCTGCCGTTCCCCGACAATTTCGACCTACGTGATGAGGCGTCGTTTGAACGGGTGTGGCACGCGCAATTGCCCCAGGTCGGCATTCCCTTGATGGGGCTTCCGGCGTTGTCGGTATCGACGGGGCTGGTCGATCGCGTCCCGGTCGGGGTGCAACTGGTGGCCGGCCGCTTTCGCGAGGATCTATGTCTTGCAGCGGGCGAGGCAATCGAGGCCGGCGGAACGCCCGTGGCTCCAATTGATCCGATCGTCTAGGCACCGGTCGGGAAGCAACCTGGATTTCGTCATTCAAGGCCACCTCACCATCATGAGAGGCGCGCGGGAGCGGGAGGAGTGCTCTGATGCCGGATGCTGCTGAAGCCGAGATATTTACCTGCTCACTTGCCGACAATGCGCTCTATGCCGACACGGCCGTCGCAAGGCTCTTCGGCCTCGATCCGAAGGAAACCCTTCTAGGCATGTCTCCCGCCGCCTATCTTGCCCGGGTCCACGCCGAGGATCGGGCAAACGTTGCCGGTCTCTGGATGAAGGCGGTTGCAGACGGCCTGCCCTATAGCGGCATCTATCGTGTCATCGGTGCAGCCGGCGCCGTCAGACATGTCATTGCCCACGGCCGCTGCTTTCGCGACAGGGCCGGCACGCCAGCCCATTACGCTGGTATCGTCTACCCTTGGGAAGGCCAGTTTCAGCTCTATGCGGAGGAAGACGTTGGAAGACAGCCACGGCTTCAGTAGACCGCGCCTGCGGATTTGATCGGGTGAGGCGAGGTCATGCGCGCTAGGCGATTGTCGGATTGTCGTCGGGCTGCCGGCGACCAGCATCATGATTGTGGGCAGCCCGAGATATCGGAAAGACGAATAGAAAGGCAGGTTTCAGCCGGCTTGCGCGCGCCGCTCCATGTGCGCCTTGGCAACCCTGACGGCTTCCGCGGTCCTTCCCCATAGGCCCGAAATCTGCTCAACGATTTCCGGTCGTGCACTGCGCGGGTGGCCCGCGGTGAAAACCGGTTGCGGGTCATATTCGAGGACGAGTTGCGTGAATTCGGCCGCATCTTGACCCTTGATCTCGGCGATCAGGGACAGCGCGAAGTCAATACCGGCCGTCACACCACCGCCAGTGATCCTGTTGCGATCGATGCAGACACGATCGTAGCTCGGTTCAATGCCGAGCGCGATCAGAGGTTCGTAGAAGGGCCAATAGGTGGCTGCGCGATAGCCTTCAAGCAGTCCGGCCATCGCCAGGATCACCGAGCCGGTGCAGGCAGCGGTAATGTAGCGGGCCGTCTTGCCGGCGCGGGCGATGAAGTCGAGATATTCCTGGTCCTTCATGATCTCGGGCGTGCCGCCGCCGCCTGGCACGAAGAGGATGTCCAAATTCTCCGGAACGTCGTCAAACGTGATGGTCGGGTTCATCGTCACGCCCATGTCCGTCGGAACCGGTTCCATCGTTTTCCAGATGAGATGTGTCTTACTGTGCAGTCCCAGTGCTGTCTGCGGACCGGCGAGATCCTGGAGCGTAAATCCGGGGAACAGCATCATTCCAACCTGAAGGGGTCTGTCTTCGGTTGTCTTATTCGTTTCATCGGCCATGTGAGGTCTCCTTGTTGCTGGGCACCACCATTGAATAGCGATAGCCAGCCACCTAGGTGAGTGGCAGGAATGACAAAGTCCGATCAATTACCGCCAGACGAGATCAAATCCCTGGCTCGCCAAATCAGAGGTTTTTCTCGATGCATAAGGTCGCCGTGCTCGTGTTGAATGACGTCGTGCCGCTTGACTTCGGTATTGCCTACCAGGTCTTTGACATGGCGCGCTTGGACGGGACCAACAAAGCCTATGATGTTTTCGTTTGCGCACCCAGGCGAACCGTCCGGTCGGGTTGCTTCGACATGCAGGTTCGTCACGGGCTAGACGCGCTCGCCCATGCCGATACGATCATAATCCCGGGCAGTGAAGGCCCATCCAGGCAGGTCCCAGATTCTGTGATCGTTGCGCTGCAGAATGCTTATGCGCAGGGAAAAAGGGTAGCTTCGATTTGCACTGGCGCCTTCATCCTGGCGGCGACCGGTCTCCTTGATGGACGGCGCGCCACGACCCACTGGCGCTTCACGGACGAACTGGCAAGATCTTATCCAAGCGTCACCGTCGAGCCCAACGTCCTGTTTGTCGATGAAGACCAAATCGTCACGTCGGCCGGCGCCTCGGCGGGGCTCGACATGTGCCTCCACCTTGTCCGCCGTGATTACGGACAGTCCGTTGCTGCCGACGCTGCGCGTATGACGGTCGCGCCCTTGCATCGCGACGGTGGCCAGGCGCAATTCATCCGGCATGAACCGCCAGGATCACCGACGAGCCTGACACCGCTGATCGAATGGATGCGCGACAACCTACATGGCTCGCACACCGTCGACAGCCTCGCAGGTCGCGCCAACGTGAGCCCACGGACATTCGCCAGACGCTTCCTCGATCAGACCGGGACGACGCCCTTGCAGTGGCTCGTCATTGCAAGGATAGACCGAGCGAGAGAGTTGCTGGAAGAGAGCGAAACATCGATCGACCAGATCGCCTTTCTCACCGGCTTCGGTTCGCCCGTGACATTCCGGGCGCGGTTTCGCCGCATCGCGGGGCTCACTCCAACAGAGTACCGGCGCCGGTTTAACGCGAACGCCGCGACTGCCTAGAGAATGGCCGATATGGCTCAGGTGGCGCATCACATCGCCATCAAATGGTCGATGACGATGATGGGTGGTGGGTAACTCCCCTGACCCGACATTACCGGATGACAGTTACTGAGGGATATTTGTCCTTTCGACCTTCAAACGTCGCAGATATGCAATCGCCCGTGAGTTCGTATGGTGCGTTTGGCGGATCGGCCCGATCCGGTTGCACTTCAGCCGTTTCGTCGATCTTGCAGGATCAAGAACACGGGAGGTCCGATGACCGACTTGTCCCGGTTCCAATGGTACAGGACCGATATCATGGCCTTTCTTGCCGATGCTCTTGCCCGCGTAAAGCCTTCAGCCACCATCGCCGTCGCTCAGAAAGCGCGCGAGCTGCAAGCCGAAGGACGAGACGTGATCAGCCTTGGCGCCGGCGAGCCGGATTTCGATACGCCCGATAATATCAAGGAAGCGGCGATCGACGCGATCCGCCGCGGCGAAACGAAGTACACGCCGATCTCCGGCATTCCAGAACTGCGCAAGGCGATTGCCGCCAAGTTCAAGCGTGAGAACAATCTCGATTACACCTGGGAGCAGACGATCGTCGGCACCGGCGGCAAGCACATCCTCTTCAACGCCTTCATGGCGACGCTGAACGCCGGCGATGAAGTGGTCATTCCGACGCCTTGCTGGGTGACCTACCCGGAAATCGCTTCGCTTTGCGGCGCCGAGCCGATCTTTGCGCCGACAAGCCAGGAAAACAACTTCAAGCTCCAGGCCGCCGATCTCGCAAAGGCGATCACGCCGAAGACCAAGTGGTTCGTCTTCAATTCTCCGGTCAACCCATCGGGCGCTGCCTATACGCATGATGAGTTGAAGGCGCTGACGGACGTGCTGGTCAAGCATCCGCATGTCTGGGTGCTGACCGACGACATGTACGAGCACCTGACCTATGGCGACTTCAAGTTCGTGACCCCAGTTGAAGTCGAGCCGTCGCTCTATGACCGCACGCTGACGATGAATGGCGTCTCCAAGGCCTATGCCATGACCGGCTGGCGTATCGGTTACGCGGCCGGCCCGATCCAGCTCATCAAGGCGATGGACATGATCCAGGGCCAGCAGACTTCGGGCACGACCTCCATCGCCCAGTGGGCTGCCGTCGAGGCGCTGAACGGCCCGCAGGACTTCATCCCGGCCAACAAGAAGATCTTCGAAGGCCGCCGCGATCTCGTGGTTTCCATGCTGAACCAGGCCAAGGGTATTTCCTGCCCGGTTCCGGAAGGCGCCTTCTACGTCTATCCGTCGTGCAAGGGCCTGATCGGCAAGACAGCTCCGTCGGGCAAGGTCATCGAGACCGACGAGGACTTTGTCACCGAACTGCTGGAATCGGAAGGCGTTGCCGTCGTTCACGGCTCGGCCTTCGGCCTCGGCCCGAACTTCCGCATCTCCTATGCGACGTCGGAAGAGCTTCTCGAAGAAGCCTGCCGCCGTATCCAGCGATTCTGCCAGGCATGTTCTTGAGGCGTACCGCGCCGACTGCGGGCGTGCCTTTCATGAACAACCTACGACTCGCCAATGCTGTAGGGCAGAATCGTCCTCACATCGTGGTCCACATGAAGTTTGCGCATCAAGGGGGGAACGGCGCGCTGGGGACAGCCGACACGCTCGCAGATCCGGCAGGATATGCCGATGGGAGCGAAATTCTTGCGGGCGGGCAAGTCGAGGTCATCCGCATAGACGAATGCATGCGCATAGGAGATTTCGCAGCCGAACGCGATGGCGTAACGTGGTTGCGGGTGATGAAATCCCGAACCGAATTTCGTGATCTGCGTGGCGAGACACAGATATCTGACGCCGTCTGGCGTCTCGGCCAGCTGCCTGATGATACGGCCCTGCGCCTCGAAGGCCTCATGAACATTCCACAGCGGGCATGCCGCGCCGAATCTCGCAAACTGAAGTTTCGTCGCGCTATGGCGCTTGGTGATGTTGCCGGCGCGGTCTATGCGCGCAAAAAAGACCGGAACACCTTTGTTTCCCGGTCGCTGCATCGTGCTCAACCTATGGCAGACCTGCTCCAGGCTCGCCCCGAAACGCGCGGCGAGCAATTCCAGGTCGTGACGAAGCCCTTTTGCCGCCGTTAGGAATTCACCGTAAGGCAGCAGTAACGCACCGGCGAAATAGTTTTGCAAACCGATCTTGCAGATCTCCAACGCTTCGGCGGTGCGAAAATTGGCGTTGCGCGCGATCGGTTCGATGAGGTCGGAGGCGTGAAGCTGAGCGATCTGCAATGCGATCTGAAAATCGCGGGTGGCGGCCGGTGCATAGCGGCTGAGGGATAAAGTCCGGCCGGTCTTGTCAAACCTGCGGAGCGCTTGATCGTTAGGCTCTGACCTTTTTATCTCGACCTGGTACTGCGATCTCAGAAAGCCGGACAAGGCGGAATAGTTATCACCGTCGCCGAGCCGTAGCTGAGTTGCCAGCTTCTCCGCCTCCACGTCGAGCTGGTGGATATAGTTATCGACGAAATGAAAGAAGTCGCGAACTTCCTCGTAGGAGGTCGTTTCTGCAAGCGAAGCCGAGCGGCCGAGGCTGTCGCTGAGGCCGACAAGTTGCTCGTTGTTTCGCTTATAGGCCTGATGCGCCCGGATCAGCGACCGCGCCAGGTTCGGCGCACCTTGGGTGACGAGTTTCATTTCCTGGACGTTGAGGGCGAGGTTCTCGAAAAGAGGATCGGCCAGTGCTTCTGTCAGGGCGGACAACAACCTGTCACCTTCGCCCGACGACAGCTCACTCACATTGATCTGAAATTTCTCGGCGAGTGCGACGAGGACGGCTGCCGACACCGGTCGCTGGTTGTTTTCGATTTGGTTCAGATAGCTGGTCGAAATGCCGATCCGTTCGGCGAACTGGGCTTGGGTCGCCCTGTTTGCTTCCCTGAGGTCGCGCACCTGACGTCCTATGAAGAGCTTTCCTGCCGCCATGTTTGCAACTTTGCAAAAGAGGAGTTTGCATTTTTATAGTTTACTCATCCATGCACGATCAAGTGTTTTGTGAACCCCGTCCCTTCGCTACAACACCGCGAGATCAGGGCATTTTCGAAGGACATGACATGCGATCCGTTCTTGAACAGCTAGAATCGCGGCGGGCAGAGGCAAGACTGGGTGGCGGCCAGAAACGCATCGACGCCCAACACGCCAAGGGCAAGCTGACGGCCCGTGAAAGGATCGAGGTGCTGTTGGACGAAGGGTCGTTTGAAGAATACGACATGTACGTCGTCCATCGGGCCGTCGACTTCGGCATGGCAAGCCAGAAAATCGCTGGCGACGGCGTCGTCACCGGCTGGGGAACCATCAACGGCCGGCAGGTATATGTTTTCTCCCAGGACTTCACCGTCCTTGGAGGATCGCTCTCCGAAACGCACGCGCAGAAAATCTGCAAGATCATGGACATGGCGCTCAAGAACGGGGCGCCTGTCATCGGCCTCAACGATTCCGGCGGCGCGCGGATCCAGGAAGGCGTCGCATCGCTTGCCGGCTACGCGGATGTCTTCAAGCGCAATGTCGAGGCGTCAGGGGTCGTTCCCCAAATCTCTGTCATCATGGGACCGTGCGCGGGTGGGGCAGTCTATTCGCCAGCCATGACGGACTTCATCTTCATGGTGCGTGACAGCTCCTACATGTTCGTCACAGGTCCGGACGTGGTCAAGACCGTCACCAACGAGATCGTCACCGCAGAGGAACTCGGCGGCGCAAGGACGCACACCACGAAATCGTCCGTCGCCGACGGCGCCTTCGAAAACGATGTAGAGGCTTTGGAGCAGATCCGGCTTCTTTTCGATTTCCTGCCGCTCAACAATCGCGAACCGCCGCCGACCCGTCCGTTCTTCGATGATCCGGCTCGTCTCGAGCAACGCCTCGACACCCTCATCCCCGACTCGTCGAACAAGCCCTATGACATGCGCGAACTGATCGTCGCTATCGCGGATGAGGGCGCGTTTTTCGAGATCCAGGAAGCGTTCGCGAAGAATATCATTACCGGCTTCATGCGCATCGAAGGACAATCGGTCGGTGTCGTTGCAAATCAGCCAATGGTGCTTGCCGGCTGTCTCGACATTGATTCCTCACGCAAGGCTGCGCGGTTCGTCCGCTTCTGTGATGCGTTCAACATTCCGATCCTCACCCTTGTGGACGTTCCAGGTTTTCTTCCCGGCACCTCGCAAGAATATGACGGGGTCATCAAGCATGGCGCAAAGCTCCTGTTCGCCTATAGCCAGGCGACCGTGCCGATGGTGACGCTGATCACACGCAAGGCCTATGGCGGCGCCTATGATGTCATGGCATCGAAACATATCGGTGCCGACGTCAACTACGCCTGGCCGACCGCGGAGATTGCCGTCATGGGCGCCAAGGGCGCAACCGAGATCCTTTACCGATCTGAACTTGGCGACCCGGAAAAGATCGCCGCTCGAACAAGGGAATACGAGGAACGCTTCGCCAATCCGTTTGTCGCTGCGGAGCGCGGCTTCATCGATGAAGTCATCATGCCGCATTCCTCACGCCGTCGCATTGCCCGCGCCTTCGCCTCGTTGCGCAACAAACAGGCCGATGTGCGATGGCGCAAGCACGACACGATACCACTCTAAGCATTTCCGCCGCCTCGACGCCCAACGCCTGGCACCATTGGATCTGGCACCTGACGCGAGACAACCACGCCAGAACCGCTCCGCGCTGACGTTATCGAAATAGGGATAAACCCATGAACATCCATGAATATCAGGCCAAGGCTCTGCTGAAGGGCTATGGTGCGCCGGTTGCCGAGGGTGTGGCTATCCTCAAGGTCGAAGAGGCCGAGGCGGCTGCAAGGTCGCTTCCCGGCCCGCTCTACGTGGTCAAGAGCCAGATCCATGCGGGCGGCCGCGGCAAGGGCAGATTCAGGGAACTCGGTCCGGATTCCAAGGGCGGTGTTCGTCTCGCCAAGTCGATCGACGAAGTCGTCGCGCATGCCAAGGAAATGCTGGGTCATACGCTGGTGACGGCGCAGACCGGCGAAGCCGGCAAGCAGGTCAACCGCCTCTATATCGAAGACGGCGCCGACATTGCCCGCGAACTCTACTGCTCGCTGCTGGTCGACCGCTCGGTCGGCAAGGTGGCCTTTGTCGTTTCGACCGAAGGCGGCATGGATATCGAAGCAGTCGCCCACGACACGCCCGAGAAGATCCACACGATCGCGATCGATCCGGAAGCCGGTGTGACGGCTGCCGACGTCGCCGCGATCTCCACGGCGCTCCAGCTCGACGGTGCAGCCGCAGAAGATGCCAAGACGCTCTTCCCGGCGCTCTACAAGGCCTTCGGCGAAAAGGACATGGCTCTCCTCGAGGTCAATCCGCTGATCGTCATGAAGGACGGCCACCTGCGCGTTCTCGACGCCAAGATGTCTTTCGACGGCAACGCGCTGTTCCGTCACGACGACGTCAAGGCGCTGCGTGACGAGACGGAAGAAGATGCCAAGGAAATCGAGGCCTCCAAGTGGGATCTCGCCTACGTGGCGCTCGACGGCAATATCGGCTGCATGGTCAACGGTGCCGGCCTTGCCATGGCGACGATGGACATCATCAAGCTCTACGGCAAGGAGCCGGCAAACTTCTGCGACGTCGGCGGCGGCGCCGGCAAGGAGAAGGTTGCGGCGGCCTTCAAGATCATCACCGCTGACCCCAAGGTCGAGGGCATTCTCGTCAACATCTTCGGCGGCATCATGAAGTGCGACGTCATTGCCGAGGGCGTCATTGCCGCGGTCAAGGAAGTCGGTCTCAAGGTTCCGCTCGTCGTGCGCCTTGAAGGCACGAACGTCGATCTCGGCAAGAAGATCCTGAACGAGTCGGGTCTGGCCATCACGGCGGCTGACGACCTGGACGATGCGACCAAGAAGATCGTCGCGGCGATCAACGGCTAATGTGAAGGATCTGAAAGAATGTCTATTCTCGTCAACAAAGACACCAAGATCCTCGTTCAGGGTCTGACCGGCAAGACCGGCACGTTCCACACCGAACAGGCGCTCGCTTACTACGGCACGCAGATGGTCGGCGGTATCCACCCGAAGAAGGGTGGCGAAACCTGGACCGGCTCGAAGGGCGAAAGCCTGCCGATCTTTGCAACCGTTGCCGAAGGCAAGGAAAAGACCGGCGCCAATGCATCCGTCATCTATGTTCCGCCGGCAGGTGCTGCCGATGCGATCATCGAGGCGATCGACGCCGAGATCCCGTTCATCACCTGCATCACCGAAGGCATCCCGGTCCTGGACATGGTGCGCGTCAAGGCTCGCCTCGAGCGCTCCAGGTCGCGCCTGCTCGGCCCCAACTGCCCGGGCATCCTGACGCCGGAAGAATGCAAGATCGGCATCATGCCGGGCTCGATCTTCCGCAAGGGTTCGGTCGGTATCGTTTCCCGCTCGGGCACGCTGACCTACGAAGCCGTCTTCCAGACCTCCAACGAAGGTCTCGGCCAGACAACGGCTGTCGGCATCGGCGGCGACCCGGTCAAGGGCACCGAGTTCATCGACGTGCTCGAGATGTTCCTGGCGGACGAAGCCACGACCTCGATCATCATGATCGGTGAAATCGGCGGTGCGGCTGAAGAAGATGCGGCGCAGTTCCTCATCGACGAAGCCAAGAAGGGCCGCAAGAAGCCGATGGCCGGCTTCATCGCCGGTCGTACAGCGCCGAAGGGCCGCACCATGGGTCATGCTGGTGCTGTGGTTTCCGGCGGCAAGGGCGATGCGGAATCGAAGATCGCGGCAATGGAATCGGCAGGCATCAAGGTGTCTCCGTCTCCGGCTCGTCTCGGCAAGACGCTGGTTGAAGTCCTCAAGGGCTAAACCTCCGGCAAGGCCGAAACACCAACGATGGAATTCGTAGCGCAACTCCAGGCGTTACTTGCGGGATATGGGCATGTTCAAGAAAATTCTGATCGCAAACCGAGGCGAAATCGCTTGTCGGGTCATCAAGACGGCAAAGAAGCTCGGCATCGCGACCGTGGCTGTCTACTCCGACGCCGACGCGGAAGCGTTGCATGTGAAGATGGCCGATGAAGCGATCCATATCGGCCGTGCGCCTTCCAATGAATCCTATATCGTCATCGACAAGGTCCTGGCGGCAATCCGCGCCACCGGCGCTGATGCGGTCCATCCAGGTTACGGTTTCCTGTCGGAAAATCCGGGCTTTGCCGAAGCTCTCGAAAAGGAAGGCATTGCGTTCATCGGACCACCGGTCGGTGCCATTCAAGCGATGGGCGACAAGATCACATCCAAGAAGCTCGCCGCCGAAGCGGGCGTTTCCACGGTTCCAGGCCATATGGGTTTGATCGCGGATGCCGATGAAGCGGTTCGGATATCGTCGTCGATCGGCTATCCGGTGATGATCAAAGCCTCCGCCGGCGGTGGCGGCAAGGGCATGCGCATCGCATGGAACGATCTGGAGGCCCGCGAGGGATTCCAGTCATCGAAAAACGAAGCCAAAAGTTCCTTCGGCGACGACCGTATCTTCATCGAAAAGTTCGTCACCCAGCCGCGCCATATCGAAATACAGGTGCTGGGAGACAAGCATGGCACGGTGCTTTATCTCGGCGAACGCGAATGCTCGATCCAACGGCGTAACCAGAAGGTCATCGAGGAGGCGCCGTCACCCTTTCTCGACGCGGCAACACGCAAGGCGATGGGCGAGCAGGCTGTCGCCCTGGCGAAAGCCGTCGGCTATCATTCGGCCGGCACGGTCGAGTTTATCGTCGACGGCGAAAGGAATTTCTATTTCCTCGAGATGAACACCCGCCTGCAGGTAGAACACCCTGTTACCGAGCTCATCACCGGCATCGATCTCGTCGAACAGATGATCCGGATCGCGTCGGGCGAGAAACTGAGCTTTGGCCAGAACGACGTCACCCTGACCGGCTGGGCAATCGAGAGCCGCCTTTATGCCGAAGATCCATACCGCAACTTCCTGCCCTCAATCGGCCGGCTTTCACGCTATAGGCCGCCTGAAGAGGGAAGGAAGACGGACGGTACGGTCGTCCGCAACGATACCGGCGTCTTCGAAGGCGGCGAGATTTCCATGTATTACGACCCGATGGTCGCCAAACTATGCACATGGGCGCCGGATCGTCTGGCCGCTATCGACGCGATGGGCCGAGCCCTGGACGATTTCGAAGTCGAGGGCATCGGCCACAACCTGCCATTCCTCTCCGCCGTTATGCAGCATGACAGGTTCCGTTCCGGCAAGATCACGACAGCCTTCATCGCAGAAGAGTTTCCAGACGGATTTCATGGCGTCGTTGCCGATGCGGTGTCCGCCGGCAAGCTGGCTGCGGTCGCAGCTTTCATCAATCATGCCGTCCAGAGCCGCGCAGCACTGATTTCGGGAACGATCGGCAATCACCGCCGCGTCATTGGTCGCGATTGGGTGGCGAAGGTGGGCGACCATTCGTTGGCTCTTTCCATCGACCGATCGGGCGAGGTTGCGACGGTCGGATTCGACGGAACCACGGTGCGTGTCGAAAGCCCCTGGAAGCCCGGCCAGAGCCATGCGGTCTTCCGATTGGATGGCGATGAAATTGGCGTAAAGATCTCGACCTCGGGCACCGGTATCCGGCTGCGCTGGCGGGGCATGGACATCATTGCCCATGTGCGCGAACCCCGAGTTGCCCAACTTGCAGCGCTGATGCCCGTCAAGCAGGCAGCCGACACCTCCAAGATGCTGCTTTGCCCGATGCCGGGCATCATCACACATGTTGCGGTGAAGGAAGGCGACGCGGTCGAGGCCGGACAGGTTCTTGCCACGGTGGAGGCGATGAAGATGGAAAATACGCTGCGTGCCGAACGGCGCGGCGTCGTCAAACGCGTCGCAGCCACTGCCGGCCAAAGCTTTGCGGTCGATGAATTGATCATGGAGTTTGAGTGATGTCGTCCGACAAGACGCTCGCCGATTGGGAGGCATTGGCAACGCGAGAGCTGAAATCGCCGGTCGATTCCTTGACCTGGGAAACACCTGAGGGAATAGCGATCAAGCCGCTTTATACCCGGGACGACCTCAAGGCGATCGACCATCTCGATTCCTTGCCGGGTTTTGCGCCGTTTGTGCGAGGGCCGCGCGCCACGATGCATGCCGGCCGTCCCTGGACGATCCGGCAATATGCTGGCTTTTCGACGGCCGAGGCGTCCAATGCCTTCTACAAGCGTAACCTCGCCGCTGGCCAAAAAGGCCTTTCCGTCGCCTTCGACCTTGCCACCCATCGTGGCTACGACAGCGATCATCCCCGCGTCGTCGGCGATGTCGGCAAGGCGGGCGTAGCAATCGACAGCGTCGAAGACATGAAGATCCTCTTCGACGGAATTCCTCTCCAGGACATGTCCGTCTCTATGACCATGAATGGCGCGGTCATTCCGATTCTGGCGAATTTCATTGTCGCGGGCGAGGAGCAGGGTGTTCCGCGGGCCATGCTGTCCGGCACGATCCAGAACGACATCCTCAAGGAGTTCATGGTCCGCAACACCTATATCTATCCGCCGCAACCCTCGATGCGGATCATCGCGGACATCATCGAATACACGGCGCGCGAGATGCCGAAATTCAATTCGATCTCGATCTCGGGCTACCACATGCAGGAAGCCGGCTCCACGCTGGTGCAAGAGCTTGCCTTCACGCTGGCCGACGGGCGCGAATATGTACGGGCGGCCATCGCCAAGGGCCTCAATGTTGACGATTTCGCCGGCCGGCTCTCCTTCTTCTTCGCCATCGGCATGAACTTCTTCATGGAAGCGGCCAAGCTTCGGGCCGCGCGCCTGCTCTGGTCGCGGATCATGGAGGAATTCCAGCCGAAGAAAGCCTCTTCCCTGATGCTGCGTACGCATTGCCAGACCTCGGGCGTGTCGCTGCAGGAACAGGATCCCTACAACAATGTCATCCGAACCGCCTACGAAGCGCTCTCTGCCGTGCTCGGCGGTACCCAGTCACTCCATACCAACGCTCTGGACGAAGCCATTGCGCTCCCCACCGAATTTTCAGCCCGCATCGCCCGCAACACCCAGCTCATCCTGCAGCATGAGACCGGCGTCACCAAGGTCGTCGATCCGCTGGCCGGTTCCTATTATGTGGAAAGCCTGACAGACGAGCTCGCAACGCAGGCCTGGGCGTTGATTGAAGAAGTGGAAGCACTCGGTGGCATGACCCAAGCAGTCGCAACTGGCATGCCAAAGCGCAGGATCGAGGAAGCCGCCACGCGCCGGCAGGCCGCGGTGGACCGCGGCGAAGAGGTAATCGTCGGCGTCAACAAATACCGGCTCGAAAATGAAGACACGCTCGACATCCTGGACATCGACAATGCTGCCGTTCGCCTCGCCCAGGTCAGGCGCATCGAAGACACGAAATCCCGGCGCGATCCGACGGCAACCGCAACGACCCTCGCGCGGTTGACCGAAATCGCCCACGGCGGGCAAGGAAATCTACTGGGGGCCGCCGTCGATGCCGCCCGCGCCCGCGCCACGGTCGGCGAGATCTCGGATGCCATGCGTCTGGTCTTCGGCGATCATAGCGCGACCCCCGAGGTGGTGAGCGACGTGTACGGCACTGCCTATGACGACGATCCGGAATATACGACTTTGGTTCATCGCCTCGGCGATTTTGCGAAATCGCTATCGGTCAAGCCTAAGATTATGGTGGCGAAGCTCGGGCAGGACGGGCACGACCGCGGCGCCAAGATCATTGCGTCAGCCTTCGGCGACATCGGATTCGAGGTCCTGGCCGGCCCCTTGTTCCAGACGCCGGAAGAAGCGGCCGATATGGCGGTCAGCAACAAAGTCCACGTCGTCGGCATGTCGTCGCTCGCAGCCGGGCACAAGACCCTGGCGCCCCAGCTTGTTGCCGCACTCAAGGCGCGTGGCGCAAGCCATATCATCGTCGTCGTCGGTGGCGTCATTCCGCGACAGGATTACGACTTTCTGCTCGAAAACGGGGTCGCTGCCGTCTTCGGTCCCGGAACGAACGTTCTCGAAGCTGCCCGCGCGATCGTTGATCTGATGCAGGGCAAATTGCGCAATCAGTGAGGTCACATGCTTGGTCCCGTAAACCACATTGCCATCGCGGTGCCGGACCTGGCCGGTGCGGTCGCTCTTTATTCGAAAATCGGCGCCCAAGTCTCAGCGCCGCAGGATCTGCCCGAGCACGGTGTTACGGTCGTGTTCATACAGTTCCCGAACACCAAGATTGAGCTGCTGTACCCGCTTGGAGAGGACTCTCCGATCAAGTCCTTTCTGGCCAAGAACCCGTCGGGAGGCATTCATCACATCTGCTTCGAGGTAGACGATATCGAGGAAACAGGCAGGAACGTGTTAGAGGCGGGGGTACGGATCCTCGGCAACGGCGCCCCGAAAATTGGTGCACATGGCCTTCCGGTATTGTTCGCCCATCCAGCCGACTTTTGCGGAACGCTCGTCGAGTTCGAACAGGCTGACGGGACCTGAGCTGCGGCGATCTCCGCTGCTCGGGTTCGAATTATCGATCGCATCGTGATCCTGATGCTTCAAGCCCGTCCCATCAGGTCGTTGGTCTGCGGGGGATTGCGTGCGCTTAAAACTATGGCGCTGGTCGCGCGCTGCCTATGTGGGAAGAGGGGAGTTGATATGATTGTAGGTGCTGTTCAGGAGCGGG
>NZ_WUEY01000035.1 GCF_010668395.1 Martinezella lusitana
TGACGCCCGGTCCGACATCGACGACGATGCCGGCGCCCTCATGGCCGAGGATGGCGGGGAAGAGACCTTCCGGATCGGCGCCCGACAGCGTGAAATCGTCGGTGTGGCAGATGCCCGTCGCCTTCACCTCGATCAGCACTTCGCCGGCCTTCGGCCCCTCAAGCTGAACCGTCATCACCTCAAGCGGCTTGCCGGCAGCGACCGCAACGGCTGCTCTTACGTCCATGGTTTCATCCCTTCCTGCTATGATTTGGTTCGCGCGACATTGGCATGGGCGCGCATCGCGGCTCAAGCCAAAATCAGACACTTAAAGCGGCAATTATCCAGTTTAAACCGGACAGTCGTTCTGCGCCATCGTTTCAAGAAACTCCGAAGGGAAAACCGCCGTGCGCCTTTCCCGAAATTGCACCGATGCCGTATTTCGATCAGGCAAACTCCATGATCACCGCATCGACGGCTAGGCTCTCGCCGGGTTTGGCGTTGATCTTGCCGACGACGAGGTCGCGTTCGGCGCGCAGGACATTTTCCATCTTCATCGCCTCGACGATGGCCAGCGTCTCGCCCGCCTTGACCTCCTGGCCCTCGGCGACGGCGATCGACACGACGAGGCCCGGCATGGGGCAAAGCAGCAGCTTCGACGTATCCGGCGGCAATTTGACCGGCATGAGCTTGTCGAGCTCCGCCTGGCGCGGCGTAAATACCCGGGCCCTGACCGAGATGCCCTGCCAATCAATGCGCAGGCCGTTCAACACGGTGCGGATCTGGACGGTCAACTTGCGATCGCCCACGGTGCCGACCCAGACGGCATCGCCGGGGCGCCAGTCGGTCGCAACCGTTGCGGTCTTGCCGCCCACCTGCATATCCATCTCGAAAGGAATGGTCACCACGCCCTCGAGCAGCGTAACGGGCAAATAATCAGCGCCGAGCTTGACGATCCAGCTTTCCCGCAACGGTCCAGCCGCGGGACGCAACCGATCGGCATAACGCTCCCGGCGGTTGGATTCGATGAGGCTGCAGGACAGGGCGACTGCGGCAAGCAGGGCGGTCTGGGCCTCATCCGGCGCTGCGGGCGCGAAACCTTCCGGATACTCCTCGGCAATGAAGCCGGTGGAGAGCCGGCCTTCGCGCCAGCGCGGATGTTTCATCAGCGCGGAGAGGAACGGCATATTGTGCTCGATGCCATCGACGACGAAGCCATCCAAAGCTTCGCCCATCGCCTCGATCGCCTCCAGCCTGGAGGGAGCCCAGGTGCAGAGCTTGGCGATCATCGGATCGTAATACATGGAGATCTCGGCACCTTCGAAGACGCCGGTATCGTTGCGGACGACCGACTTTTCCGTCTTGCCCTCGCGCGGCGGGCGATAGCGCGTCAGACGGCCGATCGAAGGCAGGAAATTGCGATACGGATCTTCCGCATAGAGCCGGCTTTCAACCGCCCAGCCGTTGAGCGTGATATCGGCCTGCTTGAAGGGTAGCTTTTCGCCGGCGGCGACGCGGATCATCTGTTCGACGAGATCGATGCCGGTCACGAGTTCCGTTACGGGATGCTCGACCTGCAGGCGGGTGTTCATTTCGAGGAAGTAGAAGTTCCGGTCGCGATCGACGATGAATTCGACCGTACCGGCGCTTTGGTAGTCCACGGCCTTGGCAAGCGCCACGGACTGCTCGCCCATGGCCTTGCGCGTCGCTTCGTCGAGGAACGGCGAGGGCGCTTCTTCCACCACCTTCTGGTTACGGCGCTGAATGGAGCATTCGCGCTCGCCGAGATAGACGACATTGCCATGACCGTCTGCCAGCACCTGGATCTCGATGTGTCTGGGGTCGACGACGAATTTCTCGATGAAGACCCGATCGTCGCCGAAGGAGCTTTTCGCTTCCGAACGGGCGCGCTCGAAACCGTCACGCACCTCGTCCTTGCTCCAGGCGATGCGCATACCCTTGCCGCCACCGCCGGCGGACGCCTTGATCATGACGGGATAGCCGATCTCGGCGGCGATCCTCTCGGCGTGATCGGCATTGTCGATGATGCCGAGATGGCCCGGAACGGTCGATACCTTGGCGGCGTTGGCGAATTTCTTCGATTCGATCTTGTCGCCCATGGCTTCGATCGCCTTCGGCTTGGGGCCGATGAAGACGATGCCTTCCTTCTCCAGCGCCGCGCAGAATGCGGCGCGCTCGGACAGGAAACCGTAACCCGGATGAACCGCCTCGGCGCCGGTCTCTTTGCAGGCGGCGATGATCTTGTCGGCGACGAGATAGCTTTCGGCCGCGGGAGCCGCGCCGATATGGACGGATTCATCGGCCATTTCGACATGCAGAGCATCCCGGTCGGCATCCGAATAGACGGCAACCGTCAGGATGCCCATCCGGCGCGCGGTCTTGATCACGCGGCAAGCGATCTCGCCGCGATTGGCGATCAGGATTTTCTTGAACATGCAATCTCCGCCCAAATACTCTATTCAGTCAGTGTTTTAGCCACAAATCGCGCTGTCGGTCCATGCGCAAGATGCCTGCGCTCATGCCGTTTTTTCCAATCTCGACTGTATGCGCTCCCGCCAGATGATGAAGAGACCCGAGCCGACGATGATGGCGATGCCGATCCATTTGGAAAGATTGGGAAAATCTCCAAAGATCGCATAGCCGAGAACGGTGGCGGAAATGATCTCGAAATATTGGAACGGGGCGAGCAGCGAAAGGGGCGCCAGCCGGAAGGCCCGGACCACGAGCATGTGGGCATAGCCTGAAATCGAGCCCAGAATCAGCAAAAGCACGAGACCGAGCGCGGAGACGGGCAGGGACGGCTGGAAATCGGCGATGCCGGCCGAATTGCCGGCGAACAGCGCAAACGCCATGAACAGAGTGCCGCCGGCACCCGCCATGATCTGCATGGTCAGCGGCGAATCCGCTTCTCCGACAGCGCGATTCATGAAGAGATAGAGCGCATAGAGAAAGGCGCAGGCAACCGGCAGCAATGCCTTGAGGCCGAAGATTGCGAAACTGGGCTGAATGACGATCATCGCCCCGCCGAATCCGATGACGATCGCCAGCCAGCGCCTCCAGCCGACCTTATCTCCGAGAAACAGGGCGGACAGGGCCGTCAGCATGAACGGCTCCACGAAATAGATCGCGAAGACGTCGGCGAGCGGCATATATTTCAAGGCCGCGAAGAACAGAAGACTGGCGGCGCCATGCAGGGCTCCGCGCAGCAGGTTCATCCAGGGACGCTTTGCCGAGAAGGCGGACCTCCCGGTCGCGGTCACTAGCAGCGGCAGCATGCATACAAGCTGAAAGAAGAAGCGGTAGAACGTCACCTGGCCGGGCGACATGCCCTCGAAACTCGCCATGTATTTGGCGATCGCATCCATCGTCGGGAGCAGGATCATGGCGCTGGCCATGATCGTCATGCCTCTGAGCGGATTCTGCTGCGTGGAGACGGTGGAAGAGACGGACATGGGCAGACATCAAACACAGGAAAGGCATGCAATCAAGGCGCGATCGGGGATGGGTCGCGAGACGCGGAGACTGTCATCGGAAAATGTCACACTTTTCCAATTGGGACACATCACGGTGGCGGGATGACGCCCTTAGACCTATCTGAAGCTTTGGAAACGGCTAAAACATAGATGCGCCGCACAAGATCGCCGGCGCAGCCAGGAAAAGGATCGCACCGATGTTCAAGCCAGAACAAGAGACGACCGTTTTTTCGGACGAGGGCGACGACACCCTGGGCGGACGCTTATCCATGGCCCGCGACGCGGCCGGCATCAGCCTCGAGACATTGGCAAGCCAGCTCGGCGTCAGCGAAGAGACCATGCTCGCCTGGGAATCCGATCGCGCCGAACCCAACCCGTCCGCCTTGGTCAAGATGTCGGCTCTCTTCGACGTTTCTCCGGTATGGCTGATGACCGGGGCAGGCGATGGGCCTGGGGAGGACAGCGACGAGCGCGCATTGGACGCCGTTCGAAACGAGCTTTCGCGACTGAGGACAGCCTATCAGGAGATCGGCCGGCTGATAGAGACCACGACCCGTCAGCTCGAGCGACTCGACCATCAGATACGGCTGCGCAATCTCAGCAAGGATGTCGCGCACTGATGACCGCACCGGATTTGCAAGCGGTCGAGATCGGAAGGAGAAAGCCCGCATGAGCGGGCTTTTCTGGTTCCTTGCGATCCTGATACGAAGACTTATTGATAGCTTTCCGTCGTGCCGTCGGAAAATACGGCTTTCTTCACATCAAGAGATGCTTTCGCCACACCGGTAGAAACCGGCCCGACAAGCTTGTCGTAGATTTCGCCTGAAATAAACGGGTTGTCTTCCCAGTAGAATATCGAATCGCTTTCCACGGTCTTGCCCGGCGCTATCTTGATGTCCAAACGGGCGAGCTGGTCGACCACCTTGTCTCCAAAAGCGTCGCTGATCGCTATGTTGAATTCTATTGCCACCACGGTCTTCTTGGAGCCGTTCTTGAGCGTGGGAACCAGAATGACCTGATCATTGAGTATCTCCCGACGGAAGTCGCGCCGTCGAACTTCAAGCTTCAATTTTGCCGGCGTGATTGAAGAGCCGGACCTCACGTCAGCGGGTTTCGGTACTCCCGCGGATATCGTGTTGTCCGCCGGCGCGTTCTCACCATCGATTTTTATGGCGTCGTAGCAGGTCAAGCGCTTCAATGAATCGGTTTCATCCCGGCAGCTTTTCATGTCGGCGCCGGCATCCGCCATGGCCGATGTCGCAAGAAGCATCAGAATTCCCAAAAGGTAAAATTGTTTCACGGTCGTCCCCACTCGCGCATTTGGCGCAAACTGACATGACGCCAAGCTGTGTCAAGCCGCCCATCGGATGTCCGTTGGCCCGGCTGAACCGGCGTCGCTTGCTTTTGCTGCTGTGGTGATTTTTGCGGAGGCCATACCCGCAGGCACTGATTTCAATGGATGGAACGATCATCAGCGTGCGGAATGTTTACAGTGGCCTCCGGCATGCTTCACGGGGAAGAACATGCTGCTGGAGTAAAGTATTGACCTGAAAACAAAAAACCCGGCCTAAGCCGGGTTCTTGGTGCGGTCGAGAAGACTCGAACTTCCACGGGTTGCCCCACAGCGACCTCAACGCTGCGCGTCTACCAATTCCGCCACGACCGCATCGTGGTAGGCCGAATTGCTCCGGCGCGGCTGCATGTAGCAAAAGCATTCGGGGGGCACAAGAGCGATGTGTCAGTTTTTTTAAATTCCTTCACAGCTCCTCCGATCGCATCGGTCCGAATGCGGTGGAAATGCCGTAGATGTTTGAATTTCCGCCCGAATAGCGCCATATGTGGACAACCCGTCGGCACGCAGGATTTCCACAAGTGCGGGCTGCGGCGCGCAAAGGACTGCCAATATGCTTCGCACCGAACTTTCTCACCAGATGTTTCCCGTTGACGGTACGCCGCCCGTTCGCTGGCGGATCAGCGATACGCTGGTGCCTTATGATGAAGCCGTCGCCACGATGGAGGCGGAAGTCGCCGCGATCGCCGAAGGCCGGGCATCGGAACTCGTCTGGCTGGTCGAGCATCCGCCGCTTTATACGGCAGGCACGAGCGCCAATGCCGCCGATCTCATCGAGCCGGATCGTTTCCCCGTATTCGCGACCGGACGGGGCGGCGAATATACCTATCACGGGCCGGGCCAGCGCGTGGCCTATGTCATGCTGGACCTCAAGTGTCGGCGGCAGGATATCCGCGCCTTCGTGGGCGCCCTCGAAGAGGTCATCATTCGCACGCTCGAATCGATGAACGTACGCGGCGAACGGCGCGAGGATAGGGTCGGCGTCTGGGTCAGACGTCCGGAAAGGCCGGCGTTGCCGGATGGCGCGGTCGCCGAAGACAAGATCGCGGCCCTCGGCATCCGTGTTCGCAAGTGGGTGACGTTTCATGGCCTGTCGCTGAACGTCGATCCCGATCTTGGCCATTTCACCGGCATCGTTCCGTGCGGAATCTCCGCCTATGGCGTCACCAGCCTTGTCGATCTCGGCTTGCCGGTGATGATGGCGGATGTCGACATCCGCCTGCGGGATGCTTTCGAGCAGGTATTCGGGCTGACCGTCAACGACGGCTAAGCATGTTTCCCTGATTGGAAGCCAAACATTAGAAACCGATCAAAGACATTTGCTCCGCCATATACCGGCGGAGCTCAGATCGTATTTCTTCGATGAAAAACGGCTGTCACGATATGAAGTGTTTTCACAGGAGCGATTCTTCTGCGTCTTCATCGGCAGGAGGTTCGATCTCCGCCGGAATACCGGGCTTCGATTCCACCAGACGTTCCATCTCGTCTTCGGCCTTGAGAAGATCGTGCAGTTTCTGATCGCTGAGAATATTGTCATGACTATCATGCGAGGTCATGCGGGTAACTCCTAGACCTCTGCAGGCGAGAGTGCGTTGTCTCTCTCAGCCGCTGGCGCCTACGGATTCGATCAGCCAACGGTGGATGGAGCCTACGCCCATCGAGGCGCTATGGCGACTCATTTCGCGTAGCCGGCAATCAACCTCTAAGAGTATCACGCTGCAAATGCCGGGTGTCGGGTCTGTCACCCGCCAAAGAAAATGCCCTGGACGGGAGAGCATCCAGGGCACAGAGAGGGGAACTGCCCTAAAGAGATTAGGGCGGCGCCTTCATACTTCAAGGCTTGGGAACGATGCGGAAACGCCGCCTGTCTGCGCCATCCGCCTGATCGCGAAACAGTGATTGCCGGTTGCCCGCCATCTGGCTTTTGGGGCCGACGCGGTGGTGATATCGTTTTGCGTGCAGGATCCGTGAGGGTTCTCACCGCAATGTCTCCGCCGGCCGGACAACCGCAAGCCACCGGGCGGAAACGTTTCGAAACGGACGGAGACACGGACGAAACACCGCGAATGTAGCGGTTGTTTCGATGCAAGTTCTGTTGAAGGGAATTGGAAGATGAAGATTGCTATGAACGCGTCCCGATATCGAAGGATGGGTGGGAAGGCGTTGTTGATTGTTGCGTTGGCCGGGCTGCCGATCGCGAGCCACGCCGCGGACCCCAAGCCGGATACTAAAAACTCGGCTTCCAGCTTCAGCTATCGGCGGGCTGATCTTGGCAGCGGCTATTCCACCTCGAGCATCCTGAAGATGCCGAACAATTCATCCTATTTCGTGACGTGCAATTGCGACGACCGCACATTGCAGGACATGACATGCCCGACTCAGGCCTATGCCTGCACTTGCGTTCCGCATGCCTATCTGATGTGTCAGTAAAAGGCGCGAGATCACATGAGCAAATCAACGATAAAGCGGCTGTTCGTCATTTGCGCCGTCGCGTCCATGCCGTTTGCTGCCCTGGCGCAGCAGAGCGATCCCCCGACACAGACCACCGGCCCGAACTATTCTTTCAGCGTGGGGTCTCGTCCAGCCGACATCGGTACCGGCTTCTCCATCTATAGCGCGACCTCGGCCACGGCCGATCAGCAGTTTCACGTCCAATGCAATTGCAACGATTTCAGCCTGGCTGTCGCGACTTGTCCGGCTCCGCGTTATGAGTGCTATTGCAGCCCGAGTGCGTCGCTCGTCTGCGAGTAGAATGGCTTCAATACCTGCTGTGCCATATCGGCACCCGGGCTGATTGGACCAATGGCGAATCACGTAGCGCCGCGAACTGCCATCGCAGATTGTCCTTCAGGCCAAGTCACTCTTTTTGATGGCTATTTTCGTACAGTCTCCGTTCATGTTCGTCCGCATATGGTGTCTTCCGTCGCCCCCGGATCGCGCGTCGATTGACAATCGACAGGGACGATACGATTAATAGTTTCGACATTCGTCATAGAGCGGAGGAAATGCCAATGACAAGTCGTGCCATTCTGTTGATGTCTTTTGCGTCTCTCACAGTTGTAGGCTCGATGGGCCTCGCTTCTTCGGCTTCTGCGCTCACCATGAAAGAGTGCAGCGCCAAATATCAGGCCGCTAAAACCGCTGGCACCTTGAACGGCCAGAAGTGGAACGACTTCCGCGCCACGCAGTGCAGCGCAGATGCGAGCGCTACCACGACGACCACTCCGGCGGCGACCGCTCCCGCTGCTGCGGCACCGTCCAAGACGACGAAGACGACCGCGGCCGCGAAGGTCGATGCAAGCGAACCGGATGCCACCAAGCCGCCGGCAACCGAACCCGCAAAGCCGACGACGGCTGCACCGGCTGGCGTGAGCTTCCCGACGAAAGTCGACGCCAAGTATGCCAGCGAGACTGCCGGCAAGGGCCGTTTCCACACCTGCGTCGATGCCTACAATGCCAACAAGGCCAAGAATTCGCTCGGCGGCCTGAAGTGGATCCAGAAGGGCGGCGGCTATTACAGCCTCTGCAACACCAAGCTCAAGGGCTGAGTGCAAACCTGACCGACCGTACAGCGGGCGCCTCTACGGCGCCCGTTTTCGTATGGATATCCTAATCCCGCGTCTTATCCCATTTCTTCACAAGACGGTCGCGCTTGAGCTTGGAAAGCCGCTGAAGCCAGAAGATGCCGTCCAGCTGATCGATCTCGTGCTGAATGCAGATGGCCAGAAAGTCACTCGCCTCCGCTTCATGTACTTCGCCGGCAACGTCCTGATAGCGAAAGCGAATGGATTTCGGCCTGACGATCTCTTCGGTCACGCCCGGCATGGAAACGCTGCCTTCCGTATGGCGCATGCTCTCCTGGGACGACCACACGATCTGCGGATTGACATAGGTACGCACGCCGTCTTCGCGGCTGAGTTCAATCACGACAACCCGCTTGAGGACACCGATATGCGCGGCCGTAATGCCGACGCCGGGGGCGGCACGCATCGTATCGAGGAGATCGCCTGCAAGCACGCGCAGGTCGTCATCGAAGACGGTGACGGCAGCGCAGGCGGTGCGAAGCAGCGGATCTGGGAAGCGGACAATGGGGCGGGCGGTCAAGGTACTCTCTATCGAACGAAGGGACATCTGTAGACTTGCCAGGATAGGGACAAGGCGAGGACAATACCACCGTCTCGATAACTGAATTCTCTATAGCAGCATTTTCCTCTATCTCTTTGCTTATGAGCTGTTTTTCGATTTATAGCGTTGTTGATATTTACCGAGCGCGTACGTCTTCGATTCGGAGCCGGTCCGTTCCGGCTTCGCCCGGTTCAGTGACGGCCGACCGCAATCATGCTGGAGGTTATTTCATGTTCGCCGCGCTAGCGACCTTTTGGTTTGCGCGTCGCCAGCGAGAAGGCCATGCCCTACAAACCCATGAAAATTGACTATTACGTAAAAGTCAATATTATGGCTGTCAGCAGAAGGGGCCGGATTCTTGGTTGACGGATACTATAGCATAACGGAGCTCACTCGGGAATTCGGCGTTTCGACCCGAACCTTGAGGTTCTATGAAGACGAGGGTCTCATTCAGCCCGAGCGCCGGGGTCGTACGCGTCTGTTCCGGCCCGCCGACCGACGTCTCATTCAAGAAATTCTCCGCGGCCGCCGCATCGGCTTCACCATTGCCGAAATTCGCGAGATCATTCAGGTCTATCGGGAGCCTCCCGGCGAAATCGGCCAGTTGAAGCTGCTGATGAAGCGTGTCGATGAAAAGCGCGATGAACTGCGCCAGAAGCGCAAGGATATCGACGATACGCTCAGCGAACTCGACAATGTCGAGGAGGCCTGCCTCGGACGTCTCGCCGAAATCGGCGTGGGCACCTGATCGCCTGACCACGATATAAGCACGCAATAGCGCGGCCATAGTGCCGGCAAGAATGCTTTCTAAAAACTGAGCGTTCTTAGGGAGTTATTGGCGTGGCAACAAGAATTTCATCTGCCCTCGTCATGCTCGCGGCCGCTATTTTCGCGAGTGCCGATGGCAGCCGCGCGGCTGATATCACCCAATCGGATATTCAGGTCGCCTACGGCCTTTTGCTTGACGGCAAGGATGCGATCTATGGCCAGCAGGTGTGTCACATTCATGCCCGCTGCCAGCTTGTCGACGACCGGAAGACCCAAGTTGAAGTGAGCGTGACCATCGACTCCATACTAGGTCTGTCGGGAGAGGTCAGCGTTCAGTGCAGCAGACCCGACTGCTCTTTCCTGAACGAGGCAAGATCCGCCAGGCTGGAAGGTGCCGTCGGCGGAGACAGGTCCCGTCAATTCGAGCTCTAAGCCGGCGCAGATGCCCCAGTCAGGAACGATCTGGTTTATCGCACGCGAACGACAATCGGCCGGATATTCCTTCTATTTGGAAACCAGTAGGCAGCGCCTGAACGATCCCTCGAGCGATTCTTCAGTCCCATTGACTCAAAGCCAGCGGCGTGTGCGCTTGCAGTAAAATTCGAATTCGCAGCCGAAGCGCGAGAGGAGATGCATTTCCTCGCAGCGGATGACGAGCAGTGTCGTCAATGCGGCTGCTGCCGCCGCCATCGCCACGAACCAGAGATTGCCGATCAGCAATCCGAGGCCCGCCGTCAGCAAGGTATAGCCGAGATAGGTCGGGTTGCGGGTGAAGCGAAACGGGCCTGACGTCACCAGATGCGCGGTGCAGCGTTGGGTCAGCACGGTGGTGCGTCTTTCCAGCAGCGTCTTGACGGCCCAGACATTCAGCGTCACCGCAAAGGCCGTCAGCAAGGCTCCGACGATCCATGAAGCGAGAGCCCAGGCAAACGGCAAGGGCAGCGGATACCACCGCTGGAGGTACAGCGCCGCAATGACGGCCAGGCTATAAAGCAGCGGCGGCCACGGAAAGCTTAGCGACTTCGAACGATAGGCATTCATGGAATAACCCTGTCATTGCGCTTGTTCCGTGCATTGTATCGCGATTCGGCTTATGCGTTCATCGCTATCTGCTTTGATCGCCCCCGATTCCAGGGGTTTGAAGAGATCCTGCGCCTGCAACTTGTCGAGCGTGCATTGGCAGAAGCTTCGGCACATGGTTTCGCTTCCCGACCGCGTGCAGGAGGCGACGCATTGTCTGATGTAGCCGACCGTCGGATCCTGCTGCGGCGCCGGTGCCACCACCGAGAGAAGATAGACAAGGCCGAACAGGACCGGCTGGTGAAGCAGATAAAAGATCAGGCTGTGGCGGCCGGTGCGGGCGATCAGATTGCGGCCCTGGCCGAATTTCGCCAGACGTTCGAGCCAGCCGAGCGATAGTGCCAGCTGTGCCATGCCGAGGCCGAAGAGGAACGGTGTCAGCCATGGGAAGAGGGGCACATAATCGTTCGAACGCTGGATGTTTTCCGACAGTCCGACCCACCATAGCCAAGGCGCGTCGAAAAACGTCGAATGCAGCGACAGCGGCGCAACGACATTGTCGATGACGATGCCGACTGCGAGCAACGCAGCGATCAGAAGCGTGGCGAATGCCGGCAGGCGCAGGAACAGCAGCCCGATGAGGCTCGCCGCCGCGATGCTGTGCAGGATGCCGAAGAATATCCATTCGTCGCGCATGCCGATGAAGGTGACGAGCGAGATCGCCAACGCCGCGGCCACGATCATGCCCAGCCGCCGCCAATAGGAGCGCCAGCGGATTTCGGGCGTGTTGGCGAGCACGAGGCTGAAGCCGGCCAGGAACAGGAAGGTGCTGGCGATGGCGCGTGCATAGAGCTTCAGCCAGCCGGTTTCGGCGGTGCCTGAATCGAGATAACCGAAGAATTCGAAATCCCAGGTGCAGTGATAGCTCGCCATCGCCAGCAGGGCGATGCCGCGCGCCGTGTCCAGAATGCCGATGCGAGGCGTCTTCGGGGGTGCATCGGCGCTCTCGGCGATGGCGGCCATTGCGGATTCCTTCCGGGCATGAACTCAAATCTTGCGCGCCGGCGCAGGCCGGCGCGGCCTTGTCATTGCATATCGCCGTCCATGATGGCCAGACGAGCATCCGAAAAAAACTGTCGGCGAATCAGCACGACGATGATGAAGAGCGTCGTTGCCATGAAGACATAAGGGCTGAGGAACCAGCCGAGATAGCCGATGGACAGGAAGATTGCCCTCAACCCGGCATTGAAGCTGCGCGCTGCGATAATGTTCATGCGCACCACACGCTCCGCTGCCCGTTCTGCGCCCAGCGGATCGAGAATGGCTTCCTCGCGCATCGGCAGTGAGCCGAAGAGAATGGTGCAATAGTTGAACAGGCGATAGGCCCAGCCGAATTTGAAGAAGGCATAGCCGAACAGACAGGCAAGCCCCGCCACCTTGATTTCAAATGCGGTCCTGCCGCTGTTGAAGACGAAGGGCAGATCGGAGAAGAAGGCGTTGACCTTGTCGGTCGCGCCCAGCAACGCGAAGCAGCTGCCGATGGCGAAGATCGAGGTGGATGCGAAGAAGCCGGTGCCGTTCTGAAGGCCGGAGAGAATCTGCGTGTCGATCATCTTCAGGTCGCGACGCAGCGAATTGTAGATCCATTCGCGCCGGCGCTCGTTCATCGCCAGCGTCAGGCTGATGCGGTTGAAGAATGTTGCGCTGCTGGTGATCCAGTTCAGCGCGACCCAGAGAAAGATGAAGAGGGCGAGGGCGACATAGTCGGCTGTCGTCATATAGGCAGATTCTCCAGATCGATCCGACGGGGACTGTATCCGAGCACGAGCGGGGCGCAATGGCCTTCTGTTTGCCTCCCCTCATGCCTATATGTAATGTCGCTACCATGAAATCCGATGTCGGCCAATCGCCGTGCAAGCTTGCCCCGATAGCGTAGCCTTGCCAGAAATCGATTTGCCTGGGAGGCACTCAAAGTCCATGTTTCTTTCAGTTTTCGATGTATTCAAGATCGGTGTGGGACCATCCAGCTCGCACACGATGGGGCCGATGTCGGCCGCGAATCGCTTCCTTGACTTGCTGCTGTCGAACGAATGGCCGCGCCCGTCGTCGAACGTGCATGTCGACTCGATCAGGGTCAGCCTGCATGGCTCGCTGGCCCATACAGGCATCGGCCACGGCACGGGCAGGGCTGTCATTCTCGGCCTGATGGGCGAGAGACCCGATAGCGTCGATCCCGACCATATGGACGGCATTATTGATGAGGTCGAGCGCCAGGGGCGCATCATGCCGCCGGGTCATCCGGGCTATCGGTTCCAGCCTAGGACAGACCTGATCTTCGACAAGAAGGTGCCGCTGCCCGGCCATGCCAACGGCATGAGTTTCTCCGCCTTCGACAAAGACGACCGCCTGCTGGTCAAGCGCATCTATTACTCCGTCGGCGGCGGCTTTGTCGTGACCGATACGGAGCTCGAGCAGGTGCGGGCCGACAAGAAGAAGCCGGCTGGGGCAGGCGCGCGCATTCCCTTCCCCTTCGCCAGCGCCAAGCAGATGCTCGACATGGCCCAGCGGTCCGGTCTTTCCATCGCGCAGATGAAGCGCGCCAATGAAGAATCGCACATGAGCGCCGAAGAGCTGGATGCCGGCCTCGACCG
The DNA here is from genome assembly GCF_010668395.1 of Martinezella lusitana. GTDB lineage: Bacteria > Pseudomonadota > Alphaproteobacteria > Rhizobiales > Rhizobiaceae > Rhizobium > Rhizobium lusitanum_A. Next base: position 13,389 of record NZ_WUEY01000035.1, read on the forward strand.
CATCTGGGCTGCCATGAGCAGCTGCATCGATCGCGGCCTCAAGGTCGATGGCATCATGCCCGGCGGCCTGAAGGTGCGCCGGCGCGCGCGCGCGATCCATGACAAGCTTCAGGAAGAATGGCGCAGCAACCGCATCAATCCGCTGCTCGCCAACGACTGGCTCAGCGTCTACGCCATGGCCGTCAACGAAGAGAATGCGGCCGGTGGACGCGTGGTGACGGCGCCGACCAATGGTGCGGCCGGCGTCATCCCGGCGACGATCCGCTACTATCAGCATTTTCACGAGGACTGGGATCAGGACGGCATTCGCAACTATCTGCTGACGGCCGCCGCCGTCGGCGGCATCATCAAGCACAATGCCTCGATTTCCGGCGCCGAAGTCGGCTGTCAGGGCGAGGTGGGGTCTGCGGCCGCCATGGCGGCTGCTGGGCTTGCCGCCGTCATGGGGGCAACGCCGGAGCAGATCGAGAACGCCGCGGAAATCGCGCTCGAGCACCATCTCGGCATGACCTGTGATCCCATCGCCGGCCTGGTGCAGGTGCCGTGCATCGAGCGTAACGCCCTCGGTGCGGTCAAGGCGGTCACGGCTGCCTCGCTCGCGATCAAGGGCGACGGCCAGCATTTCGTGCCGCTCGACGCCTGTATCGAGACCATGCGCCAGACCGGCTACGACATGAGCGAGAAGTACAAGGAAACCTCGACCGGCGGTCTTGCCGTGAATGTCGTGGAATGCTGAGTGGACACCTGATCTAAAAGCTTGACGCTGCCGGCCAAAAGGATTTCAACGGCGGTATGGCTTTGCATCTCATCAAATTGTGCGTCGGCGCGGATTCGTTGGAGGATCTGCGCGAATGGGTCTCCGAGCGGGCGATGAACGCCATCGCCGCCGGGCTGGAGCCGCATACGACCCATACGACGCGCATGGTGCCGAAACGGATTGAGGAGCTGCTGGACGGCGGCTCGCTCTACTGGGTCATCAAGGGGCAAGTGCAGGCCCGGCAGAGGCTGCTCGGGATCGAGACGTTCACCGATGCCGAGGGTATTCAGCGCTGCCGGCTGATCCTCGACCCAAGCGTCATCGAGACGACCGGCCAGCCTCGTCGGCCGTTTCAGGGGTGGCGCTATCTGCCGCAGGATGACGTACCGCGCGACCTCGATAGTCTTGGTGCCGCGGCCGAGTTACCCGCCGATCTGCGGCGGGAACTATCCGAACTCGGACTGCTGTAGCTCGGCTGCTTAAAGCAGTTTAGCTTCCCGCTCCATCTCATTGTTTTTACGCAACTCCGAGCGGGAAACCGTTCTACGCTTTTTCTGGCGTCTCTCTAGCGCAGCCGCATCATGATCGGTGCCCGGCCGGTCGGGGCCGTGATGTGCAGATGAATATGAGCTTCAGGCTGCGAGTAGCGCCACGCGCGCGCGCCGTGGCAAAGCAGGATGCCGATCAGATCTTTCGTCTTGTTACGCGAACGCGATCGACTGAGACCCAGGTCCGCCAGCCGCATCGCCGCCTCATGCAGCGGATGAAGAGCGAAGCTCTTCGGTTTCATCTTGCCCCCGCCATCGAGCGAGAAACCCGGAAAGTTCTCGTTCATTGCCATCTCAAAACCCCGTACACGTTACAAACTCAGGGCCGGCCCGTTTGACATTCGAAGCCGGAAAGCCGGGCTTTTCAAGAAGGCCCGACCAATTCTCAAATCATGCGGCGATGAAAGCCATGGCCGCATTTCTATTCCATACTCGCCCAGCACTTTACGCCGGCTCGCTTGAGCGCCTTGCAGGCATTGAGTGCCTCGCCCTGATCTCCGAAACCACCGAAGCGGGCGCGGTAACCGCCGTCGAAGGCGACCGCGTAGGGCTTGGCCGACCGCAAAGCCTTGCCGCCCTTGTTCTTTGCTGTATCCAGCAAGTCGGTCGCCCCGTCCTTGCTGGAGGAGACGCCGATCTGAACGACCCAGCCAGTGGGGCCGCGTTCGGCCTTACCTGCCTTCGCGACCTTTTCAGTTTTCTCGGATTTCTCGGCACGCTGCAGCTTGACGAGCTTCGTGTCACTCTTGGAGGTCGATGCGGTCGTTACGGTATCGACTTCATCCTCATCGCCTTCGTCCGACGGAGAGACGGACGCGGTCTCGTCGTAGGCGGGGCGCTGGACCGGCTCAGGCTTTGCCGAGAGCAACGGATTTGAGGATTGAGGCGTTACCGCCGCGAAAGCTGCCGCGCTCGATGGGCGAGCGTCAGCGACCTCGACCGTTTGGTCATTCTTGATCTTGGCGCGGCTGATATCGGCCATGCGCGCGCTCGCAGCCTGGATATTGGGCGTGGTAGCCGGCGTCTGCGCGATAACATTCGTCGCAATATGCTTCGTCGATGCCACGGGCAGATAGGCGGCAATCAGCTTGCGCATCTGGTTGTCGCGAGCCGGCGTGGAAGCGCCGCCCAGGACGACGCCAACGATGGAGCGTCCATCGACCTTTACGGAGGTCGCGAGATTGTAGCCCGCGGCGCGGGTATAGCCAGTCTTGATGCCGTCGACCCCGCGAACCGAACCGATCAGATGGTTGTGGCCCGGTATGACGCGATTGCCGAGCCGGAAGCTCGTTTCGGAGAAGAAGCCGTAATATTGCGGAAAATGCTCGCGCAGAGCGATGCCGAGACGGGCCTGATCGCGCGCCGTCGTCATCTGCGCGGTATTCGGCAAGCCGTTCGGGTTGCGGTAGGTCGTGCGCGTCATGCCGAGAGCGCGCGCCTTGTCGTTCATCATGCGGGCGAAGTTTTCTTCCGAGCCGCCGAGCATCTCGCCAAGCCCCATCGCCGCATCATTGGCTGATTTGGTGACGATGCCGAGGATCGCCTCGCGAACGGTTACGGAGTGGCCGGCGCCAATGCCGAGTTTCGTCGGCGCCTGCGCGGCGGCATTCCTGGAGAAGACGACGGGGGTATCGAGAGTGATGCGGCCTGCCTCCAGCGCCTCGAAGGTCAGATAGACCGTCATCATCTTGGTCAGCGAGGCGGGATAGTGGAGCGTATCGGCGTTTTCACTATAGAGGACGTTGCCGGTATTGGCGTCGATCACGATGCCTGCATATTTCGAACCGGCGGCGCTGGCATCAACGACGGTTACGGTGACCGTTGCCGTCGCAATCGAAAAACCAAGAAGCGCTCTCGCCAGAATCTTACCGGTTTGAGACGACGAAACGGGAAGAATTGATCTGGACACTAAATCACTCTCTGCTTGCATTAACATTCTCGATTATCCGGTCGCCGCCTCCATGAACGCCCGTTGCGTTCGACAATAGAGGCTTAGCGTTACCAATCGGTTTATGATGAACAGTTGGTTTCAGGTTTCTGTGCCATTTTAGCGGCCGCCAGCAGCAGTCGCCGCGGAAGTAGGGTTATCCACAAGGCGCGTCCTGACGAAGTTCTGGACGGCGGCGTCCATGGCGCGCCAATCCCCAAGCTGATTGCTGGAAAACCGGTAGAGAACGCTCAAATCCTTGCCGACCTTGACGTCTCTCTGGCAATCGCCGCTCGTCGCAAGTGCCGGCGAGGAGGGAAGCAGGCAGCGAACGGCATAGTCAGGCTCGCCCGGTCGTGGCGCCGTCAGAAGCACTTCACCGTTATAGCCGGCATCCGCACGCAGGCGATGTGCCGTGAGGTCGAAGGGGCCGGCATAAGCGGCGCCATCCATCAATTGCGAATAAATGGGCTCAAGCCGGCCGGACATGTCGCGGGACATCGTGCTCTGGCTCATTTGCAGGAAGATCAGCGACGACGACTGGGAGATATCGTCGAAGCGCATCCGGTCGGCTTCGCTATAGCCCTGCATCTGCGGCCATGTCAGATAGAGATCGACGCGTTCGGCAGTACCGTCCACACGCTCGCTCGGGAAGCGTATCGTGTTCGCGGCCAGGCGTATGGTATCGTCGCCGATCGTAACGGATATGGGCCTGGTGTCGATCGTATGGCCGGCCAGTGAAATTTTCTCGCCAAGCCAATGGCCGCCAATGGTTATCGCGACGGTAAGGGCCGCCAGAACGGCAACGCCTGCGGTGAGCCGATAGACAAAGCCGCTCGACACCAGCGGCCTTTCTTCGATCATTGAGGCGGACGACAGAAGAGGAGCCATACTCTTGCCTTCAGTTCCCTCCGCTCCGATCGCCATCATTAATGGCAAAACCGAGCGGCTTTCGACCTTTATTGAGTCTCGTTGGGAATGATGATTGGCGCCATGATGGTTAACCGTCGGTTAAATATAGATCGCAAGCCATGCTAATGGCGCACTTATATTCCCGGGACGTTTCCGGCCTCCGCTCCGAGGCCAGTCTCACAACGAAAAAGAGCCGTTCCCCGGGACAGTGGGAACGGCTCAGAGGCACCGGCCTGGACAGAAATCAGGGGACTAGACCGGGCCTCTGACTTTGATCATCGGCGCTAGGCCGCCAACGATCGTGTAGGAGCGGAACTTATTTCAAGCTGCCAACTGCGACGGCGCGGCCATCCTGGATCTTGACCCAGCGGGCCGGATCGTTGGCGGACTGGCGCTTGAGGAAGGTATATTCGGTCTCGGACCAGAGCTTCACCTTGTTGCGCATGTTGTCGAGGATGAAGTCGCCGCGATCCGTACGGACGGTCAGGACGGCATGGCCTTCGCCGTTCGGCTGCAGCACGACGGTCATGAGCAGGTCGGAAGGCGAGAAACCGGCATCGATGAGTTCCTTGCGCTTCAGAAGCGCGAAATCCTCGCAATCGCCGGCAGTGGTCGGGATCGCCCATTTTTCCTCGACGCCGTAGAGCTCCATGTCGGTCATCGGCTTGATCGTCGTGTTGACCGTGTAGTTGATCTGCAGAATCGTCTTCCAGCTATCCTGGGTGAGGATGACCGGACCGGCGTCGCCGCCGGCATAGGCGCACTCCCGCGGGTTTTCCTTGCAGAACTCGTAATGGCCGATCGGAGGAGCGGCATCGCCGGTGATCGTCATGCTGGCGGGCGCGGCCTGAGCCGGACCGAAGAAGCCGAGAGTGAAAAGTGCCAGAGCGGCGCAGCCGCGAAGTACGGATTGAAAGTTCATGTCCCTGTCCCTGTTTTTATTGGGATCAGAATGACACGCATGATTTTATCCGACGCAAAATTGCACAGTCAAATTAAGGACTTAGTTGATTCAAATCTGGATCAAACTTTCATAAAACACGCAGAAAACTTGAATCAAGTTCGCGTCAAATTCGATTAAAATTCGAGTGATTTCGGTATGGGATGGCGGGAGGGGGAAATCGCGTATCGAGCTGTTTTAGAATGGTTTCCCGCAGGCGGAATTCTTAACATGCCGGTGCCAATTCGGATGAAAATCGTGCCGTCCTGAAACAGGTTGCATACGCCAGTGCTCAATCGGGGCGGCGAAAATGGCCTTGTCTGCGCAAGACTGTCCCATTTTGGGAAAGACGGCTCAAAAAATTATTATTGATGTCTATCGGGAATTCCGCCGACGAAGCCCGTCGGTCATACCGATGATCGCGGCGGCCATCTCCTCGACCGCCGGCGAATGGGCTGCGTTCGAAACGATAGTCAGTTTCGCCTCCGGCCAGGCCTGGGATAGTTCCCAGGCGGTAACGAGCGGCGCCTCGAGATCCAGACGACCCTGGATCATCGTGCAGGGGATGCCGGCGAGGCGATGGATGTCGCGCAATATCTGGCGTTCCTCCAGCCAGGCCAGATGATGAAAATAGTGGGTGATGATCCTGGCGCGCGCCGCCAGGTAGAGAGGGTCCGACCAGCGCGCTGACAGGGTCGCGCGGGGATCGATCAGGATCGAGGCGGCCTCCCATGCGTGCCAATCCCTGGCGGCCTTCACATGGATTGCCGGATCCGGATCACGCAGAAGGCGATAATAGGCGGCGACAAGATCGCCGTCGCGATCCTCTTCCGGCACGGCTGCCCGAAAACGCGCCCATTCATCCGGAAAGAAGCGGCCAAGCCCGCGATAGAGCCAGTCAATTTCCGATTGCCTCGTCATGGTGACGCCGACGAGGAGCAAGCCTTCGATCCGTTGCGGATGGGTTTCGGCGTAGACAAGCGCAAGCGTGCAGCCCCAGGAGTTGCCGAACACCATCCAGCGCTCCAAGCCGAGTTGCAATCGCAGTTGCTCGATATCGGCAACGGTATGCCAAGTGGTGTTGCTCGCGAGATCGATCGCCGGTTCCGACGCATGCGGGAGGCTGCCACCGCAGCCGCGCTGGTCGAACTGAATGATCCGGTAATGTTGCGGATCGAAATAACGTCGCGTTCCAGCGGAGCTGCCGGACCCCGGACCGCCATGAAGGATGAGAACCGGAGTGCCGTCCGGAGTGCCGGATTGCATCCAATGGATCCGCTGGCCGTCGCCGACATCCAGCAGGCCTTCATCAAAAGGAGTTATGTCCGGATAGAGCATCTTGCCGTCACGCTTGAAAGAAAAGACAGGCGTCGCTGTTTCGCGATGCCGCGTGACGGGAAGATGACGATACTAGAGAAATTCGCGCAAGGTCTCGCGCGACTGCAGCGACAGGAACTCGATCGCCACGCCTTCCATGAAATGGCGTACGACGCGGCCGCGCATGTTGCCGAGGCGCACCGGTGTTCCGATCACGGGGCGGACTTCGACATCGACAGCGGCGCCCGAGAGCGAAAGGTCCATGATGCGGCAGACATATTGCGTGCCGTCTTCAAGCGTGAGCTCGCTGCGGGTATCGCGCGGCATCAGACGATCGTGGCGGCGATCTTCCGGCAGGCCCAGCTCATGTTTGTTGGCAAGCCATGTCAGCTGCGCGGCAAGCTTTTCGCGCTTCCGCTCGGTCGCGTTGATCGACATGCTGAAGCCGCGGCCATCGACCGCAACGACATTGCCCTCGACGCGGCCGAGATGGTCGATATAGGCAATGACGCGCTCTTCTGCGCGCGGACGTCCCGCACAAGTGACATAGAGATCACCCGGCGACATCTCCGTCACCAGGCACTCGAACTCGTCATAGTTGGCCAGCATCAGGCGGCCCTGCATATTGATCGGAACCCGCTGAAAGGTCCGCTGATCGTTGCGGATGGCATTGCCTGCCATGTGATTGGGCCGCGTCGCATGGGCCGGCTGGAATGAGTGCATGGAAGCGTCTTAAACCCTATTGCGTCTCTTCCAACTATTAGCGGCAACTCCTTAAAGTAAGGTTGTCTTTCCTGAGGCTTAACTTAGAGACGACGGCCGATTTTGTCCCGTACTGGATCAATCCCGGCACGGTCGCGTCCGTTCTTTGCTTGAATCAACTTCTGGCGCATCCATTCGCCCAGGCTGACGCCGCCTTGAAGCGGCAGCATATCGGAAGGATCGGGATGGTGTTGTGCGTCGACAAGCCGGGCGGGGCGCTCGTGAAGCAGGCGGCTGCGGTCGAGCGCCAGAAACTCCAGGCGTTCGTTGCCCAGCCATGTCGAATGAACCGCGGGCGTAAGACAGCCCAGCAATCTGTCGCAGGTGTCGCTCGATGTGCGAAGCGGCATCAAGACCATCTCGAAAGCCATGCTGCGGCCGCTGATGCAATAACCCGTCGCGTTGATCGACGCGGGAACGACGTGCGTCATCACGCCGGCAGCGATGCGGACGGGATCGTCCTGCTGGCTGCTGGCCCAGAGCGCCGCGAAATTCTCGCCGCGAATCTCGCGTCCCATGAGGTTGCAGATTGCCGTGCCCGCCAGGCGGAAGCGCGGGCTGTCATCCGCCGTATTTTCCAGAATGAACAGCTCCGGGAGAATATGGCTCACGGCAGATGGCTGTATCAGATTGCGCAAGGGTGCATCCGCGTTGCCGCGTATCTGCTCCCAGTAGGTAAATATCTCTATGCTCGTCTTCTGGCGCATAATGCGTCCGTGTCCCATTTCAGTTCAATTGCAAAGGCATTCATTGCCTCCAGCTTCCGCGTTGCGAAATCCATGCCAGAACCGGGCCGTTAGGGTTAACGAAAGGTTGCGATTGCCTTTCGCGGCGGCAAATGAAAGAAATCGTTCATCACTTCACGAAGTGACATTCAGCACGAATTTCCCGGGTGCCGGGCAGGCCTTCAAGGCTAAGTCCGGAGAGAAGCACCCGATACGCCGTCCGTCACCGCCGGGCGGCTTTTTTTTTGACGTGCGCTGCGCTATGGGTCGGTAACTTCTAGAGAAAGCCGAGCAAGACATGGACGATGAACAGCTGCCGCGCCCCGAGCCGGAAAATCCGCGGCCGCAGCAGCGCGCTCCAGTCTTCAATCTACCCCCCATCATTGTCGCCAGCCTCGCCGTCCTGATCGTGGTTTTCGCGGTCATGAACCTGCCGTGGTGGTCGGACGATACGCTGAACTGGATCTATTTCACCTTCAGCTTCATTCCGGCGCGCTATGCCTTCCCTTTGTCGCAGCAAGGACTGGAGTGGCTTTGGACACCCGTCACCTATTCGCTGCTGCATGGCGGGATCGAGCATATCGTCTTCAACGGCCTCTGGCTGATGGTCTTTGCGGCGCCCGTGGCGCGGCGCATCGGCGCCCTGCGCTACGTGATTTTCTGGATTCTCTCGTCCGCGGCCTCCGCCTTCATGCATGCCGCACTCTATTGGGGCGACCAGACGCTTCTGATCGGCGCCTCCGGGGTGGTCTCGGCGCTCATGGGCGCAGCTTGCCGCTTTGCATTTCCTGTCACGGACGGTCGCCGGGTCTCGATGCGGCAGGCGCACCTCAACCCGCGCCTCGGCATTCTCGGCTCGCTTCGCAGCCGTACCGTCGTCGCCTATATCGTCATGTGGATCGCAGGCAACGCGCTCGTGGCCTTCGGAATCACGCTTGCCGGCGACAGTTCGCAGCCGGTGGCGTGGGACGCCCATATCGGCGGTTTCCTGTTCGGATTTCTGCTCTTTGCGCTGTTCGACCGTCAGCCGCCCCGGGAGGCCCGGGAAGCTTTACCACTCGATGAATGAACTGTTGCTTTCTCACTGACACAGGCGCACGATTATTGTCCGTCGGTTGCGAGATGAGGAGATCGACTCGACCGACGGGCAAGGCGCCGGTTTGAGCTCCGGGGGTAATTTCGGAACATATCGGACGCTTCAGGTGTTCAGCATGCTTTCGAGATGGGAGGATCGAATGTCAGTTTCCGTAAAGGCCATACTTGAGGCCAAGGGCCGCGATGTCGTCACGACTGGCGGCAACACGTCGGTTGCCGAGGCCGCGAAGATTCTCAATGAGAATCGTATCGGCGCGATCGTCGTCGTGGGGCCGGGCGGCAAGATTTCCGGCATATTCACCGAGCGGGATGTCGTCAACGCAGTTGCCAAGCATGGCCAGGAATGCCTCGAAAAGCCGATCGCTTCGCTGATGACGGCCAAGGTGTATCGCTGCAAGGAAGACACCACGACCGACGAGCTGATGGAGCTGATGACCATGCGTCGCTTCCGTCACGTCCCCGTCGAAGAAAAGGGCAAGCTTTCCGGCATCATCTCCATCGGCGACGTCGTCAAATGGCGTATCCGCGAGATCGAACTCGAGGCCGAACAGATCAAGGCCTATATCGCCGGGTGAACGGACCCGGAATCGGATGAGATCAAGCGATCGGCCAAAGGCCGGTCGCAGCCCGGCGCTATAGGCGTGCGTAGGTTTCCTGCATGCGCCGGATTTCCGGCAATCTCGTCAAAGCCTCTTCATAGCCGCGCTCGATGGCCTCGCCAGCGCGATGGAACTCCGAAAGACCGATATCGCTCAGACGCGGATGCAGTGCGAGATCCGGCGGATCGCCGGCCAGACGGGCGCGCGCGATCCTGTCCTGTATGATGTTGAAGGCCTGCACCATGACGCCGGTCATGCCGAGCTTCATGGGTGCCGTATCGTCACGACGCAACAAATCGCCGTTCGGCTGGCCGACGCTATGCTTGACCACGGCCGAGCGGCCGAAAAGGTCATAGTGCAGATTGACCGCCGCGACGAGCGGCTGCTCATAGGACCGGCATACGGAAACCGGCACGGGATTGACGAGAGCGCCATCGACCAGGGTGCGACCGTTGCTCCGAACCGGTTCGAAAATGCCGGGCAGGGCATAGGACGCCCTGAGCGCCGTAATCAGCGAACCGTTGGCGATCCAGACCTCATGGCCGGTATTCAGCTCCGATGCGACGGCCACGAAAGGACGGTCGAGATCCTCGATCGAAAGTCCTTCCAGGTGCTCCTGCATGCGCTTGGTCAGCCGCATGCCGCCGAACAGGCCGCTGCCGCCGATGGTGAGATCGAGAAGGCTGGCGATGCGGCGCATCGTGAGCGAGCGGGCAAAAGCCTCCAGCTCGTCGAGCTTGCCGGCAAGATAGCAACCGCCAACCAAGGCGCCGATCGATGTGCCCGCGATCATGCCGACGGCGATGCCTGCCTCGTCGAGGGCGCGCAGAACGCCGATATGCGCCCAGCCGCGCGCAGCGCCGCCACCAAGCGCCAGCGCAATCTTGACCTTCTTGGGCGGAGCGGGAGGGATAAGCGGGCTGGACGTATCCTGCGAAGGGCCTGAACCGGTCGAGTTCTGTCCGCCAGTATGACGATTCAACCCCCAATTCAGCATGTAAGGCCTCCTCCGAGGCCTAGTATGCCTCAGCTAAAATACTGTCCCTTTTTCGTTTCCAAATCGTATACTGGTTGTAGCTTCTTCGAGCACTTCGCCGATAAGTCTACTGTTTGTAAACTTCTTCCGGATCGAAATGCAGGTGATCGTCGACCACGCTCAGCATCGGCTTGCCGTCTTCGAGCTCGACCGTACGGTAGAAACAGGAACGACGACCAGTATGGCACGTCGCATCATGTCCGGCGACCTCGACTTTCAGCCAGATGGCATCCTGATCGCAATCGGTACGGATTTCCTTCACCGCCTGCAGATTTCCGGAGGTTTCGCCCTTCTTCCAGAGTTTTCCGCGGGAACGGCTGAAATAATGCGCCGTGCCTGTCTTGATCGTCAGCGCAAGAGCTTCGGCATTCATATGCGCGACCATCAGCAGTTCGCCGTCATGCGCGTCGGTCACGATCGCGGTAATCAGGCCGCGATCGTCGAAGCGGGGCGTGAAATCGCCCGCATCTTCCAGCTCGGATTTGTCCTCGGAAGGCGCGTTGAAAATCAAATTCATCTCCGGCTCTTTCGTTGAAGCCCGGTCAGCGGCCCCGGACCAAAGACATGAAACGGGCCTGCTCGGCCGGATCGGCCTTGAAGGCACCCGTGAACGTCATCGTCAGCGTCGAGGAGCCCTGCTTCTGCACGCCGCGCATGGCCATGCACATATGCTCGGCTTCGATCATGACGGCGACACCACGCGGACGCAGCGTATCGTCGATTGCATTGGCGATCTGCGCCGTCATCGCTTCCTGAGTCTGCAGGCGGCGACCGAAAATATCGACGACACGGGCGATCTTGGAGAGCCCGAGCACGCGGCCGTTCGGCAGGTAGGCGACGTGCGCCTTGCCGATGATCGGCACCATGTGGTGTTCGCAATGCGAGAAAAACGGAATATCTTGCACGAGGACGATGTCATCATAGCCGGAAACCTCTTCGAAGGTGCGGCCGAGTACGTCCTCGGGGTTCAAATCGTAACCGGAGAAGAGCTCGCGGTAGGCCTTGGCAACGCGCGCCGGCGTATCCAGCAGGCCTTCGCGCTGCGGATCGTCGCCCGCCCAGCGGAGCAGAACGCGAACTGCGTCCTCGGCTTCCTTCTGTGAGGGGCGTTCGGAATCAACGGCTTGCGGAAAGTTCTTTACAATGGCGTCCATTACCTGTGGATCTCCTGACCCGCTAAGCGGATATCATCTGTCGGACTCGCCACTGGCATTCTCCGAAGCGCGGAGATTTCGTACCTTTGGCGGGCTCCGGGGCGTTCTGGCTGGCGGACAAGCCTGCCGTCCTGCACGGTTTCCCATCAAACTTACAGAAGACCATTGCATTTCGATGGTCTTCGAACGACATACATATAGTATGGCATTGTCCCTGTGAAAGTGTCCTAAACGGACACGCTGTGTTTTTTGTTACGAAACGCAAAACGGGGGCATCGGAGCAAAATCTGTGATGGACGACATATACAACAGCAAAATCCTGGAGTTTGCCGGCAATATCGAACGTATCGGCAGTCTTTCCGACGCCGATGCCAGTGCCCAGGCCCATTCCAGACTGTGCGGTTCTCGCGTAAAAATCTGGCTGAAAATGGACGGCGACGTGGTGACCGATTTTGCCCATGACGTCAAGGCCTGCGCGCTGGGTCAGGCCTCGTCCTCGATCATGGCCCGCCATGTGGTGGGCGCTTCGGCGGACGAAGTGCGAAAGGCTCGGGAAGATATACTGGCCATGCTCAAGGCCGACGGTGAAGGGCCGCACGGGCGCTTCGAGGACATGCGCTACCTGAAGCCCGTTCGGGATTACAAGGCGCGCCATGCGTCGACCATGCTGACATTCGATGCCGTCGTCGATGCGATCGGGCAGATCGAGGCAGCGCGGACGGGCGGCAACGCCAAGACCGCTGAAGCTGTCTGACCGGAGCTTCGGGCAATGTGCCAATTCTGTCTCATGCAGGATGATGATGAAGACGAGGGCGGCGCTGCTCCTTCCAAGCGAGCGCGGCGCGACACGTCACCGGCCGGAGGCAGGGCGATCAGATCGCGCAACTATACCGGCCCTTTCCGCAAGACACCGGACCGGCTTTTCGGCATGGGCCTCATTCGCCTGTATCAGCTCACGCTTTCCGGCTTCATCGGCAATTCCTGCCGCCATATCCCGACCTGCTCGGAATACGGCTATGAGGCCGTCGCCCGCCACGGGCTTTGGGCCGGCGGCTGGATGACGCTGTTTCGCGTCGCGCGCTGCGGACCGGGAGGCACCAGCGGGCTCGATCCGGTGCCCGGCGAGCTGGAGCGCCGATACCATTGGTGGACGCCCTGGCGCTACTTCCGTCTCGGCCGGAAGGCAGCCTGATCCGCATGGCTCTCTACGTGGCGCTGCTCCACAGCATCGTGCTTGGCGCCGGACGCAGGGTTGTGATGAGTGATCTCAAGGCGATGGCGGAAGGGCTTGGCTTTCGCAACGCCCGCACGCTTGTTGCGACCGGCAATCTCGTTTTCGAGAGCGAGAAGCGGTCGATTGCTTCTATCGAAGCGCAACTCGAAGCTGGTTTTGTCAAAGCGTTCGGCAAGCATGTCGACATCGTCGTGCGGGACGCCGAGACATGGCTGAAACTTGCCGAAGGCAATCCCTTTGTCGATGGCATGGGCAGCGAGGTCGCCATTCGCGTCATGCGTCAGCCGCTGGAGCCCCGGATTCTCGAAGTACTTGCGAAATATCGTCAGGGCGAGCGAATGGCTATTGTCGGCGGCGATCTCTGGATCGATTTCGGTCTCAAGGCCAGCGAGACGAAGTTGTTGCCGGCCCTGACGACGAAGCGGCTTGGCATCGGAACGATGCGGAACTGGAACACGGTGCGCGGTTTGACCGAGATGATCCGGTCTTAATGCCGCTTTTCCTTTACTAGAATGCGAAATGCCGCTATCAGGCGCGCGAGCAGTCAGTCAGAATTTACTTACTGCTCACCTTTCGAAACCACCCGCATTCGTTGGCGGGACTGGACAAGGAGAATATCGATGTCCCAATCTGTTTCCCTGACATTTCCCGATGGTTCCGTGCGCAGCTTCGCTGCCGGCACGACCGGTCGCGATGTCGCCGAATCCATTTCAAAGTCGCTGGCTAAGAAGTCCGTCGCCATTGCTATCGACGGCACGGTGCGCGACCTGTCCGATCCGGTATCGGACGGCAAGATCGAGATCATCACCCGGGCAGACGATCGCGCGCTGGAACTGATCCGCCACGACACTGCCCACGTTCTCGCCGAAGCCGTGCAGGAGCTATGGCCGGGAACGCAAGTGACCATCGGTCCGGTCATCGAAAACGGCTTCTACTACGACTTTGCCAAGAACGAGCCCTTTACGCCCGACGACCTGCCGGTCATCGAGAAGCGGATGCGCGAGATCATTCAGCGCAACAAGCCTTTCACCAAGGAAGTCTGGTCGCGCGAGAAGGCCAAGGAAGTGTTCGCCGCCAAAGGCGAAAACTACAAGGTTGAACTGGTCGATGCCATCCCTCAAGGCCAGGATCTGAAGATCTATTACCAGGGCGACTGGTTCGACCTCTGCCGCGGCCCGCATATGGCCTCCACCGGCCAGATCGGCAATGCCTTCAAGCTGATGAAGGTTGCCGGTGCCTATTGGCGCGGCGACAGCAACAATCCGATGCTGACCCGCATCTACGGCACGGCATTCGCCGAGCAGGCGGATCTCGACAACTATCTGCACATCCTGGCCGAAGCCGAGAAGCGTGACCATCGCCGTCTCGGCCGCGAAATGGACCTGTTCCATTTCCAGGAAGAAGGCCCCGGCGTCGTCTTCTGGCATGGCAAGGGCTGGCGCATGTTCCAGACGCTGGTGTCCTACATGCGCCGCCGGCTGGAGGGCGACTATCAGGAAGTCAACGCGCCGCAGGTGCTCGACAAGTCGCTTTGGGAGACCTCGGGTCACTGGGGCTGGTATCGTGACAACATGTTCAAGGTCACCGTCGCCGGCGACGATACGGACGACGACCGCGTCTTCGCGCTGAAGCCGATGAACTGCCCTGGCCATATCCAGATCTTCAAGCATGGCTTGAAGTCTTACCGCGAACTGCCGATCCGCCTTGCGGAATTCGGTGCGGTTCATCGCTACGAGCCGTCGGGCGCGTTGCATGGCCTGATGCGTGTGCGCGGCTTCACGCAGGATGACGCGCATATCTTCTGCACCGACGAGCAGATGGCCGCCGAGTGCCTGAAGATCAACGATCTGATCCTGTCCGTTTATCAGGATTTCGGCTTCAAGGAGATCGTCGTCAAGCTGTCCACCCGCCCGGAAAAGCGCGTCGGTTCCGACGAACTCTGGGATCGCGCCGAAAGCGTGATGACGGATGTGCTGAAAACCATCGAGGCGCAGTCCGAGGGACGCATCAAGACCGGCATCCTGCCGGGCGAGGGCGCGTTCTACGGACCGAAGTTCGAATATACGCTCAAGGATGCCATCGGCCGTGAATGGCAGTGCGGCACGACGCAGGTCGACTTCAACCTGCCGGAGCGTTTCGGCGCGTTCTACATCGACCAGCATTCGGAAAAGACGCAGCCCGTCATGATCCATCGCGCCATCTGCGGTTCGATGGAACGCTTCCTCGGCATCCTGATCGAGAACTTCGCCGGCCACATGCCGCTGTGGGTCTCGCCGCTGCAGGTCGTCGTGGCCACCATTACCTCCGAAGCCGATGCCTATGGCGAAGAGGTTGCCGAAGCACTGCGCGATGCCGGTCTCACCGTGGAGACCGACTTCCGCAACGAGAAGATCAACTACAAGATCCGCGAGCATTCGGTGACGAAGGTTCCGGTGATCATCGTCTGCGGCAAGAAGGAAGCGGAGGAGCGTTCGGTCAATATCCGTCGCCTCGGCAGCCAGTCGCAGACGTCCATGTCGCTCGACGAGGCCATCGCATCGCTTTCTCTGGAGGCGACGGCACCAGACATCCTGCGCAAGCGCGCAGCGCGGCGCGCCAAGGCCGCTTGACGGCAACCCAAATCTGACGGCACCTTCAGGGTGCCGTCAGAGAACTGACATAAAGCTTTCATATAGTTGATGAATCAACGCGTTGCTGTGGTTGCGGCATGGGACGCAACTGAACCATAGGAGCGGGGCAGCCCCGTCGCGCACTTGGAATTCAAAGAATTATCCTACGCCAATGAACGGGACCCGCGTATCAAGCGCTGGTTCATCCGCTCCATCGAGGGCCTTTCCGGCCGAGATCGGTACGCACGGCTCTACGATATCTGGCGCACCGATATCGTCGGCAAGAGCGAACGGGTCTTCGGCAAGATGCTCGATCTCATCGACGTGCGCCTGCTGATCAAGGGCGAGTGGCCGCCGAGCCAGATTCCCGAAGCGCCGATCGTCATCGTCGCCAATCATCCCTATGGCATCGGCGACGGGATCGCGGTGATGGCGCTTGCCGAGCAGCTCGGCCGTCCCTTCAAGGTCCTCATCAACAACGAATTGTTGAAGGTGCCGGAAATGCTCGACTATTCGCTTCCGGTTTCTTTCGAGGAAACCAAGGACGCGATGGCGATCAATATGAAGACCAGGCATGAGGCCGTCCGCCTTCTCAAGGAAGGCACGACCATCATCGTCTTTCCCGCCGGCGGCGTCGCAACGGCAAAGAAGGGTTTTGGCAGGGCGGAAGATCTGCCTTGGAAAATGTTTCCCGCCAAGCTCATTCAGGCCGCGCGCGCCAGTGTCATTCCCATCTATTTCGAAGGGCAGAACGGTCGGCTGTTCCATCTGGCGAGCCGGATCTCGATGACCCTGCGCATTTCGCTGCTGATCCGGGAATTCCGGCGTCTTTCCGGCAGCACCATCACAGCCCATATCGGCGCATTGAGAAGCTGGGAAGCGCTCAGCGAAGGCAGCGATCGCAAGGATCTGCTGTCGAAACTATATGGTGCGGTCTTCTCGATGGCGCCGCCGAGACGGATGCTGCGCCGCAAGGCCGGATGAGCGGGAAGAGTGTAGAGTTCGCTGTCGACGAGCGGTGACTGCTTCGCCGGCTTGAGCTGGCGGCCGCAAGCGCGCCATCGTCAATCCATGCTTTCGCCTTCGTCGCCGCCGGAGGGCGCCAATTGCTCATAGGTCGGCAGCGGCTGCTGATTGATGGTCGCGGGCGGCGTCTGGCTCTGGCGCATCGGCGGCATCTGGATCGGAAGCTGGCGGGCCGGCTGTTCGTCGTCGGCATCCTGCGGCTGCTGTTCCTTCATCAGCACTTCCACGTCCGTATTCACGCCTGCGGCAACTGTGAAATCGCGCTGATAGATCTTGTCCTTGTTGCGGGCGACGGCGGTGTAGCGGCCTTCGGCAAGCACCATGGTCGGAAAGGCGCTGACGCTTTCCCCGACGATATCTCCCGCGGACGTCAGGATCGACCAGGCGGTATCGGCGATCGCCTCGCCGCCGGCGTCGGACACCAGCTTGAGGGTGATCTTTGCCGCCCTGTGCTGGATGGTCGCCTGCGTCACCTTGCCGGCTTCCACCTGGATATCGGCGCGGATGACGGCATTGACGTCTCCATACTCGGAAACGATGTGATAGGTGCCGGCACTGAGACCGACCAGCGTGTTCGGCTTGACGTCGTCCATGACGAGACCGCGTTCGCCGTCTTCCTTCGCCTCGCTCGAATAGATCGAGAAGCTCAGCTCGTTCGGCGGGATTCGGACGTCCGATCCGGAAACGGCATTCAAAACCATTCCGCCCGCATCGAGGACCATCGTCTGCTTTTGCGTATCGCCGGTTTCCGGCACGCTCAGCCTCTTGGTAACGCCGGCGCGGCCGAAGGAAACGTTGACGAAGTAATCGCCTGGCTGAAGGTGGAAGGAGGCAGAGCCACCCCGCGAACTGGCAACCAGCGGCAGCTTGCCATCGGCGCCGGCAATCGGGCTGAAGACATACCAGGAAAGGCCCTGCTGCTGCGGGCTGCTCTGGGGCGTCATCTTGGCCTCGAGGAAAACGTCGCGCAGGGTTCGGGCCGGAGAATTCTCACCGTCGGGCGCGACAAAGGCGTTGAGCTTCGGCATCTTCACGCTGCCGTCCAGCTGCTTGAATTCCTTAAAGGCTTCCTGCGCGGAGGCGGTCGTACCCAGGCTCGCGAGCATCGCAAAAACTGCGCTCAATCGGAGAGCGGATGAAATGCCTGACATGGATACCCAACCGATTGACTTCCGATAAAACACACGCCACTTCAAAACCAATGCAGTGGCAAATTCAAGACCTACATCCTCCCATAAGCCAAAATGAAGGCAGTCCATCAATGAAAACCGATATCAAGCTGGTCGACTATCTCGCTGTGCGCCGATCGATCCCCGCGTTCCAAATGTCGGAGCCAGGCCCGGAAAAGGCTGAAATCGAGGAGATTCTCCGGCTGGCTTCGCGCGTACCGGATCACGGCAAGCTCGCGCCATGGCGCTTCATCGTCTATCGCGGCGAGGAGCGTGCGCGCATCGGCGAGGAGCTGCTGAAGCTTGCGCTGGAAGTGAGGCCCGATCTTTCCGAAGAAATGATCCAGGTCGAGCGGACCCGCTTCACCCGCGCGCCTGTCGTCGTTGCGGTTGTCAGCACCGCCGCGCCGCATTTCAAGATTCCGGAATGGGAACAGCTGATGTCGGCCGGCGCGCTTTGCCTGAATTTGCTGATCGCCGCCAACGCCCATGGCTGGGTCTCCAATTGGCTGACCGAGTGGTTTGCCTTTGACGAGCGCGCCTATCCGCTGCTTGGCGTCCAGCCGGGCGAGAAGGTGGCAGGCTTCATCCATATCGGTTCGACGACCTTCCCGCCCGTCGAGCGTCCGCGGCCGGAACTCTCCGAAACCGTGACCTGGGTCGGCGGCGAGGACGCGTGATGTTCTACACGACGGATAGCAATCGTCACGGGCTGGCGCACGATCCTTTCAAGGCCATTATCGCGCCGAGGCCGATCGGCTGGATCGGCAGCAAGGGCAGGGACGGCTCCCTGAATCTCTCTCCCTATTCCTTTTTCAACGCCGTGAGCGATCGGCCGAAGCTGGTGATGTTCTCGTCGGCCGGCCGAAAGGACAGCGTTCGCAATGTCGAGGAGACGGGCGTTTTCACGGCCAATCTCGTCAGTCGCCATATCGTGGAAAAGATGAACCATTCCTCGATTGCCGTTCCCTATGGCGTCAACGAATTCGAACTGGCCGGACTGACGGCCGTGCCCGGCCGGTTGGTCGATGCGCCCTACGTCGGCGAGGCCTTTGCAGCCCTCGAATGCCGGGTGACGGAAGTGCTGGAGCCGAAAGGGCTTGATGGCGAACCCTCCGACAACATCATGGTCATTGGCCAGGTCGTCGGTATCCATATCGACGAAACGATCATTCGTGACGGCAGGCTCGATATGGCGCTGGCACGGCCTGTCGCCCGCATGGGCTACATGGATTACAGCGAGGGCAGCGACGTCTTCGAGATGATGCGGCCAAAGGCTCCCTGAAGGGGCCTTTGGCGTCGATATGCGAAAGGTTAATAAGCAAGGTAAACGTCCCGTTAACCTTTCCCCGATAGCGTGGTGAATATGAGTTTGCGGGGCTGGAATCGCCTCGTCGATATCGGGGCGTTACGTGATCATAGAAGCATTCCTTCGCTGGGCTGAGACCGCCAAGGCAGAAAGCAGAGCCAGGGCGGCCAACGCGCTCGGCAGAGCCTATCTGCAATCGGAGATGCCGGCGGAAGAGCGCGCGGCTGCGGAGATGGCGATGACCTATCTGCTCGATGACCCGTCCCCGCGCGTGCGGCTGGCTCTTGCCGAGGCGGTCGCCCGCTCGGCCAGCACGCCGCGCAACGTCATTCTCTCCCTTGCCGAGGATCAGCCCGAGATTGCCGGGCAGATCATCCTGTTGTCGCCCGTATTCACCGATGCCGACCTTGTCGATCTGGCGCTGCATGGCAGCGACGTGACGCGGGTGCTGATCGCCTCCCGCGGGGAGGTGCCGCGCGCTGTCTGCGCGGCACTTGCCGAGATCGGCGGAGAGATCGAAATCCTGTGCCTGCTTGAGAACGATGGGGCGCTCCTTTCCCAGGCCTCGCTGAAACGCATCGCAGAGCGTCTGGGCGATTGCGCCGATATACGCGGACTGCTTCTTTCGCGGGATGCGCTCTCTTCGGACGTCAGGCACCTGCTGATGCGCCGGGTCAGCGAAGCGCTGTCGGGCTCCGCGCTCGTGCAGACCGTCATCGGCAGCGGCCGACTGCAGCAGGTGACGCGCGAGGCGACCGAATCGGCGACGGTTGCCATTGCAGGAACGGCGCAGCACGAACAACTACCCGATCTGGTCGAGCATCTCAGGCAAAGCGGCTGGCTGACGCCGGCTTTCCTGATGCACGCGCTATGCTCGGGCAAGGTCGATTTCTTCGCCTGTGCGATCACCAATCTTTCCGGCTGCGATGAGCGGCGCGTGCGCTCGATCATTTCCAGGGGCCGCGTCTATGCCATCCGCGCGCTCTATGAAGATGCCGGACTATCGAGAGATGTCAGCACGATCTTCGTCGAGGCGACGATGATCTGGCGTGAAGCCACCCGCAAGAACGGCACTGCCTTGCTGGAGAACGTTTCCTCGCGGCTGATGCGGAAATTCCGCCTTGCGGAGCAACCGCCTGCCGCTGCGATGCAGCTGCTCGACATGGTGGAGAAGCTTGCGAATGCCGAACGGCGGCAGGCCGCACGCAGCTTCGCGGCACTCGCGACGCTCGCCGCCGCGTGATATCCAGCCGGCGTCCTGTTTTCCGAGGTTCATCATGTCACTGACGATATCAATCGAATCCCCGCGCCAGGAAGGCGTCATCCGTCTTCTGGACATGTCGAGCGCCTATGCGGAATCGCTCTATCCGCCTGAAAGCAACCATATCCTCGACCTGGCCTCGCTGGAGAAGCCGGACGTGACCTTCTGGGTCGCCAGGCTGGAAGGAGCGATCGTCGGGTGCTGCGCCCTGGTGGACGCGGGTGACGGCACTGCGGAGATCAAGCGGATGTTCGTCGACCCCGCCGCCAGGGGACGCAACGTCGCGCGCAAACTGATGGAAACGCTCGAAGCAGCGGCGCTTGAAAGAAACCTTGCTGCCATACGGCTGGAAACCGGCATATACCAACCGGAAGCAATCGGCCTCTACCGGAAATTCGGCTACGCCGAAATCCCGGCCTTCGGCAGCTACAAGCCCGACCCGCTCAGCCTTTTCATGGAAAAACGGCTGGGAAAGGCGTAGGCGAGGGATCAGCGCTCGGCAGCGTCCCGAACATGCAATTGCAGTTCCGGTTCCTGCGCCTGAAGCTCTTCGGTCAATTCCGCCTCGCGAATCCATTCACGCCAGATGGCGACGATGATCGCCATCAGCACCGGACCGATGAACAGGCCGAGGAAACCCATGGTCTTCACGCCGCCGACCAGGCCGAAGAAAGTCGGCAGGAAGGGCAGCTTGATCGGGCCGCCGACAAGCTTCGGACGAAGCGTCTTGTCGACGATGAAAAGCTCGATGGTGCCCCAGAGGAAGAGGGCGATGCCTGCCCAGAGCGAACCGCTGGCGATGAGATAGATCGAGACGAGCGACATGGACAGCGGGGCGCCACCCGGCACCAGGGCCATGACACCCGTGAGGACGCCAAGCGTGATCGCTGATGGTGCGCCGGCGATCCAATAGGCGACGCCGAGAACGATGCCTTCGCCGATGGCAATCAGCGTCATGCCCATGACGGTCGAGCTGATCGTCGCCGGCACGACGCGGGAAATCCGCTCCCAGCGATTGGGAAGGATGCGCTCGCCGAGCAGATCGACCTGCCGAACGAATGTCGAGCCGTCGCGATAGATGAAAAACAGAGCGATCAGCATGAACAGCAAGGTCAGGACGACATGGAACGCCCCGCCGCCGGCTGCGAGCACCGCCCGGTAGATATTGCCGATATGGGCGCCGCTCACGAGCTGCGCCAGCTCGCCCAGCGAGCCGGGGCTGCCGACATATTGCGTCCACTGGTCACCGAGCCACGAGCCGATGACGGGCAAAGCCAGAATCCACTGCGGCGGCGGCGCGCCTTCACGATTCACATGCACAGCCCAGCCGAACCATTCACGTACCTCACCGGCCATGTAGATGGCGGAAAGAACGATCGGCAAGACCAGAAACGTGACGATGAACGCAATGGCGATAGTGGCGGCAAGCGTCGTGTTTCCGCCGGTGCGGCGCACGATATCGTTGTAGAGCGGCCAAGTGGCGAAGCCGATCACGGCAGCGGCCAGAACGGGAACGAGAAAGCCGTAGAAGAAATAGATGCCCGCAATGGCAATCAGGATCAGCAGCCAACGCGCAGCTGAAATGGATGGTATCAGCGGCAGGCGCGCATGCGCGCTGGACCCGAGCCACCGATGCTCCTTCGGCTTTTGACGTTCAAATACACCCACCGGACTTACTTCACCCCTCTTTTATAGATCAACCGGTTATGGGGTATGATCTTGGCCGTTTCAAGAGCGACGGTCCAAAGCTTCTTATTCAGGTCCCGTGACAATAACACGACTGCGATACCGGCGGGAGCAAGGTTGTCAGAGCGGTCGACGGATAATCTTGAAGGCAAAAAACTGGGTTTTCTGTGTGGGATTGAAATTATTGTCAGCCACCATGACCAATAGATCCGTGCCATCCTTCGCCTTGCCGAAGGTAATACCTTCGATGTTGTCCGGGGCGAGCCCCAGCGCACGCAGATCCATTATCTGTGTCTTGCGCACCGGAACGATACGCTGGTCGGCCTTCGCAAGCGACGGGATATCCGCGACATCGGTGGCGCCATCGAGGTCGAACATGCTGATTATCGCGGAATTGCCGACGCCTTGTGCGTAGCCGCGCTCGATCGACAGCAGGTGACGGTCATCGAGCGCCAGGATCTCCGACAGGCCGAAGTCGTTCCAGCCGATGGCCGTGGATGGCGCCTGCGGGATCGGCGAGATCGGATAGACATATTGCGCCTTCTGATTGCCTGTCACCGCGTCATAGCGGATGAGGCGCGCGAGCGCGCCGCCCGTCAGTGTCGTGACAGGTCCATCCTGATAGAGCGCCGATTCCGTGCCAACCAGCATGTCGCCATCAGACAGAAACGTCAGGCCTTCGAACGCCAGATTGTCGCGAATGCCTGTGCTCTTGTCTGCCGTCGGAGCGAAACCCGCCGGCAAGGGAAACTCGCGAACGAAGCTGCCATCGCGATTGGCGACACGCACCAAGGGAGGCAGCAGCGCCTTGCCGTCGCCTTCGCTGGTCCAATAGATGCCATCCTTGCCGAGGCGGATGGCTTCGCCATCCACCGTCTTGACCGCGAAAGGCTGGCCGTTCCTGTCCTTCAGCGTGATGTGATCGACAATCGTGACACCCTTCAGTCCGCTGGCATCGATATCGATTTCGAGATCGTAGAAGCGGGCAGGCGCCTTTTCGGAACGATCGTCGCTGATCGCGATATAACGGCCGGTGGAAGGGTCGAAGTCGATGCCCGAGAGGCCGCCGACCTCCACTCCATTCTCCATGAAGCCAGTGGGAATATCGTAAGTACCGAGATAGGAGAGGCTGATACCCGCCTTGCAGTCGCCAAAGGGGCAGGGCACGTCGATGGTCGCCCCGATATCCAGCGCATGGGCAGCCTGGCCGAACAGGAGAACGGCGGCAGTCGTCAGAAATGGCTTCAACATGGCAAAATCGTCAACCCGGATTGTGAAAAGGCGGCGTTCAAAACAATGCCGCCATCTACACATCCATCCATGACGCCTTCGTAACGGATGCCGGACAATCCGGTAAAATATCGCGAAGACCGCCGGCTGCGGCAATCTTCGGTTGCTAAGCCGTCAGATATCCAGATCCTCGGCGAAGGCTGCCCGTTCCTGAATGAAGCGGAAGCGGGCGTCGGCCTTGGTGCCCATCAGATTGTCGACGGCATCGCGCGTGCCTTCGAAATCCACCTCGTCGATCTCGACGCGCAGTAGGGTGCGCTTGGACGGATCCATCGTCGTTTCCTTGAGCTGGGCAGGCAGCATTTCGCCGAGACCTTTGAAGCGACTGATCTCGACCTTGCCCTTGCCCTTGAACTCCGTCGCCATCAGCTCCTGGCGATGGGCATCGTCGCGAGCGTAGATGGATTTCGATCCCTGTGTGATTTTGTAGAGCGGCGGCACTGCCAGAAACAGGTGGCCCTGCCGCACCAACTCGGGCATCTCCTGATAGAAGAAGGTGATGAGGAGCGATGCAATGTGGGCGCCGTCGACGTCGGCATCGGTCATCACGACGATGCGTTGATAGCGAAGATCTTCCTCGCGATATTTCGTGCGCGTGCCGCAACCGAGCGCCTGGACGAGGTCGGTAATCTGCTGATTGGCGGAAAGCTTTTCGCGGCCCGCGCTCGCGACGTTGAGGATCTTGCCGCGCAGCGGCAGGATTGCCTGGTTCGTGCGGTTTCGCGCCTGCTTGGCCGATCCACCTGCCGAATCGCCCTCGACGAGGAACAGTTCTGCACCTTCGGCGACGTTCTGCGAACAATCCGCCAGCTTGCCGGGCAGGCGCAGCTTGCGCACGGCCGTCTTGCGATTGACTTCCTTTTCCTTGCGGCGGCGCATGCGCTCCTCGGAGCGCTCGATCACCCATTCCAGCAGCTTTTCGGCTTCGGCAGGATTGTCCGTGAGGTAGTGATCGAAAGGATCGCGCAGAGCGTTTTCAACGATGCGCTGTGCTTCGACCGTCGCAAGCCTGTCCTTTGTCTGACCGACGAATTCAGGCTCGCGGATGAAGATCGACAACATGCCGACGCCGGAAATCATCACGTCGTCCGTCGTGATGTTGGCCGCGCGCTTGTTTTGCGTGAGGTCGGCGTAGTTCTTCAGGCCCTTGGTCAGGGCAATGCGGAAACCGGCTTCGTGCGTACCGCCTTCGGGAGTCGGAATCGTGTTGCAATAGGAGTGGATCTGCGGGTCGCCGCCATACCAGGTGATCGCCCATTCCAGCGAGCCGTGACCGCTTTCCTTCTCCGACTTGCCGGCAAAAATCTCGCGGGTGACGGTGAACTCGTTGCCCATCGTCGCCTTGAGGTAGTCCTTCAGGCCGCCCGGGAAATGGAAGACCGCTTTTTCGGGAACATCGGCGCCTTCGGGCGCCAGCTCCGGATCGCAGCTCCAGCGGATCTCGACGCCGCCGAACAGATAGGCCTTGGAGCGGGCCATGCGGAAGACGCGGGCCGGATCGAAGCGGGCGTGATCGCCGAAGATCTGCGGATCGGGATGGAAGCGGACGCGCGTGCCGCGACGGTTATGCACATCGCCCAGCTCTTCGAGGCCGCCGACCGGCAGGCCGCGCGAAAATCGCTGGCGATAAAGCTTGCGGTTACGGGCCACCTCGACTTCCAGATCATCCGACAGCGCGTTGACGACCGATACGCCGACGCCGTGCAGGCCGCCCGACGTCTCATAGGCCTTGCCGTCGAATTTGCCGCCAGCATGCAGTTTCGTCATGATGACTTCGAGCGTGGACTTACCCGGCACCTGCGGGTGGTTTTCCACAGGAATGCCGCGACCGTTGTCCGTGACGGTCAGATATCCCTGCTGATCGAGATAAACCTCGATGAAGTTGGCATGACCCGCCACCGCCTCGTCCATGGCGTTGTCGATGACTTCGGCGAAAAGGTGGTGCAGCGCCTTCTCGTCCGTGCCGCCGATATACATGCCCGGACGCATGCGAACCGGCTCGAGCCCCTCGAGAACGCGAATGGAGCTCGCGCCATATTCCTCGGCCGAAGACGTCGTCGGAACCGCGCGCACCGGTGCGGCCGCGGGCTTTTCAGCCTTCACGGCAGGCTTTACCGCTGCTTCCGGTTTCGGCGAGCGGGGTAGTTCGGAGAAGAGATCTTTGCTGTTATCCATAGAACTTCAAACTGCCAGATTTGTCCTGGAGGGGCCAAACCCCGTTATTGTCGCATTTATCGCGGCTATTCGCGAATCACCGTGATTCTGCCAGAAACGGCGCACAAGAGCGATGGCGCCCGAGAACGGCGAATTGATGAAGAGATTTGCGTTGCCGGGTGACGAATGGCAAGCCCGATGGCCGATCAGAGGAACTATCCGCATGCGAATGTCCACAGCTCATTTGCCTATCCTGTCCGCAATATCGGGCATTCTGCTGCTGGCGACCATTCAGGACGCTGCCGCCGATATGCTCAAACCCTTCAAGGACGAGCTGTTTTCCAACCAGACGGTCATCGAAAGTCACGACAACGGCGCATTCCAGACCATCGACTACCAGGAAATGCGGGATATCAACGGCCGCGACCAAATCCCGGAGAAGCGCGTCAAACCGGCCTATGTCGACACAGGCGTACGCTGGAAGGCGCAGGAAGACGAGACGCTTCAGCTTGGCGACCGCAAGGTCGATGTCACCCGCATCGGTCCCGCATCGAAGCAGGCCTTTACCGTCATCTTCATCCACGGTCGGGGCGGCGACCGGCGGCTCGGCTCCAACGACTATACGTTCGGCGGCAATTTCAACCGGCTAAAGAACCTCGCCTATGGAAATGGCGGCACCTATTATGCGCCGAGCGTCAAGGGCTTCGACAGCAACGGCGTCGCCGATATCGCCGCGCTGATCCGCTATTCCTCCGAACAGTCCGGCGGCAAGCCCGTCATCCTGACATGCGCGTCCATGGGCAGCTTCATCTGCTGGGGCATCACCCGCGACGCCGAAAGCGTCAAGCGCCTGAAGGGCATGGCGATCCTGAGCGGCGTCACCGATCCGGATTTCACGAAGAGCGCCTTCTACAAGGCGAAGCTGCCGCTCTGGTTCACGCATGGCAGCAAGGATCCGGTCTATGCGGCGGCCGACCAGGAAGCCTTGTTCGAGAAACTCTACAAGGCGCACTATCCGACGCGCTTCACGCTTTTCGAAACCGGCAACCACGGAACGCCGGTGCGCATGACCGATTGGCGCAAGGTGCTCAACTGGATCGTCGATCCGCAAGCGTCGTGAAAGCTGCGAGAAGATCGGATTTATTTTCCGGATAAGCATTTTTCAAACGATTTGAACCGGCTTCG
Source organism: Martinezella lusitana (assembly GCF_010668395.1). GTDB lineage: Bacteria > Pseudomonadota > Alphaproteobacteria > Rhizobiales > Rhizobiaceae > Rhizobium > Rhizobium lusitanum_A. The sequence goes on from NZ_WUEY01000035.1 coordinate 40,084, forward strand.
GCTTCAATCGATAACTTTCCTTTCCTCCTCCTTTTTGTTAGTCCGACTGATGAAATAGGGGGAGACAACCGGAATGACGAATACCATGCGGCCGCTTCTGGCCGGAAACTGGAAGATGAACGGTACGCGTGCGAGCCTGGATCAGATCAAGGCGATCGCGGATGGCGTCAAGACGCCGTTGTCCGAGAAAATCGATACGCTGCTCTGCCCCCCGGCCACCTTGCTCTATGTCGCCACCGCGCTTTGCGACGACAGCCCGCTCGCGATCGGCGCGCAGGATTGCCATCAGCAGGTCAGCGGCGCCCATACGGGTGATATTTCGGCGGAGATGATCGCGGACTGCTTCGGCACCCACGTCATCGTCGGCCATTCCGAGCGGCGCAGGAACCACGCGGAAAGCGATATGCTGGTGCGTGCCAAGGCTCAGGCCGCGCTCGATGCCGGGCTCATCGCCATCATCTGCATCGGCGAAACGGCCTATGAGCGCAACAGCGGCCAGACGCTCGATGTGCTGAAGCGGGAGCTCATAGGCTCCATTCCCGATGGCGCAACGGCGGAAACGACCGTGGTCGCCTACGAGCCGGTCTGGGCGATCGGCACGGGCGTCGTGCCGACGCGAGAGAATGTGGATGAGGCACATGCCTTCATCCGCGCGGAACTCATCGAGCGCTTCGGCAAGGAGGGCGCAAACATGCGAATCCTCTATGGCGGATCGGTCAGCGGCGCCAATGCACGCGACCTTCTGGAGGTTCCGCACGTCAATGGTGTTCTTGTCGGCGGCCAGAGCTTGAAAGCCGCCGACTTCCTCGCCATTTATGCCGCATTCGAACCGCAGTTCGCCTGAAGCAGCACCTTGCCCGGAATTCCATCCTTAAAAGGGCTTGGAATAGGCGAGAGCCTCATGTAAAGAGCCGCAAGCTTTTGTTTTTGATGCCCGCCCGCGGGCAGGACTGGACCTATGCAAACCGTACTGCTTGTCATCTATCTCATGGTTGTCGTCGCCCTTATCGGCGTGGTGCTGATTCAGCGCTCCGAAGGCGGCGGCCTCGGCATAGGCGGGGGATCGGGCTTCATGTCCGCGCGTGGTACGGCCAACGCGCTGACGCGCACCACGGCCATCCTGGCTGCGCTGTTCTTCATACTCGCGCTCGGCATGAATGTGCTGTCGCGTTTCGAAGCACGCCCGACCGATATTCTCAACCGCATTCCGAGCACGGCCGGCCAGGGCAACGGCATTCTCGATTCGCTCGGCGGCCAGAACGGCGCCGCACCGGCGAACGGTCAGCCGAAGCCGGCCGACAACAGCGGCGTTCCGAACAGCGGAGCCGTCGCTCCGCAGTCGCAGGCGACGCCGCCCGCCACGACGAATCAGCCCGCTGCTGCCGCACCTGCGCAGCAGGCTCCGGCTGCGATCGGTCAGCAGACCGCGCCGGCAGCCACCACGACTGCGCCCGCCCAGAGCGGCGACGTTCCGACCGGCAAGTAAGCCTGGTCGTAAAGATCATCCCCGGCAGGTCCTCGGATCTGCCGGTTTTGTTTTGTCTATATTCCGCCTTGTGCGTCCAAAATTCCGGAAACGAATTTTAGGGCTAGCGGAATCATTTGTTAAAAGGTATCCGGTGACTCCCATGGCGCGATATGTATTCATCACAGGCGGCGTGGTTTCTTCCCTCGGAAAAGGAATTGCGGCTGCGGCTCTCGGAGCGTTGTTGCAGGCTCGTGGTTATCGAGTCCGCCTGCGCAAACTCGACCCCTATCTGAACGTGGACCCGGGCACCATGAGCCCGACCCAGCACGGCGAGGTCTTCGTCACCGACGACGGTGCGGAAACCGACCTCGATCTCGGCCACTACGAGCGCTTCACCGGCCGCTCGGCCACCAAGACCGACAACATCACCACCGGTCGCATCTACAAGAACATCATCGACAAGGAACGCCGTGGCGACTATCTGGGCGCCACCGTCCAGGTCATTCCGCACGTCACCAACGAGATCAAGGATTTCGTCATCGAAGGCAATGACGACTATGATTTCGTCATCTGCGAGATCGGCGGCACCGTCGGCGACATCGAAGCCATGCCTTTCATGGAAGCGATCCGCCAGCTCGGCAACGATCTGCCGCGCGGTACGGCGATCTACGTTCACCTGACGCTGATGCCCTATATTCCGGCTGCCGGCGAGCTGAAGACCAAGCCGACACAGCATTCCGTCAAGGAACTGCAGGCTCTCGGCATTCATCCCGACATCCTGCTCGTGCGCGCGGATCGCGAGATCCCCGAAGCGGAGCGCCGCAAGCTTTCGCTGTTCTGCAACGTCCGTCCTTCGGCCGTCATCCAGGCGCTCGACGTCGCCAACATCTACGACGTGCCGATGGCCTATCACAAGGAAGGCCTCGACAACGAAGTGCTGGCCGCTTTCGGCATCGAGCCGGCTCCGAAGCCGCGCCTGGAAGACTGGGAAGAGGTCTGCAACCGCATCCGCACGCCGGAAGGCGAAGTGACGATCGCCATCGTCGGCAAGTATACCGGCCTCAAGGATGCCTATAAGTCGCTGATCGAGGCGCTGCATCACGGCGGCATCGCCAATCGCGTCAAGGTCAATCTCGAGTGGATCGAATCCGAGGTCTTCGAAAAGGAAGATCCGGCACCTTATCTCGAGAAGGTTCACGGCATCCTGGTGCCGGGCGGCTTCGGAGAACGCGGTTCCGAAGGCAAGATCCTGGCCGCGCGTTTCGCGCGCGAGCGCAAGGTGCCGTATTTCGGCATCTGCTTCGGCATGCAGATGGCCGTCATCGAGGCGGCCCGCAATCTGGCCGGCGTCGAGAATGCCTCTTCGACAGAATTCGGACCGACGCCGGAACCGGTCGTCGGCCTGATGACCGAATGGCTGAAGGGCAACGAGCTGCAGAAGCGCACGTCATCCGGCGACCTCGGCGGCACCATGCGTCTCGGCGCGTACAAGGCAGCCCTGAAGAAGGGCACGAAGATTTCGGAGATCTATGGCACCACCGATATTTCGGAGCGCCATCGTCATCGCTACGAGGTCAACATCGATTACAAGGATAAGCTGGAAGATTGCGGCTTGACCTTCTCGGGCATGTCGCCGGACGGCGTCCTGCCGGAAACGATCGAATATGCGGATCATCCGTGGTTCATCGGCGTCCAGTACCATCCGGAGCTGAAATCCCGGCCGCTGGAGCCGCATCCGCTGTTCTCCAGCTTCATCGAAGCGGCGACGGAACAGAGCCGGCTGGTCTAAGGACCGTAAATCGCTTGCGGTAGTCGCTCGGGCTGACCGCAAGCCTTTCCCGAAAATGATGGCGCATGGTGGCGAGCGATCCAAATCCGCTCGCCACAGCCACATCGTCCAACGAAATGGCGGCCTGCTTTTCGAGTAGATCGCGCGCGCGGCGCAGCCGCTCGCTCAACAGCCATTCGCCCGGCGACATGCCGGTTGTGGCCTCGAAGCGGCGCTGAAAAGTCCGGATGCTCATGCCGGCCCGCGCCGCCAGTGCGGCGATTGGCTGTTCTTCCTGCAGGCGCTCGCGCATCCACTCAAGCAAAGGCCCCAGGCGGGCTCCCTCGCGCTGCCTCAGAACCGGCGTCTCGATATATTGCGCCTGGCCGCCTTCACGGTGAGGCGGCACCACCAGCCGACGCGCGACGCTGTTGGCGATGTCTGGTCCGAAATCCCGGCGCACGACATGCAGGCAGAGATCGATGGCGGCAGCGCTGCCGGCCGCGGTCAGCACGCTGTCTTCATCGACATAGAGAACGTCGGCATCGACGGTGATATCCGGATAGCGCGCCGCGATGGAATCGACGTAGCGCCAATGCGTCGTCGCCTTTCGGCCGGCGAGCAACCCTGCGGCGGCAAGGACCGCGACGCCCGAGCATAATGACATGATGCGCACGCCGCGGCGACTGGCTGCTTGCAACTCGGCAATCAGCGGAGCGGGGACAGGCGTGCCGATGCCGCGCCAACCGGGCACGACGATCAGATCGGCATCGGCCATGACTTCAAGTCCGTAATCGGCCTGCACCGTGAGGCCGCCGGCGGCGCGGAGCGGACCATCTTCGATCGCGCAGGCGGAAAAGCGATACCAGTCGTTCCCCATCTCCGGGCGCGACAGGCCGAAAATTTCATAGGCGATGCCGAATTCGAACGTACACAGCCCGTCATAGACAAGCGTGACGACATGTGGGCCGAGAAGATTGGGGCTATCAGTGTTTGGCATGATGTTGACGCTATATGGCATTACGGCCAATTTCAACAGCAAGATCGGTCAGGCATGAATGCACAGAACCAACCAAGGAGTGCTCCATGTCCCTCGTCAGTGAAATCCCCGCCGCAGCTCCGGACCTCATCGCCGAACACTATGCCCGGAAGCTTGCCTTCGAGACCGATTGCTCCGATGTGCATCAGGCTACGCTATCGGGCAATGTCGATTTCGTTCTGATCGATGTTCGCGGCCCAGCCCTGTTCCAGGAGCAGCATATTCCCGGCGCGATCAATCTGCCGCATGGCAAGATGACCGCACGCAAGATGGCGGAATGGCCGGACGATACGCTGTTTGTCGTCTATTGCGCTGGCCCGCATTGCAACGGCACCGACAAGGCGGCCTTGCGGCTGGGCACGCTCGGCAAGCGCGTGAAGGTGATGATCGGCGGCGTGACCGGCTGGGCGGATGAGGGCTATCCCTTCGAAATAGCCTAGCAGACCGACAGGACAGACCCGGCCTCATGCCGGGTTTGCTCATTTTTGTGACAGTGCGGCGAAGTTTGGCGCCTACGTCATTTGACTGTCGCGCCGCCTTCGTTTCCGTGGCACTCTTCGAGTAAGCATAACGGGAACAAAAGTATGATCCTCAATCCATTTGACGATGGCGTCGAGCGGCCGAAAGCCAAGATCGCCTTTAGCTTTGCGCTTTTGATCGTCTTCAACATTGCCGCATGGATCTGGGCTTGGGCTGCCTTTGCCGACAGGCCATCGCTTCTGGGCATCGCGCTGCTTGCCTACATGTTCGGGCTTCGCCACGCCTTCGATGCCGACCATATCGCCGCCATCGATAACGTCGTGCGCAAGCTGATGCAGGAAA
>NZ_WUEY01000036.1 GCF_010668395.1 Martinezella lusitana
GACGGGCCTAAGCGTGGGCGCAAGGCAAAGGTATAAAACATCGAAAACGGTGAAGTCTGCGGATGCGGGCTTCACTCGTGTTCTAGGCGGTCTCCCCAACCACCTTTTTGGGCTGGGCAATGCCGGTCCGCTTTCTCGAGCCAAAGCATATCTTCTCTGCTGAGCGGACATCCCTTCTGGCGATCAATAACATGACCAGCGATTTTCGGCTCCCGCCATGTTCTTTTGGGAGATATCCTTTGATCAGCATCGGCACCGCAAAGGCGATATAATATAGGACGATCAACTCAGGAAGCCGCAATCGTGTCGCTATTCCATCTGCAAAAGATCGTGCACCAAGAAACGTAGCGACCGACAGGGAAATTCGTCGCAGTCACGCGATACGATCCGAGGGTCAGAACCCCGTGCAGCTTGGCGATTGCTCCTTCAATGGGCTGCGCGTGCATCGCCCACAGTTCCGCAGCCAGTTCGCGCTCGAAATCAGCCGCCAGGCTCTCGGCTTCCCGGGCTCCGGTGCAGTCGCCTCAATCGCCTGTGCTCTCCCGCGCCTTGACTTCGAAACCCAGATCGATGCGCTCGACGGCTGGGCGCGTGCTGGCGTGGATCGCTGCAAGCACCTTTTCGGCAGCGAGCTTACCGGTCTCGTAGCGTCGGGAGGCGATCGATGAGAGAGAAGGTGACGCGCAGGCGGCGAATTCCAGGTCATGAAAGCCGATGATCGAGATATTGTACGGGATTCCGATGCCGCGCTTGCGGCATTCCTGCATGGCGCCAAGCGCGAGATTATCGTCCGTGCAGAAGATTGCTTCGGGCATCTTCATGCAGTTCAACATTTCCGCGCAGAGGGCCGAACCGAGTGCAATCGAGCTATGGCGTGGCCTCTGCGTCACCAGCTCGAAGTCCTCCAAACCGGCTTCGCGCATTGCGAGATAGTAGCCATCGAGCCGCGACTGCGAGCGATGGTCGAGATTGCCGCTCAGAAAAGCGATCCGTTTAAAACCACGCTGGATGAGATGCTGCGTCGCCGCACGCCCGGCGCTTTCTTGCGACATGCCGATATTGATGTCGATTGGATCCTGCGAGAGTTCGAGCGTTTCTACAACCGGGAGATGGGCGCGGGTCAGGAGCTGCCGCGCATGGGTCGTGTGATGGATGCCGGCAATAATGACTGCTTCCACCCGCTGGCCGAGCAAAGCCTTGATGGCATTCTCCTCTTCGATTTCCGAGTAGCGGCTGTTGACGACGATGACCTGGAAGCCGGCATCGACGAGTATCTCATGCAATGCCAGCAGATATTCGGCGAAGATAACGTTGTATAGCGTCGGAACGATCACGCCGATGGCATGGCTTCGGGCTGAGGCGAGCCTGCTTGCGGCTATATTCGGCACATAGCCAAGCTCCTTGACGGCGGAGTTTACACGCTGACGAAGTGGTTCCGAAACGGAATCGGGCTTGCGGAGAACCCGGGAGACGGTGATCGGACTGACACCGGCAAGACTTGCCACATCATCCAATGTTACACGGCGCATGGAATAGTTTTCCCTCAAAATTTCGATATTGCTGCAGTAGCGAATAGAATAAGTTCAGTTATGCCATAGTTGACAGCGCTATCAAATTGAAATTGACAGCGCTGTCTACTGTGTTACCTTTTTTCTCGTTCCGGATATGGATGGGAATGGAGCCTTCCGGACCAAGCACGCCAATCTATTCATATTGGAAGGGCGGCCCCAGTTCGCCCATGGAGGAGGACATTCCATGCTTAAGAGATTGAAGGCGAAGCCCATCGGGCTCGCGTGCCTTTCCGTACCCATGCTCGCCCTGCTTTGCACAACCGCCGCTGCGGCGCCGAAGGTCGTTTCCGGCCCGGCGGCCGACCCCAAGTGCATGACCCCCTGGGCATCCGACACGCAGTTCCTTCAGTTTCCGAAGAAGGACGGGCCCTACCGGATCGCGCTTGCCAACGGCTATATCGCCAATACCTGGCGCATCCAGATGGTACAGACTGCCAAGGCTTACGCTGCGCAGCCCGACGTCAAGGCAAAGCTGAAGGAGTTCAAGGTCGTCTCTACGGGTGAGGATGTTCCCGCCCAAATTTCCGCGATCAACAACTTTATTGATGCCGGCTATGACGCGATCGTCGTCGATGCTCAGAACCCGACCGCCTTCGGTCCCGTCATCAAGCGCGCCAAGGAAGCTGGCGTCGTCCTGGTCGCCTTCGACAATACGCTCGACACCAAGGATGCGATCAATGTCAACGTCGACCAGAAGGGCCTTGGCGTCATCTGGGGCGATTGGCTGGTCAAGCACATGCCGAACGGCGGCAAGGTGCTGGAAGTCCGTGGCGTCGCGGGCACCTCGGTCGATACCGATCGCCACGACGGCATCAAGGAAACGCTGGACGCCTCAGGCAAGAAGTTCAACGTGACGGAGGTCGTCGGCAAATGGGATGACGGCGTCGCCCAAAAGGCGACTGCCGATGCAATCGCGACCAATGGTCCGTTTGATGGTGTCACGGCGCAGGGCGGCGATACCGGCGTCGTGCAGGCAATGATCGATGCCAAGCATCCTTTTGTACCCTTCGGCGGCGAGACGGAGAATGGTTTTCGCAAGTTCTGCGCCGCGCATGCCGCTGATGGCCTGAAGTGCACCTCCGCAGGCACGGGGCCGGCCCAGGTCGCCGTTGCGATCAAGACGGCGATTGCTGCGCTCGAAGGGCAGGTGATCCCACAGGCAATCAAGCTGCCGACCGCGCTCGTGTCGGATCCAGACTTCAAGGAAGGTCAGGATTATTATCCGAAGGAGTCCGACAACTTCTTCGTCGGCAACGCATTCCCCACCTGCGGCATCAATTTCACGGCGCAGGAAATCATGGGGCAGAACAAGGAAAATCAGTAAGCCGCTTCATTCGTCATGGTAGCTGCGGGCGCCTCGCCCGCAGCACTTGCCTTCACTATGACCGCAGGAGACGAGCGCTTGAGCTTATCTGAACCCCTTTTCCGGATGGACAGCATATCCAAGCGATATGGCGGCGTCATCGCTCTGAAGGATGCCAGCATCTCGATCCGCTCGGGCGCGATCCATGCCGTCCTAGGTGAAAACGGCGCCGGTAAATCGACGCTCATCAAGATTATGGCCGGCGCGGTAGTGCCCGATGAAGGGCGCATGCTGCTCGACGGCCGGGAGGTTTCCTTCTCGACGCCAGCGGCGGCGATGGCGTCAGGCATCGTCTGCGTCTTTCAGGAGCTATCGCTCATTCCGGATCTTTCGGTCGCCGACAATATCGTCATCAGCAATCCACCTCTGCGCTTCGGCATGATCGACAGGCGCAGGCAGCGTACCATCGCGCAAGATGCGCTCGCGCGGGCTGGGGCTTCTGATATTCACCCCTCCTCGCTAGTGAAGGACCTGCCGTTGTCGCGTCGCCAGATCGTGGAGATCGCCAAGGCGCTTGCCCGCAAGCCGCGTCTGCTGATCCTCGACGAAGCGACGTCGGCGCTGACGCAATCCGATGTCGAGAACGTGTTCGGCGTCCTGAAACGGCTGCGCGCCGAAGGCATGGCGCTGATCTACATCTCGCATCGCATGCACGAGATTGCCGCGCTGGCAGACGACTGCACGGTCTTCCGCAATGGCCGCAGCATCGAATCTTATCCGGCCGGCAGCAAGACCGACCAGCAGGTGGTCGAGCTGATGATCGGGCGGGAATACGTCAATGTCTTCCCGCCCAAGCCGGCTGCGGCGCCGGATCGCGCTCCCGTGCTGTCTTGCCGAAACCTATCCTGGGGCGATCGTTTGTCCAATATCAGCTTCGATGTCCGCCCCGGCGAGATCATCGCTATTGGCGGCCTGGATGGGCAGGGGCAGCGCGAATTGCTGCTGGCTCTCTTCGGCGTGCTGCGAGACCTCAAGGGTACGATCGCCGTCGCCGGGCAGCCGGTGGCGTTTAGAAGCCCGAAGGAGGCTAAGTCGGGTGAGACATCGATCGCGCTAATCCCGGAGGATCGCAAGACGGAGGGGTTGATGCTACCAATGACGGTGCGTGAAAACCTCTCCATCGCCGCGCTTCGCAGCGTGTCGAAAAGCGGCATCATCGACCGCGGCGTCGAGTTGGCCCGGATCGACGAGCTGTTGAAATTGCTCGCGATCAAGGCGGCAACTATCGACATGCCGGTCGGGGCGCTCTCGGGCGGCAACCAGCAGAAGGTCGTTATCGCCAAATGGCTGATGAACCGGCCGAAGATCATTCTGCTCAACGATCCCACGCGCGGTATAGACGTCGGCACCAAGCAGGAAATCTACGCCCTGCTGCGCAAGCTCGCGGATGCCGGGGCAGCAATTATCTTCTATTCCACCGACTACGATGAACTGATCGGCTGCGGCGACCGGGTGCTCGTCATGTATGACGGCAGCATCATCCGTACGCTGGAGGGCAGCGAGATCAACGAACGCGAACTGATCGCCAGCGCGCTCAACGTCAATTCGCGCGCAATCGAACAAAGGATCGGGAAATGAGCACCAAGTCTTCTGGCGACTGGCGGTTCTGGTATGCGCAGCACAAGGGCACGCTGTTTGCGGCCGCTCTCTTCGTGGTCATGTTCGTAGTTTACGTCAGCAATCATCCGGCCGGCTTTACTCCGAATGTCGTGCAGACGGCGGCCAACAAGGCGACGCTTCTCGCCTTCGTTGCCATGGCGCAATGCTTCGTCGTGATTACGGCAGGCATCGATCTCTCCGCTGGTATGATCTTAATCCTCTGCAATTGCCTGGCCTCCTGGCTCGTCGTTGGCTCACCGCTACAGACGGGCATGGGCATCATCGCCGTTCTCATGGCCGGCCTTGCCTGCGGCATGCTGAATGGCCTCATCATCATCTTTGGCCGCTTGCAGCCGATCGTCACGACGATCGCGACGAGCGCGGTCTTCTTTGGCCTGGCGCTTCTCCTGCGCCCATCGCCTGGCGGATCGGTGAACGAGGATCTTGCCGATGCTTTTACCTCCAAGCTTTTCGGCGTCGTCCCGGCAAGCCTGGTTGTCCTCGCTCTGACGATTCTGATCATATGGGTGCCCTTTAAGCGGTCGGTTCTCGGGCGCGCAGCCTATGCGGCGGGATCCTCGGAAACGGCTGCCTACATGTCTGGCATGCCAATCAAACGGGCAAAACTGGTAGCCTATGCGCTTGGCGGCCTGCTTTCGGCAATCGGCGGCCTTTATCTGACCTTCTTCTCCTACACCGGCGAGGCGGCCTTCGCGAGCGGCAATGCCTATACACTTTATTCGATCGCGGCCGTCGTACTCGGAGGCGTGTCACTTGCCGGCGGAAAGGGCAGCGCAATCGGTGCTGTTTTCGGTGCACTTGCCTTTCGCACCATCGGCGACCTTCTATTCGTCTTTGACCTCGATCCACTCTGGCAGCCGCTATTCCAGGGGGTCGTGCTGATGGTAGCAATCAGCATCGGCTGCATCGGCTTGGCGCGCGTACGCAACAGGCTGGAGTGGTTTCAATGAGTGAGGATGCGTCGGCCATGCGGCAATCCATGATCCCCGCCCGCCTTCGCGGCATCGATCCCGCCGTGGCGATCGCCTTCGGATGCATCATCCTGCTGCTGCTCGGCGGGTCGCTCTATTCGCGCAACTTCCTGTCGCCCGACTATCTGTTGCAGCAGCTCAAGGTCGCCTCCTTCCTCGGCGTCATCGCAACCGGCATGATGATGGTAATCCTGCTCGGACAAATTGATCTTTCCGTGCCCTGGGTGGTGACGGCAGGGGCAATGATGGCCTGCGCGGCCACCGCCTACGGGTCGGCCGGCTCTGCCTTCGCCATACCTTTCGGCATTTTGTGTGGTGCCGCGATCGGCGCGTTCAACGGCGCCGCCGTTGCCTATCTGCGCATCCCCTCGATGATTATCACGCTTGCGACGAATGCCGTCGTGCAAGGGTTGATGGTCGTCTATACGGGGGGCTTTTCGCCACAGGATTCCGCCACGGCGGCGATGCGTTTTATTGCCACGGGCTATATTATCCCCGCCGTTCCGAACGGCGTCCTCGTCTGGCTGGTCATCGGTGTTCTTGCGATCTTCCTTTTGACCCGAACGACTTTCGGGCGATCGCTCTACGCAATCGGTAACCGCGAGCGCGCTGCCTATCTCTCCGGCATCGATACGCGTCGCATCACGTTGCTTGCCTTCGTCATATCGGGTGCGCTAAGCGCGCTAGCCGGCGTTTTGCTTGCAGGCTATGCTTCCAAGGCCTCACAGTCGATGGGGGATGCGTATCTGTTGCCCTCGATCGCAGCAGTCGTGCTCGGCGGCACCCATGTTCTGGGAGGCAAGGGCTCCTATCTCGGAACGATTGCCGGTGTCATTCTTATAACCCTGCTCCAATCTATCCTGTCCGTGATGCAGATCGAGGAAGCCGGACGTCAACTGATATACGGCACCGTAATCGTGTTTATGCTCCTGCTTTATGGCCGGCAGAAGTTGGAATAAACACCCACTGAGCGAGAATGCCATCGCAACAATGCTGTCGATTTCGGCTAGGAACTGGCCAGGTTGACCCGGAAACGGTCGTCGGATCACACTATCGCGCAACAGTGGATCAGGATGAGTTGCGACGAGATCATCCGCGCCAAGTCCGTTTCGAGGCGTAGCGGGTGAAATGCTTCCCTCTCATCGAGAAGCGTGTGAGCCCGCGTTGTTGTCTCGCCCAGTTGCGTCGGCACGGCTATCCCGAACCTCGGAAATCTGCGTCTATCGGATGCCCTTTCGTGACAACGCAAGATGGCGCCATATGCGTAAAAACAACCTGAAAGTCGGGGGCACCGCGCCGCGGCCTGCTCGGTATCTGAGGTGAAGCCTATCTGCATCGCTGCTGCATGTCGCTCGATCAGGCAGATCAGTCGAGGGTCATCGACCGGGGCCGGCCCGATCTCTGGCTCAGCGAATGCGAGGGTATGCAACACTGTTGCAGGAAGAGCCCGACGCGATGACCGGATTATTGTTGTTCCAAAGGCCAGCCACGTCACTTCTCCTAGGTTGTTTTGGGTCACTGGGCCCGTCCGTCGCCTGCTTTTGCGGACGATTGCCTTCACGCGTCGAATTCTGAAATGATCGGCACATCGAGGCTATGGTCGACCTTCCGGCCCACGTTGCTCGTGAACTGGCGAATGATTTCCTCATAGGAATATCGCTGAGCCGCAGTGCTGCAGCCTCCTGGGATAGACGCTTTTTATATCTGCACACCAAGTCCTGGTGATTCGCTGAGGCACTATATTACTGACCAAAATAAGTCAGTTTAACTTGAAATTAATCAGCTTTCGAAGGCGCTTATCTTCTTCAGGATATCAGCAGATATCTCGAATTGGCGCGCAGTTCCTCGGCCCATGGAATTTGTCCCCATGGTTTCCGTCAGCATTCCTCTCCTCACGAGGAGGTCGACCGTCTCTTTCGCACCACTTCGGGTGAGGTCGGTAACTTCTATGATATTTGAAAGAGTTAGCTTCTGGTGGGCTTGGGTCATTGTGTAGAGGATGGTCATCATGCCGATCTCTTTCAGCCGTGCCTGGGGCGTTTCTTCCTCAAGTGGATGATCGAGGATTTCATGAAGAATGAGTCCGGAAAAGGCAAGGTTGCGCAATTGCGTCTTGAGAGCTCTTGTCATGTCATTTAACTGTGTTATATAAGTTAGTAAAATGGCGCCTCGCTGGAGCTGAACGTTGCTTCCGCACGCGGCTGTCATCGTCTCGGAAAGTGCTGTCCATGAAAAGCCTTCTGCTCAATGTTCTGCTATCTATCGCCTGCATACTACCATCCTATCTGATTTCCCGCAGCAATGCGCGGGCTGAAGATTGGGGATGCCAGGTCATTTTGTGTCTTTCCAATCCGGGCGGGCCAACCCAGTATGCGGAATGCCGGCCTCCGATCCAGAAACTCTGGAGCGAGCTTGCCAAAGGACACTCGTTTCCAACGTGCAGCGGCGTCGGCTTTCGCAGTTCGCGTCCTGGTTACGAGCCCTACTATTGCGATGCCGGCTATCGGCTGTCGGGGAGCTACGGCCCGCGCGGTGAGGAAGCAACCTGTATTGCGACCTCCCTCCAGCGTGTGAGCAATTCGCTTTGCTCCTATGACCGCAACAATTATGGCAACGACTCCGGCTCGGTCCTGTCACCGCGTTGGCAACGCGAGGGCGGCCGTCTTCTATGCATGGCCTATCCGATAGCGCGCCCGAACGTGCGATCACAACCGCACTATGTCGACGTGACCATAGACGGCGTCGGCCAGCAGCGCGTGTGGTACTGATCCATGGCCGCCGCATTCGCCGATATTGCACAAAGCTGCGCGCCAATGGTCCAGGTGGAAATGCTGGCCGGCGTCGTGAGCCTGGAGAGCAAGTTCCTCCCCTTCGCCATCCGCATCAATAGCGGGGAGCCGCTGCCTTCGCAACCTTCCACCAAGGCCGAGGCCATCGAGCTCGCCACATCGCTGATCGCCGATCACCAGGATATCCAGATCGGACTTGGCGGTATCGGCACGGAAGAACTCCGCAAACTGAACCTCTCCGTTTCCGATGCCTTCGACCCTTGCCAGAACCTTAAGGCCACGGCGACGCTGCTCGACGGCTACTATCGTCTTGCCCTGCACGCCGGCGCCGGTCCGGCGCAGGCCGAAAAGGTGATGCTGCAGTCCTACTATGGACGCGACGACCCCTCCGTCGGTGCCATGATCAAATATGACGAGCAAGTGCGGCGTGAAGCCAAACGTCTCTCGCCGAAACTCGCCTCCCTTACCGTCGCCGGACCGGACGACCAAGCTGCACCTGCCGACGAACCTCGGGATCAGGAGGAACAATCCAACCCGAGGCAGCTCTCCCAAACCGAAGAACCTGCATCATGGAATGTCTTCACATCCAGACGCCGGTCCTCGGTTCTCGTTTTCCAGAATGACCGATCGGAGCAAAGCGAATGATCTTCACAAGCCGTATCCGCCCCTTTGCCGCCCCCGCGCTCATGGCCGCGGCCATTGTCGTCTGCATGGTCGAACCGGCCTTTGCGCAGTCCGCCGGCATCGAAACCGTGCTGCAAAACATCGTGACGATGCTCACGGGCAACATCGCTAAACTGCTGGCGGTGATCGCGATCATCATCATCTGCATCGCCTGGATGTTCGGCTACATGGATCTGCGCCGGGCCGGTTTCTGGATCATCGGTATCGGCGGCATTTTCGGCGCCACCGAACTGGTCAACACCATCGTCGGCGGCTGACGTCGATGGTAAGCGCTCCTACCCTCGAAGAAGACACGTTGTTCCTGGCCTGCACGCGCCCGGCAATGATTGCCGGCGTGACCATGGAAGCGATGGGCATCAACATCATGCTGACGACCATCCTCTATATCACCGCCGGGTCGATCGCCTACTTGGCTGTCGGTGTGGTCTTCCATCTCGTGTTCCGGGCGCTCGTCAAGCATGACCACAACATGTTCCGCATCCTGATCGCCTGGGTCGAGACCCGCGGCCGCTCGCGTAACGCCTCCTATTGGGGTGGCGCAACACTCTCGCCGCTGACGCTTGTCCGGCGCTACGACGAAAGGGATCTGAGCCTTGCCTAGCATAGCGAAACTGCAGTCCCGCGAGCTCGGGCCGGAGACCTTCATCCCTTATGTTCGCCATGTCGACGAGACGATCATCGTCCTCGATTCCCGCGCGTTGATGACCGTGCTCGTGCTCGAAGGCGTCTCCTTTGAAACCGCCGACATTCTGGATCTCAACGGCCTGCACCGCAGCCTGAACACGCTCTACCGCAATATCGCCGATGAGCGATTGGCGCTGTGGACGCATGTCATCCGCCGACGTGACAACGACTATCCCGAGGGACACTTCGCCAATCGCTTTTCCGACGGTCTCAATGCCAGATATCGTGAGCGGATGGTGCGTGAAGACCTGTTTCGCAACGACCTTTATATCACCCTCGTCTGGTATCCGAGCCGTGACCCCACTGACAGAGCTGCCAATCTTCTCTCTCGCCTTCGCAAAGCCCGCCGGTCCGGCGCCGAGCTGGACGAGACCGCGCTCAAGCACCTGCGTGACAAGGTTCTCGATGTCACCGCCGGGCTGAAGCGCTTTTCTCCCCGCACCCTGTCGCTTTGCGACCATGACGGCATCCTGTTCTGCGAGCCGAGCGAGTTTCTCCACCAGCTCGTCGGTGGGCGACGCGAGCCTTTGCCCCTGACGGAGGGACGAATCTCTTCGGCGATCTACTCGGACCGGGTGATCTTCGGTCGCGAGACGGTCGAAATCCGCCATGCGGCAGACACCCGCTATGCCGGCATGTTCGGTTTCAAGGAATATCCGGCAACCACGCGCAGCGGCATGCTCGACGGCATCCTGACCGCACCCTTCGAGCTCATTCTGACGCAGTCCTTTGCCTTCACCTCGAAGGCGGATGCCCGCACGATCATGGGCCGCAAGCAAAACCAGATGGTAAGTGCCGGCGACAAGGCGGCCTCGCAGATCGATGAGCTTGGTGAGGCGATGGACGATCTCGAATCCAACCGCTTCGTCGTAGGTGAGCATCATCTTGGCCTCACGGTCTTTGCGCCGTCGGTCAAGGACCTGACCGACCATATGGCAAAGGCACGCGCCCATCTCACCAGCGGAGGCGCTGTCGTCGCTCGCGAGGATCTCGGGCTCGAGGCCGCCTGGTGGGCGCAACTGCCGGGCAACTTGCGCTATCGGGCGCGCTCGGGAGCGATCACGTCGCGCAATTTCGCAGCGCTCTCGCCCTATCATTCCTATCCGACCGGCCAGAAAGACGGCAATGAATGGGGACCGGCTGTCGCCATGCTGAAGACGGCCTCCGGCTCGCCGTTCTATTTCAACTTCCATCACAGCGATCTCGGCAACACCTTTGTCTGTGGACCATCGGGTACGGGCAAGACGGTGCTCCTGAACTTCATGCTCTCCCAACTTGAGAAGCACGATCCCCATATGGTGTTCTTCGACAAGGACAGGGGGGCCGATCTGTTCGTTCGCGCCGCCGGCGGTACCTACCTGCCGCTCAGAAACGGCGTGCCGACCGGCTGCGCGCCATTGAAGGCGCTCGACCTGACGGCGGAGAACCGGATCTTCCTCACCCGCTGGATCGGCAAGCTGGTCGGAGCGGCGACACGGGATCTGACCGTCACCGAGCTGCGGGACATCGCCTCGGCCGTCGATGGTCTGGCGGACCTTCCCGTCGAGCGCCGCTCCATCGGCGCCCTGCGCACCTTCCTCAACAACACCGATCCCGAAGGTATCGCCTCGCGGCTCCGGCGGTGGGAGAGGGGAGGGCCGCTCGGCTGGGTCTTCGACAACGATCTGGACGATATCGGGATCGGCGCCAAATTCATCGGCTACGACATGACGGACTTCCTCGACAACGAGGAGATTCGCACGCCGTTGATGACCTACCTCTTTTACCGCATCGAGCAACTGATCGACGGACGCCGGATCATCATCGTCATCGACGAATTCTGGAAGGCGCTGCAGGACGAAGGTTTCCGCGAGCTCGCCCAGAACAAGCTGAAGACGATCCGCAAACAAAACGGGCTCATGCTGTTTGCGACCCAGAGCCCACGCGACGCCATTGTCTCGCCGATCGCCCACACCATCATCGAGCAGTGCCCGACGCAAATCTTCCTGCCGAATCCGCGAGGAGACCGTGCTGACTATGTCGATGGCTTCAAGCTGACCGAACGCGAATTCGAGCTGATCTCACGTGAGCTGTCGGTCGAAAGCCGGCGGTTCATCGTCAAGCAGGGCCACAACAGCGTCGTCGCAGAGTTGAACCTCAACGGCTTCGGCGACGAGCTCGCCATTTTGTCCGGTCGAACGGCGAATGTGGAGCTGGCAGACACCATTCGCGCTGAGATTGGCGAGGGACGCGAGGACTGGTTTGCCGTGTTCCAGGAAAGAAGGAGGAAAGCATGATCCGTACAGGCAGCATTCGGCTCTTTCTGGCATCGACCGCCTTCCTGGCATCGGTCAGTCTGACATTTGCCCAGGGCATTCCCGTTATCGACGAGTCAGCGATCGCCAAGCAGATCGAGAGCATCACCCAGCTCAAGTCGCAGCTCGATGCCCTGAACCAGCAGCTCCGGCAGGCCCAGCAGCTCTACGGTTCGCTGAACAAGATCACCAACATGGCCGACGTCGCCGGTTTGCTGAACGATCCGTCGATCCGCAAGGCGCTTCCGCAGGACTTCAACGCCATTGAGGGTCTGTTCAGGGGCTCGGGCACCGGCGTCTTCGGCGACTCCGCTTCGAAATTCCTTCAGGACAATTCCACCTATCGCACCAGCGCGAACGATTTCTACGCGCAGGAGCTTTCGCGCATCCAGAACCAGAACGCCGGGCAGATGAGCCTCGGCCAGCAGATCTATGATGCCGCCACCAAGCGCATCGACGGCATCGACCAGCTCCGCCAGCAGATATCGAGTGCAGCGGATGCCAAGGATATCGCCGATCTGCAGGCCCGCCTGCAGGCTGAAACCGCCTTCCTGCAAACCGACGTTCTTCGTATGCAAGGCCTGCAGATGGTGCAGCAGGCCCAGGTGCAGGTCGATGACCAGCGCAAGGCCGAGGACTGGCGCCAGCGTATGGACACGATGGGAGCGGCGCTCAAATGAGGTGGCTCATTGCGGTCGCGGTCGTGTTTCTCCTCTCAGGCTGCTCCCCTGAGACGGAGAAAGTCTACACCGTCGATGAACTGGTCGCCGACGATGCGCTTCTGACGAAGATCATCGGGGAATGCCGCAACAATCCGGGCGAGCTTCACGATACCCCCAATTGCCGCAATGCCGAGGCCGACGACGGCAAGCTTCGTCTCGAGCGCATGCGCAAATCGTTCGGAGGTTGACCGATGTATGAAGTGTTCAGCTTCGTCGACGGGCAGTTCAAGGCGCCTCTGGAAAATTTCATTTCCTCCGGCACCTCGAATATTGCCAATTGGATCAGCGGCCCGCTGACGGCCGCGTTGACCCTCTATGTCGTGCTCTATGGATATCTTGTGCTGCGCGGCTCGGTGCAAGAGCCGATCCTGGAATTCGCCTTTCGGGCGATGAAGCTCGCCATCATCGTCATGCTGGTCAGGAGCGCCAGCGACTACCAGACCTACGTCACCAATATCTTCTTCGACACCTTGCCGCGTGAGATATCGCAGGCGCTGAACTCCGGGACCGCGCCGAGCGCCTCCACCTTCGACAGCCTGCTGGACAAGGGTCAGAAGTGCGCCTACGAGATTTGGTCTCGTGCCTCCTGGCCAGTCGATATCGTCACCGGCGTCGGCGGTATGCTGGTGATCGGCGCAAGCTTCCTCGTCGCCGCAATCGGCTACATCGTCTCGCTCTATGCGCGGCTGGCGCTTGCCATCATCCTGGCGATCGGGCCGATCTTTATCGCGCTCGCGATGTTCCAGCCGACCCGGAGGTTCACCGAATCCTGGATCGGTCAGCTTGTAAACTTCGTCATCCTGCAGGTGCTCGTCGTCGCCATCGGCTCGCTGCTGATAACCTGCATCGACACGACGTTCACCGCAATCGAGGGCTACAGCGATGTCCTGATGCGCCCGATCGCACTTTGCGCCATCTGCATCGCCGCCCTCTACGTCTTCTATCAGCTGCCCGGTATCGCCTCGGCCCTCGCCGCCGGGGGCGCGTCGCTGACCTATGGCTATGGCGCCGCGCGCGACGCACACGAAAGCACGCTCGCCTGGGCCGCCTCTCACACGGCGAGGGCGTCGGCCGCGGAACGCGTGCCGCCGGCCGCCGGCTGACACCGAACCGGGCGGAATAACAGCCTCGATATCAATGAAATTGGACAGGTTATTTTTAGATGCCCCGTATGCTTTTGTCGCTTCTGCTGACCGCGAGCCTCGCAGGCTGCGGTTCGATCTCCCATCCGCTCCCCAAATGTGACGGCTATTCCCGCCGGCCGCTCAACCGCTCCATGTGGCAATGGGAGGGCGACGGAAAGACCGACCAGTCCGCCACCGGAGCTATCCCCACGGACCCGGCGAGCCATGCCGCTTCCTTTGCGGAGGAGCCCGCCTCGGTGACGCCGGCAGCCTTCGCGCATTTCGACGTCGCCGGCTCCTATCGTCCCTGCGAGGTCAAATGACATGGTGAGCACCGACAGTCTGAAGAGCTATTTCGAGAAGGCCCGCCGGTTCGATCAGGATCGGCTGATCCAGGTCGAGCGCTCTGCCCGCATCGCCTGGTTCGTCGCGATTTCCGCCAGCGTCATTGCGGTCGTCTCCGTCTTCGCCATCGCCGGCCTGACGCCTTTGAAGACGGTGGAGCCGTTCGTCGTGCGGGTCGACAATTCGACCGGCATCGTCGATGTGGTCTCCGCGCTCACCTCGACCGCCGGCACCTATGACGAGGCGGTGACGAAGTATTTCGCAGCCAAATATGTCCGCGCCCGCGAAGGATATGTGTCGAGCGAGGCCGAGGATAATTTCCGCACGGTGGCGCTCCTGTCGACTCAGCCCGAGCAGACCCACTTCGCGACGGTCTACCGTGGCAGCAACCCGGAATCGCCGCAGAATATTTATGGCCGGAGCGCGACCTCGCGGATCAACATCGTTTCGATCTCGCTCATAAACGCCAATGTGGCCTCCGTCCGATATATGCAAACCGTCACCCGCGGCGAGGATGTCCGCATCACCCATTGGGTGGCGACGCTCACCTTCTCCTATGCCAACGCTCCGATGTCTTCCACCGACCGGCTGGTCAACCCTCTGGGTTTCGTCGTCAGCGATTATCGCGCCGATCCGGAGGCCATCAATTGAGACTGCATTTTGTCATACCGTTCGCTCTCGCCGCAGGGCTGTCGTCGTCTGCCTTCGCTCTCGACATCCCGCGCGGGGCGTCCCAGGACAGCCGCATCCGCTTCGTCGACTATCAGCCCTACAACATCACGAAGATCGTCGGCACCTTGCGATCGTCGGTGCAGATCGAGTTCGCTCCGGATGAGGAAATCGCCCATGTGGCGCTGGGCAACAGCGTCGCATGGGAAGTGGCGCCGGCCGGCAACATCCTGTTTCTGAAACCTCGGGAAAACCAGCCGGTGACGAATATCTCGGTCGTCACCACAAGACGGGACGGCTCGACCCGCAGCTACCAGATGGAGCTGACCGTCCGCGATGGCACCGTCGAGGCCGGGCAGAACACCTATTTCTATGTAAAGTACCGCTATCCGGCGGATGACGCAGAGCGCCGAAAGCTGGAGGCTGCCGCTCGTGCTCAGGCCGCCCAGGCCGGCGACGCCGATCGCGTCCTGTCCCTGCACGAAGCCTATGGGCCGCGCAACTGGCGTTACTCGGCGCAAGGCGCGCAGGCGCTCGAGCCGCAGGCCGTCTACGACAACGGCAAGGTCACTACCTTCGCTTTCGTCGGAAATCAGGAAATGCCGGCGATCTATATGGAAAACTCCGACGGCACCGAAAGCCTGGTCCCGAAGTCCGTGGACGGCAATCTCGTGCTGGTCCACGCCATTAGTCGCAAGTTCATTCTGCGCCGGGGTGGCGATGTCCTTTGCGTCTTCAACGAGGCCTACGACCGCGTCGGCATCAATCCCGAAACGAATACGACGTCACCGTCGGTCGAGCGCGTCGTCAAGACCCAGCCCGGCGCAGCGCAATAGGAGGTGTCATGGCCGACGAAGAGATCACCCAGATTCCCGGCGAGCGCGCCGAGACGTCGACCGGCCGCCGGCTCGACAACAATCCGATCCTCAAGCGTGGTGCGGTTGCCGTGGCGATCGTCGCCTTTGTTGCCTTTGCCCTCTGGTCGATGCGCGGAAACAACAAGCCGTCGGACGCGCAGCCGGAGCGGGTCGTCATCCGTCAGACGTCGGATTTCGAGCCGGCCAAGGAGCCGGTCCAGCCGGTGACGGCGCCAACCGAGGTCGAGCTTCCGACACCCGTCGTCACCGAGCAGACGCCCACTGACAACGACAAACTGCTCGACGCCGCGCGTCGCGCTCCTGTCATGGCGTATGGCGCCGAGAAAACGCCGACCGCCAGGCGACAGCAAAATGATGCCAATACCGACCCCAACTCTAACTATGTTCCGCTCGGAAACACGCCTGGCAGCTTCACGGGGCAGGGCGAGAACGAAGACCAGCGCTTCAATCGCATGCTGACGCCGA
This sequence comes from Martinezella lusitana, assembly GCF_010668395.1. GTDB lineage: Bacteria > Pseudomonadota > Alphaproteobacteria > Rhizobiales > Rhizobiaceae > Rhizobium > Rhizobium lusitanum_A. The sequence continues at coordinate 16,180 of NZ_WUEY01000036.1, forward strand.
CACAATTGCAGGGATCGCGCGCCGGCACGCTCGGTAACCGCGATTTTATTGTCGCGATGGGGACCTCGATTCCGTGCGTCCTGGAGACGGCGCTTTCCTCCGATCAGCCCGGGTTCACGAGCTGCGTCATCAACCGCGATGTCCTGTCGGACAACGGCAGGGTCGTGTTGATGGAGAAGGGAACGCAGGTCGTCGGCGAATATCGCGGCGGCCTTCGCCGCGGGCAGAAACGGCTCTTCGTCCTCTGGAACCGGGCAAAGACACCCACAGGCGTGATCATCACCCTGGCGTCGCCGGCAACCGATGCTCTTGGCCGGGCCGGTGTCGATGGCTACATCGACATCCACTGGTGGGAGCGGTTCGGCAGCGCCATCCTGTTGTCGATCGTCGGCGATGCCAGCTCCTATGCCAGCAGCCAGCTACAGGATAGTAATGGCGAAGCCCAGAACACGACCAGCGCCGGACAGCAGGCCGCTGCCATCGCTGTCGAACAGTCGATCAATATTCCCCCGACGCTCGAAAAGCATCAAGGCGAGCTCGTTTCCATCTTCGTGGCGCGCGATCTCGATTTTTCCAGTGTCTACCGTCTTCGTGTCACCGAGCCCCGGAACCGCATCTACGACCGCGCCGTGCTCGGCGACTTCAGCCCGGCCTCGACGTTGGTCACGAAGTAGGGGATGCGATGATCGAAGCAGCAGACTCCGGGGTGGTGCGCGAATTGCTGCTACCATTTTCACGGTTCCTTCGTGACAAGGCGCTGTACGAGGTTATCGTCAACAAGCCTGGAAAAGTCGTCACCGAGGGGACCGACGGATGGCAGACACACGACATGCCAGACCTATCCTACGACAGGTTGATGCGCCTCGCGCGGGCCATCGCAAGTTTCTCCAGCCAGTCTATCGATGAAACCCACCCGATCCTGTCGGCGACCTTGCCGGACGACGAACGCATCCAGGTCGTCATCCCGCCGGCAACGGCAAAGGGAACGGTGAGCATCACCATCCGCAAGCCCTCGTCCGTCTCTCTCAGTCTCGACGATCTCGATCATGGCGGATTGTTTGCCGATGTCGTGCGAACCGAAGAGGCCGGCGGCCAATCCGATCAAACGTTGTTGGAACTCTACCGGACCGGTGCCTACAAGCAGTTCCTTCGGGAAGCGGTGCTGGCGCGGAAAAACATCATCATTTCCGGTGCGACCGGATCGGGCAAAACGACGTTATCGAAAGCGCTGATCCGGCATATTCCGGAGAGTGAACGGATCATCTCCATCGAGGATACGCCGGAGCTAGTCATCCCGCAGCCGAACCACGTCCGGCTCTTCTATTCGAAGGGCGGGCAGGGGACGGCCAGGATTGGTGCCAAGGACCTGCTCGAATCCTGCTTGCGCATGCGGCCGGATCGGATCCTGTTGCAGGAGCTTCGCGATGGGACGGCCTTTTATTACATCCGCAATGTAAACTCCGGGCATCAGGGATCGATCACGACGGTCCACGCCGACTCTGCTCGCCTGGCCTTCGAGCAGCTGACATTGCTGGTAAAGGAATCGGAAGGCGGCGGAGACCTCGAGCGGCATGACATTCGCGAGATGCTGACGATTGCAATCGACGTCATTGTCCAATGTAAACGCGTCGACGGGCGGTTTCGGGTGACCGAGATTTACTATCGGGATGCTTACGAGGTGGAAAAATAGCACGGGGTCTGATCGACGGTTGGTATGCGGCCACTGACCATACCGTTCCGACGGGTTAAGACATCGTTCGACTTTGATGCTGAGGAGTGAGGGGACTACAAGCGGCAAGCCGCTCGCGCCTTGACTGAAAGCCAATAGTCGATGATCGTAACTATGGTGGAAGCCGCAACTACGTACTAGCAGCGGCCGTACGGCACCCTATTGCGTATGTGCTGACCCAATACCTTCGGCAAGTGCAATATCGGCGATGTGCGCGAGTGTCGTCGAAGCGTATTTTGCCAGGAGCTGGGCCTCCGCAGCTACATGCGCCTCTTCGAGCACGGCGTTGGAGGCGCGTTCTACCGGACAGTTGGGATGATCCCGCGAGATGGGGGCTGTGATGATCGCGCCTTCGTTCAAGGCCTGCTGCACGTCCAGCACGGTGATCTGATCGAGCGACCGCTTGAGTTTCCAACCTCCGCCGCGCCCTCCCTCGGACTCGACGATCCCATGATCGCGCAACGCTCCAAGTGTGCGGCGCACCACAACCGGATTGGTATTGAGCATCTGTGCAATCCGCTCTGACGTTTCCCTGCCTCCGAGCAATCCCATATGCACCAGCACATGCAGCATCCTGGCAAGCCGGCCATCGGTTCTCATCGCTCACCTTTCCGCAACAATAATTGTTACGATATATTGACTTTCAATCGTTTGCGTAACACAAACAGTTACGCAATTAAAGGAGCGTAGATGCGACGCCACCGGTTTCTCGTCATGTCGACGGATCTGATCGTCTCCGCTTCAACTATCCCAGCATCCAGCTAAGAGGCTCCGATGAAAGAGACCACTATCCAGACTCGTACCATTAACATGAGCATCTTCGATGCGGGGAGTGGCCCGCTGGTCCTGCTCTGCCACGGCTTCCCTGAAACCAAGCATGCCTGGCGACACCAGATCGAGGCTCTGGCGCAGGCAGGCTATCGCGCCGTTGCGCCGGATATGAGAGGTTACGGCAAAACCGACGCCCCGGAGCGCTCGGATCAATATACTGTTTTGCACGCCGTCGGCGACCTCGTTGCGCTGCTCGATGCCCTCGGCGAGAAAACGGCTGTTATCGTCGGCCACGATTGGGGAGCGACGATCGCCTGGCAAGCCGCGCTGACGCGGCCCGACCGGTTCCGCGCGATCGTGGCGTTGAGCGTGCCTATGATGGGGCTGCCGCCCGTACCGCCTTCGAAGATTTTCCCGCAGAACGACGAGGCCTTATTCTACGCCCTCTATTTCCAGGAACCGGACGGCGCCGAAGTCGAATTCAATCGGGACGTCCGCTTGACGCTCCATAAGCTCATCTTCGCGGCCAGCGGCGAAGCAGGCCTACGCAAACCGGGCGGCAGCACGCCGAACCCCTTTTGCATGGTCATGCGGAGCACAGGCTTGCTGCCGGGACTGCCGGATCCGGCCGCGCTGCCGGACTGGCTGCCTTCAGAAGACTTCGAGCAATTGGTTGGCGCGTTCGAGGCGTCGGGCTTCGCCGGTGGATTGAACTATTATCGCAATCTGGATCGCAATTGGGAGCTGCAACAGGCCAATGCCGGCCAGACAGTCAACGTGCCGGCGCTGTTCATGATTGGGGAGCGCGACACCGGACTCAGCATCCCCGGCATGGATCAAATCATCGCTGGCATGCCGAGCCTGATTCCGGACCTTCGCGGATCTCATACTATTCAAGGTGCTGGCCACTGGCTCCAGCAGGAGCGGCCCACTGAGGTGTTGGAACTGACCCTTGGGTTTCTAAGGCAGCTTTAGGATCAACGGAATCGTCTCGTTTGGGGCCGGAAGGGGACTGACAGCTCCTAAGAAGGCTCTCGCGAAAATTGGACATCCGAGATGCTGATGCGGACGTTCGGGATCGGGCCAAGGCGGATGTCAGATATGTCGCGAAGATCCCACATACCTGACGCCGTAATTTCCATCCATTCGCTCGATCAGCGTGAAACCGAGTTCACCAAGATGCATCCCCGCTATCAGCAACCGTTCCGAACTGGCGAGGTCCAGCAGCCTTTTGCGTGTTTCGGCGGCAAGAAGCGCATCCTGATCGAATGCGATCGACACATCCGGTCGCGGAACCTGAATCTGGGGGAAATGGACAATATCTCCCCAGACCAACAGATTCAGGCCGCAGGATTCGAGACGATAACCGGTGTGCCCTTCGGTGTGGCCCGGAAGCAGCATGGCCGTCACGCCGGGAAACACCTCACCGGCATCGAAAGTGCGCAGTCTGTCGCGATAGCAGTCGAACGCCTGACGCGCCAAGAGGAAGTTGCCACGAGCACGCTCGGGCGCGCGGCTCAGATTACCGTCATCCTGCCAGAATGCGACTTCCCGATGGTGAGCGCCAAGCTCGGCATTTGGAAAGGCGGCTTCTCCTGAAGTATCCACCAGCCCTCCGACATGATCGGGATGGGCATGCGTCAACAGGATCGTGTCGATCTCGGAAGGCTGGACGCCGGCCAGCGCGAGATTGGCCTTCAGCAGGCCGCCCCATTGCTTGAAACCGCCCGCTCCTGCGTCGATCAGGATCGTGCGGCCGTCTCCACGCACCAGATAGCAACCGATATGGATCGCGGTGTGATCCTTTACTCCTGCATTTGCCTGCATGCTGGAGGCATCTGCTGCGTCGATATTCGACAGCAGAGCGAGGCTGCCAGCGAGATAACCATCGCTGATGGCCGTGATTACTAGGTCGCCGACCTGCTGGCTAGGAAATGCAATATTTGTCACCGGTTCTCTCCGAGCTTCCAATCAATTTCGCGCGTGAATGTTCGACGCTGCATAGCCGAAGCAACGGATGCGCGCGGTGAGGTCAAGATTGCGCCTGATGGCATCATCCAGGCCCTCCATGAACTGATCCATCACCTTCGGCGTCCGAAAGGGTTCGAGGCGATATTGGATTTCTGCAAAGACGGGGTGCCCCCGCCCATGCCGAACAGCGACATAGGCGACATGCACATTCACCAACGCGGCTCGGAGGATGCCGATGCAGAGTTCGGTGCACTGCTCCGTGAGGGCCGCGAGTGCTCCGTCCGGCGGCATTCTGTCTGAGGGGATGAAGATCGTAACATTCGGCATCGGCACTTACCGTGCCTTCGCGAAGGCGACGCTATCGTTACTCATCAATTGTGCCGTCATCGGCTCATAGATATGGACGTCTTCCCGCAGTTGCTCAAGGTCAGACGTCTGGGCGCGCTCGACCTTGGCAAGCCAGCGGTATTCGGGGAACTTCTCCATGGCGACCGCGTGCATCGCTTGTGGATTGAGGCCCAGCCGGATCAGAGGCTCGGGGCCCTTTGCGCTCAACGCCAGATATTCGCCCTTACCGATTGCCGGCGCTCGATCGACGCCATCATAAAGGTTTCGGTGCCAGTCGGTAATGTGCTGCTGCCAGCGCGCAAAATTGCCACCGCCCTTTTGGCGATATTCCTCGCCCGTCAGAATATCGAGGCCATCGATGGAATGAATGGCGAGATAGACAGGGCAGCCATGGCTCAACGCCTTGAAGCGCTGTGAGGTGTGAAAGCCGTTCACCGAAATGAGGGCCGGCAACTTCTCCAGGCTATAGAAGTCATTCCATTCCGCTTCGCTATCTGCATCGGCGAAGCTGCATTCTACCGTATAGATCATCGTATCACCTCCGACCGAACGCACATGGCTTCAGGTCTTGTTTCTCATTGAGATTTAATCATGATAGAACGGCGATCGACGCCAATATATCGATATCGGATCATGCTTCAGTGATCTAATATCAAGGTAACGGTGGATCGTATGCCGAACCATCATGCCAAGAGCCGCCCATGCGCCGCAAGATTCCAAGCAATTCCGCGCTCATGGCGTTCGAAGCATCGGCTCGTCATGGAAGCTTCGCTCGCGCGGCCGACGAGCTGGCCCTGACCGAGGGAGCAATCAGTCGCCAGATAGGCCGGCTCGAAGCTTTCCTGGGTGTCACGCTCTTCGAGCGGGTCGGTAATCGTGTTCGGCTTTTGCCGAATGGAGAGCGCTATGCCGTTCAGGTTCGAGAGTCACTCGACCGGCTGGAGCGTGATAGTCAATATCTGATGGGCGAGCCGAGCGACGGCGGAAGCATCGACATTGCTACGATCCCGACCTTCGCCGCGCGCTGGCTTATCCCTCGTCTGGCTCGGTTCCAGGAAGAGCAACCGAATATCATCGTGCATCTTGCTGAACGCATGGAGCCTTTTGTCCTTGCGGGAAGCGGTTTCGACGCTGCGATCCATTTCGAGCATCCGGCATGGAGCGGAATGAGAACGCACCGGCTGCTGCATGAAATGTTGGTTCCTGTTTGTAATCCCGTACTTCTCGATAGAGGGGAGGGCGTGGCATCCCTCGATGAACTCCCACGCCTTCATCGGCGCCAGAACCCAGATGCCTGGCAACGCTATGCGCAGGAGACCGGGGTCGCGCTGACCAATCCCGCGATCGGTCCCCGGTATGATCTTCACATTATGCTGATTGAGGCCGCGCTGGCCGGACTTGGCGTCGCGCTGGTGCCGCGCCTCTATGTTGAAACAGAATTGGCGGAAGGGCGCTTGATCGCACCTTGGCCCGATGGCCGATCGATCTCCAAAACCTTCTGCCTCATCCTGCCGGAGCCGATCCGATTGAGTGAAGGACCAATGCAGGTTTTTGCGAATTGGCTTATTAAGGAAGGGCAGTCGGCAAACTCCATGCTTTGAGGCAGCTCTTGATATTGCCGAGAAAGTCCCGATTGGTGCGGAACTTCCATTCCCGACTTTTGCGACATCGCAAAATAGGTAGACTTGCGGCGACCACAATGCCTCATTCTGCAGGCGCAACACGCTGCTGCGCTCCGTCCACATGTCTGCTATCGGGGCTCTGCTACAGGATGCCCTACGGCGGGGATGAGGGCGCAAAGCGGAACTCATTTCCTCTCAGCCGGTTATGGCTTGAAAATTTGCTGGTCTCAGTGCGCTCAGGCCCCTGCAACCAATCCCACGATACAATATCTTGAGGCGATATTAGTCTCTCTGGCGAACACTTGGGCTGCCACATCAATTCGACGACGGCATATAACACATTGCCGTTCGTCGAAGCGTGCCTGGTCGGCGGTGCTCTCCGTCGCCATGTGATAAGCCATTTCGCGGAGCCGTTCCGTGAGGACGGCTTTGTAACGGGGGGCGCGCCTTTGACGGAGATCTGCGGGCCGTTCGACGTCATGCGAAAGCAGATGGCCGCCTGGCTGAACAGGCCTCTTTCCGCAGCCGGCGATGGCCCGGATGCTGGCGGGAAGCGGTGATGGCGGCGGATGAGGTTGGAGGGAGAGGGGGGAAGAAGCGTTCATGGCGGGTTGAGGTTGTCGGAGAGAGGCTCCGGCCAATCCGCCACGGAGAAAAAAAATGGCAAAGGCCATCCAGAAAATCACGCTCAATACCGGGCGTGACATCCCCTTCGACAAGCTCGTTCTCAGCCAGCAGAACGTGCGCAAGACCAAGGCGGGCGTCTCGATCGAGGAGCTTGCGGAAGACATCGCCCATCGCGGGCTGATGACCAGCCTCAACGTCCGCGCCGAAGTCGATGGCGACGGCAACGAGACCGGCATCTATCGCATCCCGGCTGGCGGCCGTCGCTATCGCGCGCTGGAGCTGCTAGTCAGCCAGAAGAAGCTGTCGAAAACCGCGGCCATTCCCTGCATCGTCAGCAAGGGCGACACCCTCGAAGTCGAGGATTCGCTCGCCGAGAACGTCAAGCGTGTCGATCTGCACCCGCTGGACGAGTTCCGAGCCATCATGACGTTGCGTGAACAGGGCCTCGACGAGGAGGACATCGCCGCCCGCTTCCATATGTCGGTCGCAACGGTGAAGCAGCGCCTGCGGCTGGCGTCGGTCTCACCACGCCTCCTCGAACTCTATGCCAATGACGAGATGAAGCTCGGACAGGTGATGGCGTTCTCCATTACCAATGATCATGTTCGGCAGGAACAGGTCTGGGACATGATCTCGCGGTCGCACAATCAGGATGCCTATTATATCCGCCGGATGCTGACCGAGACCGCGGTCCGCGCCTCCGATCGTCGCACCGTCTATGTCGGCATCGAGGTCTATGAGGCAGCCGGCGGTGTGGTGATGCGTGATCTATTCGAGCAGGACAATGGCGGGTGGCTGCAGGATCCGGCGCTGCTCGAACAGCTCGTGCTCGAAAAGTTGACCACTGAGGCGGAAGCGCTGAAGGCCGAAGAGGGCTGGAAGTGGATCGAGGCCGCATTTGACTTCCCCTATGGCCACACCTCCGGTCTTCGCCGCGTTTACGGCGAACGGGCGGAATTCACCGACGAAGAGCTTGCCCGGCATGATGCCCTTCAGGCCGAATACGACAGGCTCGACGCGGAATATGCAGAGGCGGATGAGCAGTCCGATGAGACTGAGGCCCGGCTTGACGAACTCGGCAACGAGCTGGACACGCTGAACGATCGGCCCTATATCTTCGATCCGGCAGAAGTCGCCCGCGGCGGCGCATTCATCTCACTTGCCGCCAACGGTGAGCCAAAGATTGAACGCGGGTTCGTCCGGCCCGAGGACGAACCGGTCGCCGAGCCGGAAAGCGGTGATGGCGATGACAGCACCGGTGATGCTCGAAGCGAGACTGACACTCCTGCCACTTCCGCGAATGGTGGCATCTCGGTCAACGGCAAGCCTGTCGGCGTCGAAGAGCCGGAGGAAGACGACGGCAAGGTTCGTCCGCTTTCCGATCGCGTCATCGAGGATCTGACGGCGGCCCGCACCGTCGCCCTGCGCAATGCGTTGGCGAACGATCCTGTGATGGCCTTCATCGCCGCCCTGCATGCCGCGGTCCTGAAAATCTTCTACAGATACGGGACTGACTCGTGCCTGGAGATCACGCTCCAGCACACCGCGTTCAGCCAGACACAGGGGCTCGGCGATACGGTCTGGGCAAAGGAGATCGAACAGCGGCAGGAATCCTGGGGCTATGATCTTCCCGGCAACGCCGACGAGGTCTGGAACTATCTGACCGCGCTCGACCAAGATAGCCGCATGGCTCTCTTTGCCCATTGCGTCTCGCTGTCGGTGAACACAACCGTGCAGGCATGGAACCGGCGTGCCAAGGAAAACGCCCACGCAAGGCAGCTTGCCCGCTCGCTCGGCTTCGGCATGGTCGCAGCCGGCTGGACGCCTACGGTCGACAACTATCTCGGTCGCGTGACCAAGGCGCATATCCTGCAGGCGGTCCGCGAGGCGAAGGGCGAACAGTCGGTGCAACTGATCGATCATCTGAAGAAGCCCGACATGGCGCGGGAAGCCGCCCGGCTGCTGGAAGGCAGCGGCTGGCTCCCCGAAGTGCTGCGGCTCCCGGTCGATCGGATCCCCGAGGACGGAGAGGTCGATGCGGTGGTGCCGGACGCTGTTGTCCAGGACGATACCACTGACGCTGCCGACATCGATCTGCCAGCCTTCCTGACGGAGGACGAGGAAGCCGCAGACGAGGCAACCGGCACGATCGATGGCGACGGCAAACATCTCGAAGCCGCCGAGTAATCGCTCCAAAACGCACACTCACGAAAGCCCGGCCCACCGCGCCGGGCTTCTGGGGTTCGAATTGGGATAGCCGTCCACCATCATCTGAAAAGCCGCCGCTCCAGAAAGGACTGCATATCGCGACGGCCATCGGCAACGCAGTAGACAACCACATCTTTGCCCATGATGCGGTAGATCACCCGCCATGGCTTGTGATGCAGCTCGCGATAGTCTGAGATGCCGACCGTGATCAGTTCCTTCGGAATGTTTCCCCGCTCGGGAAACGCATCCAGGCCGAGGCAGGCCGTTTCGATTTCGCCCAGAATGCGGTCAGCCGTTTCGGCACCGTCGCGCCCGGCGATGAAGCGGTAAAGGTCCTCGATATCCCGTTCCGCGTCCTCGGCAAAGAGAACCCGATAGGACATCAGGATGGCTCAGCCGATATGCGTTTGCGAATACGTGCGAACGCTTCCGCGGCTGGAAGGACCCTTCCTTCTTCCACCTGCTTGCCGGTAAGCGCCAGCACCTTCAGGAGCGCCAGCGTTTCCTGCGTCTCTTCATATTGCGCCACATCCTGAAGGACGGCTTTCGCCTCTCCATGAACTGTGATGACCACCGGCTGGCGGTTATCACCGAGCGTGCGAATGATCTCGGGCGCATGCGCCTTGAGATAGCTCATGGGCTTGACCTGTTCCGACAGTTTCATGATCCGCGTCTCCTTTGACCAGAATATAGACCGCCAACAGGTCGATTGGAAGAGGCGTTGGATCTCCCGTCCAAACTCGGGCGCGGCGCAAAAGGCCGCTCCGTTGGCTGCACCTCCAAAATCCAAAGAAGGGATCGACTATGGCGAAACCCATACTCAATGCGGAAGGAGATCTGTCCCGGGACATGCAGCCGTGATCGGGACCGTCATCATCTCCGATGGCAGCAATCCGAGCGGCGTACAGTCACTTTCACCCAGATTATAGCATGTCAGACCGCTCTGACTTTTTGGGCGCGGCCCGCCGTCAATCCAGAACCTCACTTTCCATTCAACCCAGCCCGGCCGTTGTGGCGGGCTTCTCCCCGTTCTCAAGCAGTGGCCGGACGTCTGCATCTTTCCTCTTGCGCGCGCCGGCATGGGGCGGCTGCGGCCAGCCGGAAGGGAAGAGTGGGGCCGAGTAGAGGGGCGAGGCCGGTCCGTGGAGAGAGGGGCGCCCGGCCAGAATCCTGTTGCCTCTCTGGAGAAAGATCGATGTCGATATCCGAAGTCACACCCCAAACTGCGTCCATCGTTCCTGATGAGCGCCGTCTGGAATTCCTGCCTACCCTGTTCGGGCGCTCGCTGCTGATGATTGGCGAGAACGCGGTCTACAGCCTCATGGAGCGGCTCAGCCCCCTCGACTATGGCGGCGGGTTCTGGGATTTCTACGAACACGAGGGCAAGCCGCTGTTTCTTGCTCCGAGGTCCAAATCGCGTTTCAGGATCACCGGCGAGATCACCGGGTTTCAGGGGGAAGTCTCGGCGGAAGCTGTCGGGATTATCGCCACGCTGTTTGCCTTCTCGCATCTCTCCTTTCAGCACCAATCCGAGCATCTCTCGGAAGGCTACGGCCGCCTTTACGCCTATTCGGCTGACCACCCCGAAGCCTCGGAGATCTTTCAGGCGATCGATTGACCAATTGCCCTGCGTCGTCCTCGGGCGGCGCGCTCACCTGTACTGACCGCATCGCCCCGTCAGTCGGGTCTTGCGATCGCAATTCATCGTCCATTTCACCAGCCCGGTTGTCGCAGGAGCGGTCAGCCGGGCTCCTTCGTTTCAGGAGACTTCATCATGAACACCATGATTTCCAATCCGCGACCGACATCATCTGGATTCAAGGTCGATATATCCCGCGGCGAACGCATCGGCCGCGTTTCGTCAGAATGGTTTTCGCGTCCAGACGACGAACGCTATCTGTCGCTTTCCGATCTTCACCATGCCGTCAGCGCCAGAACGGATCGCGCTCGCGTCCGTACGGTCGAGACCGCGGATATCCGCGTCGAAGCGACCCGTGACAATGCCGAACGCCTGTCCCTGATCGTTCCCGGCGGGCGCGAGCCATTGGCCCCGACCCACTGGAGCTATGGCCAGCTTTGCAGCCTCGTCGGCGCGCCTGCGAGCTACATGCGCCAACTGCCCGCGCCTTTGGCCGCGATCAATCTCCAGCATGGCTTGCTCAATCACAATGCCGAAATGGTCAAGACGCTGGAGATGGACGACGGACGCTTTGAACTGCGCGCCGTGACCGGTCCGGAATACGGGCGCATCTGGGACAGGGATTTGATTGCGGCCATCATGAATATTGCCGGAAACGGGACGGGCGACACGATCTGGAAAGTCCCGGGTTTGCTCGACTGGTCGATCATGACCCACAATCCCTTCGTCGACATCACGAAGAATACGACGACGCTGTACGCCAGCGATCGCGACGTCTTCGTCTTTCTTTGCGATGACACACACCCCATCGAAGCCGGGCGATTGCCGAACGGCGAACCTGATTTGTATTTCCGTGGCTTCTACGCCTGGAACTCAGAAGTGGGTTCAAAAACGCTCGGAATTGCAAGTTTTTACCTGAGGGCCGTTTGTGCCAATCGCAACCTTTGGGGCACCGAAAACTTCGAGGAGATTACCATCCGGCACTCGAAATTCGCGGCCCACCGTTTCGCCCAAGAAGCTGCCCCGGCGTTGACGAATTTCGCCAATTCCTCGCCAGCGCCGTTCATTGCCGGCATCCGCGCCGCGCGTGAGCGCATCGTCGCCCGCACCGAAGACGATCGCTCGGAGTTCCTGCGCAAGCGCGGCTTCTCGAAGACCGAAACCGGCAAGGTTATCGAGACGGTTCTGTCCGAAGAGGGGAGACCGCCCGAGTCAGTTTTCGATTTTGTGCAGGGTATCACCGCTTTGGCGCGGGGGAAGTCGCATCAGGACACGCGGCTCGAACTCGAAGGCAAGGCAAAGAGGCTGCTCGAAAGCGCCGCCTGATCGCGCCAATCCCCTGCATACCCTCATCCATCCCTTTCATCGCCCGGCCATCGCGCCGGGTTTTCCCTGTTTACGGAAAGGAAACATCATGACCCCGCTCGAAACCAGAATCTATAGTCGTCCGCCCATTCCGCTGGCCGACATCAGCCCGCTCGAAATGCTGCTCCTCACCAATGTGCTCGAGTGCAGCGAAACCGAAGAGGGTCTTGTCCTGTTCACGGATTTCGGACCGACCAACCCGATCCGTGTGCCGCGCAGCGAGCTGATCACTGCCTTTCGCGCCTCATCGCAATATGCCGAGGATCCGCTCAACATATTCATCGCCGACCGTGTCCTCTCTCTTTTGCCGGCAGGCGGCAACACGGTCGAGGACGACGCGATGATCGACATCGACCTCAGCCAGTTCCCGTGGCCGTTCGTGGTTCAGGGCATCGTCGCGCGATCAGCGGATCTGTGCGAGGTCACGGTGATACAATGGATGAATCACCCCTCGCAACGTCCGGAGAGCTTCGGCGCCAGCGTTTCGCTGATCACCGCCAAGGCCATTCATCATGCCACAAGCGAGGATATTCTCGCCCGTTTCAGGATTCAGGATAACGCCCTCCCACCTGCTGCGGCGTCGGCTGCCTCGCCAGAAGCCGATGGCGCTTTGACCGGTGGCGCTGCAGGCGATCCGTTCACGGTGAAAGAGATCGAGACGGCTCTCTGCATCTGGGAGGCGATGCTTTATTTTCGCGGGCTGCATCAGGATGGGCGGCCGGTCCCCGACAATATCGTCCGCATGTCCGAAGTCTGGGATGCTGCCGGATGGCAGGCGATGCGTTCCCATGTTCGCGAGATCGTGCCCTTCGCACTCGACGTCCATGACGACGTTTCAGAAGACCTTGAGGAAGAAGGTTTCACCTTCGATTTCGATTTCGCGCCGGCGTTCGTCGAGACCCTCTCCTGGTCCGAGGATGGCGCCTTCCGAGAAGGCGAACCGGATGAGTTCCTTGAAGACGTTATGGTGGCCGTCAGGCGCCATCGACAGGACGTCGTCGCGCGAAACACATCGAGCTTCAATCCGCCTTCATGCCAAGTCGGCTCATGAGGAAAGGCGTTACCTATGTCCTTGTTCAACACAATTTCACTTTCACCAATGCAATCGGGGCGACTGCAGACCGCACTCGACCGGCAATACCGCTTCGACGGCGTCGTCAAAACGCTCCGGTCCCACATTGAGGAGCTGGCCGCAGCAGGCAAGCTCGAATTCAGCGAAGGGGACGGAATGATCGATTATTCCCGAACCCACTTCAACCGGCTTGGCTCATATGCAGAGCAGGACGCTTATATCGCCCGCCTCAGGGCCAAGCGATATTTCTACCTGAATGGATGGGTGGTTCCGAAGCTGGTGTACGATGCGATCAAGCGCTGATGTCGGCGGCGTTCTTCTCCGCCACCATTTCAGCGCGGCAGAGGTGTTGCGTCATCACCCCCTTCGGCCATCTGTTCGGCGGTGACCTGCTCTCCCGCTGCTTTGAAGTCGATCTTTTCCCAGATCGAATTCTTGCCCCGGGACAGGCGATGCGGGTTCTTGATCTCCACGACGAACGGTTTTTTCGCAGGTTTCATGGGGTTCCGTTGGACAGATGAAGCTTCGAACCGTCGAGGTGCTATTATTCGGCGCGGTCTGTCAACGCCCTCCAGATATGTGTTTTGTGGATCACGGCAGGCGTGGGATTTCACCCTCCGCCACCCGCCAGACCCAGGGCGTGATCTCCGGCCTCGCCTCGATCATGTCAGCCAGCGCCTGCTCATATTCCGCTCCGGCGCTTGCCGGCACGATGAACATGGCGACGGGGGCGGGTTTCTGTTCCGGTAACGTCACCGACACGATCGGCGCATCCCGTGACAGATTGAAACGCAACCCCTTGACGCTCTTGCGCTTGAGGTGGCCCAGCTTCTCCAGAAGCCGAAGCTCGTGAATGTCCTCGAACGGCAGCCAGTTCTCGTTGACTACCATCAAGGCGACCTCTTCGGCCGCCGCAATGCCGGCGGCCGAGACGCCGAAGGTGGCGATGACGATCAGATGGAAGGTCTCGTTCGAGCGCCACAGTTCGAGTTCGAGCTCATAGCGTGCGACGAGCCGCCGCCATGCGCTCTCCTCGATCATCAGCGGAAAGGGCATGTGCCGCACGACGATCCTCTGCCCCTCGCGAGCAGCGGAAAACTCCTTCACTTCTGCCACGATCATCATCAGCTTGCGTGGACCAGCGTCCGTCGCCTGCACTCCCTTGAGTGCAACTGCACGGCGGGCGGCGATACCATCCTTGTCTTCGGGATGAAACACTTCCGGCACGAAGAGCATTTCGCCCAGGATGGTGCCTCTTGCCGTCATCTGCGCGGCGGCATTGAGAAGGCTTGCTCGCACTCGGCCCCAGCCGCGCCTGCCTGTCCAGGTTGAACGCCATTCCGTCAGTTCGCCTGCTTCCCAGAGATAATGCAGCATCGCCCGCAGCGACAATTTCCTTGGCTCGCTCCGGATCCCGTGTTCTGACGGTTGAGCCAGCGCGCTGGGTGCTGCGCGAGGCCCGCGCTTCGTCAGCGAAAAATCCAGCTTCAGGTCGGCCTTGCCACTGGCATCGATCTGGATCGCATTTCCGATCAACGGGCCAAGGCCGGAAAGCTCGTAAGGTGGCTCGTAGGAAGGGCATGAAGGATCGTGATCGCGTCCCGACAGCGGCATCCGCTTGATGAGATACTGGTCTTCGACCCGTGCGATGTACATCGGCGCCGGCGGCTCTTTGCACATGCACATCGGGCGAAGCCGCTGCTCGTAGGCCTGCGGCAGAAACTCCCGCAATTCAGGCGAGGATTCCTCGACCACCCGGTCACCGATCGTAACCTTTCGCACCTCTGTTCTCTCCGTTTCTTTATCGAAGTTACACGCCCACCATCCGTTTTACTATCGCAAATTCGTTAGTAAAATGGATGGTGTCGAGGAACCTGCGCAGTGGAGTTCCGTCAGTACCGGGCGGTGGAGCGATGTGGCGCAGAGGAGGAGTTTGGCTGGCAGAGGGGCGGCAGGTTCGGGTCGGAGGAGAGGCTTCCGGCGGCCCGCCGTGGAGTTCCTGCCATGCACAAACATCAGTGCGACCGACAAGAAGGAGGCTGGCAATGCAGATCAGGCGTAAACCCCGGCCGGCGAACAGCGGCGATATCTCGCTCACTCCCTCTACGCGGCGGAGCTCGGGGCGCCCGACCCTGGCCGCTATCGTTCGACGCCGAGCGGCGCGCCGGATGTCGCGGCGCTCATTCACCCCGGCATGGTGATCCGCCCGTCGTACGGCACGGGCGGAACGGTGATCGGGGTTGAAGGTCCCTATGTCCATGTCGCGCCGGATGGCAGCGAGCATCCGCATTTCACGATCGTCTATGTGCCCTCAGAACGGTTCGGGCGGCACGGCAAGCTCGATCGCAACTGGATCAACGAATGCGTCACTGTTGACGGCCGCATCCTGAAGCTTCTCGAAGCCAACCGCGACGAGGTCTTTATCGAAGGTGCGGTCTCCGGCCGGCGCTGACGCCCCCCAATCTTCCTTCCAACCTTTTCTAACCAGGCCCGGTGCTCCGAATGGAGCGCCGGGCCTTTTGACGTTTTCAGGAGAGCATCGTGACCATGCCTGCACTCGACTACCCGCGCCCAGCATCTGCGCCGGTCGCACCGGTCGCGCCGGTGTTCCTCAATTTCCGTTCGCAGATCGTTCGGCCCGTCTGCTTCGCCGTCGTCTATTGGGACGGTCCGGGCGATACGCTCTACGCCTTCGAGGAGCGCGACGCCTTCGAGCGCCAGCGCAGCGCGGCCGAGCGACATGGCGTCCATGTCCATGAGCTGTCGGTGGAGGAGGTGGTCGATTGGATCGCAGCCGGCGGCAATGCCGTCCTGCATGAGGTATCGGTCGCCGGCGTTGCGGCATTCGGAAACCTGAAGCTCGCGTCCGGCTGAAGGCCAGGCGCCCGCGGCCTTGGTCGTTCCAGAGGGAGAGAGGGGCCGGGAAAGGGCTGTCTGCCTGGGCTTGGAGAGCGTCCGGGCGGGCCTGTCCTTTTCCGCTCTCGACAGGGTTTCCCATGAACATCGTTCCTTCCCGCGTCGCAAACGCCACCACCGCCTCGCTCGCTCCCGCCGATAGCACCAGCCGAGCAGGCAAACTCTTCCGCTCCGGTCACGCGCTTCTGCCGTCTCTCGAACATGGCCAGCCCATCGGCGCAGCCGATCTCCGCACCATTCTGATGAACATCTTCGGCGGCTCGGACGCAGAAGGCTTCTGGTCATGGAAGGACGCCTACGAGGCGACCGAGGTGGCGCAGGTCCTGTTTCTGCGCAAGTTCGGCGCGGCAATCACCGCCCGCGCAAACGCGCCGCAGGCGACGCTGGCGATGCTGACCAAGGTGGCGGGCTTGGTCCCCACCCACACACGGCGCTCGGAGGAAAGCCAGCAACTCCAGCAATTTTCAACGCCGATGCCACTGGCTTATGTCGCGGCCCGCGCCGCCGGCATCATGGCGGACGATACCGTGCTCGAACCCTCCGCCGGGACCGGCCTGATGGCGATCTTCGCCGAACTCGCGCATGCGCGCCTTTCTCTCAACGAATATGCGCCGGTCCGCCATGGCCTTCTGCAGCAGCTCTTCTCCGGATCGACCGTGTCACAGCATGATGCCGCCCACGTCGATGACTATCTCGATCGTTCGATCCGCCCGACGGTCGTCTTGATGAACCCGCCGTTTTCCGCCGGCGTTCATGTCGAAGGCCGCATGACTGAGGCCGCATGGCGTCATCTCGCCTCCGCCTTCGCGCGGCTTGCCCCCGGCGGCCGGCTGGTTGCGATCACCGGCTCAAGTCTCTCTCCCGACAATCTCAAATGGCGCGACGCCTTCGTCCGCCTACAGGACCGCGGCACGGTTCTGTTCAGCGCGGCGATCGATGGTTCTGCCTATGCCCGGCACGGCACGACGATGGAAACGCGACTGACGGTGATCGACAAGATCGTCGCTACGGATCCGTCGAGCCTGGTCGCGCCGCACGGTGTCGCCCCCGATCTGGAAACCTTGCTTTCATGGATCTCGGGCCTGCCGCCCCGCTCGCCGTCGACCGCGTCGAACTCTATCGACGCTCTTTCCAACGGCATGCCTCGCGCCTGCACGGCGAAGATGGTCGCCCGAAAGGCCGCGGGCACCCTGCGTTCCGCGGCCGTGGCCGATCCAGTCGCACCAGTGGCACATGCCTTGCCCGCTGCTCACGCGCCGCGTCTCCTATCCCCGTCGCCCGCGCGCGTCGATGATGAGGTGGTCGCGCTCTCCTACGAACTGCGCGATGCGGCAGAGATGACCTGCGCCGAGCTCGCCGACAGCATCTACGAGCCGTATCGGCTGCAGGCGATCCACATTCCCTGCGCAAGACCGCATCCGGACAAGCTGGTTGAATCCGCCGCCATGGCGTCCGTCGCGCCGCCCAAGCCGACCTATCGGCCGCATCTGCCGAAACGCGTTGTCACCAGCGGCGACCTTTCCGACGCCCAGCTTGAAAGCGTGATCTATGCCGGCGAGGCCCATTGCGGCTATCTCGCCGGTCACTGGTCCGTCGACGCCAGTTTCGACAATCTGAAAGCCGTCAAGCCGGAGGACGAGGGCGCTGTCCGCTTTCGCCGCGGTTGGTTTCTCGGCGATGGCACGGGTGCGGGCAAAGGCCGTCAGGCTGCCGGAATCATTCTCGACAACTGGCTCAAGGGCCGTCGCCGTCATCTCTGGATCTCCAAATCCGAGACCTTGATCGAGGATGCTCAGCGCGACTGGAGTGCGCTCGGCCAGGAAAAGCTGCTAGTCACGCCGCTCTCACGCTTCCGCCAGGGCAAGCCGATCAAACTCGATGAGGGCATCCTCTTCGTCACCTTCGCCACGCTGCGCACCGACGAGCGTGAGGGCAAGCGCTCGCGTGTCCAGCAGATCGTCGACTGGCTTGGTCAAGAGGCGGTCAGCGGCGAAGCCGCGACAGGGAACGCAAAAGGTTTCGATGGGGTGATCATCTTTGACGAGGGCCACTCGATGGCCAACGCCGCCGGCGGAAAGTCCGAGCGCGGCGAAAGGTCCGCCTCGCAGCAAGGCCGCGCTGGCCTTCGGCTTCAGCGTGCTCTTCCCGATGCCCGCGTTATCTATGTCTCGGCAACCGGCGCCTCCGAAGTGGAGTCGCTCGCCTATGCCGAACGCCTCGGTCTTTGGGGCAGCACTGACTTCCCTTTTGCGACCAGATCGGAGTTCATCGCAGCGATCGAGGATGGCGGCGTCGCGACGATGGAGGTGCTGGCCCGCGACCTCAAGGCGATGGGACTCTACGCCTCCCGGTCCCTGTCCTTCGAGGGAGTGGAGTACGACATTCTCGAGCACGGGCTGACCGAAGAACAGGTCCGCATCTACGATTCCTACGCCGAAGCCTTCCAGGTCATTCACAACAATCTCGATGCGGCACTTGAAGCCTCGGGCATCGTCAGCAACAGCACCACGCGCAACAAAAATGCCAAAGCCGCGGCCCGCTCCGCCTTCGAGAATTCGAAGCAGCGTTTCTTCAATCACTTGCTCACCAGCATGAAGACGCCGGCACTGATCGACGCGACGACCAGGGACGTGGAGGAGGGGCATGCGGCGATCGTCCAGATCATCTCGACCGGGCAATCCCTGACCGAGCGCCGCCTCGCGGAAATACCGACCGAAGAGTGGGGTGATATCCAGGTCGACGTCACGCCGCGCGAGATCGTTGCCGAATATCTCAACCATTCCTTCCCGACACAGCTCTTCGAGGAATATTCCGACGCCGAAGGTAATCTCCTGTCGCGGCCGGTTTACGACGCCGACGGCAACGCCGTCCTATGCCGGGAAGCAGTTGCCCGCCGGGACGCGTTGCTCGAACGGCTCGGCAGCCTGCCGGCGATCCCGACCGCCCTCGACCAGATCGTTCAGTCATTCGGCACGGATCGCGTTGCCGAAATCACCGGCCGCACTCGCCGTATTGTCCGCCGCGACGGCGGCGACACGATCGATCGCTTTGCCGTCGAAAGCCGTCCAGGGAGTGCCAATCTCGACGAGACCCGCGCCTTCATGGACGATGAGAAGCCGATCCTGATCTTCTCCGAAGCCGGCGGCACAGGACGGTCCTACCACGCCGATCTCGGCGCGAAGAACCAGCGCCTGCGTCTTCACAACCTCCTCGAAGCCGGCTGGCGGGCCGACGTCGCCATCCAGGGCCTCGGGCGCAGCCATCGCACCAACCAAGCACAGCCTCCGAAATTCCGGATGATCGCCACTAACGTCAAGGCGGAACGACGCTTCCTGTCGACGATTGCCCGGCGTCTCGACACGCTCGGCGCCATCACCCGCGGGCAGCGCCAGACAGGTGGGCAGGGGATGTTCCGCTCTGAGGACAATCTCGAATCGCAATATGCCCGCGATGCGCTGCGGCAGTTCTACAAGCTGATCCACGGCGGCGGCCTCGCCGGCTGCTCGCGGGAGAAATTCGAGGCGATTACCGGTCTGTCGCTGACATCAGAGGAAGGCGGGCTCAAGGACGAGCTGCCGCCGATCCACATCTTCTTGAACCGCATGCTGGCGCTCACCATCGCCATGCAGAACCTGCTGTTTGGCGCCTTCGAGCAATTGCTGGCGGCGCGCATCGAAGGGGCGATTGCAGCCGGCGTCTACGATAAGGGGCTTGAGACCCTGACGGCGGACCGCATGACGGTGAAGAACCGACGGCTGGTCTATACCCATCCGGTCACCGGAGCGCAGTCGCACCTGTTAACCATCGAGCGCATGGATCGCAACCAGCCGATGCAGCTCGCCGACGCGTTGAGCCTTGCCGCGTGCGATCCCCACGCCATGCTGATGGTCAACGGCAAGTCCGGCCGTCCCGCGGTTCAGGTTCCGACCCGTTCGATCATGCTCGACGATGGCTCCGTCCAGCCGCGCGTCGCGCTCGTCCGGCCGATGGACGAAATTCGTTTCGAGCTGCGCCAGCTCGAAGAAACCAACTGGGAGCAAGCGGACGAGCAGCGCTTTTCCGCCGCTTGGAATGCCGAAGTCGCCGCTCTCCCGGAGTTTTCCCTCTCGACCATGCATGTGGTCTCGGGCCTCCTATTGCCGATCTGGAAACTGCTGCCGCAGGACTATTGCCGCGTGTACCGGCTTGAGACCGACGAGGGGGAGCGGGTCGTCGGCCGTCTGATCTCTTCGGAATGGCTCTCCCGGCTTTGCCGGAATTTCGGGCTCGACCAGACGGAGGTCGTCAGCCCTGCTGAGGTGTGGCAATCGCTGCGCGCCGGTTCCTCGATTGTGGCACTCGCCGGCAACATGACGCTGCGGCGCGTCCGGGTGATGAACGACTATCGCATCGAGCTCGCCGGTTTCACCGATGGTATGCGTGACAGGCTGAGATCCATCGGCCTGTTCTCCGAAATGATCGCCTGGAAAGTCCGGTTCTTCATCCCGGCCTCGGATGATGGGCAGGCGGTGCTGTCGCGCCTGATTGAACGGCATCGCATCGTCGACGTCGCGGGGCGGAGCTGACCGTCATGTTGTCCGCCTCGCAGTTGGCAGATCGTCTGGCGTGCGACGCCGAGGCGGTCTGCCGTCACTACCTCTCCGCCGGCCGCCGGGCCGGTAATTACTGGATCGTTGGCGACGTCGCCAACAACAAGGGCAGGTCGCTCTACGTCCATCTCTCCGGACCTCGCAAGGGCAGATGGACGGACGCGGCGACCAGCCAATATGGCGACCTCCTTGATCTCGTGCGCGAATCTTGCGGCCTGGTCGATTTCCGCGACGTTGCCGATGAGGCGCGGCGTTTTCTGAACGAGCCGCAGCCCAGACCGGTGTCGTTTCGCAGGGACGATACCCTCGACAGCCAGCCCGCCGAAAGACCGGCTGCGGACCGTGCAAGACGCCTGTTCCGTACGACGGAGCCGCTCTCCGGCACGCTCGCCGACAGCTATCTGCGTCAGCGCGGCATCCGGTGCGCATCTTTGCATCCCGCGCTCCGCTTCCATCCGTCCTGCTACTATCGTGATCTCGCCAGCAGCAAGACGAGCCGCTATCCGGCGCTGATCGCAGCCGTGACCGATCAGGCCGGCGAGATCACCGGCGTGCATCGCACCTGGCTCGACCCTGATGGCGACGGCAAGGCAAGGGTCGACGATCCCCGCCGTGCGCTGGGCGGGCTACTCGGCAACGCCGTGCGCTTCCGCTTTCCTGTCGATGGGCTCGTGCCTGTCATGGCGGCGGGCGAGGGCCTCGAAAGCATGTTGTCGCTCTCGCATGTAATGCCCGGTATGCCTGTCGTCTCGGCGCTGACGGCCAATCATCTTGCCGCCTTCCGGCCACCGGCCGGATGCTTGCGCCTCTACGTTGCCGCCGACGCGGATGCCGCCGGCCGGCATGGCATCGAGGGACTGAGCCGCCGGGCGCAGGCGCTCGGCATTCTGCCGCTTGTGCTCACCCCGGAACTCGGCGACTTCAACGAAGATCTACGCCGGCTTGGACCTGATCGGCTCATCGCAAATCTTCGGGGCCAACTCGCACCGGAAGACGCCTGGGCCCTTCTTCCCGCGTGATGCGGCCGCGGAGCAGAAGACTGGTACGGGCGCGGCGTGGCTGGCAGGGCCGGTCCCTGCCGGTCTCCCTCCTGGTCAGGCGCGCCTGCGGGCCTGCCGAGAGGCGCCCCTTACCAGGCAGCTGTCGGGCCTTCAGCGGATCGGTCAGGTTTCTTCCCCGCGCCGGCAAGCCGGCGCTCCTCGCGGGCCAAGAAACCCTTCCTCAACCGCCCGGCGCTGCGCTGGGCCGCTTCGCTGCGCTCGCGGTTCCGGCCCGCCCGCTGCCTGTACGGGGATCGCCGTCAGGCCGCGAGAGGCGCGGCCCAAACCGACGGTGACCATCATGAACCTGACCTTGTCCCTCGATGACGCCTTCGAGCCGCACCGCGCGTCCTCCCCGACGGACCGCTTCATCTACGAGATGCAAGTCTTTGGCTACCGACCCTTCCAGGACGAGCCGGATCCCCGTCCGCTGCCCGAGGAGCCAATGGTCCAGTCGGCGCTGACCGCGATGTTCTCCGCGATGTTCGAAATGCTCGGTGACACGCGGCTGGAGCCCGATCTCGAAGACCTGCTCTGGTCGACGGTCAATCTCTTCCATCGCGCCGGCGAGCGCATCCAGCGTGAACTTCAGCGCAATGAGGATGCGCAGCGCACCGGCCAGCGCGAGCAGGACGGGTCGGAAGTCAAGAGTGTCGAGCTTGAGCGCCATGTCATAGAAGGCATCACGCTCCTCGAACGCCGCAACGCCTTCGAGTTCATGCGCGACTACGCCGCCGACCTCTTCGAGGCGCAGACCGGATCGGCGTGGCGGCCGCGCACCGGCTCGAAGGTCAGCCACGCCAATATGACGGCGGCGATGATCGACTCCAGAGACTTCCTGTCCGCCCGCCGGCGCGCCGAGACCGAGGTGCTGATCCCGGCTGGCACCAAGATCGCCTTCGGCGGCGGCATGGACTACAATGATCACGATCGGATCTGGGCCGCGCTCGACAAGGCCCATGCCAAGCACGCGGATATGATCCTGCTGCACGGCGGCTCGCCGAAAGGTGCCGAACGCATCGCCGCCTGCTGGGCCGAGGCCCGCAAGGTCACCCAGATCGCCTTCAAACCCGACTGGAACAAGCACGCCAAAGCCGCCCCATTCCGGCGCAACGATGAGATGCTGGCGGTTATGCCATCGGGCGTGATCGTCTTCCCCGGCTCCGGCATCACCGACAACCTTCGCGACAAGGCCCGCCGACTCGGCATCAATGTCTGGGAACTCAAAGCAGATGGCGCATAAGCGCCATTCTCACCTTGCCGAGGAGCCTCTTGCATTTTGGAGGAATTGTGTACACATTTCCCGCTCAAACGGAGCCTCGCCATGCCTCGGTCCCGCCAACAGACATCTTCTCTTCGCCATGTCGGTGTGCGGGAGTTTCGCGGCAATCTGACGTCCTTCCTAAAGCAGGTCGAGGATGGCCAGCGGTTCGTCCTCACCTCCCATCACAAGGTTGTCGCGGAAATCGGGCCGCCATCAAAGGACATTGTTGTTCGCAAGCCCGGCGCGTTGCGCGGGAAGATCAACGTTGCCGATGACTTCGGCAGCCTGCCGGCAGATGTTCTGTCGTCAATGGAAGACGAGGCGTGAGGTTACTCCTCGATACGCATGCCTTGTTGTGGTGGCTGAACGACGACGGGAAGCTGGGGAACCATGCGCGTGGCCCTATCGGCGATCCTGAGAAACGACGCCCTCGTCAGCGCTTTCTCCCTGTGGGAAATCACCGTGAAGCTGCGGATCGGCAAGCTCCAAGCTTGGTGCCGATTTAGACGAGATTCTTGCGATCTTACCGGAGCAGGGTTTCGATCGGCTTGATATCTCCGATGCGCATCTTGTCGCTCTCGCTGCTCTTCCGCTTCCTCACCGGATCCCTTTGATCATCTGCTCATGGCGCAGGCGGTGGCGGAGGAAGCGCATTTTGTTTTGTTTCGCAAGATCAGCATGTCGCGCTTTACGGCGTTCCGTTCGTGACTTGCTCGGATCCTGTCGCCTTGTGATCCTCGCGGGTTTGGTTGAGCCGCCGAAGCTGGCCCCGATTGCTCGGAGGGCCCGCTTGCCGATAGCGGTGTATCTGCGGATGCCGACCGCTCAGACGGCGGGACGCTGGAACGCGAGTTGCTGAAGGCCGTATCCGATCCTCCGTGCGAACGGCGTCATCCGATATTGCCGCACGGTCCGCAGGCGGCGATGCGGTCACTGTGCCGACCTCGCGGACACGCAAAGGTGTGATCTCAGCGGAGGCGTGCTCATCGCGCCCAGCTGCTGCGACAGGGCGAGGGCAGGACGTTGACCCGGCTGGCGGCGACTGGCTCAGGGTGCGTGGCCAATATCCTACAGCGCTGGTCTGGGCAGCCATGGATTATCGCGCCCTTCAGTTGCCCCGAACCATTCCCGTTTTATGTCGCTCGTATAGACGACCGCCTGCTTTTGCGGCCAACCCCTGAAGGGGTAAGACTCAGGCAAAATTTTGCGAAATTCGATTTCAGTTGTTTGCTTCTGGCGGAAAATAGAATTTCCCAAAAATTTTGCCCGAGCTGACCGCAGCAGTCGGCCGTCTCTTCGTGCGCCATCGGGAATGGTCCCGATCAACCGAAGGAGCAAGTACCATGGCCACCACGATCGCAACACTGACGCAGAAGGACGGCATCTTCGAAGGCGTCTTCGCCACCATCCGGGTCAACGCCCCGATCGCCATCGTCCCGAACGCCAACAAGGCAAGCGAGGAAGCCCCCGACTACCGGGTCATCCACCGCAAGACCGGCTTCGAGATCGGCGCCGGCTGGAACCGCATCGCCCGCCAGACTGGCGAGGAATACCTCTCGGTCAAGCTGGAGGCTCCTGAGATAGGCGTGATCTTCGGCAATCTCGCCCAGGCGCCCGGCGGCGATCCGAGCAAGAAGGTGATCCTCTGGAACAACCCGAACTGAACGGCAAGCAAGCGGCCCCGAGCGATCGGGGCCGACTTCGGCGTATGAGGCCAGGCGGCTGGAACGATTGTGGGAATGATCGCGGGCATCGAGCCCGCGATCATTCCTTTTGGTGCCAAACGAGACCAAACCTTGTCTGCTCAGAACGCCAAGTCTGCCGTGAGCATCGTGCCGCCTCAAGGACTACCGCGGCACCTCCAATTTTCAGCCGACGCCCTGAAGGACGCCGTCAGAAAATCGGTTCCTCCGCTCGCCGCCTCCGGCGGTCGCTGCGCGATCCTTGACCCGGCGCGATCCTCACGACCCCCGGCGCCATCTTTCACACTATCGAGGAGATGACGATGACGAACGAACTCGAAATGCAAGTCGAGGAACTACGCGCCGAACTGGGCCACTGCGACCCCACCGAGCGCCACCAGATCGCCGTGGAGCTGGAACAAGCCCGCGCCGCGCTGAAGGCGGCAATCGCTGTACAGGAGGGCGCAGACGACCGCGCGCCCCCTCAGTGAGGGAGGCGCTTCCGCAGAAGCATCTGGTTCTTCACGCCGGGTCGACCGGCGCGAGGAACCCGAAGCTACGCTTCGACCGGCGATCAAATGAGTTGATGCTGCCGCCTCCGCGGCACCGTCTTGTACCCTCGCGCTCGTTTCGCTCGCAGAAGGTCGAGAAACATAGCGACAGCCTGGCCGTTCTGGGCATTTCCGCTTACGAGCCTCGGCTTCGTCGCATTCGCTCTCGGCTATGCATTGCTGACCGACTGGATTACGCCGCCGGGCGCAGAAGATCCGTTTGAACGTTATCGCCGTCACCGGAGGTGCCTGACAGGCTGCCGTCTATCACTGCGTAATGTACCTGCTGCAGCCCGCCGTCGCTAAATCAGTTTTTCGACGAAGAGAGAATACTGGTAATTGTTCCCAGAACAATAAGTGCCCCAGCCTGGATCAGCACCCATACGTCCGGCCCGTAGACCGCGCACCAAAGCCCGGCAGTCAAGCAAACCAGCGCGTTGACGATAAGGGACCTGACCTGCCACGGAAGATGCTTTCCCTGCCGCGACACAAACAAATAAAGCACGATCGCAATTGCCAGCAGAATGGCAAAGGTAAGCACGATCTCCATTAGGATCCTTTCTTGGTCGTGGTCTTGAGGGAAAGGCGGGTCTCGCCTTGCACTGCATTCAGCACGGATTCTTTGAATAGCTGACTCACGCGAATAAGATAGTATCTCATTCCGAAACTGGCAAAATATTCACGACGTCGGATGCTTGCGGTGCTCATGTCGATATGCCGTTGCGGAATGCGACTGACCTCGAAGTGAGCGAGGCGGAATACGACCGCGCAGAGCAGGCTGAGCATCATGGGGTGGCTCTGACGAACCGATTGGCGTTAGCCGCTGCATTCATGTCCTTTCGCCGAAAGTAGATCGCGCGACCGCAGCGGATCGGGCTGTGCCCCTGCACGATAATGATCTGTTCGTCCTTGCGCATCGACTGGGTGATTTCATGCGGCATGATCAGTGGCCGCCGCTGGAAATTGACGTTCTCCGACTTACGCGATGCGCTGTTCTTCGTGTCCCAGCCGATGTTGCGAGAGCTTCCTTTCACCTCCACCGTCATTTCGCCGCACTGTGCCGACACGTTGCGCGCCGTGTCGAGCGCTTTGATAGCGGCATAGGACGCAAAGGCGCAGCCGTCGATCCATGACGTCGCGCCGTCTCTCCCGAAATGCCGCTCCAACTGCCCGACCGACTGATACATCAGCATCATGCTGACCCCGTACTTGCGGCCGCGATCCCGCGCCTCTTCCAGGACGCGCATGTAACCAAGCAGGTCCACCTCGTCGAGCATGAAGAGCGCCCGACGATTGAAACTGCCGTCAGCCTGAATCATGGCATTGATTAACGCGCCGATGATCACCCGGCCGATGCCCGGATAGGAGCGCAGGATCGACGCGGGGATATTGAGGAAAATATCCTTCTTGCCGCTGACGATATCGCTGGACCTGAACGCATTGCCGCAGACCAGCGCCGCATAGCTGTCGAGCGAAAGCCATTGCGTATCCTTGGACGCTGTCGAATACACGCCCGAGAAGGTCTGCTCGGTCATGTTGGTGAATACGCCCAAGGTTTCGCGGATAAAGGCCGAGCCTGAATTCTCCTGAATGTCGCGCAGCATGGCGAGCACCGACGGTTCTGGCTCGGACACGATCTGGCGCAGGCTGCGCAGGTTTCGTCGACCGGCATATTCGGGCGACAGCATGACGTGGGCGAGCAGTCCGGTCAGAAGATTGTGCGCCTGGCTCTGGAAGTAGGAGCCGGTCGAGCTTTCGAAACGAACGCTCTCCGACAGCAGCATATGGGCGACACCGACGATGTCCTCCTCTTGTCTGATCGACGTCTCGATCCCGTCGAGCACGTTGAAGCCCATGACCGGGTTGGTCGGATCGAGCACCATGACCTCGCGCTTCAGCACGCGAGTGCGATGTTCGGCGACCATCGGTGCGACCTCGGTCGACGGGTCGAGACAGATCAGGGGTCCGGTATAGCGCAGCGCCGTCGGCACGACGTTGCTGGTGGTCTTGTATCCTCCCGATCCGGCAAAGAAGAGCATATGGGTGGAATCGAAATCTTGGCTATAGGTGAGAAGTGGGGCCTTGCCGCCTTGCCCCCAGGTCGAACCGTCGTTCGGATCGAAGGGCAGCTCATGGACGATATCCTTGTCGACACGATAGCGCTCGCCGACGACGATCTCGCCATCAGCCGGAAAGAGCTTTCCCGCTGCCGACATCGATAGCCAGTCGGCATCGCCGAAAGTCGCACGTCGCGCCCGTTTGACTTGTTCGGGAACGACGGTGGAGATCCGGGCCGAGACCGCCACCGCCATAAAGCCGCACAAAGCGCCGATGACGACGATCATGTCGAGATAGGAAAGGGCATAGTTCCAGGTGACGACACCACGTTCGACGAAGGGAGCGAGCCGTCCATATTCTCTGAGACCATAGAATCCCACCATAGCCAAGAAGCACACCAGGCCTGTCATGGCGATTGGCCGCCGGCGATGCATCGGCAAGGTCCAAACCGCCAAAAGGCCGGTGAGCGGTCCAAACAGCAGCACGGGCATCGGGGCTGCCCGCAGGAACCAGTATTCGGTCTTGCCCGACATGCCGGCGGCCAATCCGGTCCATCGCCAGCCGACGATATAGACGGTGATAGCGGTGACGGCGATCGGCACGAGGACGAGCACCAGGCTCGGATGCAGTTTCCCCTTCAATGCCATTCCACCACCTCCTCCTCAGCCTGTGCGATCTCACCATTGAGCGAAGGCGCCTTGAACGCCTCTTTGCCGATATCGCGCAGCCGCCGATGTTCCGGCGAGCCTGCCGCCAGTCTCGCCAGTTCGAGCAGGCCACCGAGCAGAAAGGCACGGTCGGCCTTCGATAGACCCGCCTTGACGACGATGCCGCCGAGG
>NZ_WUEY01000037.1 GCF_010668395.1 Martinezella lusitana
CCCAGAACCAACAATCAGCATCGCAGCCAATCCAGGAAACACTAGAGCGAAGGACTTCGTCGCCAGCAGCGCCGCCGCCCTCGTCAGTGATCGGGCTTATAGACCCCCCAACCCGATATAGTCAACAGCCGTTTTTGGAAAAAATCAAAAAACAAATAACTGATTGATTCTTATGAGAGTTTTATGAACACCCCGTCACCATCGGAAATGGACGGCAAAATACCCACAGATATCCCGCCGGGAAGCGCCCCATATAAGTGGTGTAATAGCGAACCATGCCGCGAACCGGCGCCTTTGCTCGCCTTGCCTGCTCAGGTACCCCTAGCATTTTACGGGAAATAGAACGTCGCTCGACGTGAAAAGCGGGCGTCTGATTTGACACCCCTGTCATAAATATGCACATCTTCGCCCCCAGCCTGGGGCTCGCGGAAAGGAAGCGGATCACGATCGGCATGATGACGGACAAGATGATGCTCCGATCGCTCGGCAACGAGCCGCCAATCCTGGCCGATGGCAGGCGGGCGCCGGATCGGCGCGAGGTTTCGCTCCGGTGGCTTTCCGGCACCTTCCTGACGGGCGTCACGTCCAGCATCCTCATGGGCGTCGCCCTGTTTGCCGCACTCGACGGTCGCCAGCAATTGGCCATCCCGGCCGAGGCATATGCGACGGCCGACAGCCACGACGCCTCGGACGATCAGGTCACCCGCGGCGGCCGGCTGATTTCCACCGCAATCGCCTCGAAACCCTCCGATCGCAATATCCTCGAGGTTTCGACGGTCGTGCGCGACGGGGACAAGGAAGTGGTACGGCGCCAGCCCTTCGCTCATGTGAAGATCGCGCTCGCCACCAACCGCATCGCCAACGAGAGCTATCCGCCCTTCGATCCGCTGGCGATCTTTTCCGCCGACGAAAACATCCCGCCGCCGGCCAACAAGACCGGGGCGATCTACGGATCGGACGTGGAATCCGAAGTCAGCCTGAAGACGGTGCCCTTCCCCGCCAAGGATATTCCTTTCCAGCTCGCCGGCTCGATGTCGCTTGAGGAAGTCGAGGAGAACGTCCGCTCCAACGGCTCGGTGCTCGCCGACGGCAATACGCAGCTTTCGGCGCTCTACTATGTCGATCCACGCCGGTTCGCCAACGACGATTCCGATGTCGACCTGACCGCCGGCCTTGCCGCCCGCATCGTCGAGGAGAACATGTCGGTCGCCGCTCCGGAAGCCGTGACCGCGCAGACGGAAGAATTCGCCGACGACATCATACCGGTTCGCGAAAGCATGCCGATCGCTACGGCGCTGACGGGGGCCGGCTACCTGAAGGCGGACGCGGACGATGTCGCCGCGAAAATACAGCCGCTCTTCGGCTCGGCCAATGTTTCCACCGGCGATGTGCTGCGCATCGGCATCCTCCAGAAGGGCGAGCAGGCCAAGATCATTCGCGCCAGCATCTATCGCGGCACGAACCATCTGCTCACCATCGCCCAGAACGACCATGGCGACTTCGTCGCCGGCAGCGCGCCGCCGATGCTCGACGCCATCGCCACGGCATTCGACAACGACGCCCCCGCCTCTGCCGCCGGCCGCGATCTGCCGAGCGTCTACGACGGCATCTATCGCGCCGCCCTTTCCTACGGCATGAGCAAGGAGATGGTGGCGCAGGTCGTCAAGCTGCTCGCGAGCAACGTCGACTTCCAGGCACAGCTGAAACCCACGGATTCTCTGGAAGCCTTCTTCTCGGTCGCCGACGACAAGGGACAGGCGACGGCCGATTCCGAGCTGCTCTACGTCAATGCCAGATTCGGCGATAACGTGACGCGCTTCTACCGCTTCGAGGATCCAGCCGACCACTCGATCGATTATTTCGACGAAAACGGCAAGAGCATCCGGCAATTCCTGCTGCGCAATCCCGTTCCCACAGGCATCTTCAAATCCGGCTTCGGCATGCGCCGCCACCCGATCCTCGGCTTCGCGCGCATGCATACCGGCGTCGACTGGGCAGCGCCACGCGGCACCCCGATCATCGCGGCCGGCAGCGGCATCGTCGAGAAGGCGGGCTGGGATTCGGGCGGCTTCGGCAACCAGACGCTCATCCGCCATGCCAATGGCTACGTGTCCTCCTACAACCACCAGAGCGCCATCGCCAAGGGCATCGTTCCGGGCGCGAAAGTGGTGCAGGGGCAGGTGATCGGCTTTATCGGCTCGACCGGCCTCGCAACCGGGCCCCACCTGCACTACGAGCTCATCGTCAACGGCACGAAGGTCGATCCGCTGCGGATTCGCCTCCCCGGCGGCAAGTCGCTCGACGGCGACGCGCTCGCCAAGTTCCAGGAGGAGCGCAAGCGTATCGATACGCTGCTCAGCGACGACAAGACGAAGCAGGTCGCCAGCAAGTAGCCTCCGCAGCCGACAGCAAAATGGCGGCCCGAAGGCCGCCATCCGTAGCTATTCGTTCATTGCCGCTTAGGCCGCTTCGTTCACAGCCTGGCGCGAGCGAAACAACAACCGGTCCGATCCGCTGGTGACCTTGACGACGGAGCCATCCGGAATCTGCCCGGAAAGGATCTGCTCGGCGAGCGGGTCCTGGACATACTTCTGGATCACCCGCTTCAGAGGCCTTGCACCATAGACCGGATCATAGCCCTTGTTGGCCAGCCAGTTGCGGGCATCCTCGTCGAGCTCGAGCGTGATCTTGCGTTCCGACAGCAGCTTCAACAGCCGCTCCAGCTGGATATCGACGATCGCGCCCATCTCATCGCGCTTCAGGCGATGGAACAGAATGATCTCGTCGACACGGTTGAGGAACTCCGGCCGGAAATGCGACCGGACCACTTCCATCACCTGCTCACGCACCTGATCGCTGTCATCGCCGTCCTTCAACTGGGTCAGATATTCGGCGCCCAGGTTGGAGGTCATGATGATCATCGTGTTGCGGAAGTCGACCGTGCGGCCCTGCCCGTCCGTCAAGCGTCCGTCGTCCAGAACCTGGAGCAGGATGTTGAAGACATCGGGATGCGCCTTCTCGATCTCGTCGAACAGCACGACCTGGTAGGGCCGGCGGCGGACGGCTTCGGTCAGCGCGCCGCCTTCCTCATAGCCGACATAGCCGGGAGGAGCGCCGATCAGCCGGGCCACGGAGTGCTTCTCCATGTATTCCGACATGTCGATACGCACCATTGCCGTATCGTCGTCGAAGAGGAAGCGGGCAAGCGCCTTGGTCAGCTCCGTCTTGCCGACGCCGGTCGGGCCGAGGAAGATGAACGAGCCGATCGGCCGGTTCGGATCCTGCAGGCCGGCACGCGAGCGGCGAACGGCGCGCGAGACCGCCTGAACGGCGTCGCCCTGGCCGACCACCCACTTTGCCAGCTCGTCCTCCATCCGGAGCAGCTTGTCGCGCTCGCCTTCCAGCATCTTGTCCACGGGAATCCCGGTCCAGCGGGAAACGACCTGGGCGATGTTGTCGGCGGTCACCACTTCCTGCACCATGGAATCGCGGGCACTATCCTGCTCTTCCGCGGCGTGGAGCTCTTTCTCCAGATTGGGGATCACCCCATAGGCAAGCTCGCCCGCCCGCTGGAATTCACCCTTGCGCTGGGCGGTCGCCAGCTCGTTGCGGGCGTCGTCGAGCTGCTTCTTCAGATCGGCGGCAAGGCCCAGCTTCTGCTTTTCGGCCTGCCAGCGCGCGGTCAGCGCATCGGCTTCCTCTTCCAGCGAGGTAAGCTCGGTCTCCAGCCGCTTCAGCCGATCGGCCGAGGCCTGGTCGGTTTCCTTCTTCAATGCTTCGCGCTCGATCTTCAGCTGGATGATGCGACGATCGAGTTCGTCGAGCTCTTCCGGCTTCGAATCCACCTGCATGCGCAGACGCGCTGCCGCTTCGTCCATCAGGTCGATGGCCTTGTCCGGCAGGAAGCGGTCGGTGATGTAGCGGTTCGACAAGGTCGCCGCGGCCACCAGGGCGGCATCGGCGATGCGGACCTTGTGGTGCTGCTCGTATTTTTCCTTCAGGCCGCGCAGGATCGAAATCGTATCCTCGACGGTCGGCTCTTCGACCATGACGGGCTGGAAGCGGCGGGCAAGCGCCGGATCCTTCTCGACATGCTTGCGGTATTCGTCAAGCGTGGTCGCACCGACGCAATGAAGTTCGCCACGGGCAAGAGCGGGCTTCAGCAGGTTGGACGCATCCATGGCGCCATCGGCCTTGCCGGCACCGACCAGCGTATGCATTTCGTCGATGAACAGGATGATCTCGCCGTTTTCCGCCTGCACTTCGTTGAGCACGGCCTTCAGCCGCTCCTCGAACTCGCCACGGAACTTCGCACCGGCAATCAGGGCGCCCATGTCGAGCGCCATCAGCTTCTTGTCCTTCAGCGATTCCGGCACATCGCCATTGACGATGCGCAGCGCCAGGCCTTCGACGATTGCCGTCTTGCCGACGCCGGGCTCGCCGATGAGCACGGGGTTGTTCTTGGTACGGCGCGACAGAACCTGGATCGTGCGGCGGATTTCGTCGTCGCGGCCGATCACCGGGTCGAGCTTGCCTTCGCGGGCCTCGGCGGTGAGGTCGCGAGCATACTTCTTCAAGGAATCGAAACCCTGCTCCGCGTTGGCGGAGTCGGCCGTGCGGCCCTTGCGGATATCGTTGATGACCTGATTGAGGGCAACGGGCGTGATGCCGGCCTTCTTCAGCGTCGCGGACGTCGAAGCCGTCGGCTCGATCGCCAGCGCCTGCAGGAGACGTTCGACGGTGACGAAGCTGTCACCGGCTTTCTTCGAGGCTTCCTCGGCGGCGGCAAAAACCTTGGCGAGCGGCTGAGAAAGGTAGATCTGGCCATCACCGCCGGAAACCTTCGGCAGCTTGGCAAGCGCTGCGTCATTGGCAAGGCGGGCGGCCTTTGCATCGCCTCCGGCGCGCTCGATCAACGAGGACGCCATGCCCTGATCGTCGTCCAGCAGCACCTTCAATACATGTTCGGGAGCAAATTGCTGATTGCCCTGCGCAAGCGCATTCGTCTGGGCGGATTGCAGAAAACCACGCACCCGCTCGGAGTATTTTTCAATATTCATATCTAGACCTCCATGGATCGCCCTGCCCTGACCGGCGCAGACCGATGATTGAGATTGAGCCCCCTCAAGAGGCAGGCCCCGCCCTTCCGCCATTGAGATTTGCGGCAGAGCAACTAAGGAGAATATGGGAGGGTATTTGAAGAGTTTAAAGGGCAGCCGAGTGGAAAAACCGATGCGTGCCGTTCCACGCGCATCCTCGATTAAAGCCACCCGGAATGGCCCGAAAAGCCGTTGGCTCGCATAAAAAAAGGAATGGCGGCCTTTTGCCGCCATTCCCGATTTCTTCGCTTCGATAGTCCAGATCGCCTCGACGGAAGCGAGCAACTTATTCGGAGGTGGCTTCCACCAGAGCAGGGGCTTCGCCCGAAGCTTCTTCGCCCTGGCCTTCTCCATCGCCTGCCGCAGCGCCGCGGCGCGGCTGACGGCGCGGACGGCTGCCGGTGCTGCGACGACGCGGCTGACGCTCGGTAGCGGCGACCGCCGGAGTTTCCTCCTCGATCGCGACTTCGGCCGGAATGCCTTCGATTACCGGCTGGGGGCCCGTGCCGTTGATGACTTCGGGCTCGGGAGCCGGAGCGGCGGCAGCCGGCGGACGAGCCACGGGCTGAGCCATCTGCGGCTGATCGTCGATCTCGTGTGCATCGATATCGTCGATATCGCGGTCTGCAGCATCGCGGTCGTTGTAATTGTGTTGATCTTCGCGCTGGTAGCGCTCCTGCATCTGCGCCTGGGCGCTGGCAATGATCCGATTGTAGTGTTCGGCATGCTGCAGGTAGTTTTCAGCCATAACGCGGTCGCCGGAGCTTTGAGCATCGCGCGCCAAAGCCGCGTATTTCTCGGCGATATGCTGTGCGGTTCCGCGGATCTTCACATCGGGACCGGAGCTGTCGTAAGTCCTGGTCAGCGGGTTCGAGCCCTTGCGGTTGAAATTGTTGTTGTTGTTGTTATTTCCGCCGCCGCCGCCGTTGTTGTTACCACGCCCCCGACCGCGCTTGTTCTGCTGTCCTGGCCTCATAGATCCTTCACCTGAATTCTCTTCGTTGGGATAAAATCATACACGACACCTGCCGCCGTGGTCCGGACACTCCCGAACCAGGGCCTGCGTGCCGCAAGCAAACTGCGCTTTAGCGCCGGTCTGCCGCTCGACTACGTCAGATTAAACTGATCACGCATTGGGTTATCTTCAACCTTTGACACTCTTACCAAAGAGCAGATCCCCGAGGCTGTCCAAGATAAACGAATCGTCTCGTTCATTCCCAGCCGCCCAACGCGTGAGCGCAACCTATATTGCTTCCTCAGGAAATCCAAGCTTTTTCTTTGCGATAACAACAGCGGTTCCACAGATCTGCCGCAGAATGTCTCGCTAATGTTGAAATTCAAACACAAGCACCCTGTCGTTCTGGCCGTAGTCACGAACCGCCTCGACGAGGGAGAACCCTGCTCCTTCAAAAACCGAAGTCACCGTTTCACGCTGATCGTAACCGATCTCCACCCCTATCATCCCATCCGGGTGCAGAAACCGCGCCGCATCCTTTGCGATCGCTCTATATGCATCCAGCCCATCAAGGCCCCCGTCAAGGGCCGCGGGAGGATCGAAATCCTTTACTTCTGGAGCGAGAGTGGAAATGACACTAGACGCAATATAGGGCGGATTTGAGACAATCACATGAAAACGTTCGTGGATGGCGTCAAACCAGCTTCCATGCGCGGTACGAAACCGCGCCGCCAGGCCATTTCGCTCAGCGTTCCCGCGAGCGGTTTCCAGCGCTTCGCTGGATACATCGGAACCTACACCCGTTGCTTTCGGGCTCTCATGGAGCAGGGCCAGACAAATGGCTCCGGTTCCCGTTCCCAGATCCAGGATATGGAGATTGCCGAGCCCGGATTCAAGGCGCCGCATATGCGGTAGCATCGTATCGACGAGAATTTCGGTATCAGGCCGCGGTTCGAGCGTTGCCGCCGAGAGCCGCAGGGAGAGGCCGTAGAATTCCCGCTCCCCAAGAATTCGGTGAACCGGCTCATGGTTGAGCCTGCGGGCAATAGCGTTTCGCACCGTCGCCGCATCTTCCGCTGACACGGCCTCGGAGCCTCGCGTCACGAGCCCGGTGGCGGGAAGGCGGAGAAGCCCGCCGACAAGAATGCGCGCCTCCGTGGCGGGATCGTCGAGATCGGCCTCGGCAAAGCGGGCGCGCACCTCCTGCAGGAGCCCGGATACCGTCGGCCCCTGCCCGCCGCTCATGTCTGTTCGCCGAGCTGGGCGAGCTGGCTCGCCTGATAGTCCGCCAGCAGCGCATCGACCACCTCGTCGATCTCGCCGATCATCATCCGGTCGAGCTTGTAGAGCGTCAGGTTGATGCGATGGTCGGTGACGCGCCCCTGCGGGAAATTGTATGTGCGGATGCGTTCGGACCGGTCGCCTGAGCCGACCTGGCTCTTGCGGTCGGCGGAACGCGCGCTGTCGGCGCGCTGGCGCTCCATGTCGAACAGGCGCGAACGCAACACCTGCATGGCCTTGGCGCGGTTCTGATGCTGCGACTTTTCCGAGCTCGTGACGACGATGCCGGAGGGAAGATGCGTGATGCGCACGGCCGAGTCCGTGGTGTTGACGTGCTGGCCGCCGGCGCCCGATGAACGCATGGTATCGATGCGGATATCCTCGGGCCGGATCTCGATATCGATTTCCTCGGCTTCGGGCAGCACGGCAACGGTTGCCGCCGAGGTATGGATGCGCCCGCCGGCTTCGGTTTCCGGCACGCGCTGCACGCGATGGACACCGGATTCGAACTTCAGCCGGGAGAATACCCCCTTGCCGCTGATCGTGGCGATGATTTCCTTGAAGCCCCCCGCTTCGCCGTCGCTGGAGGAAAGCACTTCCACCTTCCAGCCGTTGCTGGCCGCGAACCGCTCGTACATGCGGAAAAGATCGCCAGCGAACAGCGCGGCTTCCGAGCCGCCCGTGCCGGCGCGGATTTCGAGGATGGCGCTCTTCTCGTCGGCTGCGTCCTTCGGCAGCAACTCGATCTGGATATCCTTTTCCAGCGTCTCGATGCGCTCCTTGACCTCGGGCAGCTCCATTTCGGCGAGATCGCGCATTTCGCGGTCGACGGACTTGTCGGAGAGCATGGTTTCAAGATCGGCAGCTTCGGCGATAGCGCGCTCATAGTCGCGGATCTTGGTGACGACCGGCTGCAGTTCGGAATATTCGGAAGCAAGCTTCACATAGACATCCGCGGCAGGGCCGGCGGACATGCGCGCCTCGATCTCGCCGAAACGGCGTTCCAACTCGCGCATTTTTTCAACGGGGAGCTTCGCCACCCTGGACTCCAATTCTTCTTATTATGTCAGCTTTGATGTGATGCGCATGATCTTGCCCGGAAACCGCTTCGTGTTTTTCAGGATCACGCGCTAAAGCGGAATATTGTGGCTCTCGGCAAAGCGCACAAGGATCTCCCGCATGGAAGTCGTCGGCTGCTTGTCATCCAGCGCGGTCTCCATGACATCCGACAGGGCCCTGAGGTCAAGCCCGAGCAGCATGGCCTTGACCGGGCCGATCGACGCCGGCGACATCGAGACCGAACGGAAGCCGATGCCCAACAAGGCCATCGCCGAAATCGTCTTGCCGGCCAGCTCGCCGCACAGCGTCACCGGCGTCTTGTTGCGCTCGCCGGCGCGCACGATATCGCGCAGGATGCGCAGGAACGGCCGTTCGAGCGGATCGAACCGATCCGACACCCGCGCATTGCCGCGATCCACCGCCATCGAGAACTGGAACAGGTCGTTGGAGCCGACCGAGACGAAATCGACTTCCGCCATCAGCTCGTCCAGCTGCCACAGCAGCGCCGGCACCTCCAGCATGGCGCCGAACTGCAGCTTGCGCGGCAGGCCATGCCCGAAGCGCGAGAGGTGCTGCACTTCCTTCTGCACGAGTTCGCGCACGGCCTTGATCTCGGAGACCTCCGTGACCATCGGCACCATCATCTTCAACTCGCTGTCGGCCGCCGCCTTCAGCATGGCCCTAAGCTGCGTGCGCAGCAGGCCGGGGCGGTCAAGCGAGAGACGGATAGCCCGCCAGCCGAGCGCCGGGTTTTCTTCCTCATGCGCGCGGAAATAGGGAACGACCTTGTCGCCGCCGATGTCGAGCGTCCGGAAGGTGACGACGCGCCCGCCTGCCTGCTTCAGGACATTGCGATAGAATACTTCCTGCTCTTCCGCCTTCGGCATGGTCGAGGCAATCATGAACTGCAGCTCGGTCCGGAACAGGCCGATGCCCTCGGCGCCGGATTCGGCAAGCTGCGGCAGATCGACCAGCAGGCCGGCATTCATCAGGAGCGAAATGCGCTGCCCGTCCTTGGTGACCGGCTCGACCGAACGCAAGGCGCGGAACTGTTCCTGCCGGCGGGCGCGGAACCGCACCTTTTCTTCATAGGAGCGCTGATGATCGGCCATCGGCCGCAGATGCACATAGCCGCCATCGCCATCGATGATGACCGGATCACCGTTTTCCGCGAGCGCGACGATGCCTGTCGCCTGCCCGACGACGGGAATGCCCATGGCGCGGGCGACGATGACGACGTGGCTGGTAACCGCGCCTTCCTCCAGCACCAGGCCGCGAATGTTGGCGCGCGGATAATCGAGCAGTTCTGCCGCGCCCATGGCGCGCGCGAAGATGATCGCGTCGTTCGGGAACCCTTCGGCACTGGTGCGGCCCGAATGTCCGATGAGCTGCCGCAGCAGCCGGTTCGCCAGATCCTCGAAATCGTGCATGCGCTCGCGAAGATACGGGTCGGTCAGGCGCATCATGCGCGCCTTCGTATCGCTCTGCACCTTTTCGACCGCCGCTTCCGCGGTCAGACCGTTGCGGACGGCTTCCTCGAGCTTGCGCACCCAGCCCTGGTCGTGCGCGAACATGCGGTAGGTTTCAAGCACCTCGCGATGCTCGCCTTCCATGGAGACGTCGCGACGCGACAGCATGTCGTCGATCGAGATGCGCAGCGAGCCGAGCGCCTCGGCCAGGCGGCCGATTTCCTTGTCTGCATCTTCGTTCAGCAGGTTGGTGACGACGATGCGCGGCTCGTGCAGCACGACATAGCCGAGGCCGATGCCTTCATTATAGGTATCGCCGTCGATGGTGACCGAGCGGGTGAGATCGAGCTCCAGGCCGGGCTTGGTGATCTTCTTCAGCTCGCCGGTGGCGATCATCTCGGCCAGCACCATGGCCGTCGTTTCGAGCGCTTCCAGCTCTTCCTCGCGGTAGGTGCGGCTCGCCTTGTTCTGCACGACGAGAACGCCGAGCGACCGGCCCGTGCGCAGGATCGGCACGCCGAGGAAGGAGTGGTAAATCTCTTCGCCGGTTTCCGGCAGGTAGCGGAAGGCGGGATGCGATTGCGCGTCCGAAAGG
Source organism: Martinezella lusitana (assembly GCF_010668395.1). Lineage (GTDB taxonomy): Bacteria > Pseudomonadota > Alphaproteobacteria > Rhizobiales > Rhizobiaceae > Rhizobium > Rhizobium lusitanum_A. The sequence continues at coordinate 10,459 of NZ_WUEY01000037.1, forward strand.
TTGAGCGGCTGGGCGGAAGCGGCAATCGTGCCGACGAGGCCCTGTCCCATCTTCAATTGCGAAAGGTGGACGGCTTCCTTGTTGAGGCCTTCGGTGGCGTAAAGTTCGAGAACGCCGTCCGCACGCAGCACATAGACCGAGCACACCTCGGCAACCATGTTGCTGGCAATCTGGCGGACGATCCGGTCAAGACGCTCCTGCGGCTCCAGCGGCTCCGCCATCAACTCGCGTAGCCGCTTGAGCAGAACGCGTGGACCGCCGGATAGGTCTCTCATTGCGCCACTAGCTCCCGAATCAAGATGTCATGCCTGTCTTGCCCACGTCAGGGCCGGCCGAAACTCGCCTCCGTAACGGTCCGTCGTCAGCAGTCCTGAATCAACTCTTATCCAGACCGTAGCAGGAATGCAAAGTCCTGACTGCGAGTTCTGCATAAGGACCGTCAATCAGGATGGAAATCTTGATTTCTGACGTCGTAATAGCCTTGATGTTGATGCCTTTTTCGGCAAGTGCCCGGAAAGCGGTCGCGGCCACGCCCGCATGCGAACGCATGCCGACGCCGATGACCGACACCTTGACCAGGCCTGATTCGCTCTGGACGACATCGTAGCCGATCTTTTCCTTGTTCTCGCCGAGAACGCGCAGCGCCTTCTCCGCATCGCCGGAAGGAACCGTGAAGGTCATGTCGGTCTTGGACCCGTCCTCGGAGATGTTCTGGACGATCATGTCGACATTGATGTGGCTTTCGGCCAGCGGCCCGAAGATCGCGGCGGAGACACCCGGCCGGTCGGCGAGACGGCGCAGCGAGATCTGGGCCTCATCCTTGGCATAGGCAATGCCGGTGACTACTTCCTGTTCCACGATTTCATCCTCGTCACAAATCAGCGTTCCGGGCGGGTTGAGCAGATCGCCCATGCCCGGAGCATCGGGATCCTCGAAAGAAGAGCGCACGAAGGTGCGAACCTTGAACACCATGGCCAGCTCGACCGAGCGCACCTGCAATACCTTGGCGCCAAGAGACGCCATTTCGAGCATTTCCTCGAAGGCGATCTTCTTCAGGCGGCGTGCCTTCGGCTCGATGCGCGGATCGGTGGTGTAGACGCCGTCGACATCGGTATAGATATCGCAGCGATCGGCCTTCACGGCAGCTGCGATCGCCACCGCCGAGGTATCGGAACCGCCGCGTCCGAGCGTCGAGATGCGATTGTCGGGACCGAGCCCCTGGAAGCCGGCGACGACGGCCACCTGGCCCTCTCCCATGCGGCGGATCATCTCGCCGCCGTCGATTTCGAGAATGCGCGCCGCGCCGTGTGCGTTGTCGGTCCGGATCGGGATCTGCCAGCCCTGCCAAGAGCGGGCATTGATGCCCATGGCCTGCAGCGCGATCGCCAGCAGGCCTGAAGTCACCTGCTCGCCCGAGGCGACGATCGCGTCATACTCGCGCGCGTCGTAGATCGAATGATTTGCACCCGCGACTTTCGGCATGTTCTGGACCCAGCCGACCAGCTCGTTGGTCTTGCCGGACATCGCGGAAACGACGACCGCCACCTCATGGCCGGCATCGACCTCGCGTTTCACATGGCGTGCCACATTCCTGATACGGTCCAGATCCGCGACGGAAGTTCCGCCGAATTTCATCACGATGCGTGCCATGTGCCTCTACCAGTACCCTGCGCCGGGCGGCTGAATGCAGAAAGCCCGACATGCAAAATCGCCCTTCCAGTTCGGTAGCCGGAAAAGCGGGATCTCAATGGGGCCGTCTCTTAGCGAGTTTGTCAGGCGGGCGCAATAGCATCAACCGCCCGATACGCCTAAAACTATTCTTTAATACTCCACTTTTAGGCTCGACCAAAGCTTGCTCAGAATGGCGCCTTCCTTCGGGATGTTTTCCTTGTTGAGGAAGGTCGCAACGAGCACGCCGCCCTCCGGCCGGCCGGTCGCGACGATCTCGTAATCCATGACGTCGTTGTCCGTGGTCGTCTCGGCCTTCACGCCCTTGAGCACACTGCCGCCCGGAAGCGTGCGCTGCGTCGTCTCCTTGGTCATCTTGGCACCGCCGCTGATGCTTTCCTGCACCATCTGCTGCAGCACGAAATCCGTAATTCCGGTCGGATTGAGGCCCTTGTACTCCTGAACGATGATGCCGGTGCCGATCGGCGTCATCAGCGCATATTGCTGCACGCCGCCACCAAGATCGGTCTTTGCGACCGTAAACTTGCCGTCATGATCGAAGGAAAATTTGCCGCCGGTGAACGTCACGGATTCGCTGCGCTGCAGCTCCACCGAAACCTTGCGGCCATCCTTCAGGGTGACGTCGAGCGCATCGCCGGGATTGATGCCCACCTCCACGCCATCGATCGCCAGGCGAAACCCCTTGCCGTCTCCGGCATATGCATGGCCGGCCGCGAGGCAGCCGATGGCGATAGCAGTCGCGAGACGGAATAGTCTCATGAGGAACTCCTCTGCAAGCCGGTTGATCGGAATCGATCCCGGTTCTGAAAGTCCGTTTGACAGCCCGGGCGATTGATCGGCCATACGATACCTCCATGTCAACCTCGGTATCGCAATTCGCGCCTCCCGAGCGGGATACCCCACAGGTGATCGAAAGTCGCAGCCCTTGACATCGCGTGTCGATCGTCCGACTTCACATCTCGGATCAGAATTATTGCCTGCGGTCGTCCGAGCCGCGGAACGACGCCAATCACGGAGTAAGCCATGAGCGAAACGGCAAAGAGCACGATCGACCAGAGCGAAGTGGACCGTTTTTCCGCCATGGCGGCCGAGTGGTGGAGCCCGACCGGCAAGTTCAAGCCCTTGCACAAGTTCAACCCCGTGCGCCTGGCCTATATTCGTGACCGCGCCTGCGAGAATTTCGAGCGGGATCCGAAGAGCAGCAGGCCGCTGGAAGGCCTGCGCGTGCTCGATATCGGCTGCGGCGGCGGCCTGCTGTCCGAGCCGATGGCGCGCATGGGCGCCTCGGTCGTCGGCGCCGACCCCTCCGAGAAGAACATCGGCATTGCCTCGACGCACGCGAAGGCGTCCGGCGTTTCCGTCGACTATCGCGCCGTCACCGCCGAGCAGCTGGCCGAGGCCGGCGAGACCTTCGATATCGTGCTGAACATGGAAGTGGTCGAGCACGTTGCCGACGTCGAGTTCTTCCTGTCCACCTGCGCGAAAATGGTGCGGCCCGGCGGCCTGATGTTCGTTGCGACCATCAACCGCACCATGAAGGCGGCAGCCCTTGCCATTTTCGCGGCGGAAAACGTGCTGCGCTGGCTGCCGCGCGGCACCCACCAGTATGAAAAGCTCGTGCGCCCCGAAGAAATCGAAAAGCCGCTTGCCGCAAACGGCCTCGACATCGTAACCCGCACCGGCGTCTTCTATTCGCCGCTGCAGGATCGGTGGAACCTCTCGAAGGATATGGACGTCAACTACATGTTGGTGGCCAAGCGGGCCGCGTGATATCGCCATGCCAGCAACACTGCGGCTACTGAAGCTCTGATACCCCCTCTGTCACTTCGTGACATCTCCCCCACAAGGGGGAGATCGGCGACCTGGAGCACCCTCTTCACAACAAATAAACATCGAGCCTGCAGAAATCATAGCCTATTGTTTTTGAGAGACGAGCGGCAAACTCCCAACAATCTCCCCCCTTGTGGGGGAGATGTCCCGATAGGGACAGAGGGGGGTGCAGGCTCCCCACCTCAGCCGGCATCAATTGATATCGTCGGGCAGCACGGGGATGGCGGCGATCTCGATGCCTTCCTCGACAAGCGCTTGCGCCTCGTCCGGCGTCGCCTTGCCGATGATTCCGCGCGCATCCGCCTCGCCATAGTGGATCTTGCGAGCCTCTTCCGGAAACTTCGTGCCGACATCCTCGGCATTGGATTTGATGGCCTCGACCGCCTCCTTGAGCTTGACCAACGCTTCCTTGCGGGCGGCATCCATGGCCAGCGTCTGCATCTCGTCCTTTTTACGCGCGGTCGAAACCGAAGGCGCCATCAGGAGCTTGGAAATCGCAGCCGAATTGCAGACCGGGCACGTCAGGAAGCCGCTTTCAACCTGACGGTCGAAATCGGCACTTTCGGAAAACCAGCCCTCGAATTCGTGGGCATTGTCGCAGCTGAGGGAGTAACGGATCAAGCAGCGACGCCTCCAGCCGCCGGCGTCGCAATCTTCTCCAGCGAGAATTCGCGCGCATTCTTCAGATTGGGAATTTTGTCATGGGCCGACTTCACCGCCGCGACATCGATCTCGGCGATGACGACAGCCTCGCCGGTGCCGCCGGCCGATGCCAGCACCTTGCCCCAGGGATCGATAATCATCGAATGACCGAAGGTTTCGCGGCCGTCCTCATGCTTGCCGGCCTGCGCGGCGGCAATGACGAACATGCCGTTTTCGATGGCGCGGGCGCGCAGCAGGATTTCCCAATGCGCCTCGCCCGTCTGCCTGGTGAAGGCGGCAGGCACCGTCATCACCTCGGCGCCGGCAACGGCTTGGGCGCGGAAGAGCTGCGGGAAGCGCACGTCGTAGCAGATGGAAAAGCCGAGCTCGGCAAAAGGAAGCGACGCGATGCGCGCTTCCGATCCCGGCCGATAGACGGCGCTTTCGCGCCAGCTTTCGCCATTGTCGAGATCGACATCGAACATGTGGATCTTGTCGTAACGATTGATGAGCTTGCCGTCAGGACCGAAAAGGAAGCCGCGATTGGCGATCTTGCCGTCGTCGAGCGCAATGGCGGTCGAACCGATATGAAGATGAATGCCGAGCTCCTTCGCCAGCTCGGACGCCGTCTTGACGATGATATCGTTCGGTTCGTCGCGCAGGACGGCACGCAGGCCCGGGCGATCCTTCTGCACCGCACCCGTCATTTCCGGCGTCTGCACATAGATGGCGCCCTGCGACGCGGCATCGCGCACCAGACGCGCCATGTCAGCCGCGTTCTTCACCGGATCGACACCGGAACACATCTGGATGGCGGCAGCCTTGAAGCTCATCGGTTTCTCCTTCGTCAAGACAGGTCAGGCTGCCAGCATCGGATCGAGCTTGCCGGCCCGGTCGAGCGCATGGATATCGTCGCAGCCGCCGACATGCTCGCCGTTGATGAAGATCTGCGGGAAGGTGGAAGCCCCCTTCGCCTTGGCGATCATCTCCTGCCGCAGCTCCGGCGAATAGGTTGCGTTGTGTTCGACATAATCGACGCCCTTGGATTCGAGCAGCGATTTCGCGCGGGCGCAATAGCCGCAGAATTCACGCGTATAGATAACGACGGATGCCATGATCCACTCCGGAAAAGCTCATACTGAATTTCATATAAGATGGCCGACGACCCTTGCAAAGGTCAAAACCGAGACATCGGCCGCACCTGCTTTCTTCAAGGCTCGCGTCGCAGCCGCCACGGTCGCTCCGGTGGTATAGACGTCATCGACCAGAACGATGCGCCGGCCGAATATATCGGCCGCCCGGTGCTCGGAGACGGTGAAAGCGCCGCGCACATTGTCCTGCCGCGCCTTCGCCCCAAGGCCGACCTGCCGGCTCGTGCGCTTGACGCGCAGGAGCGCCGTAGCCAGCAAAGGCTTGCCCGACAGGCGGGCGACATGGCGGGCAAGTTCGGCCGCCTGATTATACTTGCGCCCAAACAGCCGCGCCCGGTGCAGCGGCACGGGAATGATCGCATCGCAGCCGGCGACGGTGCCATCGCTGGCGCGCAGCATCCATCCGGCCATCATCGGCGCCAGATCGGTGCGATCGCGGTATTTCAGGCTGAGAACAAGATCCCGCACGATACCGTCATGAACGGCGGCGGAGCGCAGGCGATCGAAGACGGGTGGATCGGCGATCGCTTCGGCGCTGAGAATGCCAGCACCGAGATCGTGGGAAAACGGGCTGCCCAGAACCTCGCAATAGGGCCGCTCGATGAAGCGAATACCGGACCAGCAAGCCGGGCAGAGACCGCGATGCGCGCCGACCGAAACCCCGCAACCCGGACAGGCGGGCGGATAGACGAGATCGGCGAGCGCCAGCCAGGGCTTCTTCAGCCCGGCACCCAGCATGGATAAGGTGATTTCGTGCCCCATCATTCCCATATGATGGAGACTAGCTTTTTCCCGCAGGCTTTGCGAAGGGAAAACACACATGCCCACCATCTCGCCCAATTGATGATATCGCAGGAAATCGCCATGGAAATCGTGTTCGACCAATCGCTGCTTGCGGCCCGCAAACGCCGGGCATTGAGACAAGGCGACCAGAAGGCTGCTTTCCTGCTTGACATTGCAGCCGGCGAACTAGCGGAACGGCTGGCTGTTACCGAGCGCCATTTCGACGAGGCGGTCGAGCTGCATGGCGCGACCGGCATTGCTGCTCGCCTGGCTCTGGCGACTGGCAAGATCGGACATCTGAGAAGGATCGAAAGCGAGTTGGGCTTTGCTGCCCCCGATGAGACCGTCATCGAGGCGCCGCCGGAGGAATTGCCGCTGGAGGCTGAAACGGTCAATCTCGTGCTCTCGCCGCTGAGCCTGCACGTCACCAACGACACGCCCGGCGTCTTCATCCAAATCCGCCGGGCGCTGAAGGCGGATGGTCTTTTCCTGGCGGCGATCCCCGGCTCCGGAACCCTGCAGGAGCTGCGCGACGTGCTGCTCGCGGCCGAGGTCGAGCTGACCGGGGGCGCCAGCCCGCGCGTCATCCCCTTTGCCGACGTCCGCGATGTCGGCGGTCTCTTGCAGCGCGCCGGCTTCACCCTGCCCGTCATCGACGCCGAGACCTATACGGTGCGCTACGACAATCTGTTTGCCCTAATGCGCGACCTGCGCGCCATGGGCATGACCAACCCGCTCGTCGACCGCAGCCGCAAGCCATTGACGCGCGCCTTCTTCCTGCGTGCGGCGGAACTCTACGCCGAACGCTATTCCGATCCGGACGGCCGGATCAGGGCGACATTCTCGATCATCTACCTGTCAGGCTGGACGCCGCACGAAAGCCAGCAGAAGCCGCTGCGACCGGGCTCCGCCAAGACGCGGCTCGCCGATGCGCTCAAGGTCGAGGAGCACAAGCTCAAGCAATAGCGGCCGGCCCCGCGGCAAATCAATTACTGGAAGCTGTCGAATTCTGAACCGTGTTGGAGAGTGTGTTGAACACCTCCGAAAGGCTGCCGCCGAAGGCGCCGACGCCACTGATGATCGCTGCCGACATCAAGGCGGCGATCAGGCCATATTCGATGACCGTCGCGCCGGTCTTGTCATTGAAAATACGCCGTACGGAACGCATGCGCTCAAAGCTCCCAGCCCCAGCATTGGACATCAACATCAAGTGAATCCGATGCTCGTCATGGCATCCGGCAAGCTATGCTCATGCAATTGTCAGCAGCCGCTGTCGGCGCCGTAACCCTGAACGACACAGACCGAACCCGGCTCATGCTGCAGCACGCTGCGGCGGATCGTGTAACGCTTGCCGTTCTCGGTCTGAGGGATAGAACCGGTCGTAATATTGTCGAGATCCGGTGCGCTCGCAAGCACGCGCGACTTCGATTTGTCGGAGAGCATTGGCGTCAGGATAAGCGAAAGCGCGACCGCCGCCGTACCGAACAGCAGAGCGATATTCAACGCGCCCGTCTTGCGCGACGTGGAATAGGACTGCTCCTTTTCGCGAACAGCTTTCCAGAAATCGTCGTCCATTGTGTCAAGCCTTCTTTAACGCACCCAACAACTGCTTGATTGAGAGCATTGAATGCCAGAAGGTCATAAACGATCCCTTAATATCCACATGCAAATTAATGAGACGTAAAATTCCGGGACAGTGTCCGATTCGGGTTATGAGCCTGATTTAAAATGGCTAATTTTCGTTAACCATACTTGCTGCGAGTCGTTTCCGGATGCGCCGAATATGTGCGCCGCGAACTCAAAAGAGAGCGAACGCATCATCAGGCGACAAATTCCCCTCAGGACAACACGCAAAAGAATAGCTTCAAGTAAATGCACTAATAAGTTGAGATTGACATTCAATCTTTCCGATGCAACCTATGAAGCATGATATCCTCATAGGTTGTAGTAGAGCTAATGCATGGTAGGATTGTTCAAAGCCGTCGGCGGCATCATTGTCGCCCTCGCGATCGTGCTGGCTGTCTCGATGCTTTTCATCGGAGGCATTGGCGGCTTTGTCGCGGGGTTGATCGCCGCGCTTGCCTATGCATTTTGCGGCGCCGTGATTTTCACCTTCGGATTGATGTTGGAACATCTGGAGGCAATCCGACGGAATTCAACCAGACAGTCGGAAATGCTGACGGAGTTGCTCCGGAGAACACCGAAGACAGGACCTTCCCATCGAGAGGCTATGGAGAACAATCTCGATCAGCTCGCCAAGTCGAACTTCCGCTTCAAGGAAATCTAATCCAGCGCAATTCTACCAGGGCAAACAGCAGTGGAAGCACCGGGCCTGACTCTTAAAGCAGATCCTGCAGGAACGGGATCAACGGCTCGTCGGCTGGTGGCATCGGATAGTCGCGCAGGGCCTGCGGCCGAACCCACTTGAGCGCCTGCCCTTCCTGGCCGCGCGGGATGCCCTCGAAGCGCCGGCAGATGTAGAGCGGCATCAGCAGATGAAAGGTTTCATAGGTGTGGCTGGCAAAGGTCAGCGGCGCCAGGCAGGCGATCTTGGTCTGGATGCCGAGTTCTTCCTGAAGCTCGCGCACAAGCGTTTCCTCGGGCGTTTCGCCGGCCTCGACCTTGCCGCCCGGAAATTCCCAGAGGCCGGCGAGTGATTTGCCTTCCGGACGCTGCGCCAGCAGGATGCGGCCATCGGCATCGATAAGCGCGCAGGCGGCGACGAGAAGGATCTTGCGGCCTGCTTCGCTCATGCGTCCCCCGGAGGTTGCCAATAGCAATAGCGATAGGCCTCGCGGAAGCCGAAGCTGGCATAAAGTGCCAGAGCCGGCACATTGTCGGCGCCGACCTGAAGCCACGCAGCCTTGGCGCTGCGCATCCGCGCCCAACGCAATGCCGATGTCAGGATCTCGGCGCCAAGACCCTTGCGCCTGTGCTGCGGCGAAACCGCAACCGACAGAATGCCGGCAAGATCATTGTCCTGCACGCAAAGGGTCGTCGCCACGGGCCCGGCGTCGTCGTTCTCGATGACGAAAAGCCCCGATGGTGGCTTGATGCTGCTCACCACCTCCGCCAGCGCCGGCTTTAAAGCGGGGTCCGCCTCATCGACGACGAGACTGGCATCGACGAACCGTCCCACATCGTGGCTCGGCAGGTGATCCAGCATATCCGGCAATTCCAGATCGACCAGATCGGCGATCATGACGAGCGTCTCGTCAAACCGCGTCCAGCCACGCTTCTGCAGGAGGTCGATCAGCTGCGACGAGGCGAGCGGCGTCTCGCGCACCACCATCGGCCTGCCATAGGCCTCGAACTTGCGCTGCGCCTTCGCCAGCCGGATTTCGAGATCGCGATGATCCGAGGGGTCGAGCGGCACGACCGAGTTCAGTCGCTTCGAGGGATGCCCGGCCGTCAGCCGCACCTGCCAGCTGCCGTCGTACTGCACGGACGAAGCAGGCCATGCCCGGAAGCCGACGGCTTCGAGCCTGCGCACCAAAGGCAGCTTGTTCATCGTGGAATGCGCATGCATCAGCAGAATATCAGCTCCGGTAGTCGCCGTTGATGGCAACATATTCCTTCGTCAGGTCGCAGGTCCATACCGTTGCGCGACCATTGCCGAGGCCGAGATCGACCTTCACCGGAATATCCTGCTGTTTCATCACGTTCGAGGCCGCTTCCTCGGAATAGGAGCCATCCCGCTCGCCATTGACGGCGACGCGGACATCGCCGAACCAGATGGCAAGCTTGTCGCGATCCGCCATCTCGCCGGCCTTGCCGACGGCCATGACGACACGGCCCCAATTGGCATCCTCGCCGGCGGCTGCAGTCTTGACCAGCGGCGAATTGGCAATCGAAAGAGCGATCCGCTTGGCGGCGCCATCGTTCTCGGCACCGGTGACGGTGATTTCGAGCATCTTCGTCGCGCCTTCGCCGTCGCGAACGACCTGGATGGCGAGATCCTTCAGCAGTTCGTTGAGGGCTGCACGGAAGCCGGCAAGCTTCGGATCGTCGGCGCGGTCGATATGCGCCTGCCCGTCAGCCGCGGCAGCGCCGGTTGCAAACAGCATCAGCGTGTCCGAGGTCGACGTATCGCTGTCGACCGTCATGGAATTGAAGCTCGGGCCGACGCCATCGGAAAGCAGCGTCTGCAGCGCGGCGGAAGAAATATCGGCATCCGTGACGACGAAGGAGAGCATCGTCGCCATGTCGGGCGCGATCATGCCCGCGCCCTTGGCGATGCCGTTGATGGTCACCGTGACGCCGCCGATCTCGGCGGTGCGGGTCGCGACCTTCGGATAGGTATCCGTGGTCATGATCGCCTTGGCCGCTTCGAACCAGAAATCGCTTGTCGCGTCCTTCGCCATCGTGTCGAGCACGCCGGCAAACTTGGTGGCGTCCAGAGGCTCGCCGATGACGCCTGTCGAGGCAAGATAGACTTCGTTTTCACCACAGCCGACGGCGGCGGCAGCCGATTTTGCAGTCAGTTCGGTCGCCTGTCGGCCCTTCAATCCGGTGAAGGCATTGGCATTGCCGGAATTGACGACGACGGCGCGCGCGCTGCCATGGGCCAGATTGGCGCGGCAGAAATCGACAGGAGCCGAAGGGCACTTCGAGCGGGTGAAAACACCCGCGACGGCCGCCGGCTTGTCGAAGACCATCAGCAGGACGTCGGTGCGGTTCTTGTACTTGATGCCGGCAGACGCCGTGGTCATGCGCACGCCGCGAAGAGCGGGCATGGACGCGAAGGATTTGGGAGCGAGCGGAGACACGGAACCGGACATGAGAGCCACCTCAACGGGCATGATGCCGAAAAGTGTAGGCGGTTTTCGGATGCCATCATGCTCTGCTTCTTTGATTCCGGAGCCGGATGATTTCAGGTCGCATCGACCTGAAATCATCCGGCTCCAGTGAAAGGCCCGGAAAAACCGGGCCCCGATGATTCTGCTTACAACTGCTTACTGCTGCGGCTGAGCGTCGGGCGCTGCCGCACCATCCGCAGGAGCAACGGCGTCGTCGGCCGGAGCCGCATCCTGCTGCTTCTGCGCATCGTCATAGGCCTTGCTGAGCGCCGGGTCGTTGATGACGACCTTGGTGTCCGTCTTGGCCTTGTTCAGAAGCTCAAGATACTTGTCGCGCATGACGAGCTGACGAACCTGGTCCTTGACCTGGTCGAACGGCGGAGGAGGAGCGTTGCGCTTGTCTTCGACCTTGATGACGTGCCAGCCGAAATCGGTCTTGACCGGCGTCTTCGTGTAGGTGCCGACCGGAAGAGCGAAAGCCGCGTCTTCGAATTCCTTGACCATGCGGCCATGGCCGAAATAGCCGAGATCGCCGCCATCGGCCTTGTTCGGGTCGGTCGACTTTTCCTTGGCCAGTTCGGCAAAATCCTTGCCGCCGTCAAGTTCCTTGATGATCGCCTTGGCTTCGTCCTCGGTCTTCACCAGAATGTGACGGGCGTGGACTTCTTCCTGCTTCGGCAGCGCTGCGACTTCCTTGTCGTAGCGGGCCTTGACCTCGTCATCCGTGATCTTGTCGGCGACATGGGCCTTGAAGAAGGCGTTATGCAGCTCGCGGTCACGCAGATAGGCCATATGAGCCTGGAAATCCGGGGTCTGGTCGAGCTTCTCGGCGGCGGCCTGCTGCGACAGCAGCTTCACGTCGATCGAAGCGGAAAGCGCGGCAACCTTCTTCTGGTCGTCCGGAAGCTGGCCGAGCTGAGGATCGAGATTGGCGATTGCCAGATCGAGCTCGGACTGATGGATTTCGACATCGCCGACCTTGGCGACAACGGGGTCCTTGGCGTCGGCCGCGAAGACCGGAGCCTGGAAGGTAACGATTGCTGCGAAAGCAACCGCAGCAGCAAGTTTGTTGTACTTCAACATAAAATAACCCTTCGGTGGTCTCGACCGGCTCGACAGACGTGAATCCGGCGTGAAAAAGCCTTCAGCAGGAGAATGTGGCCTTTCTGTATCGGCCAAATCCCGTTGACATCAATCGACCCCCCTCTTATCTGTCACGCAACCTCGCGTCCAGAACAGTTTCCGGCCGTTTTATGCTAAACGCCCGTTTTTTTCGGGAATGGATTAAGCAGGAAGCGGCCGGATGAAATCTCAGAAAGGACCAGTCACATGGTCAGCCTAGGTGGAATTGCCCGCAAGTTGTTCGGCTCGTCCAACGACCGCAGGGTCAAGTCGTTCCAGCCGCAAGTCGCCGCAATCAATGCGCTCGAGCAGCAGATGCGCGCCCTGTCCGATGAAGCTCTGGCCGCCAAGACGGTGGAGTTCCGCCAGCAGCTCGCGGAAGGCAAGACCCTCGACGATCTTCTCGTGCCCGCCTTCGCGGTCGCCCGCGAAGCGTCGCGCCGCGTCCTCGGCATGCGACCTTTTGACGTGCAGCTCGTCGGCGGCATGATCCTGCATTCCAATGCCATCGCCGAAATGAAAACGGGCGAAGGCAAGACACTGGTCGGGACGCTGCCGGTCTACCTGAATGCCCTTGCCGGCAAGGGCGTCCATGTCGTTACGGTCAACGACTATCTGGCACAGCGCGACAGCGGCACCATGGGCCGGCTCTACAGCTTCCTCGGCCTGACCACGGGTGTCATCATCCATGGCTTGTCCGACGACGAGCGACGCGCCGCCTATGCCTGCGACATCACCTACGGCACCAACAACGAGCTCGGCTTCGACTATCTGCGCGACAACATGAAGTACGACCGCGCCCAGATGGTTCAGCGCGGCCACAGCTTCGCCATCGTCGACGAAGTGGACTCGATCCTCATCGACGAAGCGCGCACGCCGCTGATCATTTCCGGCCCGCTCGACGACCGCTCCGATCTCTACATCACGATCGATGCCTTCATTCCCGGCCTGACGAAAGACGATTACGAAATCGACGAAAAGCAGCGCTCGGCCAATTTCTCCGAAGAGGGCACCGAGAAGCTCGAAAACATGCTGGCCGAGGCCGGCCTGTTGAAGGGTGAATCGCTCTACGACGTCGAGAACGTCGCGATCGTCCACCACATCAACAACGCGCTCAAGGCCCACAAACTCTTCCAGCGCGACAAGGACTATATCGTCCGTAACGACGAAGTCGTCATCATCGACGAATTCACCGGCCGCATGATGCCGGGCCGCCGCTATTCCGACGGCCAGCACCAGGCGCTGGAGGCCAAGGAACGGGTGCAGATCCAGCCGGAAAACCAGACGCTGGCGCAGATCACCTTCCAGAACTATTTCCGCATGTACGACAAGCTCGCCGGCATGACCGGCACGGCGGCGACGGAAGCCGAAGAATTCGGCAACATCTACGGCCTCGACGTGATCGAAGTGCCGACCAACCTGCCGATCAAGCGTATCGACGAAGACGACGAGGTCTATCGTACGCATGAAGAGAAGTTCAAGGCGATCATCGCCGAGATCCTGGATGCTCACAAGCGCGATCAGCCCGTGCTCGTCGGCACGACCTCGATCGAAAAGTCGGAACTTCTTGCCGATCTCATGCGCAAGCAGGGCTTCAACAACTTCCAGGTTCTGAACGCCCGCTACCATGAGCAGGAAGCCTATATCGTCGCCCAGGCCGGCGTTCCCGGCGCCGTGACGATCGCCACCAACATGGCCGGTCGCGGCACCGACATCCAGCTCGGCGGCAACCTCGAAATGCGCGTCGAGCGCGATCTGCACGATGTCGAGCCCGGTCCGGAGCGCGACGCCGCGATCGCCAGGATCGCCGAGGAGATCCAGCAGCTCAAGCAGCGGTCGATCGCCGCCGGCGGTCTCTACGTCATCGCCAGCGAACGCCATGAAAGCCGCCGCATCGACAACCAGCTGCGCGGCCGTTCCGGCCGTCAGGGCGACCCCGGCCGCTCGAAATTCTACCTGTCGCTGCAGGACGACCTGATGCGCATCTTCGGCTCCGACCGCATGGACGGCATGCTGCAGAAGCTCGGTCTCAAGGAAGGCGAAGCCATCGTCCATCCCTGGATCAACAAGGCACTGGAACGCGCCCAGAAGAAGGTCGAAGCCCGCAACTTCGATATCCGCAAGAACGTTCTGAAGTACGACGACGTGCTGAACGACCAGCGCAAGGTCATCTTCGAGCAGCGCGTCGAGCTGATGGATGCGACCGACCTCACCGAAACTGTCGGCGACATGCGCCACGACGTCATCGAGGATCTGGTTTCCAAGCATATTCCCGAGCGCGCCTATGCCGAGCAGTGGGATGCCGATGGCCTGAAGGCGGCCGTCGCCAACTTCTTCGACCTCGATCTGCCGATCCACGACTGGGTCAAGGAAGAGGGCATCGCGGAAGACGATATCCGCACCCGCCTGACGGAGGCCGCGGAGAAAGCGGCGACCGAGAAGGCGGAGCGCTTCGGCCCCGAGATCATGACCTATGTCGAGCGCTCCATCGTGCTGCAGACCCTGGACAACCTCTGGCGCGAACACATCGTCAACCTCGACCACCTGCGCTCGGTCATCGGCTTCCGCGGCTACGCCCAGCGCGACCCGCTGCAGGAATACAAGGCTGAAGCTTTCGAGCTGTTCCAGGCGCTGTTGAACAACCTGCGCCAGGCCGTCACCGCCCAGCTTTCGCGCGTTGAACTCGTGCAGCAGCCTGCCGAGCCGGAAACGCCGCCGATGCAGGGCCGCCATATCGACGCGACGACCGGCGAGGACGAATTCGCTCCGCTCTCGCTTGTAAGCGAAAACTTCGTGCCGCCGGAAAACCGCGACCCGCAGAACCCGGCAACCTGGGGCCGCGTCGGCCGCAACGAGGCATGCCCCTGCGGCTCCGGCAAGAAGTACAAGCACTGCCATGGCGCCTTCGAAAGCAGCGAAGTCGTCTGAGCGTCATCCGCTGACAGCAAATAAAAATGCCGCCTCCTGGCGGCATTTTTTTTGTGGCGACCGGGGAGCGTTGCGCGCAAATCCATCGAGCTCAAACGGCGGAATGCGGATCGTCGCTATAAAGGTAGATCGGATAGCCAGGCCCGATCGCCTCCCGCACGCGATCGAACCAGGCCGTCAGCGCAGGATAGTCGGTGAGATCGAAGCCACAATCCGCCGCTCGATGGCCGTAGGCATAGACGGCGATGTCAGCGATCGTGAGGTCGTCCCCTGCCAGAAACGGCGTATTCCTCAGGCCACGCTCCAGCGCCGCAAGCGCGCGGAGCGCAGCCGCCCGTTTCGGCTCCACCATGGCTTTCTGCAGCTCGAGCCGTCCCGTCAGCGTCCAGTATCGCAACGTGCCGATCACCGGTTCGACGTGATACTGCTCGAAGAACAGCCATTGCATGACCTTGGCGTGCCGATAGCGGTCGGCCGGAAGAAATCGGGTGCCCTCGGCGGCATAGCAGAGGATTGCGTTCGATTCCGCGATGGTGCGGCCGTCCTCCAGCTCGACAACCGGGATACCGCCTGCCGGATTGAGGTCGAGAAAGGCCTCCGTGCGCCCCTCGCCTTCGAAAATCGACACCAGGCGAGTTTGATAGGGAATATTGAGCAGACCGAACAGCACCCTGGCCTTCCAGCCGTTCTGCGAGGGCAAATAGTCGTAAAGCGTGAGCATGGGATCCTCCTCTGACAGCCGGTCGATTGTGCATGGCCGCGGCCTGCCCGCCACCCGTTTCCTGCCTGCTCCCGCGCCTGTGCCGCCCGCAACGCACGGCGCCTCACGGTTGCTTTCGAAACAACAAAAGACAACCTGCCGCCATGGGCAAAGCCACTTTTACGTGTTGCAAGAACCGATTCTTAACTCTCCTCTGCCAAGACTGTCATGAGGTTTGGATCATACTTAAAGTATTGCGTATCGATCATGGCGGTCTTTCAAACAGCGGAGAGAATGTTGCCGTCCGCATTGCGGACAGCGCTATCGCCATATCTGCGCAAGATCGGCGCCCTCCTCACCGGCCAGGACGAGAAGGCCGTTTCACAGCGCATGGCGCTGATAGCCTTCACCATCCGCGTCGCGGGCGCTGCCCTCGCCTTTCTGTCCCAGATCATCCTTGCCCGCCTGATGGGCAGGTTCGAATACGGCATCTTCGTGTTCGTCTGGGTGCTGATGATCCTCTTCGGCAATCTCGCCTGCTTTGGCTTCCCGAGCGCCATCATCCGCTTCCTGCCGCAATATGATGCTGGCGGCAACCATGCCGCCCTTCGTGGCCTGAACGCCACGGCACGCCTTTTCGTGGTCGCAGCCTCCGGCATGCTGGCGCTGATCGGCGCGCTGCTGCTCTACGTTTTCCGAGGAATGGTCGAGCACTATTACGTCATGCCGATCTTTCTCGGCCTGATTGCCGTGCCGATGATCGCGCTGGGCGATGTTCTGGACGGCACGGCCCGCGCCAAGCACTGGCCGATCATGGCCCTCAGCCCGACCTTCCTGATCCGCCCGACGCTGATATTGCTCTTCATGGTGGCCGCAGTCCTTGCTGGCGCGCCGCGTGATGCCGTCACCGCCATGATGGCAGCCCTGGCCGGTGCCTTTACCAGCGTCCTGCTGCAATATCTCGCCGTGACCTTCCGTTTGCGCCGCCATTATCCGAGCGGGCCGAAGGCCATCGAGTTCAGCGCCTGGCTTGCCGTCGCCTTTCCGATTTTCCTCGTCGAGGGCGTGGGCTATCTTCTCACCAATTCGGACGTCATCGTCGTCGGTATCTTTCTCGATCCGGACGAGGTCGCCATCTATTTCGCCGCCGCCAAGACGATGGCGCTGGTGCTCTTCGTCTCTTTTGCCGTCAGGGCGGCGATAGGGCCACGCTTTGCCGCCATCATCGCCGAAGGCGATCGAAGCAAGCTCGCAGCCTTCGCGACGGAAGCGACCCGCTGGGCCTTCTTCCCCGCGCTCGCCGTCGGGCTTCTGGTTCTCGCGGCCGGTCAATTCCTGCTCTCGCTCTTCGGCGCCGCCTTCATCGAAGGTCAGATCGTGATGGCGATCCTGCTCACCGGTATTTTGGCAAGAGCCCTGGTCGGCCCCGCTGAAATCCTGCTGACCATGGCCGACAAGCAGATGCTCTGCGTCTATCTCTATACCACCGCGCTCGTCGTCAATATCGGCCTGAACGTCGCGCTCATCCCTCATCTCGGCATCGAGGGGGCTGCCATCGCCGGCGCGGCCGCCATGGCGATCGAAGCTTTGCTCCTGCACATCGCCGTCCGCCGAGCGCTCGGCATCACCCTTTTCGCCCTCATGCGGCGCCCCACGGCGCCATCGGCAACGGGGGCACTCTGAACATGGCCCGCCCTCCTTACACCGAAAGCACAGACAGCCAAGTGAACGCCCTGACGCACACGCTCGCAGCGCTGCACTTCGAAACGCCGAAAGCCGAAGCCCGTGTCGAGGTCGGCCGCGAAGGCCGCGAATTCTGTCTCTATCCCGGCAAGCTCGGCTACGAGCTGCAGGAGGAGCTGGACTTCCTGTCCAATCGCGCCATGGAGCCGAACGTCTTCTTCTCCGGCCGCTTCCTGGCGCCCGCCATGCCGCGCCTCGAGGACCGGCAGGTGCGCCTGGCGCTGATGCGCGACAACAGCAGCACGCGCAGCCGCATACGGCTGCTGATGCCCTTCACCGTCGACAAGCCCGGCTTTGCGATCGGCCCATCGATCATCCGTGTCTGGTCAAACTCCTTCGGCCCGCTCGGCACGCCGCTGCTCGACGCAGAGGATGCCGGCGAGACGCTCGACAATCTCTTCGAGGCGCTCGCCCGGCAGGAACTGCACCTGCCGACCACGCTCGTTCTGCCGGATGTGCGCCTCGACGGCCGCTTCGTCCAGATGGCCAAGGTCATCGCCATCGGCCGGAACCTGCCGATCGCCGTCGCCAACCCCTTCCGGCGCCCGATGCTGCAGAGCAACGACGACGCGCTGGCCTATCTCAAGCGCACGATCTCCAACGCGCATCTGCGCGAGATGCGCCGGCAGTGGCGCCTGTTGGAAAACCAGGGCGAGGTCAGCTACAGCGTCGCCCGCCAGCCTCGCGACGTGCACACGCGCATGGAGGAATTCCTGGCGCTCGAGGCAAGCGGCTGGAAGGGCAAGAAGCGCTCGGCGCTCGTCACCGATCGCCACCATGCCGCCTTCGCCCGCGAAGCGATTTCCAACCTTGCAGCCATCGATGCCGTCCGCATCCATTCCATCGATCTCGACGGCAAGGCCATCGCCTCGATGATCGTGCTGATCATGGGCGGCGAGGCCTATACGTGGAAGACGGCCTATGACGAAGCCTATGCCCGCTTTTCGCCGGGCAAGCTGCTGATGGGCGAACTGACGGAATGGCATCTCGACGATGCCAACGTCGTGCGCACGGATTCCTGCGCGGTGCCGGATCATCCGATCATGAGCCGTTTCTGGCATGAGCGCGAGGACATGGGCACGCTCATCATCGGCCTGACGCCGAACGGCGACCGCGATGTCCGCCAGGTGACCACGCAGCTGCACATGTATCGCAGCACCCGCAACATGGCGAAGCTGCTGCGCGAAAAGATCCTCTCGCTGACGAAGCGCTAAAGCGGTTCCGGACGCAAAACCGCTGCACGTTCCTGCGTGAAATACTTTAGCCTTTTGAATCAACGCTCTCGGCGATCGCCCGTTCGCGCAGCAGACGACGGATCACCTTGCCCGATGTCGTCAGCGGCAGGGCATCGACGAATTCGATCTCGCGCGGATATTCATGCATGGAAAGCCGGGTCTTCACCCATTCGCGGATTTCCTCCGCCAATGCCTCGCTCGGCTCGCGGCCGGGCACGAGCACGACATAGGCCTTGACGATTTCCGTCCGCACAGCATCCGGCTTGCCTACCGCGGCTGCAAGCTGCACGGCGGGATGACCGCCTAGGCAATCCTCGATCTCGCTCGGCCCGATGCGATAGCCCGACGAAGTGATGACGTCGTCGTCGCGGCCGACGAAGGAAATATAGCCATCCGCATCCTGCCGGCCGATATCGCCGGTCAGCAGCCAGTCATTGGCGAACTTCGCCTCCGTCGCCGTCTCGTTCTGCCAGTAGCCGAGAAACATCACCGGATCGGGCCGCTTGATGGCGATCTGCCCGCTCTCCCCGACCGGAACTTCGACACCATCGGCATCGACGATGGCGACGCGGTGGCCGGGTGCGGCCTTGCCGGTCGCTCCCCCTCGGCTGACGCCGAAGGCCTCGCTGGAAGAAATGACGAAGTTGCACTCCGTCTGGCCGAAGAATTCGTTGACGCTGACACCGAGCGCGGACCGCGCCCACTCGAAGGTTTCGCGGCCGAGCGCTTCGCCTGCCGAGCCGATGGTGCGGAGCCTGAGGTCGTAACGCTCCCGCGGATTGTCGATGGCCTTGAGCAGCCGCAACGCCGTCGGCGGAATGAAGGCATTGCGCACCTCCATCTCGGCCATGATACTGAAGGCCATGTGCGGATCGAACTTCTGCGCCGGCGAGGAAACGACGGGGACGCCGAGCATCAGGCTCGGCAGAAGTGCATTCAGAAGGCCGCCGGCCCAGGCCCAGTCCGATGGCGTCCACAGCCGGTCGCCGGCCTGCGGAAAGCCCTCATGGGCGAACTGCATGCCCGGAATGTGCCCCGGCAGGACGCGATGGCCATGCAGCGCGCCCTTCGGCGGCCCGGTCGTGCCCGAGGTAAAGATCATCAAGGCAGGGTCGTCGGGGCCGGTATCGGCGACTTCGAACAGACGCGGATGTGCCGCCACCAGATCGGCAAAGCCGGCGACACCCTTGTCAGCGCCGTCGATGCTGATCACCTGCGCCAACTCAGGCAGTTGGTCCCGGATCGGGCGCAGCCTTTCGAGCCCGAAGCGGTTGGTGACGATTGCCGACGCTCCGGACGCCTTCAGCCTGTACTCCAGCGCCTCGGCACCGAACAGCAATGCCAGCGGCAGCGCGATCGCCCCCATCTTGTAGATCGCCACATGCGCCACGACCGTTTCGAAACTCTGCGGCAGCAGCAACGCCACCCGATCTCCGGCACGCACTCCGAGCGCGACGAGCGCATTGGCAAAGGAAGCGGAACGATCGCGCAACTCGCCATAGGTCATGGAAAAGTGATTGCCGTCCGGATTGAAGTGCTGGAGGCAGACACGCTCGGGCTCTTGCTCCGCCCAGGCATCGCAGACAGCATGTCCTATGTTGAATTTCGCCGGAATCTCCCAACGAAAGTCGCGATAGAGGGCTTCATAAGTATCACGCGGGGGCAATTTCATGCAGAATTCCAGAAAATGGTGCGGCGCAGCTAACACCTGTCGCCCCTGGGGTTCAAGGAAACATTTGAGACAGCCGTCTTCCCCGGCGGGCAAATCCTCTTATTATTGAGGAATACTTCGAAGCTCTTCACGAACCGACGCACCGACCGGCGGCGCATCTGGCCCGCCTGGTGACCTTGGTGACGCACACTCCGCCGCCCCCAGACGGCGGCGGCTCTTTACGCCAAATATCTTGAACGGACGGAGAATATCGATGGAATACGTAAAGCTTGGCAGAACAGGCCTTGAAGTCTCACGAATCTGCCTGGGTTGCATGACCTATGGCGACCCCAACATGGGCACGCATGCCTGGTCGCTGAAGGAAGAGGACAGCCGCCCGCTGCTGCGCCAGGCGATCGAGGCCGGCATCAATTTCCTCGACACGGCGAACACCTACTCCAACGGTTCCTCGGAAGAGATCGTCGGCCGCGCCATCAGGGATTTCGCCCGCCGCGAGGATATCGTGCTCGCCACCAAGGTCTTCAACCGCATGCGGCCAGGACCGAACGGCGGCGGCCTGTCGCGCAAGGCGATCTTCGACGAGATCGACAACAGCCTGCGCCGCCTCGGCACCGACTATGTCGATCTCTACCAGATCCACCGCTGGGACTACACGACGCCGATCGAGGAAACGCTGGAAGCGCTGCATGATATCGTCAAGGCCGGTAAGGCCCGCTATATCGGCGCCTCCTCCATGTATGCCTGGCAGTTCGCCAAGGCGATCTACACCTCGCGCCTGAACGGCTGGACGGAGTTCGTCAGCATGCAGGACCACCTGAACCTGCTCTACCGCGAGGAAGAGCGCGAGATGCTGCCCTTCTGCGAAGACCAGAAGATCGGCGTCATCCCCTGGAGCCCGCTCGCCCGCGGCCGCCTGACCCGCGACTGGGACGAAGCCACGGCCCGCACGCAATCCGACGAATTCGGCAAGACGCTCTATACCCAGGCGCTCGAAGCCGACCGCAGGATCGTCGATGCCGTCGGCACCGTCGCCAAGGCACGCGGCGTCCCGCGCGCGCAGGTTGCGACCGCGTGGATCCTGCAGAAGAGCGCCGTCACCGCCCCGATCATCGGCGCCTCCAAGCCCGGCCACATCACGGACGCCGTCGCCTCCCTGGAGGTCAAATTGACGCCGGGAGAAATCGAGGCTCTGGAATCGCCGTACATCCCGCACGGGGTCGCCGGGTTCAAGTGATCGGGAATATTGGAGCTGGTCAGGAAAGGCTGGTAACGCCGCAGCCACCTGCTTGGCCCCTCACCCCGACCCTCTCCCCGCCATGCGGAGAGAGGGGGCTTTTTCCGCCAAATCCACGTCCTGTCCACGCGGTGATTGCGAGTATCTTGCTCTATCGTCCCCTCTCCCCGCGAGCGGGGAGAGGGCTAGGGTGAGGGGCAATCGCACACTCTACAGCCCAACAGGGCTTGCCGCCACACTGGCGGCAAATCGCGCAAAAGTGACTTCACAGGTCGGTCACAGTTGAGGCTTAACAGGTCAAGGTTCCTAGCCCCCGAGGATGATATCTAATGATCACTGTTCCCTTCGAAGCGCGGCGCTTTCAATCGACCGCCGCCTATTACCTGCGCTACCGTATCCCCTATCCGGACAAGCTGATCGATCGCGTCGCCGAGCGCAGCAGCCTGAAGCGCGGCGACCATGTTCTCGACCTCGGCTGCGGCCCCGGCCAGCTCGGCATTGCCTTCGCGCGGCTGCAGGGCGCGGCCGTCACCGCCATTGACCCCGAACCTGAAATGCTCGCCGAAGTCGAGGCCGGCGCCGGGAAAGCCGGCGTCGACGTCACCGTCCGGCAGGGATCCTCCTACGATCTCGGGCCCGATATCGGCCGTCTGCATCTCTGCGTCATGGGGCGTTCGTTTCACTGGATGGACAGGCCGGCAACGCTTGAAGCGCTGGACAAGCTGATCGAACCGGGCGGCGCCGTCGTCCTCTTTCATGACAAAAGCATCCTGGCGGAGCCGGATTGGCGCGGCATCCTCGAGCCGCTGGGGCAAACCTATTCGCCCGAACGCAATGCGGACCGGCTGCTGCGCAAGAGCAAGGCATGGGCGCCGCATGAGGCGATGCTGCTCGCCTCACCCTTCCGCAACCTGGAACGCATCGGCATCGTCTCCGAATACACTAGGGATATCGAGGACATCGTCGGCCGCGTCTTCTCGATGTCGTCTACGTCGCCGCAGGCACTCGGCGACAAGGCCGCCGAGTTCGAAGCCGCGCTTCGCGCCGAGCTGCTTGCGGCCGCGCCCGACGGTAAGTTCAAGGAGGTCGTCGAGGCGAGCGGACTGCTCGCCTTCCGCGACTAGACCTTTCCGGATCTGGATCAGCTCTTTTCTTCACCCGGCCGGGGCGTCAGCTCCTGCCGGGTGGCCGACAGGAATTCCTGCGACAGCTCGGAATTGTCCATCGCCCGCGCCAGGATGACGGCGCCGACCATCGCCGAGAGGCTGGCAAAGGCCTTGCGCCGGCGCTCCTCCGGCGTTTCGCCGGGAACGATCTTTTCAAGCACGCCGACCAGTCCCATCAGGCCGCCGGTGAAGGTGGACTGCATCTCCGGCCCGTGCCGGCTGACCTCCTGCGTCAGCGCTGCAAAGACGCAGCCGGTCGCATGCTCGACCACGTTGCGATGCGAGAGATAGTGGGCCAGCAGCGCTTCCAGCGGCTGATCCGGCGAGCTCGCCGCCACATGCTTCCAGCGGTCCAATGAGCGCGCCACCAGCGCCTTGCTCGCCTCGCAGGCGAGTTCGTCCTTCGAATCGAAATGGCCGTAGAAGCCGCCATGCGTCAGACCAGCCGCCTTCATGATTTCGGCGACGCCGATGCCGTCGAAACCCTTCTCGCGAAACAGCTCTCCTGCCACCGCAAGGATCTTCTCACGGTTTTCGGCGAATTTTTCCCGGCTCACTCTCATCAAAAACTCCATCAGAGCTTCAATAAATCTGTATTGACAATTTATATGATGAGCATCATCAATACGCAACAAATATGATAGCAATCATGTAAATGCCTTTACACAAACGTTCAAGCCGGGAGAACGGCATGGCGCTAGAAGCGTAGACGGTCCCCCTGGCCGTTCGCGATCGAGCACGTTGACAGCTCTCCCGATCCTGACGCCAATATATGCAACCCTATCGGAACGCAGCTCATGGTTTCCACTGCCCTCGCTTCGACGCTCGCCCGGCGCAACATCCACTACGGATGGGTCGTCGTCGGCGCCACCTTCCTCACCATGCTCGTCACGGCCGGCGCCATGGGCGCGCCCGGCGTGCTCATCAAGCCGCTGGAGGATGAGTTCGGCTGGAGTACCTCCTCCATTTCGTCGGCGCTCGCCGTCCGCCTCGTGCTGTTCGGCCTAATGGGCCCCTTCGCCGCCGCCTTCATGAACTATTTCGGCGTACGCAAGGTCATCGTCTTTGCGCTGGCGACCATCAGCATCGGCTTCATCGGCTCGCTGTTCATGACTGAGGTCTGGCAGCTGCTGCTCTGCTGGGGCGTCATCGTCGGCTTCGGCACCGGCCTCACCGCCATGGTGCTGGCGGCAACGGTTTCAACCCGCTGGTTCACCAAGCATCGCGGCCTCGTCGTCGGCATGTTGTCGGCAAGTTCGGCCACGGGACAGCTCGTCTTCCTGCCGCTGATGGCCGAACTGACGACACGCTACGGCTGGCGCACTACGGTCCTCTTCGTCTGCGGCATGATCGTCGTCGCCGCTTTCATCGTGCTGCTTTTGATGCGCGACCGCCCCTCCGACGTCAATCTGCCGCTGGTCGGCGAAATCCACATCACGCCTGCGCCGCCGGCCACGAAGAACCTCAAGGCCGCGCTCGTCTCGCCGCTGTCGATCCTGCGGGAAGTCTCCACGACCTCCACCTTCTGGATCCTGTTCGCCACCTTCTTCATCTGCGGCCTGTCGACCAACGGCCTGATACAGACGCATTTCGTCACCCTCTGCGGCGATTTCGGCATCGTGCCGGTCGCGGCCGCCAGCGTGCTCGCCGTCATGGGCATCTTCGATTTCTTCGGCACGATCGGTTCCGGCTGGCTTTCGGACCGCTTCGACAATCGCTGGCTGCTCTTCTGGTATTACGGCCTGCGCGGCCTGTCGCTCGTCTACCTGCCCTTCAGCAACTTCACCTTCTATGGCCTGTCGATCTTCGCCGTCTTCTATGGGCTGGACTGGATCGCCACCGTGCCGCCGACCGTCAAGATCGCCGCCGACCGCTTCGGCCGCGAAAAGGCCGGCCTCGTCTTCGGCTGGGTCTTTGCCGGCCATCAGCTGGGCGCCGCCACCGCCGCCTACGGCGCCGGCCTCACCCGCACGGAGCTCAACACCTACCTGCCTGCCTTCTTCGTCGCCGGCGCCTTCTGCCTGCTCGCCGCGATCCTGGCGATCACGCTGCAAAAGTCCGGCTCTGCAGCCAAGGGCCCGGCCATGGCGCACTGAGCTTTACGCGGTAAAAAGCCCATGGCGTCCCCACGCCATGGGCCAAACCACAACCCTGCGGAAACACTCGCAATATCTGCCAGCCCCGGCTTGCGCGCCGAGCCGATCACATGCTAGACAGCCGCCTCGTCATGATCCGTTGCCCCATTGGCGGAATTGGTAGACGCGCTCGACTCAAAATCGAGTTTCGAAAGAAGTGCTGGTTCGACTCCGGCATGGGGCACCATCTCACCCTATCATCGACATCTTGATCGGCTTGAAGCGTTGCCGGCTCTCGCGTGGTCCATCAGCTTCGCCAGACATTGGTGAATGCAACCATATCGCTAATATACGATAATAAAATCACGCAATAGTTGATTTCGGCGCAATTGATGGCATAGTGTGCTCGAAACCGGGGCCTGCTATGAAAGTAGCTTACACCATCTTCACTATGGCGACTTCAACTTCGCGGGCTCGATCATTGATAGAAATCTCTTCAAAGTCACCGGCATTTACGATGAAGGTCCGTTAAAAGCGTCTGGCTTCTGCAGGTTGACCAGAACGGCAAAAGGCCGCGTCGCGACGATCGACTGCAAGGCCAAGGGCAGGTTTGGGGTCGCACGCATGAAATCGACTGAAGACAATCCGGACGATTGGGATCTCATCGTCAGAAGAACTGTACCGAACGGTTCGTCAGCCGAGAAACCTTAAAATATCCTATAAAAACCAAGAGATAGATTCATCACCACATTGCCGAAGAGGTAAAATATAGTGTCTGACATTACGACTGCACCCACTCGCATCGGCCGGCTCAGGTGCTCGTTCAGCACCGTCGAAGCGATCGGCAGTGTCGTTCTCTGGATCATATTGACGATCATCACGCTGGGTCTCGCCCTGATCGTTTTCCCTTATTACCTCAACCGCGCAGTCCTGAACAAAACCGAGCTTCTGGACGGATCCGGCCGCGTGATCGGGCGGTTGAACTGCACGTTCAATATCGGTCACTCGATAGGGCATGTCATCGTCTGGGCGATCCTGATCCTCGTCACCCTCGGCCTCGCCAGCTTCCTCTATGTCTATCGCGTCGTCCGTGTCGTTCTGAACGAAACGCGCGTCGAATATTATTGAGAAGACGCGACGGCGGTTGCGGCGGCACTGCGCCAAATCCCCGCACCATCACGAAAAATTTTGATTTTGTGCGGCTTCCGTCAGCCGGCGACCATTTACAGCCATAATCCTGCCCCCTAAAGGTTTGCGACGCAGCAAGAAGGGGGCCTTATGCTTCGTAGACTGTACGACTGGACCATGTCGCTTGCCGGCCGCAAATCGGCGGAAATCTGGTTGGCCGTGATCGCCTTCGTCGAAAGCTCGGTCTTCCTGGTTCCGGCGGATGTCCTGTTCCTGCCGATGTCTCTCGCCAAGCCGGAGCGCGCCTGGCGCTACGCGCTGACGGCGACGGTTGCCTCCGTGCTCGGCGGCATTGCTGGCTGGGCGCTCGGCTATTACGCCTTCGAGACCATCGCCAAGCCGATCCTGGAATTCTACGGCAAGCTCGACGCCTTCAACCAGATGAGCGCCGGCATCACCTATGAGTGGATCCTGCTGCTGCTGGTGACGTCGGGCCTGGCGCACCTGCCGCCGATCAAGGTGGTGACGATCCTGTCCGGCGTCGCCCATATCGACCTCGGCCTGTTCATCGTCTCGGCCATCGTCGCCCGCGGCGCGCGCTTCTTCTTCCTGGCCTTCCTGCTGCGCCGCTATGGCGAATCCATCCGCCACTTCATCGAAAAGCGCCTGGGCCAGATCACCATGGCCGCCGCCGCCGTTCTTATCGCCCTGTACGGCATCTTCCATTTTGCCCTGGCAAGCTGACCAAGGAGCCCCCAACGCATGTCCATGACTTCGCCCTCTTCCCGCGCCGGCCTCGGCTATGGCGCCCTTTTGACGATCGGCATGATCGTCGTCATCGGCTCGGCGCTCGGCTTCCAGTATATCGGCGGCTATATTCCCTGCGCCCTCTGCCTCGATCAGCGCCAGCCCTACTACTATGGCATTCCGGTCGCCATCATCGCCGTCCTGACGGCGGTCGCCGGCCTGCCCTCCTGGATCACCCGCGGTCTCCTCATCATCGCCGGCCTGATGATGGTTGTCGGCGGCGGCATCGGCGTCTACCACGCCGGCGTCGAGTGGCACTTCTGGGAAGGCCCGACTACCTGCTCGACCACGGCAAGCAGCGTCACGCAGAACGCCGGCGACCTGCTCGGCCAGCTCAACACCATCAAGGGTCCGTCCTGCACGGAAGCAGCCCTGCGCATCCTCGGCCTGTCCATGGCCGGCTGGAACGTGATCGCCAGCGTGATCCTGGCGGCAATTGCTTTTGTTGGTGCGAAGAAGGCTGCTTGATATTTTTGGACGAGCGACGGCCCTCTCGTATGAGGTAGCTCTGGTACCCCCCTCTGTCACTTCGTGACATCTCCCCCACAAGGGGGGAGATCGGTTGGAGTGTGCCGCGCCTCCGCTGCAAAACAATGAACTACAATTTCAACTGGCCTGATGCCTGCTCGAGGTAGAGGGTAGATGCAAGTGACCGATCTCCCCCCTTGTGGGGGAGATGTCCCGAAAGGGACAGAGGGGGGTGCCGCACTCTCCTCAAACTTGGACTAGGAAAGCAAAACGCCTTACGGCTGCAACTCCGAATCCCAGTAGAGATAGTCGAGCCAGCTGTCGTGCAGATAGTTCGGCGGGAACAGGCGGCCGTTGTTGTGCAGGTCCTGCACGGTCGGCTGGTACGGCTTCTGCGCCGGGAACATGCCCGCCTGCCTCGGCAGCTTGCTGCCCTTGCGCAGGTTGCACGGCGAACACGCGGCCACCACGTTTTCCCAGGTCGTCTCGCCGCCATGGGCGCGCGGGATGACGTGGTCGAACGTCAGGTCGTCATGGGAGCCGCAATATTGGCATTCGAACCTGTCGCGCAGGAAGACGTTGAAGCGGGTGAAGGCGGGATTGCGGGACGGCTGCACATATGTCTTCAGGCACACGACGCTCGGCAGCCGCATCGAGAAGCTCGGTGACGACACGCATTGATCGTATTCTGCGATGATGTTCACACGGTCAAGAAAAACCGCCTTGATCGCGTCCTGCCAGGACCAGAGCGACAAGGGATAGTAACTCAGCGGCCTATAGTCAGCGTTCAGGACGAGCGCCGGCAAGGACTGCGGGGAGACTGCAATCGTCAAGGAACCCTCCTGATCGATTCGGCATCTGCACCTGTATATTAGGCCGGTTGTTACAGGATTGTGAAGTCGAATAAATTCAGTGCATCGAGGCGAATTCGGCAAGACGGTCGACTAAACGACAGGCAGCGCATCCCGCCGCATTTTCACGGCGTAGTAAGCCCAGAAAAGTCGGGCCGCGATAGAGCGCCAGGGCGCCCAAACCGCCGCTTCCCGGGCAACAGCCTTGGCCAGGGGCCTGACGTCGTGGCCGAAAGCCATGCCGACGGCCGCCTGCAGCGCCACGTCGCCGGCCGGAAACACATCTGCGTGACCGCCGCAGAACATCAGATAGACCTCGGCCGTCCAGGGCCCGATTCCCTTGATCTCCGTCAGCTCGGAAAGCGCCTTTTCCGGTGATTCGGCGCTGAGCGCATGCAGATCGAGGCCGCCGCTGGCAACGGCGTCTGCCACGCGCGCCAGCGTCTCGTGCTTGATTCGCGAAAGGCCGAAGCCTCGCCACGCCTCCGGCGCCAGCCCCGCATAGCCCTCGGCGGTCACCTGCCCCATCCCGGCGATCATCTTTCCCCAGATCGCATCGGCGCTGGCGCGGGAAACGACCTGCGAAACGATGATGTGGGCAAGCCCCTCGAAGCCCGGCTCACGCAGGCGCAGCGGCAAGCTGCCTGCCTCTGCGGCAACGGGCCGCAGGCGCGGATCGAGCTCCAGCAGGGCCGCCAGCCCCCGTTCGATGTCACGCTCTTCGCGAATGATCTGCATGGCGTCTCGTAGTCTCCCATTCGATTTCGTGGCAGAAGAAAGCATGATCGAGATTCCCCGTCAAAAGCCGAAATTCCGTTTTGCCCCGAGCCCCAACGGCCCGCTGCATCTCGGCCATGCGCTGTCGGCCATCCTCAATCACGATATGGCGGCAAAAGCGGACGGCGATTTCCTGCTGCGCATCGAAGACATAGATCAGACGCGCTGCACACCCGATTTCGAAGCGGGCATCTACGCCGATCTCTCATGGCTCGGCCTGCGCTGGCAGGAGCCGGTGCGCCGGCAGTCCGAACATTTTCCGGCCTATCAGCAGGCCTTGCAGACGCTTATCGCCCGTGACCTCGTCTATCCCGCCTTCCTGACGCGCGGCGAGGTCAAGGCCCGCGTCGCCGCCTTCGAGGCAGATGGCAAGCCTTGGCCGCGCGACCCGGACGGCACGCCGCTCTATCCGCCCGACGATCGCGGACGCGGCGATGCCGAGCGGCAGCGCCTGCTGGCATCAGGCATGAAACACGCCTGGCGTCTCGACATGGAAAGGGCGATGGCGGCGGCCGGCGGGCCGCTTCACTGGCAGGAAAGCGGCGACGGCGAGACAGGCCGTATCCCCGCCGACCCATCGGTCTGGGGCGATGTCGTGCTGTCGCGTTCCGATGCGCCCTCGAGCTATCATCTTTCGGTGGTCGTCGACGACGCCGTGCAGGGCATCACCCATGTCGTGCGCGGCCTCGACCTCTTCCACGCCACATCGATCCACCGCCTGCTGCAGACGCTGCTCGGCCTGCCGGAGCCGCTCTATCACCATCACCGCCTGCTGCTCGGCAGCGATGGCAAAAAGCTCTCCAAGAGCATGGGCGACACCGGCATTGCCGAATGGCGACGGCAGGGCCTTTCAGCGGCGGAGCTTCGCCGCCGCATCGGCCTCTGATTCGGACCGAGCCTTTTCCGATGGCGCCTCGTCCACACGGCTCGCCGTCTTGCCGAACAGCAGGCGGCGCACGCGGAACTTCATCAGCGCCGCGTTGATCTCCGCCCCCATGATGAAAATCACCGCCAGCATGTAGAGGAAGATCAGCACGATCATGACAGACGCGAGGCCGGCATAGGTGGCGGTATAATTGGCGAAGGTCGAGAGATAATAGGCAAAGAGCAGCGCCCCGACCGACCAGAATATCAAGGTCAGAAATACGCCGGGGATGACGTCGAGCAGCCGCCTGCGGCCGGCGGCCAGCCACAGATGCAGGATCATGAGGCCTGCCAGCAGCAGGAAGATCGTGCCGTAGATCCGCCAGCTGAAGACGATGTCGAGGACATCGGCAAGCTTCGGCAGCCATTGCCGGGTGTAATTGAGCGCCAGCGGCACCGCGACCAGCAGGATGCTGAGGATCGCAAAGATCAGGACCGCGATCAGCACATAGCCGAGGCTGGCGAGGCGATTGAAATACCACGGCCGGGTTT
The DNA here is from genome assembly GCF_010668395.1 of Martinezella lusitana. Taxonomy (GTDB): domain Bacteria; phylum Pseudomonadota; class Alphaproteobacteria; order Rhizobiales; family Rhizobiaceae; genus Rhizobium; species Rhizobium lusitanum_A. The sequence continues at coordinate 40,675 of NZ_WUEY01000037.1, forward strand.
CGGGCACGCGATAGGCACGGTTGAGCGATATTCGCAGCGCCTCGACGCCGTTCGAGGCGAAATAGGCGGCCGCAAGCACGGAGATGGTCAAAAGCCCGCCGCGCGGGATGGTCAGCACCTGCACGACCTGATCGGCCAAAGGCTTGGCGATCGCCTCCGGCCAGGTGTCGAAGATCAGATGCACGGCCGTCGACGAAAACTGGCTGGCGCCGAGAAAGCTTGCCAGCGCCGTGCCGAAGATCAGGAAGGGGAAAACCGCCAGTAGCGTCGACAGCGCCACATGGCTCGCCATGGCGAACCCGTCATCCTCGACGAAATGGAACACTGCGTCGTAGATCACTTTGTAAATCGTCCGCAGGGCTGTCGGCATTCCATCTCCGCCTGACGTCGGCATTTTCGTCCGATTGATATCGCCGGTTGTCGATTGTATCGGGTCCCTGAATATGGGAAACGAGTTCCGGTTTGTACAGGAATCATCTTCCCATGACGGAACAACGCATTATCCTGCTGACTGGTTGCTCCTCCGGCATCGGCGCTTATTGCGCCCGGGCGTTGCGGGACGACGGATGGCGGGTTTTCGCGACCGTGCGGAAGGAAGCCGATCTCGCCTCACTCGAAGCCGACGGCATCGAAGCGTTTGTTCTGGACTACACCCGCCCCGAGACGATTTCCGCCGTCGTCGCAACCGTGCGCGAGCGCACGGGCGACCGGATCGACGCGCTCTTCAACAACGGCGCCTACGGGCAGCCGGGCGCGGTCGAGGATCTGACGACCGATGTGCTGCGCGAGCAGTTCGAGACGAATTTCTTCGGCTGGCACGAGCTGACGCGCCAGATCCTGCCGCTGATGCGCAAGCAGGGCCATGGCCGCATCGTCAATTGTTCGTCCATTCTCGGTCTCGTTCCCTATCGCTTCCGCGGCGCCTATACCGCCTCGAAATTCGCGCTGGAAGGGCTGACGATCACCCTCAGGATGGAGCTGCAGGATAGCGGCATCCATGTGAGCCTCATCGAGCCCGGCCCGATCGCGACACGCTTCACCGCCAATGCGCTCGCCAAGATCAACGAGCATATCGACCTCGAAGGGTCGGCGCATGCGGTCGAATACCGCAGGCAACTCAGGAGGCTGGACGGTTCCGGCCCGATCAGTAAACATAAATTGGGGCCCGAAGCGGTCTACGATGTGTTAAAATCGGCTTTGAATGCGAAGAACCCGCGTCCACATTATCTGGTAACGACGCCCGCCAAACAGGGTGTTCTCTTGAAAAGGTTATTGCCGGCTAACTTTTTCTATCGTCTGATGCGCCGGCTGGACTAGAGCAATCCCGGGAAAAGCGCGCAGCAGCTTTCCGTCCGGAATTGCGGAAAATGATGAGATGGAGCGGATCCGAGAGCCCGGGAAAGGCTGAGCCGCTCCAAAGACAAGGATGGAGGAGCCATGTCGACCGTTACCTATGTTGCCGCCATCATTGTCATGGGCCTGGTCGCGATCGTTCTCGTTCGCGGCCTGCTGAACATGATGAAAGGCGACAATCCCAACCTTTCGAACCGGCTGATGCAGCTGCGCGTGCTGCTGCAGGCAGTCGCAGTCATTCTGATCATGCTGACGCTCTGGCTGACAGGTGGCGGCCGCCCGGCCTAGGGCCTGACGACGGGAAGACGATGGTCAAGCTCAACAAGATCTATACCAGGACCGGCGATGACGGCACCACGGGCCTCGCCACCGGTCCGCGGCGGCTGAAACACGATCTGCGGGTCGAAAGCTACGGCACCGTCGACGAAACGAACTCCGCCATCGGCGTCGCAAGACTGCATACGGCCGATATGGCCGGTCTCGACGCCATGTTGATGCGCATCCAGAACGATCTCTTCGATCTCGGCGCCGATCTTTCGACGCCGGAGACGGACGAATCGCCGTCCTACGAGCCGCTGCGCATCATCGACCATCAGGTCGAGCGCCTTGAGCGCGACATCGATCTGCTGAATGCCGATCTCGAGCCCTTGCGATCCTTTGTTCTGCCGGCGGGCAGCCCGGCATCCGCCCATCTGCACCTTGCCCGCACTATTGCCCGGCGCGCAGAGCGCTTCATGGTCGCGCTGTCGCACAGCGACGGCGAGCGCGTCGGCCATGCGGCGCTGAAATATATCAACCGTCTGTCCGATTTCCTGTTCGTCGCCGCACGGCACGCCAATGACCGTGGCCACGCCGATGTGCTCTGGGTTCCCGGCAAGAATCGGTAGCGTCGCAAACCAATCACCGAAGACGTACGTATTGACGTTGACGTAAACGTTATTTATCGTCCTGAAGCAATTTGCCTATCTGCGGCATGGAAGCGTTGTAATTGGGGGAAAAACGCGTATCCATGTCGCCATTCGACAAACGGAGCGGCGCCGAACAGGCCATGTTCTAGAGCGCAGTGTTGAAGGAAGGACCTCATGAAGATACTCGTGCCAGTGAAGCGGGTTGTTGACTACAACGTGAAGATCCGCGTGAAGGCGGATGGATCGGGCGTTGAGCTTTCGAACGTGAAGATGTCGATGAACCCGTTCGACGAGATTTCGG
>NZ_WUEY01000038.1 GCF_010668395.1 Martinezella lusitana
TCTTTGCCGGCCCGTCGACGCGCTACTGTCCGGCCGGCGTCTACGAATGGGTAGAGAAGGACGGCAAGGAGACCTACGTCATCAACGCCCAGAACTGCGTCCACTGCAAGACCTGCGACATCAAGGATCCCAACCAGAACATCAACTGGGTCCCACCGCAGGGCGGCGAGGGACCAGTCTATCCGAATATGTGAGATGGAATGACCGAGATCGAACACGGTGCCTGGACGATCCGTTCGGCCAGGGCCGACGAACTGCATCTGCTTGCCGCCATCGAGATCGATGCGTTCTGGGCTCTGCATGAGGCCGGCGCTGTCGCTTGCGAGCCGACATCGCTGCCTCTCGACGTCCTGCAACAATCTCTGGCGGAGCGGTTGCTATTCGTTGCCGTCGACGGCGAGGATCAGCCGTTCGGCTTCCTGGCGGGCATACGCAAGGACGGCTCCGTTCACATTGCCGAGATCGATGTCATCAGACGCCGGCAGAAACAAGGCGTCGGACGGCGGCTGATGGAAGCTGCGATTACAGCGGCGAAAACGCAAGGTGCCGCAGGCGTCACTTTGACGACAGACCGGCAGGTGGCCTTCAACGCACCCTTTTATACCTCGGTGGGGTTTCGCATCCTGGGGGACGAGGAACGGCCGGCCGTTCTCACCCGGATCGTGGAGAACGAGGTTGCCCATGGTGCCGACCCGGCCAGACGCGTGGCCATGGCGCTTCGATTCTAAGCTTTTCACGTCGACTGCATGAAAATAAATAGCTCGAGCGGTTCGACGTTTTCGCGAACCGCTCGAGCTGACGGGCGTGCCATATATCTGCGAGATGGAACTAATGCCGGGCAGGCTTCCGGGCGAGCAGGCCGGTCGAGAGGGCGACGCCGGCACCCGTTACGATCGCTGCCGCAATGCCGGCCAATCCGATTTCCTCACCGAGCAGGAAGCCGCCGCCGATGGTGGCGAGGACGGGCGTGATGGCGGTGAAGGCTGCGGCCTGCGTGCCGCCGAGAGCCTGGACGGCAAGACCATAGGCGAGGGTGGCGGCAAGGCCGGACAGCAGGCCCTGGCTGACGATCTGCAGACCGATTTCCGGCAGCGGCACCGAAGTCAGCGAGCTGCCGAAGACGGCGGCCAGTCCGAGGTGGATCAGGAACGACCAGACGGCGATGATGGCGCTGGATTGCACGGCGCTCAGGCCCGAGCGGCGGAAAGCGTGGGTGTAGCTTGCCCATAGCAGGGCGGCCAGCGGTAGCAGCGTAAAGCCGGCCCAGGAGATCTGCACGCCGTAGAGGCTGCGGGCCAGCAGGATGACGACGCCGGCGACGATGCCGCCGAGGCCGAGCCAGCGGGTCACATCCAACCTCTCGCGAAACAGCAGCACGCCGATCAGCGCGGTTGCCAGCGGCATGGAGCCGCCGAGCAGAATGCCGGCCGCCGAGGCGGGCGTGAACTGAATGGCGAAGGTGGTCAGCTGGAAGAAGAGGGCGCCCGAGCCGCAGACCATCAGCGCCAGCAGTTTCAGCGACACGCCCTTCGGCAGCAGGCCGGTCCGCCACCAGACCGGGGCCAATACCAGTGCCGGCACGCCATAGCGGATGAGGCCGAGATCGATCGTGGTCATCTGCGTCTCGGCGGTGTGACGCGTGGCGAGAATCCAGTTTGCCCAGATCAATACGGTGACGATAGCGCCTGCATAGCCGATCGCGGTGGGTGTTGCCTTGCGGGTGGAGAGAGACAAAGCGGTCATCGACATATCCTTTCCAACTATCCTGTTTATTTTTGAATGCGGAAAAGATAGCGCCAAAGGCCGAGGCATGTCCTTGCTAGTTATGGCTCGAAAATCATGTTATGAGCAATAATCTGCCAATATTGCCAATTGAGCTTACTGAAGATGCCAAAACTGGATAAATTCGATATTGCGATCCTCAACTGCCTGCAGGAGGATGCGCGCGCCACCAATGTCGAGATCGCCGAGCGCGTGAATCTCTCGCCGTCGCCCTGCCTGCGGCGCATTCGCAATCTGGAAAAATCGGGGCTGCTGCGCGGCTATCAAGCCGATATCGATCGGAAGGAGGCCGGGCTGGGCCTCACGGTCTTCGTGGAGCTCAAGGTCGGTCATCATACGAAGGAGAATTCCGAGGCACAGCAGGCCGCGCTGCTTGCCATTCCGGAGATCATCGCCTGCCACCTGATCTCGGGAACCGCAGATTTCCTGGCGGAGGTCGTGGTGGAGGATCTTGCCGCCTATGAAAAGGTGATGTCGGAGAAGCTTCTGGTCCTTCCCGGCGTGGTCGACATGCGCTCGAACTTCGCTATCCGCACCCTCAAGACCAACGGCGCGCTGAAATTGCCTGCCCCGGAATGAAAAAGGGGCCGTTGCCGGCTCCTTCGTCGTCAGAGTTTGGTCATTCTCAGAGCATCGTACCGCTGAGGATCAGCAGTGCCACTGAGAAGTAGATCACCAGGCCGGTGACGTCGACCAGCGTTGCAACGAACGGCGCCGATGCGCTGGCCGGGTCGAGCCGCAGCTTCTGCAGAACGAACGGCAGCATCGAGCCGGCAAGCGAACCGAAGGTGACGATGCCGATCAGGGCTGCGAAGACGGTCAAGGCGACGAGCTGCCAGTGCGGGCCGTAGTCGAAGAGGCCGATGTTCTGCCAGAGTACGATGCGGGCGAAACCGACGAGGCCGAGAATCGCACCGAGCACGATGCCGGTCGGCAATTCGCGGATCGCGACGCGCCACCAGTCCGAAAGCTTGAGTTCGCCGAGCGCCAGGGCGCGGATGATCAGCGACGTCGCCTGCGAACCCGAATTGCCGCCCGAGCTCATGATCAGCGGGATGAACAGGGTCAGCACCACGGCCTTTTCCAGCTCGCCCTCGAAATGCTGCATGGCGCTTGCCGTCAGCATTTCGCCGAGGAAGAGGGCTGCGAGCCAGCCGGCGCGCTTGCGGATCATGCCGCCGAAGCTGATCTTCATATAGGGCTGGCCGAGGGCTTCCATGCCGCCGAACTTCTGGGCGTCCTCGGTCGTATCGGCGATCATCGTGTCGATGACGTCATCGACGGTGACGATGCCGAGCATATGCCCCTTGTCGTCGACGACCGGAAGCGCCAGCAGGTCGTGCCGGCGGATCAGTCGGGCGACGTCTTCCTGCTTCATCAGCGGCGGCGCCGTGACCGGCGTGCCCTTCTGCGCCACGGTGAGAATACAGGCATCGGGCTCGCCGGTGATGAGACGGCGCAGCGTCACGACATGCAGCAGCACATGCGTCTCGTCGTCGAGCACATAGATGGCATAGACGGTTTCGCGGGAGCGCTCGACCTGGCGAACGTGATCGAGCGTCTGCGCGACGGTCCAGCTTGCAAGCACGCTGACGAATTCCGTCGTCATGATGCCGCCGGCCGTGCGGGGCGGATAGCCCATCAGGCCCTGGATTGCGACCCTGGCATGCTCGTCGAACGTGGCAAAGAGCCGGGCGCGCGTGTCGATATCCATTTCGAGGAGCACGTCGGCGACGCGGTCGTTGGACATGCCGTGCAGCAGCCGCGAGGCGTCTGCATTGCCCATGACTTCGAGAATGGCGTGTGCGTTGCGCAGTTCCGGCCGGTCGAGAATGCGCACGGCGCGCTCTTCCGGCATTTTGGCAAGGATGTTGGCAGCTTCTGCCACATCGACTGCGTTCAGAGCCTCGACGCGTTCCGCAATGGTTACGGCGCGATTGTTATTGATGAATGCACGAGCGGCATTGCCGGCCCGCATGGGAAAGCTGTTGATGTTCATTATAGCTCGCCTTTCCGGTCGATCCGCCGTCGTAGCGGATCGTGGCGAGCCGACAGGAGTCGGTTAGTGCACGAATGCTACTGACGGCAAAGGCAATCGACTACTACTGTCGCTAGGCATCGAAAGATGGCTCCGGTTAATCGGTATGGAAAAACGGTGTTTCCCATGTCGCGAGAAGTCGCGCCGAAGGCATGAAAAGTCAAGAGGCGGAAGCGCCTAAACGCGCGATCTTACGATAAAAATTTGTTTAGGCGGCTGCAATTTTTTGCGATGCAACAAAACTTTGTGCAAATACGTTTAAACAAAGCGGCCGGACGACATGCGCCCGGCCGGATTTGCCGTGATTTCCCGTCGTTCAGAAGCCCGCCAGGACCACCTTTCCCTTCATCTTTCCGGTCTCGACGAGGGCGTGCGCCTTCTTCAGGTTGGCCGCGTTGATCGTGCCCGCGGTCTCCGTCAGCGTCGAGCGAATCTTGCCGGCATCCACCAGCTCCGCCACCTTCGTCAGCAGCCTGTGCTGCTCGATCATATCGGCGGTATGGAAGAGGGGGCGGGTGAACATCAGCTCCCAGTGGATCGATATCGCCTTGCGCTTGAAAGGCACGGCGTCGAGCGTCTTCGGATCGTCGATCAGGGCGAAGCGGCCCTGTGGCGCAATGGCATCGACGATCGAGCCGATATGATCCGATGTGTTGGTGGTCGAGAAGACGAAGGCCGGCGCACCGATATCGAGCGCCTCGATCTGCGGTGCAAGCGGCTTCGAATGGTCGATGACGTGATGGGCTCCCAGCTCCTTGACCCAGGCCTGGGTTTCCGGCCGGGATGCGGTGGCGATGACGGTGAGATCGGTCAAGGCGCGCGCGATCTGGATGGCGATCGATCCGACACCGCCCGCGCCGCCGATGATGAGGATCGCATTGGCGGTTCCGGGGACGGAGTCCTGTACTTTCAGGCGGTCGAACAGAGCTTCATAAGCCGTGATGGAAGTCAGCGGCAGCGCCGCCGCAGCCGGGAAATCGAGGCTCTTCGGCTTGGCGCCGACGATGCGCTCATCGACGAGATGGAACTCGGCGTTCGAGCCGCCGCGATTGATGGCGCCGGCGTAGAAGACCTCGTCGCCCGGCTTGAACATGGTGACGTCGGGGCCGACCGCCTTGACGATGCCGGCCGCATCCCAGCCCAGGATCTTGTACTCGCCCTCGGCCGGAGCGACATTGGCGCGGACCTTGACGTCGACCGGATTGACGGAGACCGCCTTCACTTCGACGAGCAGATCGTGACCCTTGGCCTCGGGCGTTGGAAGCTCGATGTCAATCAGCGATGTTTCTGCGGTGATAGGCTGCGGTTGCTTGTAGGCGACTGCGCGCATGGGAGAAGCTCCTCGGTTTGTTGCACGGAGGCTAGATGCGCATTATCCTCAAAAGGTGCAAGAATGCACAAATTCTGTACGTAGGTACAAAAAGGATACTGTCGATGTCGGTTCCCCGCTCCAAGCTTGTCAGAAATTTTCCGGGGTGCCCGGTCGAGGCGACGCTGAGCCTGCTCGACGGCAAATGGAAGGGCGTGATCCTGTTTCACCTGATGGAGGGAACGCTGCGCTTCAATGAGATCCGCCGCAAGCTGCCATCGGTGACGCAGCGCATGCTGACGAAGCAGTTGCGCGAGCTGGAGGAATCCGGGCTGGTGTCACGCACCGTCTTCCCCGTCGTGCCGCCGCGCGTCGACTACGCGCTGACGCCGCTCGGCGCCAGCCTGAAGCCGATCATCAAGGCGATGGCCGTATGGGGTGAGGAGAATGTGTTTTGCCACAACGGCCGGCAGGAGCTTGCCGGCCCGTCGATGTCATGCGTGACCGGTGCGACGCTCCAGGCCAACTGACACGATGAAAACGGCGAGACCGCCGACGGAGAGGACGGCGCCGACATAGCCGGTCGCGGCCGCCGTGAAGCCCCAGGAGATCACGAGGCCGCCGAGCCAGGCGCCGAGCGCGTTGGCGATGTTGAAGGCGGAGTGGTTGGAGGCGGCGGCCAGCGTCTGCGCATCCGCGGCCACGTCCATCAGCCGGGTCTGCACGGCCGGACAGGCGGCAAAGCCGCAGCCGATCAGGAAGACGCAGACGCAGAGCATGACCGGATTGGCGGCCGTCAGCGAAAACAGCGTCATGATGACGATGTTGAAGATCATCATGCCGCCGATCGTTCCCTTGATCGAAATGTCGCCCAGACGCGATCCGACGATGTTGCCGACATTCATGCCGATGCCGAAGAGCGCAAGCACGACCGGGACCATGGCGGAGCCGAGGCCCGCAACGTCGGTCGTCGTCGTGGCGACATAGCTGAAGATCGAGAACATGCCGCCGAAGCCGACGGCGGCGACACCGAGCGTCAGCCAGACCTGAACGCGCTTGAGCGCGCCGAGTTCGCGGGTGATGCTGGCACCTTCCTCGACCTTGTCCTTCGGCAGGAAGAGGGCGATGAGCAGCATGGTGACGAGACCGACGCCGCCGACCATCATGAAAGCCGCGCGCCATTCGAGCAGCTGACCGAGGAAAGTGGCGATCGGGGTGCCGATCAGCGTGGCGATCGTCAGGCCGAGCATGACCTGGCCGACGGCGCGGACACGGCGATGGACGGGCACCATGGAGGCGGCGACAAGCGCGGCAACGCCGAAATAGGCGCCGTGCGGCAGGCCGGTGATGAAGCGCAGCGCGGTGAAGCTTTCGAAGGTCGGCGCGAACGCGCTGGAAATATTGCCGGCGGCAAAGATCGCCATCATCAGCAGAAGCAGCGTGCGACGCGCCATCTTGGCGGCAAGAACGGCGATGATCGGCGCACCGACGACGACGCCGAGCGCATAGGCGCTGATGACGTGGCCTGCCTCCGGCGTGGTGACGCCGAAAGTATCCGCCACATTGGGCAGCAGGCCCATGATGACGAATTCGCCCGTGCCGATGCCGAAGCTGCCGACGGCCAGGGCCAGCGTCACAAGCGCAATGGCGGTGCGCGAGGGCGCTTCCACCGCGGTTTGGGTATCGAGGGCCTCGACGGCAATATCGCTCACGAAAACTCCTTGGGCGGCAAGCCGGGCTAAGCGCCGCGAATCAGGCAGCAAACCCCGTCGTTCGGCGTTCAGTGCATCGGAATGGAATAAGGAACTGGAGGGGCATGGACATGCCTCAGCAGATAGTATCGATGACAACGATACTTCTGTCGCGTGCATTTTTTGCAGCGCAGCATGTCGTATCGTGCATAAGTAGGTGTCGTGCGGTCGGACGAAACGGTTGCAACGCTTGAAATCGCACTGTCCAAAACCATCTGTGAACAAGCGCGCGGGATTTCAGCCCCTGACCGAAACACAATTTGCGGAAAACCAAGAGCCCCAATGAAATTGATCGGCTTTTTCAATCGTGATGGCGGTACGTTCCGGACGACCGACATGGCTGCCTACGAGAAGAGAGCGGAACAGGTCTTCCGCGATGCCGGCCACGATTTCGAAGCTGTGGTCGTGGAAGGGCGCAGCGTCGTGTCGTCGATGGAGCGCGCGGCCCGTCGCGACGACATTGACGGCATTGTCGCCGGCGGCGGCGATGGCACGATTTCGGCCGCTGCCGCCATCGCCTGGAAGAACGGCGTCGCGCTCGGCGTCATTCCGGCCGGGACCATGAACCTCTTTGCCCGTTCGCTGCGGCTGCCGCTCGATATCTGGCAGACCCTGACCGTGTTGGCGACAGGCGAGGTCGATAACGTCGATATCGGCAGCGCCAATGGCCGCGCCTTCGTGCACCAGTTTTCGGCGGGCCTGCATGCGCGCATGGTGCGCTATCGCAACGGCTATACCTATCGCTCGCGCATCGGGAAAATGTCCGCCAGCACGCGCGCCGCCTTTGGCGTGATCGCCAACCCGCCGGAGTTCGACGTCGATTTCGAGGCCGGCGATGTTCGCGAGCGTCGGCATGTCTCGGCGATTTCGGTCTCCAATAATCCCTTCGGCGCCAATGCGCTGCTTTATGCCGACAGCCTGCGCAGCGGCGAACTGGGCTTTTACACCGCAAAACCCCTGCGGCCGCTCGGCGTCGCCCGCCTCGCCATCGACATATTGCGCGGACGGGTTCGCCAGAATACCGATGTGATGATCATGCATGCGCCGGAAGTGCATCTGCATTTTCCGAATCTGCGCCAGCTCGCAAACTGCGTCATGGACGGCGAACTCCTGCCGCTGGAACGCGACGTGACGTTGAAGGTCCATCCCGGCGAGCTCAAGGTCATGGTCGAACAGGGAACCGCGATCAAGGTCGCTCGCGAGGGCGCCGTCGACAGCATGGCCGTCTGAAACCGTCAGAGGCGCGGCAGGTAGGTCCGGTAGTCGAAATCGGAAACGCTGCGCAGGTAGCGGATCGCCTCCTTGTGCTTCGTATCGCCGTAGAGCTTCCGATAGGGCTCGCCGAAGATGTCGGCGACGAAGGCCGAGGCACGGAAGCGTTCCACCGCCGTTAGGAAATCATGCGTCAGGCGCGGCGCATCGGCCGGCACGTAAGCCGGCGTGGTTTCCTCGCCGGGGTCCAGCTCGTTCTCCAGCCCGAGCAGCATGCCGCCGAGGATCGCCGCCAGCATCAGATAGGGATTGGCGTCGGCGCCGGCGACGCGGTGCTCGATGCGCGCGCCCGGCCCATCCTTTTCGGGAATGCGTACGGCCGTGCCGCGATGGCCGTAGCCCCAGGTCAGGTCGACGGGGGCGAACGAGCCCGGCTGGAAACGGCGATAGGAATTGGCATAGGGCGCAAAGACCAGTTGCGCATCCTGCAACGTCTGCAGCAATCCCGCGCAGACCGACTTCAATTTCCTTGGCTCGCCGCCCGCCGCATCGAGGACATTGCGGCCCTGATCGTCGACGATGCTGGCATGGACGTGCAGCCCCGAGCCGGCGTGATCGGTATAGGGCTTGGCCATGCAGGTCGATTTCAGGCCGTGCTTGCGTGCGGCCTGCTCGGCCACGCGCTTGAGCATGATGCAGTCGTCGGCCGCGGCCAGCGCGTCAGGGCGATGCAGCAGGTTGACTTCGAACTGGCCGGGCCCGAATTCCGCCGTCGTCGCATCCGCCGGCAGCCCTTGCGCTCTCGCGTAGCTGCGCAGCGTTTCGAGATAGTCCCCGAGAAGATCGACGGCGTCCATGTCGTAGAGCTGGAAGCCGTTCGGCTCGCCCTGGTAGGTCAGCGCCGCAGGCGGCGAGGGGGTGCCCCTTTCGCGCCAGTCTCCGGCGAGCAGATAGAATTCCAGCTCGGTTGCCACCACCGGCGTCAGGCCGAGCGCCTTGTAGCGATCGACCACGGCGGCGAGAATGGCGCGTGGATCCTGAAAGCTCGGGCTGCCGTCGAGCTCATGCATGGTGGCCAGCACCTGCTTCGACCCCGGCGGCGCCCAGGGCATGTCCGCCAGCGTGCGCTTGTCCGCAACGCATGTTCCGTCCGGATCGCCGATCGTCAGCGACAGGCCGGTGATATCGTCGTTGTCGTCGCCCCATATGTCGAGCGATTGCGTCGAGGTCGGCAGCCGCACGGCGCCGGACCAGACCTTCTTTTCGGCCGCGATCGGAATCTGCTTGCCCCGCAGCCGGCCGTTCATGTCCGATATCAGCACCTCGATGCGCGCGTTACCTTCGGTTGCGTTGTCGGCCGCCATGCTCTTGTAAATCCCCCATGCTCACGGCATGGTCGTAAACCAAGATAGCTTTCAGTCAAGTCTGGCTGCGCTGCGCCTGGAGCTTAGCCCCTCACCCTAGCCCTCGCCCCGTTCTACGGGGAGAGGGCTAGGGTGAGGGCCATGCACATCGTCGCGGCACAGGCGGATTTGCCTGACAGGCCCCAATTCAAAGAGGGTTCGAATAGACCATGTCCGACACGCCAAGCCGCTCCAATCTCGCCGCCCTCGACGCCGCCCACCACCTCCATCCCTTTGCGGATATGAAGAAGCTCAATGCCGATGGTGCGCGCGTCATCCAGCGCGGCGAGGGCGTCTATATCTTCGATGCGGAAGGGCGGAAGTATCTGGATGGCTTTGCCGGCCTCTGGTGCGTGAACATCGGCTACGGCCGCACCGAAATCGCCGATGCCGTCGTCAGGCAGATGAGCGAGCTGCCCTATTACAATACCTTCTTCGGCACCACGACGACGCCCGCGACGCTTTTGGCCGAGAAGGTCTGCGCCCATGCCGGGCCGCAGTTCAACCACGTCTTCTTCACCAATTCCGGTTCCGAGGCCAACGATACCTGGTTCCGCATGGCTCGGGTCTATTGGGGCGCCGTCGGCAAGCCGACGAAGAAGACCGTCATCGCCCGCAAAAATGGCTATCACGGCTCGACCGTCGCCGGCGCCAGCCTGGGCGGCATGAAGTACATGCACGAGCAGGGAGATCTTCCGATCCCCGGCGTCGTCCACATCGGCCAGCCCTATTGGTATGCCGAGGGTGGCGATCTCTCGCCGGAAGAATTTGGTCTCAAGATCGCCCTCGAACTCGAAGCCAAGATCGACGAACTGGGTGAGGACAATGTCGCGGCTTTCGTTGCCGAGCCGGTGCAGGGCGCCGGCGGCGTCATCATCCCGCCCTCGACCTATTGGCCCGAGATCGCCCGCATCTGCAAGGCGAGGAACATTCTGCTCGTCTGCGACGAAGTCATCTGCGGCTTCGGCCGCCTCGGCGCATGGTTCGGCCATCAGCATTTCGGCGTCGAGCCCGATCTTGCGCCGATCGCCAAGGGCCTGTCCTCCGGCTACCTGCCGATCGGCGGCGTGCTCGTCAGCGATCGCATCGCCGATGTGCTCATCAACGAGGTCGGCGAATTCAATCACGGCTTCACCTATTCCGGCCATCCGGTCTGCGCCGCCGCCGCGCTCGAGAATTTGCGAATCCTTGAGGAGGAACGGCTGATCGAGCGTGTTCGCGACGAGATCGGTCCCTATTTCGCGAGAGCCTGGGGCAGCCTTGCGGATCACGACATGGTCGGCGAAGCCGTCAGCATCGGTCTGATGGGCGCGTTGCAGCTTGCCGCCGACAAATCCACCCGTCGCCGCTTCGACAAGCCGGATGCGGTGGGCTCGGCCGTGCGCAACCATGCGCTGGCGAACGGTCTGGTGCTGCGCGCAACCGGCGACCGCATGCTGGCTTCGCCGCCGCTCGTCATCAGCCATCGTGAGGTAGACGCGATGGTGCGCATCGCACGCGGCGCGCTCGATGCCGTTTGGGCAGAGGTAAAGCCGTAGGAAAGGGCGGCACGCGCGGAGACGTGCCGCTTATTTCGGATAGACCCACCCATAGGCAAAGGACGCCATCTCGCCGGGCTTGCCGTGGATATATTGCACGCCGGCAAGCTTGGTATCCGGCGTCGCATATTGCGGACCGAGCGTATCGCGCAGCCAGTTCGACAATTCCACCGGCATGACGCCATTATCCTTGCCGGGGCGCCACACGATCAGGATCGGCCGGCTGGCAGTCCATTCGTAGTCCCTCTTCAGGTTCGGGAAGAAGAGCGACATGGCGGGAGCGTCGGGAAGCTGCAGGTGCAGATTGCCGGCGGGCAGCCATCCGTCGGTCAGCACCAGGCCAGGCCTCTTGCCCTCGGCGGCCACGATCTGCTGCACGAAGGCCGGATAGGGCGTGTTGTAATGGTCGAAGGCGCCGAACCAAGACGGGAAAAAGGTGCGGATCAGCAGCAGCGCCGGGATAACGACCATCATAACGAGCGGCACGTAGAAGAAGCGCTTGCCGAAATCCGCGGCCTTGATCCCGGCAATTTCCATCTTCAGGCAAAGATAGATCGGCAGCAGGAACAGGAAGGGCAGCAGCCAGCGGTCGCGCATGTCGGTCATGCCGATGGTGACGATCAGGATGACTATGAGAATGGCGATGACGGCCAGAAGGATCTCGAAGAAGCGGGTCCATTCGTTCGACCGCCCGAGATTCTTGAGCAGGCTCTTGCCGAAGACCAGCGCATAGACGACGAGCGTCGGCGCACTGATGACGAGAATCAGCCGGAGGAACTTCACCGGTCCCTTCACGAACTTCGCGAAGGCGCCATCCGGTGCGTTTTGCTCCATGATGCCGAGCGTGCGGCCGGAGGCGAGGCCGAGATTATGCATCAGCCAAAGGCCGTGCGGCAGGAAGATCAGCACGGAGATGGCGATGGTGAGCAGGAAGCGCTTGTCGAAGACCCGTGCGCGCCCCTGCGGATGCATCAGCACGGCGACGAAGGCACCGGCCACGAGCAGGGCGAAATTGTATTTCGACAGCATGCCGAGGCCGAGCGCGACGCCGGTGAAGATATAGGAGCCGAGGCTCGGGGCCTTCAGCGTACGGATCACGCCCCAAAGAAACAGGTTGATGGTGACGAGCTGCGCCACGGTATGCGTCAGATCGCGCTGGGCTTCCCAGAAGAACTGCGGGATGGTGAGCAGAGACAGCGTCGCGATCGCCGCAAAAACCTTGTCGGTCAGCACTTCCCGGGCCAGCCGGTAATAGCTGACATAGACCAGGAAGAGGAAGAGGTTCTTGACGCTGGAGATCGCCGCCAGCGAAAGCCCGAAAACGGACACGACGATCGACTGCACCCAGTTGTAGAGCGGCGGCTGCGAGTCGTAGCCGAAGGTCAGCCATTGCGAAAACAGCGCCTGCTGCGACTCGTCGTAGCGCAGGCCGTGCGGCATGGCGAGGCGCACGAGGAATTCGATCAGGAAATAGCCGGCAAGCAGGGGAATGACGGCATCCGGTCGGCGGACCAGAAACCTATGCATCCTGATGATCCCTGTCGAAGATCTTGCGCACGATGTAGTTCGGCGAGAGATCGTCGCGATAGTAGATGCGTGCGATCATTTCGGCGAGGATGCCGGTCGTGATCATCTGCACGGACGACAGCAGCAGCACGACGCCGACCAATAGCAGCGGCCGGTTGCCGATATCGTCGCCGAAGATGAACTTGTCGACGAAGAGCCAGAGCAGGATCAGGCCGGCCAGCGCACCGAGGCCGAGGCCGAGCGAGCCGAAGAAGTGGCCCGGCCGCGCCTTGTAGCGCATGAAGAACATCACCGACAGCAGGTCGAGAATGACGCGGAAGGTGCGCGAAATCCCGTATTTCGAGGTGCCATGCTGGCGGGCATGATGCGTGACGGGAACTTCGCCGATGCGCGAGCTCGGCACGACGCCGGCAACCCAGGCAGGGATGAAGCGGTGCATCTCGCCCATCAGCTTCACCTGCTTGATGATGGAGGCGCGGTAGATCTTCAGGCTGCAGCCATAGTCGTGCAGCTTGACGCCGGTGATGCGGCCGATCAGGTAATTGGCGCACCACGAGGGAATCTTGCGCAGCAGGAGGCCGTCCTGACGGTTCTTGCGCCAGCCGACGAGCAGGTCGAGCTGCCGCCGCTCCAGCTCCTCGACCATCGAGGGGATGTCCTTCGGGTCGTTCTGCAGGTCGCCGTCCATGGTGGCGATGAGGCGGCCGCTGGCCGCATCGATGCCGGCCTGCATGGCGGCCGTCTGGCCGAAATTGCGCTGCAATTCGACGATGCGCAGCGTCAGCCCTTCTCGCGGAAGGGACCGGCGCGCATTGGCAAGCGTCGCGTCGGTGCTGCCGTCGTCTACCAGGATCAGCTCCCATGGCCTGGAAAAGCTCGTCATGGCGGTGCAGATACGCTCGATGAGCGGTCCGACGCTTTCTTCCTCGTTGAAGACGGGCACGACCAGCGAAAGCTCGAGGGGGCTTGCTGGATCGGCCTGGGGGAGGGTCGACTCTGCCGTTGTCTGCAACTCTACTTTCTCCTAAAAGACCGGCAGAACCTGCCGGACGGAACGAGCGATAAATCCGGTTTCAGCCTCCGCTCGCATTTGGGTGCCCTAACTACATGAAGACTCCGATGGTTGCCAGCCGACAGAATTGGTTTATTCGCAACCGAATGATGCTGCTGACGCTCGCTGTCGTCGTGGCCTACGCCGCCTTCATCGAGTGGTTCTGGGGTTGGGGCTCCATCCTGGCGCAGTGGGGCAAGGTCGGCGCCCTGCCGATCCTTCTGGCGCTTGCGCTTCTGACCGGCACCTATTTCCTGCGCACCTGGCGCATCTACGATTACTTCCCGAAGGAGACATCGGGTCATTTCGCAGCTCTGTTCCGCGTCACGCAGGTCCATAACCTTCTGAACATCATGATGCCGTTTCGCACCGGCGAGACCAGCTTCCCGGTGCTGATGCGCTCGGAATTCGGCATTCCGCTGGCGCGCGGAACCTCGGCGCTGTTCGTCATGCGGCTGCTCGATCTGCACGCCTTGCTCGCGGCCGCCGGCATCGGTCTTGCGCTTGCCTCGCCCTATCGTGGTCTTGCCTGGATCATATGGGTGGCTTTCCTGCTGCTGCCCGTTGCGGGCTTTGCCTCCCGCCGGCCGTTGATCCGCCTTGCCGCCCGCCTCCTGCCGAGGAAGGCGCAAGGGCTGGTGCACGAGCTGGAGCGCGGCCTGCCGGTCGACGCGGGTGCCTTCGCGCGCGCCTGGCTGACGACGGTGGTCAACTGGCTGGTCAAGGTCGCGGTCCTTGCCTGGGCGCTCGGGCTCATGAACGTCACCCCGCTGTCTGCAAGCTTCGGCGGCGCGCTCGGCGGCGAACTGTCCTCCGTCCTGCCGGTGCACGCGCCGGGCGGCGTCGGCACCTATCCGGCCGGCATTACTGCGGGTGCCATGGCGTTCGGGGCTTCGAGCGAGAAGGCGGCAATCGAAAATCTGGCGCAGGCCAGCATCAACGCTCACCTCTTGATCGTGGTTTCGGCGCTGACGGGCACCGCGATCGGATTGCTTGCCTCGCGCAAGCGCGCCTGATCCGCCTATTGGCGAGCCGTGTCGTCGAGTTCGGCCAGGCGCTTGCGCAGAAATGCCTGCTCCGGTCCTTGCTGGCACAGTGAAAGCGCCGTTTCGTAGGCCTGCCGCGCCTCGTCCGGCCGTCCGAGCCGGCGCAGGAAATCGGCTTTCGCGGCATGGCCGAGGTGATATCGCGCCATGCGCTCTTCGTGGAGCAGCCGTTCGACGATTGAAAGCGCCGCCGCAGGGCCGTCGCGCATGGAAACGGCCACGGCCCGATTGAGTTCGATCACCGGAGAGGGACTGGCCGTCAGCAGCAGGTCGTAGAGCGTCACCAACTGCCGCCAGTCGGTATCGTCTGAAGTCTCCGCGCGGGCATGTTCTGCCGCGATTGCGGCTTGCAGCGCATAGTTGCCGACGCTTTCCGCCGCCATCGCCAGGGCCGCTAGTGCCAAGCCTTCCCGGATCTGGCCGCGATCCCAGAGCGAGCGATCCTGATCGGCAAGCAGCATGAGATCGCCGGCCACGTCGGTACGCGCAAGCCGCCGTGAATCCTGCAGCAGCATGATTGCCAGCAGCCCTTCGACCTCCGAATCCGGCAGCAACTGCAACAGCAGCCTGCCGAGCCGGATAGCCTCGGCCGCGAGATCGGCGCGGACGATGGCTGGGCCGGAGGATGCGGAATAGCCCTCGTTGAAGACGAGGTAGATGACATGCAGCACCTGCGCCAGCCGCTCCGGCAGCTCGGCCTTGCCGGGCACCTCGTAGGGAATGTGGGCGGCGCGGATGCGGTTCTTGGCGCGGACGATGCGTTGGGCGACGGTTGGCGCCGGGATCAGGAAGGCATGGGCGATCTCTTCCGTCGTCAGCCCGCAGACCTCGCGCAACGCCATCGCCGTGCGCGCCTCCGCCGGGATGAGGGGATGGCAGCAGGTGAAGATCAGCCGCAGCATGTCGTCCTCGATCTCCTGGCTTTCGGCGATCTCCATCGCCTCTCCCTCCGGGTAAAGGCTGTCGGCAATGTCCGAACGAGCGGCGTCGAAACGCGTTCGCCGCCTTATGTGGTCGATGGCGCGAAAGCGCCCGGCGGAGACGAGCCAGGCGTAGGGATTGGCGGGAATCGTCTCCTCCGTCCATTGCTGCGCCGCCGCGGCGAAGGCATCGTGGAGCGCTTCCTCCGCCCGGTCGAAATCGCCGAGCAGACGGATCAGCGTTGCCAGCACGCGGCGCGAGTGGCTGCGATAGATGCCTTCGATGGTCTGGCTCGGCGACACGGGCGTCAATATGCCTCCGCCAGATCTCCCTGAAGGGTCAGGATACGAACCGGACGAATTTCTATGGCGCCGTAACGCGCCGAGGGAATGCCTCGGGCGATATCGGCCGCGCTATCCAGATCCGGCGCCTCGATGAGATAGAAACCGGCCAGATATTCCTTCGTCTCCACGAACGGCCCGTCCGTCACCGAAAATGCGTCGCCATCCGGTCGGATGACGATCGATTTGTTTCGAAGCTCCAGTGCATCCGAAACGATCAGGGTGCCGTCCTGCCGCAGGCCTTCGTCATAGACAAAATGCTCGCCGATCAGGTGGTTCATCTCGCTTGGCGTCAGCCGTCCGTCGACATCGACGGATGTGTAGATCAGGCATAGAAACCGCATGTCTTTTCCTTTCTCAGTCATTCGTCCGGAAAGCGGATATCGAAGGCGGCGCGCACCTCGATCATGCCGTAGCGGGCAACGGGGAAGGTGGCCGCTATTCGCGTCGCTTCGTCCATGTCCCGCGCCTCGATCAGCACGAAGCCGCCGAGATGCTCCTTTATTTCAGCGAACGGTCCGTCGGTGACGGCAGCTTCGCCCCTGCGCACGCGAACCGTTCTCGCGGTGTGCGGCTCGCGCAGCGCGTTGGCGACGATGATGTGGCCGCTGTCGCGCAGCCGGTTGTCGTTGTCGATCGACTCCTGGGTCAGCTTTCGCCCGTCCTCTTCGGAAAGCTTGGCGATCTCGGCGGTTTCGAACCAGACCTGGCAAAGGAATTTCATCGCGGCCTCCTCAAGCGTCCGGACCGAAAGAATGGATCGGCCGCACCTCGATGCTGCCGAGCTTGGCGAGCGGAATGCCGGCGGCGACGCGGATCGCATCGTTCAGGTCCTTGGCTTCGATCAGGATGAAGCCGCCGAGATATTCCTTGGTTTCGATAAAGGGTCCGTCCGTCACCGATGTCTCGCCGTTGCGGACCCGCACCGTCACCGCCGAGCGTGGCGATTGCAGCGCTTCGGCATGGATCATGTGGCCGCTCGCCGTCAGGTCGCGGTCATAGCCGAGTGAATCCGAATCCAGCCTGTGCTTTTCCTCTTTCGTCATGGTGTCGAGCACCGTGCCGTCGAACCAGACCTGGCAGAGATATTTCATCACAGCGTCTCCTCTCTCGATTTTGCTGACAGCCATAGACGAGCGGCCGCCAAGCAAATCGACATCCCGATCCGCAGCATGACAAAAATTTCCAGCTCTGTCGAAAACGGACGACGTCGGTCGACCAGTTCCGTCATCACCAGAGGAGTGACGGAAATGTACAGCCTGGAAGCTGCAATCGTGCATTACTGGCAAAGAAAGACGTTGTCGGAAGCGGAACTGCTGGAAGCGGCGGATGCCGGGAGGGTCGTGTTCCGTATCTGGATCGGACTTGCGGGTTTCGCCCTGCTGATCCTGTGCCTGAACCTGGGGGCCGCCCCAAACGACGAACGGCCGCAAGTCGCGGCCGCTGGCAGGATGATTTCGGTGTCCGTTGACGGACGATAGGCTCGAAGCCCCGGCGCCTATTGGAACGCCGTTTCGAAGAAGCTGCGCAGCTTGCGCGAATGCAGCTTCTCCGGCGGCATTTCGGCCAGCTTCTGGATGGCGCGGATACCGATCTGCAGATGCTGGTTCACCTGCGTGCGGTAGAAGGCGGTCGCCATCCCCGGCAGCTTCAGCTCGCCGTGTAGCGGCTTGTCCGAGACGCAGAGCAGCGTGCCGTAGGGAACGCGGAAACGGAAGCCGTTGGCGGCGATCGTCGCCGATTCCATGTCGAGGGCAACGGCGCGGGCCTGCGACAGGCGCTTGACCGGGCCTGCCTGGTCGCGCAGTTCCCAGTTGCGGTTGTCGATGGTGCCGACGGTCCCCGTGCGCATGATGCGCTTCAGCTCGAAGCCCTCATAGCCGGTGATTTCGGCAACGGCGGCTTCCAGCGCCACCTGCACTTCGGCCAGCGCCGGGATCGGCACCCAGACCGGCAGGTCGTCGTCCAGAACGTGATCCTCGCGCATATAGGCATGGGCGAGCACGTAGTCGCCGAGCCGCTGGCTGTTGCGCAGGCCGGCGCAGTGGCCGAGCATCAGCCATGCATGCGGGCGCAGCACGGCGACGTGGTCGGTAATCGTCTTGGCGTTGGAGGGACCGACACCGATGTTGATCATGGTGATGCCGGCATGTCCCTTCTTCTTCAGATGGTAGGCCGGCATCTGCGGCAGCCGTGGCGGCGTCGTGTCGCCCTCCGGCTGGCTTGCGCCGGCCGGCGTGATGATGTTGCCGGGCTCGACGAAGGCTGTGTAGCCGTCACCGCCCTTGGCCATCAGGTCGCGCGCCCACTTGCAGAACTCGTCGATGTAGAACTGGTAGTTCGTGAACAGCACGAAATTCTGGAAATGCGCGGCACTTGTTGCCGTGTAGTGGACGAGACGGGCCAGCGAATAGTCGATGCGCTGCGCCGTGAAGGGCGCAAGCGGCGACGGCTCGCCCGGCGGCGGGATGTATTCGCCGTTGGCGATCTCGTCGTCGGTGGTGTTCAGGTCAGGCGTATCGAAGAGGTCGCGCAGCGGAATGTCCTCGAAGGCCGTGGCGGATGCTTCCACGTAGGCGCCTTCGCCGAATGCGAAGTGCAGCGGGATCGGCGTGGTCGATTCCGACACCACCACCGGCACCTTATGGCTGCGCATCAGCAGCGTCAGCTGCTCCTTGAGGTAGTGCTTGAAGAGGTTGGGGCGCGTGATCGTCGTCGTATAGACGCCCGGCGCCGTGACATGGCCGTAGGAGAGGCGCGAATCGACATGGCCGAAGCTTGTCGTCTCGATGCTGACCTGCGGATAGAAGGCCCGGTAGCGCGCCGTGACCGGCGCGCCCTTGGCGAGCCTGGTGAAATTGTCGATCAGGAACGCGGTATTGCGCTCGTAAAGCTCCGTCAGCGCTTCGACGGCTTTGCCCGGATCATCGAAGGTGCGCGGCTGGAACGGGCTTGGGGAGGAGATGTCGTTGGGTGAAAAAGAAGAGATTCTGTTGCTCATGCGCCATTATAGAGTGTCGTCGGTTACAAGCAAACGACGTTGCAAGCCATGGTTCGGATTCTCGCAGCTATTTTTGCAGCCGCCCCCAAGGCTCGCGCGGCGCCATGCGCAGGCGTTCGTTACTGTATGGTCGTGCAATACGGCGTGCCGGCCTCAACGCAGGTGAAGCTTGCTCCGAAATGCGATTGCGCGCCGCTGCGGCCCGCGTGTTCGACCGCAACCGAGAAGCTGAATGCAAAGATGGCGGCAAACAGCATGATGATGACGAAACGCCGTGCCATGATGATCGAGTTCATGTTCCTGGCCCTACCCAGTGCCCTATACTGGACACCGTTTTGCCATGGTCAGGCTGAACAGGTGCTGAGATACCGGTTCATCTAGCGTTCAGAAATATTACCGGTTTCGAACCGATGCATACGCCCGTCCTTGGGCAAGCAACAAGGACCCGCCGGCCGATGGCGGGCGGATCCGAAAGGCTTTTCCGGAAGAGGAAAGCGTCGTCTCAGAGCCTCGTCCAGGTCTGAGACTTGCAGAATACCTTGAGCACGCAGCCCTTCATCCTCACGCTATTGCCGCTCACGGTGCCGGAGCCGCTATAGGTCTTGTCTTCGGAGGGGTCGGTGAGTTCGCCGGTATAGCTGCTGCCCTTGCCCTGCATCTTGCCGATCTGCCTGCCGGCATACTTGCCTGTTTTCAACGTCACGCAATAGCTGTCGGCGCAGGGGGCGATGACGGCGGTGTCGCCGTCGAGCGTTTTCCAGTTGCCGACGATCGGCTCTTCGGCAAAGGCCGCGCTCGTGCTCATCAGCAGTGCGGCGGCAAGAATGGTGGCACGGATCATAGCGTTGTTCCTCCCCGGACGCGGCCCGGCACGACCGCCGGAAACGCGCGCGAGATTATCTGACGCGAACGTAAAGGTAAATATGGTTCTCGGAGCACAAAACTGCCGCCCCATCGGGTCTCCACGCATCATCGAAACACAGCATCGAATTGGAGCGTGCTCTTTTTATGATGAAGGAAGAGTTTAAATCCAAATCCTAACGAAACGTAAAGACCGCCCGAAAATCCTTAATTTGCAAGGGAAGCGATGTTTAACAAAATCCCAAGTTTACCAAGCATTTGCACTTTGTTTGCATCGAATTAATCATGCATTTTAGGCGTTTTTTGAAAGCCGTCTGCGATAGTGAAGCCATCAAACGAGCGGGGCAAACCCGCCGGCCGGAAGAACCGGAAAGCCGCGAACGACGGCAAGGTTCGGACGGAAAACAGGGCAGATACGAACAGAAGTAAGACAGGGACAAAACCAATGGCACGCTTTGAAACGCCGATGTCTGGAATGGCCATGATGGGTGGTAACAGCGCCGATGCCCTTTGCGAACTGGGCGTGAACTACGCGACCGGCAGGGGCTGCGCCGCAGACCTCGTTGCCGCCCATAAATGGTTGAATATCGCCGCCATCCGTGGCAGCGAGCGCGCCGCCGAGCTTCGTGCCGACGTCGCCGCGACCTTGACCAAGATGCAGCTCGCAGCAGCGCTGCGCGCCGCCCGCGAATGGATGACGACGCACTGACGCGTGCCGCAAGGAATACGACTTACTGACTGATCTCGAAGGAGGGGATGTCGGCGGTCGAGGGAGAGGCGAGCGCCGAAATGATGAAAACCGCGACCGGCCGGAACAAGGCCGGCGCGGTTTCGTCGTTTTAAGGCAGTTTCAGGAAAGGTGTACAGGGGCTTTCCCTCCGCAATCCATGGGAAGATCGACGTGCGGCGATAGGGCGAGCTGCCGGATCGCCGCAGGCGTCAGCCGATCGCCTTCAGCACCTTTGGCAAGGCTTCGGCCAGAAGATCCAGGTCCTGTCCGGGGCCGACGCTGACGCGGATGCAGCGGTTGAGCGGCGCCACGCCCGGCATGCGGATGAAGACGCCGTGCTGGATCAGCCCGTCGACGATCGCGCGGGCATAGATGCCGTCGCGGCCGCAGTCGATGGCGACGAAGTTGGTGGCGGAGGCGAGGGGCAGCAGGCCATTGTCGCGGGCGATCGTACCGATCTCCTCACGCGCAGCCCGGATCTTGCCGACCACTTCGGCAAGATAGGCCCGGTCCTTCAGCGCCGCCAGCGCCGCCACGGTGGCGAGCCTGTTCATCCCGAAATGGTTGCGGATCTTGTCGAAGGTCAGCACGGTCTCCGGCGCGCCGATGACATAGCCGACACGCGCGCCGGCCAGCCCGTAGGCCTTGGAGAAGGTGCGGGTGCGCAACACGTTCGGCAGATCGATCAGGGCCAGGATATCAGGAAGCGAGCTTGCAGGTCCGGTCTCGCTATAGGCTTCGTCGAGGATCAGCAGGCAGTTTTCCGGCAGGGCGCGGGCAAAGGCGACGATCTTGTCCGCTTCCCACCAGCTTCCCATCGGATTGTCGGGATTGGCGAAATAGACGAGCGGCGCATTCTCGCGCTTGACCGCTTGCAGCAACCCATCGAGGTCTTCGCGATCATCGACATAAGGCACGGTGACAAGCCGGCCGCCGAAGCCAGCGACATGGAAATTGAAGGTGGGATAGCCGCCGAGCGAGGTGACGACCGGCGTGCCCGGTTCGATGACCATGCGGGCGATCAGGCCGAGCAGGCTGTCGATGCCTTCGCCGACGGCGATATTGGCCGCCTGAACGCCGAGATGTGCCGCAAGCGCCTGCTTCAGCTCGAAATTTTCCGGATCGTTGTACATCCAGATGTCGCCCGCCTGCTCGCGCATGGCGGCGAGAACGGAAGGCGCCGGCCCGAAACCGTTTTCATTGGCGCCGATGCGGGCTTTGACGCTCAGTCCGCGCTGGCGCTCCAGCGCTTCGGGGCCGACGAAGGGTACGGTGGAGGGAAGGGCGCTGATCAGCGGCGTGAAGCGCGAGAAGGCGGACATGCTGGCGTTGTTTCCCGAATTCAGTTGCAAGGCGCAGCACAATAGGCCCTTGGCGGACCGTTGCAAGAGCGGAAAGGCGCGGCTTGCGGATTGTGCCAGCCGCGGCCAATCCCGTCAGGATCGCAGGGCGAGTTCGCCGAGATGTCGTCGCACCCATTTCACTTCTTCCGAAGCCGTGCGGTGGAAATGCCGCTTGAAGTCGCGGCTGAACTGGGCAGCGCTGACATAACCGACCGATAGCGCCACATCCGCAATTGTCCTGTCCTGGCGGGCCATCATCAGCCTCGCCTCGTGAAGTCGCATCGCCTTGATGTATTGCATGGGGCTGCTGCCCGTCAGTGCCTTAAAATGCGCGTGATAGGAAGGGACGCTCATCCCCGCGTCGCGAGCGAGGTCTGTCACCGAAACCTCCGAATTGTAGGCTTCCCGCAGCCGACCGAGGCTCTGCACGATCCTCCCCGATGGACCTCTTTGCCGCAGTGCTGAAATCAAGGCGGCGCCCTGCGGGCCGACGAGCACGCGGTAGTGCAGCTCGCGCAAGATGCCTGCGCCCAGAACCGCCGTCTCCATGGGGTCGCCGAGCGCCCGCAACAGCCGCAGCACGACATCCTCGATAGCCGGTTCCATTCTGCTCGAGACGAGGCTTTTCGCCTTGTCGGGCGCCGGCCCGGAGCGCCGCATTTCCACTTCCGAGGCGACCTCCGCGCCCAGAGTCATGTCGAACTCGATATAGACGGCAAGCAACGGCCGTTCCGGGCTGGCAACGGATTCCATCCGGAATGGAACGGGCACCGACACCGCCAGATAATGCTCCTCGTCGTAGAGGTAGACTTCGCCCTCAAGCATGCCCTGCTTGCGGCCCTGCAACACGAAGACCGCACCCGGCTTGTAGAGGACAGGAACGTCGTGGAGGACCGTTTCGGTCCGGAGGATGTGGACGCCGGAAAGCCCGGTCGGATTGTAACCCTGACGGAGGGCGAGATGCCCCGCCAGTTCCACAAGTTCGCCGCGCTTCGTCCGCCCGGTTTCCATGCTCATAGGATTTGGCAAGGTATTCATAGGTTCTGCAATCGTTATGCGCCGATACTCAGACTATCAGTCAAAAATACCGAGCAATCAACAAGAGAGTATCAATGATGTCACGGAAGACCTTCTTCATTACAGGTGCCAATTCAGGCTTCGGTCTTGCCATTGCGGCGGCCGCGAGTGCCAAGGGGCATAAGGTGGTTGGCACCGTCCGCTCGGAGGCGTCGCGGGCAAGCCTGGCCGAGCGCCTGCCGGCTGTCAGTCCTGTCCTGTGCGACGTGACCGAATTCGAGCGGATACCCGACGTCGTCGAACAGGCGGAGAGAGACCACGGACCGGTGGACGTCCTCATCAACAATGCCGGCTACGGTCACGAGGGCGTCCTCGAGGAGTCGCCGCTCGAAGAGATGCGGCGCCAGTTCGACGTGAACGTCTTCGGCGCGGTTGCGGTCGCCAAGGCTTTCCTGCCGCGGTTCCGCCAGAGGCGCGACGGCTTCATCCTGAACGTCACGTCGATGGGCGGCATGATCACCATGCCCGGCATCGCCTATTACTGCGGCAGCAAGTTCGCGCTTCAAGGCATATCGGAAGTGATGCGCGCGGAGATGGCGCCGTTCGGCGTGCATGTCGCGACGCTTTGCCCCGGCTCCTTCCGCACGGACTGGGCGGGGCGCTCGATGGTGCGGACCGCGAGGTCCATCGCCGATTACGACGCGCTGTTCGATCCCATTCGCGAGGCGCGACAGGCGAGAAGCGGCAAGCAGCTCGGCGATCCCGACAAGCTCGCGGCAGCCGTTCTGAACCTGGTTGAAGACAACGATCCGCCGCCACAGCTCCTGCTTGGCAGCGATGCGTTTAAACTCGTATCGGAGAGGATCGCGCGCCTGCAGCAGGAGATCGAGGCGTGGAAACCCGTCACCATCTCGACCGATGGCTGACGGTGTAGCGCTAAAGAACTCTGCCGCGATACGTTAGGCCATTTCTGCGATGTCGAAAGCCATCGCAGAAATGGCCGTTTACGATATCTGAATTGGCCTATTGTCTCTTGCCGCGTGCGGCCAGCGCTTCGGCATTTCCGATCATGAAGTCGGCACGTACGACGCGGCGCAAGGTTTCCGGTTCGATCAGGTTGATGAAGCGGACGTGGACGCGGTTGCCGTTGCGGCTGACTTCGGCGCAGGCGATGCGGTAGGCAAGGCCGAGGATGTTCAGATAGTAGTGGGTCGGCAGGCCGACGGTGGTGCCGACGATGAAGCTGGCGCCGCCACGCGAGATATCGGTAATCTCGGCGCTGCGCATCGAAATGCCGGTGAGACAGGGACGGACGGCCACGAGACGCGCTGGCCTCTGGACGTAGAAACGTTCCCAGCTTCGTTCGTAAACTTCGGATTTGACTTTCGCCAGATGGGTTGCGCGAAGCATTGTCATTCCCTGTTGAAAAACAGACCGAATTCATTTCGGTTACACCATGAACCTTGCACGGAGATTTTGCGGAAGCGTCAATTCCATTGGTAGAATTTTAACGGGTTCGTCTTTTGTCCCGATTTGAGCGCATCTTGACAGCAAAGCCTGCTTCGATCATACGAACGGACGGTTCGAGGCGCCTGCCGCTCGCGGATGAAAATCCAAGGTGAAGTCCTCGCTGTTTCTGGTCACAGCCACATAGGGCATGCTGACTGACGGTAATGCGAGCTCCGTTTCACGGTCTTAATTGCGTGCCTTAGCAAAGGCTGATCCTATGACGACGACTTATCCGTCCATAGATGAATTGAAGGCCCAGGCCCGACGTCTGCGTCAGGCCATGGCCGAGCGCGGCGACGACATGAGCCACTCGACGGCGCTGGAACTCATCGCCAAGCAACATGGGCTGCGTGACTGGAACACGCTCTCGGCGCTTGCGGCAAAACCGAACGACGGGCCGGATGCGCCCTTCGATGTCGGCTCCGCCGTGCGCGGGCGCTACCTGAACAAGCCGTTCACGGGCAAGGTTCTGGCGATGTCGGCGAAATCCGGCGGGCTTTATCGGATTACCATCCATTTCGATGAACCGGTCGATGTGGTGGAATTCGAGAGCTTCTCGGCATTTCGCCAGCGCATCAACGCCCAGGTCGATGCCGATGGCATTTCGCCGCGCAAGACATCGAACGGCGTGCCCCACCTGGTTCTCGACATCTAACGTTCCCCCTTTAGCGATACGCCGCTATCTTCGCCGACAGCGAGCGATTCCGTCTGGATACCACCATGACACGTCATACCGAAAGCAACATGTTCCTCACCGGCTGGCTGCCCGGCGTCTTTGCCAAGACAGCCGCACCGATCATCGTCATCACGACGGTCAGCGGCCTCTTTGCCGTCGTCGATGCCTATTTCCTCGGCGTCTATGTCGGGGCCGATGCGCTGTCCGCGGTCAGCCTCATCTTCCCCGCGCTCATGCTGCTGATTGCACTGCAGACGCTGGTTTCGAACGGCATGGCGAGCATTCTCGCCCGCCGTCTCGGGGCCGGCGATCACGCTGGCGCGCGAGCGGTGTTTACCGGTGCCCATGCGCTGGCGATCGCCGTCGTGATCGCCGTCAATCTCGTCTACTGGCTCGCAGGGCGGCAGCTCATTGCCGTCGCGGCGGCGGGAAACGCCGATGTCGCCCGAAGTGCCGAGGCTTTCATGGGCGTCATGGTCGCCTTCGCGCCCATCAGCTTCTTTCTCTCGCTGCATCTCGATGGGCTGCGCTGCGAGGGAAAGCTCGGCTTCATGACGCTGGTGACGCTTGCCTCGACGCTGCTCAACATTCTGGCAAACTGGCTGTTGATGGCGATGGCGCACTGGGGCGTCGTCGGCTCCGCCGGCGGCTCCATCCTGGCGCAATTCATCTGCCTGTCAATCGTCATCGTGTACCGTCTGCGTCGCCCCGGCGCGCTTTCGATCGGCAGGGGGCTGCATCTGCGCGAGTGGCGCGGCATCTTCGCCTTCGGGGCACCGATGAGCCTCGGCTTCATCGGCATTTCGCTAAGCTCGGCGGCGATCCTTTTCAATCTGTCGATCTGGCACCAGGGGGACTATGTCGCGACCGTCGGCGCCTATGGGATCGTGACGCGCGTGATGACCTTCGCGTACCTGCCGCTTTTGGGCCTGAGCATCGCGCTGCAGACCATATCGGGCCACAACCATGGTGCTGCCCTTCCGGCCCGCGTCGGCCATAGCGTGCTGATCGCCCTGGTCTCTGCCTTGGTCTACTGCGCCGCCGTCGAACTTGTCGTCGAGCTGCTGGCGGGGCACTTGGGGTCGATCTTCGTGGCTGATCCGGTGATCGTCGAGGAAGTCGGCCGTATCCTGCCCTGGACGATCGGCGCCTATTTCCTCTTCGGCCAGGCGCTCATCCTGTCGTCCTATTTCCAGTCGATCGGCGATGCGAAGCGCGGCGCGATCTTCGGCCTGTCGCGGCCCTATCTCTTCACTCTGCCGCTGACATTCCTTCTACCGCTCGTCTTCGGCGAACGGGGAATCTGGATGACGCCGATCTTCGCCGAGGCGGGAATGATCCTGCTCACCTGGCTGGTGCTGTCGCGCAATGCCAGGGATCGGAACTGGCGCTACGGCCTGCTGCCCGTATGAAATGGAAAAGGCCGCGCTTTCGGGTGCGGCCTTTTTGTTGTTGGGAAGCTTTGGGGGCTATCCTCGCCCTTCGAGGCTTCGCTCCTCAGGGTGAGGATAGAGCCACCTCTCGCGTGAGGCCAGCTCAGTGTGTCGTCTTGCGCAAGAGACTAGCCCCCATGGTGCGGAGGCCCCAAGGGCCGTCTCGAACCATGAGGGCGAGTGGTTAAGAACCCGACACCTCTTCAGGATTTGAGCAGCCACTCATGCTCCACGGCATTGTGGAATTTCCAGATGCGCTTCGGACCGGCCATGACGTTGAGATAATAGAGATCGTAGCCGTGGCAGGCGGCGCAGGGATGATATCCCTTCGGCACCAGCGTCACATCGCCATCCTCCAGCACCATGACCTCGTCCAGCGACCGGTCGTCCGTATAGACGCGCTGGAAGCCGAAGCCCTGCGGCGGGTTGAGGCGATGGTAGTAGGTTTCCTCAAGGAAGCTCTCGTTCGGGAGATTGTCCTGATCGTGCTTGTGGGGAGGGTAGGACGAGGTGTGCCCGCCCGGCGTGATGACCTCCACGACCAGCAGCGAATGCGCCGCGCCATCGTCTTCCGGCATGATGTTGTTGACGTAGCGGACGTTCGTGCCCTTGCCGCGCGTCAGCGCCGGATGCGTACCCGGCGGAATGGCGCGCGCCTCATGGGAGCCGCCGCCGGGTGCCGAGCAGACGGCGAGCTCCAGATCGGTTTCTGCCGTCACCGACCAGCTTGAACCGGCCGGAATATAGAGCGCGTGCGGCGCGCCCTCGAAAGGGCTCGTGCGTCCGCCGAGCAAGCCGAAATCCTTCGCGCCCGCCTTGGCGCTTCCCTTGCCGCTGACCCATACGAGGCAGACTTCGCGGTCGCCGGTTTCAGCCGAGGCCGTTTCGCCCGGCTTCAGGCGATAAAGGTCGAAGCCGACATAGGTCCAGCCGGCGCTTTCGGGCGTGACATGGGTGACGCGGCCATGGGTGCCGTCTGGTTTGACCTTGAGATTGGGCATGGATGTTCTTCCTCCTTGCTTGGAAAACGCCCTTCGCCATCCTTCGATGCGGCGACGGGCACTCGTCTTCCGCTATCCCTTGGGAAAGCCTTCGGTTTCAACCGTGTAGCCCGCTGCCGTCATGACGCGCATCAATTCGGCATGGCCGATCTCGGCCATCTTCTGCGGCGGCGCCTTGCGCGGGTCCTGCTCGGCCTCGACCACGAACCAGCCTTCATAACCGTAGTCGGCGAAGCGCTTGACGATGGCCCCGAAATCGAGCGAGCCGTCGCCCGGCACCGTGAACGCGCCGAGCGCGACGGCATCGAGGAAGGACTGCCGGCTGCGATCCAGCCCATCGACGACAGGCTTGCGGATATCCTTGACGTGGACGTGGTTGATGCGGGCGTGGTGGTTGTCGATGGCGCGCAGCACGTCGCCGCCAGCAAAGGCCAGGTGACCGGCATCGAGCAGCAGCGGAATGCCGGCGCCGGAATTGCGCATGAAGGCGTCGAGTTCCGGCTCGGTTTCGACGACGGCTGCCATGTGATGATGGTAGGAGAGCGGCATGCCCTGCGAGGCGCACCATTCGCCGAACTCGGTGACGCGGCGGGCATAGGCCTTCATCTCGTCATCCGAAAGGCGCGGCTTGGTCGCCAGCGGCTTGGAGCGGTCGCCCTGGATGGAACGGCCGACTTCGCCATAGACGATGCAAGGCGCGTTGACGGCCTTGAACAGCTCGATCATCGGCGCGATGCGGTCCTTGTTCGCGGCAAGCTCCTCGTTGACGAGCGTGCCCGAAAACCAGCCGCCGCAGAGCGTCACGTCGGCGGCGCGCAGGATCGGCAGCATCTCTTCGGGATTGCTCGGGAAGCGCCGGCCCTGTTCCATGCCGGTAAAGCCGGCGCCGCGCGATTGCCGCAGGCATTCCTCGAGGGATACGTCGTCGCTGAGCTCCGGAAGATCGTCGTTCCACCAGGCGATGGGCGACATGCCGAGTTTAGCCTTCATCAATGGTCTCCTTGAAAATAGTATTGGAGGAGCCGAGACGCTCCCCCAGCAAATGACGAAAATCGATCAGCCGATGCGCTGGGAAGCGCGCGCCTTTTCATACGCGGCTCGGGCCTTGTTGACCTCGGCGCGCGGGCTGACCTCGGGAACGGCGACATCCCACCAATGGCCGCCTGCGTCCGTGGTGATCAGCGGGTCGGTGTCGATGACGATGACCGAGCTGCGGTCGTTCTGCTTCGAAGCTTCGATGGCCTGTTCCAGCTCCGTGATGGAGGAAACCTTCACGGCAATCGCGCCCATGCTTTCCGCATGTGCCCGGAAGTCGATCTCCGGCATCACCTCATAACGCGAATCCTTCAGCAGATTGTTGAAGTTCGCGCCGCCGGTTGCCATCTGCAGGCGGTTGATGCAGCCGTAGCCGCGGTTGTCGAGCAGCACGACGGTCAGCTTCAAGCCGAGCATGACAGACGTCGCCAGTTCGGAATTCAGCATCATGTAGGAGCCGTCGCCGACCATGACGACGACATCCTTCTCCGGCCGCGCCATCTTCACGCCAAGCCCGCCGGCGATCTCGTAGCCCATGCAGGAGAAGCCGTATTCCATGTGGTAGCTGCCGGGCACGGTCACCGGCCAGAGCTTGTGCAGCTCGCCGGGCAGGCCGCCGGCCGCGCAAACCAGAATGCTCTTCTCGCCGCCGAGCGTGCGCGTGACGGCGCCGATGACCTGGGCGTCGGAGGGCAGGGCGGCATTCGTCGTCGCCATCGCCTTGGCGGCTGCCTCCAGCCAGATCTTCTTTTCGCGCGTCGCCTTCTCGGCGAGCGACGCCGGCGCGCGCCAGCCCGTCAGGCCGGCGGAAAGCGCCTTCAGGCCCACCCGCGCATCCGTCACCAACGGGTGACTGTTGTGCTTGAGGGCGTCGTAGGCCGCGATGTTGAGGCCGATCATGGCCAGCTTCTCGTTCTTGAACAGCGCCCAGGAGCCGGTGGTAAAGTCCTGGCAGCGCGTGCCAACGGCGATCACCAGATCGGTGTCCTCGGCAATGGCATTGGCGGCCGACGTGCCTGTCACGCCGACAGAGCCGAGCGCCAGCGGATGCGCCTCGTCGATGGCCGACTTGCCGGCCTGCGTGACGACGACGGGAATGTCGTGTGCCTCGGCAAAGGCGGCCAGCTCCTTCGTCGCCTGCGAATAGAGCACGCCGCCGCCGGCGAGGATAACCGGCTTTTCCGAGCGACGGATGAGCGCGATGGCGTTGGCAAGCTCGTCGGCATCCGGCTGCGGGCGACGCTGCGCCCAGACATGCTCTTCGAAGAAGCTTTCCGGATAGTCGAACGCCTCAGCCTGCACGTCCTGGCAGAGGGAAAGCGTCACCGGGCCGCAATCGAGTGGATCGGTCAGCACCTGCATGGCGCGCTTCAGCGCCGTCATGATCTGTTCGGGGCGGGTGATGCGGTCGAAATAGCGGGAAACGGAACGGAAAGCGTCGTTGGCCGAGACTGTGCCGTCACCGAAATCCTCGATCTGCTGCAGCACCGGATCGGGCGCGCGATTGGCGAAGACGTCGCCGGGCAGGAGCAGGACCGGGATGCGGTTGACGTGAGCGACGCCGGCCGCCGTCACCATGTTCAGCGCACCGGGGCCGATGGAGGTCGTGCAGGCCATGAAGCGCTGGCGGAAGCTCGCCTTGGCGAAGGCCACGGCGGCATGGGCCATGCCCTGCTCGTTGTGAGCGCGGAAGGTCGGCAGTTCCTCGCGCACCTGATAGAGCGCCTCGCCGATGCCGGCGACGTTGCCGTGACCGAAGATCGCCCAGACACCGCCGAAGATCGGCTGCTTCTGGCCGTCGATGATGGTCATCTGCTTCTTGAGGAAATGCGCGACGGCCTGTGCCATCGTCAATCGAATCGTCTTGCCCATCGGGCGCCTCCCAAATGCTAGAATGTCACAGGCCGCGGGTTTTAAGCCACGCCGCCGTCAATTGGCGGAAACGGCCGGCCATGTCGGCAATCGCTTCCTCGTCGTTCATGCCGCCCGACAGCCATGCGCGGGCCGTATCGGAGAAAATGGTGCGCCCGACGGCGAAACCCTTGACCGAGGGCGCCGCCAGTGTCGCCTCGAAGCTGCGGATCAATTCTTCCGCCGGCGCCTCCAGTCCCAGCAGCACGATACCCCGGCACCATGGATCATTTTTGGCGATCACGGCATCGATTTTTTTCCAAGCGGCGGTCGATTCCTGCGGCTCCAGCTTCCACCAGTCCGGCTTGATACCGAGCGCGTACAGCTCTTCCATCGCCGTCGGGATGGTGTCGTCGGTCAGCGGCCCGTTCTTGCCGGCGATGATCTCGATCAGAAGCTCGCGGCCGACCTTGCGGGCCGCTTCGAACAGCGTCCGCAGCTTCTCCTGCTGCTCCGTCTTCAGCT
The DNA here is from genome assembly GCF_010668395.1 of Martinezella lusitana. Taxonomy (GTDB): domain Bacteria; phylum Pseudomonadota; class Alphaproteobacteria; order Rhizobiales; family Rhizobiaceae; genus Rhizobium; species Rhizobium lusitanum_A. The sequence continues at coordinate 30,902 of NZ_WUEY01000038.1, forward strand.
CCTTCGGATCGTCCGGATGGTAGAAGCAGAGGCATTTGATGCAGTGGTTGAGCGGCCATTCGACAAGCTGCGAACCGATGTCTTGGCTGAATTCGAATCTCAGCGGCTTCGATCCCGGTAGCTCGACGGGCCGTCCGATCCAGGAGAAATTCTTGGTTGCGGCGTCGAAGAAGGCATCGCGGCCGAAGCGTTCGTCGATCAGCATGCCGTAGCCAGGCCGACCGTCCGCCACCCTTGCCGCCGCCTCGACGGCCAGCCGCTTGAAGGCAACGATCCTGTCGTGGCCGATGCCCAGCTCGTCGGCGACGCTGACGAGCTGCGAGCGGTGATCGATGGCAAGCGCCATCAGCAACGGGATCTCGTCGTTGCGGCGGGTCGTTGCCCAATGGATGTGGTTGATCGCCTCGTCCTTGCGCAGCGCCTTGTGCCGGCTGCCCGTCTTCAGGAAGAAATCGAGTTCGGTCCAGGTCGGATATTCCGGCGAGCAGAGCAGGCGGGAGACGGCAAAGGCACCGCAGGCATTCGCCCAGGTGGCGCAGGTCTTCAGCGGTTCGCCGCGAAGATAGCCGCGCAGGAAGCCGGACATGAACGCGTCGCCCGCGCCGAGAACATTAAACACCTCGATCGGGAACCCCTGGCCGACAATGCCGGCTTCGAGATCGTCGGAGATTGCGCCTTCGTAGACGATGCAGCCCATGGCGCCGCGCTTCAATACGATGACGGCGGATGAAAGGCGGCGGATTTCCTTCAGGGCGCCGAGCACGTCGTCCGCACCCGAGGCAATCATGATCTCCTCTTCCGTCCCGATGATCAGGTCGCAGTCCGGCAGCGTCTCCTTCATCTTGGCGGAAACGCGGTCAGACTTCACATAGCGCTCGAAACCCTCGGCATGGCCGGCAAGGCCCCAGAGGTTCGGCCGATAGTCGATATCGAAGATCACCCTGCGGCCGTTCGCCTTGGCGATGCGGATCGCCTTGCGCTGGGCTGCCTCGGTGTTGGGCTTGGAAAAATGCGTGCCGGAAACCAGAACGGAGCTGGAGGATTTGATGAAGTCCTCGTCGATATCGCTTTCCTCGAGCGCCATGTCGGCGCAGTCGGAACGATAGAAGATCATCGGCGAGACGCCTTCGGCTTCGACGGCGAGCAGCACCAGCGCCGTCAGCCTGGCCTTGTCCGTGACGATCCCGTCGACGGCGACGCCTTCGCGCGCCGATTGTTCGCGGATGAAGCGGCCCATCTGCTCGTCGCCGACACGGGTGATGAGGCCGGATTTCAGACCGAGCCGCGCCGTGCCGATGGCGATGTTGGCCGGGCAGCCGCCGACCGACTTGGCAAACGAGGCGATGTCTTCCAGTCGCGAGCCGATCTGCTGACCGTAAAGATCGACGGAAGACCGGCCGATGGTAATCACATCGAGTTTCGCCTCCGGCCGAGCGCCCGGATTGTCGTGTGCCATGATGTCCTCCCGTCCATGCATGACCTCTTTTGCTCTTCAGCTTGCGCCGAGATCATGCGTTATTGAAAGTGCCGGTATTCGTTTCGTCCCGGTTGCGGCGGATCGGGCGGCCATTTTCCACAGTCGCGATCCCGGTTGTAGTGAAACATCGGTTCCGAGATTTTGTCAATTCGGAATATTTATTCCATTTTCGTTTTGTCTGCTTTTGTTGTTCCTTTTCGCCGACGCTCGGCGATGGCAACGGGGAAGGCCATGATGAGCGCCATCGACGCCGACAGCGACCGGAAACCGGCGAAGTCGGTCTCGGCCACCTCGAACCAGTGGGTCGCGCAGGCGGTGAGCGGAGAAAAGGCCGAATCGGTGATGGCGATGACGGGCACGTTGCGGGAGGCGAGGTCCTGTGCCTGCGCCAGACTGTCGGCGGCATAGGGCGAAAAGCTCGCGGCGATCGCAGCGTCCCTTTCCGTGGCAAAGCGGGCGATCTCGCCGTCGATGCCGTTGGGCGAGGCGACGATCTGATGGCGTATGTTCAGCTTGGAAAAGGCGTAGCTCATATGCGCCGTCAGCGGATAGGAGCGGCGCTTGGCGATAAGGTAGATCGTCTCGGCGGCGGCAAGGACATCGATGGACTTGGCAAACGTATCGGTCTCGATGGTTGCGGCGAGCTTGTTGATGGATTGGCTTGCGGCGGAAAGAAAGCCGGAGAGGATACCGGCCTCTTCGTCCTTTATCCCGGACTGCTCAAGCGTCACGAGCCGCTCTTCGTAGCTCAGAGTTCGATCGCGAAGCCTTTCGCGAAAGATGCTTTGCAGGTCGGAAAATCCTTCATAGCCGAGGTGATGGGCAAGGCGCACCAGAGTGGACGGTTGAACCTCGGCCGCGGCTGCGATGCTGGCCGTTGTCCCAAAGGCGACTTCATCCGGATTGCCGAGCGCGAAGGCGGCAACCTGCGCCAGTCGTTTCGGCATGGCGTTCTTGCGCTCTATGATGGTGCTGCGCAGGCTTTCGAAGTCGCGGGGTACTCTGGTCTGCGTCTCGATCGTGTTGTCCATGCGCCGTCCTTCAGCTTCCCCATCGCCCATAATGAAACAAATATTCCATAATTGCAACGATAGCGGATTTTGATTTGTTCGGCACGAATAATTTTAACTTTATGATTTTAAACATATAAATATGGATTGTGAACTCTGGATGGGATGTGGCGCTCACAAGTGCGCTTGTCAAAACGGTCTAAATATTCCAAAAATCGCCAGACTACGGGAGATTTTGAGGAGAATGGGCAAATGAAGCCGTTGGGCGTTGGATTGATCGGCACCGGTTATATGGGCAAATGCCATGCGCTGGCATGGAATGCGGTCAAGACCGTATTCGGCGATGTCGCGCGGCCGCGCCTGGTGCATCTGGCCGAAGCCAATGCCGATCTTGCAAAGGCGCGGGGCGACGAGTTCGGCTTCGAAAAGGCGACGGCCGACTGGCGGGAACTCATCGCGGATCCTGAGGTCGACGTCGTCTCCGTCACGACGCCCAATCAGTTCCACCCGGAAATGGCGATTGCCGCCCTTGAAGCCGGCAAGCATGTCTGGTGCGAAAAGCCGATGGCGCCGTCCTATGGCGACGCCGAGCGCATGCTCGCTGCGGCCAAGGCTTCGGGCAAGGTCGCCGCTCTCGGCTACAATTATATCCAGAATCCGGTGATGCGGCATATCAAGGCGCTGATCGCGGAAGGCGCGATCGGCGCGGTCAATCACGTCCGTGTCGAGATGGACGAAGATTTCATGGCCGATCCGAACGGCCTTTTCTATTGGAAGAGCGAGCTTGCTTCCGGCTATGGCGCTCTCGATGACTTTGCCGTCCATCCGCTTTCGCTGCTCTGGTTCCTCTTCGGCCATGTCGAGGCCGTCATTACAGATATGGTGAAGCCCTATGCCGAGCGGCCGCTGAAGGATGGCGGTCGCCGCACCGTCGAGAACCACGATCTTGCCAATGTGCTGATGCGGCTCGGCGGCGGCATTTCCGCCGTGCTCATGGCCAACCGCTCGGCCTGGGGCCGCAAGGGGCGGATAGCCTTGCAGATTTTCGGCTCCAAGGGGTCGATCTCCTACGATCAGGAGCGCATGAACGAATTCGAGCTCTATCTGGCCGAGGGCAGGGACAGCGAACAGGGCTTCCGCAAGGTTCTCGCCGCACCCGCTCACAAGCCCTATGACCGCTTCATCCCCGCGCCAGGACATGGCCTCGGCTTCAACGATCTGAAGATCATCGAATGCCGCGAGCTTATCCGCGCCATTTCCGGCGAGGCTGCGTCGGTCGTGGCTTTCGAAGATGGACTGCGCATCGAGAAATCGGTGCATGCCATGGCGCGGTCCTTCCATGAGCGGCGCTGGGTCGAAATCCCGAACTGAGGCTTTCGGCCCAACTTTCTCCCGATCCGGGGCGCAGGGTCAGTCGCGATTGACGCTTGCAGGCGCAAGCGTTACCCCTGAAGCCCATAGGCGGCCTCCCGCATTCGAGCGGGCCAGGTTGCCATAATAACAATGGAGTACGGATCGTGACGGGCAGATTGGTCATTGTCGGGGCCGGGCAGGCGGGTTTCGCGCTCGCTGCCAAATTGCGTGGGCTGGGTGATTCGCGGCCGATCACCATCGTCGGCGCCGAGGAAAACCTTCCCTACCAGCGGCCGCCATTGACCAAGAAATACCTGCTCGGCGAGATGGCCTTCGATCGCCTGCTGTTCCGGCCCGAGCATTGGTATGCCGACAATAATGTCGAGATCCGCGTCTCCACCTGGGTCGAGCAGATCGATCGTGCCGCCAGGCAGATCGTCATGCAGGATGGCTCGCGGCTGGATTACGAGACGCTGGCGCTTGCGACGGGCTCGACGCCGCGCCGTTTGCCGCCCTCCGTCGGCGGTGCGCTCGAAGGCGTCTATCTCGCCCGCAACAAGCGCGATGCCGATCTCCTCGCGGGTGAGATGCGCCCGGGTCGCCGGGCTCTCATTATCGGTGGCGGCTATATCGGGCTCGAGGCTGCCGCCGTCGCACGCCATCGCGGCCTCGAGGTTACTCTTATAGAAATGAGCGACCGGATCCTGCAGCGTGTCGCGGCCAAGGAAACGGCCGACATTTTCAGGACCATCCATCAAAAGCACGATGTCGTCATTCGCGAGAAGACCGGATTGAAGCAGCTGATCGGCCACAATGGTCATGTCGTTGCCGCCGAACTTTCCGACGGATCGACGATCGATGTCGATTTCGTCATCGTCGGCATCGGCGTCGCGCCCAATGACAGGCTCGCCAAGGAAGCCGGACTGGAGGTCGGCAACGGCATCGTCGTCGATTCGTTTGCCCGCACCTCGGATCCCGCCATCTTCGCCATGGGCGATTGCGTCGAGCTGCCATGGGAAGATGGCCGCATCCGCCTCGAATCGGTCCAGAATGCTGTCGATCAGGCCGAAGCCGCAGCCGCGATCATTGCCGGCGGCGAAAAGGCCTATGACCCGAAGCCGTGGTTCTGGTCGGATCAATATGACGTGAAGCTGCAGATCGCCGGCTTCAACCTGGGTTACGACGAGACCCTCCTGCGCCCCGGCGCGCGCGAAGGCGCGGCATCGGTCTGGTATTTCAAGCAGGGCCGCTTCATCGCCGTCGACGCGGTAAATGACGCGAAGGCCTATGTGACCGGCAAAAAGCTCCTGGAAACCGGCGCCAATCCGTCCAGGGAGATTCTTGCCGATCCGGCCGCCGATTTGAAGCAGCTGTTGGCTTGATATGCGTTTGCAAGCCGGTCGGACCGCGCTCCGGTCGGCAACTGCCTGTTGCCGAATCTCGGAAAGAACGTGTTTGAAGGTGAAAAAGCGCTTGCGTCGATAAATGTTTGGCCCTATCAGGGCCGCACCGGAGAGGTGGCCGAGTGGTCGAAGGCGCTCCCCTGCTAAGGGAGTATACCAGAAATGGTATCGTGGGTTCGAATCCCATCTTCTCCGCCATCTGATCATCATCGAATAAAGTGAGTTCCGGGAAACCTTGCCTTGAGGCTTCATCCGCGGTCTTAGCCGCCGGGTCCGCAATATACCCAGCCTTCCATGCAATATCGTCGGGCTCTTCGTCGGACTTCCGTACAATCGGTGCAGGCGCGGGCAAATCGTCAATCAGATCTGACATGGATTCAAACATGCCCCCGAGGGCGTGATGCGCTGCCGTGGTTGCCGATCGGTCATTTGCATGAATTGCCGCGAGACGTCATGAGTTCGAGTGAGCCGCCGCCACGATGCCTGACACTCCCGATTTCCCATCGGAACACCCGTTATAGGCCGCGAAGACGGCCGGCGTCCGCATCGGTTCCGAATCGTCCGGAAGGAATCGCCTGGATGGCTGCCTCGAATCGGGACGGTCGCGGGAGCGCCGGGTCGGTGCCTGCCACTCCCAATCGCCGCCTGAAATCCCGGAAATGACCTGTGGAACGCCGCGAAGATCCGGAATTCGCATCGGATCGGCGATTGCGATGCTTATTCACATGGGCCTCGCGCCACGAAAGGCTTCCAAGTAAGTGCCCGCAGATTAAGGGTTTTCTTAATGAAGTCTAAATCTTTGCGGTAGCCGCACCGCCAACTTGTGTCCTTTCAGCAACAGGAATTGCGGAAGGCTCACGCAAATACCCCTTTCCGTTAAGATGTCGATTGCGTGACAGTGCACGTCTTGTATTTTCACTCTCGGAAGCGAGGGCGATTGATCGTCCACTTCTTGAAACGCGAGGATGGGACAGGGAATACCTTCGGGTAGTTCTCATTCTCGATATAAAACTTTGACTGGAGGTCAATATGAACATCAAGAGCCTTCTTCTGGGCTCCGCTGCTGCTCTCGCAGTAGTTTCCGGTGCTCACGCAGCTGACGCTATCGTTGCTGCTGAGCCGGAGCCGCTTGAATACGTTCGCATCTGCGATGCTTACGGCGCTGGCTACTTCTTCATCCCGGGCACGGAAACCTGCCTCAAGATCGGCGGTAAGGTTCGTACCGAAGGTCAGTGGTATACTCCTTACAACCCTGATGCACGTTTCGGCACGCTCTGGCACACCCGTGCTGAGCTGCAGCTGCAGACGGCAACCGACACCGAATACGGCCCGCTGAAGACCAACACCGAACTGCGTTGGGACTGGAATGACGGCGGCGCCACCTCCACCAACCTGCTGCACGCCAGCATCAGCCTCGGCGGCTTCACCGTTGGTAAGGAAGACTCCCAGTTCAACGTATTCACCGGTTACGCCGGCGACGTCATCAACGACGACGTGGTCTATGACGGCCCGTACGAATTGAACCAGATCACCTACAACTATGACGCCGGCAACGGCTTCACGGCTGTGGTCTCGCTCGAAGACACCAACTCTGGCAAGGGTGCCACCGGCGTCAACGGCGAAGACAGCTCCGACCACTACGCTCCTGACGTTGTTGCCGGTCTCGGCTACAAGGTTGGCAACTTCGGCTTCAAGGTTGTCGGCGGTTACGACTCCATCGTTGAAGAAGGCGCCATCAAGGCTCGCGTCGATGCTAACTTCGGTATCGTCGAAGCCTTCTTGATGGGCGGCTGGAACACCGACGGCGACAAGCTGAACAAGTACGCTGGTTCGAACGGTGGCGGTTCTGCTGCTCCGATCGGCTGGGGTGACTGGGCTCTGTGGGGTGGCGTTGGCGTTCCGGTCAACGAAAAGCTGAAGTGGAACCTCCAGCTCGCTTACACCGACTCCAAGATCTTCGCCGCTACGACGAACCTCAAGTTCAAGCCGGTCAAGAACCTGCTCATCGAGCCGGAAGTTTCCTACACCAACTGGGACTCGATCAACAAGGATCAGTGGTCTGGTATCATCCGCTTCGAGCGCACCTTCTAATCTGATCTGATTTCGGTCAGTCTAGATTTCACTACGGTGACGGAAAGCCCGGCTTAGGCCGGGCTTTTTGTGTTTGCATATAGCAAGAAGAAGCGCAGTCATTAGGAGGCTAATCATCTCCTCGTGAATATTCTTCTATGAATAGAGATCAATTTAGAAAGTAGATCCGAGTAGAATCCGGCCGCCGGCATGTCGGAAATATGACAGTTTTGCGACGTGATTTTTGTGCAACGCACATTTCGAAATGGCCGTCACAAATGATCATACTTTATCTCTGATATTGCTCTGAAAAAAACGATCTGTAGGTTCCAAATCGGAATCGAGACTGCATGTCTTGGTTCTCCCAGATCAGGGGTCAACGTTTGAAAACCAGGTGGGGTAGGGCGCGTCGATTTTCTCGGCGTGGATAGTCATACCTAATCGATATTGGAACTGGAGTTACTATGAACATCAAGA
>NZ_WUEY01000039.1 GCF_010668395.1 Martinezella lusitana
GGACGAAAGACCTTGACCGGGCCATTGGTTCCTCTTGGAAGATCAGCCACGCCGCGATAATCTTCAATCGTGCGGTAAACGTCCTGGATGGCGTCATAGCCCCAGGCAGTATCTCCCGTTTCATTTGCGTAGTGATCCCAATCGCTTTTGTGGCCTCTCGCCCAAATCATGGCATTGATACTTGAACTTCCCCCCACAACCTTGCCCATGGACATAAGCAGGGATCGCCCTTTCAGCCCTGGCTCAGGCTCCGACATAAATGCCCAATCCTCGGGCCCGCCGAGGTTCTCCGGCCAGCGCAGCGCATTTCTTATGATTTCTGAATATTCGCGGCCCCCGTACTCGATTAGCAGCACATTGAGGTCTGGGTTTTCAGACAAACGGGCCGCAACGACTGAGCCGGAAGCCCCGGAGCCGCACACAATGATATTGAAGGACGCCGATGACGGTCCTGCAAAGCTTGGATTATACTGCATCGCTCACATCTCCTGGATGGCGGGAATAGCGCACCGCGCAACGGCCGACAGCTAGTCGACGCCGATGTGCGATGGCGGTGCAATGTCCAGCGATGATGTGTCCGGCCCGTTATCGATCTGCCGGCTTTCGTTACATCTGCAAAACGGCGAAAGAAGTTTTTAAAGCCAGTATACCCGCAAAGCCTTACTTCGCGTTTCCGTTACGACTGCGTTCAACTCATTTCAGATCGAACGAGTGTCTCGTATCCAGAAACACTGATGTAGTAGGCGAAGACCAGTCTCGCTTAAGGCACTCAAAATGCGGCCTCATGAAAAGGGAGACAATCTATGTCGCAGGCACATTCAAACGCTTCTGTTTCAGAGAAACGCAGTAATCCTCGCCCAGCTATGGGAGTATCGGGTCTCGTCGCATGGCTGCTCAGTCATGTGCGAACACTACGGAATCGGCGTGCAACGGCCAAGTTGCGCGATCTCGATGATCGTACCCTGGCCGACATCGGCATTTCGCGAGCCGAGGTCGAGTTTTTTGTGACACATGGCAGGATTCTTGAATGCCAGAGGCCGCATGTCTGATGGGATCGAACTTTTATCGCCCGGAGGTCATTTCGGGTGGCTTTTCGTTACGATCGTAAGACGAATCAAGGTGGTGGTGACCTAGAACGTCTGGCCAGCAAACATATCACGCGATAGGCTAAACACGGCTTGAGCCGTTTCGCGCTGTCGTCGGGTTGCCCCGACCACACAAGAGGCCCTCTACGTGTCATCAAGAAGAGGGCAGAAGCGACTTTGGAATAAGATGGGACTGGAGGAAACGTTGATCGCGAAACAGCTGTTCCAAGCGGAGTGTGAATGTAGTCGTCACCCAGTGGGTTGGGCCTCGGTCATGCAAGGCTTAGCGACATTTGCGCTTTCTGTTCAGGCGGCATGTTATGTCAGTATGTTGCCGAACTTGCTATTTGACCGATGAGGAGCTGAAGATGGGTGTGGCTCCGTGGCTAATCGGCGCATTCACAGTCGCAATTATCTTTCTTGGGATTTGGGGAGGAAGGCATCAGGCTGTCAGCCTGGAGCAGTGGGCACTGGGTGGTCGAAGGTTCGGCACCGTACTTGTTTTTCTGCTTATGGCGGGAGAAATTTACACTACCTTCACTTTTCTCGGCGCCAGTGGCTTTGCGTATGGCAAGGGCGGCGCGGTATTTTACATCCTCACCTACACATGCCTCGCGTTCGTTTCATCGTATTGGCTGTTGCCTCCAATCTGGCGTTTCGCAAACGAAATGCGGCTCGTCACGCAGCCTGATTTCTTCGAGCAAAAATATCAAAGCCCCGGTTTGGGTCTTTTAGTCACAGCTGTCGGTCTTATCGCCCTAATCCCATATCTCATTCTCCAGCTGAAGGGCCTTGGAATTATTGCCGCGACCGTTTCCAACGGAAGGATTAGTAGCCCGATCTCCATAATCATGGGCGCTGTCATTATGGCACTCTACGTCATAGCATCGGGTATGCGAGGCTCCGCTTGGGCTGCCGCGGTCAAGGATAGCGCGACTTGGATCGTGTGTGCCTTCCTCGGCATCTATCTGCCTTACCATTATTATGGTGGTATCGTGCAGATGTTCCACCAAATCGAAGTTGCTAAACCAGGTTTCCTCGCGCTACCTCGTACAGGCGAGACGATTGTTTGGTATTCCAGCACGGTAGCTCTATCGGCACTTGGTCTTTATATGTGGCCTCACACTTTCTGCTCGGTGTATACCTCCAAGTCCGATACGGCATTTATGCGCAATGCAGTCTTCATGCCGATTTACGCGATCATTATGCTCTTCGCCATGCTTGTGGGGTTTGCGGCAGTTCTGCAGGTACCAGGTCTTAAGGGAGGTGAGATTGACCTGGCGCTATTAAAGCTGTCAGTCGCGACGTTTGACCCTTGGTTCGTTGGAGTGATAGGGATCGTGGGTGTTTTAACAGCATTGGTACCCGGTTCCACAATTTTAATAGTAGGCTCGACGCTGGTATCAAATAATATCTGTCGTCGGATTATGCCCAGGTTGTCCGATCGGCACATGACAAACTGGGCTCGCCTTTCAGTCGTTCTCATCGCCTTCGTGGCAGCCTATTTAACGTTAGTCGGCGGTGACAGCATCGTTTCCATTTTGATCATGGGTTATAGCGTTGTAACACAGCTTTTCCCTGCCCTATTTGGCAGTCTGCTTCCAAGAAATCCTTTCACAAAAGAGGGAGCGGCGGCTGGTATCATTGCCGGCGTTGGTACTGTTGGGATCGTTGTTACAACGGGATTGACAATATCAAGCTTTTTCCCCGATGCACCTGAAACAATAAAGCAAATCAACACTGGTTTCATTGCACTGACTTTTAACGTGCTCGTCGCATTCCTGGTGAGTGTCGTGACCGCGCAGTGGCCGACTACGACTACGAAACTGTCGTAGAATATCTGGCATTGATGAGAGATATCCTGGAGGAGGGCACGATCAGTTGTCAACATGTCATGACCATCGCAACGCGTGAAACTACCTCGCCTAGTATCAGTAAGGCAGGCGGTGAAGAACGATGTGCTGCCGTGGTTCAACCGACTTTTATATCGACTCCATTGTGGTAGGTTGCTTAAGATTTGAGCACTATTGGAGGTGACGGTGCGCTATGGAATTGTAGGAGGTCTGGTTATAGTGGTGTTCGCGGGTAACGTCGTGTGCAACAGCGCACAGCCTGTATTCGGACTGCCGCTGTTTTTCCTATGGAATATTCTAAGCGTGTTCATCATCACGGCAGTCATGTGGACGATCTACAGCCTCGACATAAGGCGCAAAGCTCCACGGTCGACTGGGGATCGCGCTAGGGCAAAGTGCAAACCATAGCTGGTTAGATCAAGCCACTGCGCCGACCGCATTCCTCTTCCCCGGAAAAGCTGGGAGACTCGCATCAACATCAAGGACCTTATCAAGCGTTGATGTTAGTATAGTCGCCTGGGCGTGTGTATTCCCGATAGCTGACCGAAGCGCAAGAATCGTGTTCGAGGCGTCGTCGGGTTCAACGATCAACTCAATCTTCACGCATGATACAAAGTCAACGAAACACTCGACGCCACGGTAGGCTGTCACGGAACCCGTAAACGCAAAACACTCTTTGGCGTCGGTGACGAGAAAGCCATCGATAGAAAGTGCCTGCAGTTTCTCGCTTATTTCCGAAAGCTTGAAGGGGGGAACAATGGCTTCAATTTTGATCATGTTTTCCTCACCAATGTCAGCGTTGCGAGAGGGTGCGACGGCTTCGGCATCAGACGATCTTCGGGGTCAGCGGACGCGTTTTGAGTCCAGGAGTGGGAAATCTCGATGCTGAAGCTTTTCGGATTTCAGATCTGGAGCAAGGAATGTTACGCGACTTACAGTGTTTAGTTAATTTCAGACGTAATGTAATATTATTGCATTTGTAAAATTTTCCGGCGTTTCGGTGAATTTTCAGCAGGTGGAGTAAGCTTCGAAATGATTTTCTACTATTATTGAGAATTATCCATAAATGGCGGCACGCTGCTGCCATTGGACTCCTTCTCCACACCTCTGGTCCGACGACTCTTTACTGCATTTGAAACCAGACAGCTGCTTCCGAAAACACGCCTAAAATCACGCATTCCTTTATTTCCACCATGAATCATTCGCGACAGCGTGGGAGATTTGGAATGAGAGTTATGTTTTGTGGTCGCGCATTCCCGGAGATGCCAAGCTATTTGATAGACGCTTTCAAAGGGCAGCATGAGGTGCTGATCTGGGACGGCGCGTTCGAGAGCATGCCCTCGAATATCGATGTCATTATTCCGCGCGCCATGCGCATAGGCCCTGCGGAAATGGACCGAAGCGGCGCAAAACTCATACAACAATTCGGCGTTGGTTTGGATGGAGTGGACATTCCCGCTGCGATCGAGCGAGGAATTGCGGTTGCGAACGTTCCGGGAACCGGCGCAAACGCTGATTCCGTGGCCGAACATGCCATTATGTTGATACTGATGCTGCTTAGGCAGGTTAAAGCCACCCAGGAAAGTGTTCGCTCCGGGATTCTTGGCGGGCCAGCTGGTAAGGCCCTCCTGGGGCAGACGGTCTGCCTTTACGGCCTGGGTTCGATAGCGGAGGCAATCGCAACTCGCATCACGCCTTTCGGTGTGCGGCTGATTGGCTTGACCCGAACTCTCGATTCCGCAAAGACGGCGCGGTTTCGACTGGAGAGATGTTACCCAACGGAAAATATCAAAACCTGCCTCTCGCAGACTGACATCTTGATTATGTGTGTTCGACACACTCGGGAGACGACAGATCTGGTTGGGGAAGCCGAGCTTCGTTGGCTTCGACAAGGAGGACTGGTGATAAACATCGCGCGCGGTGGATTAATCAATCGTGAAGGACTCGAGAAGTGCCTCGCAGATGGGCATCTTGGCGGAGCCGGTCTTGACGTATTTTGGGAGGAGCCGGCAGATCCGGCTGATACGCTCCTTACGTACCCGAATGTGGTTGCAACGCCTCATGTGGCGGGAATAACCGACAGGTCCCTTTGCGACATAGCGGACGAGGTATGCGCAAACATCTTACGCTTTGCAAGACACGAGCCATTGCGCCACAGAGTAGCCTGAGGCCTTGGCAGTTGTTCCCACCTCAGATTTGATGCGCACTCGAAGCTTTTGGGCCTAACCGGGTGATGGATGTCTTCTGAAATAGAACACCCAATTTCTGAAACGTTCGGTTGACCGGAGAATTTTAGGGGAATGTGGTGGCCGCCTGCATTGGGTGCGCCGCTTTATCCCATATGGAGATTTCGTGATGCAGGAAATGAGCGGAAAGATCGCACTTATCACCGGCGCAGCAAGGGGCCAAGGACGAAGCCATGCGATCCGATTGGCGGAGGCGGGAGCGTATATTATTGCGTTCGACATTTGTGCTCCGGTCGAGGGTATTGACTATGCAATGGCCTCCGAGGAGGACCTCGTGGAAACGGCCGAACTTGTCAGAGCAACCGGAGCAAAAATCCTCACATATCGCGTCGACGTCAGGAACTTCGAAGAAATGACTTCGGCGCTGGACGAAGCGGTTTCGGTGTTCGGCGGACTTGATGTCGTCGTCACCAATGCTGGCGTGCTTTCGATGGAACGCGCGACCGACATAACTCAGGCGATCTGGGACACAATAATCGCCATCAATCTTACTGGCACCCTGAAAACAATTCGAGCGGCCCTGCCGCACCTGGTGCGGCGCGGGGGCGGCTCGATCGTGTCGATCGCATCGGTTGCGGGGCTGGCCGGATTGCCGTTCTTGGACGCTTACGTGGCGTCGAAACATGGCGTCGTCGGACTCGCAAAGGCACTCGCGATTGAACTCGCGGACAGGAATATTCGTGTGAATGCGGTTTGCCCGACGGGTGTCGCTGATACCGGAATGCAGCTGGGCCTGCGAGATGATATCCTCGCGGAAGCCGGTGAGAAGCTTCAATTTGCGTTCAAGAATGCTTTTAAGAATGACCTGGTAGAGAAATCTGACGTAAGCGCTGCGGTGCTTTATCTCACATCTGACAGCGGTCGCTTTATCACCGGAAGCGCACTCGCGGTCGATGCGGGCCTGCTCGCGCTCTAACGGTCTGTAAAGGGCGCCTTTGGGGCCAACAGGGGTTGGCGTTTGCTTTGGAGCTTCGTCTGTCCGAAAGGCTTCTCTCCGATGGCCTTCCGCTATGTGTAGGTTCTCGGCGCGAATGCCGAGTCTCATCGTCCCCCGCGACACGGATTGCTTTCCTAGGAAGTGCGGGTCAACTGGCCATGACCTCAGCGTGGATGTGACACCTGAAATCAAAACTCACGAAAGAGAAATCGTATCACGAAGCTCGACAATCATAACGCTGTTAGCCAGCAGAGATCTCCAGAGGCCTGGAGAAAATCTTCAATGGACGGAGTATTAGATGGCGAATTACGTATTGGTTCATGGCACTTGGCGCGGAGCGTGGGTTTGGGGGGAAGTCGCAGCCAGTTTGCGAGCGCGAGGCCATGCCGTGTTTACGCCAACGTTGAGCGGCCTCGGAGAGCGGAGCAACGCAGCGACCGGGACTGTGAATCTATCGACACATATTCGGGACATCTCTAACGTTCTGATGTACCAGCAGCTAGAGGATGTGATCCTCTGCGGCCACTCTTATGCTGGAATGGTAATCAGCGGTGTTGCTGATGCCATGCCAGAGCGCATTCGTACCTTGTTTTACCTCGATGCGTGGATTCCCTCCGACGGAGACAGCGTCGCGAGTCTGTCCGGTCCGGAGATCTTTGACCTTCTGACAACTGCTGGCGCGGGAGAGGGTTTCGCCATACCGCCATCACCTGTCGAGACATTTGGCGGGAGGGAAGAGAACTATGATCTTATTCGATCGTTGTCCTCTCCTCAGCCTGTCGCCACCTTTCTAGAAACTATCAATCTTCGCGGCGGGTTAGAAAAGGTAGCAGATAAGCGTTTCATTCTCGCAGAGAAATGGACCCCGAATCCATTTGAAAAATATGCCGCGATCGCACGCTCTTCCGGGTGGAAGTTCTCGTCTTTCTATGCCGGGCATGAAGCCATGCTCGACGAACCGCTTGGGCTGGCGAGAATCTTGAGCGCGGACTTTGGATTGACGGGGCAGCCGCGATAGTTGCCTTTGTAGTTATAGAGGTGGCATTGACAGCACGGGCGCCTCGGCAGCAAGATGTACGAAATTTACGGAGTGGCAGCTTTGTAATGACGTGCTGGCCAGTATGCAGATCGTTAAATATCCACGATGATCTGGATCACTCAGCGTCTATCTCACTTGATTGTTTCTTCAATTAGCTGGAAATAGCGTTCATAGCAATCGAACCAGTGGTTCCTTATCAATAAGCGACCCGACATTTTGGGCGTAGTGATGTCTCTGCACCACGCCATGCTGGGTAGCGACGCACATGTCCGACAGGCGACGTTGACGCGGCGACTGATCATAGACTTGAACGGTACCGCCCAGCTCAAAGCAGGTCCCAACCGCCTTAAGGCAGGTCTCTGCGACGTAAAGGACACTCTGTATCCCTGCAATTAAGTACTCGTTTGACTTGACGGCGAGCGCGATCGAAAAGCAGCTTTCAGCCGCGATTACATTGCCTTCGACCTTCCTAGCTTCCTAAGAACGTTCTCCGGAACGGAAGGAGGGTCTGCCGCGGAAAACACTCCGACAGTATCCTCGAGATCCATTCGCGCAATTCCCACATGACCGTGCCGTGCATCAAAGTGATGAAATGCGGAGCGCCGGTTGGTAGCGGGGGTACAATTGCAAACGTCGGACGCAATTGTGAGGAAAGCACGTTGTTTGCTGTTCTGAACCTTTTCATAAATCCTCACTTGCCGGATATATCAGGATGACAATCAGGCAGGAGCGCCGAGCCGCCAAGATCAAGCCGATGTTGGTGTCCACTATAGTTGATGACGAGCGAGGCGTGGTAGGGCCTCAGCGAGGCGCAGACGATACTACGAAGGTTATTACTTCATCGGCAACATTGAGGGATTGGAGATCAACGCAGCGATGTCCTGCACTGCGTTGTCTATTCTCTGTGGATCATGACAGTTTCGGTAAAAACCGGGATATATTTGCTTCGGGTTCAACTATCGACGAAACGGTAGAAGCTCTTTCAAGCGGATGTCACGGAGATAGAGACCGCCCCATGCAGCAACTCCCAAAACAACGGACAAGATCTGTGGTGCTGTCAATGTCTCCTCGACTCGAAAGTGCGCGCAAATCGCTCCTCCGAGAAAACCGGTAATCAAAATCGCACCCATTATAGCCGTGGTGGGGACGGCGTAGAGCGCCGCGCATGCAGCAACCACTATCCCTAGCGTGAACGCCTGGTGCGGCGGAAATTGAACGGCGGTCATTTCTGCCTGAAGCATGCCTGGAGCAAACAAATCTACTGCGGCGTCGAGCAGCAGCGCAATAACGACGACGATGGAAGTCACTCTTCCGAGTATCTGGGACATCAATAGTTCTCCAATTAAGAGCTGGCAAAGGGGTGAGGTTGGTCAGATTGTTGGCAACGCGAGCGGCCGTCATAGGATTCCCGCGGCAATGACGTTTGCGAATTTACGTCGCTTGGGATTATGGCCGCATTTCAGAAGTCGGAGCTATCCTTGCAACTGAAAGCCGTAGCGAAACCATCGACTTATCGCCTGTCGATAGCGGAAAGGTATTCCAATCCGCGCGGCTCATCGGGAATGTCCAATCTTGGTGGCCGGACGAACGCTGTTTGCGGTCTCGCGATAGAAGATTTCCAACAATGACTTGCGATCAATTTTGCCGTTCGCCGCTCTTGGAATTTGACCCACCGCGATGGCGTGATCTGGGACCTTATAGTCACTAATCCGGTGTCTTGTAGCCTGCAATATATCCGCAACCCCGGGGAACGATTGCACGTCGACCGCCTCGATAAGGGCTCCTAACGTTTCGCCAAGTTGCTCATCCGGGATTCCGAAAACCGCCGCATCCTGCACATCGGGATGGGCTCTTATCGCTGTCTCGACTTCGACAGGGGAAATATTAGATCCGCCTTTGATGATTAGATTCTTCTGTCGACCGAAAAAGCGCAGCGCCCCATCGTTGCCCTCAGACATGATATCTCCGGTCCGGAACCATCCTTGCGCATGGCGCTCGATCTCGCTCGGAGAAATCCAGTATCCTGGGGAGACGTTCGGGCCCTCGACCCAGAGCTCGCCCGGTTGGGTCCTGGGCACCGCCAGACCCGTTTCATCCGTGATGCGATAGCGACCGCTGGGTGATCCCAGAAATGCGACGTTGTCTTTGGGGCAAATGGCAAGACTTGTCGCAGCTTCGGTACATGCCCACGCTGAGGACAGCGGGCATCCGAATAGATCAAGAAAATCTTGTTGTACCTTTGCCGAACAAACGTCGCCTGAACTAACGCAAAGCCGAAGGGAAGATGTATCGCGATATCGCTCTGTTTGTGCCCTCGCCAGTTGGTCGAACATGAATGGCAAGCCTTTGAACCAAGTACATCGCCTGGCTTCGATTTCGTCCAGTACAGAATGGGCATCAAATGCGCCGAGCATCACCATCGGACCGGTGCGACGTAAGCTCGAAAGGAAATTGAAAAGTCCGCCTGCATGAACGATCGGACTTGCGGTGAGCATGATGTCGTCGTCCTGAAGTCCCAATGCCTGGTATTGCTTCGTAACCGCCGAAAGAGTTTTGGCGGTGTGGATTACGACTTTCGGATCCCCTGTCGTGCCAGAGGTCGGTAACAGAAGCATAACGTCATCCGGCGAAGACCGTCGTCCCCGGATCATATCGCTTGAGTCAACGGCCGGCGATTGCCATGCTTCCCGATCAAATTCTGAGATTGTCGAAAAGATCAGCCGCGAATTTGCGGGGATCAACGTTTCACCTACGCGCAAGATCTCTGATTCGAACGCTTTCGATCCAATATAGTACCTTGGTTCAACCCGCTGAAATACTGAGGTTAACTCTTGTGCCTTGAACCGATTGTTTATGGGCACCGCAACGGCGCCTAGTCTGAAACACGCAAGCAAGCATATCAACAAATGCGGGGAGTTAGGTAGATGCAATGCAATTCGATCGTGAATGTCGATGCCCTTATTCGACAGGTATGCCGCTACAAAGTTTACATCCCCCTGTAGCCTCGCGTAAGTCCAAGTTTCTCCTTTCCAGAAAAAAGCAGTATCGTTTGGGCGCTCTAAGGCGCCGGCGTCAAGGGTGTCGACAGGATTCATGGTCATAAAGATCTCCGATAGCTTACATCGCAAAACGTTACGCTGTCTCGCATCCCATATTTATTTCGGATCGCAGACATATGGTTGCGAATGAAATCTTTAGTGTTTGAGTAATATCTAAATATATTTCAATCTTGACTGGTTTAGTTGCAAAGATAACAGAAATGTTTCGATCTGAAATTTCTTTGCTTGTTTAGGAATGTAGTTTTCGATCAAGGCCACTGTCTGTCCGCGCAAGGAAACGACCTCTGACAGAGCGGCTGACATCGACACATCGGCTTGGCGCTCTGCCACTGCTCTGCGGTGACAACTGTGCCCTCGTCACTACAGAAAGAAAGTACATTATGATTGAATTCCCTTCCGCTGCCCGGCAGCGCATATGGCCTTTCATCCCCGCTTCGCATGGGCGCCAGTCTCCAACTCAAAGAGTGCGGGCGCGACCACTGTCGTTGCTCGTTCTGGCCGCCGTCACTGTCGGTCTCACAGTGGACGCTGATTTCGCCTTAGCCATCGAAAAAAGGTCATCCGTATCGACCAGCTGCGATGCAGCCGCCAAAATAATTGAGCGCGATGGCGCGATGATCCTTCGATATCCTTCAGAACGGGTCCAGGGGCTTGTTCTTTACAACAAATTCGTGCGCAGCAGTTCCCAATGCGACGGCGGCCAGGCAACGGTCACGTCTGCGGTTAGAACTGCCGATAGTAATGAATGCAATCTGTTGATATGCCGACAGCAGTCCGGCATGAACCGATAGCAGTGGTTCGGTAGCAGTCACGGGTCAACAGCTGTCGGCGGATGACCCGTGAATCTCCGCGGAGGCCAGTAAAGTGCGCCACTGAAGCTTTTGATGCCGGGAGCACAGTGGTGGGAAATTCGATGCTGATGTGTTGATTGTGAGCGCAGGAACTTCATCAAATCACGATCGTAAAAAGCGATCGCGGCGTTCCCAAGAGCTGACGCTGGCAACATACGCGAGACTTTGATCGCCACATTGACAGCTTACTCAATGGTGAGAGAGAAGGGTTCGAGGCTCAATTTCATTTTCGAGCACGGTAGGCATCGCCAAGCTCTCTGACGAAGAGGCTATGGACCTCAATGGGAAAGACCGAAAGAGCAGACAGCGCTACCTTTCGACAGTATCGAATCCGGTGATTTCCCTTGTTAGATGCTGTTCGTCCGGATCGCCTCATATTCGGGGCGACGTTGCGCACCACACAAAGGCACATTGGCGAGTGCCATAAAGCCGATCTCGTTCATCGTGCGGGGGCCGCGGCCATAGAGCGCGTTCACGGGACCGCGAGACATCGTCTGTGCCGGCAGCGTGGGCGCGATCAACAGAGCCTATGCTGAAAATGACCAGACGCGTGGCTGGACCAGAAGCCTATGCCAGGCGCCGCAGGAGGTTCGCGGCATTTTTGACGTCTGTAGAATCGAAGCCTTCGTCAAATTGGCAAAATACCGGTCCGAGAATATCTCTCGCGGCGCCAACTTGCTCCTGATCCAATCGAAGGCTAGCCAAATCGGTGGCCGCGCGCAGTTCCCATGCCCGGGATCCCTGCAGACGGGTGAGTTCCAAGGATCGTATGAAGTCAGACTCAGCGACAGCCTCGGTTGATCCGGATAGCAGCCGACGGATTCTACCTCTCACCCGCAAGGCCTCAGGCAGATAAGTTAAATCTCCCCGCTCCTTCACAAGCCGTATTGCGTCATCGATAAGTGCCGCTGCTTCCGAGGCGCGTCCCGCGGCAACAAGGCCTTCGGCCAGCGAAATCCTCAAGCCGGATGTCATGACCTCGTATCGAGCCGCTTGAAGACCTTTCAGAGAGTCTTGAAGAGCCTGTATGCCGCGATCTTCATCTCCCTGTTTGAGAGCTAGCTCCCCTCTGAAACCGCGACTAAGGTCGAGATATGGGGCAAGGGAATGGGAATTCGCGTGGTCGGTCATCCAGGAGATGTGTTCTTCTGCATTCGTAAGATCCCCAGCCCATAAGAAGACGGAAATGGCCCAGTTTAGAACGAAGGAAAGTGTGATTGGATGCTCCATTCGAGTAGCGTCCAGAACTGTCTTCCGGGCGAGCGACAATGCCTGGTCGGGGTAGCCTTGGAGCCACAACGTTCTCGCAAGGGCACCACCTGCCCAGTTAATGTGATCAAATCCGAAATAAATCGTGCTCTTAAGCTTCGCATGCGACCCCTGGAGCATAGCAGACTCGAGTTCCTCACGCGCCGCATGTAGATCTCCCATAAGATGCAACGAGATTCCGCATAACGAATGCCCCGACGCGATAGCGGTCGGATCATTAACGGCCTTACCAACCATGGAATTTCGAGTTGCGTACTCGAGCGCTGTTTTGAAATCACCGGTTCTAAGGTGGAATGAGAATAGAGATCCAACAAGTTTGATTTGATCGAGCTGGTCGCCACTGCTTTCAGCGATGTTGAGGCCTGCTTGCAGCGCTACGTGAGCCGCCTCGGTATTGCCTTTGGTGAACATCAGAGACTGACCGAGTGCCCGCTTAAGGTGCATCTCCTCCTTCCCGCCTCGCGACCCTTCATCGATTGCGCGAAGTGCTTGCTCGGACCAGCGATGGCACTCTGGAAGAAGCGACATCGCAAGGAATACGGTAGCGGCGCTTGACGCCAATTCAATGCCGATTGCCGGGTCGCCATCGTTCCCAAAGCACCATTCAAGCGCGGCGCGAACGTTGGCAAGCATGGACAGTATGGTTATGCGCTCTATGGCTGCCGATGCAAATTGCCATTTGTCGATTACCCGGCTGCACCATTGTCGATAATAGGTCGCATAGCGGGTCGACAGAGCCGGTAATTCCGGATCGTCGAAATTCTTCTCCAGCACGTAATAGCGTGTGGCGTCCAGAAGGCGGTAGTTCATACCAGTGCCTACCAGACGTGTAGCAACCATGGATTTTGCGACCAGGCTGTCGATCGCGTTCAATACCGCGCCATCTCCAACAGTCTCGCTGGACACTACTGCGGCAGCAGCCTCCAGCGTGAAGGGGCCGACGAAGATCGCCAAACGACGAAGAACCATTTTTTCCGGGGTCGAAAGAAGCTCGAAACTCCAGTTTAGGGTGGCCTGAAGTGTTTTCTGTCGGGGTGAAGCGGTTCTCTTGCCAAGCCACAACCTTGCAAGTCGTTGGTCCAACAGGGCATCAATCTGCTCCAGGCCATACGCTTCAACGCG
This sequence comes from Martinezella lusitana, assembly GCF_010668395.1. Classification (GTDB taxonomy): domain Bacteria; phylum Pseudomonadota; class Alphaproteobacteria; order Rhizobiales; family Rhizobiaceae; genus Rhizobium; species Rhizobium lusitanum_A. The sequence continues at coordinate 13,462 of NZ_WUEY01000039.1, forward strand.
ACCTGCAGCCAGCTCGATAGCAAGTGCGACGCCGTCCAACCTGCGGCAAATGCTCCTGATAAGCCGCAGATTGCGTTCGGTAAATTCTATCCGTGCCCCGGTTGCCGTGGCCCGCTCGACAAACAATTGCGCTGCTGGGAAGCTTAGCGCTTCTTCCGATGTCAGCTCCCCATCCTCGGGAGGGACAGCGAGAGGCTCGATCCGATAGACGTTTTCGCCTTTGACGCGGAGAGGTTCCCGGCTTGTAGCGAGAATGTATACCTCAGGCGCACTTAGAAATATCTGCTCGGCCAAAGCGGCGGCTGAATCGATCACATGCTCGCAGCAGTCCAGAACCAGCAGCATTTTTCGCTCTTTCAGGTGAGCGATAATACTGGGAGTGGGATCATTGGACTGGACCATAATCCCTAACATAGAGGCCACTGAGGTCGCGACGAGAGCCTCGTCGCTCAGCATTCCCAGATCGACGAAGAGGACGGAACTCGGGAAAAATCCGACTAGTTCGTGGGCAACAGATATCGCAACAGTCGTCTTTCCGACCCCTCCTGGCCCGACGATGGAGACGAAGTGGGAGGCTGTAAGTGCCGATGAAACTTCGATGAAATCATTGGCACGTCCTATCATCCGTCCCAATCGTGTCGGCAAGAATGGCGTAGTAGATGTTGAACTGTCAGATGCCGCTCTACCACCATCCTTTTCGTGAGAAACTGAAACGGGTGCAACAAAACGATAACCGCGGCCGGGTTCGTTGCTGATAAAACGGGCACCTTCCTGGCCATCGTTCAGCGCCTGGCGTAACTTAGTAATTTGAAATCTGAGGCTGCCTCCGTCAACGCTGACGTCGGGCCAAATGAAATCCATCAGATCTTTGTTGCTGAAGCGCTTATTGGGATTGGAGGCTAGGAGGATTAACGCATCGAGAGCGCGATCGCCCAATCGAACGGGGGAGTTATCCTTGAGAAGCAGACGCTCGCTCGAGATCAGTTTGAACCGGCCGAACGTGATAATCTTCCTTAAATCTGCGTCCTTCGTCATTCATATCCTAGCATTGGAAGCTCTATCGAAATCTAGAGGCACGGGATCTTCTTTCTCTTGCGCATCAGACATAAGGTCGCAATTCTATTCTTTTGAACGGTCTGCGCGGCGAATATTCATAACTGGTTGGTCGCGTTGGAGAATTCGATTTTCACCACAAACGTGAGGATTTACATTCGAATCCCGGTGCCGGCGGTAGCCGCCTTCGGTTCGCTTCCTATCTGCTGCCAGGTAGAAAATATCTTTCCGCCACCATTATTGTTGTTTGTTTTGCAGTCCGGGACCCGCAATGGGGTGCTCGGACGGTGGCGTTAAATAAAGACCCGCCGCTATTTGCGGCGGGCGGACTATACTGCTCGTGGACATACTTTGACCGGCGCCTGCTTCATTCTTTCAGCGCTCGCCTTGTCCGCGATCCTAGCGAACAGACTTGAAGGCTGCCCGCACTTCTTCGGTGAACAACTGAGGCTGCTCCCAAGCGGCGAAATGGCCGCCTTTTTCGACCTGGTGATAGTAGGATAGTGTCGGATAGGCCCGCTTACTCCAGCTTTCCGGCGCCTTATAGATTTCCTTAGGAAATACGGAGATGCCCACCGGAATCTTGATGTCCTTTGTCTTCTGCGCATCAGAGCTGAAATTGTTGTTGTTGTTTTCCCAGTAGAATCGCGATGCCGAGGCGCCGGTGTTGGTCAGCCAGTAGAGGGTAATGTCGTTCAACATCTCGTCTCTGGAGAGAACCTTTTCGGGATCGCCGTCACTGTCGCTCCATTGCGCGAACTTCTCGTACATAAAGGCAGCGAGACCGGCCGGTGAATCCGAGAGCGAATAGCCGATTGTCTGCGGTCGCGTGACCATCATCGCCCCATAAGCGGCGTTGCGTCCGAAGAAGGTGCTGAGTGACTGAAACGCCTCCTTTTCGGGCACCGGGAGATCTGCTGGCGGAGCATCGCCACCAAAGATGCCCTTCGCCAGATTTCCAGGGATGGTGGCAGGCATGTTCAGATGAATGGCGAGCAATCCTTTCGGAGCCTGACGTGCAAGTGCGTCGGAAATGACCGAACCGTGATCGCCGCCCTGAGAGACATAGTGATTGTAACCGAGCCGCTTCATCAAGACGTCCCAAGCGCGCGCAGTTCGATCAGGCCCCCAACCAGGCTCCGTCGGCTTACCGGAGAAGCCATAGCCGGGAATCGAGGGAATGACGACATCGAAGGCATCCTGCGCCTTGCCGCCGTACGCCGTGGGATCAGTCAACGGGCCGATGGTCTTGAGGAATTCAAAGGTCGAACCCGGCCAGCCGTGTGTTAAAATGAGGGGCAGGGCATTCGGATGCTTGGAGCGAACATGGATGAACTGGATGTCGACGCCATCGATAGTAGTGACGAATTCGGGAAGGGCGTTGAGTTGAGCCTCGGCCTTGCGCCAATCATAATCGGTGCCCCAATACCGAACCAGGTCCTGGACCTGTTGTAATTGGATCCCCTGAGATTGATCGTTGACAGTCTCCTTGTCAGGCCAGCGGGTGTCGGCGATACGTTTGCGCAAGTCATCAAGTTGAGACTGCGGTACGTCAATCTTGAAGGGCCTGATGCTTTCATTCGTAGCGGCGGAACTGACCACCGGCTTCGAGGTGACGTCGGCCGCACCAGCTGGTAGCGTGTATCCGGTAGCGTTCAAAAAAATCGTGCAAGCGGCAACCGCAATAACTCGATTGGCGATAGGACGCCTGTTAGAGGCCTTATCGATCTGTGACATATGATACTCTCCTCAGTGTCGGGTGCCAATTGCGACGTCCGCTGACGAGAAGGTTTTGAAGTCTCGAAGTATCCCTTATGTTTCAGAAAGGCCTGAGAAATGTATCAAACCGTACCATAGGCGCTGCTATACATATAGATTTACAAATGTCGGGCGCCTGGGCTTTCTGGTGCAAAAGTGCGGTCCTTTAATGCGAGGTCCAGGCCGCCAAATTCGCCGCCGGCGGATATTAAGTGTGTTGCGATCGCTGCGTCGCCATCGGTGAGAAAGCCCAACGCATTCCGTCAAAGGTATTTTTCGAAGCGAAGCACAAGATGAACTTTCCCGGTCTCATTGCGCCTGATGGCGCTTCGCCAGCGTGGTGCACCAAGCTGCACGCACTATGCGCCCGATCTCTTTGATATGCTGAGCAAACCGGGGAGATTTGTTGCCTCGAATTCTCGGTCAGATCGGTTTTCCCTTGACAATCGATTTTTGCGGCGTAACAGGCTCGACCGTCATCCGTTCGCGAGCCGGGGCGGCGGACCTCCAATGAAACGATTGCGTTCGCGCCAAAGCGCCGGGAGAGACAGCAACACGATCGACGTCAGCGCGATAAACGTCTTTGTCAGCTGTGAGAATTCCGGCGTTTTCTGATCGACATAGAAGACCATATAGACAATCGCAACGTGCCAAATATAGACGTGCAGCGAATGCCGGCCGAGAAGTCGCAGGAAACTTAGCGAGAATAGCCATATGACGACGGCGGCGAGTTGCCTAATGAGCGGCCGCTCGTGACGCGGGCCGGCGATCAAAAGCCACGCTAGTCCCATGCCGACAGCGGGGAAGCTTATGAGATAGACTGGCCCGAAATCCGCCCGGATCTCCATGGTTGCAAACTTGTCGAGAACGAACTGCGGCAGCAGGTCGTGCGCAGTAGCGATCCGCAGCGGCAGAAAAAAAAGGCAGATCGTCAGCGAGAGTTTCGGAATCACTGTCGCTCGGGGATTGAATATCCTCGACCAATCGATTTTCCGCGTCGACGTCAGGACGCCCAGGACAACTCCTGAGAAAAATACGATCTGCCAGCCGAACAGATTGAAGCTGACGCGGATACCCTGCTGGTCGCTACCTATGATCCAGGAATTAACCGCTTCCGTCACCAGGCGCTGCAGACCGAGCTGCCCGGCCATCCAGAGGATGACAGAGCCGACGGCGACATAGGCCCATTTGTCCTTCAAGCAAAGCCAGATGATCGGCGGCGCGAAGATCATGTATATGATATATTGCGGCAGGATATCCATAAAGGTCGGCTGAAACAGAAGCGCGCCGATTGCCGCAAGGCGGAGCGGATCGTCAAACGTCGTGAAGCCTAACCATTCGTACCAGATCCGATAGGCGCCCGGCAGGATCATTTGTGCCACCAGTACCGCCATCACGATCCCCATCGCATAGCGATAGAGCTCGAAGGCACGAGCCCATACTCTCTGGCTGGCGGCGTTATAGCCGGATTTCTCCATCTTCCGACCATAGACCATGCCGATCAATAAGCCGGACAGAAATACGAAGCCCTGGGCGTCTTCGACAAAGGCCAGTTGATTGTGATTGATCAGTAGCATCCAGCAGCCACCGACGAAGACAAGATGATTTACAAGCATGAATACGAGAAAATACCCGCGCAGACCGTCGATGATTTCGTACCGCTTCATGTCTCCCCCCGCGTTCGCAACAGGTGGCCGCACGCCGTTGATAAATTACCTCAAATTATCCTCGCATAAGAATGAAAGGCACGATGTGAATGCTATGTGAATGTTATCAAAAATCCTACTGTTGCAAGCATCGTGATCACGTACAAATGATCGAAACCAGGGAGGAGCAGCCATTCAGCCAAGGCCCTTTCGTTTTATCGGGCGTCGATTTGTCACCTCTGGAACGGAGCTGCCTAAATCGACGCTGCCGCTATCAGTCCCGGCTACAAACAGCATTTGCTGCCGGTCGCCGGTCTGCGTGTGACGCTCCTCGGGAAGCGGCAGAATTCGGGTCTTGAAGAACTTGGTCTGCCGAACCGTGATGGTGACGTCACCTGGATTGACGACCAAGATCCCATCTGGCCAACTCTCGCCCGCCGCAGAGCCGCGCAGTAAGCCAGCAACAGCATGGTGTAGATGCTCAACGGACGAAGTGTTCTCCGCGGTGAGGGGGATATGAACGGGCAATCTCGACCATGCGCCCTACATCGGCAGGAGAGTAGATATGGGGGCTTTCGCCACTGCCCGCGGACCTCCTTTGGGGTCTCGGATGCAGTTGACGCCGAGGAACTGACGCATTGCGCCGCCGCTGGATTTTTGCGAAGAGACCCTTAAGGTTTTCACGCGCGTATGCATTGTCGTGGCCGCCCATCGACCGATCATTACGCTCAGCGGCTCGGTTTCCAGTTGCAGGAACCGGTCGAACCGCAAGAGCCGCACTGGTTGCGACATTGAGGTGTTGGTATAAACCTGTCCGGCCACTTAAATACTCATGGGCGACTTCCACCACATCGACCTTTGAGAAATCGGAGCAACATCAATGACCCGTCAGCTTTCTCTCCCACGCGACCGAATTTCCGTGCTTCTGCTTGAGGGGATCAGCCAAACCGCAGCGGACTACTTTTCGGCGTCTGGCTACACCAATCTTATTCATCTGCCAAAGGCGCTCGATGATAAGGATCTCAAGAGCTATATCGCCGACGCGCATATCATTGGTATTCGCTCTCGAACGCAGCTGACAGAAGAGGTTTTTGAAGCCGCCAAAAAGCTGATCGCCGTAGGCTGTTTTTCCGTGGGTACAAACCAGGTCGATTTGGATGCCGCGCGGCACCGCGGCATTCCTGTGTTCAACGCACCCTATTCGAACACGCGCTCTGTTGCGGAACTGGTGATAGGCGAGATCATCATGCTGACACGGCAGATCTTTCCGCGCTCGGCTTCCGCGCATCAAGGTGGTTGGGAAAAGTCGGCTGTGGGCAGTCGCGAAGTCCGCGGCAAAACGCTCGGCATCGTCGGCTACGGTAACATCGGTTCACAGCTCAGCGCGCTCGCCGAAAGCATGGGCATGGTAGTGCGCTATTTCGATCTTTCCGATCGGTTGCGCCGGGGCAATTCGGAATCGATGGCTTCGCTCGGTGAGTTGCTCGAAATTTCTGACTATGTGACGATGCACGTTCCCGAAAACCCGTCGACGCACAACATGATCACCGAAACCGAACTGCGGCGGATGAAGAGGGGCGCCATCTTCATCAACAACTCCCGCGGCACGGTGGCCGATCTCGACGCGCTTGCGAAAGTCCTGAGGGAAGGACATCTGGCAGGCGCCGCCGTCGACGTGTTCCCCAAGGAGCCTGCGTCGAACAACGAACGCTTCGAGACACCGCTGCAGGGTTTGAGCAATGTCATTCTGACGCCGCATATCGGAGGCTCGACCGAAGAAGCGCAAGAGCGCATCGGCGGGGAAGTTTCAAGAAAGCTGGTTGAGTATTCAGATATCGGCTCGACAATGGGTGCCGTCAACTTCCCGCAGGTTCAACTGCCGGAACGTCCAACCGGCACGCGCTTCATTCATGTACACGAAAACCGTCCTGGCATGCTTATACAGTTGAACGAGATCTTCTCGTCGCGTGGACTGAACATCGTCGCTGAGTTCCTTCAGACCCATGGCGATACGGGCTATGTGGTGGTCGAGGCCGAAGGGATTTCAGCAAATGCGGACGAGATCCTTCAGGCGCTACGTGGAATTCCGGGAACGATACGCACGCGGCTCGTCTACTGACATCTGGCGAAGACCCAACCGACCTGCGACCGATTGTAGTTCGCTCACAAGGAGGTGTGAGCCTCCTTTAGGGTCTTGACGAGAGCTATTTCGCTGGGGTCGGCGTTAGGACTTTGAGATCAGCCAGGCCCCTATGTGTGGCCATGGCAGCCATGAGGCACTCGTAACTGTCGTGGCCTTCTCGAAAGAGATTGATGACGGCGGCCGCGGCAAGCTCCGCCCTGCTCAAGCGGTTCCAGAATGGCGATCCCTTCGCTGCGGGCCGCCGCGGTGGCTATTTTGACCGACCATGCTGGCGAATTTCCTCCATACCTCCTCGTCCGGAATCAGAATGCAGCATGACCAAGTCATCCTGATGGGAAGTCGTGAGTACCATGGAAGCCGGTGAAACTCGACCCGTCAGAACTCGCCGACGAAGCAAGTAACGTAATCACTGCTCTCGAAAACCATGGCTTTTAGGTTTCGTCAGCAACCATCTCCGCCTGACGTCTTGTCAAATGCGCGATCGCGTGGTTGCGCGAAGATTTAATCTTCGGTTTCCCGCTTATATCATCGGTCTCGATGCCGTCGGATATTCCCAGCACGTTCATCACCGAAGAAGCCCGTCGATGTCGAACTCTTCCCAGCCCTTCAGCGGAACCGCAGCCGGCGTCTCTTGACGGTTCGAAGCGCCCTTTGCGTCTCGGGCTTTCTTCGACGTCCGTGTCAGTTTTGCACGATAAGGCACCCCCTGTCTTTTCTCGGCCTTGACCTCAGCATCCTCGACACGCCACTCGTCCACTGCGCCTCGGTCGAGCAGGTCTTGGACGACCTTGGGATCGAACACATGAAACGTAATCTGGCGAGCGCGCCCATTCAGTCTGACGGTTCTTGTTCCAGCGCTCGGCAGGCGCCCATCGGCAAGCCAGCGATGCCGTTCGCCAGCCTTGATCCCCAGGATGTCCTGGATCTCACGAGGTATGATGGGGAGATCTTCGATGCCCGCCATCGCCTTGTTGACGGCAAACATTGCTGCGTTGAACCCTGTCTTTTCGCTCGCTGGCATCGCGAGGACCACGTCATTCCCATCAAGCGACAGTGCCTTTTTCGACGCGGGAACAAGGCGAGCCCGGAGTTCTTGAAAAATCCCCTTGGTACGAACCGATGAACCGAATGTGGCAGTGGACGACAAAGTCCACGTCTTCAACAACTCGGCGCCATCGTCCTGGATTCTGGGCATGCTCTGTAGATGGGATCGATTTGCGCGCAAGTCAACGACCTAGCACTTGGCGCCGCCGGGGGGCCAACTTCATTGACAAATGCGGCAAGAACGTTTAGTGAACAAAAGCATGAAGAAGTCGCTTAAAGAACGCTTGGCTATCCTTTCGGACGCGGCAAAATATGACGCGTCGTGTGCCTCCAGCGGAACGACAAAGCGCAATTCGTCTGCTTCTGGCGGGTTGGGCTCAACCGAGGGCTCCGGCATCTGTCACGCCTACGCGCCGGACGGACGATGCATCTCGCTTCTCAAGATCCTGATGACCAATTTCTGCATCTACGATTGTGCATACTGCATCAATCGGTCCTCCAGCAATGTCGCGCGGGCACGGTTTTCGGTCGAAGAGGTCATCTGGCTGACGCTCGAATTTTATCGCCGGAACTACATCGAAGGCCTCTTCCTGTCCTCGGGTATTATTCGCTCTTCCGATTATACAATGGAGGAAATGGTCCGGATCGCTCGGGAACTGCGCACGACGCACAATTTCCGGGGCTATATTCATCTTAAATCCATCCCCGAAGCATCGCCGCAACTGATCGAGGAAGCGGGTCTCTATGCCGATCGTCTGTCGATCAACATCGAACTACCGACCGATGCTGGGATCGGAAAGTTCGCGCCAGAAAAACGCCCCGACAACATCCGGCAATCCATGGGCAATCTTCGCCTCAAGATCGAAGAGATGGCCGAGCCGACATTGCTGACAAAGCAGCGGAAGAAGTTTGCGCCGGCCGGGCAAAGCACGCAGATGATTATTGGCGCTGATGCGGCCGACGACGCCACAATCCTCGGCACAAGTGCACGGCTTTACGGTAGCTACGGCCTGAAGCGCGTCTATTACTCCGCGTTCAGCCCGATCCCCGATTCCTCGAAAAACCTGCCGCTGATCAAGCCGCCGCTGATGCGTGAGCATCGCCTTTACCAGGCGGACTGGCTTTATCGTTTCTACGGATTCGACATCTCGGAAATTACTTCGTTGCGACCCGACGGCATGCTCGATCTTGACCTCGATCCAAAGCTGGCCTGGGCGCTTGGCCATCGGGATCGCTTTCCCGTCGATGTGAACCGCGCAGATAAGGAAACGCTTCTGCGTGTACCTGGGTTTGGCACCAAGACCGTCAAGTCTATCCTGTCGACGCGGCGCTTCAAGCGGCTGCGACTGGAGGACGTCGCACGGCTCGGCGTGTCGTTGAAAAAGGTGCAGACGTTTATCCTCGCAGAGGACTGGACGCCACATCGCTTGATCGATCGCGCCGACTTGCGATCAGTGTTCATGCCGAAACCGGAACAGCTGTCCTTGCTATGATGGAGACCTGCTTTCTTGAAGGACGCGGCGATCTGTCCGAATGGCGCGATGCGGCGCGACGGTTCCTGGCTGCTGGCCTCGAACCCAAGGCGATTGATTGGCGGCTGAGAAACGAAGAGCAGGGGCTGTTTGGAGGAGATCTCGGCTTGCTGAGGAATTCCGATGCGCCGCCTCTCCCGTTCACAACGACCACTACTCAAATGTCGGTCCCACCCGCCTTCCTTCGGTTGGCGGACGCCGTTGTCTGTCACTCCGATCCCGGCCGATTTGCCCTGCTTTACCGGCTTCTCGTTCGCTTGAAAGCGGAACGACATTTGCTGGATGTGAAGACCGATGCAGACGTCGCATTGGCCCATCGCATGCAAAAATCCATCGATCGCGATTATCACAAGATGACGGCCTTCGTCCGCTTTAAGGAAATCCCCCTACCTGCCGGCGGCGCTGGCCGGCGGCGCTTTCTCGCCTGGTTCGAGCCCGATCACTTCGTCGTCGCTCGCGTCGCACCATTCTTCAAACGTCGTTTCAACGACATGGACTGGATCATCGCTACGCCACGCGGCTCGGCATCGTGGGACGGCCAAACTTTGCGGACCTCGACCGAGCCGGCGCAAAAGCCTGACATTTCCGATGAAACCGACGAACTCTGGCGCACCTATTACGCTTCGATTTTCAATCCCGCGCGATTGAAGGTGAAGATGATGATGACGGAGATGCCAAAGAAGTATTGGAAAAACCTGCCGGAGGCAGAACTCATTCCGAGCCTCATCGTAAGCGCGGAAACCAAGCTCATCGAAATGGGGCGGCGGCAAGCAACCGAACCGCTCCCCTTTCATCATCGCCTGCAGGAGGCTGCGGCGCGTGTGCCGGATGCACCGATAGCCGAAGCCGGCACGATAGAGGCACTGCGCGGGGAGGCGAGGCGCTGTACGCGTTGTGATCTCTACTGTCGGGCCACGCAGACGGTATTCGGCGAAGGACCTGTCGATGCGAAGGTCATGATCGTCGGAGAGCAGCCCGGCGATCAGGAGGATCTTGCTGGCCGGCCGTTTGTAGGGCCTGCCGGCCGCGTGTTCGATGAGGCTCTGTCCCTTGCCGGTCTAGAAAGGCAGGAGCTCTACGTCACTAACGCAGTCAAGCACTTCAAGTACGAGCCGAGAGGCAGGCGGCGCATCCACCAACGACCCAATGCGGGGGAGGTCGAGCACTGTCGCTGGTGGTTGACGCGTGAAATCGATCTGGTCAAACCAAAGCTCGTTGTGGCCATGGGAGCGACAGCGCTCTTTTCGTTGACGGATCGCAAGGACCGCTTGGAAGACGTTCGCAGCCGGCCAATCGTTATGGATGCGACGCAGACGCTGTTCGTGACCGCCCATCCGTCTTACTTGTTGCGAATGCCAGATAAGGTCAGGCGAGATGAGGAGCTGGCGCGCTTTCGTGAGGATATAAGCCGGATCGGCAGGCTTGCGGCCTGAAGCGGCCCGAACGCTTTGAATTGCAAGGCGCTGAGGTGACACAGGTAATCGGGAGGGCTCGGCTTGGATTCGAACCAAGGCTAACGGGATTTGCTGTCCCGTACGTAACCAGTCCGCCACGAGGCCATAGACGTTTTTAGCAACATTATCGTTACTTCAGGGTTAGCGGGCGTTACCCCGGCGTACTGCGACTCTACGATGAAGGCAGGCATGTCCCGCGCATACTATCGATCGGCCTGCATCTGAGGATCATCGGTCGGCCGGCGAGGATAGAAGGGCTCGGCAAGTTCCTTTCACATCCGACCGCTGCCGAGGGAGTTTATCGTTTATGTGCAGCCGGAACCGACGTCATTGATGCGCCATCTCATAGACGTTGGCATCGACGCGCTTCAGAAGCAGGGCCACGAAGTCCTGACCTCCGATCTATACGGCATGAGATGGAAGGCAGTATTCGATGCCGACGGTTTTCCGAGCCGCGTTGATGAGCGGCGCCTGTCCTTCATCGACGAATCCTGACATGCCTACAATGATGGCTTGCAGATAGCCGATGTCGTCGCCGAGCAGGAGAAGCTCCTGGCGGCGGACGCGGTCATCCTTAAATTCCGCTCCGGTGATTCGGCATGCCGGCGATCATGAAAGGATGGATCGAACGGGCCTTTGCCTATAACTTCGCCTACGGCTACAGGGATGCCGGTAACGCCTATCGCTATGGCGAGGGGATATTGAAGGGTAAACGGGCGATGCTGTCGGTGATGTGCGGCGGGCCAAAGGAAGATTACCTGCCGCGTGGCATCAATGGGCCGCTAGACGGGCTTCTCTTTCCGATCACTCATGGTAATCTCTTCTATATGGGAATGGAGTTTTGCCGACGTTTGCCGTCTACGGTAAGGGCTGCCTCGATGCGAATGGCGTAGTCGCGGCTGAGGAAGAATGGCGCCGAAGACTGATCCGTCTGTTCCAGGATGATCCCATCCGTTATCACCACGAGAACGGCGGCGACTTTCGGGACCGACATGTCATGGCGGATCATGTGCCCAGGCAAAACCGGTGCGGCCCATATCGAAGACACCAAGGACTCGGTTGCGCCGGTGCAGGCTCACGGGCGATCGAACTGATACAGGCATGGCTGGGGAAACGAAAGCGTGTGCCCGCCGCCGCCTTCGTTCGAACATTTTGCACTTCGCATGCGTTGTACCGTCCAGCGAAACAGGATCGATGACAATGAGCGACGGTCGGGAGAGCATGCCGCGGCAAGCCGTCGAAAAAGGTCGAGGCCGGCATGCCGACTCACCCAATGAGATTCCGGTAAAAGGACTGCGCGACGTGTTCTGGCGCGTCGTCACGGCGGTCATGATTGACCGGGTCACTTTGATCGCAGCGGGAGTAACATACTTTCTGTTGCTGTCGCTGTTTCCGGCGCTTGGCGCACTCGTTGCGCTCTACGGGGTCGTTGCTGATCCGACCACCATCATGGGCCATATCAGCTTCCTCGCAAGCGTCTTCCCGCCCGGCTCCTTCGACCTTATCCTCAACCAGTTGACCGCGCTCACCCAGCAGAAGACATCGACGCTCAGCTTCGCGTTCGTCGCCGGCCTGGTGATTGCGCTCTGGAGCGCCAACAGCGGCATGAAGGCATTGTTTGATGCGATGAACGTCGCCTACCAGGAAGATGAGAAGCGCAGCCTGGTCGGCCTCAACCTCCTATCACTCGCATTCACCTTCGGCGCACTCATCATTGCCATCGTTCTCATCGCTGCCATCGGCGTGCTGCCTGCGGCTCTTGCCTATCTCTGGCTTGACCGCTGGCAGGAGCTTCTCGCGCGCTTCGGTCGTTGGCCGTTTATTCTCGTCTTCGTCGGCTGTGGCATCGCTGTCATCTATCGTTATGGTCCAAGCCGCGAGCAGGCGAAGCTCAAATGGTTGAGCTGGGGGGTCGTGTTCAGCACGCTCCTGTGGCTAGTGGCATCCATCCTGTTCTCTTTTTATCTCGAGAACTTCGCCAATTACAATGCGACCTACGGCACCCTCGGCGCGCTTATCGGCCTCATGGTCTGGGTCTGGATATCGGTGATCATCCTGATCGTCGGTGCCGAGCTCAATGCCGAACTGGAGCACCAGACGGTCCGCGATTCCACGACTGGCCCACCAAAGCCAATGGGAGAACGCGGCGCTTTCGTTGCCGACACCGTTGGAAAGGCTGCCGATTGAACGGCGGTTCAGGTCAGGAATTAAGACCGATTTTCGAAGCTGTCGACGTGTTCACTCCATTATTTCTGCCATCGACGGAGTGGGCGGCACTGATGAGTAAACCGAGCCTTGCTATCGGCCTGGTATCGGCTGCGGTCTAATGTTCTGGTGCTGCGCATATATCAGGAGCTTCGGGACGACTATCCGATTATCATTTGCGGCGCGGCATTGCTTGCCTTTGCTGCCGGTAGGAATATCGCCATTTTTATCGTTCCAATGATGTTCCCACTGTTCGCCGGCGCGCATGTCGAGCTGCCTTACACGGTGGTGCGAATCGACGGCTTTGAGAGCAAAGACTGCCGCAGACCGATCAAGCTTGAGGGATTGCCTTTGATGTTCAGAGAACTGTGCGGCTTCCCCGATAGCTTTAGGCAGAGCCTTGCACCCGGCATGGGCTTGAGCGTTGCAGGTTACGGAACGCGCTATGGTCTCTATGTTGAGAGTGCCCGTCTCGCAGATCCCGCATTGCCGGGCGATCCCGGCCAGTTGCGTGGAGCTTGGGATTAGGCCAATTCTTTTGAGCCGGGACAGCGCGGCATCAGTGAAGATTTTCTTCGATGGTCTTGTAACAGGTATCGCTATTTCCGATGTCGGCCTTCGTCAGCGGTTTCCAATCATCTCGATCAAAATCGAAATACTCAAGGAAGCAGCGACCGGAATCGTAGCTGAACCATTGAGCCGCAAGCAGGCGGCTTTCGAGACTGTAGTCCAACGCAAGATACATGTTCGCCTCGCCGCCGCGCGGAAAGCTCGCCGGCCGGCCGGTCTTATTGTCGGCGACGATTGCGAAGGAGCATCCCATTCCGCAGCCGATCTGAATAAGGGTGTAGTGCCCTGCAAAGTTGGGGCCTTGGCGCATGCCATCACGGATGCGAGTTCTGAAGGAATTGAACTGGCGGTCTCGCCCCTTGAAGTCCGGCAGCATCGTCTTCCCGGCAAATCGGCCTGAGATCGGAAAGTCGGCCGGGTTCTTCCGCACCACACTCGACGCGCCTGATGCGTTGGCGCTCGCAGCTACTTGCTGCGACGATGGGACGTCACATGCATGCCAGTCCATTTGATAGCCATACTGGCCTTCGCGACCGAAGCACCAACCGACGGTCTGAAGCTTTGCTGCGATGCGCTCGCGTCGGTCACAGGCTGCCAGAGTGTCAGCCGAATCTCCACTACCACCGCGGCATGTTCCATTTTGCTCTTGCCACTGCGCTATCAGGCGGATCGGTGCGGAGGCTCCCTTGTCGGTCTCGCTGACCTTTCCGCTCTCCGATACGATTGTTCCGGTCTTCACATCCCAGACGAAGGCGAACTCCGCCGTCCCCGATGATATACGATCGCCGGCGCGCTTTGCGTACCAATCGACATTTCCTTCGATCCTGCAGGTATCGGAACAGTTGATCTTCAGAGACTGTAGTCTTTCGCTGTATGCCCGGATCGGCCATCGTGTCGCAAAGTCGCGCTTCGCAGTGACCACCTCACCTTTGGGCGTCGCTTTTCCGTAGAAATCCACGTTCTCGCCATACGCCTTTTCAATGAATACGACCGCGTCGGTGTTTCCGCGAGACCAGGCGTCATAGTAGGCAGATATGAAGGCCCTGGCCTTCTGCTCGTCTGTCTGTGCTGCAGGTTCCTGCGTCGCGGAAGAGGAAACTGCCGGCGCAGCCGCTCCTGCTGCGGCAAGCCGACCGGCTATATCGTTGAGGTTGCCGAAGGTCACACCATAGCTTTGCATCTCGCTGGCGGTGAGATATCGCATATCGTCGCTGGGTACGGAGAGGCTGACCTGAAGCAGCTTCGGATCGACGCCCATTTCCGTAAAATACGACATTATCTGCGCGGTCATCGTCTGTATCGCAGCTACGGCGGTGGGGCCGTCGAGCCCGGCCCCGGGCGCAAACGACGATTGATGAACACCGATGGCACCCGGCTCTGCTTGGCGGATCACCCCGCCGACGAATGCCAGCGTGCAGGCGGATGCGCATTGGCTAGCACGCAGCTGAAAGGTCGCCAGCCCGAGCGACCGGATCATCCTGCCGTAAGCCATGGCTACGAGGATATTGCCGCCGTTGCTGTCAAAGGTAACGGTCTTGGCGCCGCTTGCTGCGACCTCCTTGGAAAGCTGCTGAGGATCATCCGACTGGCTGAATTCACCCTTCAACAGAAGAATGGGAGCGGCGTTTTCGATTGGTATCCTCTGTATCGTCATGTCTGCACGCGCCGCGCCGAACAAGGTTGCGGATGCAAAAAGGGCCAGAACGGATTGACGCAGGAACACCGGTACTTACCCCGAAAAACACCAGATGCATGTTATCGCATCAACTGCAACGCGCAATACCAAATGCGATATTTCGCCTCTTCGATGGATGTCAAAACGAGTTGGAGAGTTGCGCATGGCCCTCAAGCTCGAAAAATCACGCTGCACTTCCCAAGCGAGACCGAGATCGCTACGTCGTTGCAGTTCGCCCGTGGAGGCCGCAGGCCCCCGGTCGGACACTCTATCGAGGCTAAGTCGACACTTGCTATTGGAAAATTTGAGGAGGGAAACACTTCATAACCACAGGGTCGTCGGTTCGTACCCCATCAAGAGCAAATAGATGTGAATCGGATGCTCCACGCCTCTTCAACTTCCAGTCAGTTGGCCCGTTTCGATCGAGAAGAGGCGCTAACGAGCCCGCCGAACGTCAGTCTGCGTAAAATCTTCGCCCACATAAAGCAGAGGACAATCGTGCTCCTTGGCGACTTCATACGAAAAGCAATCGCCATAGTTCAGCCCAGCCGGATGAACACCCTTGCCCCATCGGCCGTAGGCATGAGCTACTCGACGGGCGGCCGCAGCTGTTACTGATACGATCTCGAAGCCGAGGCCCGAAATGAGTAGGCTGACTTCTTCGCCGACATTGCGTCGTGAGGCTACGATGAGGGCTTCAGCGACGGTGCCGGCAGAAATCAACAGTCGATCCGCCTCTTCGATTGCCGTCATGCAAGCTTCGCCCTGCGGCTCGTCGAGCACAATCGCCATGAGAGCTGATGTATCAACTGCAATCATGCCGGCATCCCGTCATCGTCATAAAGAAAGTCCTGGCTGCGGGCGGCCGCTGGTCCTTGAAGCGCTTTGGCTACGGCCGATGCCCTGGCTTTCTCCATCAATGCGCGCCGCCCCTTCAGGCCGGGTGAGACCGCGACGGCGACCAGGCGCACGATCTCATGGCCGCGACGGGTTAGGATGACCTCATCTCCTGCTTCGGCTCGCTTCACCAACTCAGTGAGTTGCCCTTTGGCCTCGCTGACAGACACGCGCATCACCTAGACTCCTTTAAGCTTTCGCATGTTTTCTCCCAAGAAATGGTCTATGACTTGGTCTAAGTCAAGGCCGCGGGCGGAACCGTGGCGAGCGCAGTCCGGAAGCGCCCCCAAAATCGGATCCCGATCGGCCAAAGCCGATGTCTGTTGCTGGGGGATTTCAGACGGATAGGTCTTTGTACCGTAAGCGATGAACTGAGGCCGTTAGTTCTGGAATTTCCAGGGCATGAGAGCCTCGATATCGCTTGATGGCCAGCCGGCCGCGATACGTTCAAGGGTCTGCGTTAGCCAAGCGAGCGGATCAACATCGTTCATTTTGGCGGACTGAATGAGGG
>NZ_WUEY01000003.1 GCF_010668395.1 Martinezella lusitana
CGCTCGGACTGATCTCCGACAAGCTCGGCCTCGAGGGCGGCTTCTGGAGCTTCATCGGCGAGATGAACGACAATCTCGCCAATTTCGGCTTCGCAGTCGTCGGCATCTTCCTCATGAGCTGGCTGATTTCAACCGTGCTCTACAAGGCCAAGGGCTACGACAGCTTGCAGATCAACCGCTCATGACGCATCATCGCGGCTAAGGATCGAGAAAGCCATGACTGGAAATCGGCGTCCGCCGTTCCAGTGATGCGCGATGAGGGGCCACGATCATGATCCACACAAGCCATATTGTCGGCCTGGCGCTGGCGGCGACCATCCTGACCATCGCCGGTGCTGATGACGCATCCGCGCAAACCGCGGCGAACTGCTCTCTGCGGCCGGCTGTGAGCACAGAGCGCCAGACCCTGACTTGCGAACCGGGCCTCAGCATCACTGTCGAGCGCGGTGCGCGCTATCGGTTGGCGGACCGGAATCGTGACGGACGGGTGGATGCCATCGTGCTCGACAACAAGGCCGCTATGGTCGATATCGACAGCAGCCGTGTTCGGGGCGGGTTCGAAGTGGTGACTCCACAGGCAATCGCGGCGGTTCGCGGCACCCGATGGGCGGTCGATGTGAGGGGCGCCTGGACATCCGTGCTTGTGTTGCGCGGCCGGGTTGCGGTCAACAAGGTATCGACCGGGCAGGGAGTGACACTCGGGCAAGGGCAGGGCGTCGATGTCGACCGCAGCCGCTCCCCGCTGCATGTCAACCAGTGGAGACGCGCGCGCATAAACGCCTTGATGGCCCGTCTCGGCCAGTGAGACCTGGACAGCCATGCGCAGACCATCGCTGCAGACGCTGATTGCGCTTATCTTGACAGCCGCCTGGGGGTTAAGCCTCGGCGTTGCGCATCTGCGCGGTGATATCCCCTTCATCGACGGTGCGGAGGCGACGCTTACGAATCTGCGCAATACGCTTGGCGGCAATCGCCAACCGCCCGACCTCGTGACGATCGTCGCCATCGATGACGAGACGTCGCGTGTGGCGGGACGCTATCCCTTGCCCCGCGCCACGCTCGCCAAGATCATCGACGCGATCGGCGTGCTGGGCCCCAAGGCCGTCGCGCTCGACGTGCTTCTCATCGATCCCGGCGACGAAGCGGGCGACGCGGCACTGGAGCAATCGCTCAGGCGGACCAAGGTCGTGCTGGCCGCAGCCGGCATCTTTCCCGAAAGCCGGCAGCGTGTCGCCGACGACAGCAAGGAACCTCTCGCCCGCGTGCCAAGCGCGCTGCAGTTTCTCGAACCGCAGCCGCGGTTCGCAAACGCGGCAAGCTACGGCGTCGTCAACGTCCAGACAGACAAGACGGGAACGCCGCGTTTCGTGCCCATGTTGTTTCGCAGCGGCGAGCGGATCGCGCCGTCCTTCTCGCTGCGCGTCGTTTCCGCCGCGACCGGCGAGCAGACAACCGTCATCTCGGACCGCATCAAGATCGGCGACCATTCCGTCCTTACGGATACCGGCTATCTCATGCCGCTCTCGTTTTATGGCCCGCGCGGCACGATTCGTACCATCAGCGCCAGCGAGGCACTGAACGGGCAATTGCCGGAGACCGCGATCAGGGATCATATCGTCGTCATCGGCGCGACCGTGACCGGCGGCGGCGATGTCTTTCCGACGCCCTTCGATCCCGTTCTGCCTGGCGTCGAGGTCATATCCACCTCGATCACGCATCTGATTGCCGGAGATGGTCTCGTGCGCGACCGCAACGTTCGCTTCATCGACCTCTATTTTGCTGTCGGCTTGCCGCTGGTCGTGGTCGGCCTTCTCTCCTGGCGACGCAGCACCATTGGGCTGATAATGGTCCTCGGCGTCATCCTGATATGGCTGGCGGTCAACGTCAGCGCCTTCAAGCAGGGAATCTGGCTGAGCGCCGCCCTGCCGATTGCAGCGACGGTGCCGCCGGCGCTGCTGTTTGGCGCCGCTCAACTTTGGCTGGACCGAAGGCGCGCCACGCGCTTCGCCGAGCAGAGCGAGCTTTTGCAGCGCATTCAGGCTCCTGGTCTTGCCGAATATCTGGCCCGCGATCCCGATTTTCTCGCCGTGCCCGTGCATCAGGAGGCGGCGGCCGTTTTCATCGATATCAACGGCTTCACCGGCCTCAGCGAAGCCATCGGCCCGGCAGCCGTGCGGGAGCTGCTGAACGGCTTCTACAATCTCGTCGACGAGGAGGTCACGGCCTGCGGCGGCGCCATCACCAGTTTCATGGGCGATGGCGCGATGATCCTTTTCGGCCTGCCACAGCCGACGCCGGACGATCCGGTCCATGCGGCCCATTGCTGCGTTCGCCTGGCAGATCGGATGAGAGGCTGGCTCGCATCGCTGCCGCAGGGGGTCGCCTCGCGCATCGGCTTCAAGATCGGCGCGCATTTCGGCACCATCGTTGCCTCCAGGCTCGGCGCGGGGGACCGCCAGCAGATCACGGCCACCGGCGACACGGTCAACGTTGCCAGCCGCCTGATGGAGGTCGCCGCCGGCAATCGCGCGGATATCGCCATCAGCGACGACCTGCTGCTCGCGGCGGGCCGTGCGAGCGCGCCTTTCAAGGAAGGACGTCTTGAGGGGCCGATCGAAACGGCGGTGCGCGGTCGTACAGGCTCTTTGACCATATGGCTGTGGCGCAGCCGATGATGATGAGCAAAGCCTCCAACCGGCGAGGTTTCAATCATACCACATCGGAACGATCGAAATCACGAGGAGGCAGGCAAGGGCGACATTGACCACGCGCCATTGCCAGGCCGTTTTCAGCAAACGCCCGAGCATTTGTCCAAGCATGCACCAGACGGAGAGCGAGAACGCGGCGACAAGGCAAAAGGTCAATCCGAGCAGCATTGCGAAGCTGACGGGACCGGTCGCCAGCGCCGCGAAGGACGCCGCAGCACTGATCGTCACGGCCCAGCCCTTGGGGTTGTACCAGAGCATCCAGACGCCGGCTATGAAACCTGTGGGCTTCACCATGTCTTTCGCGCCATGCGGCGGGCCGCTTCTGCCGATCCGGACGGCAAGCCAGATCAGATAGATCGAGCCGAGAGCCTTCATGGCGATCTGCAGCGTCGGCAGGGCCATCAACACGCCACCAAGCCCAGCGGCTGCCGCGCAGGCCATGGAACCCAAACCGAAGGCAAAGCCGGCCACGAGGGGTATCGACCGACGAAAACCGAAATGCGCACCGGACGCGGTCGCAAATGTCGTCGCGCCGCCGGGCGTTATGGTCGAAACCAATACGAAGAGGATCACAGGCAGCAGGGATTGGATGGGCATTTCCGGTTTTTCTCCTTTTCGGAGAAAGGAATAATCAGCAAAGCACCATCAATAAAACGAATATTGAAGGATCATTGCATTAGCAGTTATAATGCCGATCATGAATCGAAACTTCGACATCACCCTTATCCGAACGTTCGCCGCCGTTGCCGATCAAGGCAGCATGACGGTTGCCGCCAATATGCTGCACATGACCCAGGGCGCTGTCAGCCAGCAGATCAAGCGGCTGGAAGACATGCTCGGCTGCGCCTTGTTTGAACGAGACAGACGTGGATTGCGGCTGACAGAGGCAGGCGAGCGGCTGCTCGGCAATGCCCGCCGCTTGCTGACGCTGAATGACGAGATTTGGGACGACATGACGGAAAGGACCGTTCGCGGCAGCGTTCGGCTCGGCGTTCCCTACGATCTCGTCGGCGCGACACTGGCGCCGGTGCTGAAGTCCTATGCCGAGCGCCACCCTCAGGTGGAGATTTCGCTGGCCTGCGCGTCATCGCCGGAACTGCTGGAGGAACTCGGGAAGGGAACCATCGACCTATGCGTGGTGGAAGAACCGTTCGGCGTGTCGCGGGGCGAATGCCTCGGTGTCGAGCGGCTTGTCTGGGTCGGGGCAAAGGCCGGCAATGCCCATCGCAAGGTGCCGCTGCCAATCTCGATGGTTGCCGATACATGCGCCTTCCGGACATCGGTCTTTGCGGCGCTGAGCAAGGACGGGCTCCGCTGGCGAACGGTCTTCGAGAACGGCAATATCGAGGCCACCACTGCGACGGTGCGCACGGATCTCGCCATTACCGCGTGGCTCGCCTCCACCGTTCCGGCCGATCTCGATATTCTCACCGTCGAGCACGGCCTGCCCGAACTGCCGATCTTTGCGATCAACCTGCATTTGCCCAAGGGAGGGGCAACGCCGCAGGCGCTGGAACTTGCCCGCCATATCCGCGAAGGCATGATGCGGCCGCGTCAACCCGCGGCCGCGTGAGCCTCCATCGGCTCCAACAGCGTGGCTTATGCCGCCTTCGGCAGCGGGCCGACATAGCGCGACTGCGGGCGGATCAGGCGCCCGTCCAGTGTCTGCTCGCGGGCATGGGCGATCCAGCCGATGGTGCGGCCGATCGCAAAGACGCCGGTGAAGGCGTTGCGCGGGAAGCCGAGCGCATCGAGCAGCAGCGCGGTGTAATATTCGACATTGACGTCGAGGGGACGATCCGGCTTGCGCTCCTTCAGCAGCGCCAGTGCCGCCGCCTCGATGGCTTCCGCCAGGGCGATCCGTCCGGCATCCGCCTGTCCGCTCGTAAAGATCGGCTTCAATGCCGTCTTCAGGGCATCGGCGCGGGGATCGCGGACGCGATAGATGCGATGACCGAAGCCCATCAGCCGCTCGCCATGATCGAGCGCCTGCGACAGCCAGGCGCGGGCATTTTCAGGCTTGCCGACGCCATCGAGCATATCGAGGACCGGGCCGGGGGCGCCGCCATGCAACGGCCCCTTGAGGGCGCTGATCGCAGCAAGCACGGAAGAGGTCAGGCCGGCATGGGTCGAAGCGATGACGCGCGAGGCGAATGTCGACGCATTGAGGCCATGGTCGGAAATCGTCACCAGGTAGGCATCCAGCCCTGCCGTCTGCTCCGCCGTCGGCATGCGGCCCGTGAGCATGCGCAGGATATCGGCCGATTGGGAAAGCGACGCATCCGGCTCGATCGGCGTCTCACCCTTCTGCATGCGCAGGACGGCCGGCAGGAAGACGGCAGACGCCGCCATCAGGCGGATCGCCGTGGCAAAGTCGTCGCCGTCATCGACACGGGCCAGCAGCGCCCGCATCGCATCCACCGGCGGCAGAGCGAGCAGGGCGGCATCTGCCGCCTTCACATGCGCGAAGAGGGAGACGCGGGCCGTCCCGAGCCGGGTGCGGATGGAGGCAGCATCGATATGCTCATCGAACAGGCCATCCAGCAGCAGCGCGGCGACATCCTCGAAGCGGCTGGTTGCCACCAGATCGTCCAGCGATACGCCGCGGATGATCAGACGGCCGGCAGCGCCATCGACATCGGATAGCTTGGTTTCTGCGGCAATGACATCTTCAAGACCACTTTTCATCATTGTTCTCCTTTGACTATGGGATTAGATCGGGCCTATTTTTATTGACGTCAATCTTGATGCTATTGATCAATATGAGGAACGATGAGCTGGCTGACGGCGGAGCAGGCGCTGAACCTGCTGGGAACGAAATCGCAGACGCTTTACGCCAATGTCAGTCGCGGTCGCATTCGGGCAAAGCCCGATCCCGCGGATACACGGCGCAGCCTTTATTTCACCGATGACGTCAAGCGGCTGGCCACCCGCAATGCCGGTCGGCGCAAGACGGAGGCGGTGGCGGCCGAGGCCATTCAATGGGGCGATCCCGTCCTGCCATCGGCGCTATCGACGGTTTCGAACGGCAGGCTTTTCTATCGCGGCATGGATGCGGCAACGCTGGCGGAGAGCGCAAAACTGGAGGATGTCGCGCTGCTGCTCTGGGACATGAAGCGGCCACTAAGGTTCGAGCAAAGCGAGAAGCGGCAGGAGCTTCCGTCCCTGAATGCCGCTTTCTCCGTCCTTGCCGGGCGCATAATGCACGACCTGCCGTCACTCGGGCGCTCGCTTCCGGCCTTGCAGAACGAAGCCGAAAGCGTGTTCGGCACCGTCGCCGGGGCGTTGGCCCCCGGCGCATGGGATCAATCACTGCATCAACGTCTTGCAGCAGCCTGGGGCCGTCCCGATGCGGGCGATCTGATACGCCGCAGCCTCGTATTGCTCGCCGATCACGAGCTGAATGCCTCAACTTTCACGGCGCGGATTACGGCCTCCGCCGGCGCGACTTTATCCGCCGCCACCCTGTCCGGCCTTTCCACGCTGACCGGTCCGCTGCACGGCGGCGCGTGGCAGAGCGTGCGCTCGCTGATCGCGCGGGCGGCCGTGACCGGGGTGGATGAGGCGGTCCGCAGCTATCTGGCGGAGGGGAGGCCATTGCCGGCCTTCGGCCATCAGCTTTACCCGGACGTCGATATCCGCGCCGAGGCGTTGCTGGGCTGCTTCACCCTGCCTCCGCTATTTGCCGAGGTTCGCGATGTCGGCGAGCGGCTAGTCGGCGAACGCGTCAATGTTGACTTTGCATTGACGGCGATGACGCATGCCTATCATCTTCCAGAGGATGCACCGCTGATTATCTTTGCATTGGCGCGCACGGTGGGCTGGCTTGCGCATGCCATGGAGCAGGCGACGAGCGGCAGGCTCATTCGACCGCGTGCGCGCTATGTCGGCCCGCCTGTGCAGTGATTTGATTTCATAGGGAATGCGAGGTTTCCACCTAACTCACCGATAGGTGACAGACTGCCTCAATATTGTGTCCATCGGGATCGAGAATGAAGGCGCCGTAATAGTCGGGGTGATAATGAGGGCGAAGCCCGGGAGCGCCGTTGTCGGTGCCGCCGGCGAGAATGGCGGCTCGATGGAATTCGTCGACAAATTTCCTGCTCTCGGCCGTAAAGGCGATATGCGCGCCCGTTTGCAGAACATCGCGCTGACCGATCCAGAAGAAAGCCTTCCTCCCGACGCCATAGCCCGCAAAGGTTTCGCCCTCCGCATAAAGACGAGCTATGCCAAGAGGACGCAATATCGCATCATAAAAGATCTTCGATCGTTCCAGGCTGCGAACGCCGATTGTCACATGATCGAGCACGTCGTCCTCCGAACCGTAGACTCTGCTTGGTCAACCCCGCCCGACCGCGCCGGCATCATGGTCCGCGAGGGCGACCCAGCCGATGACGAGCTTGCGATTGGCAATCAGCCAGATCGTTGCGAGAGCAACCAAACCGACGACGATATTCGCCGCGACGAAGAGGATGGGCGCGAGCTGCGTGACGGGCCCGGCATCACCGCGTTCGACCAGCCGCATGGGAGCGGTCGCCAACGCCGTTGCGCCGAAGGTAAAGGCCCAATAAGCCGGGGTGAAGCCTTCCTTTGCGATCCAGGGCAGAAGGCGAAGCATGATCAGCGCCTGCAGCAGGCCGTAGCCGATCATTGCATGGACCAACACGTCCGGAGGCCCCTGCGTTACGCTGATATAGGCAAGGGCGCCGACGGCCGGCGGAGCCAATTGAATTCCCAGCGTCGGCCTCAGCGATGGCGCCAGCGCCGGCCCCGTCAGCAGGCGGTGCAGCAATGCCGATTCGATGGCGAGCCAGGCGAAAAAGCCGGCACCGAAGAAAAGCTGAGCCCATTCGGGGAAGCCGAGAGCCGCGCCGACGATGGCCGTGACGAAGCTGCCGGCGACACTTGGCAGATACAGCACGGCGGTCGTCGCCGCGATATCGCGTTCGCCTTGCCAAAGACCTCCGGTGCGCCAGACGGAGAATGCCAGAGTATAGACGGCGCCGACCAGGAAAATGGTTTCGGCGCCGATGCGCGAATAGGGCAGGAGCCCTGCGGCAACCAGCATGGTCGCGACCCCGACCAAGCCAATGAAGCAGCATTGGACGGCGTGAGCGACTTCCTTGACGGCTTCCTCGCGCGCCACCATCCATTTCAAACCGTAGAGCACGATCAGCGCCAGCCAGACCGCTAGCGAAACGAATGTCAGCACCTCGCCGACGGCAGCCGGCAATTGCCAGATGCGCGCACCGACGCGCCAGGCGTTGGCTAGACCCGAAAGCCCCAGGACCATGCCGAAAAATGAAGCCGGAACCAGCGGCAGTTTCAGAGACGCAGCCATATGCCTCCTTTGACGCTCCAAGCGAGCACCGGCCTAAAGAGAATTGTGCAAAGAAGCCGGGATCGGCGCTAAATCTGTCAACGCAAACAGGAGCGCAAAATACAGCTTTCCTCGGAGTGGGCAAAGCGCGATCATGGCGAAAAGCGCAAGGCTTCGGCCAGCGCTATCACAGATGCGTGAGCGCGCGAATTTTTCTTCGCTGTCAGGCTCGTGCATAGCTCGCCCGTCATTTGTTCATTGGAAAATATTGCGAAATGTCTTTATGGAGTATTCAAAACGATTAAAACCGTCCTAGGAGACTGACACATGCAAATCGGAATGATTGGCCTCGGCCGTATGGGCAACAACATGGTGCAGCGCCTGATGAAGGGCGGTCACACTGCTGTTGTTTTCGATGCGCGCCCGGAAAGCATTGCGGGGCTCGAGCAGCTTGGCGCCACCGGCAGCAAGTCACTCGCAGATTTCGTCTCGAAGCTCGCGAAGCCGCGTGTCGTCTGGCTGATGCTGCCGGCCGCGATCGTCGATCAGGAACTGGCAACGATCGTTCCGCTGCTGGAAGAAGGCGACATCGTCATCGATGGCGGCAACTCGTATTATCATGACGACATTCGTCGCGCCGAAGAACTGAAGCCGAAGGGCATTCACTATGTCGACGTCGGCACCAGCGGCGGCGTTTTCGGCCTCGAGCGCGGTTATTGCCTGATGATCGGCGGCGAAAAGGAAAC
Organism: Martinezella lusitana; assembly: GCF_010668395.1. Classification (GTDB taxonomy): domain Bacteria; phylum Pseudomonadota; class Alphaproteobacteria; order Rhizobiales; family Rhizobiaceae; genus Rhizobium; species Rhizobium lusitanum_A. The sequence continues at coordinate 8,775 of NZ_WUEY01000003.1, forward strand.
GGTCGAGCATCTCTCGCCTATCTTCGCAACGCTCGCTCCTGGCGTTGGTGATGTAGCTCCGTCGGCAATGCGCTCCGAAGAAGCCGCCAGGAACAGCACGGCAGAGCAGGGCTACCTGCATTGCGGTCCGTCCGGCGCCGGCCATTTCGTCAAGATGGTTCATAACGGTATCGAATACGGCCTGATGGCGGCTTATGCCGAAGGTCTGAACGTTCTGCGTCATGCCAATATCGGCAAGCAGAGCACGGAGAAGGATGCCGAAACCGCGCCGCTCTCCCACCCGCAATATTATCAGTACGATCTCGACATCGCCGAAATCAGCGAAGTCTGGCGCCGCGGCAGCGTCATCACCTCCTGGCTGCTCGACCTCACCGCCGACGCTCTGCATGGCGATGCAGCGCTTTCGCAGTATGCCGGCCGCGTTTCGGATTCCGGCGAAGGCCGCTGGACGATCTCGGCAGCCATCGATGAAGGCGTGCCGACGCCGGTGCTCAGCGCGGCGCTTTACGGCCGTTTCGCCTCGCGCGGCAACGACGATTACGCCAACAAGGTTCTCTCCGCCATGCGCGCCGGCTTCGGCGGCCATCACGAGAAGCCAGTCAAGTAATCGATCCGTCGATTGGATGAACCATGAGCCGGGTGGGTCAAACCTCCCGGCTTTTGCTTGCCCGCTAAAGTCGGGCCGACCTGATGGTGGAGTACACCCCTCCAACCCGCGATCCGTCTGTTCGCCGTCTCGCAATTCCGGACTGAAAACCGCTGCGCACTTTTGCCGGAATCACTCTAGCCGAGCAGATCAGGCCGCAGGAAAACGACCGGGCAGGGAGCTCCGGGCTCAAGCTCGGGTGCATGCGGCGGCCGCACGATGAGGCAGTCGGAGCGCGAGAAGACCTTCATCATCGAGGAATCCTGCTTGGAGAAGGGTTCGGCGAGCCAGCCGCCGTCATCGTCCTTCTTCAGCATCGCGCGCATGTAATCCTGTCGCTGGTCGTTCGCGGCAAGGGGCACGGCGGCCCGTACAACCCCTTCGCGCCTGACCGGCGGCAGGGATGCCAGCTTTCGAATCAACGGCTCGAGAAAGAGCAGGCCGCAAACGAGGCTGGAGGCGGGGTTTCCGGGAAGGCCGAGAACATGCATGTCGCCGAGACTGCCGACCATCAGCGGCTTGCCGGGACGCATGGCGATGCGCCAGAAATCCAGTTCCATTCCGGCCGCGATCATCGTCGCCTGCACCAGATCATGGTCGCCGACCGATGCGCCGCCGAGGGTGACAATGACATCGGCCTTCGCCACCTGCGCGCGACCGATGGCGGCCGTAATTTCGTCGTTGTTGTCGGGAACGATGCCGAGATCGAGGATGTGAGCTCCGGCATTGCGCGCCAATGCGCCGATGCCGAAAGTGTTCGACGCGATGATCTGCGACGGCCCCGGCTCATTTCCCGGCGACACAAGTTCGTCACCGGTCGCCAGAATAGCGACGAGCGGCCGGCGGTAGACATCCAGCGCGGGATGGTTCATGGCCGCGGCAACGGTGAGCCGCGAAAAGTCCATCACCGTGCCGGCGGGAAGCACGACTTCATCCTGCAGGAAGTCCTGGCCGCGCGGACGGATGTGCTGGCCTTTCCGCAAGGGGTAGGTCGGGCGGATGCGATCGCCTTCCAGCCGCTCCGCATCTTCCTGCAGCAGCACCGAATCGGCACCGGCCGGAACGGGCGCTCCGGTGAAGATGCGCACCGCTTCGCCCTTGCCGATGCTTCCTTCGAAGGCATGACCGGCAGCGGAGGCGCCGATGACCTGCAGTTCCGCGCCCGGCGTTGCCGCGTCTTCGAAGCGCAGCGCGTAGCCATCCATCGCCGAGGCGTCGAAGGGCGGTTGGGTCAAGCGGGCGGTCAGATCCCTGGCCAGGACGCGGCCTTCCGCCATATCGAGCGGAACGCTCTCAAAGCGATGGATAGGCGAAGCGCTGTCCAGCAGGCGTGCCTGCGCTTCGGCAACGGGCAATAGGCTCATGTATCAGGCCCCCGGATGGCGGAAATCTCCTGATTTGCCGCCAGATTTCTCCAATAGCGTAATGCCGCCGATTTCCATCATCCGGTCGGCGGCCTTGGCCATGTCGTAGATGGTCAGGCAGGCGACGGACACCGCCGTCAGCGCTTCCATCTCGACGCCGGTGCGACCGGTCAGCTTTGCCGTCGCCGTTACGCGCAGGCCGGGCAGGGCGGCATCCTCTTCGATATCGACGGCAATCTTCGTCAGCATGAGCGGATGGCAAAGCGGAATGAGATTGCTGGTCTGCTTTGCGGCCATGATGCCGGCGAGCCGCGCCGTGCCGATGACATCGCCCTTCTTGGCATTGCCCTCGCGGATGAGCGCCAATGTCTCCGGCTTCATCCTGACGTAGCCCGTAGCCGTGGCGCTGCGCGCCGTCTCGGCCTTGTCGCCGACATCGACCATATGCGCTTCGCCCGAAGCGTCGATATGTGTGAGACCGGCCTTCGGCGTGGTCATTTCACTCGGCCGCCAGGATGCCGGCTTCGCCGTTGAGCAACAGCCGCGTCGCGGTGGTCACGTCATCCTTGCGCATCAGGCTTTCGCCGACGAGGAAGGTGGAGATGCCCGCGGCTTCGAGGCGCTTGCAATCGGCATGGGTAAAGACACCGCTTTCGCCGACCAGCAGCCGGCCTTCCGGCACCATGGGCGCCAGGTTTTCGCTGACCGTGAGGCTGACCTCGAAGGTGCGCAGGTTGCGGTTGTTGATGCCGATCAGCGGCGAAGACAGTTTTAGCGCGCGCTCCATCTCCTCGGCATCGTGAACCTCGACCAGCACATCCATGCCGAGACCGAAGGCTTCGTCCTGGAGGCGCGTGGCGTCATCGTCGGAAAGCGAGGCCATGATGAGCAGGATGCAATCGGCACCCCAGGCGCGGGCTTCCTGCACCTGATACGTATCGAACATGAAATCCTTGCGCAGTGCCGGCAGCGAGCAGGCAGTGCGGGCAGCGGTCAGGAATTCCGGAGCGCCCTGGAAGCTCGGCGCGTCGGTCAGCACCGAAAGGCAAGCCGCTCCGCCGGCCTCGTAAGCCTTAGCGAGGGCAGGCGGGTCGAAATCGGGACGGATCAGGCCCTTGGACGGACTTGCCTTCTTGATCTCGGCAATCAGACCGAAGACGCCGGCATCCTTCCTGGCGAGCAACGCCTTGTGAAAACCGCGCGGTGCGGATTGCCCGGCCTGCATCGCTTTCAGATCGGCCGGGGAAACCTTGGCCTTGGCGGCGGCGATCTCCTCGCGCTTGTAGGCCTCGATCTTTCTGAGGATATCGGTCATGGCGCCCTAGTCCTGTCCTTCCTCGTTGGAAACGGCAATGAGCTTTTCCAACGCAACGGCGGTAGCGCCGCTATCGAGCGAATGTGCGGCGAGCTTCATGCCATCATGGAGCGTTTCGGCCTTGCCGGCAATGACCAGAGAGGCGGCCGCATTGGCGAGAGCGATGTCGCGATAGGCATTTTTCGCGCCGCCAAGCACGCCGCGGAGTGCGGCGGCATTGGCAACGCCGTCGCCGCCCTTGAGGTCGGCAAGGTCGGCATGCTTCAAGCCGAAATCGGCAGGCGTCAGTTCGAAGGTGCGGATCTTGCCGTTTTCCAGCGCCGCGACGGAGGTCGTGCCGGTGGTGGTGATCTCGTCCAGACCGTCGCCGTGGACGACCCAGACGCTCTCAGCATTCAGATCCTTCAGCACTTCGGCCAGAGGCAACACCCATTGCGGCGCGAAGACGCCCAGCAACTGACGGCGCGCGCCTGCGGGGTTCGAAAGCGGGCCGAGGAGATTGAAGATCGTCCGCGTGCCCAGCTCGACGCGCGAGGGGCCGACATGACGCATGGAGGAATGATGCAGCTGCGCGAACATGAAGCCGATGCCGGCCTCGCGAATGCAGCGGGCGATCGTCTCCGGCCCGATGTCGAGCTTGATGCCCAGTACGGATTGCGTGTCGGCGGTGCCGGCCTTGGAGCTCTGGGCACGGTTGCCGTGCTTGGCGACCGGTACGCCAGCGCCGGCAACGATGAACGCCGCCAGCGTCGAAATGTTGTAGGTGCCGACACCGTCGCCGCCTGTGCCGACGATATCGATGGCATCGGCCGGGGCCTTAACCGGCAGCATCTTGGCGCGCATCGTGGTCACGGCGCCGACGATTTCGTCGACCGTTTCGCCGCGCACGCGCAAAGCCATCAGGAACGCGCCGATCTGCGACGGCGTCGCTTCGCCAGACATCAGGATTTCGAAGGCCTGTCGGGCTTCGTCCCTCGTCAGGGCCTCACGATTGGCGACCTTGGCGAGGAAAGGCTTCAAATCTGCCATTGATTATCCATCCTCCCGAGCGGGCCTAGCGAGACATCGCCTGTTCGGCGAGGCTCTGATTGACCGTGACGGTGTATTTGGACTGCAGCTGGCCGACCATCTGGTCGAGGATGTCGTCGCCGGCGGCATTGGCGATCTGTGCGACCTGCTGATCGTCGTTGTTCAGGGCATCGGTGGTCGGGTTGTCGTTGACATCGGTGACCTTGAGCAGAATCTGCGTCGTATCATCCGCGCCGACGGCATTGGCGACGGCATCGACCGGGCCGGAGAAGGTGGCGGCAATGCCGCCACGACCCAGAACCGGATCGTCGGTCGAGCGCATGATGCCGGTCTTGCTTTCGACGGCGATACCGAGCGGTGCGGCGATATCGGCAAGCGACTTGCCCTTCTGCGCATCCTGCTTCAGCTCTGCCGCCTTGGCGGCAAGCGCGATCTTCTGCTGTTCGGCGGTCCAGTCGGCGACGGCCTTTTCGCGCACTTCGGAGAGCGGGCGGTCATGATCGGGGGTGACGTTCGTGATATCGAACCAGACGTAGCCGTCATTGCCGACCGTCAGAGGAGCGGGATTGCCGCCCTGATCTGCCTTGAAGACCTCCGGAAGCAACTGCTGGCGGGCGGGCAGATCCTTGATCTCATTGCCGTTCTGGTCGAGGCCGTTCGCATCGACCGCATCGACGGTGACGAGCTTCAGCTTGAGCTGTGCCGCGGCGTCCTGCAGCGAGACGCCCGAGCCGCGCAGATCCTCGAACTTGTCGTGGACGCTGGTGATTTCGTTGGCGGCGTTGCTGAGGGCAACCTGCTTGCGGATGTCTTCCTTGACCTCGTCGAAGTTCTTTGCCGTTTCAGCCTTCACGTTGGTCACGCGCAGGATGACCGGCCCGAACGAGCCATCGACGACCGGGCTCGTGCCACCTTCCTTGGTAACGGCGAAGGCGGCGTCGGCAACGGTCTTGTCCGGAACCTGATCCTTGGCGAACGTGCCGAGCAGCACGTCGGACGGCTTCTTGCCCTGGTCGGAAACGAGCTGGTCGAAAGTCGTGCCGGTCTTCAGCGCATCGGCGGCGGCGTTTGCGAGATCCTTGTTCGCAAAGGTCAGCTGCTCGATGGTGCGCGTTGCCGGCGTCGTGAAGCTGTCCTTGCGTTTGTCGAACTGGGCGCGCACTTCGTCGTCGGACACGCTCGCGGGATCGGCGAGATCCTCGGCCTGCAGTTTGACATAGGCGAACTTGCGATATTCCGGAGCGCGATATTTCGACTTCACGCCATCGAACCACTTCTGCAGGACATCGTCGGCCGGGGCCTTGACGGGATCGATGTTGGCATTGGTGAGCAGCAGATAGTCGATGCTGCGGGTCTCGTCGTGATATTGCTTGACGGCATCGACCAGAACCTGCGGGGCGGCAAAGCCGTTGGAGACCGCTTCGACGATCTGGCCGCGGATCGCGACCTTGCTGCGCTCCTTGATGTAGTCGTCGGGCAATATGTTGCTGTTGCGCAGCAGCAGATCGAATTTCTGCCGGTCGAAAGAGCCGTTCGCTGCCTTGAAGGCCGGATCGTCACCGATCAGCTTGGCAAGGCGATCCTGGGAAAGGCCGAGATTCATGTCGGCGGCAAGCTGATCGAGCGAGGCGCCCGCGACCAGCTGCGCCACCGTCTGCTGGCCGATGCCGAAGGCACGCGCCTGCTCCGGGGTGATCTGCATGCGCAGTTGCTGGCTGATCGCCTGAATCTGACGGCGATAGGCCAGACGGAATTCGTTGGTATCGATGTGCTGATCGCCAACCGTCACGACGGTATTGCTGCTGCCGCCGGTGATGAGGGACCGCTCTACGCCCCATACGCCAAAGGCTGCAGCAAGAAGAAGCAACAAACCCTTGGCAACCCAGGTCTGGGCGATTTTTCTCAGCACGTCGAACATCGGAAAGCAAACCTCGTCATCAACACGTCTCCGCCCGCAGGCGAAACAATCGGAGTTCCTTAGAACAATCCGAACCGGAATTGAAGAGCCAGTCGGGAAATCACCGGAGGGCAAACGAGCGCTTCGGAACCTTTGACCGACGCGGGCGTTCTGACGTATAGAAAACAAAAGGAGCACACGATGGCAGAGACGACGAAATCAGCTTCCGCCCAATCTTCTTCTGCGCGAGCACAGACCGAAACGGCAATGGAGGACCTGGCCGCACAGGTGGCCGCGTTGCGCGAAGATCTTTCCAGGCTGTCGCAGAGCATGGCCGCCTTGGGGCAGGGAGCTAAATCCGTCGTCGCCGAGGAAGCCCAGGAGATCACCGAGCAGTTGCGCGAGAGAGTTCGCGAGGAGCCGATCTTCATGGTCGCGGCCGCAGCCGGCATCGGCTATCTTATCGGCCTTCTGAGTCGGCGCTAGCTTCACCGCGAACTCCCAAAGGGCGAGCGAGCCCTACCTATCTATCCATCTTGCAAGACTACCGAAAAGGCGCGGACGATTCGTTCGCGCCTTTTTCGATTGGCGGACGCGAGGAAAACGCCGGCTTGCGTTCTTTCCCGTGCGCCGCACGCCGCATCCCCAGGCCACTGCGACATCTTTGCGACACCGCCTGCGACATCTTCGACTATCGCTATTTGTTGATCGTCTCCCCTCTTGTATCACATGGGCGCTTACTATATGTAACAACAATTATAAGGTTGCTTATGAATAGCAGGCTTCTCATACAATGAGTTCGACACCCACCCTTGGTTTTCTCCTCCATGACGTTGCTCGGCTGCTTCGAAAGCGGTTCGAGCAGCGTGCGAAAGATTTGGGCCTGACGCGCTCGCAGTGGCAAACGCTCGCCTATCTCGCAAACAACGAAGGCATCCATCAGGCCGGCTTGGCGGAAATTCTGGAAATCGAGCCGATCACCCTGGTTCGCATCCTCGACAAGCTGAGCGACCGCGGCCTGGTGGAGCGCCGGCAGCATCCGAGCGATCGGCGAAGCTGGCTTCTCTACATGCGTGAAGAAGCCCGGCCTCTGATGGATACGATGCGCAACATCGGCGACCAGACACGCAAGGAAGCGCTCGAAGGAACCTCCCAGGAGGACAACGAGCACCTCTACGCATTGCTTACCCTTATGAAATCAAACCTGCTTAGCGCCTGCCGTTCGAAGGCAGTCGATAAAGAGATACAACATGGCTGACGCTTCCTCTCCGCTTCGCGTACCTGCGAACGCAAACTCTTCCGAACAAGATCAAGTAACTGTCGCCGAGGCCCCATCCTCCACCCCGGCGCCACAATCTTCGGCGGCCGCCGCAGCAACGCCGGTCGCGCCTCCCGAGACGCCGCGCAAGCGCCGCAATCTGACCCGACCGGTCCTTTTTGCGCTGCTTCCGGTCGCCCTCGTCATCGGCGGCTACTACTACGTCACCGGCGGGCAGATCATGTCGACGGACAACGCCTATATCCAGGCCGACATGGTCGGCGTCTCGACGGATGTTTCCGGCACGGTGATCTCGGTCGACGTGCATGAAAACGAAGTCGTGAAGAAAGGGCAGGCGCTCTTTCGGCTGAAGCCCGATTCGTTCCAGATCGCACTCGACGGCGCGAAGGCGCAGCTCGGCAACGCGAGGAACCAGATCCTGAACCTGCAGGCGAGCTATAAGCAAGCGCTGGCCGAAATCGCCCAGGCGCAGGCCGATATTCCCTATTACCAGACGGAACTCGAACGCCAGCAGAACCTGATCAACAGTTCCGTCGCTTCCAAGGCGGCGTACGACGAAGCCAAGCACAATCTCGAAGCCGCACAGCAGAAGGTTTCCGTCGCGCAGGCACAGGCCGCCGCCACGCTCGCTCAGTTGGGTGGGGACGGCACTGCCGATCTGCCGCCCGAACAGAACCCGCTCTACTTGCAAGCCAAGGCTGCGGTCGACAATGCCCAGCGCGAGCTTGACGACACGGTCGTCAAGGCACCCTTCGACGGCATTACCGCCAATGTTCCCTCGCTGCAGGTCGGCGCTTATCTGACGGCTTCGCAGCCGGGCTTTTCGCTGGTTTCCACCACTCATATGTGGATCAACGCAAGCCCGAAGGAAACCGAGCTTACCTATGTGCGGCCCGGCCAGAAGGTCGATATCTCGGTCGACGCCTATCCGAACATGACCTGGAAGGGCACGGTCGCAAGCATCTCGCCCGCATCCGGCTCCAGCTTCTCGCTCCTGCCGGCACAGAATACCACCGGCAACTGGGTCAAGGTCGTCCAGCGCATACCGATGATCATCAACATCGACGACATGGAGGGCAAGCCTCCCTTGCGCATGGGGATGAGCGTCGTCGCTGGTGTCGACACTGGCCACGCCCGCGGCCTGCCGGACTTCATTACAAATCTGCTGGGCCATTCCCGCGGTCAGGACCATGAGTAACGCTACCTCCGCTTCGCCGTCGGCGCCTATCGCCAATCGTGGTGCGATCACCGCCTGCGTCATCCTGTCCGTGATCATGCAGGCGTTGGACACCACCATCGCCAACGTCGCGCTGCCGCACATCCAGGGCGACGTTTCCGCCAGCGCCGACCAGATCAACTGGGTTCTGACGTCCTATATCGTCGCGGCGGCGATCATGACGCCGCCCTCCGGCTTCCTGTCGGCGAAATTCGGCCGCAAGCGCGTGCTGCTGGTCGCGATCGCCGGATTCGTCGTCGCGTCCGTTCTGTGCGGGCTGTCGGAATCGCTCGTGCAGATCGTCGGCTTCCGCCTGCTGCAGGGCCTGTTCGGCGCCTCGCTCGTCCCGCTGTCGCAGGGCATTCTGCTCGATATCTACAATGTCGAGGAGCGCGGCCGCGCGATGGCGCTGTTCGGCGTCTCGGTCATGGTCGGTCCGGTGCTGGGGCCAGTGATCGGTGGCTGGCTCACCGACAATATCAGTTGGCGCTGGGTGTTCTACATCAACGTGCCGATCGGTGCGCTCGCCTTCTTCGGCATCGTCGTCTACGTGACGGAAACGAAGCTCGATGCGCTCGCCAAGCTCGACTGGTTCGGCTTCGGCATGCTCTCGATCGCCATTGCGGCGCTGCAGCTCTTCCTTGATCGCGGCGAACAGCTGGACTGGTTCTATTCGAGCGAAATCATCGTCGAGGCGCTCGTCTGCGTCTGCGCCTTCTATCTCTTCATCGTGCATATGTTCACGGCCGAGCGAAGTTTCGTCAATCCAAGGCTCTTCCTCGACCAGAACTTTGCCGTGAGCATATTGTTCATCTTCATCGTCGGCGTGACCTATCTGGCGTCGCTGGCGCTCATGACGCCCTACCTGCAGACGCTGATGGGCTATCCGGTCGTGACCGCAGGCATCGTCATGGGGCCGCGCGGCCTCGGCACCATGTTCTGCATGTTCCTTGTGGGACGCCTGATCGGCAAGGTGGACACGCGCTGGCTGCTGTTCATCGGCCTCGCGCTGACGGCATGGGCGATGTACGACATGACCGGCTGGACGCCCGACGTCTCGCAATGGACGCTGATCTCCGTCGGCTTCGTCCAGGGTGCTGGCCTTGGCTTCCTCTTCGTGCCGCTGACGACGATCGCCTTTGCGACGCTGCCGGCACAGATGCGCGGCGAGGGGACGGGCCTCTACAACCTCTCGCGCAATATCGGCTCCAGCGTCGGCATCTCGGTCGTTTCGATGCTGATCACGGAGAATACGCAGGTCAACCACGCCAACATCGCCGCCTATGTGACGCCGTTCAACCGTTATTTCGACATGACGGCCGCACAGGGCGTCAGTCCGATGACGGCGGTCGGCCGGGCCACGCTCGACGGCATGATTACCACGCAGGCGACCATCATCGCCTATATGGACGACTTCAAGCTGCTGATGCTGATGTCGATCTTCGCCATGCCGCTGCTGATGCTCCTGCGCAAGCCGAAGGCTCCGCCGGCGGTCGACCACAGCGTTGCCATGGAATAGCCGCGCAGCCTTTCCAGTTTCACTGCGTGGCTCAATGGCCGCCGGGCGCCACCCCGGCGGTCTCTTTGTTTGTTCGACGGACGCGCATCGCGATCTTTCCCATTTGCGTTCTGCGCTTCACCGCCCTCATTTCGCGCGACATTTTCTAAGGAAAGCGACGGCTGACGAAACGCGAGCCGGCAGCCCCGAATCGCCAGAGCGGATCGATATTCTTCGTGATGCCGATGCGCTTGCCTGCCACGATTGCGACCGGTTCGGCCCGGGAAATGGCAAACGGCGCGGCGTCCAGGGCACGGCCATTGAGGCTTATGTCGATAGACAGCGCCTGCGAAAGCTTGCCCGGCCCGTTGCAGAGCGAGACGATATCGGCAAGGCCCCGCCGCCGGATCATTTCCTCGATGCCATGTTCCGGCTCCAGCGCCCGGATAAGCACGGCGCTTGCATTCGCGCAGACGAAATTCAGGCACCAGTGAATGCCGTAGGACCGATAGATGTAGACATGCCCGGCCGGTCCGAACATGGCGGCGTTGCGCGGCGTCGGCCCGCGATAGGCGTGGGACGCCGCGTCGTCCGGCCGATAGGCCTCCGTCTCGACGATGCGGCCGCCGGCGCCTGCGACCATCAAACGCGCGCCGATCAGATCGGAAGCGACGGTCACGGCATCGCGATCGAAGAAGGCTGCAAGGGCAGGGCCGGCCATGGGTGAGGCGCCGAGAGACAGGGAAGGGTCGTCAGATGTCATGGGCGAACGCGATATCCGGGAGGGTTCACGCCGAACCTTCACACAAAGGCCCGACACTTAGGAAAGTCCTTCATATAGATCACAGCCGCCGCGAATTCACATCACGTCAACAGCCTGGGCCTATTGATTTCACAGATCGAGCTTCGGTATCCGAAGAATAGCGCCCTCCGCCTTGTCGGAAGATCGATGGTGGGTAGTGCCGCAATAAATCGGGGCCTTGCTACCACCCACTTTGACCTTCGGAAAAGACTTCGAGCGCGTCACAGGTTCATAATTGACAAAAACTAAGCTTATCTTATTACTAGGGTGCTTCAGTCAGATTTGACCCCTGACCTGGCGAAGGTGATCCGGCCGCTTCCAATCTGCCGGGTCACCTTATTTCCATCGGTTTGACCGTGCCGCACCGCGCGGATTGCCGCCATCCCTCGATGCCCCCAATCTCCATGTCCATCGGATGCCAGGAATGCGAGGGAACGCCGCAGAACGAGTTGACGCGGCGACCAAAGCTGCTAAAAAGCCAGCCGTCGAGTGATTGGGTAAAATCGGTGGCCACAACCGGTCCCGAAAAATCAACGAATGTAGATTTTTCAGCCTTTTCAGTTACTTGGAAGAGTGTCCGAGTGGTTTAAGGAACCGGTCTTGAAAACCGGCGTGCGGGAAACCGTACCGTGGGTTCGAATCCCACCTCTTCCGCCAGTAGCCTTTCTCAACCTTTTGCCCTCCCATAAGTCCCGGCATGTCACAATCGGCATCCGCACCTTGTCATGTCCTTCGCAACGCCATTTTCGAAGGAGATGACAATGATCCGGCAGAGCATCGCAATCGTCTATCATAGCGGCTATGGGCACACGGGCCGTCAGGCGGAAGCCGTCAAGGCGGGGGTCGAGCAGGTCGACGGCGTGGAAGCCCTGTTGTTGACCGTGGACAAGGTGGATCGCCACTGGGATGATCTCAATTCGGCGCAGGCGATCATCTTCGGGTCGCCGACCTACATGGGGGCGGTCTCGGCGCCCTTCAAAGCGTTCCAGGAGGCAACATCGAATGCCGTGCTCGCCAAGGGCTATTTGTGGAAAGACAAGATCGCGGCCGGCTTCACGACCTCAGGGTCACGTTCCGGTGACAAGCTTTCGACGCTGATGCAGATGGTCGTCTTTGCCGCACAACACGGAATGCATTGGGTCGGCCTCGATCTGCCGCCGGCCAATTGCTCCTCGACCGGTTCCGAGGAAGACATGAACCGTCTCGGCTTCTGGCTGGGCGCCGGCGCTCAGGCCAACACCGACGAAGGCCCGGAAACCGCGCCGCCAGCCTCCGACCTCGCCACGGCCCGCTATCTCGGGCGGCGTGTGGCGTTGACGACGCTGCAGTTCGTTCGCGGACGGCGGGCCATTCCTTTCGAACATGCCATTGCAGCCTATGACTGAGATCTTGTCCGATCCGATCTTCTCCGAACTGCGCCCACGCCTCGTCCGGCTCGCCTACAGGATGCTGGGGTCGGTGGCGGATGCGGAGGATATCGTGCAGGACGCCTGGCTGCGCTGGCTGGCGGCCGACCACACCTCCGTTCGCGAGCCGGCGGCGTTCCTGCGGACCATCGTGACGAGACTTTGCCTGAACGAGCTGAAATCGGCCCGTCGTCGCCGGGAGGCCTATGTGGGGTCCTGGCTACCCGAACCGATCTTCGATCCGGAGGACGCCGACGCGGCTGACGACATAACCTTGCCGTTGATGATGGCGCTGGAGCGCCTTTCACCTTTGGAGCGCGCCGCCTTTCTCCTGCATGACGTGTTCGGCATGGATTTCGACGATGTCTCCTCGGCGATCGGTCGCGAGGCGGCCGCTTGCCGCAAGCTTGCAAGCCGGGCGAGGGCGCATCTCGTCAAAGCCCGTCCGCGCTTTGCCATCGGAAGGGAGCAGGGGCTCAAGCTTGCCACCGCCTTCTTTACCGCTTCGAGAACGGGAGACATGGCCGCTCTTCGCGCTCTGCTTTCCGAAGACGTGGTTGTCTATGCCGATGGCGGCGGCAAGGTGCCGACGTCGCTGCGGCCGCATGTGGGGCTTGCCGCCGCCATGCTGCTTCACGAGCAATTGGCCCGCGTTTTCCGCGCGCAGCCATCGAGGCTGATCCATTTTGCCGTCATCGATGGCTTGCCGGGCTTTGTGACGATAGAAGGCGGCAACGTCGCACAGACGACCGCGCTGCATATCGAGCAGGAAAAGGTCGTTGCCATCTACTGCACGCGCAACCCGGACAAGCTGCGGCACGTTATCGGCACCATCCCTCACTGAAGGTTCACGACGCGAATAGCGAGAGGCGCAACCGAAATACTGATGCATATCGAGACGAACGGCGGAATGAGCTGCCTCAAAACGACCCGTAGCAATGCAAATGCAATGGTACTTCGATCGTGTCTGTCACGATCCGGAACGGCTGACGCCGCTCAAGAGACGAACCGTACTCGAGCGGGCGCAAAGCCACCGCGAAGACTTCAGGTCTGTAGCGCTTTACCATGCATTAACCATGATCTTCAGAATTTCTTCGGTGCGTTCAATTTGCATCGCAAAATCGACAAACTGTAATCATGATTAAAGCACCATTAGGTGATTGGAGCGTAGCAGGATACCGGAACAAAAGGGATGTACCGGTAGCAGACTTCCGCCAGAGTAATGAGTAGCGGCTTGGGACAGATGAAAATCGAAAATCGTGCGATGACATACGCAACGGGTATGCGTTGGTTTGCTCTCTCACTGATGTGCGCAACCATCACTGCCTGCGGGACGTCTCAGAAGGTTGCTTCGACGCGCCAGCACGGCAAGGAATACTTCTCCGAGAAGGAATACGGCGTCAAGGCGAGCCCACGCGTCGTCAACAACGGCCCCGTGCCGAAGGGCGGCGGCCGCTTCATGGTCGGCAACCCCTACCAGGTAAAAGGCAAGTGGTACTATCCCAAGGAAGATTATTCCTACAACAAGGTCGGCATCGCTTCCTGGTACGGCTCGGCATTCCACGGCCGCCTGACAGCCAACGGCGAAGTCTACGACCAGCAGGCCTTGACCGCCGCCCATCCGACCTTTCCGCTGCCGAGCTATGCGCGCGTCACCAATGTCGAGACCGGCTCCTCCATCATCGTTCGCGTCAACGATCGCGGCCCCTATCACCCCGGCCGCATCATCGACCTTTCCAACAAGACGGCGCAGATGCTCGATCTCCAGCACAGCGGCACCGGCGATGTGCGCGTGCAGTATGTCGGCCGCGCCCGTATGGACGGTCATGACGACCCATATCTGATGGCATCCTACATTCCGAAGGGTTCGCGTCTGCCCAGTATCAATCCGGGCGGCCAGATCGCTACCGGCGTCATGGTTGCTTCGGCAGGCCGGATGACCGCGGATCAATTGCCCGACTCCGACAATACGCTCCGCGTGAACCGCCAGCAGCGCAGCTACGATGCCATGCCTGCGATCGCCCCCATTCCGCGGCAGTCGCCTTACTCCGCCACGGCTTTCGCCGGATCGACGCCGGATGCCGGCTTCAACGGCGGCAAGCGCAACAACCCGCCTCCCATGGAGTGGAACGGCGGCGCCATGCCGGCCGCCCAGTCCGGGGACCCGACCATGGTCGTGCTCCCGCGGATCGGCCCGATCCCCTACGAACGGCCGGACGTCTCGCGACGCCTGGCGAGCCTGAAGGACCAATCCCTGGGCTCGACCGTTGCCGCCTACCAGGACGCGCCCGCCAAGACCGTCTATGTCGATCTCGCTTTCGATGCCGTCATGGTGCGCAACGACGGGCTCACGCAGGAATCGATTCTTTCGTCCTATCGCCGCCAGCATCAAGGCGCGACGCAGACGGATTGATCATCCGTCATTGCCTGAATCTTAACCCGTCACTAAAATAATCGTGCCGGTGATCGGATGAAGGGGACGACATGCCAAAGCGCTTGATTCTTTTGTTCCTTTTTCTCCTCGGGGTAGGGAATGCAACGGCCTTTGCGCAGCCTGCCACGCCAGGCGCTTTCGATACGAAAGCTGCGCAGGCCTTCATGATCGAGGCTTCGACCGGCACCATTCTGCTTGCCAAGAACGAAGATCAGCAGTTTTCGCCGGCGTCGCTCGCGAAGCTGATGACGCTCGATGTCGTCTTCGACGCGATCGGGCGGGGGGAGATCAACCTCGATACCGAATATCCCGTCTCGGAAAACGCCTGGCGGACCGGCGGCGCACCCTCGCGCTCGTCGACGATGTTCGCCGCGTTGAAATCGCGCATACGCGTCGGCGACCTGATCCAGGGTGTCGCCATACAGCAGGCGAATGATGGCTGCATCGTTCTGGCGGAAGGCATTTCCGTCAACGAAGGAGAGTTCGCGCGGCGCATGACGGCGCGTGCACGAGAGATCGGCATGTCGCATGCGACCTTCACCAATTCCACGGGCCTGCCCGACGCCAACGACCCTGTCAGCGGTGGCAAGGTTTCAGCGCGGGAAATGGTCATGCTTGCGCAGGACCTGCAGGAGAAGCACCCAGATCTCTACAAGTATTTCGGGCAGGCCGATTTTACCTGGAACAAGATCTATCAGCGTAACAAGAACCCGATGCTTTTGCTCAATATCGGCGTGGACGGCCTGGGGCTCGGCTTTGCCGAAGGCGAGGGCTTTTCGATCGTCGCCTCCATCCAGCGTGACGGCCGCCGGCTGTTCCTGGCGCTCGGCGGCCTGAAAAGCGATAAGGATCGCATAGAAGAGACCCGGCGCGTGCTCGAATGGGGCCTCAGCAACTTCAAGAGCCAGCGCATTTTCGCCGATAGCGAGGTCATCGGCGATGCCAGCGTCTATGGCGGCGCCGCCTCCACGGTCGGTCTGCAGGCGAAGATACCGGTCGACGTCTACGTTCCGGTCGAGACGCCGGATCGGCTATCGGCACGCATCGTTTATCGCTGGCCCCTGACCGCACCCGTGGCGGCAGGTTACGAAGCCGGAACTCTCCGCGTATTCCTGGGTGCCCGGCTGGTTCGAGAGCTGCCGCTCTACACGAAGGAATCGGTCGCGCAAGGCACGCTCGGCCGTCGCGCTTTCGACGCCTTCATGGAACTGACCGAGTCCCTGCTGTTCTCCTGGCTATGGGACAAGCCTTTGCCGACCTGATCGCGTTGCCGCCTCGCGAAATCATTGTTCCCACCCCATATTGAATAGCGGACACCGAGACATCTACGGTTCCACCTGGACATGTCTTGGGTTAAACAAGATGCGTATCGCGTACCAACCGGATGGCACGCGAAAAGTGCAGGACATGATCATTGGCTGATGCAAACGGATTATTCGTAAGCTTCGAAGGCGGCGAAGGGGCGGGCAAATCCACCCAGATCCGCCGGTTGGCTGAAAGGTTGCGCGAGCGTGGCCATGAGGTTCTGGTGACGCGCGAACCCGGCGGTTCGCCGGGTGCCGAGGCGGTGCGGCACGTCCTGCTTTCCGGCGCGGCAGAAGTGTTCGGCACGCGCATGGAGGCCATTCTCTTCGCAGCCGCCCGCAACGATCACGTCGAGGAAGTCATTCGCCCGGCGCTGGCGCGCGGCATAGTCGTGCTGTGCGACCGCTTCATGGATTCCTCGCGCGTCTATCAGGGCGTCACTGGCAACCTCGAGTCTGATTATATCGAGGCCTTGCAAAGGGTTGCCGTCAACGGCGTCGTGCCGGACTGCACGCTGATCCTCGACATTCCGGCCGAAGTGGGCCTGGAACGTGCTCGCAAACGCGCTTCCGCCGCAGCCGCGCCCGATCGCTTCGAGAAGGAAGAAATGCAGACCCACGAGAAGCGCCGCGAGGCCTTCCTCGATATCGCCGCTCGCGAGCCGGCTCGCTGCCACATCATCGACGCGCAACAGTCCGAAGACGATATCGCGACTGAGATAGCCGGGATCGTCGACAAGCGGCTGGGCGCCGCCGAGACAGCCGCAAGATCGGAAGCGGCGCAATGAGCGACGAACGGCCGGGCGTTCTCGACGGCGCAATTCCCCCGCAGGACAATACGAAGCTCTTCGGCCACGAAGAGGCGGAAGCCTTCCTCGCGCAGTCCTATCGCTCCGGCAAGGGGCATCATGCCATGCTCATCGAGGGGCCTGAGGGCATCGGCAAGGCGACACTTGCCTTTCGTTTCGCCAATCATGTCCTGTCCCATCCCGATCCGGCATCGGCGCCGGAGACGATCGGCGATCCGGATCCGGCATCCGTCGTCAGCCGGCAGATTTCCGGCGGGGCATCCCACAATCTTCTGCACCTGAGCCGCCCCGTCGATGACAAGACGGGCAAGGTGAAATCTGCGATCACCGTGGACGAGGTGCGCCGCGCCGGGAAATTCTTTTCGCAGACGTCGGGCACGGGCAATTGGCGGATCGTCATCATCGATCCCGCCGACGATCTCAACCGCAGCGCGGCCAACGCCATCCTGAAAATACTCGAGGAACCGCCAAAACGCGCTCTGTTCCTGGTTCTGTCGCATGCGCCGGGCCGGCTTCTGCCGACGATCCGCTCGCGCTGCCTGCCGTTGAGGCTCGCGCCGCTCGGAGACGATGCCCTGCGCATGGCGCTCGAAAATCTGGGCGTACCGGCCGGGCAGGGGAGCGAATTGCTCTCCGCAGCCAAGGGCAGCGTCAGCGAGGCGCTGAAGCTTTTGAATTACGGCGGCGGCGAAATCATCGAGGCCTATCGGCAGGTGCTTTCGGCCGATGGGCCCGCTGCGCGCAAGGCGATGCACCGGCTCGCCGACGCGCTGTCCGCCAAGGACAGCGAAACGATCTTCGGCTTCTTCCTTTCGCATATCGGCGACGACATCATCGAGCGCGCCCGCGCTGCGGCACTTGGCGGCTCCATCGCCACGGCAGAGAGGCTGGCCCGTCTGCACTCCGAGACCACGGAACGGCTGAACGTGTCCCAAGCCTACAATCTCGATCGCAAGCAGACGCTGATCACCATCCTGGGCGAACTCAAACAGCAGATTTCGGCATAGGTCGATGATACAATTTCCCGGGAAAGCGTTAGGCGCGTTCCCGGGATTGCGCTCAGGGAAAGATCAGCTTCCAGGCGACAATGGCCAGCGTGACAGCCAGAATGATGCGAACGGACCGCTCATGCAGACGCGGCGCCAGCAGGCTGCCCGCAACAATGCCGGGGATAGAGCCCACCAGCAGGGCGAACAGCATCGTCCAGTTGATTTCGCCGATGAACCAATAGCCCATGCCGCCGATCAGGGTCAGCGGCACGGCATGGACGATGTCGGAGCCGACGATTTCGCGGACGTCCGTCTGCGGATAGAGCACCAGCAGCACGGTCACGCCGAGCGCGCCGGCGCCCACGGATGTCATCGTGACGAGAATGCCGAGCACGAGGCCGAGAACGACAGTGAAGAGCGCGATGCTGCGCGCCGATAGCGTTCCGCGCTCACCGCGCCATTTGCGGATAGCTTCCAGGATCTGGCCACGGAATATCAGCATGAGCGCCGTGAGAAGCAGAAGACAGCCCAGAGACAGGGTAATGGCATGGGCAACGGCGGGGCTCTCGCGATTGACGCCAGCCATGATCCAGAGCATCGCGAGCGCCGCGGGAACACTGCCGGAGGCCAGAAGACTGACGACCTTCCAGTTGACGCGCCCATGGATGCCGTGAACAGCCGTGCCGGCCGTCTTGGTAATCGCTGCATAGAGCAGGTCTGTGCCAACCGCCGTCGCCGGGTGCACGCCGAAAAGAAGCACGAGCAGGGGCGTCATCAGGGAGCCGCCGCCGACACCCGTTATGCCGACCAACATGCCGACGAAAAAGCCGGAAAAGGAATAAAGCGGCTGGAAGGAATCGACCAAACTCAAATTCACGGCCCCTTGAAGCCGTTGGCCGAACCAATACATAAATCAATGAAATTCACGGCCATGCATGTCCTGCGTTCCACTCTCTTGAAGGGGTAAAGGCGAGGCGGGACCGAGTCAAGCAAAGCACCCTGCCGAAGTTCCGATTGCTGCGGGCGCGAAACTTGGTGTTTCGCTCCCGGCAAACATGCGCTAAAGCGAGCGGTGCAAGAAAAACAGAGACGCAACAGTAAAAGCGGACACTGCCCGACATGACCGAAAAAACCCCGTTCTACATCACCACCGCGATCGCCTATCCCAATGGCAAGCCGCATATCGGGCATGCCTATGAGCTGATCGCCACCGACGCGCTGGCGCGCTTCCAGCGCCTCGACGGCCGGGACGTCTTCTTCCTGACGGGTACGGACGAGCACGGGCAGAAGATGCAGCAGACGGCGCGGGCCGAAGGCATAGAACCGCAACTGCTTGCCAACCGCAATTCCGATGAATTCCAGGCGATGGGCAAGCTGCTGAACGCGTCGAACGACGACTTCATCCGCACGACGCAGCGGCGCCATCACGAGACCTCGCAGAACATCTGGAACCTGATGGCCGACGCCGGCGACATCTACAAGGATTCCTATGCAGGCTGGTATTCGGTGCGCGACGAAGCCTACTACCAGGAAAACGAGACCGAGCTGCGCGCCGATGGCGTGCGCTACGGACCGCAAGGCACGCCGGTCGAGTGGGTGCAGGAGGAAAGCTATTTCTTCAAGCTCTCCGAATATCAGGACCGGCTGCTGAAGCACTATGAGGAAAATCCGGATTTCATCGGTCCGGCCGAGCGCCGCAACGAAGTCATTTCCTTCGTCAAATCGGGCCTCAAGGATCTGTCGATCTCACGCACGACTTTCGACTGGGGCATCAAGGTGCCGAACGATCCTGCGCACGTCATGTATGTCTGGGTCGACGCGCTGACGAACTACATCACGGCGACCGGCTACATCGAGGACCGCAACAATCCGCGGGCTAAATATTGGCCGGCCGACCTGCACGTGATCGGCAAGGATATCATCCGCTTCCACGCGGTTTATTGGCCCGCCTTCCTGATGTCGGCGAAGCTGCCGCTGCCGAAGCGCGTCTATGCTCACGGCTTCCTGCTCAACAAGGGCGAGAAGATGTCGAAGTCGCTCGGCAACGTCGTCGATCCGGTCAACCTCGTGAACCATTTCGGCCTCGACCAGGTGCGCTATTTCTTCCTGCGCGAAGTCTCCTTCGGCCAGGATGGCAGCTACAGCGAAGAGGCGATCGGCACGCGCATCAACTCCGATCTCGCCAACGGCATCGGCAATCTCGCCAGCCGCTCGCTGTCGATGATCGTCAAGAACTGCGACGGCAAGATCCCGGAATGCGGCCCGCTGACGGATGACGACAAGGCGCTGCTCGCGCAGGCCGACGCCTTGCTGGCCTCGACCCGCGACGACATGAACAAACAGCTGATCCATCGCGCGCTGGCCTCCATCATCGCCGTGGTCTCCGAGACGGACCGCTATTTCGCGAGCCAGGAGCCCTGGGCGCTGAAGAAGACCGATCCGGCCCGTATGGCGACCGTGCTTTACGTCACGGCCGACGTCGTGCGCCAGATCAGCATTCTGCTGCAGCCCTTCATGCCGGAATCCTCGGGCAAACTGCTGGATCTCATTGCCATTCCCGCCGACAAGCGCGATTTCGCGGCGCTGGGCGAGGCAGGTCGCCTCGTAGCCGGAACGCCATTGGAAGCACCGAAGCCGGTCTTCCCGCGCTATGTTGCGCCGACTGTCGAATAAGGTTTTCCATGCTGATCGATACGCATTGCCACCTGGATTTTGCCGACTTCGAGGAAGAGCGCGACGCGATCGTCGCCCGCGCCCACGAGATGGGCGTCAAGCAGATGGTCACCATCTCGACCAAGGTCAGGAAGCTCGATGGATTGCTCGCGCTTACCGAGCGCTATCCATCGGTTTTCTGTTCGGTCGGCACGCATCCGAACAGCGCCGACCAGGAGCTGGATATCCAGACGGAAGATCTGGTGCGGCTGGCAAACCAGCATGAGAAGATCGTGGCGATCGGCGAGGCGGGTCTCGACTACTTCTACGATACCGTCAAGCCGGAAGACCAGAAGACCGGCTTCCTGCGCCATATCGCTGCCGCGCGCGAAACAAAGCTGCCGCTCGTCATTCACAGCCGCAGCGCCGATGAGGACATGGCGGCGATCCTGACGGAAGAAACGGGGAAGGGGGCATTCCCCTTTATTCTCCACTGCTTCTCCGCCGGCCCTGCCCTTGCCCGCACCGGCGTCGACCTCGGCGGCTATATTTCCTTTTCCGGCATCCTGACCTTCCCGAAGTCGGAGGAGCTGCGCGAGATCGCCAAGACGATCCCGCACGACCGGCTGCTGGTCGAGACCGACGCGCCATATCTTGCGCCGAAGCGCTGGCGCGGCAAGCGCAACGAACCGTCCTACGTCGTCAACACCGCCGAGGTGCTGGCCGATACGATCGGCGTCAGCATGGCGGAAATTGCCGAAATCACCACGGCGAACGCTTTCCGCTGCTTTTCCAAGATGACGAGGGTCTGACGTCGTGACATACCGGCGACGTTTCACCATCTTGGGCTGTTCATCGTCGCCGGGCGTTCCCCGCATCACCGGCGACTGGGGCGATTGCGATCCCAAGAACCCGAAGAACCGGCGCACGCGTGCGGCGTTTCTCATCGAACAGATCGCGCCGGACGGCGGCATCACCACCGTCGTCATCGATACAGGGCCGGATTTCCGCGAGCAGATGATCCGCGCCGGCGTCAGCGCCATCGACGCGGTGCTCTACACCCACGCCCATGCCGACCATATTCACGGCATCGACGATCTGCGCGGTTACTTCCATGTCTCGCATGAGCTCATTCCGATCTACGCCGATCGGCCGACGATGGACCGTATTCGCGAAGGCTTTCGTTACTGTCTGGAAACGCCGCCGGGCAGCAGCTATCCACCGATCGTCCGGCCGGTGCTGATCGAAAATCTCGAAAAAAGCTTCACGATCGACGGGGCAGGCGGCCCGATCCGTTTCTGGCCTCACAAGCAGCTGCACGGCGATATCCATTCCCTCGGCTTTCGCATCGGCAAACTCGCTTACTGTAGCGATATCAGCGACTTCCCGCCTGAATCGGTGGAAAAAGTTCAAGACCTTGACACCTTGATTATCGACGCCCTGCAGTATCGCCCGCATCCAAGCCATCTGTCGCTGGAGCAATCGCTTGGCTGGATCGAGCGCTTGCGTCCGAAACATGCCATCTTGACCCACATGCATACGCCGCTCGATTATGAGACCGTGCTGGCTGAAACGCCCGATCATGTCGAGCCGGCCTACGATCAGATGCAGATCGAACTCGACGTGGAGGATGACGATCTATGAGCGAAGATATCAGGAAGCTGTCCAGCCTGGAGCGCGTCGAGCTTGCGGCCCGCACGCTGGGGCTCGACATCTCGATCAAGCGTATGGAGCAATCGACGCGGACGGCGGAGGAAGCGGCCAAGGCGGCAGGCTGCGCTGTCGGTCAGATCGTCAAATCTCTGGTCTTCGTCGATGCCGGAACACACGCGCTGACACTGCTGCTCGTTTCCGGCGCCCACAACGCCGATACGGCTTATATCGCAGCGACTTACGGGATTCGCCTGAAGCGGGCCGATATCGATCGCGTCCGCGACGAAACCGGCTTTGCCATCGGTGGCGTCGCACCGATCGGCCATCTCGTGGATCTTCCTGTTTTCATGGATGAGAGCCTTTTGACCTACGATCAGGTCTGGTGCGCAGCCGGGCGTCCGGACAGCATTTTTTCCTGCAATCCGACGCTGCTGGCGGAAAAGATCGCGGCGAAGGTAATCCGCATCAAGGCAAGCTGAAGGAAGCAACCTAGAAATACGGCCAGCGATAAAGGCCGGGCTGCTGCGTCCTTCGGATCGTCATGCCGATGCAAGAGCCTTCAGGCAAGAAGCGAACCGATACCGCTTCCAGGGTAATCAGAGCAACGCCGCAAGCAGTCTTTGAGGCATTCGTCGATCCGGAGACATTGATCTCCTGGCTTCCGCCAAAAGGCATGACGGGACGCATCCTTGCTTTCGAGCCGCATCAGGGCGGCGACTATCGACTGGCGCTGACCTATGATGTCCCGGATCATTCGACCCCGGGAAAATCCTCAGCGCATACCGATATCGTTTCCGGCCGGTTCCTCGAGATCATTCCCGACGAACGTATCGTTCAGGCGGTGGATTTCGAATCCGAAGACGCGGCATTCGCCGGGACGATGGTCATGACATGGTCTTTGGCTGAAGTGCCGTTGGGCACGAATGTGACGATAGTCTGCAAGAATGTACCGTCTGGCATCCGCAAGGAAGACCATGACGAGGGGTTGAGATCGACACTCGACAATCTCGCCAACTATCTGGAATAAAAGATAAAATTGCCGTTCTTTGCCCTAGGCTGCAATGCGCTTTAGTTCCATAATCTATCTTATCTGATTTTTCTTGTGTAGGGGGGTACATTCTATTTCCAAGTGCGACATGCAAATGATACCAATGGGTTGTCACTCGCAAGGAAGACGCAATGGAACGTACCTACTCCCAGATTGGATTGGACGAACGCCGTAGGCTTTCTTTGCTGGAGAATGGCATGGGCGCCGGTAAAAATCAGTTCGCAGAACTCTGCTTGGCTGCGTCTGTCGATACCGTGGCTGTCGTTGCTGCCTGCGCCAGATAGGTATCCAGGAGGCTTGCCATCTTGTCGTCGCGAATTTCGGCGGTCTTTTCGCCCATGACCACGCCGACGACGCGGCGGCCGCCTCTGGTTGCTGACGTCACGAGATTATAGCCGGAGGCATCGGTATAGCCGGTCTTGATGCCGTCGGCGCCGGCATAGCGATACATCAGGTTGTTATGGCCGCGCAGCTTCATGCCGCGGAACTTGATGCCGCGCATCGAAAACAGCTTGAACTCCTCCGGGAAGTCGCGCATCAGCGCGACGCCGAGAGTAGCCATGTCACGGGCCGTCGTGACCTGCTCCGGATCCGGCAGGCCGGAAGCATTCTTGAAAACGGTATTGCTCATGCCGAGCTTGTGAGCCTTATCGGTCATCATCTTGCCGAAGGCGTCCTCGGTGCCGCCCAGTTGTTCGCCGATCGCTACGGCCGCATCATTGGCCGACAGGACGACGATGCCCTCGACGGCCTCGCGCACGGTGACCTTGCGGCCGACGCCGACGGCCAGCTTGAACGGCTCCTTGCCCTCGGCATTCGCCGACATGGTCAACTTCTGATCCCATTTGAGCTTGCCGCCATGCAGCGCTTCGAAAGCGAGATAGAGCGTCATCATCTTGGTCAGCGACGCCGGATAGTTCAGCTCGTCCTGGTTCGATGCCTCCAGCGCCTGGCCGCTATGCACGTCCACGACATAACTTGCCTGACCGGCCTGCGCTATCGAAAGACTGCCCAAAAGAGAGGCGGCCGAGAGTGCCGCGGTGAGGAGCAAGGAAGTTGTCTTGAGCATGGAACTCTATCTGGTCACTCTGGATCGACGATCCGGATGGAAGGCGGGCAAGCGGCCGGAGACGCCGCTGGATTTGGAAGGCGATGGATCAGACAAATCTATGGCGGAAAGAAGAACGATGCCACAAAAAGGACTATGGGAAGCCAGCCAGTTTTGTCCAGTGACATAAATGCCGCGTACCGGCGGAAGCCGGCTGTCAGTTCAGTATTCCAGTCCCTGCCCGGTTGCGATCGTCATGCCAACGGTAGGCAGCGCTCTGGACATATCGCGGGAGCGTCTGCGTTCTCTAGTCCCAGAACCACGACTTGCTGACTTCAGCGCGCGCCTCGCCGCGCGTCATGCCGATATCGCGAAGCTGATCGTCGGTCAGATCACGCAGATCCCATCGTGTTTCACGCTTCTGGAGATAGGCCAGGCATCTCGCCAGCGCTCTCCGCAGAAATCCTAGTTCTCGACGGCCCCTGCCCGCAGTCGCCGCCGCCGCCAGCACCGGCCGGTCGATATCGGTTGTCATGTTCGTACTCCTGGCTCGCATCAACACGGCCCCAGGATGCACTGGCGTTAGCAACGAATGAAGCTTATGATCTTTATACAATCCATAAGGAATCCTTCTATTGTTCAATCTGGATCAGCTTGCCGCATTCCTCAGCGTGGTCGATCTCGGCAGCTTCACGGCCGCTGCCGACAAGGCCGGGCTGACGCAACCGGCAGTCAGCCTTCAGGTGAAACTTCTCGAACAACGCCTCGGCGTGAAATTGATCGAGCGCGTGGGGCGGCGAGCGCAGGCTTCGCCGGCCGGACTTGAGCTGATTGCCCACGCCCGCCGTATCGTCGAAGCTTGCTCCGTGGCGGAGGAGGCCATGACACCCTATCGCGAGGGATCAGTCGGCCGCGTGCGGATCGGCAGCGGCGGCACGGCATCGATCCATCTGCTGCCCCGCGCCATCGCGATCGCAAAAAAGCGGATGCCTGATCTCGAGATCATCGTCCGTATCGGCAATATTGACGAGATTCTGCGCGATCTCGAAGCCAATGCGCTGGATCTGGCGGTGGTGGCCCTGCCCGCCGCCGGCCGCTCCCTCGAGGTCGAACCATTCCACGACGACGAGCTTCTGGCCGTGGCGCCGAAGGGAAGCGTGATGCCGGATGGCGGGCCGGATGCGGAATTCATGAAAGGCAAGACGCTGTTGCTATACGAAGGCGGCAACACGCGTCGCGCCACCAACGAATGGTTCGAGGAAGCTGGGATTCGTCCCGAGCCAGCCATGGAGTTCGGAAGCGTCGAAGCGATCAAGGAGCTGGTGGCGGCCGGCCTCGGATGGTCCGTCCTCCCGGAGATGGCGCTGAGGCGCGACACGTCGGACCTGCTGGTCACATCGCCGCTCCGGCCGAAACTCGTTCGACAACTCGGCATGGTATTGCGCCGCGACAAGCATCTCACGAAAGGCCTTCGCGAAATCATGAAATCGCTTCGCGAATTTCAGACGACCGGACATGCGATGTGACCTCGGCGGGACGCTTGCCGAACAACCCCTCGGTCAGTTCTACTATTTGAGCCGCTTGCGGCGCTCGATCTCCTCTTGAGACGGATCCGGGCCAACGAAAGAGCCTGTCCTCACCGGCCCATCGGGCTGATAGGTCGCAAAGATGACGCCGGTCGGAGACGACCAGGTGTGCAGTAGTTTCATCGCCGCCGGAACCGCTCCGCCGGCGAACAGCTTCTTGCCGCCACCCAGGACGAGCGGAAAGATCATCAGTTTGAATTCGTCGATCAGTCGGTGGCGCAACAGGGTCTGGATGAGATCGCCGCTGCCCTGGATGAGGAGATCCGGCCCCTCGCCTGCCTTCAGCTCATTGATCGCCGCGACGACATCCTTGCCGAGAGACTGACTCCTGTTCCATTTCAGCGTGGCATCGCCGTGTGTCGCAACATATTTGGTGGTGTTGTTAAAGCTACTGGCAATCGGATCGTCGCCCTCGACATAGGGCCAAAAGGCGGCGAAAATTTCATAGGTCTTGCGCCCCAGCAGTAGATCGAATGGCTTTTCGAACACTTCGAAGAGCGTCTTGCCGGTTTCCTCATCGGAATAAGGGAATACCCAGCCGCCGTGCCCGAACCCGCCGGTCGGATCCTCATCCGGACCGCCTGGTGCCTGCATGACGCCGTCGAGGCTGATGAATGTGGCTGCGATCACCTTGCGCATGATATCCTCCGTGCTCTGGCCTGGTGCCCGAAGGACGTCTCGCCGGCTGCGATCCCGACATGTCATCGATTATTTTTTGAACACGCAATCTAACGTTCTCGTTGGACTTGTGACCAATTGACCCTTGAACCTCGCCACGGAATCGGCAAAATTCATCCTATCAATACTTTCCCTGAGATACGAACCCGTCTGCGGGCCCGCCTCATTTAAACATGCCTGGATAAAAGCGTGAGCAGCGATTCTTCAAGAAGCGCCGCGAAGTCGTTGACTTCGCGCGCACATGTCAATGCGGTCGGCTGGGGGCAAGGCCTGTCCACGATCGTTCGAATCACCCATATGACGCTGCGCCACCCTTGGCAGACAAGCTTCGCCATAGGGGCAACCTTTGTAGCTGCAACGTTGCAGTTGACGATCCCGCGACTGTTGGGACGTGCCGTCGATCAAACGCAGACGGCGGTTGCCGGCGGTGCGGCCGGGCATGTCGCCGAAAATGCGCTGATGACGACCGCCCTGCTTCTGCTGGTGGTCAGCATCCTGCGCGGCTTGTTCACGATGGTCCAGAACTACTACAGCGAGTCCGTCGGCCACCACATGGGCTATGAGCTGAGGCTCGCCTGCTACGAAAAGATCCAGCAGCTCTCCTTCAGCTTCCACGACAAGGTCCATTCCGGCGATCTCATCACGGTCGGCCTGCTCGATCTTGAAGGCGTGCGCATGTATTTCTCCACGGCGCTGGTGCGCATGTTGCTGCTGAGCATGCTGATCGGCGTCGGCGCCTACATGCTGCTCTCGACCGATGTCGCGCTCGGCCTGCTGGCCTTGAGCTTCGTTCCCTTCGTCGCATGGCGCTCTTCCGTCACGCAGCTGCGGTTGCGCTCGACATGGCTCGATCTGCAGGAACGCCTTTCGGTCCTGACGCGCGTGATGGAGGAAAATCTCGGCGGCATCCGCGTCGTGCGCGCCTTCGCCGCACAGGCGCACGAAATCCTGAAGTTCGACCGCGCCTCGCACAACGCGCTTGAACTCGCCCACAAGCGAGTGGGCATCCGCGTCGTCAATACCAGCGCCATGAACCTCTCCTTCTTCGCGTCGATGGGGCTTGTGCTCTGGCTCGGCGGCCTCAAGGTCATCGGCGGCGAAATCAGCGTCGGCACCCTCGCCTCGTTCCTGACCTTCATGACCATTCTGCAGATGCCGGTGCGGCAGCTCGGCCTGATGGTGAACGCCTTCGCGCGCGCATCGACCTGCGGTTCGCGCCTGTTTGCGCTGCTGGACCTGGATATCCCCATCAAGGACGCTCCGGATGCCAAACCGCTTGTCGTGACGGATGGTACGCTGCGTTTCGAGAATGTCGGCTTCAGCTATCCGGGTTCGGAAAAGCGGCCGGTGCTAACGAACATCTGTTTCGAGGCAAGGCGTGGCGAGACGATAGGGATCGTCGGGCCGCCGGGCAGCGGCAAATCCACTATCGCGCATCTCATTCCGCGCTTCTACGACGTCACGGCCGGGCAGATCACCATAGACGGCCAGGATATCCGCAAGGCAACGCTGCAATCGCTGCGGCAGAACGTTGCCGTGGTGCAGCAGGATTCCTTCCTGTTCACGACGAGCATCGAGAACAATATCGCCTACGGCGACCCCTGGGCGAAAGAAACCCGCATCGAACGGGCGGCGGAATCGGCGCAGTTGCACAACTACATCCTCGGCCTGCCGGCCGGCTATACCACAGTCGTCGGCGAGCGCGGCGTGTCGCTTTCCGGCGGCCAGCGACAGCGCCTGACGATCGCCCGCACATTGATGCTGAAGCCGGCCGTGATGGTATTCGACGATTCGACGGCGGCGATCGACGCCGCGACGGAGCAGCGCATCCGCAGCGCCATGAAGCGCTTTGCGCGAGATCGGGTGACGTTGATCGTCGCCCACCGGCTGAGTTCGCTGATGCATGCCGACCAGATCCTGTTCATCGAGGATGGCGAGATCGTCGAGCGCGGCACCCACGAACAGCTCCTGGCCGCTGGGGGGCGGTACAAGGCGCTTTATGATCTGCAGGTTCGCCCGGAGGACGATGTCGTCAAGACATCCGGCGACAGGCTCGAAAGGGCCAAGAGGGAGGTTTGACAATGTCGGAAATCACCGAAACCGAGCGCAACGATGTGCGCGAGGACGGTCGTCGCCCTCCCCGCGCGGTGGTCGGTTCGCATCGCGTCGAAGAGGAAATCTTCGGCAAGGTCTTTGACACCAAGATCATTCGCCGCATCTGGGCCTTCGTCAGCCCCTATCGCCGGCAGATCTATATTTCGGTCGTGGCCGTGCTGCTGTTCACGGCGTCACAGATCGTCATCCCGCTGGTCATCCGTCATGCGATCGACAATGCCATGGCCCCGGGCGCGATAGACTATTCGGCGCTCTGGATGTCGCTGGGGATCTTCGGAGCGGCGATCCTCGTCAACTACGGCGCGAGCTACGTGCAGGAGACCTATGTCGGCGAGGTCGCCGAAGAAGTGCTGTTCGATATACGCCGGGCGATGTTCGCCCATCTGCAGCGCGTTTCACTGTCCTTCATGGACAAGACGGAGGTCGGACGGTTGATGTCGCGCTTGCAGGGCGACGTTAACTCCATGCAGGAATTCCTTGAAACGTCTGTGCTTTCGGTCGGCGATATCGCCCTGCTTTTCGGCATCGTCATCGTCATGTTGTCGCTCGATTTCCGGCTCGGGCTGCTGACGCTGTCCGTCATGCCGATCCTGTTCATCGTCCGGCTGTTCTGGCTGCCGAAGGCGCGCGTCGCCTTCATGAACGCGCATGAAACGAACTCCGTCACCAACGGCGCGCTGGCGGAAGCGATCCATGGCGTGCGCGCCGTACAGGGCATGCATCGGCAAGGGGTCAACTTCTCGCTCTTCGACGACAAGGCGCACGCCAATCTCGAAGCGCATCTGACCGCGGCGCGCTATGCCCAGATCATGGTGCCGATCGTCGACACGCTGACCGGCATGGCCATGGCGATCGTCATCATCGTCGGCGGCTCGATGGTTCTGAACCATAAGCTTGATGTCGGCATCATGGTCGCCTTCCTGTTCTACATTCAGCGTTTCTTCGACCCGATCCGCTCGCTGACGATGCAGTATTCGGTCATGCAGCGCGCCATGGCCTCCGGCCAGCGCTTGACCGAAGTGCTGGATGTTCCGATCGACATCAAGGATGCTCCCGATGCCAGGGAGCTTTCGCCCGATATGGACGGCTCGGTCGAGTTCCGCGATGTCGTCTTCGGCTACAATCCCAAGCATCCCGTGCTCAAGAATGTCAGCTTCAAGGTCAATCCCGGGGAAACCGTGGCGCTGATCGGCCCGACCGGTTCGGGCAAATCCAGTTCCATGGCTCTCATCCATCGTTTCTACGACGTGCAGGAAGGCCAGGTGCTGGTCGGCGGTCACGACGTTCGGTCCCTCACCCAGGATTCGCTCGGCCGGCAGGTTGCCATGGTGCTGCAGGAGCCGTTCCTCTTCACCGGCACCGTGCTGGAGAACATTCGCTACAACAAGGCAGAGGCGACGCGCGAGGAAAGCGTCGAAGCCGCCAAGGCGGTCGGCGCACATGAGTTCATCATGCGCCTGCCCGATGGCTACGACACCGTTCTCGGCGAGCGCGGCGGTGGCCTTTCGCTGGGCCAACGTCAGCTCGTCAGCTTTGCGCGCGCCCTTGTCGCGGACGCGAAGATCCTCGTGCTCGACGAAGCAACCGCAAATATCGACAGCTACACGGAGATGCTGATCCAGAAGGCGTTGGTCAAGCTGCTCGAAGGCCGCACCGGCCTTGTCATTGCCCACCGCCTTGCCACCATCCGCGAGGCCGACCGCATCATCGTGCTGCAAAACGGCCAGCTTCTCGAAAGCGGCAACCACAATCAGCTCATGGCCAACGGCAAGCTCTATTCGAAGCTCTACAATCTCAACTATGCTTCCTTCGACGATATTCCGGAGGAGGAAGTGTCGGCTTCGGTGCCGGCGGAATCGCAGACTTGAGCTGATTGGAAAGCACCCGTTCAAAACAGAATAGCGACAAGCCGGGGAAGCATGGATGCCGGACATTGCGATGGGCGCCCTTACTCTGAACGGAACCGTTCTGCTTGCGAGGCGAGGCCCCAGGCGCAAAGTGCACCCGGATCGCTGGAGTCTTCCAGGCGGGCACGTCGAGCATGGCGAAGACGCCGAGACAGCGATGCGGCGAGAACTGACGGAAGAGATAGGCGTTACGCCGGAGCACTGGCGGTTTGTCGGGAAATTCGTCTCGGAAGGCCAGACCGAGGCATCCGCTGCGTTCCATGTCTACCACATCGATCAATGGCGCGGCTGTCCGCGCCTTATCGACCACGAACATACCGAGCTGAGATGGTTTACCGCCGCCGCGATAGAGTGCGAGGACGAGTTGTCGCCGCCTCAGCTTCGTGAGCTGCTCGGGAATTTAGTCACGCGCGGGGGAGCAGGGCCCGCTTAAGCCTCATGGTGACTATGGCGTCACACCGGAATATGTGCCCCCGAGCGCGGTTGGCGGAATAGGTTTCCGCCAACCGTAGATTCTTGCGAGCAATTCGAGAATGCGTCCTGCGGCCTCGATCCTGCCGTTACCCATCTGGCCGAAATCGCAAACCAATCGCGAAATATCCAAACGAGAACAACCGCGTTGCGGCCCCTCAATAGTAACTTGCATCATGATAGTTACTCGTGCTACTTGCCCTCTCCATGCAAAGAACCAGCTTCAGCACCTTCAAATGTCCAGCCGCCCGAGCGCTTGAAAGCGTTGGCGACTGGTGGAGCATCCTGATCCTGCGGGATGCCCTTCAGGGATTGAGCCGGTTCGATGAGTTCCAGAGGAATCTCGGCGTCGCGCCGAATATCCTGACACGCCGTCTCAAGCATCTGACCGATGAAGGTCTGTTCGAACGGCGCCTCTATCATGAACGGCCGCCGCGCTACGAATATGTGCTGACCGACAAGGGCCGGGATTTCTTCCCCGTGCTGATGGCGCTCTTCACCTGGGGCAACCGGCATTTGCCACCGGAACAGGTCGCCATGCGGCTTGCAGACGCCAATACCGGCGAAGATCGCGACCCGCTTCTCATCGACCGTGTCACCGGCCGCACCTTTCAGCCCGAAGACACGATCCTCGTGCCGGGGCCGGCGGCCGACGATACCGTTCATGAACGGATCGCCGAAATGAAGGCATGGTTTCTGGGCTTCGACGCCTGACCGAATAGGAGCAAGATATGGATCGTATCGTCGTCACCGGCATGGGACTGGTTTCTCCCCTGGGCGTCGGTGTGAATGCAAGCTGGAGACGGCTGATCGAGGGACGCTCGGGCCTCAGGCTGTTGCCTGAGGAAACGACCGGCGATCTCGCCGCCAAGGTTGGCGGTGTTGTTCCCGATATTTCAGAGGATGCGGAAGCCGGCTTCGAGGTCGACCGCTACGTGCCGGTCAAGGATCAGAAGAAGATGGATCGCTTCATCCTCTTGGCCATGGCAGCTGCCGAGGAAGCGATCCTTCAGGCGGGCTGGCAGCCGACGGAGGTCAACGATCTGGAGCGTACGGCCACGATCATTGCATCGGGTGTCGGTGGCTTTCCTGCCATCGCCGATGCGGTGCGTACGGCCGAAACGCGCGGTGTCAGACGACTGTCGCCTTTCACCATCCCGTCCTTCCTCGTCAATCTCGCGGCCGGCCAGGTCAGTATCCGCTACGGCTACAAGGGGCCGCTCGGGGCGCCGGTGACGGCTTGCGCCGCCAGCGTCCAGGCAATCGGCGACGCCGCGCGATTGATCCGTGCCGGTGAGGCTGATGTCACCATCTGCGGCGGTGCGGAAGCCTGCATCGACAAGGTGAGCCTCGGCGGCTTCGCCGCGGCGCGCGCACTCTCGACGGGCTTCAGCAATCGACCGGAGGAGGCCTCCCGTCCCTTCGACAATGCCCGCGACGGCTTCGTCATGGGCGAAGGCGCCGGCATGCTCGTTATCGAGACCCTGGAGCACGCGCTCGCCCGCGGCGCAACGCCGCTTGCGGAGCTCGTCGGCTACGGCACCGCCGCCGATGCCTATCACATGACCGCCGGACCGGAAGATGGCGACGGCGCGCGTCGGGCCATGCTTGCGGCCCTTTCCCAAGCCCGGATCTCACCGGCCGATGTCAAGCATCTGAACGCCCATGCCACATCGACGCCGGTCGGCGACCGTGGCGAGATGGAAGCCATCAAGACCGTCTTTGGCCGCGACGGCGCCATTGCGGTCAGCGGCACGAAGGCGGCCACTGGCCATCTTCTGGGTGCGGCCGGCGGCATGGAAGCGATCTTCACCATCATGGCGCTGCGGGACCAGATCGCCCCGCCGACGCGCAATCTGCAGGATCCGGATCCCGCAGCCGCAGGGATCGATATCGTCGGTGCGAGCGCGCGGCCGATGGCCATGGACTATGCGATTACCAACGGTTTCGGTTTTGGCGGCGTCAATGCCAGCGCCCTCTTCCGGCGCTGGCAGTAATCGCTTCTACCGAAGCGCAAAGCGCGCTATTCTGCCGTCATATGGCTGGGGTTGGACATGCGCGCTTTTTTGATAGCCGCTTTTCTCTGTTGCATCGCCTTCGCACCGGCCGCTCGAGCGGAAGATCCGGTGCAGACGGCGCAGAGCCTCATTGAGCAGCAGATTGAAGCGTTTCTGCACAATGACGCTGCGACGGCTTATTCCTTCGCCGCCCCCGGCATCAAGGCGCTTTTCCCGGACAAGGACAGCTTTTTCTCCATGGTGAAGAAGAGCTACCAGCCGGTCTATCACCCCGGAAACTATGCCTTCGGCAAGAGCCGCGCGATCGACAATGGCGCCGTCGTCTATCAGGAGGTGCTGATAACGGGGACCGACGACAAGGACTGGACGGCGATCTATCAGATCATCCGGCAGCCGGACGGCAGCTACAAGATCAACGGCGTGCAGATTCTCCCCAAAGCGGCGAGCGAAGGTATCTGAGCGGGTAGCCACACATCGATACGAAAACAGCGCGCCTCTCGGGGAGAAACGCGCCGTTCAAAGGGCTTGGCCGGGTCTTTTAGCCGCGAATCCTGAGGGAGTTTCCTGCAGGGCTGTTGCCGTCGAATTCGGGACGCGGCTGCGGGATCGCTATAACCGACGGCGGCACCAACGGATTGGCAAACGTGTTTTCATCCGAGATCGGCCCCGAAATCGCCATGGAGGTCGGCGCCGGCGTCGGGATGGGAACAGCAGCCGGTATGACAACGGTGGTTGCCGGCATCATCACCGTCGGGTTCGAGACGGGCGTAAAAGCGGCAACGGAAGATGCCGGTTGCTCCGGCTGCGTTTCCGGCAAGACGAACGGAGATTGCGACGCGCCTTGCGTCGACACATAGTTCATCGCAACCTCGTAAGCCGGAAGCGGCGCAGGCGTCTGCAGCTCACCATCCCGGCCACGCTTCTCGTAGAATGCGTTCCCGCCAGCATAAGCGACATAGTGCATATTATCGTACGGGAATCTCAGCCCCTCGGTATGAAAGAACATTGCGTCCTTCACCTGGGGATGCCGCTCGCCACGCAGGAGGGCCGAAGCCGCTACCTCAAGATCCGGCTTTGCCTGATCCTTAACTTCCCTTGTCATCACGCCCGGAGCGAACTGCTTTTCCTGGGAGACAACGCCGCAGATGGTGGGCGGATAGGCACCGGAGGTCAGCCGGTTCATGACGACCGTTCCGACGGCCATGTAACCGCCGGAATCAGAGCGTTCCGACTCGAAATACATCGCGCGCTCGAGACAGTCCTTGTCCTTCGTGGTGTAATTATAAGTCACCTTCGCACCACGAATAGGCTTCGTGGTATTGCGGGGGGCGGGTACTGTCTTCTGCGTCGTCGTGCAGCCCGTGGCTGCCAGGCCAACAATCAATAGCCCCGAAAGACATGTCCCGAATTTGCGTTGCGCCCTCAACGGCAAGTGCCTCCTATTTTCGGTAGTACAGCCCTTATCGATAAAGAAAATGCGTTTTAACCGGATTTTTTTGAAATTCCAAGCGTCACGCAATCAAATCAGCCAATGAGGTTCATCAAAGGCGGATGGACCGTTTATTCCGATTCGCTATTTTTCCCAATGCTTTATTGTTACGAAGCTCATTTCGAGACACGACCGAAGACAGAGATTGCCTGAGGCAAGCCTGTTTCAGCCGGCTCGAAACGATGTCCGTCAAAGGTAGCAATCAATCGATAATAAAAGATTTACCACGCGGCTTAACCGCTTGGACGCCATCCCACTTCGATGAGGATTCGCCCCGGCGCGAAGCAATAAAACAGCCATCCGCCACGCATGGCAGCCGGTGGATGCGCGATCTCGCAGCCCGCCGCCCTAACCCGCTCGTACTGTGCGTCGACTGCCTCGCGGGAGGGCAATATGAAGCCGATGTGATAGGTATTGCGGCCGACAGCGACGGTGTCGGCTCCGCCGAATTTCTCGATGGCATGGCTGACGACCAGTTCAAGCCCGGCATCGTCACGCAATATCGCAAGGCCATTTGTACCCCGCGTCTCGACCTCGCTCAAGCCGAACGCGGAAACGAAGAAATCCCGCGTCGCCGCGACATCGGGCACATGCAGATCCAGGTGGTTCAATCTCATGACAGCTCCAGAGGCTTTCCCGCGGAGACATGTCGGTCAAACACCCACGTCAACGCGGGACACTCGGCCACTATGGCCAAGTTCCGCGTCGTGGGTTCTCACGCCAATGGCGTGGAGCAGAGCTTCCGAATGGAAGAGGTCGGGCTTACCGAAACCGACCCTGCCTTTTTCGACGATTTGCGATACCGCGAAATCGCCTCGCAGACAAGCAAACGCAGGCTCGGCGCTCGCTTATGTTGGCTATCAAACCGGCTCGAGGTCGCCCCTCGCCCAGTTTTCCTGCGTTTCGGCCATGAAATCGGCGAAACGACCCTCGGCGATCGCCTGGCGGATGCCCTGCATCAGTTCCTGGTAGTAGGCGAGATTGTGCCAGGAAAGCAGCATGCCGCCGAGCGCTTCGTTGGCGCGGACGAGATGATGCAAGTAGGCGCGCGAGTAGTCCCGCGAGGCCGGGCAATTGGATTGCTCGTCCAGCGGGCGCATATCCTCGGCATGGCGGGCGTTGCGGATATTGACCTTGCCGCGACGCGTGAAGGCCAGTCCGTGGCGGCCTGAACGGGTCGGCATAACGCAATCGAACATGTCGATGCCACGGGCGACGGACTTCAGGATGTCGTCCGGGGTGCCAACGCCCATCAGATAGCGCGGCTTCTCTCTCGGCAGTTCGGGCAGCGTGATCTCCAGCATACGCAGCATGACTTCCTGCGGCTCGCCGACAGCAAGACCGCCGACCGCATAGCCCTTCAGGTCCATGCCGCTCAGCGCCTGTGCGGAACGCACACGCAGCTCCGGAACATCCCCGCCCTGGACGATGCCGAACATTGCCTTGCCCGGCTGATTGCCGAAGGCCACCTTGCAGCGCTCAGCCCAACGCAACGACATTTCCATGGCGCGCTCGATGTCCTTCGGCGTCGCCGGCAGGGCAACGCACTCATCGAGCTGCATCTGGATGTCGGAACCGAGCAGCCCTTGAATCTCGATCGATCGCTCCGGCGACATGTGATGCAGGCTGCCGTCGACATGCGACTTGAAGGTGACGCCCTGCTCGTCCAGCTTTCGCAGGCCGGAGAGAGACATCACCTGGAAGCCGCCGGAATCGGTCAGGATCGGATACGGCCAGCGGATCAGCTCATGCAGGCCGCCGAGACGGGCGACACGCTCGGCGGTCGGGCGCAACATCAGATGGTAGGTATTGCCGAGAATGATATCGGCGCCGGTTTCGCGTACCTGGTCGAGATACATGGCCTTGACGGTGCCGACGGTGCCAACGGGCATGAAGGCCGGCGTGCGGATCGTGCCGCGCGGCATGGAGACTTCGCCGAGGCGGGCGCCACCATCGGTCTTCTTCAATTGAAACTGAAAGCTCTCGCTCATGTCGTTCTAGTCTTTCCGGTGGAGCAGGCTGCCGTCGCCATAGGAATAGAAGCGATAGCCCGTCTCGATAGCATGGGTATAGGCCGCGCGCATCGTATCGAGGCCGGCGAAGGCCGATACGAGCATGAACAGTGTCGAGCGCGGCAGGTGGAAATTGGTCATCAGCATATCAACGGCCTTGAAGCGGTAGCCGGGCGTGATGAAGATGCCCGTGGCGCCCTGCCAAGGCTGGATAGTGCCATCATCGGCGGCGGCACTTTCGATCAAACGCAGCGACGTCGTTCCAACGCAGACGATGCGCCCGCCCCTTGCCTTGACGGCATTGAGCTTGTCTGCCGTCACCGTATCGACATGGCCGATCTCGAAATGCATCTTGTGGTCGTCCGTGTCGTCGGCCTTGACCGGCAGGAACGTACCGGCGCCGACATGCAGCGTCACGAAATGCCGCTCGACGCCCATGGCATCGAGTGCCGCAAACAGCGACGGCGTGAAATGCAGCCCGGCGGTCGGTGCTGCAACGGCACCCTCTTCGCGGGCATAGATCGTCTGGTAGTCGGCGCGATCGCGATCATCTTCGGGACGCTTGGCCGCAATATAGGGCGGCAGAGGGATATGCCCCACAGCGGCGATCGCCTCATCCAGAGCAGGACCGGA
Organism: Martinezella lusitana; assembly: GCF_010668395.1. Classification (GTDB taxonomy): domain Bacteria; phylum Pseudomonadota; class Alphaproteobacteria; order Rhizobiales; family Rhizobiaceae; genus Rhizobium; species Rhizobium lusitanum_A. Next base: position 46,073 of record NZ_WUEY01000003.1, read on the forward strand.
CAGATCGAACCGGAGAGTGATCTCTCCGCCCTCGCCCTTTTCCTCGACCGTGGCATCGAGCGAACCGAGCGCGCAGACATTTTCGCCGTGGCCGAACTGGATGCGGTCGCCGATCTTGATGCGCTTGCCCGGCCTGGCAAACGCCTTCCAGCGATCGGGTGCGGCGCGCATGTGCAGGGTCGCGGAGACCTGTTGACCGGGCGCGCCCTCGCGATGGCGGATGCCTTCAAGTTGCGCCGGTATCACCTTGGTATCGTTGAAAACCATGGCATCGCCGGGGCGCAGGAAGGACGGCAGGTCCCGCACCTGATGGTCGCTCAGCGTGCTTGTGCCGTTGTTCGGATCGACGACGAGCAGGCGCGCGCTGTCGCGCGGTTCTGCGGGCCTGAGCGCGATACGCTCCTCCGGCAAATCGAAATCGAAAAGGTCAACACGCATTCAATTCATCCAGGCAAAGCGAAACCCGCCCCCACGCCAAAAGCGCAAGAGGCGGGTTTCAGGAATAATCACGATCAGACGTCGGCGGCAACCCGAGCGGATACGATCGAGTCCGGATCCTTCACCGGCTCGCCGCGCTTGATCTGGTCGACGAAATCCATGCCGGAGATGACCTGACCCCAGACGGAATACTGCTTGTTCAGCCAGGGAGCATCGGCAAAGCAGATGAAGAACTGCGAGTTGGCCGAGTTCGGGTTCTGCGAACGCGCCATCGAGCAGGTGCCGCGAATATGCGAGGTCGCGGAGAATTCGGCCTTCAGGTCCGGCTTGGACGAGCCGCCCATGCCGGCACGGCCTGGATTGAAGGTTTCGCTGCCCTGCTTGCCGAACTGAACATCGCCGGTCTGGGCCATGAAGCCGTCGATGACGCGATGGAAGACGACGCCGTCATAGGCCTTCTCGCGTGCGAGTTCCTTGATGCGGGCGACATGCTCCGGGGCGACCTGCGGCAGAAGCTGAATGACAACCTGGCCCTTGGTGGTTTCCAGGATGAGGGTGTTTTCCGGGTCCTTGATCTCAGCCATGTTCGTTTCCTTGTTCTCTCTGTTTGGTTGCGCATGTTTCCCCGAACGGCTTTGCACCTTGCGGGATCATGCAACTTGCCTCGGCATGATCCTATCCAAAAACCGCGTCGCGTTCCTTGGGATCATACCTGTGAAATCACTTCTTGGTGACGGTGACCTTGATCATCCGGTCCGGCTTACTCACTTCGCCGTTCTGGCCTTCGCCGCGCTTGATCTTGTCGACGAATTCCATGCCGGAGATGACCTTGCCGACGACCGTGTACTGGCCGTTCAGGAAATCGCCGTCAGCAAACATGATGAAGAACTGCGAGTTGGCCGAGTTCGGATCCTGGGCGCGCGCCATGCCGACGGTGCCGCGCTGGAACGGGACCTTGGAGAATTCGGCCGGAAGGTTGGGCAAATCGGAACCGCCGGTGCCGGCCTTGTTCGGATCGAAGCCCTTCGTCGCATTCCCGTACTGGACGTCGCCGGTCTGGGCCATGAAGCCGTCGATGACGCGATGGAAGACGACGTTGTCGTAAGCGCCCTTCTTCGCCAGCGCCTCGATCTGCGCGACGTGCTTCGGAGCGACTTCGGGCATGAGCTGAATGACGACCGGACCGTCCTTGAGCTGGATGGTCAGCAGGTCTTCGGCCGATGCCGACAATGCGCTGCCCGCGAAGGCGGCAAGGCTCAGGAATCCAGCCAATGCAATATGAAAGAGTTTCATGGGTGCTCCGTTCGGAAATGGATTTCAGCTCAGCCCTTGGGGCCGGCCACATCTTTGAGTTTGCCAGTCAGGGCGTCCAGAACCGCTGACGGCACGAAGGCGCTCACATTGCCGCCCATCGATGCGATCTGCCGCACCAATGTGGCGGTTATGGGCCGCGAGGCTGTACCGGCGGGCAGAAACAGCGTCTGTATATCCGGCGCCATCTGCCTGTTCATGCCGGCCATCTGCATTTCATAATCGAGATCCGTACCGTCCCGCAGGCCGCGCACCAGCAAGGTCGCGCCATGGGCACGGGCGGCATCCACCACGAGATTGTCGAAGGCGACGACGGATATATCGCCCGCCTTCTGCGGCAGAGCCTCGGCGAGCGACTTCTTGATCAGCTCGGCACGCTCCTCGAAAGAGAAAAGCGGCTTCTTGCCAGGGTGAATGCCAATCGCCACGATCACCTTGGAGGCGACGTTCAACGCCTGAACGAGGACATCCAAGTGTCCGTTTGTCATCGGGTCGAAAGATCCGGGATAAAAGGCTGTCGTCATACCAGGCCGGCTCGTTGTTTCGACGCCTTTTGTCATGGATGAGGCCGCATCGCAAGTCATTTGCAACCCGGAGACCGCCTCTGAACGCCGGATGAACGCGACGTTCAAGCCTGTTTCAGCTCGGCAGTGCTTTAACTGGCCTCAACATCGAAACGGGCCCGGTTCAGCGGCTCGCGGGTCTCGGCTCCAAGGAAATCATGCCATGCTCGTCTTCATCATCGCAGGCGCCATCATCGGTTCATTTTTCATTGAATATCTCGTTCATCTTTTTGCCGACAACTATGAGATCGAATGGGATTCTGCCGAAAAAATCAGCAAAGACATCGATTTTGCCCAAGAAATCGCCACCGCCATGCGCAGGACGCATCGCGAATCTGAACGCCAGATGAACAAGGCATTCAAGGTCGCTTCAGGCGGCCATTGCTAGATAGCTCTCAATATCGGCGGAACCATTTATGAACCGCTGCGTTTACAGTCCGAACTCAGATTTGCACATTGCGGCAAGAAGGAAGAAGAGTATGCCCGACAAGATCACCCTCATTAACGTTGTTTGGATGGCCATGATTTCGGGAATGCTTGCAGCAACCGTTGCGCTTTACGATCAGAAACCCGACCAGTCGAAGATCTACGGTCCCTTTGCTTCGGCTCGTCCCTTCGTTGCCTCGAGCCAGTATTAAGGGATCTGAACGCTAGTCCCACCAAAGGAGGGAGCGATCATGTTCACAATTTTGACGCTGCTTACGCTTTTCATCAGCATCATGTTTGTCGTGTCAGTCGCATCCACCATTTCGGCGCTCCATCGCGAAAGCGAAGAGAGCAAGAGACTGCATAAGCGTCACAAGACGCTCTGATCTCCGCGTACCGGGCATCCTCTCCCCGCCAGATGCTCGGATGGACCCTTGAACCGGACGCTCTCCCCGCCAGCGTCCGGTTTTTTATTGTCATTACAATGTAGGTCTTCCTCCTCCATGCCCTGCCACCGCTACGCAAGAGCCTGATTTTGCGAGAGGAAGGACGGCAATTGCTTCAATCGTGCTATGGTGGTCCGAGTTTACCGAGGGATCGACATGCGCATTGTTCTGACCGGCAGTTCCGGACGGCTTGGCCGGGCGGTCTTTAACGCATTGGCGTCAAATCATACGGTCGTGGGGATCGATCGCTCGCCATTTTCATCGACGCATATCGTTGGAGATTTTACCGATACAGCGCTGCTGCGCAGAGCGTTAGCCGGAGCGGACGCAATCGTCCATTGCGCGGCGCTGCATGCGCCCCATGTGGGAACAGTCTCCGATGACGAGTTTCGCCGCATCAATGTGGATGGGACGTTGCTATTGGCTGAGGCCGCCCTGACCGCTGGCGTGAAGCGACTGGTGTTTACCAGCACGACGGCGCTTTATGGTCGCGCAGTGGCTCCCGGCCGTTGCACATGGATCGATGAAGACACCGCGCCGCAACCGAAAAGCATCTATCACCGCACGAAACTGGAAGCCGAGCAGATTCTGAAAGGCATGGCCAGTCGGGATTTTCAGGTGCGCGTCCTGCGCATGTCTCGAAGCTTTCCGGAGTCCGCCGAAATCATGGCCGTCTATCGATTGCATCGCGGCATCGACATACGCGACGTCGCCGACGCCCACGCCACAGCATTGACCAATGGAGGCGATCCCTTCCAACGGCATATCATCTCTGCGGGAACGCTCTTCAAACCGGAGGATTGCGAAGCCCTGGCGGTCGATGCAGCCTCCGTCATCCGATTGCGCGCGCCCGGTTTGGCCGCGAAATTTGCGCAGAGAAACTGGCCTCTGCCGCAAAGCATCGATCGCGTCTATACGTCGAAATCGGCAGGCGCTGTCCTCGGATGGCACTTCCGCTTCGGCTATGACGAGCTATTTGCACAATTGGATCGGGAAAGCCTGGAGGTTCTGCCGCCCTTCTCTCGAAGCAATAAGCAGCCCGAATAGAACCTGTCGCGATTATCCCTCGCGCCGACACATGCCATAAAAAACAATCGCATGAGCCTGTTGCCAAGCTCATGCGATTGAAAAGATTGCACTTCCAGGCGTGCTGGCCGGCCAGCCGCAGCTTCGCCGGCCGAGTGCGGCGAAGCCTATTCCTCGCTGCCGCCCTCGGCATCGCCGGCTTCCCCGACAACAGCATCAGCATCATCCTCACCCGACGCGGCATCATCCTCGTCGTTTTCCGGCTCGCTGATGCGCTCGACGGACACGACCTTCTCATCCTTGGCGGTGGAGAAGATGGTGACGCCCTTGGTGGCGCGGCTCGCGAGACGGATGCCGCCGACGGGAACGCGGATCAACTGGCCGCCATCCGAGACGAGCATGATCTGATCGCCATCCTCGACCGGGAAAGCGGCGACGAGTTCGCCGATCTCGCCCGTCTTCGAGGTGTCGGTGGCGCGGATGCCCTTGCCGCCGCGGCCGGAGATGCGGAAGTCGTAGGAAGACGAACGCTTGCCAAAGCCCTTTTCCGACACCGTCAGAACGAATTGCTCGAGCGCCTTCAGTTCTTCGTACCGCTCGTCGCTCAGCTGTCCCTCTTCGGTGACCTCCTCGCCGACCAGCGCGATCTCCTCGTCCTCGCCCGTCGCAAAACGACGCTCGTTGACGGAGCGCTTGAGGTAGGCAGCGCGTTCCCAGGGTTCCGCGTCCACATGCCGGACGATCGTCATGGAAATGATACGGTCGCCGGATGCGAGGCTGATGCCGCGAACGCCGATCGAGTTACGGCCGGCAAAGACGCGCACGTCCGAAACCGAGAAGCGGATACACTGGCCGAGCGCCGTCGTCATCAGCACGTCGTCATGTTCCGTACAGGTCTCGACGGAGAGGATTTCATCACCCTCTTCCTCGAGCTTCATGGCGATCTTGCCGTTGCGGTTCACCTGCACGAAATCCGACAGCTTGTTGCGGCGCACGGTTCCGCGCGTCGTCGTGAACATCACGTCGAGATTATCCCAGCTATCCTCGTCCTCGGGCAGCGGCATGATCGTGGTGATGCGTTCGCCGGGTTCCAGCGGCAGCATGTTGATCAGCGCCTTGCCGCGCGACGTGGGCGTGCCGATGGGCAGGCGCCAGACCTTTTCCTTATAGACGATACCGCGCGACGAAAAGAACAGAACCGGCGTGTGCGTATTGAGAACAAATAGCCGGGTAACGAAATCCTCGTCACGGGTCGTCATGCCGGAGCGGCCCTTGCCGCCACGGCGCTGCGCGCGATAGGTCGTCAACGGCACACGCTTGATGTAGCCGAGATGGGAAACGGTTACGACCATGTCCTCGCGGGCGATCAGATCTTCATCGTCCATCTCGAGGCCGCCATCGACGATCTCGCTGCGACGCGGCGTCCCGAACTCTTCGCGAACCGCAGAAAGCTCATCTTTTACAATGGTTTGAATGCGGGCGCGCGACGAGAGAATATCAAGATAATCCTTGATCTCGGCGCCGATCTGATTGAGTTCCTCATCGATCTCATCACGGCCGAGAGCAGTCAGACGTGCGAGGCGAAGTTCGAGGATCGCGCGGGCCTGCTCTTCCGAGAGGTTGTAGGTGCCGTCCTCGTTGATGCGGTGACGCGGGTCATCGATTAGCCGGATAAGCGATTCAACGTCGGCGGCGTTCCAGCGGCGAGTCATCAGCTCTTCGCGGGCCGTCTGCGGATCCGGCGCCTGGCGAATGACGCGGATGACTTCGTCGATATTGGCGACAGCAATCGCCAGGCCGACCAAGACGTGGGCGCGATCGCGCGCCTTGCGCAGCAGATACTTCGTGCGGCGGCTGATGACTTCCTCGCGGAATGCCACGAACGCGCGCAGCATATCCATCAGGTTCATCTGCTCGGGCTTTCCGCCGTTCAGCGCCACCATGTTGCAGCCGAAGGAGGTCTGCAGCGGCGTATAGCGATAAAGCTGATTGAGAATGACATCGGCATTGGCATCGCGCTTCAATTCGACGACCACGCGATAGCCCTGGCGGTCGGATTCGTCGCGCAGGTCGGAGATGCCCTCGATGCGCTTCTCGCGCACCAGCTCGGCCATCTTCTCGATCATCGAGGCCTTGTTCACCTGGAAGGGAATCTCGGTGATGATGATCTGCTCGCGGTCGCCGCGCATCGGCTCGATGGTTGCGACGCCGCGCATGATAACCGAACCGCGCCCCGTCTCGTAGGCGGAGCGGATGCCGGCGCGGCCAAGGATCTTCGCACCGGTCGGAAAATCCGGGCCGGGGATGATCTGCATCATCTCGGGCAGCTCGATCGCCGGATTGTCGATGAGGGCAATACAGCCGTCGATCACTTCCGAAAGATTGTGCGGTGGAATGTTCGTCGCCATGCCGACGGCGATACCGCCGGAGCCGTTGACGAGCAGGTTCGGGAAGCGCGCCGGCAGAACCTTCGGCTCTTCCGTGGTTGCGTCGTAGTTTTCCTGGAAATCGACCGTTTCCTTGTCGATGTCCTCGAGCAGCTCGTGGGCAACCTTCGTCAGGCGCGATTCCGTGTAACGCATCGCCGCCGGCGGATCGCCGTCGATCGAGCCGAAATTGCCCTGTCCGTCGATGAGCGGCACGCGCATCGACCAGTTCTGCGCCATGCGGACCAAGGCGTCATAGATCGAAGCGTCGCCGTGCGGGTGGTAGCTACCCATGACGTCGGCGACGGGACGGGCCGACTTCACATACTTGCGGTTCCAGTGATAGCCGCTCTGATGGGCCGCATAGAGGATGCGCCGATGAACTGGCTTGAGACCATCGCGAACGTCGGGAAGCGCGCGGCTGACGATCACGCTCATGGCGTAATCGAGATACGACCGCTGCATTTCCTCCATGATGGAAATCGGCTCGATGCCTGGCGGGAGCTTCCCGCCGCCGGGTGGTGTTTGCTCAGTCAAAACAGATCACGATCTCTTTTAGAATCACTGCGAAATTTATAGCCGAAAGGCCCGGCGAGCGCCAATTTGGGCCGGTGTTTTTGAACAGGCTTTTGCCCTTTAAGCCGCAAAATCGCACATTTCCGTGGCGTAACCCGCCAATAGCAGCGCATGGGCCTTTGCGAAAGCTCGTTCCTCGCATAACAATGGCCGATAACAACGACAGAACAAGCACCGGGGACTATATGGCGAGCTCAGACACGCTGATCAATGCCTTCACCACACTGCTTGTCACTGTCGATGCACCCGGGCTCGCGCCGCTTTTTATCGGCCTCACGGCGGGCATGAATCGCTCCGAGCGCAAGCAGGTGGCGCTGCGCGGCTCGCTGATCGCCTTCTTCATCCTGGCTGCCTTCGCCTTGTTCGGAGCGAGCGTGCTCGGCATCCTCGGCATCTCCATCGGCGCCTTCCGCATCGCCGGCGGCCTGCTGCTTTTCTGGATCGCCTTCGAGATGGTGTTCGAGCGGCGGCAGGACCGGAAAGAGAAAACGACGGAAGTCGCGATCACCCAGGACCATATCCGCAACATCGCGGTCTTTCCGCTCGCCCTGCCCCTGATCGCCGGCCCCGGCGCGATCTCCGCCACGATCCTTTTGGCGGGATCGCTGCAGACAACGCTCGACCGAGCGCAACTGATCGGCGTCATCGCCGCCAATCTCTGCCTTGTCTTTGCCGCGCTCGCCATTTCCGACCGTCTCGACCGTATGCTTGGTGCCACCGGCCGCGCCATCCTGACCCGATTGCTCGGTGTCATCCTGGCCGCACTTGCCGCGCAATTCGTCGTGGACGGTGCAAGGTCGGCATTGGCCCTTTCGTGAAAGGCTCCATCGTCAGGTCGTTCTTCAAAAAATAAGGGTATGCCTTTCTGAAGACAGCCTTGTTCACCTGTCTGAGTGACGAGATCTCGAGGACAGATATTCTCACCGAGAAAAATGCCGTTCCAACCATAGAGGCCCAAGGCCATTCTGAAAGAGCTCAAAGGCTCCGCGAGCGATAAAACAACTAACGATCAAGCCATCTGGGCGGCATCGCTGAATCGAAACATACGAAAAAGCCCGCCGTAGGGCGGGCTTTTCAACAATCGGCTTCTGCGCCGGTCTCAGAACGGGATGTCGTCGTCCAGATCGCGCGAGAAATTGCTGCCGCCACCGCTGGACGCGCCGCCGCGGCTGGCGCCCGCACCGCGACCGGAGGATTGCGAAGGCGGCTGGCCATAGTCATCGCCACCGTAATCGCCGCCACCGCCGCCGTAGCCGCCACCAAAGTCACCGCCGCCGCGACCACCACGGCTGCCGCCGCCCTCGATGGAGCCGCCGCCTTCGCCACGGCCATCGAGCATCGTCAGGGTGGAATTGAAGCCCTGCAGCACGATTTCGGTCGAATAGCGATCCTGGCCGTTCTGATCCTGCCATTTGCGGGTTTGCAGCGCGCCTTCGATGTAGACCTTGGCGCCCTTCTTCAAATACTGCTCGGCGACCTTGCACAGGCCCTCATTGAAGATGACGACACGGTGCCATTCGGTCTTTTCCTTGCGCTCGCCGGAATTGCGGTCGCGCCAGGTTTCCGACGTCGCGATGTTGAGGTTGGCAATCGGGCGACCGTCCTGCGTGCGCCGGATTTCCGGGTCCGCCCCGAGATTTCCAACCAGAATTACCTTATTCACACTACCGGCCATGATACCACCCTACTTGCCGCCCATCGACGGCCCTTAAATTCCATCGGCACACCTTAGACCATTGCCGCCATCAGGTGTTGTTTCAGCACCGTCCAAGGCTTCTTCATCCACAAAGAAATATCCACAGGACATTTTGTTCTTTATTTGTTCTAATTTGTCCTTATGATGATGTCAACAGAATCGAAAACCTGATCCCGCCCGTCATTTCAGCCTCGACACGCGGGCCGGCATCACTAAATAAAGGCAGACTCCAAGGGACCTGCACAAGACGATGAGCGAACTGAAGACTATTTCCATACGTGGTGCGCGCGAGCACAATCTCAAGGGCATCGACCTCGACCTGCCGCGCAACAAGCTGATCGTCATGACCGGCCTTTCCGGCTCCGGCAAGTCGTCGCTGGCCTTCGACACCATCTATGCCGAGGGGCAGCGCCGCTATGTCGAAAGCCTTTCGGCCTATGCGCGCCAGTTCCTCGAGATGATGCAGAAGCCGGATGTCGATCAGATCGACGGCCTCTCGCCCGCTATCTCGATCGAGCAGAAGACCACCTCGCGCAATCCGCGCTCGACAGTCGGCACGGTCACCGAAATCTACGACTACATGCGCCTGCTGTTTGCCCGCGTCGGCGTTCCCTATTCGCCGGTCACGGGCCTGCCGATCGAGAGCCAGACGGTCAGCCAGATGGTGGACCGCGTTCTCGCCTACGAGGAAGGCACCAGGCTCTATATTCTGGCGCCGCTCGTGCGCGGGCGTAAGGGCGAATACAAGAAGGAACTGGCGGAGCTCATGAAAAAGGGCTTCCAGCGCGTCAAGGTCGACGGGCAGTTCTACGAAATCGCCGACGTTCCGGCGCTCGACAAGAAATACAAGCACGATATCGACGTGGTGGTCGATCGTATCGTGGTCAGGCCGGACATGGCCGCGCGCCTGGCCGACAGCTTCGAGACTTCGTTGCGTCTGGCGGACGGTCTTGCCGTTGCCGAATTCGCCGACAAGCCGCTGCCGCCGGAGGAAACCGCTGCCGGCGGCTCGGCCAACAAGTCGCTGAACGAGACGCACGAGCGCGTGCTGTTCTCGGAGAAATTCGCGTGCCCGGTTTCCGGCTTCACCATACCGGAAATCGAGCCGCGCCTGTTCTCGTTCAACAATCCCTTCGGCGCCTGCCCTTCCTGCGACGGTCTCGGCTCGCAGCAGAAGATCGACCCGGATCTGATCGTGCCGGAGCCGGAACGCACGCTGCGCGATGGCGCAATCGCCCCCTGGGCCAAATCGAGCTCGCCTTATTACAATCAGACGCTGGAAGCGCTCGGCAAGCATTACGGCTTCAAGCTCGGCAACCGCTGGAACGAGCTGTCCGACAAGGCCAAGGACGTCATCCTCAACGGCACGGAAGACAAGATCGAATTCCACTATGCCGACGGCGCGCGCTCCTACACCACGCACAAGAACTTCGAAGGCATCGTTCCGAACCTCGAACGGCGCTGGAAGGAAACGGATTCCGCCTGGGCACGCGAAGAGATCGAGCGCTTCATGTCGGCAGCCCCCTGCCCGGCCTGCAACGGCTATCGCCTGAAGCCGGAGGCCCTGGCGGTCAAGATCAACAAGCTGCACATCAGCCAGGTCGCGGAAATGTCCATTCGCGTTGCCCGCGACTGGTTCGACGTGTTGCCCGATACCTTCACCGACAAGCAGAATGAAATCGCCGTACGCATCCTCAAGGAAATCCGCGATCGCCTGCGCTTCCTGAACGATGTCGGCCTCGAATATCTCAGCCTGTCGCGTAACTCGGGGACCCTTTCCGGCGGTGAAAGCCAGCGTATCCGGCTGGCGTCGCAGATCGGTTCGGGATTGACCGGCGTGCTCTACGTCCTCGACGAGCCGTCCATCGGCCTGCATCAGCGCGACAATGCCCGCCTTCTGGAGACGCTGAAGCACCTGCGCGACATCGGCAACACCGTGATCGTCGTCGAGCATGACGAGGATGCGATCCTGACGGCGGACGACGTCGTCGACATCGGCCCGGCAGCCGGTGTGCATGGCGGCCAGGTGGTGGCACATGGGACGCCGCAGGATATCATGGCGAACCCGAAGTCGCTGACCGGAAGATATCTTTCCGGCGAGCTCGGCGTGCCGGTTCCCGAAGAGCGCCGCAAGCCCAAGAAGGGCAAGGAAATCAAGGTCGTCGGCGCGAGAGGCAATAATCTCAAGAACGTTACGGCGTCCATCCCGCTCGGTGTGTTTACCGCCGTCACGGGCGTTTCAGGCGGTGGCAAATCCACCTTCCTGATCGAGACGCTTTATAAGTCGGCGGCGCGGCGCGTCATGGGTGCGCGCGAGATTCCCGCCGATCACGACCGTATCGACGGTTTCGAGCATATCGACAAGGTGATCGACATCGATCAATCGCCGATCGGCAGGACGCCGCGTTCGAACCCGGCGACCTATACGGGCGCCTTCACGCCGATCCGTGACTGGTTCGCCGGATTGCCGGAAGCCAAGGCTCGCGGCTATCAGCCGGGCCGTTTCTCCTTCAACGTCAAGGGCGGCCGCTGCGAGGCGTGCCAGGGCGACGGCGTCATCAAGATCGAGATGCACTTCCTGCCTGACGTCTACGTCACCTGCGACGTTTGTCACGGCAAGCGGTATAACCGCGAAACCCTCGACGTCACCTTCAAGACCAAGTCGATTGCGGACGTGCTCGACATGACGGTCGAGGAAGGCGTCGATTTCTTTGCCGCCGTTCCCGCGGTGCGCGACAAGCTGCAGAGCCTGAAGGATGTCGGTCTCGGCTATATCAAGGTGGGGCAACAGGCCAATACGCTTTCGGGTGGCGAGGCGCAGCGCGTCAAGCTAGCCAAGGAGCTGTCGAAGCGATCGACCGGCCGCACGCTCTACATCCTCGACGAACCCACAACCGGGCTGCACTTCCACGATGTCGCCAAGCTTCTGGAAATGCTGCACGAACTGGTCAATCAGGGCAATTCCGTCGTGGTCATCGAGCACAATCTCGAAGTCATCAAGACCGCCGACTGGATCCTCGATTTCGGTCCGGAAGGTGGCGATGGCGGCGGCGAGATCGTTGCCGTGGGAACACCGGAGGCCATCGTCAAGGAGAAGCGCTCCTATACGGGGCAATTCCTAAAGGAACTGCTGGAGCGGCGTCCGCTGAAGAAGGTTGCCGCAGCGGAGTGAGTTTCACCCGACTGAACGTCCAAGGAGGAGAGCATGACCAAAGCGGGCGAAATCCGCACAGGCATAGGCGGCTGGACTTTCGAGCCCTGGCGCGGGACCTTCTATCCCGACACCCTGAAGCAGAAGGACGAGCTGAACTACGCCAGCCGCCAGCTGAAGGTGATCGAGGTCAACGGCACCTATTACAGCACGCAGAAGCCCGAGGTCTTCGCCAAATGGGCAGCCGACGTTCCAGACGGCTTCATTTTCTCCCTGAAGGCGACGCGCTTCGTCACCAATCGCCGGGTTCTGGCCGAGGCGGGCGAGTCGATGCAACGCTTCCTGGAATCCGGCATCAGCGAGCTCGGCGATCATCTCGGCCCGTTGCTCTGGCAGTTCGCGCCGACGAAGAAATTCGATCCGGACGATTTCGAGGCGTTTCTGAAGCTGCTGCCGGCCAAGCAGGATGGTCTTGCGCTGAAACATGTCGTCGAAGTCCGGCATGATTCCTTCAAAGTGCCGGAGTTCATTGCGCTGCTCGAAAAATACAATGTCGCGCCGGTATGCGCAGAGCATTTCGAGTATCCGATGATCGCGGATGTCACGGCTGATTTCGTCTATGCCCGCCTGCAGAAGGGATCGGACGATATCGAGACCTGCTATCCGCCGCAGGACCTCAAGGCCTGGGCCAATCGCCTGAAAACCTGGGCTGAAGGCAAGGTGCCGGATGATCTGCCGCTGATCGATACGAGCCGCAAGGTCAAGGTCGAGCCGCGCGATGTCTTCGCCTTCATGATCCACGAGGGCAAGGTAAACGCGCCTCCCGGCGCCATTGCGTTGCAGGCAGAGGTCGCGAAGTAGCGGCCTCCCGGAGCCTTTCCGCTTTTGTTCGAATGGCGACAGCGCTCCATCTTTTGTTCTTACGCAATTCCGGTTGGAAAACCGCTGCACAGTTTTCCCTGAACGGCCCTAAAGCGGCTTGACGTTGGCGACGAGATCTTCGGCCGTCAGCCCCTTGCCGGCATGCTGGCCGGCAAGGCCGTGCAGCCAGACACCGGCAGCCGCTGCCTCGAAGGCGGGCGCTCCTTGCGCCATGAGGCCGCCGACGATGCCGGCCAGCACATCGCCGGAGCCAGCCGTGGCAAGCCAGGGCGGCGCGTTGGTGTTGATCAGGGCCCGGCCATCCGGCGCGGCGATCACGCTGTCGGCACCCTTGTAGATGATGGCAGCATGAGCACGCGCCGCAGCAGCCCTCGCCTTGTCGACCTTGCTCAGGGCTTCGTCGGCGGCGATGTCCGGAAAGAGGCGGCCAAACTCCCCTTCATGCGGCGTCAGCACCAATCGTGTCGGACCTTCGGCAAAGGCGTCGAAAAGCTTCTGCGGTTGATCGCGAAACGAGGTGATGCCGTCCGCATCCAGCACCAGATGGCGATCCGCGAGCGCAAGGCAGAATTGTCTTGCCTTGTCGCCGGCACCGAAACCAGGCCCGAGAACGAAGGTCGATAGGCGTTGGTCTGCAAGCCATTCCCGCAACGAGGCTTCATCCGCGATGGGGTGCAGCATGATCGCCGTGAGCAGGCCCGCATTGACGCTCAACGCTTCCGGCGACGATGCGATGGTGACAAGGCCCGCGCCTGCCTTCAGCCCGGCCATGGCCGACATGCGTGCGGCGCCCGTCGCGTTCGGTCCGCCGGAAAAGACGACGAGATGGCCGCGTTTGTATTTATGCGTGTCGGCGTCCGCTGACGGTATTTTCGCCTGCCACTGTGCCGGCGTGTTTTCAGCGATCAAGCCATCGGCATGCGCCTGGACGATGCGGCCGGGAATGCCGATGTCGAAGACCTCAAGATCTCCGCAAAGCTCACGGCCCGGCAAGAGAAGATGCCCCGGCTTGCGCGTCATGAAGGTCACCGTGCGCGCGGCACGGAAGGCTGCGCCAAGGACCTGGCCGCTGCGCCCATCGAGGCCGGAAGGCAGATCGACGGCAATCACGGGAACACCCGCTGCCTCGACCCGCGCGATCGTGGCGGCCACGTCATCCGGCACAGGGCGGGAGAGACCGGCACCGAAGACGGCATCGATCACGACATCGCCGAGCCGAGGTATATAGCTGTCGATCGGCTCTCCACTGACCGGACAATCGACAAAAGCATGGGCCGCGTCACCCTTGAGCTTCTGCGGGTCGCCCAGATGGAAGAGTTGCACGTCGGCGCCGGCCCGTCGCAGGGCGCGGGCGGCCACATAGCCATCGCCGCCGTTGTTGCCAGGCCCGCAAAGGACCACATATCGACGCGCCTCGGGGAAGTGTCGGAGCGCGACGCCGGCAACGGCCTGCCCCGCCTTTTCCATAAGTCCATAGGAATCAATGCCGGACGCTGCGGCTGCGCTGTCGACGGCGGCCATGGCGTCTGGGGTGAGGAGCAGGTCGGCGAGCGGCAACATCATGGCGAACATTATAGATGCGAAATCTGCCTCAAAAACAACCGCCATTTCGCCACACGATTTGATCGATTATTATGCATCTGCATAAGATTTAAACAATAACATTCAAGACCTTACTAAGGAACAAACATCACGCGCGCGGCACTTTTTCGGGAAATTTTGCTTATCCCACGCATTTACACGCGAAATCGCTTCCATTTTTCCGAAAAATCCTCATCAATTCATCGTCTCGGTGCAAATTCGCCGGGATTTTTTACGGCGGCTCATTCTCAATTGGCATGATACGTGCATTACGTTGGCCGAGCGGGGAGTAGTCCTGCTGTAACAGGAGAAGCGGAGAGACATTTTCTCATGAAAAAGATCGAAGCGATCATTAAGCCCTTCAAGCTCGACGAAGTGAAGGAAGCCCTTCAGGAAGTTGGCCTGCAGGGCATCACCGTCACGGAAGCGAAGGGCTTCGGTCGTCAGAAGGGCCACACGGAGCTTTACCGTGGAGCCGAATACGTCGTCGACTTCCTGCCGAAGGTGAAGGTCGAAGTTGTATTGGCGGACGAAAATGCGGAGGCCGTGATCGAGGCCATCCGCAAGGCTGCGCAAACAGGCCGTATCGGCGACGGAAAGATTTTCGTTTCCAACGTGGAAGAAGTCATTCGAATCCGCACCGGCGAAACGGGCATCGACGCCATCTAATCCGCCCGGCCCTTGCGGCCGAGGCTCGTTTAATCGTCATCTAAGTCAAGGGAAGTAATTTAATGACGACCGCAAGCGACATTCTGAAACAAATCAAGGATAACGACGTCAAGTTCGTTGACCTGCGCTTTACCGACCCCAAGGGCAAGCTGCATCATCTCACCATGGATATCATCTGTGTCGATGAAGACATGTTCGCCGACGGCGTCATGTTCGACGGTTCCTCGATCGGCGGCTGGAAGGCCATCAATGAATCCGACATGGTGCTGATGCCCGATACGGATACGGCCCACATGGATCCGTTCTTCGCGCAGTCCACCATGGTTATCCTCTGCGACATCCTCGATCCGGTCTCCGGCGAAGCCTATAATCGCGACCCGCGCGGCACCGCCAAGAAAGCAGAAGCTTACCTTAAGGCCTCCGGCATCGGCGACACGGCCTTCTTCGGCCCGGAAGCCGAGTTCTTCGTTTTCGACGACGTGAAGTACAAGGCCGATCCGTACAATACCGGCTTCAAGCTCGATTCCAGCGAACTTCCGTCCAACGACGACACCGACTACGAGACCGGCAACCTCGGCCATCGTCCGCGCGTCAAGGGCGGCTACTTCCCGGTCCCGCCGATCGACAGCGCTCAGGACATGCGCTCGGAGATGCTGACGGTTCTCACCGAGATGGGCGTCACCGTCGAAAAGCATCACCACGAAGTGGCGGCCGCCCAGCACGAACTCGGCATCAAGTTCGACACGCTGGTTCGCAGTGCCGACGGCATGCAGATCTACAAGTACGTGGTGCATCAGGTCGCCAATGCCTATGGCAAGACGGCAACCTTCATGCCAAAGCCGATCTTCGGCGACAACGGCTCGGGCATGCACGTTCACCAGTCGATCTGGAAAGGCGGTAAGCCGACCTTCGCCGGCGACGAATATGCAGGCCTCTCGGAAAGCTGCCTCTACTACATCGGCGGCATCATCAAGCATGCCAAGGCGATCAACGCCTTCACCAACCCGTCGACGAACTCCTACAAGCGTCTCGTCCCGGGTTACGAAGCTCCGGTTCTGCTCGCCTATTCGGCTCGTAACCGGTCCGCCTCCTGCCGCATCCCGTTCGGCTCGAACCCGAAGGCAAAGCGCGTCGAAGTCCGCTTCCCCGACCCGACCGCCAACCCCTATCTCGGCTTCGCTGCCATGCTGATGGCAGGCCTCGACGGCATCAAGAACAAGATCCATCCCGGCAAGGCCATGGACAAGGACCTCTACGACCTGCCGCCGAAGGAACTGAAGAAGATCCCGACGGTTTGCGGATCGCTGCGCGAAGCGCTGGAAAGCCTCGACAAGGACCGCAAGTTCCTCACCGCCGGCGGCGTCTTCGACGACGACCAGATCGATGCCTTCATCGAACTGAAGATGCAGGAAGTCATGCGCTTCGAAATGACCCCGCATCCGGTCGAATATGACATGTACTATTCGGTCTGATATCGAGTGATAAAGCCCCGGCTAGCCCGGGGCTTTTTACTGGCCGCGCGTTTCGGGCGGCCATTCCACCGCACGAGAGCCTTTGCGTGTTGCAAGCTCGATTCGCGCGGCGGGGAACCGGGCCGAGTGTGACGGTTCGATGAAGGAATGGGGGCAAAATCCTTGATATCAGTGGTGAAAGTCACCACATGATTACTTGAAAGGAAGTCGTGCCATGAAACAACGCAACGCAAAGTTCAATATAGGCGATGTGGTTCGACACCGGATGTTCCCCTTCCGTGGTGTCGTCTTCGATGTCGATCCGGAATTCGCAAACACGGAGGAATGGTGGAATTCCATTCCCGCAGAAGTGCGGCCGGACAAGGACCAGCCCTTCTACCACCTTCTCGCCGAAAACGACGAGACGGAGTATGTCGCATACGTCTCGGAACAGAATCTCGTGAACGACGAGAGCGGCCTTCCGCTTCGCAATCCGCAGATTGCCCAGATTTTCGACCAGGCGCCCACGGGACAGCTCAAGCCCAAGATGAGCTTCGCCCACTAAGCACTTGTCAAACCAGTTCCATTTCAAGCGGAAGGCGCTCCCAACGCCTTCCGTTTTTGTTTCAGGGCGGCTCGGCGTTTCATGGAATCGCCGAGCCGCTCAATCTCTTTGTTTCCACGCAAATCCGGACGGAAAACCGCTGCCCAATTTTCCTGGAATTGCTCCGGCGGCATGGCCACAGGATTGGTCACAAAGAAAAAGCCCGGATTCCTCCGGGCTTTTCAATGAAACGATGTTTCGCAAGCTTACTGCTGCTTGGCAGCCTTCTGCGCGTCTTCGAGCTTCTTGCGTGCTTCCTCAGCCTTCTTCTGCATGCTGTCCTGCAGGCTCTTCTGGCTTTCAGCGAGCTTGGAGTCGGAGATTGCTGGGCCGTCATAGGCAGCGCCGAAGCCGCCGAGCGAAATCTTGATCGGGTTCGGCGCGCGACGGAAGTTTATCGAGGTGAAGGTCACATCGGTGCCCTTCTTCAGCGAAGCGATCATGGCGTCCGTCAGCGGCACTTCGGCGGTGCACTTGTCCGGAAGGCAGACGGCGTAGTCGAGCTTCTGGCCCTTGCCGCCATCGACCTGCATGGTGATGCCGGGCGGGATCAGGCGAGCCGTCGGAACGGAAATCTGCAGGATCTTGCGGTTGACCTTGCCATCGACGGAGATGAGGCCGACAGCCGTTACCAGCTGGCCGTTGTTTGCCATAATCAGGTTCTGCACGATGCAGATATCGGCATCGTCCTGCTTGGCGCAGGTCTTGTACCAGCCCAGACGCGGCTGATTGGGATCGCCACCGCCGTCGGCAGGAGCTGCGTTGGACGCATCCTGAGCAAAGGCGGCCGCCGGCATGGCCGCGCCGATCATGAGAGCCAGAGCAGAGAGACCTGCCCGCATTTTGTTGTCAGTCTTGAACATCATAGCGAAACCGCCTCCTGAAATCCGCTGCGGGACGACAGCGCGCCGTCCCATGCAATTCGGGTCAAACCGTCGTTCACCTGTCGAATGAATAAGGCAAATACATGACCCGGGAAACCCGGCACTCCTGTTACATCGCACTGGCGCGGATATCCAGCTTTTCTTTGGTCTTTTCTGCCGACACCTAAGAATTCCGCGGTCGCGTGTTGAATTCGGCACGCTCATGATAAGGTTCCGCCGAATCGTACCCTTACCGGAAAGGATGCCATGCAAGCGCTCCGGATCGCTGTCTTCCTGTTCTTCGCAGCCTTGTGCAACGCCGTAGTGGCGCAGCCGCTTCATGGTATCGCCATGCACGGAGATCCGGCGCTGCCGGCGGACTTCAAACATTTCCCTTACGTCAATCCGGATGTCAAAAAGGGCGGCCGCATCAACTATGGCGTCGTCGGCACCTTCGACAACCTCAATCCCTTCATTCTAAAGAGCATGCGCACGACGGCGCGCGGCATGTGGGATCCGGAATTCGGCAACCTCATCTATGAGCCGCTGATGCAGCGCTCGCGCGACGAACCTTTCACGCTTTACGGCCTGCTGGCGCAGACGGTCGAATGGGACGACAGCAGGAGCTATATCCAGTTCAACCTCAATCCCGGCGCCAAATGGTCCGACGGACAGCCCGTGACGCCGGACGACGTGATCTTCACCTTCCAGATCCTGCGCGACAAGGGGCGCATCCCCTTCTCTTCCTGGCTCGACACGATCGGCAGCATGGAAAAGGTCGGCGATCATGGCGTGCTGATCCGCTTCAACGAGAAGGCCAACCGCGAGACGCCGCTGATCATTGCCTCGTCTCTGCCGATCCTGCCCAAGCACGCGACCGATCCTGACAGTTTCGACCGCACGACGCTCAGCATCCCGATCGGCTCCGGCCCGTATCGGGTAAAAAGCGTCGATCCCGGCCAGCGAATCGTCTTCGAACGCAATCCCGATTATTGGGGCAAGGACATTCCGACGAAAGTCGGCGTCGACAATTACGATCAGGTGGTGGTGAACTACTTCCTGCAAGACACGACCGTGTTCGAATCCTTCAAGAAGGGCGATCTCGACATCTATCAGGATGGCAGCCCCGCTCACTGGCAGCAGGCCTATAATTTCCCGGCGGTCAGCTCCGGAGCCGTCGTGAAGGAGACATTCACGCCGAAGCTGCCGAGCGGCATGCTGGGCTTCGTGTTCAATACGCGCCGGCCGATCTTCGCCGACAAGAATGTGCGCAAGGGCCTGGCGCTCGCCTTCGATTTCGAATGGTTCAACCGTAGCCTTGCCTCCAGCGCCTATACGCGCACCGAAAGCTACTGGCAGAACTCCGATCTTTCGTCCTTCGGCACTCCCGCCGATGCCAACGAGCTCGCCATGCTCGGCCCGATCAAGGACCATATCGACGCCGATGTGCTAGACGGCACCTACAAGCTCCCGATCAGCGACGGCTCTGGCCGCGATCGCAAGATCCTGCGCAAGGCCGTCAACTTCCTCAAGCAGGGCGGCTATACGATCAAGGGCGAACGCATGGTCGACAGCGCCGGACGGCAGCTCAGCTTCGAAATCATGACGCAGAATGCGGATCAGGAGCGAATCGCCCTCGCCTACCGCCGCTCGCTGGCGCTGCTCGGCATCGCCGTCACGATCCGCACCGTCGACGATTCGCAATATCAGCTGCGCACGACAAGCTACGACTACGACATGATCGTCAAATCCTATCCCTCGTCGTTGTCACCGGGCATCGAGCAAGTCGGGCGATGGGGTTCCGTCGCCGCCAAGACGCCGGGCAGCCTGAATTTTGCCGGTGTCGCGGATCCTGACGTCGATACGCTGATCGACCACTTTCTGACGGCGCATTCCGCCGATGATTTTCGCGACGCCGTGCGCTCGTTCGATCGCATCCTGATTTCGGGCTATTACGTCGTGCCGCTCTATCATATCGCCCAGCAGTGGGTAGCGCGGCGAAGCCACATCGCCCATCCCGACATATTGCCGCTCTATGGCTACCAGTTGCCCGTCTGGTGGGACGCCTCGGTGCAATGATGCCGGTTGGTTCCCTTTCGGTAACTGGTTGAAGCCATCGCCACTTAGGCATAGATGGGGAGGATCAGCCCGGAGACCGAAAGGACGAAACCATGGAACGCATCACGATCGATATTGTCTCAGACGTCGTCTGCCCATGGTGCTATCTCGGCAAAGCCCGCCTGGAGCTGGCGATTGCGGAGGTGCAGGACGAAGTGGGTGTCGACCTCAACTGGCGCCCCTATCGTCTGAACCCGGACTATCCGCCCGAAGGCGTCGACCAGAAGAAGGCGCTGGAGCAGAAGCTCGGCGGCGCCGAGCGTGTGGCGCAGGGACACAAGATGCTGACCGATCTCGGCCGCGAAGTGGGCATCAAGTTCGATTTCGACGCCATCAAGATCGGCCCGAACACACTCGACGCCCATCGCCTGATCCACTGGGCCGTCACGGAAAGCCGCGAAAAGCAGGACAAGGTCGTCAACGCCCTCTTCAAGGCCAACTTCGAAGAGGGCCGCAATGTCGGCGACCACGCGGTTCTGCTCGATATCGCTGAAAATGCCGGGCTCGACCGCTCCGTCGTCGCCACACTGCTTGCCTCGGATGCCGACCGTGACCTCATCGTAGCCGAAATCGACGCCGCGCAGAAGATCGGCGTCACCGGCGTGCCCTTCTTCATCTTCGACCAGCAATATGCCGTCAGCGGCGCCCAGACCCCGGATGTGATCGCCGGCGCGCTGCGCGATATCGCCAAGATGAAGGCCGAGGCCCGAGCCGGGATGAATTGAGCGGCGTCAGCCGCTTCTGCGACAGCCGGCAGATGCTTTCCATTGCTTTCGGGCACGAGATATCCGTGAGCGCCGGAAGCGGCTGTGCATGGAATTCAGGCCCGGCCGCAAACCGAACGTTTCAAGGCACCGATCATCGGGAAGGGTCGCTGATCGGTGCTGCTCCCCTCAGGCCAGCCCTGCCAATGCGACTGCATCTTCCCCCGCCGGATAATGCAGTCGGTCTGAGCCATCGTTGACGGCGAGCCATATCGCCGCGGCCACGTCGCTTTCCTTTGTTGTGAGGGGTGGATTGGCAAACCCCGCAAAAATCGGCCGAGCGAAATCGAGATAGGCTTCGGGAATCAAGTCCATGACCGGAACATCGGTGTTTGCCGCAAACCGCGTCGTTGGCGCATAGCCGGGCTCCACGAGTTTCGCACGCACTCCGAAGGCGGCCAACTCATGGGCAAGCGACCCGGTAAAACCCTCAATGGCCTGCTTGCTGGCAGTATAGGCCGCCGCCAGCGGCATCGATGCCAGCGTCACGCTGGACGTGACATTCACGATCACTCCGGACCGGCGCTCGCGCATCTGCGGAATAACTGCCTGGGTCATCGCCATCACGCCAAAGGTGTTGGTCTCGAATACCTTGCGCACACGCGACATCGACGTCGCCTCGAAGGCGCCGACGACGCCGATCCCCGCATTGTTCACCAGAACGTCGATCGGCCCCGCCGCCTCGATAGCAGCCGCGATGCTCTGCGCACTGGTCACGTCCAATGGCAGGATGCGTATCGACTCGGGCAGCAGGTCTGTGCGGGGGGTGCGCATGGTGGCGATGACGGTCCAGCCTTGCGCGTGAAAATGCCGGGCGGTCTCCAGCCCGTAGCCGGACGAACAGCCGGTGATAAGGACAGTATTCATGTCGATCTCCTGTGATCTTTGTTGACGAGACCGATGTAACGGACATAATCAGGACTAACATCAATCATTCGTCCGAATTTCATTCGCAAAAGTCCAGAATGCCTGACCCGCTTACTGACGTGATCCAGCTCCTTCGACCCCGCGCCGTCTTCTCGAAGGAGATCAGCGGCGCCGGACGCTGGGCCGTGCGCTATGCCGAATTCGGCCAACCGGGTTTCTGCGCGGTGATTGAAGGACGATGCCGCCTGGCGGTCGAAGGCGAAGCAGCGGTCGTTCTCGAAGAAGGTGACTTCGTCCTGCTGCCGGCCACGCCGGCCTTCACCATGTCCGGCTTCGAGCCCGCAACGGTTCTGAACATCGATCCGAAAACAGCACCGCCGCCCGCCGGGGAAATTCGCTATGGCCGCCAACATGGGCCTGCCGACGTTCGACAGTTCGGCGGCTGGTTCTCGTTCGGTTCGCCCGATGCAGCCTTGTTTGTCTCGCTCCTGCCGCGGATGATCCACATTCGCGGGGTTCCGCGGCTGGCGCAGCTGGTGCATCTGGTCGGCGAGGAAGCAACTGGCGAAAACATTGGCCGCGACCTTATCCTTGAACGCTTCGCGGAAATCCTGCTCATCGAAGCGCTGCGTGCCGCCCCTGCGCGGGAAGCGCAACCGGGTCTCCTGCGTGGGCTTGCCGACCCCCGGATTGCAGCCGCTCTGCGCGGCATGCACGGTGATATCGAGCGGGCCTGGACAATTCCGGAACTCGCAAGCGAGGCCGCCATGTCCCGTTCAGCTTTCTTCGATCGCTTCTTGCGCCTGGTCGGGCTCAGGCCCATGGAATATCTGCTGGCTTGGCGAATGGCCGTTGCCAAAAACCTGTTGCGCGACGGAAAGATGGCGCTCGATGAGGTGGCGATGCGGGTTGGCTATGGATCTGCCAGCACGTTCAGCACCGCCTTCAGTCGCCATGTCGGCTTGCCCCCGGGACGCTTCATGCGGCGCTCGAATATGCAAAGTGAAGCCGCATCTACGCCATAGGCAACTAGCCGCATTCCGCAAGGCGATTGCCGGGGGTATTCGAAGCTGGCGGCGGCGTGCTTTAAACCGAAAAAGAAACGGGGCTTTTGTCAGCCGTAAAGAGCGCTGAAAGCCCGCCTCCCTATTTCGCGAGTTCCGCCAGCTGAGTCATGACCACGGCCGCGCCCTGCAGCCGCTTTTCCGGCGTCGGCAGATCGCGGGTCAGGAAGACACTGTGATCGGGGCGGATCTTGGCCATGGTGCCTTGCTTGGCGATGTAGCCGACGAGGTTGGCCGGGTTCGGGAATTCCTTGTTGCGGAACTGCACGACGACGCCCTTCGGGCCGGCATCCAGCTTCTCGACATTGGCAATGCGGCAGAGCGACTTGATGTAGACGATCTTGAGGAGATGCTGCACCTCGATCGGCAATGGGCCGAAGCGATCGATCATTTCGGCGCCGAAACCGTCAATCTCCTTGATTTCGGTGATCTCGCCGAGGCGGCGATAAAGCGCCATGCGCAGATGCAGATCCGGCACGTAATTGTCGGGGATCATGACCGGCGTGCCGACGGAGATCTGCGGCGACCAGCCGGTATCCTGGATCTCGTCGATGCCCTTGACCTCGGCGACGGCCTCCTCGAGCATCTGCTGGTAAAGCTCGAAACCGACTTCCTTGATATGGCCGGACTGTTCCTCGCCGAGCAGATTACCGGCGCCGCGGATATCGAGGTCGTGGCTGGCGAGCTGGAAGCCCGCGCCGAGCGTATCCAGCGACTGCAGCACCTTGAGCCGACGCTCGGCCGTCGTCGTCAGCACCTTGTTGACCGGCAGCGTGAAGAGCGCGAAGGCGCGGACCTTGGAGCGGCCGACGCGACCGCGGAGCTGATAGAGCTGCGCAAGGCCGAACATGTCTGCTCGATGGACGATCAGCGTATTGGCTGTCGGCACGTCGAGGCCGGATTCGACGATGGTGGTGGACAGCAGCACGTCATAGCGGCCTTCGTAGAAGGCATTCATGATGTCTTCCAGCTCGCCGGCCGGCATCTGGCCATGCGCGACGGCCACCTTCAGCTCCGGTACATCCGATTGCAGGAAGGCGTGGATATCGGTGAGATCGGCAAGACGTGGACAGACATAGAAGCTCTGGCCGCCGCGATAATGCTCGCGCATCAGCGTTTCGCGGATCACGAGGGAATCGAACGGCGATATGAAGGTGCGCACCGCCATGCGGTCGACCGGCGGCGTGGTGATGAGCGACAGCTCCCGCACGCCCGTCATCGCCAGCTGCAGCGTGCGCGGGATCGGCGTCGCCGACAGCGTCAGCACATGCACGTCGCTCTTCAGCTCCTTCAGGCGCTCCTTGTGCTTGACACCGAAATGCTGCTCCTCATCGATGACGAGCAGGCCGAGATTGGCGAACTGGATGCCGGCGCCGAGCAGCGCATGCGTACCGACGACGATATCGGTCTTGCCGTCGGCCACTTCCTTCTTGGTGAGGGCAAGCTCCTTGGAGCCGACGAGGCGCGATGCCTGCTGCACCCGGATCGGCAGGCCGCGGAAGCGCTCGGAGAAGGTCTTGAAATGTTGGCGGGCGAGCAAGGTCGTCGGAACGACGACTGCGACCTGCACGCCGTTCATGGCGGCCACGAAAGCGGCGCGGAGCGCCACTTCCGTCTTGCCGAAGCCGACGTCGCCGCAGACGAGGCGGTCCATCGGCCGGCCGGCACCAAGATCCTCGCGCACCGCTTCGATGGCGTTCATCTGATCGTCGGTCTCGTCATAGGGGAAGCGAGCGGCAAACTCGTCATAGAGGCCATCCGGCGTGCTGAGTACCGGCGCATGCCGGGTCAGGCGCTCGGCTGCGACACGGATCAAGGCGCCGGCCATATCGAGCAGGCGCTTCTTGAGCTTGGCCTTGCGCATCTGCCAGGCGCCGCCGCCGAGCTTGTCGAGCTGCGCCTCGGTGCCTTCGCCGCCATAGCGCGACAGGAGATCGATGTTTTCGACCGGCAGGAACAGCTTGGCGTCGTCGGCATAGCGCAGCTCAAGGCACGCATGCGGTGCGCCGGCGGCCTCGATGGTCCTCAGCCCGACGAAGCGGCCGATACCATGCTCGGCATGAACGACGATCGAGCCCTCGTCCAGCCCCGCCACTTCCGAGATGAAGTCGGCGGCGCGCTTGCGGCGCTTGGAGCGGCGCACCATGCGGTCGCCGAGAATATCCTGTTCGCCGACGACGATAAGGTCGCCCGCTTCGAAACCCGCTTCCAGGCTGAGCACCGCCGCGGCCGCCTCGCCTTTCGCCAATCCGCCGAGATCCTTGAAAGCCTCGATCGTCTTGACGCGTGCCAGCCCATGCTCGGACAGCACCTGCAGGAGGCGGTCGAGCGAACCTTCCGTCCAGGCCGAGATCAGCACCTTGCCACCCGCGGCCCGCTTGTCGGCAATATGCTTGACGACGGCATCGAAGACGTTGACGCGCTCGCTGTCGGCGTTATCGGTCGCGGACCGCGCCCAGCGCGGCCCCTGCCGAGCATCAAGCTCGATCACGCGACGCGCCTCGCCTTCGTGCTCGTTGAAGGGCGAGATGCGAATGGCGCCGAAGGCGTCGAGCGCATTGCCGAAAGTCTTGCCGTCGAGATAGAGCTGGCCGGGCGTCACCGGCTTGTAGGGAGTGCCCTGCGCCATCTGACCCTTGGCGGGTTGGCCGGAATGCAGACGGGCGTCGTAATAGTCGAAGACGAGCTTGGAGCGCTCCTCGGCCGCCTCGCGCACGGTATGATCCGTGACCAGCCGGAAACCCTTGAGATAGTCGAATACCGTCTCCAGCTTCTCGTAGAAGAGCGGCAGCCAGTGCTCCATGCCGGCGTAGCGGCGCCCTTCGGAAACGGCGACATAGAGCGCGTCGTCGCGCGTGGCTGCCCCGAATGCCGAGAGATAGTTCTTGCGGAAGCGGCTGATCGTATCCGGCGTCAGCGTTACCTCGCTCATCGGATTGAGATCGAGCGAGCGTACCTGTCCCGTCGTGCGCTGGCTGGCCGGATCGAAGCTGCGGATACTTTCCAGCGTGTCACCGAAGAAATCCAGACGCACCGGCTCTTCCGTGCCCGGAACGAAGACGTCGAGAATGCCGCCGCGCACGGCAAATTCGCCGACTTCGCGCACCGTGGCTACACGATCGAAACCATTGCGCTCGAGGCGGCTGGCGATATCGTCCATGCGGACCTGGTTGCCGGGCCGGGCCGAGAACGCCAGGCTCTCGATAATGTCCTGCGGCGCGACTTTCTGCAGCATGGCATTGACGGTGACGAGCACAATGGCCGCATGTGGCTTGCGATGGTGCGCAATGAGACCCGACAATGCCGCCAGACGCCGGGCCGATGTGTCGGAACTCGGCGAAACGCGGTCATAGGGAAGGCAATCCCAGGCAGGCAAGGTAAGCACCGGTATTTCGGGCGCGATGAAGCCGAGCATCTGTTCGACATCGGCCATGTGCTGGCCGTCGGACATGACATAGGCGATCGGCTGGCCGGCCTTTGCCATCTCGGCAATCAGGAAGGGCTCCAGGCCGGCCGGGACATGACCGATCGTCATCGGCTCGCTTGCGGCGAGCAGCTTCTTCGCGTCGAAACCGGGGATCATTTCGTTAGTCCGAACCTTTCGGCGATCTCTTCGAAATCGGGCCTGTAGGACGCCAGGCGCTCAAAGAGAGGCGTCTGCAGATGCTGCGGCGTCGGCTGGCTACCGAGGATCCACCTGAGAAGATCATTGTCTTCCTCGGCCATGATGCGCTCCAGCTCATCGAGATCGGCCTCGGGGAGGCCCGGCAGCTCGTTGTCGGCAAACTGGCCGAAAACCAGATCCATCTCGCGAACGCCGCGATGCCAGCAGCGAAAAAGGATGCGCCGACGGCGGGGATCGAGATCGGCACTGCTGAGGGTGAGCCCAGTCATTGAAAACACCTTTATGTTGATGCGTCTCTATAAAACCAGCATCGAAAGGTGGGAACCGGTTTTTCAGAAAAAAGCGTCGGAAGCGCAATTTTCGGGGGAGTGTTGGCCTCAAGGACATCGTGCCTGCCGCTCCCCCTTGCCAAACGCGCCCTGCCCGTCGCATTTTGCCGGCCATGCGTCCCGCCATCCTCGATCCGTTGTTCGCCTCCATATCCTCGCTGCCCGGCGTCGGGCCGAAGGTGTCCGAGCTGCTGGTAAAGCTGCTCGACCGCGAGACGATCGACGACTGCCGCGTCATCGACCTCATTTTCCACGCGCCGCACTCGATCATCGACCGGCGCGAACAGCCCGGTATCGCCAGAGCGCCGCAGGGGGCCATCGTCACCATTACCGGTCGCGTCGACCGGCATCAGCCGCCCCCCGCGCGCAGCAACATTCCCTACCGCGTCTATCTGCATGACGAAACCGGCGAGCTTGCGCTGGTCTTTTTCCGCGGCAAGGCGCAATGGCTCGAAAAGCAGCTGCCGGTCGATGAGACCGTTACGGTCAGCGGCAAGGTCGACTGGTTCAACGGCCGCCCCTCCATGGTGCACCCGGACTATATCATGCGCGAAAGCGAGGCGGAAAACCTGCCGCTGGTCGAACCGGTCTACCCGTTGACCGCCGGGCTCTCGCCGAAATTCCTGCGCAAGACCATCGAGGCGGCATTGCCGCGCATCCCGCAACTGCCCGAGTGGGACGATCCGGCGCTTGCCCAGAAGCAGGGCTTTCCCACGATCTCCGATGCCTTCCATATGCTGCACGCGCCAAGGGATGCGGCCGATATCGACCCGCAAGCGCCGGCACGCCGGCGGCTTGCCTATGACGAGTTCCTGGCGGGGCAGCTCTCCCTATCTCTCGTGCGCCAAAGACTGCGCAAGGTGGCTGGAAAGCCCGTACATGCGACTGGAGAAATCAGCCGCAAGATACTGGAATCCCTTCCCTTCTCCATGACGAACAGCCAGCGTGACGCGGTTGCCGATATCCTCAAGGATATGGCGGGCACGGAGCGCATGCTCCGGCTGCTGCAGGGTGATGTCGGCGCCGGCAAGACGCTGGTTGCGCTGATGGCGATCGCCGCCGTGATCGAAAGCGGCGGCCAGGCGGTGCTGATGGCGCCGACTGAAATTCTTGCCCGCCAGCATTATGCTACAATCTCGAAATTCGCAGCAAATGCAAACCTTTCCGTCGAAGTTCTCACGGGGCGCACCAAGGGACGCGAGCGGGATGCGATCCTAGAGCGCATAGCCTCCGGCGAGGCGCAGATCATCATCGGCACGCACGCCTTGTTTCAAGACAGCGTCGCCTATGCCAATCTCATGTTGGCTGTCGTCGACGAGCAGCATCGCTTCGGCGTTCACCAGCGCCTGCGCCTGACCGCCAAGGGCATCTCGCCGCATATGCTCGTCATGACCGCAACGCCTATCCCGCGCACGCTGGTATTGGCCGCTTTCGGTGACATGGACGTTTCCAAGCTCACCGAGAAGCCGGCCGGGCGCAAGCCGATCCAGACAATCACCATTCCAAACGAGCGAACGGGCGATATCGTCGGCCGGCTGAGAAGTGCGCTTTCCGAAGGCAAGAAAGCCTATTGGATATGTCCGCTTGTGGAAGAATCCGAAGAATCTGATTTAATGTCGGTCGAGGAGCGTCATGAGACGCTGACGAAGGCGCTGGGTCCGGGCATCGGTCTCATTCATGGCCGAATGAGCGGGCCGGAAAAAGATGCCGTGATGATGGCTTTCAAGAACGGCGAGATCCGCCTGCTGGTCGCCACGACCGTCGTCGAGGTGGGCGTCGACGTACCTGACGCGACCATCATGGTCATAGAACACGCGGAGCGTTTTGGCCTGGCTCAGTTGCATCAGCTGCGCGGACGTGTCGGTCGCGGCGACGAAGCCTCCACCTGTATCCTGCTCTACAAAGGGCCGCTCGGCGAAACCGGTCACGCACGGCTATCGATCATGCGTGATACCGAGGACGGGTTCCGTATCGCCGAGGAAGACCTGAAGCTGCGCGGCGAAGGCGAGCTCCTCGGAACGCGCCAGTCCGGCACGCCCGGCTTCCGCATCGCCAGCCTCGAGGCCCATGCCGACCTTTTGGAAATCGCCCGCAAGGATGCCGCCTATCTCATCGAGCGCGATCCGGAGCTGACCGGCGAGCGCGGCATGGCGGTGCGCACCCTGCTCTATCTCTTCCGCCGCGACGAAGCGATCCGGTTCCTTCGGGCGGGATGAACGGATGGGCGCGGTGCCGCGCCCATCCCTGTTTCGCGGTCTTACTTCGCGGCGAGGCCGGGAATGGTAACCTGGAATACCTGGAACATGGTATCGACGTCGGCCCCGCCATCGCCCTTATAGGCAGCGCCGACCTGATAGCCGTCCTGGGTCAGGAAGTCGTTGTCGTTGGCGATGAACAGGAAGTAATCGTCCGGCAGCTTCGGATCCTGCACGCTGGCGAGCGACATCGCCTCCCACTTTTCAGAGAGATTGTTGCGGTCGTTCGGAGCGCCATTGTGGAGGCCGAAGCGGGCCAGATCGGCACTGTCGTTGATGTCGATGAACTGGCTGACCGCGGCCGGCTTCACTGTCGGATCGAGAACGCCCTTGGGCGCGACCGCTTTGTCGGCATCGAACTGTCCGCCGGCAATGTCGGTGGCGGCGGAGACGTCGACCGCGACGATGCTGCGGTAGAGTGACTTGTCACCCTTCATGCCGTAACCATTGTTGCTGTCGCGCGCGAGCATCAGGAAAGTCTGCGGCGAGAGCGCATAGATTTCGCTCTGGGCGGCGACCGCTGTCTTGCCCTTGGCGTCGGTGAAGACCGGCAGCGGCACGACATATTCGTGGACCAGCTTCAGGTTCGCCGGATCGGCCGCGTCATAGACCAGCGCCCGGGTGTTCTGGCGCGTCGAGCCGGAATCGCCGCCGTCCTGACGGGTTGCGGACTGCAGCACGGCGATCAGGAACTTGCCGTCCGGGGTGAGCGACATGCCTTCCAGACCCTGATTGTTCTGCCGGCCGCTGGTCGGATCTTTCGGATCTGGGGCGGATTCGCCGGGACCGGGATTGTTGGAAGCGAAGTTGACGACACCGTTGCGCATCGGCAGCAGCGCGGCCGGCGGCGGCGTTGCGGACATCATGCGGCCATCGGCAGCGAAACGATAGATATAGGGGCCGTATTCATCGCTGATGAACATCGTGCCGTCGGGCAGACGAGCGACGGCTTCGGTATCGAGCGAGATCTTGCCGTTCGGCGCCTGGGGCAGCAGCGGCATGGCGCCTTCCGGATGGCGGGTGCCATCGGCGGGATCGAGACCGGTGGTGTCGGCACCCTTGTCGTCCTTCAGCAGCAGGGTATCGGCGAGCTTGGCGTCGACGCCCGACTGTTCCTTGCCGGCTTCCGGCGCCGCACCGGGCGCGACCGGGCTCAAGGTAACGTCGATCGTGTTCAGGCGCGGGCGATAGTCCGTGGTGCCGACCGCATTGTAGCCACGGTCCGGCAGCAGCCATAGCGAACCCTTATAGGTGCCGTCGGCGTTGCGAACCCAGTTTTTCGTATCGATCGACATGCCGGAACCGGAGCCGAAGGTTTCGCCGAACTTGTCGCGCAGGTTGGAGGGGATACGCCCCACGGCGACGCGGCCCTTGTTGACGAGCGTCACGCCCTGGACCGTTACGGAACTATCCGCGAACGCCATCATCGGCGCGGTAAAAACACATGTGGCGAGCGCGACCGAAAGCAGCGGCAAGCTCCTGAAACGCATATTTTTCAAGGCAATATCCTCCTGATGAAAACCCGTGCGAAGACAGTGGCATTCATCTCCAGCGGATAAAGCACCGCAAAACACACTGCCCGGCGCTGACGCTCCGCACATGCCGCTGATGAGATAATCCCGATGCATGTCCCAGGGACGGTCTAAGACGTCAACATGATACGCACATGACAGCTCGCGCATGACGCGAGGATCGCAGCCGACGGCCGGACTTATTCTAGGAGAGCGATTTCATGGGAACCGGCGGACGCAGGCTTTTTGTCGCGACCAGCTCCTCCCTGTATTCAGGCGCGACAAGGCCGCCGGAAATCAGGAGTTTGGCGCCATCCTCCGGGCTCATGTCGAGGACGGTGATTTTCTCGCGCGGGACGAAAACCAGAAAGCCCGCCGTCGGTACAGGAGTGGGCGGCAGGAAGACCGCCACCATGTCCTGCCCCAGCGCGTTGAACTTCGAGGCGATCTCGCCCTTGGCATCCGTGGAGACGAACACGATCGACCACAGGCCGGGGCTCGGATATTCGATGAGCCCGACCTTCTTGAACGAGGTGCCCTGCTCCTTCAACACGGTTTCGAAGATCTGCTTGACGCTCTTGTAGATGGTCCGCACCAGAGGAACGCGATTGACGATCG
Source organism: Martinezella lusitana (assembly GCF_010668395.1). Taxonomy (GTDB): domain Bacteria; phylum Pseudomonadota; class Alphaproteobacteria; order Rhizobiales; family Rhizobiaceae; genus Rhizobium; species Rhizobium lusitanum_A. Next base: position 77,333 of record NZ_WUEY01000003.1, read on the forward strand.
ACTCGCCGAAACGAACGATGCTCTGGCCAATGAGGTTCTTGGCCAGGAAACCGACGATCGTGATGAAGATCATCGCGATCAGCAGGCCCGTGCCGGGAACGGCAAAATTCAGATAGCTCTCGGGATCGTAGCGCGCCGGAATATAGGGCCGTACCCAGCTGTCGGCCCAATGGACGACGGACCAGGTCAGCCAGAGCGTGATGGCTATCGGAGCGCAGATAATCAGGCCGGCCAGGAAATTATTTCTGATCCGCGTGGTTACGGATATCTTGATGAGTTTCTCAGTCATTCGCCGCTCGAAAACTCCGTTCCGTCGCTACCGCTACCCGGCAAATCCTCCCCACCATCTCCACTCAAGAAACGTGCCAGAAATCGGCCCTGCATACAACCCGCCAGCCGCGTCGCCGTGCCGAACTGAGGCCCGGCTCACGACGACGTGACGACAAAGGCTCGACAGCGGGATGTTTTATTCCACCGTCACCGATTTGGCGAGGTTGCGCGGCTGATCGACGTCCGTGCCCATGAAGACAGCGGTATGATAGGCAAGCAGCTGAATCGGCAACGAAAAGATGATCGGCGCAATGATCTCGTCGACAACGGGCAAGGTAATCGTCGCCATGGTCGGCAATGTCGAGGCGGCTGCGCCCAATTCGTCGGTGATGAAGATGATTCGGCCGCCGCGCGCCGCCACTTCCTGCATGTTGGAAACGGTCTTGTCGAAGAAGCGGTCGTGCGGGGCGATGACGATGACCGGCATGTTTTCATCGATCAGCGCGATCGGCCCATGCTTCAATTCGCCGGCCGCATAGCCCTCGGCGTGGATATAGGAGATTTCCTTCAGCTTCAGCGCGCCTTCCATGGCAAGCGGGAAGCTGGTGCCGCGGCCGAGATAGAGCACATCCTTGAACTTTGAAATCTCGCGCGACAGGCTTTCCATCTGCGGCTGGATGATATTCAGGACATTCGCCATGATGCGCGGCATCTCGACGAGATGGCGCACCAGGTCTTCCTCGTCCTTGGCGCTGACGGTGCCGCGGGCAACACCCGCTCCAATCGCCAGAGATGCGAGAACGGCGAGCTGGCAAGTGAAAGCCTTCGTCGAGGCAACGCCGATTTCGGGACCGGCCAGGATCGGAAACACCGCGTCGGATTCGCGCGCGATGGTCGATTCCTTGACGTTGACCACGGCGCCGATCTTCAGGCCGTTGTCCTTGCAGTAGCGCAGCGATGCCAGCGTGTCAGCGGTCTCGCCGGACTGCGAGATGAACAGCGCCGCCTGCGACGGCGACAAGGGCATCTCGCGATAGCGGAATTCGGAGGCAACGTCGATTTCCACCGGCAGGCGCGCATAGCGCTCAAACCAGTATTTCCCCACCAAACCGGCAAGATAGGCCGTGCCACAGGCCGAGATCGCGAGTCCGGAAACGCTGCCGAAGTCGATGGACGAAATGTCCGGGCGTACCCGATGGCTGGCGAAATCGACGTAGTGGCTGAGCGCATGGGAGATGACCTCCGGCTGCTCGTAGATTTCCTTTTCCATGAAGTGGCGATGGTTGCCCTTGTCGACCACATAGGCGGTTGCCTGGGAGATCTGGCGCGGACGGCTCACTTCCTTGCCGTTGAAGTCGAGAATGGTCACGCCGTCATGCGTGACGATGGCGCAATCGCCATCGACGAGATAGGTGATTTCGTTGGTGAACGGCGCAAGCGCGATGGCATCGGAGCCGAGGAACATCTCGCCCTTTCCGTACCCGACGGCAAGCGGTGGGCCGGAGCGTGCGGCCATCAGCGTGCCGGGATCGTTCTGGAACATCACGGCCAAGGCATAGGCGCCAGTGACGCGGTTGAGCATCTTCAGCATCGCCGCGCGCGGATCCAGCCCTTCGCGGACGTAGTTTGCAAGCAGATGCGCCACCACTTCCGTGTCCGTCTGCGAAACGAATACCTTGCCTTCGGCCTTCAGTTCCTCGCGCAGTTCGGAGAAGTTCTCGATGATGCCGTTATGGACGACGGCAACGCCTTCGACGAAATGCGGATGGGCATTCGTTTCATTCGGAACACCGTGGGTTGCCCAGCGCGTGTGGGCAATGCCTGTCGTGCCGGGCAGCGGATCCGACTCCAGCCGCTTTTCCAGATTGAACAGCTTTCCTTCGGCGCGACGGCGATCCATCACGCCGTCATGGATCGTCGCGACCCCCGCCGAATCATAGCCGCGGTATTCGAGACGCCGCAGCGCATCCACCAGACGATCCGCCACCGGCTTCGTTCCGACGATCCCAACAATGCCGCACATACAATTCTCCGTCTGGCCTCAGATATGAGGGCAAGTCCTAATCATTCCTGCAGTTTTCTCAATTGCCGTGACGGTCACTTTCGATTTCCGACCGTTACGTCAGTCGCGCAAGGGTTTAGTGGCCGCCCTTCTTCGCAGCCTTGATGGCGAGAGCCCTTTCACGGATCACCTTGGCGCGCTCCGGCTTGATCTCCTGGCGTGCGCGGCCCAAAGCCAGCGCATCGGCGGGAACGTCATCGGTGATGACGCTGCCGGAGGCGATATAGGCGCCATCGCCAATGCGGATGGGGGCCACCAGCGAGGAATTGGAGCCGATGAAGGCATGGGCGCCGATATGCGTCTCGTGCTTGTTGACGCCATCATAGTTGCAGGTGATCGTGCCCGCACCGATATTGCTGCCTGGGCCGATCGTCGCGTCGCCGATATAGGTCAGGTGATTGACCTTGGCGCCCTCGCCGATCTTGCCATTCTTGACCTCGCAGAAATTGCCGACCTTCGCATCGCTGGCGAGATCGGCGCCCGGACGCAGCCGCGCAAATGGCCCGACCGTCGCCCCGGCGCCGACATGCGCGCCCTCGATATGCGAGAAGGCATGGATGACCGCGCCTCCCTCGATCACCGCGCCGGGGCCGAAGACGACGTTCGGTTCGATCAGCGCATCCTGGCCGATCACGGTGTCATAGGCCAGGAACACGGTCTCCGGCGCGATCATGGTCACGCCCGACAGCATCAGCTCATGCCGGCGGCGCTCCTGCCAGAGGCGCTCGATGAAGGCGAGTTCGGCGCGGTTGTTGCAGCCGGTCATTTCGACTTCCGGCGCATCGACGGCTACCGCACGGCCGCCCAGCGAACGGGCGATCTCGACGAGATCGGTGAGATAGTATTCGCCCTTGGCGTTGCTGTTGCCGATGCGATCGAGAAGATCCAGCGCCTTGCGGCCGTTGATCGCCATCAGGCCGCTGTTGCACCAGGTTATCGCCAGCTCGGCATCGGTCGCGTCCTTCGCCTCGCGGATGGCGATCAGCTCTCCGTCCTTGACCAGCAGCCGGCCATAGGCATTCGGATTGTCGGTATGAAAGCCGATGACGACGACGTCATTGCCGTCGGCCAGCCCCTGGCGGGCAGCCCGAAGCGGCGCATCGGTCAGCAGAGGCACGTCTCCATAGGCAACGATGATATCGTCATAGCCTCGCGCAATCGCCTCGCGCGCTGCCAAGACAGCGTGGCCGGTCCCCAGGCGCTCCTTCTGCAGGTAGGACTCGACGGCAATGCCGCCGATTGCCGCTGCCGCACTGACATCATCCGCGTTGCGCCCGACGACCAGAGCCGCGGCCGAGATATCGGTCTTGGCGATCGCCTCCATGACATGCGCGATCATCGGCCGGCCGGCGATCGGATGCAGGACCTTCGACACAGACGACTTCATGCGGGTACTGTCGCCGGCGGCGAGGATGATGGCGAGGCAGGTACGTTCCATTTCAAGCTCCGAGAAATACGGTCAGGCGCCGCCCGTGACCGGCGCAATCCCCTCATAGCAACAAGTCGAACTATGAACCACGGCGAAATTAGAGATAAGCGTCAGGCATCTGCAAGGGCCGCAAAAGCTTCCAGCACATGTTGACGGCCATCGATGATGACAAATTCCATGGCCTTGTGCGCCGCCAAGCCGTCATGCGCGGCAATCGCATCGACGATCGCCATATGCGTGTCCGCGATATTGCTGAAGCCGTTGCTTGCCGGCGGGGCGCTCATGCGAAACATGCCGACGAGCGCGGCCTCGATAAGCCCGCCGAGCGACCGCATGAATGGGTTTTGCGATGCCTCGGTGATGGCAAGATGGAAATGCAGATCCGCGATGGCAAGACTATCCGACGTATGATGCGACGCGGACATGGAAGCCGCCAGTCGCTTCAGCAGATCAATGTCCTCGCGACTGGCGCGCTCTGCGACAAGGCTGGCTGCAAAGGGCTCGAACGCCATGCGTATGTCATAAAGGTGGAGGAGAAACTCCCTGTTGACCCCGCTTTCGAAGTGCCAGTTGAGCACTTCGTTATCGAACATGTTCCAGTGGATCTTTTCGGTGACGCGCGTCCCGACCCGCGCCCGCGGCACGACCAGCCCTTTGGCGGCCAAAGTCTTCATGCTTTCACGCAGAACGGTGCGGGATACCTTGAAGCGTTGCAACAGTTCGCTGTCGCCCGGAAGAATGCTGCCAATCGGAAATATGCCCGATACGATCGCCTTGCCTAGCTCATCGACGACCTGAGCATGGCTCGTGCGTGGCTTTCCCTCGGATTTTCTGGTCTCAAGCAATCGGCCACGCAAGCACTCCGTCCTTCCCTCAGACATATCGTCCGTTCAAACGGGAAATCGGCAGAGGGCTCTTCTGCATCAGAATAAACGCAAACAGCGATAAGCCGATCAATATCTTCGCTCACCAGCTGGAAAGCTCCACCGACGGTGATGTAGGTCTGAATCAAGCCCTGTATGAAAATTCCGATGAGCGCTCCTCCGACGAACCCCGCTCCTCCCATCAGCAGTGTTCCGCCCAAAACCAAAGCAGCAGTCGCATCGAGTTCGATAGCGGCCGTGGCAAGCGATTATCCGGTAAATATATAGATCGAAAAAACGATTCCGGATAGACCGGCGACATCCCACAAAAGCTGTCTCACCTGCCCTCAGTCAGAAAAGTCATATAGTAATATTTTTAATTCATCATTTAGCCTTTCAGGATGCACGCATCCTGAAGGAAATATTGAAGATGCTTGTGCGCTTGGACGTTTCCGTGTTCCGCGGCTTTCCGATACCAAAACAACGCCTGACACATGTCCTTTTCGACCCCAACGCCATCGGCATACGCATTCGCAAGATTCACTTCAGCGTGCGGATCACCCTGCTCTGCTGCCTTCCGGTACCAATCCACCGCGCAAGAAGCATCCTTTGGTCTTCCCAGGCCCTGAGCGCATATTATGCCAAGACCATTTTGCCCTCCTGGGTCACCTTGGTCTGCAGATTTTTGAAACAGAATTGCTGCTTTCGAATAATCTTTGCCTCCATCCTCTGAAATATAGATGCCGCCCAAATTGGATTGAGCAGCGGGGCTACCAGCGTCGGATGCCTTTTGAAGCCAAGCAATAGCAAGGTTTATGTCACGAGGAACACCAAGCCCGAATCGGTACATATTGCTCAAATTAACTTCCGCGCGGACGTTGCCTTGTTCCGCCGCTTTGCGATACCACTCAATGGCTTGCACATCATCTTTGGCAATACCCCGACCAACATCGTACATAGCCCCCAATGCGTTTTGCGCGTCAGACAAGCCTTGCTCTGCCGCCTTCCGATACCAATTCTGGGCCGTATCGAAGTTTTGCGCCACACCATGCCCGGTTTCATAGAGAAGCCCCAAACCAAACTCAGCTTGAGTATCTCCATTTTCAGCCAGGGGTTGCCAATATTTCAGTGCGCGCTCGTAGTCTCCGGCGTTGTATCTATCCTGACCTTCGTCGGCGTGCGCAGTTGCCGCAAATAAAGTCAGAACCATTGATATTACGACTACATATCTGACGCACATGGCGATACCCAGCTTTATATGTGAGTTAGAGATTACCGTAGCAGCGTACTCATTCTTTCACGCGTTTTCACCTTTTAATTGATCTGCCCCACTGGGCAGACCAACTTGGTGACGCATAAGTCATGACCTCCACCAAAGGTGGAGGTTTGAAACGCTGCGCTTGAACCACTAGAAGTGGTTTTGTTAGTGCTTAGTAGCTACGATTAAAGAGGTCGGCAAAGTCGGAAGCTTTGTCGGCCTTTTCTTGGTTCCGGATATATTGTCTGACGACCTGCTCATTATAGCCCGTCGTCGACACGAAATACCCACGTGCCCAAAAGTGATACCCTTTGTAGCGGCGCTTACGCGCGTACTTGTTGGCAATGTAAAGAGCCGTCTTGCCCTTCAAAAATCCAACTATATGCGCGACCGAGTATTTCGGCGGGATCGATATCAACATGTGGACATGATCGGGCATCAAATGACCCTCTTCGATCTGGCAGCCCTTTTGCTGAGCCAGACGACGTAAGAGTTCACCCAACTCTCGACGCACATCCCCGTAGAGTCTTTTCGTTCGGTATTTGCTGCCAAAAACAACGTGATATTTGCAGTCCCACGTCGCATGCGAGAGCGATTGCTCATCCATATAACCTCCTTGTTTGAAGTCTGGGCCACGCCAGCGGTTCAAGCAGGAGGTCTCTCAACTACCGTGTAAAACTCGTCCAGTCCTCCACCGTAGGTGGAGGTTTATTCTTGATATAGAAAAAGGGGCGCCGTGGGCGCCCCTTGTCTACCTCAGTCTATTCGGATGCCTTACTTCGAGGCCGGCAGCTTGTCGTCGACGCCTTCGATGTAGAAGTTCATGCCGAGCAGCGTGCCGTCGTCGGCCTTTTCGCCAGCCTTCAGCCAGGGCGTGCCGTCCTGCTTGTTGATCGGGCCGGTGAAGGGTGCGAGTTCACCGGACTTGATCTTGGCTTCGGTCTCTTCAGCCATTTTCTTCACGTCGTCAGGCATGTTGGTGTAATCGGCCATCTTCAGGATGCCATCCTTCAGGCCGTCCCAGCTCTGCTCGGACTTCCAGGTGCCGTCGAGCAGCGCATGCACGCGCTTGGAGTAGTAGTTGCCCCAGGTGTCGACGATTGCCGTCAGCTGCGCCTTCGGTCCAGCCTTGATCATGTCGGAAGCCTGGCCGAACGCATGGATGCCGCGCTCCTCAGCCACCTGCATCGGTGCGGTCGTGTCGGTGTGCTGCGTCAGCACATCGACGCCCTGATCGACCATGGCCTTGGCGGCGTCGGCTTCCTTGCCTGGGTCGAACCAGGTGTTCACCCAGACGACCTTGAGCTTGAAGCTCGGGTCGATCGAACGGGCGCCCTGTTCGAAGGCGTTGATGCCCATGACAACTTCCGGAATCGGGAAGGATGCAATGTAGGCGGCACCGTGGTTCTTCGACGTCTTGGCGGCGATCTGGCCCAGGATGTAACGGCCTTCATAGAAGCGCGAATTGTAGGTCGCGAGATTCGGGCCGCTCTTGAAGCCGGTCGCATGCTCGAACTTCACCTTCGGGAATTTCTCGGCAACCTTGACGGTCGCGTCCATGAAGCCGAACGAGGTGGAGAAGATCAGCGAGCAGCCGGAGCGGGCGAGACGCTCGATGGCGCGCTCGGCATCCGGGCCTTCCGGCACGTTTTCGAGATAAGGCGTCTCGATCTTGTTGCCGAATTCCTTCTGGATCTGCTGGCGGCCGAGATCGTGTGCCTGCGAATAGCCGCCGTCCGTGTGCGAGCCGACATAAACGAAGCAGACCTTGGTCGGTGCCGCTTCGGCTGCAGCGGCGAAACCAACGATGGCAGCGGCTGTCGTGGCGAGTGCAAGTGCTAGTTTCTTCATGGTTACCCCTGTTGGTTTGACACTATGAAATCCGTCCGGTTCTTGTTCTTAACGCTCCGGAACGAAGGCCTTGCCGAGCGACGCTGGCGTGTTGATCAAGGTCGCGCGGCGATTTTGAGAGATGATGACGAGAACCACAATAGTCGATGCATAGGGCAGCATCGACAGGAACTGCGAGGGAATGCCGATACCTAATCCCTGCGCGTGAAACTGCAGGATCGTCACGGCGCCGAAGAGATAGCCGCCGGCCATGACGCGCATCGGCCGCCAGGATGCGAAGACCACCAACGCCAGCGTCACCCAGCCGCGGCCGGCAGACATGTTCTCCACCCATTGCGGCGTGTAGACGAGCGACAATTGCGCGCCGGCGAGCCCAGCGCAGGCGCCGCCGAACATGACGGCGAGATAGCGCGTGCGGATGACGTCGATGCCCAATGCGTGGGCCGAGCCATGGCTGTCACCCACGGCGCGCAGCTTAAGGCCCGCGCGGCTGCGGAAGAGGAACCAGTTGACCCCGATGAGCAGCGCGATCGAGAGATAGAACGTCAAGTCCTGCTTGAAAAGAACCGACCCGATCAGCGGAATATCCGACAGAAACGGGAAGACGATCTCGTGCAGCTGCACGCCCGGCACGCTGACATAGCCCTCGCCGATCATGCCGGACAAGCCGAGGCCGAGGATGGTCAGCGCCAGGCCCGTGGCGACCTGGTTCGTGACCAGCGTCAGGGTGAGGAACCCGAACAGCAGCGAAAACAACGCGCCCGCAATGATGCCCGTCACCAGGCCGACATAGGGCGACCCGCTTATCTGCGCCCCGACGAAAGCGGCGACAGCGCCAATGATCATCATGCCTTCGACGCCGAGATTGAGCACGCCGGAGCGCTCCACCACCAGCTCGCCGAGGCCGGCGATGACGAGCGGGGTCGATGCCGTGATGATGGTGAGGAGGACTGCTTCAAAGACGCTCATGCGGCACCTCCCCGAACCCGCGACCAGACCAGCCGGATCTTGTAGTAGATCAGCGTGTCGCAGGAGAGCACGAAAAACAGCAGCAATCCCTGGAAGACGCTCGCCGCCTTGGCGGAAATGCCTGGCGACAATTGCGCAGCCTCGCCGCCGAGATAGGTCAGCGCCAGCACGAGGCCGGAAAGGATGGCCCCAAGCGGATTGAGGCGCGCAAGGAAGGCGACGATGATGGCGGTGAAGCCGTAGCCCGGCGAAATCGCCGGCTGCAGATGGCCGATGGAGCCGGAGACTTCCGATATGCCGGCAAGCCCCGCCAGCGCGCCGGAGAAGAGGAAGGCGAACCAGACCATTTTCCGCGACGAGAACCCGGCAAAGCGCCCTGCTCGCCCGGACTGGCCGAGCACGGTTATCTCAAAGCCTTTCAGCGTGTATTTCATCAGGAACCAGGCGAGGATCGCCGCGATCACGGCAAAGACGATGCCCCAATGCGCGCGGCCCGAATCTTCCCATATGGCCGGCAGGACGGCCTCCGGCGGGAAGTCGATGCTCTGCGGGAAGTTATGACCCTGCGGATCGCGCCACGGCCCGCGCGATAGCCAATCCAGAAAGAGCTGCGCGATATAGACCAGCATCAGGCTCGTCAGGATCTCGTTGGTATTGAAGTGCGCCTTCAGCAAGGCCGGAATGGCGGCATAGAGCGCGCCGCCGATGGCGCCGGCAACGAGCATCAAAGGCAGCACCATCGGCGAGTGCCAATCGGTGAAGATGATCGGGATGTAGGATCCGGCGACCGCGCCCATGGTGAACTGGCCTTCCGCGCCGATATTCCAGTTGTTGGAGCGGTAACAGAGGCAAAGGCCGACGGCGATCAGGATCAGCGGGCCGGCCTTGATCGCCAGTTCGTGCAGCGACCAGACCTCCAGCAAAGGCTCGACGAAGAAGGCATCGAGCGCCTCGACGGGATCCTTGCCCATGATGGCGAACATGATGGTGCCGGCAATCAACGCCAGGACGAGGGCAAGCAGCGGCGACAACAAGCCGAACAGCTTTGAGACCTGCGGGCGCTTTTCGAGTTCAATGCGCATGTGCAGGCTCCGAATGCGTCTGGGATTCATTCAGGCCGCCCATCAGCAGGCCGATCTTTTCGCGGGTCAGCTCGCCGGCGGGATAGGACGCCGACAGGCGCCCCTCCGAAATGACGGCAATGTCTGTCGCGACTTCGAAAATCTCATCGAGATCCTGGCTGATGACGAGCACGGCCGAGCCGTCGCGGGCGAGATCGACCAGAGCCTGGCGAATGCGGCTGGCAGCGCCCGCATCCACGCCCCAGGTCGGCTGATTGACGACGAGAACGCGTGGCTGCCGATCCAGTTCGCGGCCAACGATGAATTTTTGCAGATTGCCGCCGGAAAGCGCACTGGCGGCCGGGTCCTCGCCGCTCTTGCGCACATCCATGGCCGCGCAGATCCGCTTCGTCGCCTGCTTGACCGCGCCGTGCCTGATGACATTGAGGAAGCCGCCACCCAGGAACGCCTTGCGATCCGACTGGTTGCGGGCAAGCACGAGATTGTCCGACAACTTCAATGCCGATACTGCAGCGTGGCCGTGACGTTCTTCCGGCACGAAACCGGCCCCCAGCAACCGGCGCGCATTGATGCCCTTGGTGCCGACTGCCTTGCCGCGCACCTGGATCAGATCGTCCGACACCACAGTATATTCGCCTGAAATGACATCGAACAACTCGCCCTGGCCATTTCCGGCGACACCAGCGATCGCCAGGACTTCCCCGGCGCGCACGCGCAAGGAAACATCCTTCAGCGACATGGCGAAGGGAGTACGGGCCGGCGCCGAAAGGCCGGCTACTTCCAGGAGAATGTCTCCCTTCTTGCCAAGGCCTTCATGCTGCACGCTCGCAACATCGCTGCCGACCATCATGCGGGCGAGCGATCCGGTCGTTTCCTGCCGCGGATCGCAGGCACCCGTCACCTTGCCATGGCGCAGCACGGTGGCGCGCGAACAGATGCGCTGCACTTCCTCCAGCCGGTGGCTGATGTAGAGTACGGAACGCCCCTCATCCCTCAGCTGGAACAGCGTTTCGAAGAGACGATCGGCCTCCTGAGGCGTTAGAACGGAGGTCGGCTCATCGAGAATAATGAGCTTCGGGTTCTGCAGAAGCGCGCGAACGATTTCGATGCGCTGCCGTTCGCCTACGGAAAGATCGGCGACATGCGCGTTCGGGTCGAGCGGCAGGCCATAGGCATGCGAAAGCTTTGCAGCTTCCTCGGAAATTTTCGCAAGCGGGATATTGCTGTCGAGCGAGAGCGCTATATTTTCGGCGACAGTCAGCGCTTCGAACAAGGAAAAATGCTGGAATACCATGCCGATGCCGAGCTTGCGCGCGGTGCCCGGCGAGTCGATCGACACGGGCTGCCCCTTCCAGACGATCTGCCCATGCGACGGCTCGAGCACGCCGAACAGCATCTTCACGAGCGTGGATTTGCCAGCACCATTCTCGCCCAAAAGAGCGTGAATTTCACCTGACTGGATTTCAAGATCGATTTCGTTGCAGGCTGCAAAACTGCCAAACAGTTTCGTCAGTTTGCGAACCGACAATAGTGCACCGGCTGCCGGCGCATCGGATGACGACACGTTCCCCTCATTTCCTTCCCACCGTCCTGCCCTTTACGGATCTATGGGATCAGTAGTGTAGTTCCACTCGTTTTCCTGGCTTCCAGATCCGCGTGCGCGCGCCCTGCATCGCTCAACGGATAAGTCTGATGAATATTGATACGCACTTTGTTGCTTTGCACAACAGCAAATAATGCGCCGGCGCTGGCTCTCAACTCTTCTGGTGTGCCGACATAGGCGAAAAGGCTCGGACGCGTCGTGAAAAGCGAACCCTTCTGGTTGAGGATGGCCAGGCTGAAATTCTCGATCGGGCCGGACGATTGACCGAAGGTCACCCACATGCCGCGCGGCTTCAGGCAATCGAGCGAGTGCGGAAAGGTATCCTTGCCGACCGAGTCGTAGACGACATCCACGCCCTTGCCGCCGGTAATCTCGCGGACGCGATCGGCAAAGCTGCCCTTGCTATAATCGATGACGTGGTCGTAGCCATGCGCCAATGCCAGCTCCACCTTTTCAGGCGAGCCTGCCGTTCCGATCACCGTGGCAGCACCGAGCGCCCTGGCCCATTGGCCGGCAATCAGGCCGACGCCGCCGGCAGCCGCATGAAACAGCAAGGTCGTTCCGGGGCCGACCTTGAAGGTGCGGTTCAGCAGATATTCGGCCGTCATTCCCTTCAGCATCATCGATGCCGCAGTCTCGAGCGGGATATCGTCCGGCACCTTGACCAGATGGCGGATATCGATGTTGCGCTCGACGCTATAGGCGCCGTCGCTGCCGACATAGGCGACGCGGTCGCCCACGGCAAAATCGGTCACGCCGGGGCCGACGTCGGTGATCGTACCCGCCGCCTCCTTGCCGAGCGGCAATGGAAACTGCGGCGCCTTGTAAAGCCCGGAACGGAAATAGACGTCTATGAAATTGAGGCCGATCGCGGCATGACGGATCTGCACCTCGCCGGCGCCCGGAGGCGGCAGATCCACCTCCTCCAGCTTCATGACATCGGGACCGCCATTTTCATGTATGCGGATGACCTTGGTCTTCTTCATCACGCTCGATCCTCATTGACGCCCGAGAGACGGGAAGAACTGCAGCACGGCGCCGATACAATAGAGATAAATACCACTGACGATGAAGAGAACAACGGCCCATTGCGGCATGACGAAATGCATCAGCAGCGAATAGATGCCAAGCGCCGACCAGAAGAGAAATATGCCGAGGTTCAGCGGCCGCAAGCGCTTGACCCGCACGGGATGCAGGAAATTGATCGGCAGGAAGGTCAAGACGACGGAAACGCCGACGAGGACCATGGCCGTCGTTGCGCTGGCGTCGATGACGAAGAGCGTGAAAATCACCATGTTCCAGACGACCGGGAAACCGGAGAAGAAATATTCATCGGTCTTCATGCCGGTATCCGCGTAATAGATGGCGCTGGAAACCACGATCATGCCGGCCGCGACGAAGGACCACGGCTCGCCGATCATGCCGCTTTCATAGAGCGCAAAAGCCGGCAGGAGCACATAGGTCACGTAGTCGATGATGTTGTCGAGCGTATCGCCGGACCAGTTGGGCAGGACTTCCTTGACACGAACCTTGCGGGCGATCGGCCCGTCGATGCCATCGACCAGCAGCGCCAGGCCAAGCCACCAGAACATATCGACAAACCGATGCTCGGATGCCGCGACCACCCCAAGAAAGGCGAGAAACGATCCGGATGCCGTCAATATATGAACGGAGAAAGCACGCATCTCCGCATAAGGCACCCGCTTGTAATTGAAGATTTTCATCCGCCCCGTGACTCGCCTGCTTATGCGCCTGCCCCGGCAGGCGGTTTTTCGCTAATATGCATCCTTTGGTTTGCACCGCCAGCACAAAAGCTTCGATCCGGGCACGCTAGCGCGACTTGCTGTCATTTTCACCCGTTGCGATGTTTCATCCCATGGATTTCAACAGGCTAAGCGCCTATTTTCAGAACCAGAGGCAATTGAGGCATCGATATGAAGCAGATTGAAGTGGCCGTTATCGGCGGTGGCCTGGCCGGCATGACTACGGCTTTCGCGCTCGCGCGCGGCGGAAGATCCGTCGCCCTTGTCGCCGCGCCGCATAACAAAGCCGACAAGCGGACGACGGCGTTGATGGACCAATCGATCCGCTTTCTGGAACGCCTGACATTGTGGGACAGGATCGCGCCTTCGGCGGCTGCGCTGACCACGATGCGCATTATCGACGGCACTTCGCGGCTGCTGCGGGCGCCCACCGTCTCTTTCAGATCGTCGGAAATCGGCCTGGAGGCCTTCGGCTACAACATTCCGAACGCCGTATTGCTCGATAGCCTCAGCCAGGCCATCGAATCGGAAGGCAATATCACCCGCATCGAGGCCACAGCGTCCGAAATAGTCTTCCGCGACGACGGCGTATCGATCAGCCTCGACAACAGCGATTCGATCGATGCCGAATTCGTCGTCGGCGCCGACGGGCGCAATTCGATGGTGCGCGAGACGCTGGGGATCAAGGTGAAGGGCTGGTCCTATCCGCAATCGGCCATGGTGCTGAATTTTGCGCACAGCTTGCCGCATCAGAACATTTCCACGGAATTTCATACGGAAAGCGGCCCGTTTACCCAGGTTCCCCTGCCCGGCAGGCGTTCCAGCCTCGTCTGGGTCCAGAAGCCGGCGGAAGCTGCCGCCAATGCAGAGAAGTCGCTCGAAGAGCTTGGCAGATTGGTCGAAGAGCGCATGCAATCGATGCTCGGTCAGGTAAGCGTGGAGGATAGCGTGCAGGTCTGGCCGCTTTCCGGCATGACGGCTCATCGCTTTGGCAAGGGCCGTGCTGCGCTGATCGGCGAAGCAGCGCATGTGTTTCCGCCGATCGGCGCGCAGGGACTCAATCTGAGCCTGCGCGATATACTGGCGCTGTCGGAGATCCTCTGCTCACGTCCGGATCAACCGATTCCGGCGACATCAGGCGACAGCTTCGACCGCAAGAGGCGCGCCGATATCGTCAGCCGCACGGCAAGCGTCGATCTCCTCAATCGCTCCCTGCTGTCGGACTTCTTGCCAGTACAGATGCTGCGGGCTGCGGGCCTGCATGTGCTTTCCGCCATCGCTCCGCTCCGCAATCTCGTCATGCGCGAGGGCATCGAGCCCGGCGGCAGCCTGCGCAATTTTCCGTCGATATTACGGGAAAAGCTGCGCCGGTAAGACGCCCGATTTTATGACATAAAGAACAAGCGAAACCGTCACCACGGAACAGGCCGTGGTGATCAGGATGGTGGCGGAGGCTCGTTCCTGCCAGACGCCATATTGCTGGCCGATGACGAAGACATTCGTCGCTGTCGGCAGCGCTGCCAGCAATACGGCCGCCTCGATCCATATGGGATCGAAACCGCCGACAAACTGCAGAACAGCATAGACGACGAGCGGATGCAGGATGAGCTTTGCCGGCACGATATAGCCGATCTCGACTGGAATTCGTTTCAGCGGGCGCAAGGCAAGCGTCACGCCCATGGCAAATAATGCACATGGCGCAGCCGCTTGCGCGAGATAATTAATAAACCGCTCGAAGGCGACCGGTTGATTGAGCGAAAACGCCGCCACGAGGAAACCGAGAGCGGTCGACAGGATGAAGGGGTGCAACAGCACTTTGCGGGCGATATCCGCGGCAAGCCGCAACGGCGAACGCCTGTCTCCGCCTTCCAGCGCCATCAAGGCCGGCGCGACGATGAAATGCAGCGCATTTTCGAAGCAAACGATCAGCGCTACGGGAACGGCAGCCCTCTCGCCCAGTGCCAATAGCGCCAGGCCCGGCCCCATATAGCCTATATTGCCATAGGCGCCGGCAAAGGCCTGGATCGTGCTATCCGCCAAAGAGTTGCGACGCAGGAAACGGCCGGCCAGAAACAGCAGCAGGAAGATCGAATAGGTCGCGGCGATATCCGTGGCGATAAAATCGATCCGCGTCAGCTGTTCGATCGGTGTCTGGGAGACGAGCTTGAAGAACAGTGCCGGCAATGCGGCATAGATGATGAATGTATTGAGCCAGCCCAGCGCCTCCGCCGGCTGCCTGGTGATGCGGGCCGCGATGTAGCCAATGAGGATCAGGCCGAAGAATGGCAGCAGCAGACCGACGATATCAGCCATGGGGGTCAGCCATCGGGCATGTTCCATTTTACCGAAAAAATGAGGGCGAAAGATATGGCCCGACTTAGCCGATTTTCATCAGGATCGGAAAGGTCTGCTGAAACCAGATCGCCATGTCGCTGATGTAGCCGAAGATGAAGGCAAGACCGGTGAGCACCAGCAGTCCGCCCATGATCTTTTCGACCGTGCCGAGATGGCGGCGGAAGCGGGAGAGGAAGCTCATGAAGGCGCCGGAGAAGCCGGC
Source organism: Martinezella lusitana (assembly GCF_010668395.1). Taxonomy (GTDB): domain Bacteria; phylum Pseudomonadota; class Alphaproteobacteria; order Rhizobiales; family Rhizobiaceae; genus Rhizobium; species Rhizobium lusitanum_A. Next base: position 93,040 of record NZ_WUEY01000003.1, read on the forward strand.
GGCGATCCAGAAGGGAATGGCAAGCCCGAGCGAGTAGACGGCGAGCAGGCCGGCGCCGGCGCCAACCGTTTCACGCGAAGCGGCGATACCGAGGATGGCGCCAAGCACCGGGCCGATGCAGGGCGTCCACCCGAAGGCAAAGGCAAGACCCATGATGTAGGCGCCCGTCAGCGTCGCCGGCGTGCCGCCGCTTTGGAAACGCGCTTCCCGCGCCAGAAGGCCGATGCGGAAAACTCCGAGAAAATTCAGGCCCATGATGACGATGATGAGGCCGCCGATCTTGGCGAGAATATCGAGGTGCTGGCGCAGCAGCAGGCCTATGGAAGAAGCGCCGGCGCCAAGTGCGACGAATACGGTGGCAAAACCCAAGGTGAAGAACAGTGCCGACATCAGCACATTGCCGCGAACGCTCGGCGCTGCGACTACGGCTGCGCCGCCCCGGAACTGCTCGACCGATATTCCCGCCATATAACAGAGATAGGGCGGCACAAGCGGCAGCACGCAGGGCGAAAGAAACGAAAGTGCCCCGGCAAGCAAGGCGCTCAGAAGCGAAATATCGGCAAGCGACACGATGGACTCCGGCTATGTCATTCCGGCTCCTTCCTAACGTCGCCAGGGTATGAAAGCCAATCACCTTTTCGAGCGGGCTTGATCGTGTTGCCTTAAAGTTGACGGAATTGAGACGGGCCTACGGATGCATAAAACCTAGGTTTTTCAAGCGTGACCAACAGCCGCAGAGCGACCTTACGAACAAATTGCTTTTGCAAAAATATTGGTTCAAGCTGCCATTGTTCGTCGAACAACGTACATTCCACCCAAATTATTTAGCGGAGGAAAAGCCCCATGCGAATTGCGACTATGTTCACGACTGCAGCCTTTGCCGCGCTCTTCAGCGTAAGTGCCATGGCACAAACGGCGACCCCCAGCACCACGACAACCACAACCCCCAGCGCAACGACCGCAGCTCCCGCGGCGACCACCACGGCCAAGCCGAAAGCGATGAAGCCGGCTCAGACCGCCGTCTCCAAGGCATGTTCGACCCAGGCTGACGCCAAGGGCCTGCATGGCAAGGCGCGCGCCAAGTTCCGAAGCGACTGCAAGAAAAACGGCGGCAAGGCCTAAAAGCCGAGGCTCGTCTCAATCACCGGTCAACTTTACCGTTGAAATAACGGTAAAGTTGATCGCTGCGGCAAATTCGTCGCTCCCAACATAACCGGATGGATACACCCACGGGCAGCTTCGGAAGGCTGTTCGTTCGGCGCAGGGTGTCTATCTTTCGGCTTCTTCGCATCGATGAGCGATGCCGCTCTCCATGGCATTGCCGCGTATGTCGTTGTTTCTTTAAAGCGGATCTCACGCATGCATGCGGTTCGCTCGTGCAACCACATGTCCCTCCGCTGTAAAATAGCGGTCGCGGCAGCGGCAATAGTTTGCAACAAACGAGACAAACGCGGGAAACCCGCTGGAATTACACCTTGTTCCTGTTCGGTCGAATCAACGGACGGAGCAGGAAATTGAAACCAGCCATAAATCCTCCCCCTTCAGACGCGGCAACGCATGCGCGTTATCTTGCGGCTTGTCTTTTCGCCCTCGAGCCTTCGGTCGAGAGCCTGATCGCTGCCGCAACGAAATCGGGCTGGAAACGGGATTATGTTCTTCTCGCAATCATGGCCATTGCCATGGGCGACAACGGCTCCACGGCAGCGCCGGCGCAGCCAATGCACTCTTGAAACGGTGGCAGACCTGAGTCGCTGCACAGCATAGAGCCACGCGTTGGGTTACGCGGCTCCCGCCTCCCACAACCTTCAGAGCGCCGCTGCCGCCTGACCGAAGACGAAATCAGCTTCGGTGCCATCGGTCAGCCGGACGCGGCCAGAGCCATCGAGACCGTTGGCCTGGCGTGTGGCGATGACGATGCCTTTTCGGCCATCGGAGCAGTGAACAGCCATGGAAATCGTCACGGAGGTATCGAGCGCATCATAGGTGCCGGAACACTTGACGGTCTTGCCCTTCAGCCTCCCGGCAACCTGGAAGCTGCCGCCGGACATCGTCGCCGTGGACGTTCCTCGCATGACGTCGCCCTTGCCGGAAATCACTGCCACGGGCACCGTTATGGCGCACGACGCAAGCGACGCCGTCGAGATGGCGACAATAGCGAACCCACTGATTTTCATGAAACTATCCCCCTCAGATAGGGGAAGTTATGCACGCTGGAGGCGAACGGTCAATCCTTGCTCGCCCAAGCGGGCCGGTATCTTTTTATCTTGCGTCAACGGCGCATGAAACCGGCAGCCCCAAATCCGGATTGCTCACGTATCCTTGGGTTTCAACTCCTTCGTCGCCGGATCGACCTTGCCATCCGCCAGCCTGTTGCGCGGATCGGCAACGAGGGGGGCTTTGTCATCCTCTTTGTCCATCGCATCGACATCGCGCGCCTTGCTGTGCTGTATCTTCGCCAGCGCTTGCTTGTCCTGTGTTCCGCCATGCGGATCATCTGACCGATCATGTGCCAAGATTGCGTCTCCTTCTGTTTGGAAGGAAACTCTGTCGATTCGATTCTGTTCCAGAGGAAATGAAGGGTATCGCCAGCGGCCACGCGCTCCGATTGCGGCGCTTAGACATGCGTTAAGAACGTCGCAACAATAAAGCGCCATACTTTTAGCGAGATGTTATATTACGAATCGATGATCGATACGAAACGAATCATGAATTCCAGCGTTTGAGTTTCACTTACATGTGAGGAACCTGATCATGACGTTGGTCGAAAAGAAGAAGCTGGCCCGGCTTGTTATGCTCATATTGCTGCCGATCTTCGGCGGCCTGACTGCGGTGGCGATCGTAGCGCTCTCGACAATCGCATGATTGCCCGGCGGAGAATCAGTGCTGACAAGCAGGCTTGAGAGCCGCGGCCATGAGATCAAAGCGCTCGTGACGGTGTTGCCGATGCCAGTCTTATGAGCAGTCCGTGCTATCGACGGAAAACGAGTAGTCCCTTCCCTTGAGCTGGTAGATATAGTTCGCCAGCGAGGCCTCGCCGGAACTGAACTTCGGCACAAGAAAGTTGCACAGATCAGAAAGCTGGGCGGACTTCACGACGGGAGGATCGAAGTCGTCGTCGTCGTCATCCAGATCATAGAAATAGCTGTAGATATGGTCGGTCAGGTCAATTTTCGTCAGCGTGGTCTTCTGATCGATCTTTTTGGGTAGATCCTTGTTGGCGAAGATCACCGGATAGCGCTGCGCGAGATAGGGAATCACAACTCGTTCGGTTACCGGCGTCGTGATCGCCACACCGACCAGGGGCAGCACTTTCAACGCGATCCCAAACCTCTTTCCGGCCAGCAGCCCGAACAAAATCCCCAGCGAGCCTAAAAACCCGCAAACGATTGCGTAGATTTCCCACGCAGATAGGTCCGCCACGAACTCCATCAGTCGCCCATCGTCTTTATCGACCGTCATATTAATCAGTATACCTTACTATCAAATCAACGTTTTTCGCCAGCCATTTTGCCACAAATGCGATCAACAGCCTGTGCATCACGACGCAAGTTTATGGGCAATGAAATTCGCTGACGCACCCGGAATCAGACCAACACGACTGGAATACAGTCTCGAGGGCGTGGGGTCGTGGGACTTTTTGTCGGTTCCAAAAGTCCCAGGAAAGATGCCTAAGTGGTTGATTTTGGTGAGAGCGTCGGGGTTCGAACCCGAGACCTACTGATTAAAAGTCAGTTGCTCTACCGACTGAGCTACGCTCTCCCTCTCCGCAGGCAGATCCTGCCCCGGCTGGAAGTGCGCGGAACATATGCAGACGCCCTATTGCGGTCAACCCATAAAATCACGGTTATGACGGCGCGAACATGCTTTTCCTCACCTCCAGGCGATGAAATGGCGGCGGCGCGTCGTTGAGATCCTCCAAAGAGATGAACGGTTAAAGCGTTTCGCCGTGAAAATGCATGAATCACGTATCGATCCATTCCGGCACCCTGAACAACCGTAACAATTTCCCTTAATAATCAGGGTTGCAATGATAGTATCCAGCGGCTCGCCATCGGCAACTGTTGGGGTGCGAATCGTTTTTGGTGTATATCAGTTCTTGTTAACAACCTGTCGGGCCCTCAGGAGGTTCTTTTATGGAAGATGCACACGTCGGTTGGATTGCGGCAATTATCATCGGCGGCCTAGCTGGCTGGTTTGCCGAGATGATCATGAAAAGCAACACAGGCATAGTCATGAACATCATCCTCGGCATTGTTGGCGCGCTCGTCGCCAGCTGGCTGTTCGGTGTTCTCGGCATCGCCCTGCCGTTCCATGTATGGCTGAACTACCTGATCACGGGTTTCATCGGCGCCTGCATCCTGATTTTCATCGGTCGACTGATCCGGCGTTAACAACGCATCGGGCGAGACGGCCCGAATCGGGAAGAGGAAAAAGGGAAGGCGGAACAAACCGCCTTCCCTTTTTTGTTGCCTGGACTTCGCGAGACGAAGGCCAAATGCACGTCGCATCAGGGGCGCTGCGGTTTGCGAAGACGACAGGCGGGTTTCCAAGAACCTGGAGGCAGATACAAACCTGAAACGTCACGATGCATTTCAAGGCCTTTCCAACATCATCCTCGGCGCTATCTATAAAAACTGGAACCGAAAGGAAGTTGGAAACATGACGGAAAACGCCAATCGGACAACCGCCCGCAAAGCCATCCGCGGCCGCCCCTACAGCATTGCCGAATTTGCGCGCAAATATCGCCTTGAGGATGCCGAGGCAAAGCGCCTCTTCTATAAGTTCGGCCCGTCATCGACGGAGCTGGACCTGCTCATGGCGGCCAAGCGGAAGCCTCCGAGCCTTTCCACTGCAATCGGGCAATGATGCACGGCCCCTTGAGCCGAGCTTGAGGATTGCCACCGAGATCGTCGCCCTTCCAAGCGGCGATCCGGCGTCTCGATATACACGAGCCGGATAAAGCGGCGTTGGTTAAATCACATACTGATATATCACAATCGGTTGCCTTCGACGGCGTCAGATGACACTCTGCGCCATCCAAGTGCACGCCGGACATCGCCTCGAATGCAGAATTCGCTTAGCCACCTCGCCTATCTCGCGCTGGAATACGCGATCGTGACACTCAGGCTGAAGCCTGGCGCCCTCGTTACCGAGAAACAGCTGATCGAGATGGCGAGGCATGGACGAACACCCGTGCGCGAGGCCATCCAGAAACTTGCCTGGCAGAGTTTGATCCATGTTCGCCCTCGCGTCGGCCTGCAAATCGCGGAGATTCGCCCCGAGGATCATCGGTACGTCATGCAGGTCAGACGCGAATTGGAGCCGATCGCGGCGGCACTTGCGGCGGCTCATGCCGATGCGGAGCAGCGCGACGAGTTGCGAGAATGTGCGCGGCTCATGGCGGATTGTGCCCTTGCCAACGACCTGCCCGGCTTTTTCGCCGCCGATAAGACGTTCGACGAGATTCTCGAAGCCGCCTGCCCTAACAATTTCATCACGGCAGCACTTGGACCGGTGCAGACGCATGCACGCCGCCTATGGTTTTCCACAGGGATGCATGACCGGATGGATCAGGCGATCGCCATGCATGTTCAGGCGATCGAAGCCATTCTCGACGGCGATCCGGACCATGCGCGCGCAGCCATGGCTTCGCTTATCGACTACCTAAGCCACACATGAAAAAGGCGGCTTCGCTGCCGAAACCGCCTTGCATTCCGCCTATGGGATTCGTCTAGCCGACGAAAGCGCGTTCGATGACGAACTCGGCAGGCTTGTTGTTTGCACCTTCATTCAGGCCGGCCTTTTCAAGCAGCCCCTTGGTGTCCTTGAGCATGGCGGAAGAGCCGCAGATCATGCCGCGATCGATGGCGGGATCGAGGGCAGGCACGCCGAGATCGCTGAAAAGCTTGCCGTTTTCGATGAGATCGGTGATGCGGCCCGTGAAGGGAAACTCCTCGCGTGTCACCGTCGCATAGTGGCGCAGCTTGTCTCCGACGACTTCGCTGAGGATTTCGTCGTTGTGGATTTCCTCAACGAGATCGAAACCGTACTTGAGCTCGGCGACATCGCGCGTCGTGTGCGTGAGGATGACTTCCTCATACTTCTCGTAGGTCTCGGGATCGCGGATCAGGCTCGCAAACGGCGCGATACCGGTGCCGGTCGAGAACATGTACAGCCGACGGCCGGGTGTCAGCGCGTCGAGAACCAGCGTGCCGGTCGGCTTCTTGCGCATCAGCACTTCGTCGCCGGGCTTGATGTTCTGCAGGTGCGAGGTCAGCGGACCGTCCGGCACCTTGATGGAGAAGAACTCGAGTTCGTCGGCCCAGGCAGGGCTCGCAATCGAATAGGCGCGATAAAGCGGCTTGCCATCGACCATCAGGCCGATCATGGCGAACTCGCCTGAACGGAAGCGGAAGCCTTGCGGCCTGGTCATGGTAAAGCGAAAGAGCCGGTCGGTATAATGCGTGACGCTCAGCACCTTCTCGGCGAAGACGCCGGCGGGGACTGCTGAAGCAAATTCATCTGATTTGGCGGGGGCGTTCATTCTGTCTCGGATCCCGTATTAATCTTACACGTCATTCCTGGCAGGCTCATTGCGCGATGCTGATATAATAATACAGCCGGTATTGAAAGGCATTCCATTTCATCCGGCGGCACAAGACTGAAATATGCATGTTTCAGTCAAGATTCCAGATCGGCGGCATCACATTTATCGAGAGACTTGCATACGGCAACCCGACCAAGTCGGATTGCCGCAACAACAGGCCTGCCGACATCAGGCCGATTTCGCCGGCAACCGTCGCCAGCTGTAGGCCTGTCCGCCTTCGGCGCGGCGAGCGGTCGGCTGATAATAGTGCGGAATGCCGGGCAACCGATTTTCCGACAGTCGCTTCAGTGCCGTTTCGTTGGTCACGGCGAAACTATCGATGCCGACGCGCAGCATCAATGGAATTTGATCGATCAGCACATCGCCGACGGCGCGGAGTTCGTTCGCGTAGCCGAGGCGCTGGCGCAAAAGCGAAGCATGGCTGAAGGAGCGACCATCGCTGAATGCCGGAAAGGCAACGGCAACAATATCGAGGCGATCGAGATAGGGTTGCAGCCGGGTCACGTCGTCCGCCGGCTTGATGACGACGCCGAGGCCTACCTCGTTGCTCTCTTCCGCCTTCGCGATCAACGCATCGAGGCCGAGCAGAGGCTTCTGCGTCTCGGTCGCCTTGACGTCATCCGTCTCGATGACCCACGGATCGTTTTCCACGAAGCCGGTTTCCCGCCAGATCTTGGTCATGTTCAATCTCCTTACGCCGCTTCGGCTGCCGTCGAGGACGAGCCGTAAAGCGCGGTCTTGAACGGCTGCGGCCCGACCCGCCGATAGGCGGCGAGGAAAGTTTCGGAAGGATCCAGACGAAGACCGAGATAGGTATCGACAATGGTCTCGATGGCGTCGGTCACCTTGTCCGGCTCGAAGCCGCGGCCGATGATCTCGCCGATCGATGTGTTCTCGTCGCCGGAACCGCCGAGCGTGATCTGATAGAGTTCCGCACCCTTCTTTTCGACGCCGAGCAGGCCGATATGACCGACATGGTGATGGCCGCAGGCATTGATGCAGCCGGAGATCTTGATCTTCAGCTCGCCGATTTCAGCCTGGCGCTCGGCCGAGCCGAAGCGCTTGGAAATCTCCTGCGCGACCGGGATGGAACGCGCATTGGCAAGCGCGCAATAATCGAGGCCGGGACAGGCAATGATATCCGTGATCAGACCGGCATTCGCCGTTTCCAAACCGGCGGCGACGAGGCCGCGATAGACGGCTTCGAGATCCGCAAGCGCCACATGCGGCAGGATGAGGTTCTGCTCGTGGCTGACGCGGATTTCGTCGAAGGCATATTCCTCGGCAATATCGGCCACCACTTCCATCTGCGCATCCGAAGCGTCGCCGGGAATGCCGCCGATCGGCTTCAGCGAAATCGTCACCATGCCGTAGTCGGGGTTCTTGTGCGGCTGCACGTTCTGCTGCACCCAGCGGGCAAAGTCCGGATCGGTCTTCTTCCAGCGGGCGAGGCTTTCCCAGCCTTCGGCACGTTCCGGCAGCGCGGGCGGTGCGAAATAGGCGGAAATCGCCTGAACGTCCGCTTCCGGCAGCTTCAACTCCGTGTCTCTAAGCTTGTCGAACTCGACCTCGACCTGCCGCGCCAGTTCCTCGGCGCCGGTTTCATGCACAAGGATCTTGATGCGCGCCTTGTACTTGTTGTCGCGGCGGCCATGCAGATTGTAAACGCGCATGATGGCGGTGATGTAGGACAGAAGATACTGCTCCGGCAGGAAGTCGCGGATCAGCTTGGCAACGAGCGGCGTGCGGCCCTGGCCGCCACCGACGTAAACGGCAAAGCCGATCTCGCCCTTGTCGTTCTTCTTCAGATGCAGGCCGACATCATGGACCTGGATCGCGGCGCGGTCGCGCTCGGCGCCGGTAACGGCAATCTTGAACTTGCGCGGCAGGAAGGAAAACTCCGGATGCACGGAAGACCATTGCCGCAGTATTTCGGCATAAGGCCTGGGATCTGCGACTTCATCGGCCGCCGCACCGGCGAAATGATCTGCCGTCACGTTGCGAATGCAGTTGCCCGAAGTCTGGATGGCATGCATCTCGACCGAGGCCAGATCTGCCAGCGCATCGGGCATCTCGGAGAGCTTCGGCCAGTTGAACTGCAGGTTCTGGCGCGTGGTAAAATGGCCATAGCCGCGGTCGTAAGTGCGCGCGACATGTGCGAGCATGCGCATCTGGCGCGAGCTCAGCGTCCCATAGGGAATGGCAATGCGCAGCATGTAGGCGTGCAGCTGCAGATAGACGCCGTTCATCAGACGCAGCGGCTTGAAGGCATCTTCCGAAAGCTCACCCGAGAGGCGTCGCTCCACCTGATCGCGGAACTGGGCAACCCGTTCCGCGACAAAGGCGTGGTCGAATTCATCGTAACGATACATGATTTCCTCGGGGCTTCTCAGACTGCAATAAAATCGGGATCGGCCGCGGCATAGCCCGGCGCGTATTCCATCGTGGGGCCTTCGGCGCGGATGCGCTCGCGCAAACGCAGCGGCCAAAGCTTGCCGTCGGTTTCCTGAACGTCGATCAGGTTTACGTCGACAACCTTGTTGTCAGCATAGGCCTGCTTGCCGATCGCTTCCAGAGCGGCTTCCGCTTCGGCATGGCGAGCGACCAGCGCGTCCTGCAGCGACGTCGTCCACTCACCATTCGCGTTCAGCCAAACGGCGACGCCATCGGTGAGCCGGTTTGCGGTCAGAACCTTGTCGACCATCCATCAGCTCCTTGCATAGTCTTGAGCAGCGGTCTCGCGACGGACCAGCGGCTCGGATTGTTCGAAATTCGCACCGGCGACGGCATCGCCGATGATGACCATGACCGGCCCGCTCAACTCATCGCGGCGCTCGAGATCCGGCAAATCCCTCAGGATGCCGTGCATCAGGCGGCGATCGCGGCGGCTCGCATTCTCGATGACGGCAACCGTCGTCTCGGACGGCACGCCGGCTTGCATCAGGCGTTCCGCGACGGAAGCGGCAACCGTGCGCCCCATGTAGACGGCGATCGTTGCCCCCGAGACGGCCAGGCTTGCCCAATCGGGCAGCACATCTCCGGTCAGATCATGACCGGTCGTGAAGACCAGCGACGAGGCGACACCACGCAGCGTCAGCGGCAGCTCGAAATCGGCGGCGGCGGCAAAGGCCGAGGTGATGCCGGGGACGATCTCATAACCGATACTGGCTGCACGCAGCGCCGCCATTTCCTCGCCGGCGCGACCGTAGACCAGCGGATCGCCTGACTTCAGGCGCACCACGCGCTTGCCTTCGCGGCCGAGCTGCACCAGCAGATCGTTGATCTCTTCCTGCGACTTGCTGTGGCACCCCTTGCGCTTGCCAACCGACAGGCGCTCGGCGTCGCGGCGACCCATATCGACGATCGCCTGCGGCACGAGCGCGTCATAGACGATGACGTCGGCCTCCATCATCACGCGCTGCGCGCGCAAGGTCAGCAGGTCTTCGGCGCCCGGACCGGCGCCCACCAGCCAGACGCGACCCTCGACCCCGCGTGAGGACTGCAACAATTCATCGGCTGCCTGCTCCGCCTGCGGGAGATGGCCGGCATTGACGGCATCGGCAACAGGGCCAGAGAAGAATCGCCGCCAGAAAATCCGGCGCGCAACGCCACGGGGAACGAGACGCTCGACCGGCTTGCGATAGCGCGTCGCCAATTCCGCCAGCTTGCCCAGCGACGGCGACAGCATCTGGTCGATCTGCGCGCGGATCATCTGCGCCAGCACCGGACCGGCACCTTCCGTGCCGATGGCAACCGCGACGGGGGCGCGGTTCACCAGCGCCGGCGTATAGAAATCGCAGTAGTCGGGCTGATCGACGGCGTTTGCCGGAATTCTCTCGGCGCGAGCGGCAGCGACGATCGCACGATCCGCGCCGGCGTCGCCGGTGGCGGCAAAGACAAGGGTGGCACCCTTGACCTGATCGGATGAAAAATTGCCCCGCACGGTTTCGATGCGATTGGCGATGAGGAAGGCGTGATAATCAGCCTCGGGCGCCTGGACATAGGCAACGATCCTTGCCTGCGTCTGCATGAGCAGCCGCACCTTGGCAAAGGCCTCGTCGCCATTGCCGAAGACAGCCGCCACCCGTCCTTCTACGCGAAAGAAGGCGGGAAACACCGAAAGCTGCTCAGTCCTGGGAGGCATCATCATTCCACTTCGAGATTTGGCGAATATCGCCCCTTCCGCCAAGAGATTGAAGAAACAGAATTCTAATGCTCGGGCGAACACGTATTCTTTTGCTCGACATCCAGGGGATTTGAGCAAAACTCACCAGGCAAGCAGATTGCAATAAATATATAAAATCTATAGGTTTTTAGGATTCATTGGCGCCTACGGGCCGCTTTATTGCCTGTGGCGAACATAGTCTTTAACTTATTTGCGCATACCGCCGCATTCGTAATCCCACTAGGCTGCAGCGAAAACCGTTGGAGGAAACCCTTGTCTGACAATAGCATCGCTGCACGCCTTCTGAACGTCGTCGAACACGACATCCTGCCCTTGACCAGCCAGGGCGTCGCCGCCGGCAACAAAGTCTTCGGCGCCGCCATCCTGCGCAAATCCGACCTTTCGCTCGTTATTGCCGAAACCAACAACGAACTGGAGAACCCGCTCTGGCACGGCGAGGTTCATACGCTCAAGCGTTTCTACGAGCTCGGCGAGAAGCCTGCGGCTAAGGATCTGATCTTCCTGTCCACCCACGAGCCCTGCACCATGTGCATGTCGGCGATCACCTGGGCCGGCTTCGACAATTTCTATTATTTCTTCAGCCACGAGGATTCCCGGGATGCTTTCGCGATCCCGCACGATCTCAAGATCCTGAAAGAAGTCTTCGGCCTGGAGCCGGGTGGCTACCGCCGCCAAAACGCTTTCTGGAAGAGCTTTGCCATCTCGGATCTCGTGGAAACCGAAGAGGGTCCGCGCAAAGGCGAGTTGAAGGAACAGACCGCACGCATTAAACAAGCCTATGCCGGTCTCTCCGACAACTATCAGGCGTCGAAGGGGAGCAACGACATTCCGTTGAATTGAAAGAGCAAGACCCGAGGCACAGATGGAAGCATCGCGAGACATTTCCGGCCTGATCGACATCATGGCCGCGCTGCGAAATCCCGAAACCGGCTGCCCTTGGGATATCGTCCAGACCTTCGAGACCATCAAGCCCTATACGATCGAGGAGGCCTATGAGGTCGCCGACGCGATCGAGCGCAAGGACAACGACGACATTTGCGACGAACTTGGCGACCTGCTGTTGCAGGTCGTCTTCCATGCGCGGATTGCCGAAGAGGCCGGCGCCTTTTCCTTCGGCGATGTCGTGCATGCCATCAGCCGCAAGATGATCCGCCGCCATCCGCATGTCTTTGCCGTTTCCGATGCCAAGACCGAGGATGCGGTGACGCTGCAATGGGATCGAATCAAGGCCGAAGAGAAACGCGAGCGGGCCGAGCGCCGTGCGAAGAGCGGTATCACCGAGGATTTCAAGGACGGCTTCCTTGGTTCGGTGCAACGGACCTTCCCTGCCCTGACGGAGGCATTGAAGCTGCAGGAACGAGCCGCCAAGGTCGGCTTCGACTGGTCGGCACCGGAACCGATCCTCGACAAGATCGAGGAGGAGATCGGCGAATTGCGGGCGGCGCTCGCGAGCGGCGACAAGGCCAAGGTCAGCGATGAACTCGGCGACCTGATCTTTGCGGTCGTCAATATCGGCCGGCATGTGAAAACCGATCCCGAACAGGCGCTACGTGGCACGAACACGAAGTTCCGCCGCCGCTTCCATCACATAGAAACGACCCTTGAGGCCGATGGCGAGACGCTGGAGGATGCCTCGCTGGAGCGCATGGAAGAGATCTGGCAGGCGGCGAAAGCCATCGAGCGGCAGCTTGCCGGAGTGAAAACGGCCTGAAGCGCTGAAAACGAATCTTTCAGATTCATCTCCAGCGCTTCAGATCCTTGATCTCCGGCTCGTGCTTATCGTGGAACAGCCGCCCGCCTCTGCGCGACATGCGCTGAGGCCGCCTATTCCCAGTCTTCGCGCTGAGGCTTCGGGCCATTGCCCATGCGCCGCTCCAGCTCAACCGCTTCCGTCTCGGTCAGGCGGACGTCGAGCGTCACCGTGCCGTCCTCGTTATCCTCGCGATTGTCTACAATGGCGTGGTTATAGAGCCACGGCAGCAATGCCAGTTTTTCCACCGGCAGCGTGATCGTCGTTTCCGTCAGCACGCCCGAAAGCCGCCGGCTGATTTCGTCCATCAGGCGATCGACGCCCTCGCCGCTTTTCGCCGAGACGGCTATGACGTTTTCCGTGTTCGAAGCCTTCTGCACGATAGCATCGTGCGCTTCCGGCTCCAGACGGTCGATCTTGTTCCAGACTTCGAGAATGCGCTCCGCTCCCTCAGCCTCGCCGATGCCGAGGTCGCCGAGAATGCGCATGACATCGGCGCTCTGGACCTGATTGTCATCGTCGGACAGATCGCGCACGTGCAGGATCAGGTCCGCTTCCAGAACCTCTTCGAGAGTCGCACGGAAAGCGGCCACAAGATGAGTCGGCAGGTCGGAAATGAAGCCGACCGTATCGGAGAGGATGACGGTGCGGCCATGCGGCAGCTTCATGCGGCGCAGCGTCGGATCGAGCGTCGCAAAGAGCATGTCCTCGGCCAGCACGCCGGCGCCGGTAATGCGGTTGAACAGCGTCGACTTGCCGGCATTGGTGTAGCCGACGAGCGCCACGATCGGGTGCGGCACCTTCCGGCGCTTGGCGCGATGAAGCTGGCGGGTGCGGACCACCTGTTCGAGCTCGCGCTCCAGCCGGATAATCCGTTCCTGCAGCATACGCCTGTCGGCTTCGATCTGGGTTTCACCCGGACCGCCCATGAAGCCGGCACCGCCGCGCTGGCGTTCAAGGTGGGTCCAGCTTCGGACCAGCCGGCCCTTCTGATAATTCAGATGCGCAAGTTCGACCTGCAGCGTTCCTTCCTTGGTGGAGGCGCGGCGACCGAAAATTTCGAGGATGAGGCCGGTGCGGTCGATGACCTTGGCATTCCATGCCTTTTCGAGATTGCGCTGCTGTACCGGCGTCAGCGGATGATCGACGATGACGAGTCCGGCGTTGAACTCGTCGAGCAGCGCAAGGATTTCCTCGATCTTGCCCGTGCCGAGCAGGGTTGCCGGCCGCGGATCGTTGATCGGCACGATGGAGCCGTTGACCACGTGGAGGTCGATGGCGAGTGCCAGGCCCTTTGCTTCTTCCAGCCGGCTTTCAGGCGGGCGCGAAACGGAGGCGGCATCGGCCTGAGCGGCACGCGCCGCGCGGGCCTGCTTCAGCACAGGCACGACCACGACAGCGCGCATGTCATCCCGGTGTTTGACTGACTCCGGAATGAGGGAATCGTTTTTGGTATCGCGTGTCGTGATAATAGAAAATCCCAGTTAGGATGCGGCTTCTTCGCTCTCGAACATCTGCATCGGCTGACCCGGCATGATCGTCGAGATCGCATGCTTGTAAACGAGCTGCGAATGGCCGTCGCGGCGGAGCAGGACACAGAAATTGTCGAACGAGGTCACGACCCCTGTGAGCTTCACGCCGTTAATCAAGAAAATCGTCAGTGAAATCTTTTGCTTGCGAACAGTATTGAGAAACAAGTCCTGCAAGTTCTGAGAACGTTCCGCCATCGCGCCGCTTCTTTCTTTTTTGCCGACCCAGGTCGGTTCAATGTCATGATATATAGAGGTCCCGGACAGGAGATATCCTCATTCTCTCCTCCCAGCGAATGTTGGTATCAAATCGCAGTCTTTTCCGCAACGTCGAAAAAGGCTTCGCGAATTTTCTGTGACATGCTGCCCGGATGACCATTGGCAACAGTCTCTCCATCGATGGAAACGACCGGAAAACATATACTTGTCGCCGCGGTAATGAAGACCTCGCGAGCTTTCATCATCTCCTCGACCGAGAAGAATCGCTCGACGATCGTCACGCCGAGCTTGGCAGCTACGTCCTTCAGGGTCGTGCGGGTGATGCCGCGCAGGATGCCGTGCTCGGCCGGACGCGTAACGAGATTTCCGTCGTGATCGACGATCCAGACGTTGGTGGCGGCCCCTTCCTTCACCATGCCGTTCTGATCGATATAGATCGCCTCCTGGGCGCCGGCTTCCTTCGCCTGCTGGCGGGCCATTGCATTCGGCAGCAAACCGACCGACTTGATATCCACCCGGTCCCAGCGGTTGTCGCGAACGGTAATCGCCTTGATGCCATTGGCATTCTTCTTGGCAATAGCGGATTGATCGGTGCTCTTGGCGGTGACGACAATCGAGGACGGCGTCCCGGCAGGCGGGAAGACATGATCGCGCCGGGCAACGCCGCGCGTCACCTGCAGATAGAACAAGCCGTTGCGGACATGATTGCGGCGCAGCGTCTCGCGAATCACAAGGATCAATGCCGGGCGCGTCATCGGCCAGGCGATACGAAGTTCCCCCAATGAACGGTTGAGGCGATCAAGGTGGCGCGTCAGATCGACGATCACGCCGTGACGAACCTCGCAGACCTCGTAGACGCCATCGGCGAACTGATAGCCGCGATCCTCGATATGCACCGTGGCGTCGCTGTGCCTGACATAACGGCCGTTGACATAAGCTATTCTCGGCATGAAAGACCCTGATCCGAATTCTTTGACGATGACGTGCCGAGCGGCCGCTCAGACGCCCAGCGATTTCAGCTTGCGATGCAGCGCGGAACGCTCCATGCCGACAAACTCCGCCGTGCGCGATATATTGCCGCCGAAACGGTTGATCTGGGCAATGAGATAATCGCGCTCGAACATTTCGCGCGCTTCGCGCAGCGGCAGCGTCATGATGTGGTAGTCGTTCTTGGCGGAGACCTTCGGCAGCATGTCGCCAAGGTCGGTCGGCAGCATTTCCGCCGTGATCGGTGTGTCCGCTCCATCCGAACGCGCCAGAATCATCAGACGCTCGATGTTGTTGCGCAGCTGGCGGATGTTGCCCGGCCAGTCATGCGCCTGCAGCACGGCCATGGCGTCGTCGCCGATCCTGCGCGGACGGATGCCGGCCTGCTCGGAAATCTGGCGCATCAACTGGTCGACGAGGAACGGAATGTCCTCCCGTCGTTCGGCAAGAGCCGGCACGCGAACGGGCACGACGGCCAGGCGATGATAGAGATCCTCGCGGAACAGGCTCTCGGCAATCCGGCTCTCGAGATTATAGGCCGTGGAAGAGATGATGCGCACGTCCACCTTGACGCGCTTCGAGCCGCCGACCCGCTCGAACTGCTGATCGACGAGCACGCGCAGGATCTTGTTCTGTGTCTCGCGCGGCATTTCACCGACTTCGTCGAGATAGAGGATGCCGCGATGGGCCTCTTCGAGAGCGCCGATCTTGCGTGCCTGCCCCGGCGAGCCCTCGGTGCCGAACAGCGCGATTTCCATCCGCTCAGGCGTGATCGTCGCCGCATTCAGCGCCACGAAAGGACCGTTTGCACGGGTCGATTTCTTGTGCATCATCCGGGCCACGAGTTCCTTGCCGGAACCGGACGGACCGAAGATCATGACACGGCTGTTGGTCGGGGAGACCTTGTCGATCGTCTGGCGCAACTGCGAAACGGCGACAGACGTTCCGATCAACTCGACGGCATCGCCGGTGCGGCGCTTCAGCTCGGAAACCTCGCGCTTCAGCTTCGAATTTTCCAGGGCGCGCTCGGCGATCAGGATCAATCGGTCGGCCTTGAACGGCTTTTCGATGAAGTCGAAGGCGCCGCGCTTGATGGCGGAAACGGCCGTTTCGATGTTGCCGTGACCCGAAATCATGACGACGGGCAAATCAGGATGGCGCGCCTTGATCTCGTCCAGCAGGGCAAGCCCGTCGAGCTTGCTGCCCTGCATCCAGATATCGAGGAAAATCAGCCGCGGCGCTCGATCGGAAATCGCGGCGAGCGCGCTGTCACTGTCGTGCGCCGTTCGGGTTTCGTGACCCTCATCCGAAAGAATTCCCGAAACGATTTCGCGAATGTCTTCCTCGTCGTCGACTACGAGAATATCAGATGCCATAGACGCTTTCCTTGTCAGTTGCAGTCTGGGCGACGGCGGCCTGCTCACGGCGCGGCAGATGCACGCGGATCATGGCTCCCCTGCCCTGGTCGAAATCGGCGGGCGCATCGTGGAGTTCGATCTGCCCGCCATGGTCTTCAATGATCTTCTTGACGATGGCGAGACCCAAGCCCGTGCCCTTCTCGCGCATCGTCATATAGGGTTCGAGAATGCTGTGACGGTTCTCCACCGGCAGGCCGCGGCCGTTGTCGATGACATCGACGGTGAAACGATCGCGGTCCGGATCCAGCGACGACCGCACCAGAACCTTCGGCTGCTCGCGCGCCTGATCGCTCGGCACGCCTTCGATCGCCTCGACGGCATTCTTGATGAGATTGCCGAAGGCCTGACCCAGCATGCGGGCATCGAACATGCCCTCCAGTCGTTCGTCACCCAGCTCACGCTCGAATTTGACGTGATTGTTGCCCATCTCGCGCAGGAACACGGCGTCGCGCAGAATATCGCGCAGATCGCTCGGCTCCATGGTCGGCTTGGGCATGCGGGCGAACGAGGAGAATTCGTCGACCATGCGGCCGATATCGCCCACCTGCCGGATGATGGTATCCGTGCACTGGTCGAAGACCGGACGGTCGACATCGGCGATGTTCTTGCCAAAGCGGCGGCGGATACGCTCGGCGGAGAGCTGGATCGGCGTCAGCGGATTCTTGATCTCATGGGCAATGCGGCGAGCGACGTCGGCCCAGGCGGTCGAGCGCTGGGCTATGACCAGATCGGTGATGTCGTCGAGCGTAATCACATAGGATTCGTTGGCATCGCGCGCTTCCTCGCGCGTCACCTGTACGCTGAGCGTCCGCACCGTTCCGCCGCGAACGAGGCTGATCTGCTTGCGGAAGTCGTTGCGAAGACGCGTCGTCGCCTCGGTTACGACCTGATCGACCTCGGGGGAAATCTCCGCCAGATTCTTGCCGATGAGCTCGTCGCTTTTCAGCGTCAGCAGATCCTCGGCCGACGTGTTGACGATGGTGATGCGCCGATCATGCTCGACGCCGATCACGGCTGCCGTCACGCCCGACAGCACGGCCTCGATGAAGCGGCGGCGGTCGTCGACCTCATCCTTCGCTTCAAGGATTTCATCGCGCTGGGTGCGGATTTCCGAGATCATCTTGTTGAACGTGCGCGACAGGCTGCCGACGTCGCCGTCCGCCGAGCGCACGGGAACCAGCACGTTCATATTGCCCGAGGCGACATTGTCCGCGGCACTGATGAGGAGACGGATCGGTCGGACAATACGGTCGGCAATCGCGATGGCGGTCCAGATCGCCGCAAGCAACACGATGAGGGCGAAACCGATGTAGAGAACGGCGAAGGCGACCTGAAGCGACATGCGCCCCTCTTCCATCGCCTTGTATTCGACGGTGTTGTCCTCAACCATCCGCATGGCGTTCATGACACGGGGGTCGACCGCGCGCACGGTGTAGAGGAACGAACCGGGGATTTCGTCGAGCTTGATGACCGCGCCGACGAGGTTGGTCACACCGGGCGGGATGAGCGTCGGCTGTCCGTTGGCCGAGGAATCGAGCGCATCCTTCGGAATGGCCGGCAGCGGCCGCTCGGTCTTGATATCGGCCTGGACGATGGCACTGCCGTCGCGACGCACGAGGAAGGCGCCCAGCAAGCCGCGCCCCCGTGCCTGACGCGTCATCAGGTCGGCAAAGCCGGTGCGATCAAGGTTGAAGAGCGAGCGATTGCGCTCCAAGTCGTTCGCCATCGAGACGGTCTGCCCCTGAAGATAGCTCGCATTCTCCATGAGATAGGCTTGCGCGACGTTCTGCGAGGAGCTGATGATCTGCTGCGTGCGTACGCCGAACCACCGGTCCAGGCCGACATTGAGCGTCAGGCTGGCAACGATGGCGACGAGGATAGCCGGCGTGATCGCCACGATCGAAAAGAGCGCGACGATACGGATATGCAGGCGCGCTGCGGCACGGCCACGGCTGCGCGCCTTCACCAGGCGCCCGACTTCGCGGGCGATCAAGGCGATCAGCCCCAGCACGAACAAACCGTTGATCACGACCGAGGTAAAGACGACCGAGGAAGTCGGGGCGACGGGCGTCAGCCCGAGAAGCATCAGCAGGGTCGCGATAGCGCACAGGAGCGCGCCGCCGGCCAAGATCAGGCCAGGCAGGGCAAAGGAAGCACGACGGTCCGTCACCTTGACAACCGCCTCGTCGCTCGCCGCCGGCGACATCGCGTCCTGCATCATTCCCATCATCTCCACGCCCGAGCGACGGTTGGCGCCCTGGTCAAACCGCATAGCCATATCAGGCTTTCATGCGAGCAACAGGCAAAGGCGGGAACTGTCGTCCGGTTTCGCACAGGAGCGAAACCTTTACTTCAAGTCATCTTTGCAAAATGCTGAAAGATCAGACGAACCCTCACTTTTCCGAGGGAAAGTCAGACGAATCGCCACTGCAAAAAAAGACGAATCAACTGCGTGACCTTTAAGCAACGCATTGTGGCGAAAATGCAACGCATCGGATTGCGTTGTCAAGCCGTGCGGGAGCTTCTGTAAACCGAAACTCCCAGTTCTCTGATCTTTTTGCGCAGCGTATTGCGGTTGAGGCCCAAAAGATCTGCAGCCTTGATCTGATTGCCGCGCGTCGCCGTCAAGGCGGCGAGAATCAGCGGATATTCCATTTCCGTCAACACGCGGTCGTAGAGGCCCGGCGGCGGGAGATTATCGCCGAAGCCGGCGAAATAGGTCCGCATATTTTCCTCGACCGCCTGGGCAATGGTCATCGTTCCGGTGCGAACGGGACCCTTTTCGATCGGACTATCGGGGACGTCGGCACGCAGCTCCGCGTCGATGATCTCCTTGGTGATGACGTCCTGCGGATAGAGCGCCATCAGCCGGCGGATCAGGTTTTCCAGCTCGCGCACGTTGCCCGGCCACGGATAGGCCTTCATGAGTTCCAGCGCTTCCTGGTCGAAGCGCTTGGAGCCCAGGCCCTCCTTTTCGGCCTGCTGCACGAAATGGCGCACAAGATCGGGAATATCCTCGGCGCGATCGCGCAACGGCGGCAGACGCAGCGGCACGACATTGAGGCGATAATACAGGTCTTCGCGGAACAGGCCCTGATTGATCGCCTGCTTCAGATCCTTGTTGGTGGCAGCGACGATGCGGACGTCGGTGCGGATCGGCGTGCGGCCGCCGACGGTCGTGTACTCGCCCTGCTGCAGCACGCGCAGGAGGCGCGTCTGGGCATCCATCGGCATGTCGCCGATTTCATCGAGAAACAGCGTGCCGCCTTCCGCCTGTTCGAAGCGGCCCGTCGAGCGGGTCTGCGCACCGGTGAAGGCGCCCTTCTCGTGACCGAACAGTTCCGATTCGATCAAGTCGCGCGGGATGGCGGCCATGTTGATGGCGACGAAGGGGCCATTGCGGCGCTTTCCGTAGTCGTGCAGCGCCCGCGCCACCAGCTCCTTGCCAGTGCCGGATTCGCCGGTAATCATCAGGGTGAGATCGGTCTGCATCAGGCGCGCGAGGACGCGATAGATTTCCTGCATCGCGGCCGAACGGCCAACGAGCGGCATGCCGTCCTGCATGTCGTCATCGAGCTTTGCCGGCTTGCGCTTCGGTTCCGACAGCGCCCGGCCGACGATCGCAATCAGTTCCGTCAGGTCGAACGGCTTCGGCAGATAGTCGTAAGCACCCTTCTCCGAGGCCTTGATCGCCGTCATGAAGGTGTTTTGTGCACTCATGACGAGAACGGGCAGATCCGGTCTCGCCTTCTTGATGCGCGGCAGCAGGTCGAATGCGTTTTCGTCGGGCATGACGACGTCGGTTACAACGAGGTCGCCTTCGCCGGCTGAGACCCAACGCCAGAGGGTGGCGGCGTTGGACGTGATGCGTACATCGTAGCCTGCGCGGCTCAGAGCCTGATTGAGCACGGTACGGATGGCCGCGTCGTCATCGGCGACAAGGATCGTGGCTGTCATCGAGTAGTCCCTGTAGAGTTCGGAAGGGGGGCATCTTCTAAAGTGATGCCCTTGGAGGCGGGCATCAAAACGCGGAATGTGGTGCGATGGTTCTGGCTGTCGCATTCGACGATGCCGCCGTGATCGCCGATGATCTTGGCGACCAGCGCAAGGCCGAGGCCGGTTCCATTCGTCTTCGTGGTGATGAACGGATCGAATAGGTGCGGCACGAGATCGGGCGGGACGCCGGGGCCGTTGTCGATGACGCAGAATTCCAGCGGCAAGGAGATCTTCTCGCGCGTGCCGGCAACCGAAAGCCTGATACCGGGCCGATAGGCCGTCGTCAGCATGATCTCGCCGTCCTGCCGGTCGCCGGCCGCCTCGGCGGCGTTCTTCACCAGATTGAGGAAGACCTGAATGAGCTGGTCGCGGTTGGCAAAAACCGCCGGCAGAGACGGGTCGTAGTTCTCGGAAATCTTGATGTTGCGGGCGAAACCGGCCTTGGCGATGGCCTTCACGTGGTCCAGCACGGAATGGATGTTGACGGGCACGCGATCGACCGGCCGCTCGTCGGAGAAAACCTCCATGCGATCGACCAGCGAGACGATACGGTCGGTCTCGTCGCAGATGAGGCGCGTCAGCGCACGATCGTCGTCCTCGACCGATTGTTCGAGCAGCTGGGCGGCGCCGCGAATGCCGGACAGCGGATTCTTGATCTCGTGCGCCAGCATGGAGGCAAGGCCGGTGACCGAGCGAGCGGCGGCGCGATGGGTCAATTGCCGGTCGATCTTGTCCGCCATGGAGCGTTCCTGGAACACGACCACCACCGAGCCTATGTCGCTCGGAACCGGCGCGACGTAGAGGTCCACCAGCTTGTCCTGCCCCAGGCGCGGAGAGCTGAGATCCACGCGGTATTCGTTGACGGGCGCCCGGCGCTCGCGCACCTGGTCGATCAATGCCAGCAAAGGGCTACCGAAGGGGATGAATGTCGAGATCTTGTAGCGCGACAGATGCGAGGCGCTTGCGCCAAAAAAGGCTTCCGCCTCCCAATTGGCAAAGGCGATCAGTCCCGCCTCGTCGACCATGACGACGGGGTTCTGGATCGCGTTGAGGACAGCCATGGCCACGGAATTAGCCGTGTTATCCCCGGCTCCGGAGCTGGATTTCGAAGTCATGCAGCCTCCTGAACGCATTGGGCGAGATCGGCGCCGGCCTGCAATGCCGCATGGAACGATGCGGCCACCTCGCCACTCTCTTTCGACGTCATGATTTTCGCCTTGTCGGCACCTGTCGTCGCCGGCGCATACCGGTCGAGATACCAGGCGAGATGCTTGCGGGCGTGGCGAATGCCGACCGCCTCGCCGTAGAACTCCAGCATCATCCGGTAATGTTCGAGTGCAATATCGACGATCTCCTGGCGGCCTGGCTGGCGATGACCGGCCAGAACGCCCGCATGCCACGGACGGCCCTGACAACCGCGGCCGATCATGACGGCGTCGGCGCCGGAGCGCCTCAGGATTTCCTGAGCGTCATCCGCCGTTTCGACATCGCCGTTGGCGACAAGCGGAATGGAGATGACATCGCGCACGGCGCGGATCGCATCCCAATCCGCCCTGCCCTCATAAAACTGCATGCGCGTGCGACCATGAATGGTCACGAGCTGGATACCGGCTTCCTCGGCACGGCGCGCGATATGAGGCGCGTTGATGGTGTTCTCATCCCAGCCGAGCCGCATCTTCAGCGTCACGGGGATGCTCACCGCGCCGACTGTCGCCTCTATCAATGTCAGCGCATGATCCGGGTCACGCATCAGCGCCGAGCCGGAATAGCCGCCGATGACCTTCTTGGCCGGGCATCCCATGTTGATATCGATGATATCGGCGCCATTGTCGGCAGCGATTTTCGCCGCCTCCGCCATCCAATGCGCCTCACGGCCGGCAAGCTGCACCATATGCGGCTTCAATCCGGCGCTCTTCAGACGTGCCCAGGATTCAGCCGTGTCCTGCACGAGCTCGCGGCTTGCAACCATTTCCGTGACAACAAGGCCGGCGCCATAACGCAGGGCGAGCTGACGGAAAGGAAGATCGGTCACGCCCGACATCGGTGCAAGGATCACGCGATTTCGGATAGGCACGGAACCGATGGAAAAGGAGGCTGCAAGCTTGGAAGAAAGCAAATGATTATCTTTCGGGCACACCATACATCTGCACTATTTTTAGACACGCTTTAAAAGTTTGCCAAGGGGTTTCGGAGGATGCCGATATTTTTTGGGCAAATGCTGGAAAATACTCAGTTGAGGCGATAGACCCTGCTGAAGCAGGATCCCGTTTGGCGATCTATTTAGCATGTGCTTGTGCAAAGGAAAGCTCTACGCTTTTCAACGCCATGCCGGAGACCGAGCCTTTCATCCTTCGGGGGTTTATGACGCAAATGCATTCAACGCAACCGCTGTCGGTGGGAATCGTGATCGTTGCCGCCGGGCGCGGCGAACGGGCGGGCTCTCCGGAAGAAGGCCCCAAGCAGTATCGCCCGATCGGCGGCAGAGCGGTTATTGCGCATACGCTTGAAAGATTCGTGACATGGCCGCAGGCATCGAAGATCGTCGTGGTCATCCATCGCGACGATGAAAAGCTGCTGCGTTCGGCGCTGGAACAGGTTGCCGGCTTGCCCGAGATCGAGATCGCCTTCGGCGGCGCGACGCGACAGCAATCCGTGCTTGCCGGGCTCCGGCAACTTGAGGAAAGCGGCGTGACGCATGTCATGATCCATGATGCCGTACGCCCTTTCTTCGACCATGATCTGCTGGATCGCGTCGCAGCGGCGCTTGCCGCGGGCGCGCCGGCCGTGCTGCCCGCCATGCCGGTCACCGACACGCTGAAGCGCGGCGACACAAACGGGCTGGTCGTCGATACCGTGCCGCGTACGGGGCTTCACGCCGCGCAGACGCCGCAATCCTTCCGCTTCGCCGATATTCTTGCCGCGCACGAGAAGGCGGAGGCTGACGGCAAAACCGACTTTACCGACGATGCAGCAATTGCGGAATGGTGTAACCTGCCGGTGACACTGGTCATCGGCAGCGCCGACAATGTGAAACTGACGATCAAGAGGGATATTGCCATGGCCGATGAAAAGCTCAATGCCGGTCTGCTGCCGGACGTGCGTACCGGCAACGGCTATGACGTGCACCAGCTGGAGCCCGGCGACGGCGTGGTTCTCTGCGGCGTGTTCATTCCGCATGACCAAAGGCTGAAGGGACATTCCGATGCCGATGTGGCCTTGCATGCCCTGACGGATGCCCTGCTCGCCACATGCGGCGCCGGCGACATCGGCGACCATTTCCCTCCTTCCGATCCGCAATGGAAAGGCGCGCCGTCCCGCATCTTCATCGAGCATGCGGCCAAAATCGTGCGCGAGCGCGGCGGCACCATCATGAATGCGGACGTCTCGCTGATTGCCGAAGCGCCCAAGGTCGGGCCGCATCGCGACACCATGCGCGCTAGGCTTTCGGAGTTTCTGAACATCAGCATCGATCGCTGCTCGGTGAAGGCAACGACAAACGAGAAAATCGGCTTCATCGGACGGCGCGAGGGCATTGCCGCCATCGCGACGGCGACAGTCGTCTATCGCGGAGGCAAGGCATAATGCATTTCCCGGATGAAATTCTCGCGCTTGCGCAAACGATCGTCACGGATTTCACGGCAAAGGGCTGGATGGTCGCCACGGCAGAATCCTGCACCGGCGGCCTGATCGCCGGCGCGTTGACGGAAATTCCCGGCTCGTCCGCCGTGGTCGATCGCGGCTTCGTGACCTACACCAATACCGCCAAGATGGAGATGCTCGGCGTCCAGGAACAGACGCTCGCGCAATTCGGCGCGGTATCAAAGGAAACGGCGCTGCAGATGGTGCATGGTGCCCTCTTCCGCTCCCGGGCCGATTTTGCCGTGGCCGTCACCGGCGTTGCCGGTCCCGGCGGCGGCTCCGCAGAAAAACCTGTCGGCCTCGTCCACCTGGCGGCCAAGGCGCGCAACGGCACACTTATCCATCGTGAAATGCGCTACGGCGACATCGGCCGCGACAATGTCCGGCTCGCCACCTTAAAGACGGCATTGGAGATGCTCGTCGCACTCGGTCGGTGACCGCACGCAGCTTCACGCGTATATCTTGTTCGCACGCGTCTCGAAGGCGTCGGTGAACATGCGGAAGGCCCTATCGAACATCGATCCCATCAAGGCCCCGAGAATGCGGCTCTTGAACTCATAATCGATGAAGAAATCGATCACGCAGCCGCCATTCTCCGAGGGCGTGAAGCGCCAGCGATTGTCGAGATACTTGAAGGGGCCGTCGATGTATTTCACGTCGATCGCGCGTTCCGCCTTGTTCAGCAGTACCTGCGTCGTGAAGGTCTCGCGGATCGCCTTGTAGCCGACGGTCATATCGGCAATCAGCAGGATCTTGCCGTCTCGCTCCTTGCGGCTGCGGACCACAAGCGCGTCGCAAAGCGGCAGGAACTCCGGATAACGCTCCACGTCGGCGACGAGGTCGAACATCTGATCGGGTGAATGCGGAACGGGGCGATGGGTTTCGAATTGAGGCATGAGCCGCAATTAAGCAGGACGGCCAAGAAGATCAAGAAGCTGACGCATTTCGCCGCGGGATTTCAGCTGCAAAACAGGCACTTCCGGGCCATGTTCGGCAAGACCCGCAAGAACGCGCGGCGTAAACTTCTCCTCGAATGTCCAGATGAAGCGCAGGAATTCCCAATCGACCTTCTCGATGCAGCCCGGCGCCATTTCCGGGCGTGTGCGACCCATCCACTTTATCCAGCGCGAGACGACGCCCCAGATGCAAAGCAGGCGCGGCATCCGCACCCAGATGACGAGATCGGTGCGTGGCAGGCGCGCATCGAATGTCGAGGGATTGGTGCCGTCCATGATCCATCGCTCGCCCTGCACCTTGGCAACGACGATGGCGCGCTGCTCCTCCCTGCCGCGCTCGACCCAGCCCGGCAACCACAGAACGTCGCGATCGATGGAGATATAGGGAAAGCCGAAGCGGGCAGCGATCTCCAGCGACAGGGTCGACTTGCCGCCGCCGGAGCACCCCATGACCAGGATGCGATTCGCCTTTCTGATAAGGCCGGCCGCTTGATCGATATTAACGACATAGGCAAGCGCCTGCGGCGCGACGATCTGCTCCACGGTCCAGCTCCACAATCGCCTCTAAGACACCGACACCGGCAACAAACGGCGGCGTGTTCCCTATTCCGCCGATATGACGAACAAATAACAGCCCACACAAAAACCGCGGCGATTGTGCCGCGGTTCGTTCAAAAGACAAGCCTCGATCCTGTTCGGCTTATTCGGCCGCCAGCAGCAGCTTCTTGGCGCGAGCAGCGCGCAGCCGCTCGAAATCGTCGCCGGCATGATGCGACGAGCGGGTCAGCGGGCTCGAGGACACCATGAGGAAGCCCTTGGTATAAGCCACGGTCTCATAGGACTTGAACTCATCCGGCGTCACGAAGCTCATGACCTGATGATGCTTGCGCGTCGGCTGCAGATACTGGCCGATGGTCAGGAAGTCGACATCGGCGGTGCGCAGGTCGTCCATCAGCTGAAGGACTTCATTACGCTCCTCACCAAGGCCGACCATGATGCCGGACTTGGTGAACATGGTCGGATCCAGCTCCTTGACGCGCTGCAGCAGGCGGACGGAATGGAAATAGCGCGCGCCGGGACGAACCGTCAGATAATTGCCCGGTACGGTTTCCATGTTGTGATTGAAGACATCGGGCTTGGCCGCGACGACACGCTCGAGCGCACCCGGCTTCTTCAGGAAGTCAGGCGTCAGGATCTCGATCGTGGTCGTCGGCGAAGCGGCGCGGATCGCCCAGATCACCTTCTCGAAGTGCTCGGCGCCACCGTCTGCCAGGTCGTCGCGGTCGACCGAGGTGATGACGACGTGGCTGAGGCCCATCTCCTTGACGGCCTTGGCGACGTTTTCCGGCTCTGCCATGTCGAGCGCGTTCGGCTTGCCGGTCGCGACGTTGCAGAAGGCGCAGGCACGCGTGCAGATCTCACCCATGATCATGAAGGTGGCGTGCTTCTTGTCCCAACATTCGCCGATATTCGGGCAGCCGGCTTCCTCGCAGACCGTGACGAGCTTGTGCTCCTTCACGATCGAGCGTGTTTCGGCATAGCCCTTCGACGTCGGCGCCTTCACACGGATCCAGTCCGGCTTGCGCAGGACTTCCGTGTCCGGCTTGTGCGCCTTCTCCGGATGCCTGACGCGCTTTGCATCGGGGGTGATCCTGTCGAGTATCGTGACCATGAAACGTCTACTTTCCGCCGCCTAGATGCGGCCCGTCATCGCCGCGCGAATTTGGCGAGGAATATCAGAATGCATGCACCGATGAAACCGGTGATGAAAAAGCCAAGCCGGCCGCCGGGCACGCCGACATGCAGGGCCACCATCAGCGCCGCAGCCACGACCGAGCCGGCAACACCGAGGATGATGTTGAGGATGACCCCATAGCGTGCATCCATCAACTTGCCTGCGAGCCAACCCGCAAGACCGCCGATGATGATCAGACCCAGCCAACCTACGCTTTCCATCAATCCCTCATTCCAGGCGCACTACCAAGGTGCTCCAGAGCTTTTCCGCTTTTCCTCGAATCGCAAAAACGCTCTATCCTTTTGTTTTTACGCAATTCCGGACGGAAAACCGCTATGCAATTTTCCTGGAATTGCTCTAGGCGATCAATCTCGCCAACAGCACCACAACGATCGCGCCGACGGTGGCATGGATGATTTCCACCACCAGCGCATTTTCTATACCGAGCGATATCCCGAACCAATGGAAGAGGAAACCGCCCACGAAAGCTCCGATCACGCCGCTCACCAGGCAACTGATGAGCCCGCCGCCGCCAACAACCAGGCTCGCGAGAAAACCCGCGACCAGCCCGATAAGAAGAAAGACGACCCAACCTTCCGTAGTGATAGACATGTTGATTTCCTTTCCTGTTTTCCACCCCTCGGATAAAGGGCGGGGCAGGAAATTATCAAGCGTTCAGCACCCGGCCGTAGGCATCCAGCACGGCTTCCTTCATCGTTTCCGAAACGGTCGGATGCGGGAAGATCGTGTGCATCAACTCTTCTTCCGTCGTCTCCAGGTTCATGGCGACGACGAAGCCCTGGATGAGTTCGGTCACTTCGGCACCGACCATGTGCGCACCGAGCAGCTCGCCGGTCTTCTTGTCGAAGATGACCTTGCAGAGGCCCTGGTCTTCGCCAAGCGCGATCGCCTTGCCGTTGAAGGCGAAGGAGAAGCGGCCGACGCGGATGTCGCGGCCGAGTTCCTTGGCCTTGGCTTCGGTCAGGCCGACGGAGGCAACCTGCGGCTGGCAATAGGTGCAGCCCGGAACCTTGCTCTTGTCGGTCGGATGGACATTCGGCAGGCCGGCGATCTTCTCGATGCAGACGACGCCTTCGTGCTCGGCCTTGTGCGCCAGCATCGGCGGGCCGGCGACGTCGCCGATCGCGTAGATGCCCGGCACGTTGGTCTTGCCGTAGCCGTCGATGACGACGCAGCCGCGGTCAGTCTTTACGCCAAGCGCCTCGAGACCGAGATTCTCGATGTTGCCCTGTACGCCGACGGCGGAGATCATGCGATCGGCAACGATCTGCTGCACCTTGCCGTCTTCGGTTTCGACATGAGCGGTGATGCTGTTGGCGGCCTTGTCGACTTTCGTGACCTTGGCCTTGGTGAAGATCTTCAGGCCGCGCTTTTCGAGCTGCTTGCGGGCGATGCCGGAAATTTCGGCATCCTCGACCGGCATGATCGTCGGCATGACCTCGACGACGGTGACGTCGACACCCATCGAGCGATAGAAGCTCGCGAACTCGATGCCGATGGCGCCGGAGCCCATGACGAGCAGAGACTTCGGCAGGAAGTCCGGCTTCAGCGCTTCGAAATAGGTCCAGATCAGCTTGCCGTCCGGCTCGATGCCGGGCAGAGCGCGCGGACGAGCGCCCGTGGCGATGATGATGTGCTTGGCAGTGTAAGTGCCCTCGCCCTTGACGTTCTTCGGCACCGGATGCTGCGGCTCGACGACCGGCTTGGTCGACTTGCTGACGACGATCTCGCCTGGCTGAGCGCCAGTCGCAGCCTTGGTGATCTTGGCTTCACCCCAGATGACATCGACCTTGTTCTTCTTCATGAGGAAGCCGACGCCGGTGTTGAGGCGGGCAGATACGCCGCGCGAACGGGCGACGACTGCCTTCACATCGGGGCTTACCTTGCCTTCGAGAACAAGGCCGTAATCCTTCAGATGGTTGGAATGATCGAGAATTTCGGCCGAACGGAGCAGCGCCTTTGTCGGTATGCAGCCCCAGTTGAGGCAGATGCCGCCCAGATGCTCGCGCTCGACGATCGCGGTCTTCAGGCCCAGCTGGCCGGCGCGCACGGCAGCGACGTAACCGCCGGGACCGGATCCGATGATAATGACGTCGTAATTCTCAGCCATGTGTTTCCTGCCTTATTGGTGGCGGCGGATCAGAGCCGGCGCCTTGAATTTATCAGAGACCGAGCATCATCCGCACGATCGGCTCTAGGCCGCGACCGAGCGCCCGGGTGTTTTCCGCATCGAGATGCACGCCATCGAGCGGTGTGGTGACGGCAACGGAATTCGCATCGAAGAAGCCGCAGCCCAACTCATCGGCCAGATCGCTGTAGAGCGTCGGCAGCTTGGCCGATTCCTTGACGGCGCCGAGGAAGCTCGCGGCGAACGCGGGATTGGCGGTCTCGGAGATCGCCGGCGGGGCGACGATGAGGATGTCGGGCACCTCGTAGTCGAATCCCCAGGCGTGATTGCGCACGAGCTGGATCAGCCGGCTGAGACCTTGCAGAGCGGCAAAGGCCGAGCCGGCGACGACCGGCTTCATGTCGTTGGTGCCCAGCATGATGACGACGAGATCGAGCGGATTGTGGGTCTGCAGGATCGTCGGCAAAATCCGCGCGCCGTTGCGATCGCAATCGGCGAGATGATCGTCGAACGCGGTGGTGCGGCCGTTCAATCCTTCCGGAATGACGCGGACCTGATTGCCGAGCGCATTTTGCAGCACGCTCGGCCACCGGTCTTCATAGGCATGACGGCCGATCGTCTCGGCGCTATAACCCCATGTCAGCGAGTCGCCATAACACAGAACGGTCTTGGTCATTCATGCCTCCGTGTCGTGACCAGAGCGTGATGCCGAAAAGTGTAAGCGGTTTTCGGGCGACATCACGCTCTCCCTAGTTAATTCCGGAGCGGATTCAGATTTTAGGTCTATTCGACCTAAAATCATCCGGCTCCAGGCTCAGACGAGCATCCCCATCGGGTTTTCGATGTAGCCCTTGAAGGCGGCCAGGAGTTCGGCACCGAGCGCCCCATCGACGGCACGATGATCGGTCGACAGCGTGACGGTCATCACGGTGGCAATCGCCATTTCGCCCTTCTTGACGATGACGCGCTGTTCGCCCGCGCCGACGGCCAGAATGGTCGCATGCGGCGGGTTGACGACGGCGGCGAAGTTCTTGACGCCCATCATGCCCATGTTCGACACGGCAGTCGTACCGCCCTGATACTCCTCAGGCTTCAGCTTGCGCTCCTTGGCGCGCTTGCCGTAGTCCTTCATCTCGTTGGAGATGGTCGAGAGCGTCTTCTGCTCGGCGCTGCGGATGATCGGCGTGATCAGGCCGCCAGGAATGGAGACGGCAACACCGACATCGGCATGCTTGTGCTTGACCATGTTGCTGTCGGTCCAGGAGACGTTGGCATCCGGCACGTCACGCAGTGCCAGCGCCAGGGCCTTGATGACCATGTCGTTGACCGAGAGCTTGTAGGCCGGAACGCCGTCCTTCGACTTCGGAGCGGAATCGTTGAGCTGCGTGCGCAGTGCCAGCAGCGCGTCGAGTTCGCAATCGACCGAGACGTAGAAGTGCGGGATCGTCTGCTTGGATTCCTGCAGGCGCTTGGCGATGGTCTTGCGCATGCCGTCATGCGGAACGAGCTCGTAAGAACCCTGCTCGAACAGCTTGAGGACGGCGTCGTCGGACATGCCCTTCGGCGCGGCGGCGGGAGCAGCAGCGGCGGCCGGCTGTGCAGCCGGTGCTGCTGCGGGAGCAGCCTTGGCCGTGCCGCCGGAAACCGCAGCCTCGATGTCCTTCTTGACCACGCGGCCGTGCGGACCGGTGCCGGAGACGGCAGTCACGTCGATGCCGGCTTCCTTGGCAAGGCGGCGTGCGAGCGGCGAAGCGAAGGTGCGATGACCGTCATTTGCTGCCGGAGCCGATGCAGCCGGCGCCAGGGCTGGTGCGGCAGGAGCCGAAACGCTTGCCGGAGCCGGCGCAGCAGCGGGAGCAGCGGCCGGAGCCGCTTCCGCCTTTGGCGCTTCCTTCGCAGCCGGAGCAGCGCCGCCGCCAGCGCTGGAAGCAGCAGCGGCAACATCTTCGCCATCGGCAGCGAGCACCGCGATCAAGGCATTGACCTTGACGCCTTCGGTGCCGGCCGGAATGACGATCTTGGCAACGGTGCCTTCATCGACGGCCTCGACTTCCATCGTTGCCTTGTCAGTCTCGATCTCGGCGATCACATCGCCGGACTTGATCTTGTCGCCTTCCTTGACCAGCCACTTGGCGAGGTTGCCCTCTTCCATGGTCGGCGAGAGGGCAGGCATGGTGATGTTGATAGGCATCGATGAGCCCTCCCCTTATTTGTAGCAAACGGCCTTCACCGCATCGACCACTTCGGCGACGCTTGGAAGCGCCAGCTTTTCGAGGTTGGCGGCGTATGGCATCGGTACGTCCTTGCCGGCAATCGTCAGGATCGGCGCGTCGAGATAGTCGAAGGCCTGCTGCATGACGCGCGTGGCGATTTCCGTGCCGACGGAGGACTGCGGATAGCCTTCCTCGACGGTCACCAGACGGCCGGTCTTCTTGACGGATTCGATCACCGCCGGAAGATCCATCGGGCGGATGGTGCGCAGGTCGATAAGTTCGACATCGATGCCCTGGGCTTCGAGCTCGGCGACCGCCTTGGTGGCATAAGTCATGCCGATGCCGAAGGAGACGACCGTGACGTCCTTGCCCGGACGATGGATGCGGGCCTTGCCGATCGGCACCGTGAAATTATCGAGCTTCGGCACGTCGAAGTGCTGGCCGTAGAGAATTTCGTTCTCGAGGAAGATGACCGGGTTCGGATCGCGGATAGCCGACTTCAGCAGGCCCTTGGCGTCGGCTGCCGTGTAGGGCATGACGACCTTGAGGCCGGGGATCTGGCTGTACCAGGCGGCGTAGTCCTGGCTGTGCTGAGCGCCGACGCGGGCAGCAGCACCGTTCGGACCGCGGAAGACGATCGGAGCACCCATCTGGCCGCCGGACATATAGAGCGTCTTGGCGGCGGAGTTGATGATCTGGTCGATCGCCTGCATGGCGAAGTTGAAGGTCATGAATTCGACGATCGGGCGAAGACCGGCCATGGCGGCGCCGACGCCGATACCGGCAAAACCATGCTCGGTGATCGGGGTATCGACAACGCGGCGGGCCCCGAATTCCTGCAGCAGGCCCTGGGTCACCTTGTAGGCGCCCTGATATTCGGCCACTTCCTCACCCATGACGAAGACGTCCGGGTTGGAGCGCATTTCCTCGGCCATGGCGTCGCGCAGCGCTTCGCGCACCGTCATCGACACCATTTCCGTACCGGCCGGAATTTCCGGATCGGCGGGAGCCGCAACCTTCGGCTGGGCCGGAACCGGCGCGGCCGCGGGCGCCGGAGCGGCGGCAGGGGCCTCGGCCTTTGCCGGCTCGGCAGCGGGCGCTGCCTTGGCGGACGAAATGGCGTCGGCCGATTCGCCATCCTGCAGCAGGATGGCGATCTTGGCGTTGACCTTTACGCCTTCAGTACCGGCCTCGACCAGCAGCTTGCCGATGACGCCTTCGTCGACGGCTTCCACTTCCATGGTGGCCTTGTCGGTTTCGATTTCGGCAATGACATCACCGGAAACGACCTTGTCGCCTTCCTTCTTGAGCCATTTCGAAAGTGTACCCTCTTCCATGGTCGGAGAAAGGGCGGGCATGAGAATGTCGATGGGCATGGATCGTCCCTCCCCGATTTAGAGCAGAATGTCGGTGTAGAGCTCGGATGCATCCGGCTCCGGATCGTTCTGGGCGAAATCGGCGCTGTCGGCGACGATGTCGCGGACATCCTTGTCGATATCCTTCAGATCGTCCTCGGTCGCCCAGCCCTTTTCGAGAAGGCGAACACGAACCTGCTCGATCGGGTCATGCTCGGAGCGCATCTTCTGCACTTCGTCCTTGGAACGGTACTTGGCCGGGTCGGACATGGAGTGACCGCGATACCGGTAGGTCAGCATTTCCAGGATGATCGGGCCCTTGCCGGAACGGCAGTGCGCAACGGCTTCATCGGCCGCGGCCTTGACGGCGCGAACGTCCATGCCATCCACCTGGATGCCGGGAATGCCGAAGGAAGCGCCGCGCTTGGAGAAATCGGCCTGCGCGGTGGCGCGCGCGGTCGAGGTGCCCATGGCATAGCGGTTGTTCTCGATCACGAAGATGACCGGCAGCTTCCACAGCTGCGCCATGTTAAAGCTTTCGTAGACCTGGCCCTGGTTGGCAGCGCCGTCGCCGAAATAGGCGACACTGACATTGTCATTGCCGCGATACCAGTTGGCAAAGCCGAGACCGGTGCCGAGAGAGACCTGCGCGCCGACGATGCCATGGCCGCCGTAGAAATTCTTTTCCTTGGAGAACATGTGCATGGAGCCGCCCTTCCCTCGGGAATAGCCGCCCTGGCGTCCGGTCAGCTCGGCCATGACGCCGCGCGCGCTCATGCCGGTTGCCAGCATGTGTCCGTGGTCGCGATAGCCGGTGATGATCTGATCGCCGTCCTTCAGCGCCAGCTGCATGCCGACGACGACAGCTTCCTGGCCGATGTAGAGATGACAGAAGCCGCCGATGAAGCCCATGCCGTAAAGCTGGCCGGCCTTTTCTTCGAAGCGGCGGATGAGAAGCATCTCACGATAAGCCTTCAGCTCCGCATCACGATCGAAATCCGCGATCGGACCGCCATTGGTTTCCTTGGCAGGCCTTGATGCTGTCTTACGGCTGGAAACGGTCGCGTTTTTTCGCGGCGCCATTCAACCCTCCCTATGTGAGTAGCCTCGTTTTACAATGAGGCTTAACATAGGCAAGATTGTTCGCCACAGCAATGCTATAATTGCATGGCTCATATTCTTTGCAAGCTACTGAAATAACTTAAGAAAAATCGATTAACCAGAATTCGGTTAATTGTGACTATTTGTTGAATATGACGATTTCGTTCGCCTTGGAATAGGTCAGCTGATAGCGCGCATATTGGTCGAGCATATCCTTGTCCAAAGAACCATCGCTCAGCAAAGCGACCTCTTTTTCAAGGTGCTCGCGCTTTGCCACAAGATCGGCCAGCTCCTTGCTACGGTCGATGCGGCGCTGTTCGAAAACCTCGGTCGCCTTCAGGCCGTAGTCGCCATGAATGCAATGATAGCCGAAGTAACTCACAAAAGCGATGGTAATGGCGGGAAGAACGAGACGGCCGAACCTTCTCTTCTTATGATACTTTGTCCACATACTCGCTCGAAACGCCCTGGCTTAGGCAACCTCGCCCCAAAGCCAATGTCGCTTCGAAGAAGATCGCGTCAAATCAAACACCTAGGACCAACTTAACCGGCAGAGATTAACCGTCCGTTGACTCTAACTGCACGGCCCAACAAAAAACCGCGCCCTGAGGCGCGGTTCG
The DNA here is from genome assembly GCF_010668395.1 of Martinezella lusitana. GTDB lineage: Bacteria > Pseudomonadota > Alphaproteobacteria > Rhizobiales > Rhizobiaceae > Rhizobium > Rhizobium lusitanum_A. The sequence goes on from NZ_WUEY01000003.1 coordinate 127,500, forward strand.
ATTTCAGCGACGAATATGTCCGCAGATCCAATGGGATCCCACGGATCAGGCATCAGGCGCGCAGGATGGAGCGGCCGGCATATTTTGCCTGCGGGCCAAGCGCTTCCTCGATGCGGATGAGCTGGTTGTACTTGGCGAGACGGTCGGAGCGCGACAGCGAGCCGGTTTTGATCTGGCCGCAGTTGGTGGCAACGGCGAGATCGGCGATCGTGGAATCTTCCGTTTCGCCCGAGCGGTGCGACATGACGGCCGTGTAGTTCGCCTTGTGCGCGGTTTCCACCGCATCCAGCGTTTCCGTCAGCGAGCCGATCTGGTTGACCTTGACGAGGATCGAATTGGCAACGCCCATACGGATACCGTCGCGCAGACGAGCGGAGTTGGTGACGAACAAGTCGTCGCCGACAAGCTGGGTCTTCTTGCCGATCAGATCGGTCAGTATCTTCCAGCCTTCCCAATCGTCTTCGGCCATGCCGTCCTCGATCGAAACGATCGGGTACTTGGCGGCGAGTTCGGCGAGGTATTCAGCCATCGCGCCGGATTCGAGCGTGCGGCCTTCGCCTTCCAGCACGTACTTACCGTCCTTGAAGAATTCGGTGGAGGCGCAATCAAGGCCGAGGGCGATTTCTTCACCCGGCTTGTAGCCAGCCTTTTCGATCGACTTCATGATGAAGTCGAGAGCGGCCGGGGCGCTGGAAAGGCCCGGTGCAAAGCCACCCTCGTCGCCGACGTTGGTGTTGTGGCCCTGCGAAGCCAGTTCCTTCTTGAGGACGTGGAAGACTTCCGAACCCATGCGGACGGCTTCGCGGATCGAATCTGCACCGATCGGCAGGATCATGAATTCCTGGAAATCGATCGGATTGTCGGCATGGGCGCCGCCGTTGATGATGTTCATCATCGGGACCGGCAGGAGACGGGCATGAGCGCCGCCGACATAGCGGTAGAGCGGCAGGTTGGCGCTCTGGGCAGCGGCCTTGGCGACGGCAAGCGAGACGCCGAGGATGGCGTTGGCACCGAGGCGCGACTTGTTCGGCGTGCCATCCAGCTCGATCATGATGTTGTCGAGCTGGATCTGGTTTTCGGCGTCCATGCCGCCGATCGCATCGAAGATTTCCGAATTGACGGCTTCGACAGCCTTCTCGACGCCCTTGCCATGGTAGCGCTTGCCGCCATCGCGAAGCTCGACGGCTTCATGCGCGCCGGTCGACGCGCCCGACGGAACCGCCGCGCGGCCCATGCTGCCGTCTTCGAGGTAGACATCGACTTCGACAGTCGGATTGCCACGGCTGTCGAGAATCTCGCGGGCGATAATGTCGGTGATTGCGGTCATGATAGCTTCCTGCTCGCTGGTTTATAAATCGATTTAAATCGTCTTAATCGAAGGCGTGGAAATTACAATGGCGATCCACGCCCCCGAGGTAGGGCACTCCAGCAGGCCGCGTAGCGCAAATTCATGTCAGCCTGTTGAATGCCTGATATTTATCAGCCCTTGGCGATAGCGTCGAAGGCCAGAAGCTTCTCCAGAAGGCGCGGCATGTCCTTCAGATAGACCATGTTCGGGCCATCCGACGGCGCATTGTCGGGGTCTTCGTGGGTCTCGACAAAAACACCGGCAACGCCGACGGCGACGGCGGCGCGCGCCAGCGTCTCGACGAATCGGCGATCGCCACCGGAGGAGCCGCCCTGTCCGCCGGGCTGCTGCACGGAATGCGTCGCATCGAAAATGACCGGCGCGCCCATGGCCGCCATGATCGGCAGCGAGCGCATGTCGGAGACCAGGGTGTTGTAGCCGAAGGAGGCACCGCGCTCGCACAGGAGAATGTTCGGATTGCCGCTGTCATTGAGCTTGGCAAGGACGTTCTTCATGTCCCAGGGCGCAAGGAACTGCCCCTTCTTGACGTTGACGACGCGGCCGGTCTTGGCGGCGGCGACCAGCAGGTCGGTCTGGCGCGACAGGAAGGCCGGGATCTGCAGGATATCGACCGTCTTGGAAACGATGGCGCACTGCTCTTCGGTATGAATGTCGGTCAAAACCGGAAAGCCGTATTCCTTCTTGAGGTCGGCAAAGACCTCCAGCGCCGTTTCCAGGCCGATGCCACGCTTGCCGGACAGCGATGTGCGGTTGGCCTTGTCGAAGGAGGATTTGTACACAAGGCCGATGCCGAGCTTGCCGCAAAGCTCCTTCAGGACGCCGGCGATCATGAAAGCGTGGTCGCGGCTTTCCATCTGGCAGGGGCCGGCGATCAGCGACAGCTTGGCGGTGTTGGAAAAGAGGACCTTGGAGGCACCCTCGCCGACGGTCACTTCGGAATTCGTGCTCATGCTATCTCCTCGAAGGCGAACAGTGCGCCCTGCCCGGGCGCCAGCCTCGCCAATAGACGATTGTTCTTACGCGTGTAGGTGACGCCGTTAGCAGCGAAATGCGACGATGTCACGGAAAGATCGCGCGTTTTGAAAAGGATTGCGCGCGCCCTGAGCCCAGGATCGTCAGTGCGAACAGGCAAATCGTAGAACGCTTCCATTCCTTCCGGCGTCAGGATCTCGAGCTCGGCATTGGCGGTTTCGATCGTCAAGCCGAAGGAATGCTCCGAAATTCGCGGGCCGCCGACGACCTCCTCGAAAAAGGCGCGATATGCCTCCGGTTTCGATGCGGAAAGCACGACCCGCGCAATGCCGCTCACACCGTTTTCATGACGCTCGAGCACGCTGCGGTCCGCCGGCAACGGATTGATGCGCTGGCAGCAGAAAGCCAGAAAATCCGGCGCGCGCAGATCAGCCGCGAAGGCGAGGCGAAAGCCGGCCGTCGTTTCGGTTCCGTCCGGCATCTTCATGGGCCGGGAGAAATCCAGCATCCGCCCGGCGGAGATCGCGCCCGCCTTGAAGCGCGCGTCATCCGCAACGGCGTCGTCCGTGCCGAAGACCATGGCGGAAAAGCCATCTTCGCCGACACGGAAACGATAGGCCTGATCGCGCGCAACGAAGACATTCCCGTCGGCAACGCTCGTCTCGCACTGCTCCTGCGACGCCACGCCCAAAGGTTCGAGATAGGTCTTGTCGGCCAGGAAGACGCAGGCATTCTCCGTGCCGAAAGGATGGCGGGCGTCCGGGGCTACCGTAAAACCGAGCTTGCCGAGACGTTCGCGCGCCAGAGCGATGTTGACGGTCGGCAGCACGAGATGATCCAGCGGATGCGGCAACGGCGCCATGCTTTCTCCTTTTCCCTACGGCAGCAGATTTGCGCCCATCCATCATCGAATTCAAGACGGAAGCAAGAGACCGGGAGATAGGGCGACACCGATGGAACGCAATCTCGCAAACGTGATTGCTGATTCTATTCTGTAGCTGGCTTACCCGGCGTAATATCCCGTTCGTCGACGCGGGAGACACCTTGGTCAAGCGAAAGTGTCCTAAACGGCGCAACTTCAAAATTATCAATATTTATCAATATGTTAAAACAGAAACAACCCATTGGCGCTTTCAGTCGGTTCATTCGACAGTGGTAATTATTTAATCGTCCGAACAAGGCTTTACCGAAATTTAAGTACTTGCGGAACACATATGGAACATATAGTGTCCGTTCTGGATTTGTTTCACGACTTTTTCTTGATTCTGGGGTTCCAAGACGATGTTGACGCGCAAGCAGCAGGAACTGCTTCTCTTCATTCACGAACGCATGAAGGAATCCGGCGTTCCGCCATCTTTCGACGAGATGAAGGATGCGCTGGATCTGGCATCCAAGTCCGGCATTCACCGTCTGATTACGGCACTGGAGGAGCGGGGCTTCATCCGCCGGCTGCCGAATCGGGCGAGAGCGCTGGAGGTGATAAAGCTGCCGGAGGCCTATAATCCGAGCCTGCAGCCGCGACGCGGCTTCTCGCCCAGTATCATCGAAGGCAGCCTCGGCAAGCCTCAGCCGGTCGCACCGCCCGCCCCGGCAAAGATCGCCAATGACGATCACAACGGTTCGGCATCGGTTCCGGTCATGGGGCGCATCGCCGCCGGTGTTCCGATTTCCGCCATCCAGAACAATACCCACGATATTACCGTTCCCGCCGATATGCTCGGCTCAGGCGAGCACTACGCGCTTGAAGTCAGGGGGGATTCGATGATCGACGCGGGTATTTTCGACGGCGACACCGTCATCATCCGCAATTCGACGACAGCCAGCCCCGGCGACATCGTTGTTGCTCTCGTCGACGACGAGGAAGCGACGCTGAAGCGCTTCCGCCGCAAGGGTGCCTCCATCGCGCTGGAAGCCGCCAACCCGGCCTATGAAACCCGCATTTTCGGGCCGGACCGCGTCAAGGTGCAAGGTAAGCTCGTCGGCCTCATTCGGCGCTATCACTGAGCGGTGACGCCGGCTGGATTGGCGCGCCGAATTTGTCGGTGCGCCAATCGTAGGTTCGATGCCGCGTCCATGGTCGTCGCGGATTCTCGAACGCAGCGGAAACGACGGGCTTGTCGCCTGTGAATGCCATTTCGATGGATCCGGTTTGCCGCAATGTCGCGCCGGTTATCAGCATCGCCCCGGAGCGGCAATGATCCAGCCGCAAGCGGATCGGTGTCACGACGATGTTTGCCGTATCGCGAGCCGGCGGCAAATAGGCTGCGTTTTCTATGGTGACGAGCATGGCGCCGTCTTCGAGCATCGCCACGCACCATGCGCCTTTCTGGCAGGCGAAGCTTCCCTGCATCGTCCGGTCAAGCGCGTCTTCCATTGCCTTGCGGACCGCGTTCTGCTCCTCAGTGCTTAATCGCCGATGACGATCGGTCTTGCTGATTTGTGGAAGCCGGCTGTCGCGAGGAAGGATGGTGGGCGGCTGATGTTCGGTTGCAACCAGCGCCTTTTGCCATTGTTCGAAGATGAAGGCCTGCGGCCGTTCGCGATTGGTCGCCAGTATGTCATCCTGTCGCAAGGCGACCAGAACCCCATCCTCCGAGATCATCAGATCCGGCTTCGGCACGCCGGGACCGAATGCCGCCGCGCCAACGGATAAGAGCGACAATAGCAGGCCCAGGTGGCGAAGCCGGGTTCGCAACATGCTCATGATCAGGAAGCCGGCAATGAATGTCGGCATCAGCCATGCGGGCTGGCGGCCGAAGGTGATGTCACCTCCCCAGCCAGCCACGGTTTTGGCGATCGCTATGACGAGCTCCAGTCCCTCGCCGGTGACCTTCCAGAAAGGACCATCAAGACCGAGAGGCATGAGCAGCATCGCCGCCATACCAAACGGCATGACGACGAAGGAGACGACCGGCATGGCCGCGAGGTTGGCGGCAAGACCATATGTCGCCAACCGGTGAAAATGCTCGATCGAGAATATGGCTGTCGATGCACCGCCGATGAATGAAGTCGACAACACGCCGCCGAAGAAGCGGGAGACGAACAATAGCGGGCTTAACAGGCGGACGCGGGAGAAGATGGTTTCGCGATGTCGTCGCCGCTTCCATAGCGAATAGCCCGATACCAGCGCCAGCGTTGCGGCGTAGGACATCTGAAAGCTCGGGCCGAGCACCTGAGACGGCGAGAGTATGAGAATGACGATCGCGGATAGCGCCACGTTGCGAAGGCTGATCGACGGTCGATCGAGCAGTACGGCAACCAGCATGATCGCCATCATGATGAATGCGCGCTCGGCGGATACGCCGAAACCGGAAACGAGGTAATAGGCCGTCACTGTCACAAGCGCACCGAGGGCCGCAAACTTCTTTGTCGGCCAGGCCTGTACGACGCCGGGAAACAGGCTGAACAAATAGCGCAGGCCGACATAGAAGATCCCGGCCGACAGCGCCATGTTCAGACCGGAAATGGCGACGATATGGGTGAGGCCGGCAATTCTCAACGCCTCGGTCGTATCCTTCGAGATCGCACGTCTCTCATCGGTGACAAGTGCGGCGGCAAAAGCACCCGTATCGCCTGGCAAGGTCGCCCTGATCCTGTCGCCTATGCTATTGCGCAGCCCCGCAAGCCAGATATCAGCGGCGTCGAGCATCGACTCCCGCACTTTGTCATCAAGTGGTGACAGCAATTTCGGTGCGCCATAGGCAAAGCCGTTTGCGCCGATACCGTTGAAATAGGAGCTGAAGGCGAAATCGTTGAGGCCGGGCAAGGCGGGCCCGGCCGGAGGCGTCAGGCGCGCCCTGCCCTGGATTCGGTCTCCGAGTTCGAACGGCTGCGCCTGTTTGCGCACGAAGATCGTGACCCTTTCCGGTGAGCGGCGAATGGCGGGCTTTTCCGTCGCCTCGACGCGGACGACATAGCGCCAGCGGCCATCGTCATAGGATTCACGTCGCTCGACCTGGCCGGTAACGGTCGTCGTCACGGACGAGTCGAGCATTGTCGTGGAAACCCGCCAGCTTTCCCATTGCGCCAAAGCCATGCCCAGGCAAATGAGCATTGCCGCAAAGAGCAGATGGCGAAGCAGCCTGCCGCTTTCCCGTCCGAATACAAAGCCGCCGGCAAAGACAAGAAAGCCCGCGGCGACTGCTTGCGGTGGCGGGTCGCTGCCAGCCTTGAACCAGAAGATCGCCCCGAGGCCCATATAGATCGGAGCGAACAGTATGGCACGCCCATACGCGGCCTCTTCTTCGACCAGGCTGAGGACGCCGAGTCGACTGCGGTTCAGGATCAAAAGCAGGCGGGATGTCAGCGGTGCCCGATCCTGCGTCCGCTCCCGATGTCGCGCTTTGGTACGGGAGACGATCGTGGCAATAGCGCGGCGAGGCTGCGGAGGCGCAGCAACATCCCGGCCCTCCTGCTGCTCCGATGCCTCTAAATTAGGCACTCACTGCCGCCCCCGCGCAAAACTACAGCTTTCGCGCGATTTTTGCCGTCACCGCACAGTGATTTCAACCGAAATCGGCATGAGCACGGCTAAATTGGGCCGGTTTCCTGGCGCACCATGTTTATCGACACTGATGCAGTGCCCAAAAGTTGATACTGCAATGCACAATTCGGCATTAGGATAACTTGGCATTAGGCTCTGGATCATATAGCTAGTCGGTAGTCGCTTAACCTTTTGGCGCTTTTTATGGCGTCAATCCCGCCAAATCTTGGAGGATCAGCATGACGGAACAAAGCGCGAAACTAACTTGGGGTGAAAAGACGGTGGACCTGCCGGTGAAGACCGGAACCATCGGCCCAAGTGTCATTGATATTGGTGCCCTTTATAAGAACACCTCCACTTTCACTTACGATCCTGGCTTCACCTCGACCGCGTCCTGTGAGTCCAGCATCACTTATATTGATGGCGACGAAGGCGTTCTGCTGCATCGCGGCTATCCGATCGATCAGCTGGCCGAACACGGCGATTTCCTCGAAGTATGCTACCTCCTTCTCTACGGCGAACTGCCGACGGCAGCGCAGAAGAAGGACTTCGATCACCGCGTGACCCACCACACGATGGTGCATGAGCAGATGTCGCGCTTCTTCACGGGCTTCCGTCGCGACGCGCATCCGATGGCCGTCATGTGCGGCTGCGTCGGCGCACTCTCGGCTTTCTATCACGACTCGACCGACATCACTGATCCGCACCAGCGCATGGTCGCAAGCCTGCGCATGATCGCCAAGATGCCGACGCTCGCCGCCATGGCCTACAAGTACCATATCGGCCAGCCCTTCGTTTATCCGAAGAACGATCTGGACTACGCGTCGAACTTCCTGCGCATGTGCTTTGCCGTTCCGTGCGAGGACTATGTGGTGAACCCGGTGCTTGCCCGCGCCATGGACCGCATCTTCATCCTGCATGCCGATCACGAGCAGAATGCGTCGACCTCGACTGTTCGTCTGGCGGGCTCTTCGGGCGCCAATCCGTTCGCCTGTATCGCTGCAGGCATCGCCTGCCTCTGGGGCCCGGCTCACGGCGGCGCGAACGAAGCGGCGCTCAACATGCTGAACGAAATCGGCACCGTCGACCGCATCCCGGAATTCATCGCCCGCGCCAAGGACAAGAACGACCCGTTCCGCCTGATGGGCTTCGGTCATCGCGTCTACAAGAACTACGATCCGCGCGCCAAGATCATGCAGAAGACGGCGCACGAGGTTCTCGGCGAACTCGGCATCAAGGACGATCCGTTGCTCGACATCGCAATCGAGCTGGAGCGCATCGCTCTGACCGATGAATATTTCATCGAGAAGAAGCTCTACCCGAACGTCGACTTCTACTCCGGCATCACGCTGAAGGCGCTGGGCTTCCCCACGACCATGTTCACCGTTCTGTTCGCTCTCGCCCGCACCGTCGGCTGGATCGCTCAGTGGAACGAGATGATCGAAGATCCGCATCAGCGCATCGGCCGTCCGCGCCAGCTCTACACGGGCGCACCGCTGCGCGAATACGTGCCGGTTTCCAAGCGCTAAGCTTTGGTATCGAAACAAAAAAACCGGTCAGAGATGACCGGTTTTTTTATGGGCGAGAACATCCAGAACAATTTGCGCCGCCTTGTCGCCGGGCGGCTCCTCGGTCTGCATTCGCTGCCAGACCAGATCATAGCCCGTCAGCATTGCCCTGCGCTCGGGAGTGTCGCTCGACAGGCGCTCCATGTAGCGGGCGAGCAGGCCGGGTCGCAACACATCGTTGATGAGTTCCGGCACAACGGCATAATCGGCAATCAGGTTCGGCAAGGCCGCCGACCATACCTTGATGCGCGACATCACGAATCTGGCCAACCACTCCGTCTTGTAGGTCGAAACCACGGGAACACTGGCAAGCCCCAGTTCCAGGATCACCGTGCCCGACGCAGCCATGGCAGCATCCGCCTGCGCGAAGGCATTCCACTTTGCATTCTGGCCGACCAGGATTTCAGGCTTGACGCCCCAGTTTTCGAGAAGCGAGCGTACCAGAGCTTCCTGCTTCGGCACGGTCGGCAGCAGGTAGCGAACATTATCATTTCGCCGACTAAGCTCTTTGGTAGCCTGCTCAAAAACCGGCAGAAGCTGGCGGATCTCCGAAGCGCGCGAGCCTGGGAGAAGAAGAACCGTCATCTGGGCATCGACCGCCTTTTCACCGCGCAAGGCGCGCTGTCGGCGCGTCTCCAGCAGATCGGTATCCACCGTCAGGCGATGGCCGACATAGGTCGTTGCCGGACCACCCAAACGCTGCATGGCTTCCGGCTCAAAAGGGAGTACGGCCAGCACATGATCGACATAGGCGAGCATCTTCTGCGCGCGATATTCCTTCCATGCCCAGACGCTAGGGCAGACATAGTTGACGATCGGGAGACCAGGCAGCGCCTTGCGCACCCGCTTCGCTACGCGATGGGTAAAATCGGGGCTATCGATGATCAGAAGTACGTCGGGCTTGGCGGAGATAATGGCATCAGCCGTCTGCCGGATGCGGGCAAGCAGCTTCGGCAGCCGCTTGATAACCTGGATGAAACCCATGATCGAAAGCTCAGAGTAGTCGAAAAGCGAGCGCAAGCCTTGCGCTTCCAACGCCTCGCCGCCGACGCCCACCAGCTCGACAGGCCCATTATAGCGCCGCTTCAGGGAAGCGACGAGATCGCCGCCCAGCAGATCGCCGGAAACCTCTCCCGCGACGACGGCAAGCTTCAAGGCGGCGCTGCTCACATGAAGCCCTCCGCGCTGAGGCCACGATCGATACCGCAGACGAAAATTTCAGCGTCATCGGCCGCTTTAATCACAGCCTCACGGTCGAGGACCAGCGCCCGGCCCGCCTCCACCGCGACACCGGCAAGACCGGCCTTCTTGGCGTTCAGCACGGTCGAGACGCCGATAGAAGGCAGATCGGCGCGCACATCCTGCTGCGGTTTGCAGAGCTTCACCAGCACGCCGCGCCGACGGGTCGATATACGGCCCTCTTCGCGCAGGCCGGCAACACGCTCGATCATCTTGTCCGTGCCTTCCGCGCCTTCCAGTGCGACGACACGGCCGCCGACGCTGACGGCACCCTGCCCGACATCAAGCAATCCCAGCGCATCGGCGGCCTTCGCCCCTTGCGCGATATCACGCAAATCCTCGGAGGACGGCGACAGCCTGCCGAGCGGTCCGGTGGTCGCCAGCAGATCGGGCGCAATCTCATGCGCTCCAACGACGCGGACGCCGCCGGCTTCGATCAGACGGATGACCATCTGCAGCACGGCGTTGTCACCGCCGGAAAGAAGCGTGCGAATGGTCAGGGGCAATTCCTTGATCACGCGCCACGTCGGATGAATCTCGCGCCAAGGCGGGCGGCGGGCGACACCGCCAGACATGACGACGCGGTCAACGCCATGGCGCCGGAACGTCGCTTCAAGGCCGGCAAAATTGCCGACACCGAGATTGGCGTGATCGAAAGCGGACCAATCTCGGTCCGCTTCGTTCGTCAGTGCGATAATAACCGGATTCTCGCCGGCCTGACGGGCGGCCTCGGCGACATAGACAGGCAAGAAGCCACTGCCTGCGATGATCGCCAGCCTGCCTTTGCCGTTTTGGCCGGCCGAAACCACGTCAGCTCTTGCCGCGATTGGGCGACGACAGCGCGCGATCGCTATCGGCTGCAATGAAATCCAGGATCTCGATCACTTCCTTGCAATCGGCATATTCGTCACGGATCGCGGCAGCGTTGTCACGGATCGAGCCTTCGCCTTCGAAGATGGTCTTGTAGGCGCGTCGAACCCTGTGAATAACCGCGCGGTCTATGCCTGCACGCGACATGCCGACAATATTGAGGCCGGAAAGCACACCCGGATTGCCGTTCAACATGCCGTAAGGGATGACGTCGTAGCTCGCAGCCGAAAGGCCGCCGATGAAAGCCTGCCGTCCGATGCGGGTGAACTGATGCACCGCGCAGCCGCCACCCAGAATGGCGCGATCCTCGACGACCACATGCCCCGCCAGCATGACGTTGTTGGACATGATGACGTTATTGCCGACGCGGCAATCGTGAGCGACATGGGAATTGGCGAGGAACAGATTGTTGTTGCCGACAATCGTCTTGCCGCCGTAGTCCGCCGTGCCGGTGTTGATCGTCACGCCTTCGCGGATCGTGCAGTTCTCGCCGACATCAAGCGTCGTCTCCTCGCCGCCGTGATGAACGCTCTGCGGGTCGCCACCGACAACGGCCATCGGGAATATCTTCGTTCCCTTGCCGATCGTCGTGCGGCCGGTAACGACAGCATGCGTCAACAGATGGACATTCTCATGCAAGACGACCTTGGGACCGACATGGCAGAAAGGTCCGACCACGACGTTTTCGCCGATGATGGCACCATCCTCAACGACCGCGAACTTATGAATGCTCGCGCTTTTTGCGATGCTGCTCATGCCTCGTCCTGATCCTTCCTCACGATCATCGCACCGATATCGGCTTCAGCGACCAGAGAGCCATCGACCTTGGCATCGCAATGGAACTTCCAGATCGTACCGCGCTGCTTCAGCTTGACGACATGGAATTCGACACGGTCGCCCGGAACGACCGGCTTGCGAAAGCGGGCGTTATCGATCGTCATGAAATAGACGAGGTTGCCGCCGATGCCGTCCTTCCGCGCGCAAATCGCGCCTGCCGTCTGCGCCATGCCTTCGATAAGCAGAACGCCCGGCATGATCGGGGAACCCGGAAAATGCCCCGTGAACTGCGGCTCGTTGGCCGTCACATTCTTGATGCCGATCGCGGAATTGTCACTATCGATCTCGATGATCTTGTCGACCATCAAGAACGGATAGCGATGCGGCAAAAGCTTCATAATTTCCAGAACGTCAGCCGACGACAACGACGCCTTGGCTTCCTCAGTCATGCTCAGCACTCCCGTCTTTCTTGTCCCTGGCTCCTGACCGCTTCGCGATCTCCGCCGATTCCCTTAGAAAATCCCATAGGGGCCGTGCTGGAAGACCAGCGTAACGCTCGCCCGCCGGAATACTGTTCATCACACCGCTCTTGGCGCCGATCTGTACGCCATCGCCGATGTGGATATGACCATTCAAACCCGCCTGACCGCCGATCTGCACACCGTCGCCGATCACCGTGCTGCCGGCGATGCCGACCTGGCTGACGATGGCGCAATGGCGTCCAATGCGAACGTTATGTCCGATCTGGACCTGATTGTCGATCTTGGTGCCTTCGCCGATCACGGTATCGTCCATCGTACCGCGATCGATCGTGGTGTTGGCGCCGATCTCGACATTATCCTGGATGATAACCCGGCCGATCTGCACGATCTTCACCATGCCGCGCGGACCCGGAGCATATCCGAAGCCGTCCTGTCCGATGCGCGCGCCGTTGTGAATGATGACGCCATTGCCGAGATAGGCACAGAGCACGCTCGCGCCGCCGCCAATGCTGCAACTACGCCCGATCTTCACGCCCGGCCCGATGAGGGCATTTGCGCCGATATACGTACCCTCGCCGATGTCGGCGCCTGCGCCGATAACCGCACCCGGCTCGACACTTATATTAGCCTCAAGCTTTGCCGTGGCATCGATAGTCGCAGCAGGCGAAATCGTTCCCGGGTTCGGCGTGAACACCACCGGGCGCATGGCTTCCGGGTGCAGCAAGCCGCCGACAATGGCAAAATCCGTATGCGGCTTCCTGGACAGAAGCACCGGGATATGTTCGGGAACGAAAGATTTCAGTGCCGGCAGGCAGATGATGGCCGAAGCCTTGCACGTCTCCAGCTCAGCACGATTCTTCCGGGAAAGGATATAACAGATATCACCCTCGCCTGCCCGGTATACGGGGGCGATAGACCTGATGACGACCTCCGAAGAGGCCGCATCGGCAAGTTCCGCCCCAAGATGCTCAGCCAGTTGCTTTAAACTGACGCCAGCGTGGGGCGGGAAAAAATCAATATGTTCCATAAGCACCAGCTCCAGAAACGGTGTTTAAGCCCGCAGTTCTGGACTGCCGATATCAGAACTGGTTGGCGATGCCAAACCGGAAATTCTCAACCTTATCGTAGTCTTCCTTGAGAACCGGCACAGCATAGTCAACGCGGATGACACCGAACGGCGACGACCAGATCAGGCCCGCGCCAAGCGAGGCACGGATCGAGCTGTCGTTATGAAGCGTATCGCCGAAGAGATCCGCCTTGTTGCCGTAGAGAGTGCCCGCATCGGCAAAGGCTGCGATACGCAGACCGATATCCTGCGGAACACCCGGCATCGGCATGCTCGCTTCAGCCGAAGCGGTCACGTAGGTCGTACCACCGAGCGGGTCGCCATGCGACGAACGGGGGCCGATACCGGCATTCTCGAAGCCACGGATTTCACGGCCGCCGAGGGTGAACTGATCGAAGACGTTCAGCTTGCCATCCGTCGGCATCACGTAACCGGCACCGACCGTCAGCGAGCCGATGATATCGGCTTCGTCGCTGATCATCTGGTAGTAACGGGCCTTACCGCTCAGCTTGTAGAAATCGGAGTCGCCGCCGAGACCCGCATATTCATGCGTGAACTTGGCAATAAGACCTTCACGCGGCAGATTCTGATCGTCCAGCGTGTTGTAGGTGAACGTCTGCGAGATCGTCGACTGCACCCAAGGACCGTTCTCAACGAGGTTGAGGTACGGAGCCGAAAGATTGTCCTGCCAATCATTCGTGCCGTCATAGGTCAGGCGCTTGTAGTTATAACGCAGCGTCGTTGCCAGGTTCTCGGTGATCGGCGCGGTCACGCGCAGCGAGAAACCTTCTTCCGAATAGTCGTAATAATCGTCGCTCGACGTCTGGTTCTTGAAGATATCGAAACCGGCAGCCAGGCGATAGCCAAGGAAGTAAGGCTCGGTGAACGAGATGTTGTAGGTACGGTTACCTTCCGTACCGGCACCAGCGGCGATACGGATGTACTGGCCGCGACCGAGGAAGTTCTTTTCTTCGACCGAAGCTTCGAGCAGCAGGCCACCGTTGTTGCCGACGGCGTAACCGGCACCGATACCGAACGAGCCGGTCGGCTGGTCTTCGACGTTGACGATAACGACCACGCGATCCGGGGCACTGCCCTGCGCCGTGGTGATGTCGACCTTGGTGAAGTAACCCAGCGCATCAAGGCGACGCTTGGCACGCGTGATCATTTCCTGATTGAAGGCATCGCCTTCGTTGAGGTCGAATTCGCGGCGGATGACGTAATCGCGCGTGCGGGTGTTGCCGCGGATTTCGATACGCTCGACATAGGCGCGCTCGCCCTGATCGACCAAGTATTCGATACCGATGGTGTGACCGGACAGATCACGGTTGCCACGCGGCGTAATGCGAGCGAACGGATAGCCCGCGGATGCTACGCGCTTGGAAATGTTCTCGATCGAAGTCTGGATGTCCTTGGCGCTGTAGACGTCACCCTTGTGGGTGATGACAAGACCCTTCAGCTCGTCGGCATTGACGCCGTCGACCGTCGAGATGACGTTGATGTCGCCGTAGGTGTAGCGCGGACCTTCATCGACATTGAAGTTCAGCGTGTATTCGTTGTTCTGCTCGTTGAGCGTCGCATCGGCGCTGACGATGCGGAAGTCGGCATAGCCATGGTTGTAGTAGAACTGACGCAGGGCATCCTGGTCGGCTTGCTGGCGATCAGGGCTGTAAACGTCCTTACGGGTCAGGAACGACAAGAAGTTGCTCTTCTTGGTGCTGATGACCGAAGCAAGGCGACCGCTGCCATAGGCTTGATTGCCCGAAAAGTTGATCTTGTCGATCTTGGTGCGATCGCCTTCGTTGATGACGAAAGCCACATTGAGGCGGCCTGGCGAAACCTCGGCGGTCTGCGTCGTCACCTGCACGTCGTTACGACCGATGGAGGCGTAGGCATCCTTGATGGTCTTGATATCGGCCTGGACGGTCGCTTCGTTGTACGGACCCGCGGAATGGGTCTGAACGATACCTTCGAGCTTGTCGTCCTTGATCTTGCGGTTGCCGTTGAAGACAACGGCGTTGATCAGCTTGTTTTCCTTGACCGATATGACCAGGGAGCTGCCCGAAACGGTAATGTGGACATCGGAGAAATATCCGGTCGCGTAGAGCTGCTTTACCGAAGCATCGATGTCACCGGGGGAGAAGCTCTTACCGGGCTTGATCGTGATATTGTCCCGAACAGCAGCCTCGCCGACACGTTCAGCACCACGAACGTCAACCCGCTGAATGACAGCTGCTTCCGCGACTGAGGCAGAGGCAAGGGTGACAACACCAGCGCCCGACGCAACAACACTAGCAGACAGCGCTACCGCCGACACTGCGTTCAAAAATCTTGAACCAGCCTTCATTTCACTTCTTACCTTTTTTCAATCGTCCCCAGCCCCGAGCGAACCCGATTCCGGCCACGTGTGTCGTTTTACCCGCTTTTGACATACAAGCAAGGGAGCACGTTAATTTCTGTTTACTTCATTTCAAAGCGTGGCTCATTCGCCACTACAGCTTTGAAACATCGTAAATAAATCGTAATTTCCTCTCTCGTTGCCCCACTAGCCTATCCGGGAACTAATATCGTTCCAGGTCGCAAACACCATGAGCGAGAGCACCATCGCAAATCCAATCCGGAAAGCGATATCCTGTGCCCGTGCACCCAGAGGTTTTCCCCTTACGGCTTCAATCGCATAGAACATCAGATGCCCGCCATCAAGTACCGGCACCGGCATCAAATTTAATAACCCTATTGAAACAGAAAGTATGGCTGCAAATTGTAGCACCGCGGAGAAACCCAGGGTTGCCATTTGCCCGGACAACTGCGCAACCCGAATCGGACCGCCGAGCTGATCGGCCTTCATGTATCCGCCGATGACGTTGCCGATATAATCGAAAGTGCCGGAGACGATGCTGCCGGTCTGCTTCACGCCTTCGGCAAGCGCCCTGAGCGGCCCGTATGCTTCGTAACGCAGCTTGATCGGCGTCTGGCCATCCGTGATGCCGATGGAGGCAATCTCCGTCTGGGCGCCAAAGACATCCGTCTCCTCGGACTTCCGCGGCGTCACCGTGACATCGCGCGTCTGGCCGTCGCGTTTGACCGTCAGCGTCATGGATTTGTCGGCATGCGCCGCGGCCAGGCGCTGCACCTCGCCGATGGAACCGATATCCCGTCCATCCACAGAAAGAACGCGTTCACCGACTTCCAGACCCGCCGCCTGAGCCGGGCTGTCGGATGCGATCGACGCAACCAGCGGGTCGATCGGCGCAATGCCGATGCTGCCGACATCCTTCTTGTCGCCGGATGCATCCGTATCGACCAGCGTCTCGGCCACAATCGGGAAATCGCGGATCACGCCGTTGCGCTGTATCGTCAGCACGATGCTTTTGCCTGGGCGCTCGGCCACGTAACGACCGATATCGTAGTAGGTGGCAACATTGTTGCCATCTACCGCGATCAGGCGATCCCCGGCCTGCACGCCGGCCTTTGCCGCCGGACCACCCTGCTCTACCGCAGTCACGACCGGATCGACGAGCGCAATACCGATGCGGCCCATTTCCATCTTGTTGCCGAACTGATCGGTGTCCTCGATGAGCTTCGGTACGATCCGGAAGTCGCGATTCTGACCGTCGCGCTCGACGGTCAGCACGATCGTGCGGCCGGGCCGCAAACCGACATAGCGCTGCACTTCGTCGAACGTGGATACCTTGGAGCCATCGATGGCAACGAGGCGGTCGCCGGGCTCGATACCAGCCTCGGCGGCTGCGCCGTCACGCGTCACCATCGCGACGACGGGATCGGCGACGGTGCGGCCGTAGATGCTGAAAAGCACCGCAAAGATGGCAATGGCGAGAAGGAAATTGGCAATCGGACCGGCGGCGACCGTTGCAGCCCGCTTCCAGAGCTTGGCTCCGGCGAAGGACTGGGCGCGCTCCTCTTCCGTCATGGCCAAGAGCTGATCCACATCGGTCTTGCTGGAGGCATCCTCGTCGCCGAAGAATCGCACGTAACCGCCAAGCGGGATGAGAGAAAGCTTCCAGCGCGTGCCGTGGCTGTCGGTAAATCCGACAATCTCCGGGCCGAAGCCGATCGAGAAGGCCATGACCCGGATACCCGACCAGCGGCCGATCAGATAATGACCCATCTCGTGCACGAAAACGAGCAGCGACAGGACGAAGACAAACGTGATGACGTTGTTCGTCAAGAAACCGATGAAGCCAGCCGCGCTACCCATGCAACGATCCTGTTCGTGTTAATTTCAGACCCCGAGCAGAACGCCGCCCAATGAAAAGGTCTCGCCGCTCATTGTCAGCGATATTACGATAGCCAACAAAAACGCTGCAAAACAAGCAAAAATTAGTCCGTCGACCCGATCCATCACGCCGCCATGGCCGGGAATCAGATGACTGGAGTCTTTCACACCAAACTTGCGCTTGATGAACGACTCGAACAAATCGCCGATCTGGCTGCATACGGACAGTACCAGGGCAAGGACGGGAATCCTCAGATCATCGGCAGAAAAGAAGCTCCAGACGACAGCCGTTCCCGCGATGACAGCCGCGATGGCGCCGCCGATCGCACCCGACCATGTCTTGCCCGGCGATATGCGCGGGGCAAGCTTCGGCCCCCCGATGGCGCGGCCGACAAAATAGGCGAAAATATCGGTTGCCCATACCGTGGCGAAAACAAACAGCATCAGCACGAAGCCGCGCAGATCGTCATCCCGAATCTCGGCAAGCGCGATCGCCGTCAATCCGGCATAGAATATGCCGCCCGGCAGCCACCAGCTTTTACCGCGAACGCCGACCATGACCGCCGTTACGACGACAAAGGCGGCCAGGACTTCGATGGAATAGACGGATTCGCTCAGGACCGTCGCGCCGGCGATCAGGACAAGCCCGAGCCATCCGAGGGCGTTGCCTTGCGGATCGCGACCGTGCAGGTCGGTTATCGTCGACCATTCGTAATAGACGAGAAGACCGATGGCCGCCGACAGAAAGCGAAAGCCGAGGCCTCCGAACCAGGTGGCCGCGAGAACGATGACGGCAAGGACTATGCCGGAAACAATGCGCAGCCTGAGTTCACGACTCATCAGGACCCCACGGCCGCCGCCTGCTTGGCGGAAAGGCCGCCAAAGCGCCGGTCGCGCGCAGCATATTTCTCAAGCGCGGAAAAGAAGAGATCACGGCTGAAGTCCGGCCAGTAGTCCGGCACGAACATGAATTCGGAATAGGCTGCCTGCCACAACAGAAAATTCGAGAGCCGCTCCTCGCCGCTTGTGCGGATAATGAGGTCGGGATCGGGAATTCCGGCGGTGTCCAGGCGGGCATCGACGAGGTCCGGGGTGATGTCCTGCGGGCGCAAACGCCCGGCCTCCACGTCTTTTGCGAGGCTTGTGAAGGCGCGCGTGATCTCGTCACGCGAGCCATAGTTGAAAGCTATGACCAGTGTCAGGGCCGTGTTGTTCCTGGTGGTCTCTTCCGCTTCGAGCAGCAAGGGCAGGACGTCGCCGCGCAGGCTGCTGCGATCGCCTATGACGCGGATCCGCACGTTCTGCCGATGAAGTTCGGCAAGATCGCGGCGGATGAACGCCTTGAGGAGGCCGAGCAGATCGCTCACCTCCGCTTCGGGGCGGCGCCAGTTCTCGGAGGAGAAGGCGAAAAGCGTCAGATATTTTATGCCGATATCGCCGGCTGCCCGCACCGTCTCGCGAACGGCCTCCACGCCCTTGCGATGGCCCATGGTGCGCGGCAGGCCGCGCGCATTGGCCCAGCGACCGTTGCCATCCATGATGATGGCAACATGTTCGGGTACGACAGAGAACGTAGGATCTGACATATGGGTCCGGTTTCGTTCGGCGGAAGGATGCTCTGGTCTCGTAATCTAGGGCGCCACCGCCGCTTTCAATATTGTCAAATCGAAAGCGCGACACTCCCCGGCATACGATTAGACCTGCATGATTTCCTTTTCTTTATCGGCTAGCAAGCGGTCGACTTCCGAAATCGTCTCATCCGTCATCTTCTGCACACGTTCGGAGAGAGAGCGGCTCTCGTCCTGACCGATTACGCCGTCTTTTTCGGCCTTTTTGAGGCCGTCCATGCCATCGCGGCGGACGTGACGAATCGCCACTTTCGCTTTTTCCGCGTATTCATGGGCAACCTTCACCAGCGAACGGCGGCGCTCCTCGTTGAGCTCCGGCAGCGGGATGCGCAGGTTCTGGCCATCGATGATGGGGTTGAGGCCGAGATTGGATTCGCGGATGGCGCGCTCGACGGCGCCGACCATGGCCTTGTCCCATACCGATACGGTCAGCATGCGCGGTTCCGGCACGGTGATATTGGAAACCTGGTTCAGCGGCATGCGCGAGCCATAGGCTTCGATCGTGACCGGATCCAGAATATTGGCGGACGCGCGCCCGGTGCGCAGCGAGGCGATGTCGCTCTTGAAGGCCGCAATGGCGCCGTCCATGCGACGCTTCAGTTCCTTGAGATCGGTGGCTTCACTCATGTCTATGCTCCCCTGTAACAAGGCGACGCCGGTCTCACCCGGCGCCACAGGAATGTCAGTTGTCTGATACGATGGTCTTGCGGCCGCCGCCGGTCAAGATTTCCGCGAACCCGCCTTTCTCGTGGATGGAGAAGACGATGATCGGAATCGAGTTTTCCCGCGCAAGCGCGACGGCGGCGACGTCCATGACGGCCAGCCCCTTTTCGAGCACCTGACTGTGGGTCAGATGGTCGAAGCGCTCCGCATCGGGGAACTTCTTCGGATCGGCGGAATAGATCCCGTCGACCTGTGTGCCCTTGAATATGGCCTGTGCGCCCATTTCCGCGGCGCGCAGCGCGGCCGCCGAATCGGTGGTGAAAAACGGATTTCCCGTGCCGCCGGCGAAGATCACGACACGCCCCAGCGAGAGATGATAGAGCGTGGCGCGCTGCGAGAAGCTCTCGCAGATCTCAGGCATGGAAATGGCCGAGAGCACGACGGTCTCGATGTCGAGCTTGCGCAGCGAGGTTGCCAGCGCCAGCGCATTGATGACGGTTCCGAGCATTCCCATGTGGTCGCCGGTCACGCGGTCTCCGCCCTTGGAGGCCACTGCGACACCCCGGAATATGTTGCCGCCGCCGACCACGACACCGACCTCGACCCCCATGGCGCGCGCCGCCGCGATGTCGGACGCGATCCGGTCCGCGACGGTAACGTCGATGCCAAATCCCTGACTGCCCATCAGAGCTTCACCGGAGGCCTTGAGCAACACGCGCTTGTAGATCGGCTGGGTCATGGTAGCTCCTTGAAGTGATCACCGGGGAATGATTGTGAAAGCCGGATACACGAAGGGCACCGCGTTGTCACGCGATGCCCATACGTTTTCCCTGATATGGTTTCACCAATCCGGGATATGTTTCTTTTCGGCGATCAGCCCTTGGCGACAGCCGCAACTTCGGCAGCGAAGTCGGTTTCTTCCTTCTCGACGCCTTCGCCGAGGAGCAGACGGGCCATGCCGACGACTTCGATCGGTGCGCCGGCGGTCTTTTCAGCTTCCTTGAGGGCAGCAGCGACCGTCAGGTCCGGATTGATGACGAAAGCCTGCGAGAGAAGAGCGACTTCCTCGAAGAACTTGCGCATGCGGCCTTCCACCATCTTCTCGATGATGGCTTCCGGCTTGCCGGATTCGCGGGACTGCTCGATGAAGACGTTGCGTTCGCGCTCGGCGACGGCAGCATCGACTTCTTCGGCGCGGATGGCCAGCGGGTTGGTCGCAGCAATGTGCATGGCAACCTGGCGGCCGATCGACGTCAGAACGGCCTTGTCGCCGAGCGACTTCAGGGCGACCAGAACGCCGAGCTTGCCGATGCCGTCGCCGGCAGCGTTGTGGATGTAGGTCGCCACGACGCCGTGTTCGACTTCCAGCTTGGCCGCACGGCGGAGCGTCATGTTCTCGCCGATGGTTGCGATCGCGTCCTTGATGGTGTCGGCGACCGGCTTGCCGGATGCGGGATAGGTCGCAGCCGAAATGGCTTCGACGGTGCCGTTGGTGGACAGCGCAACTTCAGCGATGCCGCGAGCGAGGTCCTGGAAGGCATCGTTGCGGGCAACGAAGTCGGTTTCCGAGTTGAGTTCGACGACAACGGCCTTATGACCGGCGCCGGCAATGGCAACCAAGCCTTCAGCGGCGGTGCGGCCAGACTTCTTGTCGGCCTTGGAGATGCCCTTGGCGCGCAGCCAGTCGATCGCGGCTTCGATGTCGCCGTTGGTTTCGGTCAGCGCCTTCTTGCAGTCCATCATGCCTGCGCCAGACTTTTCGCGCAGTTCCTTCACCAGTGCAGCCGTAATCTCGGTCATAAGCTTCCTCTTTGTCGGTTCATACGGTGCGGCATGCGGTTTTGAGCCGAAGCGGCACCGATTTGAGGGACGAAATGTACCCGTAAGTATGACAGCGTTATGAAGCTGCGTCATACTGTGGAATTCTTGATTGGAACAAGCCTGGATTTACCGCCTACAGCGTCGTGCGTCACGGGTGACGCAGAAAGGTCGCTGTAGCGCTTTAAATCTGCTGCATAATTTTACCCTCAAATCGATTCCGATTTATGGAATTATGCAGCGGGCAAGGCGTTGTGCAAAACGCGATAAGGCCGCTCGAACTTGTTGAAGTCGCAAACGGCCTTATCCCGGATGTCATTGCGCTTGGGCGGACAGTCTACTGCCCGCCGCCAGGCGCGATCAGGCTTCGGTGCCGTCCGCCAAGGTCGGCTCGATCGGGGCTTCCTCGGAAGCGCCGAGGTCACGGCCGGATGCACCCTGCTGGCGAGCGATGCCGTCGATGGCAGCGCGCGAGATCAGGTCGCAGTAGAGAGCGATGGCGCGCGAGGCGTCGTCATTGCCCGGGATCGGATAGTCGATCAGGTCCGGATCGCAGTTCGAGTCGATGATGGCGACGACCGGGATGCCGAGGCGCTTGGCTTCGTCGATCGCGATCTTTTCCTTGTTGGTGTCGATGATGAACATCAGGTCCGGCGTGCCGCCCATGTCCTTGATACCGCCGAGGGCCTTGTCGAGCTTTTCGCGCTCGCGCTCGAGGTTCAGACGCTCCTTCTTCGTGAAGCCCTGGGCTTCGCCGGAGAGGATTTCGTCGAGCTTGCGCAGACGCTGGATCGAGTTGGAGATCGTCTTCCAGTTGGTCATCATGCCGCCGAGCCAGCGGGCGTTGACGTAGTACTGAGCCGAACGCTTTGCGCTGTCGGCGATCAGTTCCGAAGCCTGACGCTTGGTGCCGACGAACAGAACGCGGCCGCCACGGGCAACGGTGTCGCTGACGACCTGCAGGGCGCGGCTCAGCAGCGGAACCGTCTGCGCGAGGTCGATGATGTGGATGTTGTTACGATCGCCGAAAATGTACGGCTTCATCTTCGGGTTCCAGCGGTGCGTCTGGTGGCCGAAGTGAACACCTGCTTCGAGAAGCTGGCGCATAGAAAAATCGGGCAATGCCATGCCTTTGTATCCTTTTCCGGTTGAACCTCCGCAAGGCGAACAGCACCCTCTTCGAGAATGCCACCGGGCGGAAAAATCCGGATTTCTCCCGGACAATCCCATGCCTTACGTGTGGAATGCGGGTGCCCATACATTCGATTCGCCTGGAATGCAAGGTTTTGGGCCGAAAATAATCGCTCTGCGCCCTCAGCTGGCGAGTTTATCGAGCAGCGCCAGCATGACATTGGCATCCGGCATCGGCAATACGGCGTCGATTTCGGCCGGCAGCAGACCGGCAATGGCGCTGTCGGCATCGCCGGTCGCCGTGCCCAGCGGCCCGCGAAAACCGTGCTTGGTCCAGGCCAGCTCCTGCAATCGCGGGCTGGTCAGCGCCTCGATCATGCGGTCTACCTGTTCGTCGATGGCGATGAGCGGATGGGCGGAATAGACGGTCGGGTGCGGATAGAGCACCACGGGCTTGGCGCCGTTGCCGGCCTGGATCCTCTTCCAACGCTGCGGATCGGCGATGATCCACTCCACCAGCTGATTCTCATAGCCGACGATCATCGGCTCCCCGCCGATGCCGCCGGCCAGATATTGCTCGAAGAGCTTGCCCGACGACGACGACTTGAAGCCCATGTTGCGAAAGATGGCCTGTGTCTTGTCTCCGAATTGCGCCAGGCCATCGGCGCTCGCCACGTTGCCGCTCAGCAGGCTCAGCACCAGGCCGGCGAACATGAAGCCGGAGTTGGAACGATTGGGATCGGTCGAAACGATGCGTGCCTGGCCGTAGAGCGAACCGACACCCAGTTTCGACCAGTTCGTCCCGGCAAGCACCGCATCCAGCAGCGCCCTGAGGTCGAGCTGGTGCTGTCTCTCCGCCGTCGTGGTAACGAGGCCCGCCTTGGTCAATCCTTCGACGACGGGCTGCCAGGAATAGACGACGACCGGCGTGTTGAGGATGACGCGGTCGTTGCGGATCTTGATGCCGCCTTGCCGGGCGATATCGACCATGATCGACGAGGAAGGCCAGAGGAAGGCCGGGTTCTGCGACAGAAGCGCCTGTTCGCGCACCATCTCGACCGAGCCGGCAACGCGGCTGTTGATTTCGAGCCCGTGACCGTGCAGGGCCGCAGTCACATCCTCGTCGGCGAGGAACGCCTCCTTCTCGCCGCCGATGAAGCCGAAGAGCCTCGTCCGGTTGCCGAGTAGCCCCTGCAGTTCCGGCCGATCCTTGACCGCGAAATAGCCTCCGGTCCCGGCAACCCCGGCGGCAAGAAGCCCTACTCCAAAAGCGCGGCGGGAAATGGCCATCAGCGTCCTATATCCTCTTTGAGCGAGGCCTGGATGAGGCGCAGCTCCGTATCAAGCGTATCGAGCCTGTCTTCGACCAGGCTATCGGAATAATGCACGAAGGCGTCCTCCAGCTTGGCGAGAACGAGGCCGACCTCCTGCAGGCGCGTCGCATCCGGCAGGCGCTTTGCCTCGATGACCGCGAATCCCTCGGCCACCTCGGCCGCACGCGGCAGATAGTAGCTGAGGAACCGCCTCACCGTGCCGGCGCTTTCCGGATTGGCTTCCACCTTGGCAAAGACGTCGGCGGCGATTTCCGCCAGATGGCGCACCCGCTTCGCCGTTTCCTTGCTGGCGATCCCGGCGGCCGACGCCTCCAGTCTCCGGGCTGCGGGCGCGGCCGTGCTCAACAGGTCGCGGGCAAACTCCAGGCGTCCCCTGCCGATAGCCTTCGCATCCAGCCCTTCGAACAGGCGCTTGGGCGCGAGCGCGAAGATCAGACCGACGAAGACCAAAAGACCGACGAGTGCCGCCATCCATATCGGCATGCCGGCAAGGAAGCTGAGCGCAGGAACGACGAGCGCGGCGGCGAGCCCCGCCACGATCCAATTCCAGTCATTGCCGAACCAGTTGCGCATTCTCGTCCTAGTTATAGCCGCGCACTGCCCGGAATGCGCTGACCAGATCGCCGCGGCCATCGAAGACTCGCGCCGAGGTCTCCTTCGCGAGGGCATCGAGCTGCCGCTTGTCCGCGTCGCCGAAGGTGATCCCGAACACCGGCACATGCGGGCTCACGGATGCCCATCGGTTCATGAAATCATGGTTGGCGTCATCGGACTTTCCATCGGTCATGATGACGATCGCCGGCAAATAGGATGACAGGTCCCGCGTGGTCCTCATCCAGTCAAGAGCGCGGCTTGCACAGGCATACATATCCGTGCCGCCGCCGGCGCGCTGGCGCGAAACCTTGCCGACCAGGGCTTTCTGCTGCTCGGGACTTCCGGTCGCCTCAAGGGTCGTGCGGACATCGGCGTCGAAGGGAATGACCATGATGCGGTCGGCCGGCGTCCACTGCGCCAGCACCTTGCCGGTCTCATCCGGATTGAACAGGAACCGCATGGCCGCCTGCAGCTGCTCTTCGCCCGTGCCCGCCATCGAGCCCGAAAAATCGAGGCAGAGAGCGGTCAGCGACGGCTTGCGCAAGGCCACCTGATAGAGATCGAGCGCCTGGCGGATCACGGCGGGCTCCGGCATCCGGATGGCGGTCACCAGCCGCGTCGGATCGAAATTCCACGCCGGATCCGGTTTGGCGGCGACATCTCCCAGAGGAATGCGGCGGCCGGTATCGGCGATGCGTTTTTGCACCGGCGCGGACCGCAGATATTCCACGAGTTGATTGAAGAAGGTCTCGACCTCCTGCCCCCGTCCGTGATCGACGAAGCCGATCGGCGAATCGGCAACGACGACGCCATCGGCCGGATAAATGGCGTAAAGGGGTTCCCTGCCCATCCCCGCAAGCTTGTCGTTGGTTTCCTTCAGCACCGCCTCGTAGTTCCACATGGCATCGTAGAGCACGCCCTTGCCGGCGGACTCCGTATAGAGATCCGCAAGCCAGCCCGAGGAGCCCGAAGAGCGCTCGACACCGGCAAGCAGCGAGCGCACCGCGCCCTGAACCTCCGGCTGGTCGAGATCGCCGGGCTCGATGACAGGCTTGTTGCCGAGCGCGCTCGACAGCATGGCGAGATAGGCGCTGGCGCCGGAATTGGATTGCGTGGCCGAGGTCATGAGAAACTTCAGCGAGCCGCTCTTCACCGCCGCCAGTATGTCCTTCATGTAGACCGGCTTGCCGACCCAGCCGAGCGCCTCCGCCTTGGATTTGCGCACGCCGAGGATGATCGGCATCTGCGCCACCGACGTCAGCGATTTCACCCGGCGCTTGGCATCGAACATGTCGACCCAGACGCTCGATGCCGGCCAGACGGCATCCTGTTCGACGCCCCGCTCGCTCTGCAGGGCGAGGCCGATATCCAGCGTACCCTCATAGGAGAAGCTGCAGGTCGCCTTCTTTTCCTTGCAGAACTCTTCGACGATCGGCTGCAGCACGGTGTTTTCGGAGCCGGAAACGATGGCGAACTTCGGGCCCTGCCCGCCGACATCGCAGCCGCTGAGCGCAAGTGCTCCAGCCAGCGTCAGCCCGGTAACGAAAGTGCGGATCTTCATGAGTTCACCGCGCCTCGATCATCGCTTTCTTCAGCTCAATCGTCATCTTCTGCATTCGCTGCTCGGCCTCCGCCCGCTTGGCGCGGCCATCCTCCTGCACCTTCAGAACGCCGTTGATCGTGTCGATCAGGTCGCGGTTGGCGGCGGCGAGCGTATCGATATCGACGATGCCGCGCTGCGACTGCTGTTCGATGGCGATCGCCTGGTCCTTCATCATTTTCGATGCCTGGCGGATCATGTCGTTGGTGGCGTCGGTGACCGTCTTCTGCAAATCGAGCGCGGACTTTTGCTGGGTCAGGCCGAGCAGGATCACCATCTTCTGCTTCCAGGCCGGCACTGTCAGCGCCGAGGTCGCCTGCAGGTTTTCGATCAGGGTTTCGTCGCCTGCCTGCACGATGCGGATCTGCGGCAATTGCTGGATGCCGAGCTGGCGGGCCTGCTGCAGGTAGAAAACCCGCTTTTCCAGCCGGTCGAGTGCCTGCAGACTGTCCTGATAGACTTGCGCTTCCAGCATCCCGCCGCCGGGTCCGGCGGAGGCCGCGTCGGCGGCGCTCTTCAGGCGGGGCAGCTCGGTCGCGCGAAAACGTTCGGCAAAATCCTTGCCGGCCTGCACGTAGGCGTCGAGCTGCACGATGGATTGCCTGGTCTCTTCATGCAGGTCATCCAGAAGAGCAATGTCGCGGCGCAGGATGTCCTTGTGACGATCGAGCTCGAGCCCGATGCGATCGATCTGGCCCGCCACGTCCTCGAACTGCTCCTTGAAGCGCTCGAGCCTTGCCCGGAACGAGGAAAACATCCGCGACAGGAAACCCTCGTCCTTCAGGGAGGCCGGATCGAGCTTCTTCGATTTGACGATGATATCGGTCAGCAGCTTGCCGACTTCGCCGAGGTCGCGATTGCGAACCTCGCGCAGGATGCGGTCGGAATAGTCGGAAACGGCTTGCTGGGCACGATCGCCGTAGACCGAAATGCCGGCCCGGTCGCTCAGATCGATTCTATCCCCGATGCGGGCGATTTCCGCCGGATCAGGGACGACCGGCAATGTGCCATTGGAACCGGTGGAGATATCGGCATTGCTCATAGGTCGTGCTTTCCTGTCCATAAACACGGAGCCGACCGCAAATATTTCCAATCGCCCCCAAGACGATCACTCCCCGCGCGCCCCACTACAATTCCAGATCGGCGCGGGCAGAAAACGGACTCACCCACACGCGCCAGTCGTTTCACACGATAGTGAAACTTGGATCACAGTTTTATGACGGTAGCTTTATGTTTTGGGCACAACCCTGCATGGGGCCTATTGGCAGGCCTTCGTATCGAGAACTTCGAGCTTGGTAAGCTTGCCGGTCAGCACGAAGTCGCCGTAATCCATGGTGAGGTCGCGCGTTATGCCATTCTCGTAGAGCTTGAACGACATGCGATAGACCGGCGTGGCGTCACCGACGGACTTCTCGTTGAAATAGGCGACGGTCACAGGCCAGAAGGACGTCTTGGCGAAGGCGCCGGCCTTGTCGGCATCGGGATCGTCCGTGGCGGGAGGCTGCTCCTTGCCGACGACGGTGGTTGCGATCAGCGGCTTGTCGCCGTCGTCGGAGCCATCGAAGACCTGCGCCTCGAAGAAATTCTTGCCGAGCTTGGCATTGTGGATGATGTCGAGCATGTGCTCCGTCGGAAAACGGCTCTGGATGAGTTCCACCTGCTTGTTGTGCGGCTCCGTCAGATCGACCTTGATGCCTTTCTGGTCGTCGCTCGCAGCGCCGCGCACATCCTTGTCGAGCTGGTTGTCCGTATAGGACTTGGTCTCGAAGCGGAACAGGCGCTTGCTGAGATCCTCGAAGGTTGTCGTCTGCTGGTCGCTGACGCGGGTGGAATCACCGGTGTCGATCTTCGTCACGAAGCGGAAATTGGTGGTAAACCCCGTGCAATCGGAGCCCTCGAATTCATAGACCATGCGACCGACCATGCCGGAAATGCCGGAGCGATCGGAGGCATCCTTCAGTTCGAGATCATAGACGGCACGATGCGCGATCAGTCCACTCGGACCTGCTGCGTAGGCCGCAGGTGTCCCCAGTGACAGAATGCCCAGCCCCGAAACAACGGCGGCAGCAAGACTCGAGCGGAACATTCATTATCTCCTGTTGGACTCGCATCCGATGTTATAAGAACGCTTTCGGCTGAAACGAGGCTGCCGATCCTAAGTGACGGAATTTAGTCTTGATGCCGGATTTTTGAAGTTTTTACAACAAAACGGGAGATGAAAATGTCCGACGCTATTGAAGGTCGCCTGAAGGAACTTGGTATCGTTCTGCCGCAGGCGGCAGCACCGGCCGCCAACTATGTTCCCTATGTCATCAGCGGCAATCTTCTCTATCTGTCGGGGCAGCTGCCGATGGAAAACGGCAAGATCGGCGTGACGGGCCATCTCGGCAAGGATGTCGACGTCGCCGGCGGCCAGCGTGCGGCCGAGCTCTGCGCCATCAACATTCTCGCCCAGGCAAAAGCGGCGCTTGGCGGCGATCTCGGCCGGATCAAGCGGCTGATCAAGCTGAACGGCTTCGTCGCCTCGACACCGGATTTCGTCGAACAACATCTTGTGATCAACGGTGCGTCGAATCTTCTGGCAAATGTATTGGGCGAAGCCGGCAAGCATGCCCGCGCCGCCGTCGGCATGGCTGCGCTGCCGCTGAATGCGGCCGTTGAAATCGATGCCATTCTGGAAATCGCATAATGAGCAAGCTTGCCTGGCTGACCGAGCGTCCCGTCGCCCATCGCGGCTACCATGACATGAACAGGCAGGTCTGGGAGAATACGCTCTCGGCCTTCAGCCGTGCCATCGAGGCGGGCTTTGCCATCGAGTGCGACCTGCACTACGCCTCGGACGGCGTGCCGGTCGTTTTCCATGACGACGATCTGCAGCGGGTCTGCAACCTGCCCGGCGAAGTGCGCGAGCGCACCTCGGCCGAACTCGGGCTGCTGTCGATCGGCGGCACCAAGGACAAGATCCCGACGCTGAAGCAGCTGCTGCAGCTCTGCGACGGCAAGGTGCCGCTCGTATTGGAGCTCAAGGGACGCGAAGGCGATGACGAAGGCTTTGCGGAATCCGTTCTGGAGGCGCTCGAAGGCTACAAGGGTCATGTCGCGCTAATGAGCTTCGACCATTGGCTGCTCCGGGATCTCAAGGCACTGGAAGCACCCTACCCGGTCGGCCTCACGGCTGAAGGAGACAAGCCCGAGACGTTTTTTCAGCATGACGAAGCCATGCATCTTGGGCTAGACTTCATCTCGTACTTCTATGGCCACCTGCCGAACCCCTTCATCACGGCGCAGCGCCAGCGCGGTATTCCAGTCATCACCTGGACCGTGCGCGACGAAGCGGCCCGCAAACATACATTTGCCAATGCAGACCAGATGACCTTCGAAGGTTTTGATCCGCGCCTGGCCTCATAAATCGGGATCGATTGAAGGAGAGGCTTTGCGCAAACCCAAATTGCCGTTGCGCCTGCAACACATGCCCGTCGGGGCGTATGGCGCCGCGGTGAGAGCCCCTCCCTTCCTTCTTAGCGCAAGAACTTGATGACAGACGAATTATCCATTCGAGTCGAACGATCCTTCAAGAACATCGCCCCGGAGAGCTGGTCCAAGCTGGCCGGGGCGTCCAGAGACGGCAGCGTGTTGTCGTACAATCCCTTCGTCTCGCACGCCTTCCTGTCCTCTTTGGAGGAATCGGGCTCCGCGACCGACAAGACAGGATGGCTCGGCAACCATTTGTTGCTCGAGACCGAGGGCGGCGAATTGGTCGGCGCCATCATTGGCTATCTGAAGAGCCATAGCCAGGGCGAATATGTCTTCGATCACGGCTGGGCCGATGCCTTCGAGCGCGCCGGCGGCCGCTATTATCCGAAGCTTCAATGCTCGATCCCCTTCACGCCCGCCACCGGGCCACGGCTGCTCGTGGCCGAGGGACAGGACCGAAGCGTCCTGCAGCCGGCGCTTGCCGAGAGCCTGAAGGAAGTCACCCGACAGCTCGGCGTTTCCTCCGCGCACATCACCTTCCTGCCCGAAGACGAAGCATCGGTCTTCGAAGGCGACGGCTATCTGCATCGCACCGACCAACAGTTTCACTTCATCAATGAGGGCTATGCCGATCACGACGCGTTCCTGGAGACGCTGGCGTCGCGCAAACGCAAGGCGTTGAAGAAGGAGCGACGCGCAGCGCTCGAGCATGGCATCAGCATCGACTGGCTGACCGGCAGCGATCTCACCGAAGGCATATGGGATCAATTCTTCGCCTTCTACATGGATACGGGCAGCCGCAAGTGGGGCCGTCCCTATCTAACCCGCAAATTCTATTCGCTGATCGGCGAGCGCATGCCGGATGACATCCTGCTTGTCATGGCCAAGCGCGAAGGCCGCTATATCGCGGGCGCCATCAATTTCATCGGCGGCGAGACGCTGTACGGCCGCCATTGGGGCTGCGTGGAGGATCATCCCTTCCTGCATTTCGAAGTCTGCTATCATCAGGCGATCGATTTCGCGCTCAGCAAGGGGCTGAAGCGGGTCGAGGCCGGCGCGCAGGGCGAGCACAAGCTGGCGCGGGGCTATCTTCCCGTCATCACGCATTCCGCACACTATATCGGTCATCAGGGCCTGCGGCGCGCCGTTGCCGACTATCTGCAGCATGAGCGGGAACAGGTGGAGGAAATGAGCGAAATCCTCACCGAACACAGCCCCTTCCGCAAAGGCGAACGGCAGGATATCTAGCCGTTCAGGACTACCGTAAACGGAAGACGAGGAGACACCGGATGACCAGCCCTGCCTACGACAGCAACAACATCTTCGCGAAGATTCTCAAAGGCGAGATCCCGTCTTATCGTGTCTACGAGGATGAGCACACCGTCGCCTTCATGGACGTCATGCCGCAGTCGCCGGGCCATACGCTGGTTCTGCCGAAGTCGCCCTCCCGCAACATTCTCGACGCCGATCCGGCTGCCTTGCAACATGCGATCACGGTCGTCCAGAAGATTGCCGTCGCGGTTCAGGAAGCCTTCGACGCCGATGGCGTCTATATCGCCCAGTTCAACGAGCCGTCCGCAGGCCAAACCGTGTTCCACCTGCATTTCCACGTCATCCCACGCCTCGAGGGCGTCGCGCTGAAGCCGCATTCGGGCAAGATGGAGGATGGTGCTGTGCTGGCGGAAAACGCCAGGAAGATCATCGAAGCGCTGGCCTGAACCGGAGAGGCACATGATTCGCCACACAGTCGCCTTTCGCCTGAAACATGAGGCCGGCTCGATCGAGGAGGCCGGATTTCTCAAAGATGCGCTCGTTCTCAGGAAGATAGCAAGCGTCCGCA
Source organism: Martinezella lusitana (assembly GCF_010668395.1). GTDB lineage: Bacteria > Pseudomonadota > Alphaproteobacteria > Rhizobiales > Rhizobiaceae > Rhizobium > Rhizobium lusitanum_A. Next base: position 158,645 of record NZ_WUEY01000003.1, read on the forward strand.
AGTTCGAGCAGCTTCGGCAAACCAGCCCGAAGAACGACTTTACCTTCGGCTTCTCGATGGAGTTCGATGACCAGGCGGGCTACGACGCCTATAACGCCCATCCCGATCATGTCGCCTTCGTGCGTGATCGCTGGATGCCCGAAGTCGAGTCCTTTCTCGAAATCGACTATACAAATCTCTAGCGCCTTCTTAGCTCATCAGCATAAGCATATGAAAACGGCTGCATTGTCTCCAATGCAGCCGTTTCGTTTTTCTCAGAATGCCAGTCGGCGACTACTTGCGCGGAACCTTCGGCACGATGCCGCCGCCCTTGCGTGGCGACTTGGCTTCGGCGTCGTCGCCGTCGCCTGATGCCGCAGCCTTGGCGGAGCGGCGGGTAGCGGCTGCCGTTGCGGCCTTGCCGACACGGTTGCGGGTCTTGACGATATCGCCGTCATCCACGTCCACTTCGGACGGCGCATCGCCGACCTCGGCTTCCGGCTTGGGCCGGATCGGAGCCGTGTCCGCGATAGCCTCGAGCAGGATGCCGGTCGAGCCGTCTTCCTTCTTGCCGACCGTGACTGTGACGACGCCACCCTTCTTCAGCTTGCCGAAGAGGATCTCGTTCGCCAGCGGCTTCTTGATGTTTTCCTGGATGACGCGCGCCAGCGGACGGGCGCCCATCTTGTCGTCGTAGCCCTTCTCGGACAGCCAGGCGATGGCGTCCTCGTGCAGGTCGAAGGTAACGTTCCGTTCGGAAAGCTGCGCTTCCAGCTGCATGATGAACTTCTGCACGACCTTGTGGATGACCGTCGTCGGCAGCGGCGCGAAGGGAATGACCGCATCCAGACGGTTGCGGAATTCCGGCGTGAACAGGCGGTTCAGAGCCTCTTCATCCTCGCCCGTGCGCTTGGACGAACCGAAGCCGATAGCGGCCTTGGCCATTTCCGAAGCGCCCGCGTTGGTCGTCATGATCAGGATGACGTTGCGGAAGTCGATCTTCTTGCCGTTGTGGTCGGTCAGCGCGCCATGGTCCATGACCTGCAGCAGGATATTGAAGATATCCGGATGCGCCTTCTCGATTTCGTCGAGCAGGACGACGCTGTGCGGATGCTGGTCGACACCGTCGGTCAGCAGGCCGCCCTGATCGAAGCCGACATAGCCGGGAGGTGCACCGAGCAGGCGGGAGACCGTATGACGCTCCATATATTCCGACATGTCGAAGCGCAGCAGCTCGACACCCAGCGAGGATGCAAGCTGCTTGGCGACTTCCGTCTTGCCGACGCCCGTGGGGCCGGAGAAGACGTAGCAGCCGATCGGCTTGTTCGGTTCGCGCAGGCCGGCACGAGCCAGCTTGATCGAGGTCGAGAGCGCTTCGATCGCCGTATCCTGGCCGTAGACGACCGAACGAAGTTCCTGCTCAAGGTTGGCGAGAACCATCTCGTCGTCCTTGGAAACAGTCTTCGGCGGAATGCGAGCCATGGTCGCGATCGTAACCTCGATCTCACGCTCGGTTATCAGCTTGCGACGCTTCGACGGCGGCAGCAGCATTTGCGCGGCACCGGTTTCGTCGATGACGTCGATCGCCTTGTCCGGCAGCTTGCGGTCGGAGATATAGCGAGCCGACAGTTCGACAGCCGACTTGATGGCGTCGTTCGAATAGCGCAGGTGATGATACTCTTCGAAATAGGGCTTGAGGCCCTTCATGATTTCGATGGCATCCTCGATGCTCGGCTCGTTGACGTCGATCTTCTGGAAGCGGCGGACGAGCGCCCGATCCTTCTCGAAGAACTGACGGTATTCCTTGTAGGTGGTCGAGCCGATGCAACGGATCGCACCCGAGGAAAGAGCCGGCTTCAGCAGGTTCGATGCATCCATGGCGCCGCCGGAGGTGGCGCCCGCACCGATGACGGTGTGGATCTCGTCGATGAACAGCACGGCGCCCGGATACTCTTCGAGCTCCTTGACGACCTGCTTCAGGCGTTCTTCGAAATCGCCGCGATAACGGGTGCCGGCAAGCAGCGTGCCCATATCGAGCGAAAAGATCGTGGCATCGGCCAGGGCTTCGGGAACCTTGCCCTCGACGATGCGCTTGGCAAGGCCTTCGGCAATCGCCGTCTTGCCCACGCCGGGGTCGCCGACATAGAGCGGATTGTTCTTCGAGCGGCGGCACAGTACCTGGATGGTGCGATTAACCTCGGAGTGACGGCCGATCAGCGGATCGATCTTGCCGTTCTTGGCCTTCTCGTTGAGGTTGACGCAATAGGCTTTAAGGGCATCCTGCTGCTTCTTGTTGTTACCTTCCTCCTGCTCGCCGCGGGAGGTCGGCTTGCTTTCGGATTCGGTATCCTCGGCACCGCGCGGCGTGCGAGTCTGGGAGGAACCCGGGCGCTTGCCGATGCCGTGAGAAATGTAGTTGACCGCGTCGTAGCGGGTCATTTCCTGCTCCTGCAGGAAGAAGGCAGCATGACTTTCACGTTCCGCGAAAATCGCGACGAGAACATTGGCGCCCGTCACTTCCTCGCGGCCGGAAGATTGTACATGGATCACGGCGCGCTGAATGACTCGCTGGAAGCCGGAAGTCGGCTTCGAGTCCTCATCATAGCCCGTGACCAGGTTGGAGAGTTCATTATCGACGTATTCAGTCAGAGTCTTACGGAGCGCGTCGAGATCAACATTGCACGCGCCCATGACAGCTGCGGCATCGGCGTCGTCTAACAGCGCCAAGAGCAGATGTTCCAGCGTGGCATACTCGTGATGCCGCTCGTTCGCGTAGGTCAGTGCCTGATGCAGCGCCTTCTCAAGACTAGGCGAAAATGTTGGCACGTTCAGATCCTCACTTCTTTTCCATAACACATTGCAGCGGATGCTGGTGCTGCCGGGCAAAATCCATCACCTGGCTCACCTTCGTTTCGGCTACTTCATATGTATATATCCCGCACTCGCCCACGCCGTGGTTATGGACATGAAGCATGATGCGGGTGGCACTTTCTAGATCCTTTTGAAAGAAACGCTCCAGGATGTGGATCACGAAGTCCATGGGCGTATAGTCGTCATTCAGAAGCAGCACGCGGTATAGGTTGGGCTTTTTGGTTTTGGGCTTGGTGCGTGTAATCACCGAGGTCCCGCGATTTCCGTTTTCCCCGTTCCTTTCGCTGTTGTTTTGCATCCGGATCGGCTCAGCGATCATTTCGTTCATTCCTCAAATCATCCGGCAGAAGCTATCGCATTCCGACTTGGCACTGGTTGTTTCTTCACTCGGTCGGGCCAGATATCCGAACCTCTAACTTAGTTCATATCGGCGCGATTTTAAGCCCCTTGCGGGACACTGCAATCACAATTCGCTGACAAACGGGGCTGCGACCAAAAAAGTCGCTGCATATCCCTAGATGGGGATCGGCGCTCGAAAACGCAAAGGACCGGCCGCGCGTCGCGCAGCCGGTCCTTCAGGAAGTTTTGCCCTCAGGCGAGAATTTAAGCGGCTGTTGCCGTCGCTGCTGCCTTGCTGGCGGCCTTCGTTGCGGCCGCGACAGGCGCTTCGTAAGGCTTGTAGGCAACCTTGGCGAGGTCGGCATACATTTCGCCGAGCTTGGTGGCTTCGGCAACGAAGTTTTCGTAGGAAGACTTCACGTAACCGCTCTGAAGCTCGAAGGCGGCCTCGAAGCTCTTGACGCCGGCGAGCGTTTCGAAGTGTGCAACGCCGTCCTGGAAAGACTTCTTGGAGTATTCGGCGGCTTCGGCAGCAATCGCCTGAAAGCTCTTGGTGACATCGGAATAGCTCTTCAGCGCCGTGTCGATGGCTTCCTTGCCCTTCTTGTTCGCGTCATCGAAATTGAACATGCTTCTCCGTCCCTTGTTGGCCGGCCGGTGGCCGGTTTGCAGGGTTAAAGCTTAAATGCGACGCACAATTAGTCAAGTAGTCTTGTGCGACGCAATATCTTCCCTGGGTTGCATTTTCAATGACGGCGCAATGTCGACAGCAATGAGTGCACTGCATCATTCTGTTTTTCCTAATATATATCATGTCGCCTGCAACCGCAGGCTTTGACTAAAATATCGGCAATAAGCCCAGAAAAACGCTGCTCTGATCCGTATGGCGCGAAGCGAGGCGCAGCTCACCCGCGGCAAAGGCAAAGAAAAGGGCCGCATTTCAATGAAACACGGCCCGGCAATTCGATCGCGAATTGAGATCGGCGGAATTAAAGATCGACGTCCAGGATAGCCATCGAAAAATTATAGGAGCGGTCGCCGTCTTCGTCGTCGATATAGACAACGCCCAGAAACTCTTCGCCAAGGTAGACTTCCGCCGAATCGTTCTTGCGCGGGCGGGCCTTCACCACGATCTGCGGGTTGAACGTGCGTTTGAAATAGGCGTCCAGTTTCTTGATTTCTTCAGGCTTCACAATGCTTCTCCGTGAGGATCTCGGTTGGCCGCTTCTTGCATAGGAAAAGCGGCAGTGTAAAGACCGGAACCGCGCATACTTCCCCAGCGGCAGCGCAAGCCTCCGAAAGTCAGGCTGGTTTCCCCTAGATTCCGGCACCCATGATCTGATCCACGACCAATTGTTCGGCAAGGAGCTGGTCCATCGAACGGGACGGCTCGGAACAGCCGGCTTCGCCGACGACCTTGGCCGGCACGCCGGCAACGGTCGTCTTCGCAGGCACTTCCTTCAGCACGACGGAGCCGGCGGCAATGCGCGAGCAATGGCCGATCTGGATATTGCCGAGGATCTTGGCTCCGGCGCCGATCAATACGCCATGGGCGATCTTCGGATGGCGGTCGCTGCCTTCCTTGCCGGTGCCGCCAAGCGTGACCCCGTGCAGGATCGAAACATTGTCGCCGATCACGGCCGTTTCACCGACGACGAGGCCGGTGGCGTGATCGAGGAAGATCCCCTTGCCGATGCGCGCCGCCGGATTGATATCCGTCTGGAAGACGCTGGAGGAGCGGCTCTGCAGATAGAGCGCGAAATCGCGGCGGCCGCGATTATAGAGCCAGTGCGCGAGACGATGCGTTTGCAGCGCATGGAAGCCCTTGAAATAGAGCACAGGCTCGACGAAACGCAGGCAGGCGGGATCGCGATCGTAGACCGCCTGGATGTCGACCCGGAGAATCGATCCCCATTCCGGCCAGTCGCCAAGCATCTCCTCGAAGGTCTGCCGCAACAAAATGGCCTGCATGTCGGGATGGTCGAGACGCTCGCAGATGCGATAGATGACGCACTCTTCCAGCGAACGGTGATTGATGATCGTCGAATAGAGGAAGGCGGCAAGCAGCGGATCCCGCTCGGCAGCGGCGCGAGCCTCCTCGCGCATGCTGTCCCAGATAGGGTCCATGACCTTAACTGCGCCCAAGCCCTCCAAAGGGCGAATGTCCGTTGCTGCGACCATTGGCGGTCTCCCGATTTTCTGTCAGGGGTGCATTATATAGAATAAATGCCACACAAGACAAATGGTTGGTCGCCCATGAATTTCGATCATGACTTTGCCGGCGGTCTCATTCGCGCGACGTGCCGAGATATGATCGGCACGATCACCATCAACAACCCCGACCGAAAGAATGCCGTGACGGCCGCCATGTGGCGCGCGATCCCGCAGGCCGTGCGCATTCTGACCGATGAAGCGCATGCGCATGTGATTATCCTGCGCGGCACCGACGCGGATTTTTCGGCGGGCGCCGATATCCGTGAATTCGACACCGTGCGCAAGAACTCCGAGACGGCCGTCGTCTATGAAGCCCTGAACAGCCAGGCTTTCGAGGCAATCCGCCACTGCCGCGTGCCGACGATCGCGGCGATCCGAGGCATCTGCTATGGCGGAGGCTTCGGGGTGGCGGCCGCCTGCGATCTGCGGATCGCCGAACGGGGCGCGCGATTTTCCGTGCCCGCCGTTCGCCTCGGCATCGCCTACCCGGCCGACGCCGTGCAGGATATCGTCAACGCGCTTGGAACCCAGATGGCCAAGGTCGCCTTGTTTACCGGTGCGCCCATGTCGAGCGAGAAGATGGTTGCTGCCGGCTTTCTGCTGGAGGAAATCGAGGCCGCCGCTTTCGAGGACGAGATATCCGCCCTCGCCCATGCGATCGCCGTGAACGCCCCGATCGCGCTGCATGCCTCGAAACTCGCAATCCGCGCCGTCATCGAGCAGGATCGCGACCTGTTGCGCGAGGCGGAGGTGATCGGCGCCGAGACCTTCGACAGCGCCGACTATACCGAGGGCCGCGCCGCCTTTGCCGAGCGGAGAAAGCCGCTTTTCACCGGCAAGTGACCCGCGGCCTAACGCTTGTCGAGCCGCTGGTAGAACTCGAGAACCGCTGCCTTGAAGATCTTGTCGCCGACGGCGAGCATATGGTCGCGGTTCGGAATGTCGATTGCCTTGGCATTCGGCATCAGCGCCGCGAGTTCCTGTCCCGAACCGGCAATATCGTCCTTGGTGCCGACGGCGATCAAAGTCGGCGCTTCGATCCTCGCCACATCCTCCCTCGAGGCCAGATCGCGCGAGCCCTGGATACAGGCGGCCAGCGCCTGCCGGTCGCTTTTCGTCTGCTCGGCAAAGGCGCGGAACATGCGCCCGCGGGCATGGGTGACATCGTCGAGCGACGGTGCAACCAGCGCATCCGCAATCGGATCCCAGTCGCCGACACCTTCGACCATGCCGATGCCGAGGCCGCCCAGCACCAGCGAGCGGACGCGATCCGGGTGCGCGATCGCCATGAAGGTCGCAACGCGCGCGCCCATGGAGTAACCCATGACATGGGCTTCGGCTATGCCCAGATGGTCGAGGAGAGCCACGGCGTCCTCGGCCATGATCCAGGGATGGTAGACATCGGCATCGTAAAGCTTGTCGCTGGAGCCGTGGCCGCGGTTATCGATGGCAATCACGCGATAGCCCGCGTCGCCGAGCGTCTTGAGCCATCCCGGATTGACCCAATTCGCAATCGCGGTCGAGGCAAATCCATGAATCAGCAGTACCGGCGGGCCGCTCGGATCACCGTCATCGAAAAAGGCGAGCTTCAATCCGTTTTTGACAAAATGAGATATGGGGGGAGCATTCAAATTCATGGCTTCGTCTTTACAAACCTGGTCCTGTTGGTGCCGGACCATATTTTATCGGCGATATCAAATGAACCCTACGCCCGCGAAAATCTCTGCATCAAGCAGGACTTTCGCACTACACAATCAGCAAGAAGAATTATAAAGAGGGGCTACCAAGTCTGGCGCAACATTCATGCCCCTTACGGCAAGACGCATTCGGAGATCATCATGGCCGGCCACAATATTCCCCATTTCCAGAACGACGGCGGACATCGCGTCATCGAAATCGGCGTGAAGGAATTCATGTGCACCGGCGCATCGGTCCCCTACGATCACCCGCATATCTTCATTGATATCGGCGACGAGAGCGAGAAGGTGTGCTCCTACTGCTCGACGCTGTACCGCTACAATCCGTCGCTGAAGGCGGACCAGACCAACCCTGCCGGCTGCGTTTTCCACTTCAAGGCGGCGTAACGCCATAGCGTCCGATCGGACATAAGAGAATGCCGATCAAAACAGCCGCAATCATCGGCGCCGGAATAGCCGGATTGACGGCGGCGCTGGCGTTGGCGAGGCATGGCATCGCATCCGAGATTTTCGAGCAGGCGGACGTGCTGACCGAAGTCGGCGCCGGCCTGCAGATCTCACCGAACGCCTCCCGTATCCTCGACACGCTCGGCGTACTCGATACACTTCGGCCGGTCTGGCTGGAACCCGAAGAAATCCGGCTTGTCTCCGGCTCGTCCCTACGACCGATCGCATCCGTTCCCTGTGGAATTTTTGCCCTGCAGCGATGGGGCGCGCCCTATGGAACCGCGCATCGCGCGACCTTGCAGAAGGCGCTCCTCGATGCCGTGACAGCCAACGCGCTCTGCAAGCTGCATCTCGGCCGTCACATCGACATCAAGAACAAGCAGGCGCTGGAGGAGATTGCCAGAAGGAAGCTCGATATCGTCATCGGGGCCGACGGCGTATGGTCGAAGGCGCATGCCATGGTGCCCGGAGCTCCCTCGCCGCTGTTTTCCGGCAATATTGCCTGGCGCTTCTCCATTGCCGAAACGCAGGCTCCGGCAATGCTGGAGAAGACAAGCGTAACGGCGTTCCTCGGCCCATCCAGCCATCTCGTCTGCTATCCCATCCGGGAAAATGCAGCGTTCAATATCGTCGCTATCGTTTCGGGTTCCAGTTCCAGCCGTGACTGGGGCGTCGCCGGCAACAAAGCGCAGCGCGAGCAGATGTTGCGCGGCTTTTCCGGCTGGAACGGCGCGATCCGGCGAATGCTGGAAGCCCAGGAGCCGGCGAGCTTCTGGCCTCTCTACGAGATGAAGGCCGGGCGATGGCACAACGGCAGCGATACTATTCTGATCGGCGATGCCGCGCATGCGATGATGCCGTTTGCCGCGCAAGGGGCAGCCATGGCGATAGAGGACGCCTTCGAACTTGCTGGGATGCTTGCGGCACACTCGCCTGTCGAAGCCTTCGAGCTTTATGAAAAGCGCCGGGCACCACGGATTGCGCGCCTGAAGCAGCGCGCCGCCTTCAATCAATTCGCCTATCACGCCCGCGGCCCGGTCCGCATCGCGCGCAATCTCGTTCTCTCGCTTCGTCCGCCGCAAAGGCTCGCGGCGGATATGGACTGGATTTACGGCTATCGCGCGATCGGCTGATTACGCCTGCCGGACGGCAGCAAAGCCCTTTTCGATATCCGCCTTGATATCGGCGACATCTTCCAGGCCGATCTGCAGGCGGATGACAGGGCCCTCTTTCGGAGCCTTGGTGACGCGACGGTCGTTGAGGTTGACCTGCAGGGCAAGGCTTTCAAAGCCGCCCCAGGAATAGCCGAGGCCGAAAATACGCAAGGCATCGAGGAAGGCGTGCGCCTTGGCCTTGAACTTCCGCGGATCGTCGACGGCGAGGACGAACGAGAAGATCCCGCTCGCTCCCTTGAAGTCGCGCTTCCAGATCGCGTGGCTCGGGAAGCTCGGCAAGGCCGGATGCAGCACCCGGGCGACGTCCTCCCTGCCCTCGAGCCATTGGGCGATGGCAAGCGCACTCTCCTGATGACGCTCCAGGCGTATGCCCATGGTGCGCAAACCGCGCAGCACCTGATAGGCGTCGTCCGGCGCGCCGCAGATGCCGAGCTGGCCATGCGCGTCGAGCAACCGCCCCCAATGGGCCTCATTGGCCGAAACGGTTCCCATCACGATATCGGAATGGCCTGCCGGATATTTCGTCACCGCATGAATGGAAACGTCGACGCCGTGATCGAGCGGCTTGAAATAGAGCGGGGTCGCCCAGGTATTGTCCATGGTCACGACGCAGCCGTGCCGGTGAGCCGCCGCGGAGATTGCCGGAATATCCTGCATTTCGAAGGTGTTGGAACCCGGTGCCTCGGTGTGGACCAGCCTGGTGTTCGGCTTGAACAACTGTTCGATGCCGGCGCCGACCAGCGGATCGTAATAGTCGACCTCGATGCCGAGGCGCTTCAGCATAGTGTCGCAGAAGAAGCGTGTCGGCCCGTAGACCGAATCGACGATCAAGGCGTGATCGCCGGCGGACAGATAGGCGAGAAACGGCACGGTGACCGCCGCAAGCCCGGACGGCACGATGACCGTTCCGGCCGATCCCTCCAGCGCGTCCATCGCCTCGCACAGCGCATCCGTCGTCGGTGTGCCGCGCGTGCCGTAAGTGTACTTCTGATCGTGCGTCTCCATCACGCGCGCATTGGGAAACAGCACCGTCGAGGCATGCACTACGGGGGGATTGACGAAGCCGTGGAAATCAAAGGGCGAATTGCCGATGTGGGACAAACGCGTGTTGATGCCGGCGTTCTGCAGGAATGTGTCTTTGTCTTTCATGTCCGGATATGCCTTTGGCGCTGTAGGAAGCTGGATTTGTGGCGGCCAAGTCCAGTGGGGTCAACCCCGCTCGTCCCAACATCACATATTATTAGAAGGCTAAACTAACAAAAATAGCGACAGAAACCCCATTTTCGCGCAGTTTTTTGGCAAAATACCGCTCATTTCGACGCCAGATGCCCATTTTTCGACCGCATCGGGCAAAAATGCCGAATAAATCCGCAATAATCTGGGCGATCTCTTGACCGTTACACCATTTGCGACTGTGATAGGACCAGTCGCACCGGGAAAGGGAAGGAGCGCGGTTCTCCAGGAACCTGCTTCGGGAGCGATAAATTTTAACTATAAAACAAATAGAAAAAGGTTGGGAAAGATGAAAAAGTTTGCTCTCTCCGCATTTCTCGGAGTCGCAGCATTGGCTTACACCGCGTCGGGTGCCTCTGCCTCGACGCTGAGCGATGTAAAAGCCAAGGGCTTCGTTCAGTGCGGCGTGAATACGGGCCTTCTCGGCTTCGCACAGCCAGATGCCTCCGGCAACTGGGCCGGTTTCGACATCGACTTTTGCAAGGCCGTAGCTTCTGCCGTATTCGGCGATCCGACCAAGGTGAAGTACACCCCTCTCAGCGCCAAGGACCGCTTCACCGCGCTGCAGTCGGGTGAAATCGACGTGCTGTCTCGTAATACCACCTGGACTATCAACCGTGACACCGCACTCGGCCTCAAGTTCCGTCCCGTCACCTATTATGACGGCCAGGGCTTCATGGTTCGCAAGGAACTGAACGTGAAGTCGGCGCTCGAGCTTTCCGGCGCAGCCATCTGCGTGCAGTCCGGCACGACGACCGAGCTCAACCTCGCCGACTACTTCAAGACCAACAACCTTCAGTACAATCCGGTCGTCTTCGACAAGCTCGAGGAAGTCAACACCGCCTATGACTCAGGCCGTTGCGACGTCTACACGACCGACCAGTCCGGCCTCTACGCACTGCGCCTGACGCTGAAGAACCCCGACGACAACGTCGTGCTGCCTGAAATCATCTCGAAGGAGCCGCTTGGCCCGGCCGTTCGCCAGGGTGACGACCAGTGGTTCAACATCGTCAGCTGGGCAGCCTATGCACTCGTGGACGCTGAAGAGTTCGGCATTACGCAGAAGAACGTCGATGAGATGAAGAACTCTGCGAACCCGGATATCAAGCGCTTCCTCGGCGCCGAACAGGGCTCCACCATCGGCACCGATCTCGGCCTGACCAACGACTGGGCCTACAACATCATCAAGGGCGTCGGTAACTACGGCGAAGTCTTCGACCGCAACATCGGCGCAGGCAGCCCGCTGAAGATCTCCCGCGGCATCAATGCGCTGTGGAACAAGGGCGGCATCCAGTACGCGCCTCCGGTCCGCTAAGCGACACGCCCAAATTTCGGAGAAAGGCGGCGAACCGCCTTTCTCACCTCAAGAAAACAAGCCTGAAACAGGCACATTGGGGAAAAACTCTGTATGGCAATCACTACGAATTCGCCTGAAGGCGAGCGCTCATCCATATCGGCGCTGTACGACCCCAAAATCCGGGGCATCGTCTATCAGGCCCTTACCATTCTCATTCTTGTGGGTATCGGCTGGTTCCTCATCCGCAATACCGCTCGCAATCTGAGCGACTTGAACCGCTCCTTCGGTTTTGGCTTTCTCGAAGGTCGCGCTGGCTTCAATCTGGGCCAGGCCCTCATTCCCTATTCCAGCGACTCCACCAATTTAGACGCATTGATCGTCGGCGTCCTCAACACACTCCTCATTTCGGTCGTTGGCATCGTCGCAGCGACGATCGTCGGCTTCATCATCGGCATCGGCAGACTTTCGAACAACTGGCTGATCGCGAAGCTTTCGCAGGCATATGTCGAACTCTTCCGCAACATCCCGCCGCTGCTCGTCATCTTCTTCTGGTACAGCGGCGTTCTGGTGTTGCTGCCGCAGGCACGCGATGCCGTGCATCTGCCGTTCTCGAGTTACCTCAGCAATCGCGGCCTCGCCTTCCCCAGCCCGATTTTCGGCGCCGGCATGTGGGCCGTGGGGATTGCTTTTCTCATCGCCATAGCCGCGGTGTTTTTCGTGGCGCGCTGGGCCCATAAGCGCCAGGCGGCGACCGGCCAGCAATTTCATACGATCTGGGTATCGATCGGCATATTGATCGGCCTGCCGTTGATCGTTTTCCTGGTGACGGGCATGCCGCTTTCCTTCGACTATCCGGTCGCCGGCAAGTTTAACCTGACCGGCGGGACGGTCGTGGGGCCGGAGTTCATAGCGCTTCTCCTTGCCCTTTCCCTCTATACCGCAACTTATATCGCCGAGATCGTGCGCGCCGGCATCCGCGGCGTCGCGAAGGGGCAGTCGGAAGCGGCGGGCGCGCTTGGCCTTCGGGCCTCGGTCATCACCAGGCTTGTCGTCATCCCGCAGGCGATGCGGATCATCATTCCGCCGCTGACGAGCCAATATCTCAACCTCATCAAGAACTCCTCGCTCGCCATCGCCATTGGTTATGCCGATCTCGTCGCCGTCGGCGGCGTAATTCTCAATCAGTCCGGCCGCGCCGTCGAAGTCGTCATCATATGGATGATCATCTATCTCGTCCTGAGCATCATAACGTCGCTGTTCATGAACTGGTTCAACGCCAAGATGGCTCTGGTGGAGAGATAAGATGGCCAGCGTAGATCAACACTTCGTCAGCAAGTCGCTTCTTTCCGCCCAACCTGCTCCCGCCAGCGAAAAGGGTGTATGGCATTGGATGCGGAAGAACCTCTTTGCCACGCCAAAGGACATCGTTCTGACCTTGCTTGCGGTCGTCTTCCTCGTCTGGGCGATCCCGCATCTGGTCAACTGGCTGTTCATACAGGCGGTCTGGGACGGGACCGACCGCACATTCTGCGCGACGAAGGTGCAAGGCGGGACGCAGCCGGACGGCTGGAACGCTGCCTGCTGGGCCTTCGTTCGCGCGAAATTCGTCGTCTTCATGTTCGGCCTTTATCCGCCGGAAGAACGCTGGCGGCCTATCCTCGTCGCTATCCTGATGGTGCTTGGCTTCGCACCTCTGCTGATGCCATCGGTTCCCAGAAAAGGATTGAATGCGATCATCGCATTCTTCGTATTGCCGGTTATCTCGTTCTTCCTGCTCCATGGCGGCTTCGGCCTCGAGACCGTGGAAACGGAGAGATGGGGCGGCCTGATGGTGACGCTGGTCATTGCCTTCGTCGCAATCGCGGTCTCCTTCCCGTTCGGCATCCTGCTCGCGCTGGGGCGCCGCTCGAAATTGCCCGTTCTCCGCATGCTCTGCGTGATCTTCATCGAGATCATCCGCGGCGTGCCATTGATCACGGTGCTGTTCATGGCCAGCTACATGCTGCCGCTGTTCATGCCGCAGGGCTGGACTGTGGATAAGCTGCTGCGCGCCGTGGTCGGCATTGCGATCTTCACATCGGCCTACATGGCCGAAGTCATTCGCGGCGGTCTTCAGGCAATACCGAAGGGCCAGTTCGAGGGAGCCGACTCGCTCGGCCTTGGCTACTGGCAGAAGATGCGGCTCATCATTTTGCCGCAGGCGATCAAGCTGGTCATTCCCGGCATCGTCAACACCTATATCGGCATGTTCAAGGACACGTCGCTGGTGGCGATCATCGGGATGTTCGATCTGCTCGGCATCGTCCGCCAGAACTTCTCGGACGCGAATTGGGCCTCGGCGGTGACGCCGGTGACGGGTCTGATTTTCGCCGGCTTCATTTTTTGGCTGTTCTGCTTCGGCATGTCGCGCTATTCAGGTTTTGTGGAGCGCCATCTCGACACCGGCCACAAGCGATAAGAATTGAGGGAAATACAAAATGGCTGAAGCCCAATCGAAGAAAATGACCGTTTCCGAGACCGAGGTCGCGGTTAACATGATTAACATGAACAAGTGGTACGGCGACTTCCATGTGTTGCGCGATATCAATCTGAAGGTCATGCGCGGCGAGCGCATCGTCATTGCCGGCCCGTCCGGCTCGGGAAAATCGACGATGATCCGCTGCATCAACCGTCTGGAAGAGCACCAGAAAGGCCAGATCGTCGTCGACGGCGTCGAGCTCACCAACGATCTGAAAAAGATCGATGAAGTGCGCCGCGAAGTCGGCATGGTGTTCCAGCACTTCAATCTCTTCCCGCACCTGACGATCCTCGAAAACTGCACGCTGGCCCCGATCTGGGTACGCAAGATGCCGAAGAAGCAGGCGGAAGAAATCGCCATGCACTTCCTGACCCGCGTCAAGATCCCCGAGCAGGCCAAGAAATATCCGGGCCAGCTTTCCGGCGGTCAGCAGCAGCGCGTGGCAATCGCCCGCTCGCTGTGCATGAACCCGAAGATCATGCTGTTCGACGAGCCGACCTCGGCACTCGACCCGGAAATGATCAAGGAAGTGCTCGACACGATGGTCGGTCTTGCCGAGGAAGGCATGACCATGCTGTGCGTCACCCACGAAATGGGCTTCGCCCGCCAGGTCGCCAACCGCGTCATCTTCATGGACCAGGGCCAGATCGTCGAACAGAATTCGCCGAAGGAATTCTTCGACAATCCGCAGCATGAGCGCACCAAGCTTTTCCTCAGCCAGATCCTGCACTGATCCCGATCCGGCCAAAGACGAATGAAAAAAACCCGCCGCTGTTTCGCAGCCGGCGGGTTTTTCATGGACAGACCTTGCACCGCCGGCGCGCGGCGAACCGAAACCGATCAGCGCAACGGCAGAGCATAGGTCTGCTTGACGACCTGGCTCGGCACATCGGTCTTGACGTTCTGGATGCCGTTGACCCTCGTCAGATGCGTGGACTGGAACTGCCTGTAGTCATCGAGATCGGACACCGCGACCCGCAGCAGCGCGTCGCTTTCGCCGAGCATGATGTAGCATTCCATTACCTGCGGCAGCGTCTTCATGGCGGCGATGAAATGGTCGATCGTCTCCGCGTCCTGCGCCGTCAGCCAGACGCGGGCAAACAGCGAAAGCGGCAGGCCCGCCTTGACCGGGTTCAGCACGGCGACATAACGATCGATGATGCCGGCATCCTCCAGAAGCTTGACGCGCCGCAAACAGGGCGATGGCGAGAGCCCCACCTCCTTTGCCAGTTCCACATTCTGAATCCGTCCGTCACGCTGCAGGACGCGCAGGATGCGTTTGTCGATCTCATCCAGCCGCATTGGCATTTCCTACCGGTAAGCCGCATATCTTGAATTCTGATGCCAATATTCTCGCAGAAATTGGCATCTTCGCAAGTCGATTGCGCCACCGAGCCGTTAGGCTTGCACCATGGAAAACGCCAATCTTCTTCTCTTTGCCGCCACCGTGCTGCCGCTCATCTGCACGCCGGGATCGGACATGCTGTTCGTCGCGTCGCAGGCCGTCTCCGGAGGCACCACAGCCGGGCTGCGCTCGACCGCGGGCATCTGCGTCGGCTACGTCGTGCATTCGACGCTGGCAGCGCTCGGTGTGGCCGCGATTATCGCGGCCTCGCCCGTCTTGTTCGCGGCGCTGCGCTGGATCGGCATCGCCTATCTGACCTACCTCGCCTTCCGGCTCATCGCGTCCTCCCTGAGAGCCGGCATTGCGCCGCCACCATCACGGATCGCAGCCAACAGATTTCGGCGCGGCTTTCTGACGGCCGTTCTCAATCCCAAGGGCATGATGATCTATTTCGCCATCCTGCCGCAGTTCATAGGACATGACGAGAGCATCGTCCTGCAGGCCTCCCTGCTTTCCGCGATCTTCATCGGCCTCTGCGGGATCGTCTACGCGTTGCTCAGCCTCGCCATCGCGGCCATCGGCTCTCGCGGAAATTTCAGCGATCGCCGCAGGAGATGGATCGAGAGTATTGCCGGCGGCCTGCTGCTTGTCGCGGCCGGACGACTGGCAACGTGAACAAACCATATAGCGCTTCGCGTGAGACGCGATATAGTATCCGCCACCGCGAACAATGCGGGATTCACGAGACGTCGGGGGAAGCGGGCCGTGAAAAAAAGCGACAGAATCATCGGCGGACTCGCTCTCTTGAGCGCCGCCATCATCATTATCAAGCTGGCCGGAGTGATGTCCGGTCACGACCTCATCCAGATGGCGGTCGATGCCACAAGGCCGAAAGACGCCGGAGGCTGGCCAACGGCAGCGAATTAAATGCCGAATGGATTCCAGCCAGATTGCGCCTTGCGATAGTTGCGACGTGGCGGGCGCTGCCGCGATCGGAAAAGTCTCTGCTTGACTCTTCCTCAACCATGAACATAGTAAGAACAAACAAGGAAGACATCATGAGCACCGGCGAGAAATTTATCATCCTGCCATATCGAAGGAACCGCGGTAATCTTGTGGTCGGTGAAATGAGGCAGGCATCGAGCATTCCATCCGCGGAGAAGATCGCGGCATCCATGGCCTCCCGATTCGTCGGCGTTGCTGCCTATGCCGTGATGGTCGACGAAGAAACCGGCGACATGTCATCCCCGCGCCTGCTGGTGAAGCATGGCGACATCGCGGATCTGAACGCCGCTTGAAGCTGATTGGCAATTTGACGAACGAACCCGCCGCCGTTCGGCGGAGTTAAGACGTGCGCCATGCAAACGGCCGGTAGGGCAAACCATTCCGGCGAAGCCGGAAGCAGCACCGAAAGACCAAGCAATAGCTTACTTTGGTCGCTGACTGCATTTACAGCCGCGTCGATCCGGGTCGCGGACTTTCAAAATGCGATTGGAGCGATACGCTCGACATAATGACGCTCGTCTCAACGCGCGGCCACGATTTTCCACCCGACAACATGGCGAAGCGCCTTCACTGCCCCGCTGCTGCTGCCTGGAACTCCGCATCATCCACGCTTTTCCGTGGCGGGAGGTGCCGCAATTCGAGATGGGCGCGAGAGAAAGCTGGTAATACCGTGAATGATTCGGTTACAAGCGCGCGCGGCTTCCCTGCGACATGTCGTGCGATTTCATCGCACGCTTCCACGGTCGCGAAGACAGCGAATAGCACCTGATATATTGATTATTATAGATTTTGGCGACCCCTGCAGGATTCGAACCTGCGACCACCTGCTTAGAAGGCAGGTGCTCTATCCAGCTGAGCTAAGGGGCCATATGGCCATGCCGCAAGTTGCCTCGCGGCTGCCAACACATGCCTGAAACCGCCGTCAAACTCAATGGGCGGCGTTCAATAAGTGCCTGCTTCAGTGAGTCCAGGGCTGGATGCGGTTGAAGCGGAAGTTGTCGGAATAGGACACGACCTGGCGGATAGGATCCTTCGGCAGGATGACCCGATAGTCGATATCGTTGCGCTTGGCGTAGTCTTCCGCCTGCTCCTGCGTCTCGAACGTCAGCTTGAGCTGCTGACGCGTATCGGCCGACGAGGTGTATCCCATGATCGGATCGATCTTGCGCGGAATTTCCTGATCGAATTCCAGAACCCAAATATGGGTCTTGGCCTTGCCGGATTGCATGGCGGTCTTTGCGGGACGATAAATCTTGGCAGGCATTGCTGCAGCGCCTCCGAATAAAGCGGGAGCGACCCGCCTCTTTGCTTCATTTGTCTTGCCGCGGCCCTTCAAGGCCGAGTGCATGTCAATTTTGATTAGCCGCGAATCCCTTGGTTTTCAAGCAAAAACGCGGTGGAAAATCGTGGCGGCCGATACGGCGTTCAAACTGTGCTTTGCAGAGCCTTGCTCGGAAGGCCATCGGGTGAAATTACCCCGGATTTGGCAACACGCCTGGTTTGGGAGCAGAGGCTGGGAGCGAGCAATGTTTCAACATAGCGCATTTTCTCGCCCGAACACTATTTCGGCCAGAGGCGCATCGAATCATGCGCAGAATTGCGGCTGCCGTTGTAACAGGCGATGTTTTACAGGGAGTTGAAGAGAATTAAGTGGTCGGAGTGGAGAGATTCGAACTCCCGACCCTCTGGTCCCAAACCAGATGCGCTACCAGACTGCGCTACACTCCGTACCGTCGCCATGATCACCGGAACAGCGCCTTCAGGCAACTGCATCATGTCTTGGCTCCGTACCGCTGGATACCAATCCTGCGGAACGAGTGGGGAGATACACGGTTCACCTGCCCGCTGCAACAGCTAAAATCACGGCAAGCCGGTCTTTCCCCCGGCGAAAAATCTATTTGGTGAGTTTTGCGGAAATAGTGGCGCTCGTCACCGTGTCGCCGACGGCAAGGCCAAGTTTCCTGACGATTCCGCCGTTCAGCTCGATGACATAAGCAACCGGTCCGTTGGAACTGATGATCGCTTCGGAATAAGGCACGGCCTTTTCCTGGATGTGGGTGACGACACCCTTCTGGTCCAGAAAGAGCATGTCCAGCGGCAGCTTGGTGTTCTTCATCCACATCATGACGGGCCGCGACGTGCCGAAATCGAACAGCATGCCGTGGTCGGCCGGCATCTTGTCACGATACATCAGGCCGAATTCCAGCTGCGGCGGCGTCAATGCCAGTTCCACGGTGAATTTATGGGTCTGACCTTTGGCCGATGCGATCGAAAGCGGCTCCGAATCGAAAGCCATGGCCTGCTGCCCCGCCGCTTGCGCCGCGAAGGAAGAGGACTGTGCTGCGGCTCCAACGAGAAAAAGCGCCAGAGTGGCGCTTTTCAAAACCTCGAGAAACAAATCTCTTTTCATCTTAGTGCGGCCGCGTGACCGGGCTTGGCGCATCCGGATGGATTTCCGCCGCCATCAGGCCCTTTTCGCCGGGCCCAAAGCGGACGAGCACCACCTGCCCCGGCCGCAGCTCGGCCAAACCGAAGCGGCGCAGCGTTTCCATATGGACGAAGATATCCTCGGTGCCCTCGCCGCGCGTGAGGAAGCCGAAGCCCTTCGTGCGGTTGAACCACTTGACGAGCGCCCGCTCCAGGCCGCTGGTCGCCGTCACCTGTACATGCGTGCGCACCGGCGGCATCTGCGATGGATGCACGGCGGTCGACTGATCCATGGAAAGGATCTTGAAAGCCTGATAGCCGCGCTCCCTGCGCTGGATCAGCGCAACGATGCGAGTACCCTCAAGAATCGTCTGATAGCCGTCTCGGCGCAGGCACGTCACATGCAGCAACACGTCCTGCATGCCGTTATCCGGCACAATGAAACCGAAGCCCTTGGCGACATCGAACCACTTGACGACGCCTGAGATTTCGATGAGCTCGACGGTATCGCCCGACATCTCCTCGAAGTCGACAACTCCCTTCGATGAAATTCTGTCACCCATCCTAGCCAGCCCTCGATTACGCGTCACACTGTTACGGTTAACTGATTCCCTGATATCAAGATTAACATCTTGGTAACGGAAAAGCGCAAGTCCTAGTTTTCGTTTATTCCCACCCTTAGATTATTGCTCCAAGACTTGCGCGAAGCTGGTGCTTCGATCGAAAATCCGGCCAGCTCAACATTAAGAGAGGAAATAGAATGCGTTATCTCCATACGATGGTTCGCGTCACCGATCTCGACGCCTCGTTGCATTTTTATAGCACCTTGTTCGGGCTTACCGAAACCCGCCGCTACGAAAACGAGAAAGGTCGTTTTACGCTCGTTTTCCTTGCAGCCAGCGAGGATGCCGAATCATCCCGCAGCAATGGCGCACCCAGCCTCGAACTGACCTACAACTGGGATCCGGAAGAATATAGCGGAGGACGCAATTTCGGCCACCTTGCCTATGAGGTCGACGATATCTACGCGACCTGCCAGAAACTGATGGACAACGGCATCACGATCAACCGCCCGCCGCGCGACGGTCACATGGCTTTCGTGCGTTCTCCGGACGGCATTTCCATCGAGATCCTGCAGAAGGGCGCCGATCTTCCCTCTGCCGAGCCATGGGCCTCCATGCCCAATACCGGCTCCTGGTAAGGCGCTAGCTTTCGCGAGGCTTACGGCACGCGCGGAGCCATCCGTTTCGCGCTTGCCGCCCATGCCCATCCTCCGGCATGCTTGGACGACTCGAAGCATCATGCATCGGATATTGCGCGGTCATCGTTCCCTGTCGGCGCGCGCGATATCGTCGTCCCTCGCAGGAGGCCGTTCCGATGCAAACCTTTCTTGCAGGGGACGTCCCATGTGCGATCAACAGATTTTATACGGCGGGAAGAAGCTCGCAAGCACTATTGCCATCATCGCTTCATTTGTGATGATCGCGGGCTGTGCAACGACGGGCAAAAAGCCGGCCGAGACATCCGAAGCGGTGCCCGCCGCGCAGCCGACAGCCGCCGAACAACTCGCAGCCGACATGAACAGCAAGGCCGATGCCCGGCGGCGCAAAGCCGACGGCACCTATCGCGACCCGATGGTGCACAGTGTCAACGGCACGCGCCAGCAGATGGTTGCGCAGCAGAATCAGGCGCTCTATCCGGCCCCCGCGACCGCAGCAACGCCTGCGGATGGACAGACCGGCATCGCCGGTCTGGTTACGCAACCGACGGCGGTCAACGCCAACAGGACCAGCATCTTCGCCGCTCCGCCGCCCATCGCCGTCAATCCGGACGGCACGCTTGCCAAGAACCAGCCGGACGGCACGCAGGCCATCACGCCGATGATGCGCAGCGTCTACAGCACGCCGCCCAACGCGATGCAGGCCGCCGCGCCACAAACGATGGGTGCCGTCAGCGCCCCGAATGGTCGCACGTCCGCCGATGTGCTGCCGCCACCCGTCATTCGCAATGCAACCGCACCCGCGGCGAATTCGAAGCAGCCGGTTGCGCAGGTGACATCGTCTGGAGTGATGGCCGCGCCAAACCCGAATGTCCGCGAGTTGAACGGCAGGCAGGCGGAGGCTCTGGCGCAGTTCATAGCCTCGAAGAACCAGCCTCAGAACGGCAAGCTGCTGGTGCAGCCGGTACAGGGCGCGAGCGGCCAGTAAAGGGCCCGTGTTTCCGGGGAATCTTCGATGTCGCCGGCAACGTCCTGTTAAGTCTCACTTATTCACAGCCGGCGGCAGTTTCACCCATCTGTCATTTTTTCCACAAAAAAGCAAAATTGCCGCTTGCGGGATTGAAATCACCCCGCTATAAGCGCGCCACACAACAGCTGAACGCGCCCTTCGTCTATCGGTTAGGACGACAGATTTTCATTCTGTAAAGAGGGGTTCGACTCCCCTAGGGCGTGCCACTGTTGTTCTTCTCCCCTTCGTGAAATCATCGTGCTACCGCTTGCGGACACAATAGGCTATTCCTATCTAGGTCGTGCGGCATGCGCCCTTCGTCTATCGGTTAGGACGACAGATTCTCATTCTGTAAAGAGGGGTTCGACTCCCCTAGGGCGTACCAGATCGCGACGGCTTGAGGTTTTCCACAATCGCCTCGAAAAATCTTCGTCTAGTCATGGATTTTTCTGGGATTTTTCGCGATTTTCCGCTTGCGGGAACGAAAGGTGCTGACTATAAGGGCGCCACAGCACGCGCCCTTCGTCTATCGGTTAGGACGACAGATTTTCATTCTGTAAAGAGGGGTTCGACTCCCCTAGGGCGTGCCACTGCTTCCCTCCCCGACATTGTTGATTTTGCTTTAAAAAAGCAAAGCCGTCATGAGTTTTCAGAGAGCTTTTGCTGCGTCCGTAACGCGAAGCTGCACGCGCCTGCTTCCCTGCCAATGATCGGCGCCGAGCGTGCCCGCAACATGGATCTGCGCGCCACGGGAAGACATCAACAGCTCGCCCAGGGGTGTCTCCGCCGCACGGAAGGCAATGCCATCCACACGGCCGCCATCCTGCGCCTCCAGCGTGATCTTGATATGCGACTGACCGACCAGGCGCGAATCGCGCAGCCTGTGGCTCGGCAGAGCAAAAATGGGCTGCGGATGGCCCGAACCATAGGGACCGGCCGTCTCGAGCCTGTCTATGAGTTCCACGGTCGCGCCGCTTGCGCCGAGCGCGCCATCGATCTTCAGCGTCTCGTTGGCGACCAGACCGGGCACCTGCTTCTCTGCCTTTTCGGTGAAGAAGGCACGCAGCTTTCCGAGATTGCTTCGTTCCACCGTCAGGCCTGCCGCCATGGCATGGCCGCCGCCCTTGACCAGCAGACCGGCGTCGACGGCGGCACGGACCATGCGGCCCATGTCGAAGCCATTGATGGAACGACCGGACCCCGTGCCCTTCCCCGCCGAATCGAAAGCGATGGCAAAGGCCGGGCGACGGAACTTGTCCTTGAGGCGCGAGGCTATCAGGCCGACGATTCCCGGATGCCAGTTCTCCCGCGCCGTGACGATGACGGATGCGCCGTCGCCATTGCCATATTCCGCCAGCGCCTCAGCCTCGGCCTCCTGCAGCATGGCGGCTTCCATGGCCTGCCTTTCGCGGTTGAGATCGTCGAGCTTCGCGGCGATCGTCTCGGCCTCGCCGGCATCCTCCAGCGTGAGCAGGCGCGCGCCGAGCGCGGCATCGCCGATGCGGCCACCCGCATTGATGCGCGGGCCGATCAGGAAGCCGAAATGATAGGGTGTAACCGGCCCGGCGAGCCCCGCCTTGCGAAACAGCGCCGCAAGCCCGAGATTGCCCTGGTGACGGGCAGCGATCAGCCCCTTGACCACATAGGCGCGATTTAGGCCCTTCAGCGGCACCACATCGCAAACGGTCGCCAGCGCGACGATATCAAGCCAGGCAAGCAGATCGATTGAGCGCACGCGGGAATCACCCGCTTCGCGCAACAGCCGCAAGGCGGCCACCAGAACCATGAAGACGACACCGGCGGCACAGAGATGTCCCTGCCCCGACAGATCGTCTTCGCGGTTCGGATTGACGAGGGCGTGGCATGGCGGCAATTCGTGCGCGACCTGATGGTGGTCGATGACGACGACGTCGATACCGCGCGCCTTCGCCACCTCCAGCGACTCGAAACTGGTGGAGCCGCAATCGACCGTGACGATCAGCGTCGCACCGTTGTCGATGAGCTGGCCGATGGCGGTGGGATTGGGGCCGTAGCCTTCGAAGATGCGATCGGGAATATAGATGCTGGCCGGAACACCGAAATGCGTCAGGAAGCGATAGAGCAGCGCTGTGGAGGCTGCGCCGTCGACGTCATAATCACCGAAGATCGCGACCGTCTCGCCCTTCCTGACCGCGTGCAGAAGGCGCTGTGCAGCCTTTTCGCAATCGGTCAGCAGATGCGGATCCGGCATCAGGCCGCGAATCGTCGGATCGAGAAAAGCCATGGCTTCGTCTTGCCCGACGCCGCGCCCGGCAAGCACGCGAGCAATCAGCTCCGGCAGGCCATGCGTCTGCGCAATGGCCAGCGCCCTGTTCTGCCCGGCCTGATCGAGCCTGGAAACCCAGCGATTGCCCGAGACCGAGCGCTCGACGCCCAGAAACGCCCGCTGAACTGGATCGACCGGTTGCTCCACCATCTCTCCCGGAATTTGCGGGCGGCGTCTCTGCGAGATACGCCGCCGCTGTCGGATTATTCTTTCGGCCGCTCGATGCGGATGACCTGTGGTTCGCCGACGAGATAGCCCTCGTTCTTGATGGAGGCAACCGCCTTGCGCACCGAATCCTCGGTCGTTGCATGGGTGACGAGGATAATCGTCTGGTGATCGGAAGGCGCCAGATGCTGCTTCGAGCGCTGGACGATCGATTCGAGCGAGATATGATTTTCCGCCATACGGGTCGCGACGCTTGCGAAGACGCCCGTGCGGTCGAGAACGGTCAGGCGGATGAAATAGCCGCCTTCGTGGCTCTGCATCTGCGCCTTGCGGTAGGGCTCGAGCGCCTTGGCCGGATGACCGAGCACCGGCACGCGCTGCTCGCCCGGGCGGCTCTTGGCGATATCTGCAATATCGCCCAATACGGACGAAGCAGTGGCATTGCCGCCGGCACCGGGGCCGACCATCAGCAATTCGCCGAGAATGTCGGATTCGATCGCGACCGCATTGGTGACGCCATCGACCTGGGCGATGACCGAGTCGAGCGGCACCATAGTCGGATGCACGCGCTGCTCGATGCCGGTTTCGGTGCGCTGGGCGACGCCGAGCAGCTTGATGCGGTAGCCGAGATCGGCGGCGGCGCGGATGTCCTCGATGGAGACGTTGGTGATGCCTTCGAGATAGATATCGTCGGCAGCGATGCGGTTGCCGAAAGCAAGCGTCGTCAGAATGGCGAGCTTGTGCGCGGTGTCGTTGCCCTCGATGTCGAAGGCGGGATCGGCTTCCGCGTAACCGAGCCGTTGCGCTTCCTTCAGGCAATCGGCGAAGGACAGGCCTTCCTTCTCCATCCGGGTCAGGATGTAGTTGCAGGTGCCGTTCATGATGCCGTAGACGCGCGAGATCGTATTGCCGGTCAGGGATTCGCGCAGCGCCTTGATGACCGGAATGCCACCGGCAACGGCGGCTTCGAAGTTGAGCAGCACGCCCTTCTCTTCGGCGATCTGCGCCAGCTCGACGCCGTGATAGGCAAGCAGTGCCTTGTTGGCGGTGACGACGTGCAGGCCGCGCGCAAGCGCGGCGCGCACGGCGGCATTGGCGGCACCCTCGGAACCGCCGATCAGTTCAACGAAAACGTCGATATCGGCCTTCTGCGCCAGATCGACCGGACCGCCGAACCACTCGATGCCTGTCAGATCGATGCCGCGATCCCGCGTGCGATCGCGCGCGGTGACGGCGACGATCTTGACGGGACGACCGCAGGTAACGGCAAGCTCGTTAGCGCGGCTCTGGATGATGCGGACGAGCGAGGCACCAACGGTACCCAAGCCCGCAATGCCGATTTTGAGGGCATCTGCCATGGAAAATTCCTGATCAGTATGGGAAGCGGCAGCCGCAAAAGCGGCTGCCGCACAATATTACGAACGGTGAGCGTTCAGCGAAATGACATTATGCATCGTCTCATCCGCGGTGGAGAGGAAGCGCTTGAGATTGCGCGCCGCCTGGCGGATGCGATGTTCGTTCTCGACAAGCGCGATACGGACGTAATCGTCACCCT
This sequence comes from Martinezella lusitana, assembly GCF_010668395.1. Classification (GTDB taxonomy): domain Bacteria; phylum Pseudomonadota; class Alphaproteobacteria; order Rhizobiales; family Rhizobiaceae; genus Rhizobium; species Rhizobium lusitanum_A. The sequence goes on from NZ_WUEY01000003.1 coordinate 183,445, forward strand.
GCTCGCCGAAGCCGATGCCGGGCGCAACGGCGATATCGGCCTTCTCGACCAGAAGCTTGGAGAACTCCAGCGAGCCGAGATGACGGAACTTTTCCGGGATCTTCGCCCAGGCGAACATCGTCGCGGCCGGCGGCGGCACGTCGAATCCGGCCTTGCCAAAGCTGTCGACCAGAACGTCGCGGCGGCGCTTGTAGATGCTGCGCACTTCGGCGATGTCGGAACCGTCGCCATTCAGCGCGTGGGTCGCGGCCACTTGGATCGGCGTGAAGGCGCCGTAATCGAGGTAGGACTTCACGCGCGTCAGGGCTGCAATCAGCCGTTCGTTGCCGACGGCAAAGCCCATGCGCCAGCCGGGCATGGAGAAGGTCTTCGACATCGAGGTGAACTCGACGGTCACATCCATCGCACCCGGAACTTCCAGCACCGACGGCGGCGGCGCGTCGTCGAAGTAGATTTCCGAATAGGCGAGATCCGACAGCACGATGATGTCGTGCTTCTTGGCGAAAGCGATGACTTCCTTGTAGAAATCCAGCGTCGCCACATAGGCCGTCGGGTTCGACGGATAGTTGAGAATCAGCGCCAGCGGCTTCGGGATCGAATGGCGCACGGCCCGCTCCAGCGGCGGGAAGAAGCTGTCGTCCGGCTCGACCGACATCGAGCGGATGACGCCGCCGGCCATCAGGAAGCCGAAGGCATGGATCGGATAGGTCGGGTTCGGGCAGAGAATGACGTCGCCGGGAGCCGTGATGGCCTGCGCCATGTTGGCGAAGCCCTCCTTGGAGCCGAGGGTGGCGACCACCTGCGTATCGGGATTGAGCTTCACGCCAAAACGGCGCGCGTAGTAGGCGGCCTGGGCACGGCGGAGGCCCGGAATGCCCTTGGAGGAGGAATAGCGGTGCGTGCGCGGGTCCTGAACCACTTCGCACAGCTTGTCGACGATCGCCTTCGGGGTCGGAAGATCGGGATTACCCATGCCGAGGTCGATAATGTCCGCCCCGCCCGCTCGCGCGCTCGCTTTCAAACGATTGACCTGTTCGAAAACGTAGGGCGGCAAACGCCGGACTTTATGAAACTCTTCCATTTCTTTCCCCATGGGACAGCGGCCCTCAAAACCGCGCTGAAGTTCGTTGATCTCCCGGCCAGCCGCGATACGAACTTGGACTCGCGGCGCCGCAACCATGCTGACTCGAAAGATAAGGTGAATCTTGGGCGATCATGCACGCAAAGTACAATTCGCCGGGCAGATACATCCAAATTCGGCCTATCCGAACGCTTTGCGTCCAAATCGCCTGAAACGCAAGGCTAATTCTGCGCCGGGGCGGGCTGGACGCCCTGCTGCTGGATTTCCTGCAGCGTATCCTGGCCATGGTCGGCCGCCAGCTTGCGCATCTCGGCGACGCGCTTCTGGTACTCGGCCTCCGAGATCGTGCCGGCCTTGCGCTGCGAGCCGAGCGCCGTCAGCTGCTTGACCATGTCGCCGGCCTGCTGATCGTTGATCTGCACGTTTGCAGCTGTCGGCGGCGCGTTGAAGGAAGGGTAGCCGTCCTTGTAATGCTGCTGCGTGCTGGTTTCATCGACCTGGCTACCCTTCGCGGGTTTTACGATCACGGCCTGCGGCGGCTGCTTGCGCTTGGCGTATGCCGCCTTTTCCTCAGGCGTCGAACAACCCGCGAGCGTCAACGCGAGAATCCCGCACATTGCACCGCAGAGTACGGAATACCGGTTCAGTCTTGCCACCATGCCGCCGCCCATAATTGTCGTCCTGCCCAATTCCTTGCCTTGGGTTGCGACTGTTAAATTTGTCGCAGCGTCAAAGCAAGAGCAGGGTTGCGTTTCATTCGACTTGTATTCCTTTTCCCGCAAGATGTACAAATGGAAAACAAGACATAGCTGCCGCCGGGAGGATGATGCGTGACCGACAGCAAGCGGGATAACAATGAAGGTAATGGCGGATTTCCCGGCTTCGACCCGAAGTCAGTCGAGCCTTACATCGTCAGGGATCCCGAAGCGATGGCCGTCAACTTTGCCCGCGCGCTGGAAAATCTCGGCAAGGCGGCCTCCGCATGGCTTGCGCCGCGCGAGCGCGGCGAGAAGATAGATACGGTTGCCGATCCTTTCGCCGACATGATCAAGACGCTTTCCAAGGTCGGTGAATACTGGCTTTCCGATCCTCGCCGGACCCTCGAGGCGCAGACCCACCTTCTCGCGGGCTATTTCAGCCTGTGGACGAAGACCATGCAGCGCCTCGGCGGCGATTCGTCGGCCGAAGCCGAAGTCGAGCCGGTCAAGGATAAGCGTTTTGCCGATGAAGACTGGCAGAAGAACCCCTTCTTCGATTTCCTGAAACAGACCTATCTCCTGACGGCCGGCTGGGCGGAAAAGCTGGTCGGCAATGCCGAGGGGCTGGACGAACACACCCGTCACAAGGCGGCGTTCTACACCAAGCAGATCACCGCGGCGTTTTCGCCGACCAATTTCGTCGCGACGAATCCGCAGGTCTATCGCGAAACCATCGCCTCGAATGGCGAAAATCTGGTGCGCGGCATGAAGATGCTGGCGGAGGATATTAGCTTCGGTCACGGCGAACTGCGCCTGCGGCAGACGGATATGACGAAATTCGCCGTTGGCCGCGACATGGCGCTGACCCCCGGCAAGGTGATCGCGCAAAGCGAAGTCTGCCAGATTATCCAGTATGAGCCGGCAACGGACAAGGTGCTGAAGCGGCCGCTGCTGATCTGCCCGCCCTGGATCAACAAATTCTACATTCTCGATCTCAACCCGCAGAAATCCTTCATAAAATGGTGCGTGGAGCAGGGCCACACCGTCTTCGTCATTTCCTGGGTAAACCCCGATCAGCGTCATGCGGCGAAAGACTGGACCTCCTATGCGCGCGAAGGCATCGACTTCGCTCTGGAGACGGTCGAAAAGGCGACCGGAGAACAGGAAGTCAATGCGGTGGGATATTGCGTCGGCGGCACGCTGCTGGCGGCCACGCTTGCGCTCCACGCCAAGGAAAAGAACAAGCGCATCCGCACCGTGACCTTCCTGACGACGCAGGTGGATTTCACCTTCGCCGGCGATCTCAAGGTTTTCGTGGACGAGGAGCAAATTTCAGCGCTCGAAGAGCAGATGAATACCATCGGCTATCTCGAAGGCTCGAAGATGGCGACGGCCTTCAACATGCTGCGCGCCTCCGAATTGATCTGGCCCTATTTCGTCAACAACTACCTGAAAGGCCAGGAACCCCTGCCCTTCGACCTTCTGTTCTGGAATGCCGACTCCACGCGCATGGCGGCTGCCAACCACTCCTTCTACCTGCGCAACTGCTACCTCAACAACGCGTTGAGCCAGGGCAAGATGGTGCTCGACGGCAAGACGCTGTCGCTGAAGGATGTGCGCATTCCGGTCTATAATCTCGCGACCCGCGAGGATCATATCGCTCCGGCCAAGTCGGTCTTCATCGGCAGCCAGTGCTTCGGCGGCCCCGTGGAATTCGTCGTGACGGGCTCCGGCCACATCGCCGGCGTGGTCAACCCGCCGGACAAGCACAAATACCAGTTCTGGAGCGGCGGCCCGACGGATGGCGGCTATGAAAACTGGTTGGCGCAGGCAAACGAGACGCCTGGCTCGTGGTGGCCGCATTGGCAGGCCTGGATTCTGACGCAAGATCACCGCATGACCGCAGCGCGCCAACCGGGCGGCAAGGCCCTCAACGCGCTTGAGGAGGCACCCGGCAGCTTCGTCATGGAACGGGCCTAGACGATCGTAACGCCATGCTCTTCAATTCGCCTCTCGTCCCAGCCCGCCTGATCGCGCGTTACAAGCGTTTCCTCTTCGATGCCGAGCTGGGGGACGGAACGTTCATCACCGGCTCATGCCCGAATACCGGATCGATGCTCGGGCTGACGGCGCCGGGCTCGCGCATCTGGCTCTCCGAGCATGAGGGTGGCAAGCGAAAATACCGGCACGTCTTCGAACTGATCGAAGCGGACGGCACGACCGTCGGGGTCAACACCGGCATGCCGAACCGCGTTGCGGCGGAAGCGATCGCGCTCGGACAGGTGTCCGATCTCGGCGACTACACGACGGTACGGCGCGAGCAAAACTACGGCCGCAATTCCCGCATCGATCTGCTCTTGACAGACCCTTTGCGGACAACCACCTATGTCGAGGTGAAGAACGTCCATTTCATGCGGCAGCCGGGCCTTGCCGAATTTCCCGATACCGCGACGGCCCGCGGCGCCAAGCATCTCGAAGAGCTTGGCGATATGGCAGAGGCCGGTTATCGTGCCGTCATGCTGTTCGTGATCCAGCGCAACGATTGCGATCGCTTCCGCATTTGCGGCGATCTCGATCCGGTCTATGCCAGGGCCTACGATCGGGCTTTGGCGCGCGGCGTCGAAGTATATGCGCTGAAATGCAGGGTTTCACCGACGGAAATCGCCCCTGCCGGGTTGATCCCGATAGACGAACCCGGCATAGCTGCATTACATACCAGTATAAAGATTTCTGCTGAAGGCTAGTCATGGTGAATTACATCGAAGCGGCAACCGCGCCGGCGAAGAATACGGGCGCTATCCGCATCTACGGCGAGGATGCCTTTGCCGGAATGCGCAAGGCTTGCCAGTTGACCGCCCGCTGCCTCGACGAACTGGCCGCGATCGTCGAGCCGGGTGTGCCGACCGATGTCATCGACCGCTTCGTTTTCGAATTCGGCATGGATCACGGCGCCTATCCGGCGACGCTGAACTATCGCGGCTACATGAAATCCTCCTGCACCTCGATCAATCATGTCGTCTGCCACGGCATTCCCAACGACAAGCCGCTGCGCGAGGGCGATATCGTCAATATCGACGTGACCTATGTGCTCGATGGCTGGCACGGCGATTCCAGCCGCATGTACCCAGTCGGTGAAATCAAGCGGTCGGCCGAGCGGCTTCTCGAAGTCACCTATGAATCGCTGATGCGCGGCATCGCCGCCGTGCGTCCCGGCGCCCGCACCGGCGCCATCGGCGAAGCCATCCAGACCTATGCCGAGGGCGAACGCTGCTCGGTCGTGCGTGACTTCTGCGGCCACGGCGTCGGCAGCCTGTTCCACGACTCGCCCAATATCCTGCACTACGGCCGCGTCAATGACGGCCCGGAACTGCGCGAAGGCATGATCTTCACCATCGAGCCGATGATCAATCTCGGCAAGCCGCATGTGAAGGTGCTCGGCGACGGCTGGACCGCCGTTACCCGCGACCGGTCGCTCTCGGCGCAGTACGAGCATACGGTCGGCGTCACCGCGACGGGCTGCGAGATCTTCACCCTGTCGCCCGGCGGCCTCGACCGCCCAGGCCTGCCGCCGCTGCAGGGATAATTCATGGCGAAACGTCCCGCTTCCTCCAACGGACATGGCGACATGCCCCTCGATAGAGGCGGGAAGGCGGAGACTTTTGAAGAAGCTCCGTTACTGGACGAACGGCTTTTCTTCGCACCACAGGCTGCCAGGCCTGCCTCACAGGCCGGCAAATCCGCGTCAGCGGCCCGACCCGCCCCCACGAACGCCGAAGCGCATTATCACGGTCATCGCGAACGTTTGCGCAATCGCTACCGCGACGGCGGCGATGCGGCGCTGGCCGATTATGAAATTCTCGAGCTGCTGCTTTTCCGGCTCATTCCGCGTCGCGACACGAAGCCGATCGCCAAGGCACTGCTTGCCCGCTTCGGCTCGCTCGGCGGCGTGTTCGGCGCTCCCGTCGGTCTCCTGACCGAGGTCGGTGGCGTGGGCGATGCGGTCGCGCTCGACCTCAAGCTGGTCGCCAGCGTCGCGCAACGCATGCTGAAGAGCGAATTGACGGGCAAGCCGGTGCTCTCCTCCTGGAAATCGCTCATCGACTATTGTCATGCCGCCATGGCGCATGAAGCACGCGAGCAATTCCGCCTGCTGTTTCTCGACAAACGCAACGCACTGATCGCGGATGAAGTGCAAGGCTTCGGCACGGTGGATCATACGCCGGTCTACCCGCGCGAAGTCGTCAAGCGCGCGCTGGAACTGTCAGCCTCCGCGGTGATTCTCGTCCACAACCACCCGTCGGGGGATCCGACCCCGTCTCGCGCCGATATAGACATGACCAAGACGATCATCGATACCGCCAAGCCTTTGGGCATCACGGTTCACGATCATGTTATCATCGGCAAGAACGGCCATGTCAGCTTCCGCGCTTTGCGGCTGATTTGAAATTGTCGCGCCTGCGATAATCCTTCTTCTTAATTTTTCCTCACATCCAATTGAGTTAAAATAATTATCCAATTCGACCTGCTTCAGAAATCTCCGAAGCAGCTCCCAAACTCGCCCCTTCAAGCTCCCCTTTCCGCTTTCAGCTCAGCGTCAGAATGATCTGGCAGAAGGATCGCCGCGTTCCGGTCGGCAAATCCGTCGGCGGAAGTCCTTGTTTTGATTTGGCCAATCCGCCTGTGCGGCCGGCCTTCATGGAGCTTGCATGCTGAAGATATCGCCGACGTCCGCCCGCCGCCTTCGCCGTGCCGGCCGTGGAGCATTGATCGCTCTGGGCGCCTTCGTCGCTATCGCTGGCGGCTTCTATGCTCACATGCTCTGGACCACGAACTTCCATCCGGTCATTGCGGGTGAGCTTTATCGCTCATCGCAGCCGTCGGCCGCGACGATAGCGGCCTTCCAGAAGCAATATGGCATCAAGACCATCATCAACCTGCGCGGCGACAATAGCGGCCGTCACTGGTACGACAAGGAAATCGCCGAGGCGAAAGAGCTCAATATCAACCACATCGATTTCCGCATGTCTTCCAACCGCGAGCTGACGCAGGAACAAGCCGCACAGCTCGTCGAGATCATGCGGGATGCGCCCAAGCCGATTCTCATTCATTGCCAGGCCGGCGCGGACCGCACTGGTCTTGCCTCCGCGCTGTATCTTGCCGCCATTGCCAAGGCGAACGAGACGACGGCGGAGAACCAGATGTCGATCTATTACGGCCATCTTCCGCTGTCCTTCACCCGCGCCTATGCCATGGACAGGACTTTCGAGAAGCTCGAACCCTGGCTTGGCCTCTCTGCCTCCTGATCTGCGGGCACTTCCTGTTAGATAATCTGTAACATTGAGCAGCTACCGGTTGACGGAGGATGTTGCATTGCGACATTGATTCCCTGTTCAGTCATCCGAGGCTTCCTGATGGACCAATTCGATCTCCTAGTCGTGGGTAGCGGCCCTGCCGGCCGCAGAGGCGCTATCCAGGCCGCCAAACTCGGCAAGAAGGTGCTCGTCATCGAGCAAGGCAAACGCGTCGGCGGCGTCTCGGTCCACACCGGCACCATTCCTTCCAAGACGCTGCGCGAAACCGCACTCAATCTTTCCGGCTGGCGTGAACGCGGCTTCTATGGCCGCGCCTATCGCGTCAAGCAGGAGATCAGCGCGGACGACCTGCGTCGTCGCCTGCTGATTACCCTGGACCACGAAGTCGAGGTGCTCGAACATCAGTTTGCCCGCAATCGCGTCCAGCACATACGGGGCAAGGCGAGCTTCGTCGATCCGCAGACCATGCAGGTCGTCAAGGATGACGGCGAGGTCGTCACCGTCTCCGCCGCCAGCATCCTCCTGGCCGTCGGCACGAAACCCTTTCGACCGGACTACATGCCCTTCGACAGCAAGACGGTGCTCGATAGCGATGAACTGCTCGATATAGAGCAGCTGCCGCGCTCGATGGTGGTCATCGGCGCCGGCGTCATCGGGATCGAGTATGCGACCATCTTCAGCGCCCTCGATACGCAGGTGACGCTGATCGATCCGAAATCGACCATGCTCGATTTCATCGACAAGGAAATCGTCGAGGATTTCATCTACCAGCTGCGCGATCGCAACATGAAGCTCCTGCTCGGCCAGAAGGCGGAGAAAGTGGAGCGGCAGAACGGCAAGGTCGAACTGACCCTCGACAACGGCCGCCGCATCACCACCGACATGGTTCTCTTCGCCGCCGGCCGCATGGGAGCGACCGATACGCTCAATCTCGCTGCAGCCGGCCTCGAGGCCGACAATCGCGGTCGCCTCAGCGTCAATCCGGAAACTTTTGCGACAAAGGTGCCGCATATTTTCGCCGCAGGCGATGTCGTCGGCTTTCCGAGCCTTGCCTCCACCTCGATGGAACAGGGCCGTATCGCGGCGCGCGTCGCCGTCGGCGCGATTGCCAAGGAGCCGCCGAAATACTTCCCCTACGGCATCTATGCCGTGCCGGAAATCTCCACCTGCGGCCTCTCCGAAGAAGAGGTCAAGGAGCGGCATATCCCCTACGAATGCGGCATAGCGCGTTTCCGCGAGACCTCGCGCGGCCATATCATGGGCCTCGACACCGGCCTGCTGAAGATGATCTTCTCGCTGAAGACGCGCCGCCTCCTCGGCGTCCACATCGTCGGCGAAGGCGCAACCGAGCTGGTGCATATCGGCCAGGCCGTGCTGAACCTCAAGGGCACCGTCGAATATTTCGTCGAGAACACCTTCAACTATCCGACGCTCGCCGAAGCCTACAAGATAGCCGGCCTCGATGCGTGGAACCGCATGGGCGATATCAAGTCGGAGCTTTAGATTCGGGCAATATTGACGATGCCGGCAGGGCTTACTACTCTGTCGGCATGATGAGCATTCTCAACATCGCTTCGGTCTTCTTCATAAGCCGCTGATCCCCAAGGCTTCCAGCCAAATGAAGACGAGACCGCCTGAGCGGCCATAGGGCCGTCGGCTGGTCTGTGCCGAAACAGCCGTAATGCCCACGCAGAAATGGGCGAGAGACGGCGCGACGATTGGGAAAGATTTCACATGCTATCCCAGCAACAGTATCCGGCTGCGCTTTCCAGCGCTCAGCTGAACGACTTCATCGAACATGGTTTCGTACGCATCGACGGCGCGTTTTCAGCGAAACTCGCCGAAAAGGCGCGCGCCATCATGTGGCGCGATCTTCCATGCAATGAGCATGATCCAGCAAGTTGGACGCTTCCGGTCATCAGGCTGCCAGGCTATGGAGGTGAGCCGTTCCGTACTATCGCCAACATGCCCATTCTCCATACCGCCTTCGATCAATTGGTCGGCCGCGGAAGATGGCTGCCGCGAGACGGCCTCGGCACATTCCCCGTGCGCTTTCCGCACCCTGATGATCCGGGCGATGCCGGCTGGCATGTCGATCTCAGCTTCCCCGGCGACGATTGCGATCCGAACGAGCAAACGGATTTCTCAGCGTGGCGCGTGAATATCACCTCACGAGGGCGCGCGCTGCTGACGCTGTTTCTGTTTTCCGATATCGGTGAGGATGATGCGCCGACCCGTATTCGCGTCGGTTCCCACATGGACATGGCGCGCTATCTCGAGCCGGCGGGAGAGCTAGGGCACTCGCGCATGATGCTCGAGCATATGGGAGCTTATCGCCCTCAAGCCCTCGCGACGGGAACAGCAGGAACTGTCTATATCTGCCATCCCTTCCTCATTCACGCCGCCCAGAAACATCAAGGCAGCACGCCGCGCTTCATGGCACAGCCGTCGATCGGACTTGCTGAGCCCTATCGATTGGAGCGACCAGATAATGCCTATAGTTCGGTGGAAATCGCCATCCGCCGTGCATTGGGTAGGGAATAGTCCATCGAGCCGATAGGAGGCGGTCCCTCACTCCAGCCCTCTCCCCGCTTGCTGGGAGAGGCAGTCGTTGCACAACAAAAAAGCCCCGCCGCGAACGGCAGGGCTTCATTTCGGTCCGGAAGAAAATCCGATTACTCGGCGCTGTCTTCAGCAGCCTTCTTCTTCGGAGCGGCTTTCTTCTTCGGAGCGGCGGCTTCTTCGCCTTCGGCGGCAGCTTCCGTTGCTTCAGCCTTGGCAGCCTTCTTCTTCGGAGCAGCCTTCTTGGCAGCCGGCTTGTCTTCTTCTTCGTCGTCTGCGAGCAGCGCTTCCTTGGAAACGGTCTTGTCCGTAACGTCGACTTCGGTCAGCAGATGGTCGATGACCTTTTCTTCGAAGATCGGCGCGCGCAGGTTAGCGGAAGCGCCCGGCGTCTTGCGGAAGAATTCCAGGATTTCCTTTTCCTGGCCCGGGAACTGCTGGAGCTGAGCGTAAAGAGCGCGCTGCAGTTCGTCTTCGCTGACTTCGACGCCGGCCTTTTCGCCGATTTCGGAGAGAACGAGGCCGAGGCGAACGCGACGCTCGGCGAGCTTGCGGTATTCTTCGCGAGCCTTCTCCTCGGTGGTGTCTTCGTCTTCGAAGGTCTTGCCCGATTCGCTGAGATCGGTTTCGATCTGGCGCCAGATGCTGGCGAATTCAGCTTCGACGAGCTTCTGCGGCGTGTCAAACTGATACATTTCGTCAAGCTGGTCGAGGATCTGACGCTTGACCTTCTGGCGGGTGACCGAGCCGTACTGGCTTTCGATCTGGCCGCGAACGATTTCCTTCAGGCGGTCGGCGGATTCGATGCCGAGCTTGGAAGCGAGTTCGTCGTTGATCTCGACTTCGCCCGGAGCGGCAACTTCCTTGACGTTGATGTCGAAGGTGGCTTCCTTGCCGGCAAGGTTCTTGGCCGGGTAGTCCGCCGGGAAGGTTACGGTGATGACCTTCTCATCGCCAGCCTTGAGGCCGACGAGCTGCTCTTCGAAGCCCGGGATGAAGCGGTTGGAGCCGAGAACGAGCTGAGCGTCCTCGTCCTTGCCGCCGTCGAAGGCTTCGCCGTCGACCTTGCCGAGGTAGTCGATGGTGACGCGGTCGCCATCGGCAGCCTTGCCCTTCTTGGCTTCGTAGCTGCGGGCGCTTTCGGCGATCTTGAGGATCTGCTCGTTGACTTCGTCTTCGCTGATTTCAGCGACTTCGCGGGTCACCTTGATGCCGTTGACCGGCTTCAGCTCGATGGCCGGGATGACTTCGTAGGACAGGGTGAATTCGAAATCGGCCTGGGCGGAGAGGATCTTTTCAGCCTCGTCCTGGTCTTCGGTCATGGCGATTTCAGGCTGCGTTGCCGACTTTTCGCCGCGCTCGGTGAGGATCGCCGGCGGCTGGTCGCGCACGATTTCGTTGACCAGATCGGCCATGATCGACTTGCCGTAGACCTTCTTCAGGTGCGAGACCGGAACCTTGCCCGGACGGAAGCCGTTGATGCGGACCTTGTCCTTGACCTCGGCCAGGCGCTCGTTCATGCGCACTTCCATGTCCTTGGCCGGGATGACCACCTTGATTTCGCGCTTCAGCCCTTCAGCGAGCGTTTCGATAACCTGCATTGTCCTACCTTCATTCATGGCGGCCGTGCCCAGACAGCCGTTCGTTTCGATGAGCACGACGCCGGAAAATCCCGAGCGTGGCTTGGATGCAATTCTCTTTCATCTTGCAAGAGCGCCGCGCCTTCGAACGAACGCGCAAAAGGCAGCTCTATCCCGTTACGGGCCAAAACATCTGATCCACTTTCTATTCGAAAGCGGGATGCTCTGGGCCAGATGGCGCGTCCTGCGGCATATTGGAAGACAGACTTCATCAGCCTCCCCCGTCCACAAGACAGTGTTGGTGCGGGTAGAGAGACTTGAACTCCCACGCCTTGCGGCACCAGAACCTAAATCTGGCGTGTCTACCAATTTCACCATACCCGCGTTCCCAAAACCGCATGGCGATGCCTGCCCATGGGGCCTTCCGGAGCGCGGCGTCTCTATATCACCCGTTTCAAACCACGCAAAGGAAAAATGACGGTTCCGCGACGACGCCCAAAGCTTATCGGCGTCTTCGGGCGGATATCGTCAGTAGAGCGGCTCCTCGTAGACGGATTTGCCGTCGAGAAGCAGGCTTCTGATATGGGCGGCGCCATCCGAAGACACGCGAGCCGCTATGGCGACGCGGTTGTCGTTGCGGGCGCTTTCGATATCGTGGCCCTGACCCTCGGGCACGTAATAGCGCTCTATGCCGTAACTCACGCTGATTGCCGCCTGCGACGTCTCAGCGGAATCGCCATAGGAGACATAATCGAACGGCAGGCTCTTCAATATGACCGTATCGGGCTTGGGCTCGAGCGTGCCGAAGGACGATTCGGCGATGCCCCAATAGCCGTCATCCTGCTTCTTCAGGCGGACGGAGAGAACCTGGTTGCTCAGGCTCTCCTTCGGCGGGCCGCCGACCAAGGTCGAGACGGGAACGCGGGAAATATCATAATTCAGGATGACATAGTCGCCACGCAGTAGATCGCGCGGATCGACCGGCGCCGTCTTCAGGATGACCTCGACGCCGCTTCGCAAGCCCCATGCGCGCTCTCCGACCATATAGCCGAGAACGGCGGTCTGCAGGGCCGCCACGACGATGGCCGCAAACCATAGGCGGCTGGCGGCGATGACGACATTCTTCCCGGCCATGTCGGTCATGCTCGTGTCCCCTGCCCGTTATGATCCGAAAAGCGCCGCTCCAGCTGAATGACCAGCCACGCGGCAATCGCCACAAGCAGGCCGGCGACAAGGAAGAAGCCGGCCGTGCCGATGATCGAGCCGATCGTTTCGCTGGCGAGGTAGAGAATCTCGCAGGCGAAGACGAAATAGGCGAGATAGCGCACCGCGCCGTTGTCGCGGCCACTCAGGGCGATAGCGATCACCGAGCCGGCCAGCGTCGCCGCCGCGATGAGGATGAGCGGCAGCTTGTCTTCGACCCATACATTATTCTCAAAGGAGCCGTTGCTGATCTCGGCATGCACCAGGAAGAAGCCGATCGCCGCGATCAGAAACGTGTAGAAGGCCGGCGCCGCGCCGGCCGTTCGCGCAAAGGGCGCCAACGGCGACACGGGGATGCTGACGGCCAGGAAAGCCGCAAATCCGGCGGCGGCGAACAGGATGGCCGCATTCAACCCCTCCTGCTGGCCAAAAAGCCATGTCAGCCAGCCCACGAGCATCAGATAGGCCAGATGCCGCGCCGCCGGCGCATCGGCATATCGCACAAGGGCAATCAAAATAACGGCCATCAGCGGCGGCACCCACGGCATGATGCCGTACCATTGATCGGAATGCCCCCAGAGGTAGAGGCCGCAAAAGGCCCAGGCGAGAAAGCCCGCAAGCCCGACCTGAGCCGCCGAGCGAAACAACACCGCCACAATGCAGGCCGCAACGAACCAGACGATCATCATCCTCAGTTCATCGCCGGACAAATTGTACATCTGACCCACGAGAGCCATGGCGCCGCCGAAGCTCAATGTACCGAGAATCAGCAACCCGGATGCCAGGACGGATCGTCCCTGCGCCAGCAGATATGCGGATGCCAGATAGAAGGCCCATATCATCGCGACGAGACCGAGAAGGCGCACGATCCTCGGAATTGCCTCCCAGTTTGCAGACACGAACAGCAATATGGCCAGACCGAGAAGCACGGCAGCGATGATGGTCAGCACGCGGCCGGCACTGAAACTCGTCTGGCGGCCGTCATATTCACGCAGAATGGCCTGCGCCGTCGCCGCATCGACCAGACCCTTGCCGGTCCAGATTTTCAGATCCCGTTCCAGCCTGCCTCTGTACATGCCCGGCCCCCTCGCGACGATTCCACTTGCGACAGAGTTAGCACAAATCGGCGCGCAATCGATGCGTGCCTCGTGCATTCGGCCATCACTCCGCTCCGCACGAATACGTCCCGTATTAATACAGAATTAAGGGCTTATTCGGCATTATGAGGACCGGTACTGAGATACCCATAAGAGCCATGCATTCAATTCATGCCTACCATGAAATTATTGCGCTGCACAAATTCAAAAAATCATACTATTAGATAGACAACAAACACGGCGATGGCGAGCCGGGCCGATGCAAATCGGAGCTAGCCTGGGGAGTGAAATCCCGACACGATATTCGGAGCTGCATACTCCTCCTCCCAATGCGCTCCGATCGATTGACGACACTCCTCCTCCCAAGTCGTCAATCACTACAAATGACGCCCACCGCACCTCCTCCCGCGGTGGGCGTTATTTTTCGTCCAAGCTAAATCGTTTGAATGACCAAAACCGCCCTCTCCCGAGATTTGGGACCATGGGCCGAAGCAAAACGCCTGCGGCCCGGCCGACGCGCTCCGACGAGCCGGCGATACCCCGTTTCAACAATCAAAATCCGGCTCAAGGCGTCAAGCCCGGCAAAAGCATGGCAACAAGCTGGCGGCTATCGTCATAACCCTCGCATATCCGGGGATCGGCGGAAATTGACGCCACAAGCTCAATCACCGTTTGGCCGCGATATGCACATAAAGCAGCCACCTTCTTGGGCAAATCGCCCATAAGATCTGCAGAAGGCGCATAGGTGGCATGAAGCTTTGGCTCTTTTAGTTCTTGCAGCGCAGCATATATTACAAGGCATCAGATCGCAGACGGAACCAATCACGGAGCCGCAAGATCTAAAACTCCTCGAAAGGGACTGACAATGAACCTGACCCGCTCTTTCAACAACTGGCGCAAGTATCGTCAGACCGTTAGCGAACTCGGCCGCATGAGTGCCCGTGAACTGCACGACCTCGGCATCGACCGCGCCGACATCCATCGCGTTGCCCGCGAAGCCACCGGCCGCTAATCGCCGGATAGGCTTCGCCAACAGCGAGTGCCTTCTCAACGCCCGTTGCGGACCCCGCGGCGGGCGTTCTTTTTTGCCTGCTCATTGAGCAAGTGCAGCATATCCAGACTCAGCCCGAGCCATTCCCCCTACGCAAAGCATATAAATTTTGAGCATTGGCGGCTTTTTGGGCGTCATATTGCACAAACGCATAGCAGACGCCTTTTATTTGCACTGCACAATCGACGTCCCCGCGCCTATATAGAATGCAATCGCTGAGGCGGTAATCGTACCGCCCGCAACCAAGATACCGAGGATAAGATCATGAACCCGATTCGCATTGCAAAGAACTGGATCAGCTACCGCCGCACCCTGAACGAACTTGGCAACCTTTCCAGCCAGACCCTTTCGGACATCGGCGTCAGCCGCTACGAGATCCGCAACATCGCTGCCCGTTCTTTCCGTTAATAGGAACGAACTCAGCAGACTGCCTCAAGACGGCGCCTTTCGGCGCCGTTTTTGATTCCGGCCACCAGTAAACCAATTGGATCGTCGGCCCGCCCGTGATAATGACGCGCGCATGACACAGATCACCTCCCACACTCCCATTCACGTCATTGGCGGCGGCCTCGCCGGCTCCGAAGCTGCGTGGCAGATCGCCACTGCCGGCGTGCCCGTCATCCTGCATGAGATGCGCGGCGTGCGCGGCACGGAAGCGCACAAGACGGACGATCTCGCCGAGCTGGTGTGCTCCAACTCGTTCCGCTCCGACGACGCGACCAGCAATGCCGTCGGCGTCATCCATGCCGAAATGCGCATGGCCGGCTCCCTCATCATGGCCTGCGCGGACAAACATCAGGTGCCGGCCGGCGGCGCGCTCGCCGTCGACCGCGATGGCTTTTCCGCGGCGGTAACGCAGGCGGTCGGCAGCCACCCGCTGATTACCGTCGTCCGCGAAGAGGTTCAGGGCCTGCCGCCGAAGGATTGGGACCAAGCGATCATCGCCACCGGCCCGCTGACGGCGCCCGGTCTCGCCAGCGCCATCCAGGCCGAGACAGGCGCGGATGCGCTTGCCTTCTTCGACGCCATCGCGCCGATCGTCTATCGCGACAGCATCAACATGGATGTCTGCTGGTATCAGTCGCGCTACGACAAGGTCGGCCCCGGCGGCACCGGCAAGGACTATATCAACTGCCCGATGGATGAGGCTCAGTACAATGCCTTCATCGACGCGCTGATCGCCGGCGATGCCGTCGGCTTCAAGGAATGGGAAGGCACGCCCTATTTCGACGGCTGCCTGCCGATCGAGGTCATGGCCGAGCGCGGGCGCGAGACCCTGCGCCACGGGCCGATGAAGCCGATGGGCCTGACCAACGCCCACAACCCCACGGTCAAGGCCTATGCCGTCGTGCAGCTGCGCCAGGACAATGCGCTCGGCACGCTCTACAACATGGTCGGCTTCCAGACGAAGCTGAAATACGGGGCGCAGGCGGAAATCTTCCGGCTGATTCCCGGCCTCGAGAATGCGGAATTCGCGCGCCTCGGCGGCCTGCACCGCAATACATACATCAACTCGCCGACCCTGCTCGACCGCTCCTTGGGGCTGAAGTCGCGGCCGGGCCTGCGTTTTGCCGGGCAGATCACCGGCTGCGAAGGCTATGTGGAAAGCGCCAGCATCGGATTGCTCGCCGGCCGCTTCGCGGCTGCGGAGCGCAAGGGTGAAGCGCCGTTGCTGCCGCCGGATACGACGGCGCTCGGCTCGCTGCTGAACCATATCACCGGCGGCCACATCGTCTCCGACGAGGAACCGGGCAAGCGCTCCTTTCAGCCGATGAACATCAATTTCGGGCTGTTCCCCGAGCTGGAGCCGGGTTCGATCGTCAAGCCGGAGGGCGTCAAGCGCTTTCGCGGCAAGGACAAGACCATCATGAAACGCCAGCTCATCGCCAAGCGCGCGCTCTCGGACTGCGCGAAATGGCTGAACGTTCAGGCGCCGGCACTCGCGGAAAGCGCCTGAAATCTCGATCTTCCGGGATTTTCAGGCCTTCGCTGGCGGCGCGCGGTGCTCGAGCCTTGCGTCGTCGCCGACGACATAGTTGCCGAGCAGCCAAAGCGAAACCTCGGCGGCTTCGGCGGGCGTCTTGAACTCGAATGTGCCGTTGTGGTGCGGCACATCGAGAAAATCGATGGTCAAGCCGCGACCGCTGCCTGAGAGCTTGGCACGAGCCCGGCCGGGCTCGATCAGGTGTACGCTGAAGTGATTGCGGACGTTGCGCATGAAGCCGGCCTTGTCGTCATGCAAGCGCACGAAGACCACCTGCCCATCCGCAGTTGTCTGCAACTGGCGTATCGCCTCGGTCGGAAAGGCCCGTCCAAATTCCAGAATCGCAAGGCCGGTGTCGTGCAGGCCGTCTTCCTTGTTCTGCGATGCCATCCGTGTCGCGTAATAAGCAATGAAGACAACGATCGCGAACAGTATGCACCAGACGACAATACCCACGGCAGATCCCCCTGAAATGCAAATCAAGTGCCCGCCCATCTCCATAGACACCGAGACTTGTGCGAGCGTATCTTATTTTAGATCTTCTTTGTGATCGACGCCATCGCCATGCGCATCTGCCGGCGCCACTGCGGCAATGCCAGGGATTGGTCGAAGAGACCAGCTCCGAGCCTCTGCGCCTTCTTCAACACAGGCTCAGCCAAGGCGACGGGCAAAAAAGCTGGAAACACCGCCTGCGGTATGGCGCCCGCAGCCCGTGCCTTCGCGAGATGCTCACGGCCAAGACCGGCAAAGGCCTCGATCGCCGCGGAAATGCGCGGCTTGTCCTCACCGGCCAGGAAACGATCGCGATCGAGCCCGGTGGCCGACAGTATCTCCAGCGGAAGGTAAAGCTGGCCGCGATGGCGATGAAGCGGCATGAGCAGCAGCAGGCCGCCGATCGCCTGCGCGACGCCGGCATGGCCGGCGGCATCGGCGGAACGTTTGGCTTCATCGGCGGACAGGACAAGGCTTGCAAGCTGGACAAGAGCGGAGGCCGTTTCTCCGGCATAGCCCTCCAGGCTGCTGCGGCTCTCCATGGGATCGTCGTAGAGATCGAAGATGCGTGCATCGATCATGTCGACGAGCGTCTGGCGCGGCAGGCGATATTGCTCGATCGCGATTAGGAGCTCGGAGGCGAGCGGATTGGCTTCGCTCGATCCGTGAGGCTGTCCTTCGAGGAGATCGCGCCAGTACTGCATGCGCACTTCGCCGGGCAGCGGCTCATGAACGAGATCGCGCACACGCGCCAGCTCGGCGTTGAAGGCATAGAGAGCGGCCAGCGCAGGACGCTTCTCTTCCGGCGCCAGCAGGCAGGCGAGATAGCGATCGCGATCGGTCTCGCGAAGCGTGGCAAGGCAGATGTCCCGGTTGCTACGGGGCGCAGCTGATGTCGTCATGCTAGCATCCGCAGGGTCAGACGGCGATCAGCGCCGCAGCCACGGCGCGCGATTCGGAGAGCATGATGTTGAATGTGCGCACCGCCGCCCCGGTGCTCATCGGGTCGGACGAAATCTGTCTTGCCCGCAGGGCAGCCTTGAGATCGGCGGGCAGCGGCCGCAACTCCATGCCTGTACCGACGAGCAGGACCTCGATCTGCGCGGCTTCGTCCAGCACCTTCTGGAAGCGGTCCGGCGTCAGAGCGTCGCCCAGGATCATGTCCCAGCCATAGATGCCCGAGGGCAGGCAGAGCAGAGAGCCGCGATGCGACATGTCGGCGAAGCGAAAGCCGCCATTGCCGTAAGCGTCGATCGGTGCACGCCCCGGGAAATGCGCGTTACGGATTTCTATACCTTTTGCCACTGTCTCACACCGCTGGTTTGCCTGACTGGATATCGCCGGCCGCGGGTCCATTGCTTTCGCCGCCGGTCTGGAACTTGTCCGGACGCAGCTTGAACAGGATCAGCACGGGCGCCGCAATATAAATCGACGAAAAAGTGCCGACAGCGACGCCGAAAAGCAGAACGAAGGTGAAGGCACGGATCACCTCGCCGCCGAAGATGTAGAGCGCGAGCAGCGCCAGAAGCGTCGTCGCCGATGTCAGGATGGTCCGCGATAGTGTCTGATTGATGGAAGCATCGATCAAAATCGGCAGCGGCATCTGCGAATAGCGCTTCAGGTTTTCGCGCATGCGGTCGTAAACCACGAGCGTGTCGTTCAGCGAATAGCCGACAATGGTCAGGATCGCCGCGATGCCGGTCATGTTGAATTCCATGCCTGATAGCACGAAGAGGCCGAGCGTCAGAATGACGTCGTGCAGCGTCGCGATAATCGCGCCGACCGCAAACTGCCATTCGAAACGCAGCCATATGTAGACGAGGATTGCGGCCAGAGCCGCCAGGACGGCAAGGGAAGCGGTGGTGGTGATTTCGCCCGACACGGCCGGGCCGACCACCTCCACGCGGGAGAAATTGTAGTCCTTGCCCAATTCGTCCTGCACGAGCGAGACGGCGGACTGCTCGGCATTTTCGCCGCCCTCCTGGGCATGGACGCGAATCACCGCGCCAAGGCGATCGGCAAGCCGCTCGACGCGCACGTCGCCCGGAATGATGGCCTCGAGTCGCGTTTGGATATCCGCGGGATCGGCAACGCCCTGCTTGGCACGGACCTCGATGATCGATCCGCCGGCAAAATCAATACCGAGATGCATGCCGATCGTCGCGAAGGCAACGAGCGTGATGACCGACAGGGCAGCCGAGATCGTGAATGTGTAACGACGGATCCCCATGAAGCGGATATTGGCATTGTCGAAAACGCCGCTGCGCACGCCGACCAGCAATGTGCGCGGCTTGCGACGCGATATCCACATGTTCACCAGCGACCGCGTGACGAAGCAGGAGGTGAAGAAGGTCGTGACCACGCCCACCATCAGGGTCGCGGCAAATCCGCGTACCGCGCCGCTGCTCGCATAGAAAAGAATGGCCGCCACGATGAGGACCGTCAGGTTCGCATCGGCGACGGTTGCGGCCGCGCGATTGAAGCCATGGCGCAATGCATCGACGAGCAGATGGGTCTTCTTTTCCTCTTCGCGCACGCGTTCGTAGATCAGCACGAGCGCATCGAGGCCGATGCCGATGATGAGGACGATGGCGGCCACACCGGGCAGCGTCAGCGTGATGCCGAGCAGGCCCATGAGCGCAGCCAGCATGACCATGTTGATGATGAGCGCGATCGTCGCGATGATGCCGAGCAGACGATAGAAGCCGATCATCAAGGCCGCGACGAAGATAGCGGCGGCGATGCAGGCAATCAGGCCGTAGCGCGCCGCCTCGCCACCGAGGCCAGGCTGAATGGTGCGCTCCTCGACCGTCGTCAGCGTGGCGGGCAGCGGCCCGCTCTTAATCATGACGGCCAGATCCTGGGCACCCTGGGCGGTGAAATCTCCCGGAACGTCGAGATCGCCGGTGGCTATGACGGTCTTCAGCGACGCCGCGGAGATGACCTGATAGTCCAGCACGACGACGATGATGCGGCCGAGATTGCTTGCGGTCGATTGCGCGAAGCGGTGCGTGGCCTCCGGCGTCAACTTGACGGACACCGTTCCCTCACCCTTCTGGTTGTCGACGACAGCGACAGCGTCGGAAAAATCCACATTCGAGAGCAACGGCTGCCTTTGCACGAGATAGCCGACCGGTGGGTCGTCTTCGGAAAACAGCACATCGGAGCCGGCCGGCGGATGACCGTTCATCGCGTCCTGCACCGACATCGATTGATCGATAAGGCGGAAGCTGAGTTCGGCGGGCTGGCCGAGCAGGTTTTTCAGCCGCTGCGCATCGGCAAGATCGGGCACCTGCACCATGATGCGATCCGAGCCCTGCCTGCGGATCAGCGGTTCACCCACACCCAACTGCGCGACACGGGCGTGGATGACCTTGATCGAGCGGGCGATGGCCGACGATACATGGCTGTTGATATCGGCATCGGTGATATCGAACGTCATCGCGCCGTTTTCGCCCTGAGACAGCGTGGCGGCAGGCTTGTCCGATTCGGCGGTAAGCGGGCGTAGCGCCGTCAGGGCGACCTGAATCTGCGCGGGATCGTTGATGCGCAGCTGGATTTTTCGGCCGGTGCCGGTCAGGCCCGAATAGGCGACATTGACGGTGCGCAATCGAGTCCCGATATCACCGACGATGGCCTCCAGGCGATCCTTCTCGATATCGCCGCGCTCGATCTTCAAGAGGAGATGCGAGCCGCCGCGAAGGTCGAGGCCGGGCTCGATCTTTCGATGGACCAGCCATGCAGGGAGGGATGAGAGTGCGCGCTCGCCAAGCAAGTTGGGAGCGGCCAGAAGCACGCTCAAGAGAACGACGAACCAGATCAGGGCGGTCTTCCACCAGGAGACGTGCAGCATCGCTCTCTCGAGTTAGGGCTTCCCTACTGCGCCCCTCCTTCGACGGAAAATGCAAAGGGCGCAGTAACACCTTGAATTTGTGCACAGTCCTTCAAGAAAGTCGATCCCGATTTTCAAGGATGCGCAGCAGCGGCACGGCGCCACCTCCGGCAGCGTGCGTTACGCCGCGTCGGCCTTGACCGGCTCGCCCTTGACGCGAACCTCGGAAATCGCGCTGCGGACGACGCGGATGCGCACGCCGTCGGCGATCTCGACTTCCAGTTCCTTTTCGTCGACGACCTTGGTGACCTTGCCGACAATACCGCTGGTCACGATCTGATCGCCGCGGCGGATGTTCTTCAGGACTTCGTCACGCTTCTTCGCCTGCGCGCGCTGCGGACGGATGAGAAGGAAATACCAAACGACCATTAGCGGCACAAACAGGATGATCATTTCAAAGCCGGATCCGCCGAAAACACTCGCGGCCGAATCTGTCGCGCTCTGCGCATATGCGTTGGTGATAAACATCGAAAACTCCCTTGAACTCCCTGCGGGAACGCCGCCCCGCGTCAGGTGGCCGGAATATAGTTACGCACATGACGATTGCAACAAAAACAGGCGCCAACCGTACCGTTTTCCCGGTCTGTTAGCCTTTCAGCCCCCGAGGGAGCATGATACCCGGCAAGACAGCGCGCGCATTTTACGACTTTCTTGTTCAATATTCAGGAGGAAACGGTGACTGAAGACCAAAACGCCCTGATCCTTGCCGAAGTCCGTCGACTTGCCGATGCCGTCGAACGCCTTGCCGGCCCGGCTCCGGCCGTAAACGACTGGAATGCCGCCGACTGCTTCGTGTGGGCGCCCGTCCGGCTCCATCTGCAGCCGGTTTCGCGGCCCAACCGCGTGGCTCTGACCCTTATTCGCGGCGTCGACCATGTCCGCGACATTCTGCACGAAAATACGCTACGTTTCACGGAAGGCTTTGCCGCCAACAATGTGCTGCTCTGGGGCGCGCGTGGCATGGGCAAATCCTCGCTCGTCAAGGCGGTGCATGAAGACGTGCGCCGGGCGACCGGCGTATCGCTGAAACTGGTCGAGGTGCATCGCGAGGACATTTCTTCGCTGCCCGTGCTGCTCGACATCCTGAAGGCCGCGCCGCATCGCGTCATCGTCTTCTGCGACGACCTCTCGTTCGATCACGACGATACGGCCTACAAGTCTCTGAAGGCGGCGCTCGATGGCGGCGTCGAGGGGCGGCCGGACAATGTGCTCTTCTATGCCACGTCCAACCGCCGTCACCTGCTGCCGCGCCACATGATGGAAAACGAGCAATCGACGGCGATCAACCCTTCGGAAGCCGTCGAGGAGAAGGTTTCGCTCTCCGACCGCTTCGGTCTCTGGCTTGGCTTCCACAAGTGCAGCCAGGAAGACTATCTGCAAATGATCGATGCCTATGCCGATCACTTCAAGTTCGATCTCGATCGCGCCGAGATGCATCACGAGGCCCTGGAATGGGCGACGACCCGCGGCGCGCGCTCCGGCCGTGTCGCCTGGCAATATATCCAGGACCTCGCCGGGCGGCGGCGGATCACGCTCGACCGCGACTGATCTCCAAATCCAGACCATGAACGACAAAAAGCCCGGCATAGACCGGGCTTTTTGCAGAGTCCTTGAGACGCACTATCTATTCAAGGAACGTCATTGGGTTGACCGGAGCCGAATTCTTGCGGACTTCGAAGTGGAGCTGCGGCTGGCTGACATTGCCGCTCATGCCCGAGGTTGCCAGCGTCTGGCCGCGCTGGACCTTCTGGCCACGGCTGACGTTGAGCGCATCCGCATGGCCGTAGACCGTCACCGTGCCGTCGTCATGGCGGACGAGAACCGTGTTGCCGAGTTCCTTCAGGCCGTTGCCGGCATAGATGACTACCCCATTTTCGGCCGCCTTGATCGGCGTTCCCGAGGGAACGGAGATGTCGATGCCGTCGTTGCGGCTGCCATTGACGTTCGAGCCGTAGCCGGCGACCACGGCACCGCGAACCGGCCAGCGATACTTGCCGATACCGGTTGCTTCCGGCGCATCGGCCTGGGCGTCCGACTTTGCGGCATCGTTGATGGATTGGCTCGGAGAAGCAGAGGCAACCACCTGCGGCTTGGCGGCAGTGTCGGCCGCCGCGTCGGCGTGGGCCACGACCTTCGGAGCCGGCTGCTTGGCGACGGGGTCTGCCGCTGCGTGCTTCTGCTCGGCAACAGGCAACGCGCCCGGCTTGGCCGAAATCTTCTGCGGCTCGATGGAGGCGGTCTTGACCGGATCCGGAGCGGCTGCCGCGCCATGCGGCAAGACCAGCGCCTGACCGATGCGGATGCCGCCGCCGGCCTGCATATTGTTGGCGCGCTTCAGTTCGGCGACGGTGACACCGCTTTCCTTGGCAATTTTCGCCAGCGAGTCACCCGGCTTGACGACGTAAGTGCCACCCTTCGGGGTCGGGCCCTTGCCATTGCCTGCAGCAAGCTTGTTGGGATCGGCAAGTCCGGCCTGGGATTTGCCGCGCATCTGGTTGCCCGAAGGCAATGCGAGCGCTTCCTGCTGCGGAGCCTTGGCGGGGCCCGGCATCTTGCCGCCCTTGGAAAGATCGGTCGCCTCGGATGCCATCTTGGCCGGGCTCGAAGCGCTCGCGCCGTTCATCGTCGGGATAATGATCTGCTGACCCGGCTGCGCGCCGGCGCCGTTTCGCAGGCCGTTTGCGCGCAGGATTTCCTTTTCCGGAACGCCGTAGCGACGCGACAGGAGCGCGATGTTTTCGCCCTGATGCAGCGTCACGCTCGGCGCGTTGACCGTGGTCCAGCCCGGAGACATCTGGGGCGCAGCGGCGGTCTTGATCGTCCCCGTCGACAGCGTGTCAGGTGCCGGCGCAAGAGCTGGTGCCGCGCGGGAGCCATTGTTGTTGTGCGATGCCGGGAACGGCTGAGCAAGCGCCTCAGACTCGGCGCGCGATGCCATACGAGAGCGTCCCGCATTGGCGGATGCGCCGGGAGGAGCAAGATCGCTGCGCTGAATTGCGACAGGCGCGGTGGACGCCCGGGCGCTGGAATAGGACGGATTATAGCGAGCCGGCGAATTTGGGTAGGGTTGCGATACCGGTGCGCTCTGCTGCGAATAATCCTGCTGGCCGTAACCGCCGGCCTGAGCGATGTCGGCGCGCGGCACAGGATCGCCATCCGGACCATTGAGGCTGCGACGGTTGATCGAACCCGTCGTCACATTGTCCGTCCTGCTGGAGAACAGCCCGCTGAAACGGGTCGTGTCTGAACTACAAGCCGTTGCAGTGCTCGCCAGAAGAATGGCCACCAGGACTTTCCCTGCCGATTTACTGAAGTTTGAAGAAAGACTGAAACCCATGACTCGACCCACTTAAGACGCAACCGATTATGGGTCTATTAAAGCGCGTTAATCTTACCATGCGGTTAAAGCACTGGTGCGGCATGTGTTTTTTTGAGGAATTGCTAACTATAGGAAATGAAACAGCGCACGGATGCCCTGCGTCACGGGCATCAGCCAAATTCGGACCTCAAAGATAGGAGGCGAGCAGCGGCACGATGGGCTGGTAGGGAACGTCAAACAGCTCTTCGCGTTCGAAGCGGCTGCCGGTCTTTGTCAGACGCACAAGGCGGCAAATATCGTCGTTCACGATAAGCGGCGCGATCATCGAGCCGCCAGATACGAGCTGCTCCGCATAAAAGCGCGGCATGGTCTGGAATGCGCATGTCACCAGGATGCGGTCGAATGTGCCCTCGCCCTGCAGACCGGCGCTCCCGTCGGCCTGGCGGATAATGACATTGCGCAATCCGAGCGTATCCATGCGCTGCTGCGCCAATGTCGTCAGCGTCTTGTAGCGATCGACGGTGAGCACGCGCTCGACGATCCGGCCCATGACGGCCGCGGTGAAACCGCTGCCCGTCCCGATTTCAAGAACGCGATGACCCGGCTTGATCTTCAGGCTGTGGAGAACACGCACCACCAGATCGATGCCTTCCATGAAGGCACCGCAGTCGATGGGAATCGTCTGGCTCGAATAGGCGTCATCGGCAAATTGCGGCGGCACGAAAGGCAGGCGCGGCGTCTGCTCGACCGCCGTCATCAAATCGATGTCCAATATGCCTTCTGCCCGCAGCCGCAAAACCACGGCCGCAAAGCCTTCCTTTTCCACCAAACGAGGTGTCAACCTGCTACTCCATACCGAGCGCCCGCGCCACGCGGTCTTGCGCCGAATAATCCGTCAAATCGAGTTTCAAAGGCGTTACCGAAATGCGATTTTGTTTCAACGCCTGAATATCGGTTCCTGGACGGAAGATGCCGCTTCGCTCACCGAAGCGAAGCCAATAGTAAGGGAAGCCTCGGCCGTCGGCCCGCTCCTCGACCTGCACATTGAAGGCGAGATTGCCCTGCGCAGTCACTTCCACGCCGTCCACTTCGCCGGGGCGGCAGTTGGGGAAATTCAGATTGAGGAACGTCCCATCGGGCAGCTCGACATTCATGAGCTTGTCGAGCAGTTCGGAAGCATGCGCCTCGGCGACTTCCCACGGCACGACACGCGCGCCGTTCTCATACACGTAGGCCTGGCTGAGCGCGAAGGAACGCACCCCCTGCAGCGTGCCTTCGATCGCGCCGGCGATGGTTCCGGAATAGGTCACGTCGTCGGCGACGTTCGAGCCGGAATTGACGCCGGAGAGCACAAGATCCGGCTTACCGTCCAAAACCTTGCGGATAGCCATGATGACGCAATCCGTCGGCGTTCCCCGCAGCGCGTAATGCTTGTCGGAAACCTTGCGCATGCGCAGCGGCTCGGAAAGGCTCAGCGAATGCGCAAGTCCGCTCTGGTCCGTTTCGGGCGCGACGACCCAGACATCGTCAGACAAGGTACGGGCGATCCGCTCCAGTGCAGCCAGTCCTTCGGCATGAATGCCGTCATCATTGGTCAGAAGAATACGCATCGCCCACCGTCCGATTATGCTGCTTTTTCGATCCTCTTCAGACCACCCATATATGGCA
The DNA here is from genome assembly GCF_010668395.1 of Martinezella lusitana. Taxonomy (GTDB): domain Bacteria; phylum Pseudomonadota; class Alphaproteobacteria; order Rhizobiales; family Rhizobiaceae; genus Rhizobium; species Rhizobium lusitanum_A. The sequence goes on from NZ_WUEY01000003.1 coordinate 209,384, forward strand.
GGAGTGCGTCGGGTACAGTGACGGAACCGTCGGCGTTGAGATAATTCTCGAGCACCGCGATCAGGCACCGGCCGACGGCCGTGCCGGAGCCATTGAGCGTGTGAACGAACTTGGTGTTCTTGTCGTCCTTGCCACGATAGCGGGCATTCATGCGCCGGGCCTGGAAATCACCGCAGACCGAGCAGGACGAAATCTCGCGATAGGTATCCTGCCCCGGCAGCCAGACTTCGAGGTCGTAGGTCTTGCGCGCGCCGAAGCCCATGTCGCCGGTCGACAGCGTCATGACGCGGTAGTGCAGGCCGAGACGCTTCAGCACCTCCTCGGCGCAGGCCGTCATGCGCTCATGCTCGGCGATCGAGCTTTCGGCATCCGTGATCGATACCAGCTCGCACTTCCAGAACTGGTGCTGGCGCAGCATGCCGCGCGTATCGCGACCGGCAGAGCCTGCTTCCGAGCGGAAGGACGGCGTCAGCGCCGTGAAGCGCAGCGGCAGCTTCTCCTGATCGAGAATTTCACCGGCAACCAGATTGGTCAGCGTCACTTCCGCCGTCGGAATCAACCAGCGGCCGTCCGTCGTCCTGAACAGGTCCTCGGCGAACTTCGGCAGCTGACCCGTGCCGAACATGGCCTCGTCGCGCACCATCAGCGGCGAGCTGACTTCCGTGTAGCCATGTTCGCCCGTATGCAGATCGAGCATGAACTGGCCAAGCGCCCGCTCCAGGCGTGCGAGCTGCGATGTCAGCACCGTGAAGCGCGAACCGGAAAGCTTTGCGGCGCGCTCGAAATCCATGTAGCCGAGCTCTTCGCCGATGTCGAAATGCTCTTTCGGCTGATGGTTCCAGGTCGGCTTGGCACCCCAGGCATGCTTGACGACATTGTCGTGCTCGTCCTTGCCGACAGGCACGTCCTCAAGCGGAATATTGGGTATGCGCGACAGCACGTCGTTGAGCTCGGCCGTCAGCACGCGCTCTTCCTCTTCCGCAGCCGGAAGCGAAGTCTTGATGTCGGCGACCTCGGCCTTCAGCTTTTCGGCAAGCTCGGCGTTCTTCTGCGCCATCGCCGCACCGATTTCCTTGGAGGCGGCATTGCGGCGGGACTGCATATCCTGGACGAACTGAATGACGGAGCGGCGCTTTTCGTCAAGCGCGATGAGGCTTTGCGACAGAGGCTCCGCACCGCGCTTGGCAAGCGCCACATCGAAAGCCTCGGCATTCTCACGAATCCATCTGATATCAAGCATCTTCGTTCCAGGTCGTTTGACATGAGTATAACTCCGACCGAGGTCTCGGTCGGAGGTCGAAACGGCAATAGCTGGGAAACGAGGCTGGATCTCCCTCGCCTAGACGTCGTCCGTCTTGGTGATCTCGGAAGTCCCGCCACTCTCGTCAAGCGCTTGCCGGGTACGCTGGCGTTCCACGAGTCGCGCCGCGTAGATGGAAATCTCGTAGAGAAGGATCGTCGGCAGTGCAAGGCCGATCTGGGACATCGGATCCGGCGGCGTCAGCACGGCGGCGACGATGAAGGCAAAGACGATGGCGAATTTGCGCTTTTCCGCGAGCCAGGCCGACGTCAGCAAGCCGACCCGCGCCAGAAGCGTGGTGATGACCGGCAGCTGGAAGACGAGGCCGAAGGAAAAGACCAGCGTCATGATGAGGCTCAGATATTCCGAGACCTTCGGCATCAGCGCAATCCCGACCTGGCCGTCGCCGGGTGTCTGCTGCATCTTCAGGAAGAACCACATCACCATGGGGGTGAAGAAGAAGTAGACGAGCGCGGCGCCCATCAGAAACAGGATGGGCGATGCGATCAGAAAGGGCAGGAAGGCATTGCGCTCGTTCTTGTAGAGGCCCGGTGCCACGAACTTGTAGATCTGGGCAGCGATGATCGGAAAGGAGATCACCAGCGCGCCAAACATGGCGACCTTCACCTGGGTGAAGAAGAACTCCTGCGGTGCCGTATAGATCAGCTCGGACTTGGCGAGATCGAGATGAGCCCATTCAACGGCCCATTTGTAGGGATAGACCAGATAGTTGAAGAGATGCTTCGCCACAGCGAAACAGCCGATAAAGGCAACGAAGAACGCCACGATCGACCAGATGAGCCGCGTGCGCAATTCCATGAGGTGTTCGATAAGCGGCTGCGGCTTATCGTCGATATCACCCGTCATGCCTGGTCCTTCTTCTTGGGCGTTTTAGGCGTCGCCTGGCTGGCCGCGGCAGTCGCGCGCTTCCTGGGAGCTGGAGGCGCCTTCTTCTCTACGGCAGCAGCGGTCGCGACCTTGCGCGGGGCTCGCTTTGGTTTTTCCGTCACGACGGGCGTGCGGACGACCGCGGCCGCGACATCATCGGCCTTGACCGGCGCCTTTGCACGGGGCTTGCGAACAGCATTGGGCTTCTCAGCAGCCTTGCCCGCAGCCGCAACGGATTGCGGGGCGGGAACAGCCACAGGCTCTGGAACCGAAGCGGCCGCCAGCGGTATATTGCTCGATGCAGCGGCCGTTGCGGACGTGGCCGCAAGCGCCTCCGGCAGGCCGGACGAAACGCCAGGTACCGGCTCGGATGGTAAGGGCGTCGCGGCTAGCGCTGCCTTGTCCGGAGTTGCCGCACGCTGCAGATCGGCCTTTATCTCGTTGCCCATATCCCGCAGCGGGTTCATCGCCTCCCGCAGCGAATTCATCGGATTGAGCTTCTGGGCGTCGGCGATCGTCTGGCGCACATCGTCCAGCTCCGCTTCGCGCATCGCCTCATCGAACTGGGCGCGGAATTCGCCAGCGACTTTCCTGGCTCGCGCCGTCATCTTACCGATCGTCCGCAAGGTCGCCGGCAATTCCTTGGGGCCGATTACGACCAAGGCCACGACGGCGATAATCACGAGCTCGGACCAGCCTATATCGAACATGCAAAGGCTCCTGGGCCAACGGCAAGCCTCTCAGCTTTGCGCCTACCCGACATAATTACTTGGTTTCGTCAGCCTTGTGCTCGACCGTACGCGACGCCGTCGTTGCGGACGTCGGCTGCGCCGAAGTATCTTCGTCGTCGCTCATGCCCTTCTTGAAGCTCTTGATGCCTTTGGCGACATCACCCATCAGCTCCGGGATCTTTCCACGGCCGAACAACAACAGCGCGATGGCCAGGACGATAAGCCAATGCCATATGCTTAGAGAACCCATTGCTATAACTCCCAATTTCAGTGTCTTCCCGATGTAAGACGTTTGCGGATGTTTTTCAAACAACAAAATGCAGTGCATCCACGCATATCAGGATGACGAGCGCCTGCGCAGGCGACCAAGCGTCTCCAAGTCGAGAAGATGATTTTTATATTCGCACCAGCTAATGGCAAAAGAGAGACTTGGCCGAAGGTTTAACGAAAAACTGCCCGGACGATCGCAATTTCGTCAGGAGGCTCAATCGTCCGAGCCTGCACCGCTCGGCGGCAGGATTCCAAGCTCCTCCAGATCCAGCTGCGTGATCGGATCTTCGTCTTCGGTAAGCTCGTCGCTCATCAGCGGCGACGGAATGTTGAAATTGGCCGGGATCCGGCCGGAGAGCAGCCCTGCCCCCTTCAACTCTTCGAGACCGGGCAGGTCGCGCAACTCTTCCAGGCCGAAGTGATCGAGAAAATCGCGCGTCGTGCCGAGCGTGACCGGTCGCCCGGGCGTGCGGCGACGGCCGCGAAAACGGACCCAGCCGGATTCCATCAGCACGTCGAGCGTACCCTTCGAGGTCTGCACGCCTCGAATGTCTTCGATCTCGGCGCGCGTCACCGGCTGATGATAGGCGATGATGGCCAGCACCTCCAGCGCCGCGCGGGACAGCTTGCGCACCTCGCCCTCGTCGCGCCGGATCATAAATGATAGATCGGCGGCCGTACGGAAGGCCCAGGCACCGTCCACCTGAACGAGATTGACGCCACGCATGGCATAATCGCTCTTCAGCTTCCGCATGATAGCGGGAATATCGACGCCGCGCGCCACGCGCTCGGCAATGAATGCTTCGGAAACCGGCTGGGCAGAGGCAAAGACCAGCGCTTCGGCGATGCGCTCGGCTTCGCCCGACCGGCGTTCGTCGACATCGCCCGCTTCCGCGTCGTGCTCGAAATCCTGCTGCTCGTCGTCCGGCTCGTTCACGCTATTTCCTGCCCTATTCCGCTGCTTCCAGCGAGGAATGCTTCGGCCCGCGCCGCATATAGAGCGGCTGGAACGCGCCTTCCTGGCGAATTTCCAACTGCCCCTCGCGCACCAGTTCAAGTGAGGCCGCAAACGCGCTGGCGATGGCCGTCACCCGCTCGCTGGAGCTCGTCATATAGCTCAGCAGATAATGCTCCAGGGCCGTCCAGTCGGTGATCTCGCCGATCATTCGATCCAGAATCACGCGAGCATCGGCCAGCGACCAGACGCGGCGCTTCTCGATCGTTACCTGGGTCACGGCCTGGCGCTGGCGCAGGCTGGCATAGGCCGTGAGAAGATCATAGAGGCTGGCGTCGAAGGCCGATTGACGGCGGTCCGGAATATGCTCGGGTGCGCCGCGAGCGAAAATATCGCGGCCGAGGCGATTGCGGTTGACCAGATCGGCAGCCGCGTCGCGCATGGCTTCGAGGCGTTTCAGGCGGAAGGCAAGCGTTGCCGCCATTTCCTCGCCCGTCGGCCCGTCTTCCTTGCTTTGCTGCGGGATCAGCAGCTTGGACTTCAGATAGGCGAGCCATGCGGCCATGACGAGGTAATCCGCCGCGAGCTCGATGCGGATGCGCCGCGCGCTGTCGACGAACCGAAGATATTGCTCGGCCAGCGCCAGCACGGAGATGCGGGACAGATCGACCTTCTGATTGCGCGCCAGGTGCAGCAGAAGATCCAGCGGCCCTTCGAAGCCGGCCAGGTCGACGACCAGCGCCGGCTCATGCGAGCCGCGCTGCGTTTCGCCATCCTGCCAGAGCTTGTCCATCGGCGTTGCCGCCTGCTGAAGCTTTTCCGTGCCGCTCACCTTGTCACCCGTCCGTTTCTGGAAGTCCGGTTTTACGCCACCGCGAACATCGCGTCGAATTCGGCGCGAACCGCAGCTTCGTCGGCGCCGTCGTTCTTGCCGAAAGCCGCCTCGACCGCCTTGGCCCTTGCCAGCGACGCTCCCGTCAGGGCGGGAACATTGCGGACCACCTGCTGCATCTCGTCCATGACACCATTGCAATGCAGCACGATATCGCATCCGCCTGCAATGATATTTGCCGCGCGCTCGCCGATCGTGCCCTTCAGCGCATTCATCGAGGTATCGTCCGACAAGAGCAGCCCCTGGAAGCCGATATGGCCGCGGATGATCTCCTCGATCACCTTGCGCGAGGTCGTAGCCGGGTTGGTCGGATCGATATCCGTAAAGACGACGTGGCACGTCATCGCCATAAGTTCGTCCTTCAGCGCGACGAAGGGCGGAAAATCATGCGCCTCGAGCTCTGCGCGCGGCACCGAGACGACGGGCAATTCGTGATGCGAATCCGCAAAGCCGCGCCCATGACCGGGGATGTGCTTCATGACGGGCAGCACGCCGCCAGCCTTGAGACCGTCCGCTGCCGCGCGTCCCATCTCCGTCACCGTCACCGGATCGGATCCATAGGCCCGATTGCCGATGACGTTGCTCGACCCTTCAACCGGAACGTCAAGCACGGGCAGGCAGTCGACATTGATGCCGAATTTCAGCAGATCGAAGGCATGAAGCCGCGACATCAGCCATGCGGCGCGCAGGCCGCGCTCGCGATCCTGCCGATAAATGTCGCCCAACGCCTGCCCCGAGGGATAGTGTTGCAAGATCGGCGGACGGATGCGCTGCACCCTGCCGCCTTCCTGATCGATGAAGACCGGGGCATCGCGCCCGACGCTGTCACGCAGGGACGCAACGAGATCGGCGATCTGCGCCGGCTCGGAAATGTTGCGTCCGAACAGGATAAAGCCCCAAGGCTGCTCCCCCTGATAGAAGGATCGCTCTTCGGGCGTGATGGTGTGGCCGCTACAGCCAAGGATCATGGATTTCGATTCGGTCATATCCGAATCATAAGGCTTGCGCCGGGAAATGCGAGTGACGTCAAGCGAGGATACACAGGAACGGTACATTTCAAACGAAAACGGCGAGCCTATGCCCGCCGTTCTCAGAAATGCCGTATCTGATCCTACTTCGAAATCAGGCAGGTGCCGCCTGCTGCGCGATAGCGCTCGCAGATGGCTGCAGCCTCGTCCTTCGAGCCGGCGACGACGCGGACACGATAGTAAGTGCCCTTGCCGGCGATATCGGCCTTGCGGATCTCCAGCGGATGATTGCCGATGACGCTGGCGAACTTGGTCTTGAGGTTCGCCTGAGACTTCTGCGCATCGGCTTCGGTCGGCAGGGAGGCGATCTGCACGCCGTAGGCTCCGCCGCTAGCTGCGGAGATCGCGGCCGGGGCAGCCGCCGGGCTTGCGGACGCAACCTGCTTCGGCTGAGCCTTGGGCTGAGCACTCTGCGCCGGAGCAGTCGTATTTGCCTTGGCAGTCTCGGGGCGAGCCGTCGGGACCGGGTTGGTCTTGACGACGCGGATCGGCGTGCTTTCGGCACTCGCGGCATCGCCGCTATCGGGCTGAACTGCCGCCTGCGCATTCGCTGCCGACGGACGCGGATTGGCGGGTACGGCCTGATTGTTCGCCGGTTTTGCAACCGCAGTCGTCGTATCGGCGGCGGGCTCGTCACGCGGCACCAGCGATCCATCCGGCTTGACGATCATCGTGCGGACCTTGCGCGGCGACACGGCCGGCACCTGATCGTCGCTGTTGTTGGCGGCAACGTTGGTATTCCCGCCGTTCTGATTCGGCAGCAGGCGCGGATCCTCGGTTTCGCCAACCGGCGTCGCCGTGACCTGATCGGCGCTGCCGTCGTCCGGAGATATCGATTCGGGGATGAGCGTCTTCTGCACGACATCGACGGGCTGTTCGTTCGAGGAGACGAGCTCCTTCTGCTTCGGCGCGGCAGTGCTGTCGCCGGCGACGCGGTCATAAACGGCCTTGTCCTGATTCGGGACGACGGTGCCGCCCGGATTTTCAGGCGCGACCTTTACCGGATCGCTGTCAGCCGCGATAACGCGCGGCTCGCCGGAGAAGCTGGAGATCGGCGCGCCGTGGCGGACCCAGCTGTAGGCACCATAGGCGCCCACGCCAAGAACCACGATGACGGCAGCGGTCGTCACCATGCCGCGCACCGAGCGAACCGGCCGACGGCTACCCGCAGCCGGGTTCAGCGTCATCCTGGCCACGTTTTCGACCGGGGTGGCCGCTTCGCGGTAGCTGCGGCGGAAATCCTCTTCCAGCGCACGCTCGAATTCGTCGAATTCCTCGATGGGCTGCTTTGCGACAGGTGCGGCAGGCTGGGCAGCCGCATTCTTCGACCAGGACGCAGCGGCAGCGGCACCACCAAACGCGGTGGTAGCGACGGCCGGCCTGATCGGCTCCGGCGCAGCTTCCTTCGCCGGCGTGCCCAAAAGGCTCGCCATTTCGGAATCGAGATCGAAATCATATTCCGGCGGGACGGCAATCGGCTCCTCCGGCTCGATCGCCGGCAGGTGCGGAACGTGCGATCCCTCGAAGGTCTCGACGCGATCCTCCGTCTCCGAAATTTCCGTCGGATCGAAAGGCAGCGCCTGTTCGGCCTCGAATACCGGTATCGACGGGCGTGCCGCAGGGACAACCGGCGCAGGTGCGGGTGCAGCTTGTATTGGCTGCGTCACCACAGCGGCCGCAGGTGCGACAGGCGCCGGCGCGACCGGCGTCGCCCGGGAAACGATCGGCTCTGAAACCGGCGCGGCGGGAGCAGCTTGCCGGACAGCAGAAGATTTCGCGGCCTCGGCGAAGTCGAGACCGGCAAGTTCCATCTCTATATCGGCAAGATCGAACTCGAAGTCCTGGCCCGCAAACGGGTCTTCTGCATCGAATGCAACCGGCTTCAGCTCTTCAGCTTGCGCGACTGCCGGGGCCACCGGCAAATCCGCCGCCTCGGGGAAGGAAACTCCGAAATTCCCGAAATCGGGCTCTGCCTTTGCCGCAGGCGCATTGGCCCGGGGCGGAACCGGATAACGATCGACATCAGCCAGCAAGGCATCGATCTCGGCGGAAAGCGCGGCCGGATCGGCCTTGGCGACCTTTGGCGGCTCGGGCGACATGGAAACGGCCGGAGCCGGCTGTGTCGCGACAGGCTGCGATGCAGTCTCCCGAACGTGCGAAGGCTCGGCAATGTCAAGCGCCTCGAAATCGAGCGCGCCGTCGAACATCGCGTCCGAAGAGGCCGTCTTCGGTGCTGGCGGAGCAACGGCAGGCGCAGCCACCGGAGCAACCTGCTCCATCGACCCGGCGGACGTTGCAAGCGTGAAATTGGCGAGCGGCAGCCGGATCGTGGCGGCAGCAGATTGCGGCGTCTTGGCGACCGGTGCGACCGGCGTAGCCGGCGGCTCAACCGGTGCGGCTTTCGGCGCAGGCTGCAGAACCGGCGCAATCGACATTTCCAGCTCGTCGATCAGATCGCGAGCACCGATCGTCGGCTTTATCGGAGCGGCCACCTGAGGAGCAGGCTCCTCAAATCTAGGCTCGACAAACGTCGGTTCGGTCCGCACCGGCTCGGCGGGAGGCGCAACCAGCTCCTGGCTCGGTGGCGACACCTGCTCCGCCGGAGCGGAAATGTCATTTGCCGGACTCATTCGCGGCGTATCGTACCGCTCGAATTCGCGAAGAAGCTCGTCTTCGAGATTAAAGGCCGGTTCCTGCCGCTGAGCCGCAGGAGTTGCCTGAGCAGCGGGGCGCGGCTCGAAACCTACGATACGAGCGAGTTCTGCGAGCGGATCATCATCCGCAAAGAACTCGTCGTTTCCGCTTGCGCGATACGCCAACTGTTTTTCTGCCATCACCCGTTCCACTCGAAAACGCTACAGTTAATGCCAGCGCAATGTGGGTAAATGGTGACGTTTATCGCATTTCATCCGGTGCTGCGGTCCCGGTTATACCAAGACCCGACTTCAAAACCGACGCGACAGCGTACACCAGCCCAAGTCTGGCAATGCTCAATTCTCGGTTCTTATCGTTAACAAAACGTAATTCAGGTAAATCTTTACCTTTATTCCAGTGTCCATGGAAGGAACTGGCCAAATCGTAAAGGTAAAATGCGATACGGTGCGGCTCTTGCGACTGTGCCGCAGCTTCAACGATTCGCGGGAATTCCGCAATCTTGGCGACAAGTTGCAATTCCGCCGGATCGGATATGACGCCGGCGACCGCCTTGGACAGATCGAGGGACGCGATATCGAGATCGGGGAACGCTTCCTTGGCCTGGCGGAAGACCGACATGCAGCGGGCGTGCGCGTACTGCACGTAGAAAACCGGATTGTCCTTCGACTGCTCGGTGACCTTGGCGAAATCGAAGTCCAGGGGCTCGGAGTTCTTCCGATAGAGCATCATGAATCGCACCGAATCACGACCGACTTCATCGACGACTTCGCGCAGCGTGACGAAATCGCCGGAGCGCTTCGACATCTTCACCGGCTCGCCGTTGCGGTACAGCTTGACGAGCTGGCACAGAAGCACGGTCAGCTTCGCAGCACCTTCCGAAACGCCCCGCGCGACCGCTTCCAGCCGCTTGACGTAGCCGCCATGGTCGGCGCCGAGAATGTAGATCATCTCGTTGAAGCCACGGTCGAACTTGTTCTTGAAGTAGGCGACGTCGGCAGCAAAGTAGGTATAGGAGCCGTCCGACTTGATCAGCGGACGGTCGATATCGTCGCCCACCTCCGTCGAGCGGAACAACGTCTGTTCGCGATCTTCCCAATCTTCCGGCAACTGCCCCTTCGGCGGCGGCAGCGCGCCCTTGTAGACATAGCCCTTGAAGGTCAGGTCGTTGATCGCGGTGCGGATCAGCGCCGCGCCGTTGGCATGCAGGGTGCGTTCCGAGAAGAAGACGTCATGATGAACGTTCAACGCCTCAAGGTCTTCCCGGATCATGGCCATCATGGCGTCGATGGCGCGATCCTTGACGATGGGAAGCCATTGTTCTTCCGTCATTCCGCGCAGCTTCGTGCCGAATTCCCTCGCGAGCGCTTCGCCGACCGGAACCAGATAGTCGCCGGGATAGAGGCCGGCCGGGATCTCGCCAACCTGCTCGCCGAGCGCCTCGCGATAGCGAATGAAAACGGAGCGCGCCAGCACATCGATCTGCGAGCCGGCATCGTTGATGTAGTATTCCTTGGTAACGTCGTAGCCGGAGAAGGCCAGCAGGTTTGCCAGCGTATCGCCGACGACGGCGCCGCGGCAATGGCCGACATGCATCGGCCCCGTCGGGTTGGCCGAGACGTACTCGACATTGACCTTCTGGCCCGCTCCAAGCTTCGAGCGGCCGAAATTCTCGCCCTCGAAGATCATCGTTGCCAGCAGCCGCTGCCAGTAGCCGACCGAAAGGCGGATATTGATGAAGCCCGGGCCGGCAACCGAAACCTCGGCGACGTCCGGATCTTCCTGCAGCTTGGCGACGATGATTTCGGCAAGCGCACGCGGATTCGTGCCCAGCGGCTTGGACAGAACCATGGCCGCATTCGTGGCGACATCGCCATGGCTGGCGTCTCGCGGCGGCTCCACGCCGATACGTCCGAAGTCAAGCTCCGATCGCTTTTCTCGTACAATATCAATTTGTTCGAGAGCGCTCTTAATTCTTACTTCGAAGTCGGTGAAAAGGTTCATGATATGGTCCACGCAATTGCTTCGGCGGACCGCTATCGGCCCGACGCCGCCGCTGCCTACCGCAAATCGGGAGTCTGGTCAAACAGGCGCTTGTGGGCGCTGATGGCATAGGTGTCCGTCATGCCGGCCAGATAGTCGCCGACATGCCTGGCCTTGGCGGCGATGGCGAGGCCGGCGATATGGTCGACCCAGTAGTGGCTCTGCATCTCCGTGGGGTTGTCCATATAGGCCTGGAAGAGGTCCGTGACGATCTGCGCCGCGCCCGCACGGATGCGCATGATGTCGGGATGACGATAGATGCGCTTGAACAGCATCTGCTTGATCAGCTTGTCGGTCGCGGCCATTTCGGGCGAGAAGGTCGCGATGACCCGGCCGGCGGCGCGAATGTCGGCCACATTCCCCGGCTTGACTTCGGCAAGCGCCTGCTGCGAAACGGCGATGACGTCCTCAACCATGCGGGTGATCTGCCGGCGCATGATCTCATGCGTGAAGCGGCTCGGCTCCAGATGCGGGTAGCGCGCCCTCACCTCGGCCATCAGCCCGGCAAGGAATGGCACGTCCTCCAGCATATCGAATGTCAGATAGCCGGCGCGCAGGCCATCGTCGATGTCATGCGTGTTATAGGCGATATCGTCGGCGATCGCGGCGACCTGCGCCTCCAGGCTGGCAAAGGAAGCGATTTCGAGATCATGGATCTCGCAATAGTCGAGAATCGGCTGCGGCACCGGTCCGCGGATGCCCTTGCCGTCAGGCGTCATCAACGGACCATTGTGCTTGACCAGGCCTTCGAGCGTTTCCCAGGTCAGGTTGAGCCCATCGAAATCGGCATAGCGCCGCTCGAGCTTCGTCACGATGCGCAGGGATTGTGCGTTGTGATCGAAGCCGCCATAGGGCAACAGCACCTCATGCAGCGCGTCTTCGCCGGTGTGACCGAACGGCGTGTGGCCGAAATCGTGAACGAGCGCCACGCCTTCCGCCAAATCCTCGTCCAGCTTCAGGGCGCGCGCCAGAGCCCGCGCAATCTGTGCCACCTCGATCGTGTGCGTCAGCCGGGTCCGATAGTGATCTCCGTCCTGGGCGATGAAGACCTGCGTCTTGTGCTTCAGCCGCCGGAAAGCGGTCGTATGGACGATCCGGTCGCGATCGCGCTGGAATTCGGAGCGCGTCAGGCTCGATCCCTCTTCGTAGAGCCTTCCACGCGAAGCCCAGGGATTCGTCGCATAAACGGCCTTCTCCCCATATCCGAAACCCAATGCATGCGTATCGATCGTCATTATCCATCCATTCCGGCATTTGGCTCCCGCACCAACACAGGCGCGACGGCCGTTTCATTTCGGTCAGTTCACGGCATTATCCGGCAAGTCCGGAATGCCATGCGCTCCTTGAACGCCATAACCCATTGACGCCGCATAGCAGCCTTCATACCTATAGATAAGAAAACAGCAAAATGGTGAGTGGCTCAACCACCAAACCAGAGCTGTCACCGGCCAGACTTTCATGATAAAGGCTATGCATATCAGCCGTTTGAAAGTTCGACGGCCTAACGGTTCTCTCCGGATCTTGACCCCGGCAGGAGGAAAATATGACTGAGACAAGTGTTACCCTATCGGACGCCGCGGCAAAGCGAATCGCCGCCATCGTCGGCGCGGACGCCGGAAAGCGCGCGCTGCGCGTCGCTGTCGAAGGCGGCGGCTGTTCCGGCTTTTCCTACAAATTCGACATCGTCGATGGCCCCGAGGACGACGACGTGATCGTTGAAAAGGGTAACGCGACCGTCCTCATCGATCAGCTGTCGCTGGTCTATATGGCAGGCTCCGAGATCGATTTCGTCGATAATCTCCTCGGACAATCATTTCAGATCAAGAATCCGAATGCTGTCGCAAGCTGCGGCTGCGGCACGAGTTTTGCGATCTGATCCCTGCCCTTTTTTCCACAGTTTGATCACCGGCCAGGAGCACTCGCTCCGGGCCGGTTTCCATATGAGCTGTGGTCAAGCCGAGCGGCTGCGGATACAACAGGAGCGAAGCAAAGGAATGAGCCACCTATGAAAATCGCCACCTGGAACATCAACGGTGTCAAAGCGCGTATCGAGAACCTCTGCCAGTGGCTGAAGGATTCGAGCCCCGACATCGTCTGCCTGCAGGAGATCAAGACGGTCGACGAAGGCTTTCCCCGGCTGGAGATCGAAGCGCTCGGCTATCACGTCGAGACGCACGGGCAAAAAGGCTTCAACGGCGTTGCCATCCTGTCCAAGACCAAGCCGGATGAGGTGACTCGCGGTCTGCCCGGTGACGATGGCGACGAGCAGGCCCGCTTCATGGAAGCCGTGTTTTCCGTGCCCGGCCATGGTGCCCTGCGCATTTGCTGCCTCTATCTCCCCAACGGCAATCCGGTCGATACGGAAAAATATCCCTACAAGCTCGCCTGGATGGAACGCCTGCGCAAGTTCGCCGGGGATCGCCTGGCGCTGGAAGAGCCGATCATTCTGGCCGGCGACTACAACGTCATCCCGGAGCCGCATGATTGCTTCGACCCGAAGGTCTGGGAGAACGATGCGCTGTTCTTGCCGCAGACGCGCCAGGCTTTTCGCCAGCTCGAACATCTCGGCTTCACCGATGCGGTGCGTGCCACCACGGATGCGGTCAAGCTCTATTCATTCTGGGATTACCAGGCGGGTGCCTGGCCGAAAAACAACGGCATCCGTATCGATCACCTGATGCTGTCGCCCGAAGCCGCCGACCGCCTGACCGCAACGTCAATCGAAAAGCATGTTCGCGCCTGGGAAAAGCCCTCGGACCATGTACCTGTCGTCGCGCATATCGATTTCGGCAGCTAAGCCTCAATCCGAAACGAGACGGTGAAGGCGTATGTCGCAGCCTAGGCAAGGACGATAGCGCGGATCAAAACCCGCGATCAGTCGGAGCCGGCGACGTCAAGCTGATGAGCCATGGAGACCGCGACACGGCGGTCGTTCTCGTTGGCGATGGAGAAGGCCTGCTCCTGCATGTCTTCCATCCAGCCGCAGTCCGTCGGCTTGCACTTGTCCAATGCCGCCGTCATGAAGGCCAGACCGCGGATCGATTGCCCTTCCTGGAACAGCAGATTGCCGAAGACGGCCATGGCGCCCGGATGGCCGCTCTTGCGCGCCTGGTTCAGCCACTTCTTGGCCTGCTGCACATTGGTCGCACCGCCCTCGCCGGACAGCATCATCTGCGCCAGCTGGAACTGCGCCTCGGGGACGCCGAAGGTCGATGCCACCTGGAAATAGAGCTGGCGAGCCTGGTTGAGATCGATCTTGACCGGGCTGTTGGCGATGCCGGTCTTGTAGTAGCTCGCGAGCGCCAGGAGCGCGTTGATGAAGAAGCCTGTATCTTCGGAGCCCGGTTCCACGCCCTGCTGGGCAATCTCGCTATAGATCTTGAAGGCTTCGAAATCGTTCTGCGCGACGCCGTCGCCATCGGCATACATGTTGGCCAGAGCCCAGCGCGAGCCGGTATGGCCTTTTTCGGCGGCGTAGCGATAGGCCTCGACCGCCTCTTCCTTCTGGCCGTTCTTGTAGGCCTTGAAGCCGAACTTGAAGAGATCGAACGGACCCGATTCCTTGGTGACGCCGGCATTGATATCGAATGCGCGGGCTTGGCCTGCCAGCGCCACTGCCGTGGCAAGGGACAGGCTGAGCATCATGACTCTCGCTGATATGAACTCGGACTTAAACATAACAGTCGATTTCTTTCGCTCCATTCGGACCTGTCACGGCATTCCCATGCGCGCCGCCAGTTTCACGAATGTTTTCCCTGATGGCGCACGAGACTGGATCATCCTTGAAAAGGACGCTTCCCATGGCATTCAACCGAGGCTGTTTGCCACAATTGCGAGCATAGCTTGCAATTATGTCCAAACCAGCATTTGGGCGGCCGTTATCGTATCCCGCCGCCGAAGCAGCGTTCTCATCCGCTTTCCGATGAGTGGGATCGAACATCGTCAGGCTGACGGCTTCCCTTGGCAGACAAAGACTTTTCCGCTGCGTCGGAAGCACGACCGCTCCGAACCCGGATTGTTGCTTATGCCAAAGTGGAAGTTCACCCATCGACCGCTTACGCACTTTCTACAAGGCTTGCCCCTGTGCCCAGGTAATCGCTGCTCCCCATTTGTGGCGGGAAATGGACAAATTGTAATCTGATCACGCGCCTGCAAAGTCTTGAAACAGAGTGTTGCTGATTCGTCACAAAGATTTTACCGCCCTTGAGTTTCCCTTAACCATAAACCCCGCAAACAGGCGATTCCGCATCGCCCGTTGCCCGGCCCGGGCAAAGAAACGTCGCGAGGCCTGCCGAGGCTCGCGACGTTGACAGCGAGATGGAGAGATTGTCGGAAAGCCCCTTCAATCCAAAGGCTTGTCGTCAGAAGCTCACTTTGACCGACGTCTGAAGAGCGGCAAACAAGTCGTTGCCGAAGCTGTAGGTCGCATCGTTGCCATAGACGATGCCGCCGCGGGTAACCGGTCCGGACTTGCCGCTGGTCATCAGGCCCAAAGCGCCGCCGAAATTGAACTGAACATGCTCGGTCGCCTTATAGGCAACGCCTGCGCCGACGGTCCAGGAGTCCGAGTTTATGCCATAGCCGTCACTCGTTCCACGATCCCAGGTCAGGCTGACCGCGCCGCTCCATTTGTCATTGAACTTGTGTCCGACGCCGCCGGTGACGGTCCAGCCGTCACGATACAGGAGATCGAGCGAAGTCAGTTCGGTCGGGCTGCCGGTCTTGCAGGAAGCGACACCGCGCGTCGAGCTCGGGCACAGCGCGATGCTCTGCAGCACGCTCCAATTCGTCCACTTGACCGAACCGAAGGCGAGCCAATCAGGCGCGATGCCGGTCTGCACCTTCCACTCCAGCGAATCGGGAGCATCGGCCGAGCCGAAAACGGAGGTGAGCTTGCCACCGAAACCCGGGACCACGGGCGGCGGCACCTCGGTCAGATCGACGCTGCCCTTCAGGTTGTCGTACTTGACCCGGCTGTTATAGACGAGGCTCGTGCGGAACGCATATTCCGGAATCTCATAGGCAACACCGGCGCGCCAGCCCCAGCCGTGGCCATCGACGTCAAGCGAACCCACGCCGTCGTAGACAGCGGATATCGGCGCCGGAGTATCGTAAACCAGGCGCGACTTGTAGCCGCTGACCTCCTGGTAGAAGCCGCCGCCGATCAGGCGCAGCTGTCCGGGGCCCGCATCGAACTTGTATGAGCAGGTGGCCGAGTAGTTGTTGGTGCGCACCTTGGTCTCGATTTCGTTGTTGGCACCGGCCCAGTTCTGGCCCTCGTTGAGATGCCCGCCGAACGGCTGGGAGTAGTCGGCCATGCAGTCGATGTCATCCGTGATGCCGATCTTGAAGCCGACATAGGGGATTGCGTAATTTTCCGACGAATCGGTCGAACGGCTGCGACCATTGAGATTGCCGTCGGATGGATTGATATCCTTGGCGTTCTTGAGCTTGCGATCCGGCATGACATAGGTCACGCCGGACTCGAAGACATAACGCCCCTTGTCGAAGAGCAGATCAATGTCATAGCCGCCGCGATCAAGGCCGCCCGCGAAAGCGGCGCTCGCGAAAGACGAGCTTATGACGAGTGCAACCGCGCCCCTCAACGCAACAGAAAATGCCATAGTATCTCCCCCACTGGTGCATTCATTTGCCCGATTGTTGCGACGATCGCTTGAATTGGCAATGCAGCCAGCAAGTGCTCCAAACATGGAAAGGAATGATTGATTTACGTAAGAAAATGAACACCACCTCCGAAAATCTGCGGGATTAGGTAAATTTTTCTTTTTAAATCGCATTGCTGGCCCCACTTAGATTTTCATTCTTAGCTGCAACAATTCTGTAACAATCTGACAACAGTTCAGCTTTTCGAGAATGCCCACTGAATTTAGGGGTAGTCTGTTTCGCCTGTGCGAAGCTGGCGGTGGATCGAAGCCCGCAATCCAATCAATCCACACCGAATCGAGCGCGCAAACAAAAAGGCACGCGGCAAATGCCGCGTGCCTTTTTCATGAAATGCCTGAGGTCTTCCTGCTTAGCCGGCCTCGCTCACCCGGGCCAGCGCCACCTTGAGGCTGGATTGCTGCCCTTCGAGCTCGGCAAGGCGCTCGCGCTCGGCGGCGACGACATCCGGATTGGCGTTCGCAACGAACTTCTCGTTCGAAAGCTTACCGGCGATGCGGGCAATCTCCTGCTCGTTCTTGCCGATCGCCTTTTCAAGACGGGCCTTTTCGGCGGAGAGATCGATAAGGCTGCCGAGCGGGAGGCAGACCGTCGCCTCGCCGACGATGATCTGCGCGGCGCCCTTCGGCGCGGTATCGGCAAGCGAGATCGTTTCGACGCGCGCGAGGCGCTTGATGGCGGCATCGTGACGGAACAGGCGCTCGCGCGTCAGGCTGTTCGCATCCACAACGACCAGCGGCGCGGTCGCTGCAGGCGGCACGTTCATCTCCGAACGAACCGAGCGGATGCCGGAGACGAGATCGATCAGCCAGTTGATTTCGTCGGCCGCAACATCGTCGGCATAGGAAGGCGCCGGCCATTCCGCATGGCAAATCAACCCCTCGCGCTCCTTGCCCTCGCCCGCCGTGTGCGCCCAGAGCTCTTCGGTCATGAAGGGCATGAACGGGTGCAGCAGCTTGTAGGTCTCTTCGAGAACATAGGCCGCGCAGGACTGGCCTTCGGCCTTGGCGTTCTCGTCGTCGCCGTTGAAGATCGGCTTCAGCAGCTCGAGATACCAGTCGCAGAACTGATTCCAGATGAAGCGATAGAGCACGCTCGCGGCGTCGTTGAAGCGGAAGCTTTGCAGCGCCTCGGTGACATCGCGCTCCGCGCGCGCCAGCTCGGTCAGGATCCAGCGATTGACGGTAAGCTCCGCGGCTTCCGGAACGAAGTGCGGATCGCTCTTGGCGCCGTTCATCTCGGCAAAGCGCGTGGCGTTCCACAGCTTGGTGCCGAAATTGCGGTAGCCGGCGATGCGGGCCGGATCGAGCTTCACGTCACGGCCCTGCGCGGCCATGATCGCCAGCGTAAAGCGCAGCGAATCGGCGCCGTACTGGTCGATCAGTTCGAGCGGGTCGATGACGTTGCCCTTGGACTTCGACATCTTCTGCCCGTTCTTGTCGCGCACCAGGGCGTGGACATAGACGGTGTTGAACGGCTCGACGGGTTCGCCATTCTCATCCTTCATGAAGTGAAGGCCCATCATCATCATGCGGGCGACCCAGAAGAAGATGATGTCGAAACCGGTGACGAGGACGTTCGTCGGATAATAGCGCGCCAGTTCCGGCGTCTCATCCGGCCAGCCGAGCGTGGAGAACGGCCAGAGAGCGGAGGAGAACCAGGTGTCGAGCACGTCTTCGTCGCGCGTCAGGATTTCGCCCGGCTTGAAGTTCTCCAGCAGGTCCTCGACATAGGCCTTCATCGGCCCTTCGTGCGAGAGATAGTGCTGGATTGCCGCCTGCAGGGCTTCTTCCTCGGTCTTTTCGACAAAAACCTGGCCATCCGGTCCATACCACGCAGGAATCTGGTGACCCCACCAGAGTTGACGCGAGACGCACCACGGCTGGATGTTTTCCATCCAGTCGTAATAGGTCTTGTCCCAGCTCTTCGGGACGAGCTTGGTGCGGCCTTCGCGAACGGAGGCGATCGCCGGCTCGGCGAGCGTCTTGGCGTCGACATACCATTGCTCGGTCAAGCGCGGCTCGATCGGCACGCCGCCGCGATCGCCGTGCGGAACCATGTGCTTGTGCGGCTCGATCCTGTCGAGCAAGCCGGACTCTTCGAAAATGCGGACGATGATCTTGCGGGCCTCGAAACGATCGGTGCCTTCCAGCTCATCCCAGGCGCCATGCAGGGCAGCGGGATTGTCGAGACCCTCGAGGAAATCCTCGTTGTCCTTGATGGTGATCGTGGCTTCCGGCGTCAGGATGTTGACGACCCGCAGGCCGCGACGCTTGCCGACGTCGAAGTCGTTGAAATCATGCGCCGGCGTCATCTTGACCGCGCCTGTTCCGGCCGTCGGATCCGGATACTCGTCAGCGACGATCGGGATGCGGCGGCCGACGATCGGCAGGATCACATGCTTGCCGACGATCGACTTGTAGCGTTCGTCTTCCGGATTGACCGCAACGCCGGTATCGCCGAGCATGGTTTCGGGACGCGTGGTCGCGACGACGAGGTAGTCGCGCGTTTCCCATTCGGTCGGCTTGCCCTCGTCATCGAAGGCGACCGGATGCTGATAGGTGACGCCCGGCTCCAGCGGATAGCGCAGGTACCAGAGGTTGCCGTTGACCTCGTGCTGCTCGACCTCGATGTCCGAAATCGCGGTCAGCATCTTCGGATCCCAGTTGACCAGCCGCTTGTCGCGATAGATCAGGCCTTCCTTGTAGAGCGTGACAAAGACTTCGAGAACGGCCTTCGACAGCCCCTCGTCCATGGTGAAGCGTTCGCGCGACCAGTCGCAGGAAGCGCCGAGACGCTTGAGCTGGTTGAAGATCAAGCCGCCCGATTCAGCCTTCCATTCCCAGACCTTCTCGATGAAGGCCTCGCGACCCATCTTGTGGCGATCCGGCAGCTGCCTTTCGGCCAGCCGGCGCTCGACGACCATCTGCGTGGCGATGCCGGCATGGTCCATGCCGGGCTGCCAGAGAACGTCCTTGCCGCGCATGCGCTCGAAACGCACCATGATGTCCTGCAGCGTGTTGTTCAGCGCATGGCCCATGTGCAGCGAACCGGTCACGTTCGGCGGCGGAATGACGATGGTGAAGGTTTCAGCGCCCGGCTTGGCGTTCGCACCGGCGCGAAAAGCGTCGGCTTCATCCCATTTTTGGGCGATCTTCGGTTCGACGGTGGCGGAATCATAGGTTTTGTCGAGCATTTTATGACCGGATCTAGAGGACTGGGTGATGCGGGTTGTAAATAGGATGGCTGTGGGCAAGTCAATAAAAAAGCCGCCCCGGAGCCCGGAGCGGCGGATCGGCGAACCGAAGGCTCAGGCTTGTCAGCGACGCGGGCCGCGGGCCACTCGCTCGATTTCCTCGCGCACGAGACGTTCGACAAGCGTCGGCAGATTATCGTCCAGCCATTCCTGGAGCATGGGCCGCAGCATTTCCTGGGCCAGTTCATCGAGAGAGCGACGCGGGCCGCCATCGATGATGGCCGCGAGCTCTTCGAACGAACGGGCGACCTGCGCGCCGGCGGATTCGGACATCAGCGCGGGTGCCGATGCGGGCTGTATCGACGGCGCGGAAGCTTCCATCTCGACCGCAACGGTTGCGGGCAGTTCCGGCGCCTGGAAAATCGATGCCTCGACGGGTGCGGCCAGCTGAGGCGCTGGAGCAGCGGCCATCGGCTTCAACTCTTCCATCTCAGGCTCGACCCTGACTTCGGCCAGAGCCTGAACCGCTGTCGGAGCAACCGGAGCAGGATCGGCAACGGCGTGCCTCAAGGGAAAATCGGCAACCGGCTCGACATGAGCTTCGGCAATGCGGGCGGCGATGGCCGGCGGCAATTCGCGCGGCTGGGGAGGCTCGCGTCCGGCATTCAGCAATGCGGCGGTATTTCGTTCGGACGCGGCACGGACACGCGCGGCGACATCGGCCAGCGAAAGGCCGCGACCGGCGCTTTCCGGTTCGGCAACGGGCATCTGCGAGTTTGCTGCGACGAAACGCGGTTCCTGCTCCGCGGCGCGGGCGCGATCGGCGGCCGCGAACTCCTCGTCGACGGTCAACTGGATATCGTCGTCGCGGGAAGTGGCAAAATGCGGCGCGGGAATCGGCTTGGCGCCCACGGGTTCGTTGCTTTCGATGATCCTGCGGATCGACGCCAGGATCTCTTCCATGGACGGTTCACGCACTACATTTGGCTGAGCCATATTCATCCCCGTTTTCCCATATCCAGCGACCGGAAACTCGCCAACGCGGTAGCCGAATCAGGGCCACCCTAGATGACTGTCTTCGGGAAAAAAATCACCTGGAAAGCACTAAACCCGGTGATGCACAGTTTTGTTACGATCACAACGAATCGCTTTGCTGCCCCTGATTCTGCCACAGGCGCCGCCAATACAAAACAGGCGCCCGAAGGCGCCCGTCGCAAGTCGGATCAGCGAACCGCTCGGGAAGTCAGAATACGAATTCCTTGGCCTTGGCGAAGCCCGGAAGCGGCTTGATCGATGCGTTGAAGAAGACGTTTTCCGAGAAGGCGCCGCGTTCACGCATGAAAACGGTCGCGCGCGCGGCATGGCCATAGCCGATCACCGTAATCAGGCGGCCGTCTTCGCTGAGCTGATCCAGCAGCCCCTGCGGCAGCTGCTCGATCGAGCCGTCGATGAAAATAACGTCGTAGGGGGCGTTGCCGGCGTGGCCCTTTTCGAGGTCGCCGGTCACGACCGTAACATTGCCGTAGCCGAGCGCCGCGATGTTGGCCTTTGCCTGGGCGGCAAGATCCTCATCGCTTTCGAGAGCGACGACCTTCTCGGCGAGAAGCGACAGGATGGCGGATACATATCCGGTGCCGCAGCCGATATCGAGAACCTTGTCCTGCGTGGTGATGACGCCAAGCTGCAGAAGCTTGGCAAGCGGCGAAGCTTCCATCAGAAAGCGCGGAGCCTTGCCGGACGCAGCCGCGGCAATTTCGATATCGCAGTCGATATAGGCAAGAAGCTTCGACTTCTCCGGCACGAAATTCTCGCGCGGCACCGTCAAAAAGGCATTCAACACGGAATGGGAGGTGACATCCGTGGTCCGGATCTGGTTCTCGACCATCTTCACGCGCGCTGCTTCGAAATCCATCTTATCCTCTTGCGCCCTTCATTCCCGAACGGGCCAGCTCTACTTTCTGTTACGGGTGTCTTAATCGCCTGACGCCGCGCTTTCAAGGCATTGCGGCAACGGGTGTGGAGATTCATGACCAGGCGTCGCCCACGGACAACAATCGACGCCTTCAATTTCCGACATGCGCCTTTTCGACATCGCCCCTTGCCGCCAGCTTCGGGCAGAATCCCGGTGCGTCAAATCGGGATATCCGTTAGCAAAATGTTAACTTCGCAGGACCACGCTCCAATATATTGGACCGCCTGGGTATGGTGACCAATCAACCTTCCGGCCCGAAGCCCCTCGGGTTAAGAGCAAAATCGAATAGAAGGTGGCTGGGATGCCTGTCTCTCTCGTTCTTTTCGTCGTAACCTCGCTGCCGCTGGTGGTCTTTCTGGCCGCCAGCCT
Source organism: Martinezella lusitana (assembly GCF_010668395.1). Classification (GTDB taxonomy): domain Bacteria; phylum Pseudomonadota; class Alphaproteobacteria; order Rhizobiales; family Rhizobiaceae; genus Rhizobium; species Rhizobium lusitanum_A. The sequence goes on from NZ_WUEY01000003.1 coordinate 231,362, forward strand.
TTCCTCGATGATGTAGGTTTCCGAATGAGGCTTTCGCTCTCCGTCGCAGCGCTTCTCCTTCTCTTACCCCAGATCGCATTGAGCGAAGAAGCACCGCAGGAGACGGCCCCGATCATCGGGCATGTCGTGACGGGCAAGCAGCTCGACGAATGGTGCGAGGAAGATCGCACGCTTGCCTCGGTCTACATTCAAGGCATTCTCGACGAAGCCCAGCGGACGAAGAACCTGACGATCCGCGCCACCAAGCAGACGCCGAAGAATTCGTCGCGCTACGAGCGCTATCTTCAGCAGTTCGTCGGCGCCTTCTGTCTGCCACCCGATCTCAGCAATGCGAAAGCCACGGCAATCGCCTGCAAGTGGATGGCGGAACATTCATGGCAGCTCGAGCGGCCCGCCAGCTCGCTGATCGCCCGCTCCTACAAGTTCGCTTTTCCATGTCTTGAGGAATAGCCGTATCTCACGCTGCCCGACGATCGCTCAAAACCTGTTCGGGAGCAGTCCGGGCGGCCCAAACGGAGATCGAAGGCACCGCGGCTGAGCTAATTCCCGGTGCCGGCAAACGCCGCTTCTCATCCCCGTTGACAATTACTAAGTCACACTTATAATTAGGATGCTGAATTTGATTGACCTCTAGTCCAGCAAAAGGCGGTCCAGTTTTTTCCCTAGACTGGACCGCTTCTGCTTTTTAAGGGCGCCAAACTCCCCACTCCTCTTTGAATGCATTATTTGGCGGACCTCGGCCGGCACGAGATGACGGCGAACGTCCGGATCTTTATGAAAAGCTGAGATTCCGGTCGATGGATCCCGCTGCTTTGGCTCCACCGTCGCATATTCAGGCGGCAGGCAGGAGGTTTCGCTCATCCCAATCGTCGTCGTAACCGCTACTGTCTGACGGTGCCCAAATCTTCGAAGGCCATTTTGAATTAGCGCGACCTCCATTCGAGGATCAGTGTTGCCACCTTCCTGGAGAACAATTGGAAAACGTTCATTCGGAATGAAAAAAGGACGGAATTCAGAATGAACCCTCTTGCGGTTTTCTTTGGATCATTCTAAATCCGCGCCACCACAACGCAAATTGCTTTCGGATGGCCTCGTGGCGGAGTGGTTACGCAGAGGACTGCAAATCCTTGCACCCCGGTTCGATTCCGGGCGAGGCCTCCATCCCTTTTTCCTGTATCTCAAGTCATAGATCTTACGGCGAATTTCCGTTCGTTCGTATTGCGTGGGCGAGCTTTCCGACATCAAGAGCAGGTTCAAGCGGAAAGCCCACCTTGTATGGCACCCCAGATGAGATGGGGCCGGACGATTCCGTCGGCTCAGGAAACGAAGGCGCCGCGGCTTTAAGAACCCGCTCCGACTTGGTTCGCAATCCTGACTAAAGAGCCAGGCATATTTCACCTCGCCGCTCGCGACTGGAAGAACGTGCCGCCGGACTATCCGGAGGCGGCCCGGCTGCCGCCCATTCAGGTAGGTTATAGAAACCTAAGGTAGCTGCTAGAATCCATACTACCGGTTTGGATGCCACCCCCGAACCGGACAGTGCCGCGTCCGACGAGACTACGCCCCCAGTAGTGTCGTCGGACGCACCACTGCGATCGTTGCCAAAGCGCCATCGGGAAGCGACGAAATTCCCGGACGATTTCCGTCCGTTTCTCCCGTTTCTCTTAATGCCGATAGAAGACCCCTCGCCTGAAGGGTGGCGAGTCGCGCGCCTCGTCCGATTCTTCTCCGACGGAATCATTTTCACAACGCGGCCCAGATCCTCAAAATGGTGAGCCGGCGCAGATATCGGCCAATATTGATCGCCCGAGCCTGTGGACAGGGATGATTGTCCGCCATCTGATCTATGGCTTATGCCCGCCTCGATCCCCTCACCCCTAAGGCAGCGTAGCTTCAGCGCTTTTCCCTATTCACATGGCGGAAACCGGATGGACGCCAAACCCGGCACACTTGGATCTTTCCGGCTGGCGAATTGCGTCATTTTTGCAACAACGTCCGTTTTCAAGTAGTGCGCATATAGTTCGACCCTCTTAGTATCTTGCCAAATCAGTGAAGCAGGTTCAGGAAATAGTTCGCGGGGCTTACTACTTCGCACCTACTGATAGGGAACATGAACGGGATGGGGTTGGGCACGTCGACTTTCGGCGCGATATCTCATGCCCAATCAAGAAAGATTGGAGTTATTATGAACATCAAGAGCCTTCTTCTCGGCTCCGCTGCTGCCCTCGCAGCAGTATCTGGTGCTCACGCGGCTGACGCTATCGTTGCAGCTGAGCCGGAGCCGCTGGAATACGTCCGCATCTGTGATGCTTACGGCGCAGGCTACTTCTTCATCCCGGGTACCGAAACCTGCCTCAAGATCGGTGGCAAGGTTCGTACTGAAGGTGAGTGGTACAACGCTTACAACCGTGACAGCAAGCAGGGCACGCTGTGGCACACTCGTGCCGAGCTGAACGTCGACACCGCGACCGACACCGAATACGGTCCGCTGAAGACCGAAACCATCGTTCGCTGGGACTGGAACGACGGCGGCTCCACCTCCACCAACCTGCTGTGGTCCTACATCAGCCTCGGCGGCTTCACGGTCGGTAAGAAGGACTCGCAGTACAACCTGTACATCGGTTACGCTGGCGACGTCATCAACGACGACGTGATCTATGACGGCCCGTACGAACTCAACCAGTTGACCTATGAATACGACGGCGGCAACGGCTTCTCGGCTGTGATCTCGCTCGAAGATTCCAACTCCGGTTCGGATTCGTCCACCTACGACGGCGCATGGCATCAGGCTGAGGGTGACCACTACGCTCCGAACGTTGTTGCCGGTGCCGGCTTCAAGTCTGGCGCATGGGGCTTCAAGGTCGTCGGCGGTTATGACTCGATCGTCGAAGAAGGCGCCATCAAGGCTCGTGTAGACGCTGACTTCGGCGGCTTCTCGGCCTTCTTGATGGGCGGCTGGAACACGGACGGCAAGAAGCTGAACCAGTATGCCGGTTCGAACCAGGACATCTCCGCTTGCACGGCGCCGGACGGCACTGTGAACGGCGCGAAGTGCGGCTGGGGTGACTGGGCTGTTTGGGGCGGCGTTGGCGTTCCGGTCAACGACAAGCTGAAGTGGAACCTCCAGCTCGCCTACACCGACTCGAAGATCTTCGAAGCCACCACGAACCTGAAGTTCAACCCGGTTAAGAACCTCCTGGTCGAGCCGGAATTGACCTACGTTCACTACGACTACGCCCACGACGACACCGTTTCGGGCATCCTGCGCTTCGAACGCAACTTCTAACCTGATCTGACTTGACCTCCGATCAGAGAAGGAAGGGGTCCGGCTTTCCCTGCCGGCCCCCTTTTTTTTGTCGGTAATTCCTGAAGACACAGGTCCGCCCCACGATCAGCGCGCGTATCGCAAGGCTTCCCATCAACCAGAAAGGGGAACCTTGTCGGTGCGGTAGCGTTTATTGATGAAAAGGGACGTGCCTGAACATAGGAGTTACCGCCTTGAAACATCTCGCTTCAATTGCTTTGACCGCTGCGCTGGCAGTGGGATCCGTATTATCGGCCTCCCTGCCCGCCGCGTCCGCCTCATTCGGCAACAACCCGTCCCCTTCATCAGCATCGAACATCATCCTGGTGCAGGAGCACGGAACCCGCGGATTTCCGGGCGATGGCCGGAGAACCGACTGGCGCGATCGCCACCACGACCGCCGCCATTGGCATGAGCGGGGGTGGGAAGGCCGCCGCTGGGACAATGGCTGGAGAGACGGCCGCCGCTATCATCATCGGCCCCATCATGGCGTGATATTCGAAATTCGACCCTGATATCGTGCCTGGAACGGCCGATGCGCAACGGGATTCCCGGACGCGTCGATCGCCATCCAAGCAGCGCGCAGCCCAACGCAAATGGCGGGCTGGGCGCAAGCGGGCTCAAGCCTCCGCAAACGACATGGCCGCTGCCGAGAACCTCGGCAGCGGCCAGTTTAGTTCAAAGCGGTCACGTTTTCTCTGAAATCGCCGAACCGCTCTATCTGCCTGCTTTACGCAATTCCGGACGGAAAGCTGCTAAGCACTTCCCGGAACCGCTACAAGGGAAACCGGCGCATTTCCCTGCTCCAGCCGATCAACGGCAGACGCGTACCTTGCGTACGACCCAGTGGCCATGCTCTCTGTGCTTTACCGTCTTCATATGGCAGTTGCGGTGATGATGGTGATTGCCATGATGGCGATGATGCATCGGAGCGGCCTCGGAAGGCGCGCTGACGGCAAGGAGCGATGCCAGAGCGACTGCGGAAGCAAGAAACAGGTTTTTCATGTCGAACCTCTAAAGCATTGGGGGACTATGCTGCGCGGATCACGCATCTATGTTCATGCGCCGCTTCGCATTAACGACGCATGAACATGTTCTCACATTTGCGAGAGCAACCATGCCTTGAACTAGTTTCTTGAGAAGATCATATTCGGACGCGTAAAAGCTGTCGTAAACGGGCCTTCCGGAATCCCCGGCGTATCCTGTCGGCGCAATCTCCTTAGCCCGCTACCTTTCGGCAGCAGCAAGGGACGAAGTGCAGTGCAAGATGTTGTTATTGCAACGCAAAAATCCTGGACGACAGTGCGCGGCCCGTTTTCAGCCGATTGACGAATGAAGGGGCAGCAGGCGCCGGATGCGTGCATCGCGAAGATAAAGGCCACCCCACGCCATTACCCCGAGCAATAAACTGATAAGTTGTGGCGGCGACCCAATTTCACCGAGGCGAAAATGCGTGCAGATCGCGCCTCCCAGAAAACCGGTTATCAGGATAGCGCCCAGCATGGCGGTACGCGGAATAGCGTAGAGAACCGCGCAGGCGAGCGTAATCAGCCCCAGCAATGATGCCTGGCCGGCCGGAAATCCGGTGGCCTCCATTTCGGCGGTGAGCGTCGCCGGCGAAAACAGACTGACCGCGGCATCGGCGACCAGCACAAGGACTACGATCAATGTCAGCACCCATCCCACACGAGACAACAGGCGCGATTCCACATTCTCAGGCATCACATATCCCCCATATGCCAAAATCCGCCCCAATCGCCGCCCTCGGCCGAGCCAGCGGCTATCCTGCCATGCCGGTAGAAGACTGGTCAATGAAGACGCCCCATGCGTCCGGATCAAGATCGAAAACGAAGCCCGGGAAAATCTGCGCCGCGAAACGCGTGCAATAAAACTGCAAAATTGTGCTGCTAAAGCTGTCCGCTCATTCAGCCGGGAAACAAGCCGTATGCCGGCAATTCCGCATCAGACGCAGTCGCATCGTCGGATGTGAACTTCAGCCTTAAATCTTGCGAAGAAGAGTGGCTCCCCGGGCCGGATTCGAACCGGCGACCTGTCGATTAACAGTCGAATGCTCTACCGCTGAGCTACCAGGGAATGCGCTTGGCGCGGTGTGAGCGGGGTAATACAAATGCTTTCCCGATTTGCCAAGCGGTTTTTTCAAAAAAATCCATTTCTCTTGCATTATTTCTTCGCTTCACCATTTCCTGTGGATGACCGATCAAAGCGACACGACAACGAATGCCGATCGAAATGGCCGGAAAACAAGGCGTTTCGGCATTGATCCCTCGACCCGCGAGCTTGTTTTCGGCTCTGTGAGAATTCCCCTGCCAAGATCGCGGCTTGCCCGTATGGGTGTGGGAATCGGCCTCATCTTTGGCGGCCTGCTCGGTTTTCTGCCGGTGCTTGGCTTTTGGATGCTGCCGCTGGGCTTCATCGTGCTCTCGCACGACATGCCGATCGTTCGCCGCTGGCGCCGGCGCCTGGCCGTCTGGTGGACGAGGAAGCGCCGTCCGGCGAACTAGCCGCTCATTATTTCACGCCGACAGGGCGGGCAGGATTGCCGACGACGGTCGCTCCAGCCGCAACGTCCCTGGTGACGACCGAGCCGGCGCCGATGATGGCGCCATCGCCTATCGTCACGCCGCCGACCAGAATTGCTCCGCCGCCGATCCACACGCTTTTGCCGATCGTGACCGGCCGGGCGATCTCCATGCCCGCTCCCCGCAGCTCCGGATCCTTGTGGTGCTCGGCACAATAGATATGGACGCCTGGCCCCAGCATGCTGCCGTCACCAATGCGGACGCTGGCGCTGTCGAGAATGACGCAGCCCGTATTCATATAGACCCGGCGGCCGAGCGAAATGTTGATGCCATAGGAGCAATGAAACGGCGCTTCCAGGAAAACGCTCTCTCCCAACTCGGCAAAGAGCGCGGACAGAGCGGGAGCAAGATTGCCGCGCTGCGAAGGTGGCATGCTGTTATGCAGATGCACGGCCTCGCGCGCCTGCCAGCGCAAGGCATCGAGTTCCGGGTCGAAGCAGCAGTACCACTCTCCCGCCGCCATCTTCTGCCGCTCGCTGAGACCCATCTTCGCATTCCTCCAATACCTTCGGGATTCGCTGACGGCGATCTTGCAACACCATTCAAGGTGCCAGCAAGGAAGCAATCCCGAGTTCTCCGGCAGCCGACAAGCTATGCGCGAGTAACCACGCCCCGCACGCATTGATTAGCACAATCTCAAATGCACGATCCTGCGAAGAACGATCGTTCGCGAACCGGCGGCTCAAGTGAAAAAGCCCGCCGATACGGGATTCTTGGCCTCAACAAACTGTCACACAGCTTGTCTATAACCCGCGCTACCGCGGACTTGCGCAAGACCACCGGTTCCGAGCTTTCAAAAGGAAATAGGATTATGTCGAAACTTAAAAATTTCATTTCTGCCGCCGCCGCTGGCGTCATGAGCGCTGCGCTGGCGATGCCGGCTGCCGCAGCTCCGGTCAAGTTCGATTTCTGGTTCGGCCTCTCGGGCGATCTGGAGCGCGTCGTTCAGACGATGTGCCAAAACTTCAATGATTCCCAGAAGGACTATCAGGTCGTCTGCACCAGCCAGGGCAACTACGACGCCGCCCTGCAGAACACGATTGCCGCCTTCCGCGCCGGCAAGCAGCCGACGATCGTTCAGGTCTATGACGTCGGCACCGCAACGATGATGCTTTCCGGCGCTTATTATCCGGTCAGCAAGCTGATGGCGGAAAATAACTATAAGGTGAACTGGAACGACTATTTCCCGGGTATCGCCCGCTACTACGCCACCTCGAAGGGCGAGCTGCTCTCCTTCCCGTTCAACTCCTCCACCGCCCTGCTCTACTGGAACAAGGATTCCTTCGCCAAGATCGGCAAGACCGCTGCTCCGAAGACCTGGGAAGAAGCTGCCGAAGACATGAAGGCCCTGAAGGGCGCCGGCTATGATTGCCCGATGGCGATCAACATCTCCGGCAACGAAAGCTGGCAACTGATGGAGCAGTTCTCCGCGATCCACGATCAGCCGGTCGCGACCAAGAACAACGGCTATGATGGCCTCAGCGCCCGCCTGACGGTCAACAAGACCAAGTTCGTTAAGTACGTCACCGACCTCAAGAGCTGGTACGACCAGGGCTTCGTCAAGATCAAGTCCAAGGACCTCGGTCAGGACATGGTTCAGGCCTTCGCTTCCGGCGATTGCCAGATGATCCTGACCTCGGTCGGCGACCACGGCACGGTCACCAAGACGCAGAAGGCCGGCATGAACTGGGATGTTGCCGAACTTCCGGTCTACGCCGGCACCGAGCGGAAGAATTCGCTCGTCGGCGGCGCATCGCTCTGGGTTCTCTCCGGCAAGTCGACCGATGAATACAAGGGCGCCGCTGCGTTCCTGAACTTCATCGCAAAGCCCGAAACCGCCCTCTTCTGGTCGACCAACACCGGCTACATCCCGGTCACCAAGTCGGGCTTCGACTTCATGAAGTCCTCCGGTTTCTATGACAAGGCTCCCTTCAAGGGCCGTGAAGTCGCCATCGCCAGCCTCACCGCTTCCGAGCCGACCCCGATCACCCGCGGCGTCCGCCTCGGCAACTTCACGCAGATCCGCGCTGAATTCGGCAACCAGATGCAGGCCATCTTCGCCAACAAGGTCAGCGTCCAGGAAGGCCTCGACAACCTCGTCAAGAACGGCGACGCCGTCCTCGATCGCTTCGAAGCCACCTACAAGGGCAAGCAGCTGCCGTAAGCCTCGCAGCTGATGAACATAGCAGCGTCCGCCGGGGTTTCCCGGCGGACGTTCGTTATAAGAGCAAGCGTGGCATCGGGATCCCAAGCCGGAAGAGACAATGGAAAAGCGTATAACTTTCAGCAAATGGAGCGTCGGCATCCTGTTCGCAGTGCCGCAATTGCTCCTTATCTTCACCTTTTTCTATTGGCCGGCCGGTCAGGCGATCTTCTGGTCGCTGACGTTGCAGCAGCCCTGGGGCGGCGGCAACATCTGGGTGGGGCTCGATAACTTCAAATCCATCCTTGCCAATGCCGATTACTGGAACTCGGTCACGATCAGCATCATTTTCGCGGCGATCAGCACCGGTATCTCCCTTGTGGCCGCGCTGATCCTTGCGGCGCTGACCGATCGGCAGCTGCGCGGTTCGAAATTCTACAGCGTGGTGCTGATCTGGCCTTACGGCATCGCCGCGCCCGCCTCGGCAATGGCCTTCCGCTTTATCCTGGCGCCCGAAGCCGGCTTCATGTCCATCGTCAATCATTATTGGCCAGGATTCTGGGACCCGGGCCTCGACGGCACCGCCGCCATGGCCTCGATCATCGCCGCCTTCTCCTGGAAATATATCGGCTACAGCTTCATCTTCTTTCTGGCAGCCTTCCAGGCCATCCCACGCTCGCAGATCGAGGCAGCAGCCATGGACGGTTCCGGCGTGCTTCGGCGCTTCTGGGACATCCAGTTCCCGCTGATCACGCCGACGATCTTCTTCCTGCTGGTCATCAACATCACCGAGAGCTTCCAGGATTCCTACGGCATCGTCGATATCATGACGTCAGGTGGGCCGCACAACTCGACCAACCTCATGGTCTACAAGATCGTCTTCGACGGCTTCAAGGGCCTCGACTATTCCGGTGCGGCGGCACAGAGCATCATCCTGATGCTGCTGATCATCGTGCTTACCGTCTTCCAGTTCCGCTTCATCGAGAAGCGCGTGCATTACCGTTGAGGCTGACATGGTCGAGCGCACACCCATCCTTAATTTCTTCACGCATCTGATCCTGTTCCTCGGCTTCCTGGTGGCCGTCGGACCGCTGGCCATCGTTGCCATCGCCGCCTCGCACAATCTGGCCGACGTCAACAAAGTGCCGATGTCGCTGATCCCGGGATCGGATTTCTGGGTCAACATGAAGACGGCCTGGACCACTGCCGACCTCGGCCCCAAACTCGTCAACAGCCTGATCTTTGCGGGAGGCGTCGCGGCGGGCAAGGTAATCATTTCGGCGCTCACCGCCTTTTCGCTCGTCTACTTCCGCTATCCCGGCCGCCACTTCATCTTCTGGCTGATCTTCATAACGCTGATGCTGCCGCTCGAAGTGCGTATCGTGCCGACCTACGCGGTCGCCGCGAACGTCCTGTCCCCTTACCAGGGCCTTCTCGACATCACCGGCATCACCTGGCTCATCCAGAAGGTCACAGGCATCGAAGTATCGCTGAGCCTCGGGCTGCTCAATTCTTATCCCGGCCTGATCCTGCCGCTGATCGCCACGGCCACCGGCACCTTCCTCTATCGTCAGTTCTTCCTGACGATACCGGACGAACTGACCGAAGCCGCACGCATGGACGGCGCCGGAGCGCTGCGCTTCTTCATCGACATTTTGATACCGCTGTCGCGCACCAATATGGCCGCGCTCGGCACCATCATGTTCCTCTGGGCCTGGAACCAATATCTGTGGCCGCTGCTCGTCACCACCGATCCGTCGCACGCAACCGCAGTGACCGAGCTCAAGCAGCTCATCCCGAACGTGGGCGGGCTTCCTGAATGGCACATCGCCATGGCAGGCACGCTGATCGTCATGCTGCCCCCGCTTGCCGTGGTCGTGCTGATGCAGCGCTGGTTCGTTCGCGGCCTGATCGCAACGGAAAAGTGATCCCGCTACCTGCCGCGCCGCATCCGCGCGCGCGGCAGGCCTCTTTGCGATCGAGCATCGATCTGCATTCCGCCGGACCATCCGCATGATGGCCGGCCGCTCTCCCGGCAACCGGTCGAAACCGGTGGCGGCATCGCACGGTTTCCATCCGATGCCTCGCAATACCTGCCCCATACATCGCCGTAGATAACGACTGCCATGCGAATGGCCTTCCTCCATCGGAATGACCGCTTGGCAGCGGGCAGCCTTTCGCGCCAGCGAGGCGGTCGATCCACGCAGGATAAAAAAAACCCGGAAGTCGGGAAAACTTCCGGGCACACCTACTGAAAAGTTATGTTTGAAATCAGCTTGCCAGCACCTTGAGCGGCGTGACGGAGGCGACGGCATCGAGCCGCAGCCCGGTATCCTGGGCGAAGAGATGCGTGTGCTGCTGCGGCAGCTCCAGCGCAACGGACTGGCCGGTCTGGCCGGTCGTGTGATCGGCAACCGCGACGGCGAAGCTCGAGCCGTTGATATCGCAATGGATGACGCGGCCCGCACCAAGCTCTTCGACGAAATCGACCGTTGCCGGGATCGCGCCCGGCGTACCTGCCGCGACCAGGCGCGCATGCTCCGGGCGGATGCCGAGAGCAACCGGCTGGCCGGCATGGCGCTTGCCGATATTCGCATCGATGGAGATCGGGATACCGTCGAAGATGAATTGTTCGCCGTTAGCCGAGAAGGTCCCTTCCAGGAAATTCATGGCCGGCGAGCCGATGAAGGAACCGACGAAGCGGGTGCGCGGCGTGTTGTAGACCTCGAGCGGCGTGCCGACCTGCTCGACATTGCCCTTGTACATGACGACCAGCTTGTCGGCGAGCGTCATGGCCTCGACCTGATCGTGCGTCACGAAGACGGACGTTGCCGAAAGGCGCTTGTGCAGGCGGCGGATCTCGACGCGCATCTGCACGCGCAGCTTGGCATCGAGGTTGGAGAGCGGCTCGTCGAAGAGGAAGACCTTCGGCTCGCGGATGATGGCGCGGCCCATGGCGACGCGCTGACGCTGGCCACCGGAAAGCTCGGCCGGCTTCCGGGCGAGAAAATCTTCGAGGCCGACGATCCTGGCGGTTTCCTTGATGCGGCGATCACGCTCGGCACGCGGCACACCGGCCACCTTCAGGGCGTAACCCATGTTGGCGGCGACATCCATGTGCGGATAGAGCGCATAGTTCTGGAAGACCATGGCGCAGCCGCGCTCGCGCGGCTCGAGCTGGTTGACCACCTTGCCGTCGATGACGATCTCTCCGGAGGAAATATCTTCCAGGCCGGCGATCATGCGCAGCAGCGTGGACTTGCCGCAACCGGACGGTCCGAGAATGACGACAAACTCGCCTGATCGGAAATTCAGGTCGACGCCATGGACCACCTGATTGCGTCCATAGGCCTTGCGAACTTGTTCGATCCGGATTTCCGCCATGTTAATCTTCCCCGCCTGTCAATTCTGGGCATGTCAATCGGGTGGACTGCTAGCGAATTTGCATTACAGAACAGTGACAAGGGCCCTTATATCACAAGATGCATCCCGATTTCCTCACGAGAGTTGCGTGCGGAATTCCTCGATGAAACGCGCGGTGGTGGAACCATTTCTCCACCGGGGCCGTATATTGGTTCCGGCGGCGGCAAAACCCATGAAGTTTTAGAAGGCGGACGATCGGCCAGGACCATGACGACATCGAAGAAAGAGCCGAATCCCATCCTGCTGTGGTTCCGCAAGGATCTCCGTCTCGACGACAATCACGCTTTGCATGCCGCCGCGACATCGGGCCGCCCGGTCATTCCCGTTTATATTCGCGAGGCGGAGGCAAGTGAGTGCGGGCCGCTGGGTGCGGCGCAGGCTTGGTGGCTGCATCATTCGTTGGCCGCCTTGCAGGAAGCCCTCGATGCGCTCGCCAGCAAGCTCATCCTTCGGCAGGGCGATGCGCAGACGGTACTCGAAAAGCTTCTTGCGGAGACCGACGCCGAGGCCGTCGTCTGGAACCGGCGCTATGATCCGGCCGGCATCGCCGTGGACACCCGGGTCAAGAAGGCGCTGCGGGACAAAGGCATCGAGGCCAACAGCTTTGCGGGTCAGCTGCTGCATGAGCCGACGCGCCTGCGCACGGGCACCGGCAATCACTACAAGACCTATACGCCCTTCTGGCGCGCGCTCGAGCACTCCTGCGAGCCGCCATTTCCGATCGAGGCGCCGGAAAAACTGCTCGCCCCAAGACATTGGCCACAGTCGGATTCTCTCGATTCCTGGTCGCTGCCGCCGACAAGGCCGAACTGGGCATCGGCCTTCGCGGAGATGTGGGTGCCGGGCGAAGCCTCAGCGCACGAGAAGCTGGAGGATTTCATCGACGGTGCGATCGACGGATATGCGGTCGGCCGCGACTTTCCGGACAAGCCGGCAACCTCCCTGCTCTCGCCCCATCTGGCGCTCGGCGAAATTTCGCCGGCCCGCATATGGCATGCGACACGCGGGCTGGCCGGCAAGATTCCCGCGGACAATATCGTTCGCTTCCGCAAGGAGCTTGCCTGGCGGGAATTCTGCTATCACCAGCTCTTCCACTTCCCGAAACTCGGCTCCGCCAACTGGAACGATCGCTACGACGATTTTCCCTGGCATGCGGATGCCAGGCTCTTCGACAGCTGGCGGCGGGGGCAAACGGGATATCCGATCGTCGATGCCGGCATGCGGCAGCTGTGGCGGCACGGCTGGATGCATAATCGCGTCCGCATGATTACCGCCTCCTTCCTCATCAAGGATCTGTTGATCGACTGGCGCGAGGGCGAGGCATGGTTTCGCGATACGCTTGTCGATGCCGATCCGGCGGCCAACGCCGCAAACTGGCAGTGGGTCGCGGGATCCGGCGCCGACGCCTCCCCCTTTTTCCGCATATTCAATCCGGTGCTGCAGGGTGAGAAATTCGATCCGGATGGCGGCTATGTCCGTGCATTTGTGCCGGAACTGGCCGAACTCGACAGCAAGTATATCCATCGGCCCTTCGAAGCGCCCGACGATGTGCTGAGGCGTGCCGGCATAGAACTGGGCAAGCATTATCCCCGCCCGATCGTCGATCATGCTGTCGCGCGGCAGCGCGCGCTTGCTGCGCATGCTTCGCTGAAAGGTGACGAATGAGCGCTATTCGGCCGGGTGCGGTGTAACGCGCGGGCCGACCGACCGGCGTTTGTGCCCACCTCCAAGAAAATATCCAAGCACCCGGAAATAAAGGCTGTAAGGCAGAAACTTCAACAGCTTTGCACGGTAGACCATGCTCTTCGGGAAGCTGATGTCGAAAGCCGCTGATTTCAATCCGGCGGCGATCGCATCCGCCGCCTGCTGCGCCGATACGACGTCGGGCATCTCGAACTTGTTCTGCGCCGTCAGCGGCGTCTTCACATAGCCCGGCGTCACGAGCTGGATATGGATGCCCATGCGGTCGAGCTCGAAATTCAGGCTTTCGGCCATGTTGATAAGCGCGGCCTTGCTGGCTCCGTATGCGGCACCACCCGGCAGGCCGCCATAACCCGCCACGGACGACACGAGGGCGATCTGGCCATGTCCCCTGGCGCGCATATGGCGCACCGCTGGAACGAGGCAATTAACGACACCGTGGAGATTGACGGCGAAACTGCGCTCGAACACCTCATGATTGAGATCCTCGCCGCGCGCCGGCAAATAAATGCCGGCATTCAGGACCGCCAGGGAAACGGGGCCGTGCTGATATTCGATGGCGGCAACGGTGTGCTCCATATCCTCCGCATCGGTCACATCGCCGTCGAGTACGACGATGCTGCCGGCAAGCGCGCTTGCCTCCGCCTGCAAAGCCAGAAGCTTGTCGTGGCTGCGGGCGGTAACGGCCACCTTGTACCCCTCTTCCGCCAGCTTCAGCGCGAGCGCGCGGCCGATGCCGGAACTGGCGCCGGTAATCCAGACGACTCCGTGTTCAGGGCGTGCGATGAACGGGCTCATGGCTCTTCTCCTTGGCTGGGCGGCCGCCAACATCAAACGCTCAATCGCGGCCGTCCTTGGCATTTTAGAAATAGCGTATCATTGTGGCCGCTTTCGGCCGGTTTGCAGGCTCGGCGCGGAAATCGATGTCACCGACCGGAGACCATCGCACCCCATGGAAAAGCCGGGTCGATGGATGCCGCCAAGTCGAATTTTGCCGTGCGAACAAACAGCAAGGAACAGAATTTCTTGCCTATGCAGCCTTGTGAAGGGAAAAGACCGTTCTTACAGTAGTTGCGAACAGAAGGCAGATTCCATGACCGTCCATCCGTCCGTCCTCGAAGCAATTGGCAACACGCCGTTGATCAAGCTCAAGGGTGCCTCCGAGGCGACGGGCTCGACCATTCTGGGCAAGGCCGAATTTCTGAACCCTGGCCAATCGGTCAAGGATCGTGCGGCACTCTACATCATCCGCGACGCCGAAAAGAAAGGCCTCCTGAGGCCCGGCGGCGTCATCGTTGAAGGCACGGCGGGCAACACCGGCATCGGCCTGACGCTGGTCGCCAAGGCGCTCGGCTATCGCACCGTCATCGTCATTCCGGAAACGCAGAGCCAGGAAAAGAAGGACGCGCTGAAGCTGCTCGGCGCCGAATTGGTCGAAGTTCCCGCCGTCCCCTACAAGAACCCGAACAACTACGTGAAAGTCTCGGGCCGGCTTGCCGAGCAACTGGCAAAGACGGAGCCGAACGGCGCGATCTGGGCAAACCAGTTCGACAACGTCGCCAACCGGCAGGCGCATATCGAGACGACGGCCAAGGAAATCTGGGCCGACACGTCAGGCAAGATCGACGGCTTCATCTGCTCGGTCGGCTCCGGCGGAACGCTGGCGGGCGTCGCCATGGGCCTGCATGCCTTCAACAAGGACATCAAGATCGGCATTGCCGATCCGGAAGGCGCCGCACTCTATGAGTTCTACCAGAACGGCGAGCTGAAATCCTCCGGTTCCTCGATAACGGAAGGCATAGGCCAGGGACGCATCACGGCAAATCTGGAAGGCTTTACGCCCGACTTCTCTTACCAGATCACCGATGCCGAGGCGCTTCCCTACGTCTTCGATCTGGTCGAGCACGAGGGCCTTTGCCTGGGCGGCTCGACGGCCATCAATATCGCCGGCGCGGTTCGCCTCGCCAAGGATCTCGGTCCCGGCCATACGATCGTGACCATCCTTTGCGATTACGGCAATCGCTATCAGTCCAAGCTCTTCAATCCCGACTTCCTGAAGTCCAAGGGCCTGCCGCTGCCGTCCTATCTTGCAAAGCGGACGGATATTTCCGTTCCATACGAAACAACAGCGTGATTTCATGACCGTCAATGCCCTCTATCGTGATGATTTCTATCTCTCGACCGCGGAAGCAGTCGTAACCGCAATCCACGAAGACGGGGGCATCGAACTCGATCAGACCTGTTTCTATGCCACTTCGGGCGGCCAGCCCGGCGATACCGGCTTCCTGGAGCGTGGCGACGGCTCCAGGATCGCGCTCGGCCAGACGAAGCACGGCCCGATCAAGGACATCATCATCCATGTGCCGCTCGAGGGTCAGCCGCTGCCGATCGTCGGGGAAAAGCTGGTGCTACACGTCGACTGGGCGCGTCGCTACAAGCTCATGCGCATGCACACCGCCTGTCACCTTCTCTCGGTGGTCTGCCCCTACCCGATCACCGGCGCGGCGGTCGGCGAGGACGAAAGCCGCGTCGATTTCGACATGAGCGAGACGATCGACAAGGACGAGGTGACGGCGAAGATGATGGCGCTCGTCAACGAGAACCATCCGATTTTCGTCCGCTGGATCACGGACGAGGAGCTGATCGCCAATCCCGGTATCGTCAAATCCAAGAACGTGCGGCCGCCGATGGGTCTCGGGCGAGTGAGCCTCGTCTGCATCGGCGAGGATTCGTCCGTCGACAGCCAGCCTTGCGGCGGCACGCATGTATCGGAGACACAGGAGGTCGGGGCGATCCACATCGCCAAGATCGAGAAGAAGGGTAAGGAAAACCGTCGCTTCCGCATTCGCTTCGGCACGCCGGCCGACGAAAATTGACCGGGCAAGCGCCTATATCCCGATATCAAGACCCATAATTCACAGCAGGGAGAGATCATCATGGCAGCGGACAAGAGCCGTTTCGTCGTATCCGCGGACTGGCTGCAAGGCGAGCTGGGCGCCAAGGACCTGCGCGTTGTCGACGCATCCTTCTATCTGCCGGCCCAGAAGCGCAATGCCGACGCCGAATATGCCAGCGGCCATATTCCCGGCGCGATCCGCTTCGATCAGGACAAGATATCGGATCATTCGACCAACCTGCCACACATGGTCCCTGCGCCTGAAGTCTTTGCGGCCGAGGTCGGCAAGCTGGGCATCAGCGAGAGCGACCGCATCGTCGTCTATGACGGCCCGGGTCTGTTTGCCTCGCCGCGCGTCTGGTGGCTGTTCCACATCGTCATGGGGGCGCCGAACGTCTTCGTGCTCGACGGCGGCCTCGATGGCTGGAAAGCCGAGGGACGCCCGCTGGAGACGGTGCTGCCTGCCTTCGAACCCGCGACCTTCAAACCGAGGTTCAACGGCAGCCGTGTCGTTTCGCTCGACGAGATGCGTGCGATCGTCGATTCCGGTTCCCTGCAGATCGCGGATGCGCGCAGCGCCGGGCGCTTTGCTGCCGCGGAACCGGAGCCGCGCGAAGGCATGCGCTCCGGCCATATGCCGGGAGCGAGAAGCCTGCCTTCGGGCGTGTTCGCCACGAACGGCAAGTTCAAGTCGCTGCCCGAACTGCGCGAGACGATCGAAAAGGCCGGCATCGATCTCGATAAGCCCGTGGTGACGACCTGCGGATCCGGCATCACCGCCGCCATCATTACACTCGCGCTCGAATCCCTCGGTCACGGCAGCAACAGGCTCTATGACGGCTCCTGGTCGGAATGGGGCAGCCGGGCGGATACGCCGATCGTTACCGGTCAAGATTGAGCATCGTGATCGTGAAAACGCCCTCGTCCATCAAGGTCCATATCACTCGCCTGGAAATGACCGCACCGCCCAAGACAAGCTTGCCGGTGCCGGTCAATATCCAGACCGCGATCATGCGTTCACCCGATATCCCGCTGCCGTTCTATCGCTATCTCTACCGCCAGGTGGGCTCCCGCTGGCATTGGGTGGATCGCCTTCGCCTCTCCGATGAGAACTTGACGGCCACTCTTCACGATCAGCGCAACAATATCAGCGTGCTCTATGTCAACGGAGCGCCGGCCGGATTCTTCGAATATTTCCGTCAGGACGAAGAGACGATCGAGCTCAGCCATTTCGGCCTCATCGAGCATGCCCTCGGCCTCGGCATCGGCAAATGGTTCCTGCTGCAGGCGCTTTACGCAATATGGACGCTCAATCCTCAGCGGATCGTGACGACCACGAACAATCTCGATCATCCGCGGGCTCTGCAGCTCTACCAGATGTTCGGCTTTTCGCCGATTTCGACCGGTGAAGGTATTGTCAGGCCACTGAGTGACAAGGAACTGCTCGAACTCGTCAAGAGAGGCTGAGGCGCCGCGGCCCGCACAATTGTTCCGCGCCGTGCATAGTGGCTGACCAACGAGGCAAGACCGCAGGAATCGGGTGGTTTCCCACCCCTTGCCGGCGCATGACATTGCAGATCTCGAAAGGAGCTTTGCCATGCCTTCCATCGCTTTTGCCGCCATGCCCACGCCCGACGCCGAAGTTCTCTGGAGCGGCGGTGCGGATGCTTATGGTCACCAAGCGGAGACCATGATCTCCGATGGCCCCGGCCATCCCTGCCGCCACTGCCTGCGCAATATCGATGCCGGCGAAGAGCTGTTCGTGTTTGCCTATCGGCCCTTTCCGGAGTTGCAGCCCTACGCGGAGACCGGTCCGATCTTCCTGCACAAGACGCCGTGCAAGCGTTACGAGGCGGCGGAAATCCTGCCGCCGGTGCTGGCGACCAGCCGGGATTTCATCGTGCGTGGCTATGGGAAGAACGATCGCATCGTCTATGGAACCGGCGCGGTGACGCCGACCGGCGACATCGCGGTCTATGCGGCCTCACTGCTCGAACGCCCCGATATCGCCTATGTCCATGTCCGCTCGGCACGCAACAACTGCTATCAATGCCGGATCGACAAGGTAGGAGCGCCAGCATACGCGGATGCCAGCGCCTTCATCTGAGGTGCGCGCGACAGGCTTTACGCGACGTTCAGAATGCTCTCGGGCGCGACGGCCTCGTAGCCGAGCGCTTCCGCCACCGGCTTGTTGGTCACGCGGCCCTTATGGACATTGAGGCCATTGCGGAGGTGCTTGTCTTCCGCGATGGCGCGCAGGCCACGATCGGCCAAGGCCAGGCCGTGGTAGATGGTGGCGTTGTTCAAAGCGTGCGCCGAGGTGACCGGAACCGCGCCCGGCATGTTGGCGACGCAGTAATGCACGACGCCCTCGACCACGTAGGTCGGATCGGAATGCGTCGTCGCATGGGAGGTTTCGAAGCAGCCGCCCTGATCGATGGCGACGTCGACAATGACCGAGCCCTTCTTCATGCCGGACAGCATCTCATGCGTGACGAGCTTCGGCGCGGCAGCACCCGGGATCAGAACGGCGCCGATCACCAGATCGGCGGAGAAGACCTCCTCTTCCAGCGCCTGGATGCTGGAATAGCGGGTGTGGACGCGGCCGTTGAAGATGTCGTCGAGCTGGCGCAGGCGCGGCAGGGAGCGGTCGAGGATGCTGACGTCGGCACCGAGGCCCGCCGCCATCTTGGCCGCATGCAGGCCAACGACGCCGCCGCCGATGATGGCGACCTTGGCCGGCAGAACACCCGGCACGCCGCCGAGAAGGATGCCCAGGCCGCCATTGGCCTTCTGCAGGGCTGTCGCACCCGCCTGGATCGACAGGCGTCCGGCGACCTCGGACATCGGCGCCAGCAGCGGCAGGCCGCCGCGCTCGTCGGTAACGGTCTCGTAGGCGACTGCGGTCACGCCGGATGCGAGCAGGCCTTTCGTCTGCTCCGGATCGGGCGCGAGATGCAGATAGGTGTAGAGAAGCTGGCCTTCGCGGAGCTGCGCCCATTCGGAGGGCTGTGGCTCCTTGACCTTCACGATCATGTCGCACTTCTCGAAAATGTCTTTGGCGCTGGCGGCGATCTTGGCGCCGGCGGCAATGTAGGCATGATCGTCGGCGCCGATGCCGGCACCGGCCTTCGTTTCGACCCAGACCTCGTGGCCATGGGCGACATATTCACGAACGGACGCCGGCGTCAGGCCGACGCGATATTCGTGGTTCTTGATTTCCTTGGGACAACCAACGCGCATTTCACTCCTCCTCGAATGCTTGTTCGTCTGCATTCTCTCCGGCTGAAATCAGACCACCTCCGCCCCGCAATGTCCTTGCAAAGACAATTTGCGCTGCAGTCATTTTTCGTGATTTATTGCGCGGACACGCGTTTTTTCGAAAGATCTTCGAATGTCCGACCTCGACGCCATCGATCATTCGATTCTGCGGATGCTGCAGCAGAATGCCAGGATCACCAATGCGGAACTGGCCGAGAAAGTCGGCCTGTCCCCCTCGGCCTGCTCCCGCCGGCTCGATATCCTTGAAAAGAGCGGGGTCATCGACGGCTATCACGCGCATCTGTCGCACAAGGCGTTGAACTACAAGATGATCGCCATCGTGCACATTTCGCTATCCGGCCAGTTCGCCAAGACGCTGTCGGAATTCGAAACGGCGGTGAAACGCTGTCCGAACGTGCTCGGCTGCTACCTCATGTCGGGCGAATACGACTACATATTGCGCGTCGCCGCGCGGGATCTCGAGGACTACGAGCGCATCCATCGCGATTGGCTCTCGGCCCTGCCCCATGTCGTGAAGATCAATTCCAGCTTTGCGCTTCGCGAAATCATCGACCGGCCGAATGTCGGCTTGTGAGGATTTTCAGCGCAGGTCCAAAAGCAACGGGCGATGATCCGACACTTCGGGCGCGGCGACGGGATCGAAGCGGACGACTTCGACATTCGGCGTCACCAGCATGTAGTCGGCGAAACGGGGCTGCTTTCGGTAGTGAGACGTGCGCGTGTCGTCATGCCCCCGTGAAGTGACAAGATCGATAAGCTCCAGGCTGGCGAGGATTTCGAACGTCTCGCTGCCGGGCAGCACGTTGAAATCGCCGCAGACGACCAGCCGGTCGCCGTCCTGCTTCACCTGGCGGATAAGTTCCACAAGCGCATTCGCCTGATGGCGGCGCGCGGGCGTGTCGCCCTTGCCTCCCAGGTCACGCAGGCCATGCATGTGGGCGATGGTGACGGGATAAACGTGCCGATAATCGAACAGGCGGATGCAATGGGCGTTGCGCGAGCGCGGATGCGGCCCGTAGCCATCGGCGGAGAATTCACCATGAACGAAACCGGCAGCCTGGCCGATGACCGGACAGGTTCTGCGCACGAAGGTCGCCAGTCCGAATTCCGAGTCGAACCGCCGGTCGCCGTCGAAGAGGTCGCCCCGTGCGACGGGAAGAAAGAAGGCATCGTAAGCCGGCAAAGCAGCCTTCAGTTCCTCGAAAAGACTGGCGCGCTGCGGAAGCTCGACACCATGATCGCGGTAGACCAGCCATCCGGCATCGGCATCATGCATGCGAACCACCTCCTGCAGGCACAGAACATCCGCATCGACATCGGCGAGATAGGGGATCAAAGGCTCATGCAGCCGGCCGCCCCATGCATTCAAGGAAACGATACGCAAATTCTGCACCCTTCAATAGTCACAGAGCCAAGCCACACGTCGCTCGCCGGGACGCACGACACAAGCAAAAACCGGCGATCCTCCGATTGCGTATACCGATCATGGTGTCGATTCGAGACGCCAGACTACAATTTTAGCGATCATGCTAAGCATCTCTCAATGCACATCTGCTATCCAAAAACGGAAAAAGATGCGCAAGCTGGGATATCACCATGCAACACTTTTCGAAATCTGTGTTCCAAGGCAATCTGAAAATCAAGTCGCGAGGCTCCTCCCGCCATCACGCCCGGCTGATGGGACAGGTCCGATATTTCACCAAGCTCGTCACGGGTCGCGTGGTCGATATCTCCACGAACGGTATTGCCCTCGACCTTCAGGCGCCGCTCTATGCCGCCGCGGGAAGCAAGGTTCGCATCGAATGCGACGATATCGGCTTGCTGGATGGGTTCGTGCGCTGGGCCCATAATGGCCGCATCGGCATCGAGTTCGATCGATCCTCCAACGCCTCGGCAAAGGTCGCGTCCTATTTCCGCTTTTTCCACAAGGACATAAAGCCGGTTCTCAAACGTTGATCGAATGCCGGCGCATGTCGGCTCGATCCACAATAAGCTTGTCACATAACTGGTGCACACCTTCAAAAATCGTCCTAATCTCCCGCCCGCAAGAGATTGATGAACGACAGCCCCATCGTTGAAGGAGTGTTCCATGTCTTCCATTCTGGATTTGCCCAGCATGTCGCGCCGTTCCCTGCTGCAAGGCCTGAGTGCCACGGCGGCGCTCATCGTGCTGCATCCTTTCGCCGCTCGCGCAGCCGGCAACCAGGCGCATCTGCGGCTGATGGAAACGACCGACATTCACGTCAACGTCTTCCCCTACGACTACTATGCCGACAAGCCGAACGACACGATGGGCCTGACGCGCACCGCGACGATCATCGACAACATCCGCGCCGAAGCCACCAACTCGCTGCTGATCGACAACGGCGACGTGCTGCAGGGCAATCCGATGGGCGATTACATGGCCTATCAGCACGGCATGAAGGACGGCGACGTCCATCCGGTCATCAAGGCGATGAACACGCTCGGCTATTCCGTGGGAACGCTCGGCAACCACGAGTTCAACTATGGCCTCGATTTCATGTTCAAGGTGCTGGCCGGCGCGAACTTCCCGTTCGTCTGCGCCAACCTGACCAAGGGCCAGCTCGCCTCCGACCCGACGAAGGACGACCTGTTCTTCAAGCCCTATCTGATCCAGGAAAAGAAGATCAAGGACGGCGCCGGCAATGAAAGCCCGATCAAGATCGGCTTCATCGGCTTCGTGCCGCCGCAGATCATGCTCTGGGACATCAAGAACCTCGAAGGCAAGGCGCAGACGCGCGATATCGTCGAAGCCGCCAAGGCCTGGGTTCCGGTCATGAAGGCCGAAGGCGCGGACATCATCATCGCTCTCTCGCATTCCGGCATCGACGGCAGCGGCCCGAGCGACAAGATGGAAAACGCCTCGCTCTATGTCGCCGCGGTCGATGGCATCGATGCCGTCTTCACCGGCCACCAGCATCTCGTCTTCCCCGGCCCAAAGACCTGGGACGGCATCAAGGACGCCGATCCGGTCAAGGGCACGCTGCATGGCAAGCCCGCCGTCATGGCCGGCTTCTGGGGCTCGCACCTCGGCCTGATCGACCTGTTGCTCGAAAAGGACGGCAACAGCTGGAAGATCGTCGACTTCACCTCAGAGGCGAGGCCGATCTATCATCGCGACGACAAGAAGAAGGTCATCGCCGATGTCGCCGACAAGAAGGAAGTGGTGGAAGCGGCCAAGGTCGAGCATGAGGCGACACTCGCCTATGTCCGCACGCCCGTCGGCAAGACCTCCGCGCCGCTCTACTCCTATTTCGCGCTCGTCGCCGACGATCCGTCGGTGCAGATCGTCAGCCAGGCGCAGATCTGGTACATCAAGGACATGCTCAAGGAGACGCAGTACAAGGACCTGCCGGTTCTCTCGGCTGCGGCGCCCTTCAAGTGCGGCGGCCGCAACGGCGCCGACTACTATACGGACGTCCCTGCCGGCAACATTGCCATCAAGAACGTCGCCGACCTCTATCTCTATCCGAACACCGTACAGGCGGTCGTCATCAACGGCGCGCAGGTCAAGAACTGGCTGGAAATGTCGGCTGCGATGTTCAACCAGGTGCAGCCCGGCGCCAAGGATGCGGATCTCATCAACAACGCCTTCCCGTCCTACAATTTCGATGTCATCGACGGCGTCACCTACCAGATCGACGTGTCGCAGCCGCGCCGCTTCGGCGATGACGGCAAGGTTCTGAATGCCGATGCAAACCGCATCCAGAACCTGCAATTCGATGGCAAGCCGATCGATCCCGCGCAGAAGTTCCTGGTCGTCAGCAACAACTATCGCGCCGGCGGCGGCGGCAACTTCCCGGAAATCGGAGCCGACAAGGTCGTCTACCAGGCGCCCGACACCAACCGGGACGTCATCGTGCGCTATGTCCACGATCAGGGCACGATCAATCCGACCGCCGACGGCAACTGGACCTTCAAGCCGCTGCCGGACACGACCGCAAAGTTCCAAAGCTCTCCGAAAGCCAAGGATTTCCTCGATCAGGTCAAGAGCGTGAAGATCGAAGATGCCGGCGAAGGCACGGACGGCTTCCGCAACTACCGGCTCGTCCTGTAGTCGCGACGGCAATCGTCCTCTCCCCGTTTCGGGGAGAGGACTTTTTCATTCGGCGGCCAGCCGCTTGTCGCCTGGCAGGAATATCTCGACAGCCGCCTTGAAGTCTTCCTGATTCGGGCATCGCGAGAGGCGGGAGCGGAAGGCCTCGATCATCCAGGCCGCGGCCGGACCGGGAGGGTTATCGACCTTGCGGACCGCGTAGATCGGATATTCGCTCTGATCGTATGCCTCGAGATCCAAAGGCACCAACCGCCCCTTCTGCAAATCCTCCATGATGAACGAGGCCGGCAGGCCGCCCCAGCCAAGCCCGCCCCGGATCAGCTGATGCTTGGTGGCGATATCGCTGACGCGCCAGGTCTTATAGGAGAGGACGTTGAAATCCTTGCCGTTCGTCAGGCTGGAGGCATCCGTGACGACGAGCTGAACCTCCTCGCGCACATCGGCAAGCGTCAACGGCCTTCCCATCTGGGCAAGAGGATGGGTGGGCGTGGCAACCGGCATCATAAAGGAGTGACCGATGCGCTCGATGACCAAGGCGTCGTCCTGCTTCACCACGGAACCGCCAATGCCGATCGTCGACTTGCCGCTGGAGACAAGCTCCATCATCGTGCCTAGTTCGCCCGTATCGAGCCGCAGCGAGACATAAGGAAAGCGATCGCGAAATTCGCGCAGCACGTCGACGGTCGCATGCACCGGCACCATGACGCTGATCGCCACGGCCACCTCGGCCTCGAGCCCGGTCTTCAATCCCTTTACCCTGGCGCGCATGACCTGCAGATCGGAAAGGATGCGGCGCGCATCCTCCAGCATCACCCTGCCCGCATCCGTGAGTTTCGGCTGGCGCGAACCCGAACGCTCGAACAGCGGCATTTCGAGCTGGGCTTCCAGATTGGCGATCGTATAGCTGATGACCGACTGAGCACGATTGAGCGTGCGCGAAGCGGCGGAAAAACTGCCTGATTCAGCAACGGTCAGAAAAACCTGCAACTGATCGAGGGTGGGATTGGGGAGCATCTTCCATCCATTCTATCGATAATTCCAATCCATATTATCACAGTTTTTCTCGATAGCACTGAGGACTTATCTATTGAACCGAACGTGATCGGACTCTCCCAGCCGATTTCGCAACCCATTGAAAAGGAAAACGGATATGTCCTCCATTCTGCTTCTGACCTCCAGCCCGCGCGCGGATTCGCTCTCCACCAAGATCGCCACCGAACTTGCCGAGAAGATCAAGGCCAACAACCCGGGCAAGACGCTCGTTCATCGCGACCTCGCAGCCGATAACCTGCCGCATATTGACGGCCCCTTCACCGCCGCCATCCGCACGCCCGCCGACGCCCGCACGCCCGAGCAGCAGGAGCTCGTGAAGGTTTCCGACGCACTCGTCGACGAACTGCTGGCAGCCGACACGCTGGTCATCGGCACCGGCCTCATCAACTTCAACATCTATTCCTCGCTGAAGACCTGGATCGACAACATCGCTCGCGCCGGCCGCACCTTCACCTACACGGAAACCGGCCCGAAGGGTCTGGCCAGCGGCAAGAAGGCCTATATCGTCCTCGCCTCCGGCGGCGTCTATTCCGAAGGCCCGGCTGCTCCGCTGAACCATGCCGTTCCCTACCTCAAGTCGGTTCTCGCCTTCATCGGCATCACCGATGTCGAGACCGTCTACATCGAAGGCGTCGCTTTCGGCCCGGAAGCTGCCGAGAAGGCAATCGGCGCTGCCCAGGCCCGCGCCTCCGAGCTAGCGCTCGCCGCCTAATCGACTGCAGTCCTCAGACACCGATAGCGGCCGGCTTCAACCGGCCGCTTTTATTTTGCCTGCGGCATCTCCTTGATGAACAGCTTCACGGTCTCCAGAATCTCATCGGAGAGAGCCTCGTCATTCGCCACG
Organism: Martinezella lusitana; assembly: GCF_010668395.1. Lineage (GTDB taxonomy): Bacteria > Pseudomonadota > Alphaproteobacteria > Rhizobiales > Rhizobiaceae > Rhizobium > Rhizobium lusitanum_A. The sequence goes on from NZ_WUEY01000003.1 coordinate 256,686, forward strand.
CGCGCGAGGCCGAGCGCCCCGGTCATCAGGCAGGAGGCGATGATCGCCTTCCGCCTTGCTTCCTCCGTCTCCGGTTGCGGCATGCGCGCCGCCATGGAAGCAAAGTTCCTTCGCAGCCCTTCCGTCGCGACGGCGCGGACCGCATCGCTGCTGCGCGCCATATCGGCCGTCAACGCCGCATAGGCACAGCCCTCGCCGCAGTGATCGCGGTGGCGCTCGCTGAGATAGTTATCGATATAGTCATTCAGCGGCACGCTTTCCGGATCGATCCCCCTGTCCTCCTGCTGCTGCCGCCAGGATCCGATCGCGGTTTCCATGGCTTCCGCCACGAGTTCGTCGCGGGAGGCGAAATGCTTGTAGAATCCCCCGACGGTCAAACCCGCCTCCTTCATCAGATCGGCGACACCGATCCCCTCCAATCCCTCCTCGCGCAGACGCTTGGCGGCGAGCGTCACGATGCGTTCGTGCGTCTTCTGCTTCTCGATTTGCGAACGGCCCATCGAAAATCCTTTCGTGCCCGGCTTGACAAAATGGATTACGATCATAATCCTTATAGATAACGATCATAATCCAGATCGTGACAAAAGCCAACAGGAGCAACGAACATGCGTCTCAAGAACAAGGTCGCCCTCATCACCGGCGGAAACAGCGGCATCGGGCTGGCCACGGCCCGGCTCTTCCTCGCCGAAGGTGCGAAGGTCGCCATCACCGGCCGCAACGCGAAGACGCTGGCTGCGGCAGCCGAGAAGCTCGGCGGCGACGTGCTGGCGCTGCAAGCCGACACGACAGACATTCCAGCCATGGAGAAGGCGTTTGCCGAAGCTGCGGAAAAGCTTGGGAAATTCGACATCGTCTTCGCCAATGCCGGGATCGGCGGCGAAACCCCGGTCGGCAAAACGACGCTCGAACAGTTCGAATCCATCGTACGCATCAATTTTACCGGCGTCTTCTTCACGGTGCAGGCCGCCCTGCCATATCTGAACGACGATGGCTCGGTGATCCTGAATGGCTCGGTTCACGCCGTACTCGGCATTCCCGGTTACTCGGCCTATGCCGGCACGAAGGGCGCCGTTCGCGCCATGACCCGCAACCTGGCGTCCGAGCTTGCGCCGCGCGGCATACGCGTCAATCAGGTCACGCCTGGCGCCACGAAGACGCCGATCTGGGACTCGCGGGCAGCGACGCCGGAAGCCATGGACGCTCTGGAAGCCCGTTTCGGCGGATTGAGCCCGCTCGGCCGCATGAGTGAAGCCGAAGAGATCGCCAATGCCGCGCTTTTCTTCGCCTCCGACGATTCCGCCAATGTCACGGCGATCGAAATCACCGTCGACGGCGGGGCCGTCAATGCGCCGTCGGGCGCCAAGATATTCCGCACGGCTTAAACCGATGACGCCGGCAGCCGCATCCTGATGCGGACCAGCGTCTCGACCACACGAAAAAGCCGCCAGAAGCACGATGCAGCTGGCGGCCTTCCTGTACGGGAACACACCGCCTATCCGCGGGCCTTCCGGCTATGAGGATCATGGATGGAGTTCGATGTGCACGCCTATCCGGCATGGCCCTTCATGAAGCGGGCCTTGACGCGACCTGCTGTTCCGGCAGCCCTCGAACGGGAAAGCATAACGCCCTCGTCTCTTTCACGAAAACACGATCACCCGTGAAAGAAGACAGGACCTCGGGGAAGAATTGAAAATTGGCGCGATATCAGACCTGGCGGGTCTTTTCGCCATCGCCGAACAGCGATGCACCATTCTGATCGATGATCTGCTGCGCCTTGCGGAAGGTCGATTCCACGGCATCGTCCGACGAGCTGAAAACATCGGCGCGAATGAAGTTGCGCACCAGAATCTCGCCGTTCACATCCTTCTCGATCCGGCCCATGAGGCGGAACTGGTTGCCCTCGCGCTGCGGCGTCGCATGGATCGTGCAGCCGGCATGCACCTGCGGCTCGACGCTTACCGTGGAGCCGCCGGACTTTTCGGTGTTCGCCTGCGATGCGCCGCCGGTGAAGATCGAGATGATATTTGAGAATAACGAAGCCATGGATCGCCTTTAGCATGAAGGTTGCGGGGTCGCAAAGTCAAATGATCAGGTTTGCCAGGATGTCGTTTTCGGTGATGTCCTCATAGCCCATGCCGGAGCTTTCGAAGTTCGCGATAAGCTGCTTGAAATTATCCGGATTCTTCGTCTCGATGCCGATCAGGATGGAACCGAAATTGCGAGCGCTCTTCTTCAGATATTCGAAGCGGGCGATATCGTCTTCCGGCCCGAGCATGTTGAGGAAATCACGGAGCGCGCCGGGGCGCTGCGCAAGGCGCAGGATGAAGTATTTCTTGAGCCCGGCGTAGCGCATGGCACGCTCCTTAACGTCGGGCAGACGCTCGAAGTCGAAATTGCCGCCGGAGACGACGGCAATGATGGTCTTGCCGCGAATGCTGTCGCGATCGAGCTTTTCCAGCGCCGTGATCGCCAGCGCGCCGGCCGGCTCGAGCACGACGCCCTCGACATTCAGCATATCGGTGATGGTGACGCAGATGGCGTTTTCCTCGATGAGCTGGACCTGCTCGGCCGCAAAGCCCTTCAGGGCGGCGAAATTGAGGTCGCCGATGCGGCCGACGGCGGCGCCATCGACGAAATTGTCGACCTTGGCCAGCGTGACCACCTGCCCCGCCTCGATGCTGCGGCGCAGGCTCGGCGCGCCCGCGGGCTCGGCAAAGGTGAAGGCGTCACGGGCGAGCGTGTCGGCAAAATAGCCGGCAATGCCGGCCGCAAGGCCGCCACCGCCGACGGGAAGAAGGATGCGGTCGACGACAACGCCTTCCGGCAATTGCTCGGCGATTTCCGCCGCGACGGTCGCCTGCCCCTCGATGATATCGGCGTGGTCGAAAGGCGGCACCATGACACCGTCGATGCGTTCGACATGCTCGCGCGCGGCCTGATAGCACTGGTCGAAGAAATCGCCGAAAAGCTTGATGGTGATGAATTCGCCGCCGAAGATGCGTGTCTTGTCGATTTTCTGCTGCGGTGTCGTCACGGGCATGTAGACGACGCCCGGCACGCCGAAATGCCGGCAGACGAAGGCAAAGCCCTGCGCGTGATTGCCGGCGGACGCGCAGACGAAGGTTTTCTCCGTGCCGCCTTCGGCAATCACCTTGCGGAAGAAATTGAAGGCGCCGCGGATCTTGTAGGAGCGGACCGGCGTCAGGTCCTCGCGCTTCAGCCAGATATCCGCGCCGTAGCGGGCGGAAAGATGCTCGTTCAGCTGCAGCGGCGTTGCGGGAAAAAGGCCACGCATGGCCTCGGTTGCTTCGAGAACAGTCTGTTTGTCCACGGCTTGTCCGTCCTTCTTCAATCCACCCCCGCTATGACACAGGAAACATGACCAAAGAAAGCCTGTTTATCGTCCTTTCGGACCTGCGATCGAGATATTGCCGCCATTCACCGGCAATTAACTATTTATGTCGCCAACAGCCGAATTCCGCAAATCTGCGAGTTGACAGCAAAGCTCCCCCTGCGTCCAATATGATACAGCCATCATGACGATGGTTAGAGGCCCGCCCCAACACCGATCCGTCGGCGCAGGCGGGCTTCGCTATCCCTATGGCCTCTCACGATTGAACAGCGCCGAGTTTCGTGGACGCCCTTGGGTTAGATTTTCTGCTGTTTTTCGGACTCGACGGGTGACAGCATCCCGTTCCTGACGTGTTTGCGTTTCGGGTTGTAAGATATCTCGACGTAACCTCCGCAACCGGATAGCCGCGCTCGGTGATCTGACGCAAAATCTCGATTGCCACTCAACTTGCCTTGGAGACGCGGCCATACACCGTGAACCGCCCGTCCTTCGCGACGAGATGGTAGGCGGAAAGCAGCGCGGCAAAACGCGCCTGCCCAAGTACGTGATTGGTCCAGAGCGGGTCGTCCTGTTGAACGACGATCAGATCGTAATTGTGGTTGGCGAACTCGGCATATTTACCATCCAGATAGGTGTCCGACTGCTTCTGGTAGCGGGCAGCGTCCGCCATTTTTCCCTGCGCCGCCGCATCTAAACCCCGCGTGAACGCAAGAGCGCCCAACCAGTCGCTGTTATAGGCAGACAAGAAGCGTCCCCCAACAATCCTGACGAGCGGATGGGCAGCGGTAACGTCGCTGCCGATGACGGCGAGCGTCGGTTCCCCCCTCGATGCCGCTCTGACTGCTGCGACGAAAGCCTCGTCTGGCTTCTGGGTGTCCAGGAAAGGTCGCCAGGCAAACGCGAGGACAATTGCGCAGAGACTGACGCGTCCGAGCGTTTCGCGGTTGCAACGCCAGCCGGAAGACGCTGCGATACGGCAAAGGACAGCAACAACGGCCAGCGAAATCGCGGCGAATGCATGGTAGGGCCAGCCCTTGCCTTGGTAGACTAGAGGGATGACAGCGGCGAGCGAGGCGAGCAGCGCCACCGCGCAGAGCGGGGTCACGGGCGCTTTCGGTGCAACCATCCAGAACAGAAGAAGAAGCATCAGGTAAACGGGCCCGTAGCTCAGCGCGACCCTGACTGAATCACCGGTTCCCATATAGACATCCGCCACCTGCGGAAGGATGTCCCGCATGAATTCGGGGCAAAGCAAAAAGACGAGCGCGACATACACGGCGCCGACAATGCCGATAATGCAATTCTCGGGCGCAAGGAGTGAGCGGACGTCTCGTCGGCGCCAGGCCACGTAAAGGGCGGGTGCAACGTAAGCGACTGCATAATAGGGCTTCACCAGGATAAGAACGCTGCCGCAGAGGCCGACGGCGACAATCAGGGCCAGGCTAGGCCTGACAGGGCGCGTGGCATCGGCCCGCCAAGCCATGATCGCCAGCAACGGCAGAAACAGCACCGTGCCCAGGTGATCCCTCTCCGTGAAGGCGTTGCCGGGAAAAATCATGAACAGCGCGACGAACAGCGGCAACAGCCGAAGCAGGACACGATTTTCGGCAAAGCCGGCGCGCTGGACGACCAATGCTGCCAAACCAAGACCCGCGATCACAGCCAGGCAGGTGTAGAGATAGACGCCGATTTCGGGAGCGATTCCCACCCATCGCGACAGCGCTACTGCCGGCAGGTAAAGCCAGATCGAGAATGGCGGGTTCGGGTCGATCAGATCGACGTAGAGGCGCTCTCCGGCAAGCAACCGCTCTGCGATCGTAATGATCCCGCTGGTGTCGACGATGGTTCCCCACCGCTGCTGCAGCAGGGCGGCCACCGCGAAGACTACAGCGCTCTGGATCAACGCCGCTCGCAGCGCGGACGGTTTCGCCGACCAGAACCGGGATACACCCAGCGCGCTACTCATAGGCGGCCAAACAGATGATTGCCCGACGAAACGGCGGTGTTGCCGTCGATGCACCGTAACCCATGTCAAAACACACCCATTGCCGACTTGCGACGCGACTCTAGCGCGGACTTAATAAACCTGGCGTTAAGACGGGGCATATCGGCCCCGCGTATACCATGTCTGGTACCAACGAGCGCGGCTTCCGCCGACGCGGCGGGCAGGCTCAAGCTGCCCGCGCTCCCGATGGGCAGGCATCGGTGGGTGACCCGATAAGATCCACCGGTATCAGTGTTCCGCCAGTCTGTGCTCGGGAGACCGCCTCCGGCGGGCTTCGCCTGTTTCACTTTGGCGACATGCTGCCTTCACGAACGGCTTCTTGCACAGTCTCGCGAGAATGCCTTGGTTCGAGGGTCAGCAGCTTTTGCTCTATCGCGACGACCTGAAACTTTGCCTTTGTATCGCTGCGCTTCAAGCCAGCGAGCAATTCCGGGCGCAAACCGTCGCCGCGTCTTGCGGCGATCTCATGCAGCCGAAGAAAAATCGACATGGCACCCTCCGATCCGGCTGATGAGATCAGAGTAGGCGTCGACATGGGCGGCAACCACCCGATTCCTGTGAAGCCGTTGGTGCGGACGACGGGGGTCGAACCCGTACAGCCAAAGGCCGAGGGATTTTAAGTCCCTTGCGTCTACCAGTTTCGCCACGTCCGCGCTGGGCGATTTCAATATCTTGCGTCGGGTGATTTGGAAAGCGCTGGGCGGTCGTTTTTTGGCTTGCCGGGCAGGTTTCTGGAATAAGCGTTTTGAGCCTCTCGGCCCCGTCGATCAGTGTCGACGATGTGGCGCACTTTCGGCGAGCGGATCACCCTCACCTCAATGGAAAAGGCGCAGCTTCCGCCGCGCCTCTCCGACACCATGTGTGACTTTCAAATCAAGCGGTGAGCTTGGCTGCGATCTTGGCGACGTGGGCGCCCTGGAATTTGGCTGCTTCCAGCTCGATTTCGGACGGCTGGCGCGAGCCGTCGCCGTTGGTGATGGTGGAGGCGCCGTAGGGCGAGCCGCCCTTGACTTCTTCCGTGCCCATCTGGCCCTGAAAAGCATAGGGAAGGCCGACGACGGCCATGCCGTGGTGCAGAAGCGTCGGGATGAAGCCGAGGATGGTCGATTCCTGGCCGCCATGCTGGGTCGCGGACGAGGTGAAGACCGAGCCGACCTTGCCGACGAGCTTGCCATTGAACCAGAGGCCGCCGGTCTGATCCCAGAAATTGCGCATCTGCGAGGCGACCGTGCCGAAGCGCGTGCCGGCGCCGACGATGATGGCGTCATATTCGGCCAGTTCGTCAGGCGTTGCGACCGGGGCTTCCTGGTCGAGCTTGAAGTAGGAGGCCTTTGCAACCTCTTCCGGAACGAGTTCCGGGACGCGCTTGACGGTGACTTCGGCACCGGCGGACTTTGCGCCTTCCGCGACGGCATAGGCCATCTTCTCGATGTGACCGTAAGCGGAATAATAGAGAACCAGAACCTTAGCCATGAACGTCTCCCGTTTGTTGGACGCGTTGATTGTCGAGGCATGTTGTATCAGCGATGCGACAGGGGCGCAGCCCCCAGGCTCAGAACGCACTGTTCATCCTGCGTAGACGGAAAATCATTTGCAATACGTGCGAGGGCCGCCGGAGAAACAAAAGGAGCGTTTGCATTCGCCGTAAACAGCGCTACCTATTTCGGACCCTTTTGCGAACGCGCCGATGCGCATTTTCCTGGATGTCTTCATGTCAAACGAAACCATTGTCACAGCCGCCATGCTGGCCATCGGCGACGAACTGCTGTCCGGCCGCACGAAGGACAAGAATATCGGCCATCTCGCCGACGTGCTGCTGCTTGCCGGCATCGACCTGAAGGAAGTCCGCATCGTCGCCGACGACGAAGATGCCATCGTGACGGCGCTGAACGCCTTGCGCGGCCAATACGACTATGTCTTCACCTCGGGCGGCATCGGCCCGACCCACGACGACATCACCGCCGACGCCATAGCCAAGGCCTTCGGCGTGCCCTGCGAGCATGATGCCGAAGCGATGCGGCTGATGGGTGAAATGTATGCCTGGCGCGAGATGGAGTTTACCGAGGCTCGCCAGCGCATGGCCCGCATGCCCGTCGGATCGAAGCATATCGCAAATCCGGTCTCGACGGCTCCAGGGTTCAATATCGGCAATGTCTATGTCATGGCCGGCGTGCCGCAGGTTTTCCAGGCAATGCTCGACAATGTCATACCGACGCTGCGGACCGGCGCGCACATCTTGTCGACCGCCATTTCCTGCCCCTATGGCGAGGGAGAAATCGGCACGCCGCTCGGCCTCATCCAGAAGGCGCATCCCGATACCAGCATAGGCTCCTACCCGCGCTACGTCGGTCAGTTCTTCTCTACCGAAATCGTCGTCAGAGGCCGCTCCGCCGAACTGGTTGAAAATGTCGCAGCGGAAGTGCGCGCCATGATCGAAACGATCCGGCAGTCGAAAGCGAAGGAAAATCAGTCGGCTGAGGCGTGACATTCAACGAATAAGTGCATATCGCGACGGAACCGGATGCGCCTGCCACGCATTAATTTATCGCGGAATGCAGATATAATGAGCAGATCAACCCCTCCGCATGGGAGATCACGTCATGGCTTACAAGACCATATTGACCGTTCTCGACAACCCCGACAACACGCGCATCGCCGCTGATTTCGCGGCGGCGCTGGCCAAGGAACACGGCGCTTACATCGTCGGCCTTCATGCGGAAATCGTCTCCACCGTGCCGCTGGTGGCCCCGATGGAAATTCCGGATCCCGTCGCGGTGCAGGCGCTTCAGGATGTGGCGCACAATCAGGCCCTCGAAATCGAACGGCTGTTCCGAACCAAGATGGAAGGCGCCGGCCTCGGCTATGAATGGCATAGCTTCGCCAGCACGATCGGCTACGGGACGGAACCGTTGATCGAAAGCGCCCGCAGCGCCGATCTGCTGGTTGCCGTACAGCCGGACCCATCGAAATATGCCGACTCCCAGGTCGATGTCGAAACATTCCTGTTCGACAGCGGACGGCCGGTGCTGCTCATTCCCTATATTCTGAAGGAACCGAAGCCCGTTCGCCGCGTGCTGATCGCCTGGAACGGCTCCAAGGAAGCGGCCCGCGCCACCTTCGATGCCCTGCCCTTCCTGAAGGCGGCCGATTCCGTCGAGATCCTCTCGGTCAGCCCCTCCGAAAAGGACCCTCATCCGTCCAAGGAAACCGGTGTTCAGCTCGCGGCTGCGCTGACGCGTCACGGCGTCCGCGCCACGTTCGAGACGGCGGCCTGCGCCGGCAAGTCGACGCCCTCGCAGGTCATCGAAAATCGGCTTGCGGACGACAGCATCGACCTTCTGGTCATGGGTGCCTATACGCACTCCTGGCTGTGGCAGATGATCTTCGGCGGCACGACGCGCACCTTGCTGCAGTCGATGACCGCGATGACGCTTCTGGCCCGTTGAGCCGCTCGCACAAGCCGAATGAGGCGGCTCCCGGCATCGATGTGCAACGGGAGCTGCTTTGCGGCTATTGCCTTTTGCCAGTAAATCCAGCAGAAAGCAGCGACCGATGACAGAATTCCCGCCAGGGAACCGTTCGCGCGGTCGTAAGGGGCAGATCCCGAAAGGCATATCGCTTTTCCTCGGATGAGATCCTGTTCAAGCAGACAGCCGGCGAATCGCGTTCCGGACCCGGATCCCCGATCTGGATCAAGGTCTGCGCCCGCTGCGGGGTCCTGCTCAGGGTCGCCGGTGTTGCCGGTGCGTCATTATTCCATGCCCCGGAGCTTCTGCCATGTCCCTGCCCGATAAAGCCTTTCCCGTATCCTGGGATCAGTTCCATCGCGATGCGCGCGCGCTTGCCTGGCGGCTTGCCGGCCTCAACCGCGAATTCAAGGCCATCGTCTGTATTACCCGTGGCGGCCTCGTGCCGGCCGCCATCATCTCGCGCGAACTCAACATCCGCATGATCGATACGGTCTGCATCGCCTCCTACCACGACTATGCGAGCCAGGGCGAAATGAACCTGCTCAAGGGCATTGCGCCGGAATTGACGGCCAATGGCGGCGAAGGCGTCCTTGTCGTCGACGACCTCACGGATACCGGCAAGACGGCTCTCGAAGTGCGCGCCATGCTGCCGAAGGCACATTTCGCCTGCGTCTATGCCAAGCCGACGGGCGTTCCCACAATCGATACCTTCATCACCGAGGTCAGCCAGGACACCTGGATCTACTTCCCCTGGGACATGGGCTTCACCTATCAGGAGCCGATCGCCAAGGGTCATCGCGGCTGATCCCGAAGGCCGGCGGCGCGAATCAGTTGCGCTTTTCCACCCGGCACCGAAACAAGACACGACGGACGGTAATAGAGGTGGGCGCTGCGGCGCCCACTACATTTAGTGGGCCTCATATCCGCGGGAATGCGCGGGATTCAAGGGGTTCCGCGCGAATCATGAGGTGCCACGGCACGATTTCAGCGCGCTGCCAATGGCATCAAGGTCACGGTCACAATTTTGTCGTTTTCAACTACGGCGATAATGGCTGTTGCTTTGTCTGCGGTCGTCCGAAGGGCGAGCGCCTCCCCTCAAGCTCTTGATTCTTCTACCCTACTGGCGTTTCCCCAATTTCCACAGGCAAGCCCACAAGATATTGTGGTTAACAATCCACCACAAACCACCCCTTGACGGAATCGGGTCTTTCAAAGTTAATGGATGACGTTGCGGCGGCGACTGAACCAGACGAATTTACGAGGGCTGGTTCTCATTTCGAAATCGGATTTGGATTCAAGGCGATTCACCTTTGCCGGTGGCCGCCGAGAAGGTTTTTGTGCCGAAATCGATGCTGCCGAAAAAACATATGCGGGGACTGGCGGCAATAAGCTGTTAATACTATATTTAGTGTTTGCAGCCACCATCACCACAAGATACAGGATGGCATCTCCGGGTGAAACCTCCTGTTAGAGAACGGATTGAAAGCTGGCTGCGCGTTGAAATCGCGATGCCGGGATGAGAATTTTTGCGCCCTGTTCTCATGCGGGCGCGCCAACGAATGAGGATCGGGACCATGCGCATCGAACGTCGTTTTACGAAGGCCGGCCAGTCACCCTATGCGGACATCGAATTCCGCAAGGCGACCAGCGAGATCAAGAATCCTGACGGGTCGATCGTCTTCCGCCTCGAAAACATCGATGTGCCGGCGCAGTTCTCGCAGGTCGCGGCGGACATCCTGGCGCAGAAGTATTTCCGCAAGGCCGGCGTGCCCGCCAGGCTCAAGAAGGTGGAGGAAAACGACGTTCCTTCCTTCCTGTGGCGCTCGGTACCTGACGACGCGGCGATCAAGGACCTGCCCAAGGATCAGCAGAGCGGCTCTGAAACCGATGCGCGCCAGGTCTTCGACCGCCTTGCCGGCACCTGGACCTACTGGGGCTGGAAGGGCGGCTATTTCTCGTCCGAAGAAGATGCGTCCGCCTTCTGCGACGAGCTTGCCTATATGCTTGCGACCCAGCGCGTCGCGCCGAATTCGCCGCAGTGGTTCAACACCGGCATGCACTGGGCCTACGGTATCGACGGCCCCGGCCAGGGCCACTATTATGTCGACCCCTTCACCGGCAAGCTCACCAAGTCCAAATCGGCCTATGAGCATCCGCAGCCGCATGCCTGCTTCATCCAGTCGGTCGAGGACGATCTCGTCAACGAAGGCGGCATCATGGACCTGTGGGTTCGCGAAGCCCGCCTGTTCAAATACGGCTCGGGCACCGGCTCGAACTTCTCGATGCTGCGCGCCGAGGGCGAAAAGCTCTCCGGCGGCGGCCGCTCCTCGGGCCTGATGAGCTTCCTGAAGATCGGCGACCGCGCTGCGGGCGCCATCAAGTCGGGCGGCACGACGCGCCGCGCCGCCAAGATGGTCGTCGTCGACATCGACCATCCGGATATCGAGGAATACATCAACTGGAAGGTCAAGGAAGAGCAGAAGGTTGCCGCTCTCGTTACCGGCTCGAAGATCGTCGCCAAGCACTTGAAGGCGATCATGAAGGCGACCGTCAATTGTGAAGGCGACAATGACGATTGCTTCGACCCGGCCAAGAACCCTGCCCTGAAGCGCGAAATCCGCGCCGCCAAGAAGGACCAGGTTCCGGAAAACTACGTCCAGCGCGTCATCCAGTTCGCCCGCCAGGGCTACAAGGATCTTGAATTCAAGACCTACGACACCGACTGGGATTCGGAAGCCTATCTCACCGTATCGGGCCAGAACTCCAACAACTCGGTCTCGATCAAGGACGACTTCCTGCGCGCCGTCGAGAACGATGGCGACTGGCACCTGACCGCCCGCAAGGACGGCAAGGTCGTCAAGACGCTGAAGGCCCGCGACCTCTGGGAATCCATTTCCTACGCCGCCTGGGCATCGGCCGATCCGGGCCTGCATTTCAACACGACGATGAACGACTGGCACACCAGCCCGGCTGCCGGCCCGATCCGCGCATCCAATCCGTGCTCGGAATACATGTTCCTCGACGACACGGCCTGCAACCTCGCTTCGCTGAACCTGATGACCTTCAAGGACGCGGCGACGAAGCGCATCAACATCGCCGACTACGAGCACGCCGTCCGCCTCTGGACCGTTGTCCTCGAAGTGTCCGTCATGATGGCGCAGTTCCCCTCGCGCCGCATCGCCGAACTTTCCTACGAATACCGCACGCTCGGCCTCGGCTACGCCAATATCGGCGGCCTGCTGATGTCGTCGGGCATTCCCTATGATAGCGACGAAGCCCGCGCCATCGCCGGCTCGCTGACCGCGATCATGACCGGCATCGCCTATGCGACCTCGGCCGAAATGGCCTCCGAACTCGGGACTTTCCCGATGTTCAAGCCGAACCGCGAGAACATGCTGCGCGTCATCCGCAACCATCGCCGCGCCGCCTACGGCGAGACGTCGGGCTATGAAGGCCTGTCGGTCAACCCGGTGGCGCTGATCCACTCCGAAAATCCGGACCAGGATCTCGTCGCCCATGCCAAGGCTGCCTGGGACAAGGCGCTGGAACTCGGCGAAAAGCACGGCTACCGCAACGCCCAGGCAACCGTTATCGCGCCGACCGGCACGATCGGCCTCGTCATGGATTGCGACACGACCGGCATCGAACCGGACTTCGCTCTGGTGAAGTTCAAGAAGCTTGCCGGCGGCGGCTACTTCAAGATCATCAACCGCGCCGTTCCGGAAGCACTGCGTACGCTCGGCTACTCCGAAAGCCAGATCGCCGAGATCGAGGCTTACGCCGTCGGTCACGGCAACCTGAACCAGGCCCCGGCCATCAACCCCGCTTCGCTGAAGGCCAAGGGCTTCACGGCGGAGAAGGTCGATGCCGTCAACGCCGCCCTGAAGAGCGCCTTCGACATCAAGTTCGTCTTCAACCAGTGGACCCTCGGCGCCGACTTCCTGAAGGGCACGCTGAAGGTTTCCGACGAACAGATGGCCGACATGAGCTTCAACCTGCTCGACCATCTCGGCTTCTCCAAGAAGGACATCGAGGCCGCCAACATCCATGTGTGCGGTGCGATGACGCTGGAAGGCGCTCCCTTCCTGAAGAACGCGCATCTGGCCGTCTTCGATTGCGCCAATCCCTGCGGCAAGATCGGCAAGCGCTACCTCTCGGTCGAAAGCCATATCCGCATGATGGCGGCAGCCCAGCCCTTCATCTCGGGCGCCATCTCCAAGACGATCAACATGGCGAACGAAGCAACCGTCGAGGATTGCAAGAACGCCTACATGCTCTCCTGGAAGCTCGGCCTCAAGGCCAACGCGCTTTATCGCGACGGCTCCAAGCTCAGCCAGCCGCTGAACGCCTCGCTGATCGAAGACGACAGCGACGAGGACGCGCTGGAGGAATTCCTGCAGGCGCCGGCCGCCGCACAGGCCGTCACCATTACGGAAAAGATCGTCGAGCGCGTGATCGAGAAGGTCATCCGCACGCAGGAGAAGCTGCCGGGCCGCCGCAAGGGTTACACCCAGAAGGCCAAGATCGGCGGACACACCATCTTCCTGCGCACCGGCGAGTATGACGATGGCCGTCTCGGCGAAATCTTCCTCGACATGAACAAGGAAGGTTCGGCGCTGCGCGCCTTCATCAATAACTTCGCGATTTCCGTCTCGCTCGGCCTGCAGTATGGCGTGCCGCTCGAGGAATATGTCGACGCCTTCACCTTCACCAAGTTCGAGCCGGCCGGCATCGTCACCGGCAACGACGCGATCAAGAACGCGACGTCGATCCTCGACTACGTGTTCCGTGAACTGGCGATCTCCTATCTCGGCCGTCACGACCTTGCTCATGTCGACACCTCCGACTTCAACAACACGGCGCTCGGCCGCGGCGTTTCGGAAGGCAAGGCGGATGTCGTCTCCAAGGGTCTGACCCGCGGCTACAAGCCGACGCTGGTTCCGACATCGGGCGAACGTCCCGCAGCCGAGGTCAAGGGCTCCGCAACGGCCGCCCCGGCCCGCGCCGCCTCGCTCAGCACCGTCACCGCCTTTGCCGGCAACACCGTACGCAAGCTGGAACCGGCCGGTGCCGTCTCCACCTCCGAAGTCGTCGCCTTCAAGCGCGACTATGAGGAACGCGCGAAGGAACTGGCCGAGGAGATCGCCGAGGAACTGGCAAGCGAAAGCAGCGAATCCTCAACCGGCCTCTTCACCGACAAGGCGGCAAGCGACGCGGCAACGGCGAAGACGGAAGCCAAGAAACTGGAATCCGAACGCCGCGCCCGCTCCATCATGCAGGGCTATACCGGCAACATGTGCACGGAATGCCAGAACTTCACGATGGTCCGCAACGGCACCTGCGAGAAGTGCGACACTTGCGGCGCAACGAGCGGTTGCAGCTGAGTGCCGGCCTGAGCACAGTTGAAAAGCAGACATTGGAAAGGCCCGGAAGTTCTCGCTTCCGGGCCTTTCGTTTGACGGGGTTCGTCTCGCCAGCGGGATGGAGCGTCGAAGACAGGCTACTGCGATGTATCCGCGCTTTGTGCTGTCCCGCTGATCACCGGGCAGGATTGCGGCACCGGTCGATCGAAGAGCACTGCGATGCTGCAATCCGACGTGAACATCGCTTCGTCGTCATGCCCGACGCCGGGCACCTCGACCACTTTCTGGTTGAGATCGGCCGGATGCCGCTTCTTCATGTAGTCGAAATAGGTCAGCCCGCGCGCCAGGCGGTAAGGGCCCTGCGCCATGGCGGCGCAGGAGCGATCGATGAAATGGGTGTAGGGGTTGGTGTCCGCCTCCCCCAACAGGTAAACGACATTGCGCTGGGCATATCTGGTTTCGAGAAGCTTCGGGTCCTGCGAGGACACGTATGGCGGTGCGGAGGCCAGCCCATATCGCCATTGCGTTGCGCGCGGACAGGCGGCCACCGATTGATCCGCCGGCAAAGCCGGGCGCTCATTGTCGAAATAGAGATAGCTTGACGGATTGGCGACGAGATAGCGAACGGAGATGCCCGTATTGGCCAGATCCTGCGCTTCGCGTCCTACCACGGCGTAACGCTGCACGAGCTGAGCCCCTGCCGAATGGCCCATGACGACGATGGTCTTCAGTGAAGGATACAGGCGACGATCGGCAAAATGCTGCAGCAGGGCATCGAGCGCGGAAAAGGAGCCGACCGGCGCGGGCTGACGTGCGGCATCGCCGCCTTTCCAGCCATTCTGCGTCCAGGCCAGCGTCTGCGCGGACAGGGAGAAGGCCCTGACGTCAGGCCTTGTCAGGAACTGCGGCGCGACCACCATCGTCCCCTTCGCGAGATCGCCTGCCTTGGCCAGCAACTTCTCTCCGGTCGCATAATAGGCGTCGGCATTTCGAAGTGTGCCATGGACGATGACCAGAACCTTCGTCACATCGGGCGCCACGGCATCGATTGCGTGGTCCGCATAGACGGGCAGTTCGCCCTTTCCATCCGGCGTCTCGATGAGCAGTCGCTGGTCCGCGACCTGCTTGACCGGCTCACGAAGCCGCTCATGCTCGGAGGCTGCATGCGCGAAGCCGGCTTCACCCGAGAGGCCGGCCGCGACCAATGCCGCTCCCAACAATCGGGCACAGACCCCATTCCCGATGCTTCGCAAAATCTTCATTCGCAAAACCCGATCCCGGCAGGCGATAATCATTGCATGTCCTGTCTCTTTGCCGACCTGAAGGATAGTCATCCATTCCCGATCCGGCATCTGGCAGTCTTGAAACTCGTACGGCTTCAACGCGCGAACGAACGAAAATCCGTCGCGCCATCGAAAATTTCCCGGCCGCTTCGGATGAGGTCGTTCCAATGCGTTAGACAGTCGCGTGATCTTCCATCCGCAACAGCCATGAAAACCGGCCTTTAAAGCCGCATTCTTTGCCCGAAAAGCTGCGACAGAGCGGATAACTCATGGCATAAGGCGCCAAAACTTTCTTCGGACTTCGCGTTAGACATGATTCGTATCGAGAATATCAGCAAGCAGAACAGCCATCGCATCCTCTTCATCGAGGCTTCCGCGGCCCTCAACAGGGGCGAGAGCGTCGGCCTCGTCGGCCCGAACGGCGCGGGCAAGACGACGCTTTTCCGGATGATCACCGGACAGGAACTGCCCGACGAGGGACAGGTTTCCGTCGATAAGGGCGTAACCATCGGCTATTTCAGCCAGGATGTCGGAGACATGTCCGGCCGCAGCGCCGTCTCGGAAGTGATGGAGGGCGCCGGCCCGGTCAGCGCGGTTGCCGCCGAGCTGCGCGAGCTGGAAGCCGCCATGAGCGATCCGGACCAGGCCGACAAGATGGACGAGATCATCGAGCGCTATGGCGAGGTTCAGGCGCGCTACGAGGAGCTGGACGGCTATGCGCTGGAGGGCCGCGCCCGCGAAGTGCTGGCGGGCCTGAGCTTCAGCCAGGAAATGATGGACGGCGATGTCGGCGCGCTGTCGGGCGGCTGGAAGATGCGCGTGGCGCTTGCCCGCATCCTCTTGATGCGCCCCGATGTCATGCTGCTCGACGAACCGAGCAACCATCTCGACCTCGAAAGCCTCATCTGGCTCGAACAGTTCCTGAAGGGCTATGAAGGCGCATTGCTGATGACCTCGCACGACCGCGAGTTCATGAACCGCATCGTCGGCAAGATCATCGAAATCGATGCCGGCAACCTGACCAGCTATTCGGGCGACTATGAGTTCTACGAGCAGCAGCGCGCGCAGAACGAGAAGCAGCAGCAGGCGCAATTCGAGCGCCAGCAGGCCATGCTCGCCAAGGAAATCAAGTTCATCGAGCGTTTCAAGGCGCGCGCCTCACATGCCTCGCAGGTGCAGAGCCGCGTCAAGAAGCTGGAAAAGATCGATCGCGTCGAGCCGCCGAAGCGCCGCCAGACCGTCGCCTTCGAATTCCAGCCGGCACCGCGCTCGGGCGAAGACGTGGTCGTCCTGAAGAACGTTCATAAGGGCTATGGCAGCCGCAGCATCTATGAAGGGCTTGATTTCATGGTGCGGCGGCGGGAGCGCTGGTGCATCATGGGCATCAACGGCGCCGGCAAATCCACGCTGCTGAAGCTTGTGGCCGGTTCGACGGAGCCTGACGAAGGCAGCGTCGCGCTCGGCGCCAGCGTCAAGATGGGATATTTCGCCCAGCACGCCATGGACCTGCTCGACGGAGAGCGCACCATTTTCGAAACGCTGGAGCATGAATTCCCGCAGGCCGGGCAAGGCTCCCTGCGGGCGCTCGCCGGCTGCTTCGGTTTCTCCGGCGACGACGTGGAGAAGAGATGCCGCGTGCTGTCGGGCGGCGAGAAGGCGCGGCTTGTCATGGCGATCATGCTCTTCGATCCGCCGAACCTGCTGGTGCTGGACGAGCCGACGAACCATCTCGATCTCGATACGAAAGAGATGTTGATCCAGGCGCTGTCGCAATATGAGGGCACGATGCTGTTCGTCTCGCACGACCGGCATTTCCTCGCCGCACTCTCCAACCGCGTGCTGGAACTGACGGCGGAAGGCATCCACCAATATACCGGCGGCTACACCGAGTATGTCGAGCGCACCGGCTACGAGGCCCCCGGCCTCAGGAGCTGACGGTTCGCCAAGGGGCGCTATTGCGGATCGGCAGAAGCTGCGGCACCGGCATTGATCACGGCAACGGGTGCCGTCCTGCCGCGCACGCGGATTTCGATGCGGCGGCGTGCCTCGACGGCACCGCGCTGGCCGGACGTGATGGTATCGCCGGGCAGGATAAGCTGCGCGGCGGACATCGGCAGAATGGTGGCATCCTTCAGCTTGGGATTGGCCTTGAGCACGTTGGCGACGGCAATGGCGCGGGCAAGGCCTAGCCCTGCATTGTCGGCGGGCAGCAGGGCCGATACCGGCAGCTTGCCGTCCATCGCGTTGATGATCGTGTCGTCGAGATTGGATTTTTCACGCGCCACCGGCTGCTCGTCCGTATGGCCGATCACCTCGACGATATTGGCGCCGTAGAGGCTGAGGTTGCTGGCGATTTCGTCTGTGATCGTCGTGCTGAGCAACTGGGCGAAGGTGCCGGTGAGCTCGGCGCTTCCCGACTGGAAATAGTTCTTCTTGGCATCGTCGAGATTGATGATGGGCGGCCAGTCGTGCGTGCCCTTCCCGCTCCCATTTTCGGCCAGCAGCTGGTTGATCTGGTCCGGCGCTGCCGTGAGCGGGATGCCATGCTCCTTCAGAGTGGCGGCAACCTTGGAAAGCGATTGCAGATCGGCCGCTGTCGCACCCTGATCGATGATGCTGTCGAGCGTCTCCTTCGCCAGCACCAGCTCACGCCATTGCTTGTCCACCACGGCCTTGTCGGCTGCGGAAAGATCGCCGGAGACGACCTTCGATTGCAGCAACACGATCTCGACTGCCTGCTCGGCCCGCTTCTTCTCCAGCAATGCGACCTGCTGTTCGGCTTTCACAAGCTTGCGCTCGACCTCGTAGCGCCGGTTTCTTTCCGCCGAAATCATGGCGGCGGCCACGAGCAGCAGACAGAAGACCAGAAGCAGCATGGATTCGGCCATGGTCAGGCCAAGGATAAGGCCGCGATTGTAGCCCTTGTGCTCCAGCTTCGGCGCGCTGTCCGAGCCTCCCGCTACCATAGATGCCACCAGTGTTTTCGCGGCACCGCTTCGTTTTCGGAGGCAGCATCGTCAGGTTCGGCCGCTGCGGATCTTGGCAAGGGCGCCTGCCCCATCGCTTCGGCCATGCGCCCGATCGCCACTTCGATATTGCGCAACGGCTGCAATTGCGCCTCCGACATCTCCTTGATGGCAGCGATCGCCGGCGCCAGCTCCGCCCGCACCAGATCCTCCGGCGAGCGGATCTCCTCCAGCTTCTTGCCGACATTTTCGACGGCGGCGCCGAAGGTTCCGATGATCTCCGAAAGCTGCGATGTCGTCGCCGTCAGCTGGGCGGCTGCGTCGTTGATCGGGGTCACCGCCTGCCTCGCCAATGTCTCCAGGATCTTGTTGATCTCCTGGCCGTTGCGCTCGGCCTGATGCGCGATCTCCTCGAACCCCTCCGACAGCATCTGATTGCTGACACGCCGATAGTGAGAGAACTCGCGCGACGAGGAATCCAGTTCCGTGCGCACGCGCCGCGTCATCTCGGCAAGTTCGTGGCGCACGCTGCGCTCGATGTCGATCGGGTCGCGCCGCATCTGGTTGAAGAGGATGCGCAGCGTCACCCCGGCAATGGTCGAGGTGACGGCGATGCCGAAATTGCGGACGATGGTCTCGATCGATGTTTCGCCGGCAAAGAGATAGAGCGATACGCCAAGGCTCGACAGGGTGAAGAGAAAACCCATGTAGTAGAGATTGTCGCCCGCCTGCTCGTTGTGCAGCCGGAATCCCGCGACCGCAAGCGACACGACGAAGTAGATCGCCATCAGCGCCAGCGGAACGCCGGTGACGACCGGCAGCGACCAGCCCAGGAGCTTCGACGACCAGATGAAGACCATGCCGCCGATGGTGATGGAGGCGAAAAGCACCATCGGCCCGTAATCCCGGAAGAGATATCTCGCGTCGGTGCCAGCCATCAGCGTATCCCCTCCAACCGCACGAAGCCGTCGAAATAACCGTTGTTGTTCTTGATCCACTGCGCCCAGAAGTTGGCGAGATCCTCCATGCCGAACTTCATGTTCGGCCTTTGGAAGGCGAGGATCCTGACCGTGACACCATCCAGCGACGTGCGAAAGCGGTCGTTTGCCGGGCTCTGCTGATATTTCTTGTAGGAGACGCCATCCCGGTAGTTCGAGAAGGCGGCGGTATGCTCGATCATATCGGAGGCGATGTAAAGGCGCTTTGGGATGCCGCCAGGCGCGCTGGCAAAGACCTCCAGATTGATCTTCTGGATGGCCGCCATGATCGGTGACAGCCTGCCGGATTCGCCGGCACTCAGCTTGCCGGCGATATCGGCAAGCGGCTTCTGGAAGCCCTTTTCCCATCGGGCCTGCGCCAGACGCGGATTGCTGGTCCATTCATCGACGTTGGCACCGCTTCCGGGATTGCAGCCGTGGAAGGTCTGGATCAGCTCGCCCTCCTTTTCGGTGAGCGCATAGATATCGACCGCGCCGCCGACCGGCACGTCCGCCACGATCTTCTGGAACTGGTTGCGCAGATCGAGCGCCGTCGTATCCGAGATCGGATCGGTGACGTCGAGCAGGATCGCCGTTTCCGCCTTCGCGCCGTCCACCGGGCAGAGCGATGCTTGGTCGACGGCGACATTGCCGTTCGCCTTGTAGCGCAGCCAGCCATAGGCGCCGACGATGCCAAGGGAGAGCACGGCGAGACACACCGTTGCGATGATGAGACCGGCGGAACCGCCGCGCCGGCTACGCCGCTTGCGTCGCGCCAAGGATGCTCTCCGGGAAAAGATTGTCGAGCTGATGATATTTCTCGATAGCGCGCTCGAATTCGTCGCCGATCCGCTTAATCTGGTCCGACAATTCCGCCTGAGCGCTCTGGATGCGCGAGCCCAGCACCTTGTCGTCCCATTCCTCTTCGCTGCGAATGACCGGCGTCAGGCGCTCCATCCTGTAGGCGGTGTTGAAGTAGGATGGCGCAGGCTCCGTACGGGCGGCCCGGTCGGCGTCGCGGTAAGAGGTGAGCAGCACATTGGCCGCGCGCTCAAGATGGTTCTGGTGCTCGGCAAAAAGGCCCGCCGTTCTGGCCCGATGAGCGATGATGGCCGCCGTTTCCTGTCGGCGCAGCGAGAGATCGCGGATGATTTCCTCGATCTTGCTGTTGTGCTCGTCGCGAATCTCGCGGAGATCATCGATCAGATCGAGCTTGCGATCGATATAATTATCCCTGGCCGCATCGAGGCGCTTCTGCACGCCGGCAAAGCCAGGATAGGGGTCGGTCAGATAGCAGCCGTCGATGAAGGCGACGAGCGAGAACATCAGGCCGATGGCGAAGAGCATCCACGAATTCAATTCCTGAAGCCCGAGCGGAGCCGTCTTCAGACGCTGGATCACCTCGGCGCCGGCCCCGCTCAAAATCGTCGCCGAAACCTCGCGATAATGCGCCAGCACAATGTTGATGCCCAATGCCACGGCGACATAGGCGACGAGCCCAAGCAGGCCGAGCAGCTTCAGCGTATAGGATCGATGCACCAGGAAGCGGACGCAAAAGAAGGAAAACATCAACGCCGCGCCGATGTTCAGGAAGGCAAAGGCGGCTGCTTCGGTCACGCCGCCGACGATGCCCTGCTCGCTGCCCTTGGCCAGAAAGCTGCCGTTCATCACCATTTCGACAAGGACGAGGAAGACGATGAGCGAAACCTTGAAGCCCCATGCCGCCTTGCTGGAGACCTTCGCGGCGCGCTGCAGCCTGTGCGTGGCCTTGAAACCCACCATCTCATCTTCGGCGGTTTTCAGCTTGCGGCGCAGGCCGTGCAGTTCGTCGACGCCGCTCGCCGCCTCAGCCTTGAAATCCGAGACGCTGGAGGCATTCGCCTGCCGGATCAGCCCGAACTGGCCCTCGAAATCGAGGTTGCGCAGACGGCTGTCGAAGGTCTGGAACTGGTCCTCGAGGATCTGGTAGGAGCTTTTCTTTTCCGCCTCGACCCAGGCGACGATGCGCTGCTCCGTCTCGTCATGCGACTGCGCATCCGGCGGCGGCCGGTTTTGCCGACCGGCGGCTGCTCCCTTCTCCTTCAGATCGAGGGTCGTGCCGAGTTTCTCGATATCGACGACAGGAAAAACGTCCGTCGAGGCACGGAAATCATGGCTGGTCTCCCGAACGCTGTTCCAGAGACGGTTGAGGGCTTCGAAACGCAACGATCTTCCCCGGCGAATTCATCAACTTAGAAAGGACAATTGACAAATCGATACCGCACCGGTTGTCCACGGTCCAGAGCGATGTGATGAAGGTTAGGATGCGATTGTGGTAAAGACTAGCCCGAGCCCGTGGCGATCTAAAAACACTCGCTTCAATGAGGGCGACTGCTGCCATGCCGGGCGATTGCGTCTACACCCCGACCGTGTTCGGGGTAATTTTCCAGAACCCCGCGCGGCGCAGCCCCTCGCTATAGATATCGCGCTGCCATTGTTCCTTGAACGGCATGACGGAAACCCAGCGATCGACATCGAAACCGGGATTGGTTTGATGGATGCGCCGCACGAAGAAGCCGGCCCTTTCCTCTTCTCCGAGCATGGCCCAGCTCGCTGCGGAAACCCGGTCCGCCAGGCGGGAATCGGCCATCCGGCCGATATAATCCAGAGCGGTCTCGAAGCGGCCGAGCGTGTAGCTGGCCACGGAAGCGGTCCAAAGATAGGTGTCGGGGCTGACCGGATTGAGCGCGATCGCACTTTCTATCTTCGTCAGCGCAAGCTCCGGCCGCGATGAATGGAGCAGCGCTTCGGCGTGGTCGGCAATGATGCCGGCGTGGCCCGGATTGAGCGCTTCGGCCAGTTGCAGCGCCTCGATGCTCTCGTCGTTTTCCCGCTGAAAGGTCCTCGTCATGCCGAACTCGCGATAGCCGTCGGCGATATCCCGCCGAGCTGCGATGGCCTGCATGGCGTAATTTTCCGCCTCGTCCAGCAGGGCCGCGTCGCTGCCCGAGGTCAGCACCCACTCCTTGGAATAGGTCCGGGCAATCGAACTCAAGGCAGGAGCGAAATGGCCGCTGCCCCGCAATGCCGCCTCCAGTTCCGACCGCGCTTTTCTCAGGTTCGGGATCGAGAGGCGATCCAGGTAGCGCCTGCCGGCGAGATAGCGATGATAGGCCGTCGGGTTTTCGGCGAAGTGGGACTTCATCATCTCCCGGCGCTCGATCTGCCCTGCAAGGGACAATACGATATGACGCGTGACCGTCTGCCTCTGCTCTTCGGACGGCGACTGCCCAAGGCTCGTGCGCTCTGCCCAGACGATTTCATCGCTGGCCGCCTCGACCAGTTGCAAGAACAGCAGCGGGCCGTCGTCCCGCACGCTGAGGCGCATCTCGAGAATGTAGGAGCGGTCCCATTGGTCGAACGTCGCGGCGGCACCCTCGCCAACCTTGCCGATCCGGACCGCCGTGTTGCGGCCCGCAATGTCCAGGCTGTCCAGCGCGCAGAAGCCGATGGTGATATCGTTCACAAGGGACGAGGCATCATACCCTATATCTTGCCTCTCCGCGGATGGGAGTAGGAGTAGAGGTATCCGGACCCTCGCCCGCCCAGCCGACGCTCTTTCATGACGGAGATTGGCGCCTTCAGCCTGCGCCACCAAAATGTCCTCTTGCCGCAGCGACCATGAACCGAGCAGCTCGGCACGCTGCTCGAAGGTCTGCCTGAAATACGCCACCTCGCCCGCCGCATCGAATATCCGCAGCAGGATGTGATGAATATCCCGATCTTCCGGGTCGACACCCAGGACAAGAAGCGCCGCTTCCTTCACCAGCGCGACATCATCGTTTGCGGTCGCTTCCGCGGCGGCGGCTGTCAACGCTTTCTTCAGCACATCGACATGTCTGCGTCTTTGCGCCTCGCGCCAATGAACGAAAACCGCGCTTTGGCAATCGATCCCCTGCAGGAACTGCGCCTCGAGCGTTTTCGCCAGCAGTTTCAATCTCGCAAACATCGGCTCGGCCTGCTCCCCGCGGGCAAACCAAAGATCGGAGGTCGAGGGCGGCGTTTCGAGTTCGACGACGGTTTCGCTGAAACGAAGAAACGACCTGCCAAGCGCTTCCTGGCGGGCCCTTACGCGCGAAACCAGCTTGCGCAGATTGACTTTTGCGCTGCCATTGTCGTCTCCCCACAACAGCCGGGCGATCGCGCTGCGTGACGCGCGCGCCGTTGGCTCCAGCATCAGATAGACCAGGATCAACAGGCCCTTTTCCGGAAACGCAACCTCGCGACCGTCGCTGTCCAGAAGTTGCAGGCTGCCAAATGCATTCAGTGAAAACATGATCCTGTTCACAAAATCCACGCGAGACCACGCTGGCGGAAAAACCTCTTCCTTTTTACCGGCGGCTCTCATTCGGGCTCGGATGAGCGTGGTGAAATTCCCATAAGCCTGTAGTGTGTAGGAAGGTCCGGCGATTTTCAATTCCAATTGCCTCCAACCCGACAGCCCTTCGCCAAATCGAAAACGCGACATATCTTTTCAAAACACGCGATCTCATTCGGAGCATCAAGCCATGACGTCTTCCCCCTTCAAGAACATCTGCATCTACGGCGCCGGCGCGCTGGGTGGCGCGATCGCCACGAAGCTCGCTTCCGCCAAGGGAGCGCAGACGCAGATTTCCGTCGTCGCGCGTGGTGCTCACCTGGATGCCATCCGCTCGGGCGGCCTGAGCCTGTGGGAATCCGGTGCGAACAGCCCCCTTGTCGCGCAGATGACGGCAACGGCCGATGCCGGCGAATTGCCGCCGCAGGATCTCGTCATCACCGGGCTCAAAGGTCATCAGCTTGCCGCCGCCGTTCCCGGAATTGCCAAACTGCTGCATTCGGGGACCCGCGTCGTGATGATCCTCAACGGCGTGCCGTGGTGGTATTTTCATCGGGACCGGCAGAGCGGCCATGCCGAATACCAGATGGAAGAACTCGATCCGAACGGCGATCTCTGGCGCCTGATCGGGCCCGAGCGCGTCATCGGCTGCGTTGCCTATCAGGGAGCGGAGGTCATCGCGCCCGGCGAGGTCAAGCTCAGCAACAGCGGCCACTTCATCCTTGGCGAGCCTTCCGGCGAGACAACGGCGGATATCGAAGCCATAGCGGCGCTTCTTCGGCAGGCCGGCGTCAACATCTCCATTTCCTCGCGCATTCGCGACGATATCTGGAGCAAGCTGATGGGCAACGCCGCCTTCAATCCGATCAGTGCGCTCACCCGCGGCTTGATGTCCGACATCATGGAAGATCCCGCGCTGGCGGCGATGGTCGGCCAGGTGATGGGCGAGGTCAAAGCCGTTGCGGAGGCATTGGGATCGCAAGTCGCCATGTCCGTGGAAGAGCGGCTTGATCGCTCGCGCCAGATCGGCCCCGTGCGCACGTCGATGCTGCAGGATCTGCTTGCCGGCAAGGCACTGGAAATCACGCCGCTCGTCGGTGTCGTCGTGTCGCTCGGCAAGCTCGTGAACGTACCGACACCAATTTCCGCGACGATCCTGGCGCTGGTGACGCAACTCGACCGCAAGAACCAGCAGGACGCGGGCTGACTGGAGATCGAGGGCGCGCGAAGAGCCCTCCGACTTTCCGGCAATGGGCCACAGGCCTATTGCCGGATCAATTGCGGGTATGGCGGCTCTTTATATCTCCCTTACTTCTTCACCTTTGGCTGCGAATGGATTTCCTATGAACGGCGGCGTTACGCTTGCGGCGAAATATGGAGATCGACCCCATGCTCGACACGCACGCACCCAATCTGACGGAATCCATCCGTGTCCTGGTCCACAACAGCGATGAGAGACGTCACCGCACCGCGGCAGCGGTGCCGGGCGTAAAAAACCGGTGCAAACGCTCGCCCCACAATCGGCAAGTTCGCGAAAAACGCACCTTTCAGGCCATGTTCGCCTTCGGGCTTCTGCTCGGCGGCCTCGAGCTGTTCATCGTGCTGCACTATCTTTGAGATTTCGCCGACATGAGTAGACCGACTTTTCAGAGACGCATCGGCGGTGCGATGACCGCCCTTGTCACGCCTTTTCGAGATGGCATTTTCGATGGCGTCGATATGATGGCGCATATCGAATGGCAGTTGCTGAGCGGGATCGACGGCCTTCTGGTCTGTTCCCTGACGGGCGAGGGTCCGACGCTGACAGAGGCCGAACGCATCCGCGCCATCGAGATCTGCATCGAACTTTCCGACGACAAGGTGCCCGTCATCGTCGCGACCGGGACCAATGACACGGCCACGACCATAGAGGAAACGATCCAGGCGCAGCGGCTCGGCGCCGACGCCGCCTTCGTGACGGTTCCCTATTATTCCAAGCCGACGCAAAACGGTGTCATTCACCATTTCGAACAGCTCGCGGCGCGGACCGAGCTGCCCATCATCGTCCACAATCAGCCATCGCATACCGCGATCGACCTCACCCCTGCGACGGTCGCGCGGTTGGCGGAAATTCGAGGGATCGTAGGGATCGCCGATGGCAGCGGCGATGTCTCGCGCCTCGATCTCTGGCGTTCCTTGCTGCCGGAGCGATTCGGCCTCTACACGTCGAACGACGCCTGCGCGCTCGCCTTTACCGCTGCCGGCGGCAACGGCTGCTTTTCCGGCGCATCCAATATCGTCCCGCGGCTCTTTCATTCCATGCAGCATTCGGCCATTTGTGGAAACATCAGCGCGTCCCGATCCATCGACGAGCGGCTGCAACCCTTGCTCGGCGCACTCGCACGCGAAAGCGAGCCGACAACGGTCAAGTACGCCCTGTCACTGGTCAGGGATATCGAGGCGGATATGCGTTTGCCGTTGGTCGGCGTCGCCGATGAGACGGCAGCGGCCATCCGGGCGGCAATCACACCGTTTCAGCTCGACGGCAGCGGACGGTTCGCGTCCCGCCATGCCTATCGCCTGGGATTGTGAAACCGCTTCATCCCTATGAAATTTTTATATTTTTGCCGTTTCAGGCAAATGGAAATCCTAGCAACTCCCTCATAGATTCAAGAGCGTAGCACCGGAAAGGGTCTTGTCGGACCGGCGGTGCTGGTGACACGGAAAGGAACCATGATGTCACGCTACAGGCATGTCGGCCTATCAGCCGATCCCCTTCAACGCCCTCGTGCCGCGGGCTTCGCAACGAGCGAGCGGCACATCTCTTCGGATGCACTGCTGGACGGGCTTCGCTCCGTCGCTCCACGCCTCGGGCTTGTTCTCCTGATCGCCGGCGCCCTGCAAATCGCGCTGCGCCTGACCGGACATTGAGTGAAATCGCAGAGATCCAAGAGGAAGAATACAATGGCAAACGCACAGCATATTCAGCGTCGCTCGGCTCATAGTCCGCTCTCGCCGGCTCCCGCTCGCTTCATCATCGGCCGGGACCGCCGTGGCGGCTGGATCGTTCAGGACAGGATGGGCCTCGTCGGCGGCCTGTTCCGCAACGAAGCGGCCGCCCTGCACTTCGCGGCTGAAGAATGCAACCATAATCCGGCCGACATCTGCCTTGCGCCCGAAGGCGCCATCCTCGACCTGGACGGCTTCGCGGTCCACTCCTCCAACCTGCACTAGCCCTGCCCGATCGCGGGCTTCGACAGCTGCGGCATCCGGCCGAACGCTTCCTTAACCCGCCTTCGGTAGGCTTCCAGGCCGGGTGTCCCAGAAAATAGAAACACGATGTCGAAGCCTGCCTTCCGCTACAGCCACTATGATCTCAAGGAACAACGCGCCGGTACGGTGATTGAAATCACGCTATCGGCCGTCGCCAATGTCCGGTTGATGAACAGCTCGAATTTCGAGCGATTTACCGAGACGCTCAAGCATCAATTCCTGGGCGGCGTCGCCAAGAAATCACCGATTCGACTGAGCATTCCGGAGGCCGGCCATTGGCATCTGGTCGTCGATATGGAAGGGCACAAGAGCCTGGCGGAATCGAGCGTGAAAATGGTCGACAAGACGGCTGCTCCCCGCATACAGAAAGCACCGCAGGACGTCGCCGACAGGTGATGCGCAGATCAGCGCTCGCCGCGCTCCTTGCGCAGCTTCGCCCACCAGTCCAGCCGCTTGCGGATTTCGCGCTCGAAGCCGCGCTCCGGCGGATCGTAAAAGGTCTGGCGACCCATTTTCTCGGGAAAGTAATTCTGGCCTGAAAAGGCATCCGGCTCGTCGTGATCGTAACGATAGCCGTCGCCATATCCTTCGGTGCGCATCAGCTTGGTGGGTGCATTGAGGATGTGCTTCGGCGGCAGGAGCGAGCCATTCTGCTTGGCGGCCTGCGTCGCTGCCTTGAAGGCCGTGTAGACGGCATTGGATTT
Organism: Martinezella lusitana; assembly: GCF_010668395.1. GTDB lineage: Bacteria > Pseudomonadota > Alphaproteobacteria > Rhizobiales > Rhizobiaceae > Rhizobium > Rhizobium lusitanum_A. The sequence goes on from NZ_WUEY01000003.1 coordinate 284,415, forward strand.
CGGCGCGGTCGCAAGATAGACGCAGGCCTGCGCCAGCGCCAATTCACCTTCCGGCGACCCCAGATAATCATAGGCATCCTTGGCCGCGTTGCAGATTACCAGAGCTTGCGGATCGGCAAGGCCGATATCTTCGACCGCCATGCGCACCAGCCGGCGGCCGAGATAGAGCGGATCCTCGCCGGCATCGAACATGCGCGCGAGGTAGTAAAGTGCTGCGTCGGGGTCTGAGCCGCGAACCGATTTATGCAGCGCCGAGATCAGATTGTAGTGCCCGTCCTGCGCCTTGTCATAGACCGGTGCGCGGCGCTGGACGATCTTGACCAGCATATCGGGATCGAAAAGCTCGTCCTTGCGCGCCGCGCGCCAGACTTCCTCCGCCAACGTCAGAACCGAGCGGCCGTCGCCGTCGGCCATGCGGATCAGGCTGGCCCTGGCATCCTCCGTCAGCGGCAGCGGCTTGCCCTCTACCGCTTCGGCGCGGCGCAGCAGCTCCTCCAGGCTTTCCTCGTCATGCGAGCGGAATGTCAGAACGCGGGCGCGAGAGAGAAGAGCGGCATTGAGCTCGAAGGACGGATTTTCGGTCGTCGCTCCCACCAGAATGACGGTGCCGTCTTCCATCACGGGCAGGAAGCTATCCTGCTGCGCGCGATTGAAGCGATGGATCTCATCGACGAAAAGCAGGGTCTGGCGGCCGTCCATGCGGCGCAGACGCGCCGTCTCGAACACCTTCTTCAGATCGGCGACACCGGAAAAGATCGCCGAAATCTGTTCGAAGGCAAGGCCCGCCTCGCCCGAAAGCAACCGCGCGACCGTCGTCTTGCCGGTGCCGGGAGGCCCCCAGAAGATCATGGAGCCGAGAGAACCCGCCTCGATCATCCGGCGCAGCACGCCATCCTCACCCGTCAAATGCGGCTGGCCGGTGACTTCGGCCAATGTTTGCGGCCGCAGACGATCGGCCAGAGGCCGCTTGTTGGCGACCTCCTCCGGTATCCGCGGTGCAAACAGGTCATCGCTCATCGGAAGAACTGCCGGATGCGCTGGCCGTCGCGCTCGATTTCGACGCGCCAGAAGCTTGGGTTGGAGGTAACGGTCTTCTGAAGGATCTCCGTGGTGTTGATGGTGACGCCATTGATGGAGATGACGATATCGCGCGCGGCAAATCCGAGGCGATCGGCCGGCGAGTTCGGCTTCAGGCTCTCGATGACGACGCCCGTGGAATCCGGGGGCATGTGCAGATCATCGGCAACGCGCGGCGAGAGATTGGCAACGGTCGCGCCGGAGAACGGATTGTTGCCCTCGATCACCCGTTCGTCGCGCGGCGTGGATTCGGGCGCCGCGGCAAGCGTCATCGTGGTCTCGTGTTCCTTGCCATTGTCCAGCACGGTCAACGACACCGTCGCGCCGAGACCGGCCGTGGTCAGGCGGTAGCCGAGCGCGTCGGGATGCTCGATGGAGATGTTGTTCAGCGCCGTAATGACCTCGCCCGGCTTGAGCCCGGCCTTGGCCGCCGGGCCGCCATCGACCACCTTGGTCACCAGCGCACCGCGCACCTTGTCCAGGCCAAGCGCTTCGGCGACATCGGATGTCACGGGCTCGAAGGAGGCGCCGATATAGGGGCGCTCGAAGGATTTGTCGCCACGATCGGCTGCGGCAAGGAAGACCTTGACCAGATTGGCGGGGATGGCGAAGCCAATGCCGTTGGAGCCGCCGCCCTGGGAAAAGATCGCCGTATTGAGCCCGATCAGCTCGCCGGTCATGTTGACGAGCGCGCCGCCCGAATTGCCGGGGTTGATCGAGGCATCGGTCTGGATGAAGAAGCCAACCTCGTTCTTCACCTGATTGCGGGCGAGCGCCGAAACGATGCCGCTCGTCACCGTCTGCCCGACACCGAAGGGATTGCCGATCGCCAGCACGAGATCGCCGACCTCGATGCCATCGGAGTTGCCGAGGGGCAGGATGGGGAAGGTCTCGTTCTTCGACTCGATCTTCAGCACCGCGAGATCGACCCGATCGTCCTTCAGAATGACCTTGCACGGAAACTCGCGGCCATCCGAAAGCGCGATCTTGATATCGTCGGCACCATCAACGACGTGGTTGTTGGTGATGACCGTGCCGTTTGCCTCCACGATGACGCCCGAACCCAGCGACGATTGCTTCTCGGTGCGATTCGGCATGCGCTGGCCGAAGAACTGCTCGAAGAAGGGATCGCCGGCAAAGGGAGACTGACGCTGCACCACGCGCTCGGCATAGACGTTCACCACGGCACCGGACGTCTGCTTGACGAGCGGGGCGAAGGAAAGCTGCATCTGCGTCTGGCTTTGTGGCAACGTCTTCGCCGTCTGGGCCTGAACGGAAAGCGGCATCGCCATGACGAGGGCAATCATCGAAACGGCAGCGCGCTTCAGGAGGACATGCATGGAGGTTTCCCTTTTTAATTCTCTTTAAACAACGTTGTAGCGCCCGACGCTAGAAAGAAAAGAGGGCGGAAGCATGAAGCATAAATGGACGTTTGCGGCGATAAAAAATAGGCTCGTTGAACAAAAACATGCTGTCATGCATTTCGCGTTGGGAATCGTGAAAAGGGAACCAGACATGCGATCGAACCATCTTGCCGCCATCTTCGTCTTCACCTTCGTCATGGCCGGCACCTCCCATGCCGCAAGCTTCGATTGCGAGGCGCAGACCCTGAAGCCGGACGAGAAGACGATATGCGATGTCCGGGCACTCAACGATGCCGATGTGAAGATGGTGACGACCTTCGATCTGCTCTCCGGCCTGCTCGCCATGGGCGCGCGCGGCACGATGCAGGATCAGCAGACGGAATGGCTGAAGAAACGGCAAGCCTGTGGCGCCGATGTCGCCTGCCTCACTTCGTCCTACGAGGAGCGCCTGAAGGTGCTGAACGACACCTACAAGCAGATCAATCGGCCGCTGTAAGGGCTTGGTTTGCAATGGCTTAAGGGCTTACGCCGAAAATGTCCCCTCTCCCCGCCTGCGGGGGAGAGGGCTAGGGTGAGGGGCAAGCGCGCATCAGGCAGACTATGCTTTCGCGGCAAATCTCCTGAAAGCCCCTCATCCGTCCTCTCGCGGCCGAGCTCCGCTCGACCGTTCGAGTCCACCTTCTCCCCGCTCTGCGGGGCGAAGGGGCTTGGTTATTTCCCACCGAGATCTCTGACCGCGCCGCGGTCAGCGCTCGTGGCAAACGCAGCATAGGCTTTCAGCGCTGTGGTGACGTTGCGCTTGCGTGCTTCGGCCGGATGCCAGCCCTTGACGTTCTGGGCTTCGCGGCGAGCGGCAAGCTCCTTGTCGTCGATGCGCAGGCTGATGGTGCGGTTCGGAATATCGATGTCGATCATGTCGCCTTCGCGCACCAGGCCGATCGCGCCGCCGTTTGCCGCTTCCGGCGAAGCGTGGCCGATGGAGAGGCCGGACGTGCCGCCGGAGAAACGGCCATCGGTGATGAGCGCGCAAGCCTTGCCGAGACCCTTCGACTTCAGATAGCTCGTCGGATAGAGCATTTCCTGCATGCCGGGGCCGCCCTTGGGGCCTTCGTAGCGGATGACGACGACGTCGCCGGCCTTGACCTCGTTGCTGAGGATGCCCTTGACGGCCGAATCCTGGCTTTCGAAGACCTTTGCCGGGCCGGAGAACTTCAGGATCGATTCATCGACGCCGGCCGTCTTCACGATGCAGCCGTCGAGCGCCAGATTGCCCTTGAGGACGGCGAGACCGCCGTCCTTGGAGAAGGGATGCTCGACGGAGCGGATGACGCCAGTCTCGCGGTCGGTGTCGAGTTCGTCCCAGCGGGAGCTCTGGCTGAACGCGACCTGCGTCGGAACGCCGCCGGGAGCCGCGCGGAAGAATTCGCGGACGCTCTCGCTGTTGGTGCGGGTGATATCCCAGCGATCGATGGCGTCACCGAGCGTTTCGGCATGGACCGTCGGGCAATCGCGGTTGATGAGGCCGCCCTTGTCGAGTTCGCCGAGGATCGACATGATGCCGCCGGCGCGGTGCACGTCTTCCATGTGGACGTCGCTCTTTGCCGGCGCGACCTTCGACAGGCATGGCACGCGCCGCGACAGGGCATCGATATCGGCCAGGGTGAAATCGATTTCGCCTTCATGCGCGGCGGCAAGAATGTGCAGAACCGTATTGGTCGAGCCGCCCATGGCGATGTCGAGCGCCATGGCGTTTTCGAAAGCCTGCTTCGAAGCGATGGTGCGCGGCAGGGCGTTGCTGTCATCCTGCTCGTAATAGCGGCGGGCGAGATCGACGATCAGATGGCCGGCCTCGACAAAAAGGCGCTTGCGATCGGCATGGGTGGCGAGCGTCGAGCCGTTGCCGGGCAGCGACAGGCCGAGCGCCTCCGTCAAGCAGTTCATCGAATTGGCGGTAAACATGCCGGAACAGGAACCGCAGGTCGGACAGGCGGAGCGCTCGATGACCTGAACGTCCTCGTCGCTGATCTTGTCGTCGGCAGCGGCAACCATGGCGTCCACGAGGTCGAGAGCGACCTTCTTGCCGTGCAACACGACCTTGCCGGCTTCCATCGGGCCGCCGGAAACGAAGACCGTCGGGATGTTCAGGCGCAGCGAGGCCATGAGCATGCCGGGGGTGATCTTGTCGCAGTTGGAGATGCAGACCATGGCGTCGGCGCAATGGGCGTTGACCATGTATTCGACGCTGTCGGCAATGAGTTCGCGCGAGGGCAGCGAATAGAGCATGCCGTCGTGCCCCATGGCGATACCGTCATCGACGGCGATGGTGTTGAACTCCTTGGCAACGCCGCCGGCCGCCTCGATCTCGCGCGCGACAAGCTGGCCGAGATCCTTCAAGTGAACGTGGCCGGGCACGAACTGGGTGAAGGAGTTGACCACCGCGATAATGGGCTTGCCGAAATCGCTGTCCTTCATACCCGTTGCGCGCCAAAGGCCGCGTGCGCCGGCCATGTTGCGGCCGTGGGTGGTGGTTCTGGAACGATAAGCTGGCATGGTGTCTTCCTCGTCATCCTGGAATTCGTGCGGCGTCGGCAAGGCCCAAGCTTTCTGGCCGAAGAGGACGCCGACAACTCCGCTTTTTGGAATTGTCCTAATCCAATCGTGCAATACTGTCACTATCAACTCAAGCGAATCCGGTACGCCGCAGGGGCAACGGCCGCATCCGCGCCATCAGGGCGCAAGTCTAGAATTGGGAATGCAGCGACCCGATCACAAGCGCACACAAAAAGTTGGTTTCACTTCCAAAGAGATACCGGCCTAGGAGTGTAACAAAATCTGCGCCCACCGCGTATTGCTCATATCGAAACCGCAATCGCATAGAGGAATTGTTTCATGGCTGCTTTCCGTCCGCCGAAAATTGCGCCATCCGAGATCACGCCGCGCTCGGCCTATCTCAGGCGCCGCGAATTCCTGACGGCCGCAGCGACCGGCATCGGCATGGCTGCCATCGGTGGCAAGGCGGCGCTGGCCGAGGCGCTGACGGCGACCAAGAGCAATTACACGGTCGATGAAAAGCTGACGCCGATCAAGGATGTCACCACCTACAACAATTTTTACGAATTCGGCCTCGACAAGGCCGATCCGGCCAATCTTTCCGGGAAATTCAAGCCACGGCCCTGGACTATCACGGTTGACGGCATGGTCAACAAGCCGGGCACTTTCGATGTCGATGCCCTCATCAAGGAGTTTCCGCCGGAAGAACGCGTCTATCGCATGCGCTGCGTCGAGGCATGGTCGATGGTCATCCCATGGGACGGCTTTCCGCTCTCGGCCCTGCTCGACAAGGTAGAGCCGCAGGGGAGCGCAAAATTCGTCGCCTTCGAGACGGTTGTCAGGCCGGAGGAAATGCCGGGGCAGTCCGGCCTCCTGCAATCGCTGGACTGGCCCTATGTCGAAGGCCTGCGACTGGACGAGGCGCGCAATCCCCTCACGCTGCTCGCCGTCGGCCTCTACGGCGAAACGCTGCCGAACCAGAACGGTGCGCCGATCCGCCTTGTCGTGCCGTGGAAATACGGCTTCAAGGGCATCAAGTCGATCGTGCGCATCACGCTCACCGACAAGCAGCCGCTGAACACCTGGCAGGCGACCAACAGCCAGGAATACGGCTTCTACGCCAACGTCAATCCGGCCGTCGACCATCCGCGCTGGAGCCAGGCGACCGAGCGGCGCATCGGCGAAGGCGGGTTCTTCGGCTCCAACCGCCATCCCACCCTGCCCTTCAACGGTTATGCCGACCAGGTCGCCAGTCTCTATAGCGGCATGGACCTCAGGGTGAATTTCTGATGGCTTTCTCCTTCGCCCTGCCCAAGCGCTGGCAACCTGCTTCCGTCTGGGCGCTTTATGTCGTCGGGCTGCTGCCGGCCGCCTGGGAATTCTATCTCGGCGCGACCGACCAGCTCGGCGCCGACGCGGTCAAGACCTTCGAGCTTTTCCTGGGACTGTGGGCGATCCGCTTTCTGCTGCTGACGCTGGCGGTGACGCCGCTTCGGGATCTCTTCGGCTGGAATTATCTGCGCTATCGCCGCGCGCTCGGCCTGCTCTGTTTCTACTACGCCCTGATGCATCTGACCGTCTATATGGTCCTCGATCAGGCGCTGGACGTGCAGGCCGTCATCGACGACGTGCTGAAGCGGCCCTTCATCATGTTCGGTATGGCGGGCCTCGTCATGCTGCTGGCGCTTGCCGTGACCTCGAACAACGTCTCGATCAAGCGCCTCGGCAAGAAGTGGATCTGGCTGCATCGCCTGGTCTACATCGTCGCCGCCTGCGGCGCGCTGCACTTCGCGCTGTCGACCAAGATCCTGTCGCTGGAGCAGTTTATCTATATCGGCCTGCTGATCGCGATGATCCTCTATAGATCCTACAGGCCGATCATGATGGAAAAACGCCGGGCTGCGCGCAGGCCGGCCGCGGCTTCCAATTCCCGAGCGGCCTGAACGCGGCCGCTCTCTCCTTTTCAGGCAATGGTCATTCCGCAGCGCTGGCGATCTTGGCCTGGCCGTGCTCCTGCACCTCGACGGTTGCCGTCAGGCCGGCAATCAGCTTCGTGCCGTCAGGCACCTTGTCGAGCGCGATGCGCACCGGCACACGCTGCGCCAGGCGCACCCAGCTGAAGGTCGGCGTAATGTTGGCAAGCAGGCTGCCGGAGGTCCGTTCACGGTCCTCGATGCCGTAGGCGATGCTTTCGACATGGCCGGTCAGCTTTTCGGCCTGCCCCATCAAGTGGATGGCAACCTCGTCGCCGACATGGATGCGCGGCAGCTTGGTTTCCTCGAAATAGCCTTCGACACGCAGGGAATCGGTATCGATCAATGCCACCTTGGCTGTTCCGGCCGAAACGTAGTCGCCCGGGCGCAGGCTGAGGTTCGAAATCGTGCCGTTGACGGTAGCGTGAACTTCGGAACGGTCGAGGTTCAGCTGAGCGAGCTCGCGATTGGCGGTCGCCTGACGGAGAGCGGCCTCCGCCTGCTGCTCGGTCGTCTGCGCCTGTTCCTTCTGCTGAAGCGACGCGGCATCGCCGAGGCGCCCCTGCCGCTCGCTTTCGCGGCGAGCCTGATCGAGAGCGGCATTGCTGCTCGCAAGCGCTGCATCCGCCTGTTCGAGAGCGATGGCAAAGCGATCGCGATCGACACGGAAGAGAACATCGCCCTTCTTGACGGTCTGGTTGTCCTTGACGAGGACTTCGCTCACGAGACCGGAGACATCAGGCGCGATGCCGACGACATCGGCCCGCAGGCGCGCGTCGCGCGTCCAGGGCTCATCCATGTAATGACCCCAAAGCTGGCGGCCGACATAGACGGCGGCAACGACGAAGATGAGAGTGACGGCCACACGGCCGATGAGTTTTAACGCGTTCATGTGAAGTACCAACGGGAGACAGAGGAGACGGCGCCGAGCAGCAGGACGTAAAGCGCGAGATCGAAGAGACCGCGATGCCAGACCAGAGTGTAGGCTCCGGCCCATGCGAGCAGGCGTCGAAGGATGATGACGACAAACAGCGTCATGAGCATGAGTACGAGAAGGCGTGGAACGTAGACGCCATAAAGATCGAATTCTGCGGGCATGATATTACTCGGCGGCAATGGAAAGAGGTTGAGTTGTATCCGATACGGGCGGTCGCCAGCTTGCAGGCGGCTCGGCATGGGGGAAAAGCGCGCGGCGAAGGCCCACGAGCGCATCGAGGCTCGCTCGGCTCGATTGCCGTTTTTCCCGTGCGACTGCCTCGAGGCTATGGTCGATCGAGATGCGCAATTCGTCGGAGGGGTCGACGGCGCTCTTGGCTTTCAGCCGTGAGCGATAGAAATCCGAGACGCCGATCAGGACTTCGCTGACGGATGCGGCGGCGGCGGATTTCAATTGGCCGCGCTCCTTTTGCAGCATCAGCACGTTGAAGCCGAGACGGACATCCGCATAGCCATCGACCTTTTTCAGCTCGCGATCTTCGACAATTGCAAGACGCGGTACAAGCTGACCGAGACGATCCAGAATGCGGCCGGAGAGGCGCTCATGGTCGGCGCGGCGGATGCCGGCTGCGGTTTCGGCAAGATCGGTCCAGCCGGCCTTAACGAGCCGCCAGGCGGCGAGCTCCGAACCAAACGGACGGGTAAGCAGGGTCCAGACCAGGGCGAAACCCATGCCTGCCAGGCTCGAGATCGAGCTGTTGGCGAAGCTTGCGAAATCGGCCGTATAGCGATCCTGCAGTGCAATGAAAGACGCGCTGTTCACCGCCAGCAGCATGGCCAGCATGTTCATCTGCGGTCGCGGTATCAGCAAGCCCATCACCAGGAAAGGAGGCGCAAAGACCAGCGCCAGCATCTCGAAGCCGGATATGGACGGCAATATGGCGAAGATATAGGCACAGGCGATGACCACGCTCACCGCGCTCCAGACAAACATCGACGTGATGAAGGGAGCGGGCCGATCGAACGAGGCGAAGAACGAGCATGCAACGGCTGCCATGGTGACGAAGCCAGCCCCGTCCTCCCATCCGGAATAGATCCAGAAGAAGCAGGCGACCGCAATCCCGACGACGACGGTGCCGGCCGAGAAGGCAAGCAGCGCGTAGTCATAGTGCCTGATATGGCCGACGACGTTGCGATGGCGGAAGGCAGGACGCCAGGTGCCGACCTGCTGTCCGGAGGCGATCTGATCGCGCAGCGTCAGACAATCCTGCCAGAGATCGACGATTTCCTTCAGGCGAGCCAGAGCGCTCGACCGGACGAGATCGTCCCAGCCGAGATCCAGGTCATTCTCCTGCAATTCCTCGATCTTCTTCGACAGGATATCGGCGGTCTCGTCAGCCTTGCCGCGTCCGCCCTGCCCGAGCCAGTCGGCGATATCGTTCAGCACGGCGACCAGCTCCTGCGATAGCGGCTTTCCACCAGCTTTCAGGGCATGCAGCCGGTCGGCAAGCGAGGAAAACAGCGGCAGCAGCATCAACAGGCGGCCGCGCAGCTCGCGGGAATGCCGGACGATATCGCGGCTGCCCGCATCATATTTGAGCTGGCTGATGACGAGATCGAGACCGGTGACGTCTGACGCAAGCTTCTGCCGCTTCAGCGGGGTTGCCGGCGAAGCGCCCTCGCCGCGCAGGATCTCGTCCGCCCAGGTGCCGGCATCATCCAGCCAGGAGCCGATGCGCTGGCCGAGCACCGAACCGACGCTGCTTGGAAAGATAATGGCGCTGACGACGCTCGCGCAGACGATGCCGATGATGATCTCTTCCGAGCGGGCCAACGCCACATCGAAAACGGTTTCGGGTGCTCCGACGGTCGGCAGCGCGATCAGCGGCAGGGAATAACCGGCAAGCATGAAGACATAGCTGCGCGAGGTGCGATCGAGCATCGAGATGAACAGCAGCGTGCCGGTCCACAGCGCGACGACAATGGAAAGCAACTCCGGCGCATTCACGAAGAGCGGGATCAGGATCACCGACGCGCTGGCGCCGATGAGTGTGCCGAGAGCGCGATAAAGTCCCTTGGAACTCGTCGCTCCGGCAAGAGGATTGGCAACCACATAGACGGCGGCCATCGCCCAATAGGGGCGCGGCAGGTCCAGCGACAGCGCGATGAACAGCGCCATGATAGCCGCAATGAAGGCTTTGACCGAAAACAGCCAGTCGCGCCAGGATGGAATGTTCATAGGACCTTCTCCCGCTCCTGCTCGGCCCCGCCAATCTTCGGCGATTCGAATTCCTCGAAAGCCTTCAGGACTCGAACGGCGGCTTCGATATCGGCAGGATCGACATTGGCGAGGATCTTGCCGCGCAACTCGTCGAGGGCGTCCTCCATGCGGGAAGCGAGCACCTCGCCTTCGGCGGTCAGCCACAGGCCCTTCGCGCGCCGATCCGTCGGGTCGTCCCTGCGGATGACGAGATCCATGCTTTCGAGCTGATCGAGCAGCCGGACCAGCGACGGGCCTTCGATACCGACATAGGTGGCGAGAACCACCTGCCGCACGCCTCCCCCCAGACGGCCGATCCAAAGCAGCGGCGCAGCCGCGGCTTCCGATATGCCATAGGAGCTCAGCGCGAGATCGACGACGCGCCGCCATTGGCGACCGGTCGTTAGCAGATTGGCGGTGAAGAGGCGTTGTAGGGCGTTTGACGATTTCATGGAAACTTATTAGCACTAAACTAATTAGGATTCAAATTATTATGACCCGAAGTGCTATCGGAAATGCGAAATGCAGCCATGCATCCAGAGCAATTCCCGGAAGAATATATAGCGGTTTTCCGTCTGGAATTGCGTGAAAACAAAAGGATAGAGCGTTTTCGCGATTCGAGGAAAAGCGGGAGGCTTTCGCGGTGAGCGCCAACCAAGGGCGGTCGGGAGTGCGCCGGATCGGTCACAGGGTGCGTCGCTCGACCGCTCGTTATTGACCGATGTGCCTACAATTGCCGGCTTTTCGTGACGGCGCCCCTCTCGCCGGCAGCTTGTGGCTACGACATGAAGCGCTCCCGCATTCACATGGAAGATTTCGGCCTCGACAGCGCGCAATCGACCGCCAGCGCGGCCGCTATGCCGGCGGCATAGGCCAGGATGTTCCAGGGTGAGAACACTCGCCCCAGCAAAAGGGCTCCGGCCGTCGTCAGGCGAAATGCATCCAGCGACGGCGTATGCCAAAGCCTGAAAAGCTCGACGAAGATCGCGATAGTCAGCGCCACCGAAACAACCTTGATACGCCGCGTTGAAACGAAGATCGTCGCAAGGAGCCAGTAGACCATCGCTCCCCACAGTAAGGAGCCACCATATTTGACGACCACGAAGGGCAGATGCAGCGCATAGCCGTGCCGCCGGAGTGCAAGGCCGCTCGCTATGGTCAGCAGTAGCGCGAGGAACAGGAGCAGTCTCCCGCGTGTCAATGTTCGCTGCATGTCCAACGGCGCTCCCCTCTTATCGATGCATATGAGCCGAGCACGACTCGACAAGGCAGCCACGATATTCCTCGACGAGGACGGTGAATAAAAGGTGGCAAGCGCCCAAAACGACACAAGGGCCGGATGATCGCTCATCCGGCCCTCGATCTTTTACCCGAAGCTGGCCTTAAGCGGCTGCGGCTTCTTCCTCGGCAGCAACGCGAGCCTTGTCGGCTGCACCCTTGGCAGAGGTGTCGCGATCAACGAATTCGACGACTGCGAGAGCGGCGTTGTCGCCCTGGCGGAAGCCTGCCTTCATGATACGCAGGTAGCCGCCGTTGCGGGTGGCGTAACGCGTTGCGATCGCATCGAACAGCTTGGCGACGACAACGGCGTCGCGGATCTGCGAGATGGCCTGACGACGAGCGTGCAGGTCGCCGCGCTTGCCGAGGGTTACCAGCTTCTCGACGATCGGACGGATTTCCTTCGCCTTCGGGAGCGTGGTGACGATCTGCTCATGGGTGATGAGCGAAGCCGCCATGTTGGCGAACATCGCCTTACGATGGCTAGCGGTTCTATTCAGCTTGCGGCCGGCTTTACCGTGGCGCATGGCTATTCTCCTTCACTTGCAGGCATTCGCCTGCCGTTTGAACTGTTAATATTGGTCTTCGTAGCGCTTGGCGAGATCTTCGATGTTCTCAGGCGGCCATGCCGGCACTTCCATGCCGAGGTGCAGGCCCATGGAAGCGAGAACTTCCTTGATTTCGTTCAGCGACTTGCGACCAAAATTCGGCGTGCGGAGCATTTCTGCTTCGGTCTTCTGAATGAGGTCGCCGATGTAGACGATGTTGTCGTTCTTCAGGCAATTTGCCGAGCGAACGGACAGTTCCAGTTCGTCTACCTTCTTGAGGAGCGCCGGGTTGAAAGCGAGTTCGGTAACTGCTTCCTCTTCGGTTTCCTTCTGCGGCTCGTCGAAGTTGACGAACACGCCAAGCTGATCCTGCAGGATGCGAGCAGCAAAAGCGACGGCATCTTCGCCGCTGATCGAACCATCGGTTTCGATCGACATGCTCAGCTTGTCGTAGTCGAGAACCTGTCCTTCACGGGTGTTTTCAACCTTGTAGGACACCTTCTTGACCGGCGAATAGAGGCTGTCGACCGGGATGAGGCCGATCGGAGCGTCTTCCGCACGATTGCGCTCGGCCGGAACATAGCCCTTGCCGTTGTTGACGGTGAATTCCATGCGGATTTCGGCACCCTCGTCGAGCGTGCAGATAACATGCTCGGGGTTGAGGATTTCGATATCGCCGACCGTCTGAATGTCGCCAGCCGTTACGACGCCTGGGCCCTGCTTGCGGACGACCATGCGCTTGCTGTCATCGCCGTCCATCTTGATGGCGATTTCCTTGATGTTCAGCACGATGTCCGTCACGTCTTCCCGGACGCCCGGGATAGAGGAGAACTCATGCAGCACGCCGTCGATCTGCACGGCCGTCACAGCGGCACCGCGCAGAGACGACAGCAGAACGCGACGCAGCGCGTTGCCGAGCGTAAGACCGAAACCACGCTCCAGCGGCTCGGCTACAAGCGTAGCCTTCGTGCGACCGCTCGAGGTGAACTCGACCTTGTTCGGCTTGATCAGTTCCTGCCAATTCTTCTGAATCATGTTTTTGCCTTCCGTTCGTTGCCACCATCCAATCGTGGCAACCGAGCTTGAGTAACACCAAGCCGGGCGCATCTACCCCGGCCGATGTCGTGAGTGGCGATGATCAGACGCGGCGCTTCTTGCGCGGGCGGCAACCATTGTGCGGGATCGGCGTCACGTCGCGGATGGACGTGATCATGAAACCAGCAGCCTGGAGCGCGCGCAGAGCGGATTCACGACCGGAGCCCGGACCGCAAACTTCAACTTCCAGCGACTTCATGCCATGTTCCTGAGCCTTCTTGGCGCAGTCTTCGGCAGCGATCTGGGCGGCGAACGGGGTCGACTTGCGCGAACCCTTGAAGCCCTTGGCACCAGCGGACGACCAGGCAATCGCATTGCCCTGTGCGTCGGTGATGGTGATCATCGTGTTGTTGAAGGTCGAGTTGACGTGTGCGACGCCCGACGTGATATTTTTACGTTCGCGACGACGAACGCGTACGGCTTCCTTGGCCATTTTAGTCCTTTCTTGGATCTCTGCACCGCCGTAATCCCAGCGGCTACACCGAAGCGACACCCAGAGGACGCCGCTCCAAACTCAAAAGAGGCCGGCGGATCGCCAGCCCCTTCCATCCGGTTTCCCGGAGATTACTTCTTCTTACCAGCAATCGCCTTTGCCGGACCCTTGCGGGTACGAGCATTGGTGTGGGTGCGCTGGCCGCGAACCGGCAGACCGCGACGATGACGCAGGCCGCGATAGCTGCCCAGATCCATCAGACGCTTGATGTTCATCGCGGTATCGCGACGCAGGTCACCTTCAACCTGATAGTCACGGTCGATGGTTTCGCGGATCTGCAGAACTTCAGCGTCCGTCAACTGATTGACACGACGCTCGGCCGGAATACCGACCTTCTCGCAGATTTCCTGAGCAAACTTAGGTCCGATCCCGTGAATGTAGCGAAGCGCAATAACTACGCGCTTTGCAGTCGGGATGTTGACGCCAGCGATACGAGCCACGCCTGTTCTCCTTGCATTCCTTTTGCCTAAGCAAAGGGCTTTGTTATGCAGCCCGGGAGCTGCTTGTTCGATTTGAGTCCGCAACATGTCAAAACGACCGTACCCGGACTTCCCGTTGGAAATCCGCGCCGATCGCATGGCATATCGCGAGTTGGCGCGGTGTTTAGCGGAATCAGTGCAAAAAAGCAACCGTTCCGGCAAGTTTATTTTAGGCTATCTAAACCTTAGCCAGGATAGCCTCTATGCTGTCGGTCACATGCTCGATATCGGCCATGCCGTCGATGCTCTGCAGCTTGCCCTTCGCATAATAGTAACCGATCAGCGGCGACGTCTCCTTGTAGTAGACCTGGAGGCGGGTCGCCATGGTTTCGGCATTGTCATCCGGACGACGCTTGAAGTGCGTCGAGCCGCATTTGTCGCAAACGCCAGCCGTTGCCGGAACCTTGTCGGTGTCGTGATAGACGCTGCCACAGTTCGAGCAGGAATAACGTCCGGAGACGCGGCGAATCAGTTCGGCGTCGTCGACCTTCAACTCTATGACGACGGAGAGCTCCAGGCCCTTCGCGTTGAGCATACGTTCGGTTGCGTCCGCCTGCACCAGGGTGCGCGGGAAACCATCGAGGATGAACCCTCTGGCGCAATCCGGCTGGTCGATGCGTTCGGAAACGATGGCGTTGACGATCTCATCGGAAACAAGCTTGCCCGCGTCCATAACGGCCTTGGCACGCTTGCCAACTTCAGTTCCGGCAGCTACCGCAGCCCTCAGCATATCGCCTGTGGAAAGCTGCGGGATGCCGTGCTTTTCCACGATACGCTGGGCCTGGGTCCCCTTACCTGCTCCCGGCGGCCCTAAAAGTATGAGTCTCATCGCCCCCTCTTTCCTCCACGCAACTTCGATTTCTTGATCAGGCCTTCATATTGCTGTGCGATCAGGTGACCCTGAATCTGCGCCACCGTATCCAGCGTTACGCTAACCACGATCAGAAGCGAAGTGCCACCCAGAGACAAGGGAATACCTGTCTGGGATACGAGAATTTCGGGCAGGATGCAGACGAAGACAAGATAGATCGCGCCGATGACCGTGATGCGGGTCAGCACGTAATCGATGTACTCGGCGGTGCGCTCACCCGGACGGATGCCCGGAATGAAGCCGCCATGCTTCTTCAGATTGTCGGCCGTGTCCTTCGGATTGAAGACCAGCGCGGTATAGAAGAAGGCGAAGAAGGCGATCAGGGCGCCGTACAGCACCATGTAGACGGGCTGTCCGTGGCCGAGAGCGGCGACGATCGACGTCACCCAGCCCGGGAGCGCCGTGTTGTTGCCGAGGCCCGCGACCGTTGCCGGCAGCAGGAGCAGCGAGGATGCGAAGATCGCCGGAATGACGCCCGAAGTGTTGAGCTTCAGCGGCAGGTGCGACGTGTCGCCCTGGAACATGCGCGTGCCGACCTGACGCTTCGGATACTGGATCAGCAGGCGGCGCTGAGCGCGCTCGACGAACACGATGAGCGCGATGACGAGAACAGCGACGACGAGCACGGCAAGAATCAGGCCCGTCGACAGCGCGCCGGTGCGGCCGAGTTCGAGCGTGCCGGCCAGAGCAGTCGGAAGACCGGCGGCAATACCGGCGAAGATAATCAGCGAAATACCGTTGCCGATACCACGCGACGTCACCTGTTCACCGAGCCACATCAGGAACATTGTGCCGCCGAGCAGCGTTATGACGGTGGAAATGCGGAAGAACCAGCCTGGATCCACCACGACGCCATTGCCATGCTCCAGGCCGATCGCAATGCCATAGGCCTGCAATGCGCCGAGCAGCACCGTGCCGTAGCGGGTGTACTGGTTGATGATCTTGCGCCCCTGCTCGCCTTCCTTCTTCAGGTTCTCGAGCGACGGCACGACCGACGTCATGAGCTGAACGATGATCGAAGCGGAAATATAGGGCATGATGCCGAGCGCGAAAATCGCCATGCGCTGCACGGCTCCGCCCGAAAACATGTTGAAGAGGCCAAGAATCCCGCCCGACTGATTCTGGAAAGCCTGAGCGTAAGCGGCAGGATTGAGGCCAGGAAGCGGGATGTGAGTACCGAGCCGGTAAACGAGGAGAGCGCCGAGCGTAAACCACAGGCGCTTCTTGAGATCCTCGGCCTTGGCGAAGGTCGAAAAATTGAGATTGGACGCCAATTGTTCCGCTGCAGAAGCCATGCAAATCTCCGCATCACTAATTCCGGCATAATCGGCCGAGCCCGGAATCAGTATGTAAATTGTTCAAAAGCCGGGCTTCGGACAGATTGCACAGCAATCGGGCGCCTCACCCTTGGTTCCCGTTATTGACCGGAAAGACACTAGCGCATCAATCAGGTTCGTGAGGCTCACATATGGGAGCAAAATCGCCCGAAGTGAAGCACCTCGGGCGATTATTGATAATATTATTCTGCGGCAGAAGCGAGCAGCTTGATGGAACCGCCAGCCTTTTCGATCTTTTCGACCGCCGACTTGGAAGCACCTGCAACTTCAAGGGCAAGCTTCGCCTTCAGTTCGCCATCCGAGAGCACCCGGACGCCGTCCTTGACGCGGCGAATCACGCCTGCTGCCTTGAGAGCAGCTGCATCAACGGTGTTCTTGGCATCGAGCTTGCCGGCATCGACGGCAGCCTGGATGCGAGCCAGCGATACGACAACGTAGTCGGAAGCGAAGATGTTGTTGAAGCCGCGCTTCGGCAGGCGACGATAGATGGGCATCTGACCACCTTCGAAGCCGTTGATCGCAACACCCGAACGGGACTTCTGACCCTTCACACCACGGCCACCGGTCTTACCGGAGCCGGAGCCGATGCCGCGGCCGAGGCGCTTGCGGCTATGGGTCGAGCCTTCGTTATCCTTAATCTCATTCAGTTTCATAGCGATTACCTCCGGCTCACTTCTCGTCGACAACGCGAACGAGATGCTGGACAGCACGGATCATGCCACGAACAGCCGGGGTATCTTCCAGCGTGCGGCGACGGTGCATCTTATTCAGTCCGAGACCGATCAGCGTCTTCTGCTGAACATCCGGACGGCGGATCGGGCTGCCAATCTGCTCGACCGTAACGGTCGCCTTGGCTTCAGCCTTCTTGGTCGTCTTGGCCATAGGTCAAACTCCCTTATTCTTCAGCGGCATTGCCCGAAGCGGAACGACGAGCCTGCAGAGTGGCATACTTGATGCCGCGCTGAGCTGCGATGTCCTTCGGGTGAACCTGGTGCTTCAGGGCGTCGAACGTAGCGCGAACCATGTTGTACGGGTTCGACGAACCGGTCGACTTCGCAACGACGTCATGAACGCCGAGCGTTTCGAAAACGGCGCGCATCGGGCCACCGGCGATGATACCGGTACCGACCTTGGCCGAACGCAGGAGAACCTTACCTGCGCCGTGACGGCCATGGACGTCGTGATGCAGCGTACGGCCGTCGCGCAGCGGTACGAAGATCATGTCGCGCTTGGCGCTTTCGGTTGCCTTGCGGATGGCTTCCGGCACTTCGCGTGCCTTGCCATGACCGAAGCCTACGCGGCCCTTCTGGTCGCCGACGACGACGAGAGCGGCAAAACCGAAACGGCGGCCACCCTTGACAACCTTGGCGACGCGGTTGATCGCGACCAGCTTGTCGACGAATTCGCTATCGCGCTCTTCACGGCTCTGACGGTCTTCCCGCGGAGCCCTCTTTTCCTGTGCCATTGTCCTCTTCCTTTTTCTTTTCCGGGTGCAATCGGCAAACAAAACGAAGACCGCATGCCCTCCCTTGCGGGAAACCTGCGGTCCGGTGAACATCCGGCCGGCATCCTGAGATTACCGGCCGGAAATCTGATTAGAAGGACAGGCCGCCTTCGCGGGCTGCTTCAGCCAGAGCCTTGATGCGGCCGTGGTAGATGAAAGCGCCGCGATCGAACACGACTTCCTTCACGCCGGCCTTGGAGGCGCGCTCGGCGACGAGCTTGCCAACCAGGGCTGCGGCTGCGGTATCGGCACCGGTCTTCAGAGAACCGCGCAGATCCTTGTCGAGGGTGGAGGCAGCCGCAACGGTCTTGCCAGCCACGTCATCGATGACCTGGGCGTAGATGTTCTTCGACGAGCGATGAACCGACAGGCGCGGACGGCCATTGGCCACCGCCTTAAGTTGACGGCGCACGCGGTTGGCGCGACGCGCAAGTGCTTCTTTCCTGCTAGCCATTTCGCGTGATCCTTACTTCTTCTTGCCTTCTTTGCGAACGATCCGCTCGCCGGCATACTTAACACCCTTGCCCTTGTAGGGCTCAGGACCGCGATATTCGCGGATTTCAGCCGCAACCTGGCCGACCTGCTGCTTGTTGATGCCGGTGACGACGATTTCCGTCGGCTTCGGCACAGCGATCGTGATGCCTTCCGGCGGCACGTAGATCACGTCGTGGCTGAAGCCGAGCGCGAGCTGCAGGTTCTTGCCCTGCAGGGCGGCACGGTAGCCGACGCCGTTGATTTCGAGCTTGCGCTCGTAACCTTCCTTAACACCCTTCAGGATGTTCTCGACCATCGTGCGGGACATGCCCCACTTTGCGCGAGCGTCCTTGGAGTCGTTAAGCGGCGTTACGACGATTGCATTGTTTTCCAGCTTGAGACCGATTTCGTCATTGGCGACGAAAAACAGCTCGCCCTTAGGGCCCTTGGCAGTCACTTTTTGGCCATCAACCGTGGCCGTGATCCCTGCAGGCACCTGAACGGGCTTCTTACCGATACGAGACATTTTTCAAACCTGTCTGTTTCGAAGGAGATCCCTGTCCGATCTTAGAAGACCGAGCAGAGAACCTCGCCACCAACATTCTGTTCACGAGCCTGGTGATCGGCCATCACACCCTTCGGAGTCGAAAGGATGGTGATGCCGAGACCGTTCGCGACCTGCGGAATGGACTTAACCGAGACATAAACTCGGCGGCCCGGCTTGGACACGCGGCCGATCTCACGGATCACCGACGAGCCTTCGTAGTACTTCAGCTCGATGCTGAGTTCAGACTTGCCGTTGCCGAAATCGACGACGGAGTAGCCACGGATGTAGCCTTCAGCCTGCAGAACATCGAGGACGCGTGCACGGAGCTTGGAAGCAGGCGTCGAAACCGACGACTTGCGACGCGAAGCGCCGTTGCGGATGCGGGTGAGCATATCGCCCAAAGGATCAGTCATAGTCATCTAATCTGCTCCTTACCAGCTCGACTTGACAATGCCCGGCACCTTGCCGAGGTTGCCAAGTTCACGCAGCGCGATACGCGACATGCGCAGTTTGCGGTAGTATGCGCGCGGACGGCCCGAGACTTCGCAACGGTTGCGAATACGGGTCTTCGATCCATCGCGCGGGAGCGATGCCAGCTTCAGGGTGGCCTTGAACCGGTCTTCGATCGAAAGAGACTGGTTCATGATGATTGCCTTGAGAGCAGCCCGCTTCGCGGACTGGTTGGCAACCGTATTGCGGCGGCGCTTGTTCTTTTCAACTGCGCTTGTCTTCGCCATATCAGGGTTCCTTTTCTACGCTCGTCGTTACGGTTATTGACGGAACGGGAAGTTGAACTCTTTCAGAAGAGCCCGTGCTTCGTCGTCGGTCGTCGCCGTCGTGCAAACGATGATGTCCATGCCCCACATCTGATCAACCTTGTCGTAGTTGATCTCAGGGAACACAATGTGCTCCTTGATGCCCATGGCGAAATTGCCACGACCGTCAAAGCTCTTCGGGTTCAGGCCGCGGAAGTCGCGAACGCGCGGAAGCGCGATGTTGACCAGACGATCCAGGAACTCATACATGCGGGCGCCGCGAAGGGTTACCTTGGCGCCGATCGGCATATTCTCGCGGACCTTGAAGCCAGCGATGGAATTGCGCGCGCGGGTGATGACCGGCTTCTGACCAGCAATGGCCGCCAGGTCGGCTGCAGCAACGGTCGGCTTCTTCGAATCAGCCGTCGCTTCGCCCACGCCCATGTTGATCACGATCTTGTCCAGCTTCGGGATCTGCATCTCGTTGGCGTAGGAGAACTTCTCCTGCATAGCCGCGCGGATGCGGGCGCCGTATTCCGTCTTGAGCCGCGGCTCGTACTTTACCTCAGCCATCGATCACTTCTCCCGATGTCTTGGCCACGCGGACCTTCTTGCCATCTACAACCTTGAAACCGACGCGGGTCGGCTTGCCGTCCCGGTCGACGATTGCCAGGTTGGACAGGTGAAGCGAGGCTTCCTTGCTGATGATGCCGGCTTCCTGGGTCTGCGTCTGGCGCTGATGGCGCTTGATGACGTTAACGCCACGGACGACCGCACGGTCTTCCTTCGGCATCACTTGAATGACTTCGCCGGTGCGGCCCTTGTCCTTACCGGTCAATACGACGACCTTGTCGCCTTTACGGATCTTCTGCATCGCTCCGCTCCTTACAGTACTTCTGGAGCCAGCGAGATGATCTTCATGTGGTTCTTGGCGCGAAGTTCGCGCGGAACCGGTCCGAAGATACGGGTGCCGATCGGCTCTTTCTTGTTGTCGATGAGGACTGCTGCGTTGGTATCGAAGCGGATGACGCTGCCATCCGGACGACGGATGTCCTTGGCGGTGCGAACGACAACCGCCTTCATCACGTCACCCTTCTTCACACGGCCGCGCGGGATAGCTTCCTTGATCGAAACGACGATGACGTCGCCGATCGAGGCATACTTGCGCTTCGAGCCGCCCAGCACCTTGATGCACATGACACGACGTGCGCCGGAATTATCCGCCACGTCGAGGTTTGTTTGCATCTGAATCATGTCAGGTCGCCTTCTTGTTGTTACCGGAATGGTTGGGCCAAAAGACCCCCTACCCCGGCTTATGGACTAGTCTCTTGTCTGATTTCGCCGGTTTCCGAGACCGCTTGCGGTCACCATTGCCAGCCATCAATAAAGCAAAAGAACGCTCGTTATCGAGCGTCCTGCTTCCAAGCTCGTGCTTCATACAGATATTTCGCCCAAGCGCAAGGGCCTGAGCGAAATTCTGTTACTTGGTCTGGGCGGAAACGACCGTCCAGGTCTTGTCCTTGGAGATCGGTGCGCATTCCTCGATGGAAACGACGTCGCCGATTTTGTACTGATTGTTCTCGTCGTGAGCCTTGTACTTCTTGGAACGACGAACAGTCTTCTGGAGCAGCGGGTGAGCGAAACGACGCTCTACGCGGACTACTACCGTCTTCTCGTTCTTGTCGCTGACCACGACGCCCTGCAGAATGCGCTTCGGCATGTTATTTTTCCTTTAGGCCTTTGCTTCTGCCGCCTTCTGGCGGGCAATGGTTTTTACGCGAGCGATGTCCTTGCGGACTTCGTTGATGCGCGAGGACTTCTCAAGCTGGCCGGTCGCCTTCTGAAAGCGCAGGTTGAACTGCTCCTTCTTCAGCTTGGCAAGCTCGTCCTTGAGTTGGTCGGCGCTCAGGGCGCGAACATCTGCGGCTTTCATGAGCTTCTTCCTTACTCTGCAATGCGCTGTACGAAGCGCGTCTTGACCGAGAGCTTGGCGGAGCCGAGGCGCAGAGCCTCGCGAGCGATTTCTTCGCTCACACCGTCGATCTCGAACATCATGCGGCCGGGCTTGACCTTGCATGCCCAGTATTCGACGGAACCCTTACCTTTACCCATACGGACTTCGGTCGGCTTTGCCGTCACCGGAACATCCGGGAAAACACGGATCCATACACGGCCGGCGCGCTTCATGTAGCGCGTGATCGCGCGGCGGGCCGCCTCGATCTCGCGAGCGTTGACGCGGTTAGGTTCCTGCGCCTTCAGACCGAATTCGCCGAAAGCCAGATCAGAACCACCCTTGGCGACGCCCTTGATGCGACCCTTGAACTGCTTACGGTACTTCGTACGCTTTGGTTGCAACATTTTCTTATTCTCCGAACTTATCTGCCACGTACGCTATCAAGCGTTGTCGCGGCGGCGGTCTCTATCGCGATCGCGGCTAGCCGGACCCTGGGCGTCGCCCTCGAGCGCGCGGCGTTCGGAGGCCATCGGATCGTGCTCAAGGATTTCGCCCTTGAAGATCCAGACCTTGATGCCGCAGATGCCGAAAGCGGTTTCTGCTTCAGCCGTACCGTAATCGATGTCGGCGCGCAGCGTATGCAGCGGCACGCGACCTTCGCGGTACCATTCCGTACGAGCGATTTCTGCACCGCCGAGACGGCCTGCGCAGGTGATCTTGATGCCTTCGGCGCCAAGACGCATCGCGGACTGAACGGCGCGCTTCATGGCGCGACGGAAAGCAACACGGCGCTCAAGCTGCTGAGCGATCGACTGGGCAACCAGCGTCGCATCGATTTCCGGCTTGCGAACTTCAACGATGTTGAGGTGCGTTTCGGAATTCGTCATGTCCGACAGCTTCTTGCGGAGCTTGTCGATGTCAGCGCCCTTCTTGCCGATGATCAGGCCCGGACGAGCCGAGTGGATCGTGACGCGGCACTTCTTGTGCGGACGTTCGATGACCACCTTCGAGATACCAGCTTGCTTCAGTTCGTTCATGACGAACTTGCGCATCTTCAGGTCTTCGTGGAGGAGCTGGCCGTACTCGGCATTGTCCGCAAACCAGCGGCTATCCCAGGTACGGTTGATGCCGAGACGAAAACCGATCGGATTGATTTTCTGACCCATTATGCGGCCTCCCCTTGAGCTTCCACTTCGCGAACGACGATCGTCAGATGTGCGAACGGACGCTCGATGCGAGATGCGCGGCCACGGCCACGAGCGTGGAAACGCTTCATGACGATCGACTTGCCGACGTAGGCTTCTGCGACGACCAGCGAGTCAACGTCGAGATCGTGATTGTTCTCAGCGTTTGCGATCGCAGATTCGAGCGTCTTCTTGACGGCACCTGCGATGCGCTTGCGAGAGAATTCCAGCTCTGCGAGTGCGCGATCAACCTTCTTGCCGCGGATAGAAGCCGCGACCAGGTTGAGCTTCTGCGGGCTGACGCGGAGAGTGCGCGCAACTGCCTGCGCCTCATTATCCTTCAGCCGGCGTTCGGTTTTTGCCTTGCCCATTGTTACTTCCTCTTCGCCTTCTTGTCCGCACCGTGACCATAATAGGTACGGGTCGGGGCGAACTCGCCGAACTTGTGTCCGACCATGTCTTCATTGACGCTGACCGGAATATGCTTGCTGCCGTTGTAAACACCAAAGGTGAGACCAACGAACTGCGGCATGATGGTGGAGCGACGGCTCCACATCTTGATTACTTCGCTGCGTCCGCCTTCGCGCACCTTCTCAGCTTTCTTGAGAAGATAGCCGTCAACAAACGGACCTTTCCATACTGAACGAGCCACTTGAGACTTCCTCTCTTACTTCTTGCGCTGATGGCGCGAGCGCATGATCATCTTGTCGGTCGACTTGTTCGACCGCGTACGCTTGCCCTTGGTCGGCTTGCCCCACGGAGTCACCGGATGGCGACCACCAGAGGTGCGGCCTTCACCACCGCCGTGCGGATGGTCGACCGGGTTCATGACAACACCGCGGTTATGCGGCTTCTTGCCACGCCAACGCGAACGACCGGCCTTGCCGTCATTGATGTTGCCGTGATCCGGGTTGGAAACGGCACCGATCGTTGCAAGGCAGGTGCCGTGCACGAGGCGCTGTTCACCGGAGTTCAGGCGAAGGATCGCCATGCCCTGGTCACGACCGACGAGCTGGGCGTAGGAACCGGCGGAGCGAGCGATCTGACCGCCCTTGCCCGGCTTCATTTCCACGTTGTGGATGATGGAGCCGACCGGAATGAACTGAAGCGGCATGGTGTTGCCCGGCTTCACGTCCACTGCCTTGTCAGAAGCGATGACCTTGTCGCCGGCAGCGAGGCGCTGCGGAGCGAGGATGTAGGCCAGCTCGCCGTCCGTGTACTTCACCAGAGCGATGTAAGCGGTACGGTTCGGATCGTATTCGATGCGCTCGACGGCTGCTTCAACGTCGAACTTGCGACGCTTGAAGTCCACCAGACGATAGGTGCGCTTGTGACCGCCACCCTGGAAACGCACGGTGATGCGGCCGGTGTTGTTGCGGCCACCCTTGGAGGTCAGGCCTTCCGTCAGCGTCTTGACCGGCTTGCCCTTGTAGAGCGAGGAGCGATCGACGATGACCAGCTGACGCTGGCTCGGGGTCGTCGGATTGAATGTTTTCAATGCCATTTTCTTATTCCTCAGAGACCGGTGGAGACGTCGATCGACTGGCCTTCGGCGAGCGTCACAACAGCCTTCTTCACGTCCTTCTGCTTGCCGACGAGACCCTTGAACCGCTTGGTCTTGCCGAGGCGCAGCAGAGTGTTGACGGCCGTAACCTTGACGCCGAAGAGCGCTTCGACGGCAGCCTTGATTTCAGGCTTCGTCGCGTTCTTGGCAACGTTGAAAACAACCTGGTTATTGTCCGAAAGCAGCGTGGACTTTTCGGTGATCGCAGGAGAAACGATCACATCATAATGGCGAAGATCCGTCACTTGAATCGCTCCTCTAGAGCTTCAACTGCAGCCTTGGACAGCACGAGCTTGCCGCGGCGCAGGATGTCGTAAACGTTGATGCCCTGAACCGGCAGAACATCGATATTCGGGATGTTCTTGGCTGCGAGCTTGAAGTTGCTGTCGAGTTCAGCGCCGCCGATGAACAGAGCGTTCGTCAGGCCGAGCGTTTCGAAAGCGCCAGCGAGTGCCTTGGTCTTGGCTTCGGTTGCGACGAGATTGTCGATGACGATCACGTCTTCAGCCTTGAACTTGGCCGACAGAGCATGACGCAGGCCGAGGGCGCGAACCTTCTTCGGCAGATCATGTTCATGGCTGCGGGCGACAGGGCCGTGAGCCTTACCACCGCCGCGGAACTGCGGAGCGCGAGCCGAATGGTGACGAGCGCGGCCCGTACCCTTCTGCTTGTACATCTTGGCACCGGTGCGCGCCACGTCGGCGCGGCCCTTGGCCTGATGCGTGCCCTGCTGCTTCTTGGCAAGCTGCCAGCGAATGACGCGGGCAAGAATGTCTTCGCGCGGCTCGAGGCCGAAAATCGCGTCAGAAAGGGAAACCTTCCCAGCGTCTTTGCCCTCAAGGGTCTTGACGTTCAATTCCATTGGTTTGGCTCCCTTACTTCGCTGCCGACTTGACGGCGTCGCGCACGATGATCCAGGCACCCTTGGAGCCAGGAACCGCGCCCTTGACGAGGATCAGACCGCGATCTTCATCGGTCGATACCACTTCGAGGTTCTGCGTCGTCACGCGCGTCTGGCCCATGTGACCAGCCATCTTCTTGTTCTTGAACACCTTGCCCGGGTCCTGACGCGAGCCGGTCGAACCGTGCGAGCGGTGCGAAACCGACACACCGTGCGTGGCGCGCAGACCGCCGAAGCCGTGACGCTTGATAGCGCCGGCAAAGCCCTTACCGATCGTCGTGCCGGTCACGTCGACGAGCTGGCCCGCCGTGAAGTGAGCGGCCTTGAGCTCGGTGCCGACTTCAAGCAGGTTGTCGTCCGTGACGCGGAATTCAACGAGCTTGGCCTTCGGCTCAACGCTTGCGACGGCGAAATGACCGCGCAGGGCCTTCGTCGTGTTCTTAACTTTTGCCTGGCCGGCACCGAGCTGTACTGCGGTGTAGCCATTCTTTTCAACTGTGCGCTGGGCTACGACCTGGCAGCCATCCAAACGCAATACGGTTACCGGGACGTGCTCGCCGGCGTCGTTATAGACGCGGGTCATTCCCACCTTCTGTGCAATCACACCTGAACGCATCGGTTCAATCCTTCTCACTCAGCTCGAGAACCTAAGTCTCAGAGCTTGATCTCAACATCGACACCGGCGGCGAGATCGAGCTTCATCAGCGCGTCTACCGTCTGCGGGGTCGGGTCAACGATGTCGAGGAGGCGCTTGTGCGTGCGCATCTCGAACTGCTCGCGGCTCTTCTTGTCGATGTGCGGGGACCGGTTAACCGTGAACTTCTCGATACGGGTCGGAAGCGGAACGGGGCCCCGGACGCTAGCACCGGTGCGCTTCGCCGTCGACACGATCTCGCGCGTGGAAGCATCGAGAATCCGGTGATCGAACGCCTTCAGGCGAATGCGGATATTTTGGCCGTTCATTCGACGTTATCCTTGTGTTTTGTTATCTCGCGTGCCGCTTAAAAAAGGGCACGGAATGTTCTTTTTCCTAAGGCGGACCACCGGTTTCAAAGATCGAGAGGGACGCCGGCTGCGGCATCCCCATCCACTCTTTAGACCTTTCGGCCCACCTTATTGTTAATTTCATCGGCTGCTTCGTTATCCGAAGCAGAGTGCAAATCGCGCTCGCGCGCCATTTGCAACATTTCCATGTCATAAGCAAGCGGCTACAGCCGCTTGCTTCATATTATTGTCATCGAATCGGTAAAGCCGGCGGCGTGGCCGCCTGCTTTATTACTCGACGATGGAAGCGACGATGCCAGCGCCGACGGTACGGCCGCCTTCGCGGATAGCGAAGCGAAGCTTCTCTTCCATCGCGATCGGAACGATCAGCTCAACCGCAACCGTGACGTTGTCGCCAGGCATAACCATTTCCGTGCCTTCCGGAAGCGTCACGATGCCCGTCACGTCCGTCGTGCGGAAGTAGAACTGCGGACGGTAGTTCGTGAAGAACGGCGTATGACGGCCGCCTTCTTCCTTCGTCAGGATGTAGGCTTCGGCCATGAACTTCTTGTGCGGCTTGACAGAACCCGGCTTGCACAGGATCTGGCCACGCTCGACGCCGTCACGGTTAACACCGCGAACCAGCGCGCCGATGTTGTCGCCGGCCTGGCCCTGGTCGAGCAGCTTGCGGAACATTTCAACGCCGGTAACCGTCGTCTTCGACGTCGGACGAATGCCGACGATCTCGACTTCTTCACCAACCTTGACGATACCGCGCTCGACGCGGCCCGTCACAACCGTACCACGGCCCGAGATCGAGAACACGTCTTCGATCGGCATCAGGAACGGCTGGTCGATCGGACGCTCAGGCGTCGGGATGTAGGCGTCAACAGCCGCCATCAGTTCGCGGATCGCGTCTTCGCCGATCTTCTTGTCCGAATCTTCAAGCGCGGCAAGCGCCGAACCCTTGATCACCGGAATGTCGTCGCCCGGGAAGTCGTAGGACGACAGAAGTTCGCGAACTTCAAGCTCGACGAGCTCCAGAAGCTCGGCGTCGTCAACCTGGTCGACCTTGTTCAGGAACACAACGATCGCCGGAACGCCAACCTGACGGGCCAGCAGGATGTGCTCGCGCGTCTGCGGCATCGGGCCGTCGGCTGCCGAGCAAACCAGGATCGCGCCGTCCATCTGTGCGGCACCCGTGATCATGTTCTTCACATAGTCGGCGTGGCCGGGGCAGTCGACGTGCGCATAGTGACGGTTCGGCGTCTCGTATTCAACGTGGGCCGTCGAGATCGTGATGCCGCGGGCCTTCTCTTCCGGAGCGGCGTCGATCTGGTCGTACGCCTTGAACTCGCCGAAGTACTTCGTGATCGCTGCCGTCAGAGACGTCTTGCCGTGGTCAACGTGCCCAATCGTACCGATGTTAACGTGCGGCTTATTGCGCTCAAACTTACTCTTTGCCATTTTCGGCTCTCCGTTTTTCCTGTCCCCGAAGGGATCAATTCTTGTTATCGGTCAATTGGTATTCCGGTCACTTCTGACCGGAATACTTTGCCTGGATTTCCTGTGCGACGTTCGACGGAACCGGCGCGTAATGATCGAAGGTCATCGTGTACTGCGCACGGCCCTGAGACATGGAGCGCAGGTTGTCGACGTACTTGAACATGTTCGCCAGCGGGACGTTCGCGTTGATGACAACGGCGATACCGCGGCTTTCCTGGCCCTGGATCTGGCCGCGACGCGAGTTCAGGTCGCCGATGACGTCGCCGACGTAATCTTCCGGCGTTACGACTTCGACCTTCATCATCGGCTCGAGGAGCTGGGCACCGGCTTCGCGGGCTGCTTCACGGAAGCAGGCACGAGAAGCGATTTCGAAGGCCAGAACCGACGAGTCGACATCGTGGAAGGCGCCGTCGATGAGCGTCGCCTTGACGCCGAGCATCGGGAAGCCAGCCAGCGGACCCGAAGACAGAACGCTTTCGATGCCCTTCTGAACGCCCGGGATGTATTCCTTCGGAACGGAACCGCCGACGATCTTGGACTCGAACTTGAAGTCGTCGCCGTCCGGGTTCGGTTCGAACACGATCTTGACGCGAGCGAACTGACCGGTACCACCCGACTGCTTCTTGTGAGTGTAGTCCTTTTCCGTCTGACGCGTGATGGTTTCGCGGTAGGCAACCTGCGGCGCGCCGACGGTGGCTTCAACCTTGAATTCACGACGCATGCGGTCGACGATGATGTCGAGGTGAAGTTCACCCATGCCGGCAATGATCGTCTGGCCCGATTCCTGGTCCGTCTTTACGCGGAACGACGGATCTTCTGCAGCCAGGCGGTTGAGCGCGAGGCCCATCTTTTCCTGGTCGCCCTTGGTCTTCGGCTCGATCGCGATCTGGATGACCGGCTCGGGGAATTCCATGCGCTCGAGGATAACCGGCTTCAGCGGATCGCAGAGCGTATCGCCAGTGGTGGTTTCCTTGAGGCCGGCCAGGGCAACGATGTCGCCCGCGAAGGCTTCTTCGATGTCTTCACGCGAGTTCGAGTGCATCTGCAGCATACGGCCGACGCGCTCGCGCTTGTCCTTGACCGTGTTGATGACCGATGCGCCCTTTTCGAGCTTGCCGGAGTAGATGCGGGCGAAGGTCAACGAACCGACGAAGGGGTCGTTCATGATCTTGAATGCCAGCATGGACAACGGCTCGCTGTCGTCAGCGTGACGTTCGATCTCGGCGTCGGTCTTGAAGTCGATGCCCTTGATCGCCGGAATGTCGAGCGGCGACGGCAGGTAGTCGACAACGGCGTCGAGCAGCGGCTGAACGCCCTTGTTCTTGAAGGCGGTGCCGCAGAACATCGGATGGAACTTGACGTCGATCGTGCCGCGACGGACGAGCGCGCGGATCTGATCGTTATCAGGCAGGTTGCCTTCGAGGTAGGCTTCGGTCGCGGCTTCGTCGATCTCGACAACGGTCTCGATCAGCTTTTCGCGGTATTCCGCAGCCTTGGCCTTCATGTCTTCCGGGATTTCAACGACGTCCCACTGAGCGCCGAGCGATTCATCGCGCCAGATGAGAGCGTTCATCTCGATCAGGTCGACGACGCCCTTGAACTCGGTTTCAGCGCCGATCGGCAGCTGCATGACGACGGCCGTCGCGCCGAGACGGGTCTTGATCATCTCGACCGAGCGATAGAAATCGGCGCCGGTCTTGTCCATCTTGTTGCAGAAGATCATGCGCGGAACATGATACTTCTCAGCCTGACGCCAGACGGTTTCCGTCTGCGGCTCAACGCCAGCGTTGGCGTCGAGCAGAGCAATCGCACCGTCGAGAACGCGCAGCGAACGCTCGACTTCGATGGTGAAGTCGACGTGGCCGGGGGTGTCGATGATGTTGAAGCGGCGGGTCTTGCCGTCGCGGCCCTTCCAGAAGGTGGTCGTGGCAGCGGAGGTGATCGTGATGCCACGCTCCTGCTCCTGCTCCATCCAGTCCATGGTGGCTGCGCCGTCGTGCACTTCGCCGATCTTGTGCGACTTGCCGGTGTAGTAAAGAATACGCTCGGTGGTCGTGGTCTTGCCGGCGTCGATGTGCGCCATGATACCGAAATTGCGGTAGTCTTCGATTTTATATTCGCGAGCCATAATGGACTGCCTTTCCGAAACCGTTCGGGATTACCAGCGATAATGCGAGAACGCACGGTTGGCATCAGCCATCTTGTGCGTGTCTTCGCGCTTCTTGACGGCGGCGCCGCGGTTGTTGGAGGCATCGAGAAGTTCGCCGCTGAGGCGATCGACCATCGTCGTTTCGTTACGCTTGCGAGCAGCAGCGATCAGCCAGCGAATGGCAAGAGCCTGACGACGCTCCGGACGAACATCGACCGGAACCTGGTAGGTAGCACCACCAACGCGACGCGAACGAACTTCAACGTGCGGAGCGATGTTATCCAAAGCCTGATGGAACACGCCGAGCGGCTCCTGCTTTGCCTTGCCCTGCACGGCGTCGAATGCGCCGTATACGATGTTTTCAGCTACCGACTTCTTGCCGTCGAGCATGATGGCATTCATGAACTTGGTGACGACCAGATCGCCGAACTTCGGGTCCGGGTTGATCTCGCGCTTTTCTGCTCTGTGACGTCTGGACATGTACTTCTCGTCTCTCAACTGTTAGCGGCGCTCTACCACGCGGAGAACCTCGCGCAGCGCCGAATGATTACAACCGAAGGATTACTTCGGACGCTTCGCACCGTACTTGGAACGGCGCTGCTTGCGGTTCTTGACACCCTGGGTATCGAGTACGCCGCGGATGATGTGATAACGGACGCCCGGAAGGTCCTTTACGCGGCCGCCACGGATCATGACGACAGAGTGTTCCTGAAGGTTGTGACCTTCGCCGGGGATGTAACCAATGACTTCGAAGCCGTTGGTCAGGCGGATCTTTGCGACCTTACGCAGAGCCGAGTTCGGCTTCTTCGGCGTCGTCGTGTAGACGCGGGTGCAAACGCCGCGCTTCTGCGGGTTCTCCTGGAGAGCGGGAACCTTGTTACGCTTTACCTGCGCCTGGCGAGGCTTGCGGATCAGCTGGTTTACGGTAGGCATTCAACCATCCCTTGTAAATCTATCTCGACACCCTTGCGGGCATGACTCTCGCCGTCACCGGCAACGACACACGTTCGTCTCAATGCGCAAAACGTGGCCCGATCCGCTTTCGCAGATGGACCACAGAAAAGCAGAGGACGCCGTTTTGGCGTCTTGCGTGCAGCATTCGTGTCTTCAACGTGCGTTTAGAACCTTGTTTGAGGTGAACTCCAGAGCGCGTCGCTCCGGACAGCCATGCCTCACATGGGTCCCGATGGCGGCGGTACTACTGGTTTCTCGCCGTTTCGTCAAGGCCGGTTAAGAATTATCTTTGTCACAAAGCCCGGAAAGGCTAGGCAAACCGGCCATTTGAGGCCCTGGATACGGAAATGCCGTCTCTTCGGCAAGATGGACTTTGGTATTTCGTCAAAATCCCTATAAGGAATCACCTGAGGACATTTCCATCCAACGAACCCGGGCAACCAAAGGGAATCACCGGGTCGATTCGATACTCCCGAAGGAAGACTCATGATTACTGCGCCAGACAACGACAATAATTCCGACGGCCCCATGGTCTTCATCATCATCGGCAAGGGATACGAGTCCGATGGTGGCGAAGGCATCGACCTGCATGTCATGCTGAAAGCGCCCGATGACGATACCGCCGTGCGCGAAGCGCTGAACGCGCTAGCCGAGGAAGGCTTCATCGAGGCCGACCTGGACCAGATCGGCCTGCTGACGGACATACCGGACGAGGAGCCGCACGCCTCCGCCTATCAAGGCGCCCTCGAAGGCGAAGTCGCGATCATTCGTTTCCGCTGACAAAGCCGTCTTCATCGACGGAGGCGACCTCCCCTCGCCCGCTCCACTTCATCGCCGCATAAAAAGAAACCGCCCGGATCGCTCCGGGCGGTTTTGATTTTTCGCGTTCCGCGCCGCTTATTCGGCCGGCGTGTTCTCGCTTGCGAGATCCTGCAGCATCGGCGTTGCGACGCCGGCGCCCGTGCCCTTGCGGCGCTCTTCCAGGATGAGCTCGTCGCGAGCCGTAGCGATGCGGCGGATCTGCGTCATGGTGCCGCCCGTACCGGCCGGGATCAGGCGACCGACAATGACGTTTTCCTTCAGGCCCTGCAAGCCGTCGGTCTTGCCGGCGATTGCAGCTTCGGTGAGCACCTTCGTCGTTTCCTGGAAGGATGCGGCCGAGATGAAGGACGGCGTCTGCAGCGATGCCTTGGTGATGCCGAGCAGGACCGGATCGCCGTAGGCAGGCTTCTTGCCGACTTCGATCAGCGAGTCGTTCATGTCGTCCAGCTCGATACGGTCGACATTGTCGCCGACGATGTACTGGCTGTCGCCTGCATCGGTGATTTCAACCTTCTGCAGCATCTGACGAACAATCACTTCGATATGCTTGTCGTTGATGACAACGCCCTGCAGACGATAGACTTCCTGGATTTCGTTGACGAGGTAGGAAGCCAATGCCTCCACGCCCTTGATCGCCAGGATGTCGTGCGGAGCCGGGTTACCGTCGAGTATGTAGTCACCCTTTTCGATATAGTCGCCTTCTTGAAGGTGGAAGGGCTTGCCCTTCGGGATCAGGTATTCGACCGGCTCGACACCGTCTTCCGCCGGCTCGATGATGACGCGACGCTTGTTCTTGTAGTCGCGGCCGAGGCGGATCGTACCATCAATCTCTGCGATGATGGCGTGGTCCTTCGGACGACGGGCTTCGAACAGTTCGGCAACACGCGGCAGACCGCCGGTGATGTCCTTCGTCTTGGCGCTTTCCAACGGCGAACGAGCGAGAACGTCACCCTGAGACACCTTGGTGCCCGGCTCGACGGACAGGATCGCGTCCACCGAGAGCAGGAAGCGGGCTTCACCGCCGCGCGACAGCTTGGCAACGTTACCGCTGGCGTCCTTGATGACGATCGCCGGCTTCAGATCGGAGCCGCGCGGCGTCGAGCGCCAATCGATAACCTGACGCTTGGTGATACCGGTCGACTCGTCGGTCGCTTCGAGAACGGAGAGACCATCGACGACGTCTTCGAAGTGAACCGTACCGGCCACTTCCGTCATCATCGGACGGGTGTAAGGATCCCACTCCGCCAGACGCTGGCCGCGCTTCACCTTGTCGCCATCGTCGACATAGATTTTCGAACCGTAGGCAACACGCTGCGAAGAGCGCTCGACGCCACGCTCGTCCAGGATCTGGACGGCCATGTTGCGGCCCATGGCAACGAGGTTGCCTTCGGAGTTGCGCAGCATGTTGCGGTTCTTGATCTGCACCGTGCCCTCGTAAGAGGCTTCCAGGAACGACTGGTCGACCACGGTCGCGGTGCCGCCCAAGTGGAAGGTACGCATGGTCAGCTGCGTGCCCGGCTCACCGATCGACTGTGCGGCGATGACGCCGACAGCTTCGCCGATGTTGACTGGCGTACCGCGAGCAAGGTCGCGGCCGTAGCAGACCGAGCATACGCCCGTCTGGATTTCGCAGGTCAGCGCCGAGCGGATACGGATCGACTGGATACCAGCCTTCTCGATCTCGATGACATCCGGCTCGAGGATCATCTTGCCGGCATCGACGATGCGCTCACCCGTGACCGGATGATCGATGTCGTCCAGTGCCGTACGACCGAGGATACGGGCGCCGAGCGAGGCAACGACCTGACCGGCATCGACGATGGCGGTCATGGTGAGGCCGTTTTCGGTGCCGCAATCGATCTGCGTGACGATGCAATCCTGCGCGACGTCGACGAGACGACGGGTCAGG
The DNA here is from genome assembly GCF_010668395.1 of Martinezella lusitana. GTDB lineage: Bacteria > Pseudomonadota > Alphaproteobacteria > Rhizobiales > Rhizobiaceae > Rhizobium > Rhizobium lusitanum_A. The sequence goes on from NZ_WUEY01000003.1 coordinate 317,883, forward strand.
TAGCCCGAGTTCGCGGTCTTCAAGGCGGTGTCGGCCAGACCCTTACGGGCACCGTGCGTCGAGTTGAAGTACTCGTTAACGGTGAGGCCTTCCTTGAAGTTCGAGATGATCGGCGTCTCGATGATTTCGCCCGACGGCTTGGCCATGAGGCCGCGCATGCCGCCCAGCTGGCGCATCTGGTTCGGAGAACCACGAGCACCGGAGTGGCTCATCATGTAGATCGAGTTCATCGGCTTCTGGCGACCGGTCTTCTCGTCGAATTCGACAGCCTTAATGCGGGCCATCATTTCTTCGGCGACCTTTTCCGTAGCCTTGCCCCAGGCGTCGACAACCTTGTTGTACTTCTCGCCCTGGGTGATCAAGCCGTCGTTATACTGCTGCTCGTATTCCTTCACGAGTGCTTCGGTATCGCCGACGATCTTAACCTTGGTATCCGGAATGACCATGTCGTCCTTGCCGAACGAAATGCCGGCGCGGCAGGCATGGGAGAAGCCAAGCTGCATGATGCGGTCGCAGAAAATGACCGTGTCCTTCTGGCCGCAATGGCGGTAGACCGTGTCGATCATCTTGGAGATGTTCTTCTTGGTCATTTCCTGGTTGCAGATGTCGAAGGTGACCTTGCCGTGCTTCGGCAGCAGTTCGCCGATCAGCAGGCGGCCAGGCGTCGTTTCGTAGATCTTCGAATAGGTCTTGCCCTCTTCGTCGACCGACTTGAAGCGGCCGCGGATCTTCGAATGCAGCGTCACGACCTTGTTTTCAAGAGCGTGATGCAGCTCGCCGAGATCGGAGAAGGCCATGCCTTCGCCGGGCTCGTTCTGGTTCAGGATCGACAGATAGTACAGGCCGAGAACCATGTCCTGCGAAGGAACGATGATCGGCGCGCCGTTTGCCGGATGCAGAATGTTGTTGGTCGACATCATCAGCACGCGGGCTTCAAGCTGGGCTTCCAGCGAGAGCGGTACGTGGACGGCCATCTGGTCGCCGTCGAAGTCGGCGTTGAAGGCCGTGCAGACGAGCGGATGCAGCTGGATCGCCTTGCCTTCGACCAGCATGGGTTCGAAGGCCTGGATGCCCAGGCGGTGCAGCGTCGGTGCGCGGTTCAACAGAACCGGATGCTCGCGGATGACCTCGTCGAGGATATCCCAGACTTCCGGCTTTTCCTTTTCGACCAGCTTCTTGGCCTGCTTGACGGTCGAGGAATAACCCTTCGCGTCGAGGCGGGCGTAGATGAACGGCTTGAACAGCTCGAGCGCCATCTTCTTCGGCAGGCCGCACTGATGCAGCTTGAGTTCCGGACCGGTCACGATGACCGAACGGCCGGAATAGTCGACGCGCTTGCCGAGCAGGTTCTGACGGAAGCGGCCCTGCTTGCCCTTGAGCATGTCGGACAGCGACTTCAGCGGGCGCTTGTTGGCGCCGGTGATGACGCGGCCACGGCGGCCGTTGTCGAAGAGCGCATCGACAGATTCCTGCAGCATGCGCTTTTCGTTACGGATGATGATGCCCGGAGCGCGCAGTTCGATGAGGCGCTTCAGACGGTTGTTACGGTTGATGACGCGGCGGTACAGGTCGTTCAGATCCGACGTCGCGAAACGGCCGCCATCGAGCGGAACCAGCGGGCGCAGGTCCGGCGGGATGACCGGGACGACCTTCATGATCATCCATTCCGGGCGGTTGCCGGATTCCATGAAGTTCTCGACGATCTTCAGGCGCTTCATCAGCTTCTTTTGCTTGAGGTCCGATGTCGTATCGGCAAGCTCGGAGCGCAGGTCGCCGGCGATCTTCTCGAGCTGCATGCTGGCCAGCATCTCGTAGATCGCTTCAGCGCCGATCATGGCGGTGAACTGGTCTTCGCCATATTCGTCGACGGCGAGCATGTACTCTTCTTCCGAGAGAAGCTGATGCTCCTTGAGAGCGGTCAGGCCCGGCTCGGTAACGATATAGTTTTCGAAGTAGAGGACGCGCTCGACATCCTTCAGCGTCATGTCGAGCAGCGTGGAAATACGGCTCGGCAGCGACTTCAGGAACCAGATGTGGGCAACGGGAGCCGCAAGCTCGATATGGCCCATGCGCTCACGGCGAACGCGCGACAGCGTGACTTCGACGCCGCACTTTTCGCAGATGATGCCCTTGTACTTCATGCGCTTGTACTTGCCGCACAGGCACTCGTAGTCCTTGATCGGCCCGAAGATTCTTGCGCAGAAAAGACCATCGCGTTCCGGCTTGAACGTGCGATAGTTGATCGTTTCCGGCTTCTTGATCTCGCCATAAGACCAGGAAAGAATCTTCTCCGGCGACGCGATCGAAATCCGGATGGAATCGAAATTTTGCGCAGGCACCTGCGGATTGAAAAGATTCATGACCTCTTGGTTCATGCCTATCTCCTTTAGGGGCGAAACGCCCTCGAATTGCGATCAGTCCGGCAAATCCCGGGAGCCTGACTGACGCTTTAAAACCGCCTTGCGGCGCCATGCATCCGAAGGGACGCCGACGGCGCTGCAATATTCCAACGGTGCGCGCTGACAGACAGCGCGCACCCGACAGGTTATTACTCGGCTGCGTCCGGAAGCTGGCTTGCCGTCTGCAGATCGTCGACCTTGGAGTTTTCCAGTTCGACGCTGAGACCCAGCGAGCGCATTTCCTTGACGAGAACGTTGAAGCTTTCCGGAATGCCCGCCTCGAAGGTGTCGTCGCCACGAACGATGGCTTCGTAGACCTTCGTACGGCCGGCCACGTCGTCCGACTTGACCGTGAGCATTTCCTGCAGCGTGTACGCCGCACCGTAAGCTTCGAGCGCCCAGACTTCCATTTCGCCGAAGCGCTGGCCACCGAACTGCGCCTTACCGCCCAGCGGCTGCTGGGTGACGAGCGAGTACGGGCCGATCGAACGGGCATGGATCTTGTCGTCGACAAGGTGGTTCAGCTTCAGCATGTAGATGTAGCCAACCGTGACCTGACGGTCGAACTGCTCGCCGGTACGACCGTCGTACAGTGTCGACTGACCGGTCCGCTTCAGACCTGCCATTGCCAGCATCTCGTTGACATCGGCTTCGCCGGCGCCATCGAAGACCGGGGTCGCGATGGACACGCCACGCTTCCACTGGTCAGCCAGACGCAGAACCGACGCATCGTCATACTCGTGAACGTCGTCGCTCTTTGGACCGTCGCCGACGACCAGATCGATCGTCTTGCGCAGAGGCTCGATGTTGCCGCTCGCCTTGTAGGCTTCGATCAGTTCGCCGATCTGGCGACCCATGCCGGCGCAAGCCCAGCCCAGGTGCGTCTCAAGGATCTGACCGACGTTCATGCGCGAGGGAACGCCGAGCGGGTTCAGCACGATATCCACATGCGTACCGTCTTCCAGGAACGGCATGTCTTCGACCGGAACAATGCGCGAAACGACGCCCTTGTTCCCGTGACGGCCTGCCATCTTGTCGCCCGGCTGGATCTTGCGCTTAACAGCGACGAAGACCTTGACCATCTTCATGACGCCCGGAGGCATTTCGTCGCCGCGCTGGACCTTCTCGACCTTGTCCATGAAGCGCTGTTCAAGGCGCGACTTGGATTCGTCGTACTGGCCACGCAGGGCTTCCAGCTCGCTCTGGACCTTTTCGTCCTCGACGGCGAACATCCACCACTGCGAACGCGGATACTCCGAAACGACGGCGTTGGACAGTTCCGTGCCCTTCTTGAAGCCCTTCGGACCAGCAAGAGCCACCTGACCACGCAGCATCTCCACCAGACGGCCGTAGACGTTACGGTCGAGGATCGCCTGCTCGTCGTCACGGTCCTTGGCGAGGCGCTCGATCTCTTCGCGCTCGATCGCCATGGCGCGTTCGTCCTTTTCAACGCCGTGGCGATTGAAGACGCGAACTTCGACGACCGTACCGTAGGTGCCGGGCGGCATGCGCATGGAGGTGTCGCGAACGTCGGACGCCTTTTCACCGAAGATGGCGCGCAGCAGCTTTTCTTCCGGCGTCATCGGGCTTTCGCCCTTCGGCGTGATCTTGCCGACGAGGATGTCGCCCGGCTGAACTTCGGCGCCGATGTACACGATGCCGGCTTCGTCCAGGTTCTTCAGCGCTTCTTCCGAAACGTTCGGAATATCGCGGGTGATTTCTTCCGGACCGAGCTTGGTGTCGCGCGCCATCACTTCGAACTCTTCGATGTGGATGGAGGTGAACACGTCGTCGGCAACGATACGCTCGGAGAGCAGGATCGAGTCTTCGTAGTTGTAGCCGTTCCACGGCATGAACGCGACGAGCACGTTGCGGCCGAGAGCCAGATCGCCGAGGTCGGTCGAGGGACCGTCCGCCAGGATGTCGCCCTTGTTGACCACGTCACCGACGGTAACCAGCGGACGCTGGTTGACGCAGGTGTTCTGGTTCGAACGCTGGAACTTCATCAGGCGATAGATATCGACGCCGGACTTCGACGGATCGAGGTCTTCGGTGGCGCGGATAACGATACGCGTCGCGTCGACCTGGTCGACCACGCCGCCGCGGCGAGCGCCGATGGCAGCACCGGAGTCACGCGCGACGACCGGCTCCATGCCGGTGCCGACGAACGGAGCTTCGGCACGCAGAAGCGGCACGGCCTGACGCTGCATGTTCGAGCCCATGAGAGCGCGGTTGGCGTCGTCGTTTTCCAGGAACGGGATCAGAGCGGCTGCGACCGAAACCAGCTGCTTCGGCGAGACGTCCATCAGGTTGATGTTGTCGCGCGGAGCGAGCATGACTTCGCCGGCATGACGGCAGACGACGAATTCCTCGATGAAGGAGCCGTCGGCGTCGAGCTCGGCATTGGCCTGAGCAACGTAGTACTTCGCCTCTTCCATGGCGGAGAGGTAGAGCACGTCGTTGGTCACCTTACCGTCGATGATGCGGCGATAAGGGCTTTCGATGAAGCCGTACTTGTTGACGCGGGCAAAGGTCGCCAGCGAGTTGATGAGGCCGATGTTCGGACCTTCCGGCGTTTCGATCGGGCAAATACGACCGTAGTGCGTCGGATGAACGTCGCGGACTTCGAAGCCGGCGCGCTCGCGGGTCAGACCGCCCGGGCCGAGAGCCGAGAGACGGCGCTTATGGGTGATTTCCGAAAGCGGGTTCACCTGGTCCATGAACTGCGACAGCTGCGAGGAGCCGAAGAATTCGCGGACCGCAGCGGCAGCCGGCTTTGCGTTGATCAGATCCTGCGGCATGACCGTGTCGATTTCGATCGAGGACATACGTTCCTTGATCGCACGCTCCATGCGCAGCAGGCCCAGACGATACTGGTTTTCCATCAGCTCGCCGACCGAACGGACGCGGCGGTTGCCGAGGTTGTCGATGTCGTCGATCTCGCCCTTGCCGTCGCGCAGCTCCACGAGCATCTTGACCACGGCCAGGATGTCGTCCTTGCGCAGGATGCGAACGGTGTCTTCGACGTCGAGGTCGAGACGCATGTTCATCTTCACGCGGCCGACGGCGGAGAGATCGTAACGCTCCGCATCGAAGAACAGCGAGTTGAACATGGCTTCGGCCGATTCCATGGTCGGCGGTTCACCCGGACGCATGACGCGGTAGATGTCGAACAGAGCGTCCTGACGGTTCTCGTTCTTGTCCGCCGAAAGCGTGTTGCGGATATAGGCGCCGACGTTGATGTGGTCGATGCCGAGGATCGGGATTTCGTCGAAACCAGCCTTCAGGATGACCGGCAGGGTCTTCTCGTCGATTTCGTCGCCGGCTTCGAGGTAGATCTCGCCGGTCTGGAAATTGACGATGTCTTCCGCCAGGAAGAGGCCGTAGAGCTCTTCGTCGGTCGCCTTGAGAGCCTTGAGGCCCTTGTCCTGCAGCTGACGAAGCAGACGCGGGGTCAGCTTCTTGCCGCCTTCGACAACGACTTCGCCGGTATCGGCGTCGATCATGTCGGTGACGGTCTTCGCACCCTTCAGCGTTTCCGCCTTGAAGGGAATGCGCCAGCCATCGCCGGAGCGCTCGTAGAGCGACTTCGTGTAGAAGGTCGACAGGATTTCTTCGCCATCCATGCCGAGCGCCATCAGCAGCGACGTCACCGGAATCTTGCGGCGGCGGTCGATACGGGCGTAGACGATGTCCTTGGCGTCGAACTCGATGTCCAGCCAGGAACCGCGATACGGGATGACGCGAGCGGCGAAGAGCAGCTTGCCGGAAGAGTGGCTCTTGCCCTTGTCGTGATCGAAGAACACGCCCGGCGAGCGGTGCATCTGCGACACGATCACGCGCTCGGTGCCGTTGACGATGAACGTACCGTTGTTCGTCATGAGCGGCATGTCGCCCATGTAGACGCTCTGTTCCTTGATGTCCTTGATGGACTTCGCGCCCGTATCCTCATCGATATCGAACACGATCAGACGGAGGGTCACCTTCAGCGGCGCGGCATAGGTCAGGTCGCGCTGGCGGCACTCATCGACGTCGAACTTCGGCGGTTCGAACTCATAGGAAACGAACTCCAGCATGGAAGCGCCGGAGAAATCGGTAATCGGGAAAACCGACTTGAAGACAGCCTGAAGACCTTCGTCCGGGCGGCCGCCCTTCGGTTCTTCGACCATGAGAAACTGATCGTAGGATGCCTTCTGAACCTCGATGAGGTTCGGCATCTCTGCGACTTCGGGAATCTTACCAAAAAACTTGCGTACGCGCCTGCGACCGTTGAACGAAAGGGTCTGAGCCATCGTCGCTCCTTTAAAATCCTGCACCCGGGCCTGCAACGGACGGGTATCGCTGGCCAGGCGACCCCATCAATCAATGAGTAGTTCAATCTCGTCTGTCTAACCGAAAACCGCTCGGCCGGATTGCGTCGCGGTTCGGTTTGAGACCATCCTCTTGAAGAACCCATTACCCAAAAGCCGTTTTTCCCGCGGCTTTTGGGTAATTCGTTCAGAAAAACGGCAAATGGGAGGCGGCAAAAAGCCACCTCCCAAAGCAGTTTCAAGCTTACTTGACGTCGACCTTTGCGCCGGCGTCTTCGAGCTTCTTCTTGATGTCAGCAGCTTCTGCCTTGGAAACAGCTTCCTTGACAGCCTTCGGAGCGGCTTCAACGAGATCCTTGGCTTCCTTGAGGCCCAGGCCGGTGATGGCGCGGACTTCCTTGATGACGTTGATCTTGTTTGCGCCGGCATCAGCGAGGATGACGTCGAACTCGGTCTTTTCTTCTTCAACGGCAGCAGCAGCGCCAGCACCACCGGCAACGGCAGCAACAGCTACCGGAGCAGCGGCGGAAACGCCCCACTTTTCTTCGAGAAGCTTGGACAGTTCTGCGGCTTCGAGAACGGTCAGCGAGGAGAGGTCGTCTACGATCTTTGCGAGATCAGCCATTTTTGTAGTTCCTTTTGTTCGGTTCGAACTGGTTGATTATGAACAGCGAAAAACCGCCTTACGCGGCTTCGTCCTTCTTGGCGTAGGCCGAGAACACGCGAGCAAGCTGACTTGCCGGCGCTGCAACAACACCTGCGATGCGGGTAGCCGGAGTCTGGATCATGCCCAGCAGCTTCGCGCGCAGCTCATCCAGCGAAGGCAGGGTCGCGAGCGACTTTACTGCTTCGGCGTTGAGCGTTGTTGTTCCCATGGCTCCGCCCAAAACAACGATCTTGTCGTTGCCCTTGGCGAAATCCACGACGACCTTCGGAGCGGTAATCGGATCAGTGCTGTATGCAATCAGCGTCTGACCGGTGAAGAGATTGGAAATCCCTTCCGCATCCGTGCCCTGAAGAGCAATTTTGGCCAGGCGGTTCTTCGCGACTTTGACGGTGCCGCCGGCAGCGCGCATCTTGGAACGAAAATCGTTCATCTGAGCGACTGTAGCACCAGCATAGTGGGCCACGACAACCGAGCCCGAAGCCTTGAAGACTTCGTTCAGTTCCGTGACGAATTCGCGTTTTTCCGCTCTTTCCACTGCTTTTCTCCAGTTGACAGGACCGGGTTAGCGGGCCTGCCGGGTTGCCTTTTGCCTCCTGGGATCAAGAGAGATCCCAAGCGACGCTTGAGGATCCTGTCCCCTCGCGCTCGAGCCTGACGGCTCCAAGGCACAAGGCATCCAAGGCTCGAACCGAGTTCATCGAAGCAGCGCTTCTTCAAAATTCGGGTCTTACCCGTCTCATGCAGGCTTGAGTGATTAAGGGATAACCACCTGCAATCTCGGACAGGAATTCCGGATTTCTCCGGAAATCCCGGCCCCGAAAGGCCGGGAATTCTTAAACGCCAGACACGAGGTCCGGCGTGATTATCAGGCGCTCGGCGCCGTAACCGTCGACAGCTCGATCTTGACGCCCGGACCCATGGTCGAGGAGATCGCGACACGCTTCAGGTAGTTGCCCTTGGCGCCAGCCGGCTTTGCCTTGATGACGGCGTCTGCGAAGGCACGGATGTTTTCTTCCAGAGCCTTGGCATCGAACGAAGCCTTGCCGATACCGGCATGGATGATACCAGCCTTCTCGACGCGGAACTCGACAGCGCCGCCCTTGGAGGCTTCAACAGCGCCCTTGACGTCCATCGTAACGGTGCCGACCTTCGGGTTCGGCATCATGCCACGCGGGCCGAGAACCTTACCGAGACGACCGACGAGCGGCATCATGTCCGGGGTCGCGATGCAACGATCGAAGTCGATCTTGCCGCCCTGAACGATTTCAACCAGGTCTTCAGCGCCGACGACGTCAGCACCGGCAGCCTTGGCTTCGTCAGCCTTGGCACCGCGAGCGAAGACGGCAACGCGAACCGTACGGCCCGTGCCGTTCGGCAGGTTGACGACGCCGCGAACCATCTGGTCGGCGTGACGCGGGTCAACGCCGAGGTTCATCGCGATTTCGACGGTCTCGTCGAACTTGGCGACGGCACGGTCCTTGACCATGTTGATGGCCAGATCCAGAGCATAAAGCTTGGTCGGATCGACGCCTTCACGAATCTTCTGAATACGCTTTGCTACCATGGTCTCAGCCCACCACTTCCAGGCCCATCGCGCGGGCAGAGCCCTCGATCATGGCCATTGCGCCTTCGATATCGGCGGCATTCAGATCCTTCATCTTGGCTTCGGCGATAGACTTCACCTGAGCCTTGGTAAGAGTGCCAGCCTTGGCGCCCTTGCCCGGAGTCTTCGAGCCGGACTGAATCTTCGCTTCCTTCTTCAGGAAGTAGCTGACCGGCGGCTGCTTCATTGCGAAGGTGAAGGACTTGTCCTGGTAGTAGGTGATGACGACCGGGATCGGCATACCCTTTTCCATTTCCTGCGTGGCGGCATTGAACGCCTTGCAGAATTCCATGATGTTAATGCCACGCTGACCAAGCGCAGGACCGATCGGCGGCGAAGGATTCGCCGAGCCGGCCTTAACCTGCAGCTTGAGCTGGCCTGCAACTTTTTTAGCCATTTCTCTCTGCCTTTCTGAATGACCGGTTTCCCGGTCCACGATGCCGGATCACTCCGGCGGCTGCGGTTGCGTGGTGCGGATCACAAGGTCCGGCTAAGACCCTACCCTTCCACGCGGATTGCGGCGGCGCCGCGAGACGCAAGCGAATATTCGCCTACGTCGAAACTTGAGCGAGAGGCCGGCAGCCGAGCCAACCCCTTCGCGAGGATACAATCAAACCTTCTCGACCTGGCTGTATTCCAGCTCGACCGGCGTAGCGCGGCCGAAAATAGACACTTCCACCTTCAGGCGCGAACGCTCCTCGTCGACATCCTGAACCGTGCCGTTGAACGAGGCGAACGGACCATCAGAAACACGAACCTGCTCGCCGATCTCGAAGGATACGGAAGCCTTCGGCCGTTCGACACCCTCCTGGACCTGCCCGAGAATGCGCTCGGCTTCATAATCCGGAATCGGAACGGGCTTATTGTCGGAACCGAGGAAGCCAGTAACCTTCGGCGTATTCTTGATCAGGTGGTAGGCTTCATCCGTCAGGTTGGCACGAACAAGCACATAACCCGGGAAGAACTTGCGCTCACTGTCAACCTTGCGGCCGCGACGCACTTCCACAACCTTCTCGGTCGGCACCAGGATCTTTTCGAACAGATGCTCGAGACCCTTCTGCCTGGCCTTCTCCTCGATGGATTCAGCCACTTTCTTCTCGAAATTAGAATAAGCGTGGACGATGTACCAACGTGCCGCCATGTTCATCTCCACTCGATATCAATTGCCGGTATTCAGCGCGTAGCTGAGAATCCAGCCGATCAGCTGGTCGGCAGCAAAGAAAAACAACGAGGCGAAAACAACCATGACGAGAACCATCACCGTCGAGATCATAGTCTCGCGGCGTGAGGGCCAGGTGATTTTCGACGTCTCGGAGCGGACCTGCTGTAGAAACGCTAGTGGATTCGTTTTGGATGCCATTGACCGCCCACGCAATTACGGCGCGTAAAGCTGAAAATATCAGCCCCACGCACCGCGTGTCTGTTAAACCCTACATAAACACCGATTCCCGATTTAACAAGAGGAAATACGGTGTTTTCTAAAATTTGCCGACAATTCGGCATGACCCTCGACACGAGAAGCGGCAAAACCAATGCGCCAGTCAAATCAAGGAGAATGGCAGGGGCAGCAGGGCTCGAACCTACGACCTGCGGTTTTGGAGACCGCCGCTCTACCAACTGAGCTATACCCCTTCTTCCTTCGATTTTCACTTCGAGCGGTGAACCGCCGGAGCAATTCGAAGACATGGCGCTCCCTTTAAGGCGGGATGAAACGATTGGCAAGAGCGTTTTTTGCTTTTTCCCAATCGGGTCCGCAACTTCACCCACCACCGCTTGCGCGACGAGCCTGATCGCAGCCGGAAAGCCGCGTTTCGGCGTTCATTGCTCCCCAGGCGCGCCTTTCGGCCTGCGCTTGAGAAATTTCGGTCTGATCGACCGCAGGAAATTGTCCGTCGAGCGAATCACGTTCGTCAGGGATATCAGCTTGTCGATCTCGGCGTCGGCATTGCCGAGCCGCTCCGACAGCACCTCGGCGGCGGCCAAGGCAATCTCGGCCGGCGGAACTTCCGTGAAGCGCTCGGCGAGCCGGACATAGGGGTTCACCGATACGCCGCCGTGGATCGAGATCTTCCCCAGCCGGGCAAAGAGGCGCAGGAAGGTTTGCTCGAAGCTCCAATCATGCGCGGAAACCACTCTCCACTTCTGGGTGCGCCTGGCCGAGAAACCGGCAAGCACGATGGTCCCCGGCAGTTTCAGATCGCTGAGCCACAGCGCCATGGCAAAGCCGCTCGTCGGCGTCTTGCCTTCCGTGTAGAAATCCGAACAAAACCCAACCAGATCGAGATGGCCGGTCGGCGCCCCCTGGAAATCGGCCGCGGGATTGAGCTTCTCCTCAGGGCCGAGGCGAATATTCATGATGCCGAGGAAAAACTCCTTCGGAAAGAACTTCACGACCTCGCCCACCTCGCCTCGATAGACGATGTTGGCCCCGCGCGGCTGGCCGCGCGAGATCAGCAGCGAATGCCCATGGAACGGGCGGCTCAGAACCTTGTAGACCTTGTTGAAGAACACGAAGAGCGTGGTCGGCGGAAACTGCGCCTGCAGGCTCGCAATATCGACCGCATCGCTATTGGCGACCAGAACGATATGAGAGAACCCCGCCAAGGTTTCGCGCCACTCTTCCGCGCTATTCAACCCGGCTGCGGAACCCGCAGCCGGAAAGCCGGCGTCAACAGGAGCTGTCGTTTTCCGATCCAACTCGCTCACTTCTGCTGGACGTGCAGCATGCGCTCGCGCATGGCGAACCATTCTTCGGCATAGTCATCGTTGCGGTACTCGTCGAAATACGGGCCGCCGTCGGTGAAATGCACCAGCTTGGCATCTTCACGATAGTCGTATTCGTTGACGAGGTAATTCCAGGTCACCGGCACCTCGCCGATCTGGTCGTCATTCTCCAGCCATTTGAACTGATGAAGCTGGAGGCCGGTCGCCGTGTTGACGAAATCCTTCGTCAACGCCGTGCAACGGGCATTGTTGAACAGGATCATGCTCGACCAGTTCTTCTTTTCGTATTTGGTCTGCGTCTGGCCGAGGAACTTGGTTTCGATCTTCGGCTGATAATCATGCTTGACGCACATTGCGGCATAGCGGTCGTCGCGCAAGGCCCACAGCTCGGCGATATCGGCGCGGGCAAGCATGTCGCAATCCATGAAGATGCTCCAGCCCTGGTAGTCGCTGAGATAGGGAACGAGGAAGCGCGAGAAGGAAAATTCGGTCGATTGCAGCGGATTGCGCTCGCGCGTGAAGATGCCATCGAGATTGTTGAGCACGATCGGCGAGAAGACCACCGGAATAGACGAGCGCTCGATGATGCTCTGGGTCAGAACGTGATAGGCGACGACTTCCTTGGAATCGAAACCGACAAAAATACGTGCAACATTATCCTTCATGATACCTCCGAAGCGGCTGATCTCTTCGCGATCAACCGGCAAACTATCTTCCGACGCGACATAGATCGCGCCCAGCTCATCCTCCAGGCGCTCTTGCCATGGGACGCTGGTTCGAAACGAGGGCGCGGATATACCGTACCAAGCGTTGCAATCTCAAGGAGATGCCCCGCAAACACAACCCTACTTAAATAAACGGGGGTATTTGTCGAGTGTTTGCGGAAGCATTTTTGGTTATCCCACGTAACAAATGGAGAGGCGGCCGGCTCGACCCCTATCCCCACCCGGCGTTGCGGTCGCGCACGCCGGTTTCCTCCGGGGGCCGCCGCCCTTCAGATTTTTACGTGGCGGCGCCAGTCGTGCTCCTCCTTGAAGCCCAGAACCTCGCGAATCTTGCGGTTGGACAAGAGGCCCTCGTATTCACCGATCTCGCGCGTGAAAGGGACGCCCGGATAGTGCTTGGCGGCAAGCTCGCGCGACGGCGTGTTGGCTGACACCGTGTCGTTCGCGGCATTGAACACCTGGAAGCCGAGACCGTTCTTCTCGATGCAGAGATGGACAATCTGGCCGAGATCGCGAGCATCGATATAGCTCCAGGCGATCCGCTTGCGGATCTCGCTGTTGGCGAAATAGTCGGGGAAATGCTCATATTCGTGCGGCTCGATGACATTGCCTATGCGCAGCGCATAGACGTCGATGCCGAAGCGTTCGGCAAAAGCGCGGGCCGTCTTCTCGTTCACAACCTTAGACAGGCCGTATGAGTCCATCGGATCGACGTCATAATCTTCCTCGAGCGGGAACTGGTGGAAGTCGCGATGACCCTCGGCAAAGCAGACCCCGTAGGTCGTCTCGCTGGAAGCGATGATGATCTTCTTCACGCCGAGCTTCGCAGCCGCCTCGATGACATTGTACGTGCTCATCGTATTGATGCGGAACGTCTCGTTGTCGGGCTTGATCAGGATGCGCGGCACGGCGGCAAAATGCACGACGGCATCGAAAGGCTGCACGCCCTTGCCGTGGTCGAGATCGGGGAAATCGCGATGCATGGTCAGAACATTGTAGACTTGTCCTGCATCGGTGACATCGGCCTGCAGATTGGTGACACCGGGGCTGTTCAGCGGCACGAGATCGACGTTGTGGACCTCATAGCCGGCATTGACCAGCCACGGAACCGTGTGCCGCCCGGCCTTGCCGCTTCCGCCGGTAAACAAAATACGTTTCTTCATGAAATTTCCTCCTGATAAAATCGAGCGATAGATAGGCCCTTGCGTTCATTTCGCAAGACACGCTTTGGTGACGCGGAGCCTCTCCGGCAAAATAGCCGAGGAGGCCTTATCGGCAAAATATCACCGACAGGTGACTTTGGCATCGCGCTAGCTTTGCAGATGCTTCAGAACTTCATCTCCACCCTGCCGGATCGAAAGGCCACTCGTGTCGATGATCGCGCAGCCATGCGACCTGGCTTCATGGCGCAGATAGGCGGCCCAGTTCATCATGGTCGCATCGGCAAGTTCTGGCTGACCACGCTCCACAGTCAACCGGGCTGCTCTCGTTGCATCGTCGCAATCGATCAATAGCAGGCGATAGTCATCGATCTTCGCGGCTGCAGCCGCTTCCCTGACGAAGGATGGCCGCATCTGTCCTTCAAGCAGAACCGCCCGGCCCTTTCGCAGCTGCGGCGCAAGCCGCGCCAGCCATTCGACGGTCTTGTCGCGTTGCCAGGCCTCTGGCGAACCATGATCCCGGATCATGACATCGAGCGACGGCACGCCGATGCTATCGAAATGATAGACGGTCACGGTCTGCGCATGGTCCCTGGCGACTGCCCCCGCGATGGCCGTTTTCCCCGAACCCGAGGCACCCGTCAGAATGATCAAGCTCATGCATGTCTCCACAATGCAAAAAAGCCCCGCTGTTTCCAGCGGGGCCTTCTTATAAAGGAATAATCCGAGGATTACTCGACGATGGAAGCGACGATGCCAGCACCGACGGTACGGCCGCCTTCGCGGATAGCGAAGCGAAGCTTCTCTTCCATCGCGATCGGAACGATCAGCTCAACCGCAACCGTGACGTTGTCGCCAGGCATAACCATTTCCGTGCCTTCCGGAAGCGTCACGATGCCCGTCACGTCCGTCGTGCGGAAGTAGAACTGCGGACGGTAGTTCGTGAAGAACGGCGTATGACGGCCGCCTTCTTCCTTCGTCAGGATGTAGGCTTCGGCCATGAACTTCTTGTGCGGCTTGACAGAACCCGGCTTGCACAGGATCTGGCCACGCTCGACGCCGTCACGGTTAACACCACGAACCAGCGCACCGATGTTGTCGCCAGCCTGGCCCTGGTCGAGCAGCTTGCGGAACATTTCAACGCCGGTAACCGTCGTCTTCGACGTCGGACGAATGCCGACGATCTCGACTTCTTCACCAACCTTGACGATACCGCGCTCGACGCGGCCCGTCACAACCGTACCACGGCCCGAGATCGAGAACACGTCTTCGATCGGCATCAGGAACGGCTGGTCGATCGGACGCTCAGGCGTCGGGATGTAGGCGTCAACAGCCGCCATCAGCTCGCGGATCGCGTCTTCGCCGATCTTCTTGTCCGAATCTTCAAGCGCGGCAAGCGCCGAACCCTTGATCACCGGAATGTCGTCGCCCGGGAAGTCGTAGGACGACAGAAGTTCGCGAACTTCAAGCTCGACGAGCTCCAGAAGCTCGGCGTCGTCAACCTGGTCGACCTTGTTCAGGAACACAACGATCGCCGGAACGCCAACCTGACGGGCCAGCAGGATGTGCTCGCGCGTCTGCGGCATCGGGCCGTCGGCTGCCGAGCAAACCAGGATCGCGCCGTCCATCTGTGCGGCGCCCGTGATCATGTTCTTCACATAGTCGGCGTGGCCGGGGCAGTCGACGTGCGCATAGTGACGGTTCGGCGTCTCGTATTCAACGTGGGCCGTCGAGATCGTGATGCCGCGGGCCTTCTCTTCCGGAGCGGCGTCGATCTGGTCGTACGCCTTGAACTCGCCGAAGTACTTCGTGATCGCTGCCGTCAGAGACGTCTTGCCGTGGTCAACGTGCCCAATCGTACCGATGTTAACGTGCGGCTTATTGCGCTCAAACTTACTCTTTGCCATTTGAATGCTTCCTATGAACGTAATGAGTGACCCCGGCGAACCGGTTTAGTGCCGCCGTTTAAGGCTTTCGTCGCGTTTGCGCAAGACTTAATTGCAGGGCCTATAACGGGCGAAGTCCCAGCAAAGACGCGTGATCCGCAGCCTTCGGCATTCCTTCGCCGCGTAAGCTTCGCCGGCCGATCCGGAAAAACATAAAAGCGTTTGCCGGTTCAGGCGGTTAGATAGGCACGTTCAGGACGGAATTCCAGATGGCCAACACCGGAGCGCCCCATCTGACGTGCAGTTACAAAACCAAACGCGCCCTCGCCCGTCGGGCAAGAGCGCGAAGCCAGGAAACGGCAGCGATCTCTCATTGCCGTGATCTCTATTCCATCCGCGAGAGTCGGCGCAAGCCGACAACCACGACCGGATCGCTGTCAATCGAGAAGATCGGCCGGCACTTTGCCGCCATTGTCCGCTAGCTTCTTCAACAGCGCCTTGTGAAGGAAGATGTTCATCTTGGCTGAATCTCCGGCATCGCCGGTATAGCCGAGCTCCTGCGCCAGTTCCTTGCGCTCGGAAAGGCTCGCATCCATGCCGAGCGCCTTCATCAGGTCGACGATCGAATGCTTCCAATCGAGCTTCTGGCCGCTCTTCTTGACCGCAGCATCCAGGATCGCTGCGATGTCGACCGGCGCAGCAGGCGCGCTGGTTGCCGGAGACGTTGCTGCGGTGGTCGATGAAGGAGCCGGCGTCGGCACAGGTGCCGGATTCGCGGTTGCCGCCGTGCTCTGCGTCGGTGCGGGAACAGCCTCGGCAGCCTTTGCCTCGCCCCAGATTGCACCCTTGATCTTGTCGAAGATACCCATTTGCGCTCTCCCGTTTCGGTTGTTCGAACAATATCTATCGCTCGCGCCGATATAAGCAACCCTTCATGTCAAATAGTGCTGACGAAGATGAAGCCCCGCTTTTGCGAGATTGCAGGCCGCAGCTCAAACGCGGGCCGGCCTCCTGAGGCCGGCAAACTCCGCATTTTCCGGCCGAGGCCTGGCAAGAGAATCCTCTTGCAATATAGTCCGTGGACAGATAGTCTGTGCGCAGATCAAATAACTGATCGAAAGAGATGGATGGAGCGAAGACCATGTGGACCAATGAATACACTGCCGTTTCTCCCCTTTCGGCCCAGGCAATATGGGCCGCCCTTAAAGCGCTGCACGAAGGTCGCCTCACCTACGAGGGCGCCGATACATTCGTGCTGCACGGGCCCTTTGCCAAGGGCTCCAGGGTCTCGGTAACGCCCGTCGGACAGGACACGTTTGAAGCGACCATCGTCGACGTTGTCGACAACGTGACCTATGCCGACGAGACCTCGTTCGGCGATACGAAGCTGTTGTTCCGGCACACGCTGGTGCCCGTCGCGGACGGTACGCAAGTGACCCATCGGCTCGAGATTTCCGGCTCTTCCGCCGCCGAAGTCGGACCGGAGCTCGGACCGCAGATCAGCGGCGATTTCGATACCTCGATGGCCAGATTGTTCGAGCAGGCGCGGGAGCTGGCAAACCTTGACTGAAGAACAGGAGCTCAACACCCGCTTCAAGGGTGGCCCTTCGGAGAGTCCAGGATTGTTGCTGTGGCGAACCACCATGCGCTGGCAGCGCGTCATGACGGCGGCTTTGGCTCCGCTGGATCTTACCCATGTACAGTTCGTGCTGCTGGCCTCGGCCATGTGGCTCGGCCGCAACGGTCAGCCCCCCAATCAGGTGCAGCTCGCCGCTCAGGCCGGCACCGAGGTAAAGATGACGTCGGACGTCGTTGCCCGGCTCGAGGCAAAAGGATTGATTGCGCGGGAGACGGACCCTCACGATTCGCGGGCCAAAGTGATACGCGTTACCGCGTCCGGAGCTGCGGCAGCACAGCGCGCCATCATGGCGGTCGAGGCCGCCGACGCGGAATTTTTCGAGCCGGTGGACGAGACGCAGCTCGTCGAGCTGCTACGGCAGCTTGCCGGCGAGATCCGCTAAGATCAACGGAATGGCGCCAGCCACCACCTTGCAACCATTGGGGATATGCTTCCCGGCGGCGGGCGTATTGTCATCCATGATGCACTTCGCGGATTCCAGCGAAGCACCGGTCAAGATAAGCAGGCTTGTTCAAGCTATCAGGTATGGGAAACATGGAGCGGGTAGCGGGAATCGAACCCGCGTATTCAGCTTGGAAGGCTGCTGCTCTACCATTGAGCTATACCCGCGGGTGGTCAAGATCCGGCACGGAATGGTGGAGGGAGTTGGATTTGAACCAACGTAGGCTGAGCCAACGGATTTACAGTCCGTCCCCTTTAACCACTCGGGCATCCCTCCAGTATTCCGACTGGATCTTGCGACCAAGCTTGCTAGACGTTGGCGTCGCCGCCGTCGTCTGCGCCGCGTATATGACCGGACGATTTCCGTCTGTCAACACAAGGAATTGCCAAAAATGACGAAAAAATTTCAGCCTGTGGGAAAAGCCCGGTATGGAAAGAGGACTATGCGCTCGGGAAGGCGCTGGTTATAAAGCCGCATGAGCAAAGATAAATCATCGGGCCGCCAGGGCCAGGGCAGCAGCGCCGACGACACGTCGGCGAAAGACACTCATTACGCGACGCTGCGGCGCGCGCATCGCGATGCCAAGCGCGAGCGCGGCGAAATCCCGACGCCGGTGCCGCAGAAGCGCAAGCGGCAAGGCGCTGACGACTGGAAGCCACCGGCGCTTGCACCCGATCAGGTCTATCTCTACGGCCTGCACACGGTTCGCGCCGCCCTCGGCAACCCCGAGCGCAAGAACATCAAGCTTTCGACGACCCAGAATGCGCTGGTGCGGCTGGAGATCGGCCCGGTCGACGCGCTCGGCATCCCGGTCGAGATCGTTTCGCCGCAGGATATCGACAAGGTGCTGGGTCCCGAAGCGATCCATCAGGGCGTCATGCTGGAAACACGTCCCCTGCCCGTGCGCCGCCTGGAGGCCTTGAAGAACAGCCCGCTGCTGCTGGTTCTCGATCAGGTGACGGATCCGCACAATGTCGGCGCCATCATGCGCTCGGCCGTTGCTTTCGACGCAGGCGCCGTCATCACCACGCAGCGCCACAGCCCGACCGAATCAGGCGTGCTGGCCAAATCCGCCTCCGGCGCGCTCGAGCTCATACCTTATATACAGATCACCAATCTTGCGGACGCCCTCGGCGAACTGCATCGACTCGGCTTCACGACGATCGGGCTTGATTCGGAAGGGCCGGCACCGCTGGAAGGCACCTTCAGCGGCGACAAGATCGCCCTTGTGCTCGGCTCCGAGGGGAAGGGGTTGCGGCAGAAGACGCGGGAAACGGTGAATGCACTGGCGCGGCTCGACATGCCGGGCGCCATCAAATCGCTGAATGTCTCGAACGCAGCCGCGATCGCGCTATATGCAACGCGATCCTATCTCAAATCATAGCAGCGTCATCGGCCGCTGCGGCATGTTGGGAGAATTTGCTTTGATCCGTGTTCTCGGCCCAGCGGCAGTTTCCGCCGCCCTCGCTTTCACATTGGCTCAGCCGGCCCGTGCTGCCGACGACGAACTGGTGCAGGCGCAGGCCGGCGTGTGGCTGGTCGCCCCCGAAAGCGGCGCCAAAGGTTGCCGTATCACCTTCGGGACGAATGTCGTTTCCGGCGGTTATGAAATCACCGGTGCGGATTCCTGCGCAACGCCCCTGCCCGCGCTCTCCAAGGCCAGCGCCTGGAACTTCACCGACGATGGCTCGCTCGCCATCGCCGATGCCGAGGGCAAGCCGCTCATGCGGTTCCAGCAGGAGGAAGGCTCCCCTTGGGAGAGCGAAGCAGGCGACCCCACATGGCTGCTGCCGGCGGTCGGCGACGTCGATCATGTGCCGACCGTCGCGAGCCTCGCGGGCGCGTGGCGTATCCAGCAGCCTGACGGCAAGCCTGTCTGCGATGTCACGCTGACCACCGACAAGGATCAGGACGGCACCGCCAAGATGTCAACGGGTGGAGACTGCGCCGCTGAAATCGGCGAACTCAAGCTTTCACTCTGGGCGGCCGAAGGTTTCGGCCTGGTGATGCTGGGCAATGACGGCTCCTCGCTTTCCTTCGACATGAAGCCCGACGGCAGCTTCCAGAAATCCGAGGAAGAGGAAGGCGAGCCGCTTCTGCTGGTACGCAAATAGAGCCGCGGGAGCGCATCGAAGCACGCTGCGGCTTGACCTATCGAAAATGTGACTATGTTTCCAGAAACCGGCATGAGGCCGGCAGAAGTGTCACATGACCGAATAGGTGCGGCGCGCATGGTATTATCGAATATCCGAAAGTTCATTTTCCACGATCTTCGCAGCGTGGAGGGGTATATCGATCCACCGGACGCTCTCGTTTTTCTTTCACTCCTCGACTGCCAGAGGCAACACAACCTTAGCGGTGGCATAGCCGAAATCGGTATTTACTTCGGGCGGTCCTATTTTCTACTGAAAAAGATCGCCGGCCCCGACGAAGATGTTCTCGGCATCGATCTCTTCGACATCGGCAACCTGTCTCACGGTATTTCGGACCAGTACCGCCTGTTCCTCGAACACGGAAATCGGCTTGGCCTGCCCGTCGACGAGGAGATGCTGCTCGTCGGCGACAGCACGACTTTGGCGGCGCAGGAGATTACCGACAAGATCGGCGCTGTGCGTTTCTTCAGCGTAGACGGCGGCCACAGCCTGACCACACTGACCAACGACAGCCATCTGGCAAGGGACACCATCGCCGATCACGGCGTCATCGTCTTCGACGATACGTTCAATCCGGCATGGCCGGAAGTGACGGTCGGCGTGGCGGACTTCCTCCGCGACAACGACGACGCCTTTTCCACCTTCTGCATGACCAAATACAAAACCTATGTCTGCCGGCGCGAATTTCACGATTTCTACCGCGCGGCGATAGAGCAAGCGCCGGACCTGGGCGCATTTGACCTGGCCGAGACGCATTTTCTGGGCTGCGATGCGGTGCGCGTCCACAATCCCTTCAGCCGCCGTCTTCTCTACGAACTGATGACCCGCTCCGGCATGGGAGCAATTTCCGAGCGCGCCTATCGGTGCCACTAGGTAGGGCTGACAATGCTCATTGCACTGTCACCGGCGCGGGCTGCCAGGCAGACTGTCGCCAAAGCGATCTTTCCGTGACTGGACATCCGTCCTGCAGCTTGGACCATGAAGTGACATTGAGGTTCATCTCGCATTGCGCGAGATAGCTTTTGCCGCCTACGGTCATGCAGGCGACCTCGCCGACTGCATGCTGCTTTCCATCCGTATTCTTGCAGTAGCAATTCTCACCGGCAAACGCCGGCACGCTTGCAATCACCGCGATGACGACAAGCGGCAATCCCAAGACGACATGCCTCGATATTTCGTGCATGACCATATCCTCACCCGCCATTGACGCATGAAGTCTATGCCTATTTCAGACATTGTAAATGTGCCTGTATTTCCGCGCATAACCGACAGGGACGCGAAGGCGGGCTCAGTGAACGGCGGGATCCTCGTCGTCGAAGAACGACCGGATACCGTCACGCGCGACGGTCGCCAGGAATTCGTCAAAGGCTTCGCGGTCGGTCGCGAAGGGCTCTTCCCATTCGGTCAGATCCTCCTCCGGCGTGATGACCTCCATCCGCCAATCGGCATTGGTGCCGGCGGGACGAAAGATATCCACGAGGACGGTCACATCGTCATCGGTGAATTCACCCGAGAGTTCGGAGTGTTCCAGCTTAGGCTTCTTGGGCTTATTGGGCATATTTTTCCAAGCATACGATATGGTACTGGTGGCTGCCACGAGCGTTCCGATCTCGTGCGCAACCACATATTATCTCGCCGCCACCGGTTTTCCATACCGGAGATGCGATGATGACCAATTTCCAAGGAAAATCTGGTGCCCCCGCCAGGGTTCGAACCCGGGACCCCCTGATTACAAATCAGGTGCTCTACCAACTGAGCTACAAGGGCGTATGCGCATGCCAAGTAACAGATTTTGAAATCCTGTAAAGGGAAAATCGGTCGCTCGGCGTCAAAGCTGGGGATCGGCGATTCACCAGTTCCAGCAAAACGCCTTGTCGCGAGAAGGGAATAACATTACCTAGTATCGCCATTCAAAGGACGTTGCATGTCACGCAATCTTCAATCCGTTTGTTTTCTCGCCTCCACCGCACCGGAAGCCCAGGCGGCCCGGGAAGACCTGATCCGTCTTTACGGCCAGACGTCGCAGGAGGAAGCGGATGTCGTCGTGGCGCTTGGCGGCGACGGTTTCATGCTTCAGACGCTGCACAATACGATGAACTCAGGCAAATGCGTCTATGGCATGAACCGGGGCTCCATCGGCTTCCTGATGAACGACTATCGCACGGATTGCCTGGCCGAACGCATCGAAGCGGCGGTCGAGAACGCATTCCATCCGTTGCAGATGAATACGCATAATGACGATGGCAGCACGTCGAGCGCTCTTGCCATCAACGAGGTCTCCCTGTTCCGCCAATCCTATCAGGCGGCAAAGCTGAAGGTCGAAATCGACGGCCATGTCCGGCTGCCCGAGCTGATCTGCGATGGCCTGATGGTGACGACGCCGGCCGGCTCCACCGCCTATAATCTCTCCGCGCACGGCCCCATTCTCCCTCTCGAAGCGCCGCTGCTGGCCATGACGCCCGTCAGCGCCTTCCGCCCGCGCCGCTGGCGCGGTGCGCTGCTGCCCAACAGGGTATCGATCGATATCAGCGTGCTTGAGCCGGAAAAGCGGCCGGTCAACGCGGTCGCCGACAATGCCGAGGTCAAGTCCGTGCTCCGTGTCCGGATTGCCCAGACAGAAGACACGACCGCGCGCATTCTCTCCGATCCGGACCGCTCATGGTCAGAACGGATATTGGCCGAACAGTTCGCCGATTGAAGCGGTGCCGTGAAGACATAAAAAAAGCCCCGTTCCCGGGGCTTTTTTCGTCAGTTTGAGTGGATCCAACCTTATTCGACGTCATCCACGACGGCATCGGCGGCGCCGCTGATGCGATGTGCAAGAGCCGCTTCCATGAATTCGTTGAGATCGCCGTCCAGAACGTCGCTAGGCGCCGTGCTGGCAACGCCAGTGCGCAGATCCTTGACGAGCTGGTAGGGCTGCAGGACATAGGACCGGATCTGGTGACCCCAGCCGATATCCGTCTTCGAAGCAGCTTCGGCATTGGCAGCCTCTTCCCGCTTCATCAACTCCGCCTCGTACATGCGGGCACGCAGCATGTCCCAGGCCTTGGCACGGTTCTTGTGCTGCGAGCGCTCCTGCTGGCACTGCACGACGATACCGGTCGGGATATGCGTGATGCGCACGGCCGAATCGGTCGTGTTGACGTGCTGGCCGCCGGCGCCGGACGAACGATAGGTGTCGATGCGGCAGTCGCTTTCGTTGATATCGATCTGGATCGAATCGTCGACGACCGGGTAGACCCAGATCGATGAGAAAGACGTATGGCGACGCGCATTGCTGTCATAGGGCGAGATGCGAACGAGACGATGAACGCCCGATTCGGTCTTCAGCCAGCCATAGGCATTATGGCCCTTGACCAGAAGCGTTGCCGACTTGATGCCGGCTTCTTCGCCGTCATGAACTTCGAGCAGCTCCACCTTGAAGCGCTGGCGTTCGGCCCAGCGGGTATACATGCGCAACAGCATGTTCGCCCAATCCTGGCTCTCGGTGCCGCCCGCACCCGAATGGACTTCCACATAGGTATCGTTCGAATCGGCCTCGCCGGAGAGCATGGCCTCCACCTGCCGGCGCGCCGCTTCCGTCTTCAGGCCCTTGAGGGCCTCTTCCGCCTCGCGGACGACATCCGCGTCGCCCTCTTCCTCACCAAGCTCGATCAGCTCGACATTGTCGGCAAGCTGACGCTCCAGCGCGCGAACGCCGCTGATGCCATCGTCAAGCTGCTGGCGCTCGCGCATCAGCTTCTGCGCTTCGGAAGCGTCGTTCCAGAGGGTCGGATCCTCTGACTTGTTATTCAACCAGTCCAGTCGTCTTACCGCCTGATCCCAGTCAAAGATGCCTCCTCAGCAGGGTGATAGCCTGCTTGGTTTCATCGACTATTTTCTCGATTTCGGCTCTCATGATCCTGTTTCTTCATTTCACCGCTCAAGACGAGCGATTATCCAATTCAAAAAGAGTGCTGGTGACATAATTATACATGCCGCGGCTGTAAAGCCCCGCGGCATGCCGATCGGACAAATAGGGTCGGGTCAGAAGAGCCCGCCGGATCCCGAAGTGACGGCCTGGTTCGCCTGCGGCGACGTTCTCAGGATCTCCTCCGGCGGGGCCTGCGTGGCATCGCCGCCGCCGATGACCTGCAGGCTCGTGGCAGGGCCGGTGCCTGGCTTGAAGGCTTCCATGATGGCGCTCGGATCGCCCGGTTGCGCCGCCATGCCCGTGGCGCGATTGACCGCAATCATCGTCATTCCGGCCGGAACCTGGAATTTCTCGGGTGCCTCGTCCTTCGTGGCTGCCTGCATGAACTCGTTGAAGATCGGCGCGGCGAGAGCGCCGCCCGTACCGCCCCTGCCCAGCGTGGCCGGGGTGTCGTAGCCGATATAGAGGCCGGCAACGAGGCTTGGCGTGAAGCCGACGAACCAGGAATCCTTTTCATCGTTGGTCGTACCGGTCTTGCCGGCGACATCCGTGTTGAGCTTGATCTTGCCGGCGGCCGTGCCGCGGATGACGACGCCCTGCATCATCGACGTGACCTGATAGGCCGTCATCGGATCGAGCACCTGCTCGCGATTGTCGGCGATGACCGGTTCATCCTGATTCTGCCAGGCGCTGACATTGCAGCTGTCGCAGACACGCTCCTCGTGTTTGAAGATGGTCTTGCCGTAGCGGTCCTGAATGCGGTCGATCAGCGTCGGCTTGATCTGCTTGCCGCCGTTGGCGATGACCGAATAGGCCGACACCATGCGCAGCACGGTCGTTTCGCCGGCACCCAGCGACATGGCTAGCACAGGGTTCATGTGGTCGTAGATGCCGAAGCGCTCGGCATATTCGGCAACCAGCGGCATGCCCATATCCGCCGCCAGACGCACCGTCATCAGGTTGCGCGAGTGCTCGATGGCGAAGCGCAGCGTATGGACGCCGCCGCCCTCACCTTCGTAGTTCGTCGGCTTCCACACATCGCCGTTGCTGAGCGTGATCTGCAGCGGATCGTCCAGAATGACCGAGGCCGGCGTATAGCCGTTGTCCATCGCAGCCGCGTAGACGAAGGGCTTGAACGAGGAACCCGGCTGACGCTTGGCCTGCGTTGCGCGATTGAACTCGGACTGGGAATAGGAGAAGCCGCCGACCATGGCGAGCACGCGGCCGGTATGCGGATCCATGGCGACCAGGCCGCCCTGCACCTTCGGCGGCTGACGCAGGCGATAGCTGCTCGAATCGGCAGCACCGGTCTTCTGCACGTAGATCACGTCGCCCGGGTTCAAGACCCCGCTCGGCGATTTTGCCGACTTGCCGCCGGCCGAACGGAAAGCCCAGCGCATGTCGGCTGCGGCGATCGTGCCGCGCGTACGCTCCGTCGAAACCTTGCCGGCGGCATCCACGCTCGGCTGTACTCCGATGTCGACGGCCTGATCCGATACGGAAAGGACGACGGCGACCTGCCATTCCGGCACGTCGCTCAGCGCGGGAACCTTGGCGAGCTCGGCACCCCAATCCTGCGAGGTCGCGATCTGCTTGATGGGACCGCGATAGCCACGACGCTCGTCATAGTCGACCAGACCGTCCTGCAGCGCCTTGCGCGCCTCGAGCTGCATCTGCGGGTCGAGCGACGTGCGGACGGAAAGACCGCCCTCATAAAGGGTCTTCTCGCCATATTGGTCGATCAGCTGGCGGCGAACTTCCTCGGCGAAATAGTCTGAGGCGAACAGCGAGGGGCCGCTCTTCGGCGGCACGACGCCGAGCGGCTGCTTCTTCGCCTCTTCGCCGTCGCTCGGGCTGACATAGCCATTCTCCACCATGCGATCGATCACCCAGTTACGGCGGGTGAGCGCTGCTTCGGCGCGACGGAACGGATTGTAGTTGGCAGGCCCTTTGGGAAGCGAGGCCAGGTAGGCCGATTCGGCAATGGTCAATTCGTTGACCGACTTGTCGAAATAGGTGAGCGCCGCGCCGGCGATACCGTAGGAATTGAGGCCGAAATAGATTTCGTTCAGGTAAAGCTCGAGGATCTTGTCCTTGCTATAGGCCTGCTCGATGCGGAAGGACAGAATCGCTTCCTTGATCTTGCGGTCGAAGGTCTGGTCGGCGGACAGAAGGAAGTTTTTGGCGACCTGCTGCGTGATGGTGGACGCACCGACGAAGCGGCGGCCGGAGCCGATGTTCTGCAGGTTTACCGCCACCGCGCGGATGAGGCCGCCGACGTCGACGCCGGGATGATTGTAGAAATTCTTGTCTTCAGCCGAAAGGAACGCTGCCTTGACGCGATCGGGGATCGCCTGGATCGGCACGAAAAGCCGGTTCTCCCGCGAATATTCCTTCATCAGCGCGCCGTTGCCGGCGTGAATGCGCGTCGTCACCGGCGGGGCGTACTTCGCCAGGACCTCGTAATCGGGAAGCTCCTTCGAGACCACGCTCAGATAGATGGCAGCTGCAGCCGCTGCACCCAGAAACAGGAGGCAGCCCAGCCCAAAGAAATATCCAATCAGTCTGATCATGTGATACTACCGGTGCTTGTTCTTCATGAGGCACGCGTGCGAGATCATCGCACAACCACGGGCGTTTTGCACGCTCGCGGCGTGAATGCAATACGGCATCGAGACAAAGCCGTGTGTCGCTCGCGAGCGAATGATACTTCGCTGTAAAGGCGGGAATGTGAGCAAAATAGGGCTTGCCTCCGGTATTCCCAGTTTCATTCGGTTCTAATGTTCCGCGCTGTTACATGGAAGCCACGGCCGGCCGGCACACCTGCCGGTGCTAACCGCCATTTGCGACGATCGCCACGCGATACTGCTTCACGGCCTCCGTCAGCCGGTCGGCCACCTTCTGCCGCCAGTCCGCGTCGAGCAGAAGCTTTTCATCCTCCTTGTTGGAGAGAAAGCCCAGTTCGAGCAGGATCGAGGGGACGTCCGGCGCCTGCAAGACCTGGAAACCTGCGTGGCGATGCGGATTGTTGATCATGGAAATCTGGCCGTTGAACGAGGACAAGACATCCTGCGCCAGCGAAATGGAGAACGCCTGCGTCTCGCGGCGGGTCAGATCCATCAGGATGTCGGTGACAGCGGCAGGCTGCGTCTGGGCCTCCGCGCCGGCGATCCGATCGGAGTTGTTTTCGCGGTCGGCCACCTCCCCGGCAAGCCGGTCCGAAGCCTTGTCCGAGATCGTATAGACGGTCGCGCCGCGAATGTCCTTCTGCTTGAGCGTGTCGGCATGCAGCGAGATGAAGAGCGAGGCATGATTCTGCCGGGCTATCGTCACGCGCTCCGACAGGGAGAGATACTGGTCCTTGTCGCGCGTCAGAAAGGCCTTGATGCCCGGCTGGGCGTTCAGCTTGTCGGCGAAGAGCTTGGCGAAGGCGAGCGTAATATCCTTCTCTTGCGTGACGCCGTCGCTGCCGGTCGCACCCGCGTCGATGCCGCCGTGACCGGCATCGACGGCGACGAGGAACGTATTCGGGTCGGCCTTCTGCGTCGGCTCGACGGGCCCGACATCCTTGGCGGTATCCTCGCCGGTCCAGCTCTGCTTCTTCACGAGATCGGCGAATTGCTCGGCCGGCAGCATCTCGGCATCGAGCACTAGGCGCTGGCCTTTACCGCTTTCATCCGCCTGCACCTTGGCCACGACCAGCTTCACCGGCTTCTTCGCCGTCAGCACGATACGAGCGCTGTCCGCATCCATCGCGCCAAACCGGATATCCTTGAAAAGACCGGTCGGCTTGAGATCCGTGGCCGGGAAACCGAATGCCGTCGCCGGAAGATCGACGACGATGCGGACGGGATTGTCGAGATAATGAACCGTGAAGGCGGGCTCGCGATCCATGTCGATGACGATGCGCGTTCGGGCGTCGTCGCCGGCGATGCGCGCTCCGTAGGCAAGCAAGGGGTCGGCCGCCGCAGCGACGGGTACAAATGCCGAGGCTGCCAGAAGAATCACCAGGGCGAAGGCCGCTGCCGCAAATCGCAAAGCCCTCACGCAAATCTCCGCCACATGCCGCAATCCCTTTACCAAGTATCCAACGCGCCCCATATTGGTTTCGACGTTGCTTTTGAAGTCCCAATAGCGGGAACCAGGTTTGACGTGATGGCCACACCCGATGATGCGCCGGAGGGCGAATCGACGAGACACCCTCCCGTGTTCTCATCAACGGACGAATCCATCAATATTATGGCATACTTGGCTTTTCCCTTGCTATTGTGACAGATAAAACATACAACGCATATTAGGGTAGAAGTGTTGACGGGATAGAGTCGTCGCAAAGGCAGCCGCCTTCGAGTACCAGGCGCCAAAAAGCGGCATTCATCCGCCGTCTGCAGTGCTTCTGCTCCGAACAGTGGATATCTGAATTTCCGGTTTCAGACGGGAAGTTCATCGGTGGAGAGCCACCAAACGCTCTTTAGAGAGCACATTCATCGGGCCCATTTGTGGGTCTAAGGCATAGTTGATCTCGCTTGGTTACGGATGCTACCGCAGCAGCTTTTTGAGAGAGTGAACAGACCCCAGGGAAATGATGCCCCGGCTGCCGTCTGGATACTGTCATCGCCGAACCAATCGCGACTTTCATTATCCGGTGCAGCAAAGGCGGAGCATGTCCCGCTTGTCCCTGTGACAAGCAGGCCTCCGTCCGGTTGTCTGCGCCGAGGAGCACAGCTTTCATGGCAGACAAAATGCTTATCGATGCGTCTCACGAGGAAGAGACGCGCGTCGTTGTCGTTCGCGGGAACCGCATAGAGGAATTTGACTTCGAGTCGCAGCACAAGAAGCAAATCCGCGGCAACATCTATCTTGCAAAAGTAACGAGGGTCGAGCCTTCGCTTCAGGCTGCTTTCGTTGACTACGGCGGCAATCGGCACGGCTTCCTGGCCTTCGCCGAAATTCATCCAGACTATTACCAGATCCCCCTTGCCGATCGTCAGGCGCTGCTGAAGGCCGAAGCCGAAGAGCATCGGCACGAAGACGATGTCGAGCATGTCGAAACGGCGCTCGATCTTTCCCAGCAGGAACAGCCGGATATCGGCATCGTCCCCAAGGCGAGCGGCGAAACCGAAGCGCCTGCCGCGACCGCTGAAGATGCTTCCGCCGCCGAGGAAGCGGCACCCGCCGAGGAAGCGGCCCCTGCCAAGAAGGCCAAGCCCCGCCGCAGCCGCAAGAAGGTTGCTGCCGAAGCTCCCGCCGAGGAAACGCCTGCTCCGGAAGCAACCGCTGCCGTCGATGCGCCGAGCGAAGATGAGGAAGGTCCGTCGGGCGAAATGGCCGCGATGGTGGAGACCGATTCGATATCCGAGGACGTCACCGTTTCCAAGCGCCGCCACGATGACGACGACGATGATGATCACGATCATGAAGAGGAAGTGATCGAATCCGTCGGCGCCGAAGACGCGATGGAAGAGGTTCCGGATCGCGTGCAACGCAAGCCGCGCAAGCAGTATCGCATCCAGGAAGTCATCAAGCGCCGGCAGATCCTGCTGGTGCAGGTGGCCAAGGAAGAGCGCGGAAACAAGGGCGCGGCGCTGACCACCTATCTCTCGCTCGCAGGCCGTTACTCGGTTCTGATGCCGAATACGGCTCGCGGCGGCGGCATCTCCCGCAAGATCACCAATCCGCAGGATCGCAAGCGCCTGAAGGAAATCGCCAAGATGCTCGAAGTGCCGCAAGGCATGGGCGTCATCCTGCGTACCGCCGGCGCCAACCGCACCAAGGTCGAAGTCAAGCGCGACTTCGAGTATCTGATGCGCCTGTGGGAAAACGTCCGCACGCTGACGCTGTCATCGACCGCTCCTTGCCTGGTCTATGAAGAAGGCAGCCTGATCAAGCGCTCGATCCGCGACCTCTACAACAAGGATATCAGCGAGATCATCGTTGCCGGCGAAGAAGGCTATCGTGAAGCCAAGGACTTCATGAAGATGCTGATGCCGAGCCACGCCAAGGTGGTTCAGCCCTATCGTGACATTCACCCGATCTTCTCCCGCTCCGGCATCGAGGCGCAGCTCGACCGCATGCTGCAGCCGCAGGTAACCCTGCGTTCGGGCGGCTACCTGATCATGAACCAGACGGAAGCCCTGGTCTCGATCGACGTCAACTCCGGCCGCTCGACCCGCGAGCATTCGATCGAGGACACCGCGCTCCAGACCAATCTGGAAGCAGCCGAGGAAATCGCTCGCCAGCTGCGCCTGCGCGACCTTGCCGGCCTGATCGTCATCGACTTCATCGACATGGAAGAGAAGCGCAACAACCGCGCTGTCGAAAAGAAGCTGAAGGAATGCCTGAAGAACGATCGCGCCCGCATCCAGGTCGGCCGCATCTCGCATTTCGGCCTTCTGGAAATGTCGCGCCAGCGCATCCGCGCATCGGTTCTCGAAAGCACGACGCAGATCTGCTCGCATTGCGGCGGAACCGGCCATGTGCGCTCCCAGTCCTCCGTCGCGTTGCATGTCCTGCGCGGCATCGAGGAATACCTGCTGAAGAACACGACGCATGACATCACCGTGCGCACGACGCCTGACATTGCGCTCTATCTGCTCAATCACAAGCGCCAGACGATCATCGACTACGAAAGCCGCTTCGGCGTTGCGATCGTCATCGATGCCGACAACGCTGTCGGCACGCAGCATTTCGCGATCGACCGCGGCGAACCCGTCGCCAATCCGGTGAAGATCGAAAGCCTGTTCAACTTCGCAGCCATCCCCGAGGACGATGACGACGATATCGTCATCGAGGCCGAGGAGGATGAAGACGAAGAGCTGGAAGAAAAGGCAACGAGCGTCGAACAGCAACCCTCTGCCCGCTCCGAAAACAATGACGGCAACCGCAAGCGCAAGCGCCGTCGTCGGCGTCGCGGCCGCGGCAATGATGGCCATGCGGCCTCGGTTTCCGGCGATGCTTCCGCGGACGATGCCGCAGAGGATGCGGACGGGGATGAAGGCGACGACGATGAAGCCGATGCCGGCGTAGAAAACGCCGCATCCGCCGGAAGCGACGATGACGCGCAGCAGAAGCGCAAGCGCCGCCGTCGCGGCAAGCGTGGTGGCCGTCGCAATCGTGAAAACGAAGGTAACGAGCAGACCGCGGGCGATGACGAAGGCTCGGACGAAGCGCTCGAGACCGCCGCATCCGGTGAAGGCGAAGAAGAAGCAAGCGTATCCGTAGTGGAAATTGCGATTGCCGAAGGCGAAGCCGCCGTCGAGGGGCAGCCTGCCATGGCCGCCGTCGAGACCGCAGCGGTTGTCACCGAAGACGTGAAGCCCGCCAAGGGCCGCGGTCGCCGGAAGGCAAAGGCTGTCGAGGCATCGCCAGTGGAAACGCCGATTGTGGAAGAAGCGCCCGCGGCAGACGTCGAAACCGAAGTGGTTGCCGAAATCACCGAAGCTTTGGACACAACGGCTGAGCCGGCAGCGTCCGACGCAGCGGACGATGCGGCCAAGCCGGCGCGCGCCAACCGCGAATCCAACGTTTCCTCCTCCGCTCCGGTCGTAACGTCGACACGCACCAATGAAGGTGGGGATGGTGACGGAGAACCGACCAAGCCGAAGAAGGCCGGCTGGTGGCAACGCCGCGGCTTCTTTTGAGAAGACCGATTTAGAATGAATTTTTAAAATCCGGCCGTGGCGACACGGCCGGATTTTTTATTGCCGTAAGTGTGATTTGCCGCTCGCGCATCGGCGCACGACTTCGCGACTTGCGAAAACACATTCGCAAGTCCGTGCAAGCCATTGATCCCGGATTCTATTTCAGCCAGGCAGCCATGCGTTCGGTGGCTTCCTCGATCTCGGCATTGGAACCGGCATAGGAGATGCGCATGGCGCGATGCCCCTCCACCGGATCGAAATCGAGGCCGGGCGTGGCGGCCACATTGATTTCCGCCAGCATCTTGCGTGCGAAGGCCATGCTGTCGTTGGTGAAGCGGCTGACATCCACATAGGCATAGAAGGCGCCGTCCATCGGCGAGGCGATGCGGAAGCCGATTTCCGGCAGTCGGCGCATGAGAAAATCGCGGTTGCGTCCATAGCTTTCGCGATAGATATCGAGTTCGGCACCCGCGCCGAGCGCAGCTTCGGCGGCGATCTGCGACAGTTCCGGCGCGGAAATGTAGAGGCTCTGCGCCACACGCTCGATTGGACGGACCAGCCGCTCCGGCAAGACCATCCACCCGATGCGCCAGCCGGTCATGCAGTAATATTTCGAGAAGGAGTTGATGACGATCGCCTCGTCCGTAAGCTCCAACGCGCTCGTCTCCTCGCCGACGAAGGTCAGTCCGTGGTAGATTTCATCGGAGATGAAGGCAATCGAACGATCGGCGCAGTAGTCGGCAAGCGCCTTCAATGCCGCCCTGCCCGTCACCGTTCCGGTCGGATTGGCCGGGCTTGCCAGCAGCACGCCCTTCAGGCGCTTGCCGCTCGCCGCCTGTGCCGCCTCGAGGCTCTCGGGCGTGAGCGTAAACTGCGTTTCCTCTGTGACCGGCACCTCGGCGACATCGAGGCCGAGGGCGGCAAGGATATTGCGATAGGCCGGATAGCCCGGCCGCGCGATGGCGACGCTGTCGCCCGCATCGAACAATGTCAGAAAGGCAAGATTGAAACCGGCCGACGATCCGGTGGTAATGGCAATGCGTTTCGGATCGATGGCCAAGCCATGGCGTGCCCGATAGTGCTGGGAAAGCGCCTGCCGCAGGGCCAGCGTGCCGAGCGCATCCGTATAGCCGATGCGCCCATGACCGAGGGCCGCCCGCGCGGCCTCCAATGCCGCCTGGGGAGCCGGATGGGACGGCTGCCCCACCGCCATGGAAATGACCGGGTGTCCGGCCTGACGGCGCAGCGTCGCCTCGGCCAGCACATCCATCGCATGGAAGGGTTCGACATCGCTGCGTTTGGATAGGGAAAACAAGGTCAATTCTCTCCTGGGTCGGATCGGCATGCGACATTTGCCGCAATATGGGCTCGTTCACAATCCTGCGATTGAGGCTTTGTCGTGAAAATTCCTGTTTCTGGAATTAAGGACGCACCGTAAATTGTCGATCGATATTTGCGGATGTTAACCCGACGATGTTATGCCGCATCCGAAAGTGGCGTCTCCGCCCAGATCCAAACGAGGACCCAATGACCTTTTCTCTCAAAAGCCTGCTGACGGTTTCGGCGATTGCCCTGACAGCGTCATTCGCCATAATCCAGCCAGCTGCCGCGCTGGACGACCAGCAGAAGAAGGAAATCGGGGATTTCATCAAGGAATATCTCGTCGAGCATCCGGAAGTGCTGCTGGATGCACAGGCCGCGCTCGAAAAGAAGCAGGACGAAGCCCGAATTAGCCAGTCGGCCCAGGTAATCAGCCAGAACAAGGACGAGATCTTCAGTTCCAAGGATGATGTGGCCATCGGCAATCCGAAGGGCAATATCACCGTCGTCGAGTTCTTCGACTACAACTGCACCTATTGCCGGCATGCCCTCGGCGACATGGACACGCTGCTGAAGCAGGACAAGGACGTGCGTTTCGTCCTGAAGGAGTTCCCGATCCTCGGTCCGGATTCGGTTGCGGCTTCCCGTGTTTCCAACGCCTTCCGCCAGCTCGCGCCTGAAAAATACGAACAATTCCATCGCAAGCTGCTGGGCAGCGACGGCCGGGCGTCGGAAGACAGCGCCATCGAGGTCGCGACCTCGCTCGGCGTCAGCGAAGCGGCCATCCGCGCGGAAATGGCAAAGAGCCCGAATACCGCAACGATCAAGGCAACCTACCAGCTTGCGTCCGATCTCAATGTCACCGGCACACCCGCCTACGTGATCGGCAACGAAATGATCTCCGGCGCCATCGGCCTCGATGCCATCAAGGAGAAGATCGCCAACGTCCGCAGCTGCGGCAAGACCACCTGCTGATCGGCGCCACGGGCCGGCTTGGCCAGGGGAAACCGATCGCTTGCTCTGATTTTGACAGAGCTTTGAAACGCGCCGCGTCATCGCGCGGCGCAAAAATGCCAAAATCGTGGCGTTTCCACACCTAGAGACATGCAACCTTCGCTCCGGGGCTTTTCTACAGGGCCTCGGGAGTCTATAGGTTGCGCTGTACTTTGACGGAACATCTGATGGCGCAAACGATTTTTGTCCTGAACGGACCCAATTTGAATGCCCTGGGCAAGCGCGAGCCGGGCATCTATGGCGGCAAGACGCTCAAGGATATCGAAGCAGACTGCAAGTCCGCAGGTGAAAGCCTGGGCTTCGTCGTCGATTTCCGGCAGAGCAATCATGAAGGCGTGCTGGTCGACTGGATGCACGAAGCTGGCGACAAGGCTGCCGGCGTCGCGATCAATCCCGGAGCCTATGGTCACACATCGATCGCGCTGCATGACGCGATCCGCGCCATCACCGTTCCTGTCGTGGAAGTGCATATCTCGAACATCCACGCACGCGAGGAATTCCGGCACAAATCGATGATCGCGCCTGCCGCAAAGGGCGTGATCTGCGGTTTTGGGCCTTATAGCTACATCCTGGCGCTTCATGCGCTGAAATCCATCACCCAATAACAAAAATACAGGGCAAGAAATCCAATGGCTGAAAAGAAATCGGGTATCGACCAGGCGCTGATTCGCGATCTCGCCAACATTCTCAACGACACGGATCTGACCGAGATCGAAGTCGAACAGGAAGATCTGCGCATCCGCGTGTCGCGTGCCGGCACGCCCCAATATGTGCAGGCGCCGATCGCCGCTCCGGCCGGTTACGCCGTTCCGGCAGCTGCCGCCGCCGCTCCTGCTGCCGCAGCACCCGCCGGCAAGACCCGCAATCCTGACCACGTCATCAGCGCACCGATGGTCGGAACCGTCTATCTGGCGCCGGCGCCGGGTTCGGCTGCCTTCATTCAGGTCGGCTCGGTCGTCAAGGAAGGCCAGACACTGCTGATCATCGAAGCAATGAAAACGATGAACCAGATCCCTGCGCCGAAGTCCGGCACCGTAACAGAAATACTCGTTCAGGATGGACGCCCGGTCGAATACGGCGAAGCCCTGGTCGTCGTCGAGTAGGCCGGCCCCATGCCCATGATTTCGAAGATTCTCATAGCCAATCGCGGAGAGATCGCCCTGCGGGTGCTGCGCGCCTGCAAAGAGCTCGGCATCGCGACCGTTGCGGTCCATTCGACCGCCGATGGCGACGCTATGCATGTGCGCCTGGCGGATGAAAGCGTTTGCATCGGCCCGCCGCCGTCGCGCGACAGCTATCTCAATATCCACCAGATCGTTGCCGCCTGTGAGATCACCGGCGCCGACGCCGTGCATCCCGGCTATGGTTTCCTGTCGGAGAATGCCAAGTTCGCCGATATCCTCGAAGCGCATGGCGTCACCTTCATTGGCCCCACGGCGGAACACATCCGTATCATGGGCGACAAGATCACCGCCAAGACCACCGCGCAGCAGCTCGGCATTCCGGTCGTTCCGGGTTCCGACGGCGAGGTGAAGACCGAGGCGGAGGCGCTGAAGACGGCGCGCGAGATCGGCTATCCGGTTCTCATCAAGGCGACCGCCGGCGGCGGCGGCCGCGGCATGAAGGTCGCTCGCACCGAGGAAGACCTGATCGAGGCCTGGTCGACGGCACGCACGGAGGCTGCAGCCGCCTTCGGCAACGAATCCGTCTATATGGAAAAGTATCTGGGCAAGCCGCGCCACATCGAGATCCAGGTGTTCGGCGATGGCGAAGGCAATGCGATCCATCTCGGCGAACGCGACTGCTCGCTGCAGCGCCGTCACCAGAAAGTCTGGGAAGAGGCCAACTCTCCGGCACTCAATGTCGAGCAGCGCATGAAGATCGGCAAGATCTGCGCGGACGCCATGATGAAGCTGAAGTATCGCGGCGCCGGCACCATCGAGTTCCTCTATGAGAACGGCGAGTTCTATTTCATCGAAATGAACACCCGCCTGCAGGTGGAGCATCCGGTGACGGAAGCCATCACCGGCATCGATCTTGTGCACGAGCAGATCCGCGTCGCTTCCGGCGGCGGCCTCTCCGTGACGCAGGACGAAGTGCATTTCCATGGCCACGCCATCGAGTGCCGCATCAACGCCGAAGACCCGCGCACCTTCGTCCCCTCGCCGGGCACGATCACGCATTTCCATGCGCCCGGCGGCCTCGGCGTGCGCATCGATTCCGGCGCCTATCAGGGCTACAAGATCCCTCCATACTACGACAGCCTGATCGGCAAGCTGATCGTGCATGGACGCACCCGCGTCGAATGCATGATGCGTCTGCGCCGCGCGCTCGACGAATTCGTGGTGGACGGTATCAAGACCACTCTGCCGCTGTTCCAGGATCTGGTTTCCAATCAGGATATCGCCAACGGCGATTACGATATCCATTGGCTGGAAAACTACCTGGCGAAGACATCGGCCTAGCCTGTGCCAGGAGCGCGCGGCAGACATCCCGGCGTTACCCCGGAGATTTTGCTGCGCGCCTATTCCATCGGGCTTTTTCCGATGGCGGAATCGGCTGACGACCCGGAGATATTCTGGGTCGAGCCGGAATTGCGGGGCATCATCCCTCTCGATACGTTTCACGTCTCCAAGAGCCTCGCCAAGAAAATCCGCCAGGATCCTTTCGACATCCGCTTCGATAGCGATTTCGAGGCTGTTATCGCGGCTTGCGCCGAACAGACGAGCGGTCGCCCGAGCACCTGGATCAACGATACGATCCGCTCCCTCTATTCCGTCCTGCATCATATCGGCCATGCCCATTCGGTGGAGGCCTGGGAAGGCGACCGGCTGGTGGGCGGCCTCTATGGCGTTTCGCTGGGGTCTGCCTTCTTCGGCGAAAGCATGTTTTCCCGCCGCACGGATGCCTCCAAGATCTGCCTCGTCTATCTGGTCGAGCGCCTGCGGGAGCGCGGCTTCACCCTGCTCGACACGCAATTCACCACGGAACACCTGAAGACATTCGGCGCCATCGATGTGCCGAAGGACGTCTATGCCACGATGCTGGAAAAGGCGATGGAATCCGCCAATCTGAGCTTCTCCGACGAGAGCCACTGAGAACCCGGCCACTATCAAGTTCAGGGCACTTCAAACTCTGATTGCAACCTGCTATCGCTAAACGCGAAGAGCGTTGGTGCATAGAGGTTCCACTTTGCCGTCGTAAATACCGGTCTCATTTAAATCACCCAATGCATCGGGGCGGCGCACCGCCGTCCGATGCGTATTCATGTCCATCGGGTGATGGCCTGAGACCGGTTTGGCATTGTCACAACGCGCCCCGCGCAGCCATTGCTGTCTCAGCTCTTCAGCCGTCCCGCAACATCGCCATACCGCGCCCTGACGGGCTTGTCTCACCGCCAGTCTGGTGGACTTCCAGACGGAAGACCAAGACGGTATGTGCAATATTCTTCAGGTCCGTTGGACCATTTCGCCCCGAACGGCGCCTCAGCCATGGATTGCCTGCAGCGGCTGCGGATGTTTGAAACCCTTCAGATCGAGCGGCAAGATCCGGCTCAACGCCAATGGCAAGAGGCTCGATGCCTGGCTCGTCTACAAATGCGTCGATTGCGACAAGACCTGGAACCGAGCGCTTTTCGAGCGGAAGGTGGTTCACGATATCTCTCCCTACACCCTGGAGGCGCTGCAACACAGCGACCCGCATTGGGTACGCGCTCGGGAATTCGATCTCGACGGATTGAAGCGGAAAGTCAGGCGCGTTGACGAAATATCCGATGTCTTCATTCGGAAGAGGATAACGCGGGAAGCGCGCGACTGGACAATACTGGAGATAGAAATAGTCGCCGAACTCTCCACGAGCCTGCGCCTTGACCGGTTGCTGTCTTCGGGGCTGGCCATCTCGCGTTCGAGGCTGCAGGCTCTCAGCAAAGGCGGTCAATTGAAAGCCGAGCCGGACCGCAACAATTTTCTGCGTCACAGGCTCCAGGACGGAATGAGGATTGCCCTCGACCTGTCGGAGATCTCCGATCGCCAGGCGATCGGACGTGCCGCCGCCGATTGAGAAAGATTCTAAAAATTCAGCCCGCAGGAGCCAGGCTTCTGCGGGCGGTACGGTTCAACAGCGGAAATCCAGAAACCGATTATTTTGCGCCGGTAGTATCGGGGGGCGGAACGTCGGACTTCTGTTTGCACTCTTTCAACCAGACGTCATAGATCGGGTGCTCGACAGCATTGAGACCGGGGCTGTCGGCAAACATCCAGCCGGTGAAGATGCGCCGGATACGGCGATCAAGGGTGATTTCATCCACCTCGACAAAACCATCCACCTTCTGCTGCTCGGTATCATCTCGCGAATAGCAAGCGCGCGGCGTCACCTGCAACGCTCCGAACTGCACGGTTTCGTTCACATAGACATCGAAAGTCGTGATCCGGCCGGTGATCTTGTCCAGGCCGGAGAAAACGGCGACCGGGTTGGCGATGCGGGCCGCCTCGGCGGAAGGCGCGGACATGATGCCGGCCAGGAGAGCAATGCCTGCTCCCGATAATACACGCAAAGAAGCGCTCCGCGTGAAAAACGTCATATCCGCCAATCTCCGCTTGGTCTCGGTCAAGGCGCCGAGCAAAAGCCGGCATATGTCGCGCCTAAAGGCCAATTGTGGCCAAAGGACGAGCCGGCCCTTCAGCTCAGTTGCCAGGGGTCCAGGCGTCGTAGTCGCCAGTCACGCGCGGACGCTCGCCGGCAACGGCGAGCGAGCCCGGCGGACGGTAAGCCTGCGGCGAGCCGGTCGGGTTGGCGCGATGCTCTTTCTGCCATTCCTTGGCGACGTAGTTTTCCTTGGAGGGCGGAACATCGGTGCGGTGATGCATCCAGCCGTGCCAGCCCGGAGGAATAGCAGAGGCTTCGGCATAGCCCTTGTAGATCACCCAGCGCTTCGGAAGGCCGTAGGAGGACATGCCGCCTTCGTAATAGACGTTGCCGAGCTCATCCTCGCCGACACGCTTGCCAAAACGCCAGGTCGCGAAGCGCGTCCCCATTGTCTGACTGTTCCACCAGGTGAAGGTCTGTACGATGAGATTCCACATGTCTTTTCCTCGATACCCGCTGAGGGGCGAGCGATACCAGAATTCGATAGTTTGCTTATGCCGCCACCGGACCGGCTTGTCCAGTGATTCCAGCAAGCAAACGACCTCATTTCAATGTCATCTTGAAGCCCAGATGCGTCGGCTTGAAACCCAATCTTTCATAGAAGCGATGGGCATCTTTGCGTACGGCATTCGAGGTCAATTGCACCATGCGCATGCCGCGGCCTTTTGCCTCGTCGATACAGAAATCGATCATTGCGGCGCCGATCCCCTGCCCGCGCATGTCCGCCCGCGTCTGGACCGACTCGATGATCATCGCCGACGATCCCCGGCCGTGCAGCGAAGTGACCACGATCGTCTGGAATGTACCGACGATCTCGCCGCCAAGCTCGGCGGCGTAGAGCGTCTGGTCCGGCGATGACGCGATAGTGCGAAAGGCACGCAGATAATCGTCGTGGGCAGAGGGATCGGTCGTATCGCCGTGGCCGCCCATAGCGTCGGCGGCGAACAGGCCGATCAAGGACGGAAGGTCAGATTCTTTCGCTTCGCGGATAAGTAGTTCTTGTGAGGGCAATGCGTTCTACCTAAGTCTTCATCTGCAATGATGCGCAGGAAATGCCAAATGGTGACGACCAAGACATATGGATTTGATTATTTTATGCCGGAACTTCACCTCAAGACGGCACTTCTGACTTCTTTAACCGCATTCCTTGGCTTTGTATCCCTCATCCCGAGAGGTGGCGCGGGAATACACCTTGCTCTGTTCCTGGCATTTGCGGCGAGCGCCTCCTTCACCTTTATAGGATTTCATACAATCGCCCGTTGGACACGGAAGACCGTTCTGACCATGAGCCCACAGGGCCTTACCGATAACAGATTTGGACAGGTAACCATCCCCTGGACGGCAATTGAGCGTATCGATCAGACCCCGCCAGTAGAGAACAACAGTTCGCAAGCCGATAATGCCCGCTTCATGTTTCGCGGCATAATCCGGCTGCTTATCGCATCAGGAATCTACGGGAAGGTCACGATTCCCGGCAATCCCACTCTGACCCGACACCGCGACAAACGGCGCATCAAAATTTGGCTTCGTGCTGGAACGCACATCGAGCAAGCAACTCCGGCAGCAAGGCTTCGCATCCGCGACAATGCGGATGGAACGCAACGAGTTTACATAGCCACGGCAGATCTCAATGTGACGCGCGAAGAGCTTCTCGGCCTGATCATCAACTTCCAGAACCAATATGGAAGCGCGGCTCAAGGCCTGCCGGCTACTGCGTAGCCAGCGGCTTTTCGAGTATCAGCGTCGGCAAGCCCGATTGCCCCTGCCCGCTATTGTCGGCGCGGCCGACCTCGACGAAGCCGTGCGCCTTGTAGAAGGCAAGTGCGGGCTCGTTTTGCGGATCGACCTCCAGGCGCATGATCTCCGCGTCCGGAAAGCAGGTCTCAAGTTCCGCGAAGATATCGCGGCCCACACCCTGGCGCTGATAGCGGGGACCAACATAGAGCATGTGGAGCATCACGGTCTTCGTCAGTTCGGTCGACATGGCCGCATAGCCCATGCCGCCGATCGTCCTGCCGTCATCGGCGACGAGGAATTCGGAATTCTTGTTCGCCAGCCGAGCTTTCAGCGAAGCCGGCGAATGCCAGGAGGCGTGCAGCTCGCTGACCTTCTCCGCTCCGTAGATCCGGTCGTAGGTCGCGTGCCAGGTCTCGCCCAGCAGAGCGCGGACCTTTTCCAGGTCCTGCTCGCCGGCGCTGCGGACGAAGAACACCGATTATTCCTCTTCGATGCCGAGCTTGGCCTTGACCAGCGCCTGCACGGCCTGCGGGTTGGCCTTGCCGCCGGTCGATTTCATCACCTGGCCGACGAACCAGCCGGCAAGCGTCGGCTTGGCCTTGACCTTGGCGACCTGATCCGGGTTGGCGGCGATGATCTCGTCGACCGCCTTTTCGATGGCGCCGGTATCGGTGACCTGCTTCATGCCGCGGTACTCGACGATTTCAGCGGGATCGCCGCCTTCGTTGAGTACGATTTCGAACAGATCCTTGGCGATCTTGCCGGAGATGGTTTCGGCCTTGATGAGATCGATGATCGCGCCGAGCTGAGCGGGCGAAACCGGAGTCTCTTCAATGTCTTTGCCGGTTTTGTTCAAGGCGCCGAGCAAGTCGTTGATGACCCAGTTTGCGGCGGCCTTGCCGTCACGGCCGGCGGCAACCGCCTCGAAATAGTCGGCGATCGCCTTTTCCGAGACGAGCACGGAGGCGTCATAGATCGACAGGCCGAGCTCGCGAACGAAACGCTCCTTCTTGTCGTCGGGCAATTCAGGCAGATGCTCGGCAAGCTCCTTGACGAAGGCATCATCGAATTCGAGCGGCAGCAGGTCCGGATCGGGGAAATAGCGGTAGTCATGCGCATCTTCCTTGGTGCGCAGCGAGCGGGTCTCGCCCTTGTTCGGATCGAACAGGCGGGTTTCCTGGTCGATCGTGCCGCCGTCTTCCAGAATGCCGATCTGCCGGCGCGCTTCGTATTCGATCGCCTGACCGATGAAGCGGATGGAGTTGACGTTCTTGATTTCGCAGCGCGTGCCGAACTCGCCGCCGGGGCGACGGACCGAAACGTTGACGTCGGCGCGCATCGAGCCTTCGTCCATGTTGCCGTCGCAGGTGCCGAGATAGCGCACGATCGAGCGCAGCTTCGTCATATAGGCCTTGGCTTCGTCGGACGAGCGGATGTCGGGCTTGGAGACGATCTCCATCAGCGCCACGCCGGAGCGGTTAAGATCGACATAGGACATGGTGGCGTGCTGGTCGTGCAGCGACTTGCCGGCATCCTGCTCGAGATGCAGGCGCTCGATGCCGATCTCGATATCCTCGAACTGGCCCTGGCGATCGGGGCCGAGCGAAATGACGATCTTGCCTTCGCCGACGATCGGATCCTTGAACTGCGAGATCTGGTAGCCCTGCGGCAGGTCGGGATAGAAGTAGTTCTTGCGGTCGAAGATCGAGCGCTTGTTGATCTGCGCCTTCAGGCCGAGGCCGGTACGCACGGCCTGCTTGACGCATTCCTCGTTGATGACGGGCAGCATGCCGGGCATGGCGGCATCGACCAGCGAGACGTTGGAATTCTGCGGCTTGCCGAACTCGGTCGAGGCTCCGGAGAAGAGCTTGGAATTGCTCAACACCTGGGCATGGACCTCCATGCCGATAACGATTTCCCAATCGCCGGTGGCACCGGGAATGAAGCGTTTTGGATCTGGCGTGCGGACGTCGACAAGGGTCATGGGAAGCTCTTGAAATGCTGTTCTTCTGAACTTTGTGAGGTAGAGCAATTGGCCGGGCGGCGCAAGGCTTTCGGCATCCGGCGATGCGCTATATGCCCGGTCCGTAGGCGCCGTCGCTTTCCTCGACCAGCGATTTCGAAAGCCCCACGGTCGGCACGTCGCTGTCGAGTTTCGGAGAGTAGACGACCGACAGCCAGTGTATTTGATAGCCGCGCGCCTTGAAGAAGGCGATGGCATCCGTGTTGCCGGCATGCGTGTGCAGGGAAACCTTTTCCAGCCCCTGCTCGCGCACGTCCTGCTCAATGCGCGCCAGAAGCGCGGAGCCGAGGCCTCGTCTCACGAAATCCGGATCGATCCAGAAATCGGAGATCGCTTCGTCCAGCCCCTCGCGCGCGGCCCATCCGACCGCCTCTCCGTTCCGCTCGATGACCGTGATCGTCAGCCACAGATTGCGGGTGAAACTCGAGAAGGCCTCGCTCGCGGTTTCCAGCAGCTCGCCCGTGCCGCCGATCGCGCCCATCGCCTTCTGCCAGGAGCGCAGGCCGATGCTCGCCAACACCTCGGTTTCACCTTCATGGGCATTGCGAATATGGATCATCGGGCCCCCGCCATTTGCAAGCAGTAAAGCACCGGCGAAAGGCTTTTGCCAGCGGCGAGATTCGCAATCACGGCCACGGACGAGATACATGAAACGGGTTGCGCTTGACCGCCGCACGCAACCTGCCTTACACAGGGCATCTCAACGGAGTTTTGATGTCTAGCTTTCGTCAGTCCCGGTAAAGGCCTCGCTCGCAAGTCTTCTTGCGTGCCGGGCCTGAAAAACGAAGCCCCGACTTCCCCAAAGGGAAGCCTCGGATCGTTTTTGTGCGCCTTTTGGCGCTATACGGATTCTGACAACAATGGACATTTCCCGCGCCGAACAGCGCATCCTGCACTTGCTCGCCCAAGGCGGGCGCATCGAAATC
Organism: Martinezella lusitana; assembly: GCF_010668395.1. Lineage (GTDB taxonomy): Bacteria > Pseudomonadota > Alphaproteobacteria > Rhizobiales > Rhizobiaceae > Rhizobium > Rhizobium lusitanum_A. The sequence goes on from NZ_WUEY01000003.1 coordinate 360,808, forward strand.
GAACGCAGCGAAAACAAGAAGGTCGAGAACGCCTTCTGCTTCACCCGCGACGGCTGGGTCTATCCCGACTTCGATATCGATCTTTTCCGCAGGCTCAAACGCCTCAAGGCCATCAAATCCAGCGACGGCCATCCCTATCGCATCAGTGAAAAGGGGCTGCGGTTGGTGCGCTCGCAATTGAACAATCGATAGAACAAGCACGAGAGCCGCCCGATTCGAGGCGGCTCTCGCCGATTGAGCCGTTGATATGAGACCGCGTGGCGATCAGAACGCGCTGATGATTTCCGCCACCTTGTCGCTCCGGCGATCGCTTTCCTCCTGCACCGCAACGCGCCTTTCGTTCAGCGCGGCGATTTGATCCTCGCTGTCCGCCAGAGCCTTCAAGTAGCGCTTCTTCAAATCGCTATTGTCAGGCACGGCGCCGAGATTCTGTCTTATCCGCTCCTGCTCGCTGGTGGTCTTCTCGATTTCGCTGTCGAGGCTCGCCAGATCGTTCTGGACGGCGACCTGCCTTTTGCGCGCGTCAGCGAGATTTGCGAGCTTGTCCGTGAGTGCCTTGTCGTGTGTCGAAGCCGACCACCCGATCAGTGTGTCAGGCTCCGCATCGACCAGAGCGTAGCTGTTGCTCTGAAGCTGCTCGTCGACTGCCGTCAGCGTCTTTTCGGAGCCGGCGGGCACAACCGCCTTGAGCCGCTGGTGCGTTGCCGTCTTGCCGAAACTATCGGTCGAGGAGAACGACCAGCCGTCCCTGATCGGGTGCTCGATGAGGACGGTCCTTTCGCCGTCGAGCGCTCCCGACACGGTATATGTCGTCGTCTGGCGGTATTTGACGACGGCCTGCATCATGCCGTCGGAAACCTTCAGAGAGGCGATCTCCTCCGTCGGCGTCTGCTGCTCGCTGATCGATACCTTGCGATCGGTTGCGAAGCTGGCGAGGCGCGTATCGTCCTTGGGCAGCGCCGATAGCTGGGAATCGCCGATATAGCCGGTCTTGCTGTCGTATAACGTCAGAATTCCCGCCGGCATGCTGACCCCGGTGGTGTTCTTGAGCATCACGGCGGCGATAGGATTGTGCAAGGTGCTGCCTGCCCGATACATATCCACCATGTCGGCTTCCACATCCGCATCCATGATCGGCACCGACAACGTGTCGCCATTGGCCAGATCGTAAGTCCCCGGAAGTTCGAACGTGGCGGAAATATCGCTTTCGGTCGCAGCGGTGGGGTTGCCGGCGGCAACTTGCATTGGCGCGGCAGGCTGTTCCAGTTCGTCGGTTGCGTAGGCCTGCGCGTCTGCCATTTTTCTGGCCTCGCTCCTCGCCGCTCCTGCGGGGGCGGGCATTGCCGGCACCCCGATACTCGAAGCCAGACGCCGCCTGTTGGACAGGTCGCCGCTATCGGGATCGGGGACATTGTCGGAAGCCGTATTAACAGGCACTTCCTGCCGCTCTCTCCAATAAAGCTGGTGCAGACCCTGCTTCAGCGTCACCGGCTCGGCCGACGTCAGCGTCAGCTTGACGCCCTTCCAATCCTCGCCGCTGGCATTTTCCAGCACCGTCCATGCCTGCAGGCGCGCCATTTCATTTCCCTCGATGACGACCTTGTAGGCCGTTTTCCAGATCGGCGACGGGACGACATAGGTGAGGCCGATATCGCTGCTGTTCTTCACACCGTTCACCTTGATATCGATGGCGCGGGTGCGATCGTTCTTGCCTCGGGCAATGGCCGCCGTCGCCTGGGCGAGCTTCGCTCTCGTGTTGGGATCGTCAAACCGGACGGACGCATCCTCGCCGAGCGCCAGCGTCTCCACCGCGCCATCCTTGTCGATGACGGTCAGCAGGTACACCGTTGCTTTCCCGTCGGCCTTCCTCGTCTCGATTCCAAGAATGTTGCCCTCAACCGTCTTTCCGCCGCTGGCGACTGCCACTTTGGCGCCCTGCATCGATGTCAGAAGCGACGGCACGGAGGAGAGCGCTTCCAGGCTGAACGGCAGACCCTTGAACGCCTCCTGCAACGGCTGCGGCCCTGCCAGCGACATGCCGGCAACCGAGCCCGCGGACCCGTCGACCACAAGGCTCTTGAGAATGTCATCGACCTGATCGAGCGGCACCTCGATCCGGATCACGCCGTCGCCATTGATATCGGCCGATCGCGAAACCTGGGCCAGGCCGCCCGAGGACAGGGTGATGGATCGGATGGCCCCATTGTCGGCCGCCAGCGAAAACGCTGGAAATGACGCGCTGAGAAGCAGGATCGCCGTGACGTGCTTGAGCATGAAGAGACCTTCCGATTCGGTTGCAGAGAACAAGACCAAGCGGCCTTCTGCAATTTATGATCGTATTTCGGTCCAAAGTGTGATGGCGCGTGGGCGGAATATTGGCATGTGCAAAAAGGGCCGCCCGGATTTCCCGGCGACCCTTCTGATAAGTAATGTCAAACGTCACGAAGCTTCGCGAGATCGTTCAGCAGGCCGCTCCTGCCGCTGTGGATCTTCGGCTTACCACCACTTCGCTGGTGTGAACTTGCCGGCGGCCTGTTCGATGACGTGGGCGGTCTTGAACAAGGTCTCTTCTTCGAACGGCTTGCCGATGAGCTGCAGGCCGAGCGGCAGGCCCTTCGGGTCGAGGCCGGCGGGGACGGCGATGCCGGGGAGACCGGCCATGTTGACCGTCACCGTGAAGATGTCGTTGAGGTACATCTTCACCGGATCGGAAGCGAGGTTCTCGTCGGCGATGCCGAAGGCCGAGGACGGCGTTGCGGGCGTCAGGATGGCGTCGACGCCGGCATTGAAGGCCAGTTCGAAGTCACGCTTGATCAGCGTGCGAACCTTCTGGGCGCGCAGATAGTAGGCGTCGTAATAGCCGGCCGACAGAACGTAGGTTCCGATCATGATGCGGCGCTTCACTTCCTGGCCGAAGCCGGCGGCGCGCGTCTTTTCGTACATGTCGACGATATCCTTGCCGTCGACGCGCAGGCCGTAGCGAACGCCGTCGTAGCGGGCAAGGTTCGAGGAAGCTTCCGCGGGCGCGACGATGTAGTAGGCCGGCAGCGCATATTTCGTGTGCGGCAGGGAGATATTGACGATCTCGGCGCCGGCATCCTTCAGCCAGGCGATGCCCTGCTGCCAGAGCGTTTCGATCTCGTCCGGCATGCCATCGACGCGATATTCGTTGGGGATGCCGATCTTCATGCCCTTCAGCGACTGGCCGAGCGAGGCTTCGTAATCCGGCACCGGCAGGTCGACGGAGGTCGTGTCCTTCGCATCGACGCTTGCCATCGACTTCAGCAGAATGGCGGCATCGCGCACGTCGCGGGCGATCGGGCCGGCCTGGTCGAGCGACGAGGCGAAGGCGGCGATGCCCCAGCGCGAGCAGCGGCCATAGGTCGGCTTGATGCCGACGGTGCCGGTGAAGGCGGCGGGCTGGCGGATGGAGCCGCCCGTATCGGTCGCGGTCGCGCCGGCGCAGAGATGCGCGGCAACGGCAGCGGCCGAACCGCCGGACGAGCCGCCCGGAACGAGCTGCTGGTTGGACCCTTCGGCACGCCAGGGGTTGATGACCGGGCCGTAATAGGAGGTTTCGTTGGAGGAGCCCATGGCGAACTCGTCCATGTTGAGCTTGCCCAGCATGACGGCGCCGTCGTTCCAGAGGTTCTGCGTCACCGTCGATTCATAGCGCGGCTTGAAGCCGTCGAGGATGTGGCTGCAGGCCTGGGTATGGATGCCTTCGGTGCCGAACAGGTCCTTGATGCCGAGCGGGATGCCTTCGAGCGCGCCGGCCTGGCCACTGGCCAGGCGCGCATCCGAGGCCTTGGCCATCTCGCGGGCTTTATCGGGCGTCACGGCGATATAGGCGTTGATCTGACCGTTGGCCGCGTCGATCGCCGAGATATAGGCCTCGGTCAGCTCGGTGGCGGTGATCTGCTTGGCGCGCAGCTTGTCGCGGGCTTCGGCAATGGTCAGGCTGGTCAGTTCGCTCATTTTGTTTCGCTTCAGATCTGGAATTGGGCAATGGGTCGGAACGGGCTCGAAGCGAGCCGTTATTCGACGACTTTGGGCACCAGGAAGAAATTCTGATCGGTATTCGGCGCATTGGCGACGATATCGGCGGCCTTGTTGCCGTCGGTCACTTCGTCGGTGCGCTTCTTCATCGCCATCGGCGTGACCGAAGTCATGGCCTCGACGCCATCGACATTCACTTCGGAAAGCTGTTCGACGAAGCCCAGAATGCCGTTCAGCTCGCCCATCATCCGCTGCGCTTCGTCTTCGTTGACGGCGATGCGGGCAAGATGGGCGACGCGTTTGACAGTGGCGAGATCGACGGACATGGCATTCTCCGAGGTAGGTTTTACCTACATTGCAGGTAGGTATTTTTCACACTCGCTATAAAGGCCATGCCCGCCATACGCAACGGGTATCGTTAGGCAGAAACGCTCTCGCCCACCTTCGGTGCCGCAACCGCGGTCTTCGAGCCTTCCATGCCGGCGATGAACTTTTCCGGCGTCTGGTCGATGATCGGGAAAGTGCCGTAGTGGCAGGGAATGGCGGTCTTGAAGTTGAAGAAGCGCTGGCAGGCGAGCGCGGCCACCGCGCCGCCCATGGTGAAGCGGTCGCCGATCGGCAGGATGCCGATATCGGGCTGATGCAGTTCGTTGATGAGGCCCATATCCGAGAAGATGTCGGTATCGCCCATATGGAACAGCGTCGGCTCGTCATCGAAATGCAGCATCAGGCCGTTCGGATTGCCGAGCGCGTGGGAAACGCCATCCTCGGTGATCTGTGCGGAGGAATGCAGAGCGTTGGTAAAGGTGGCCGAGAAACCGCCGAGGCCGACGGTGCCGCCGGTATTGCCCATTTCCAGCTTCTCCACGCCCTTGGTGCCGAGCCAGGAAGCGAGATCGGCATTGGCGAGAACGACCGCGCCGGTATCCTTGGCGATCTGAACCGCATCGCCGACATGGTCGGCATGACCGTGCGTCAAGAGGATGTGGGTCACGCCGGCGGCAACGTCCTTGAGATTGAGACCGGCGGCGGCAAAGGAAGAATTGTAGCTGAGGAAAGGATCGATCAGTATTTTTGCCTTGCCCGTTTCGATGCGAAACGCGGAATGGCCGAGCCAGGTGATCTTCATTGGATTTCTCCTTAATGCTTGATTTGAAAAGGAAGGCCGATGTCCAGAGCGTTTCCGGTTGGAGCCAAGCCAGTGGAAACGCCCTATCTGTTTGTTCTTCCGCATCTCCGGACGCAAAACCGCTGTGCGCTTTTGCTGGAAATGCTCTAGGAGATATCTCAAACCGCTGCAAAGAAAAGCGGCTTTGACTTCAATTTGTTTTGACGAGAGCGAGACCCCGATGACGACGTTGACCATCGAAGACCTAGCCGTGATGCTTCTGCCCGGCCAGCCGATTGCCGGCCTCGACCTCGGCACGAAGACCATCGGGCTCGCCATGTCCGATCTCGGACGGCGCTTTGCGACCCCGCGCCCGGTGATCAAGCGTGTGAAGTTCACTCAGGATGCGGAAACGCTGCTCGCCTTTGCCGGGAAGGAAAAGGTCGCGGCCTTCGTCATAGGGTTGCCCGTCAACATGGATGGCTCTTCGGGCCCGCGCGTCCAGGCGACTCGCGCCTTCGTGCGCAGCATGTCGGAAAAGACCGCCCTGCCCTTCGTCTTCTGGGACGAGCGGCTGTCGACCGTTGCGGCCGAGCGGGCTCTGCTGGAAATGGACGTCTCGCGGGCCAAACGCGCCGAGCGCATCGACTCGGCCGCCGCCAGCTTCATTCTTCAGGGAGCCTTGGACAGGCTGTCGGCGCTCGGCAGGGAGACCTTGCCCGATCTCGATGCCTGACGGCGGCGCCACCAGCCCATGATGGCGGCACGGCGACGAAAACCGAAGATCGCGAATACCAGCAGGCTGTCGAAGGCAATGGCGCGCGCGACGAGCGGCGGGATGGTTTCCGGCGGAATGCCGAGGACCTTGCCGTAGATGGCAAACACCAGATCATGCATCTGCCGCGTCAGCATGAAGATGCCGAAGCTCATGTCGTAGTACGACAAATAGTACCATGCCCCGAGAAACGAGACGGGGGCGGCCCAGCAAATCAACAACCACTTCATGCGGTACCTCTTCGACGCGGATATTGCGTCGTGCCAGCCGACAGGACGAGCCAGTTCGACAATGCCATGGCGCTCAACACCACAGCGGGCAGCGTTATATCTAGTGCGAGCACGGCGAAGAACATCATCGCCATGACAAGAAACACCAATTTTGCGGGTCTCAACCCCATGGCTGCACGCTTGATGGTTAACTATTCGTCTTTTCACAGTGACGAGTTAACCGTTGCGGCGCAATGTAAACCATTTGTTAAGGTTAACGGCCGAGCAGGCTTGTGGATATCCCCTGCCGAAGCACCGCCGTCAGCCGTAGACGCCGCGCACGATGCGCTTCAAAGCCGTTGCCGCCTTCTCCCAGTCCTTTGAGTTTTTCAAGGCAAGACCGGCGCATTGATCGCTGACGGCCGAAGCCAGCACGATATGCTGGATGGCCGCAAAAATCATGGCGTTGACCGCCTGCGCATCGACGCCCTTGGGGGGCACCAGCGAGCCCCGCATGCGCTCGATCCAGCCGGCCAGCGCCTTGGAGCGCGCCTCCGACAGCCGGCGAACCTGCTCGCTGCTTTCGGAAACTTCCCAGGCGACGATGCGGCGCATCAGGGGGTCGGCACGCAGCGCATCGAGAAACAGAAGCGAGAGCCTCTCCATCAGGTCGCCGTAGGTCAGCAGGAACATGCCGCCGGTATCGTCGGGAATGCGATCCGCCACCCAGCTGCCGAGATCCGTGCCGATCGCTTCGACGAGGCCGTCGAGACCGCCGTAGTAGCGATAGATCAGCTGCTTGTCGCAGCCGGCGCCGCGGGCGACCGCATTGATACCGAAATTCTGGAACCCCTCCTCCGCCAGAAGCCGCTTGGCGGCATCGAGGATCGCCTGCTGGGTTGCGGCGCGATTGCGCACGCGCTTTTCCACGACAGGCACGTCCAAGGGGATTTTCACGGCAGCGTTTGCGACGGCCATCGACTCGACTCCAATCTGTCACCGGGCGGTGAATAGCAGGCCAGGCGGCCTCAAACAACAAAGATGCCAGGATGCGAGCCCGTCAAAACCCGCGAATCCACAGATTAGAGAGACCGACCAAACCACACAGTGGTTTCGGACACCAGACCCGCAGGGAGTTCCACGGGCACGAAACCGCGCGACGACCAGAATCGGACGGCACCGCGGTTGCCGGCGTTGGCGCCGAGATGGATGCCTGTGACACCGTTGGTCCGGGCGTTAGCGATCCACCGATCGAGGAGTGCGGTGCCGATACCCTTGCCCTGTGCTCGCGGCAGCAGGTTCATATGAATATGTGCGGGGAACCGCTCGATCAAGAACGCGGGCGCCTGCTTCGGATGATGGATCGCCGATATCCGCTTCTGGTCCGCATCCCAGAGAGCCAGATCGCCTTGCGGATCGGGATAGAGCCGACGCAGTTGCGGCCACCATTCGCGCTCCAGCCGCTCATCGAAGGCAATCGTGTCGAAGGCACCGGAAATATAGCCAATGACGCCCTCGTCATCCTCGGCGACAAAAACCAGCTCGGGATGAAGCGTGGCGTAAGGCGCGGAATAGATATGCCCGATCAGGCGGCCGTCGCGATGCAACGGCGCCGCATCCTTGCCGGCATCGCCCGTTGCCAGCGAAATGGCGTAGAGCTGGTCGATGTCTTTCGAGCGCACTTGGCGAAGATTGATCATGACGGCCTCTGGATACAGGCCTTTCAGCCGATTGAACTTCAGACGTCTTTTCAGAGGTGTCGATTTACATCCATCCGCTTGTGCAGCACACGGATGATAGCGATCTGCGAATCCTGCAAGAGATAGTAAATGACATGGGAACCAACGATATATTTGAAATAGCCTTCACGAACATCAGCGCGACGGCCGATATTTAGACCGGATGCCAATCCTTCGAATGACCTAATGACCTCTGCATGATAGGTTTCCGCCTGTTTTACCGACCAGCGCTCGACGGTATATCGCCAAATGTCCTCAAGGTCTCTCTCGGCAAGCGGAGATAAGGCGTAGCGGCGCTGCTTATTCGCCATATGTCGCACGCATCCGCTTCACGAACGCAGCATTGTCGAAGGAAGCCGGCTGCCCGGACGCCTCGCCGGCAATCAGCGCGTCCTGGAGAGACTTTACCTTGGCTTCGTGCTCTTCCAGAAGACGCAAACCCGCACGGACAACGTCACTAGCGGAACCATATCGGCCTGTCTGAATCTGAGCTTCAATGAAGGCGCTAAAATGGTCGCCAAGCGAAACGGACGTGTTACGAGCCATCGAAACCTCCTGCGTCGATACCAATATATAATATCGGTTGGTATCACATCAATGCGGCCAAAATCTGCGGAAACCGCGCAACCTAGGTCGCCGGCGGATAAAGCAGATCGACGATGTAGCTGGCGTCAAAGCGCGAATCGAGCATGCCGTAGGTCGCGCGCCAGCCGCCGGCCAGACGCGTTTCGATGAAGGCGTCGGCGATCTTGCCGGCTCCGAGGCGATAGAGCTCGGCGGCGCCGGCCGCGAGCGCCATCTGTTCGACCAGCAGGCGGGCGGCACCCTCGTCCTGCTCGCAAAGCGCCATGGCGGCACGCAGCACATCGATGGTCTTCTTGCCGGCCGGACCGAGATCGCGGGCAAGACCGGCAAAGACGGTCTCGAACAGGTCCTTGCCCCGGTTCAGCACGCGCAGCACATCGAGCGCCATGACATTGCCGGAGCCTTCCCAGATCGCGTTGACGGGGGCTTCCCGATAATGGCGGGCGATCGGGCGTTCCTCGATGTAACCGCTGCCGCCGATGCACTCCATGGCTTCATAGATCAGCGCCGGCGCGATCTTGCAGCACCAGTATTTGGCAACGGGCGTCATGACGCGGGCATAGGCCGCATCCTCGCTGCTGCCGCTGGCCTTGTCGAAGGCTTCGGCGAGACGGAAGGCAAGTGCCGTCGCCGCGGCGACATCGAGCGCCATGTCGGCGAGCACGCGCGTCATGATCGGCTGGTTGACCAGCATCTTGCCGAAAACGCTGCGGCCGCGTGCGTGATGCACGGCTTCGGCCAGCGACGCGCGCATGATACCGGCAGAGGCCAGCGCGCAATCGAGCCGCGTCAGCGTCACCATGTCGAGGATGGTGCGGATGCCGGCATCGGGCGCGCCGAGCAGGAAGCCGAACGTGTCGGTGAACTCGACTTCCGAGGAGGCGTTCGAGCGGTTGCCGAGCTTGTCCTTCAGCCGCTGGAAATGCAGGCCGTTCGCCGAGCCATCCTCCAGCAGACGCGGCACGAGGAAGCAGCCCATGCCGTCCTTGGTCTGGGCGAGCATGATGAAGGCATCGCTCATCGGCGCCGACATGAACCACTTGTGGCCCGAAAGCCGGTATATGCCCTCGCTGACCTTGTCGGCGCTCGTCCTGTTGGCGCGGACATCCGTGCCGCCCTGCTTTTCCGTCATGCCCATGCCGATGGTAACGGCACTCTTCTGCATGGCGGGCTTGTTGGACGAATCGTACTTGCGCGAGAGAATTTTCGGCGCCCAGTCCTTCTGCACGGCCGGCGAGGCCATCATCGCCGCCACCGAAGCGCTGGTCATGGTCAACGGGCAGAGATGGCCGCATTCGAGCTGGGCCGTCAGATAGAAGCGGGCGGCGCGCACCTTGTGCGACTGGCCTTTCGCTTCCGGATCGGCCTGCGCATCCCAGATCGAGGAATGCAGGCCCATCGCCATGGAGCGGCGCATCAGCGCATGCCAGGCCGGGTGAAATTCGACGACATCCAGGCGCTCGCCACGCGGGCCGTGGGTGCGAAGCTGCGGCGCGCCCTGGTTCGCCATGCGCGCCAGTTCCTGTGCCTCGTGCGAGGTGACGAAACGACCATGCTGCTCCAGCTCTTCACGCGTCGAACGCGGCAGGCCGGAGGTGAGATCGACGATCAGCGGATCGGAACGATAGGCATTGATGCCGGTCCAGAGGCTCGGCTGGTTCAGGTCGGCAAAAGGGTCGTCAGTCCGGGTCGCTTGGGTCATGAATCGCTTGTAGAGCAAGAAGGTAGCAAAGGGAAACTGGAAGTTATATCTCCCAACAGCATAGCTCCTGTAGCGGGATTCGGGCGAAATTGCATGGGGAACAAACGGGCTCGGCGCACGCCCCCGCTTGCCCCGTGGGCGCTCCCTCTTTATAGACCGCCTGACGAAATCCAGAGGGCAGGTCCATGGTCTTCTTTCCCCACCGCCACCTCATCGGCATCAAAGGCCTCACCGAACAAGATATCACCTATCTTCTCGACAAGGCCGACGAGGCGGTCAAGATCAGCCGCCAGCGCGAAAAAAAGACATCCACGCTTCGCGGGCTGACGCAAATCAACCTCTTCTTCGAAGCCTCGACGCGCACGCAATCCTCCTTCGAGCTGGCCGGCAAACGGCTTGGCGCCGATGTGATGAACATGTCGGTCGGCAATTCCTCGGTCAAAAAGGGCGAGACGCTGATCGATACGGCGATGACGCTGAATGCCATGCGGCCCGACGTGCTTGTCATTCGCCATTCGAGCGCGGGCGCTGCCGCGCTGCTGGCGCAGAAGGTTTCCTGCTCCGTAGTCAATGCCGGCGACGGCCAGCACGAGCATCCGACGCAGGCCCTGCTCGACGCGCTGACGATCCGCCGCGCCAAGGGCAAGCTTTCGCGCATCATCGTCGCCATCTGCGGCGATGTGCTGCATTCGCGCGTTGCCCGCTCCAACATCCTGCTTCTGAATGCCATGGGCGCGCGCGTCCGCGTCGTCGCCCCCGCCACGCTGCTGCCGGCCGGCATCGCCGACATGGGCGTCGAAGTCTTCCATTCGATGAAGGAAGGGCTGAAGGACGCCGACGTCGTCATGATGCTGCGGCTGCAGCGCGAGCGCATGTCCGGCGCCTTCGTGCCCTCGGTCCGCGAATACTATCACTTCTACGGGCTCGACGCCGAAACGCTCAAGGTCGCCAAGGAGGATGCGCTCGTCATGCATCCGGGTCCGATGAACCGTGGGGTGGAAATCGCCTCCGAAGTCGCCGACGGCCCGCAAAGCGTCATCGCCGAACAGGTGGAGATGGGTGTCGCGGTGCGCATGGCCGTGATGGAGACCCTGCTCGTTTCGCAAAACCAGGGACCTCGCACCGAGGGAGTGGGCGCATGACCAACTCGATCGTCCTCCAGAACGTCCGCATCATCGATCCCTCGCGCGATCTCGATGAGGTCGGCAGCATCGTCGTGGAAGACGGCGTGATCGTTGCCTCCGGCAAGGATGCCAAGAGCCACGGCGTTCCCAAGGGCGCGACCGTTCGCGATTGCAGCGGCCTCGTTGCCATCCCCGGCCTGGTCGATGCGCGCGTCCATGTCGGTGAGCCCGGCGGCGAGCATCGCGAAACGATCGCCTCCGCCAGCCGTGCGGCAGCGGCCGGCGGCGTCACCTCCTTCATCATGATGCCGGACACGGATCCGGTCATCGACGATATCGCGCTGGTCGAGTTCGTCAGCAAGACGGCGCGCGATACGGCGGTCGTCAATGTCTATCCGGCGGCGGCCCTCACCAAGGGCCTCGCGGGCGAAGAGATGACCGAAATCGGCCTGCTGCGGGAAGCCGGCGCCGTGGTCTTCACCGACGCCCATTCCAGCGTCCACGACACGCAGGTCCTGCGTCGCATCATGACCTATGCGCGAGAATTCGGCGCGGTGATCTCCTGCGAGACGCGCGACAAATATCTCGGCGCAAACGGCGTCATGCATGAAGGCCTGCTGGCGAGCTGGCTCGGCCTGTCGGGCATTCCGAAGGAAGCCGAGCTCATTCCGCTCGAGCGTGACCTGCGCATAGCCGCGCTGACGCGCAGCCACTATCACGCCGCGATGGTTTCGGTGCCGGAATCGGCTGAAGCCATCCGCCTCGCCCGCTCGCGCGGCGCCAAGGTCACCTGCGGCATCTCGATCAACAATCTCGCGCTCAACGAGAACGACATCGGCGAATACCGGACCTTCTTCAAGCTCTATCCGCCGCTGCGCTCCGAGGACGACCGCATGGGCATGATCGAAGCGCTGGCGGACGGCACGATCGACATCATCGTCTCCTCGCACGATCCGCAGGACGTCGATACGAAACGCCTGCCGTTCGGAGAGGCAGAAGACGGTGCCGTGGGGCTCGAAACGCTGCTTCCGGCGGCACTCCGGCTCTATCACAGCGGCCAGGTCGGCCTGATGCGCCTTGTCGATGCACTTTCGACGCGGCCGGCGCAGATCTTCGGGCTCGCCGCCGGTACGCTGAAGCCCGGCGCCAAGGCGGATATCGCCCTTGTCGATCTTGACGAGCCTTGGCTTGTCGCCAAAGACATGCTTCTGTCGCGCTCGAAGAATACGCCCTTCGAAGATGCGAGAATGAGCGGCCGCGCGGTTGCAACCTATGTCGCCGGCAAGCTGGTTCACAGCCTCTAGGGCGAGCCCGGAGTTTATGGAGAATAAGACGTGATGGCGGACTTCTGGACTTGGCAGCTTACCCCGCAGACCGTGCTAGCCGCCCTCGTCATCGGCTACCTGCTCGGCTCCATTCCATTCGGCCTCTTGCTGACGCGCATGGCCGGGCTCGGAGATGTGCGCAACATCGGCTCCGGCAACATCGGCGCGACCAACGTGCTGCGCACCGGCCACAAGGGCCTCGCTGCGGCGACGCTGCTGCTCGATGCCTTCAAGGGCACGGCCGCCGTCCTGATCGTCGCGCATTTCTTCGGCGAGGATGCCGGCGTTCTGGCCGGTTTCGCCGCCTTCATCGGCCACATCTTCCCGGTCTGGATCGGCTTCAAGGGCGGCAAGGGTGTTGCGACCTATCTCGGCATCCTGCTCGGACTGGCGCCGCTGATGGCGCTGATTTTCGCCATCATCTGGCTGGTCATCGCCTTCACCACCCGCTACTCCTCGCTTTCCGCGCTGGTTGCAACTCTTGTCATCCCGGTTGTATTGTGGATATTGGGCGTCGACAAGATCGCCGCCGTGATGGCGCTGATGACCGTCATCTCCTGGTACAAGCACAGGGCCAATATTGCCCGGCTGACCGCCGGAACGGAAGGCAAGATCGGAGCGAAGGGATAATGGACACAGGCAGCGCAAGACGGACCGGAGTTGCGCTGACCGAAAAACAAAGGATCGCCTGGCTCAGGCTCATCCGCTCCGACAATGTCGGCCCGTCCACCTTTCGCGATCTCATCCATCACTACGGTTCGGCTGAAGCGGCCCTTGCCATGCTACCGGAGCTTTCGCAGCGCGGCGGCTCGACGCGCGTGGTCCGCATCGCCGATGAACGCGACGCTCTTCGGGAACTGGAGACGGCACATCGCTTCGGAGCACGCTTCGTCGGCATCGGCGAGCCGGATTATCCGCCGGCCTTGCGGGAAATCGACGGCGCTCCGCCACTCCTCGCCGTCAAGGGCAACATGCCGACCGCGACACGCCCGGCCATCGGCATGGTCGGATCGCGCAACGCCTCGATCAGCGGTGTCAAATTCACGGCCATGATCGCGCGCGTCTGCGGCGAGGCCGGTTATGCCGTGGTCTCCGGCCTGGCACGCGGCATCGATACCGCGGCCCATCGCGCCAGCCTTGCGACGGGTACGATTGCCGCCATGGCCGGCGGGCTCGACAAGCCTTATCCGCCTGAAAATATCGGACTGCTCAACGAAATCTGGGACGGCAGCGGGCTCGCCGTCAGCGAAATGCCGTTCGGCTGGGAACCCAGGGCGCGCGACTTTCCGCGCCGCAACCGGCTGATCGCCGGTATTTCGCTCGGTGTCGTGGTCGTTGAAGCGGCGACCCGCTCCGGCTCGCTGATAACGGCGCGCCTTGCCGGAGAATTCGGCAGGCTCGTTTTCGCCGTTCCCGGTTCACCGCTCGATCCGCGCTGCGAAGGCACCAACGGCCTGCTCAAGGACGGCGCGATGATCGTGACGAGGCCGGACGATATCGTCGAGGCACTGCGACCGCTCGCCGAACCGGACCTCTTTCGTCCGCGCCCGGCCGAAGCACCCGTCGAAAGGAGCAAGCCGCTTTCCACACCGCCGGACGACGCAGAGCGCGACCATATCGTCGAAGCGCTCGGGCCGACACCGGTCGAGATCGACGATATCGTGCGTCACACCGGCCTGCCGATATCGGCTGTTCATTCCATCCTTCTCGAATTGGACATGGCCGGCCGGCTGCACCGCCATCCCGGCGGACTTGTGTCGATCTCCATGCTGGATTGAAAACTGTGACACGCATACCAATTCTAAGCATCGCATCGTCGCGCCAAGCGCAAAAATTGCCATCGCCTCTTGACCGCGACGAATTCCCTGTCCATGTCGGAAGGCCGGGAAGCCGGAAAAACCGGTATCTCCCGCGCCTTTATCTCGGCGCGACCTCGTATTCAGAGACTTAATGATGAACGTTGTAGTGGTGGAATCGCCTGCCAAGGCCAAGACAATCAATAAATATCTGGGACCCGGATATAAGGTTCTTGCTTCCTTTGGCCATGTGCGCGACCTGCCCGCCAAAGACGGCTCGGTGCTGCCGGACCAGGATTTCGAAATGCTGTGGGAAGTCGACGGCGCTTCGCAAAAGCGCATGAAGGACATCGCCGACGCGGTGAAATCCTCCGACGGCCTGTTTCTCGCAACCGACCCGGATCGCGAGGGTGAAGCGATCTCCTGGCATGTGCTCGACCTGCTCAACAAGAAGCGCGTCATCAACGGCAAGCCGGTGAAGCGCGTCGTCTTCAACGCCATTACCAAGAAGGCCGTGCTCGACGCCATGGCCGACCCGCGCGACATCGACGTGCCGCTGGTCGATGCCTACCTCGCCCGCCGCGCCCTCGATTATCTCGTCGGCTTCAACCTGTCGCCGGTGCTGTGGCGCAAGCTGCCCGGCGCCCGCTCGGCCGGCCGCGTGCAGTCCGTCGCGCTCCGTCTGGTCTGCGACCGCGAATCCGAGATCGAGCGCTTCATCTCGGAAGAATACTGGAATCTTTCGGCGATCCTGAAGACGCCGCGCGGCGATGAATTCGAGGCGCGCCTCGTATCGGCCGACGGCAAGCGTCTGCAGCCACGCGCGATCGGCAACGGCGAAGATGCCGGCAAGCTGAAGGCGTTGCTGGAAGGCGCCGCCTATGTCGTCGACAGCGTCGAGGCAAAGCCGGTCAAGCGCAATCCAAGCCCGCCCTTCACCACATCCACGCTGCAGCAGGCAGCCTCCTCCAAGCTGGGCTTCTCGGCTTCGCGCACCATGCAGGTGGCGCAGAAGCTCTATGAAGGCGTCGACATCGGCGGCGAAACCGTCGGCCTCATCACCTATATGCGTACAGACGGCGTACAGATGGCGCCAGAAGCGATCGAGGCGGCACGGCATGCCATCGCCGACCAGTTCGGCAACCGCTACCTGCCGGAGAAGGCCCGCTTCTATTCGACCAAGGCGAAGAACGCCCAGGAAGCGCACGAAGCGATTCGCCCGACGGATTTCGATCGCACGCCGGACCGCGTCCGCAAATTCCTCGATGCCGATCAGCTGAGACTCTACGACCTGATCTGGAAGCGCGGCATCGCCAGCCAGATGGCCTCCGCCGAGATAGAGCGCACCACCGTCGAGATTCTTGCCGACAATGCCGGCCAGAAGGCCGGCCTGCGCGCCGTCGGCTCCGTGATCCGCTTCGATGGCTTCATTGCCGCCTATACCGACCAGAAGGAAGACGGCGAGCAGAGCGACGATGCCGACGACGAAGATGGCCGTCTGCCGGAGATCAACGCACGCGAAAATCTCGCCAAGCAGAAGATCAATTCGACGCAGCACTTCACCGAACCGCCGCCGCGCTATTCGGAAGCGTCACTCATCAAGAAGATGGAAGAACTCGGCATCGGCCGTCCGTCGACCTATGCCGCGACGCTCGCGACGCTGCGTGACCGCGATTATGTGACGATCGACAAGCGCAAGCTGCTGCCGCAGGCCAAAGGCCGGCTGGTGACGGCCTTCCTCGAAAGCTTCTTCACCAAATACGTGGAATATGATTTCACGGCCGATCTGGAAGAAAAGCTCGACCGCATCTCCGCCGGCGAGCTGAACTGGAAGGACGTGCTGCGCGATTTCTGGCGTGACTTCTTCGCCCAGATCGAAGACACCAAGGAGCTGCGCGTCACCAACGTTCTCGACGCGCTGAACGAGACGCTCGCCCCGCTCGTCTTCCCGAAGCGTGAAGACGGCAGCGACCCGCGCATCTGCCAGGTGTGCGGCACCGGCAACCTCTCGCTGAAGCTCGGCAAATACGGCGCGTTCGTCGGCTGCTCGAACTATCCGGAATGCAACTATACCCGCCAGCTTTCTTCCGAGGGCGGCGCGGAGGCCGAATCCAACGGATTGAACGAGCCGAAGGCGCTCGGCGCCGATCCTGTGACCGGCGAAGAGCTGACGCTACGCTCCGGCCGCTTTGGGCCTTATATCCAGCGCGGCGACGGCAAGGAGGCCAAGCGTGCCTCGCTGCCGAAGGGCTGGAAGCCAGAGGATATCGATTATGAGAAGGCAATGGCGCTGATCTCGCTGCCACGCGACATCGGCAAGCATCCGGAAAGCGGCAAGATGATCTCGTCCGGCATCGGACGCTACGGTCCGTTCCTGCTGCATGACGGCAGCTATGCCAATCTCGAGACCGTCGAAGACGTGTTCACCGTCGGCCTGAACCGGGCGGTGACCGTGCTTGCCGAAAAGCAGAGCAAGGCGGGTGGCGGAGCACGCGGCGGCACACCGGCGGCGCTGAAGGATCTCGGCGCGCATCCGGATGGCGGCGGCTCGATCACCGTTCGCGACGGCAAATACGGCCCCTATGTCAACTGGGGCAAGGTCAACGCCACTCTGCCGAAGGGCACGGACCCGCAGGCGATCACGGTCGAGGAAGCTCTGGTTCTGATCGCGGCAAAGGCCGGCAAGAGCGGCGGCACGACCAAGAAGGCACCCGCCAAGGCAAAGGCCGCGGCAGCCGGTGCGAAAGCAACGAAGACGACCGCCAAGCCCAAGGCTGCTGCAAAGAAGCCCGCGGCCAAGGCGACAGCGAAAAAGAAGAGTGCAGAGTGAGCAGAGAACCGCGCGGCAGGAATCCATCGTCGGAACGACGTTCCGGCAAGCCCGGCCGCGCCGGTAAGCCCGGCGGCGACGCCGAACCGATGATGGCAATCGTTCACGGCACGCTGCCGCCACGCGAAGTCATCCTGCGCTTCATTGCCGATCATCCGGAGCAGGCTTCCAAACGCGAGCTTGCAAGGGCCTTCGGTTTGAAGGGCGAGAGCCGCGTCGCGCTCAAGAACCTGCTGCGCGAACTCGAAGAAGACGGCATGGTGCAGAAGAGCCGCAAATCGCTCATCCGCCCGGGCGCACTGCCGCCGATCGCCGTTCTCGATATCACGACACGCGACAAGGACGGCATGCTGATCGGCCGCCCGGCCGAATGGGCTGAGGAAAGTGGCGTCGCGCCGGCCGTGATGATCAAGCAATCCTCTTCCTCCGCCGGCCGCAACGGCAAGGGCAAGGCGCCCGTCGCCGGCATGGGCGACCGCATCCTTGCCAAGATATTTCCGGCGGTCGATCGCGGCGGCCCGGCCTACACCGCGCGCATCATCAAGGTCATCGACAAGCGGCAGGGCGCCTCCATGGGCGTCTTTCGCGAGACCCCGGGTGGTGGCGGCCGCCTGATGCCGATCGAGCGGCGCGGCGAAGAGATGGTGATCGATCCCGACTATACCGGCGGCGCCAAGGACGGCGATCTGGTGGAAGTCGAGGTGGCCCGCCTCGGTCGCTTCGGACTGGCGCGCGCCAAGGTTCTCTCCGTCGTCGGCTCTGTCGCGTCCGAAAAGGCGATCTCGATGATCGCCATCTACGCCCATGGCATTCCGCATGTATTCCCTGCCGCCGTGATCGCGGAGGCCGACGCGGCCAAGCCCGCGACGATGTCGCATCGCGAGGACTGGCGCAGCCTGCCGCTGATCACCATCGATCCGGCCGACGCCAAGGACCATGACGACGCGGTTTACGCCGAAATGGACCCCTCGCCCGACAATCCGGACGGCGTGATCGTCACCGTCGCCATCGCCGACGTTTCCTGGTATGTGCGCCCGAACTCGCCGCTCGACCGCGAGGCACTGAAGCGCGGCAATTCGGTCTATTTTCCGGATCGCGTCGTACCGATGCTACCCGAGCGCATCTCCAACGATCTCTGCTCGCTGAAGGAAGGCGTCGATCGCCCTGCCCTCGCCGTGCGGATGATCTTTTCCCGTGAGGGACGCAAGGCCGGCCATACCTTCCATCGCGTGATGATGAAGAGCGCGGCCAAGCTTTCCTATCAGCAGGCGCAGGCGGCCATCGACGGCAAACCCGACGACAAGACCGGGCCGATGCTGGAACAGATTCTGAAGCCTCTCTGGCACGCCTACGAGATCCTGAAGAAGGGCCGCGAGCGGCGCCAGCCGCTCGAGCTCGACATGCCGGAACGCAAGATCCTGCTGAAGCCGGACGGCACGGTCGACAGTGTTATCGTGCCGCCGCGGCTCGATGCGCACAAGCTCATCGAAGAGATGATGATCCAGGCGAACGTCGCCGCCGCCGAGACGCTGGAAAAGAAGAAGCAGGCCCTCATCTACCGCATCCATGATGGCCCCACGCTCGCCAAGCAGGAAGTGCTGCGCGAATTCCTGGCGACGCTCGGCATATCGCTCGGCAAGGGCGGCAATGTCCGCGCCAACAGCTTCAACGGCATCCTGGCGAAGGCCGAGGGCACGCCGCATCAGACCATGGTCAACGAGATGGTGCTGCGCTCGCAGAGCCAGGCGATCTACAGCCCCGACAATATCGGGCATTTCGGCCTGAACCTGATGAAGTATGCCCATTTCACCTCGCCGATCCGCCGCTACGCCGATCTGATCGTGCATCGCGCGCTCGTGGGCTCGCTCGGCCTCGGCGAAGGCGGGATCACGCCGGACGAAGAGGCATCGCTCGACGATATCGCCGCTGAAATCTCGACCTTCGAGCGTCGCGCCATGGCGGCTGAACGCGAGACGGTGGACCGGCTGATCGCCCACCATCTTGCCGGTCGCGTCGGTGCGGAATTCGAGGCGCGCGTCGGCGGTGTCACCAAGTCGGGACTTTTTGTCACTCTTCCGGACTATGGTGCTGACGGTTTCATCCCTATATCTACGCTCGGTACTGATTATTTCATCTATGACGAGGCGCATCAGGCGCTGACGGGCGAAAGAACGGGGCTCGGCTATCGTCTCGGCGACGATGTGACCGTGAGGCTGGCGGAAGCCGTGCCGCTTGCCGGGGCGCTGCGCTTCGAAATGCTGAGCGAGGGAAAGCCCATGCCGACGGCGGTGCGCTCCTTCCACAAGGCGACCCGCCGCAACAAGAACCAGGCCCGCAAGACGCCGGGCACGAGACCGCCACGCGGCCGCAGGTAAAAGGGCGGCTGCCGGCAGGGAGGAAGAGCATTCATGACGGGCAACCCATCCGACTCCCCCATCCGCTTCGGTGACGCCGACGAAAGCGAGCGTCCGGTCGGGCGCTCCATTGCCCGTGGCATGTTGAATCGCTGCCCGCGCTGCGGCACCGGCAGGCTTTTCCAGGCCTTCCTGAAGCCGGTCGATCACTGTGCCGTATGCGGCGAGGATATTTCCCATCAACGAGCCGACGATCTGCCCCCCTATCTGGTGATCCTGGTTCTCGGGCACATTATCGTTGGCGGCTACATGTTGACGGACATGACCTTCAAACTGCCGCTCTGGGCGCATTTCGTCATCTGGGCGCCCCTCACCGTCATCGCAGCGCTTGCGATCATCCAGCCGATCAAGGGCGGTGTCATCGGCCTGCAATGGGCTCTGCGCATGCATGGCTTCGGTGGTCACGACGACAGCCCGGAGGAGTGGGATCAGGGAAATGGCCGTTCGTGACCATGCTTTCAGCCGTATGCTGCCTGCCTCAGTCGAGGACGGAAAGTGCCTCGGCGCATTACGCCCTCATATCGGGAGTTGATGTCGATTTATTGCTTATTCGTGCTTCCGGCGCGCTGCTTCGGCGGCAACCGCTTGACATAAGCAGCATTTCTTGTCTGAACATCCCCGCATCAAAGGGACCATTCCGGAAGGTGTGACTGTTCACATGAAAGCCGACCCGTCACCAGAATTTGGCCGTGCCGTGCCTTTCTATGTTGCGCATCCGGATCGATTCGCCCGCCTCATGCTCCAGGAATTAGTTTATGCTTGAACCGACGAACGACAAGGCCGGCCATGTCGAAGCAATTCACTGGCCTTCGCTCGTCGCAGCCATCGCGTCCGTGTCCGCCGTCGGCATCGCCATCGGACTGGGCCTGCCTCTTCTCAGCATCATTCTGGAGAAGCGCGGTGTTTCCTCGAGCCTGATCGGGCTCAACACGGCGATGATGGGAGTTGCGTCGATGCTGGCCGCGGTCATCACGACCAAGCTCGCCCATCGTTTCGGCGTCGTGCAGACGATGATCTGGGCGGTCGTTCTGTCGGCGCTGAGTTCGCTCGGATTCTATTATGCGGAGAACCTGCTCCTATGGTTCCCCCTGCGCCTCGTCTTCCATGGGGCGACGACCACGCTTTTCATCCTGTCGGAATTCTGGATCAATGCAGCCTCGCCGCCTTCCAAGCGCGGCTTCGTGCTCGGCCTCTACTCCACGGTTTTCTCCCTCGGCTTTGCCGCCGGCCCCCTGCTCTTCTCCGCCGTCGGCAGCGAGGGCCTGATGCCCTTCGTCATCGGCGCCTGCATCATCCTGGCGGCCGCCATTCCGATCTTCATTGCGCGTAACGAGAGCCCGCTCGTCGACGAGAAGCCGGAACTGCATTTCGTTCGCTATATCTTCCTCGTGCCGACGGCGACGGCGGCGGTCTTCGTGTTCGGCGCGGTCACGGTCGGCGGAGGATCGCTGTTCACCAGCTACGCGACGCGCCTCGGGTTCAACGAATCACAGGCCGCGCTGCTGCTGACGGTCATGGGCGTGGGCAACTTCGTCTTCCAGATCCCGCTGGGGCTGCTTGCCGACCGCATGCGCGACAAGCGGCCATTGCTGTCGATCATGGCCACCATAGGCCTTGTCGGCGCGCTTCTGCTGCCGTCGCTGGCGTCGAACTGGGTCATTCTCGCCATCATTCTGCTCTTCTGGGGCGGCTGCGTTTCGGGCATGTACACGGTCGGCCTCAGCCACCTCGGCACGCGGCTGACCGGCGTGGATCTCGTCGCGGCCAACGCAGCCTTCGTGTTCTGTTATGCCGTCGGCATGGTCCTGGGGCCGCCGACGATCGGCACCGCCATGGATTTCGTCAATCCCAGCGGTTTTGCCTGGGCTGTTGCCTTTTTCTTTGGGCTTTATGTCCTGCTTTCGGGGATACGACTGCTTTTCATGGGCAACAGGGGTTGACTTTTCGGGCGCTATTTGTAGTTTCGCGCCAGAATTCGCCGTGGACCTCCGCACTGGCCGTCCACGGCGTTCATTTTTATTAAAGGCAGGACGACTATGGCCAAGGCTACCACCATCAAGATCAAGCTGCTGTCGACGGCCGACACCGGTTTCTTCTACGTCACGACGAAGAACAGCCGTACGATGACGGACAAGATGACGAAGACGAAGTACGACCCGATTGCTAAGAAGCACGTCGAGTTCAAGGAAACGAAGATCAAGTAAGTTTCCTAAACTTCAGGTTACAAAAAGGCGCAACCTCCGGGTTAGCGCCTTTTTTGTTCTTCGGAGACGTTTTCCGCGAGCCGTCCGGTTTTGCTACATCATCCGGGACAATACTCGACCGCCCCGCCAGAAAGAAAAAACGCCGCCTTCGACAACGAAGAGCGGCGTTTGAATTGGGGGTCGGCTGACCTGCAAAACGGCACGAGGAACCGTTCTTTTTTGCCTGTCAGCCGACCGACCCCACGACCCAGGAGATGCGGCGGACCTGAGCATCATGGGGTATTCCTGAACCCTTGCGGGCTGTCTGTGTATGGGACTAAATTCGCGCGAAATCGAAAGGAAATCAACAAATTCTTAATGATAAAAAATACTTGTCTGTTGGGATGGTTAAAATTCATGACTTCGGCGAAGAGAAATCATCGATAGTTTTAATCAGCTAATTCTCCGGAAGTACCAAGAATAAAGAAACATCTCCTCCGATGACAGCAAAGTTCGAATACAGATATTAAAGAATATTTGAATATATAAATTACCGCCAGTTGAGCTCGCATCTCCCAATTGGCTCATTACAAGAAAATAAAAATCAAAACAAAACTATATAATAAAATAACAGAAATATTTCAAAGTTATTCCAAAACCGAACCAAATCTTCCAAATCAAAAGTAAAGATCCGATCCTTTTCTTTAAACGACGCCAAACTGCTTACAAGCTCGGAACAATGAGCAAAAACCTTTCAGCATTGTTCAAAACCTGTGAAATACCCCCAATATTCGCGGATGATACCCGTCTCCTGAGAGCGGCAGCCTCAGGCTGCCGAAGCGACGACCCGATTGCGGCCTGCTCTTTTGGCCTCGTAGAGCGCAAGATCGGCTTGTTTCATAAGCTGCTCCGGCGTCTCGATCGTCTCCAAACGGCACGAAATCCCGAAGGACGCCGTGATGTTGAGCGCAACGCCACTATCGCGCAGCTTTACCGGCATATTTTCTACCGCAGCGCGCAAGCGCTCCGCGACGGCGGCGGCGATATCGGCTGGCGTGTCCGGCATGACCACCACGAACTCCTCGCCGCCGTAGCGGCAGGCAAGGTCGGCGCCGCGCACCGTGGAGCGGATGCGTGCGGCAAACTCCTTCAACACTTCATCGCCGGCATCGTGACCGTGGGTGTCGTTGACGCTCTTGAATCTGTCGATGTCGGTGATCAGCACCGAGAGCGGGCGCCCCCGCGCCAGCGACCGGTCGAAAAGCACCTTGAGGTGATTGTCCAGATAGCGCCTGTTGTTGAGGCCCGTCAGCGCATCGGTGACGGCCAGCTCGATGGTCTGCTGCACGCTGGCGCGCAGGCGGTCGTTGTAGCGCTTGCGGCGGATCTGCGTCAGGCAGCGGGCCACCAGCTCGTTCGGATCGATCGGCCGGACGATGTAGTCGTTGACGCCGAGGTCGAGCGCGCGGACGATCATCTCGTCAGCCCCCTGCTCCGTCACCAATAGCACCGGCAGGAAACGCGTCCGCTCGAGCGAGCGGAGCTGCGAGCAAAGCCGCAACGGATCGTAATCCTCGAAATTCGAATTCACGATCACCAGTTCGAACGGACGCTCGGCCGCCTCGAACAGAGCCGCCTGCGGATCGGACATGGCGATAACCTGGGCGATCGGCTTGAGGGCGCGGATGATTCGCTCCTGCGAATTGGCGCGGCCATCGACCAGAAGCACCTGGCCGGCTTCGTCGGCGCGGCCATCGCCGATCCGCAACAAATCCTCAATGCCGAAATTGCGCGCGGTCTCATTGCGCATGCGCAGTTCGTCACTCAGCGTCTTCAGGCGAAGCAGGCTCTTGACGCGGGAAATGAGCTGCAGATCGTTGACCGGCTTGGTCAGGAAATCGTCGGCACCGGCCTTCAGGCCGCGCACGCGGTCGGCGGGTTGATCGAGCGCCGTCACCATGACCACTGGGATGTGCGCCGTGCGGGGATCCGACTTCAGATGCTCGCACACCTCGAAGCCGTCCATGCCAGGCATCATGATGTCGAGAAGGATGAGATCGACCTGGGTATTCGCGCAGATGGCGAGCGCCTTCAACCCATCCTCGGCCGTCAGCACTTCGAAGTATTCCGCCAGCAGCCGGGCTTCCAGGAGCTTCACATTGGCCGGAATATCGTCGACTACGAGGATGCGTGCGGTCATCAGCTCTTCCCCATCATCAGGCGTCGCCCAGATAGGTCTTGATCGTCTCTATGAATTTCGGCACGGAGATCGGCTTCGAGACATAAGCTTCGCATCCGCCCTGGCGAATGCGCTCCTCGTCACCCTTCATGGCGAATGCCGTGACGGCGATCACGGGGATGACGTGGAGATCGTCGTCCTCCTTCAGCCATTTGGTGACTTCCAGGCCGGAAACCTCCGGAAGCTGGATATCCATGAGAATCAGATCCGGACGGTGCTTGCGCGCGAGGTCGAGCGCCTCCATGCCATTTCGGGTCTGGATCGTCGTATAGCCGGAAGCCTCGATCAGGTCGCGAAAGAGCTTCATATTCAGCTCATTGTCTTCTACAATCATTACCTGCTTAGGCATGGAAAGATGTCCCTGCATCCGGTACTGTATCCATTCTCTCGAAATATAGGGTCGCGAGGAACCGATTCCAGAAATACTTGAATCGCAAACTACCGGCATTTGGTTGAAAAATAGGTAACTCCCCCTTCAAAATGCAAAGTAACTTCAAGAACCCGAAGAAGAATGCGGCCGACCCGCACGAGACTGCGATCGCGGTACTCGGCTGGCTGGCGAACGAACCGGATATGTTCGGCCGATTCTTGGCGCTGACCGGCGTAGAACCGGCGCAAGTGCGCAACGCCATCAACGAGCCTGCCTTCCTTGCCGGGATGCTCGATTTCCTGATGAACCACGAACCGACATTGCTGGCCTTTTGCGAGGCCAGCGGTATTTCGCCGGAGGCCGTCGCTGCCGCATCGGTGCATTTGTCGCCGCCCGGCCTCGCCTCTGGAGAATATTGACCATGGATGCCCCGCTCGAATTCGACGTTTCTCATATCCAGCTGCAGGAGCGGCCGCTGATCGTTTGCGATGTCGACGATGTCGTCTTGCATTTCTTTGCGCCTTTCCTGACCTTCATTGACGGCGAAGGCTATGAATTCCTGCCGCGTTCCTTCCGGCTGACGGGCAATCTCGTCTCCAAGGCTACCGGCTCGGCGCTGGAGGAAAAGGATGTTCACCGGCTGATCGAAACCTTCTTCGAAGCGCAGGAGCACTGGCAAACGCCATTCGATCGCGTCGTCGATACGCTTGGCGAATTCTCGAAGGATGCCGACATCGTCTTCCTCACGGCCATGCCGCCGCAATTCTGGGCGCAGAGACGACGGCTGCTCGACAGGCTCGAGCTTGCCTATCCTCTGCTGGCATCGCTGCAGCCGAAGGGGCCGATCGTGCGCTCGCTGCACCGACAGCGCACGATGCCCGTCGCCTTCGTCGACGACATGGCCCACAATCTGCATTCGGTCAGCGAGCATGTTCCGGAATGCCTCCTGATCAATCTGAAACCCGATTCCATCGTCCATCGCATGGCGCCGGCAGCCCCCGCGGGCATCCCGCAAGCAAACGAATGGGGCCAGGCAGCAACGCTGATCCAGGCCCATATCGTGCGCTGACGCGACGCGGTCCGATCTCAAAGAGCGAGGCGCATCAAAGGCCGGCCATCCTTGCGCTTCGCCACTTCAGAAAATCCGGCCGCCTCGAATATACGTCGCGAACCGACATAGAGGCCGACGGATTTTGATTGTTTCGTGCGTTCGATCGGACAGCCTTCCAGCAGTCGCGCGCCGGAAGCCCGGGCGAAAATTCACGGCCTCCGACAGCATGCGATGGCTATGGCCCTTGCCGCGATCCCGCGAGTTCATGAAGAAACAGCTCACGGCCCAGACCGAGCGATCTTCCGCATCGGCCGGATCGAGCGGGCGCGATACGGTCTTCGGCGAATTCCATTGCGGCAGATCGGCGCGTGGACCGACCTGCACCCAGGCGATCACCTGACCGCCGATATAGCCGAGGAGGCCGGGCGGCGGCCCTTCCGCAACGCGCTCCTGAATGAACTGCTTCTTTGCCGTCGCATCCATCGTCTTGCGCTGCGATGTCGGAACGCGAAAATAGGTGCACCAGCAGCCATAGCAGGCGCCACTCGGCCCGAACAGCGTTTCAAAATCGTCCCATCGATCCGGCGTCAACGGCTGCACGCTTAAATTCTGCACCTCTCCTCCCCCTGCAGTTTTCCGGCTTGAGACTCGCAAGCTTAGAACATAAAGTGGCAATGTTCAATTTTTGTTCTCATCCGATGACCAATGCACCAGACAAGATCTCCGGCTTCTGTCGCGATTGCCTGAGCGAGCAATCGGCAGCACGACCGCGTTGCCGGAGCTGTGGCAGCCCTCGCCTCGTCTATCATCGCGAACTCTATGCGCTGACGCTCGCGCACATCGATTGCGATGCCTTCTACGCCTCGATCGAGAAACGCGACAATCCGGAGCTGGCTGACAAGCCGGTCATCATCGGCGGCGGCAAACGCGGCGTCGTCTCAACCGCCTGCTATATCGCCCGCATCCACGGGGTACGGTCCGCCATGCCGATGTTCAAGGCGCTGGAAGCCTGCCCGCAGGCTGTCGTCATCCATCCCAACATGGAAAAATACGTCCGCGTCGGCCGAGAGGTCCGAGCCATGATGCAGGAACTGACGCCCCTGGTGCAGCCGCTTTCGATCGATGAAGCCTTTCTCGAACTCGACGGCACGCAGCGGCTCCACCACGATCCGCCGGCCCGCATCCTGGCCAAGTTCGTCAAGCGGGTGGAGCAGGAAATCGGCATCACCATCTCGGTCGGCCTTTCCTATTGCAAGTTCCTCGCCAAGGTGGCTTCCGACCTGCAGAAGCCGCGCGGCTTTTCCGTCATCGGCCGGGAAGAGGCGCTCTCCTTCCTGGAGCCGCGATCCGTCACAACGATATGGGGTGTCGGCAAGGCCTTTGCCGCGACGCTGGAAAACGACGGCATCCGAACCATCGGGCAATTGCAGGCCATGGAGGAAGGTGACCTCATGCGCCGCTACGGTGTCATAGGGCAACGGCTCTTCCGCCTTTCGCGAGGGATCGACGACCGCACCGTCCATCCGAACGAAGCAGCAAAGAGCGTCTCCGCCGAAACCACCTTCTTCGAAGATATCTCCCGCCATGACGATCTCGTGCCGATCCTGCGCGATCTTTCGGAGAAGGTTTCGCGACGTCTGAAGCGCAGCGGCATTGCCGGCCAGACGGTGGTGCTGAAGCTGAAGACTGCCGATTTCAAGACCCGAACGCGCAACCGCCGCCTGGAAGATCCGACCCAGCTTGCGGACCGGATTTTCCGGACCGGCCTGCGCCTGCTCGAACACGAAACGGACGGCACGAAATTCCGTCTCATCGGTATCGGCGTTTCCGATCTTGGCGATGCCGCACGCGCCGACCCGCCAGATCTCATCGACGAACAGGCCACCCGGCGCGCGGCTGCGGAAGCCGCCATGGACAAGCTGCGAGAAAAATTCGGAAACAAGACCGTCGAGACCGGTTATACATTCGGCGATAAACGCCATAAATAACAATGGCATAAAATAAAGTCACCGTACGGTGATGAAAGTCTGCGCGCGCAGATGATCGTGCTACGCGCGTGAATCTTCGCGCCGAAAAGCTCGGATTCAAACTTTTTTGGTAAATTTCCATTAGGACTTGGAATCTGTAACTTCCGAACGGCGCGGATCCGCCGTCGATTGTGTTTTGCGTACGGGTTCCTATGCGTCTATCGGCTGTATCGACTATTCTTCTCGCCTGCCTGACGATCTCAGGCTGCGCCGCCCGAGGTGAGCGCGAAGCCGCGCAAGCCAGCCCGCCTTCGAAGGAATTGACCAGCTCCATCGCAAAGACCGGCAGGCCCGTGCCGTCGGTCGAAATCGGCGAAACGGTTTCGCGCGTCGAACAGCAGCAGGCTCTCGCGGTTGCTATGCCGACGGATATCCGGCCGGAAGGATTGCTGCCCTCCGACCAGGGGGGCGACGACACGCCCGTACCGCTTCAGCGGCCGCTTGCCATGCTCGCGCCCTCAAACCCGATCCCTCGCGCCCTGCGCCAGCAGCCGATGCAGATCTACACGCACCGCTTCCGCGACGCCAAGCCGATCAACTTCGGCTCCTCCACCTCGCCCCGGACGCTCGCCGTCCACGGCGTCGATGTCTCGCGATGGCAGGGCGAGATAGACTGGGATACGCTGCGCACGCAGGGGGCGAACTTCGTCTATATCAAGGCGACGGATGGCGGCGATCATCTCGATCCGATGTTCAGGAAGAACTGGCGGGCTGCTCAACAGGCCGGCCTGAAGCACGGCGCCTATCACTTCTTCTATTGGTGCCGGACAGCCGGGGAACAGGCCGACTGGTTCATTCGCAACGTTCCGAAGGAAGCCGGGGCCCTGCCGCCGGTGATCGATGTGGAGTGGAATGGCGAATCGAGCTGCAAGCGCCGGCCTTCGCGCGAGCAGGTGCTCGCCAAGATGCAGGTCTTCATGGACAAGCTGGAAAAGCACTACGGCCAGCGCCCGATCGTCTACACCGCTCCGGATTTCTATCGCGACAATCTGCGGGGCGAGTTGCTCAACTATCCCTTCTGGCTGCGTTCCGTGGCTGCCCACCCGTCCAAGGTCTATCCCGGCCGCAACTGGCTGTTCTGGCAGTATTCGGGCTCGGGCGTTTCCCACGGTGTCGATGGCAGGATCGACCTCAATGCCTTCCACGGCACCGAGCGGGATTGGCATAACTGGGTAGCGTCCAGCGCGCACTGAACCTTTCCGCCTTCGTTGACGGAATAGCGCCGAGACAGAGCCGAACGCTCCGTCTCGGCGTTGTTGTATAGTTCATGGCTGCAGAGGCCCGCCTCATGGCGACAAGAAGCGTCTCTTCGGCAAGTCTTCCTTAAACTTCGATCTCTAACCTTGGGCGCTACGAGTATTGCGTTTTGGTTTGTGTCTATGAAGCCGTTTTTATTGCTTGGGCTCGGGCTGCTCTCAGCCACGGCCCTTTCTCATCCCGCTCTTGCCGCGCAGGATGCCCGCACCCTGCAGATCGTGGTGTCGAAGGACAGGCAATCGCTTGCGGTCTATGATGGCGATACAGTGATTGCGACCTCGAAGGTTTCGACCGGCAAGCGCGGGCATACGACGCCGAGCGGCATCTTCTCCATTCTGGAAAAGAAGGTCTATCACGAGTCCAATCTCTATTCGGGCTCGCCGATGCCCTTCATGCAACGGCTGACATGGTCTGGAATCGCGTTGCACGAATCCAATTCGGTTCCGAATTATCCGGCCTCCCACGGCTGCGTGCGCATGCCGAAGGCCTTCGCGAAGACGCTTTACCAGATGACCGAGCGCGGCGTGCATGTGGTCATCGCCGATCAGCCGCTGGTGCCGCAGCCCTTCGACAATTCCATGCTGTTCCAGCCGCAGGCCGCTCCACCGCCGGCGCTGTTCTCCGGCATCGAACTTCGCCCCATGACCGCGAGCTTTCTGCCGCAGGGGCAATCGCTGCAGGTCGCGACGAACGATGTCACTTCGATCCAGATCCCGAAAGCGCAGGAAATCATCGCCCCGCCTGCCGATCCCGCACCGCTCAGCATCCTGATTACCCGGCGCGGCCTGCGTGAGAACGTGCGCGACCTCCAGGGCCTGCTGAACGGCATGGGTTTCATCACCGGAACGCCCGACGGCATGCTCGGGCCCGCGACGGTGCAGGCCATCGAGGACTTCAAGAAGGCGCATGACATCAAGGCGGCAGGCAGTCTCGTCAGTCCGGATCTGATGAAGGCGGTCTATGCCGCCGCCGGCAAGGGCGAGCCTCCGAACGGCGCAATCATGGTTCGGCAGAATTTCGCGCCGCTCTTCGAGGGGCCTGCCATCATCGCCGAACCGCAAGAGGCGCTCGGCGTGCATTTCTTCACCGCCAATGCGATCGACCGCATCAGCGGCAAGGCCGACTGGTTCGGCATGACGCTGGAAGAAGATCTCAGCAAGCAGGCGAAAAAACGCTACGGCATCACCAGCGAGGAGCAATCGCAATCGCTCGACGCCGCAGGGCAAGCGCTTGGCCGCATCACCATCCCCGATGATGTTCGCCACCGCATCGAGGATCTGTTGACGGCCGGATCGTCGCTGACGATTTCCGACACCGGCATCGGGCCGGAAACCGGCAACGAGACCGATTTCATCACCATCACCAACAATGGCGCGCTCGGGAAGAAGGGCTAAAGCCTTTTGTCTTCACGCAATTGCGGAGGGAAAGCCGCCATGCGCTTTTCCCGGGATTGCTCTAAACAAGCTCCACATCAATCACGCCCGGCGCCGTGCGCAGTGCGGCGGCGATTTCCGGCGTGATGCGATATTTCTCCGGCAAAGCCACCTCGACCTCGCGCATCCCTTCCTCCTTGATGACGATGAAGGAAACGAGGCCATCGCCCCTGGCGTTGAGATGCGCGGCCACTGCTTTCAGCGGCCCGGAATCGCGAACATAGACGCGCAGGGCCTTCTGCATCTGCAGCGATTTCTCCTCCAGCGATTGCGCGGTCTGCAGACGCAGGCTGATGCCTTCCGGGCGCTCATCCGCCTGGGCGGTGATGACGAAGGATTTCCCGACTTCGAGAACGTCGCGATACTGGTTGAGCGTCTCCGAGAAGAGCACGGCCTCGAACTGGCCCGAAGCATCGGAAAACACGAAGATACCCATCTTGTTGCCGGTGCGCGTCTTGCGCTCCTGCTTCGAGATGACTGTGCCGGCCAGGCGACCGTTGCTGGCCCCTTGCTTCACCGCAGCGGAAAAGTCGGCGAAGGGCTGGACGCGCATCTTGTCGAGCACGCTCTTGTAGGTGTCGAGCGGATGCGCCGTCAGATAGAAGCCGAGCACCTGGAATTCGCGCAGCAGCCGCTCCGAGGCGAGCCAGGGCGTGTAGGTCGGGAAGACAATCTTTTCCGGCCCTGACGCCGCGCTTCCGAACATGTCGTGCTGGCCGCTGCGCTTGTTTTCCTGCGCCACCTGGGCATAGCCCATGATGCGGTCGATACCGGCGATCAGCTGCGCGCGGTCGATCTCGAAGCAATCGAAGGCGCCGGCGCAGATCAGGCTTTCCAGAACGCGGCGGTTGATCTGCTTGGGATCGATGCGCAGGCAGAAATCCTCGATGCCGGCAAAGGGCTGCTCGCCGCGCACCTCGACGATATGGTCCACGGCGGATTCGCCGACGCCCTTGATGGCAGCAAGCGCATAGCAGATCCGGTTGTCGCCCGTCTCGAAATGACGGAACGAGGTCTGAACGGAAGGCGCGATGACCTCGATGCCCAGGCGCTTGGCATCCTGGCGAAAGTCGTTGACCTTCTCGGTATTGGACATATCGAGCGTCATAGACGCCGCAAGGAACTCCACCGGATAGTGCGCCTTCATATAGGCGGTCTGGTAGGAGACGATGGCATAGGCGGCGGCGTGCGACTTGTTGAAGCCGTAGTTGGCGAATTTCGCCAGCAGATCGAAGATGACGTCGGCCTGGCCCTTGGAAACTTCGTTCCTGATGGCACCATCGACGAAGCGCTCGCGCTGCTGGTCCATCTCCGCCTTGATCTTCTTGCCCATGGCGCGGCGCAGAAGGTCGGCCTCGCCGAGCGAATAGCCCGAGAGCACCTGGGCGACCTGCATCACCTGCTCCTGGTAGACGATGACGCCCTGCGTTTCCTTCAGAAGATAATCGATCTTCGGATGGATCGACTCGATTTCTTCCTCGCCATGCTTGCGGGCATTATAGACCGGGATATT
Source organism: Martinezella lusitana (assembly GCF_010668395.1). Lineage (GTDB taxonomy): Bacteria > Pseudomonadota > Alphaproteobacteria > Rhizobiales > Rhizobiaceae > Rhizobium > Rhizobium lusitanum_A. The sequence goes on from NZ_WUEY01000003.1 coordinate 392,487, forward strand.
TTCCATCGGGCCGGGACGGTAGAGCGCCACCAGCGCGATGATGTCCTCGATGCAGTCCGGGCGCATGCCGATCAGCGCCTTGCGCATGCCCGCGCTTTCCACCTGGAACACGCCGACCGTCTCGCCGCGCGAGAGCATGTCATAAGTCTTCTTGTCGTCGAGCGGGATGCTGGCAAGATCGATGCTGATACCGCGCTTGGCGACGAAATCGACGGCCGTCTTCAGGACCGTCAGGGTCTTCAGGCCGAGGAAGTCGAACTTCACGAGGCCGGCCTGCTCCACCCATTTCATGTTGAACTGGGTGACCGGCATGTCGGAACGCGGATCGCGATACATCGGCACCAGCTTCGACAGCGGGCGGTCGCCGATGACGATACCGGCGGCGTGCGTCGAGGCGTGGCGATAAAGGCCCTCGATCTTCTGGGCGATATCGAGAAGGCGGGCGACGACCGGCTCCTTGTCCGCCTCCTCCTGCAGGCGCGGCTCCTCTTCGATCGCCTTGCTGAGCGGCGTCGGATTGGCGGGATTGTTCGGCACGAGCTTGCAGATCTTGTCGACCTGGCCATAGGGCATTTCCAGCACGCGGCCAACATCGCGCAGGGCAGCACGCGCCTGCAGCGAACCGAAGGTAATGATCTGCGCCACCTGCTCGCGGCCATATTTGGCCTGCACGTAGCGGATCACCTCTTCGCGCCGGTCCTGGCAGAAGTCGATGTCGAAGTCCGGCATCGAGACGCGTTCCGGATTGAGGAAGCGCTCGAACAGCAGCGAGAAACGCAGCGGATCGACATCGGTGATAGTCAGCGCGTAGGCAACCAGCGAGCCCGCGCCCGAGCCGCGGCCGGGGCCGACCGGAATATCATGCCGCTTCGCCCATTTGATGAAGTCGGCAACGATCAGGAAGTAGCCGGGGAACTTCATGCGCTCGATGACGCTCAGTTCGAATTCCAGCCGCTCGCGATAGTCCTTTTCCTCATAGCCCGGCGCCATGCCGAGCGAGGCGAGACGCTGGTCCAGTCCCTCGATAGCCTGGGCACGCAGCTCCGCCGTCTCGGCACGTTCGGCTTCCTCGGCATCGTCGGTGGCACCGGTGAAGCGCGGCAGGATCGGCTTGCGCGTCTTCAGCACGAAAGAGCAGCGGCGGGCGATCTCGACGGTGCTGTCCAGCGCCTCCGGAAGATTGGCGAAGAGCTTCGCCATGTCGGCGCGGCTCTTGAGATAATGATCCGGCGTCAGGCGGAAACGCGTGTCGTCGGAGACGATGGCGTTGTGGGCAACCGCCATCAGCGCGTCGTGCGCATCGTAGTCGTCGCGCGTCGGGAAAAAGGCTTCGTTGGTGGCCACGAGCGGAAGCTCGTGCTCATAGGCCATCGCGATCATCTTCTGCTCGTGGCGACGATCATAGGTGCCGTGACGCTGCAGCTCGACATAGAGCCGGTCGCCGAACAACCGCTTCAACGTCAGCAGCCGGGAGAGCGCCTGCGGCGCATGGCCTTCCTTCAGCGCCATATCGACCGGGCCTGTGAGCGAGCCGGTGAGCGCGATCATGCCTTCCGTGCCGATCTCCTCAAGCCAGGAGGCGGTGATGTGGACGGCGCTATTGCCTTCGCCGCCGAGATAGGCACGGCTGACCAGATCGACGAGGCGCTCATAGCCCTGCTCCGTGGCGGCAAGCAGCACGATGGACGGCAGCTTGGCCAGTGCCTGTTGCGGCCCGCGCTTCTCGCCCTCGCCGCCATCTTCCATGTCGATCGATACCTGGCAGCCGATAATCGGCTGCAGTCCCTCGTCCATCGCCTTCTGTGAGAATTCGAGGGCAACGAAAAGATTGTTGGTATCGGTGATGGCGATGGCCGGCTGGCTGTCGCCGGCAGCCTTGGCCAGTATCTTCTTGAGCGGCAGCGCTCCCTCCAGCAGGGAGTAGGCGGAATGAACCCGGAGGTGCACGAATTCCGGCATTTCGCCGACCGGCACAACCGCGCCGCCGCCACTCACATCCGCCATTTCAAACCCTTCCGCATGCCCAAATGAATCGGCGGCATTGTCGGCATTACGGATCATAAAGTCCAGAAGTTGCTCCCATCAAATACGGGAGCATCATGTGCATCTGGGGATAAAACTCACATCGCCATCATGATGAGGGAAAAGCTGGCAACGAACATGACGATGGAGGTGAATGCTGCAACGTCTCGAATGATATCGGTCATTTACGCGCTCCTTACTCGTTATGTTTCTTTTTTGTTCTATTTTTGTTCGAGAGTCAATAGAAGCATCAATAAATTTCATCACCGGACTTTTTTGGGCCTCCGATAGACGCGGAAACGGCGTGACGCTATGCAAAGGCAACCGGGAGATCACCATGAAAACACCTGCCTGCGCTCTCATTCTTCTTTCGCTCGCAACCGCAGCCCATGCCGGGGATCCCGTCCCGCCCGGGCGCATCATCGATGCCGCGATCGGCGACTGGAACAAGGACGGCAAACCGGATCTCGCCCTTCTGGCGGCGTCTTCCCCTGACGATCAGGCGGACAATCCGATCGGCATCTACATCTACCTGCGCGACGACGAGCATTCCTTGCTGAAGCTGGCCGCAAGCGCTCCAGACAAGATATGGGGCAGCGTCGAGCCCGGCGGCGTTGTCGGCCAGGAACCGTCTATCTCCGCGCTGCCGAACGGTTCGATCGCAATCGTCTCGCAGAATGACAGCATCGGCCGCGACCGCTGGGAACAGACGCTGACCCTCGCCTATCGCAACAGCGGCTTCGTGGTCGCCGGCTATACGTACGACTCCAGCGACACGCTCGAACCGGATAACAGCCACAGCTGCGACTACAACGTGCTGACCGGCAAGGTGACGAAGGACGGCAAGACGCTGAAGGCCGATGCCAAGACCGTCAGCATCCAGGACTGGCAGGACGATATCGGTCAGAAGGCGTGCGAGAGCGGCCAATAGTTAGTTTGTTCTCTTTTTGTTCTTTACAATCCGCCCAACCAATGCCATTGTGATTGCTCACCAAAATTGGAGAGCGTCATGCCGGACCTTGCCGAGCTGAACGATTTTATTGTCATCGCCAAGGCGGAAACCTATGTCGGCGACGGCGAGAGGCTGCCGTCCTGCCGCAGCGGTTCGCATGACATCGGCTACGTCAACGGCCGCTGGCGCTATCTCGACAGCTATTTCGGCGGCACGGATTTTGCCGGGCAGGAGCTCGTCTGGTACGATGACGAGCCGGTCTGGGCGATGAATTACTTCGGCCATATCATAGAGCCGGATCTGATCGACGGCAGGCGTGCCGGCATGGTCATCAAGGCAGCGCTGCTGCGGCTCTATCTGGACGAAAACCGCTTTCCCGGCGGCTTCGAGTTCGAGCACGCGTACGGTCGCTATATCGACCGCAGCAACGGAACTTGCGACCATTTCATCGGCCACGAGGCCATCATGGTGAGGGAGAGCAAGGCCTATGAGCTGGACTATCGTGGCGGCCTGATCGTCCCCTGATGGAGCCGATCAGACTTCGACCACCTTGCCGTCACTCAACGTCACGCGGCGGTCCATGCGGATGGCAAGTTCGTGATTGTGGGTAGCGATCAGGGCCGCAAGGCCCGATTGACGCACCAGCGCCTCCAGCGCATCGAAGACATAGTGGGCGGTTGCGGGGTCGAGGTTACCGGTAGGCTCGTCGGCCAGCAGCACCAGCGGGGCGTTGGCGACGGCGCGGGCGATGGCGACACGTTGCTGCTCGCCGCCGGAGAGCTCGGCCGGGCGATGATCGGCGCGATGGCCGATGCGCATGTAGTCGAGAAGCTGGGCAGCCCGCTCGCTTGCATCCTTGCGCGAGAGGCCGGAAATGAGCTGCGGCATCATGATGTTTTCAAGAGCCGAGAATTCCGGCAAGAGGTGATGGAACTGATAGACGAAGCCGATCTCGCTCCGGCGCACGGCCGTACGCTTGTCATCGGACAAGCCTTCGCAAGCCTGGCCGTTGATCAGCACCTCGCCGGCATCCGGGTGTTCAAGCAGGCCGGCGACATGCAGCAGCGTCGACTTGCCCGTACCGGACGGTGCGACAAGGGCGACGATCTCCCCGCTGTGCAGGGCGAAATCCGCGCCTTTCAGGATCGACAGGCTCGTCTCACCCTGCCCATAATGACGCTCCACGCCCGAGAGCTGGAGAACGACCTTGCGTTTCATCAAATGCGAATTCCTTATTCGTAGCGCAGCGCCTGCACCGGATCGAGCCTCGAAGCGCGCCAGGCCGGAAAGATCGTAGCAAGGAAGGAAAGCGTGAGCGCCATCACGATAACGGAGATGGTTTCACTGAAATTCATCTGGGCCGGCAGTTTGCTCAGGAAATAGACTTCCGGATTGAAGATCACCGTGCCCGAAATCCAGGAGAAGAACTGGCGGATGGACTCGATGTTCAGGCAGACCACGACGCCGAGTATCACGCCCGCAAGCGTGCCGACGACGCCGATAGCGGCCCCCGTCATGAAGAATATGCGCATGATCGCGCCGGACGTCGCGCCCATGGTGCGCAGGATGGCGATGTCGCTGCCCTTGTCCTTCACCAGCATGATCAGGCCTGAAATTATGTTCAATGCGGCGACGAGGACGATCAATGTCAGAATCATGAACATCGTATTGCGCTCGACCTGCAAGGCCGAGAAGAAAGTGGCGTTGACCTGCCGCCAGTCGGTCAGGAAGATCTGCCGCCCGGCCGCGTCCTCGATCTTCGGTCGCAACTGATCGACGTCATCCGGGTTGGTGACGAAGAGCTCTATCTTCTCGACAATGCCTTCGGCATTGAAAAAGACCTGCGCCTCCTCCAGCGGCATGAAGACAACGGAGGAATCATATTCCGACATGCCGACCTCGAAGAGACCGGAGATCGTATATGCCTTGACGCGCGGATTGACGCCGAAAGGCGTGACGTCGCCATCCGGCGCCGTGAGCGTGATCTGATCGCCCACCGTCAGACCCAGTTGCCGCGCGAGGCGGCTGCCGACCAGCACGCCCTGCCCTGAAGCGAAACCGACCATGTCGCCGGAAACGATGTGATCGGAAACTGTCTTCAGCTTGGTCAGATCCTCCGAGCGGATGCCGCGCACCAGCGCGCCGGTTCCGGAGCCGCCGCGGCCGGAGGCAAGCGTCTCGCCCTCGACGAGCGGCAGCGCCATGGTGACACCGGGCACGGCGGAAAATTTCTTGGCCAGCTCCGCATAGTCGTTCAAAGGCGAATCGATCGGCTGTACGACCACATGGCCGTTGAAGCCGAGGATCTGCTTGAAGAGCTCGGCGCGGAAACCGTTCATGACGGCCATGACGATGATCAGCGCCGCAACGCCCAGCATGATGCCGACCAGCGAAAAGCCGGCGATGACCGAAATGGACGCTTCCTTGCGCCTTGAGCGCAGATAGCGCCAGGCGACAAGCCGCTCAAATCCGGAAAACGGACGAGACGATGGGCTGGCCTTGAACGAATTTTCCTGCTGTTCCACTGCCGCGCTCACCGCCATTCGCCTTCCATCCCATCTATCGTCAATCAGCCCGCCAGCCGCTTGATTGCTGCCTCGACCGTCATCGTCTCGCGAGCGCCGGTCTTGCGGTTCTTCAATTCCACTTCGCCGCTCGCGATCGAACGCGGGCCGACAATAAGCTGTACCGGCACGCCGATGAGGTCGGCCGTCGCAAACTTCGTTCCGGCGCGCTCATCGCGATCGTCGAACAGCACGTCCTTGCCGGCTTTCGACAGCGCGGCATAAACCGTTTCGCAAGCCTCGTCACACGCTTGATCCCCGGCCTTCATGTTAATCACCACGACATCAAACGGCGCGACCGAATCCGGCCAGATGATTCCGTTCTCGTCATGCGATGCTTCGATGATGGCGGGAACAAGGCGGGTCGGGCCGATACCGTAAGATCCCATGTGGACAGGATGTTCCTTGCCGTCCGGACCCTGCACTTTCGCGCCCATCGGCTCGGAATATTTCGTGCCGAAATAGAAGATGTGACCAACCTCGATGCCGCGCGCGGACAGGCGCTCGCCTTCGGGAATGGCGTTGAACGCGGCTTCGTCGTGCATTTCCGACGTGGCGGCATAGACCGAAGTCCACTTGTCGAAGATAGCCTTCAGGCCGGCGACGTCGTCGAAATTCGTGTCGTCGCCAGGGATGTCGAAATTGACGAAATCCTTGTGGCAGAACACTTCGGACTCACCGGTATCGGCGAGGATGATGAATTCATGGCTGAGCTTGCCGCCGATGGGGCCGGTGTCGGCGCGCATCGGAATCGCCCTCAGACCGAGGCGATTGAAGGTGCGCAGATAGGCCGTGAACATCTTGTTATAGGCATGCACGGCGCCTTCGAGCGTCAGATCGAAGGAATAGGCGTCCTTCATCATGAACTCGCGCGAACGCATGGTGCCGAAACGGGGGCGGATCTCGTCACGGAACTTCAGCTGGATATGATAGAGGTTCAGCGGCAGGTCCTTGTAGGACTTGACGTAGGACCGGAAGATGTCGGTGACCATTTCCTCGTTGGTCGGGCCGTAGAGCATGGGCCGGTCCTGCCGGTCCTTGATGCGCAGCATTTCCTTGCCGTAGGCGTCGTAGCGGCCGCTTTCCTGCCAGAGCTCGGCCGACTGCAGCGTCGGCATCAGCAGCTCGATGGCGCCGGAACGGTTCTGCTCCTCGCGGATGATGGCATTGACCTTGTCGAGCACGCGCTTGCCCAACGGCAGCCAGGAATAGATGCCCTGCGACTGCTGACGGATCATGCCGGTTCGCAGCATGAGCCGATGGGAGACGATTTCAGCCTCTTTAGGATTTTCCTTCAGAATGGGCATGAAGTAACGAGACAGACGCATGACGCTTGTTCCAGATGGTTTGATATTCCGCGCCCCGCGGAATCGTTAGCAAATTATGTACTGGAGGCAGTTCATAACTGCTTCGGCGGAGGAAGGAAACCCGCATTCTGCAATGGAAGATTTTGGCAAACACCTGAGAATACAGGCGATACAGCCTATTTTCGATGTTTCGAAAAAGCGCACGTTTATAAGGATTTAAGACGAAAATCTGTCAACAGAAAAATTCTGCTCGACTGTAGCAAAAAAGCAAAAAAAAGGATGACAAAGCTCAATCTTTGAGCTAATTTTAGCTCACAAAAGAGGCAAGAAGGCTAAATTCTTGCCGTTTCGCGGTCAAGTCTTGGGAGGATCAGATCTTAGGCGCGCTCGCTCGCTGCCCCGGTAACGGATAAGGATCACGCGATACTTTAAAACAAGGCTTACAGCCTTGTTTTTTTTTGCTTTCTCGGCTCGCTCTTCAATCGCCCGGAAGTATTGGCCCGGTCTTCAGCCGAAATAATATACACAAGCTGTAAATTCTTTGCTCTACGCTGATGACAGGCGTGTGACAAATTGATGGCGATCGCAAGGCGCCGCCATTCCGGGCGCCGTCAATCTACGGTTTTCATGGATCACTTGTAGCTTGGAACGATCTGGGGAATGGAATCTATACTCAGCCCGAAATAATGCGAAGCGACATACCAGGTGCCATAGATGAGGGCCGACACCAGCGTCGTGGTGAAAACCACGCGCCACGCGCGAAACTTCGTCGGCGCGCTTTCGACGGTACCGAGGATCACATGCTCGTCTTCGGCCTGGGTTCGCAGGCCGAAGGGCAGGACGGCGAAAAGCGTAATCCACCAGATGACGAAATAGACGGCTAAACCGGCGGCGATCTGCTGTGCCATTGTGCTCCCTTCGAGACGAGCCTGCCCGCCTCCTCCTCTTCCAAGCTGCTTATAGGGGCAAAGCAGTCGTCTTTCAAAGCGCCGATCAGCGTTTTAATGTCACACTTGCTCAAGCTCGATGAGCGTACCGAAGAAATCCTTCGGGTGCAGGAAGAGCACCGGCTTGCCATGCGCGCCGATTTTCGGTTCGCCATTTCCGAGCACCCGCGCGCCCTTGGCGACCAATTGATCGCGGGCCGCCAGGATATCCACGACCTCGTAGCAGATATGGTGCATGCCGCCATCCGGGTTCTTGGCGAGGAAGGACGCGATGGGCGAAGTTTCGCCCAGCGGCTCCAGCAGTTCCACCTTGGTATTGGGCAGTTCCACGAAAACGACGGTAACGCCGTGCTCCGGCAACAGCTGCGGAGCAGACACCTTGGCGCCGAGCGTCTCACGATAGGCTTCGGAGGCCGTCGCGATATCGGGGACGGCTATCGCGATGTGATTGATGCGTCCCAGCACGGCACTCTCCTCCCCGATCGGATCGCCGACCTCAATTGGCCGTGCGCGTGACGAATACGGTTACAATCGGCTTTTTGCCCCAGCCCTGGTTGGCGGCCGAGCGCACCGCGCGACGAGCGGCCTCCTGCAGCATGTCCAGATCCTTGCGGCGTGCTCTGGGGATGCTTTCGATGGCGCTGACGATGGCGTCGAAGAGCGTATCTTCCATCTCCTCGCCTTCGTCGTCATAGGCCGGCAAGCCGATGGGTACGACATCCGGATCGCCGACGATATCGTAACGGGCATCCAGCACGACGTTGACGGCGACATGGCCGACATAGGACAGCTTCTTGCGCTCGCCGATGCCCATCTCGTCGAAATCGCCGATGAGCGTACCGTCCTTGAAGATACGCCCATGCGGGGCCTCACCGATAACTTCGACCGGTCCGGGCGCGAGGCGCAATATATCGCCGTTGCGCACGCGCGGTACGGTGGAAATGCCGCTCTGTTCGGCCAGTTCCTTATGGGCGGTCAGATGCGTCGCCTCGCCGTGCACAGGCACGACGACGGCCGGACGCGTCCACTCATACATCTTCTGCAGCTCGTTGCGTCTCGGATGGCCGGAGACATGCACGAGCGCTTCGGCGTCGGTCACGACATGCACGCCCTGCTCGATCAGGCCGTTCTTGATATCCTGGATCGCCTTTTCGTTGCCGGGAATGGCACGCGATGAAAAGACGACGATATCGCCGGCAGCCAGCGCAACATTGCGCATCTCGTCGCGGGAGAGCTTGGCAAGGGCCGCGCGCGGCTCTCCCTGACTGCCGGTCAGGATGACCACGACCTTGTCGCGCGGGATATAGCCATATTCGTCTTCCGCGATGAAAGGCTTGATGCCTTCCATCAGGCCGATGTCACGGGCAACATCGACGACCCGCTTCAGCGAGCTGCCCAATAGCAGCACTTCGCGGCCGGCAGCCTCGGCGGCCTCGGCGACCGTGCGGATACGGCCGACATTGGATGAGAAGGTGGTGATCGCAACGCGACCCTCGGCGTTCTCGATGATCTTGCGCAGGCTTTCCGAAACATCCTTTTCGGAAGGCGAAACGCCATCGCGGAGCGCATTGGTGGAATCGCACATCAGCGCCAGCACGCCTTCGTCGCCGATCTGGCGGAACCGGGTCTCGTCCGTCAACGGCCCCAGCGAGGGCTCATGATCGATCTTCCAGTCGCCCGTATGGACGACGTTGCCGAGCGGCGTGCGGATCACCAGCGACATCGGCTCGGGGATCGAGTGGTTGACGGCCACGCCTTCGATATTGAAGGGGCCGACATTGATGCGGTCACCGGCCTTGAAGAGCGTCACGGGAATCTCGCCCATCGACTTCTCATAATCGCGCTTGGCTTCCAGAAGGCCTGCGGTGAAAGCCGAGGCATAGATGGGAACATTCAGCCCGGGCCAAAGATCGTTCAGCGCGCCGTAGTGATCTTCGTGCGCATGAGTGATGATGATGCCCTTGAGGTTCTTGCGCTCCTTGGCGAGGAAACGGATATCCGGCAGCACCAGATCGACGCCCGGCAGATCCGGCCCCGGGAACGTCACGCCGCAATCGACCATGATCCACTGGCGCTGCTCGGGCGGGCCATAGCCGTATAGCGCGAGATTCATGCCGATTTCGCCAACGCCGCCGAGGGGCAGAAACACCAATTCGTCTTGCTTCGCCATCTGATCCCCAACCATCATCTAAAGAAAACGTCGCCCGCGGCGATCGGCATGATCCTGCCGTCCTCCGTCTCGAGCATCAACAAGCCATTATCATCGATTCCGGTGAAATGGCCCAAAATCGAGCGATCCGGCAAGTTCACCGTGATCTTTTCGCCGATACCGCAAGCGACCTCGCGCCAGCGCGCGGTGATTTCCCGAATGCCCTTGCCGCGATTCCAGGCGCCGAGCGCCTCGGACATGGTCGCATACAAATGGGCAAACAACTCGTCCGGCGAAACCATCGAACCCTGCTGCCTGAGGCAGGTGACCGGATACATCGGATTGTCAGGCATGACCGCAATGTTGATGCCGATGCCGATGACAAGCGCATAACGCCCGTCCGGCATGGCTTCGCCTTCGATCAGGATGCCGCAAGTCTTCTTTCGGCCGATCAGGATATCGTTCGGCCACTTGATCTCTACCGGTTCTGCAGCCAGCGGCAGCACGCTGCGCACAGCCTGATGCACGGCAACCGCGACCGCTAGCGGCAATGAGCCGATGCGGTCCATGGGAGCGGGGTCGATCAGAAGGAGAGATGCATAGAGATTGCCGGGCTCCGACACCCAGGGGCGACCGCGGCGACCGCGTCCACCCGTCTGGCGTTCGGCGGTCACCCACAGGTTCCCGGGATCGCCGGCGCGTGCACGCTCAAGGCACACGCTGTTTGTGGATGACGTTTCCTGAAGGGCATCATGCCGGAAGTCGGCGAGCGACTTCCGGTTATTCATGTCAGAGGCCATCAAAACAGCGTCGCAGCGGCCAGATCGGCAGCCCCGCCGATCGCGCCGCCAAAGAAGACGTAGGCAACGACGAAGAGGCCGGAAAGACCGAAGACGAGGCGCAGCGAACCGGCCGTGCGCGCAAATTCGTCCTTGGCTTCATCGAACCACATCACCTTGATGACGCGCAGATAGTAGTAAGCGCCGACGACCGAGGCCAGAACGCCGATGATGGCGAGCGCATAGAGATGCGCCTGGATGGCCGCGACGAAGACGAAGTACTTTCCGAAGAAGCCTGCAAGCGGCGGAATACCGGCCAGCGAGAACATCAGCGCCGTCAGCACGACCGCCATGAACGGGTTGGTGGTGGAAAGGCCGGCGAGGTCCTCGATGGTCTCGACCTGACGTCCGTCCTTGCGGCGCATCGCCATGATGATGGCGAAGGAGCCGAGCGTCATGGCCATGTAGATGACCATGTAGAGCATGACGCCGGACACGCCGGTCTTGGTGCCGGCGGCAAGGCCCACCAGCGCATAACCCATGTGACCGATCGACGAATAGGCCATCAGTCGCTTGAAGTTGCGCTGTCCGATCGCGGCGAAGGAACCGAGCAGCATCGACGCGATCGAGATGAACACGATGATCTGCTGCCAGTCGGCGAGCACCGGATGGAAGGCCGTGACGACGATGCGCGTCAGGATCGCCATGGCGGCAACCTTCGGCGCGCCTGCGAAGAAGGCGGTAACCGGGGTCGGAGCGCCTTCGTAAACGTCCGGCGTCCACATATGGAACGGCACGGCGGAGATCTTGAAGGCGAGACCGGCAAGAACGAAAACCAGGCCGAAGACGAGACCGAGCGAGCGGGTCTCGGCGCTCAGCGCCGCGGCGATGGCGTCGAAGCTCGTGTGGCCGGTGAAGCCGTAGACCAGCGACATGCCGTAGAGCAGCATACCGGAGGAAAGCGCGCCGAGGACGAAATACTTCAGGCCCGCCTCAGTCGACTTCAGGCTGTCGCGATTGATGGCGGCCACGACGTAGAGCGCCAGCGACTGCAATTCCAGCGAGAGGTAGAGCGAGATCAGGTCGTGCGCGGAGATCATCAGCAGGATGCCGAGGGTCGCAAGCACAAGCAGAACCGGAAACTCGAAGCGATCGAGCTGCTGCTCGCGCGCCTGCCCCATGCTGAGGAACATGGCGACGATCGAGCCGATAAGGGCGACGACCTTCATGAAGCGCGAGAAGCCGTCGGCTAGATAGGCGCCGCCATAAGCGAGCCCGTCGCCCGGCACGAAGATGATCCACAGGCCGGCCACCGCAAGAAGCGCGATGGCAAGACCGGTGACCATGGGTCCCGACCGCTCGCCCGAGAAGACGCCGATCATGAGCAACGCAAGCGCACCGACCGCGAGGATGAGCTCCGGAATGGAAAGATGCAGGCTTGCAAGAATTGTGTCAGCAGTCATGTCGAATAGGTCCCGTCATCAATTCATCGACAGCGCAACATTCTGCGCAGCGTGCAGGGCAGCGGTATAGTTGTTCACCAGCAGATCCACCGAGGCGGCCGTGGCGTCGAAGATCGGAGCCGGATAGACGCCGAACAGGATCGTGAGTGCGATCAGCGGATAAAGGATCAGCTGTTCACGCGGCGACAGATCCAGGAGCTTCTTCAGGTTCTCCTTGTCCAGCACGCCGAAAATGACACGGCGGTAGAGCCAGAGCGCATAGGCGGCCGACAGGATGACGCCGGTGGCGGCAAAGAGCGCAACCCAGGTGTTGGCGCGGAAGACGCCGATCAGGGTCAGGAACTCGCCGATGAAGCCGGAGGTGCCAGGCAGGCCGACATTGGCCATGGTGAAGACCATCATCGCGACGGCGTATTTCGGCATGTTGTTGACCAGGCCGCCGTATGCCGCGATTTCGCGGGTATGGGTGCGGTCGTAGATCACGCCGACGCAAAGGAAGAGCGCGCCCGAAACGATACCGTGCGACAGCATCTGGAAGATCGCACCCTGCACGCCCTGCTGGTTCGCCGCGAAGATACCCATCGTCACGTAACCCATGTGGGCGACCGACGAATAGGCGATCAGCTTCTTGATGTCTTCCTGCATCAGCGCCACCAGCGAGGTGTAGATGATGGCGATGACCGACAGCGCGAAGACGAGCGGCGCGAAATATTCCGACGCATTTGGGAACATGCCGAGCGAGAAGCGGATGAGACCATAGCCGCCGAGCTTCAGCAGCACGCCTGCCAGGATGACCGAGCCGGCCGTCGGCGCCTGAACGTGCGCGTCGGGCAGCCACGTATGGACCGGCCACATCGGCATCTTCACCGCGAAGGAGGCGAAGAAGGCCAGCCATAGCCATGTCTGCAGCTGCGGCGGGAACTTGTACTGCAGAAGCGCCTGGATGTCCGTCGTGCCCGCCTGCCAGTACATCGCCATGATGGCGAGCAGCATCAGCACCGAGCCGAGCAGCGTGTAGAGGAAGAACTTGTAGCTGGCGTAGACGCGATCCTTGCCGCCCCAGACGCCGATGATCAGGAACATCGGGATGAGGCCGGCCTCGAAGAAGACGTAGAACAGCACGATATCCAGCGAGACGAACACGCCGATCATCATCGTCTCGAGGACGAGGAAGGCGATCATGTAGTCCTTCAGCCGCTTTTCGACCGAGAGCCAGCTTGCCAGGACACAGAAGGGCATCAGGAAAGTCGACAGGATGACGAACAGCATGGAAATGCCATCGACGCCCATGTGATAGCTGATGCCGCTGGTCAGCCACTCATGCTTCTCGACCATCTGGAAGCCCGGATTGGCGTTGTCGAACCAGATCCAGACGAACAGCGATACGATGAAGGTGAAGACCGTCGTCGCCAGCGAAATGTTCAGGATGTTGCGGCGGCCGTTGGGGCCGTCGTCCTGCGTGAACAGCAGGAGCAGGACACCCACCAGCGGCAGGAACGTGACCGTTGAAAGAATGGGCCAATCGGTCATCAGAGGGAACTCCCGAGCATCATCCAGGTAACGAGGGCTGCAATGCCGAGCAGCATCGCAAAGGCATAGTGATAGAGGTAGCCGGTCTGCAGGCGCACGACGCGGTTGGTGACATCGACGACACGCGCGGCAATGCCGTTCGGGCCGTAGGTATCGATCACTCCGACGTCGCCCTTCTTCCAGAGGAAGCGGCCAAGCGCCTTTGCGGAGCGAACGAAGATGAAGTCATAGAGCTCGTCGAAGTACCACTTGTTCAACAGGAACTCGTAGAGCGGGCGCTGCTGCTGAGCGAGGCGGCGCGGCGTTTCCGGCGACTTGATGTAGAAATACCAGGCGACCACGAAACCGACGACCATCGCGATGAACGGGCTGAGCTCGACCCAGTGCGGGGCATGCTCCATTTCCTCGATGATCTTGTTGTCGGGCAGCGTGAAGAGTGCCTGCTTCCAGAATTCCTCGTAGGCGTGACCGACGAAATAGTCATGGAAATACCAGCCGGCGAAGACGGCGCCGATCGCCAGCAGATAGAGCGGGATCAGCATGACATTCGGCGATTCATGCACATGGTGCATGACCTCGTGCGAGGCGCGGGGCTTGCCGTAGAAGGTCATGAAGATCAGACGCCAGGAATAGAAGCTGGTGAACAGCGCGGCGATGACCAGCAGCGTGAAGGCGAAGCCCGAGGCCGGATTGTGCGACGTATACGAAGCCTCGATGATCGCGTCCTTCGAGAAGAAGCCGGCGAAGCCGATCGGCGAGAACGGAATGCCAACGCCGGTGATGGCCAGCGTGCCGATGATCATCATCCAGTAGGTCTTCTTGATATGGGTGCGCAGGCCGCCCATATGGCGCATGTCCTGCTCGCCATCGACGGCGTGGATGACCGAGCCGGCGCAGAGGAAGAGCAGCGCCTTGAAGAAGGCATGCGTGAACAGATGGAAGATCGCAGCGCCGTAAGCGCCGACGCCGAGAGCGACGAACATGTAGCCAAGCTGCGAACAGGTCGAGTAGGCGATGACGCGCTTGATGTCGTTCTGTACGAGGCCGACGGTCGCGGCGAAGAAGGCCGTGATCGCGCCAATGATGGTGACGAAGGTCAGCGCATCCGGAGACAGTTCGAAGATCGGCGACATGCGGGCGACGAGGAAGACGCCGGCGGTGACCATGGTTGCGGCATGGATGAGCGCGGAGACCGGCGTCGGGCCTTCCATGGCGTCCGGCAGCCAGGTGTGCAGCAGGAACTGCGCCGACTTGCCCATCGCGCCCATGAAGAGCAGCAGGCAGACGGCCGTCAGGGCGTGGCCGCGATCGAGGTGCATGCCCAGGAAATTGAGCACGATGTCACCCGGCTGGCCGCCCTGCCCTGCGGCAAAGCTCTGGGCATTGCCGAAGATCACGTCGAAATTGATCGAACCGAACAGGACGAAGACGCCTGCAATGCCGAGCACGAAGCCGAAGTCGCCGACGCGGTTGACGATGAAGGCCTTCATGGCGGCTGCCGACGCGGACGGCTTCTTGAACCAGAAGCCGATCAGCAGGTACGAGGCCAGACCGACGCCTTCCCAGCCGAAGAACATCTGCGCGAGGTTGTCCGACGTCACCAGCATGAGCATGGCGAAGGTGAAGAGCGAGAGATAGGCGAAGAAGCGCGGACGATGCGGATCGTGATGCATGTATCCGATCGAGTAGACGTGAACGAGGGTCGAGACCGAGTTCACGACGATCAGCATCACCGATGTCAGCGTATCCACGCGCAGCGACCACGATACGTCGATGCCGCCGGACTGAATCCAGCGCAGGACTTCAACCTTGATCGGGCCGTCGGTATGGCCGAGCGCCACCGTGAAGAAGACGACCCAGGACAGGATCGCGGCAATGATCATCAAGCCGGTGGTGACGTATTCCGAAGCCTTGGCACCGATGGCGCGGCCGAAAAGGCCGGCGATGATGGCGCCGATAAGGGGAAGAAAGACGATAGCCTTATATAAAAACATAGCTGTATCAGCCCTTCATCACGTTGACGTCTTCAACCGCGATGGAGCCGCGGTTACGGTAGAAGACGACGAGAATTGCAAGACCGATCGCAGCCTCGGCGGCAGCAACGGTCAAAATGAACAGAGCGAAGACCTGGCCGACAATGTCGTTGAGGAACGACGAGAAGGCGACCATGTTGATGTTGACCGCGAGCAGTATGAGTTCGACGGACATCAGGATGATGATGACGTTCTTTCGGTTGAGAAAGATACCGAAGACGCCGAGCACGAAGAGGATGGCGCTAACCGTGAGGTAGTGGGAAAGTCCGATGACCATGTTCTTGTTCCTTTGATCCTCGTGCCTCGCCTCAGACGCCCTGCCCCGGCTTGACCTTGACCACCTCGACGGCGGTCGCGGGCGTGCGGGCGACCTGTTGGGGAATGTTCTGGCGCTTGATGTGCGTGCGATGCTTCAAGGTCAGCACGATCGCGCCGATCATCGCCACCAGCAGCACGAGACCGGCGATCTCGAAGAAATAAACGTAGTTGGTGTAGAGCACGTCGCCGAGGGCGGCCGTGTTCGTTCGGGTCGCCGGCGCCGGGATCGGCATGGCGACCGATTTGGCGATCTCGGGCGAAATCACGCTGCCGCCGATAACGACGATCAGCTCGGCGGCGAGAATGACACCGATCAATGCGCCGATCGGTGCATATTCCAGAATACCCGCCCTGAGCTCGGAGAAGTCGATATCGAGCATCATCACGACGAAGAGGAAGAGGACCGCCACCGCGCCGACATAGACGACCAGCAGGATCATCGCCAGGAATTCAGCCCCCATCAGCAGGAAGAGGCCGGCCGCGTTGAAGAAAACCAGGATGAGGAACAGGACCGAATGGACCGGATTCCGCGCCGAGATGACCATGAACGCCGACGCCACAGCGACAAAGGCGAAGATATAGAAAAAAAGAGCCTGCAGACCCATGTTGGTGCCTTTTTCGTCTTCCCCCGGGCAGCCGGGAGTTTCCCTGCCCGATGGAGCTCGACCGGACGAACGTCCGGCAAAGCCCCGGTCTAGATTCGACCGCGGCGGCGACACTTGTGGCCGCCTGCCACGGCATATTCAAAACTCCGCTCAGCGGTATGGCGAATCCAGCGCAATGTTGTGCGCGATTTCGCGTTCCCAGCGGTCGCCGTTGTCCAAAAGCCGCGCCTTGTCGAAGTAGAGTTCTTCGCGGGTTTCGGTGGCGAATTCGAAGTTGGGCCCCTCGACGATGGCGTCGACCGGGCAGGCTTCCTGGCAGAAGCCGCAATAGATGCACTTCACCATGTCGATGTCGTAACGCACCGTGCGGCGGGTGCCGTCATTGCGGCGCGGCCCGGCCTCGATGGTGATGGCCTGGGCAGGACAGATGGCTTCGCAGAGCTTGCATGCGATGCAGCGCTCTTCACCGTTCGGATAACGGCGCAGCGCATGCTCGCCGCGGAAGCGCGGGCTGACCGGCCCCTTTTCGAACGGATAATTGATCGTCGCCTTCTGTTTGAAGAAGTAACGCATCGACAAAAAGAATGCGCCGACGAATTCCTTGAGGAACAGCGAGCTGACGGCGTTGGAAATTCCGGCCATCTTCAACCTCCAAATCTGCTTGAAGCGAGGATCGACATCATCATGCCCATCCCGTCAGCTTCAGCACGAATGCAACGATAACGACCATGGCGAGCGACAGCGGCAGGAAAACCTTCCAGCCGAGACGCATGAGCTGGTCATAGCGGTAGCGCGGCACGAAAGCCTTCACCATCGCGAACATGAAGAATACCAGGCACGACTTCAGCAGGAACCAGATGATGCCCGGAACCCAGTTCAGGATCCAGATATCGACCGGAGGCAGCCAGCCGCCGAGGAAAAGGATCGTCGTCAGCGAGCACATCAGGACGACGGCGGCATATTCGCCGAGCATGAACATCATGTAGGGCGAAGAACCGTATTCGACCATGAAACCGGCAACCAGCTCCGATTCCGCTTCCGGAAGATCGAAGGGCGGGCGGTTGGTTTCAGCCAGCGCCGAAATGAAGAACACGATGAACATCGGGAACAGCGACAGCCAGTGCCAGTCGAGGAACGAAGCCGGCAGGCCGAGCTTGGTGCCGAGACCGGTCTGCTGCGAGAGCACGATGTCCGTCAGGTTCAGCGAACCGACGCACAGCAGCACGGTGACGATGACGAGGCCGATCGAGACTTCGTAGGACACCATCTGCGCCGCCGAGCGCAGCGCACCGAGGAACGGATACTTCGAGTTCGAAGCCCAGCCGCCCATGATGATGCCGTAAACTTCCAGCGACGAGATCGCCAGAATGTAGAGAATGCCGACGTTGATGTCGGCGACGACCCAGTTCTGCGCCACCGGCACGACGGCCCAGGTGGAGAGCGCCAGCACCACGGAAACCAGAGGAGCCAGCAGGAACACGGTCTTGTTGGCGCCGGCTGGGATGATCGGCTCCTTGAACATGAACTTGAGCAAGTCGGCGAAGGACTGGAACAGGCCGAAGGGGCCCACGACGTTCGGGCCGCGGCGCAGCTGGACGGCAGCCCAGATCTTACGGTCGGCAAGCAGAATGTAGGCGATGAAAATCAGCAGGCAGACCAGGAGCAGCAGGGACTGGCCGATCATGATCAGCGCGGGCCAGAGATAGGTCGAAACGAATGAGTCCATAGTCCTGTGCCCTTACTCTGCCGCAACGCGGAAATTGTTGCGGGCCAATGCCGAGCACTCGGCCATGACAGCCGATGCGCGCGTTATCGGGTTCGTCAAATAGAAGTCTTTGATCGGCGAAGCAAATGCCGATTTGGCCATAGCGCCGGCTTTTTTCGCAAGTGCGGCAATTTGGGCGCTATCGGCTTCGGCAATCTCGTCGATACCGGCGAAATGCGGGAAGGCTGCATAGAGCTTGGCGCGCAATTCCCTCAGCGAATCAAAGGGAAGCTTCTTGCCGAGTACGTCGGAAAGGGCGCGGATGATGGCCCAGTCCTCGCGGGCGTCGCCCGGTGCGAAACCGGCGCGGTTGCCCATCTGGACGCGGCCCTCGGTGTTGACCCAGGTGCCCGACTTTTCGGTGTAGGCGGCTGCCGGAAGGATGACGTCGGCGCTCTGTGCGCCGTTGTCGCCGTGCGAGCCGATATAGACCGTGAACTTCGCGCCCTTGCGGCTGAAATCCAGCTCATCGGCACCCAGCAGGAAGAGGACGTCCATCGAAGACAACATGGCAGCGGCGTTGACGCCCTTTTCGCCCGGCACGAAGCCGAGATCGAGGCCGCCGACACGCGAAGCTGCCGTGTGCAGCACGGCAAAGCCGTTCCAGTCTTCCTTGACGACGCCAACGGCTGCGGCGAGCTTGGCGGCGTTCGCCAGCACTTCCGCACCGTCTTCGCGGATCAAGGCGCCCTGCCCGACGATAATCATCGGCTTCTGGGCATTCTTCAGGACATCGGCAAAGCTGTGCGAACCGTTGACGATATCAGCCAAGGTATCCGGGCCGGCACCGAGATAGTCATAAGAATAGCGGAGGTCGGCAGCTTCGCCGATCACGCCGATCGGAAACTTGCCACGACGCCAGCGCTTGCGGATGCGCGAATTCAGCACGGCAGCCTCGAAGCGCGGATTGGCGCCGACGATCAGCAGCGCATCGGCGGCTTCGATGCCCTGGATGCTCGGGTTGAAGATGTAGCTTGCGCGGCCGAGCGACGGATCAAGCGCCGTCCCGTCCTGGCGACAGTCGAGGTTTTCCGATCCGAGCGATCGCAGCAGTTCGCCAAGAGCGTACATTTCCTCAACCGAGGCAAGATCGCCGGCGATTGCGCCGATCTTGTCGCCGCTGGTGGCCGAAACCGCCGACTTGATGGCGGCGAAGGCGTCGCTCCAGCTTGCCGGCTGCAGGCGGCCGTCCTTGCGGACATAGGGCTTGTCCAGGCGCTGCGTCTTCAGACCGTCCCAGATGAAGCGCGTCTTGTCGGAGATCCACTCTTCGTTGATCTGCTCGTTGACCCTGGGCAGCACGCGCATAACTTCGCGGCCGCGGGTATCGACACGGATGGCAGAGCCGAGCGCGTCCATGACGTCGATCGATTCGGTCTTGTTCAGTTCCCACGGGCGAGCCGTGAAGGCAAAGGGCTTCGAGGTCAGCGCGCCGACCGGGCAAAGATCAACGATGTTGCCCTGCAGCTCGGAGGTCATTGCCTGCTCGAGATAGGTGGTGATTTCGGCGTCTTCGCCGCGGCCGATCAGGCCGAGCTCGGAGATACCGGCAACTTCCGTCGTGAAGCGAACGCAACGCGTGCAGTGGATGCAGCGGTTCATGACCGTCTTGACGAGCGGGCCGATATACTTGTCTTCGACGGCGCGCTTGTCTTCCTGATAGCGCGAACTATCGATGCCGAAGGCCATGGCCTGGTCCTGCAGGTCGCATTCGCCGCCCTGGTCGCAGATCGGGCAATCCAGCGGGTGGTTGATCAGCAGGAATTCCATCACGCCTTCGCGGGCCTTCTTGACCATCGGCGTGTTGGTGAAAACTTCCGGAAGCTCGCCGTTCGGGCCGCCGCGGATATCGCGAACGCCCATGGCGCAGGATGCCTGCGGCTTCGGCGGGCCACCCTTCACTTCGACGAGGCACATGCGGCAATTGCCGGCCACCGACAGTCGTTCATGGAAGCAGAAGCGCGGGACTTCGGCGCCGGCTTCCTCGCACGCCTGGATAAGCGTGTAGTGATCCGGAACTTCGATCTCTTTACCGTCAATCTTCAGTTTAGCCATCGTCCACTCAGTCCTATGTCACGTCTTCAGCCCAACCTGGCCGGAGACAATTTCATGATCGCAAGCCAGGTTTCCATCGGGACGGCTCAAATGCCCGATGGCACCGGTTCGCTCACAATAAGCTTTGCCGATACTTGTCCCCGCAAGACCAGCTTTACGATCGAACCGTGCGGATCGCGCCCGCACCGTCCCCATCGCCTTCATTCACCCTCCCCGGCCGTCGGATACAGCCGAGGAAATTCTCAACTCCGGCCTTTCGGCAGCAGCGCCTTCGCCTGGCCAACCCAGTCGTCGCGCCTTATGCGGCCGTCAAAGCCGAGTTCGGCGTCGATCCGCTCGATATCCGCATCGCTCCAGGCGGCGATATCGGCAAATCGCTTGACGCCGCGTCCGTTCAGCACCTGCTCCAGCTTGGGACCGATGCCGGATATCCGCTTCAGATCGTCAGCCTTTGCCACAGCTTTGCGACCGCGCGAGGGAGCCGGGTCTGTCGAAACCGGTTTCGCCGCTTCGACCTTGGCCTTGCCCCGGGCGGCTGCCGCCACCGGCGTTGCGGACACAACCGGCTTCGGCTCCGCCTTCTTGGCCCCCACAGGTTTTGCGACCGCGGGCTTCGGCTTTGCAGCCACCGGCTTCGAGACGACCGGCTTGACAGCGGGCGATGCCTTTACCGGCTTCGCTTCCCCTGCCTCGTCCTTCTTTACCGCCGGCTCCTCCCTGGAGACGACAGCATCCCTTGCGTCCGTCTCGGCCGCGCGCTTGCCGGAAGCCTCGACCGCCCCTTGAAGCGCACCGAAGAAGGCACCGGCGATCTGCGATGTAACGCTGAAGCCTATGGCCGCCGCCGCGGCAAACGCCGCAGCCTGATGGGCAACCAACGGATGGATCGGCATCATGGGCGCGTTCCGCAGCATATCGGCGGCGACGCGGCCGAAACCGGCCGATGCATCATCGGCCGCTCCGCTGTCCTGCCTGATATCCGTGGTCTTCGCCATGACAATCCCTACTCGGCTGCTTCCAGAACCGCGCCGTGGCTGGTCGCGTTGGCGGTGTACTGGTCTATACGCTTTTCGATCTCGGGACGGAAATTGCGGATCAGACCCTGAACCGGCCATGCGGCGGCGTCACCGAGCGCACAGATAGTATGACCTTCGATCTGCTTCGTCACCTGGAACAGCATGTCGATCTCGCGCTTCTGCGCGTTGCCGCGAGCCATACGCTCAAGAACGCGCCACATCCAGCCCGTGCCTTCGCGGCACGGCGTACACTGGCCGCAGCTTTCATGCTTGAAGAAGGCCGAGATGCGGGCAATCGCCTTGATGATGTCGGTCGACTTGTCCATGACGATCGCCGCAGCCGTGCCGAAGGACGACTTGACTTCGCGCAGACCGTCGAAATCCATCGGGCAATCGATGATGTCGGCAGCCGGAACGACCGGGCACGACGCGCCGCCGGGAATGACGGCAAGCAGATTGTCCCAACCGCCGCGAATACCGCCGCCGTGCTTTTCGACCAGCTCGCGGAAGGTGATGCCCATCGTCTCTTCGACCGTGCAAGGACGATTGACGTGGCCGGACAGCATGAACAGCTTGGTGCCGACATTGTTCGGGCGGCCGAACGAGGAGAACCAGCCTGCGCCACGGCGCAGGATCGTCGGCGCAACGGCGATGGATTCGACGTTGTTGACCGTGGTCGGGCAGCCGTAGAGACCCATGTTGGCCGGGAACGGCGGCTTCAGGCGCGGCTGGCCCTTCTTGCCTTCGAGGCTTTCGAGCAGCGCGGTTTCTTCGCCGCAGATGTAAGCGCCGGCGCCATGATGAACGTAAACATCATAATCCCAGCCGAGCTTGTTGTTTTTGCCCAGAAGTCCGGCATCGTAGCATTCGTCGATCGCAGCCTGAAGGGCTTCGCGTTCGCGCATGTATTCGCCTCGGACGTAGATGTACGCGGCGTTTGCACCCATGGCAAAACCGGCGATGACGCAGCCTTCGATCAGCGTATGCGGATCGTGGCGCATGATGTCGCGGTCCTTGCAGGTGCCCGGCTCGGATTCGTCGGCATTGACGACGAGATAGTGCGGACGGCCATCGCTTTCCTTCGGCATGAAGGACCACTTCAGGCCCGTCGGGAAGCCGGCGCCGCCACGACCGCGAAGGCCGGAAGCCTTCATCTCGTTGATGATCCAGTCACGACCCTTTTCGAGGATTTGCTTCGTGCCATCCCAGTGGCCGCGCGACATCGCGCCCTTCAGGGATTTGTCCTTGAGGCCGTAGATATTGGTAAAGATGCGATCCTGATCCTGTAACATGCTTCACCTCTTACCGCGGCTTCTTGCCGAAGACCTTGATATATTCCGCTTCGCCACCCTTAGCGAGTGCCTCTGCCTGCCTGACCCAGTCGTCGCGCTCGATCCGGCCCTTGAAATTCAGATAACCGTCGACCCAGTGGCGTTCGGCCTCATGCCAGCTCGCAATCTGCGCGAAGGTAAAGATGCCGAGCTCGTGCAAGGTGCCCTCGATCTTCGGACCAACGCCTGAAATGAGCTGCAAATCGTCCGGCTGTGCGGGTCTTTCGATACCTGCGGGACGATTCTTGTCGTCAAGCGAAGGCTTCCCGGCAACGGGCTCCGCAGCTGCAGTTCCCGAAAGCGGCTGCGTTTCGGCTGCCTTGGCATTCTTGGCCGCTTCCGCCGGAGCCGTTGCCGGCGTCTTCAGACTCTGATTGGTTTCAGCATCCGTGCTCTTGGCACGGCCGGCCTCGGACGGCGGTATCGAAACAGCCTCGGCAGTGGCCTTGGCCACCTTGCCTGCGGTGCTCTTTGCCTGCGCCTCATCCGACAGGAGGGACGTCAAGCCACCTTCCGGAGCGGAGAAAACGCGGTCGATCTGCGGACCGGTCGGAATTTCATGGCCCTTGCCTGCGGCGAACGCATCGATGATCTCTTCGAGACGTGTCGGGGTCAGATCCTCATAGGTATCCTTGCCGATCACGACCATCGGTGCGTTGACGCAGGCGCCCTGACACTCGACCTCTTCCCAGGAGAGCGTGCCGTCGGCGGTGCGCTCGAAAGCATGGTCGCTGATCCGGCTCTTACAGATCTTGATCAGCCCTTCGGCGCCGCGCAGCATGCAGGGCGTCGTGCCGCAAACCTGAACGTGAGCGCGCGTGCCGACCGGATGCAACTGGAACTGCGTGTAGAAGGTCGCGACTTCGAGCGCGCGGATATAGGCCATATCCAGCATGTCGGCGATCTTTTCGATAGCGGCCTTGGTGACCCAGCCTTCCTGCTCCTGCGCGCGCATCATCAGCGGGATGATCGCGGACTGC
This sequence comes from Martinezella lusitana, assembly GCF_010668395.1. Lineage (GTDB taxonomy): Bacteria > Pseudomonadota > Alphaproteobacteria > Rhizobiales > Rhizobiaceae > Rhizobium > Rhizobium lusitanum_A. The sequence continues at coordinate 416,303 of NZ_WUEY01000003.1, forward strand.
TGGCGGCCCTCGGGATATTTATTGATCGTCTTTTCCACCCAGACCGCATTCTCCTTGCTGAAGGCGAAGGCGGCAGGCTGGAATTGATCTTCGGCTAGTCGACGAACGGACATCTTTCACGCCTTATCTCAGTTTAAGGACCCACACCGCGTATTCGTCAGAGACGAGAATTCGCAGGCATAGGCCGACTGGTCTTTCTGCATAAACACAACAAACTTGCCGCCGTTCGGCACAGCGGCCTTGATCTGATAACCGCGGGAAAGAAGGTCGGCCATGGTCGAATCCCCCTCGCCCGACGTCACCTCATTTCCGCCCTTCGCAGAATTCGCGCCGATCGCATTCGAACCCTGCGTGGTGATGTTCGGCAGGGTCTGCGTCTTGCCGGCCTGCTGCGCCGAAGCGCCGCAGGCGACGAGGATCACAGGAATGACGGCCTGCCAGGCTCGCATCAGCGATCCACCTCACCGAACACGATATCGAGCGAACCGAGCACCGCTGCTACGTCGGCGAGCTGATGGCCGCGGCACATGAAGTCCATGGCCTGCAGATGCGCATAGCCCGGCGCACGTATCTTGCAGCGGTAAGGCTTGTTGGAACCGTCGGAGACGAGATAGACGCCGAATTCGCCCTTCGGCGCTTCGACAGCCGCATAAACCTCGCCAGCCGGCACGTGGTAGCCTTCGGTGTAGAGCTTGAAGTGGTGGATCAGCGCTTCCATCGAGCGCTTCATCTCGCCGCGCTTCGGCGGAACGACCTTGCCGTCCAGCGACGAAACCGGCCCCGTCTTGGCGTCACCCAGCAGGCGATTGACGCACTGCTTCATGATGCGGACGGATTCGCGCATTTCGATCATGCGGATGAGGTAACGGTCGTAGCAGTCGCCGTTCTTGCCGATCGGAATGTCGAATTCCAGATCCGAATAGCATTCATAGGGCTGCGCCTTGCGCAGGTCCCATGCGGCGCCGGAGCCGCGGACCATGACGCCGGAGAAGCCCCAGGCCCAACAGTCTTCCAGCGAAACCACGCCGATATCGACGTTGCGCTGCTTGAAGATACGGTTGCCGGTCAGAAGGTCGTCGATGTCATCGAGCGCCTTCAGGAAAGGATCGCACCAGTCGCCGATATCCTGCACGAGCTTCTCGGGAAGGTCCTGGTGAACGCCGCCCGGACGAACGTAAGCGGCGTGCATGCGCGAGCCGGAGGCGCGCTCATAGAACACCATCAGCTTCTCGCGCTCTTCGAAGCCCCAAAGCGGCGGCGTCAGCGCGCCGACGTCCATGGCCTGCGTCGTGACGTTGAGCAGATGCGACAGGATACGGCCGATTTCCGAGTAGAGAACACGGATCAGCTGGCCACGGATCGGGATATCGATGCCGAGCAGCTTCTCGACGGCCAGCGCATAGGCATGCTCCTGGTTCATCGGCGCCACGTAGTCGAGGCGGTCGAAATAAGGAACGGCCTGCAGGTAGGTCTTCGTCTCGATCAGCTTTTCAGTGCCGCGATGCAGCAGGCCGATATGGGGATCGACGCGTTCCACAATTTCGCCGTCCAATTCGAGGACAAGACGCAAAACGCCGTGCGCGGCCGGATGCTGCGGACCGAAATTGATGTTGAAGTTGCGAACGTTATGTTCTGTCATGGCGGCGATGCTCGCGTTGTCAGATATTCAGAGAATGGCAGGCTCAAGCCCGCCACACGCCATAAATTAGGCCTTCGCCTTCTCATCGCCCGGGAGCACGTAGTCGGTGCCCTCCCAGGGCGACAGGAAGTCGAAATTGCGGAATTCCTGCTTCAGCTCCACCGGCTCGTAGACGACGCGCTTGGCGGCGTCGTCATAGCGAACCTCGACGAAACCGGTCGTCGGGAAATCCTTGCGCAGCGGATGGCCTTCGAAACCGTAGTCGGTGAGGATACGGCGCAGATCCGGGTGTCCGGTGAAGAGAACGCCGTACATGTCCCAGGTTTCACGCTCGAACCAATCGGCGCCGGGATAGATGCCGCAAACGGACGGAACGGCCTGATCTTCGCCGACGGGAACCTTGACGCGAATGCGAATGTTCTTTTTCGGCGACAGGAGATGGTAGACGACGTCGAAACGCTCGGCGCGCTGCGGCCAGTCGACACCGCAAATGTCCGTTATGTTGACGAAACCGCACTTGGCGTCGTCACGCAGGAAGGTCAGCAGGGCGATAACGTTTTCGGCCGTCGTCGTCACGTTCAGCTCGCCGTACTTGATCTCGCTCGAGGAGATCAGGGCGCTGCGAACTTCCGTGAGATAAGCGGCGAGCTCGTTCAGGGCTTCACTCATGATACCTTGTCCCCTGCCTTACCGTTCGATCGTGCCGGTGCGCCGGATCTTCTTCTGCAGCAGAAGCACGCCGTAAAGCAGCGCCTCTGCCGTGGGAGGACAGCCCGGTATATAAATGTCGATGGGAACGACACGGTCGCATCCGCGCACGACGGAATAGGAATAGTGATAGTAGCCGCCACCGTTCGCGCAGGAACCCATGGAGATGACGTAGCGCGGCTCGGGCATCTGGTCGTAGACCTTGCGCAGGGCGGGCGCCATCTTGTTGGTCAGCGTGCCGGCGACGATCATGACGTCGGACTGGCGCGGCGAAGCGCGCGGCGCAAAGCCGAAGCGCTCGACGTCGTAACGCGGCATGGAAACCTGCATCATCTCGACGGCGCAGCAGGCGAGACCGAAGGTCATCCACATCAGGGAGCCGGTGCGGGCCCAGTTGATCAGCTCATCGGTGGAGGTGACCAGAAAGCCCTTGTCGGCGAGTTCGTTGTTGATCTCGCCGAAGAACGGATCGTTGCTGCCGACGGGTCTGCCGGTCGCGGGATCGATGATCCCCTTCGGCTGCGGCGCCACGAGCGTCGTGTTGCTTGGGGCTACTCCCATTCCAGGGCTCCCTTCTTCCATTCATAGATAAAGCCGATGGTCAGCACCGCGAGGAATACCATCATCGACCAGAACCCGAACCAGCCGATCGCACCGAACGACACGGCCCACGGGAAAAGGAAGGCGACTTCCAGGTCGAAGATGATGAAGAGAATCGATACCAGGTAGAAACGGATATCGAACTTCATGCGGGCGTCATCGAATGCGTTGAAGCCGCATTCATAAGCCGAGAGCTTTTCCGAGTCAGGCGCCTTGAAGGCGACGGCGAACGGCGTGATCAACAGCGCCAGGCCAATCACCAAGGAAATACCTATGAAAATCGCTATCGGAATATAGGAACTGAGCAGTCCAGTCATCATGTCCATCCCTGCTTGCGGTGAGCGCCGGGGCGGGCGCTTTTGAGCAATTGCCCAGCAAGCGAAAGAGCGTTGCAACAAAGCCGTGGTTAGCGCAGCCGGAGCGCGCGCGCAAGCCTTTTGAATCGGTCCGTTAGCGTACTATCGAGCGGGATTTATCAATGTGTTGCGACGGTATCGCGACAAATGGGCGCAAACGCGAAAAGGCTTCTTCGCAATCGCAACAAATTGATGTTTGATTGTAATGGCTTGGAAAGAATGGCGCGAGTGACGGGGCTCGAACCCGCGACCTCCGGCGTGACAGGCCGGCACTCTAACCGACTGAGCTACACCCGCGCATTGTTTGGCCTTTCAGCCGAGTGCCCAGACCGGAATTGACCTTGAAATGGCGCGAGTGACGGGGCTCGAACCCGCGACCTCCGGCGTGACAGGCCGGCACTCTAACCGACTGAGCTACACCCGCATTTCATTTCAAGCATTCCGGATGCTTTCGCACCCATCAAAGCGGCCCTCGCCGTTCGATGAGCGGCTAACTACGGGGTTCGCGTTTGGGTGTCAAGCAGGTTTGAATACAAATCGATGACAGAGTGCGAATTGTTTTGGACAAGCTCGCCCGCAAATTTCCGTCCCCGCGATTTAGCATGGCAGGTTCCCGCCTCACGCATTTCATCGGGGCCGGATATGCACAGGGTCGAGCGAACCGGCGCCGGATCGGTCCATGTGGATGAGTGCGGTTGGGATGTGTAAAAATCAAAAAAATCAAAAATTCTTCACAAACACTCTTGCGGTTTTTCCTCGTTCCGCATAGATCACGGCCACCGAACGCGGCGGGCCAATGACCCGCTTCGCTGAAGGGCGATTAGCTCAGTTGGTAGAGCGCCTCGTTTACACCGAGGATGTCGGGAGTTCGAGTCTCTCATCGCCCACCACTCTTCAAGAACTCAATTGTCAGCTTGATGGATATGAGCGGCTTAACGCGCTCACGGTATGCGGCCGCGCCGTTCAGTAATTACCGAAAATAACGACAGTCAGAAGCACGCCGGAAACAAGCACGAGAGCCGCTATGATCATGAGCAGCTCCTTCAACATGAATCGTTCCATACTGCTGTCATCCATGATGTTTGCTCCCTGCAAACGGCTATCCGCTTTTTGTTCCCGGCGTCGAATCACAGCGCCAAGATGAACTCCAGTCCGCATATAAGTAGCCATGTTGTCAATTTCAGGGGCAACAGCATCGCGGCCGCCTGACCGCGGCGGCCAGTTGGCAGCCATCCATAGACGCACCTCGGCGGCCATTCCCCTTCTTTTCGCTCAAGGGACATGAACCTTCACCGGTCGCTGCCTCGGCGGTGACTGGATGTAGCCGCCTGGCAAGTTGACCGTGCGCGACAGCAACCTTTCCGCAATCTGCGCGGCGGCGGCGCGGGCGCCCTCCCCGGAACAGAAATTGCCGCGCACCTGCACGGCCGCCGCAAGCAAGCGGAAGAATGCATCGCGAAGTTTCGGCGACGGCGGCATCGGGTCCCGCCAGAATCGATCCAAATCCTTTCGATCGCTCAAGCCCTCGATATCGTAGATCGCCGCTCCAAGCGCCTTGGCCGGCTTGCCTGCCTGCAGGGCCGAGAGGGCGGCGGTCGAATTGACCGTCACCATGCCCAGGCTGGCGGCGATTAATCGGTCGAGGTTGCCGCCGTCTATGACATGGACGCGGGCAGACAATCCGCACGAGGCGCCGATATGATCGACATAGGCCCGCCAGTCCACGAGACCGTTGTCGAGCGGATGTATCTTGAGAACGATATGCGCCTCCGGACCGGCATTTTCCGCAAAGGAGCGGAGAATCAGTCTGATGGCATCCTGCTGCAGATGGAAGGGCGAGTGAGCCCGAAGCTGAAAATCGGTCTGAAGCTGCAGCGGATAGATGAAGAATCGTTTGCCGCTGGCAATCAGATCCTCGATTACGCCTTCCGCCTGACGCGTCCTTCTGCCGCTCGACGGAAGCTTCCTCAGCCAGCCGGCATATTCCAGCAGCGGATGGTAGAGCCCATGCCGCCTATAGCCCGGATACAGAAACCACAGAAAAGTAGTCGGAAGATAGTAGGCGAGATCATAGAGCGCTTCCGAGAGGAAAGTCTGGCTGAAGCGGCGCGTCCAGTCCGGCTCCGGCAGATCGGACGCTGATTCGAGGATATAGTCGGGATCGGCGGGAAAATGGGAGTTGGAAGACAGGCCGTCTCGCTCAAGCGTTACCCAGTCCGGCCGCAAATATCCCATCTCCACGACGTTGACGCGGACGCCGGCGCGATGTGCCTCCTCGATGGCGACACGGTGATAGGGGCGCTCCTCGCCGTGCAGAATCATGTCGCTGACGCCTTCGGCCTCGATTCGCCGCCTGACATAGGCGCGCCAGTCGTCAAAGCCGCCGCGATAGTTGAAGGCATTGTGCCGGCGCCACGAAATCCGGTCCCCGGCGTTCAGGTTGATGCGGATGCAGCGGCCGCCGGCCCTTTCCAGTATCCCGGCAATCTCGGCGAACAGCGGTGAGGACGGCCCCTGCAAGAACAGGAATACACGCGGGGAAACGGCTCCTTCCCCGACAGCCCTCACTCCGAGACCTCGGTGCTAAGGCCGGCATAGCGCAGCAATGTACCGATCAGGTTCCAGGGAGCCTCTTCCTGCGACGGTTGCGGCTTCTGCGAATGGGCCCGCGCGCGGCCCAGGGGAACGATGATATAATCGGTCCGCGGATCCGGGAACGGATCGGCGAAGGCCTTCAGCAAGGGCGCGTGATCGCCGTAGAAAAGCAGCCATACCGGGCGATCCAGCTTATCGAGGTGATGGGCCAGATTGCCGAGCGCATGATCGGCGCGCATCAGGAGTTCGCCGTATATATCCACCGGATTGACCAGGTCGCCGCAGCGGCCAGGCTCCCAGGGGCCGTGATTCGCCATGGACGCCACGAAGACGAAATTCTTGCTCGTGCCGTCGTCATCGATCGTTCGAATCACGCTCTTCGTCAGCGACAGGTCGCTGACATAGGGGCCATCGCGCTCGGAATTGTGATCGAACTCATCCAGCATCATCATCCGGTCGAAGCCAAGCTGCGGCATGGCCTTGTGACGCAGGAAGAAGGTCTTGTCATAGGGATGGATGAACTGCGTCTTCCAGCCGGCCTTCTTGAGCCGCGCCGGCCAGACGACGTCCTTGTAGTGGCTGGCTCGCAGATAGGGATAGCTGGCATCGATGTGCACATTCTCGGGCAGCAAGCCGCTCAGCACCGCAAATTCGGTGCGCAGCGTATAACCACCCTCGAAGACGCTGGTCATGCGGCCCCACTGCGCGGCCTGCTCACGCAGTCGATCCAGATTCGGCAGCTTGATCTTCTCGACACCGAAATGCCGGAGATCGATAAAGGATTCGGATTGCCAGATGACGATGAGCGGCTCGTCTTCACCGTGCTCCCAGAGTTCCTGAAGCGCCGAGATCAAGCGCCCCGATAGCTCCGAGACGATCGCCTCGCGCCGGACCCCGACCCAAATGACGAAATGAAACACGACGGAAGCGAAGGTGCCGAATCGCACGGTATCTATCTTGACGTCGACCCTGCCCAAAAACCTCTGCGTGAAACGGCAGACCGGTTCGCTGACGATCCGGCTGAACAATGCAAGCCAGGGTGCAAAGGCGAAAACCAGCACCAAGAGTACCCAAAGCACGCCGTTCGACGCCGGAAGCACCGATGGCTCCAGGTACATGTAGAGGCCGCTGATGCCGAACACATAGGCGAAGGCGATGACCCAGAAAACAATGTTCAGCGATGTCGCGTAGAAGATCTCCTTGTATTTGAAGACATCGACCACAAGCGCAATGTCCGAAAATACCAGGGGCTCCCGAATGAATTCGAATTTCGCTCTCGAAATCCCCGTGAAAATGACGAAGAAGCTGATGACCGCCTGCGTGCTGTAGAGCGGGCGCCAGGAAATCGCGAAGAAGGCGATATAAATCAGCGCGATGACCGGAATTCTTACAGCCCAGTCGCAAACCAGGCGCAGCCAGCGCCGCTGCGTGCGATTCTGCGCGTTGACAGCCAGCGGCATCGCAAAAGGATCGGTCAGAAATACGATGACGCAGGAAAACGCGAAGCAGGCAAGCGTCAAAAGAACTGGAAAATCATGCAGCTTCAAGATTGCGCCATCCAAATGCCCACTGCCTGCCGCAGCGCTTTCCAAATCCGCGAGGAACTGGCCACCAATTCCCTAACACCTTCTTGTCCCAGCGCCGTCGATAGCGCAACAACGACAATTGCTTCGTATTACTTACCATCATCAAAGCCGCGGGCCGACCCATCGGCAAGACTTTAACTTGCTTCTTTACCAGTTATTTTTCGCGTTTTCCGAGAAAACCACCATATAAGAAATGGCTTTATCAGCGGACCGAAATAGGCGAGCGCCATCAGCGAGAATCCGAAATGGATTCTCGGCGTGCCGCGGTCGAGCCCACGCACGATTCTTGCTGCCACCGCCTCGGCGCTCCAGGGCCTGACGGACCCCATCAATATCTCCGCCTCGGGAGGTCTCCGAGAGATTTCCCGCCGATATTGCGGCGTCAGCGTATCGGGCGGGAAGCAGATGGAAACATCTACGCCACAGGCATCCGCCTCGGCGCTCAGGGCTTCGGCAAAGCCGGTGAGCGCCGACTTTGATGCACAGTAGGCGGTGTAGCCGAAGATGCCGATCAAGGCCGCGCCCGAGGAAACCATCAGGATTCGGCCGCGACGCCGGCTCTTCATGCCGTGGTAGACGGCGCGCACGGCATTTGCCGTTCCGAGAAAATTGGTGATGACCTGCTCGTCGAAAACCGACGCCGGCATCGCATCGAAGGCCAACGGTTCGACGATCCCTGCGGAAGTGACAAGGATATCGCAGGGACCGAGGGATGCCTCGCAAAGCTCCACGGCTTCCGCCGTCGCTTCGGCCGAGGCGACATCGACGGAAACCGTCCGAATAAGGGATCCGTCGACACCTTGAAGTGCTGCGATCTCGGCTTTCGCCTCGTCAAGCCGCCCGGAATGGCGGGCAAGAAGCGAAACCCGGTCGCCTCTGGCCGCATAGAGCTTCGCTATCGCCAGACCAATTCCGCTTGAACCTCCCGTGACGATAACGTGCATGAGACGATCGTCCTGATTTCAAGGGCCGCCGGGAACGACACCCGCGGGCAACAATTGCATTATCTTGTCCACGTCAAGCGATGCGAGACCGAAGTTCCGATCCAGCAGGCTCCTGAGCTTTTCCGCCGTGACCGCGACGGCCCGCCGGATTTGCTCTTCGGTGTGATTGCAGGTGATGAAGAAGCGCAGGCGCGCCATGCCTTCCGGCACGGCCGGATGGATAATGGGCAGTACGTTGATGCCTTCGGCCAGCAGATCGTTCGACAGCTGCGCCGCCCGAAGCGAATCGCCGACGATGACGGGCACGACCGAATGGCCCATGCTGATGCCGGTATCGAGGCCCGCGGCCTTGGCCTGCTCGAGGAACAGCTGGCCGTTGCGCCTGAGACGCTCGGTTCGCTCCGGCTCGGATCGAAGGATATCGAGGCCGGCAATGGCGGCAGCGGCCAGAACGGGCGAGAGCCCGACGCTATAGACGAAGCCGCCGGCTTCCGCTTTCAGAATGTCGGCGAGCGCGCTGCTGCCTGCGATATAGCCGCCGCAGCTTGAGGTCGTCTTCGACAGCGTGCCCATCCAGATATCGATGTCTCGCGGATCGAGACCGAAATGCTCGAAACTGCCGCGGCCCGTCTTGCCGAGAATGCCGAGCGCATGTGCCTCGTCGACCATAAGCCAGAAGCCATAGCGCGATTTCAGCTCCAGCAGAGCCGGCAGGTCGGCGATATCGCCATCCATCGAATAGATGCCTTCGACGATCACAAGGATGCGCCGGAACTCAGACGACAGAGACTTCAGGATGTTCTCGAGATTCTCGACGTCGTTATGCTGGAAAAGGCGCCGCGCCGCGCCGGAAAGCTTGATGCCCGCGAGCGCGCTGTTGTGAATGAATTCGTCGTGAATCACCAGATCCTGCGGGCCCATGAGGCAACTGATCGCCGCGACATTGGTCAGGTAGCCGCTGACGAAACAGACGGCGGCATCCACGCCGTAGACTGCCGCAAGCTTGCGTTCCAACTCGACATGGCCTGGCCTCTCCCCCGCCACCAGACGACTGGCGGAAGCCGAGATTCCGAAGCGGTCGATCGCCTGCCTGGCGCTTTCGGCGACATGCGGGTCCGTATTGGTGCCCAGATAATCGTAAGAGGCAAAATTGATGAACTCGCGTCCGCCGATGCGCGTCGTGGCGCCGGCAGCGACATCGTGCGAGCGATAGAAGGGATTGGCAACCCCGAGCAGTTCCCCTGCGATCCGCTGCGTTGCAACGCGTTTGTATTCCGGCAGATCTTCGAAACGGACCGCCTGGCGCTGCTGCTGCGGCGCCGGCCTGTTCAGACGTTCGGCCCGGTTACGCCCGGAGGATTCGCCGACGTGGCGCATCTGTTCGAGCAGCTTGTTTTTCTTCTGCTCCGCCGGGCCGCCGCCATTGGCATCATGCGTAGTCACTGAACCGCCCTTCTTTCCTGTTCCGCGGCGTGGCTGCGCGCCAGACGCTCGACCAGCTGGTCGTCGCCTGCGGTGTCCTTCGCATCGCCGCCGCGATTCATCACCCGATCGCGCAAACGGCTGACGACATCGCCCACGGTCGTACCGTCGCCTACGCCGCTCAAGGGAATATCAAAGCCGGTCTTCTGCTGGAAGCTCATTCCGAGCTCCATGGCCATCAGGCTATCGAGGCCGATATCCTTCAATACCTTGTCGGGCGTCACGGTATCCTCCGTTACGCGCAGAATGGCGGCGATCTCGGCGGCGACGAGCGCATGCAAGGCGGCCTGGGCTTCCTCTTCCGATTTGCCTTTGATCAGCTCCTGGAGGTCGATGCTGTCCCCTTCGTTCAAGGCCTGATGGCTGCCGGCGTGCCGCATCAGCGGCTCGAACAGCGACTTGCCGGCGATCGGCAGCAGGCGAACGGCGTTCCAATCGATCTCCGCGATCATGACCGCTGCCGCATCGACGGCACCTTTATCCGCCAGCATGTAGCGCTCGACCTGCTCCAGCGCATCGCGCGCCTTCAGGGCGGCCTTGCCGATGCGCTTGGACAGGAGATCATTGACCTCGCTGTTGCGGGCCAGGAAGCCCTTATCGGCGATGGCGCCGAAGCCCACCGCGAGCGCAGGCTTGCCGGCAGCTCGACGCGCCCGCGCCAGGCCTTCCAGATAGCCGTTCGCGATCACGTAGTTGGCCTGACCCGGATTGCCGAGCATGGTCGTCGCCGAAGAGAAGAGCAGGAAGAGCTCGAGTTTGTCGTCTCGCGTCAGGCGATCCAGGTTTTCCGCGCCACGGATCTTGACCTCGAGAACGGGACGGTTGCGCTCCGGCGTCAGATTGGCAAGCAGCGCGTCGTCCAGAACCATGGCGGCGTGAACGACACCCTTGAGCACGCCTTCGACGCGAAGCGAGACAAGCAGCGTCTCGACTGCGGCCGCATCGGTGATGTCGCAGGCATGCAGCGTCGTTACCACGCCCCGCTTTGCCCAATCGCCGATCGCCTTCTTCGTTTCCGCGTCGGCGATGCCTCGACGCGAGCACAGCGCTATGCGGCGCGCGCCCCTGGAAACGAGCCAATCGGCAGCGGAAAGTCCGAAGCCGCCGATACCGCCCGCCACAAGGAAAACGCCCTTGGCATCGAAGCGCAAGGATTTCGCCGGAGCCCGCAAGACACTATCGACGCCGGCAACAGGTGGCCGCACCACGATCTTGCCGATATGACCGGCGTTCTGCATCAATCGGAATGCATTGCCGATCTCGTCGTAGGCGAAGGCGCGATACGGCAGCGGCGTCAACTTTTCCTCTGCGAAGAGCTGGCCGATTTCCGTGAAAATGCGCCGCGTAAGGTCGGGTACGTTGACCAGAAGCTGATCGGCATCGATGCCGAAATAGCTGACATTGCGCCGGAACGGGCGAAGCCCGATCTTGCGGTCGGCATAGTAGTCGCGCTTGCCCAACTCCAGGAAGCGACCGAAGGGTTTGACCAGTTCGATGCTGCGTTCCATCGCTTCGGCAAAGAGCGAATTGAGAACGAGATCCACTCCCTCTCCATCCGTGAGACGCTGCACGCCGGAGACGAAATCCAGAGAGCGCGAATCGAGCACATGATCGGCGCCCAGCATCTCAAGGAAGCTGCGCTTCTCGACCGTGCCGGCCGTGGCGATCACCCTGGCGCCCCTGAGCTTGGCTATCTGGAGCGCAGCAAGACCGACGCCGCCGGCAGCTCCATGGATGAGAATGGTTTCGCCCGGCTGAATGCGTCCGAGTTCGACCATCGCATAATAGGCGGTCAGGAAGGCAACCGGCACAGTCGCAGCGGCGACGGTTTCCATCTGCTCCGGCAGCTTGGTCACGCCATCGCGACGAACCTGCACATGGGTCGAGAATGCAGCGGGCCCGATACCCATGACCTTGTCGCCAGGCCTCGGGTCATCGACCTTATCGCCTACGGCAAGAATTCGCCCGGCGAATTCCATTCCGATCGTGGCGCCGGCAAAACCATCCTCCAGGGCCTCTTCGGGCAAAAGGCCCATCGCCCACATGACGTCCCGGAAATTGAGACCGGTGGCTTCTACGGAGACGACAACCTCTCCTTCGTCCGGCACGGGAAGGCGCGTCTCCTCCCAGCCCAGGCTATCCAGGCGGCCGCCCACATGCTGGCGGATCGTTGCCGCAGCAAAATCGCGGCGGCTTGCTTCGACGGCATCGAAGGGACCGGCGGCGGCCCTGATCTCGCGGACCTTTTCGGTCGCGCGGTCCAGGAACCACTCCCGGTTATCTGTCTGCGCCGTCATCAGGGTGTCGACGATGGAAAGCGTTCGCTTGCCATCCGCATCGGCATCCAGCAGGTGAACGTCAAAGGCGTCATACTCGTTCTGAAGGACACGTCCGAAGGCCCAGAGGCCTGCATTGGCGTCATTGACGGAGCCAGCAGCCAGCGGAGAACCGCCCGGGGCGACAATGACCAGCCGGGGCCTTGCTCCATCACCGTTCTGCGACAACAGATTGGCCAGTTCGGTGAAGATCGAGAGACGCGACAGCGAGCGTTCCGTCGCATCGCCACGTTGCGCGTCCGCAATGTATACGATCCGCCGGGTATCGGGATCGATCGTATCGAGGGCGTCGGCAAGATCCGTAGACAGCGCGCCGAGATCGATGACCGTCACTCGCTTGCCCGGCTTACCGAGGCCTTTCCTGCCCCGCTCCGACACGATCAGAAGCGGCTCTGCAGCCTCCACCGTGATGCCGGTATCCGGTTGCCGCCCCGCCACGGCCGACACCGCGATCAGCGAACCTTCCGGGAAGGTCAATTCTTGAATCCGGGGCTTGGCAAAACCCAACGTGCCGAGGATGTCCTCGATCTGTTTCGGCGTGCCGAGCCGCCCGACCGGGAATTCCGGCGATTGGCTGCCGGCAAACCAGCCTTCGGTAAGGCCGAAGACGAAATCATTGAAGGCGCTCGGTGCACGATCCGCCAGGAGCAGCTGGCCGCCGCCGGCGGCGACCGATCGGACAATCCGCTTGATGTCATCGCTATGCCGCATCAGATGCTGGCTCTGTTCGCCAGAGGCAACGGCGATATCGGCGACAGTGCGATCCGCCAGTTTGGCCGGGTCCGCCACGATGACATGCGCATCGCGCTCGAAAGCGATCTCCAATGCCCGGCGCGTCTGTTCGCGCGGTTCGGCAATGATGAGGCATGCATCCGCGGCAGCGGCAACCGCCGCCAACTTTCGGCTGAAAGCGGCCGATACGGAACCAATCTCGAGAATTCGCCCAATCGCTCCGGCATTGGCTTCGAGGGACGAGGCCAATGCCTCCACCAGCATCGAAAGCCGCCTCCTGCTCAAGGGAGAATGAACAAGCACATGCTCCAGCGTCGCCGCGCTCGGCGAACCCGCTCCCCGGGTCGAAGGCTCATCCTCCAGGACGTGCGGGCGGATCATCGCCAGATGCTCGAGCGTCTCGCGATAGGCATTGCCGACGAGAACGCTCTCCGCCACGCGCCCGGCGTCCTCGCGATAGATTTCCTGCAGCAATTCAGCCACCGGCGGCAGGGTCGGTTCCGGGGGAATTTCCCACTTGCCATCCCTTGCAGTCGCTATGCCGGCGTCCTCGATAATATACAGGCAATTGACGAGGAAAGACCTGAACTCGGAATCGCCGGGAAGGTTCGAAAATGCGACGGTGCCGCTACGACCGGCAACCTTCAACGCTATATCGTGGCAGGCGCGATAGATCGCGGCATCGAGAAGAAGGCTCGCATTGTTCGCCTCATGGCTCTCCTCGGGGCGGGACTGCGGTGCAATTTGCAGTGCAGCCGCATCCGATTTTCCAAGGGTCGTGAAAATGGCCGAAGGCGTGCTCTCGTAGTGGAAGGCGACGGAATCGAGAGTCGCCCGACGTCGTAGCTGGGTGCGGCGGAAGCGGCAATCATCGAGAACGGCAACGGGCTTGCCGCTTGCGTCAAACAAGCTGAAACGCGCTTTGACCGAATTTGCGCTGAACCTGCCGATCTCGATCCGCGCCTTGACAATCGACCTGCCCTTTCCGAACGCCTTCACGGTGCCGAAGTGAACGGGAATATAGGGCGCCCCGGTGTCGTCACCCGAGAACTGATCGAACAAGGCGACGAGACCGTGAAACGCGGCATCGACCGACATAGGGTTGAGATTATAGGTTCCGAAGGGATGCGAAGACGGAGCCGCCGGCTTCAGATCCACCTCAATCACCTCATGACCGAAGGCCACGGCCTTGGAGAGAAGCTGGAAATACGGGCCGTAGTGCAACCCGAAACGCTCCGCCGTTTCGTAGGTCGCTTCAGCGGTCAAAACGGATTTGCGATCCTTGCCCGATCGACGGGCCGGCTCGCCGAACCCTTCGCCGCCAAGCGGCCTGCGGCAGCGCCCGACGGCATGAACCGTCCATTCATCATGGCTGAGGCGCTCGCGCGACCGGATCTCTATATCTCCGGTCTCGGCCGACAGGACGGTCGACAGCTCGACGATGCGATCCTGGAGCAATTCGAGCGGCCGGATGATTTCGAGGTTGCCGATTTCAACCTCGTCCGTTTGGTAATGCTGCTGTGCGGCGGTAACCGCGATTTCGACGAAACCGCTGCCGGGCATGATTGCCTTGCCGTCGACCACATGTTCGGCGATGTCCGGGAAGAGACGGGCATCTAGGTGGTTTTTCCAGTTCGTGCCGTTCAGGTCGGTCCGCCAGCCGAGCAGCGTATAGTGACTCTCTCGGTCACGACCGAAAATATCGATCTCGTCGGTCGTCCTTTGCGTGCGAAGCTCCACCGGCTCGAACGGCAGAGGCGGCAGCGTGACGAAAGCGTTGCGCGTCGCGCTTCCACGCGCACGCAACGCAGGCGCGCCATTGGCGACCGCCCGGGCGAACGATTGCGAAACCGGATCATGACCGGCAACGGCGGCCTCCCGCAGCAGGGTCGGTATGGCGATGACCTGAACCGATGCGTGCTTTGCAATCTCCGCCACGTAGTTGGACAGGATCGGGCGCGGCGAAATTTCGATGAACAGATTGCACCCCATGGCGATGGCCGCCTGGCAGCCAGCCTTGAAGAGCACGGGATCGCGCACATTGCGCCACCAGTATTGCGTGTCCAGCAGGCGCCCGTCCCGCAATTCGCCGGTCACCGTCGAAATGAAGGTCCCTGCCCCGCCATCCGGCGCCAAATCGGGCAGGTCCGCGAAAAAGGCGTCCCTGGCGCGATCGATGATGGGATGGTGGAACGGATAGTTGATGTCGAGGACATGGGCGACGATCTGGAATTTGCGCGCCGTGTCCCGATACGCCTCTATCTCGCCGGCCGGGCCGGAAATCGTCACCGAATTCGGCGCATTGATTGCTGCGATATGGATGTTGTCGAGGCCATGCGATTTCGCGAAGGCCAGCGCGGCGTCCTCGCCGAGGACCACCGCGGCCATCTTGCCTTCGCCGGCCAGAAGATCCTGATGCAGCGAACGCTTGGCGACGATCGCGACGGCGTCGGCGGCCGTCAGCGCCTTGGCGGCATAGGCCGCGGCGATTTCGCCGACCGAATGGCCGAAGACGGCATCCGGCTTGACACCCATGGACCAAAAGCAGTCCGAAAGGGACGCCTGAATCGCAAACAGCAGCGGTTGCGCGATCTTGGTGTCGGCCAGCCGCGCGGCAAGGTCCGGCGCGACGAGAATATCGGTCAGCTTCTCGTCGAGATAATATTCGAAGAGCGCGCTGAAGGACTGAAAGCATTGCCGGAAATGACGGTTTTCCTGATAGGCGCTGACGCCCATGCCCGCCCACTGAGAACCGTTGCCGGAAAAAACGAAAGCGATCTTGGCTGCCTGTGCCGGCGCCTCGCCCACCTCGCCGACCGAATGCTTGCCGGCCAGATGTGCGTCTATCGCGGCCAGAATGGCGGCATTGTCCCTGGCGCGCGCGGCGAAGCGATGGCGCATCGGTTCGCGATTGGCCGCGGCCGAAGCAACGATCTGGCGAGCCTCCTTGGGCTCCGCACTTTGGAGACGCGCCTTGTATCCCTCAAGCAGCGCCGAAAGAGCGGACGCCGTATGGGCGCTTGCGGCGAAAACCACTCCCTCGCCTCGGATCTGCGGTTCGGGCGGGGCTACCGGATCGGGGTCGCTGATTACAACGTGAGCGTTCGTGCCGCCGAAGCCGAAGGAGTTGACACCGGCAAAGCGCGGCTGCTTCGCAGGAAGAAGTTCGATCGCCGACGTGTTGACCCGGACGTTCAAACCCTCAAAATCGATCGACTCGTTCGGGTGGTCGAAATGCAGTGAGGCCGGGAGGAAATTGTTCTCCAGCGCTATGACCGCCTTCAACAGTCCGAAAAGGCCGGAGGCGGGTTCGGTATGGCCGATATTGGTCTTGATCGACCCGATCGGCACCGGCGCCCGCCGATTGCGTCCGATGATTTCGCCGATCGCCCAGATTTCGGCGGGATCGCCGACCTTCGTCCCCGTTCCATGGCCCTCGATGAAGGCGATGCGATTGACGTCGATGCCCCGCCCTTCATATATCGACTGCAGCAGTGCTGCCTGCGCTTCGCGGGAGGGCATGGAAATGCCGTTGGTGCGCCCCGAGGAATTGACCCCGACGGCATGGATCCTGCCGTGGCTGCGGTCCTTCTCACGCAAGGCGACATCCGTCCGGCGCAGCACGATCGCTGCGCCACCTTCCGCGCGGACATATCCGCGACCATTGTCGTCATAGGCGCGGCAAAGCCCCTCCGGCGACAACATGCGCGCCTGCGCGAAACCCACGAAGGACATGGGATTGAGCAGGATATTGATGCCGCCGACGATTGCCGTGTCGATCTCGCCACCTTCCAAAGCCCTGACGGCCTGGTCGAGTGCGACCAACGACGACGAACAGGCCGTATCGATCGTCATGCTCGGGCCGCGCAGCCCGAATATGTGCGAGATGCGGTTGGAAACGATGGAAAGCGTATTGCCCGTCATGAAATACGGGCCGCCCGATGCCGGATCTTCGAGCGTCAGGTTGCCGTGCTCAAGCGAGGATGCGCCGACATAGACGCCGACCCGCTGCCCCTCGAAGCCGTCGATCGGCAGATTTGCGTCCTCTAGCGCTCGCCAGACGACATTCAGAAGGATGCGCTGCTGCGGATCCATCTGCATCGCCTCGCGCTGGGAGAGACCGAAAACCGCGGGATCAAAGGCGTAGACATCATCGAGAACGCCGGCCGCATAGGTGTAGGTCTTGCCCGGAATACCCACAGCCGGATGCCAAAAGCGCGCAAGATCCCAACGCTCTTCAGGAATCCGGCTTATCGTGCAGCGCCCTTCCTTGAGAACAAGTTGCAATTCTTCAATCGAACTCGCCCCGGGGGCGACGCTTGCGCGTCCGATAATTTCAACCGTCATGATCTCTCAGCAATAGTTCACAAAGTGCACCAAATTGGCCAATTTCAATATTAACGGCTTGCACCATAAATATCAGTGGTTGTTACCGACAAAAAATCTGCGTGTGCGGCCAATATGCGGCAGCGCAATAGCCGATGCAATATGCGATCTCTCGCACCCTCGTTTCCCGTCGAAAATCACAGCATCTGCTCGCATCATCGGCGTCGTCTCTGCAAATCGCTCCGCGATGAATTTCCCTCGCTTTCAGCGCATGATCCGTCACGATCAGAAACGGTCGTCGCGAACCGACGGATGGAGGCGAAACAACCTCGTCGCACTCAACAGGGGCACGCGGGCGCCGGTTTAAATCCAGTCGCCCCACCACGCACAGCCTCAGGCTTCCACTTTCCGGTCTATTGCCCCAGGTTCGCTGCCGTTGCCGCCCCTTGAGATGCAATGCCCAACGGCGTGCCGATAAGGCTCAGGAACTTGCGAATATCGACGGATGGATGACGCGAGACATAGATGACATCGCGGCTCTTGACCGGAAAGGTCTGCCCAACGATCAAGCTATCCGGGTGGGACATGTCGAAGCGATAGACGATCGGATAGCGTCCCTTGTCATCCGGCGCCATCCCCTTGCGCAGCAGGTCCTGGAAACGGGCCGGACCGAGCAGGCTCCTGGCGATTTCGGGCTCTTCGTAGCGGAACAGGAAGAAGCCTGTGGCATTGCTTGCCGCATCGACCGCGCCATGCCCCAGGGCAACGGCTTCGAGCAGATTGAGGTCGTTGGCGCCAAACTCGATGCGTCCGCTTCCGCGAACGGAACCGAGCAAGGTGAAGGTTCTCGGATCACGCATGAGGAAAATCTGATCGCCGGGCTGGACATAGATGTCCTCCGTGGGATGCTCGATGATCGATTTCAGCAGAACCGTTCCGGTCCGGTTACCACGAACCAGCGTGACGTAGGTTTCATAAGGCTGCGTTACGGGCCCACCGGCCTTCGCAACGACCTCCGTGATCTTTTCCTTGGTCAGGTCCAACGGAACCAGCGAAGGGCGCCCGACCGCGCCTGAAACGGTGACGGTCCGCGACGCCGTACCCGTGCTCGTGACGATGACATCCGGTTCAACGGCCTTGGTCGCCAGAGCCGCGAGGATAGCCTTGCGTGCTTGCTCAAGCGTCTTGCCGACGAAACGCACCGAGCCGGCGTAGGGAATTGCGGCCGTGCCATCCGGCTGCACAACGATATCCAGCGACACCTGCTTCGACTGTGCCGTCGAAAACAGACCATCGACACCCGCTTCGAAAATCGTGACCTTCAGCGCATCGCCGACGCCGATAACGACGGGCCCGACACCACCGCCTATGCCGAAACGGCGATTGAGGGTGGAGGAAACATAATCGGAAACGAGGCGCGCGCTACGGCTGTCTATATCCACGACATCGAAAACCGCAGCATTCCTGCGACCGAGCTCGGCGCCGGACTGACCGGCGTCGTCTACGATGGTACCTGCCAGCGGGCCTTCGCTCGAGACCGAATTACAACCCGCCAGAACTACGCAACAAAGTACGGCGCCAATACGAATCAATTGCAAAACCTCAAACTTATTAGCTGCCGCGATACCTGATGGCATGCACAGACATGGAATGCATCAAATCTATCGACGCCTTGAAAAGCATAACGGGCGCGCATCAACAAGCCCGCATACTCGGAATACAATCAAAAAAATCGGATGCGATCATTGGGTGACACCTGATTTTCTACAACTGCCCGAACTCCAGGCTCAAGCAGAAGGGCAAAAACGCAACGGTACTGTTACGAATTGAAGTATTTAAATTAAAATTCACTGAATCGGACAAGATGTCATCCAAGCAAGCAGCCTCCGATATATCGAAATATCCGGAAATGATATCAACTTCAGGTTTTCGAAAAGCGATTTCCTATTTGGAGAAACGAACGCCCGAGTCATCTTATAAGGAGTTTTTGACGGTTTGATCTAACGCATTCCAGCGTTTCAAGCTTTAGGATTGACAACGCCCCCTCCTGAAAAAGATTTCGATTTCCAGAGGTAACGCAGATTTTGCTTGCGACACCGCTGCGATAATGATTTGCAAGCTAATGATTGGTTTCTGTAGTTTATATCAACTTGATGCAGAGAATTGCCATCTCGGTGAATAATGGATGATTATAATCGTATCTGTTGGAATCTCTCCAGTAATTCGTCTTCTTGGCACCAATATCTGTTGAAATGAAGGTTGAGTCGATGCTCGGTTTTTCAAGGCTATTGCAAAAAAAGAAGCCGAAAGAACCCTTGGAAATATTCGATCAATACGAGCAAGGTGTGCCAAGCCACCAAAATGCTATCGATGCCCTTTCCGGCTGGAACTGCGCTTTTCCGAAGAATCTCAATCTCAACGCAGGAAATCTGCCTCTCTACGCGGACGACCGCATCGAATGGGCTTTGAAGACCTTCGGCTCCATCGAAGGAAAAAAGATCCTGGAAGTCGGGCCGCTGGAAGGGATGCATACCTACATGCTGCATAGCCGGAGCCCGGCGCATATCGACTCGATCGAGGCGAATCGTCTCTGTTTTCTCAGATGCCTCGTCACGAAGCAGATTTTGAATATCGGCAGTGCTTCGTTCATGTTGGGCGACATACAAAAATGGCTGATGGAGCGAGAAGACACATATGATTTCGCGCTGGCATCCGGCGTGCTCTACCATATGGCCGATCCCGGCGAATTTCTTCGCTTGCTGGCCGCCCGCGCGAACGCCGTGTTCATCTGGACGCATTTTTTTCTGGAAGAGGCGATGCCCGAGGGCGACGTACGCCGAATCCCTTTCAGCGGCAAAGTGGAAACAAAGATAATCGAGGGCGTTCCGCTTCGCTACTATGAGCGGAGCTACCAGCACGCCAACGCCAATGCATCGTTCTGCGGCGGCATGAAGGATCGCCATTTCTGGATGCATCGTGACGACATATTGATGCTGCTGGAGAAACTCGGCTATAGCGAAATCACCATCAGGGACGAGAACCTCAAGCACGCCGGCGGCCCGAGTTTCTCGCTTCTTGCCCGTAAAGCCTCTGCCACGCCTTGACGGAGGGAAGGCCATGCCGTGGATTGATCCCAGCAGCAACGCGATGCGCCTTGCCGTCTTGAGACCCATGCTTGCGAATTTCCAATCTTTCAACTGCGGCAGCACTGGCGGAACGAGCCGTGCCGAGATGCCGGAGGATCTGTTTGCTTTTTAATCTCGAATACGATCGCGGCACGGTTCTCGAAGGCTACCTTATTCCAGATGGCTTTTCCGACCTCCCGTCCATCAGAGTATCGGATGCCGACGGCGAGCTGATGGTCCTTCCCTGCGACCAGATCAAGCAGGCGGTCATCGATTCCGGCAGGCATGAGAACGGGCGAGTGGGATTCAAGCTGGATACGAAGATCATTCCCGATCTCGCCAGCCGCACCACGCTCATGATCCACGACGCAAAATCCGGATTGCTGATCTATCGGCGCCCCCAGGTGCCGAAAGTGGTGCCGATGAAAGTCGTGCGGCTCGAGACCCAGCTTCTGCCCATGGTGAAATTCGACTACCATTGCGGCCGCCAGTTCCAGTATGAACTCTCATCGGTCGAACGCTTCGGCCATGAGACCGCGCTCCAAGCCTTTCACCTGAACGCGATCCAGTCGATCTACATCAGCGGGCGCCTGCTGATGCGCAATTACGAGGAGTTTCTGGATAAGGGCTTCAAGGCGTTCGTCCTGCTCACCGACCCTTACTACGAAATGGCCTTGCGCATCTTCCTTCTCAAGCGGATGGCGACGACCCAGATTTCGTTTTTTGGCGATCGAGACAAGATCATCCTCGCTCCGGCCGCCGAGCACTTTGCGGACATCGATCTCGTCAGCGAAACCGCACTAAAGATGGCGCTGAAAAAGGCGTCGCAAAATGTAAGAAATGTTCTGGTATCCCCGGTGACACGACAGCTGGTCACAACGACACCGGAACAACACATCACGCGCGGCGATGTTGCTGCCGCGATAGACCTATTGTCCCGATTTGCTATTGTCGGTCATGACACCGATAGCATCCGGTTTCAGAATGCGCTCGGGGAATTACTTGGAATTTCGATCGGAGATCTTCCGCTACATGCAAGACATAGTACGCTGGAGGAGATTGCAGCGAGGTTGCGTTCATTGCATATTGCCGAATTGATGCTTGAAGAGGATCTGATTTTCGATCACTACGTGCGGGAGGCGATCAAACCGACTACGCCCGGATTGCGATAGACGGATGTAAGCCAACATGCCTAAAGCAGCGATTGAAGATAAGACGAAAGAATCGTTTACGAAAGCGGTCTCGGGCAGGCATCTGCTGCCGTCGCTGTTTCGCCGTCGCACGCCTGCCAGCCGCGACCGCAACGACATCGAAGAGATTGAATATATTCCGGTTCTCGACGGGCCGGCGCCCAAGACGCAATCCGGAGGAAAGCCGCCGCTCAGGCTGTTGGGCTTCCTGCTGCTCGTTGTTCTGCCGTTTCTGGCCAGCTCCGTCTATTATGCCTTCATCGCTTCGGACCAATATGTTGCCGAGGCCCGCTTTGCCGTTCGCTCGGTCTCGGGTTCCGGTTCCGATGCGGATGACAAATCGGACAATAACGACACCGCACAGAATACCGGTTCGGGCGTCGGCGCTCTTTCCATGCGCTCCGCCACCCAGGACGCCTATGTCGTCACCAGTTTTATCCACTCCTCAGAGATCCTAAAGAGGATCAGTGGCGAGATCGACTACAAGGCGATATTCACGAAAGGCGATACGGATTTTCTTTCCCGCTTCTCCGCGTCCGAGCCTGACGAGGAATTCCTGAAGTATTGGAACGATCATGTCAGCGCCTATATCGACGTCTCCTCCGGCATCATAACGCTGAAGATCAGGGCATTCTCTCCCGAGGATTCGGTAAGGCTCGCGAATGCGGTCATTCAGGAAAGCGAAAAGCTTATCAACGAGCTGTCCGAACGAGCACGCAACGATATCGTGCAGAGCATGAAGGCCGACCTCGAGAAGAGCGGAAAGACCTACAGCGACGCCCTATTGGCGTTGAACCAGTTTCAGCACACATCGGGCCTGCTCAGCCCCGAAGCGCAGGCCAAGGACAGCGGTACAATTCTCACGGGCCTTCTCGCGCAGAAGCTGGATTTCGAAACGCGCCTTTTCGTCATGCGGCAATCCAACGCCGACGGCTCTCCGACCTATCAACAGCTGAGTCTCGCCAAAGACAGCTTGGATGCCCAGATCGAAAAGATGAAATCAGGACTGACCGGTCCTGAAAACGCAAGCCTTGCAAAGGCTTTGCTGGAATATTCCAGGCTCGATACCGATCGCATGATAGCACAAAAGCTATACGAGAGTTCGCAGAAGAACTACGACACCGTGCTCGCGGAAGCCCTGCGCAAGACGCTATATCTCGCAGTCTTCGTCAGGCCGACGCTACCGGAAGAAGCAATGTTCCCCAGGCGCATCAGCACGCCGCTGATCATATTGCTCGCCCTCACGGTTGCCTGGGCGACCCTCTCGCTCATCTGGGCGTCCGTGGAGGATCACCGAGTATGAGCGGCGATGCACCATGATCCGCTTCAAGAACGTCTCCAAGTTCTTCAAGACCCCAAACGGCAGGAAGATCATTCTGGACCGGGTGAGCTGTGAATTTGCGTCCGGTTATTCCTACGGCCTCCTCGGCGTGAACGGCGCGGGAAAATCGACGACGATCCGAATGATCGCGGGCACTATTCTGGCCAACTCCGGCAAGATTTCAAAGGATGTACGCGTCTCCTGGCCGCTGGGGCTCAGCAGCGGCTTCAACCCCTATATGACCGGCCGGGCCAATCTGCATTTCGTCGCCCGGGCTTACGGCGAAGACGTGCGACGCGTCTCCCGTTTTGTGGAGGAGTTCGCCGAGCTTGGCGATTATATTGATGCGCCGGTGCGCACGTACTCTTCGGGGATGAGCGCGCGACTGGCCTTCGGGCTCTCAATGGCGATCGAGTTCGAATGCTATCTGGTCGACGAGGTGCTGGCCGTCGGCGACGCCCGGTTTCAAGAACGTTGTCGGGCGGCATTCGAAAGTCGACGCAAGACTTCCGACATCATCATGGTCTCGCACAGCATGAACATGATCAAGAAGCACTGCGATAAAGGCATGGTGCTCGTGGACGGCAGGCTTGTTGTTTTCGACAAGGTCGAGCAAGCTATTGAAGCCTATTACAGATTGAACCGATAACGTTAGAAGGATTGCCGGTACGGCCCAATATGGCTCAAGATAGCGGAAACACGTCCAAGGCCGTTGAGCTCACGGCGACCAAGCAAAGCCGCGAGGTTGCGGCGAGGCTGTCGGTTACTGCGCGCAAACTGCGTTTCTCGACGTCGAGAAGGAGTCAGCTGTTCAAGGCTGTCGGCCTCAGACCGCGCCCGCTCGAGCAAGTCATTCAAAAAGTGTCGCTGCTTTCGGCTGTTCTTTTGCTTGTCGTGCCCAACCTGGCTTCCATCTATTATTTTACGTGCGTGGCTTCCGATCAATATCAATCCGAAGCACGCTTCACGGTCCGTTCATCGAGCCCGGCGCTCGGCAAGAACCAGTTGGCGAAGGTCACCGGCTTGCCGACCACGCAAATCGTCCAGGATACCCAGATCGTCACGAACTTCATTCAAAGCAAGGACATGCTGACGGCTCTTGAGGGCAAGATCGATCTGCGGAAAATCTATGGCGATTCATCGATCGATCCGATCGCGCGGC
This sequence comes from Martinezella lusitana, assembly GCF_010668395.1. Lineage (GTDB taxonomy): Bacteria > Pseudomonadota > Alphaproteobacteria > Rhizobiales > Rhizobiaceae > Rhizobium > Rhizobium lusitanum_A. The sequence continues at coordinate 440,405 of NZ_WUEY01000003.1, forward strand.
TGAAAAAGGATGCCAGCTCGGAAAAGCTGCTCGACTACTGGGAAGATATCGTATCGGTGAAAGTCGACGCGAACAGCGGTATCGTAACGGTCAAGCTACGCGCTTTTTCGGCGGCCGATTCCCAGCGGGTTTTAGAGGCGGTCGTCGAGGCTTCCGAAGGGGCGGTCAACGAGGTCAACAATCGCATCTGGCGGGATGTCATCACCACGGCGCAAACCAACCTGGACAACGCAAAAAATCAATTGCAGACGGCGCGAGAACATCTTTTGAGCGCCCGCAATCAATCGGGCGTTCTCAGCGTCGAAGGGTCGTCGACCATCTTGTCGACGTTGATATCGACGGTGCAAACCGAGAGAATAGGCCTCCAACAAAAATATGATGCGATGCTGGGCACGGTGTCCGCCGATGCTCCTCAGATGCGCATTCTCAAACGCGAAATCGATAGCAAGCAGAAGCAGCTGGATCAATTGAACAGCCAGATTGCCGGGCAGAACAAATCGGAACAGAACCTCGCGGATGTGTCGGTGGATCTGTCCCAGCGGGAGCTCGAGCAAAGTCTTGCGGAGCAGCAGTTCGCAACGAGCATGAAGACGCTGGAACAGGTTCAGTTCGTCAGCAAGCAGCAGCTTCTTTACCTCGACACATTTCTCGCACCCAGCCTGCCGGACGAGGCCGAATATCCCAAGCGAGCGCTTTGGATCGGCGTCATCCTTGCGGCGAGCCTGGCGATCTGGGGCATCGTCGTCGGCGTGCTGTCGAATATCCGAAGTCGTTTGACGTAAGTTGCGCAGGCGGCCCCATGCAGATTCTACGCAACGTCATCTACAAACTGCTTCCCCGGCCCCGGTCGCTGGGAAGGCCGGCGGAGAATAGGCATCGTATCGCGACACGGCTTCTTATCCTGTCGCGACATCCCAACCCCAGCGTCAGCTATTACCTTGACGAGCGAACCAAAACGCTCGGCGAGATCCCTGTGATCATGAAAGGCCTCGACGACCCCCTGGATGGGATCGAAAGCGACGGGCTTTTTGTGATTATTTGCCGTTACATCAAGCCGCCGCATATTCGCTGGCTGGAGCAGCGGCGCGAACGTCTCGCCGGAGTGGCGTACTTCGTTGACGACGATATCGCCGCCGTGGTCGCCGGCAACGAGGCAAACTGGGACTATAAGTTCAGATTGCTGAGATTGGCCATTCGCCCGTTGCCCCGGGTCAACCGGCTCCTGACGGACATCTGGTCCTCCACCGAAACCCTGGCGGATTCCCTCGCTACTGCGGGCCATCGGATCGATGTTCTCGCCCCGCTGCCGGCGGAGCCGGCTCACGGCGCGGCATCTGCCGAAGACCAGGATGCTGCCCCGCTGCAGATGGTCTATCACGCCACCGGCGTTCACCGCCGCGAGCATGAGTTCCTGATGCCCGTCGTCAGAACCGCGATGGAAAAGCACGTCAACCTGCATTTTGAAGTGTTCGCCGGGGGCGGCCTCGCGCGCCGATGGAGCCGGCAGGGAATCGATGCCACGCGGATTGCGATCCGACCACCCTTGTCGTGGCCGGCCTATCTTGCCAAGACAACGCATCATGCCGCCGACATCGCCCTGGCGCCCCTCCTGGCGGGAAAGACGAATGCGAGCCGTTCCGACACCAAGCGGATCGACATCAGCCGCTTGCAGGCGGCCGCGATCTTCTCCCGATGCCCAACGTTCGCGCGTTGCGCCGTCGCCGGAGAGTTTCACATCGACAATACTCCGGAGGCGTGGCTGACAGCCATAGACCAGCTGGTGGGCAACCGGGAGCGTCGGCTCGCCGCTCGCGATGCCACAAGAAATTCGATCGAGAAAATGCGCCTGCATGCGAACCCGGCATTTCCCGGCATATGTTTCGAGCCGCTCGGCGGCTTAGCCCAGATCTGAAATCTCATAAACGACGCCTCAAGGCGTCCGGATAAACAATATTTCGATGACACTCAAAATCGTACCGAACGCCGATCTCGAACGCGAAATATCCGCCGATGCTCCTCCTGACCTATGGACGTCCGTGGGCGACGATCCCGCATTCGAGATCAGGTTTTCGCCGGTTCGCAAAAGGCTGCTGGTCATTCATATTGCCGCGGTTGACGAGCCCATAGACCCGAAGTTCTATATCAACCGCGGTTATGGCTTCCGTGAGAAGGATGCCGTCTCCTTCCCGGAGGGCCGTCGCTTCATCGTCACGGCAGATATCGGTTCGGCCGGCACCATCTGCTCATTGCGCGCCGATCCAGCGACGTTTCCAACGCGTTTCCAGTTCGATGCCAAGACCTTTGCATCCGCCAAGTCGGCCGAGAGATATATTTCCGAGGCCCTCGGCGCGGACGAAACAACCAGACGCATCGATCTCGGCAAGCTGCCGCGGCACTGGATGAAGCTGCCCAGGCTGCGCTTTGGCCGCCGCGGAGCAAGCCTGACCGTGCAATATGCCGACGCGAACTACCGGCTTGCCTCCGAATTGGCCGCGCCACCGGTATCGGCAACCGCCGGGAACTGGCTGAGCATCGTCGTTCCCGTCTACAACGCGCCACCTCGCTATCTGGACGACCTCGTCAAATCCTTCGAAGCACAAAGCGAGCAAGGGACCGAACTTATCCTGAGCGACGATGGTTCGACCTCATCGGAAACGCGGCAATGGTATGAAAGCCAGCAATCGAAGGATAACGTCCGCTTCGTACTGAACGAGCGCAACGGCGGGATCGCTGCTGCCACCAATGCCGGATTGGCGCATGCGCAAGGGCAATGGATCGCCTTTCTCGACCATGACGATGTCATCGCGCCCCATGCCTTCAGGCTCATCCGGCATACGCTGGAGCGAAATCTGAAGGCGAACTTCCTCTATACGGACGAACTGGTGGTGGACGACACCCTGAAGCCGACCGGCGTCATGCTGAAGCCGGCCTATGATTCCGTGCTGCTGACGGGCGTGAACTACATCAATCATTTCTCCATCTATCGCCACAGCCGGCTTCGCGAAATCGGCTATCTGCGCACCGGCTACGACGGCTCGCAGGATTACGATCTGCTGCTGCGCTATCTGGAGAGCCTTCCCGAGGAGAGCATTCTCCACCTGCCCTATCCCGCCTACTGGTGGCGCCGGAACGGCAAAACCTACTCGCGCAAGTTCATGGACGCCGCCACCAGCAATGCCAGGAAGGCGTTGACCGAGAGGTTCGAGCGGCTGCAGCAGGCGATCGATGTGGAAGGCGCTCTCACCAAGACGCTCCATCGCGTCATTTTTGAAGCGCCTCGCGAGTGGCCGAAGATTTCGATCGTCATTCCGAGCAAGGATAATTTGGATCTGATCTCGCGCATCCTCGGCGATATCTTCACAAAGACCGACTATCCCAACTTCGAAGTTCTGGTCATCGACAACGGCTCCACGGATCAATCGGTTCTCGATCTCTACGATCGTTACCGCCAGACCGAGCCGCGATTCTCCGCATCCGTTACGGCGGAGGCCTTCAATTTCTCCCGCTCGATCAATCGTGGCCTGCAGGCGGCGACCGGGGAACACTGCCTCATCCTCAACAACGATGTCGAAGTCATAGAATCAGGCTGGTTGAAGGAAATGGTCTCCTGCCTCGCTTACGACAGAACCGGCATCGTCGGCGCCAAGCTGCTGTTCTCGAATGACAAGATGCAGCATGCCGGCGTGGTGATCGGCTTCGGCGGGCTGGCCGGCCACTGGTACATGAACAAGCCGAAGGAGTTCGGCGGGCCGATGAACCGGCTGCATGTGCGCAACACCATGACCTGCGTGACCGGGGCGGTGATGCTGATTTCGGGCGATTGCCTCCGGAAGATCGGCCTGTTCGACGAGGAGAATTTCGCGGTGGCCTACAACGACGTCGACTATTGCCTGCGCGCGCACAAGGCTGGCTATCGCATCGTCTGGACACCGTTTGCCTGCCTATATCATCACGAATCGCTGTCGCGCGGGTCCGACAAATCCGGCGAGCGCAAGAAGCGGTTCGAGCAGGAGAAGCAGAACCTGCGCCGGCTGCACGCCACGCAGAATTTCATCGACCGCTCGCTCAATCCGGCCTACAGCCGGGACAAGTCAGATCCAAGGATCGTGATACCGACACGACTGCACATCCCGTCGGCCTCGTAGAAACCCCGGGGCCGCAGCCGGCCCCGATCAGAGTTGGATCAGGTCGAGCCCCTTGCCGATCTCGCTTTCAGCGATCTCGACCACGCTCTTCTCGTGGGTAAACAGGATCGTCTGGAAGCGGTCGGCCGTTGCGGCCAGAACCTGCAGTCCGGCGCGCGCGCGTTCGTCGTCGAACGTCTGGAATATATCGTCGACGATCAGCGGCGCCGGCTCGTTGCGAGCGGAATAATCCTCGAGAAACGCCAGACGCAAGGCGAGATAGAGCTGGTCGCCCGTACCCTCGCTCAAGCCATCCAGCGGCACGCGTTCGCCGGCGGCGCGTTCCGCCAGCAGCTGCAGCGCATCGCTTTCGTCATGCGCCTCCACGAGACGGGAAAAGCGGCCGCCGGTCAATTGCGAGAATAGCTCGCCGGCCCGCCTGACGACGGGATCGGCCTGCTTCTCGCGATAGGCCTCCATCGAGCCCGCCAGCATGCGGGCCGCAATCCTCAGCACCACCCATTGCCGCGCGAGGTCCTTTGCCTCCTGCTCGGCCGAGAGCTTTTCGAAGACCGCGTATTCGGCGCTGACACCCGTTTCCAAGGACTGCCGCTGACGGCGGTTCTCCGCCAGTCGCGCCGAAAGCTCGCCATGCATGGCGAACTGACGCTGATCCTCTTCGGTCAGGCGCTCGATTTCGAGATCGGCAGCGACCCGTTCGAAGCCGGCAAGCTCGGCACGAAGGTCGTCTTCGGCCTTGCCGTCGGCCTGCTGACGGAAGCGGTCGCGACTTTCGGCAAGCCGTGCGGAGAGACGCAGGCGCTCGCGCAGTCGCGATAGCAAGGCCGGCAGGTCCTCCATGCAACCCAGATCGCCAGTCAGAAGGTCGAGATCGGTCGCGATGGCGGCAAGCGCTGCTTCCTGGCGCGCCACCAGCCCTTCCCCGCGCTGCCGTTCCTCTTCGAGGCTGTCGCGCTTCTTCAATTCGCCGCGCATGGCATTGATGCGGGAGTGCAGCGCCTCGGCAGCACCATCCGGCGGCAGATGGTCCAATTCATAGCCGCTGGTGGCGGCAAGCGTCGCCAGCCGCCGCTCGAAATCCGCCATGTCGCGCCGCATGCCATTGACCCGGCGCAAACGGTTTTCTCGCTCCGCCAGAAGATCAGGCAACTCCTCCCATGCCTTCAGCGCAGCATTCGCCATATCCAGCGTCGTGTCGGATGGCAGGCCCAAAAGCTCCACGGCCTTGCCGAACGCGCCGCGCCAGTCGGCATGCTGCCGTTCCAATATCTGCTGCTGATCGTCGAACCGGGCCAGTCGGTCGCGCGCAGCACCGATCTCTCCTTCGCGCGTGCGGCTTTCGCTCCAGCGTTCCGAAAGAAGGCGCAGATGCTTGCGCAGCCCTTCGGCTATCGCGGCAGGCGGAAGGCGGCCGCTCCTGTAGCCGGTCGCCTCGACGATGTCCTGCAAGGCAGGCAGGACGCGGCCTTCCGCCAGCGCATTCTCATCGCGCTCGTCGAGCAGATCCCGCAACGCCTTGCGCTCGCGGCGCAGCAATTCCACTCCGCGTCGCCACTCCAGCATCGTCGAAGGGTCGAGGGCATCGATACCGCAGGGCTCGAAAAGGGCAGCGAAGGCCGCCTGAGCGTCCTTGAAAGACTTCTCGCAGCTCTTGAGGCGGCGAGAGGCCTCTTCCCGCTCCTGCAGCAAGCGCGCCTGACGCAGGCGGTAATCGGCGTGGCGCGCAACACGATCCGCATCGCTCAAGGCGGCATCGGCGAGACGGTCGGCCTCGGCTAGGCTCATGGTCAGGACGGCAAGCAGCTTGGCCTCGGGAGCGGCGCCGTCCGACCATCTTTGCTGGATCGAAGCCCATTGCCCATCACGGCCCTCGCGTGCCGCTGCGATCTGTTCGCGCGTGACGACCGGCCCGGTGCGTTCCGCGTCGGCAAGCGTGCGTTCTATCTCCGCCAGCTGTTCATCATAGCTCTGCAGTTTTCCGGCCGCCTCGCGCATCTTCGAACGAGCGTCATCGATGACGTCTCGATGTCCCGTAATCTCCGTCGCTTCCGGAAGCGGCACCGAAAAAAGGGCATCGATGTCACCAACCGGTGGCTGCAGCCGCCGGGCCGCTTCATTGAGATCGGCCTCGATGCGCCGTATCTGCGTTTCCAAGCCGTCAAGCCTGCTCAAGGCCGAGAGATCGCCAGCCAATGCCTCAAGCTGATCGATATAGGGTCTGGGATCGATCAACCGGCCCGCAAGGCTGTCCCTCTCCAAAGCAGCCAGCTGTCTGCGTTCGTTCTCGGATTGCTCGGCAAGAGATTGCATCTGCCGCGCAAGCTGCCTGCCCTGCTCCACCAGCTCGGACAGGCGTGCACGATCGATATCGCTCGGTTGCTGCCGCTCCAGCTCGATCTCGGCAAGACCGAGGCGGCGGGCGAGCTGCGAAAGCGTCGTGTCATAACCGGCAAGCTCCTGATCGACGCGCGGCAGGTCGTGACGCTGGGCGCGGTAGTTGCCTGTATCGGCAAAGAGCTGGGTTACATCGCCTGATATCTGCAACAGCGCGTCATCGACTTGTATGCGCGAGAGATCCTCTTCCGCGCGCGCAACGGCCTGCCGGGCCCGGCGCAGCTCTTCTTCGCTCGCTTGCCGGTCACGCAACCTCTGTTCAAGCGTATCGGCGAAACTGTCCGGTATGGCGGCGAGATCGGCAAGGCGATCGAGCGCCATGCTTTCCGCATCGATTTCGGAGAGCAAGGGCTGCAAGGTTTTGAGCCTCTTCAACCGGTCCAGCGCCTCCCGCGTGCCGCGGCGTTCCGTCTGCAGGCGCTCCAGTTCGGTCTCCAGCTCGGCCACTTCTGCGAGGAGCTTCTTCCAATCGCCGGACTTCAGCTCGTTGTCCCGCTCGGCCTTGCGCGCATCCTCGTAGCGATCGAGAGCCTGGTAGAAACCGCGATCCTTCGAACGCCTGGCGGCATAGATGCCGTCGGCTTCCGTTTCCAGCGACTGACGCAGCCGGGACAGTCCGGTCAGACCGGACGCCGCCGAAAACAGCAGGCTGCCGATCTCGCCGCCGCTGCGCAGCATCGCGGTCGCGCCCTGCCGAAGTCGTTGCGAGTCCAGCCCGAAGGCGCGTTCGAAGACGTCACGGCTCAAATTGCCGAGGAAGGGTGCAAGCGCATCCTCGGCCAGCGGCGTCTCCTTGTCGTCAGGGGCGAGAAGCGTTCCCTTCCGGCCACGGCGGCGGCGGAAGCTCAGCCGCGCGCCGTCGCGTGCATTGATGTCGGCTCCGATCCGCAATGTATTGGGTTCGTGCAGGAAGCTCTGCTCCGCGGCGGTCGGGAAGCCGAAAAGAAGATCGGAGATCGCGCTCAGCGCCGAGGATTTCCCCGCCTCGTTCGGGCCATAGATGACATGCAGCCTTGCACCGGCCCGGAAATCGAGCGTCCGATCGGTCAGCGCGCCATAGCGGAGAATATCGAGCCGGGTAAAGCGCATCAGGCTGCCCCCTGCCCGCGGGCAAGCAGCAATTGCCGCGCCTCTTCGATGAGGGCTTCCATGCTGTCGTCCAGCGGCTGCTCCGTCGCACCAAGGCCGCCCGGCAGGCGCACCGCGATCTCATCGATCAGGCGGCCCGCTTCCACCGCGATATCGGCACCGCCGGCATGTTCGGCCAGGAGCTGACGCAGATCCAGCGCACCGTCCGCATCCGCAGCTCTCTCCGGTGGCGGCACCAGCCTCAGTTCCAGCTTTTCAAGCCAGATATCCTCATGCACGCGATGGCAGGCGGCCTCCACCTCATCGCGCCATTGCTGGCGGTTGGCGGCTATCGCGCCGTGCAGCGGCGTTTCGCCGGAAAGTCGGACGCGCAGCGCGGTCATCCGCCCAGCCATGTCGTCGGCCACGGGCTGCACCGCCTGCTCCACGCGGCGCAAGATCGCCGTCTGATCGTCCTCCGGACCGACGACGATATCGACCTGTGCAAAGCGCGCTTCGTCGACGATTAGGCGCTCGTGCTCGATCCGCCCGTCTTCGACCGTCACCAGCACAGCACCCTTGGCACCGCGTTCGCGGATATTGCGTCCCTGCAGATTGCCGGGAAAGATGACGAGCGGATCCCACGCCACGACTTCATAGTCATGAACGTGGCCAAGCGCCCAGTAATCATAACCGCGCGAGCGCAGATCATCGACCGAGCACGGCGCATAGGGCGCATGCGGCTCTCGGCCGGTGAGCGAGGTGTGGAGAATGCCCAGGTTGAACCAGCCGGCGACGGGTGCCGGATAGGAAAGCGCCAGATTGTCGTTGGCGGAGCGCTCGGCGAAGCCCTGGCCGTGCAGCGCCACCCGGAGCGCTTCGAGCTTGAAGCTGCCCGGCTTGGCGGTCGGAAACTCATGGACGTTCGGCGGCAAGGTGATGGTCTTTGTGATGACGCTTGCCGCGTCGTGATTGCCGCGCAGCAGATAAACGGGAATTCCCGCCCGCTCCAGCCGCGCCATTTCACGATTGAAGAACAGCCCGATCTTGTTGTCCTTCCAATCGCCGTCATAGACATCGCCGGCGATCACGAAGAAATCGACGCGCCTTTCGATCGCCAAGCCGACGAGCGTCGAGAAGGCCTTGCGGCTGGCCTCGACGAAGACGGCAGCGACGGCTGCGTCCTTCAGGGCCAAGCCCTGGAAGGGGCTGCCAAGATGCAGATCGGCGGCATGGATGAAGCTGAAAGAGGACATGGGTTCCGATGACGTCAGATATCCGATCTTTCCTTCTTAAGGAAACGGAGGCGCGATGAATACCGCGCCGGCTCCGTCATCCAACGGTTTCGTCGGCAGAGCCGGGCTGTCATACGCCTGGTTCACGCGATTGCGATCCTTCATTGCGGATGCGCGCTTGTGGCATGCCCGGGCGGCTGCTACTGCGCTGTTATCCAGCGATCAAAAGAGAGGAGACATCTCATGAGACATCATGCTTTCGGACGCACGCCCTTTATCGTTACGGATGTAGGTTTTGGCGCCTGGCAGATCGGCGGCGCATGGGGCGATGTCAGCGAGGCCGATGGCCGTGCGGCCCTCAACGCCGCTCTCGATGCCGGCATGACCTTCATCGATACGGCCGACGTCTACGGCGACGGCCGCTCGGAAAAGATCATTGCCGACGTCTTGAAGGCCCGTGGCGGCGAGCGCCCGATGGTGGCGACCAAGGCCGGCCGCCGGTTGAGCCCGCATGTAGCCGATGGCTACACCAAGGCCAATCTGGAAGGCTTCATCGACCGCAGCCTGAAGAATCTCGGCGTGGAAAGCCTGGATCTGGTGCAGCTTCACTGCCCGCCGACCGAAGTTCTCTATCGGCCGGAGGTTTTCGCCGGTCTCGACGAATTGCAGAAGGCCGGCAAGATCAAGGGATACGGCGTCAGCGTCGAGAAGGTCGAAGAGGCGCTGAAAGCGATCGAGTATCCGGGCGTGCTCAGCATCCAGATCATCTACAACATCTTCCGCCAGCGGCCCGACCATCTGTTCTTCAAGGAAGCGAAGCGGAAGAACGTGGCGGTCATCGCCCGCGTGCCTCTCGCCTCCGGCCTGCTCTCCGGCAAGATCACCCGCGATACGCAGTTTGCCAGCGACGATCACCGCAACTTCAACCGTCATGGCGAGGCCTTCGATGTCGGCGAGACCTTTGCCGGCGTTCCCTTCGACGTGGGCCTCCAGGCCGTGGAAGAAGTGCGCAAGCTGGTGCCGGCCGGCGCCAGCATGGCGGCCTTCGCCCTGCGCTGGATCCTGATGAACGAGGCCGTTACCGTCGTTATCCCCGGTGCGCGTAATGCCGAGCAGGCAAAGGCCAATGCGGCCGCGGCCGGCCTGGCTCCGCTTTCCGCCGACGTCATGGCGGCGACGCGCGAAATCTACGAACGCCTGATCGCGCCGCACGTTCATCACCGCTGGTAGCAGCCGGTTCGAAACGGGTGGCCGGGGGCACGCCTTCGGCCACCCTGACGATGTCTTTCGGTCGGCTCGGCCTTACCGATGCACGGGGCCCGCCCGGTCGGGAGACATATGGGAGAAGAGGTCCGCGTTAGGAGCGGACATGGAGGAGGATGCAATGAAGGTAGCGCTGGTAACGGGCGCCTCTCGCGGCCTGGGCGCGGTGATCGCGCTGGAGCTTGCCGAGGCCGGCTGGGCGGTCGCCGTCAATTACGCAAGCGACACGCAGGGAGCCGAGAGGGTCGTCGACACCATTCGGCAGCGCGGCGGACAAGCTCATGCCGCTCAATTCAGCGTGATCGACAAGGACCAGATCGTTGGCGGCATCGAGAAGATCAAGGCGTCGCTCGGGCCGGTCGACCTGATCGTCAACAATGCGACCGGCCAGCAGCCGGAAATGCCTCTCATGGAGCAATCCTGGCGGACCTATCTCGATCAGCTCGAGTTCTTCGTCAAGGCGCCGCTGGAACTGCTGCAGGCGGTTCTGCCGGATTGGCGGGCGCGCAAGTCGGGCCGCGTCATCAACATCGGCTCGGAAGTCGCGGAGCTCGGCAATCCCAATTTCGGCAACTATGCCTCCGCCAAGGGCGCCATGCTGGCGATGACGCGCTCCTGGGCAAGAGAGCTGGCGCCGGAGGGGATCACCGTCAATCTCGTGGCTCCGGGGTGGATTCCGGTGGAGCGCCATGCCGACGCTTCGCAGCAGGCAAAGGACGGCTATCTCGCCCACACGCCGCTGGCCCACTTCGGCAGGCCTGAAGATATCGCCAATGCCGTGGCGTTCCTTGCCTCGAGTAAGGCGGATTTCATCACGGGGCAGAAGCTCGCCGTCAACGGTGGCCGGACGCTGCTCTGACGGCACGAAGGCAATAAAAAAGGGCCCGCTTGGGCGGGCCCCAATGTATCCACCCGCAAGGCAAAAGCCTCGCGGCGGGTGAAAACGAATTAGCTGTTGACCGAGTCCTTCAGGCCCTTGCCGGGCGTGAACTTCGGTACGTTGCGGGCCGGAATATCGACCTCAGCGCCGGTGGACGGGTTACGGCCCTTCGTGGCTGCACGGTGGGAAACGGTGAAGCTGCCGAAACCAGCGAGGCGAATGTCGCCGCCCTTTTTCAGTTCAGCCTGGACGGTCTCGAAAACAGCGTCAACAGCGGAAGCAGCGTCAGCCTTCGTGATACCGGCCTTCTCAGCCACTGCGGACACGAGCTCATTCTTGTTCATGTTTCCACCCCTTTCTTTGGTATGAAACGACTTATCAGTAAGCGGGGCGCAAATAGGAATGCTCTTACCCGCCGCACCCCCAAAAACCCTGCAAATCAAGGAAAAGCAAGCGTTGCCATACGCTTTTCACAAAAAAAGACCGGCAAAATTGCCGGTCTTTTCGCCTTTTAGGTCAATTCGACGGAATTGAGGCAAAGGGCCTCAATGAGCGATGGTCGAACCCACTTCGTCAACGCCCTCAACCGTAGCAATTACAGGCGTTTCCACGGTGCCATCCCACTCGATCGGCTCGGGCCGGCGAACAAGCGCGTGCTTGATAACCTCGCCCATGCGCGACACGGGGATGATTTCCATGCTGTTCTTCACGTTGTCCGGAATCTCCGCCAGATCCTTGGCGTTTTCTTCCGGGATCAGCACCTTCTTGATGCCGCCGCGCATTGCTGCCAGCAGCTTTTCCTTCAGGCCGCCGATCGGCAGCACGCGGCCGCGCAGCGTGATTTCGCCGGTCATCGCGACATCCTTGGAAACCGGGATGCCGGTCATGATCGAAACGATCGCGGTTGCCATGGCGACACCAGCAGACGGACCATCCTTCGGCGTCGCGCCTTCCGGCACATGCACATGGATGTCGCTCTTGTCGAAGAGCGGCGGCTGGATGCCGAAATCGACAGCACGCGAACGGACGTAGGAGGCCGCCGCGGAGATCGATTCCTTCATGACTTCCTTCAGATTGCCGGTGACCGTCATGCGGCCCTTGCCCGGCATCATCACGCCTTCGATCGTCAGCAGCTCGCCGCCGACCTCGGTCCAGGCGAGGCCGGTAACAACACCGACCTGATCGTCGCGTTCGGCTTCGCCGTGACGGAAGCGCGGTACACCGAGATAGTCGGAAATGTTCTCGGCGGTTACTGCAACCGACTTGGTCTTGCCCTTGATGATCTCGGTGACCGCCTTGCGGGCGAGCTTCATCAATTCGCGTTCGAAGTTACGAACACCGGCTTCGCGGGTGTACTGCTGGCTGATCGCCATCAGGGCATCGTCGCTGACCGAGAATTCCTGCGGCTGCAACGCATGTTCCTTGATGGCCTTCGGCAGCAGGTGCCGCTTGGCGATCTCGCGCTTTTCATCCTCGGTGTAACCGGCGATACGAATGACTTCCATGCGGTCCATCAGCGGCGCAGGGATATTCAGCGTATTCGCCGTCGTGATGAACATCACGTCCGACAGATCGTATTCGACTTCCAGGTAGTGATCCATGAAGGTCGAGTTCTGCGCGGGATCCAGCACCTCCAGCAGGGCCGAAGACGGATCGCCGCGATAGTCCATGCCCAGCTTGTCGATTTCATCGAGCAGGAAGAGCGGATTGGACTTCTTTGCCTTCTTCATCGACTGGATGACCTTGCCGGGCATCGAGCCGATATAGGTACGGCGATGACCGCGGATCTCGGCTTCGTCACGAACGCCACCGAGCGCCATGCGGACATACTCACGGCCGGTCGCCTTGGCGATCGACTGGGCAAGCGAGGTCTTGCCGACGCCCGGAGGGCCGACAAGGCACAGGATCGGGCCCTTGATCTTCGTCGCGCGAGCCTGAACGGCCAGATATTCGACGATGCGCTCCTTGACCTTTTCCAGGCCGAAATGATCCTGTTCGAGGATCTTCTCGGCGTTGTTCAGGTCAGCCTTGATCTTCGACTTCTTGTGCCACGGGATGCCCAGCAGCCAGTCGAGATAGTTGCGCACCACCGTCGCTTCGGCCGACATCGGGCTCATCTGCCGGAGCTTCTTCAGCTCGGCATCGGCCTTTTCCTTGGCTTCCTTCGACAGCTTGGTCTTGGAGATGCGCTCTTCCAGTTCGGCCATCTCGTCGCGGCCTTCCTCGCCGTCGCCGAGCTCCTTCTGGATCGCCTTCATCTGCTCGTTCAGATAGTATTCGCGCTGGGTCTTCTCCATCTGGCGCTTGACGCGCGAGCGGATGCGCTTTTCGACCTGCAGAACCGAAATCTCGCCTTCCATGAAGCCGAGCGCCTTTTCCAGGCGAGCCTTGACGCTGGTGGTTTCCAGCATTTCCTGCTTTTCGGTGATCTTGATCGACAGATGCGACGCAACGGTATCGGCGAGCTTCGAATAGTCGTCGATCTGGCTAGCAGCGCCAACCACTTCCGGCGAAATCTTCTTGTTGAGCTTTACATAGCTCTCGAACTCGGAAACAACCGAACGGCTCAGCGCTTCCAGTTCGACCTGGTCTTCCTCGGGTTCACTCAGGACATGGCCGAGGGCCTCGTAGAAATCCTCACGGCCGGTATATTCATCGATCTCCGCGCGCGCACGGCCTTCGACCAGCACCTTCACGGTGCCGTCAGGCAGTTTCAGCAGCTGCAGAACATTTGCAACGGTACCCACCTTGTGGATGGCGTCCGGCGCGGGATCATCATCGCTGGCGTTGATCTGGGTGACCAGCATGATCTGCTTGTCCGAACCCATGACTTCTTCCAGCGCCCGAATGGATTTTTCCCGTCCGACGAACAGAGGCACGATCATGTGGGGGAAAACCACGATGTCGCGCAACGGCAGTACCGGATAGGCAATGCTCTCATGTGCCGCAGACGTTTTCTTACTCATGTCATTTCCTTTCCGTCGTCCCGTTTCCGGGCTCATCGCCGGCTTGGGGGGATTAGCCGGCTCTCTCACTTGGTAAACAAGTGGAGCTTCACACTACCTATTTCAAGTCATGCGGGACGCTCCGTCGCCAGACAGAAGTCCCGCTTGTTCACGAGGAGGAACGCAACAACAAACACAGAGGCCCGGCTACTCGAACACGGCCGGCGAGGCAAAATCCGAAGATAAAACGCCGGACTCGAGCCCCATCCGCCGAATGCTCCAGAATCATGCCATCATGGCTGCAGCGGGCACTCTTCACAACCGGTTTCAACGGCGTTCCCACGAGCTTATCCAAGACTTTATCAGCAAAGTGCACGATTTTTCAAATAGAAAGGGGCCCGTCGATGACGAGCCCCCGATTCGTGATCGCTGATGCAGGGATCAGGCCGTTGCGTTGGCCTTTTCCTCCTGGCGATCGGCATAGATATAGAGCGGACGGGCCGAGCCGCGAACCACTTCCTCGGAAATGACCACCTCGCGAACGCCTTCCAGAGCCGGCAGTTCGAACATGGTGTCGAGCAGGATCTTTTCCATGATCGAGCGCAGACCGCGAGCGCCCGTCTTGCGGACGATCGCCCGGCGGGCAATCTCGCGCAGAGCGTCTTCGTGGAAGGTCAGCTCGACATCTTCCATCTCGAACAGGCGCTGATACTGCTTGACGAGAGCGTTCTTCGGCTCCGACAGGATCTGGATCAACGCATCCGCATCCAGGTCTTCCAGCGTCGCCAGGACAGGCAGGCGGCCGATGAATTCCGGAATGAGGCCGAACTTCACCAGGTCTTCCGGCTCCAGTTCGCGCAGGACTTCGCCGACGCGACGATCATCCGGGGCCTTGACCGTAGCGCCGAAGCCGATCGACGTTTTCTCGCCGCGAGCGGAGATGATCTTGTCGAGGCCGGCAAAAGCACCGCCGCAGATGAAGAGGATGTTGGTCGTATCCACCTGCAGGAATTCCTGCTGCGGATGCTTGCGGCCACCCTGCGGGGGAACCGACGCGACCGTGCCTTCCATGATCTTCAGAAGCGCCTGCTGCACGCCCTCGCCCGAGACGTCGCGCGTGATCGACGGATTGTCCGACTTGCGGGAAATCTTGTCGACTTCGTCGATATAGACGATGCCGCGCTGCGCGCGCTCGACGTTGTAGTCGGCAGCCTGGAGCAGCTTCAGAATGATGTTTTCGACGTCTTCGCCGACGTAGCCCGCTTCGGTCAGTGTCGTCGCATCGGCCATGGTGAAGGGCACATCGATGATGCGGGCGAGCGTCTGAGCGAGGTAGGTCTTGCCGCAGCCGGTCGGGCCGACGAGCATGATGTTCGACTTCGCCAGCTCGACGTCACCGTTCTTCGATGCGTGTGCGAGACGCTTGTAATGGTTATGAACGGCAACGGAGAGGATCTTCTTCGCCTGCCGCTGGCCGATGACGTATTCGTCGAGAACCTTGATGATGTCCTGCGGAGTCGGAACACCGTCACGGGATTTCACCATCGAGGATTTGTTTTCCTCGCGGATGATGTCCATGCATAGTTCGACGCACTCGTCGCAGATGAAGACGGTCGGCCCGGCAATCAACTTCCGGACTTCATGCTGGCTCTTACCGCAGAACGAACAATAAAGTGTGTTCTTCGAGTCGCCGCCGTTGCTGCCGCTGACTTTGCTCATATCACTTTCCTTCCAGCACGCCGCCAATTTCCAAACTGAAATCGCGGTCCACTCAATGCGCCCGCCGGACCTGCCC
The DNA here is from genome assembly GCF_010668395.1 of Martinezella lusitana. Classification (GTDB taxonomy): domain Bacteria; phylum Pseudomonadota; class Alphaproteobacteria; order Rhizobiales; family Rhizobiaceae; genus Rhizobium; species Rhizobium lusitanum_A. The sequence continues at coordinate 456,130 of NZ_WUEY01000003.1, forward strand.
CTCGTTTGCAGATCGCGGCGCCCTTCAGGGTACTGAACGCAGGTCAGGCAACCGACCCGAACTGCGTGGCAACGATCCCCCGTCGAATGCCGAATGCTATGTCACAAAAACGCTACATAGCATTAATGCTTACTATTAGCGCGTTCCGTTCCACATTAAACCCCTATTCAATCACAAATGGGATAGAACTGTGGCGTAGAAGTCACCGCCTCGCGGATAAATCACGAGGCGCTTTCACCTTCAATTTCGGTACGCGACGTCAGCACCTTGTCGATAAGACCCCATTCCTTAGCCTCATCCGAGGACATGAAATGGTCACGATCGAGCGTCTGCTCGACTTCTTCGTAGGTCCGGCCGCAATGCTTGACATAAACTTCGTTGAGGCGGCGCTTCATCTTGATGATGTCGCGTGCGTGACGCTCGATATCCGAAGCCTGCCCCTGGAAACCGCCCGACGGCTGGTGAACCATGATGCGGGAGTTCGGCGTGGCGAAACGCATATCCTTGTCGCCGGCGGCGAGCAGGAGCGAACCCATGGAGGCAGCCTGACCGATGCACAGCGTCGAAACCGCCGGCTTGATGAACTGCATCGTGTCGTAGATCGCCATGCCCGCGGTCACGACGCCGCCCGGCGAATTGATATAGAGCGCGATTTCCTTCTTCGGGTTTTCGGCCTCGAGGAAGAGAAGCTGGGCGCATACCAAGGTCGCCATATGATCCTCGACCGGCCCGGTCAGGAAAATGATGCGTTCCTTCAGGAGGCGGGAATAGATATCGTAGGAACGTTCCCCACGGTTGGTCTGCTCAACAACCATCGGCACCAGAGCCATAGCTGTATCGACTGGATTTCTCATGTGCGTCCTTTACCAAACTTGCCCCGGCGACGAAGGCGCCGGGAATCGGAGTAAAAATCCTTTACTCCTACATAGAGTGTCCCTGCCATGCACTTCAAGACGCCCAAAAGCATAACGTCAAAAAGCTGTAATGCGCCAGGAAGCGTTGACAAAGCATTTCTAAACACCGCGCCTCGAATGCCAAGGCGCTCCAGCGCCGCCTCTTTCGCTACCCACGGTATTTCCCATCTGCAAGGTGAAGGAAGCATGAAGGTCCCTGCCGATACGGCTTGGAAAATCCACATAGGCAAAATTTACCAACTCATTTAAGGAACTTACCATCTTCTTCGGCAAGGATGGGCCATCGCAGAAATCGTTGTGCCTTTGCGCCGACGGGGACGAGGCAGCGGAGAAGTAGCAATCGTGCTCAACATGACGACAGGCCTGACCATCTGGTGTTCGGAAGCCATAACCCTGGCGACCGTGCTCCTTCTTGCCTGGCGGCACGACCGCAAATCGCCCGCCTATCTGATATGGGCCATGGGCTTCACCGTCAGCGCGGTGGGGTTTGCTCTGGTTGCGGCTCGCGGCATCCTTCCCGATATCTGGACGATCCAGATCGGCAATGCCGTTGCATTGCTCGGCGAAAGCGCATGGATCTTCGGCTTCCGGCTCATGGACAAGCGCAAGCTCGAATGGTCCGCGCTCTTGCCGCCAGTCATCTGGCTGATAGGCGTCAGCTTGCCGTGGGTCAGCGAGAGCTTCGTCAATCGCGTCATCCTCTATGACCTCGCGGGCGCGGCCGGCGCGACATTGCTCGCATTCGCCGTTCATCCGTCCGATGGCCGGCGCGAGCCGGCGCGCGGGCAGCTCGGCGTCGTCTTCATGACGCTTGCCTGCTTCTGCTTCGGTTCCGCCATCTGGATGGCGCTTCTGGCCCCGGCGCTCGAAGACGCCATGATCTATCGCGGCTACATGGCGCTCGGCTACGGGCTGCTGGTCATCGTCGCCATTGTTCTCAACGGCAAATTGCTGATGGAACGCTCCGAACGCCGCTGGCGCGCAATTTCCATCACCGACACGTTGACGGGGGTTCTGAACCGGCGCGGACTTCAGGAAAGCTACGATATCCTGGCCGGGGATGGGCAGCAACGGACGCAGAAACTCGCCGCGCTGCTGTTCGATCTCGATCACTTCAAGAAGATCAACGATCGCCACGGTCATCAGGCCGGCGATACGGTGCTGGTCGAATTTGCCCGCGTCGCCCGCCAGTTCGTCCCGCGCAGCGGCGCGTTCGGTCGGATGGGCGGGGAGGAATTCGTCGCCTTCGTTCCCATAGACGATCAATCGCAGGCGGAAGCGCTGGCCGAGACCATCCGTGCCGATTTCTGCCGCGTGCCATTGCTGGCCGGGCGCTCGCTGGTGCCGGCGACCGTCAGCATCGGCGTTGCGATCATGACGCTCGATACCGTCAGCTGGGACCGGCTGGTATCCTCCGCGGACCGCGCGCTCTACGCAGCCAAGTACGCGGGCCGCAATTGCACCATCGTCTTCAACGAAATGGAATCGGCGAAAGAAGCGGATGATGCGCCTGCCGCCGACGAAGGCGAGTTGGTGCCGACCCTCGACGACCAGATCCATGCGTTGCGACGCATGGGCACGATCGCCAGAATGTGACCGCGCTTTCCCGACACCCGATAATCCGATAGTCGTTTCGGCATGACCAGATCCGCACTTTTCTCCATCGACGCGGCAACCTGCCGCCTTTCACTCAACGGCCGCGACCCTGCCTTCTACGGCAATCCCAACGCCGTCTATGCTGCCTTGCATACCCAATGTCCCACATTCTACTGGGAGGAGCAGAAGCAATGGTTCTTCATCGGCTACGACCATGTGAACGGCCTGCTGCGCGATCGCCGCTTCGGCCGGCAGATTCTGCATGTCGCCACCCGCGAAGAACTCGGCCTGCCCCAGCCTCTGCCGCATTTGAAGAATTTCGACCTTGCCGAGCAATATTCCCTGCTTGAACTCGAGCCGCCCGAGCACACCCGTCTGCGCACCCTCGTCAACCGTGCCTTCGTCTCGCGCCATGTCGAAAGGATGAAGCCGGAAATTGCCGAGCTTGCGAACCGCCTGATCGACGGCTTCGAGAAGGATGGCGAAGTCGAGCTTCTGTCGGCCTTTGCCGATGTCATCCCCGTCACCATGATCGCGCGGATGATCGGCATTCCCGAAGAGATGGGGCCGCAACTGCTGAAGTGGTCGCACGCCTATGTGCGCATGTATATGTTCGGTCGAACCGAGGCGGACGAGTATGCGGCCGATCAGGCGGCCAGGGAATTCTCCGACTACGTGAAAACCGTCATCCGCGAGCGCCGCGCCAATCCGCGGGACGATCTCCTTACGCATATGATCACGACGGAACACAAGGGCCAGTTTCTGTCGGAGGACGAGCTGGTGTCGACGACGATCGTGCTGCTCAATGCCGGCCACGAGGCGACGGTGCATCAGATCGGCAATTCCGTGCGCGTCATTCTGGAGAGCGGCTATCCGCCCGCAGAGCTCTTCAGGGACGAGAGCGCGACGGAACGCACGGTGGAAGAAACGCTGCGCATCTGCGCGCCGGTACACATTTTCGACCGCTGGTGCCTGGAGCCCGCGGAAATCGACGGGATCTCCTTCCAGCGCGGCGACAAGGTGGCAATGATCCTCGCGGCCGCCAATCTGGACCCGAAGAAATTTTCCGATCCCCTCGCCTTCAAGCCGGACCGCAACGAGGCGCCCAACCTTTCATTCGGCGCGGGCATCCACTTCTGCATCGGCGCGCCGCTGGCACGGCTGGAGCTGAACCTTGTGCTGCCGATCCTGTTCCGGCGTCTCCCCGGGCTGAAGCTCAAGCGAACGCCCGAGGTCAAGGACGTCTACCATTTCCACGGCCTCGACAAGCTCGAACTGACCTGGTGACGACGAGCCGCCTGGCGCACTCCTACCCTCGCGGACGCAGCCCACCCTTCAACGCAAAATGGCGCACCTGAGCGGCGCGCCATTGCGAACTGTCGGCTCGAAAACGAAGCCGTGGCAAATCAGCCGTAACGGCCGGTGATGTAGTCTTCCGTGCGCTTGACCTTCGGCGCCTGGAAGATCTGCTCGGTCGCGCCGTATTCGATCAGCTCGCCAAGATACATGAAGGCGGTGCTATCGGAGATACGGCTGGCCTGCTGCATGTTGTGCGTCACGATGACGATGGTGAACTCGCCCTTCAACTGCGAAACCAGTTCCTCGATCTTGGCGGTCGAGATCGGGTCGAGAGCGGAGGTCGGCTCGTCGAGAAGCAGCACGGACGGCTTGACCGCTATGGCGCGGGCGATACAGAGACGCTGCTGCTGGCCGCCGGAAAGGCCAAGTCCGCTCTGGTGCAGCTTTTCCTTCACTTCGCTCCACAGCGCCGTTTCCGTCAGCGCCGCTTCGACGCGGACGTCCATTTCGGCCTTGGAAATCTTCTCGTAGAGCCGGATGCCGAAAGCGACGTTTTCATAGATCGACATCGGGAACGGCGTGGGCTTCTGGAACACCATGCCGACCTTGGCGCGCAGATCGTTCAGATCGACGTCCTTGGTGAGAATATTGCGCCCATCGAGCAGGATCTCGCCCCCTACCGTCTGGCCCGGGTAGAGATCGTACATGCGGTTGAAGGTGCGCAGCAGCGTGGACTTGCCGCAACCCGAGGGGCCGATGAAGGCGGTGACCGCATTCTTGCGGATGTTCATGTTCACACCCTTCAGAACGCGATGGCCGTTCTGATAGGTGAAGTCGAGGTTCTTCACCTCGAGCTTCGCGAGCGCGCCGAGATCCGACGGGGAAACGGCGTCCTTCCCCGATTGGGTGTTGACGCTCTGGAAATTGTTGTCGCTCATGTTCATGGTCTCATTCCTATCGTTCGGCAGCTGCGTCACTGGCGGCGCCCACTCAAGACACGGGCAAGAATGTTGAGGGCAAGGATGGCGACGGTGACGATCAGCGCGCCGGCCCAGGCCAACTGTTTCAGATCCTCGCCTGGATCGGCGGCAAGCGTGTTGATGGCAACTGGCAGCGTGGCCATCGGACCGGTCAGACCCAGATTGGTGAATTTACTATAACCAGCGGTAAAGAGAAGAGGCGCGGTTTCGCCGCTGATACGGGCAACGGCAAGCAGGATGCCGGTGAGGATACCCGTCCAGGCGGAACGATAGATCACCATCGTCATGGACTTCCAGCGCGGCGCGCCAAGCGCGGCAGTCGCCTCGCGCAGCGCATTCGGCACCAGCAACAGCATGTCCTGCGTCGTGCGGTTGACGACCGGAAGCGCGATCAGCGCCAGTGCGAGGATGCCGGCGATCGCTGAGCTACCGTGCATGGGCACGACCACGGCGCCATAGACGAATACGCCGATGATGATCGAGGGTGCGGATAGCAGGATGTCGTTGATGAACTTGGCAGCCTCGGCAAGCTTGGTGCCGTTGGCATATTCCACCAGATAGGTACCCGCGAGAATGCCGATCGGCGCAGCGATCAGGATGGCGATCCCCGTAATCACCAGGGTACCGTAGATTGCGTTGATAAGGCCGCCGCGCGAGCCCTGAGCCGGGATCGACATGGTGAAGACGTCGAGGCTGAGCGCCGATACGCCACGATACAGCAGGGTCACAAGGATCACGCTGAGAAAGAATATGCCGAGGGCGGCCGCGAAGAAGCACAAGGCCATCATCACCCGGTTCTTCCCATAACGCCTCGACACGAGGTTCTGACGAATTGCATTTTCCATGGGTTTTTTCCTCAATGCGCGTCGCCGCGGCCGATCATCCATCTCGCCAGCGCAAGCACGCAGAAGGAAAGGACGAACAGGAGCAAGCCGAGCGCAATCAGGCTCGACAATTGCAGACCGTCGGCATCGCCGAAATTGTTCGCGATCTGGGCGGAAATGGTGGTGGACGGCGAGATGATCGACGACTGCAGGCGGCTGACCGAGCCGACGACGAAGGTGACGGCCATGGTTTCGCCCAGCGCGCGGCCAAGGCCGAGCATGACGCCGCCGACGAGACCGCGGCGCGTGTAGGGGATCAGGATGTTGCGAGCCACTTCCCATGTGGTCATGCCCATGCCGTAAGCGGATTCACGCAGCATCGGCGGCACGGTGCTGAACACGTCGCGCGCGATTGCGGTGATGAACGGCAGGATCATGACAGCCAGCACGAGGCTTGCGGTCAGCAGGCCGACGCCCGGCGCCGGCGGCTGGAACAGCAGGCCGATCAACGGCACCTGGCCGATCGTCATGATAAGGAAGGGCAGGATATAGCTCTGCATGATCGGCACGAGAATGAACAGACCGACGATGCCATAGATAATGGAGGGAACACCGGCCAGAAGCTCGATCGCCGTACTGATAGGGCGGCGCAGGCTGCCGGGGCAAAGTTCCGTGAGGAAGATGGCGATGCCGATGCCCATGGGAACGGCAATCAGCATGGCGATGAACGAACTCACCAACGTACCGACCATGGCAGGCACGGCGCCATAGATATCGGAGGGAGCGCTCCATCGCGTGCCCCAGAGGAACGAGAACCCGAAGGTCTCGAAAGTCGGCAGCGCATTGATGACAAGAGTCGCAAGGATTGCCAAAAGCAGAAGCACGACAAGAGCAGCCGAGCCAAGCGTCATGAAATAGAAAATCCGATCCTGTGTCCGGAATTTCCTGGTCGCGGCGGCCATATCCACTGCCTGGAAGCCAGCCGTCTGAGTCGCGTCAGCCATCGATTTCCCCTCATCCTGTGATGAAAGGCGGACAGGGCTTTACCCTGTCCGCCGCAACTTCTCACTCAGCACAAATTACTTCGCGCCGAAGTCCTTTTTCCAGGACTTTTCAACAATCGCAGCAACATCGTCCGGGATCGCGAGATAGGACAGGTCGGTGGCGTCCTTCTGACCCTTTTCGTAGGACCACTTGAAGAACTTCAGCGCTTCTTCGTTGAGAGCGGCGTCGACCGGCTTCTTGTAGAGCAGAACCCAGGTCGAAGCAGCAATCGGCCAGCTCTTGTCGCCCGGCTGATTGGTGATGATCAGGTTGAAGTTCTTGGCATGCGCCCAATCGGCGTTGGAAGCGGCAGCCTTGAAGGTGTCGAGGCTCGGCTCGATAACCTTGCCGGCAGCATTCTTCATCTTCGCGAAGCCGATATGGTTGGCGACGACGTAGGAGTATTCAACGTAGGAGATCGAACCAGCCGTCTGGTTGACGGTGGTGGAAACGCCTTCGGAGCCCTTGGCGCCGAAGCCGACCGGCCATTCAACAGCCGTGTCCGAACCAACCTTATCCTTCCACTCCGGCGAAACCTTCGACAGGTAGTTGGTGAAGTTGAAGGTCGTGCCCGAGCTGTCGGCGCGGTAGACAACGGAGATCGCGGTGGAAGGCAGCTTCACATCGGGGTTGAGAGCCTTGATGGCCGCATCGTCCCACTTGGCGATCTTGCCAAGGAAGATATCGGCCAGAACCTTGCCGTCGAGAACGAGTTCGCCCGGCTTTACGCCGTCGATGTTATAGGAAACGACGATACCGCCGGAGATCATCGGGAACTGGGCAATGCCGTTCTTCTCGAGATCAGCGTCGCTCATCGGCTTGTCCGAAGCGCCGAACACGATGGTCTTGTCGAGGAGCTGCTTGATGCCGGCGCCCGAACCGACCGACTGGTAGTTGACGACATTGTTCGTCGCAGCCTTGTAGCCTTCGGCCCACTTCGACAGAACCGGTGCGATGAAGCTCGAGCCGGCGCCCGAGACGTCGGCAGCCGAAGCCGAAACGGACATGGCCGCGATGAAGCCTGCGGTCAGGCAGAGCGAACGAAATTTCTGATTCAACATGATTGAACTCACTTCCCAGAGTGATGAAAGGATGGCGAGCAGAAGATCGGCGCGAGGCATCCAAGGTCATGAACCTCCCCACCACGATCTCCTGGCGACAAGGATGGCTCTAATGCCGCATTGTTTCAGTTTGATGACAGTTTAATGAAGCGGGAGTGACACAACCTGCGGCAAGCATGACGACCGTTGTGGAACCTCCTGAAAAGGCCGCTTCCGCCCGCATGGAGCCACGATCTTCATGTTTTGATTCAAGAGCGCCCTCAAAGGCGGATTACATAGTCCTTGCGAGTCGTTTCAACGACTTCCCAGCTTCCCTTGAAGCCCGGCTTCAGGATCATGCGGTCGCCCGCACGCAGGTGAAACGTCTCTCCGTCATCGGCGGTGACGATGGAATAACCCGAGAGGATGTGGAAGTACTCCCATTCGTCATAGGCGATCCTCCATTTTCCGGGCGTCGCCTCCCATATGCCGGCATAAACGCCGCCATCGGCCTCATCGAGGTTCCAGGTGCGGAAGGCCGGAGCGCCGGAAACCAGACGATCTGCGGCGGGCGATCCCGCTTCCGGCTCGATGCCGTCGATAGTCAACCGCAGATAGGTCGGCATATGAATCTCCCGTCGATCGCGCCTCGCATTCAACGCAAAAAGTCCGCGGTCGCCATTGGGCGGCCGCGGACGGACAAAAGCATGAAATGGCATGTCATCAAAGATGGCCGGCCGCCTTTTCCGGCGTTCGGCCCGGGCAATCCTCAAACTTTTGCCAGCGCCTGCTCCAGGTCGGCTATGATGTCCTTGACGTCCTCGATGCCGATGGACAGACGCACCACATCGGGACCGGCGCCGGCGGACACCTTCTGTTCGTCGGTCAGCTGCTTGTGCGTCGTCGAGGCGGGATGAATGACGAGCGAGCGCGTGTCGCCGATATTGGCAAGATGCGAGAAGAGCTCCAGCCCTTCCACCAGCCCCTTGCCCGCCTCGTAGCCACCCTTCAGCCCGAAGGTGAAGACAGACCCTGCCCCCTTCGGCGAATAGCGCTGCTGCAGGGCATGGTTCTGATCATCCTCCAGGCCGGAATAGTTGACCCAGGCCACCTTATCCTGCGCCTTCAGCCAGCGTGCGACGGCAATCGCATTGTCGGAATGGCGCTGCATACGCAGCGGCAGCGTTTCGATCCCCGTCAGGATCAAAAAGGCGTTGAACGGCGAGATGGCGGGACCAAGATCGCGCAGGCCGAGAACGCGGCAGGCGATGGCGAAGGCGAAATTACCAAAGGTCGCGTGCAGCACGACGCCGTTATATTCCGGCCGCGGCGCGGACAGCATGGGATAGTTGCCGGATGCCGACCAATCGAAGGTGCCGCCGTCGACAATGATGCCGCCCATGGAATTGCCGTGGCCGCCGAGGAACTTCGTCAGAGAGTGCACGACGATATCGGCGCCATGCTCCAGCGGCCGGATGAGATAGGGGCTGGCCATGGTGTTGTCGACGATCAGCGGCAGGCCGTGCTTGTGCGCAATGGCGGCGATCGCGGCGATATCGACGAAGGTGCCACCCGGATTGGCAAGGCTTTCGATGAAGATGGCGCGGGTACGGTCGTCGATCTGTCCCTCGAACGTGGAAAGATCAGCCGGATCGGCCCAACGGACCCGCCAGTCGAAATTCTTGAAGGACTGGCCGAACTGATTAACCGAGCCGCCGTAGAGCCGCTTGGCGGCAATGAAATTATCGCCCGGGCGCATGATGGTATGGAAGACGAGCAGTTGGGCTGCATGGCCCGAAGCGACCGCGAGCGCCGCGGTTCCGCCTTCCAGGGCAGCGACACGCTCCTCGAGCACGGCCTGCGTGGGGTTCATGATACGGGTATAGATATTGCCGAACTGCTGCAGTCCGAACAGGGCGGCGGCGTGATCCGCATCCTGGAATACGAAGGATGTCGTCTGGTAGATCGGCGTCGCACGGGCGCCTGTGGTTGGATCCGGCTGCGCGCCCGCATGGATCGCAAGCGTGTCGAAACCAGGATTGTTCGTTGGCATGATTTTCTCCTCCCGCCGATTCTGTTGTAGCGCGGCGATCATAGCGACCGGCCCGCGAAAGTTAACCGCGAACTTTGCAGCGCGTTTCGCCGGATGGAAAAAACTTGCCTTCTTTCAGCCATATCGCGCGATAAACGCGCGCCGCGCCGCTCAGGCAACCAGCCGCGGATATTCTATGGCCGGGCAGCGGTTCATGACGACCCTCACCCCTGCAGCTTCCGCCCTCGCCGCGGCAGCATCGTCGCGCACGCCGAGCTGGCCCCATATGACCGGCGGCCGCGGGTCGATCATGATGGTCTCCTCGACCACCGATCGCAGATATTCGGGCGCCCTGAAGACATCGACCATATCCACGGGCTCGGGGATGTCGGCCAGCCGGGCATAGACCCACTGCCCGAGAATTTCCTTGCCGGCCTGCCCGGGATTGATGGGAATGACGCGATATCCCCTGTTCAGGAGATAGGCCATCACGCCGTTGCTAGGACGGGCGGGATTGGGCGAGGCGCCGACGAGCGCGATGGTCCTTACGGACAAGAGGATATCGGCAATATAGGAATCATCATAACTGTCGTGGTTCATCACGAAGCCTCCCACCTCGATCACACTTGCGTTCTGCCGCAAATATGGAAACCGCAATCACGAACTCCACGTATATACAGTATTATAACAATTTCAGGGAGGATCACCCCGATGAAAAACATCGTCCTGCTGGGGCTGCTGATTGCATCGACTGCAACGCCCGCGCTCGCCATTTCCCGATATAATTCCATGTCCATGACCTGCGCCGAAGCGAAAGCCGTCATCAACCGCGAGCGCGCGGTCATCATGCGCTACCCGGCCAAGAGAACGCCGAACATGACGCTCTATGACCGTTATGTCGCCGATAGCAACGCATGCGATAACGGCTATTATGCCGAGCAGGATTATCTGCCCACGAAGGATCGGGCCTCCTGTCCGGTATACATATGCCGGCCGACGACCGATCTCGATGACGACGAGTTGATTTTCCGGCGCTGAACAGGATGCGCTACACTTGACAAATGCGGACGATTGAGATCGTCCAGCGCTACCGTTGATTGTTCCGGGCATGGCACGCCTTGAGATGGCGGCCGTGGAGATGAGCCGTGTACTGACGCGTAAGCGGCCCCTTCAAAGCACGTTCATGAACTTTATCGAAGCGACGGAATTGCGTTCTCGGGAAATGCAATCTTTGTTCTCTATTTATTCCCATGCAAATTAGAATGGCCTCATTAAAGGCCATTTGAAATGAGAACCGACTGCGAACGGCAAATATGTGCCGCTTCATACATCTCCCACAGAATAATTTCTACATTCGCGGACAGATATACGCGGCGATTCGCCCGATTTCGGCTCCTATACTTAAGGTGTTAATAATTTTTCGCCGTAACTTTTAGCGTCGCCGGGAAATGCGGACTGAAATATTTTTCAATACTTGCATATTTATACACTGCTTTTCGTGGACAAGCAAAGACTATGAGCGCGCGATGTCTTGATTTTACCCCATATGACACCCGACGGCGAGGCGCGGCTTTTCAGGTTCCGTGGCAGGCCGTGGTTTTTAAGTAAGAGATGCCTAACTCTACCATCGCGTTCACAGGACATGCGATGTTTGTTCGCGCTTCATACTCCAATAAATTAGTCATTTATGATATTCAACACGGGAAACCGGAACAGATCCAAAACGATACACTACCACCTCATCGGCCGCACAAAGCTGGACAGGCAAGCCTGCATAACCGGGGATATTTCGTTGCTTTTTGATGCATTGCGGCTCATATGGGAGCCAAACTCCCACAAAATGCCAAGCATCCGCATCTCGCCAGCCAATTTCCGAGGTTTTCCGTGTCTCTCGACGTTATCGCGCTCGTCCTTTTCGGCGCATTGCTGCATGCGACATGGAATGCGATCATCAAGGCTGGGACCGATAAATCGCTCGATGCCGCGCTCGTCTCGGCCGGCGGCGCGGTCGCTGCCCTCCCCTTGCTGCCGTTCCTGCCATTGCCGGCTTCCGCAGCCTGGCCGTTCATCGGCGCGTCGGCGATCCTGCAGTTCGCCTACTTCCAGCTCGTTGCAGCCGCCTATCGGGCCGGAGACATCGGGCTGGTCTATCCGCTGATGCGAGGCGTGGCGCCGCTCATCATCGTCTCCACCAGCAGCTTCATCCTCAAGGAAACGCTTTCGGGCGGCGCGCTGATCGGTACGATGACCATTTGCGCCGGCATATTGACGCTGGCCTTCGAGGCGCGAAAGGGCAGCCGCCGGGCGATCGTTCTGGCCCTTGCCAATGCGGTGGTGATTGCGACCTACACCTATGTCGACGGCATCGGCGCGCGCGAATCCGGCAATTCCATCTCCTATACGCTCTGGATGGCGCTCCTGCCGCCTGTCCTTCTGTTCGCCTGGGCGATCTCGCAGCGCGGCGTCAATGCCGTCGCAGCCCACGTCCGCTATAACTGGTGGCGCGGGCTTATCGGCGGTGGCGGCTCGATCGTCTCCTACGGGCTGGCTCTGTGGGCCATGACCAAGGCGCCGGTCGCGATGGTCGCCGCTCTTCGCGAAACGTCGATCCTTTTCGCGCTGGTCATATCCGTCGTCGTGCTGAAGGAGCGATCCAGCATCTGGCGCTATATTGCCGGCGGCATTATCGCCGCCGGAGTGCTGGTTTTGCGACTGGGGTGACGTCAAATGTGTGGTTTCGAAATACCACACACATAACACATTGATTTTCAATGATATTTTTTACAGCCGTCCAATGCGACGATATTGACCCAACCGCTCAATCACTTTATAAGCCGCCACAGATCGCAGCCTTTCCGGGCTGCTTTCTTTTTGGCGGGCGTCAAGCTGGCCAAATCAAGCAACAAGAAACGCCCAGGTGCCTTCGGGCCAAGGGTCCTAAAAGAGAGTATGCAACATGGCAACCTTCTCCCAGAAGCCTGCAGAGGTGGAGAAGAAGTGGATTCTCATCGACGCCGAAGGGCTCGTCGTTGGTCGTCTCGCTTCTATCATCGCAATGCGTCTGCGCGGCAAGCATAAGGCTACCTTTACGCCCCACGTCGACGACGGCGACAACGTCATCGTCATCAATGCCGACAAGGTCGTCCTCACCGGCAAGAAGTACGAAGACAAGGTTTACTACTGGCACACCGGTTATGCCGGTGGCATCAAGGAGCGCACCGCTCGTCAGATCATCGAAGGCCGCTTCCCGGAGCGCGTCGTCGAAAAGGCTGTCGAACGCATGGTTCCGCGCGGCCCGCTCGGCCGTCGCCAGATGAAGAACCTGCGCGTCTACGCCGGCTCGAACCATCCCCATGAAGCCCAGCAGCCGGTCGTCCTCGACGTCGCCAAGCTGAACAAGAAGAACGTAAGGAGCGCCTGATAATGGCTGATCTCTCTTCCCTGAAGGATCTCGGCACGGTATCGGAAGCAGCTGCTCCGGTTCACGTCCGCAAGGTCGATTCGCTCGGTCGCTCCTACGCGACCGGCAAGCGCAAGGACGCTGTCGCCCGCGTCTGGATCAAGGCCGGCTCCGGCAAGATCATCGTCAACGGCAAGGACTATACGGCCTATTTCGCCCGTCCGGTCCTGCAGATGGTTCTGCGTCAGCCGATCGTCGCTGCTGCTCGTGACGGCCAGTTCGACATCATCGCTACCGTTGCCGGCGGCGGTCTTTCCGGCCAGGCCGGTGCGGTTCGCCACGGTCTGTCCAAGGCGCTCACCTACTTCGAACCGGGCCTGCGCTCGGTCCTGAAGAAGGGCGGCTTCCTGACCCGCGACAGCCGCGTCGTCGAACGCAAGAAGTACGGCCGTGCGAAGGCACGTCGTTCCTTCCAGTTCTCCAAGCGTTAATCGCTTATCCGAGACGGGATTTTGGAAAGGCCGGGTTTTACCCGGCCTTTTTCTTTTGCGGCCTCTGAAAAAGATGCAGATCCGCCGAGGCAAGCGCCGTGTTTTGTGGCAGAGTGCCGCCACAAGCATCGGGAGAGTTCAATGGGTCGATTCATCTTTTCGCTTCTGCTCTTGATTGGCAGCGTCTCGCCGGCTCTTTGCGACGACACCCAGCAGCCCGCGCCCACCGAAAACGCAGCCGAGATGCAGAGCATGAAGGATTTCCTGCAGGCGAACCCCGATTGCCGCCAGTTTACCGACAGCTGCTCCTACTGTGTCGTCACCGAGGGGAGCGCCGAATGCTCGACACCGCAGATCGCCTGCGTCAAAAAAGCATATCAATGCACGGCCAGATCGGGCCAATAATCACCAAACGCTAATTATTTGCGATTCTACCGAGTCACAATTCCACTCGCTTTCCCGAGGCCCACCATGAGCACGAACACAGCATCCCGCTTTGCAGCCACCCCCGAGCCGCCCTACGTCCTCGTCTCCTTCGCGTCGATCCGAACGAAAGGCGACAATGGCTATGACGCCATGAGCGAACGCATGGAAACGCTGGCACTGGCGCAGGAGGGCTGTCTTGGCGTCGAGAGCGCAAGAGATGCCGAGGGTTTCGGCATCACCAATTCCTTCTGGCGGGACGAGGACAGCGTCCGCGGCTGGAAGAACGTCGTTGCGCATCTTGCCGCCCAGAAAATCGGCCGCGAGCGCTGGTACGAGCAATATAAGGTTCGCGTGGCGCGGGTAGAACGGGCCTATGATTTCCAGGCAAGCACAGGAGATGACCTTGCCGAGCACGTCGATTGACCATGCCTTCACCGCCGGCAGCCTGACCTCGGCGGCCGGCGACCCGACCTTCGCAGGCGCCCTCTCCTTCATGCGCCGCCGCTTTACGAAATCGCTGGAGGGCGCGGACGCCGTGGTGTGGGGCATTCCCTTCGATGCCGCGACCTCCAACCGCCCGGGAACGCGCTTCGGGCCGCAGGCCATCCGCCGCGCTTCGGCCATCTTCGACAACGATCCGCAATATCCCTTCAACCGCGATCTCTTTGCCGGGATGGCCGTCATCGACTACGGCGACTGCCTGCTCGACTACGGCAACCATCAGGAGACGCCTGCCGCGATCGAGCGACAGGCAACAGCGCTCCTCGACAGCGGTGCCTTCCTGCTGACGCTCGGCGGCGATCATTTCATTACGTGGCCGCTATTAAAGGCTCATGCCGCCCGGCATGGCCCGCTGGCCCTTGTGCAGTTCGACGCCCATCAGGATACCTGGTTCGACGACGGCAAGCGTATCGACCACGGTTCCTTCGTCGCCCGCGCCGTGCGCGATGGGCTGATCGACGCGGATCGCTCCATCCAGATCGGCATCCGCACGCATGCGCCGGAGGATTTCGGCATACAGATTCTCTATGGCCATCAGATCGAGGAGATGAGCGCAGGCGATATCGCTTCGACGATCGTCTCCCACACCAAGGGCGCCCCCACCTACCTGACCTTCGACATCGATTGCCTCGATCCCGCCCATGCGCCGGGCACGGGAACGCCGGTGGCGGGCGGCCCCTCCAGCGCCAAGATCCTCTCGGTGCTGCAGCGACTGCACCAGCTTGACATCCGGGGCGCCGACGTCGTCGAAGTCTCCCCCGCCTACGACCATGCCGACATCACCGCCATTGCAGGGGCGACCGTGGCGATGTATATGCTCGGTCTTCACGCCGAACGACGTGAGAGCGGTCGCTGAGACACGATTTCGGGACATGCGCGGCGGTTTTCGAAGACCGTCCTGCTGCTTCCGTAGCGGCTGTTATGAAATTGAATCAACTGCATGGCAAACTGAATCCGGAAACACTGTCAACCTATTGAAAGAGCAGGAATAAGATGGCACCGAAGATCTTCATCGATGGCGAACACGGAACCACGGGCTTGCAGATCCGCACGCGCATGGCCGACCGCCGCGATGTCGAGCTTCTGTCCATCCCGGAAGCGGAGCGGCGCAACGCCGCCATCCGCGAGGATATGCTGAACAGCGCTGATATCGCCATTCTCTGCCTGCCCGACGATGCGTCGAAGGAAGCGGTGAAGATGGTGGCGGCCAACAACAACGTTCGCATCATCGACACCTCGACGGCCTTCCGCATCCATCCCGACTGGGCCTACGGCTTTGCCGAAATGGACAGGGAACAGGGCAACCGGATCAGGGGCTCGCGTTTCGTCGCCAATCCGGGCTGCTATCCCACGGGCGCGATCGGCCTCATCCGGCCGCTACGCGCCGCCGGCATCCTTCCGGCGGGCTATCCCGTCACGGTCAATGCCGTTTCCGGCTATACCGGCGGCGGCAAGCAGATGATCGCGCAGATGGAAAACCCGGATCATCCGGATGCGATCAGCGCACCGCATTTCCTTTACGGGCTGCCGCTTACCCACAAGCATGTGCCCGAGATGACGACACACGGCCTGCTCGACCGTGCCCCTATCTTCTCGCCCTCCGTCGGACGCTTCCCGCAGGGCATGATCGTGCAGGTGCCGTTGCATCTCGACGATCTGGCGGAAGGCGCGACGCTCGAAAGCATTCATGCCGCTCTTTCCGAGCACTATGCCGGCCAGGACATCGTTCAGGTCATCCCGATTGAGGAAAGCCGCTCCCTGCCCCGCATCAATGCCGTCGAGCTCGCCGGCAAGGATACGATGAAGCTGTTCGTCTTCGGCACACCGGGCGCCGCTCAGGTCAATCTGGTCGCGCTGCTCGACAATCTCGGCAAGGGCGCATCGGGCGCCGCCGTACAGAACATGGATCTGATGCTGAGCGCCTAAATCGCCCGGCGCGAACGGAAGCCTTATCGCCCGGCCCGGTCATCCACAGAGGATAGACCGGGCCGGGCTTTTTCGTGCCATTGACGGAATTTCGTGATTTCGAGACCGTCTTCGGCCTTATTTCCGCCTTCCCGCTAAATTAGCTGGCACTACACGGAAATTTGATTGACCGTGAGCCTCCGCGACCAATTGTCGGCCGGATTTGCTCTTTAACGGCTTCACTGGCCCGGGCGAATAGCCTCACAGAGGCACCCATTTTTTCAATGAATATCCAAGAATGAGCCATCGTAAAGGAATTGGTTACCATAATTCGGCATGCTTCCAGACAGTCGGCAAGGTGTTGGCCGGACGCGGTTTCAGCGTCGAGGCGCGTGTGCATTTGTGAGCCGGCGCAGTGTCTGTGTAGTTTGGATAACGAGTATCATGGCGTTTGTGACCGAAACGTTCGGTAACTTCAGTTCGCGTTCTGGCTATGCCTCGCGATCGAAAAAATCCCTCAGCATTCGTCCCGGCACCTTGGCCACCGGCGTCGCCGTGGCGGCCTTCGCCTGGGTTACGGCGACGCTGATCACGACGCAGTCGATGGTGCTGTCGCTTCCCGGCGCGGCGACATCGGACGACAACTTCCTCACGCCGCGCGCATCCGCCTTCATCGTACCGCAAACCCATATGGCGCATTCCACCCGTTACGCCTCCCACACCACCTCGCTGAACGGCCAGAGCCGCTTCGGCAGCGCCGCCGCGACCGACAGGGAACTTCAAGCGAAAGCCACCGGCGCGGATGCGGTTCGCCTGCAACTGGCGAACGCGCTCGCGCAGCAGACTACCGACATGCAGCAGGCACAGAACGCAGCCGCGAGCATCAAGAGCGGCCGCGTCGAAATGGCCGCCGCGTCGCCGGAGACGATCGACCATCTGCGCAAGGTGATCGCCATAAACTTCGCCACTGCGGTCCAACAGCTGAACCAGGTCAAGTATACCGCCGCCCTCATGCCGGCTGCCGGCCCCGTCAAGACGACCGCGCAGCCGGCTGCGGTTGCCTCGGCAGCGCCCGAGGTGAGCCTGCCCGCTATCGCGGAAGCAAAGCCTCTGCCCGCCAAGGATGCCGACATCGCGGTGGCCGAAGCCGTGCTCAACGTCATTCCCGTGGCCCGCCCTGCCCGCGAAACACCTGTGCAGCGCGCCAACGCCACGAGCGCTATCGCCAGGGCGACCGCCAGTGACACGACCGCGCAGCCGCCGTCACGCCTCATGGCCTATGCCGATCCGGACGACAGCTCCGTCCGCAAGACGAAGCCTTTTATCAATCCCTTTGCGGCGATCAGCCCCGGCGAAGGCACGGCGATCTACGACATCGAGGCGAAGACGGTTTATCTTCCGAGCGGCGAGCGCCTCGAGGCCCATTCCGGCCTCGGCCAGATGCGTGACAATCCCCGCTATGTCGACCGCAAGAACACCGGCCCGACACCGCCTGAGACTTATAGCCTGACATACAGGGAAAGCCTGTTCCATGGTGTGCAGGCGCTGCGCCTGACACCCTCAAATGGCGCCCGCATCTATGGCCGCAACGGCTTGCTGGCTCACACCTACATGCTCAGAGGCGGCCGTGGCGAATCGAATGGCTGCGTGGTCTTTAAGGACTACAACCGCTTCCTCGCGGCCTTTAAGCGCGGTGAAATAAAGCGGCTGAAGGTCGTCACGCGCGTATCGTCGGCGGCGAGCGTCGCCTCATCGCGCTAGGAGAAGCGAGACTGAGGCGCTGCGCGCCTCAGTCTCCCACAACGATCGACGTCTGGCGCGGCAACTCTCCATAGAAACCGCGCCAATTGGCAATTGCAAAGCCGAAGACGATCAGGGCGCCGGCCTGATGCGCCAGGGCCAGATCAAGCGGCACATGCAGCAGCAATGTCGAAATGCCCAGGATCGCCTGTATCAGCACAAGCATGAACAGCACGACGGACCGGCGCGCATGCGTCGTTTGCGGAGCGGCGCGCAGCGAGACGACCATGTTGATGGCGACGACGACGAAGATCGCATAGGCGCCGAGGCGGTGGACGAACTGGACCGTCTTCGGATTCTCGAAGAAATTGATCCAGGCCGGCGACTGTATAAAAAGATCGCTCGGAACGACGGCGCCATCCATCAGCGGCCAGGTGTTGTAGGAGAGGCCCGCGTCCAGGCCGGCGACGAGCGCGCCGAGATAGATCTGGAACAGCGCCATGAAGGCGATGAGACCGGCGACCTTCGCCGAATGGCGCGTCGGCGGCGGTTCGTTCGAATGCGGCGACAGGGCGCGCATGAACCACATGCAGGCGGCAAAGATCAGACAGGCCGTCACGAGATGCGTGGCAAGACGATATTGGCTGACATCGGTGCGGGCTTCAAGGCCCGACGAGACCATCCACCAGCCGATCGCTCCCTGAAGGCCGCCAAGCACGAAAATGCCGGCCAGCGGCAACCAGAGCTTCCGCTCGACGCGGCCTGTGAGGACGAAGAACAGCAGCGGCAGGCCGAAGATGATGCCGATGGTGCGCGCAAGCAGACGATGCGCCCACTCCCACCAGAATATGCCCTTGAACTCCTCGACGGTCATATCCTTGTTCAGCAGCTGAAATTGCGGAATGCGCTTGTAGAGGTTGAACTCCTCGTCCCATTCCTGGGCATTCAGCGGCGGGATGACGCCGTGGATCGGCTGCCATTGCGTGATCGACAGGCCGGAATTGGTAAGGCGCGTCGCCCCGCCCACCAGCACGAGGCCGAAGAGCACCAGCAGCACGCAGGCAAGCCAGATGCGGATGGCGCGACGATTGCGGTCCTGGCGAGCCACTTCCTTCAAAATCGCCTGCTCGGTCGTAAAATTAGTGGCAGCCATGGCTTCTCCCTTCGATCAGGCTGTTGATTTGCCTGATAGGGGCGTGCAAAACAAGTCCCGGGAGTTTGCGGCATGCCGTCGCGGCATGCTGTCGTAATGAGGAGAAAAACCCCGTGCCCCTTCGCCTGCGCAAATTCATAGGCATGATCCTGCTCGTGCTGTTGGTTGCAATCTATGCGATCGTTGCCATGATCGTTGCAGTGCGGACGCTTGCAGATCAACCCGGCTGGGTTCATTTCCTCTACTTCCTTTTCAGCGGCGTCGTCTGGGTGCTGCCGGCGATGGGCATCATCAAGTGGATGGCCGGACCGCGCCCGCAATGATGCGCACTGTCACAATTTACACAAGGCTAACCCTGATCCGCGCCATATTGGGTGCGATTGTCCCATCTTAAGCCAAAAATAAGCCGTTGCCCGACAGACTGCATTCGAACGCCGCCGGAGCGGAGAAGATCGGATGCAGACCCAGACGCGAGATATCGCCGGTATCGCCGCCGCAGCGACGGCGGATGAACCGACTGCATCCAACCGGGTGCGGCCTGCCGCCGCCGACCAGTTGCGGATCGACATCTTCGACAGCATGATCCCGCTCGAAGCGGAATGGCGTGAACTGGAGCAAGACAACCTCGCTTCGGTACACCAGAGCTATGACTGGTGTACGGCCTGGGTGGAGAGCTTCCGATACCCTCTCGCGATCCTTCGCGGCTCGATTGGCGATCGCATCGCCTTCATCCTGCCGCTGGAGATCATCCGCAGTCGCGGAATACGGCGGGCCGAGTTTATCGGCGCCCGCCACAGCAACATCAACACAGGCTTGTTTTCAGCCGAATTTCTGGCGAACGAGGAACTTGCGCCGGCCCTGACGACGGCCATCGCAACGGCATTGCGCGGCAAGGCAGATCTCGCGATCTTGCGCAACGTGCCTCTCGAATGGCGCGGTCGACGCAGCCCGCTTGCATCTTTGCCGGCCGTCGAAAACCAGAACCACGCCTTCCAGCTGCCCTTCCTCGACAGTTTTGAAGCGAGCCTGAAGCAGGTGAACGCCAAGCGGCGGCGCAAGAAGTTCAAGCATCAGAGCAGAATCCTCGAAGCCACGGGCGGCTACGAGTACATGATTGCCGATCCGGATCAGCAGGACGCCCTTCTCGACCTCTTCTTTCACCAGAAGGCAGTCCGCTTCCGGGAGGCCAGCCTGCCGGACGTCTTCGACGATGTCCCGACCCAAGCCACGTTTCACCGACTGCTGCGGCGAAATGCGGAGGGTGGCTTCGACGCGACGCTGCAGATGCATGCGCTCCGCCTCAAGGGAGAGCACGAAGGGCATATTGCTGCGGTTGCGGCGCTGTCCCGCAAGGGAGATCACGTCATATGCCAGTTTGCCTCAATCGACGAGGCTCTGGTCGCGGAGGCAAGCCCCGGCGAATTTCTATTCTGGTTGATGATCGAGCGGCTGCACCGCGAAGGCGTCGCCCTCTTCGATTTCGGCATCGGCGACCAGACCTACAAGCGATCCTGGTGTCCCGTGGAAACCGTGCAACACGATCTGCTCCTGCCGATTTCGAGCATGGGTCGCATGGCTGCGATGGCACAAAGGGGAATTACGCACACAAAGACGGCGATCAAGTCCAATCGCAAGCTCTATGCGTTCATCCAGCGGCTGCGAGCACGGCGCGGAACCGGCGCCGTCGCAGCAGGGAGCGATGGCGAAGGGGATTAATCAGGCTGCATCCCGGCGCGCATCCGGATCATGCTTTTCGCGCCAGCCGGACATCAGAATGATGTGTTCGTAGCCGGCCTTCTGGAATTCCGTCATCGCGGCGATAAACTGGCCTTCTTCGGGCTCCGGCATGGAAAGGATGATTTCCGTATCCTTGCTGCGCGTCAGCCGCGCGACGCCGGAGACCTCTGCCGCACCACATTCGACGAGAACGATGTCATAGGCCGAGCCGAGCGCATCGAGAATCAGCGACAGGCGATCCGCGCCGCGCATGGCGCGGGCAAGGTCGCTCGTGCCCTGCGGTACGAGATGGGCATCCGACAGGCGATCCGGATGGATCGTGTCGCCAAAGGCGGCCTCGCCACATAGCAAGTCGGTCACGCCGGCAAGCTCGTCGTGTTCGGCCATCAACCTCGAGGGGCATCCGGTGCCGGTCATGTCCACCAGCACGATACGGCTTCCCGCATCGGCGATGGTGCGCGCCAGCATGACCGTTGCCGTAGAACCATTGTCACCGGTCGGCGATATGGCGATAGCCAGCCGCGAGCCGCTGTCGATCAGATAATCGGCAACGGATTGAATGGAGAAATCCTCTTCTTCCTCCTCCGCATGAACCGCGTCCTCGGACTCATGTTCGTGTTCGAGCGCGGCATCCGCCACATGAACCGGAACCTCGTCCGCCGGAATCGAGAGCGCGCTTGCGGGCGCCTCGACGGTGCCGGCCGCGACCGCTGCCAAGGTGGGCGCCGGCTCGAAGTCGGGTTGCCGGCGCTCGGGCGTTTCCACCAGCGCGGTCTCTTCCTCCTTGCGGACAGGACCGACGGGCCGCAAGGCGCGGCCGCTGAACAACTCCGCGAGCATGATGACGATGGCTGTCAGGATAAAGGTCGCCAGCGTTGCGACGACGACGATAGGGCCGACTTTCGGGAAGGACGGATCGACCGGCTCGACCGCCGTGGAAACCACGCGCGCATCGGCGGGGCTGGAATTCTTGTCCGCGCGCGAGGCTGCCTCGCGATAACGGGCAAGATAGGTTTCAAGCAGCTGCCGCTCGGCGGTGGCTTCACGCTCCAGGGCATTGAGGCCGACTTCGTCTTCCCCTGCCCGGGCGCTGTCGGCTTTCAAGGTATTCGACTGCGCCACGAGCTGCTGCTCGCGCAGCTGCGCGACATTGGCTTCGTTCTCGATGCTTGCCAGGATCCTCTGCGTCTCGCGATTGATCTGCTGGCGGATGTCGACGAGCTGCGCCCGCAGGCTCTTCAACCGCGGATGCCCTTCCATCAGTGTCGTGGACAGATCCGAGATCTGCGACTCCAGGCCGGACTCCGTCGCCTTCAGCCGCTGGATGGTCTGCGACCCGGAGACATCGGTCAGGGTGTCGGTGGAACGGCCGCTGGACAGCGCGCTGCGCACCGCCTGCGCCCTTGCGTCGGCATTCGCCTTGTCTCCACGCACCTGCGCGAGCTGCGCGGAGATATCGGCAAGCTGCTGCGTGGCGAAATTGCTGTTCTGGCTGGTCTGGAGCAGCCCGTTGGCGGACCGATAATCCGCGACCTTCTTTTCGGCTTCGCTGACCTTGTCGCGCAGCTTGGCGATCTCCGGCTCGAGCCAACGTGTCGCCTCGCTGTTGGAATCGAGCTTGGCGCCGCTCTGCATCGACAGGTAGACCTGCGCCATCGCATTCGGAACGCTGGCGGCAAGATCGGGATCGCGGGAGGTAAAGCTTATGCCGATCACGCGCGAACTGTTGATCTGGTAAACCTGCAGCCGGCCATTGAAGGCGTCCAGCATCCGCTCCTCCGGCGCCTTGTCGGCGGCTGCGTGCTTCAGATGCAGCTTGACGAGAATATCGGAGAGCGCCGAGCCGTTGTTGCCGGGCGCAAATTCCGGGCGGTCATAAAGCTTGAGATTGGTAATGACCTGCTTCACCAGATCCGCCGACTGGAGAATCTGCACCTGGCTGGCAATATTGAGCTCGTCCAGCAGCGGACCGGAACTGGAGTCGTTGTTGGATGTCGTCGTCGCGAAGGCAGGTGCGCGCTGCTCGATCAGGATACGAGCTTCGCTGCGGTATTCCGGCGAAACGACCTTGGCGATGACAAGTGCCGCGCAGGCGCCCGCCAGCGTGATGGCAACGACACGCACACGCCGCTTCCACACGGCGCGGAAGAGCTGTGCGAGATCGATGTCCACATCCTGCTGGGTGTTGTTGACACCGGACATATGCAAGAACTCCGTAATAGAAAGCCAAAATTAATCGTAAACGACTATGGTAACCCAAGCGTTAATAGTATTTCGCTCGCGTTATTTTTGGCATTGCTAAATTTTTCCCGAATTCCCCCTGCTCTTTACCGACCGTTAACCCTAACGGATTGATAACGACCATAGTGTTTTCCCTTTTCCAATGAGCGCGAAATGCCCTTCGCAAAGTCAAAGATTGTCCTTGCACTTGGCATGGCTGCCGTGAGCGCCACCCTTTCCGGCTGCAATACTTATCAGCCCGCGCCAAAGGCCTTCAACGAAGCCACTATCCAACCCTATGCCCTGGATAGCGGCGACCGGTTGCGCATAACGGTGTTCGACCAGCCTGGATTGACCAATACCTATACGATCGACCAGGCGGGCTATATTGCCTTCCCGCTGGTCGGCCAGGTCGCTGCCCGCGGACGAACCCTGCAGCAACTCTCCGGCCAGATCGCCCAGAAGCTGCGCCAGGGTTACATTCGCGACCCGGACGTCACCATCGACATCGACCGCTATCGCTCGGTCTACATCATGGGCGAAGTCGGCCAGCCGGGCCAATATTCCTACGTGCCCGGCATGACCATCCAGAATGCCATCGCAGTCGCCGGCGGCTTCACCAGCCGGGCCAACCAGTCCAATGCCGACGTCACCCGCAAGATCAACGGTCACGTCATGACGGGGCGGGTCGGCATTTCGGATCCGGTGCTGGCAGGCGACACCATCTATGTCAGAGAGCGGTTGTTCTAACCGCGACCGTTCATGGCCAGACCGCTCCGCATCCTCCATTGCTTCAGATCGCCGGTCGGCGGAGTCTTCCGCCATGTCCGGGATCTGGCGGAGGAACAGAGCAAGGCCGGACACGAAGTCGGAATCCTGTGCGACAGCCTGACGGGCGGAGAGCATGAGGATCGCCTGTTCGACGACATTGCGCCCTTCCTGACGCTTGGCATAATCCGCCTGCCGATCCGGCGGCAGATCACATTGTCGGATACGGCCACGCTTTGGAAGAGCTACAAGGAAATCAAGAGTTTGCGGCCGGACGTGCTGCATGGGCATGGCGCCAAGGGCGGCCTGCTTGCGCGCGTTCTCGGCTCGGCCCTGCGGGTAAACAGGTATCGCGTAGCCCGCCTCTATACCGCGCATGGGGGAAGCCTGCACTTTCCCCGCGCCTCGCTGCAAGGCATGCTGGTGCACAGCATGGAGCGGATGCTGGAATTTCTGACGGATGGCCTGATCTTCATCTGCGATTTCGAGCGCCGCACCTATGAGAGAAAGATCGGCAAGCCGCGCACGCGCTCGGTGATGATCTATAACGGCATCAGCGAACGGGACTTCCGCGGGATACCGACACGATCGGACTCGGTGCATTTCGTCTATATCGGCATGCTGCGGGACCTCAAGGGCCCCGATCTCTTTGTCGACGCCTTCGCCAAGACCGAACGCCTGATCGGCAGGCCGCTTTCGGCACTGATGATCGGCGACGGGCCCGACAGGGACAAATACCACAGGATGATGGTCGAGCGGGGCCTCGGCCACCGTATCGGCATGCTGCCGGCCATGCGCGTGCACGAGGCTTTCGCCGTGTCGCAGAATGTCGTCGTCCCCTCTCGCGCCGAGGCCATGCCCTACATCGTTCTGGAGGCGCTGGCGGCCGAGAAGACGGTCATCGCCTCGCGTGTCGGCGGCATTCCGGAAGCGCTCGGTGAAAACAGTGCCGCGCTCGCAAAACCGGAAGACGCGGACGACCTTTCCCGCGTCATGGCGGAAGCGATCACCGAGCCGCAATGGGGACGCCGCAACATGCCCGATATCGGCACGATACGATCGAATTTCTCGGCTTCAGTGATGGCGCGGGATACTTTGCACCTGTATCGAAATATACTTGGCATGGACACTGACGGTTAGAATACCAGCAAGTGTTGTAAGTGTTTCTTAGCTGATTTCTGATAGCCCTTTTCCGGTAACGACCGGATAAATTGCCATGAACACGAGTGAAAAGTCCGAGCAATTTAACTTGGACAATATTCGCAAGCAGGTTTCGGAAATCCGCACCCGCGGCGCCGGGGAAGCTCACGGCGACAACCCGGACGGCATCAATGCCTATGCCCGGCAAGTCGCGGAGCAGTTGCGCGAAACGAACCAATCCCCGGCGATCGTCGTCGGGCAATATCGGTTGTTCGAATTTCTGTCGCTGCTCGCGCTCGGGCTTGCAATCCTCTTCTTCGGAACGGCGGCGGACAATCATCCGTTCGTGTCCAAGGCGGTCGTGACGATTGCCCTGTGCGGCCTTGCCATCGCGTTTCTGCAGATTGCCGATGCCTATCAGATACCGGTGCTGCGCTCGCCTCAGCGCTTCCTGCACCGGGTTCTCGGATCATGGGTTGCCGCCTTCGCGGTCATGGCCATCGCCCTCGTGCCGTTCGACATCAACAATATCTATTCGATCCGCCTTCTCGGCCTGTGGCTCATGGCGGGTGCGGGCTTCCTTCTCGTCGCCCGCTTTCTCTTTGCCTATGGCATCCGCCATTGGGCGCGCAACGGCATCATGGAACGGCGTGCGGTTATCATCGGCGGCGGCGAACCGGCCAAGGAACTCATCCGCGCGCTGGAGCACCAGCCCGATAACGATATCCGGATCTGCGGCATCTTCGATGATCGTGGCGAAAAACGCTCCCCCGTCATGGTCGCCGGCTATCCGAAGCTCGGCACGGTCGCGGAACTCGTCGAATTCGCCCGTCTCGTGCGCGTGGATATGCTGATCATCTCGCTTCCGATCAGCGCCGAGGATCGCATCCTGCAATTGCTCAAGATGCTTTGGGTGCTGCCCGTCGACATTCGTCTGGCGGCACATGCCAACAAGCTGCGCTTCCGGCCCCGCTCCTATTCGCATGTCGGCGCCGTGCCGATGCTCGATATCTTCAACAAACCGATCCGGGACTGGGACGGCGTTGCAAAGCGCATCTTCGATGTCTTCTTCAGCCTGCTGGCGCTGGTGCTGCTCTGGCCGATCATGCTGGGAGCTGCGATTGCCGTGAAGGCGACATCGAGAGGGCCGGTTCTCTTCATGCAGAAGCGTCACGGCTTCAACAACGAGATCATCAACGTCTTCAAGTTCCGCTCGATGTATACGCATATGAGCGATCCGTCGGCGCGCAATGCCGTGACGAAGAACGATCCACGCGTCACGCCCGTCGGCCGCTTCATCCGCAAGACGTCGATCGACGAACTGCCGCAGCTTTTCAACGTGCTCCTCGGCAACCTCTCCCTCGTGGGGCCACGGCCGCATGCGGTTCTCGCCGCCAGCCACAACCGCACCTATGCCGATGTCGTCGAAGGCTATTTCGCGCGCCATCGCGTCAAGCCGGGCGTAACGGGCTGGGCGCAGATCAACGGCTGGCGCGGCGAGATCGACAGCGACGACAAGATCAAGTTCCGTACCGCCTATGACCTCTACTATATCGAGAACTGGTCGCTGCTCTTCGATCTGAAGATCCTCTTCCTGACGCCTTTCCGCCTGCTCAATACGGAAAACGCCTATTGACCGCGTTCGACCTTCCAGCGTCCCGGGTCGCGCAACCGCAGCTGGCCACATTGCGGATGCTCGGCACAGCCAGCGTCGCCATCGGCGTGTTCCTGTCGGGCTTCGTGATCGCGGAGCCGGCACCCTACGAACTGTGGCTCGCCTTTCTCATCGGCAGCTGGTTCATCCTCGGGCTGAAGATATCGCGCAGCGTCGCGCCGCTTCTGGCCTTGTTCCTGGCATTCAACGTCGGCGGCATGCTGTCGATCACGCAGATGCACGACCTCGCCGCGGGAAATCATCTCGACGGCCCGATCTATATCGCCGTCTCCACCTTTCTGGCGCTGAGCTCCGTCTTCTATGCCGCCATTACCGAAGACAATGAAAAGCGGCTGAAGCTGATCTTCAATACCTGGGTGGTGGCGGCGCTGATTACGGCAAGCCTCGGCATTCTCGGCTATTTCCACGCCGTTCCGGGCTTCGATATCTTCACGCGCTACGACCGTGCCATGGGCGCTTTCCAGGATCCGAACGTCTTCGGCCCCTATCTGGTGGCGCCGAGCCTCTACCTTATGCACGGCCTGCTGATCGGCGATTTGAAGAAGGCGCCGATCAAGGCCATCTGCCTGTTCGTTCTGGCCTTCGGGGTGTTTCTGTCCTTTTCCCGCGCAGCCTGGGCCCTGTTTGCCTTCGCCTCGGTGATGCTGATCTTCTGCATGCTGCTGAAGCATCGCAGCAATGCCTTCCGGCTGCGCATCCTGGTGATGTCGCTGGCGGCGATCCTCCTGATGGTCGTCCTGCTGGTCGTCGCGCTGCAGTTTCCGCAGGTCAGCGACCTGTTTTCCACGCGCCTGCAGCTGGTGCAGAGCTATGACGGCGGGCATCTCGGCCGCTTCGAACGTCACAGCATCGGCTTTCAGATGTCCATGGAACGGCCGCTCGGCATCGGGCCATTGGTCTTCGGTCAGATCTTCCGCGAGGACGAGCACAATACCTGGCTGAAGACGCTGACCACCTATGGCTGGCTCGGCTTCGTAACGTGGATCAGCATGATCTGCTGGACCGTTTATATCGGCTTTCGCAACCTTCTGAGGGAGCGGCCCTGGCAGCCTTTCGTGATGATCGCCTGGATCGTCATTCTCGGCCATGTCGGTATCGGCAATGTCATCGATACAGATCATTGGCGCCATCTTTACATGCTGATCGGCATCGTCTGGGGCTGCGGCGCTCTCGAGCAAAAGCATCAGCGCGCCTTGAGCAGAGGGGAAGCAGCGCCTTGAATATTCGCACCAGCGTCAAGCGCCTGTCGTTGCTGCAGGTTCTCGAACCAAGCGGCGGCGGCTCGGGGCGGCACTTCCTCGATCTGTGCCGGGCGATGCAACATCGCGGTCATTCCGTCACCGCCATCTATTCGCCGGTGCGTGCCGAGCCTGCCTTTGTTGCCGAGCTGCAAAGCATCGGCCTGGACAATGTCGTCCCGCTCGACATGCGGCGGGCGCCCGGTCCCTGGGACCTGTCGGCGTGGTGGCATCTCCGCAAGATAGCGGCGCGGCACGGGCCGTTCGACCTGATCCATGGCCATAGTTCGAAGGCCGGCGCGCTGACACGACTGCGGCTGCCGGGCCGACACGTCCCGGTCCTTTATACGCCGCATGCCTTCCGCACCATGGATCCGACGCTGGGCGCCAAGGGCCGCATGGTCTATGGCGGCATCGAGCGCTTTCTCGGCACCTGGCTGACGGATCGGCTGGTCTGCGTTTCGCAGGATGAGTACAATCATGCCATGTCGCTCGGCATTCCCGAAGCGCGCCTGCGGGTCGTGGTCAATGGCGTCAACGCGCCGCCCCTCAGCCAGCGCGCTGCCATTCGCAAGCGATATGGCATTCCCCAGGATGCCCTGCTCTTCGGCTTCGTCGGCCGGATGACCCGGCAAAAGGCGCCTGAACGCCTTGTTCAAGCCTTTGCGCACATGGCGGCGGCAGTACCGCAAGCCTATCTGCTGATGATCGGCGTCGGCGAACTGGCCGATACCGTCAGGGAAACGATCAGGGCATGCGGACTTGAAGATCGTGCTCGCCTGGACGGCAGCGTGCCGGGCGTGACGGCCATCGATGCCTTCGATGTCGTCGTCATGCCAAGCCGCTACGAGGCGATGTCCTATGTGATGCTGGAGGCTGCGGCCGCGGGCAAGCCGCTCGTGCTGGCCGACGTCGGTGGCGCGCGCACGGTGCTGGAGCACGGCAAGAACGGCTATATCGTTCCCAACAGCAACGATCCGGAGGCGTTGGCGGCCGCGATGGCGAGCTTCGCCGATCCGACGCTGCTTGCCAGTTTCACCGCTGAAGCGCGCCGCCGCAAGGATGGTTATACGCTGGCAGGCATGGCGGATGCGACCGAGAAAATTTATCAGGAGCTGCTCGGCTACCCCGTCCCCGCTCAGCTGGATCTGACCGGAAATGGAGACTTGCGCGATGCGGTCGAAGGCCGGCAGAAGAGCGCGGCCGCCCTTTGAGTTCGCGCGTGATTTTTGTCCGAAACCGGTTCCGCTTCCTGAGCCGATGCGATAGAGTTAACTCATGATTACTTCAGCACAATTACGTGGCGCGCGCGCCATGCTCGGACTGACGGTGGAAACGCTCGCAAGCGAGAGCAAGCTTGCGGTTTCGACAATCGAAGCACTGGAAACGGACATCGGCTCGAGCGACATCAAGGCGCTTGCGACGGTTCGGTCCGTCCTCGAAAGCCGTGGCGTGCTTTTCCTCGCCGGTGGCAGCGACGGAACAGGCGGTCCCGGCATACGCTTCAAGCATTGGTCAGACAATGATGGCATCAGGCCGGAAAACCTGAATGCCACCAATGATGACTGACGTTAAGGCGCATCGCCATCGCAAAAGTCATGACCTCCACCAAAGGTGGAGGTTTGAAACGCTGCGCTTGAACCACTAGAAGTGGTTTTGTTAGTGCTTAGTAGCTACGATTAAAGAGGTCGGCAAAGTCGGAAGCTTTGTCGGCCTTTTCTTGGTTCCGGATATATTGTCTGACGACCTGCTCATTATAGCCCGTCGTCGACACGAAATACCCACGTGCCCAAAAGTGATACCCTTTGTAGCGGCGCTTACGCGCGTACTTGTTGGCAATGTAAAGAGCCGTCTTGCCCTTCAAAAATCCAACTATATGCGCGACCGAGTATTTCGGCGGGATCGATATCAACATGTGGACATGATCGGGCATCAAATGACCCTCTTCGATCTGGCAGCCCTTTTGCTGAGCCAGACGACGTAAGAGTTCACCCAACTCTCGACGCACATCCCCGTAGAGTCTTTTCGTTCGGTATTTGCTGCCAAAAACAACGTGATATTTGCAGTCCCACGTCGCATGCGAGAGCGATTGCTCATCCATATAACCTCCTTGTTTGAAGTCTGGGCCACGCCAGCGGTTCAAGCAGGAGGTCTCTCAACTACCGTGTAAAACTCGTCCAGTCCTCCACCGTAGGTGGAGGTTTATTCTTGATATAAATCGCCGCACACTTCGGTGCGGCATTCTTCAGTGCGCCAGCTTCCAGCTTTTGACCAGCTCCTCGGGAGCCGAGATGGCGGCGGGCAGGATGAAGCGCTCGGTGTCGTTGGCCGGTTCCCAGCCCTCGACCACCTGGCCGACAGGCAGGCCATGCCCGAAATCCGTCAGCGTCACGAGCTCCAGGATCATATGGCCGTAATCGTCGCGCCATTCGCGGCGCTCGCCACCTTCGAACAGCCGCAGGCGACCTTTGGTCCGCGGACGTCCGCGCGCGGCCAGCCACTGCGCGACGGAAGCTTCCGCATTGGCAAAGGACACGACCTCGTCGGCATCGCCGTGCCAGATGGAAATGGCCGGATAGCGGGTCACCTCGGGAGACACTTCGCGAACGAGCTCTCCCCATTTTTCAGCCGGGCGGTTTGAACCCCGCTTCATGACGTCAAGCGCCGCCATGGCATCGCGGGCGGCTCCGAAAGGCAAGCCCCCGATGATGGCGCCGGCGGCAAACAGCTCCGGATAGGTTGCGAGCAAGGCGGCAGCCAAGGCGCCACCGGCCGACAGGCCCATGATAAAGATCCTGCTATCGTCGATATCGTGCACCTTGCGGCTGAAATCGATCATCTCGCGAACTGAGCCAAGCTCGCCGCGATCACGCGTGACCAGGCTCGGGCGAAACCAGTTGAAACACAGGTTGGGATTGTTCGATGCCTTCTGTTCTGCGTAAAGCACGGCGAAGCCATGCTGGCGCGCGAGCGCGCTCCAGCCGCTGGCACGATCGAAATCCTCGGCATTCTGATGACAGCCGTGCAGCACGACGACGAGCGGCATCGGGGCTTTGACGCCCGGAGGCACGTATTCAACCATACGCAGGTCGCCGGGATTGCGGCCGAACCACAAAATTTCCGTCAGCCGCTGCGGCACTGGGCGCGTGGGAACGCGACGACGCGCGGGCTGCGATTGCGGCTGCGCCATCGGAAACTTGAGCTGCGGCAGCTCGACGGAATCAACGAGCAAGCGGCGAAGCCGGCTCGGAACTTTAAAATTCATCATGGACCTTTCTATCCACGCCAGCCGCAATCGGTTTTCCTCCGCGGCGGCAGGCGCGCACTGTTTCTTTCAAGAAGCAGTGAGCATCGAGAAATCGAATCTCTTTTTGCAACGCAGCAAATATAAGGATGGGGGTTCGCTTCGAACAGGCACAAAGCATCATTGCTGCTATGTGAAATCAGCCTGAATCGATTGAATTTCCGGCTAGAAAAAAACGCAGTTGCGTCAGAAATAAGCCCTTGCGAGCGCAAGAAGTTTTGCGTCGTCCTTCACGCCCTGACGATAGAGCTGGATGATCAGCGCACCGAGGCGCTCGGCTTCCGGGCTGCGGGGGTTCATGCCGCGATCCGTGCAAACGGCGTCGAGCACTTTTTCCAAACGATCCAGATCGTCTGAAAACAGCGGCAAATCCCGGGGATGAATAGGAGTTTCCAACATTCGTGCGTCTCGTCATCCTTCGGGTAGAAGCACGCGGAACCTCGCCGGCACCCGCTGCATACCCGACGACATGGCCCAAACTATGCGCTTTGCTCGCCGTCTTGGCAAGGAAGCAATTCAGCAATCGCGCCCTTCGAGTTCCGTCTGATTCGCAAACACAGCGACAAATCCCGACACGGGTACAATTTTAAGTTACCGCATCACCAAGCATTTATCCGCGTCTGCGATAAGAAGGGAAACGGAGACATGACGATGACCAGATTTTTGATCCGGGCCGCGTTCGGGCTTGCGCTTGTCAGCGCAGCCTCGCCGGCTCTTGCGCAGAACTTTTCGAATCTCCCCCTGCGCAACCCTCGCCAGCCGCCAGAGGGATATATCTCCGTGCAATCCGGAATATCGATTTCCTATCCGGTGGCGGATGGCGATAGCGAGGCGCAGCAGGAGAAGGCGTTGAAATCCTTCTACAAGATCGCCGCGAGCAGCTGCGCGACCCTTCTCGACACCATCGCCGATGCCTGCGAGATCAGCGCCATGTCGAGCAGCAGCTCGGTCACCAATCTCGACAATCGCGGCACGAGACTTTCGATCAGCGGACAGGTGACGATGTCGGTCAAGCTCAAGCCGTCGGCAGCCGCCGCGAAGTAGCCCTCCACCATTGCGGTCGGCAAATCGATCCCAAGCCAACGGATCGGTAAGAAATCGCGGCGATAATCCCCTCGCAATCGAGGGATGATACCATGGCGAAAGCGAAACGACGCACGCGGCGCAAGCCGCAACCCAAGGCGGGCAATTCGATGTGGCTGTGGGGCATCGTCGGTGTCGCGACCGTGGCGGGCATTTATGCCTATCAGAATCGCAAGGACATGCCGTCGATGCTCGCCCGCGCCGGCGCGGTCGCCGGTATGCAGCATGTGGCACGGGAAGCGCCGGTGCCGGCAGCCAAGCCGCAGATCAGGACAGCCGCAATCGCTCCCGAGCCGCGCGCGACATCGGCCCTGCCCGTGCCGCCGGCCGCCATTCCGGTGGCAATGCCGGTCGGCAGGATACCGATCGAGCGGCCCTCGCCCTCCCCTGGCCTGCGCGCGCAGACCGGCGGAAAGTTCGTGCTTTGCGGTCCCGGCTCAGGCACCAATTGCGTCATTGACGGCAATACCTTCTGGCAGGATGGGATGCGGATCCGGTTGGCGGATATCGATGTGCCGGACGCGGATGCTGCGCGCTGCCCCAGCGAGAAGCAAAAGGCGGTGGCCGCGAAGCTGCGCCTGCAGGCAATCCTCAACGACGGAACCTTCGTGCTTTCCGGCAGCAACCGCCGCGACGACGAGAATGGCGGCAAGCTGCGCATCGCCATGCGCGCTGGCCGCTCGCTCGGCGACCAGTTGGTCAGCGAAGGCTTTGCGCATCGCTGGACGGGCCAGGTGTCGTCCTGGTGTAGCTGATTTTCAGAAATTCGATTGGGAGTTCAAGGAGATAAATGGTCGGGGCGACTGGACTCGAACCAGCGACCCCTTGACCCCCAGTCAAGTGCGCTACCGGGCTGCGCTACGCCCCGACCTGCCGAAACGGCTTGTTTCGTTTAGAGTTTAGAGTTTCCCGACGCAAGCGAAAAGTGGTGGCTTGCTCAGAAAAAAGTTGCGGCTCAGCGACAAGCCTGCCTTGGTCCGTGGCTCGGCTGATAGGTGTTGTCCGAGGGGCGGTAGGAGCGATAGCGGCTGGCGCAGTTGCGCGTGTGGCTATCGTAGTAGCTCTCCGTGTGCTGCCTGTTGAACAGCGTGCCGGTTACGAAGGATTTGAACAGCACGCCGCTGTCGGAATTATCGTCGTAATAGCTGTCCGAGCCGTGATGCTGATGGCCGCGGCCCCAATGGCTGTGATGACCATGCCAATGGCCGTGACCGTGATCATGCACCTGGATGACATCAGACTGTTCGGGCACCGACAGGGCCGGCATGGTGATGGCGCCCGCCGGAACGGCGGCGCCTGCCGCCAGCAACAAACCAAAGCCCGCTGCAGTTATCGACCTGGCAATCGTAAACATATGCGACTCCTTCGAAATCCGGCGGCGGCGCCTCGCAAATTTGCGTGAAAAAACCTTGCTGCCGTGCACGCCGTTATTATCTGTATATAGTGATTTGGAGCCACACTCATAGATGCCCTCCGTCTTTATTGTGCGGCAGATTTCGCAGAAACGAAGGGGGCACGGAAAGTTACGGCAATGAAGCCTCTGATAGCCCTTATGCTATGTGCCCCCCTGCTTGCCGCATGCGCGGCAGCCGAGCCCTTGCAGCCCATTCCCGGCAGCATCACCTATGGCGGCCAACCGCGTATGAAGCTGACGCAATCGCCTCCCGGCTCGCAACTGCAGCATCACTTCACCAACCAATGGGGCCAGGATGTCTATGAGACCTACATCATCCAGCCGGACCGGAGCCTGAAGCTCGTCAGCCGTGAGGAAGTAAGCCCGCCATTCTGAGCGGCGCGTTGCCCCGCAAATAAAAACTCCGCCGGGATGAGCCGACGGAGCTTGCATTTCGGTATCTTGGAAAATGGATTACCAGCAGCGATAGCAACGGCGATAATAGGGCCGGCCGTAATAGCCACGATGATGGTGGTTGTCGCTGACAGCCGCACCGACGAGAACGCCGCCGATGATGCCGGCCGCAGCCAGCGCGGCCGCCTGATTTTCAGCCTGCTGCGCCTGGACGCGATTGGACTGATAGGTCGCGCCGACGCAGCGATTGTAGCGTTGCGTTCCGGGACGGAATCCTTGCGACTGGCAGGTCATTTCGGCATTCATCGCAGATTCCTGCGGCGTCTGGCAGCTTGACAGAATGGTGGTTACGGCGACGAGACTCGCCGCCACGGTGGCACGTATGCGCATGTTCTCTCCGGCAATGTTGATACAACCCCGGGGAAGCGAAATACAGCCAAAGGTAAGCTTTAGCAAGCCAAGCCGGCCAGCAATGCGCGAGAATCGATCCAGGCACCTGAAATCACTCGCCAGGATGGCATTTTGCTCGACGGCTCGATGGCGCTTTGGCGAAAAAGTCATGACCTCCACCAAAGGTGGAGGTTTGAAACGCTGCGCTTGAACCACTAGAAGTGGTTTTGTTAGTGCTTAGTAGCTACGATTAAAGAGGTCGGCAAAGTCGGAAGCTTTGTCGGCCTTTTCTTGGTTCCGGATATATTGTCTGACGACCTGCTCATTATAGCCCGTCGTCGACACGAAATACCCACGTGCCCAAAAGTGATACCCTTTGTAGCGGCGCTTACGCGCGTACTTGTTGGCAATGTAAAGAGCCGTCTTGCCCTTCAAAAATCCAACTATATGCGCGACCGAGTATTTCGGCGGGATCGATATCAACATGTGGACATGATCGGGCATCAAATGACCCTCTTCGATCTGGCAGCCCTTTTGCTGAGCCAGACGACGTAAGAGTTCACCCAACTCTCGACGCACATCCCCGTAGAGTCTTTTCGTTCGGTATTTGCTGCCAAAAACAACGTGATATTTGCAGTCCCACGTCGCATGCGAGAGCGATTGCTCATCCATATAACCTCCTTGTTTGAAGTCTGGGCCACGCCAGCGGTTCAAGCAGGAGGTCTCTCAACTACCGTGTAAAACTCGTCCAGTCCTCCACCGTAGGTGGAGGTTTATTCTTGATATAACGAAAGGCCCCGTCAAACGACGGGGCCTTTGCACATCACGCCTGTGCCCATGGCGATATTCGCGGGCCAGTGCAGATTATCCAGCTCGGATCAGAAATTCCGCTCGAAGCGAAGGATGCCGGCGAGCGTATCGTCCTTGATGAAATCATAGTGGACGTAGGTCAATTCCGGCTCGACCAGGAGATCCTTCACCGGGTTGAACTTCAGGTTCGTGGTGGCTTCGAAGATCTTCGAGTCGGTATAGGCGAGCTGGAGGTTCCACTTCAGCTTTTCGTTGATCGGAACGCCAACGCCACCCCAGACAGCCCAGTCACCCCAGCCGCATTTGGCTGCATTGACCGTGCCGTTCGACGCGGTGCAGGCTGAAACATCCTGGTTCGTGCCTGCGTACTTGTTGAGCTTGTCGCCATCGGTGTTCCAGCCACCCATCAAGAAGGCTTCCACGCCGCCGAACTTGGCGTCGAGGCGAGCCTTGATGGCACCTTCTTCGACGATCGAGTCGTAACCGCCGACGACCTTGAAGCCCCAGTTGTCCGTCTTGTAACCGAGACCGGCAACGACATCGGGAGCATAATGATCGGACTTGTCGTCCGTCCACCAGCCGGCGCCATAGGATGCCTCGCCGTCGGAGGTGGAGTAGCTGTCTTCGAGCGAGATCACGGCCGAGAAGCCGTTGCCTGCATCGTAGTTGTAGGTCAACTGGTTGAGTTCGTACGGGCCGTCATAGATCACGTCGTCGTTGATGACGTCGCCGGCGTAACCGACATACAGATTGTACTGCGAGTCGAGCTTGCCGACCGTGAAGCCGCCGAGGCTGATATTGGCAAACAGCAGCTTTGCGGAGGTCGCGTTGCCATCGTTCCATTCCCAGCGGAAGATGGTGTTGGTCTTCAGCGGACCGTATTCCGTATCCGTGGCCGTATCGACATTGAGTTCGACGCGCTCGTGCCAGAGCGTACCGACCCTGCTGCGCGGATTATAGGCGTCATACCACTCGCCTTCCGTGCGAACCTTTCCACCAACTTTCAGGCAGGTTTCCGTACCGGGAATAAAGAAATAGCCAGTGCCATACGCGTCGCAGATACGAACATATTCAAGTGGTTCGGGTTCGGCGGCAACAATGGCGTCGGCGGCATGGGCAGCGCTGGCTGCGACGATGGCAGCAGCGGAGCCAAGAAGAAGGCTCTTGATGTTCATGGTGTCTCCATTCGACTAATCCGTCAGGGATGGAGTCTCCCGGCAGACACAGCGTGCCCCTCCATAGCCTGACTGTTCCCCTCATACAGGGCGAAGCAACAAAGCTTCGCCGTCAAAATTGAACCCATGGCCCCGCTGCGGCAAGTTAATAAGTCTACCTTAGTAATTTTCACAACGCAGAAGGGTGGCGAGTGTCACAAAAATATCACTCCCCCGCATAAACAATACGCAAGCGATACACAGCTAAAACATGCGCAATCCGGAATTGCG
Organism: Martinezella lusitana; assembly: GCF_010668395.1. Taxonomy (GTDB): domain Bacteria; phylum Pseudomonadota; class Alphaproteobacteria; order Rhizobiales; family Rhizobiaceae; genus Rhizobium; species Rhizobium lusitanum_A. The sequence goes on from NZ_WUEY01000003.1 coordinate 493,092, forward strand.
CACATAATAGTTGTATATTCCTGAAATTCAATATGCGTTAACTATGATCGCCGTTGCGGAGAGGATCGTTTAGCGCACCTGGTCGAGCAGGCGCTTGCATTCCAGAAGGTCGTAGAGCGTTTCCTGAAGCAAGGCACGATCTTCCTTGCCGACGCTGGATTTGCCGATGGAAACATCCGGCGCGCCGTCATCGCCGCTGACGAAATTGAAGAAACGACGGCTGATGGGCGCCTTGGCGCGGCCGACGAGCTGGTCCTCATCGGAATTGACAGAATTGATGCGCGGCTCGACTGCCGGCGGCTCCTGCGCAGCGGCGAGCGCCTCGACGCTTGCCAGATCGCCATGACCGACGGCGATGACAAATTTGTTGCCGTTGGTCTTCAGAAGCTTCTGGACACCCTTGATCGTATAGCCGTGATCGTAGAGCAGATGGCGGATGCCGTTCAGCAGGTCGACATCTTCAGGACGATAGTAACGCCTGCCGCCGCCACGCTTCATCGGCTTTATCTGGGGGAACCTGGTCTCCCAGAACCGTAGGACATGCTGCGGCAGATCAAGGTCTTCCGCGACTTCGCTGATCGTGCGAAATGCATCCGGGCTCTTGTCCATCATCGTACTCCTACAGTGCGCATGCGGCGCCGTTCGGGCCGGATCGCACAGGTGGGGATATGATATCCGCGTTTCCCGGCGATGCGACTCACCATATTTCAACGGTTTGGCGGCGGAAATTCAAGTCACATCTTCAGCTGTTGCACAAGCTGGCAACAAACAGCAAGGAAAGACAGCACAAATCGGCCGCAGGACGAGCCATCCGGCCGAACGAATAAACATCAAAATGGAATCAGGAGGCAGGGTTTGCCGGCTTGGCCTTCGCCTTGCGGCTCGCATGCGCTTTCAGAATGCGGGTCTTGAGAACGTTCGACGCCTTGAAGGTCATCACACGCCGCGGAGAGATCGGCACTTCCTCGCCGGTCTTCGGATTGCGCCCTATGCGTTCATTTTTGTCGCGCACCTGAAAGGTCGCAAACGAGGAGAGCTTTACGGTCTCCCCACGCACGATGGCGTTGCAAATTTCATCGATCACAGTCTCAACGAGTTCCGCCGACTCCGTTCGGGAGAGACCGACCTTCCGGAATACCGACTCCGCCAAATCTGCGCGCGTCACTGTCTTGCCTGTCATAGCTCCCCGCCCATATCGCTGCGTAATATTCTTTGAGTTTCGCGAGACTATTGCCCTTGCGCCGAGCGGTCAAGCTCTTGTTCGGACCGGCTTTTAGAGATGCGACACTACCAACGCAACAGGACGGCGCCCCAGGTGAAGCCACCACCCATGGCCTCCAGCATCACCAGATCGCCCTTCTTGATTCGACCGTCGCCTGCCGCGACGGCAAGTGCCAGGGGGATCGACGCGGCCGAGGTATTGCCATGGAGGTCGACGGTGACCACAACCTTCTCGGGAGCAATTCCGAGCTTCTTGGCCGAACCGTCGATAATGCGGCGATTGGCCTGATGCGGCACCAGCCAGTCGAGGTCGTCCGAGCTGGTTCCGGTCGCGTCGAAGGCAGCCTGGATGACATCGGTAATCATGCCGACGGCGTGCTTGAACACTTCGCGGCCCGCCATGTGCAGGACGCCGACCGTTCCCGTCGTGGAAGGGCCGCCGTCGACATAGAGCTTTTCCTTATGCGCACCATCGGAGCGCAGGCTTGCCGTCAGCACGCCACGGTCGGTATTGGCGCCGCTCCCCTCGCCTGCCTCGAGGATCAGCGCGCCCGCGCCGTCACCGAAAAGAACGCAGGTCGTGCGGTCCGTCCAGTCGAGAATGCGGGAAAAGGTCTCGGCGCCGATGACGAGAACGCGTTTGGCAAGGCCGCCGCGAATATAGGCGTCCGCCGTCGTCACCGCATAGACGAAGCCGGTGCAGACGGCCTGCACGTCGAAGGCAAAGCCATGATGCATGCCGAGCCGGTTCTGGATGTTCACCGCGGTGGCGGGAAAGGTATTGTCCGGCGTCGAGGTGGCGACGATGATGAGATCGATGTCGTCGGGCGTCAAGCCGGCATTGGCAAGGGCGGCGCGGGCCGCCTGCTCGCCGAGAGAGGCCGTGGTTTCGCCTTCGCCGGCGATATAGCGCTGGCGGATACCGGAGCGCTGGACGATCCAGTCATCGCTGGTATCGACAATCTGCTCCATTTCGGCATTGGTCAGGACGCGCTTCGGGAGCGCCGCCCCAAAGCCGCGAACAATTGAACGGATCATTCTGCTTGTACCCCGTCGCTCATGCCGCTTCCGGCCCTATGGGAGGCAGCCGCTTGGCATGGTATCTTTTCAAATCATTCTCGATTTTCTGTGTAAGTCCATTCTTGGCCATGTCGTAGCCGACATCGATGGCTGCGGCGAAGGCTTCGGCATTCGCGCCGCCATGGCTCTTGATGACGATGCCGTTGAGGCCGAGGAAGACACCGCCATTGACCTTGCTCGGATCGAGCTTTTCACGCAGCAGGTCGAAAGCGCCCTTGGCAAGGACATAGCCGATGCGCGCGAGCAGCGTGCGCGACATGGCGGCACGGAGATAGGAGCCGATCTGCTTTGCCGTGCCTTCCGCCGCCTTCAGGGCGATATTGCCGGAAAAACCTTCCGTCACCACGACGTCGACAGTGCCCTTGCCGATGTCATCGCCTTCTACGAAGCCGGAATATTCGAGCGACTCGAGGTTGGCCTCGCGGATCAGGCGCCCGGCATCCTTGACCTCTTCCTGGCCCTTGATCTCCTCGACACCGACATTCAGCAAGCCGACGGTCGGCCGTTCGATCTCGAAGAGCGCGCGCGCCATGGCGCCGCCCATCAGGGCAAAATCGAGCAACTGCTGCGCGTCGGCGCCGATGGTGGCGCCGACATCGAGCACGATGCTTTCGCCGCGCAGCGTCGGCCAGATCGCCGCGATCGCCGGACGTTCGATATTGGCCATCGTGCGGAGGCAGAATTTCGCCATCGCCATCAGCGCGCCGGTATTGCCGGCGGATACGACGACATCGGCATCGCCTGACTTCACCGCATCGATCGAACGCCACATGCTGGAGACGTAGCGGCCGCGGCGAAGCGCCTGGCTCGGCTTCTCGTCCATGCTGATGGCAACTTCGCATTCATGAAAAACCGACTTTTCACGAAGCTTTGGATATTTTGCGAGGACCGCTTCGCAGCGATCCTTCTGTCCGTACAAGATGAACGTGATATCTGGATGCCTATCCAGCGCCTTGGCCGCGCCGGGAACAACAACCTCTGGGCCAAAGTCGCCACCCATTAGGTCAAGAGAAATTCTGATCACGCGTCCCTGGTCCTTTTTCTCCGCCTAGCATGGCGAATTTGGCGTCAAAATACCGTTTTCTCCCCCGGTTACAACTGAATTGTGCTCAATTGCCAAGCGGGTCTATTCCTTTTTCCAGTCTTTCAGAACCGCAAACGGCGAAGGTTTCCTGTCGTCTTCACCCGTGTCTTCTATATGCGCGTCGAACTCTACGCCGGGCTTGCGCGGATAGGGATCGATGGCGAGAGCGGCAAACTCCGCCACGACCTCCCCGGCATCGATCGTGTCGCCCGTAAAGGTTTCCGGAAGATCCGGACCATCCGGATCGAGCACCATTTCTCCCGCATCCACCGACGGCGCACGCGCCAGCTTCGAGTCCTCCGGTATGAAGATATGCTCGAAGTCCTCATCGATATCCGATTCGACCGGCTCGAGCGTGACAACGCAGGCCTGAACGATCTTCGCCTTCACATTGCCCTTGATGCGCACCCCGTCGCGCTTCCAGCGCGAGATCTTGAGATCAGCCTCGAGCTTCTCCACGGAAAGCACGTCCCAGAGGGCGGCAAGCCCCACAAGCTCGCGCTTGTCCGCCTCGACATGCACGTCCACCGGATTGGCGGAAATATGGCCCACCTTCACGGGGTAGGAAAACGGTGTTTCGTCGGAGTCATGTCTTTTCATTTTTCTTCTCCTAGCCGACCTGCCGGTCGAGCCTTTCGGGCAACGGCAACGTCGCCGAACCCGTGGCGATATGGTCTTCGGTAACGGTCGCCAGATGCGCCTCGGCCGCGATCATCCAGCCGGCCAGCGCATCCATCGATGCCGCATTTTCATCCGCCTTGGGATAGATGTTGCGCCGTAGCGCCACGGCAAGCGCTGCGCGATCATTGCCGTCCATGGCTGTCGCATAGCTTTCGAGCCGCCCATAAAACATGCCGGCCAGCTTCTTCATGCGCTTCGGGATGCTGTTGTCGCCGATTCCAAGTTCGCGGATCGAATAATCGATGTCCTCGAAGAAGGCGTCCACGATTTCCTGCGCGAGCTCCTGACCGCTGGTCGCGGAAGATCGCGTGCGGCGAAAGAACAGGATCATCATCACCGACAGCAACTCGAAGCGCCCCATCACCGTATCCGGCACGTCGTAATCGGTATAGAAAACCGCCTGTCGCGCCATGGATGTCAGGACTTCATACTGCCTGACGACGATGATCTGATTGTGATTTCTTTTGCGGAAGAGCCCAAAAATCATGAAAATTCCCGGAATTGGCTCCCTCAGAACGTGCCGTTTTTGCTTGGCCTTGTTGCATCCACGCAAAAGCTGGTTTACCGAAGCAGGCGCGAATTGCAATGCCGTTTGTGCCCGCTTCGTGGCTCCAGCCCTCACCGTCGTCACGTTGTGAATGATCGGTGATGAAGAATGCCCGAACAAGGTCATTGTGCCTTTTCAATCGCGGAAAGGCCACAATGATATGCACAGCAAGGTCACACCGGCCATTCGGCCATCGGATTGATTCATTAGGGGAGATGGGATGTCGTTGACCAGACGGTATTTCAAGTCTGACATAAATTTCAGCAGCAGTGCCGCCATCGCCCTGGTGATCGCGACCGTGGGACTTTCGGGTTGCAAGACCAGCGAGGTCATGAACAACGGCTACATCTTCGATCAGCAGTCGCTCGCGCTTGCGCCGGTCGGCTCCAGCCGCGAGCAGGTTCTGCTGTCGCTCGGCACGCCGTCGACCACGGCAACCTTCGACGGCGAAGTCTTCTACTATATCTCCCAGAAGCGCACGCGTGCCGTCGCCTTCATGAAGCCGAAGCTGGTCGACCAGAACATCCTGGCGATCTATTTCGACAAGGACGGCATCGTGAAGCAGGAAGCCAACTACACGCTGAAGGACGGCAAGGTCTTCGACATGATCAGCCGCACGACGCCGACTGGCGGTCGCGACATCACCTTCCTGCAGCAGATCCTGCAGGGTGGCGCAGCCGGCGGCGTCAACGGTGCGAGGAACTTCCTCAACAACCTCAACCCGGGCCAATAAGCCGGGCAGCTTTCCAATGAAAAACCCGCGAGGCTCTGCCCCGCGGGTTTTCTTTATGCGTTCGGTTTGCTTTCCTTATCCAGCGAGAACGGCAAGCAGCAACAGCGCGACGATGTTGGTGATCTTGATCGCCGGATTGACCGCGGGACCTGCCGTGTCCTTGTAAGGGTCGCCGACGGTGTCGCCCGTCACGGATGCCTTGTGGGCTTCCGAACCCTTCATATGGCGCGTCCCGTCCTTGTCGACGAAGCCGTCCTCAAAGCTCTTCTTGGCATTGTCCCATGCACCGCCGCCCGATGTCATCGAGATGGCGACGAAGAGGCCGTTGATGATGACGCCGAGCAGCGAGGCACCAAGAGCCGCAAAGGCCGAGGCCTTGGAGCCGGATATCAGCAGGACGCCGAAATAGACGACCACGGGGGCCAGGACCGGCAGCAACGACGGAATAATCATCTCGCGAATGGCGGCCTTGGTCAGAAGATCGACGGCGCGACCGTAGTCCGGCCGCTCCGTGCCTTGCATGATGCCCGGCTTTTCGCGGAACTGCTTGCGCACCTCTTCCACGATCGCACTTGCGGCGCGGCCGACAGCGGTCATGGCAATGCCGCCGAAGAGATAAGGAATGAGGCCGCCGAACAACAGGCCGGCGACGACATAGGGGTTCGACAGTTCGAACGAGATCGTGCCGACATTGGCGAAATACGGGAACTTGTCGCCGTGAGCCGCAAAATACTGCAGATCGTTCGAATAGGCCGCAAACAGGACCAGCGCGCCGAGGCCGGCCGAGCCGATGGCATAACCCTTCGTGACGGCCTTGGTCGTGTTGCCGACCGCATCCAGCGCGTCGGTGGATTTACGCACTTCCGGCGGAAGATGCGCCATTTCCGCGATGCCGCCGGCATTGTCCGTGACCGGGCCGAAGGCGTCGAGTGCGACGATCATGCCGGCAAGGCCGAGCATGGCGGTGACCGCGATGCCGGTGCCGAACAGGCCGCCGAGCTGATAGGTGGCGATGATGCCGCCGACGATGACGAGCGCCGGCAGCGCCGTCGATTCGAGCGAGACGGCAAGGCCCTGGATGACGTTGGTGCCGTGCCCGGTCACCGATGCCTGGGCGATGGAGTTGACCGGCCGCTTGTTCGTGCCGGTGTAGTATTCGGTGATGACGACGATCAGCGCGGTGACGATGAGGCCGACGATACCGCAGGTAAACAGCCTCGAGCCGGTGATCTCGAAGCCTGCGACGGTGCCGATCGAGCCCCAGCCGATGGTCAGCGAGGTCGCAGCGGCCAGCCCGACGATCGACAGAAGTCCCGTTGCGATGAGGCCCTTGTAGAGCGCGCCCATGATCGAGCCATTGGCACCGAGCTTCACGAAGAAGGTGCCGATGATCGAGGTGATGATGCAGGCGCCGCAGATCGCCAGCGGATAGATCATGGCGGAGCCGAGGAGCGGCGAACCGGCAAAGAAGATCGAGGCGAGGACCATCGTCGCAACGACGGACACCGCATAGGTCTCGAACAGGTCGGCGGCCATCCCGGCGCAATCGCCGACGTTGTCCCCGACGTTGTCGGCGATGGTGGCCGGATTGCGCGGATCGTCTTCCGGAATGCCGGCTTCCACCTTGCCGACGAGGTCGCCGCCGACATCGGCACCCTTGGTGAAGATGCCGCCGCCAAGACGGGCGAAGATCGAAATCAGCGAAGCGCCGAATCCGAGGGCGACCAGCGCATCGATGACGTCGCGCGAGCCGGCTTCATGGCCCAGAATGCCCGTCAGCACGTAGAAATAAATGGACACGCCAAGCAGGGCGAGACCCGCGACCAGCATGCCGGTGATGGCACCCGACTTGAAGGCGATATCGAGGCCCGCGGACAGGCTCTGCGACGATGCTTGCGCCGTGCGGACATTGGCGCGCACGGAGACATGCATGCCGATGAAACCTGCGGCGCCTGAGAGGATTGCGCCGATCAGGAAGCCGAAAGCGGCTTCGGACGACAAAAGGAGCCAGGCCGCGATGAAAACAATGATCCCGACAATGGCGATGGTTCTATATTGGCGCGCCAGATAGGCTTGCGCTCCTTCACGAATATATCCGGCAATCTCCTGCATGCGGGCATTGCCCTGATCGGCAGCGAGCACCGACCGGGTTGCCCATACGGCATAAATGACCGAGAGCAGTCCGCATGCGATCACTCCTAAAAGAATCGACATTTCGCTTTTTCCCTCCAAAAAAGCCGGCGGTTCACTCCTCCCCCGGCCGCCTGCGACAACGGCCGGTCCCCTCCTCCAGAAGACCGGCTGATGTGCAGTGCGAGATTGCTGTCGGGAAAACGTCGCGTCAAGACCGCCCGCAGGTAAAACACCCGCAGGAGGTTCAAAAGAATATTCGAAGATCAAATCAGGTGCGAACGAAGGAAACGAAAGCGTCCCCTGCCGCCTTTGGAATGCCGGGCGAGCGCTATTTCTTCGCTTCGCCGCGAACCTGCTTGGCGATTCGGTCGAGCACGGCGTTCACGAGCTTCGGCTCATCCTCTTCGAAGAAGGCATGTGCTATCTCGACATATTCGGTGACGATGACCGGAACCGGCACGTCCTTGCGGTCGAGAAGCTCGAATGTGCCGGCACGCAGGATGGCGCGCACGGTGCTGTCGAGGCGCGACAGCGCCCAGTCGTCCTGAAGGGCGGAGCCGATCAGCGGATCGAGCCGGGTCTGCTCGCGCACGACGCCGGAAACGATGGAGCGGAACCAGGATGCGTCGGCCTTCAGATAGGTCTCGCCGTCCAGCTCCTGCCCGAGACGATGAGCCTCGTATTCGGCCACCACCTCCAGAACGCCGGTTCCGCCGATATCCATCTGATAGAGCGCCTGCACCGCCGCGAGACGCGCCGCGCCCCGCTGATTGGCGGTTTTTGCCGGTCGCTCGTTATCCTGATTGCTCATGTATTATGCACCCAACTTCTCTTTCAGCGCGATCATGGTCAGCGCTGCGCGAGCGGCAAAGCCGCCCTTGTCCTTGTCCGAACGGCGGGCGCGAGCCCAGGCCTGCTCATCGTTCTCGACGGTCAGGATGCCGTTGCCGATCGCCAGCGATTCACTGACGGCCAGATCCATCAGCGCCCGCGAGGATTCATTGGCGACGATATCGAAATGATAGGTCTCGCCGCGGATGACCATGCCGAGCGCCACGTAGCCGTCATAGACCACGTTGCCATTATCCCCGCCATCGAGCGCCATGGCAATCGCCGCCGGGATCTCCAGAGCGCCCGGGACGGTCACGACGTCGTAGGTCGCACCAGCCGCGTCGAGGGCAGCCTTGGCGCCGTCGAGCAGGGCATCTGCCATATCGTCATAGAAGCGGGCTTCGACGATAAGGATGTGTGCATTGGAAGAGCTGGTCATACATCACCTGCGGATTGAGAGGGCGCGGCACCTTGTAAAGGCGGGACAAACCACGGCGGGCCGCCCTTGGCAAGTGTTTTTCAATGGCCGGCGCCGATTCCGGCCCTATTTGGAAATGATCGGGGCATCACGGAAATTGTAGCTTCCACGCGTGTAGCCGCTTCAGTAATAATTTCAGGCCTGCAGAGGGGGAGGTTCATGACGAAGAAATCCACACCCGCCGTCAATGTCGGCGAGCTTGAACTGGGTCATTGGCAGCAGGGCAGCTTTTTTGCCGGCAGCGACGCCTCGTTCGGAGCGATGCTGGGACTGAAGAACCTCGGGATCAGCTACAACGAAGTACCGCCCGGCAAGTCCGGCTGTCCGTTCCACAACCATCACGTCGAGGAAGAGCTTTTCGTCATCCTCGATGGCGAAGGCGAGTATCGCTTCGGCGACAAACGCGTCGCCGTCAGCAAGGGCGACGTGCTGGGTGCACCGGCCGGCGGCCCGGAGACCGCGCATCAGCTGATCAACACAGGCCCCGCCGTGCTGGTCTATCTCGCCGTTTCCACCAAGGCGCGGACCGAAATCGTCGAATATCCCGATTCCGGCAAGTTCCTCGCCAAGACCAATCGCGACGACAAGACGACGTTCCATGTGATCGGCCGCGCCGCCGCCACCGATCTCGATTACTGGGATGGCGAACCTGGCGCCTCGAACGACTGAACGTCACCAAGGGTATTTTCAGCAAAGATCCAGATCTTATGACCAGTATTCCGACATTGACGACCGACCGGCTGCTGCTGCGCGGGCACAGGCTGGACGATTTCGACGAATTTCTTGCCCTCTGGAAACACAGGGATCTCGTGCGCTTCATCGGCGGCGAGATGCCGACGCGCGAGCAGGTCTGGGCGCGCCTCCTACGTTATGCCGGCCTTTGGCATCATCTCGGCTTCGGTTTCTTCGCCGTCGAGGAACGCCAAAGCGGCCGGCTGATCGGCGAAGTGGGCTTTCTCGATCTGCATCGCGACATGACGCCGATGACGGAAGGCACGCTGGAGGCCGGATGGGGCATCGCGCCGCCGATGCAGGGCAAGGGCTATGCGACGGAAGCCATGAGCGCGGCGATCACCTGGGCGGATGAACAATTCGCAGGACAGCGCATGACCTGCATCGTGGAACTGGAAAACAAGCCATCGCTGCGGGTCGCCGAGAAGATCGGCTTTCGCCGCATCGGCGAATTGATCTTCAAGGGCAAGCCCAACGCGATGTTCGAGCGCCAGGTCGCGGCCGGGGGCGCATGATATGCCAGTTTCGCGAGAGAGATTTTCCATCAAACCTTACGAGCCAGGTGATGCGCAGGCGACGATCGATATTTTCCTGCGGGCCATTCGCGAGGTGGCGTCCAAGGATTACAGCCCGGCGCAGATCGCGGCCTGGGCGAAGGTCGATGACACCGAAGTGTGGGCACGGTATCGGGCGAGCCGGCCGACCTGGCTTGCAATGGATGGTTCCTTGCCCATCGGCTTTACCGACCTCACGTCGGATGGCCTCCTGGATATGATGTTCGTCGCTCCCGACTATCAGGGAAAGGGCGTAGCCACCCTGTTGCTCGCCACCGTCGAAAGCGCCGCCCGCAGACAGGGTCTACAGCGGATTTTCACGGAGGCGAGCCTGACCGCCCGCCCCTTCTTCGAGCGCAAGGGCTTTGCAGTCCTGACCGCGCAACAAGTCGTAAAGCGCGGCCAGACACTGGCGAATTTTCTTATGGAGAAGATGCTCGCATAAAGCAGCCGGAGCGCCTATTCGCCCCGCCGTCAAACCGGCCCGACCTGTTCAGCTCAGCCTTCGCGGACGACCGGGAATTCGGCCAGCCGGGCCGCGTAGCGCGCCATGGTGTCGACTTCGAAATTGACGAAGTCACCGGCCTTGCGCTCGCCCCAGGTCGTGACCTCGAGCGAATGGCGGATCAGGAGCACGTCGAATTCCGTGCCGTCGACGGCATTGACCGTCAGCGAGGTGCCGTCGAGCGCAACCGAACCCTTCGGCGCGACGAATTTTGCGAGGTGTTCCGGCGCACGCAGGCGGAAGCGCGTGGCCTCGCCTTCGGCCGTCACGGAGAGAATTTCCGCCTTGCCGTCGATGTGGCCGGAGACGATGTGGCCGCCGAGTTCGTCGCCAATCTTGAGCGAACGCTCGAGGTTGATCTTGGCTCCGGCTTCCCAGGTGCCGATGGTCGTCAGGCGCAGGGCTTCTTCCCAGGCCTCGACCTCGAACCAGCGTCCGTTGCTGCCCTCTTCCGGCAGTTTGGTGACTGTCAGGCAAACGCCCGCATGCGAAATCGATGCGCCCAAGTCGATCGTCGCCGGATCGTAGTTGGTGGCGACCCGCAGCTTGATGCCTTCCTTGAGCGGAGAAACGGTTTCGACCGTGCCGACGTCGGTGACAATTCCGGTAAACATCAAAAACCTCTTTCGAATTCGTCGCAGCGATCGTCGCCGAAGCGGCTTTCGCCGATATGCGTGAAACTGGGTGGGATATTGGATTTGAGGACGGGCGATTCAATACCGCCTTCGCCGATATCGGCCGGCCCCTGAAACAGCAGGATGCGGTCGACCATTCCGGTATCGAGGAAACGCCGTGCGGTCTTGGCCCCGCCTTCCACCAGCAGGGAGGAAATCCCGCGCGTGCCGAGCGCCTCCAGCAATTCTCCCGGCTCGGCCGAATTGGACTGCAATACCTCGACGCCCGCGGCATCGAGGGCGGCGCGGCGCCCCAAAAAGGCGTTATCCGTATTCTCGTCAAAGGGTGGCTGGTGGCCGGCAACGGCGATGACCGGATATTGCCGCGCCGTTCTCACCAGCTTGCTGCCGAGCGGCAGTTGAAGGTCTTCGTCGATAACGATGCGCAGGGGAGAGCGATCTTCCAGGCCCGGAAGGCGGCAGGTCAATTCCGGATCGTCAGCGATCGCCGTGCCGATTCCGACGAGAATGGCGTCGCTTTCGGCGCGCAGCATCTGCACCTGCGCGCGCGAGGCATCGCCGGTAATACGAATCTGCCCCTCGCCCGTCTTGCCGATCATGCCATCGGCGGAAACGGCAAGCTTGAGAGTCACATAGGGCCGGTTTCTCGTCTGGCGCATGAGATAGCCCGCCAGGGACCGCCTGCCTTCCGTCTCCAGAATGCCGGTATCGACCTCGATGCCGGCGTCACGCAGCATGGCGATGCCGCGACCGGATACGCGCTGATCGGGATCGGTGACGCTGATGACGACGCGCGCCACGCCATAGGCGATCAAGGCTTCGGCGCAGGGCGGGGTCTTGCCGTAGTGAGAACAGGGCTCGAGCGTCACATAGGCGGTAGCGCCCCTCGCCCCTTCTCCTGCTTCGGCCAAAGCCTGCGGCTCGGCATGCGGGCGGCCGCCGACGGCCGTCACGCCGCTGCCGAGAACGACGTCATCCTTGACGATGAGGCAGCCGACGGACGGGTTGGTCGAGGTCAATCCGAGATGCCTGCGCGACAAACGGATGGCCTCGGCCATGAAACGTTCGTCCTCGGGCCGCGCTGCCATGGTCAAGGATCCAGCGGATCGCGGGCGATCTTCGCGTTGATCTCGTCGATCACATGCTCGAAATCCTCGGCATGGGAAAAATCGCGATAGACGGACGCATAGCGCACGAAGGCAACGTCATCGAGGCTCTTTAGCGCCTCCAGCACCTGAAGGCCGATCTGCTCGGAACTGATCTCGGTTTCGCCGGAGCTTTCGAGGCGGCGGACGATGCCGGAAACGGCCCGCTCAATCCGGTCCCGATCGACCGGACGCTTGCGCAGCGCGATCTCGAAGGAGCGCACCAGCTTGTCGCGATCGAACGGCACCTTGCGGCCGGTCTTCTTGATGACCATCAGCTCGCGCAGCTGCACGCGCTCGAAGGTGGTGAAGCGACCGCCGCAATCCGGACAGATGCGCCGCCGGCGGATGGAGGTATTGTCCTCCGCCGGGCGCGAGTCCTTGACCTGGGTATCTTCAGAGCCGCAGTAAGGGCAGCGCATGCGCCCTCCTCAGCCCATGTAGCCGTACATCGGGAAGCGGTCGGTGAGCTTGACCACCTTCTCGCGCACGGCGGCCTCGACGGCGGCATTGCCTTCGTCGGAATTGGCGACCTTCAGGCCATCGAGCACTTCGATGATCAGATTGCCGATTTCGCGGAACTCGGCTTCCTTGAAGCCGCGCGTCGTGCCGGCCGGCGTGCCGAGGCGAACGCCCGACGTGACGAAGGGCTTTTCGGGGTCGAACGGAATGCCGTTCTTGTTGCAGGTGACATAGGCGCGGCCGAGCGCTGCCTCGGCGCGCTTGCCGGTGGCATTCTTCTTGCGCAGGTCGACCAGCATCAGGTGGTTGTCGGTGCCGCCGGAGACGACATCGACACCGCCGGAGATCAGCGTTTCGGCGAGAGCCTTGGCGTTCTTGACGATCTGGGCGGCATAGTCCTTGAAATCAGGCTGCAGCGCTTCGCCGAGAGCAACGGCCTTGGCGGCGATGACGTGCATCAGCGGGCCGCCCTGGAGGCCGGGGAAGACGGCCGAGTTGAACTTCTTGGCCAGATCCTCGTCATTGGTGAGGATCATGCCGCCGCGCGGGCCGCGCAGAGACTTGTGCGTGGTCGTGGTGGCGACGTGGCAATGCGGGAACGGCGACGGATGCTGGCCACCGGCAACCAGGCCGGCGATGTGGGCCATATCGACCATCAGATAGGCGCCGACGCTGTCGGCGATCTCGCGGAAACGCTTCCAGTCCCAGATGCGGGAATAGGCGGTGCCGCCGGCGATGATGAGCTTCGGCCTGGTTTCTTCGGCCTTGCGCTGAACAGCGTCCATGTCGAGCAGGTTGTCGCCTTCACGAACGCCGTAGGAAACGACGTTGAACCATTTGCCGGACATGTTGACCGGCGAGCCATGGGTCAGGTGACCGCCCGAATTCAGGTCGAGGCCCATGAAGGTGTCGCCCGGCTGCAGCAGCGCAAGGAAGACGGCCTGGTTCATCTGCGAACCGGAATTCGGCTGGACGTTGGCGAAGTTGACGCCGAACAGCTTCTTGGCGCGCTCGATGGCGAGTTCTTCGGCGATGTCGACATACTGGCAGCCGCCGTAATAGCGCTTGCCCGGATATCCCTCGGCATACTTGTTCGTCATGATCGAGCCCTGCGCTTCCAGCACGGCGCGCGAGACGATGTTTTCCGAGGCGATCAGTTCGATTTCGTGCCGCTGGCGACCCAGTTCCTTGCCGATCGCGCCAAAGATTTCCGGATCGGTATCGGCAAGCGAGCGATTGAAGAAGGGTTCGGTGGACGCATTGGTCATCGTGAAAGCTCCTGAACGGCCGGAAAGGCAATGCAGACGGTATTAGCGTCAGGGTGATCGGAGAGCAATACGATCAGCGACATTTGCTGGGCATTCTACGATGAGCGACGCCGGCAGACGAAAAAGCCGCATCCAGGGATGCGGCTTCGATAACAATCAAGCTCGAAATCTGCCGATTACTGAACCGGCTGTTCCATGCCCTGGGTCGTGTCGAGCGCCAGCTGGGAATTGCCGTCGAGATTATAGATGTCGTCACGGAACTGGACGATACCGTCGGCCGCGCTCCAGGCGGAGATATAGACGAAATAGACCGGCACTTCCGTCGCCAGGGTGATCGGCGTGTTGACGCGGGTGGAGATGACCTGCTCGATGTGCTGGCGCGGCCAGCCCGGAGTTTCGGCCAGCAGCCAGGTCGCCAGGTCGCGCACGTTCTGAACGCGCACGCAGCCCGAGCTGTCGAAACGCATCAGCTTGTTGAACAGGCCCTGCTCCGGCGTGTCGTGCATGTATTCGTTGTTGGGATTGTGGAAGTTGATCTTCGTGGACGCCATGGCGTTCGTCTTGCCCGGGTCCTGACGGAACATCAGGTCCGGCGCCTTGTCCGAATTCCAGTCGATCGTCTCCGGCGCTACTTCCTGGCCCTTGCCGTCGAGAAGGCGGATGTTGCTCTTCGTCAGGTAGGTCGGATCCTTCCGCATCAGCGGCATGATGTCCTTGATGATGATGGAGCGCGGCGCCGTCCAGTAGGGGTTGAGGATGACCTCGTAGATCTTCGAATTGATGATGTGCGTCGGGCGCGATTCACGACCGACGATCGCCTCGTGGCGCAACGCCACCTGACCGTCTTCCACGGCTTCAACGCGGGTCGCCGGGATGTTGACCATGACGTGACGGCGGCCAAGGTCGGACGGGAACGTCTGAAGGCGGACGAGATTGGTGTTCAGCTGCTGCAGGCGGACATTGGCGGGAATGTTCATCGCCTTCTGCGTGAAATCGCCGATCACACCATCCGGCGGCAGGCCATGACGGGCCTGGAAGCGCTTGACGGCGCCGTCCACGTAGGAGTCGAACGACGAGGAAATGCCCGCCTCGCGCGGCAGGTCGCCGGTGACCATCAGATGCTGGCGCAGGGACTGCACGGCGGGATCGGTAACGCCGATCTGCAGCGGCTGCTGGCTCGTGGGAGTGACTTGCGGCCAGCCGCCATTGGCAACGATGCTCTGATACTGGGCGATCGCCTGCTGAATGTTCGGTACGGAATCCGGCCCGAGAATCGGGGTGTTCGACTGCACGGCGGCGGCCGTGCGTGCCGCGGCCTTGGCGTCGAACTGGTCGTCCCAATTGCCGCGAGAACGGTCATTGATCAACGCTTCCAGTGGAGTCGCGTTTTGCGCGAGGGCCGGTGCGGCCAACGCGGCAGCGCCAAAAGTTACGGCCGACCGCAAAAAGGAGCGGCGCGAAAAGGGTTCAATTCCGTTTTTCTTCGACATATCCCAACCGTTCGACGCTACGATCTAATGACGCGCAGCCTAGAGAGGAAGCAGTAAATAGCGCAGCCTGTGCCAAGTAACGCCGCTCAATATCAATCCGTTCCCTTAATGCGCCATCAAAAACCCGGCCACGAACTATCACAATATCGCGAAGCTAAGACTTGGGGCTGGAAGATCGAAATTTGAGAACGCTGCCTGCCGTCAGTTTCCGCTGTCATAGCAATATGGCCAATTCGTGTCGCCCGGCATGAAACTTGCCCTGCCATGCGACGGCGAAAGAAAAGCCAAACTGCATTTGCTAAAATACCACAGCTGCGCGTGGTTCATAGCGTGTATTCACCCGCCGTCAATGGCTTAGCCGCACTACACGTTACATGTAGCGGAAGGTGACGCGTGGACGTGGCAAAAAACGCACAACTACCGGCTTTGCAACGCGTTCAAGCCGGACACGCAGGGAACGTGTCCAGCTTGCTTTTACTGGAAGGTCGCGTGATCGATCCGCGCCGTTACTTACAGGCGATAGAGGATCTGATCGTTCCAGAAGCGGTCCAGGCGCTGCAGCAGCTTGTTCATCTGGGTGAATTCGTCGGTGCCGATGCCGCCGACCTTGTCGATCGAGCCGATGTGACGCTCATAGAGCTTGGCAACGGTTTCGGCGATGTCCTGGCCCGTCTCCGTCAGGCTGATGCGGACCGAGCGACGGTCGATGCGCGAGCGCTGATGGTTGATGAAGCCGAGATCGACCAGCTTCTTGACGTTGTAGGAAACGTTGGAACCGAGGTAGAAACCGCGGGAGCGCAGTTCGCCGGCCGTCAGTTCGGAGTTGCCGATGTTGAAAAGGAGAAGTGCCTGTACGGCATTGACGTCGTCGCGACCCTGACGGTCGAACTCGTCCTTGATGACATCAAGCAGGCGGCGGTGCAAACGCTCGACCAGGTGAAGGGATTCCATGTAGAGGGCCCGGATGTCGTCAACCTGCTGATCCCGAGCGTTCGCAACTGCCTGCGGCTTGATTTTCGTGTTCATCATGACTTGGCCTCACTCTGTTTTGTTTGGCGGTGTCGTTTTCTTCCCGCCTTGAGTGAGACCCTATCGAATACACATAAAATTCTACTTAAACTGCAGGCTTAACAGCACCTTACCATGAAGTCTTGGTGTCTCAGGGTAAATCAACCATTACCTGCTGCCGGCGGCGGCGCCGCTTTTCCTGCCAGAGCAGAACACGGAAAAGGCAATAAATCACGGCCACGCAGGCATGCAAGATCATAATCAAGGGATTGGATCCGAAGATCTCCGGCCAGACCCCATACATCAATGCCTGCCCGCCTGCGGCCAGCACCCACATGACCGGCCCCCAGGAGACGGTGAGCCACAATCCGAGCGCGGCAACCGGGAAGACGACGGCCAGTCCGGCGGCTGCGACCTTCCATGGCAGCGCGAGCAGGTCGAACCGCGCATGACCTTCCAGCGAATAGCCAACCAGCATGGCCCAATATTGCAGGCCGAGCCAGAAGCAGGCGATCGCGATCAGCCGCAGGAACAGCACGAACAGGATGTCCGTCAGCGTATTCTTGGGTACGGTCGAAGAATCAGGTTCCATGCGCGAACAATACGTATGAGGCATCGGCCTCGCCAGAATATAATGGCTGCGGCCTTTCGTCTGGTTTTGAATCCTGGGGACAGCGTGGTAGGTACGCTGCCCATGGAATAAGGCCACAAATAGACGAAGAAGGATGGCGGCATCATGGAAAACAAGACGCATCTGGTCGACGAGATCACCGGACATCGCCGCATGCGACGCAACCGCAAGGCCGACTGGACGCGCCGCCTCGTGCAGGAGAACAGGCTGACCGTCGACGATCTGATCTGGCCGATCTTCCTCATTCCCGGCACCGGCATCCTGGAGCCGATCCCCGCCATGCCCGGCGTCAACCGCATGACCGTGGACAAGGCCGTCGAAGCGGCAAAGGAAGCAGCCGATCTCGGCATTCCCGCCCTCGCCACCTTCCCGAACATCGAGATGGAGCTGCGCGACGAAACGGGCTCCAACAGCCTTGAGAGAAACAATCTCATCAACCTTGCCAGCGCCGCGATCAAGAAGGCCGTGCCGAATATTGGCGTCATTACCGACGTCGCGCTCGATCCTTTCACCAGCCACGGCCATGACGGCATCCTGCGCGGCAACGAAATCGTCAACGACGAGACGGTCGAGCAGGTGGCGCGGGCCGCCGTCTACCAGGCCGATGCGGGCGCCGATATCATCGCGCCTTCGGAAATGATGGACGGGCGCATCGGCGCGATCCGTCAGGCGCTGGATGCAGCCGGCCACCAGAATGTCGGCATCATGAGCTATGCGACGAAGTTCAGCTCGGCCTTCTACGGCCCCTACCGCGAAGCGATTTCCACCGGCGGCCTGCTGAAGGGCGACAAGAAGACCTATTATATCGACCCGGCCAACGGCACCGAGGCCGTGCGCGATGCCACGCTCGACGTCGAGGAAGGCGCCGACATGCTGATGGTCAAGCCCGGCCTGCCCTATCTCGACATCTGTTGGCGGCTGAAGGAGGCGTTCGGCCTCCCGACCTTCGCCTACCAGGTCTCCGGCGAATACGCGATGATCAAGGCGGCGGCCGCCAATGGCTGGATCGACGGAGAGAGGGTGATGCTCGAAACCCTGCTCGCCTTCAAGCGCGCCGGGTGCGACGGCATCCTCACCTATTTCGCGGTGGATGTGGCGAGGCACCTGGCGAAGAAATAGCTTGCCGCCACCCGCTTATTGTATTTGCGGCACCCGATACCATATGTTCGGCAAGTGTTTCCCTGTTGCAGGGCGCCCCATTTCGGTCGTCATGCAACAGTATATCCGTAACCTGTGCTTGAATTCTTCCTCAGTCGGAATGATTGAAGAGGTTCTGCGCCAAGGAGAAAAGTCATGAGCCTGAACCCCAGCCCGCTCTATGCAGCACCGGACGACTGGCGCGCTTATAGCGGCGTGCTGAGCAGGCGCATCTTCGCGTTCATCGTCGATTACATCATCGTCGCGCTGCTCTGCATTCCCGCAGCCGTGCTTCTGTTTTTCGTTTCGATCCTGACGCTTGGGCTTGGTTTCTTCCTCTATCCGGTGCTCTTCATTCTCGTCGCCGGCTTTTATTTCGGCTGGACGCTCGGCGGACCTTACCAGGCTTCCCTTGGCATGCGCGCCATGGGCCTCACCATGGTCCGCGTCGATGGCCGCCGGATGGATTTCCTGACGGCGATCGTCCATCTGGCGCTGTTCTGGATCCTGAACTCGGTCCTGACGCCGCTGATCCTGCTGGTGGGCCTCTTTACCGACCGCAGCCGGCTGCTGCACGACCTGCTGCTGGGCACCGTCATCGCCCGTACGGCCTGAGAGCACGTCGCGATACCGAAACAACACGATTCCTCGCGGAAGCAAAGGTCCGCGAGGCGGCACCCGGGCGCATCATCAATTAGGAAACTTCGATCTTTAACGAAGGACGTAGTTGACGTTTTCTAAACTTGGGCCATGCTTGTAGAAAACAGGTGCCGAAAGAAAGGGCAATCAACGGCAGATGAACACGCAGTCGACGCCTTCTCCGCAGTTTTATCTGACGGCACCGGCTGCCTGCCCGTACCTGCCGAACGAGATGGAGCGCAAGGTCTTCACACATCTCGTCGGTCCCCGAGCAGCCGAGATGAACGATATCCTAACCCAGGGCGGCTTCCGGCGTTCGCAGAACATCGCCTATCGGCCTGCCTGCGAATCCTGCCGCGCCTGCGTATCCGTGCGCATCCTCGCCCAGGAGTTCGAGCCCACCCGGTCGATGCGGCGGGTACTGGCCTCCAATAGCGACGTCATCGCCACCGAATTTCCGGCGCAGCCTTCAAGCGAGCAATATTCGCTGTTCCGCCGCTATCTCGACTATCGTCACCAGCAAGGCGGCATGTCCGACATGACCGTGCTCGACTATGCGATCATGGTCGAGGATACGCATGTGAATACGCGCATCATCGAATATCGCCGCCGCGAGGAAGGCTCGGGGCTGGAACAGCGCCCGAAAGGCGAGTTGCTGGCGGCAGCGTTGACCGACGTCATGAGCGACGGGCTGTCGATGGTCTATTCCTATTTCAATCCCGATCTCGACGAGCGGTCGCTGGGGACCTTCATGATCCTCGACCATATCAGGCGGGCGAAAGCGCTCGGCCTGCCGCACGTCTATCTTGGCTACTGGGTCAAGGGTTCGCGCAAGATGGACTACAAGACCCGCTTCCAACCGCAGGAACATCTCACGCCGCGCGGCTGGGAACGTTTCGATCCCGCCGCAGACGGCGGCAAAGATACCTTCCGCTGAATGTTCTCCCATCTTTCGGATCATAAAAAGGGCCTGCTGCTGACGACGCTCGGCGGACTGGCCCTGTCGATGGACATACCCTTGATCCGGCTGTCCAGCGGCGAGGTCTGGTCGGTGCTGTCGGCACGCAGCCTTGCGACCATTGTCGTGGCGCTCGCCGTCCTTGTGGTCATTCGCCGCGTCACCGGTTCGCTGCAAAGCGTGCTGCCGGGCTGGCTCGGGCTTCCGGTCGGGTTCTTCTACGGGCTGACGACGATTACCTTTCTTCTCGCCGTCTATTACACGACGGCGGCGAATGTGGTGTTCATCATCGCACTCAACCCGATGTTCACCGCGCTGCTCTCCTGGATCTTCCTCAAGGAGCGCCCTGCCCTTTCGACATTCATCACCATGGCGGTGATGCTCCTCGGGGTCGGCCTGATCGTCGGAGGCGGCATGGAGAGCGGCCATCTGCTTGGCGATGCGCTTTCGGTGCTCGCCTCGTTTTCCATCGCCTGCGCCATCACCATAGGCCGCGCTTCGGGGCGGGACATGGGCTTCGCCTCCCTGCTGGCCGCCGTCATTCCGGCCGCCGTCGGGCTCTACCATATAGCGCCCTCGGGCTTTTCCATCGAACATCCCGGCTGGATCCTCTTCGATGGCGCGGTGCTGATGCCGCTTTCCTTCTGGTGCCTTGCGACAGGCACGCGCTTCCTCTCGGCGCCGGAAGTGGCGATGTTCTATCTGCTGGAAACGATCCTGGCGCCGATCTGGGTCTGGCTGATCTTCGCCGAAGCGCCGACCACGCTGACCCTGGCCGGCGGCGCAATCCTGATCCTCGCACTTGCCGCCCACTCGTTATGGCAGGCGCGGGCGAAGGCAAGAGCGGCGCTCGCGGCGTAAGACCTTGTAAATTGAAATCACAATCGCCCAATGTTATAACTCGGTTATTACATTGGAGCTGAGACATGAACGTCACCATCCGAAAGATCGGCAATTCCGAAGGCGTTATTATTCCGAAGGAAGTTCTCCAGAGGCTTGGCCTGAAAAACGGCGACTCGCTGGAAATACGGGAAGTGAACGGCAACATCGAATTGGTTCCGGAGCGCGCCGACATTGCAGAGCAACTACGTGCGGCAAGGCTTGGTATGCAGAAATATCGCAGCGCCCTACGCGAACTCGCAAAATGAATGAGTATCAATGGCTATTACGTGAAGCCGTGGAGATTATGCATGAGGAGCAGATCGTCGAACATGGTGGATTGCCGGCCTTAAAAGACGAGAATGCCCTGGAAGCGGCACTGGCCCGTCCACTGAACAAGGCTGCATATGGTGAAAATGATTTATTCGCTCTAGCTGCGGCCTATCTTTACGGTCTGGTGCGAAACCATCCTTTTTCCGATGGGAACAAAAGAACCGGATACCTCGCAGCTTTCACATTTCTCTACATCAATGGCTATTTGATCGAAGCAGACGATGGGATGGTCGTTGCGCTAGTATTAGGTGTTGCGGCCGGAGAAATCGACGAGATCGGCGCCACGCACTTCTTCAAGGATTACTGCGTCCCGCTAGCCGGGTGACGGCCCGCTCTATCGGCCGCCCCTGCCCTTCGCTAAGGCTCAGGGCGCTTCTTGCGGCAATCGACCGTAACAGGCCGATTGCCTCAAACTCAGTTCAACCAAGCCTCACCCGGAGAACCGTCCGCTTCTGGGGAAGCCCTTGGGCACGGCGCGGCCGGTGCCGGCGCGATCGCCCAGCCATTCCACCAGTTCGTCCTTGGTCTTGGTGAAGGTGCGGCCGGCGCTGTCTTCCCATGTCAGGCCGTCTGCAATCACGAAGCACCGGATATCGGAAATGCCGCCATCCTTGTAGCGCTGCAGGCGCACACCCTTGCCGCGCGACATTTCGGGCACCTGCGCAAGCGGGAAGATGGCCATCTTGCGGTTCTCGCCGACGACGGCGACGTGATCGCCGGACACCGGCACCAGAAGCTTGGTCTCGTCCGGATAGGAGACGTTCATGATCTGCTTGCCCTTGCGGGTGTTGGCGACCAGTTCCGCCTCGGCCACGATGAAGCCGTTGCCGACCGTCGAGGCGATCAGTTGCTTGCGCTGCGGATCGTGGACGAAAGCGGTCAGCACGTCCTGATCGTTTTCCATATCCACCATGATCCGCAGGGGCTCGCCATGACCACGGCCGCCGGGAAGCTTGTCGCCACCGAGCGTATAGGCCTTGCCGCCCGTCGTGATGATGAGGATCTTGTCCGTCGTCTGCGCCGGGAAGGCGACCTTGAGACCGTCGCCTTCCTTGAAGGTCAGCGACGACGTATCGGAAATATGGCCCTTCAGGGCGCGGATCCAGCCCTTTTCCGAGACGACGACCGTGATCGGTTCTTTCTCGATCATCGCCTGCTGGATGGCGGCGTCGTCGGCCTCGGGCGCCTCGGCGAACTGCGTGCGGCGGCGGCCGATGTCGGTCGCCTTGGCGAACTTCTTCTTCACCTCGCCGATTTCCCAGGCAACCGTCTGCCACTGCTTTTCTTCCGAGGCCAGCAAAGTCTCGATATCAGCCTTCTCATTGGTCAGGCCATCGAATTCCTTGCGGATTTCGAACTCTTCCAGCTTGCGCAAGGAGCGCAGCCGCATGTTGAGGATCGCCTCGACCTGATTGTCCGTGAGCCCGAACCGCTCCATCATCACCGGCTTTGGCTCATCCTCCTCGCGGATGATGGCGATGACCTCGTCGATATTGAGGTAGGCGATCAGGAAACCGCCGAGGATTTCCAGGCGTTTCTCAATGGCGGCGAGCCGGAAGCGGGAACGGCGCAGAAGCACTTCGCGGCGATGGTCCAGCCACTCCTTCAGCACTTCGTTCAGCGCCATGACCTTTGGAATGCGGCCCATGGACAGGACGTTCATGTTGAGCGGGAAGCGGCTTTCCAGCTCCGTCAGCTTGAACATCGACTCCATGAGGATGGTCGCATCGACGGTACGGCTCTTCGGTATCAGGACGACGCGGATATCCTCGGCGGACTCGTCGCGAATGTCCTCGAGCAGCGGCAGCTTGCGGGCCAGCAGCAGCTCGGCGATCTTCTCGATCAGCCGGGACTTCTGCACCTGGAAGGGAATTTCCGTAACGACGATCTGGTAGCCGCCACGGCCCAGATCCTCGATCTCCCATTTGGAGCGAACACGGAAGCCGCCGCGTCCGGTCTTGTAGCTCTCGATGATGCTCCGGCGATCATCAATGATGATGCCGCCGGTCGGAAAATCTGGGCCGGGAATATAGAGTTCCACGAGCTTCTCGACGGTGGCGTCGCGATCCTTGATCAGGTGCAGCGCGGCGTCGCAAAGCTCATGGGCGTTGTGCGAGGGGATGGAGGTCGCCATGCCCACGGCGATGCCGGAGGAACCGTTGGCAAGCAGGTTTGGAAAAGCGCCGGGCAGAACGATCGGCTCGGAGTTCGACTCGTCGTAGGTGTCGCGGAAATCGACCGCGTCCTGGTCGATGCCTTCGAGCAGCAGCTCGGAAACCGCCGTCATCTTGGATTCGGTGTAACGCATCGCGGCCGGGCTATCGCCGTCGATATTGCCGAAATTGCCCTGCCCGTTGACCAGCGTGTAGCGCTGCGAGAAGTCCTGCGCGAGGCGTGCCAGCGCGTCGTAGATCGATTGGTCGCCGTGCGGATGATAGTTACCCATCACCTCGCCGACGATCTTCGCGCATTTGCGGAAGGCGGAGTTGGGGCGCAGTCCCATCTCGCTCATCGCATAGACGATACGGCGATGCACCGGCTTCAACCCGTCGCGAACGTCGGGAAGCGCGCGTTGCGTGATCGTCGACAACGCATAGGCCAGATAGCGCTCCTCGAGCGCGGCCTTCAGGTCGACTGGAAGGATATTGTCGTCGCCGTCACCGGACGGCGGTTTAAGATTTTGTCCCATGGCCCTTGACTATCGGAGATGACGATTCCCGGCAAGAAATCGGTGGAAAGCACCTGTGGATGAAGGTGTTTCACGGATCTTGACACGGGCTATCGATACATTTTTGCTGCACTTGCTCTCGACGTTCAATCTCATTGGATTTTTTGAGAAAGATCAATATAAGTCAGCGCAGTACACGCTCAATATGTACGTCCCCATCAATACTACGGGCTCAACGAGGAAACGCCATTATGACTTTCTATCGGACCACGCGGCTGATGCTCTGCAGCGCTGCCATCCTGTCTTTCGCCGGCTCCGCCTTCGCACTTGACGGTAACGATCTCTTGAAGAAGATCAACGACGTGTACGGCCAGCAGGGCGGTTCGATCGCCGCCGAAGGCATCGACATCGACGGCGACACGGTAACGCTGAAGGGCGCCACTCTCAAGGCGACCGGTCTGGAAGACGGCATTCCGCTTGGCGACATCACGCTGGATGGCGTCGAAGAAAACGACGGCGGCTATACGATCGAGGAAATCGACTTTGCGGATGTCGACTTCAACAAGGATGGCGCGGCTGTATCCGCCACCGATCTGAAGCTGAACGGCGTC
This sequence comes from Martinezella lusitana, assembly GCF_010668395.1. Classification (GTDB taxonomy): domain Bacteria; phylum Pseudomonadota; class Alphaproteobacteria; order Rhizobiales; family Rhizobiaceae; genus Rhizobium; species Rhizobium lusitanum_A. The sequence continues at coordinate 517,535 of NZ_WUEY01000003.1, forward strand.
GAGATCCCGGCTGATGCGACCAAGGGCGACCTGAGCTCGCTTCTCTACTACAAGAGCGCCCATGCCGGCGCCGTGTCCGTTACCAAGGACGATGTCGAAGTGTTCTCGATCGAGGGCGCCGACGCCACGATGAACAAGCGCGACGACAAGTCTGGTCTCGATTTCGACGCCAAGATCAACGGCATCAAGGCCGATCTCAGCAAGGTCGACGATCCGAAGGCCAAGGACGCCATCGAAGCGCTCAAGCTGCAGCAGGTCGACGGCACCGTTGCCATGAAGGGCAGCTGGGAAATCGGCCCCGGCACGATCGACATCAGCGAATATTCCTTCGACTTCAAGGATATCGGCAAGCTGAACCTGGCCTTCAGCATTTCCGGCTATACCCCGGCATTTGCAAAGTCGATGCAGGATGCACTGAAGACGGTTCGCTCCAACCCGAACCAGCAGGAAGCACAGCAGTCGGCCGGCCTCGCCATGCTGGGCCTGCTGCAGCAGTTGACCTTCAACAGCGCCCAGGTTCGCTTCGACGATGCGTCGATCACCGCACGCGCGCTCGACTTCGCCGGCAAGCAGCAGGGCGTTACCGGCAAGCAGCTCGGCGACACGCTGAAGGCAATGACGCCGATCATGATGGCACAGCTTAACGTTCCGGAACTGCAGAACGCCGTTTCGGCTGCCGTTAGCGCCTATCTCGACAACCCGAAGAGCCTGACGGTTACGGCTGCTCCCGGCAAGCCGGTTCCGGTGCCGATGATCATCGGCGCTGCCATGGGCGCACCGCAGACGATCCCGCAGGTGATCGGCCTCAAGGTTTCCTCGAACGACTAAGCTGCCGTTCCCTGAAGCATTTGGAAACCCGGCGATTTCGGTCGCCGGGTTTTTCTTTGCCGGCGACTAAGGCTCCTGCCGCAGCTGATACTTCCTCAGCTCGCTGATCGCATGAGCCATCAGGGCGAGCAATTCTTCCGTCGTCGCGCCGTCGCGCGCCTGAACGGACATGCCCTGCACGATCGCCCCCAGAAAGCGCGCGAGCGAATGAGCGTCGGCACCCGGCCGCATGTCGCCCTCTGCAATGCCGCGTTCGATCCGCGTCACGAAAATCTCCAGCGTCTGGAGGCGCATGGAGGCGACATGATTGGCGATCGGCTCGTTTTCCTCGGCGCAATTCAACACCGCCGTCGAGATCATGCAGCCTTTCGGATGCTCCGGCGCCGTGAAGATCGCGGCGGAATTCATCAGAAAGCGTTCGAAGGCCGTCACCGTATCCACCTTGTCGAGAAACGGATTGCCGGGCTCGGGCCGCGGCATGCGGCGATACTGGTCGAGCGTCTCGCGATAGAGCTCGGCCTTGGAGCCGAACGCCGCGTAGAGGCTTTGCGGCGTGATGCCCATCGCCGCTGTCAGATCGGCGATGGAAGAACCGTCGTAGCCATGTTTCCAGAAAGTGTCCCGCGCCGAGGCGAGAACGGTTTCGCGATCGAACGCCGGCGGACGTCCACGCTTGCGCGGGGAAGAATTTTCCGTCTCTTCAATATTTTTCACAATGGTCACTCTAGAATTATTTCCCGATCTGGTTTATTCAGGAATGGTCATTGTGATTATAGAAGGTTTTGCCCCATGAGTCTTCCCCTGGAAAATTCCACGCGTCCAAGCGACGGCAGCCTTGCTGAAGGCGTCGATGCTGCGATTGACTCCGCTCTGGCGGACAAGAGACTGGTCGGGGCGGTAGTCCTGATCGCAAAGGACGGAGAGCTGGCCTATCACCGCGCCGCCGGGCTGGCGGATCGGGAAAACGACGTGGCGATGCAGGAAGATGCCATCTTCCGGCTAGCCTCCGTCACCAAGCCGATCGTCACCATCATCGCCATGCGGCTTGTCGAGCAGGGCCGCATCGGGCTCCAAGACCCGATCACCAAATGGCTTCCGGATTTCCGGCCGCGACTGCCGGATGGGAGCGAAGCCGTCATCCGTATCCGCCATCTCCTCACGCACACGTCCGGACTGGGTTATACCTTCGCGGAGGAGCAGGACGGTCCATATCATCGGGCCGGCGTATCCGACGGTCTGGACATACCGGGCCGATCAGTGGCTGACAACCTCCAGCGTCTTGCCAACGCGCCACTTCTCTTTACGCCGGGTGAGAACTGGCGTTATTCGCTGGCGATGGACGTGCTTGGCGGCATCATCGAAAAGGAAACCGGTCGCGCGCTCGGCGATGTGGTCGCAGAGCTCGTCATGAAGCCTCTCGGCCTTTCCGATACGGCATTCGCGGTTCGGGATCGCAGCCGCCTCTCGGCCAATTACGTGAATGGCAATCCCCAGCCGCAACGAATGGAAGACGGTACGCTTGTTCCGATACTCGATGGCGTGATCCGCTTTGCGCCCGACCGGATATTCGATCCCGCCTCTTACCACTCCGGCGGTGCGGGCATGGCGGGAACGGCAAGCGATGTGCTGGCTATTCTCGACGCCATCCGCAAGGGCGGTGCGCCGCTGCTCTCACCCGATACGGTGAAAACGATGATGACCGATCAGGCAGGCGGCCATATGCAGGCGTTGCAGGCCGGTTTCGGCTTTGGCTATGGCTGGTCCGTCGTCACCGACCCTGTTGCGGGCCAGGTTCCCTTCTCCGCCGGCACAATCAAATGGGGCGGCGTCTACGGCCACAGCTGGTTCGTGGACGCTGAAAAGGGCTTGACGGTGGTTGCCCTGACCAACACGGCACTGGAAGGCATGTGGGGGCAATTTACGATGGATCTGGCGAAAGCTGTTTACGCCGGGATCTAACTGACACAGTGGCTCCAAACAAAAACCCGGCGATTTCGGTCGCCGGGTTTTGCATTTCGTCAAGCCTGAAGAAACTCAGTCCTTCTTGACCGGCGGCACCGGACGGATGGCAAGTTCACGCAGCTGCGTCGGCGTTGCGGCCGAGGGAGCGCCCATCAACAGGTCCTGTGCCTGCTGGTTCATCGGGAACAGCGAGATCTCGCGCAGGTTCTTGGCGCCGACGAGCAGCATGACGATACGGTCGATCCCGAAGGCCGCACCGCCGTGCGGAGGCGCGCCGTACTGGAAGGCACGGTAGAGACCGCCGAAGCGCTCTTCGACGTCGGCCTGGCTGAGGCCGACCTTTTCGAAGGCGGCAACCATGGTTTCCGGCGATTGGTTACGAATCGAGCCCGAGGCGATTTCGAAGCCGTTGCAGACGGCGTCGTACTGGAACGCCTTGATCGTAAGGGGATCCTGGTTCTGCAGCGCCTCAAGGCCGCCCTGCGGCATCGAGAACGGGTTGTGGGCGAAATCGATCTTCTTTTCTTCCTCGCTCCATTCGAAGAACGGGAAGTCGACGATCCAGCACAGCTCGAAACGGTCGCGATCGATCAGGTTCAGCTCGTCGGCGGCGCGGTTACGCGCCTCGCCGGCAAATTTGTAGAACTTGGAGGGATCGCCGGCGACGAAGAAGCAGGCGTCGCCGTCATCGAGGCCGAGCTGAGTGCGGATCGCATCCGTGCGCTCTTCGCCGATGTTCTTGGCGAGCGGGCCGGCGCCTTCGAGCTTTTCACCTTCCTTGCGCCAGAAGATGTATCCGAGGCCGGGCTGGCCCTGGCTCTGCGCCCAGGCGTTCATGCGGTCGCAGAAAGCGCGCGAGCCGCCGGTCTTGGCCGGGATGGCCCAGACTTCGACCTTCGGGTTGGAGGCGATCATGTTCGCGAAGACCTTGAAGCCGGAGCCGGCAAAATGCTCGGTGACGGCTTCCATGACGATCGGGTTGCGCAGGTCCGGCTTGTCGGAGCCATACTTGCGGATGGCGACGTCATAGGGGATGCGCGGCCATTCCTTGGTGACCGGCTTGCCTTCGGCGAATTCCTCGAACACCTGGGTCATCAGCGGGCCCATAGTGTTCCAGACGTCTTCCTGCGTCACGAAGCTCATTTCGAGGTCGAGCTGATAGAACTCGCCCGGCAGACGATCGGCACGCGGGTCTTCATCACGGAAGCACGGCGCGATCTGGAAGTAGCGGTCGAAACCGGCAACCATCAGCAGCTGCTTGTACTGCTGTGGCGCCTGCGGCAGCGCGTAGAAGGTGCCGGGATGGATACGGCTCGGCACGAGGAAGTCGCGCGCGCCTTCCGGCGACGAGGCCGTCAGGATCGGGGTCGTATATTCGGTAAAGCCGACGTCGCCCATGTGGCGGCGCATCGAGGAGATGACCTGCGTGCGCTTGACGATGTTCCTGTGCAGCGTGTCGCGGCGCAGGTCGAGGAAGCGATACTTCAGGCGAACGTCTTCCGGATAATCCGGCTCGCCGAAGACCGGCAGCGGCAATTCCTTGGCCGCGGAGAGCACTTCGATCTCCTGAGCATAGAGCTCGATCTCGCCGGTCGGCATGGTCTTGTTGACGGTATCGTCCGTGCGAGCCTTGACGAGGCCGTCGATGCGGACGACCCATTCGCCGCGAACGGTTTCGGCGAGCTTGAAGGCCGGAGAATCAGGGTCGGCGACGACCTGGGTGATGCCGTAGTGATCGCGAAGGTCGATGAACAGCACGCCGCCATGATCTCGGACGCGATGAACCCAGCCGGAGATGCGGACGGTCGAACCGACGTCGGACTTGCGCAGGGCGGCGCATGTGTGGCTGCGATAGCGATGCATAGTATATATCCTGGACTTGGCGGGCCGCGGCGAAAGGACATGCAAGCCCCTCGCCTGCCGACGAGAAAATCGGGCGGAAAAGCGCACGGCGAGCCCGATTTGTCAAGGCTCGAACACCGCTTCTATCTCGCCCTGGGCGGGCGAGAAAGCAAAAACTTAGGCTTAGATGAGGGCTCGCCCCTCATCTAAGCCTAAGTTTTTACAAGAGAGGGGGTAGGCAGGGACGCACAGAACCCTTGAATTATATTGAACAAGAAACAGACCCCCGCTCTTGCAATTTCAATGGCTTAGAAATTGCGTCAAGCTTTAGAATGCCCTGTAAGCTCTGTTTCGCAATTCCTAAACCAATGAAATTGCTTTCTCGCCCGCCAAAGGCGAGATAGGGTCCGCATACGCCTCACCTTCCGGTTCATTCTCCGCTATTTTTCAATTCCGCGAGAATTGTCAGGCAAACTCCCTCGAGATTCGTCGTTACCTCGTGGTTCCAGACCCGCACAGTACGAAAGCCCTGTTGCGAGAAATAGGCATCTCTCTTTGCATCCCTTGTGCTTTCGGCATGTTGCGCGCCATCGACCTCGACGATTAACCGAGCTTCGAAACACACGAAATCGAGAATGTAACCATCGATCGGAACCTGCCGCTTGAATTTGAAGCCCTCAAGCTGGCTCCGACGCACGGCTTGCCAAAGCATATTTTCGGCCCTGGTGGCATCGCTACGCATTGCTTTGGCGAATTGACGTAGCCGATCCGGAACATCGCGACGCATATGGTGCCTCCCCTTTCAGCTGGCGTTACACAGAGAGCATACAGCTCCCTCGATATCCGGCATGACGGACATCCCCGCCCATATCGACATCCGCAAGTAGCCGCTGCGGCAGTTTGGCTACCTCAATGCTATTGCTGAACACGATGGTCAACTTTAAACAGACATCGATATATCTTCGCTCCCGGAGCCTGACATGCCGATCCTCACCCGACGCAATCTCCTGAAAGCCTCAGCCGTTGCCGGTGCCTATGGCGTGGGCATCGGCATAGCGGGAAGGTTTACGGGCAAGGCGGCGGCGGCTGAGCCGCTCACGCTGAAGACGGCCAAGATCGAAGCCAGCCTCACGGACGGCGGCAAGACCAGGAGCGTGCTGACCTATGGGGAAGCCGGCATGCCGCCGGTCGTGCGCATGAAAAAGGGCGAAGCCTTCGCGGCCCGGCTCGTCAACGGCATAGACGACCCGACGACCATCCACTGGCACGGCATCCGCCTTCCGAACAACATGGACGGCGTGCCCTTCCTGACCCAACCTTACGTCTATACCGGCGATCATTTCGACTACGCCTTCACCCCGCCCGATGCCGGCACCTTCTGGTATCACCCGCATTGCAACACGCTGGAGCAGATGGGCCACGGCATGACCGGCGTCATCGTGGTCGAGAATCCCAAGGATCCGGCGTTCGATTCGGAAGTGGTGCTCAATCTGCGCGACTGGCGGCTCGGCAGCGATGGACAGTTTATCGCCCAGTTCCGGCCGCGCGATGCCGCCAAGTCCGGCACCTACGGCACGGTGCGAACCGCGAACTGGCAGCAGCAGCCGCAATACAACGCCCCCGCCGGCGGTCTGGTGCGCCTGCGTGTTGCCATTACCGACGTCACCCGCATCTATTCCTTCCGCTTGGATGGCGGCGAGGCGACGGTGATCGCCATCGACGGCAATCCCGTGCCGCAGCGTTTCCCGCTCGACCTCCTGCAGCTCGGCCCCGGACAGCGGCTGGAGCTGGCCGTACGCATGCCCGACAGCGAAGGCGCGATCGTCAAGCTTGAGGATATCAAGGGCACCGATCCGAAGGTGCTGGCGACCTTGCGCTCGGTCGGCAGTTCGCTGAAGCGGGATGTCCGCGACCTGGCGCCGCTGGAAGACAATCCCGTCCGGAAGGCCGATCTCGGCGCGGCAACCCATATTCCGCTGATTCTCAGTGCCACGGCGGAAAACACCGCCGACAACAGCATCTGCGGATCGCTCGGCTACAGTTTCTGGGCCATCAACAAGGTGCCGTGGCCGGGCGACACCCCCGATCCGACCGCGCCGCTCGCCGAACTCAAGCTCGGCAGGAGCTATGTCATCGACATGGAAAACGTCACCCCGCACAGCCATCCGATTCATCTGCATGGAATGAGCTTCACCGTCCTCTCCTCTTCGACGCGGCAGGTGCAGCCTTTCGTGTCCGACACCTATCTGATCCAGCCGGACGAAAAGGTGCAGCTCGCCTTCGTCGCCGACAACCCCGGCGACTGGCTGCTGCATTGCCATATCATCGAGCATCAGAAGACCGGCATGACGAGTTACGTGCGCGTGGCGTGAGCTGTCACGGCTCTAATGTGAGCGATCGCGCCCGAACCCGCCCCCGGTTTGCGAGAATTTCAGCCAAAAGCGAAACGCGGCTAAGGCTTTGTCCGCGAAAGTATTGACATATCCGCCTGAAAGGAGAAGGAAGTTAAAGAAGTATTTTACCGATGAATGTGTTGAGATGATCGAAACTACCGCCCAATTGGAGGCGGCCTGCCAAGAGCTGGCCAAGTCGGAATTCATTACCATCGATACGGAATTCCTGCGAGAAACGACCTTCTGGCCGGAACTGTGTTTGATACAGATGGCCAGTCCCACCACCGAAGTGCTGGTAGACCCGCTGGCCAAGGGGCTGGATCTGGCGCCCTTCTTCGAACTGATGGCCAATCCATCGGTTCTGAAGGTGTTTCACGCTGCGCGTCAGGATATCGAAATCATTTTCCATCGCGGCAACCTCATTCCGCATCCGATCTTCGATACGCAGGTCGCGGCGATGGTCTGCGGTTTCGGCGATTCCGTTTCCTACGACCAGCTCGTCAGCCGAATCAAGAACGTCCACATCGACAAGTCCTCGCGCTTCACCGACTGGAGCCGACGCCCGCTGTCGGAAAAGCAGCTCGACTATGCGCTTGCCGACGTGACCCACCTGCGCGACGTTTATCTCTCGCTCAGCGAGCAGCTGCAGCGGGAAGGCCGCGCCTCCTGGCTGCAGGAAGAGATGGCGATCCTCGAAGCGCGCGAAACCTACGATCTTCACCCCGACGATGCCTGGCAGCGGCTGAAGATGCGGCTGCGCAAGCCGCAGGAGCTCGCCGTGCTGAAGTACGTGGCGGCGTGGCGCGAACGCGAGGCGCGCGCCCGCAACGTCCCGCGCGCTCGCGTGCTGAAGGATGATGCGATTTACGAAATCGCTCAGCAGCAGCCGAAGGACAGCGAGGCGCTTGCCCGGCTGCGGACCATCCCGAAAGGCTGGGAGCGCTCCGCCGCCGGTACGACGGTGCTCGAGGCGATCAATGCGGCGCTGGCATTGCCGAAGTCCGATATGCCGCATCCGCCGCGTCATCAGCAGGCCCCGGAAGGCACGGCCGCCGCTTCGGAGCTGCTGAAGGTGCTGCTGAAACTCATCGCCGAAAAACATGGCGTGGCACCGAAAGTCATCGCCAACAGCGACGACCTGGACAAGATCGCCGCCGAAGGCGAGAAAGCCGAAGTCGCCGCCTTGACCGGCTGGCGGCGCGATCTGTTCGGCGAGACGGCCCTGCAGCTGATCCAGGGTCAGGTGGCCCTGCGCTTCGTCGGCAAGCGAATCGAGACCGTCACTCTCTAGCCACGACATTGTTCTTTCCCAGCGCTTCGCGATTGCGTATGATTCGCGGATCGAGACGCTGGTCGCCATCACGATTGCGCCGCAAATCTCGTAGAATGAACGTCTTGTGTAGTCGTTATATTCGATGACGTTCCGGTTTGCCGGCGCAATCCCGCGTCGATGAAAGGCGTCGGTTCTTGGCGGAAAAAGTGAATGGGTATTCTCCATTCGATACGCAATTGGATCCTGACGTCGCTGTTTCTCGCTTCGACGGGCGTCATCTACGCCAAGGTGTTCTTTCCGCAATCGCCGGAATATATCGGCGCGGTCTTCGCCCTGTTCTGCGGCATGCCGTTGCTGGCTTTCGAGCGCCGCATCATCCTGCCGCGGCTGAATGTCTGGATGCACCGCCTGCCGACGCCGGCCTTCATCCTCTCGGCCCTCGTCGTCGACTTTCTTCTGATGAGCGTCGGCTACGCCATGGCTGGCAGCCTTCTGAAGCTGCTGGGCCTGGTGCAGGCCTCCTGGGAAGACCTGACGGTATTGAAGGTCGATGTCTACATCTATGCCGTCGCGGTGACGGCCGTCGTCATCTTCGTCAGCCGCGTGCGCGAACTGCTCGGCCGCGATGTCTTCCTCAGCCTGCTGACCGGCAGATATCGCAATCCGGTACAGGAGGAGCGCGTATTTCTCTTCATCGATCTCGTTGGATCCACTGCCTTCGCGGAGGAACACGGCGACCTCAAGACACAGGAGTTTCTTGGCGCGGTGTTCGGCGCCATGGCCGAGCCGGTGCGACGGCATTACGGCGCGATCGACGACTATATCGGCGACGCCGCCATCATTACCTGGCCGCTCAAGCGTGGCGTCAAGAATGCCAACTGCGTGCGCTGCGTCTTCAGTATCCTCGACGACATCGAGGCGAATGCGGAAACCTGGCTGAAATCCTATGGCAGGGTGCCGCGCCTGCGCGCCGCCCTGCATGGCGGCAGCATCGTTACCGCCGAAATCGGCGTCGACCATCACAAGATCGCCTATTTCGGCGACTCGGTGAACACGACCGCAAGGCTGGAATCGCTGTGCAAGACACTGGAACGCCAGGTGCTGATTTCCAGCGACCTCGCAAGGCGGCTCGAACTTCCCGAAGCGATCATCAAGGAAGAGCTTGGCGACCATGCCGTTCGCGGCCGCGACCAGTCTCTTGGCGTCATCGCCCTTCACACACAGGACCGGCAAGTGCTGATGACTGCCCGCAACAGATCGTAAGCAATACAAATCATCAGATGCATTTCTATGTCGATGCACGCCCTGGCTTCACACCCTATGGGTTGTCCACAGTCACCAAATCTTCACCTAAGCGTTAATTCGCCGACATGGCTCGCCTGTTAAGCGGGGTTGTTTTCGCCAATCCCACCAACAAGGTGACATGATGACAAGAATTCTTTCCGCCTCCACGGCACTCTTCATTTTGCTTGCCGCCTCGGCCCAGGCAGACGAACAGCAGTTCAAGGCAAAGCTCGCCGGACAGGCAATCCTGCCGGCCAACACGATCGTTGCCGCCCCTGGCGACGCACCCGATTTTCTGAAGACCTCCGGCAAGTTCACGACGCCGGACCGCAAGCGCACCGACGCGCTCGGCACCGTGCCCGGCAAGGACGGCGCCCGCGTCACCGACCTGAAGCTGCCCTTCGACGGCCAGCCGATCCAGGGCTTTTCCGGCATCAAGACCATGCCGGACGGCACCTTCTGGACGCTGTCCGACAATGGTTTCGGCTCCAAGCAGAATTCCTCCGACGCCATGCTTTTCCTGCACCAGCTCAAGTTCGACTGGGACGGCGGCAAGGTCGAAGTCGTCAAGAACCTGTTCCTGTCCGATCCGAACAAGAAGGCTCCCTTCCCGATCGTTCTGGAAGGCGCCGACAAGCGTTATCTGACCGGCGCCGATTTCGATATCGAATCGATCCAGCCGGTTGCCGATGGCTTCTGGATCGGCGAGGAATTCGGTCCCTACCTGCTGAAGTTCGACACCGACGGCCAGCTGACCGACGTCTTCCCGACGACGCTCGACGGCAAGCCGGTCATGTCTCCCGACAATCCGCTGCTGCAGCTGCCGGGCAACCCGACGCAGAAGATGCCCGCCTTCAACCTCAAGCGCTCCGGCGGTTTCGAGGGCCTTGCCATGTCGAAGGACGGCTCCAAGCTCTATGGCCTGCTGGAAGGCCCGATCTACAAGGATGACGGCCAGATGGAGAGCGTAGATGGCAAAACGGCCATCCGCGTCATCGAATTCGACGTCGCCTCGAAAAGCTGGACCGGCCGCAGCTGGCTCTATCCCTTCGCGGACAAGGGCGTCTCGATCGGCGATTTCAACATGCTCGACGAAACGACGGCATTGGTCATCGAACGCGACAACGGCGCCGGCACGAAGGACAAGGCTTGCGCCGATCCGAAGCAGCCGACACCGGATTGCTTCGAGGCTCCGGCCGAACTCAAGCGCGTCTACAAGATCGAGTTCAGCGACGCCAACGTCGGCAAGGCCGTCCGCAAGATCGGCTATATCGACCTGATGCACATCGAGGATCCGGACCACAAGCGTCGCCAGGGCGGCGGCGAAGGCTTCTACGACATGCCCTTCGTCACCATCGAGAATGTCGACCGCATCGATGCCACGCATATCATCATCGGCAACGACAACAACCTGCCCTTCTCCGCAGGCCGCGCCGTCAACAAGGCCGACGACAACGAATTCAGCATTCTTGAAGTCGGTGATTTCCTGAACGCGAAGTAAGCCGCGACGAAACCGCCTCTCCCCGCCATACGGGGAGAGGCTTCCGGCCTGTTCGAAACAGGCAGACTTATTCGAAGCAGAAAGCCAGCCGGCGGTTCGTGAGCTTGCCGAGCTGCTGCAGGCGACCGTCGAGCCTTTCGCCGGCAAAGTCGTGATATTCGGCAGGAACGACGAATTCGAGGTCCAGGTCCGGGTTTGTCGAGCGTCGGAACGACAGATTGCGCACGACACCGGGCATGGATGCGGAAAACAGATAAACGACACGCAGCAGGCCGCCGAGCAGCTTGGCGCGCTCGACGAATTGCGGCGTGGCGATCGTCGACAGCGGTCCCGTCGCTCCGTCGTCGCTCAACCCCTCGAAACGGAAGTAATTGGCAAGCGCGATGAAGGCGCGGCCGGCATGGGTAATGCCGACAAAAGACGTGTGGGCGATGATGTTCAACGCCTGCAGGCCGCGATAATCCGGATGCGCGCGCCAGCTGATGTCGGCAAGCAGGCAGGCGGCCTGACGATAACGGCTCTCCTCTTCCGTCTCGGTGATGCCGAAGAACGGCATCATGCGCCCCGTCCATTCGGCCAGCTCGCGGGCATGTTCCGGCGAGCGGGCGCGCAGGATGGCAAGCTCGCCGGCCGCGACCAGCAGCGGATCGCTGTTGCGCTCGACTTCCGTCAGCAACGAATAGAGGTAGCCCTCGCGCACACCCTGCGCGGAAAAGGAGATGACGGACGGCTTCATGGCCGCCAGCACCTCGCGCATGGCGACGGCGCCGAAAGGCAGCAGCGAACGGCGATGCTTGGAAACCGCCTGCAACGCGGGATCCTTCGAATCCTTCGATTCGACGATCTGATCCAGAAAGCGGATCATCTCTTCAAGCGACACTTCATAGCCCTGCATCATGTGCAGCGGATATTTGCGCATTTCCATGTGCAGCTTGGCGATGTTTCGCCAGGTGCCGCCAACCGCATAGAAGGTTCGCCCCTCGCCCTTGCTCAAAAGCTTGGCCGTCTTGACATGCTTGCGCGCGAAGCTGCGCGCCTTCTCGATCGAGCCGCCGGCATATTCGGAAAGCCGCAAGCCACCGAGCGGCAGCGTGATGCCCTTGCCGATTTCCCGCTCCCTTATGTCGATCAGTTCGAGCGAACCGCCGCCGAGATCGCCGGCTATGCCATCGGGATGGAAGAAACCGCTGACGATGCCGAGCGCGGAGAAACGTGCCTCCTCCTCGCCGGACAGCACGCGCACCTTGCGCTGAAGGATGGATTCGGCCTGATGGATGAATTGGGGACCATTGCTGGCCTCGCGCGCCGCGGCCGTCGCCAGAACGTAGATCGTGGATGCGCGCGCCTGATCGGACAATGCCTTGAAGCGATGCAGCGCAGCAAGAGCCCTCGCCACGCTCTCCTCATCCATCTTTCCCGTCAGCGCTATGCCCTTGCCGAGGCCGCACAGCACCTTCTCGTTGAAAAGGATGGTCGGCGACCGCGAATGGCCCTCATAGACGACGAGACGGACCGAATTCGACCCGATATCGACGACGGAGACAGGGGCAACACCCGGAAGGCGTCCCTGGGCTTCAGATTCAACCATGCAGGTCCAATTTATATGTTACGGCCCGACAGCAGCCCAGCAATCAGTTTCGGTGCGCTGGATTTCAAGGCTTCGCCACGGCCCGACAGGCTGGGATTGGTCATGAAATACTGCTGAGCATTGAACGGCTCTTCTCCCTTGCGCACCTCGATGCGCCTTGAAGTCCCGTCCGGCAATATCTCGTAGCTCTGTTGATTGTCAATGATATTGCCCAGCATGATCTGCGAGAGCACCTGCTCATGCACGGTCTTGTTGGTCAACGGCACAAGCGTCTCGACGCGGCGGTCGAGGTTTCTGGGCATCAAGTCGGCCGAGCCGATATAAACCAACGCCTTGTCCGACGGCAGGCCGTGACCATCGCCGAAGCAGAAGATCCGGCTATGCTCCAGGAAGCGTCCGACGATGGATTTGACGCGGATCCTCTCGGAAAGACCCGGGATCTGCGGGCGCAGGCAGCAGATGCCGCGCACGACCAGGTCGATCTCGACGCCGGCATTGCTGGCGCGATAGAGCGCATCGATGATCTCCGGATCGACCAGGGAGTTCATCTTCATCCAGATGGCCCCGGGACGGCCGTTCCGGGTGTGCTCGATCTCGCCTTCGATATGCTGGAGGATACGCGGGCGCAGCGTATGCGGCGAAACCGCGATCTTCATCCCGTCTTCAGGCTCGCCGTAGCCGGTGATGAAGTTGAAGATGTTCGCCATGTCATGGGCGATCTTCGGATCGCAGGTGAAGTAGGACAGGTCCGTATAGATCTTGGCGGTGACCGGATGATAGTTGCCGGTGCCGAGATGGCAGTAGGTGCGCAGCTTGCCGTCCTCGCGGCGCACGACCATCGACATCTTCGCATGGGTCTTGAGCTCGATGAAGCCGAAGACGACCTGCACGCCGGCTCGTTCAAGGTCGCGGGCCCAGCGGATGTTCGCCTCTTCGTCGAAGCGGGCCTTGAGTTCGACCAGCGCCGTGACGGACTTGCCCATGTCGGCGGCGTCGATCAACGCACGGACGATCGGGCTGTCGTTCGAAGTCCGGTAGAGCGTCTGCTTTATCGCCAGAACGTCAGGATCGCGCGCAGCCTGGAGAAGGAACTGGACCACCACGTCGAAGGATTCATAGGGGTGGTGGACGACCATGTCCTTTTCGCGGATGGCGGCGAAGCAATCGCCGGCATGCTCGCGGACACGCTCAGGAAATCGGGCATTGTAGGGTTCGAAACGAAGGTCGTCGCGCGGCGCCTTGCAGATCTCGGACAGGGTGTTGAGCGCCAGCAGGCCCGGCAGAACCGCGATGCGGTTTTCCGGCACGTTCAGCGACTCCACCACGAACTGGCGAAGCTCGAGCGGCATTTCGGAGTCCGTCTCGATGCGGATCACCGAGCCGCGGCGGCGGCGCTTCAATGCGGTTTCGAAAAAGCGCACCAGATCCTCGGCCTCTTCCTCGACTTCGATATCGCTGTCGCGGATAAGGCGGAACGTACCCGAACCCTGCACTTCGTAGCCGGGATAGAGGCGTTGAATGAAGATGTTCACGACATCTTCAAGCGTGATGTAGCGAATGACGTTGCTCGCGTCCGGCAGGCGAACGAAGCGGTCCAGCGCCGGCGGCAGGCGCAGCAGCGCCGTCATCGGCTCGCGGCCGTTCATGCTCTTCAGCTGCAGCGCGATGGAGAAGCCGAGGTTCGGAATGAACGGGAAAGGATGGGCTGGGTCGATGGAGAGCGGCGTCAGGACAGGGAAGATCGCCTGTTCGAACTCGGTGTGGAGCCATTGCCGATCCATGTCGGAAAGGGCAGCCGGGCGGACGATGAGAATGTCTTCCTTGGCGAGGTATTGCTGCAGGACGGCAAGCGAAGCCTGCTGCTCCATCTGCAGATTGTCGATCTCGCGCAGGATATCGTCGAGCTGTTCGGCAGGCGTCTTGCCGTCGGGCGTGCGCACCAGGATCTTCTGGCGAACCTGGCCTTCGAGGCCGGCGACACGCACCATGAAGAATTCATCGAGGTTGGCGGCGGAAATGGAAAGGAACCGGACCCGCTCCAGCAGGGGATGGGCCGTGTTCAGCGTCTCCTCGAGGACACGGCGATTGAACTGCAGCCAGGAAAATTCGCGGTTGATGAAGCGTTCGGGGCTCGTCAGCAATTCGCTGACGGGTGGGGCCGCCTCCGGAGCCTGCTGGTTGGCGTCCTGATGTTCCGTGAGTGCCGAGTCCATGTTCCACCTACCCTCTTTCCAATCCTGTGCCACGTATATCAGTTTGACGACGGAACTGTGACAGTCGATGTCAGCTCAATCCGGCTGAGCGGAATTGCCCAGTTCGTTCAAGACTTCGGCGGCCAGCAGGCGCGTGATCCTTGTACCCCGCCCGAGTGCCAGCCGATCCAGCCTGTCGACGATCAACTGCGCCGCGTTGAGGGAGCGCTCCATGCGATTGACAATATAAAGGACGAGTTTGTCATCGATATAAAGCTGGCGGTCGGCGAAGAGCTTGACGATCACCTGCGACAGCAATTCTTCGTCGGGCTCGCCGATTTCGACCACCGTCGCGGCCTTCAGGCGGGAGCGCAGATCGGGCAGCGTCACCGGCCAGGACATCGGCCAGAGCCGGCTCGTCATCAGAAGACTGGTGCCGTTTTCGCGAACGCTGTTGATGACATGGAAGAGCTCCGTATCGTCAAAGCCGACACGATCCACGTCCTCGAAGATAACCGGGCCGTGGGACGCCGCGATCGCGGCGGCGGAACCGACCACCGGATGGATGTGGACGGCGGCGCACCGCTCGCTCCAGATGCTGGCGAGATGCGACTTCCCCGAGCCGACCGGGCCCGCCAGAATGACCACGGGCGATGGCCAATGCGGCCAGGAATCGACGATCTTCACCGCAGCACTCAGCGGATCGGCGACGAGCAGGTCATCGCGGCCGCTTGCGGGGTCGTGCGTAAAGGCCAAGGGTAGCTGTTCGGCGATCCTGCGCCTCACATCAGCGTTCTTTGCATCGGTCATGTCTGGCTATTCTCGGGCTTGCCGGCCTTGGCTCTGCGCGCCTTGCCCGCTTCCGAGCGTCCGTAATAGAGATCGCTCTGAAGGTAACGCGAAAGGGCGAAGCGGACAAGGACGCCGCATGCTGCCGCGGCAGGAACCGCGATCAGCAGCCCGACGAAGCCGAAGAGAGCGCCGAAGGCGAAAAGCGCGAACATCAGCCAGACCGGATGCAGGCCGACGCTTTCGCCCACGAGCTTCGGTTGCAGCACGTTGCCTTCAAGGAACTGGCCGGTGAAGAAGACGGCCAGCGTCAGGCCGACCCAGATATAGTCGGGCCAGAACTGCACCAGCGCGACGCCGACCGCCAGGATGAGGCCGACCAGCGAGCCGACATAGGGAATGAAGCTGATCATGCCGGCAAAGAGGCCGATCAGCAGGCCGAAATTCAGCCCGACCAGCGACAGGCCGACGCCGTAGTAGACGCCGAGGATGATGCAGAGCGAACCCTGGCCGCGAATGAAGCCGGCGATCGCCTGATCGATTTCCGTTGCGATCTGGCGAACGGTGGCGACATGGTCGCGCGGTATCCAGTTGTCCACCTTGGCGATCATGCGATCCCAGTCGAGCAGGATGTAGAAGGCGACGACCGGCGTGACGACCAGCAGCGAGATGATGTTGACCAGCGCCTTGCCGGAACTCCAGATCTGCGCGAACAGCCCGCCGACGAAGCTCAGGCCATCCGACATTATGCTGGAGAAATTATCCTTGATCGCGCCGAGTTGGTTGCGGATCCAGTCCGGCAGCACCATCGTCTGCGCCTTGGCGACCAGCTGCTGCATCTGCTGCACATAGGCCGGTATGTGCTGGATGAAGTCGTTGAACTGGTTGATGATGATCGGAATGAAGATCGTCAGCGCCAGCGCGAAGATCAGGATGAAGGATACGAGGATCACCACCGTCGCCATCAGGCGGCTAAGGCCGATCCGCTCCAGCCGATCGGCGACCGGATCGAGGAAATAGGCGACCGCCATGCCGGCGATGAACGGCAGCAGGATCGTGCTGAAGACATAAAGAAAGGCGACGAACACGACGAGCACGATCACCCAGAAAGTGACTTGACGCTTGAGGCTCGCCCCGCTGACCTTTTGCTCCATCGTCTTCCCCGTCGTTTCCAGCCCGTTTGCCGCACGCTTAGGACATAGGATGATGCTGCAATTATGGTCAAGCCTGAGACCGGAAATCCCCCTCGGGCGATGGGAAGCGGGGAAAATCGCGGGGTTTGCGGCGCTTGCGCCTTGCATAAAGGGCCCTATCATGCAATGGCGACCCGATCAAAGCCCTGTCGCGACGGACAGGTGGCCATCGGAGGCGGAAGCATGAGCCAGTCTGGAAAAAACGGTCTGACCTATAGCGACGCGGGCGTCGACATCGACGCCGGCAACCTGCTGGTCGAAAAGATCAAGCCCGCCGTCCGTTCGACGCGTCGTCCCGGCGCCGACGGTGAGATTGGCGGCTTTGGCGGCCTCTTCGATCTCAAGGCCGCGGGCTTCACCGATCCGGTACTCGTCGCCGCCAATGACGGCGTCGGCACCAAGCTGAAGATCGCCATCGACGCGAACTACCACGAGACCGTCGGCATCGATCTCGTCGCCATGTGCGTGAACGATCTTGTCGTCCAGGGCGCCGAACCGCTGTTCTTCCTCGACTACTTCGCCACCGGCAAGCTCGACCCCGACCAGGGCGCGGCGATCGTCGGCGGCATTGCCGCCGGCTGCCGCGATGCGGGCTGCGCGCTGATCGGCGGCGAGACCGCGGAAATGCCGGGCATGTATTCCCACGGTGACTATGATCTGGCGGGCTTTGCCGTTGGCGCCGCCGAACGCGGCCAGCTGTTGCCCTCCGGCGATATTGCCGAAGGCGACATCATCCTCGGCCTCGCCTCCTCCGGCGTTCATTCCAACGGTTTCTCGCTGGTGCGCAAGATCGTCGAGCTGTCCGGCCTCGGCTGGGACGCGCCGGCTCCCTTTGCCGAAGGCAAGGCGCTCGGCGAAGCGCTGCTGACGCCGACGCGCATCTATGTGAAGCCGCTGCTCAAAGCCATTCGCGAAACGCATGCCCTCAAGGCGCTCGCCCACATCACCGGCGGCGGCTTCCCGGAAAATATTCCGCGCGTGCTGCCGAAGCATCTCGCCGCCGAAATCGATCTCGCCGCCGTCAAGGTGCCACCGGTCTTTTCGTGGCTTGCCAAGGTCGGCGGCGTCGAGGCCAAGGAGATGCTGCGCACCTTCAATTGCGGCATCGGCATGATCGTCGTCGTGGCTCCGGAAAACGTCGAGGCCGTGAAGGCCGCGCTTGAGGCCGAAGGCGAGGCAGTCGTTACGCTCGGCCGCATGATCGCCCGCGAAGAAGGCGCCCACGGCACCGTCTACAAGGGCACGCTTGCTCTATGACCACGCCGCGCAAACGCGTCGTCGTCTTTATTTCCGGCGGCGGCTCCAACATGCTGGCTCTTCTGAAAGCCACGAAGGCAGCCGACTACCCGGCCGAAATCGTCGGCGTCATCTCCGACAAGGCGGATGCCGGCGGGCTAGCAAAGGCTTCAGCCGAAGGCATCGCCACCTTTGCTTTCGTCCGCAAGGATTTTGCCAGCAAGGAAGCCCATGAAGAGGCGATCCTTGCGCAGCTGAAAGCCCTCTCGCCCGATATCATCTGCCTTGCGGGCTATATGCGCTTGCTCACCGCCCGCTTCATTCAGGCTTATGAAGGCCGGATCATCAATATCCATCCTTCGCTGCTGCCACTTTTCCCCGGCCTGCACACGCATCAGCGCGCGATCGACGCCGGCATGCGCATTGCCGGCTGCACCGTGCATTTCGTCACCGAAGGCATGGATGAAGGCCCAGTGGTCGGCCAGGCGGCCGTGCCCGTCCTCAGCGACGACACCGCGGACAGCCTTGCCGCCCGCGTGCTTACGGTCGAGCATCAGCTCTATCCGCAATCGCTGCGGCTGTTGGCGGAAGGCAAGATCAGGATGGAAGACGGCAAGGCCGTCAGCGTTGCGAGCGCGCCAGCTATCCAGGGACGGCAGGTCTTGTCACTGCTCGGTGATGTGAATTAATCAGGGGCTGTCGCTCCAGGCTGCCCCCTCATCCGGATGAGGGGGAGCAAACAATCCGATTTTGCTCAGGCGGCCATCGCCATCAGCGGATGCAGCGTGCCGTCGCTATAGACGATGCGGCCGCCGCGGAAGGTTGCTCGGATGCGGTGGACCGAACCGGGCTCGACGGCGACCAGATCGGCGAGCTGACCGATGGCGATTTCGCCGCGATCCATCAGGCCGGCCGCACGAGCGGCATTGGAGCTTGCCGTGGCGACCGCCGCCGGCAGGCCACCGGCAACGACTTCCGCAATCTTGAAGATCGCCGGCACGAAAGCGGCCGGGTGATAATCGGCCGCGATGATGCCGAGCAAGCCGGCGCGGGCAGCATCCAAGGCGCTGAGATTGCCGGACATCGATTGGCCGCGCAGTGCGTTCGGCGCGCCCATCAAGGTCCAGAGGCCACGGCGGCAGGCTTCTTCCGCAGCCGGCCCGGTGACCGGAAACTCGCTGATCGTCACGCCGAGATCGTGCATCGCCGCCACCTTTTCGGCGCTGTCGTCGTCATGCGATGCCAGTGACAGATTATGTTTCAGCGACAGCCCGACGACATCATGCAGCTTGCGCTCGATCTCCGGATCCTGGCGCTGCGCGATGCGGTTTGCCACAACTTCCTCGGCCGCCTCGCGTGACATGGAGCGGCGCTCGGACATGCTGCGGATATAGCTTTCGATGTCGTTATACTGGCCCTGCCCCGGCGTGTGGTCGGTCAGGGAGACCATGTCGACGGACCCCTCCTCCAACAGCCGCTCCAGGGTCGGAGCCGCGCCGAGATTGGTGATTTCGTAACGCGCATGGACGCGATGATCGATCAACAGTTCGTCGCGCAGGCTGCCGATGCCGCGGATAACAGCGGAGGTGGTTTCCAATGAGCGGACGTGACCGTAGACGCTTTCGGTCGCAAACGAGAGTGCCGCAAAGGCCGTGGTGACGCCGGCTGCCGCCAGCTTCTTGTCCAGCTCGTGAATGCCGAAATCGATCGGCATCATCGCATTCGGCCGCGGCGCGATCTCGCGCTCCACCATGTCGCAGTGCAGGTCGACGAAACCCGGCATCAGCAGGCGTCCGCCGCCGTCGAAGGTCGGCCGCTCAACCGGCTCGGAACGGATTTCGGCAATCACGCCGTCCTCGATGCGCACCGCGCCCCGGTCGACGACTTCATTGGGAAGAACGAGCGTGAAATTGCTGAGCCACATCGGCTTTCTCCTGAAACAGCGTCAATGATCGAAGGAGGCTCGGAAACATTCGAATGTTTTCGGCCAGCACGCCCCGGTAAGCTCGATTCGTGACACTGTGATGAATGGCGGCAGGCAGAGTTTCAACAAAGCTCCCGACCGGTCGCCGAGTTATTTCAGACCGGCCAAATTCAACGCCGCCCATTGCAGCAGCATGATCGTCTTGGCGTCATAGATATCGCCCCTCCCGATCATTGCCAGCGCCTCGGACAGCCGAACCTCCAGGACCTCGATATCCTCATGCTCCTCCGCAAGCCCGCCACCATCGGCAACGCGATCTGTCGTGTCGATCACCGCGGCGAAGAAATGAATGACCTCGGTCGAGGAGCCCGGCGAGGTCAGCGCCTTGAAGAGGAAGCGGACGTCGCGGACGCGAAAGCCGGTCTCTTCCATGGCTTCGCGGCGGATCGCGGCTTCCGGATCGTCGCCGTCGAGCAGACCGGCGGGCACTTCGATCATCCAGGCCGGCTCACCGACAAGCTGCGCCGGCAGACGAAACTGCCGAACCAGCACCACCGTTTCGCGCTTGGGATCGTAGAGCAGGATGCATGCGGCTGGCGTGCGGTGATAGACCTCGCGCTTCAGGCGATGCTTTTCGCCTTTTGAATCCGTGTAGTCGACATCAAAGCTGCTCAGCCGCGTCCATTGATCCGCCAGCGTCTTCTCGCCGGCGATTTCGGCTTTCGCCTTTCCGAATCCAGTCATGCCATATCCTTGCGGAGCCATACCTTGTTGTCGTGGACGGCTGCGCCGCCATAGGGCGCGACCGGATCGGCGCCGGTGAGCACATTGATGCCCTCGCCGTCGACATGGGCCTTGTTCGGCCAGAGACCTTCGGCGATCAGCACGCCAGGCTTCACTTCCGTCGTCACGCGCGCATGCAGGCGGATATCGCCGCGTCCATTGCCGATGCGAACCAGCTCGCCATGGTCGACGTCGAGCCGTTCGGCATCGACCGGATTGATCATCACCTCGGGGCGTCCTTCCTTCTGCCGCGACGTCTTCGTTTCCGCGAAGCTCGAATTCAGGAAATTGCGCGACGGCGACGTCGCAAGCCGGAACGGATGCTCGGGATCGGCCACCTCGATGACATCGACCTGATCCGGAAACGCCGGCAGCTCGACATGGGGGCCGAGTAGACCCACCGACGCGGGCGGCCGGTTCGGCGCCGGCTGGTTGGCCCAATCGGGACGGAAGCGGAACTTGCCGTCCGGATGGCCGAAACCGTTGAGAAAATGCGCCTCCTCGAAGGCCGGCTGGCGGTCGAACCATTTATGCTCGAGGAAATGATCGTAATCCGGCAGGCCGCTTTTCGACAGAACCCTGTCGATCATCTCGCGGGCGGAGAAGCCGAAACCGGGACGATCCGCCACGCCGAGGCGCTTGGCCAGTTCCTCGATGACGAAGAGATTGCTGCGCACCGTCGGCGGCGGCTCCACCAGTTTCGGGCCGAGAAGAATGTGGTTCTGGCCGCCGGCGCGGTAGATATCGTCGTGCTCGACGAACATGGTGGCGGGAATGACGATATCCGCCATCTCGGCCGTATCCGTCATGAACTGCTCGTGCACGGCGACGAAGAGGTCGGATCGGGCGAAGCCGCGCTTCACCAGCCGCTGCTCGGGCGCGATGTTCATCGGATTGGTGTTCTGGATCAGCATGGCCGTCACCGGGCCGCGATGGCGAAGCGCCACGGCATCGCCGGTCAAGGCACGGCCGATCTGCGACTGGTCGATCATGCGGACGTCGAGATCCTTCATGGCGCGGCCGGTCAGTTCGCTTGCGTCCATGCGGAAGATATCGCTGTTCGAATGAAAGGCGCCGCCGCCTTCATACTGCCAGGAGCCGAGAACGGTGGCGATCGACGCGGCCGCATGCATGGCGATCGCGCCGTTGCGCTGGCGGGTGAAGCCATAACCGAGGCGGAAATAGGTCTTCTTCGTCGTTCCCACCAACCTGGCGAAAGCTTCGATCTCGTCCACCGAAAGGCCGGTAATGCCTGCAGCCCATGCCGGGGTCTTGGACTTCAGATGCTCTTCGAGCCCAGCCGGATCGTCGGCATACTTGGCCATATAGGCGCGGTCGGCATAGCCGTCGCGGAAGGCGATGTGCATGACGGCGCAGGCCAGCGCCGCATCGGTGCCCGGCTTGACGATCAGCGCCAGATCCGCCTGCTTCATCGTCGGGTTGTCGTAGATGTCGACGACGACGATCTTGGCGCCGCGCTCCTTGCGGGACTTGATCGCATGCGTCATGACGTTGACCTGCGTCGCGACCGCGTTCGTGCCCCAGATGACGACGCAATCCGTACGGCCCATCTCCCGCGGATCGGGGCCGCGCAACACGCCCGTCGCCATGGTGAACCCGGTCCAGGCGGGATTGGTACAGATCGAGGAGAAGAAGCCGGAATAACGCTTGGCGTGGCGCAGGCGCTCGATGGAATCGCGCTGCACCCAGCCCATCGTTCCGGCGTAGAAATAAGGCCAGATCGCCTCGCTGCCATCCTTGGCCTCTGCCTTGACGAAGGCTTCGGCGATCTCGTCCAGCGCGGCGTCCCAGGAAAGCTCCTGCCAGCACCCCTCGCCCTTGGCGCCGGCGCGGCGCAAAGGTTTCATCAGGCGATCGGGGTGGTAAAGCCGCTCGGCATAGCGCGCGA
The DNA here is from genome assembly GCF_010668395.1 of Martinezella lusitana. Classification (GTDB taxonomy): domain Bacteria; phylum Pseudomonadota; class Alphaproteobacteria; order Rhizobiales; family Rhizobiaceae; genus Rhizobium; species Rhizobium lusitanum_A. The sequence continues at coordinate 540,232 of NZ_WUEY01000003.1, forward strand.
CCTTTGCGCAGATGACGCCCGAGGTATAGGAATGATCGCCCGCGCCACGAACACGCCCGATCCTGCCATCGTCAGTCAGATCGACCTCCAGCGCGCAGGTGGAGGGACAGTCATGCGGACAGGCCGTGTGCCCGACACGCGATTTGGCTTGGATAGGGGTCGCAATGTTCATGATGTTTGTATATTTCAAGCAATGTCCGGCCACTAGAGACAATCCGGCTCATCTCAACAATTCATGCGGACTTCACCGACAATGAACTATCGGCACATCTACCACGCGGGCAATTTCGCCGATGTTTTGAAACACGCGATCCTCGCCCGCCTCGTCCGCTACATGCAGAACAAGGACAAGGCATTTCGCGTCCTCGACACGCATGCCGGCATCGGGCTTTACGATCTTTCGTCCGAGGAAGCCCAGAAGACGGGCGAATGGCGCGATGGCATCGGGCGCTTGCTGGAAGCGGAGTTGGTGCCGCAGGTGGCCGGCCTGCTGGAGCCCTATCTTGCCGCCGTCCGCGAGATCAACCCGGAAGGCGGCGTCAGGCTTTATCCCGGCTCGCCGAAGCTGGCGCGCATGCTGTTTCGCCCGCAGGACCGGCTGTCGGCCATGGAGCTGCACCCGGACGATTTTCAGCGGCTTCACCGCCTGTTCGAGGGCGATCACCACGCGCGCATTACCGAGCTGGACGGCTGGCTGGCGCTTGGCGCGCATCTGCCGCCGAAGGAAAAGCGCGGCATCGTGCTCGTCGATCCGCCCTTCGAGGAAGACGGCGAATATGAGCGGCTGGTGGACGGCCTGGCAAAGGCCTGGCGCCGCTTTCCGGGCGGCACCTACTGCCTCTGGTATCCGATCAAGAAGGATGCGCCGATCAAGCCGTTTCACGAGGCACTGCAGGCGCTGGAAATCCCGAAGATGCTCTGTGCCGAGCTGACCATCAAGAGCGACCGCGGCTTCACCGGGCTAACGGGCTCCGGCCTCATCATCGTCAACCCGCCCTTCACGCTGAAGGACGAGTTGCATGCGCTGCTGCCGGCTTTGAAGGATATCCTGGCGCAGGACCGTTTCGCCTCGCAGCGTGCCTTCTGGCTGCGCGGCGAACATTGAGATTTTTCCCGCCCATATCCCACAGGTGATTTCATGAGACTTCTTTGCTCGCCCACCTCTCCCTTCTCCAGCAAGGTGCGCATGGCGGCACGCCATCTCGGCGTCAGGCTGGAGGAAATCCATGTCGATACGAATGCCGGACCGTCGCTTCTCATCGACAACAATCCGCTCGGCAAGATCCCGACATTACTGACCGGCGACGGCGAGGCCATTTTCGACAGCCGCTCCATCATGCACTATTTCGATCGAAAGGAAGGCAGGCTCTATCCGTCGAAGAAGGGCAAGCGGACCGAGATCGAGGTCCTGGAAGCGCTGTGCGACGGCGCCAACGAGTGCCTGCTGTCGATCGTCTACGAGCGGCGCTTCCGTGACGCGGACAAGCAGTACCAGCCATGGATCGACCGGCAGTGGACGAAAGTCAGCCGCGCGCTCGCCCATCTCGACGCCGAGCCGCCGAAGATCGGCAGGAAGCTGCATGCGGGACACTTCGCGCTTGCCGCCCTGATCGGCTATCTGCAGCTTCGTTTCGAAGGGCAGTGGGAAGCGGACCATGCGGAGCTCATCGACTGGGCGCACAGGTTCGAGAAGCACTTTCCGGACTATCCGGCGATGAAGCCCCATGTCTGACGGCCGGCGGCCGTAATCCGCAGCCGATCAGATTTTCAATATTGGACAAACAAAGAGGCCGGGGCAAAACCCCGGCCTCTTTGTTCTTCAGGCGATGCCTTCAGATGATTAGAACTTGACGCCGATACCGACCTTGACGCTCTGTTCGTCGTAGCCGCGCGAGAAGCTGCCGGAGTCGAGGTTGAAGTCCTTCCGGCCGTAGTCGGTGTAACGGTACTCGAGGCGAGCCGTGATGTTGTTGGTGATGAAGGTTTCAGCACCTGCACCGACCGTGTAGCCGACAGCCGTCTTGCTTTCAGACGAGGTATCGTCGGAGAGCTTGTTCTGGCCGAGTGCCAGGCCGGCCGTGCCGTACAGCATGAACGGATTGAAGTCGTAACCGAGGCGGCCGCGAACCGAGCCGTTGACGCCGTTCTTGGCGGTCAGGCCGTTGCGGGTGCTGTCGGCGCCGGAGTAGCCGAGGTCAGCTTCAACGCCATATACGATCTGGCCCTGCTGCCAGTTGTAGCCGGTGAAAGCCTGGCCACCAAAAGCGTAGGCATCGCCATTGCGGTTGAAGTGACCGGCGTTCCAGTCGCCAGCGCCACCGATGTAGAAGCCGCTCCAGTTATTGACGGCCGGAGGTGCATCCTGCGCGACAGGCGGCTGCGGGATCTGCTCAACAGCGTCTGCAGCGTGAGCTGCGGTGTAGCCGCCGAGAGCGAGAGCGGAGACCATGAGGGTCGTTACGAGAGTACGCATACTTTTCTCCTTTCAGTCTCGTGGGCTTCGCTTACTGTCTTTAACTTCGAAGCGTCACGAGCAATTAAAACATATCCCTCCCGGATCGATGCTGAAATTGGAATGCAAATGAGGAATTGGAAGAGCCAAAATATGATATCATTGTGGCACAGGCATGGCTGAATTTCGATGTTGCTTCACCGCAACAGACGAATTGTTAACCATAACCAATGGTTAAAGCGTGTATACTTATTTTTATCTAAATATATTTCAAGCTTTACATAAGAAACACCAAAGGCGCTATTCGCTCGAACATCTTTTCATATGGTGTATCGACGCACTATATGAGCGTCGATCGGGTAACGACGAGAAAAAGGCGACATCTTGAGCCAGGAAAAACTACGCACGGCATTGATCACCGGCGCTTCCAAAAGAATAGGCCGGGCGATTGCCGAGGATTTGGCGGACAACGGCTTCGCAGTCGCGGTGCATGCCAACCAATCCTTCGCCGAAGCCTCGGAGATCGCGGCGAAATTGCGGCAAAAGGGCCGGAAGGCAATTGCGATCAAGGCGGATCTGCAGGATTTGGGCGAGACGTCGACGCTTGTCGAAAGAGCTTTTTCCGAGCTCGGCCCGCTCGATCTTCTGGTCAACAATGCGTCGGCTTTCCTCGGCGATTCCGCCGAGCGCTTCGATGCCGCGGCCTTCGAGGCGCACTTTGCCGTCCATGTCCGCGCACCGTCGATTCTGGCGGCGGATTTCGTCCGGCAGCTTCCCGAGCCGTATCCGGGCCTGATCGTCAACATGGTCGACCAGCGGGTCTGGGCTCTGAACCCGCGCTTCTATTCCTATACGCTGTCCAAGGCGGCGCTGTGGACGGCGACCCAGACGATGGCACAGAGTTTTGCGCCGCGCATTCGCGTCAATGCCATCGGCCCGGGTCCGACCGTGCGCAGCGTGCGGCAGACCGAGGAGGACTTCCAAGCGCAGATCGACGGCCTCATATTGAAGGCAGCGCCGGGGCTCGAAGAATTCGGCCGCACCATCCGCTTTCTTTTTGACACGCCCTCGATCACGGGCCAAATGATAGCGCTCGATGGCGGCCAGCACCTTGCCTGGGAAACGCCAGACGTGTCGGAGAGTGCGGAATGAATGGAAGAAAGCTGCCCGATGGCGGCATTCTCTACGACGAATCAGAAGATACCGATGACGACATCGAGGTGGAAGGCGATGCCGCCGCCAGCCCTGCCACGTCCATCGACTGGAACGAGGGCGTCAAGAGCGAGACAGGGCTTCGCGGCGCCGAGCTGATTGCCGAATTCGTCAAGCGGCTGCCCAACAATCCCGGCGTCTACCGCATGTTCAACGAAAGCGGCGACGTGCTCTATGTCGGCAAGGCGCGCAACCTGAAGAAGCGCGTCTCCAACTATGCGCTGGGCAAGGTCCATTCCAACCGCATCGCCCGCATGGTGCGCGAAACCGCCAACATGGAGTTCGTCACCACACGCACGGAGACGGAAGCGCTGCTACTGGAAGCGAATCTCATCAAGCGCTTGCGTCCGCGCTTTAACGTTCTGCTGCGCGACGACAAATCCTTTCCGTATATCCTGATCACGGGCGCCCATCGCGCGCCGGCCATCTTCAAGCATCGTGGCGCGCGGGCGCGCAAGGGAGACTATTTCGGCCCCTTCGCTTCGGCGGGCGCCGTCGGGCGCACCATCAATTCGCTGCAGCGCGCCTTCCTGATCCGCACCTGCACCGACAGCGTCTTCGAGACGCGCACGCGGCCCTGCCTGCTCTACCAGATCAAGCGCTGTTCGGGCCCCTGCACGCATGAGATCAGCGATGCAGGGTATGCCGAGCTGGTGCAGGAGGCGAAAGACTTCCTTTCCGGCAAGAGCCAGAACGTCAAGGCGCACATGGCCGAGGCGATGAACGCCGCCGCCGAGGATCTGGATTTCGAGCGCGCCGCGATCTTCCGCGACCGGCTGGCGGCGCTGTCGCATGTGCAGAGCCATCAGGGCATCAATCCGGCCGGTGTCGAGGAGGCCGATGTCTTCGCCATCTATCACGAGGGCGGCATTTCCTGCATTCAGGTCTTCTTCTTCCGCACCGGCCAGAACTGGGGCAACCGCGCCTATTTCCCGAAAGCCGATCCGGCGCTTTCGGGCGCCGAGGTGCTGAACGCCTTCCTGGCGCAGTTCTACGACGACAAGCCCGTGCCGCGGCAAATCCTGCTTTCGGAGACGGTCGAGGAAATCGATCTTCTGGCGGCAGCCCTCGGCGAAAAGGCCGGCCACAAGGTCGCGATCCTCGTGCCGCAGCGCGGCGAGAAGCGCGATCTGGTCGATCACGTCGTTGCCAACGCCCGCGAGGCGCATGGCCGCAAGCTCGCGGAGACCGCCTCGCAATCGCGGCTGCTGGAAGGCTTCAAGGAGACGTTCCAGCTTCCCTACGTGCCGCAGCGCATCGAGATCTACGACAACTCCCACATCATGGGAACGAATGCCGTGGGCGGCATGGTCGTGGCCGGGCCGGAAGGCTTCGTCAAAAGCCAGTACCGCAAGTTCAACATCAAATCGACCGACATCACCCCGGGCGACGACTTCGGCATGATGCGCGAGGTCATGACCCGCCGCTTCTCCCGGCTGCTGAAGGAGGAAGGCAAGCCCGATCGCGGCGCTGCCGCCGACGCTACCGTGGATGCGGCCGATCGCCCCTTCCCGTCCTGGCCCGATATCATCCTCATCGACGGCGGCCAGGGGCAGATGACGGCCGTACGGGCCATTCTCGAGGAGCTCGGCATCACCGACAGCGTCATCGCCATCGGCGTCGCCAAGGGCGTCGACCGCGATGCCGGACGCGAGCGTTTCTTTGCCCCATCCCGCGAGAGCTTCACGCTGCCGCCGCGCGACCCGGTTCTTTATTTCATCCAGCGCCTGCGCGACGAAGCCCACCGCTTCGCCATCGGCTCGCATCGGGCCCGGCGCAAGAAGGAGATGGTGAAAAACCCGCTCGACGAGATCGGCGGCATCGGCCCTTCGCGCAAGCGCGCGTTGCTGCAGCACTTCGGTACGGCGAAAGCCGTGTCGCGCGCCGCCCTGTCGGATCTGATGGTCGTGGAGGGCGTTTCGGAAGCCGTCGCGCGGCAGGTCTACAACCATTTTCACGAAGACGCCGCGAAATAAGAAAAGCTGGTCGCAAATTCCACGCAATAGCGGTGAAAAAACAGAAACAATATTGACGATAAGGTAGCCAAACCATCATCTAGGACTTGATCCCAAAAAGTGCGAAGCGGTTTTTGGATAAGATCAGGATCAATCAAATGCCCGGAGCAAGATGAGACCGAATTCGAGCCTCATCACGATCCGCCGAGACAACGAAACGAAATGATTTTCATGGCTTCGCGCGCTTACAGCATTCCCAACCTGCTCACCTACGGCCGCATTCTCTGCGTGCCGCTGATCGTTCTGTGCTTCTTTGTCGAAGGCAAGCTGGAAGGTTCCGATTTCGCGCGATGGGTTGCGCTCTGGATCTTCGTCATCGCCTCGATCACCGATTTTCTCGACGGCTATCTCGCCCGCATCTGGAACCAGACCTCCAATATCGGCCGGATGCTCGATCCGATCGCCGACAAGCTGCTGGTCTCCGCGATCCTGCTGCTCGTCGCGGCCGACGGCACCATCGCCGGCTGGTCGCTCTGGGCGGCCATCATCATTCTTTGCCGCGAAATCCTGGTATCCGGCCTGCGCGAATATCTGGCGGCCTTGAAGGTGAGCGTTCCCGTGACGCGCATCGCGAAATGGAAGACGACGGCGCAGCTCGTCGCCATCGCCTTCCTGCTGGCTGGGCCGGCGGGTGACAAGGTGCTACCCTACACGACGGAGATCGGCATCCTCCTGCTGTGGATCGCGGCCCTGCTGACCATCTACACCGGCTACGACTATTTCCGCGCCGGGCTGAAGCATATCGTGGATGATGAATGAATGACGAAGCTCGTCTATTTCGCCTGGGTGCGTGAGCGGATCGGCAAAGCGGAAGAGGAGATTTCTCTTCCCGCTGACGTCGTTACCGTTGGCGATCTCCTGAGTCATTTGAAGACCTTGGGAGAGGAATACGAGACGGCACTTCAAGTCCCCGAGGCGATCCGCGTTGCCATCAACATGGAGCACGCCGACCACGACGAGCCCATCGCCGGAGCGCGGGAGATCGGGCTCTTCCCGCCGATGACCGGAGGGTGAGCGATGGTTGGCCTGCAGAGATCCGAAGAAGTTTTTCCTTCTCCCCCAACGGAGAGAAGAGGAGCGGGTAGATGACCTCGCCACTCGTCAAAGTTCAGCGCGAGGATTTCGAGCTTCAGGCAGAGATCGATCGTCTGACGGCAGGACGGCACGATATCGGCGCTGTCGTCACATTCTCTGGGCTCTGCCGCGACGAAGGTGGAATGCTCGGCGACCTCGAACTCGAACACTATCCCGGCATGGCCGAGGCGGAGATTACCCGCATCGCCGCGCTCGCCATCGAACGCTTCGAGCTTCTCGGCCTGACGGCCATCCATCGCTACGGCAAGATTATCCCCGGCGAGAACATCGTCCTCGTCATCGCCGCCGCCTCGCATCGGCAGGCTGCCTTCGACGGCGCCAATTTCGTCATGGATTTCCTGAAGACTTCCGCGCCCTTCTGGAAAAAGGAGCATGGGAAGGACGGCGAAGAAGGCGGCTGGATTTCCGCCAAGGATGCCGATGATACGGCTCGGACCAAATGGAAATTGTCGTAGCCTGTTCATTAACTGTGAATAAGTTGTGGAAAAACAGTTATTCACAACATTGATTGCATGATCTCACGCCCGGAATCATTCTTGCGCAAACACAATATATATGCGATTAATTGTCGCAACCACCAGATATAGTGGCGAACATGATGACAATCGCGATGCAGCATCGATTCGTCAACCAGCAATTTGACTTTTCCAAGCCAAATTCGCGAGCGAGCAGCAATTGACGATAAAAGTGAGTGCGGAGAATATTAATGTGGGTGAATCGAGTTCCAGCTCGATCCACCCGCGGAACAGTGAAAAGCGGTCCCACCGCCTCTTTGTCCGATTGCTTCTCAGCATCGGCATGCTGTTCTTTTGCGACTGAAAAGTCAAGTCGGTGGGAGAAAGGAGAACAGGACATGCCAGTAGGAACGACTGCATCGACTGGGCACAAGTGCCCTGAAAGTGGCGTCTGGAAAGTTATGGGAACACCTACAACTACTGCTCCCATCGCTAAAGGTAACGTGATGCCGCCTTATGGCGGCAGATCGGTGAATTGGATTCTTATCCAACTCGCATAGCAAATCAGACCTCCCGATACGAAACGACCGATACTAAGCATCGGTCGTTTCACTAAATGACTGGGCGCTCGCGCCGGCTCAAGACCAGCAGCAGCACGAGCAACGAGAAGATGACGAAATCGCGCCACAGGAACGGGCCGTAGGCCCCCCACATGGTTTCGGACAGGCCCAGCAACGCCGCTCCGCCCGCCGATTTCAGCGGATCGGAATAGCCGCCGACGGCCGCGATCATCAGCACCTTGAGCCCGAACATCAGCCCTGCCCCGAAATCCATCGTTCCGTAGTAGGAGGTGGCGAGCAGGCCGCAGATGGTTGCGACCAGCGCCGAAGCGACATAGGCGAGCAGGAAGACACGATCGGCGCTCGCGCCGCAAAGTTCGGCGGCGAGCGCATCGTCGGTCACCGCCCGCCAGATCCGCCCCCAGCCGGTACATTTCAGCACATAGGCGCCGGCAAGGATGACAAGGATCATCAGCCCCGTGTTGAGCAGCTGGATTTCGGTGAGTGTCACCCGGAAATCGCCGCTGTCCCAGAAAACGATCGCGCCGTTCAGGAAAGGCGGCAGCCAGATGCCACGGGTATTCGATGCCAGTCGCGCGGTCTCCATCAGGATAATCATCATGCCGAGCGCGGCGACGATGATGGTGTTCGGGGATTTGCGCGACAGCGGCAGCATGATCGCGCGGCCGACGAGGAAGCTGGTGCCGAGCGTGTAGCCGACGGCGATGACTGCACCGAAGATAAATGCGGCCGGCAGGATCAGATACATTCTGGTGTAGCCGACATCTGTAAAGAGCACGAGCATCTGACCGGCAAAGGCGAACAGCGCGCCATAGGTGATATCGGCCCGTTTCATCACCCCGAACGCAATCGAATAGCCGAAAGCCAGCGTCGCATAGAGTGCAGCGAGCGGGACGGCATTCGCCAATTGCTGCAAAAGATAGGCCATGCGCTCCTCCGAAGAACAAGCAAATAGTAACTGGCAAAATCTATTTTACCAGTTATAATTTTCGGCATGAGCTTTTCCTGGACTCCACATCGCTTTTCCGGTGGCGCGCTGGCGCTCGATGTCGCCAACAGCGTGATCCTGCGCCATGACGACGAGCGCCGGACCGATCGTTTCGAGGCGCCGGGACAGATGGACAGCTTCCCGAAAGCGGCCGCCAATTTCTGTGCCGAACGGGCGCTTTTCGGCGATATCCTGCCGGTGCAGCGGGAAAACAGGGCCAGCTTCATTTCGTTGCGCGAGACGATCGATCGCTATTTCCGGGCGCGGGTTCTCGGCGAGGGCACCGATGCGCTGCTTGCCGATCTTCTTGCCGCCCTGGCAGATGTCCTGAAGCGAGCCTCGGCCGATGGGCTGGATGCCGCGACGGTGCATTCGACGCTGCGCCTCATCGCCATGCCCGATCCCGAGCGGATGAAAATATGCCGCAACTGCGGCTGGCTGTTCATCGACCGCAGCAAGAACAAGAGCCGCGCCTGGTGCGACATGGCGGTCTGCGGCAACCGCGCCAAGGCAAGCCGGCACTACCGGCGCAAGAAGGAGGAAACCGCGCCATGAAAATCCGAACGATCATCCTGACAGCGGCAATCGTCGGCACGGCGCTGGCCGGTTGTCAGAGGAAAGACGACGAAGGGCCGACCCAGCTGAGCGGACGCCTCTTCATCTTCAACTACCGTGTGGCGAGCGCGAGCTACATGATTACGCTGAAGAAGATCGCCCCGATCCCCGACGGCACGACGGCGGTCGCGGAATTCGAAAATCCCGCCGGCGGCGATCCGCTCGTCGTCCAGCAGAAGATCTATTCCTTCTGGGACAAGATCACGCTGGAAAGCCCCGATCTGCATTGCGTGCGCAAGGACCGCCCCTATTCCGTCTCGATCAAGCTGGTGGATGCCAGCGACAAGACGATCCAGACGATCAAGACCGAAGTCAAATCCGACCTCGACCAGACCGTGCTGCCGACGAAGCCGCTTGTCGTCGGGCCGGTCTATACCGCCAATCCGGATGTCTTCAAGGGAGATGGCAGCGCCGATTACGGGCATGACGCCGCCTGCCCTGCATGAAAAAAGCCGGGATCGAAATCCCGGCTTTGATGAGTCAATTCAAATCGTTCAGCGCTGGAGCTGAGAGGCTGATTCAGCCGACGATTTCGGTTTCGGAGAACCAGTAGGCGATTTCGACGGCAGCCGTTTCCGGAGCGTCCGAGCCGTGAACCGAGTTTTCGCCGATCGAAAGAGCGAAGGTCTTGCGGATCGTGCCTTCGTCAGCGTTCGCCGGGTTGGTCGCGCCCATGATTTCGCGGTTCTTCAGGATGGCGCCTTCGCCTTCCAGAACCTGAACGATGGTCGGGCCGGAGGTCATGCCTTCGACGAGTTCGCCGAAGAACGGACGTTCCTTGTGAACGGCGTAGAAGCCTTCGGCTTCGCGCTTGCTCATCCAAACGCGCTTGGAGGCGATGACGCGCAGGCCGTTGTCTTCAAAAACCTTGGTGATGGCGCCGGTCAGGTTGCGCTTCGTCGCGTCCGGCTTGATCATCGAGAAAGTACGTTCAATCGCCATGGGTTCATTCCTTGTAATCAGAGAAAAGTGGGCGGTGTTTACCTGCCTCAAAGCCCGAAAACAAGGGGGATCGCCCAATTTCACGCCGCTGTCACAGTCAGGCCGAGCGATTCGCGATCGGCCCGATAGCGAAGCGGCGGCTCACGGGCAGAATTCGCGCATACCATCATGACTACGAAGGAAAACCATATGCTCAGACATTTCAGAATGCTTGCCGACTACAATCGCTGGGCCAATATTCAGGTCTACGATGCCGCCGCCCAACTCAGCGATGCGGAATTCCACGAAGATCGCGGCGCCTTCTTCGGCTCGCTCCACGGAACGCTGAACCATCTGCTGGTGACGGACCGGCTGTGGGTGCACCGCTTCAGCGGCACCGGCGAAGCTCCGTCGGCACTGGGCGTCGTCCTGCATGCGGATCTGGCAGGGCTTCGGGCAGACCGGGAAACAGAGGATCGGCGCATCATTTCTTGGATAGACACCCTCGACGCCGAGGCTCTCGCCGCCGACATCACCTATACGTCCGTCCTTCGACCGGGCGCCATCACCCATCCCCTCCACCTGGCCGTGGCCCATATGTTCAACCACCATACCCATCACCGTGGTCAGAGCCACACGATCCTAACGTCCATGGGCAAGCCGTCGCTGGTGCTGGATCTCCTGCACTTCCTGCGCAGCGAAGGGCGGCACTGGATGTAAGCAGGAGGCGAGCCGGTGTTTCCCGGCTTCGCTCAAGCGTTGAGCATGTGCCTCATTTTGCGGCGCGGCCGTGCGGATCGGCCATTTTGTTCATGTTCCCTTAACCTGGCAACCTGCAGATTGGCGAGATATATCAGATCACGGTCATGAGCAGGCATGAAGAACTCGCAGACAGGCGTTTCGGCGTATTCCATCGATGATGAGACGGAAACCGAGCTTGAGGTCATCGGCCGCTTCATGACGCGGCTGAAGGTAAAGAACCTGCCGCGCAATTATCAGCTCTTTCACGAGGCGCTCTATGGGCAGGACCGCCGTCTTGCCGAAGAGATCGAAACGCTTGGTCCCCTTCCCCCGCAAAGCGGCCTCGATGAAATCGGCCTGAAGCACCGCCTCGTCAGCCATTGCGGACTGGTTGCCCGCAAATCCGAAAGCGATGCGGCCGAAATGCTGCGCGAAGTGGCGGAACAGCTCGCCAAGGGGCTGATGAAGAAACAGCATTTCGCCCGCGATATCGAAAAGGCTTCGAAGACCGCCGATGCGCTGGACAGTCTCAACGCATCGCTCAGCAATCTCCTGCTCTACGAAACGGAGTTGACCGAGAGGCTGAGGAATTGCGCAAGCCCGCCGAAGCCGTTGCGCAGCGCGGACGCCTGAACGCTTTCGCACTCTTGCCTTCGGCGCCGAGTTCGGCCAAAACCGCGCCATGATTTCGATTTCAGACCTTTCCGCCCGCATTGCCGGCCGCCTTCTCATCGACCATGCCAGCGTGACGCTTCCGGCGGGCACGAAGGCAGGCCTTGTCGGCAAGAACGGCGCGGGCAAATCCACGCTGTTCAGGATCATTACCGGCGATTTCGCCCCAGAAAGCGGTTCAGTCTCGATCCCGCGCAATGCCCGCATCGGTCAGGTCGCACAGGAAGCGCCCGGCACGGAAGAGCCGCTGATCGATATCGTGCTCGCGGCCGACAAGGAACGCTCCGCCCTGCTCAAGGAAGCAGAGACCGCCACCGATCCGCATCGCATCGCCGATATCCAGACGCGGCTTGCCGATATCGGCGCGCATTCGGCCGAAGCGCGTGCCGCCAGCATCCTGGCCGGCCTGGGTTTCGATCATGACGCGCAGAAGCGCCCTGCATCCTCCTTTTCCGGCGGATGGCGCATGCGCGTGGCGCTTGCGGCCGTGCTGTTTTCCGAGCCGGACCTGCTTCTGCTCGACGAACCCACAAACTATCTCGACCTTGAAGGCACGCTCTGGCTGGAAGACTATATCCGCCGCTATCCGCACACGGTCATCATCATCTCGCACGACCGGGACCTGCTGAATACGGCGGTCAATTCCATCGTGCATCTGGATCAGAAAAAGCTCACCTTCTATCGCGGCTCATACGACCAGTTCGAGCGGCAGAAGGCCGAGGCCGACGAGCTGCAGACGAAAGCCAAAGCGAAGAACGATGCGGCGCGCAAGCATCTGCAGAGCTTCATCGACCGCTTCAAGGCCAAGGCATCCAAGGCCCGGCAGGCGCAGTCGCGTGTCAAGGCGCTGGAGCGGATGGGGACCGTCGCGGCCGTCATCGAAGACCATGTGATGGGGTTCAGTTTCCCGGAGCCAGAAAAGCAACCGGCATCGCCCATCATCGCGATCAGCGGCGGCGCGGTCGGCTACGAGCCGGAAAAACCGATCCTGAAGCGGCTGAACCTGCGTATCGATGCCGACGACCGCATTGCCCTGCTCGGCTCGAACGGCAACGGCAAATCGACATTTGCCAAGTTCATTTCCGGCCGGCTCGACGCGGACAGCGGCGATGTCAGGCTGGCGCCGAACCTGAAGATCGGCTTCTTCGCCCAGCACCAGCTGGACGACCTGATCCCCAACCAGACCGCCGTCGAACATGTGCGCCGCCGCATGCCCGAAACGCCCGAGGCGAAGGTGCGTGCCCGCGTCGCGCAGATGGGCCTCGCGACCGAGAAGATGGACACGCAGGTCAAGGATCTTTCCGGCGGCGAAAAGGCGCGCTTGCTGATGGGCCTTGCCGCCTTCGACGCACCGAACCTGCTGATCCTCGACGAACCGACGAACCATCTGGATATCGACAGCCGCAATGCCCTTATCCAGGCGCTGAACGACTATTCCGGCGCGGTCATCCTGATTTCGCACGACCGCCATCTGATCGAAGCCACCGTCGACCGGCTTTGGCTGGTGCGCGACGGCACGGTTTCGAGCTTCGACGGCGACCTCGAAGACTATCGCAGCCTCGTCGTCGCAAGCCCGAAGCCGCGGGATGACAAGGCAAGGACGAACGGAACCGACGATTCCGTTTCCAAGGCGGATCAGCGCAAGCTCAACGCCGATCGGCGCGCCTCGCTCGCACCGCTCAAGAAGAAGATCAACGAAATCGAATCCTTGACCGGCAAGCTTGAGAAACTGATTCAGGCGCTTGATGCGGAACTTGCGGATCCCGCCCTTTACGAGAAGGCGCCGGCAAAGGCTGCTGAAAAGGCGAAACAACGCTCCGATGCGGCTGAAAAGCTCGCCGCGGCCGAAGAGCAGTGGCTCGAACTTTCATCGGAATATGAAAGCGGCATGGCAGGCTGAAAAGCTTACCTCCACTTAACGATTTTGGACCCGATCCTAACCAATCATTAACCATAACTGCGGAAAGTACGCTCAACTTTCATAGACATAATTGTTGAGCGATTCTGATGAACTACCGTGTTTTGCTGGCTGGCCTTGCCGTGTCCCTGGCTCTGGGAGGGTGCGCCACGAAGCCGGCCAATGATGCATCGCTCAAGAGCGGCTATGCTGCCGAGGAGCCGCGTCACAAGCCGCTGAAGGCCAATGACCCCGTCGAGATGGAGCCGAAGAAATGGCTCGTCGCCGATCTCGAGACCAGAGACCAGGAAGACGCCGGCGGACCGCACAATCTTGCCGGCCGCACGCTGGAAGTGGCCTCGCTCAAGGACATCAGGCTTGCCGACAAGGAAGTCATCCTGACCTTCGACGACGGCCCTGCTCCCGGCAAGACGGACCGCATTCTCGCCACGCTCGACAGATTCGGCGTCAAGGCAGCCTTCATGATGGTCGGGGAAATGGCGCAGGCTCATCCGGCGACCGCTCGCGAGGTTCTCGCGCACGGCGATGCGATCGGCAGCCACACCTTCCGTCATCCCGATCTCGACAAGATGACCTTCGACGCCGCGATGGCTGAAATCGCGCGCGGCAAGGATGCCGTCACCAAGGCGATCGGCACGGACGTACCCTTCTTCCGCTTCCCCTATCTTGCCGACTCCAAGCGGCTGCGCACGGCAATCGCCGCCCGCGACATGGTCGTCATGGACGTCGATATCGACAGCAAGGATTACTTCACCTCGACGCCCGCCTCGGTGGTGGATCGAACCATGAAGCAGCTCCATCAGCGCGGCCACGGCATCGTTCTCATGCACGACATCCACCAGCGCACGGTCAGGATGCTGCCTGTCCTCCTCAGCCGCCTGGAGAAAGAGGGCTACAAGGTCGTGACGCTGAAATACAGGCACACACCCGCTCCGGCGACCAATCTCGTTGCCCAGGCAGACACCAAGATGGTGCGCTGAGGCGGCGCGATATCGACAGCCATGAACCATACAGCCGCGGAAGCATGGTTGCTTCCGCGGCTGTATTTTGATTTGGTTACATGCAGTCCGCACCGTCAATCAGCATATCAGGTTTCCATGCACCTCCATCTTGAACGCGACGACGACCCGATCACCCTGAAATTCGTCGCCGAGAAGGATGCCGAATCCGAGCGGCTTCTGATGACGCCCGAATTCGAGGCGGACCGCATCGCCATAAAGGACATGATCGAACGCGAGGATCGGCTGATCGCCACGACTCGGCGCGGCAACTGGCTGTTCGATTTCCGCCGCAGCGCCGAGCACCCGCTCGGCCGCTGGTATCGGCTGCCGGCCGATCTTGCTCCCCTGCCCGATGCCCCTTGGGAGCCGATCTTCGATCTCGACGCTTTCTGTGCGGCGGAGAACAAGCTCTGGCTGTGGCGCGGCGCCCTGACCTGTCCCTGGGAGCCGACGCGGGTGCTGCTCTGTCTTTCCGACGGCGGCTCCGATCCCATGCGGCTGCTCGAGTTCGACTGCGAGACGAAAAGCCTCGTCGAAGGCGGCTTCGACACCCCGGCCGTTCGCTGTCACGCGACCTGGCTCAGCCGCGACGAGATCGCCTATTTCGGCTCGATCGATCGCGAGTCTTCGACGCGCTCGGGATGGCCTCGCGTCGGCCGCCGCCTGAAGCGCGGTCAGGCGCCGGCAGACGCGCCGGTTCTGTATGCCGCCGCCGACAGCGACATATACGGCTCCTGTTCGATCTTCGATCCGGCACTTGCGGGCCTTGCGAATGAGGATACGGCCAGGCCCATCCGGATCTTCACCGCCGGTCACGAAATCGGCAGCGCCAGCCACTTCATCGAGGACCGGGACGGCTCGCTGCGCAAGATCGACCTGCCCGAGGACATCGATTTCGGATTCAATCATTCCCATCTCATCTGGCTTGCCAAGACCGACGAGCGGATACCGGCCGGCAGTCTGGCCTTGCAGCCTTTGCCGCGCGAGCCCGGCGGCGCGGAGACGGCGCGTATCCTGTTCTCGCCCGCCGAACGGCAATCGGTCTCGCAATTCCTGCTGATGCGCGAATGGTGCGTCTTCGTCGTCTCGGACAATATGCGGCCTCGTCTTTTCCTTCTCGACCTGACGAAGCCGGATGCCGAAATCCGGGAAATTGCGCTGCCGGCGGATATGCAGACAGTATCCGTGCAACCGCTTTATTCGGATCTGCATCTCGGCGACGACACGCTGCAAATCTATGGCTCGGGCTTCCTGCAGCCACCCTCCTGCTACCGGCTGGAGCTCGGCAATCGCCGGCAGCCGCTTGAGCTGAAGCATATCGCGAGCTCGCCTTCCTATTTCGACAGCGAAGGCATGACATCCTTCCTGCTGGAAGCGACCTCCGAAGACGGTACGAAAGTGCCCTATCACATCGCCCTGCCGAAGACCTGGACGAAGGGTGAGCTACCGGTGCTGACCTATGGCTATGGCGGCTTCGACGTGTCGCTCGGCCCGCATTATTCCGGCGTCATCGGCCGCTGGCTGGCGCAAGGCGGCGCCTATGTGATGGCCTATATCCGCGGTGGCGGCGAATTCGGTCCGAACTGGCATCGCGTCGCAAAGGGCCATGGCCGACACAGGGCTTTCGCGGATTTTGCCGCCGTCGCCCGCGATCTCGTCATCCGCGGCTACACAAAACCCTCCCGCATCGCCGCCAATGGCGGCAGCAACGGCGGACTGCTGACCGGGGTCATGGCGACGCGCTACCCACAGGATTTCGGCGCGATCTGGTGCCAAGTGCCGGTGCTGGACATGACGCGCTTCCATGTCTTCCCGGCCGGGAAGGCCTGGATCGACGAATATGGCGATCCCGACGATCCGGCGGATCGTGAATATCTGCTGACCTATTCGCCGCTGCACAATGTCAAGCCGGCTTCCGAGATCACCTATCCGCCGATCTATATCGAAAGCTCGAGCAACGACGACCGGGTGCACCCCTCGCACGCCCGGCGGTTCGCGGCACAGCTGGAAGCCCTTGGTCACCACCCGCTCTTCCATGAGTTCGCCTCGGGCGGGCATGGAGGCGACGGCGCATCGATGCAGCTCGCGACGCGCACGGCACTGGGCTACAGCTTCCTGCGCGAGACGATCGTGAAATCGAAGGGCACCTGATCTATCCCCGACGCTCGGAGAATATCGATGATCACACCACCTTCGTCCGCATTCGAAACGCGGCAGGGGCATGGTTGATCTTGTGCGCTGGGGATCGAGCAGCCGCATTCGCGATTTGCCGCCCTTGCCCACATGCGGCATTCTGCTAAAGATCGCATCAATAATCATACTAATCGAGAGACACCCATGTCCCCCATCAACCTCGCTATTGTCGGCGTCGGCAAGATCGTCCGCGACCAGCATCTTCCATCGATCGTGAACAACCCGGATTTCGAACTGATCGCCACGGCGAGCCGCCATGGCACCGTCGAAGGCATTCCGTCCTTCACGACAATCGAGGCCATGCTCGATGCCGTGCCGGCGATCAATGCCGTTTCGCTCTGCATGCCGCCGCAATATCGCTATGAGGCGGCCTACAAGGCGCTTATGGCCGGCAAGCATGTTTTCCTCGAAAAGCCCCCCGGGGCGACGCTGAGCGAAGTCGCCGATCTCGAAAACCTCGCCAAGGCCAAGGGCGTTTCGCTCTTTGCCAGCTGGCATTCGCGCTATGCGCCGGCCGTGGAAGCTGCGAAAGCCTTCCTCGCCGGAACGAAAGTCCACAGTGTTCATGTGATCTGGAAGGAAGACGTCCGCCACTGGCATCCGAACCAGGAATGGATCTGGCAGGCCGGCGGGCTCGGCGTCTTCGACCCCGGCATCAATGCGCTCTCGATCGTCACCCATATCCTGCCGGCGCTCTTCCTGACCGGCGCGACGCTGGAGTTTCCGGAAAACCGGGACTCGCCGATCGCCGCCGATCTGCATTTCAAGAGCGGCGCGGGCCTTCCTGTCCACGCCGAATTCGACTGGCGCCAGACGGGCAAGCAGAGCTGGGATATCGTCGCCGAGACGGATGCGGGGCAGATGGTTCTCGCCGATGGCGGCTCCAAGCTTTCGGTCGACGGCGAACTTAAGTTCTCCGCACCGGAGGCTGAATACCCCTCGCTCTACCGCCGTTTTGCCGAGATCGTCAAAGCCGGGACGTCCGATGTCGACGTGTCGCCGCTGCGCCACGTCGCCGATGCCTTCATGCTCGGCAAGCGCAAATTCGTCGAAGCATTTTACGATTGATCTGCCTTTCCCGGTGGAGACAATACGCCCCGCAGCATGCTAGCGTAGGGTATTATCTTCATCGGGGAGTTGCCGGTGGCATCGCAACATGAACAATCCTTTGGGCTCGGCGTCGGCAACAAGTCCGTCCGGCTCGCCGAGCCGAACCAGAGCTGGCACGAGGCCTATCTGCTGGAAGAGGCCGCCATTCGCGGCGCACTCGGCGACCTCGCCGTCGATGTCCAGCATTTCGGAAGTACCTCCATTCCCGAAATCAAGGCCAAGCCCATCATCGACATCGCCGTCGGCGTTCGGCGCTTCGAGGACGGCATCGCCTGCATCGAACCAATGGCATCGATCGGCTACGTCTACGCCGGCAGCAATATCGTTCCGAACGATCACATATTCGGCCACGATATCGAGGGGGATACCCGCACGCATCTGGTGCATGTGGTCGAATATGGCGGCGTTAACTGGTGCCAGTTCATCCTGTTCCGGGACCGGATGCGCAAACGTCCGGACCTTGCCCACGCCTATGAGGCGCTGAAGGTCGAGCTTGCGGCGAAATATGCCAATGACCGGGCATCCTATACCGCCGCGAAGAAGGACTTCATTCAAAAGATCCTGGCGGAAAGCGACTAGGCCCGCTTTCTTGGCGCAGAAGGAAAGCCCTAGGCTTTTTTCTCCCAGCGGCCATCCTGCGTCTGCTGCCAATAGGTAAGGTTGTGCCCCTCGCCCTTCAGGCGTTTCCATTGGGCGCGCGCGCTTTCCAGCTGCTGCTGATCGTAGCCGTCGAACATCAGCACGACGCGCTGGTAAGTTCCGACATCCGTGGCCTCGGCACCGTCGACGAAAAAGCGCACCGTGGCGTTGTTCACATTGTCGGGCGAGACCGTCAGCAGCACCGGCTGGCGGTCCGCCATTTCGCCTTCGTCCGTACCGTGCGGCAGGAAGCTGTCCTCGCGGTAGGTCCAGAGATGGGCATCGAGGAGATCCCGCCGTGCCGGCTCGCACATCTGCACGGCGACCTGCCAGCCGCGCTCGATACTCTTGTCGATCAGCGGCGGCAGGGCATCTTCGAGCTTCGATTCCGTCAGGTGATAGAAGAGAACGTCTGTCATGCGGCCTCTTCTACCTCACAAAACCCGGCCGGTCACGATTCGTAGTTGGCGCGGACCAGCTCATCGAGCAGACGCACGCCGAAGCCGGAACCCCAGGACTGATTGATCTCGTCCTGAACGGAGCCCATGGCCGTGCCGGCAATGTCCAGATGCGCCCACGGCGTATCACCGACGAAGCGTTTCAGGAACTGGGCGGCTGTGATCGAGCCCGCATAGCGGCCGCCGGTATTCTTCATGTCGGCGAACTTGCTGTCGATCATCTTGTCGTATTCCTTGCCGAGCGGCATGCGCCACAGGCGCTCGTCGGTGACGAGACCAGCCTCGGTCAGCTCGCCGGCCAGCTTGTCGTCGTTGCTGAACAGGCCGGCCTGAAGGTTGCCGAGCGCGACGAGAATGGCGCCGGTCAAGGTCGCGAGGTTGATCATGAATTGCGGCTTGAAGCGATCGTTCGTATACCAGAGCGCATCGCATAGAACGAGCCGGCCTTCGGCATCCGTGTTGATGATCTCGATCGTCTGGCCGGACATGGAAGTGACGATATCGCCCGGACGCTGCGCATTGCCGTCGGGCATGTTCTCGACCAGACCGATGACGCCGATGGCGTTGACCTTGGCGCCACGCGCGGCAAGGGTGTGCATGAGGCCGGTGACGGCTGCGGCGCCGCCCATGTCACCCTTCATTTCCTCCATGCCCGCGGCCGGCTTGATGGAGATGCCGCCGGTATCGAACACGACACCCTTGCCGATGAAGGCGACCGGCTTTTCCTTCGCCTTGCCGCCCTTCCATTGCATGACCACCAGGCGCGGCGGCCGGGCGGAGCCCTGTGCGACACCGAGCAGAGCGGCCATGCCGAAGCGGCGCATCTCGCGCTCGGTCAGAATCTCGATCTCGACGCCGAGCTTTTCCAGCTCCTTGGCCTTGGCCGCGAACTCGACGGGACCGAGAACGTTCGGCGGCTCGTTGACCAGATCGCGGGCGAGAATCACGCCTCCGGCGACGGCTTCGGAGGTCGCGTAGAGCTTCTTGGCGGCCGCAGCCTCCTGAGTGACGATCGTGACCTTCACGGCCTTGCGGGAGCCGCCCTTTTCGTCATCATCACCCTTCTTCGTCTTATAGGTATCGAAGCTGTAGGCGCGCAGAAGCATGCCCAGGGCAAAATCGGCGGCCTCCTTGGCTCCGACCTCGATTGCCGGCGCGTCCAGAAAGATGGCGACCTTTTCCACATTGCGGATCTTTGCCGCGGCGGCGCCGCCGAGCCTCAGCCAGTCGTGCGCTGCCAGGCTTTTGACCTTGCCCGCGCCGATCACGATGATCCGGTCGACGGGCGCTGCCTCGGGCGCGATGATATCCAGACTGCTCAGCACCTTGCTCTTGAAGCCGGACACGGGTGCAGCCCTGGCGAAAACATTGGCCGGATCTGCGCTCTCGGCTCCCGCCGGAAGCTCGCTGTCCGTGCCTTTCAGGAGAATGGCCAGACCACCGCTGAGGCGAGCTGACTTGGCGAAGGAAATCTCGAATTTCACAGACATTTCTGCTCCGATAAACATGCGTCTCAAGAAGATAAATTTGTGCAGGCATCATTCAAGGTTTGACTAGGGAATACAAGCGTTTGGCAAAGCATTCCCTGGAGAAGCGTGCCCAACGGCTTCAAATCCCTGTCATTTAGCGCGGCTAGGCTATGCGGCATGGTGTTTTAGCCGCCACCGGGCGGCCCAATCTTTTGCCGGAAGCCGCCTTGATTATAGATTTCAACAGCCTCAATCGCGAGGACCGCTTTCCCGAGATTTTGCGACCGCGCACGGCGGGCGATGCCTTCATCGGCCTCTTCTGTCTCTGGTGGGCGCTGCTTGGTCTCTTTTCGCTTTTTCCGCAGATCGATGTCGCCGTTGCAAACATGTTTTTTCTGCCGCGGCAATGTCTGACAAGCGTACGCCCCGACCAGATATGCGGCATCTTCCCTTATAACGACGACGCGCACATGCGGCTGCTGCGCGAGATCTTCTTCCAGCTCCCCTACATCATAGCCGTTGCTCTCATCTGGATGCTGTTCCGGTGCTGGCAACATCACGGAGCCACCTTCAACCAGCTGCGGGCACGCAATCTCCGGATTGCGCTCGGCGCGCTGCTGATCGGACCGGTGCTTATGGTCAATCTCTGGCTGAAGGCCTTCTCCGGCCGGCCGCGTCCGAGACAAACCGACCTCTTCGGCGGCACGCTGGATTTCGTGCATGCCGGATCCTTCGCCGGCAAATGTGTCAGCAACTGTTCGTTCGTCTCGGGCGAGGCAGCCGCAGCGGGCTGGCTTTTCTGTCTGATCTTCATCATCCCGCAGCCGTATCGATCGGCTGCGGCGCTGCCGATTGCCGCCGTCTCCATATTGATTCCGGCGCTCCGGGTGGCCTTTGGCGGACATTACCTCTCAGATGCCGTCCTCGGCTGGCTCTCCTCGCTTGTCATATTTGCCGCCCTGCTGGCATTATCCCAAACGACACACGACAGAAGAATATCGGGAAATTAACGATTTTTTTTCGAGTTGGTTGTCGCCAAAAAAACGTAAACAGCGTAGATGAGGGTGAATCTCTGTCGGCTTGCCCGGCAGCTGTTGCGTTTAAGGGCCGGCATGAAGTTATTCGAGACATATGTCGTACGGCGTGTCGGTATGATGTTCCTGGTAGCGCTGCTGCCGGTGCTCGCCATTATCTGGACCACCCAGGTTCTGCAGCGCATCAATCTCGTGACGGATAGCGGCCAGTCGATGGGATCGTTCGCAAAGCTAGCGACGCTCATTCTCCCGACGATCATTCCCATCGTTCTGCCCTTCGCGCTGGTCATCGGTATCACGCAGACGCTGACGGCGATGAATAGCGATTCGGAGCTGACCGTCATGGAGGCGGCTGGCGCCAAGCGCAGCATCATCATTCGCCCGATCATGATTCTTGCTATCGCGATCAGCGCCTTCTCGTTCTTCGTCGACAATGTGGTCGAGCCCAAGGCTCGCGTCGCCGCCCGTCAGATGGTGGCGGAAGCCTATGCCGACCTTCTTTCGACGGTGATCGAGGAAAAGAATTTCCGGCGCATCGAAGACGGGCTCTATGTCCAGATCTCGCAGCGCTTGTCGGGGCGCATCCTCAAGGGGTTGTTCGTCGTCGATTCCCGCGACCCCGCCTTCGATCTCATCTATTATGCGAAGGAAGGCGCCGTCGATCCGAGCGGCACGTCCCTGTTGATGAAAGACGGCGAAGTGCATCGCAAGACGGCCGATGGCAACGTCTCCGTTATCAAGTTCGATTCTTATTCCTTCGACCTTTCCGACATGACGCAGAGCCGCGGACAGGCGACCTTGCGCTCCAGCGACCGCAGTCTCGGCTTCCTGCTCAATCCGGATCCGAACGATCCGGACTACATGGCGAAACCAGGAAGTTATCGGGCTGAACTGCACCGGCGTCTCAACGAATGGGCGCTGCCGGCCATATTTGCCCTCATATCCCTCGTGATCGCCGGCGATGCGCGCTCGCATCGCGAAGCACGGCTGCATCCGATGGTGTCGGCGCTGACGATAGCCTTTGCGTTACGCTGGGCGGACTTCTATGCCGCAAACCAGATCGACAATGCGCCCCGATTCGTCGGCGTTCTCTACGGCATCAATATCGTCTCGGCCCTCATCGCCATCGTGTTGCTGATGCGCAACCGGAAGATGACGATGCCCGTCTCGATCCGCAATCGTCTCAGCAGCTGGCGACAGAGAATTGTGGATCGCATGCCGACGGCACCGGACGGCTCGAACGGGAGCGGTGCATGATCTTCGGCACGCTCGGGCGTTATTTCTTCACGCGTTACATCGTGACGACGTTCTGGTTCTTCCTGGGCGTCATCTCGATCGTCTATCTCGTCGACTTCAGCGAAACTGCGGGCCGGCTTGCCGGTCTGCCCGGTTATACGGTTTCGCTCGGCCTGATCATGACGGCCGTCAGGCTGCCACTGATCCTGCAGCAGACGGTGCCGTTCATTGCGCTTTTCGTCGGCATGACAGTGCTGATCGCCCTCAACCGGCGCCGCGAACTGGTGATTGCGCGCGCAGCCGGCATTTCCGTCTGGCAGTTCATGACGCCATTCATATTGGGCGCCTTCTGCGTGGGGTTGATGACCATGCTCGCCCTCAATCCGGTGGCGGCATGGGGACAACGCCAGGCCGAAACGATGGAAGCCGATCTTCGCGGCGACCCATCCTACCACAACAAGCTCTCTGTTCCGTGGCTTCGTCAGTCGAGCGGAAAAGACGATACCATCATCGGTGCCAAGGCCATCCTGGACAATGGAACGACGTTGATGGGCGTTGTCTTTATCCACTTCGATTCACAGGGAAATATCATCTCCCGGCAGGACGCCCAGTCGGCAAAATTGGAAGATGGTTACTGGCTTCTTAACAATGTCGTCGAGCGGCGACCGGGGGAAATACCGGATCATAAAAGTTCGGCACAGGTTCGTACTAATCTGAAACAGGACTTCGTCTCCCAGCGCCTGGCGCAGCCTGAAACCATTGCTTTTTATGATCTTTCTAATCGAATAAAGGTCGCACGCTCCTTCGGGATCTCGACCAATGCTCTCGAGACACAGCTTTACTCGTTGTTGTCACAGCCATTCCTGCTTGTGGCAATGACGTTGATTGCGGCAACCGTGTCGTTAAAATTCAGCAGATTCAATCAATCGCGCTCTGTGATTCTGGGTGGAATCCTCTCTGGCTTCGTGCTTTATGTTGTCACCGTGCTTGTAAAGGCATTCGGGAGCAGCGGAGTGGTTCCTCCCTACGTGGCGACATGGATACCCGTGATCGTCGCATTGGCATTCGGAGCAACGATCCTGCTTCATCAGGAGGACGGCTAAGTGGCGGCAGGCAACCGCAAGAGTATCAGAAAGATTGTGGCTGCCCTGGTTACGGGCACGGCTGCATGCGCATATATTATGAGCCCGGTCGCAGCTTATGCTCAGGCTAACAATAATGCCAACAATAACAACGGCGGTGCCGGCGCAGTAGCCTCTCCTATCAAGGTGAAGGTGCCGGATGGCTCAAAGCTAGTCCTTTCGTCCAACGAACTGGTCTACAACAAGGATACGCAGATCGTCACCGCAAGCGGTGCGGTCCAGATCAACTATGGCGGCTATCGTATGGTCGCCCAGAAAGTTGAATATAATCAGAAATCCGGGCGGATGACGGCGATCGGCAATGTCGAGCTGATCAGCCCGGACGGCAATCGCATGTACGGTGACAAAATGGATGTCACCGACAGCTTTTCCGACGGCTTCGTGAACGCCCTGCGCATCGAAATGCCCGACAACACCCGTCTCGCCGCTGAAAAGGGCGAACGCGTGGGCGGCACGCAGATGATTCTGACGAAGGGCGTCTACACGGCCTGCATGGCCTGTTCCGAAGCTGGCCGCGCGCCGCTATGGCAGGTCAAGGCACAGCGCGTCGTCCAGAACGGCGTGACGCATACCGTCCGCCTCGAGCATGCTCGTTTCGAGCTGTTCGGCCAACCGATCGCCTACGTCCCGTGGATCGAAGTTCCCGACAATACGGTCAAGCGCAAATCGGGCTTCCTGTTTCCGTCGGTTACCGTCTCTCAGCGGCTCGGCGTTGGCGTAAGGGTTCCTTACTACTACGTCATATCGCCCAGCATGGATGCGACGGTCACTGCCACCGGTTTCACCAACCAGGGCCTGTTGCTCGAAGGCGAATTCCGCCAGCGTTTCGAGAACGGTACGCACATTCTGCGCGTTGCCGGCATCAATCAGATGGATCCCGGCACCTTCACTGCCGGCACCAGCGATGCCGAGCACAAGGCTCGCGGCATGATTAATTCCAAGGCGGATTTCAAGATCAATCCCCGCTGGTCTTTTGGCTGGGACGTCTTGGTGCAGAGCGACAACAACTTCTCGCGCACCTATGGCCTGGAAGGGCTCAACCAGAGCACGCGTATCAACCAAGCCTACTTGATGGGCATTGGTAAGCGCAACTATTTCGATATGCGCGGGTTCTACTACAACGAGCAGAATGCCGACGACAACGGTCTGGCGGAGAAGCAGCAGGCTGTCGTCTACCCAAGCATCGACTATCACTATGTCGATCCGAAATCGGTTTACGGTGGCGAACTTTCTGCAACCATGAATTTCACGCACCTGTCGCGCGACAAGGAATCGGCCCTCGACAATACCACCAATCTCGGTGATTCCAGTCTGAACGACCGCTTCCTGGGGCTCTCGGGCAGCTACACGCGCCTTAGCACCGAGCTGCAGTGGCAACGCACCTTTACAACCGATGAGGGTTTGGTGCTGACGCCATTGGCCGCCGCGCGCGGTGACGTCTACGGTCTGGACATGGATGCGCCCAATTCTCTGGGCACTGCTTTCAGCTATCCCGGCAACTACGACACCAGCGACTATGCGGCACGCGGCATGGTCACTGCAGGTCTCGAAGCCAAGTATCCGTTCCTGATCACCACGGACAACAGCACTCACGTCTTCGAACCGATCGCGCAGATCTACGTGCGACCGGATGAGCAGCTTGCTGGCCGGTTGCCGAATGAGGATGCCCAAAGCTTCGTCTTCGACGCCACCAACCTGTTCGACCGCGACAAGTTCTCCGGCTTCGACCGCATCGAAGGCGGTACGAGGGCCAATCTGGGCTGGCGCTACACCGCCAGCTTCGATAGCGGCTACAAGTTGCAGCATATCTTCGGCCAGTCTTATCAGCTTGCCGGTCGCAACTCGTTCGCAACCGACGATCTGGCGGCAGCCGGTGCGGAATCGGGTCTTGAAACGACCCGTTCCGACTATGTCACCATGTTCGGCCTGACGACGCCGCAGGGGATATCGCTGGCGACCTCCTATCGCTTCGACGAAAAGGATTTCGCCTTCCGTCGCGGCGATACGTCGGTCGGCTTCTCGAACGATATATTCCAGACGTCGCTGATCTACACTCATATTGCCGCTCAGCCACAATATGGCTTCACCAGCAATCAGGATGAAATCCAGTCGCGCGCCCAGATCAAGTTCAAGGAATACTGGTCTGTCTTTGGCACGGTCAGCTACGATCTCAACAACAACGAGATCACGCGCCAGGGTGTCGGCCTTTCCTACGAGGACGAGTGCACGATCTTCAGTATCTCCTTCCTCGACAAGAAGGATACGACCGCCAATTCGGCGAGCGACTGGTCGATCGGCGCTCGCCTGACCTTCCGAACGCTTGGGGACGTCAACCTCGGCAGCGTTCAGGACGCGACGTTCTGACACAAATGAAATTGCAGGGAGCCGGCTTTACCGCCGGCTCTTTTGCGTTGAAATGGCCGCTAATTCTCAGCGTCATTGTTTCGCCGCAAGGATTTTGCAATTCATCGCGCTTGATGTAGACATGTGGCGCAAATTTGCCGTATTGCGCCGTTGGCGTGCCGTTATGGCGCAACGCCGGCAGAAAAGACCTTTGGGAAGGGGTAGTTGATGTTTTCTGGAAAGACACCGATGCGCGCTCTGCTGTTCGGGGCAGCAGCCCTGGTTATGGCAAGCTTCGCAGTGCCGAGCAGCGATGTTGCCTTTGCCGCAAGCGAGGTAAAGGTCATCGTCAACAGCCAGGTGATTACCTCCGGCGATATCGCCAAGCGTGTCGCCTTCCTCAAATTGCAACGCCAGAAAGGCGATCTCAACAAGCTCGCCAAGGATCAGCTTGTCGACGAGACGCTGAAGCGTGCGGAGATTTCCCGCCTGCGCATGTCCGTTTCGACGACGGATGTCGATGCCGCCTTTGGCCGTTTCGCCACCAGCAACAAAATGACGCCGACACAGCTCAGCCAGATTCTCGAAAAGGCCGGCGTCGGCGTGGACCACTTCAAGTCCTACATCGCCATTTCCATGAGCTGGCCGCGTGTCGTCAATGCGCGCTTCGGCGCAAGAAGCCGCATGTCGAACGACGACCTCGTGACGCGCATGACGGAGAACAAGACGAAGCCGGTCACGACGGAATATTTCCTGAAGCAGATCATCTTCGTCGTTCCAAGCTCAAAGCGGAACGCCATCCTCAATGCGCGCAAGGCTGAAGCCGAAGCGTCGCGTGCCAAATTCCCCGGCTGCGATCAGGCGAAGGTTTTCGCGGCGACCATGCATGACGTCTCCGTTCAGGACCTCGGCCGAGTGCTCGCACCGGAGGTTCCGGAAATGTGGAAGCCGATGCTGGAGAAGGCCACCGGCAACACGACCACGCCTATCGTGACCGACCGCGGCGTCGAGTATGTCGCCATTTGCTCGCAGCGTCAGGTGAATGACGACGTCGCTGCTGCGGCCGTGTTCCGTGCCGAAGATATCGGCAAGACCAATGCCGATGGCGTCAGCGCCAATGACAAGAAATACATGGACGAACTGCGCTCCAAGGCGCAGATCGTCTACCGCTGACCGCCGATGCCATCGCACTCTGCCCTCCCCCTTGCCCTTACGCAGGGGGACCCAGCCGGCATAGGCCCCGACATCACGCTTGCCGCCTGGCTTCGTCGCGGTGAGCTTGATTTACCCCCTTTCCTGTTTCTTGGCGACGCCCGCATACTCGCGGCGCGTGCCTTGCAATTGGGCTTGACCGTGCCCTTGCAGGCAGCCGATCCTGCCGCGGCCTGCGACGTCTTTCAGGATGCGCTGCCTGTTCTGCAGATCGATGCCGGCATAAGCGTCAACGCCGGCGAGCCGCAGGTGGCGACCGCCAAGGGGACGATTACCGCCATAGAAATGGCCGTCTCGCTCAGCATGAGTGGTCGCACATCCGCTGTCGTCACCAACCCGATCGCCAAATCGGTACTCTATGACGCCGGTTTCGGCTTTCCCGGCCATACGGAATTCCTGGCGGATCTCGCAACGCGCGCGACCGGAAAGCCGATCATGCCCGTCATGCTGCTGGCCGGTCCGAAGCTTCGTGCAATCCCGGTCACCATCCACATTCCACTGAAAGATGTGCCCCAGGCACTCACCTCCGACCTGATCGTCGAGACCTGCCGGATCACCGATCACGACCTGCGTAGCCGCTTCGGCATTGCCAAGCCGCGCCTCGCCGTCGCCGGCCTCAATCCGCACGCCGGCGAGAATGGCGCGCTCGGCAAGGAGGACGACGAGATCGTCCGTCCCGCGATCGACACATTGCGGGCGGAGGGCATCGACGCCTTCGGTCCCCTGCCCGCCGATACCATGTTCCATGACGAGGCCCGCCGGCGCTATGACGTCGCCATCTGCATGTATCACGACCAGGCGCTGATCCCGGCCAAGGCGCTCGGCTTCGACGACTCCGTCAACGTCACGCTCGGCTTACCCTTTGTGCGTACCTCCCCGGACCACGGCACGGCATTCGGTATCGCCGGCAAGGGCATTGCCAAAGAGGATAGCCTTGTCGCAGCCCTCAGGCTGGCAAACGAAATCAGCGGCAAGACTGGAAGCAACCGCTGATGGCAGCACTAGACGGCTTGCCGCCCCTTCGCGATGTGATCCAGCGCCATGGTCTCGACGCGCGCAAGGCGCTCGGCCAGAACTTTCTTCTCGACCTCAATCTGACGCAGAAGGTCGCTAGGACCGCAGGCTCGCTCGAAGGCGTGACAGTCTTCGAAGTCGGTCCCGGACCCGGTGGACTGACGCGCGCTATCCTGGCGCTCGGCGCGAAAAAGGTCATCGCGGTGGAGCGCGATTCGCGCTGCCTGCCGGCGCTGGCGGAAATCGCCGATCACTATCCCGGCCGGCTTGATGTGATCGAAGGCGATGCGTTGAAGACGGATTTTGCGACGCTTGCTGCCAATGATCCGGTCAAGATCATCGCCAACCTGCCCTACAACGTCGGGACGCAGCTCCTGGTCAACTGGCTCCTGCCGCCGCAGTGGCCGCCCTTCTGGCAATCCCTGACCTTGATGTTCCAGAAGGAAGTCGGCCAGCGGATCGTCGCGCAGGAGGATGACGATCACTACGGCCGGCTCGGCGTCCTCTGTGGCTGGCGTACGCAGGCGCACATGGCCTTCGACATATCTCCGCAGGCCTTCACGCCGCCGCCCAAGGTAACGTCGACTGTGGTGCACCTTACGCCGAAGGAAAATCCCATTCCCTGTGCCGTCGACAAATTGGAGAGGGTAACGCAGGCTGCTTTCGGGCAGCGCCGCAAGATGCTGCGGCAGAGCCTGAAGCCGCTGGGCGGCGAGGGGCTTTTGCTGAAAGCTGACATCGACCCGCAGCGCCGCGCCGAAACGCTGTCCGTGGAAGAATTTTGCCGGCTGGCGAACTGCCTCTGACCAAGACCGGAGCGCGACCGATCGGGATCAGAACATCTGATCGGGATCAGAGCTTCGGCGTTTCTTCCAGCAATCCGCGGACGAAATCGAACATGCCATGCCGGCGGTCGCGACGAAGGCGCTCCGCCTTGACGATCGACTGGACAGCATCGAAAGCAGCGTTCAGGTCATCGTTGATGATGACGTAGTCGTATTCGCGCCAATGGGCGATCTCGGCCCGCGAATTGGCGAGGCGCATGGCAATCACCTCTTCGGAATCCTCGGCGCGGCGATGCAGGCGCGATTGCAGCTCCGTCATCGTCGGCGGCAGAACGAAGATGGACACGACATCCGCCGGCATTTTCTCCTGCAGTTGCTGTGCGCCCTGCCAGTCGATGTCGAAGAGCATGTCCCGGCCTTCCGCCATCGCCGTCTCCACCGGCTCGCGCGGCGTGCCGTAGAAATTGCCGTGGACCTCGGCCCATTCGAGCAGCGAGTCGGAATCGCGAAGACGCTCGAATTCGCGCTGAGAAACGAAATGATAGTGCACGTCGGCGATTTCGCTCGGCCGGCGCTGCCGGGTCGTAACGCTGACCGACAGGCTGACCTGCTTGTCGGTATCCAGCAAGGTGCGCGCGATCGTCGACTTGCCCGCGCCGGACGGCGAGGAAATGGCCAGCATCAGCCCCCGGCGGGCGATCGGAATGGATGTGGATGTCGCCGGCTTCATGGCCTACTCCAAATTCTGGACCTGTTCGCGGAACTGGTCGATGACTACCTTCAGCTCGATGCCGGCGGCGGTTACGGCCGCTGCATTCGACTTCGAACAGATAGTATTCGATTCCCGGTTAAATTCCTGTGCAAGAAAATCGAGCTTGCGGCCGACAGGACCGCCCTTGGAAATAAGATCGCGCGCCGCTGCCACATGCGCCTTCAGACGGTCGATTTCCTCACGCAGATCGGCCTTGGTGGCAAGAAGAGCGGCTTCGGCATGCAGCCTGTCGCGATCGAGGCCCGACGAGCCCTCCAGAAGCATGGCAACCTGTGTCGCCAGCCTCGCGGCGATTTCCTGCTGGGAGCGCGAAGGGTCGCGTTCGACGGCGGTCGTCAGCGTCTCGATCGTCGCGACCTGCCCTAGCAGAACTCTGCCGAGCGCCTCGCCTTCCTGACGACGCATGTCGCGGAGATCGCCAAGCGCCGCCTCGAGACCCGCCACGATATCGGCATCGCGCGCCGCGAGGGCCTCTTCGTCCTCCTCGACCTCCTTGAACTCCACCAGCCCGCGCACGGCCATCAGGCTTTCCAGCCTCAACGGCGCGGGATCGACGATGCCGGCCAGCTGGTCGCGCAGCGCCAAAACGGCAGCCAGCGCATCCTGGTTCACGACGACTTCGACGCGGCTTTCCTCGACGGAAAGCGACAGGCTGACCTGCAGGTTGCCGCGGGCGAGCTGGTCCGAAATCGCCTTGCGGGTATCCGCCTCCAGGCGCTCCAGGCCCTGCGGCAGGCGCAGGCGGATATCCAGCCCCTTGCCGTTCACCGAACGCAGTTCCCACGCCCAGCGGCCACGACCACTCGTTCCCTCACGCCGGGCAAAGCCGGTCATGGACTGCAATGCCATGCAAGCCTCCGATAAATCCTATCCCCAATCCGCCGAAAATCTCCGGATTATGGATCAATGTAAAGTGAATCCGCGTCGCGCTTCTTGTCCAAGCTACGACGCGGCAAAGATCAGTTGGTCTTCTTCTTCTGCTGGGCGCCCGAGCCCGGAGCTGTGGCAGCGTCGTCCGGCTGGCCATCGACGGCTATCGCGCTGGGATCTTCGCCCTTTTCGGCGACCAGCTTGCGCCAGCGCCTGACATTGGCGTTGTGCTCGTCCAGCGTCGCAGCAAAGACATGGCCGCCGGTACCGTCAGCAACGAAATAGAGATCCTGCGTCTTCCAGGGATTGGCGACGGATTCCAGGGCATCCTTGCCCGGATTTGCAATCGGCGTCGGCGGCAAGCCCTTGATGATGTAGGTGTTGTAAGGCGTTTCCTTCTTCAGGTCTGACTGATAGATGGGGCGATCGGACGGCTTTCCTTCTCCGCCGAAAAGCCCGTAGATGACAGTCGGATCCGACTGCAGGCGCATGCCCTTGCCGAGACGGTTCAGGAAGACGGAGGCGACATGGGCACGCTCGTCGGCCAAGCCGGTTTCCTTTTCCACGATGGAGGCCAACGTCACAAAATCCTGCTTGTTCGCCAGCTGCACGCTCGAGTCGCGCTTTTCCCAGACCTGATCGACCAGCTTCGTCTGCGCTGCCGCCATCTGCTCGATGATTTCCGTGCGCTTGGTGCCGCGCGTGAACTTATAGGTGTCCGGTCTCAGGCTACCTTCGGCCGACAAAGCGGACGGCAGATCGCCCTCCAGCACGGGATCGGCCTGCAGCTTGTTGAACATCTGCCGCACGGTCAGTCCTTCCGGCAGGGTGACCGAATAGAGGATCGACTTGCCGGATTTCAGCAGCTCCATGATATCTTTCATGGAAGCGCCGGCCTTGATCTCATATTCGCCGGCGCGAAGGGTATCGCCGTCATGCAGATAGGTGGCGGTGAGCCAGCGGAAGATACGCTGATCGGTGATGATGTTGTTGGACTCGAGGCGATTGGCGATCTCGCCGAGGCCGGCGCCATTGCGGACGATGAAGTTCGTATTCGTCGTCAGCGGACCGGGGCCCTGATAGATCGAGAATGCATAATAGACACCGCCGATCGCGGCAACGGCGACAAAAACTGCCAGCGTCATCAGGAAGTTCAGGAAGATGACCATCTGGCTGCGGGCTTTGCGGGAGCGCTTCGGCGGATCCGGAACACGCTCCGGACGCAGGGCTTCACTGGCCGATTTCGGGATGATCGGCCCTTTCTGCCCGTTCGGAGTTCCGTTGCTCTGGTTCGTATCGCTCACCGGCAATCCCTTCCCTTTTGTGATTGCCTGCTCTTTGGCCAAGCAATGCGGCAAAAAACAGGTTCAGAAGATAAGGCGGAACTCAGGCTCCGACTTCGACCGATCAGGCATTGCCGCGCCGCATTCCCCGAGAGGGATGGAGGCGCAGCAGCAATCAAGGACGCAGGCAGGATTGCCGAAAAGCACTCCCGCCCCAAAAGTTACGGGCTGTTATTAAGCCTCATAGCGGCGCAGGACAAGCGACGCATTGGTGCCACCGAAACCGAAGGAGTTCGACAGCGCGACATTGATTTCGCGCTTGCGGGCCTTGTGAGGAACGAGATCGATGGCGGTCTCGCGTTCCGGATTGTCGAGATTGAGCGTCGGCGGGGCAATATTGTCGCGAATGGCGAGCGTGGCGAAGATCGCCTCGATCGCACCGGCCGCGCCCAGAAGATGGCCGGTTGCCGACTTGGTGGACGACATGGAAATCTTCGACGCAGCATCACCGACCAGCCGCTCGACGGCGCCGAGCTCGATGGTATCGGCCATGGTCGACGTGCCATGGGCGTTGATGTAGTCGATGTCGGCCGGGGTCAGGCCGGCGCGCTTCAGTGCGGAGGTCATGCAGCGGAATGCGCCCTCGCCATCCTCGGACGGCGCGGTGATGTGATAGGCGTCGCCGGAAAGGCCGTATCCCACAACTTCCGCATAGATCTTGGCGCCGCGGGCCTTGGCGTGCTCCAGCTCTTCGAGAACGACGACACCGGCGCCCTCGCCCATGACGAAGCCGTCACGATCGCGGTCATAGGGGCGGGAAGCCTTTTGCGGATCCTCATTATGCTGCGTCGACAGCGCCTTGCAGGCGGCAAAGCCGGCAAGCGCTATGCGGCAGACGGGAGCTTCGGCGCCGCCGGCCACCATGACATCGGCATCGCCGAGCATGATGAGGCGCGCCGCGTCGCCGATCGCATGCGCGCCGGTGGAGCATGCGGTCACGACGGCATGGTTCGGACCGCGCAGCTTGTGACGGATCGAAACCTGGCCGGAAACGAGATTGATGAGGCGGCCGGGGATGAAGAAGGGAGAGATGCGGCGCGGACCCTTGTCGCGCAGCGTGTAGCCGGCTTCGACGATGCCTTCGAGGCCGCCGATGCCAGAGCCGATCATGACGCCCGTGGCGATCTGATCCTCATCCGTTGCCGGGTGCCAGTTGGCGTCGGCCAGCGCCATGTCGGCGGCGGCCATGCCATAGATGATGAAGGCGTCGACCTTGCGCTGTTCCTTCGGCTCCATCCAGTCGTCGGCTCTGAACGTGCCGTCCGAGCCGTCGCCGACCGGGATGCGGCAGGCAATCTTGGCAGCGAGGTCTTCGACTTCGAATTCGGTGACGAGGCGTGCGCCGTTCTGTCCCGCGAGCAGGCGTGTCCAAGACACCTCCGTGCCACAGCCCAAAGGTGATACCATGCCGGTACCCGTGATAACGACACGTCTCATCGCCCGCAGACCCCCGTCTTTTTATGATGATATGCGTATAAACATGCTTCGCACGGCTTTGCCGGACGAAATAGGGCGGACTCTTCAGCCCGCCCTGTCAAAAAGCACAAAAGATTAGGCCTGGGCCTTCTCAATGAACTTTACCGCATCGCCGACCGTCAGGATCGAGTCAGCAGCGTCGTCCGGGATTTCCACGCCGAATTCTTCTTCGAAGGCCATGACCAGTTCGACGGTGTCGAGCGAGTCCGCACCCAGATCGTCGATGAAGCTTGCGCTTTCAACAACCTTGTCGGCGTCAACGCCAAGATGATCAACAACAATTTTCTTTACGCGTTCTGCGATATCGCTCATGTCGGTTTCCTCGACCTTATGTCCTGATCAGAATGCCTTGTGACATCCCTACCCTAATTCAAACCTGCAGCATCTGTCCTGACGCCGCTGGCAAACTCGTTCAACCCGGCATTAAGATCCGGTCCAGCGCCTTGAATGCGGCCCAGTCCGTCTGCATTTTCCGGACGACTGTTCACAGTCATGGCCCGCTTAACACGGTTTAAGTCCGTCGCAAAGCCAGAAAATAGCCGGCTCCGGGTTGCTCAACATGCTATTGGAGGGAAAGTTCCTTCCAATAAGCAATTCCTTCAGATCATCGCCATGCCGCCGTTGACATGGATCGTCTGGCCCGTGACGTAGCTGGCTTCGGAGGAAGCGAGATAGGCGACGGCGGAAGCAACTTCCGCGCCCGTGCCCATGCGCTTCATGGGGATGGCGCCCATGATGGCTTCCTTCTGCTTGTCGTTCAGCTTGCCCGTCATCGCGCTTTCGATGAAGCCGGGGGCAACGCAGTTGACCGTGACGTTGCGGGTCGCGATTTCCTGGGCCAGCGACTTGGTGAAGCCGATCATGCCGGCCTTGGAGGCGCAGTAGTTCGCCTGTCCCGGATTGCCGGTGACGCCGACGACGGAGGTGATGTTGATGATGCGGCCATAGCGGCGGCGCATCATCGGATGGGTCAGCTCGCGCGTCAAGCGGAAGACCGCCGTGAGGTTGACTTCGAGCACCGCGTCCCAGTCTTCGTCGCTCATGCGAACGAACAGGCCGTCCTTGGTGATGCCGGCGTTGTTGACGAGAATATCGACGCCGCCGAGTTCCTCTTCCGCCTTGGCGCCGAGCGCCTTCACCTCGTCGCGATCCGACAGGTTTGCCGGGAAGATCTTGACGCGATCGCCGAGTTCGGATGCCAGCGTCTCCAGCTTTTCGACGCGCGTGCCGTGCAGGCCGACGATGGCGCCCTGCTTGTGCAGGAGCCGGGCAATCTCTTCGCCGATGCCACCGGATGCGCCGGTTACCAGGGCCTTGCGGCCGGTCAAATCAAGCATGTGTATCCCCTCGTTCCTAAATCTGTCAGCCGAGCAATGCAGCGAGCGCCGTGTCGATGTCTGCGGCATTGTTGACGGAAATGCCGTTGACCGACTTGTCGATGCGACGAGCCAAGCCCGTCAGCACCTTGCCGGCGCCAATTTCATACAATGTTGTCACATTGTTGGCGGCAAACCATTCCACCGTCTCGCGCCAGCGCACCTGACCGGTCACCTGCTCGACCAGTAGCCTGGCGATCTCGTCGGCATCCGTCACCGGAGCCGCCTTGACGTTGGCGATGACCGGCACGACGGGATTGTTCTTGACGACGCCGGCGAGCGCTTCGCGCATGGCTTCCGCAGCCGGCGCCATCAGCGCCGAATGGAAGGGCGCGGAGACCGGCAAAAGGATGGCGCGCTTGGCGCCCTTGGCGGTCGCAAGCTCGGCAGCCTTCTCGACCGGAGCTTTCTCGCCCGAAATCACGATCTGGCCGCCGCCATTGTCGTTGGCGATCTGGCAGGCGCCGAGCGTGGAGGCTTCGGCACAGACCGCGGCGACGTCGGCATGTTCAAGGCCGATGATCGCGGCCATGGCACCGACGCCGACAGGCACGGCCGCCTGCATGGCGTTGCCGCGGATGCGCAGCAGGCGCGCCGTATCGGCAAGCGAGAAGGTGCCGGCGGCGCAGAGTGCCGAATATTCGCCGAGCGAGTGGCCGGCGACGTAGGCGACCTTGCTCTTCAGATCGAAGCCGCGCGCCTGCAGCACGCGGATGACGGCAAGCGATACGGCCATCAGCGCCGGCTGCGCATTCGCCGTCAGCGTCAGCTTGTCTTCCGGGCCGTTGAAGATGACGTCGGAGAGCTTTTCACCGAGCGCTTCATCGACTTCCTCGAAGACGGCACGCGCCTCGGCGAAATTGTCGGCAAGGTCCTTGCCCATGCCGACGGCTTGGCTGCCCTGGCCGGGAAATGTGAAAGCAACTGTCATTATAAAGCGTCCTTTTGGGGGTCGTTTTGCTTCCCAATGACATTGTTTGCGCCGGAGTCAATAGCACAGGGCCTGTCGCCACCGGCTTTTGCGCCTGCGAAGCGCAATGATTTTTTTCTTGCGCTTGCTCAGTTCAAGCTTAAATTCTCGCGACCTTCTTCATTTTAACCTTCTCCCATCCCCAAGGTTTCCCCATGAAATATAAGAATTTAGGCCGTACCGACATTTCCGTTTCGCAGATCTGCCTTGGCACGATGACCTGGGGCACGCAGAACAGCGAAGCCGAAGCCCATGAACAGATGGACTATGCCGTCCACAAGGGCATCAATTTCTTCGATACCGCCGAAATGTATCCGACGACACCTGTAGGACCGGAGACGCAAGGACGCACGGAAGAGTATATCGGCAGCTGGTTCGAGAAGACCGGCAGGCGCAAGGACGTGGTGCTCGCCACCAAGGTCGCCGGTCCGGGCCGCGAGTATCTGCGCGGCGGACAGGGCGCCGACGCCGTCAACATCCGGGCAGCGATCGACGCCAGCCTCAAGCGGCTGAAGACCGACTATATCGACCTCTACCAGGTTCACTGGCCGAACCGCGGCCACTTCCATTTCCGCCAGAACTGGAACTACGATCCTTTCAAACAGGATCGCGAAAAGGTCGTCGCCAACATCACCGACATCCTCGAGACGATGGGCGAGCTGGTGAAGGCCGGCAAGATCCGCGCCATCGGCCTGTCGAACGAGACGACCTGGGGCATCCAGAAATATCTGACGATTGCCGAACAGAAGGGCTTGCCGCGCGTCGCCACCACCCAGAACGAATACAACCTGCTCTACCGGCATTTCGACCTCGACCTGGCCGAACTGTCTCATCACGAAGACGTCGGCCTGCTCGCCTATTCGCCGCTCGCCGGCGGCATCCTCACCGGCAAATATGTCGGCGGCGCACGGCCGGCCGGCTCACGCGGCTCGATCAACCTCGACATCGGCGGCCGCCTGCAGCCGCTGCAGGAGCCGCCGGTCAAGGCCTATCTGGAAATCGCAGCCAAATATGGCATCGATCCTTCCAAGCTGGCGCTGGCCTACTGCCTCACAAAACCGTTCATGGCCTCCGTCATCATCGGCGCGACAACGATGGCTCA
Source organism: Martinezella lusitana (assembly GCF_010668395.1). Taxonomy (GTDB): domain Bacteria; phylum Pseudomonadota; class Alphaproteobacteria; order Rhizobiales; family Rhizobiaceae; genus Rhizobium; species Rhizobium lusitanum_A. The sequence continues at coordinate 577,442 of NZ_WUEY01000003.1, forward strand.
GCTTGAGACGGATATCGCCGGCGCTTACGTGACGCTGCCGGCGGAGGCACTGGCGGAAATCGAGCAGGTGCACCGGAAGTATCCGCTGCCGATGTGAGGCGGTGCTAGCTGGCTTCAAATGGAATAAGCGGGCAAACCTGTTCGCTTATTCAGCCGTCGAGGTGGAAGCGCTGCAGCAGATTTCGCGAACGTAATTGTTGCCATAGGTAATAAAAGCGGTCGGAGGGATACTTTTCGTTTTAATTAAAGGCTGAAAAACGAGGGAATCAACGTCTCCGCCGTATGTCCCCACGATTGTGACGGCATAATGTCCCTGCGCTGTTAAATGAACTGCCATTGGAATAAATGACCGCTTGGCCAGAGACATTGCGGAGTCTAGAGACTTTTCGGTGGTTATTTCGATATAACGCTTTCCGAACTGATTTTCTTCAAATTCACGCACCCATATCGATGTCTGAAGCATATAGCCGGTCTTGTTGCCAATCGACACCCGATACCAGTCACCGACACTCTTCTTAATCAGCAACTCGCTCCCATTGGCGAAAACCGCAATCGTCTTGGAGCGCATATCCCGACTGGTCTTTAAGAAGGCCGACCCACTGCCATCTTGAAGGATGCCGCTTCTCGGGACAGGAACTTGCAGAAGTGACGGCTCCTCGCTCGGTGCTTTTACCGCTTTGCGTCCATCGGTAGTCGGCGCCTGAGCCTCACCAGCGGACGATTTGGCGTCAGATTCATGAACCTCTTGGAACGACACGGTTGTCACCCGAAACTTCGTCATTTCGCTCGATGACAAATAGCGGATATCATTGCTGTCATATTTGAGGGCAAGTTGCAGCAAAGCGGGATCGACGCCCATTTCGCTCATATAGGCAATCACGTCGGCGGTTTGCTGTTGAATGGCCGCAACGGCATCCTCGACATTCATTCCACTGGTATCGCCGAACGAGGATTTATGAACGCCGATTGCACCCGGCTCGGCATAGCGAGTTATCCCGCCCATAAATGACAAGGAACAGGCCGAGGCACATTCCGAGCCTCGCGCAGCTACGGTTTGCAAACCCAGAGATCGGATCAGACGGCCAAACTCCATGGCCTTGTATACGTTTCCGCCGCCACTAAAAAAACTAACGGAATACGCGTGGCTGGAAAGAACTTTGCTGCGAAATATGCCCAAGTCATCGTTAGCTTCGAACTGACCGCTTACCATGATAAACTTAGAACCATCTTTCAAGCTTTGAACTTCGTAGCTCAATCTCGCTGTTGCGTCCTGAGCGACAAGGGTAAGGCCCAAAACAAGACCTGCTACAGCAAAGCTTTTTCCCATTACTTTCACAACCAAGCCCCCAATATTCGCCAAGTCATGATTTCCACAGGACCTATCGTTTCACAAGTCATGATTGCAGGGCATATTTCAAGAGTCGCTCAGCCCCATGGCTAGCGTGGGACGGGCCTGTAACACCGCCAGGAATGTCCAGCCGGTCGCCGCAAGCGGTTATTGCCCAGCCTTCGGCGCCGTCGTCAGCTCGGAACCATAAGCCTCCTTCAACCCCTCCTGCCCCTTTACCCGATCCACGGCCTTGTGAAGCAGGGTCGAGCTATAGCCTTGCGAACTCCGCCCTTCGATCAGGGTGACATCGGCGTTTCCCGGATTGTTCGATTGCTCGAACCAATCGACCGGGTGATGCAGGAAGTTCATCTCGAAGGCCCGGTTGGTGACGCCGTGGCCGACGATGATGACATTGTTCTTTCCGTTTTCGGCATCGTGCATGACGGTCTGCAGGAACAGGCGGACGCGCTGGGCGACGTCGGCGCGGCTTTCGCCGTCCGGCGGGCGGGCGTAGAACTTGCCGTTGTTGTTGCGCAACCGCGCCCACTTCTCGAACTCGTCGGGGAATTTCCGCTTCTGTTCGGCGTGATCGTAGATTTCGGTAAAGAGCCCGAAATCCTGCTCGCGCAGCAGATAATCCTCCCTGACGTCCCCGATCAGATCGGCGGGCAAACCCTCCAGCAGAGCATCCTTGCTCTGCCTTGTCCGCAGGAACGGCGAATACCAGACGTTCAGCTTGCGCAACTCGGCGCTCGGCAGCCCCTTCAGATAAGCAGCGATCGCCTGCCCCGCCTCCAGCACCTGCCGATATCCCCACTCCGTCAACGGGACATTGTGATCGCCGAACTGCCGATAGGCCTGGTCATCGATATTGCCGAGGGATTCGCCGTGCCGAACGAGAAGGATGCGCATGAAGGGTCCCGTATTGCTGCAAATCGCATCATATGGGAGAGCGTGGCGCTTGCAACGTCGGGGCAAGCGGGCGCATACGATTTGGCGTGGGTCCCAGCGTGGTCTTGGGCGAGCAAATAACGCAATTTCGTCCTTCCCCTTGCCTTTCCCGGAAAAATCCGTATAAGCCGCCCTGTTCGCAACCCGGTCTTCTGGCTGGTGGCTGAACGGAGGGCCGGTTTTTCGCAAGAAGAATCGTCGGAACGGAAGCGTTCCAGCCTCCCGTGTCTCCGCTCTCGACCGTCTCGGAAACGCTTTTCTTGCTTGGGGTCATCCCTCTCAGGAGCAGTCGTTGAGGCTTAGCCGCCGAATACCGGGTTCAGACCAACGCAAGAAAGGCAAAGCTATCCATGGCTCTTTACGAACATGTATTCCTTGCCCGGCAGGATATTTCCGCGCAGCAGGTCGACGCCCTCGTAGAACAGTACAAGGGTGTTATCGAAGCTAACGGCGGTAAAGTCGGGCGTATCGAAAACTGGGGCCTCAAGTCCCTCACCTACCGCATCAAGAAGAACCGCAAGGCTCATTACGCCCTGATGGACATCGATGCTCCGGCTGCTGCGATCCAGGAAATGGAACGCCAGATGCGCATCAGCGAAGACGTTCTGCGTTACATGACGATCGCTGTCGAGAAGCACGAAGAAGGCCCGTCTGCCATGATGCAGAAGCGCGACCGTGACGACCGTCCGCGTCGTGATGGCGACCGTCCGGAGCGCAGCTTCGGCGATCGTGGTCCGCGCCCGGATCGTGGCGACCGCGAAGACCGTCCGCGCCGTCCGCGCGAAGACCGCGTATAAGGAGATTTTGAACAATGTCTGAAGTTTCCTCCGCACCGGTCCGCCGTCCGTTCCATCGCCGCCGCAAGACCTGCCCGTTCTCGGGCGCCAATGCGCCGCGCATCGACTACAAGGACGTCCGTCTCCTGCAGCGCTACATTTCCGAGCGCGGCAAGATCGTTCCTTCCCGCATCACGGCCGTTTCCCAGAAGAAGCAGCGCGAACTCGCCCAGGCGATCAAGCGCGCCCGTTTCCTCGGCCTGCTGCCCTACGTCGTCGCTTAATAGCAGCCGACGCAGACTGAATAAGGGGAAGGCAGCGATGCCTTCCCTTCTCCCTTTCGCGGTGGGCGCGAATCGGAACCTTGAAACCCCATGTTGGGGACGGCTTTCAGGCCCGAGTGCCGGAAGCATCCTCTAACTGCTCGATCGTGAAGCAGGACAGCGACGTGAAAAAGTTGAACGCAAAAGAGCTTGGTATCGGCGCACTCGCCGGTCTGACCGCCGCCCTACTCGTGTATGGCGCGACGGTACAGCCATTGCTGTTCATCCTCTTCGGCGCACTTTCCGCTCTTCCTATCCTGATCGTCGGCCTCGGCTGGGGCAACATGGCGGTCATTGTCGCCGTCCTCGTCGCCGGCGTGGTTGGTACGATCGCGCAATCGGTCTATTTCGGACTGTTCGTCCTTTTGCTGACGCTGATCCCCGCATGGCTCAGCCATCTCGCGAATCTGGCGCGGCCCGCTTCCGAACTCGGCGGACCGGATCACCTGATGGCCTGGTATCCACTCTCCGATATTATGCTGCACCTGTGCGGCCTTGCCGCCGTGGTCATCGTCGTCGCCGGCGCGGTCATGGGCTACAATGCCGATCTCGTCGGCCAGGTCGTGGATCTCTACGTCAGGGCCGTGAACGAGCAGCAGCCATCGTTGCCGCTCGATCCCATCGCAATCCAGAAGACCAAGACCCTCATGCTCTACGCGATCCCCGTCGCCTGGGGCATGATCTGGGTCATGATGCTGCTGGCCGCGTATTACGTGGCGACCCGCATCGTCGCGACGTCGAACCGTAATCTGCGCCCGCGCGAGGATATTCCCTCCTCGCTGCGCATGAACCGCAATGCGATCTTCGTCTTTCTCGTGGCAATCGTCGCCATCTTCTTCGGCGGCGTCCTGGCCCTCATCGCCGCCGCCGTGCTCGGTGCTTTCGGCGCGGGCTTCATCGTTTCCGGCTTTGCGTCGCTGCACTACCGGACACGCGGCAAGGACTGGCGCATACCCGTGCTGATCCTCTGCTACGTGCTGTCCTTCGTCCTGACGCTGCCGCTCGTCATCATCCTTGTTCTCGGCCTCTACGATACCCGCAAGGCGATATCGCTGACCCCGAACAAGAATGCCGATACATCCAAACCAACAGACACGAAAATCTGACATCGAAAGGAACAAGAAAATGGAAGTCATTCTTCTCGAACGCATCTCCAAGCTCGGCCAGATGGGCGAAACCGTCAAGGTTCGCGACGGCTTTGCCCGTAACTACCTGCTGCCGCTCGGCAAGGCGCTGCGCGCCAACGCCGCCAACAAGGCCCGTTTCGAAGCCGAGCGCGCGACGCTCGAAGCTCGTAACCTCGAGCGCAAGAGCGAAGCCCAGAAGGTTGCCGACGTTCTCGGCGGCAAGTCCTTCATCGTCGTTCGCTCGGCTGGCGAAACCGGTCAGCTCTACGGTTCGGTCGCTGCTCGTGACGTCGTTGAAATCCTCGCCGCCGAAGGCTTTAACATCGGTCGCAGCCAGGTTCACATGAACACCCCGATCAAGGCCATCGGCCTGCACGACGTTGCCATCGGCCTGCACGCCGAAGTCGAAATCACCGTCGAGCTCAACGTTGCCCGTTCCGCTGAAGAAGCCGAGCGTCAGTCCAAGGGCGAGACCCTCACCTCCGCCGACGCCATCTACGGCATCGACGAAGACGCCCTGCGTCCGGAAGACTTCTTCGATCCGGAAGCTGACGGCAACGCCGAAGACGACGCTTGATCGTCAGGTCTTTGCAAGATCGCGAATGAAAGAAAGCCTGGGTCTTACGACCCAGGCTTTTTTGTTGTCATGCGAACGGAGGGGATAGCAGCCTGCCGGTCAATCGCCGCCTGCGGCTTCCGGCAGCGGGGCCGAATCCCTGTCGATCGAAACCAGCACGGACATGCCGGGCGCCAGGTCGTCCGCCAGGGGCTGGCCATCCTCGATCTTGATCCGGACGCCGATGCGCTGGGCGACCTTGGTGAAATTGCCCGTGGCGTTGTCGGCCTTGATGACGGCGAATTCGGAACCGGCGGCCGGCGAAAAGCGCTGGATGCGGCCCTTGATCTCGCGATGCCCCAGCGCATCCACCGATATCGTGGCCGGCTGATCGAGCTTCATGCCGTCGAGCTGCGTCTCCTTGAAATTGGCAATGACCCAGACGTCTTTCGGCACCAGGCTCATGAGCTGCGTGCCGGGCGTCACATATTGGCCTATGCGCACGCCGACCTCGCCGACCCGACCATCGCGCGGCGCCTTGATCGTCGTGTTGTCCAGATCGATTTCGGCAAGCTGCACGGCCGCTTCCGCGCCACTGACGCCGGCCTCGAGCGAGGCGCGGTTGACGATGATCGTCGTCAAATTCTGCTGGGATACGTCCAGACCGGCCTTGGCCTGATTGAGCGACGCTTGCGCCTGCTGCAACGTTGCCTGCGCCTGCTCGGAATCACTGGTGGTCGACACGCCCTTGGAAACCAGCGTCGTCACGCGGTCGGCGGCAAGCTGCGCGCGCTTGAGCGCGGCATTGGCGCTGTCGATCTGGGCCTGGCTGGAGACGATGCCGGCGCGGGCCGCCTGTTCCTGCTGCTGCGAATTGGCAAGCGCCGCCTTCTGCCCGGCCAATGTCGCGCGCGCCTGCGCCACCTTCTGCTTGTAGATGCGGTCGTCGATCTGGGCGAGCACATCGTCCTGCTTGACGAGCTTGTAGTCCTTGATCGGCACGTCGGTTATATAGCCGCTGACCTGCGGGCTGATGGTCGTGACATAGCCCTTCACATAAGCATCGTCGGTCGTCTCGACGGACGTCTTGAACGGCGGCAGATGCCAAGCATAGAGCACCAGCATGACGCCGCCGATGCCTGCCAGAACCGCAATGACTTCGATGGGTGAGCGAACGAGCCTCGGCATGGAACTGTTTCATATCCTCATGGGTTGGATGCGGCGACCTGCGCCCGATCTTCGGCCAGACGGGCTCTGACGAAGCGGTAGAACACGTGGATTGAGAGACCGGCGAGCGATATGAAAGCGATCACGGCGGCGACGAAAAACGCATCGCCATAGGCGAGCATATTGGCCTCCCGGCTCATCTGCGCGCCGAGCAGCGACAGCCCCTCTCCCTTCAGCAGCGCGCTGTCCCCGATCACCCTGCCATAGGAGGCTGAAAGCTGGCTGACGCGATCGGCCACATGCGGATCGGTCAGCAACACGCGCTCGGTCAGGACGGCGGAGTGAAACTTTTCGCGAATGGTGATCAGCGTGCCGTAGAAGGCGGAGCCGATCAGGCCGCCGATGCTCTGGGTGAAGGCGAAGACGACGAAGAAGGTCACCAGGTAAGGCGGCCCCTTGCTCAGCGCCGCCTTGAAGCCCTCCGACATGGATGGCGGCAGAAACAGGGCCGCGCCGGCCGCGACCAGCGCCTGGCTGAGATACATCTGTTCCGGCCGGGTAAGGTTCGTCACCTGCGAATCCATCAACGAGCCCACTCCCATCAGGATGAGCGCGACGAACTGGATCTGCCAGCCGAAGCCGTAACTCATGAACACCGTACAGATGAGCCCGCCGATGATCGAGAACGCAAGGATGATCCAATAGAGCATGGCAAGCTGATCGTAGAGGAGGCCGACCGCGTTCTGATAGAAGGTCATGACGACAGAGGTCTGCTCGGCCGCAATCAGGCGGAAGATCAGCAGAATGCCCGTCAGGTGCAGGATTTCGGGGCGCAGCAGCCAGCGAACGTCGATGAGCGGCGTCGACCGCCTCAGATCGACGACGATGGCGGCTGTGATCGACGCGATGCCGATCGCCAGCACGATGCCGAGCCAGGGCACCTCGAGCCACCAGTAGAGACGCCCGACCGACAGAACGATCGCCAGACAGCCGAAACCGATCGCCACCAGCAGGTAGCTGAAAATATCGCCGAGAACGATGACCTTGACGCGCGGCGGCGGCGTCAGCGGCAAAAGATAGATGATCGGCATGACCAGCAGCGCCAGCGCCATCTCGAGCGTGTAAAGGCCGCGCCATTCGCCATAGTCCAGCAGCGAGGGCGACACGAGGCGGGTGATGGGGGCGGCAAGCAGCGTATTCGTCATCGCCAGGCTGACGCCGACCGTCATCTTCTTCGCCGGCTCGAAGGCCTCCAGCATGTAGAGGAAGCCGAGCGTCGAGAGCGGCGCGCCGGCGATGCCGCTCAGGAAACGGACGACGATGGCCGAATGCAGGTCGGAGACGAACAGATTGAGCAGTGACGCAAGCACGAAACCGAGAATGCTGACCTCGGCGAAATTGCGCACGCCATATTGCAGGCGGATCTTCACCAGGGCGATCGCAAGGCTGACATTGGGCGCCATGTAGGCGGCCGACAGCCAGGCGGACTCGGTGGTCGTCGCAGCGATGGTGCCCTGGATCTGGGTCAGGTTGGCGAAGGCGAGATTGAGACCGAGACCCTGGGTCAGAAAGAACATCACGGATGCCGCAATATAGAGCGGCACTTTCCAGCCCGGCATAGGCGGTGGGACGGCGTTGGCTTCCGCATTGGCGACCAGGCCCGGATCACCGCTCATGCATTACCTCATGATTTGCCGATATTCGGGAGGTTGGCGGTCATTGCGCGGATCACCTTCAGCGCCATCCCGACATCCTCATCCGAAATGCCCTCCAAAATATCCGTACGTACTCCCGTGGCAAGAGCCTCGACGTCGGCGGCAACGACTTTTCCGGATTCCGTCATGAAGATCTGCTTGGCGCGGCGATCCGACAGCGCGGCGCGGCGCTCGATGAAATTCTGCGCTTCCATGGCATCGAGGATGCGCACGAGCGTCGGCGTTTCGAGCTCCAGCTCGTCGGCAAGCTCCCTTTGGTTGATACCGTCCCGGCGGGAGAGTTTGCGAAAAACCCTGGCGCGAGAGAGAGTCATGCCATGCTCGCGAACGAGGGCGTCGAACGCCGCTCTCAGCTTGCGATTAAAGGCGGCAAGGTCGTCGAAAATTTCCTGTCTTATTGGCGCACCGGACATTATTGCAACTTTATACTATTAGCATCCTACCCTAATTTAAGGAAATAACCGCATTTCAGCAGCTTTTCAAGCACGATAGCCGCAACAGTTGATGCGTACGGCGAAAGACCCGGCTAAAATATTCCCCACGAAAGACTTGCTTATGTGATTCGTGTGTCGATCCTTGCGTTGCAAAGTGGCCACAAGAGATTTTTTATGTGGCGGAAATCCGCCCCTGTGGACGAGTGGAACAATGTTGATAGGCCTAGCCTATTTGCTCCATACGGCTTGGACGCCCACTTGCACGGTTGACCGTGACATCGGATCGTCGCAAACCAGTCGATACCCTAAAGCACGAAGAGATGGAAAATGAACGAAGCTGCGCGCAAGCTCGCCGCCATTGCTCCCGCCGAACAGCACTACCGCGAAGCGCCCAACAATATCGAGGCGGAGCAGGCTTTGCTCGGTGCCATCCTCGTCAACAACGATGCCTATTATCGCGTCTCGGACTTTCTGAAGCCCGTCCATCTCTATGAACCGCTGCACCGCAAGATCTTCGAGGTGGCCGGCGACGTCATCCGCATGGGCAAGACGGCCAACCCTGTCACCATCAAGAGCTTTCTGCCGGCGGAGGAAAAAGTCGGCGACATGACGGTCGCGCAGTATCTCGCGCGTCTGGCCGTCGAAGCCGTGTCGATCATCAATGCCGAAGACTATGGCCGCGCCATCTACGACCTGGCGCTGCGCCGGGCGCTGATCACCATCGGCGAGGACATGGTCAACATCGCCTATGACGCGCCGCTGGACATGCCGCCGCAAACCCAGATCGAGGATACCGAACGCCGGCTGTTCGAACTCGCCGAGAACGGCCGCTATGACGGCGGCTTCCAGTCGTTCAACGATGCCGTGGCGCTCGCCATCGACATGGCGGCCGTCGCCAAGGAGCGCGACGGCGGCCTCTCGGGTATCTCGACAGGCATTCATTCGCTCGACAGCAAGATGGGCGGCCTGCAGCGATCCGACTTGATCATCCTTGCCGGTCGTCCGGGCATGGGCAAGACCTCGCTTGCCACCAATATCGCCTACAACATCGCCGCCTCCTTCGAAGGCGAGGTGCAGGCGGACGGCTCCACCAAGGCGAAGAACGGCGGCGTCGTCGGCTTCTACTCGCTGGAAATGTCGTCGGAACAGCTCGCCACCCGTATCATTTCCGAGCAGACGGAAGTCTCCTCGTCGAAGATCCGCCGCGGCGATATCAACGACGCCGATTTCGAAAAGCTGGTGGCATGCTCGATGATGATGCAGAAGGTGCCACTCTACATCGACCAGACCGGCGGCATCTCCATCGCCCAGCTCGCCGCCCGCGCCCGCCGCCTGAAGCGCCAGCGCGGCCTTGACGTGCTGGTCGTCGACTACGTGCAGCTCATGACCGGCTCGAAAAAGGCCGGGGAAAATCGCGTCCAAGAAATCACCGAAATCACCACCGGCCTGAAGGCCCTCGGCAAGGAGCTGAACGTTCCGATCGTCGCGCTCTCCCAGCTCTCGCGTGCCGTCGAAAGCCGCGAAGACAAGCGACCGCAGCTCTCCGACCTTCGCGAATCCGGTTCGATCGAGCAGGACGCCGACGTGGTGCTTTTCGTGTTCCGCGAGGAGTATTACGTCAAAAATGCGGAGCCTCGCGATGTGGCCGATCCGAAATATGCGGAATGGGAAGCCCAGTTCGAGCGTGTCAGGGGAACCGCCGACGTCATCATCGCCAAGCAGCGCCATGGACCCACGGGCACGGTGAGGCTCGCCTTCCAGTCGGAGTTCACCCGCTTCGCCGATCTCGCCGATTCATCGTTCATCCAATACGAAGAGCACTGACAAAGGCGGTTTGCGGCGCATATGTGCGCCTCGGCACTTTTTCTTTTCATCGATGACCACTATCCTGGCCGGAGCCCAATCATCTCCGGCCGTTTTCTTGTTCAGGCAGTTTCATGACAGATACTTTCAATGACGATGATGCTTTCGCTTGCGCCGGCCTGCGGCTGACGGTGGATCTCGGCGCGCTCGTCGAAAACTGGCGCGACATGGCCCGCCGCTCCGGAAGGGCGCGTACGTCGGCCGTCGTCAAGGCCGACGCCTACGGGCTGGGGATCGAGGATGTCGGCGAAACCCTCTACGCTGCCGGCGCCCGCGATTTCTTCGTCGCCACGGCGGACGAAGGCGCGACCTTGCGCCTCTATGCTCCCGAGGCGCGCATCTTCGTGCTCAGCGGCATCTGGCCGGGCATGGAGCGGCGGTTCTTCGAGAACGACCTCGTGCCCGTCATCGCCTCGGAAGAGCAGCTCACGTTCTGGATGTCGGTGCTGTCTGACTACGGCGACTATCCCTGCGCCCTGCAGGTCGACACCGGTTTCAACAGGCTCGGCCTGCCGATGGACGATGCGATCGCGCTTGCCGACGATGTCTCCCGCCCGGCAAGCTTTGCGCCGGTACTGGTCATGAGCCACCTCGCCTGCGGCGACGATCCCGCCAATGCGATGAACCGGCAGCAGCTGGAAGCCTTCCGCAAGGTCAGCGCCGCCTTCGAGGGCATCGAAGCAAGTCTCGCCAATTCAGCCGGCATCTTTCTCGGGCCGGAGTATCATTTCGACCTTACCCGTCCCGGCATCGCCACTTACGGCGCCGAGGCGGTTCCCGGCATGGCCAATCCGATGCGCCCGGTGGCGACGGCGGAAGCGCGGATCATCCAGACCCGCTCCGTCAAATCAGGCGAAGCGGTGGGCTACGGCCGCGCGCTGCAATTGACCCGCGACAGCCGGCTGGCGATCGTCTCTGCCGGCTATGCCGACGGCTACATGCGCAGCCAGTCGAGCGGCGGCGTGCCGCTGCGCCAGACCGGCATTGCCGGCGGCCATGGCTTTATTGCCGGCCACAAGGTTCCCGTTGCCGGCCGCATCACCATGGACCTCACCATCTTCGACGTCACCGACATGCCCGAGCATCTCGTTCGCGCCGGCGACTATATCGAGCTCTTCGGCAGCAACATCTCGGTGGACGAAGCTGCAAAGGCCGCAGGCACGATCGGCTACGAAATGCTGACGAGCATGGGGCTGAGGCACGAGCGCCGGTATATCTCGGAAGAAGCCGAGGAATAGCCGCGGCTCACTCCACACAATGCTTCAGCGCGCGCTGATCGCCAGCCGGACACCGAGAGCGACGAACAGCGTGCCGAGGCCTCGGTCGAGCCACAGGCCGAAGCTGCGATTGCGCCTCAAGGCTTCGCTCAATCGGCCGCCGAGCAGGATAAGCGGCGGCTCGATGAAGGCGGCCACGACGATGATCAGGCTGCCGTGCAACAGAAGCTGCGCCCAGACCGGACCCGCGCCTTCGACGACGAATTGCGGCAGGAAGGCCAGAAAGAAGATCGCGACCTTCGGGTTGAGCAGCGAAACCATGATGCCCTGCCGGTAGATGCGCGCCCGGGACAAAGCCTTGCCCGTCTCCTTGATCCACGCCCCCTCGCCCTTCGAGCGTAGCGCCTGTATGCCGAGCCAGATGAGATAGGCAGCACCGATCCACTTCACGGTCGAGAAAGCCAGCGCGGAGGCGGCCAGGATCGCCGAAAGGCCGGCGGCGGCCATCAGCACATGCAGGCAAGCGCCGCTCCAGATTCCGAACAGCGCCGCAAAGCCGGACCGCATGCCGCTCCTGATCGTATGACCGAGAATGAAGGCAATGTCCGGCCCCGGCGATAGGTTGAGAAGAATCGCGGCGGACAGAAACCCGACCCAGTGAGCAAGCGAATAGTCAAACATCGATCATCATCCATAAAACCCGGCATAATGGCTGACACGATCGCCATTGATATGGAAATCATTAGTTTTGATAGGCGGGGAAAGACATTATCTGACAGCCGATCGCGATTCGCTGCGAAAAGCGAAGCATTTGAACTTTGAGAACAGCATCCGATGGCCAAAACCCGCACACAATTCATCTGCCAGAACTGCGGCACGATCCACAATCGCTGGGTCGGCAAGTGCGACAGTTGCGGCGCATGGAACACCATCGTCGAGGAAGATCCGATGGGCGGGATCGGCGGCGGTCCGGCAAAGACGCCGAAGAAGGGAAAGCCGGTCGCGCTGACGACGCTTTCGGGCGAGATCGAGGAAGCGCCGCGCATCTATACCGGCATATCGGAGCTCGACCGCGCCACGGGTGGCGGTTTCGTGCGCGGCTCGGCCGTCCTCGTCGGCGGCGATCCCGGCATCGGCAAGTCGACCCTGCTGATGCAAGCGGCAGCCGCACTCGCCCGCAAGGGACACAAGATCGTCTACGTCTCGGGCGAAGAAGCCGTGGCGCAGGTTCGCCTGCGGGCCCAGCGGCTGAAGGCGGCCGACACGGAAGTTCTGCTGGCGGCGGAAACCAATGTCGAGGATATTCTGGCGACGCTCGCGGAAGGCAAGCGGCCGGATCTCGTCATCATCGATTCCATCCAGACGCTGTGGAGCGAGCTTGCCGAATCCGCGCCCGGCACGGTTACGCAGGTGCGCACCGGCGTCCAGGCGATGATCCGCTTCGCCAAGCAGACGGGCACCGCGATGGTGCTTGTCGGCCACGTCACCAAGGACGGCCAGATCGCCGGGCCGCGCGTCGTCGAACACATGGTCGACGCCGTCCTCTATTTCGAAGGCGATCGCGGCCATCATTACCGCATTCTGCGCACGGTGAAGAACCGCTTCGGCCCGACCGATGAGATCGGCGTCTTCGAAATGTCCGACGCCGGCCTGCGCGACGTGCCCAATCCATCCGAACTTTTCCTCGGAGAACGCAACGAAAAGTCGCCGGGCGCGGCCGTCTTTGCCGGCATCGAGGGCACGCGGCCGGTGCTGGTGGAAGTACAGGCGCTGGTGGCGCCGACATCGCTGGGCACGCCGCGTCGCGCCATCGTCGGCTGGGATTCGGCACGGCTGTCGATGATTCTCGCCGTTCTCGAGGCCCATTGCGGCGTGCGGCTCGGCCAGCACGACGTTTACCTCAATATTGCCGGCGGTTATCGCATTTCGGAGCCGGCTGCGGACCTTGCCGTTGCTTCTGCACTGGTTTCCTCCCTGGCCGGTCTTGCCCTACCCGCCGATTGCGTCTATTTCGGCGAAGTCAGCCTGTCGGGCGCCGTCCGGCCGGTTGCGCACACCGCCCAGCGTCTCAAGGAAGCCGAGAAGCTGGGATTTTCCGCGGCCGTCCTGCCTGCCGCTTCCGCCGACCTGCCGAAGGTCAATGGCGGACGCTGGAGCGAGATCGACAGCCTGCCGGATCTGGTGGCGCGCATTGCTGGATCGAAGGGCGCGCTCAAGCGCGCGGAAGACGAAGACTGAGCCTTACTTCAGCCGTTCTTGGCGAAGAAGAGGCTCATGATTGAGGCCGATGCCGACCATGAGGTCTGGCAAGTCTTGAAGTGGATTATAAATGCCCATTACGATTTTCGACGGTATTGTTATCGGCGTTCTTCTCTTCTCCGCCGTACTGGCCATGGTTCGCGGCTTTTCGCGCGAGATTCTCTCGATCGTCAGCTGGGGCGGCTCGGCAGTCGCTGCCTACTATCTTTATCCGCTGCTCGTTCCCTATGCCCTGCAATACAAGGCCGACACCAAGATCGCCACGATCGCCTCGGCCGCCGTCATCTTCCTGCTGGCGCTCATCATCATCTCCTTCATCACCATCCGGATTGCCGATTTCATCATCGACAGCCGCATCGGCGCGCTCGACCGGACGCTCGGCTTCCTGTTCGGCGCCGCCCGCGGCCTGCTTCTGATGGTCGTCGTCGTGGCCTTCTGGAACTGGCTGGTGGCTCCCGCCGCCCGGCCGGACTGGGTGAACAACGCCAAGTCCAAGCCTTTCCTGGATTCGATGGTCGAGAAGCTGAAATCGGCGCTTCCTGAAAACGTTCAGGCCATGCTGCCGCCGGAGATCATCAACAAGATCGCGCCGAACCAGCAGCAACAGACGCAGCCGCAGGAAGGCGGCGACAACGCCACGCCGAACGATACCGCTCCGTCGGATGACGCACCTGCGCCGCAGACAAACAATTAACGGTGCGTTTACAGGCTTGACCTGCCGCCCGAGAATCGCCATTTGAGCGGCGTGACATTGAAAGATCCGGCCCGATATTTTTTCCGGCCGGATTTTCAGCTATTTTAATGGTCACCCGTGACGCCGCCCCGATCCGCCCACGTTGAGAGCAAAGGCCCGCAGCCATGAATCATTCCCTTTCCATCGAGGACGATATCGACGGCGACACGCTGCATGAAGAATGCGGCGTCTTCGGCATTCTCGGGCATCCGGACGCGGCGACGCTGACGGCTCTCGGTCTCCATGCCCTGCAGCATCGCGGCCAGGAAGCGGCCGGCATCGTCTCCTTCGACGGCCAGCGCTTCCATTCGGAGCGGCGAATGGGCCTCGTCGGCGACCACTACACCGATCCCGCCACCTTGGCTCGGCTGCCCGGCGATCGTTCGATGGGTCATGTGCGCTACTCGACGACGGGCGATGCCGTTCTTCGCAATGTGCAGCCGCTGTTTGCCGAATTGGAAGTGGGCGGCATCGCCATCGCTCATAACGGCAATTTCACCAACGGCCTGACCATGCGCCGGCAGCTGATCGCCGACGGCGCCATCTGTCAGTCGAATTCGGACACCGAAGTCGTCCTGCATCTCATCGCCCGCTCCAAACATCCCTCCTCTTCCGATCGCTTCATCGACGCCATCAGGCAGATGGAAGGCGGCTATTCGATGCTCGCCATGACGCGCACGAAGCTGATCGCCGCCCGCGACCCGATCGGCATCCGGCCGCTTGTTATGGGCGAGCTCGACGGCAAGCCGATCTTCTGCTCCGAAACCTGCGCGCTCGACATCATCGGCGCGAAATATGTTCGCGACGTCGAGAACGGCGAAGTGATCATCTGCGAGATCCAGCCGGACGGCTCGATTACCATCGACGCCCGCAAGCCGGAAGTCTCCAAGCCAGAGCGCCTCTGCCTGTTCGAATATGTCTATTTCGCACGTCCCGATTCCGTGGTCGGCGGCCGCAACGTCTATGTTGCCCGCAAGAACATGGGCATCAACCTCGCCAAGGAAGCTCCTGTCGAGGCGGATGTCGTCGTGCCGGTGCCGGATGGCGGGACGCCAGCTGCCATCGGTTACGCACAGGAAAGCGGCATCCCCTTCGAGCTCGGCATCATTCGCAACCACTATGTCGGCCGCACCTTCATCGAGCCGACGCAGCAGATCCGAGCTTTCGGCGTCAAGCTCAAGCACTCCGCCAATCGCGCCATCATCGAAGGCAAGCGCGTGGTGCTCGTGGACGATTCCATCGTGCGCGGCACGACCTCCGTGAAGATCGTGCAGATGATCCGTGAGGCCGGCGCTAGCGAGGTGCATATCCGCGTCGCCAGCCCGATGATCTTTTATCCGGACTTCTACGGCATCGACACGCCCGACGCCGAAAAGCTGCTCGCCAACCAGTACAACAGCCTGAAGGCCATGTGCGATTTCATCGGCGCGGACTCGCTTCAGTTCCTGTCGATCGACGGGCTCTATCGGGCCGTCGGCGGCGAGCCGCGCGACAATGCGCAGCCGCAGTTCACCGACCATTACTTCACCGGCGATTACCCGACGCGCCTGCTCGACAAGGAAAGCACCAGCAACGTGCGCAAGCTTTCCGTTCTCGCCAGCAACGGCTGATCTAGCAGCGATTGACAGGGGCGCTTTGCCCCTTTCCCTTCCCTACATATCCGGATCAAGGCAGCATGAGCGTCAATCTCAAGGACAAGATCGCCCTCGTCACCGGCGCATCGCGCGGTATCGGTTACTTTACGGCATTGGAACTGGCGAAGGCCGGCGCGCATGTGATCGCCTGCGCCCGCACGGTCGGCGGGCTTGAGGAACTGGACGACGCCATCAAGGCGGCCGGTGGTTCGGCAACGCTTGTTCCCTTCGATCTTGCCGATATGAACGCCATCGACGCGCTCGGCGCCTCGATCTTCGAACGCTGGGGCAAGCTCGACATCCTCCTCGCCAATGCCGGCGTGCTCGGGGTGATTTCGCCGATCGGCCATGTCGAGGCGAAGGTGTTCGAGAAGGTGATGACCATCAACGTCACCGCCACATGGCGGTTGATCCGCTCCGTCGAGCCGCTGCTGATGCGCTCCGATGCCGGCCGCGCCGTCATCCTGTCTTCGGCCGCCGCCCATCGCTGCCGTCCCTTCTGGGGCCCCTATTCCGCCTCCAAGGCTGCGGTCGAGGCACTGGCCCGCACCTGGGCCGGAGAAACGCAGAGCACGCCGCTGCGCATCACCAGCATAGACCCCGGTGCGACCCGCACTGCCATGCGCGCCCAGGCCATGCCCGGCGAAGATCCGGATACGCTGCCGCACCCGCGCGAAGTCGCCCAGGCGATCCTGCCGCTCGTCGGCCCCGACGTCACCGAAACCGGCAAGCTGTTCGTCGTGCGTGAGAACAGGCTCGTCGACTATCGGATGCCCGAATAAAAAACACCTTCTCCCCATACGGGAGAGGCCCCCTCCCTACTTGACCAAATTCTTCCGGCGCGCGATAAAGCCGCCCATGAAAACGGTTATCTGCATTATCTGCCGGAAGATTATTCGCTAGCGTTTCGCTGGCCTGGCCGTTTTCGTCTCCCAAAATCCAAGATGACAAACGTCCGGCCTGCCGGTGACGGTATTTTTCGGATTTATGCCTTGGGAGAGTAACATGGGCGCCGAGCCGCAACTAAAGTTCTACAACACGCTGACGCGCGAAAAGGTCGACTTCCAGCCGATCGACCGCAACAATGTCCGCATGTATGTCTGCGGCCCCACGGTTTATGACTTCGCCCATATCGGCAATGCCCGCCCGGCCATCGTCTTCGACGTGCTGTTCCGGCTGCTGCGGCAGGCCTACGGCGAGAGCCATGTCACCTATGTCCGCAACATCACCGATGTCGACGACAAGATCAACGCGCGCGCCCTGCGCGACCATCCCGGCTTGCCGCTCAACGAGGCGATCCGCCTGGTGACGGAAAAGACCGAGCGCCAGTATCGCGAGGATACGACCGCGCTCGGCTGCCTGGAGCCGACGGTGCAGCCGCGCGCGACCGACAATATCGCGCAGATGATCGCGATCATCGAAACGCTGATCGCCAAGGGTCATGCCTATCGCGCGGCTGGCGAAGTGCTGTTCGACACGAAATCGATGGCCGATTACGGCCAGCTTTCGAAGCGCAATCTCGACGAGCAGCAGGCGGGCGCCCGCGTCGCGGTCGACGAGCACAAGAAGAGCCCCGGCGATTTCGTGCTGTGGAAGCTCTCCGACGAGAACGAGCCCGGCTGGGAAAGCCCCTGGGGCCGCGGCCGTCCGGGCTGGCATATCGAATGCTCGGCCATGAGCGGGCGTTACCTCGGCGATGTCTTCGATATTCATGGCGGCGGTCTCGACCTGATCTTCCCGCACCATGAAAACGAAATCGCCCAGTCGCGTTGCGCGCACGGCACACACGCCATGGCGAATGTCTGGATGCATAACGGTTTCGTGCAGGTCGAAGGCCGCAAGATGTCGAAATCGGAAGGCAACTTCGTCACCATCCATGAGCTGCTGCAGACGGAAAAACTCGGCGGCAGGACATGGCCGGGCGAAGTGCTGAGGCTCGCGATGCTGATGACGCATTACCGCGAGCCGATCGATTTTTCCGTCAAGCGGCTGGAGGAAGCGGAACGGCTGATCGCAAAATGGCCGGCGGCTGATGTCGGCGGAGCGGCACCAGACCCGACGGTGCTTGCCGCGCTCTCCGACGATCTCAACACCGTCGCCGCCATTCAGGCACTGCACGCATTGGCGCAGGCCGCCAATGCCGACGCTAGCCTCCTGCCCGTCTTCGCGGCCAGCGCCGACCTCCTCGGCCTGCTGCCGAAGAAGACGGAGGTCGATGAAGCCGTCGTCGCCGAGATCGATGCCAAGGTGCGGAAGCGCCTGGAATTGTTGAAAGCCAAGAACTTCGCGGAAGCCGACAAGCTTCGCGATGAGCTGACGGCAAGAGGGGTTCAGCTCAAGGACGGCAAGGATGCGGCGACGGGCGAGCGCATCACCACTTGGGAGATCAAACGGTGAGCTTTGTTACCCCCCTCTGTCACTTTCGTGACATCTCCCCCACAAGGGGGGAGATTGGGGGGAGTTTGCGGCATCTCACCGCAAAACCACAAAGCTTAGTTTCCGCAGCTTCGATCTCCGTTTGGGCCGAGCGAGTGCTACGGGTTATCGATCTCCCCCCTTGTGGGGGAGATGTCACGAAAGTGACAGAGGGGGGTAGCTTGCCGCACACTCCAGTCCCGCCGAAAGTCCGCAACAATGCCCGCCGCATGCGCAAGGTCATGACGGACGCTGAATTGCGTCTCTGGAATGAATTGCGCGCCCACCGCCTCATGGGCCTCGGCTTCCGCCGGCAACTACCCATCGCCGGCTATATCGTCGATTTCGCCTGCGCAGCCGAGAAGCTGATTGTCGAAGTCGACGGCTCTCAACATGCAACCGACCGCGATCAAACCTATGACCAGATTCGCACCCGCCGTCTCGAAGCAGACGGTTGGACCGTTCTGCGCTTCTGGAATGACGACGTCCTGAAGGATATCGACAATGTCTGCATGCATATCCTGATCGTCGCCGGAAAGGATAGAGCATGACCGTATCGACCTACACCGGCGGCTGTCAGTGCGGCGCGGTTCGCTTCCGGGTGCGGGGCGAGCTGAAGGATGCGTCGATCTGTCATTGCCGCATGTGCCAGAAGGCCTTCGGCGCCTATTACGCGCCGCTGGTCTCGACGCGCGGCGCCGAGCTTGCATGGACGCGCGGAGAGCGGAAGACGTTCCAATCGTCCAATTATGTGAAACGGGGCTTCTGCGCGGATTGCGGCACGCCGCTGACCTATGAGGCACCGGATGGCGTGGCGGTGGCGGCCGGCGCCTTCGACCACCCCTCGCAGTTGCCGCCCGTCGTGCAGTACGGCACCGAAGCCAAGATCGATTTCGTCGACCGGCTGCATCTGCTGCCGGGACATCGGACGGAAGACGATGCCGAACAGGCGCCCTTCGTGCTGACCGTCGTATCCTACCAACATCCCGATCACGATACCTCAACCTGGCCACAGGAGAAGCGCCATGAGTGAAGCCACCAGAAGCGGAGGATGCCAATGCGGCGCGGTGCGGTTTCGCATTCGCGGCGAGCTCGGCCGCCCGTCGATCTGCCATTGCCGCATGTGCCAGAAGCAGTTCGGCAGCTTCTTCTCCGCGCTGGTGACGGCGCCGGATGACGGCCTTGAATGGACGCGCGGCGCACCGACCTATTTCCAGTCTTCCGTCAACATCGAGCGCGGCTTCTGCAAGAACTGCGGCACGCCGATGACCTATCGCCATCCCGGCGGCCTCGAAATCGCCATCGGCGCTTTCGACGAGCGCGACGATCTCGCGCCGCAGATTCAGGTGAACCACGCATCGCGCCTGCCCTGGGTGGAGACGATCTTCGAAAAGCCGGTCCATCAGGATCCGGACTTCTACTCGCGCCAGGAGCAGATCATTTCCTTCCAGCATCCCGATCACGATACGGACGTCTGGCCGGCGGAAGGGCTGAAAATATGACCGAAGTCCTGCGGACGCTCTATCCGGAGATCGAACCCTACGCTTCCGGCCATCTCGATGTCGGCGACGGCCACAGGATCTATTGGGAGCGGGTGGGCACGCCCGGCGCCAAGCCGGCGGTCTTCCTGCATGGCGGTCCGGGCGGCGGCAGTTCTCCCAGCCATCGTCGCCAGTTCGATCCGGCGCTTTACGACGTCACCCTGTTCGACCAGCGCGGCTGCGGGCGATCGACGCCGCATGCAAATCTCGAGGCCAACACGACCTGGCATCTGGTCGCCGATATCGAGCGGCTGCGCGAGATGGCCGGCGTCGAGACGTGGCTTGTTTTCGGCGGCTCCTGGGGCTCGACGCTGGCGCTCGCCTATGCCGAAACGCATCCGGAGCGCGTCTCTGAGCTGGTCGTGCGCGGCATCTATACGCTGACGAAGGCCGAGCTTGACTGGTATTATCAGTTCGGCGTCTCCGAAATGTTTCCTGACAAGTGGGAGCGATTCCTGGCGCCGATCCCGCCGGAAGAGCGCCATGAGATGATGTTCGCCTATCACCGCCGCCTGACGCATCCGGACAAGGCCGCTCGCCTGGAGGCCGCCAAGGCCTGGTCGCTCTGGGAGGGCGAGACCATCACGCTGCTGCCGGAGCCATCCACCAGCGACAAGTTCGCGGATGCGGAATTTGCGCATGCCTTCGCCCGCATCGAGAACCATTTCTTCGTCAATGCCGGCTGGCTCGAAGAGGGTCAGTTGCTGCGCGATGCCCATAAGCTGAAGGACACTCCCGGCGTAATCGTCCACGGCCGTTACGACATGCCCTGCCCGGCCAAATATGCATGGGCGCTGCACAAGGCCTGGCCGAAGGCGGAATTTCATCTGATCGAGGGTGCGGGTCATGCCTATTCGGAGCCGGGAATCCTGGACCAATTGATCCGCGCGACCGACAAGTTTGCAGGGAAAGTATAAGGCCGGGCAAGGCCCCTCACCCTAGCCCTCTCCCCGCCCGCGGGGAAAGGGAACGACCTCATAAGCCCCTTCGCCCCGTGTAGACGGGGAGAAGGTGGGCTCGAACGGTTTAGCGAAGCGAAACCGGGAGAGAACGGATGAGGGGCACCCCATTATCAAACCGGTTCGCCGGAGGACACAGTATGACACGCGAAAAAATCCATCTCTTCGACACGACGCTCCGCGACGGCCAGCAGACGCCCGGCATCGATTTTTCCCTCGAGGACAAGATTGCCATTGCGACCATGCTGGACGAGTTCGGCCTGGACTACGTCGAGGGCGGCTATCCTGGCGCCAATCCGACCGACACGGCGTTCTTCGAGGAAAAGCGGACGAAATCGGCCTCCTTCGTCGCCTTCGGCATGACCAAGCGCGCCGGTGTCTCCGCTTCTAACGACCCCGGCCTTGCCAGCCTGCTGCAGGCGAAGTCGGATGCGATCTGTTTCGTGGCCAAGAGCTGGGACTATCATGTCAAGGTCGCGCTCGGCTGTTCCAACGAGGAGAACCTCGAAAGCATCGCCGAGAGCGTCAAGGCCGCCGTTAACGCCGGCAAGGAAGCCCTTGTCGATTGCGAGCATTTCTTCGACGGTTACAAGGCCAACCCGACCTATGCGCTCGCCTGCGCCAAGACGGCCTATGATTCCGGCGCCCGCTGGGTCGTGCTCTGCGACACCAATGGCGGCACCCAGCCGCCTGAGGTCCGCGCCATCGTGGAGGCCGTCATCGCCTGCGGCGTTCCGGGGCACTGTCTTGGCATCCATGCCCATAACGATACCGGTCAGGCGGTCGCCAATTCGCTCGCCGCGGTCGAGGCCGGCGTCCGGCAGATCCAGGGGACGCTTAACGGCATCGGCGAGCGCTGCGGCAATGCCAACCTGGTGACGCTGATCCCGACGCTGGCGCTGAAGAGAGCCTATAGCGAGCGCTTCGAAACGACGATCGATGCCGATCGGCTGGTCGGCCTCACCCGTCTTTCGCACGCCTTCGACGAATTGCTGAACCGCTCTCCGGACCATCAGGCCCCCTATGTCGGCGCCTCGGCCTTCGCGACCAAGGCCGGAATTCACGCCTCGGCGCTGCTGAAGGACCCTCGCACATACGAACATGTGCCACCGGAAAGCGTCGGCAATTTCCGCAAGGTCATGGTCTCCGACCAGGGCGGCAAGTCGAACTTCATCAACGCCCTGAAGCGGCGTGGCATCGAGGTGGGCAAGGACGATCCCAAGCTCGACCGGCTGATCCAGATCGTCAAGGAGCGTGAAGCGACAGGCTACGCTTACGAAGGCGCGGATGCGAGCTTCGAGCTACTGGCCCGTCGCACGCTCGGCACCATTCCGGAATTCTTCGCAGTCGACGGTTTTCGCGTCATGGTCGAGCGCCGCTTCGATTCCCACGGCCGCGTCAAGATCGTCTCGGAAGCGGTGGTCAAGATCATCATCGACGGCGAGACCATCATGTCGGTTGCCGAAGGCGACGGCCCGGTCAATGCGCTCGACCTGGCGCTGCGCAAGAATTTCGGCAAGTACCAGCACGAGATCGACGATCTGGAACTGGCGGACTTCAAGGTACGTATCCTCAATGGCGGCACGGAAGCCATCACCCGGGTCCTGATCGAATCCACCGACAGCAGCGGCGTGCGCTGGTGGACGGTCGGCGTATCGGAAAACATCATCGACGCATCGTTCCAGGCGCTGATGGATTCCGTCATCTACAAGCTGATGAAGAACCGACATATGGCAGGCAAGATCGCGGCGGAGTGATCCGCCGGCTATCAAAAAGCTTGACGATGCCGTCAAGGAAATGAATTAGCCACGCGCGCCGCTTTGGAGTAATTCCGTCACAAATAACAGGGAATGACGGGAAAATTCATGGCCACAGATGCGGTCAAGCCTGAAATCAAGAACAATGACGCTATCCGCGGCTTCGGCTTTGCGATGACGGCCTATCTCTTCTGGGGCATTCTGCCGCTCTATATGAAAGCCCTCGCGCACATTCCGGCTTTCGAGGTCATCGCGCACCGCATCTTCTGGTCGGTTCCGGTGGCCGGCATCGTCCTGCTGGCGCTCGGCCGCATGGGCGACGTCAAGGTGGCGCTGCGCAATCCGCGCACGGTCGCCATGGCGTCGCTGACGGCGACGCTCGTCACCATCAACTGGGGAACCTATGTCTGGGCGATCGGCGCCGGCCATTCGCTCGATGCGGCCCTCGGCTATTTCATCAATCCGCTGTTCAGCATCGGTCTCGGAGCCATCTTGCTCAAGGAAAAGCTCGCGCCGACACAGATCGTCGCAATCTGCCTCGCCGCGATTGCCGTCATCATCCTGACCGTCGAAGCCGGCACCCTGCCGTGGGTCGCACTATCTCTGACCTTCTCCTGGGGCTTCTACGCCTTTTTCCGCAAGACGCTGCCTGTCGGCGCCAACCAGGGCTTCTTTATCGAAGTGCTGCTGCTTTGCATTCCGGCAACGCTTTACATCATCTATCTGGAAGCGCGCGGCGAAGGTCACTTCTATCAGACCGGCTTCTCGGACACCGCGCTTCTGCTCGGCTGCGGGCTGGTGACCGCGCTGCCGCTGATGATCTTTGCGAACGGCGCGAAGCTTTTGAAAATGTCGACCATCGGCATCATGCAGTACATCGTGCCGACGATGGTTTTCCTGATCGCCGTCTTCCTGTTCAGGGAGCCGTTCGGCACGACGCAGATGATCGCCTTTTCGCTGATCTGGGCCGGACTCGCGCTCTACAGCTGGTCGATGCTGCGCCAGAGCAGAGAGCGCTAACCGTTCGATATGGTTAGCAAACTGCTAATCAGAGTTTGGAGATGACGGCCTCTTCGCCGGCGCGGTCGCCTCGCGTCTCGGCGGCATGCTTGCGGATGGCCGGGATGATGTCGGCCACCTTGTCGATGACAAGCGGCTGGACGCGATGGGCGGTATGGACGAAGCCCTCTTCCGTCATATGGCGGATGAGTTCCATCATCGGATCCCAGAAACCGTTGACATTGGCGAAGACCATCGGCTTTTCGTGGCGGCCGAGCTGACCCCAGGTCATAATCTCGACGATTTCCTCCAGCGTGCCGATGCCGCCCGGCAGCGCCACGAAGGCGTCGGAGCGCTCGAACATGCCGTGTTTGCGCGTATGCATGTCCGGCGTTATGATGAGTTCATCCAGTTGACCGAGCGAATGGCGCGTCGCTTCCATGTCGACGAGGAATTCCGGAATGATGCCGGTGACCTGACCGCCGTGCGACAGCACGCCGCTTGCGACAGCGCCCATGATACCCTTCGTTCCGCCACCGTAGATCAGGCGCAGGCCGTTTTCGGCAATGCTTTTGCCCAGTTCGCGGCCAGCGGCCATATGGGAAGGATCGCGCCCCGGCCTTGAGCCGCAATAAACGCAGATGGATCGAATTGGCGCAGAATCGTCGGTCATGGATGCAAACAACTATGCTGCAGATGCTCAGTCAAGATTTTTCAAAGGAAAACTTGTGGCGGGACATGCGAAAATGGCTGAGAAAGCTTGTAAAAGCAGGCGAAATCGCTAGCAATTTCAGAGTTGCGACGACTTCGCCGCGTGGAGATGAATGATGATGAAGAACCGTGCCGGTTGGCTGGCTCTGTTGGTGTTGGTAGTGGCGACCCTGTTGATGGTCTTTTTCGTGATGCCGCGCATCAACGGGGACAAGAACCCTATCGGTGACGCCGTCAATCAGGCCAGCAGCGCGGTGAAAAATACGATCGAGGAAAACACGCAGAAAGCCGGCGAGACCGCCCAGAATACGACCAAGGCCACGCAGAATGCCGTAGCGACCGCTGTCAATACCGCTGATCTCGCCAAGAAGCTGACCGATCTGACGGGCTCCGCAACGGCCTCGCTTGTTGATCTCAAGGCACTGTTCAAGGACGGCAACGCACCCGCTCAGGATATCTTCGCGGCTGCGAAGACGAAGACGATCGCCGCGCTGCAATCGATCGTCGGCTTCGCGCTTCCGGAAGGTATCGACGCGACCACCACAGGGCTCGTGAAGAAAGCACAGGACGGCGCCGGCAAGGCGCTTGCCATCGTCCAGTCCCTCCCCGACAACGCCGCCGATGCCGGCGCCGCGATCGACAAGGCACTGGCGGAGCTCACCGGCCAGCCGGCCCCCGAGACCGATGCGGCCGCCAAGCCACGCGTCCCGTCATTCGACGTGCTGCGCGTCGAGCCCGACGGCTCCACGGTCATCGCCGGTTCGGCCGAGCCGAACGCCAAGCTGGAGATCGTCGACGGCGAAAAGGTCGTCACGACGACCAATGTCGGCCCGAGCGGCGATTTTGCCGCCGTGCTCGACAACCCGCTGCCGCCCGGCGACCACGAACTCGTGCTGCGCGCGACCGGCAAGGACGGCAAGGTTTCCACCTCCGAGGAAGTGGCCACGGTCTCCGTGCCGAAGGACGATTCGACCCAGCTTCTCGCCATGGTCTCCAAGCCGGGCACCGCCAGCCGCATCATTACCGCGCCTTCGGCCAAGCAGGGCCGCGTAACCTCGGCCGAGACCGATGCGCAGGGCAAGGCAACCGATACTCCGGCGGCCACCGCAGATACCAAGCCGCAGCAGGACGGCACGGTCGTCGCATCCGCCAATCCCGCGGCCGGAACAACGCCGCCGGCTGCGAAGACGGACGCCGGCCCCGACGTCATGGTCAACGCCGTCGAAATCGAAAACGATCATATCTTCGTTGCCGGCACGACCAGGCCGAACGCCAAGGTGCGCGCCTATGCCGACGACAAGCTCATCGGCGAGAACGCAGCGGGCGCCGACGGGCATTTCGTGGTCGACGGCCAGATGCCGCTTGCCGTCGGCGATCACAAGATTCGCGTCGACGTGCTCGACGAAGCCGGCAAGGTCGTCGTGCGCGCCAGCGTCAACTTCACCCGCCCCGAGGGCAATCAGGTAACGGTGGCGGCACAGACGCCGGCTGCAGGCAGCAGTCAGGGCCAATCGGCAGCCGCAAGCATGATCCCCCTCGACGAGGGCGAGCTTGCCAAGCTCAGGGAAGGCGCGGGCAAGGCCTTCGCGCTGCTCAAGGGCCTGTTTACCGACGGCAAGCAACCGAACGCGGAACAGCTCGCCGCAGCCCGATCCGGCACGGAAATCGCCCTGAAATCGCTTTCGGAATTCCGGCCGACCATTACCGCCAGCGCGGAACTCAAGAAGGCCGCCGCCGATGCCTCCAGCGCGGCCGCCAAGGCGCTTGCCGCTTTGGTTGCTCTGCCGAAGGACCCCAAATCGGTTGGCGCGGCATTGCCTGGCCTCGAGCAGATGATCGCCGTCATCACGGCGCCTGCCCAGGCGGCGCCGGCACAGCCGAATGCCGAGGTTTCGTCCAACGAGAGCGGCCCGAAGACGCTGGAGCAGGCACCGCTGTCGCAGGACGCCAATGCCGTCATCATCCGCCGCGGCGATACGCTGTGGCAGATCTCGCGCCGCGTCTATGGCGCCGGGGTGCGCTACACGACCATCTATCTGGCCAACGAGGACAAGATCAACAATCCGGACCGCATCCTGCCCGGACAAGTCTTCGGCCTGCCGAAGGACGCGCTGCCGAATGCCGAAGAGCTTCACCGCAAGCGGCTTTCGGGCGAGCATCTCTAGGCTGATTGCCATTCCATCATGAGGACAAACAACGGCCGGGCGCAACCAACGCCTGGCCGCTGCTTTTATACGGGATAAAAATAGTATAAGCGTCGCGCGACCCTCATCGCCTTCGCTCAACGGCCACGCCCTTGCCAGCGAAGGCTTCTCAGCCGGCCGCGCAATGACAATCAGCGCCCGGCTGCTTCAGATATTCGCCGGAGACGGACATGGCAGACCGCAAGAAGACCATATCGGCGGATTCCAGCAATCCATTGAATACCCTCGTCAATCTCTGGCCGTATATGTGGCCCGCCGGGCGCATGGATCTGAAGATGCGCGTGATCTGGGCGACCGTCTTCCTGCTGGTCTCGAAATTCGTCCTGCTGCTGGTCCCCTATTTCTTCAAATGGTCGGTCGACGCGCTGAACGGCAAGCTCGACATGCAGGGCATCCTGCCGGCCTTCATGGTGGGCGCCATCGCGTTGATCGTCGCCACGAACCTGACGCGCCTCATCCAGCTCGGTCTCAACCAGCTGCGCGACGCGCTGTTTGCCAGCGTCGGCCAGTATGCGGTGCGCCAGCTGGCCTACAGGACGTTCGTGCACATGCACGAACTGTCGCTGCGCTTCCATCTGGAGCGAAAGACCGGCGGCCTCTCGCGCATCATCGAACGCGGCACCAAGGGCATCGAGACCATTGTCCGCTTCACCATTCTCAACACGTTTCCGACCTTCATCGAGTTCCTGCTGACCGCCATCATCTTCTGGCGCGGCTACGGCTTCTCCTATCTCGCCGTCACGGCAGTCACCGTCTGGCTCTATATCTGGTTCACCGTCAGGGCGAGCGACTGGCGCATTTCCATCCGCCGGACGATGAACGACAGCGATACCGACGCCAATACCAAGGCGATCGATTCGCTCCTGAACTTCGAAACCGTCAAATATTTCGGCAACGAGGAGATGGAGGCCAAGCGCTTCGACCAATCGATGGCGCGCTACGAGAAGGCCGCCACCAGCGTCTGGACCTCGCTCGGCTGGCTGAATTTCGGCCAGGGCGTGATCTTCGGCCTCGGCACGACCGTCATGATGGTCATTTCCGGCTGGTCCGTTCTCAACGGCCACCAGACGGTCGGCGATTTCGTCTTCGTCAACGCCATGTTGCTGCAGCTCTCGGTGCCGCTGAACTTCATCGGCTTCGTCTATCGCGAGATACGCCAGGGCCTGACCGATATCGAGGAGATGTTCGATCTGCTCGAGGTCAAGCCCGAGGTGCTCGACGCGCCCGACGCCAGGGAGCTGGTCATCGGCAATGGTGCGATTTCCTTCAAGGACGTGCATTTCGCCTATGACCCGGCGCGGCCGATCCTGAAAGGCATTTCCTTCGAGGTGCCCGCGGGCAAGACGGTTGCCGTGGTCGGTCCCTCGGGTGCCGGAAAATCGACGCTGTCGCGCCTCCTCTACCGCTTCTACGACGTGCAAAGCGGAACGATCACCATCGACGACCAGGACCTGCGCACCGTGACGCAGAAGAGCCTGCGCAAGGTCATCGGCATGGTGCCGCAGGACACCGTGCTCTTCAACGACACCATCGCCTACAACATTCGCTACGGCCGGCCGGGCGCAAGCGAGGCCGAGGTGACGACGGCGGCCGAAATCGCCCAGATCGGCGAATTCATCCGCCATCTGCCCGAAGGCTTCGACACCAAGGTCGGCGAACGCGGCCTCAAATTGTCGGGCGGCGAGAAGCAGCGCGTCGCCATCGCCCGCACCGTTCTCAAGTCGCCGCCGGTTCTGATCCTCGATGAAGCGACCTCCGCGCTGGATACGACGACCGAGCGCGAGATACAGGCCGCCCTCGACGTCGTTTCCAAAAACCGCACGACGCTGGTCATCGCCCATCGCCTCTCGACCGTGATCGGCGCGGACGAAATCATCGTGCTGAAAAGCGGCGTCATCGCCGAGCGCGGCACCCATGCCGCCCTGCTGGCGCAGAACGGGCTCTACGCCTCCATGTGGAGCCGCCAGCGCGAGGCAACCCAGGCCGAGGAGCATCTGAAGCAGGTGCGCGAGAACGACGACCTGGGCGTGGTCAACCGGCTGGCGCCGGCAAGCTGAGCAACCATGCGAAGCGCCGCGTCCTGCGGCCTTTCGAAAGCCTCTGCGCGTACCGGTTATGCACCGGCAGTTGTCACGCGCCTGAGATGACAGCTTGCTAGGTACGGGGCTCAACTTCAAGGGAGCCCCGAAATGCGTACTTTTGCCAAAGCCTTAACACTGCTGCTCGTGGTCGGCCTCGCCTCGCCGGTTTTTGCCGATGATGCCAAGCCGTTTACCGACGCCAAGGAAGTCAACCTTCTCGATCTGCTGCCGCCGCCGCCTGCCAATGATTCGGCGCAGATGAAGGCCGAACTCGGCGAAATCCTGACGATCCAGGTAACCCGCACGCCGGAAATGGCGGCTCGCGCCGTGGCCGATGCGGAAGAGAACGTCTGGCGCTTCTCCGACGTCATCGACAATCCGAAGTTCACCAAGGAAAACCTGCCGAAGTTCTCGGCCTTCTTCGATCGCATCGTCGAGACCGAAGGCGCTGTCGTCGATCCGGCCAAGGATGTCTGGAAGCGCCCGCGTCCGCATCTCTACAGCGATCTGGTGAAGCCGATCGTGCCGCTCTCCAAGTCCGGTTCCTATCCGTCCGGCCACACCACGCTCGGCACGCTGATGGGCATCGTGCTGTCGAACATGGTGCCGGAAAAGCGCGCCGTCATCATGACTCGCGCCTGGGAATACGGTCACAACCGCGTCGTCGGCGGCATTCATTACGCGACCGACATCGAAGCCGGCCGCATCGCCGGCACCGTCATCGCGGAGACCATCATGACGCATGACGACTACAAGAGCGAGTATGAAGGCGCCAAGGCCGAGCTGCGCGCCGCTCTCGGTCTCTGATTTTCGTTCGACCATCACAGGACATGCAAGGCCGCCGGATTCCATCGGCGGCCTTTTCACTATCTCTCGCGGGCAACACTTTTCAACGCGGGGGATCGTCGGCATCCTGGCCCGAGGCGGATTGCGCTGGGGGCGAGCGTGCGAAACCATTGCCCATGACCGAGTTTGCCTGTAGTCACGCTCGACTGGTAATCAGAGCAAGACCGCTTATCTTGTTCTCATTCTTTTGACTGGCATGATCTCGCCCGGCGACCGCAACACGGTTTTTGGATGAGGCGCCCTAACGGAGTAGGCCATAGATGAGCTTGTTGAACAGCGTACGCAACGTCATCGTTCCGGTGCACAAGGAAGGCTATCCCTTCGTTGCAGGTTTCTTCGTCGCGTCGCTGGTGCTGGGCTGGATCTTCAAGCCGCTGTTCTGGATCGGCCTGATCTTGACGCTGTGGTGCGCCTATTTCTTCCGCGACCCCGAGCGCATGACGCCGCAGGACGACGATCTGGCGGTGTCGCCTGCCGACGGCCGGGTGTCCGGCGTGCAGATGGTGACGCCGCCGGCGGAGCTCAATCTCGGCAGCCTGCCCATGCTGCGCATCTCGATCTTCATGAACGTGTTCGACTGCCATGTGAATCGTTCGCCGATGCGCGGCCGCATCACCAACATCGCCTACCGCCAGGGCAGCTTCCTCAATGCGGAACTCGACAAGGCCAGCGAACAGAACGAGCGCAACGGCCTCGTCATCGAAACCAAGCACGGCGAGATCGGCGTGGTGCAGATCGCCGGCCTCGTCGCCCGCCGCATCCTTTGCTTCGTCAATCCGAACGAGCCGCTCGATGCCGGCGAGCGCATCGGGCTGATCCGCTTCGGCTCGCGCCTCGATATCTTTCTGCCCGAAGGCGCTTCGTCGCGGGTCGCCATCGGCCAGCGGGCGATCGCCGGCGAGACCGTCATTGCCGAATTCGGCTCGGCAAAAGGCCCGACCGTTAGCCGCCGCAGCTGAACCCTAGGAACACGAGCGAGATGAAAACGCCTTTTCCGCCTTTCGAGCCGCATGGGCCCAACGATGAAGCGCGTGGGCCGCGCCTGCGGGAGATCCCGCTTCGGCTGATCGTGCCGAACATGATCACCGTGCTGGCGATCTGTGCGGGCCTGACGGGCATTCGCCTCGCTTTCGAAGGCCGCTACGAGCTTGCCGTCGTCGCCGTGCTGGTCGCGGCCTTCCTCGACGGCATCGACGGGCGCGTGGCGCGGTTGATGAAGGCCACCTCGAAATTCGGTGCGCAGATGGATTCGCTCGCCGATATCGTCAATTTCGGGGTTGCGCCGGCTCTCGTGGTCTATGTCTTCCTGCTCGACCAGGCCCGTTCGCTCGGCTGGATTGCCGCGCTGATCTATACGATCGCCGCCGGCCTTCGGCTCGCCCGCTTCAACGTCATGGCCGAACGCGAGCACAAGGCCTCCTGGCAGTCCGAATATTTCGTCGGCGTGCCGGCACCGGCGGGCGCCATGCTGGTGCTCCTGCCGGTCTACCTCGGCTTTCTGGGGCTGACGCCGGACCGGGCCTTCGCCTATTGGGGTTCCGCCTACACCGTCCTCATCGGCTTTCTGCTGGTCAGCCGCCTGCCCGTCTGGTCCGGCAAGTCGGAAGGCAGCGGCATCAGGCGCGATCTGGTCCTTCCGATCATGCTAGGCATCGTCGTCTATGTCGCGCTGCTGATGAGCTACACATGGCATGTCATGGTGGTGACCGTTGCTGTCTATCTGCTGTCGCTGCCCCTGGGCGCGCGCTCCTGGGCCAAGAAATACGGCACCTACACGATCAATGGACCTGGCGATCCCAATGTCGACGATTCCAACGACGACATCGGCCGGCATATCTAGCGACCGCACATAGGTCTTCCGCGGCATTCCCGCACTGCAACCGCAAGTCTTCAAACCTCCCTTGTCCGTCAAGGGCGCTGCGGTCGGCCGCGAGCTGACCCGCAAGCCGCGTTGACCTTGCATTTCAGCGATTTCAAACATTGCGGCAGTGCGGAATCTACACGAGGATTCGGCGCTAATCTCTCGAAATATGGTCGTTGTTTATAAAAGCTGATTGGAAAACGCCTTCGATTTGTCATGATTTACGACAAAAAGCACTACTCGACAGTGAATCGCGAAATGCTCCGGGGGAGCATGGTGAGGAGTGAAACATGACGCAGAAGAAAGACGAAGCGGCACAACCGCAAGCAAAGATCGATCCTAGCAAGCATTATCGTCCGCTGGGCCTGAAGGCAGTTCTCGCAGCTCACATGATGCTGAAGACCAAGCCTCTCAAGAAGAAGATTGCCTAAGACTATCGTCCGGCCGATCGCCAGATGGCGTCGGCAGACGGCGTTTCCGGTCGCTGGCCGCCGAAGGGCGGCCGCTTAGAGAAGGCTCAACTGGCCATCCTCGGGATCCTGCTTCTTCGGCGGCTTCCTCACCGGATCGAGCGCTATGGGCGTCTGCACGTCCGGCCCCATGTTCGCGACCTTGTTGACGCGATCCGAAACCGGGACAGCCTCGAAAAAATCCTCCTGGGCCGGCCTCATCAGATCGAGGACATCGCGCGGCTCCTGCGTCTTGCAATCGAGCCAGCGGGCGAAATCCTCCGGCTTGATGACGACAGGCATGCGGTCATGGATGGAGCGGATGGCGCTATTTGCCGCCGTCGTCAGGATCGCGCCGGTATCGACTTCCGAACCGTCGGCCGACGCCCAGGTTTCCATCAGCCCGGCAAAGGCGATGGCGCCGCCGCTGCGTGGCCGGATCCAGTAGGCCTGCGGCTTCTCGCCGCTTTCCTTCGAAGGTCGGTGCCATTCGTAGAAGCCGGATGCCGGGACGAGGATGCGGCGATGGCGCATGGCTGCGCGGAAGGACGCCTTGCCGATTGCCGTTTCGGCGCGCGCGTTGATCAGCAGGGGAAATTCCTTGGGGTCCTTTACCCAGGCGGGCGTAAAGCCCCAGCGCACCAGCAGCGCGCGGCGATCCGGCAGGTTGCTGCCCGGCAATTGCCTGTCACCGGCAATGACGACCAGGATCGGCTGCGTCGGCGCGATATTGTAACGCGCTGGGAAACCTTCATTCAGCAGGACGCCGAGCGCTTCCCCAACCTGGTCTGCCGTCGATGTCAAAGCAAAACGTCCGCACATGGGACTTGTTTTGCACCCGGAGAGCGGCGGGTCAAGCTCAAGCTCAGCCGCGTGGGCCAAGGAGAATGATCGCCGCACCGGCGAGGCAGACGGCTGCGCCGGAAACATCCCATCGGTCCGGCAACCGCCCCTCGACCAGCCAGAGCCAGAGGATGGAGGCAACGATATAAACGCCGCCATAGGCGGCAAAGGTACGCCCTGCGGCTTCGCTCGGCACCAAGGCAAGCAGCCAGGCAAAGAGCGCGAGCGAGACAAGTCCGGGCGCCAGCCACCAGACCGGCTTTGACAGGCGCAGCCATGCCCAGAAGGCGAAGCAGCCGGCAATTTCAGCCAAGGCGGCCAGAGCATACAGCCCGTAGATCATGCGTTTCCGCCCCATATCCCGCGCGCAGAATCGACGCGCGCCGACAGCGAGTTAAGGGTCTTTCATGAAAGACAGCAAGGGTCGTTTCCTGTAGAGGTGGGCCGGTGATGCCGCGTCATCGCCCACAAATCTCCTCTTCCCGATGCAAAGCGATCCATGACCTCTGTTCCCCGCCCTGCCTCTTCCGCCATTCTCGAACGCAACGGCCGCTTCCTGCTGGTATTGCGCAGCAATCCGCCATCCGCCGATATGTATGCCTTTCCGGGCGGTCGAGCCGAGGCGGGAGAAACGCCGGCCGATGCGGCGCTGCGCGAATTCAGGGAAGAGACCGGCATAACCGCCCGCAATCCCCGCCTGTTCGAGACCTATGACCTGCGCTCCCACGCAGCGGACGGGACGCTGACAAGCCACTTCCTGCTCTCGGTCTTCCTCGTGGATGCCGACGAGGATGCCGTCGCCGAAGCGGCCGACGATGCCGCCGCCATCGGCTGGTACACGCTGGAAGAGGTGCGCACCCTGCCCGTTCCGGCAAGCGTTCTCGAATGCGTGGAACGGCTGGCAGCGGCGAGACCCTAGCTCCGGCCGCGATATTAACGATGCTGAGCAATATCCGCGTGGAAACCACCCGACGCGCCTTGTTCCCGTCATGCTTGTTCGCTCAACATGGTTACATGATTCATAACCGCCTTGGCCGACCGCTTCTGATCTGCATCGTGCTTGCCGCAGCCTTTCCCGCTGCGGCGCAGCCGGCAGCAAGCGTGCCGCCGGCTCAGGCGCCCGATGGCGGGAATGCGGGACAGCCCACTCCCTACGACGACCAGCTTTCCCGGCTTGCCGAAATTCTGGGCTCCATCGACTACCTGCGCAATCTTTGCAGCCCGACGCCGGAAGACGGATGGCGGGGCGACATGCAGCAGTTGCTCGATACGGAAACCAAGAGCGAGCCGGAACGCAAGGAAAAGCTGACCGCCGCATTCAACCGTGGGTATCGGTCCTTCGCATCGGTTTACACGAACTGCACGCCGCAGGCTCTCGTCGCGGAAGAGCGATACCGTAACGAAGGTGCAACACTGGCGACAGAAATCACCGCCCGCTTTGGAAATTGACGATTTATTAACCCCTTTTCGTAGCGAGCCGTGTCGTTTTGAGAAAAGGCTGATAAAGTTGTTAAGCAAGTGGTAAGGACATGAACGTCTCGAGGAAAGAAACAATGGAAACCAGCCTGAACGAAATCGACGACATGATCGTCCATGAAAAGATGCAGGCAGCGCTGGAATACCAGAACGAAGCTTGGGCCGATGGGATGGCTGACGGTATCGAGCCGGAAATCATCGCGGATGCCGCCATTGCCCATGCGATTCGCGAGACGATCCGTATTCAGGGTGAACAGGGCGCGGAAGCCTTGCTCGAATCGCTGCGCGAACGCATGCTCGCGGGTGAATTCTCTCCGAACCGAACCCTGCAATAACAATCAGAGATTGCCATGCGTATGTTTCCAGGCAATGCGCTTTCCTGTTCCATTGCCTCGCTTGCCGCCGTAACCCTGCTTTTGGGCGGCACCGCCCTGCCGCTTCCGGCCCTTGCCTTTTCCCAGCTCAATCCGCCGGCTCCGCAGGCAAAGGACGCTGCGCAAACCACACAGCAAAAGAACGACAAGCCGGTCGAACAGGCGCTGGAAGCTCCTTCCAACAACACGCTGCCGATGCCCGATCCGCTGATCAACAAGCAAGCCGACCAGAGCGGCGGCGATGCTTCCAATGCGAATAAATCGGTCGAATTCCTTTTCGACATCGACAAGGCGCCGGAGCCGGTGCGGAAGCTCCGTGCGGCGATCGTCGAGGCTGCTGCCTCCGGCGATCTCGAGCGCCTGCGCCCGCTGATGAACATCGGCGCCGGCCTCAAGCAGACGCAGGTCACTGCCGACGATCCCGGTGAGGATCCGATCAAGACCCTGCATGACCTTTCGGGCGATCCCGACGGCATCGAGATCCTGTCCATCCTGCTCGACATCATGTCGACCGGCTTTGCCCATATCGACCAGGGAACTCCTGACGAAGTCTATGTATGGCCCTATTTTGCCGAAAAGGACATCAAGACGCTCTCCACGCCGGAGAAGGTCGACATGATGCGCATCGTGACGGCGGGCGACTACGCCGACATGCTCGAATTCGGCGGCTACAATTTCTATCGCGTCGGCATTACGCCGGACGGCCGCTGGAAATTCTTCACCTCGGGCGAATGATCCGGCCGGGGAACTTGCGGTTCCCCGCCGAAGGCCCTACCTCTGCGTGATAGGCCAAATCAGCGGATCCATCATGCCAGCCGTTTTCCTGAAAGAACGCTCCTTCATCCGTGTCGCCGGTGCGGAAGCGGAATCGTTCCTGCACAATCTCATCACCACCGATCTTGCTTCGCTTGGCGCCGATGAAGCCCGCCCGGGCGCATTGCTGACGCCGCAGGGCAAGATCCTGTTCGACTTCATGATCTGGCGCGACGGCCCCGGCTTTCTGATCGAGACGGATACGGCGCAGCGTGAGAGCCTGCTCAAGCGGCTCACCATGTATCGGCTGCGCGCCAAGGTCGATTTCGGCGTGGAAGGTGTCGAAGGCGTCACGGTCGCTTGGGGAGATGCCGCAACGGACGGCCCCAGGGACAGCCGCTTCGCCAAGGCGGGAGTTGCGTTGACGCGCACGCCCGGCGAGCATGGCAGCGAGCCCGAGGCGCTCTATGACGAGCTTCGGATCGTCAACGGCATTGCCGTCTCCGGTCGCGATTTCGCGTTGCAGGACGCCTTTCCGCATGATGTGCTGATGGATCTGAACGGCGGCCTTGGCTTTCGCAAGGGATGCTACATCGGCCAGGAAGTGGTTTCCCGCATGCACCATCGCGGCACGGCGCGCAGGCGCGTCGTCATCGTAAAGGGCAATGCCGGGCTGCCCGCTTCCGGTACGGAATTGACCGTCGGCAGCAAGCCGATCGGCACGCTCGGCTCGACCGAAGGCGACATTGGCCTTGCCATCGTCCGTATCGACCGGGCGGGCGAAGCCATTACCGAGGGAACTGCGATACAGGCCGACAATGTGGAGGTCTCCGTGTCGCTGCCCTCATGGTCCGGCCTCTCCTTCCCGGCGAGCGCCGACGAGGCGTCGGCATGACATCGGCCAAGACCGCGCGCGCCTGGCAGCGCATGCTATCCGGGCGGCGGCTCGATCTGCTCGACCCCTCGCCGCTCGACGTAGAGATCAGCGACATCGCCCATGGACTTGCCCGCGTCGCGCGCTGGAACGGACAGACTTCCGGTGACCACGCCTTTTCGGTTGCGCAACACAGCCTTGTCGTGGAAGCGATCTTTCGCCACCTCAATCCGGCGACGCCTGACGAGCAGCTTGCGGCGTTGCTGCACGATGCACCGGAATATGTGATCGGCGACATGATCTCGCCGTTCAAGTCCGTCGTCGGCGGCGATTACAAGGTCGTGGAGAAGCGGCTCGAGGCGGCAATCTACCGGCGCTTCGCCCTGCCCCCGCATTGCGCTCCACAGCTCAAGGACAAGATCAAGAAGGCCGATACGATCTCGGCCTATTTCGAGGCGACGCTGCTTGCGGGCTTCACGCCGGAAGAGGCGCGCAAGTTCTTCGGCCAGCCGCGCGACGTCACGCGCGAGATGCTGCCGATAGAGCCCATGCCGGCGATCGAGGCGCAACGGCTGTTCCTCAAACGCTTCGAGGCGATCGAGGCCGAGCGCGCCACGGTGGGGATCGGGGCGTGAGCGCAATCGTGGTATCGCCGCTGGCACGCATCGCCGAAATGGCCGTTCGCCATGGCGCGCGTGAGATGATCAGCCTCATGGCCAAGGAGCAGAGCTTTCATCGGCCTGCGGTCATCAAGGCAGAGCGGCACCTGCTGCTCAACATGAACGATATCAGCTTTGCCGGAACCGGCGATCTGATCGCCCCGCAGGAGGCGCATGTTCGCGCCATCATCGATTTCGCCACCGGCTGGGATCGCAGCGCGCCTTTGCTCATCCATTGCTGGATGGGCGTCTCGCGCTCGCCGGCGGCAGCGCTGATCGCGGCCCTGGCCGTTCGCCCCGAGGAGGAGGACTTGACGCTGGTGCGCCGCCTGCGCACGAGCTCGCCCTTTGCCACGCCGAATGCACGGCTGGTCGCCATCGGTGACGACATGCTCGGACGCCACGGGCGCCTGGTTGCCGCAGTCAAGGAAATCGGCCGCGGCGCGGATGCGGACGGCAACGCCCCTTTCACGCTGGCATTGGCCGGGTAAGCCGAGAACGCACAAGAGCGGAGATCACGTTTCGCAATCTCCGTTCCTATCGCAGTCGCTTGCCGCGATCAGGCCGCGACACCATCCATCTGGTCAGGATCATACTGGCCATAGGTGTTCTGATAGAGCGAAGACGGGTTCTGCTGCATACCGCTCAAGAACACGTCCATTGCCTGATCCTGCGCTATCGTCGCAGCATCCGCCGGGTTGCTGTCGCTCGAACTGGGCTCCAGGGACAGCATGTCGGCGGCGGAAGCATCCGACGACTTGAGGACATCGAGACCTTCGGCGAACTGATCCTTGGTCAGGGAGCCGGCATTCTGCGTATCCAGGCTCTTGAACAGGTCCTCGGCATCGCTTTCGCTCATGTCCGTCGGACGCCCGGCGACGAACTCGGCCTGTGTGATCTTGCCATCCTGATCGGTGTCGAGGCTGGCAAACAGCTGGTCCATGGGCGACTCGTCGGACGAGCCGTCGGTGGACGTGGAACTGCCCGACTGGCTGTCCTGCTGCATCTGCAAAAGCATCGACGCTAGATTGCCGGAAAAGACATCCGTCGCGCTGGGGTCGCTGCTGCTGTCACTATCCTCGTCGCTGAGAATGCTCGCTGACAGAAGGCCGGACTGCGCGGCCTCCTGCAGTTCCTGAGCATCCACGACACCATCCTGATTTTTATCCAGGGGACTGTACGAGGCAGCCGTCATGCTGCTTCCAATTGAAGAAACCCCGCTCATCCGAATCTCCTACGGCAAATGCCATCGCGTGTTCAATCGACCCCGGCACGCTTAGTCATCTGCGAGCAGGATAGACCGGTTTGACATGCCAATTGAAGATCGTTGTTAATTCACCATTAACCATAATTGACAGGCATCGAATCATATTGCCGGTGGGCGCTCATGTGCCCAGGACAACCGCAGCTTGGCGCTGCTGGCTGCGACGGCGCGAATCACCCGCCGCGTGTTTTTATTGAATGATCGCGCATGCCAGGCGCTTGCCGGCGCCTCCGACGGGCTGGCTGCGGTAGTCATCGGACTCGGCATGGATCATCAGCGTGCGGCCGCGAATGCCGTTCTTGCCGTTCAGCGACACCATGTCGTTGAAGACCTGGGCACGCAGCTTGCCGTCCTGATCGACATATTGGTTGGGCATGTCACCGGCATGCGGTCCTTTGGCGGCAAGGAAACCGTGTTCTGCCTTGGTCGGATTGAAATGGCCGCCGGCCGACTCGAACCCGTGCGTATGGTCGCAACTGCTGTTTTCGTGAATGTGAAAGGCGACCCAGCGATTGGCGGGCATGCCGGAGACTTCCATCTCGATCAGCACGCCC
This sequence comes from Martinezella lusitana, assembly GCF_010668395.1. Classification (GTDB taxonomy): domain Bacteria; phylum Pseudomonadota; class Alphaproteobacteria; order Rhizobiales; family Rhizobiaceae; genus Rhizobium; species Rhizobium lusitanum_A. The sequence continues at coordinate 616,147 of NZ_WUEY01000003.1, forward strand.
TTCTTGCCCTCGGTCAATGTCGCACGCCCTGCCTGCTTGCCGTCGAGGCCGACAAAATCGGCGGTGGCGGTGCTCTGGCTCTGCGCTGCAACGGGCATGGCTGCGGCAAGCGTGAGAATCGTAGCGATCAGCATCCGTTTCATGGAACGCCCTCCCTCTTCTGCGTGGCAAATGTCCAACGCATGACGGGAGGGAGTGTTCCGGCGAACGGGGAAAATGGGCCTGCATCAAAATGATAGGGCGGCCTGCCGGTGTTCCGGCAAGCCGCCAATATCGTCACGCAACGGTGCTTTTCAGGCCGCCACGTTTTCAACGTCATATTGGCCGTAGGTGCTGTTATAGGCATCCATCGGCGACAGCAGGTCCACGTCGAAAGCGACGTTGTTTTCCGGCGATTTGGCGCTGGAGGCCGCATCGGCGTTCGGCAGCTGCATGAGCTTGGCCATCAGGCTGCCCAATACGCTGTTCGAGCCGTCGGCAGCACTGCCTTCGGCATCATTGGCATCGAGAATGCCGGGGCGCTCGTCCGCTTCGCGCTCTTCACGGCTCAGAACGCCATCACCATTCGAATCGAGGCGCGATAGCGTGCCGCGATAGGGGTAGGAGCTGGCGGATATGGAAGAAACATGGGACATACAAACCTCCTGTGGTAGGAGCCGCCTCATGCGACGTCGTTTGTACGCAATACATTCAGAGTTAAACTACGAAGCCCTATTAAGCTGCTTCGCGCTGCCGGTAAAGACAAATTGTTAATGGGTATTAACCATAGTTGCCAAGCGGTAAATTCGAGTTTCCTAACGTTCGCCTTGCGCGACTTCATCAGGGTGTTTGGCATAATCCCCTGGAATCATAGGCGAATCTGACTATCTATCCTTACCGGGCGAACCGTTTCGTATATGGTGCGGCGCATCGCCCGTGGAGAGGACATGATGGAATTATTACCGCTCGTCATCCTGATCGTTGGTATTCTGGTACTACGAGGCCACAATCTGAGGATTAAACAGCTTGAGGCACGCGTTCAGGAGCTGCAGAACGCGCTCGCCAACAAGGTGCTGACAGCGGATACCGGCGAATCGATTCCCGCACTGGATTCGATGGCTCATGCCACCGCCCAGCCCATCGAAGATCAGCCGGAAGCTGAGATCGAAGATAGTTCAGCTGCCGATATCGACGAACCCGCCGCCGCCGCACGCAATGCTGCGGAGACATTCGAAGAGGATGGCGCGCCTGCTGTGGGCCGGACACCGTCACAGGCGAAGGAAAGCCTGGAAAGCACGATCGGCGCGCGCTGGGCCGTCTGGGTCGGCGGCATCGCGCTGGCGTTCGGCGGCATCTTCATGGTCAAATATTCGATCGAGAGCGGCCTCCTCAGCCCTGGCGTCCGGCTCATCCTTGCCGCGCTCTTCGGTCTTGCGCTGATAGCCGCGGGCGAGGTGATCCGCCGCCGCGCCGCGCCGGTTCTCGGCAACGCCTTCCAGAACGCGATGATCCCCGGCGTGCTCACGGCTGCCGGCGTCGTCGCCCTGTTCGGCTCCACCTATGCGGCGCATGGCGTCTACGGCTTCATCGGACCCGCCATTGCCTTCGTGCTGCTGGCCCTGATTTCGCTCGCCACGCTCGGGCTGTCGCTGCTGCACGGGCAGGCTCTTGCCGGCCTCGGCCTGCTGGCGTCGATGGCAACGCCCGCCCTCATCGCCTCGACCTCGCCGAAGCCCTGGATTCTCTTCGGCTATCTCACCCTGACCTGGCTTGCGACCCTGTTGGCGGCGCGCCTGCGCCGCTGGCTGATTGCACCGTCCCTTGCAAACGGGCTGCTCAGCCTCTGGCCGCTGCTTTACATCACCTTCAGCCCGGCCGTTGACCTGACGCCGGTCACGCTTTCCATGCTTGCGATGATCGGCGGCACGATTTTCCTCTGGCCGGGACGCTACCCGATCCAGGAACCCGCAAGGGAGAACAGGGAAGCGGGACCGGTCGACGACATCGCCCAGCCACAGCATGCCGTCGGTCAATGGGCGGTGTTTCTTGCCAGAGCGCCGCTCGGCATGACGCTGACGGCATCGGTCGGCGCGCTCACGGTGTCGCTCTGCCTGCTCACCTATGCTCTTGATTACGGATATCCCATCGCTGACGCCACATTCATGTTTGCGGCCATCGTCGCGGCAGTCGCAGCCTTCGGTGCCGGCCGTCTTCACGCGGCCTGGGCAACGATCCTGTCGGCAGCCATTGCCGTCATCGGCGCCTCCGGCGTCCTGACGAACTGGATCGCGGGGGTCGAACCCAGCGCTGCGGATGGCACCATCAGTCTGCAGAGCACCGTGCTCTATGAAGTGCTCGGTCTCGGCGCGATCTTCGTGCTGATCGGCTTCTTCTTCCTGAGGCACTTCGCCAGGGAAGAGAAGCCTTATGCCGCGCTCTGGAGCCTGGTCATGGCGGCCACGCCGCTAGCGATCGCAACGATCAGCTTCGTCAATTTCGGCAACTGGACGCTCGACTGGCTGCATGGCCTTTACGGCGTAGGGTTGGCTATCGTGCTGATCGGGCTTGCCGAATGGCAATATCGCCTCGAAGGCGAGGCCGAAAGCCTGCCGACGAACATTCTTGCCGCCGGCTCCTTTGCCGCCGCGATCTTCGCGCTCCACACGCTTGCACACCATGCCGCCGCCACGATCCTGCTGCCGGTTCTGGGTATCGCTTACCTGCTGGCGGGACGTCTGCGCAGCTGGCCCGTTCTGCCATGGGCCATGGTTGCCGCGCTGATCATCACCATGGGGCGCATCGCCTGGCAGCCGACGATCGTCGATCCGGCGGATCTCGGCACGACACCAGTCTTCAACATGCTGCTTGCCGGCTACGGCATACCGGCTGTCCTCGCCGCTTGCGCGGCGTTCATCACTCGCCAGTCGCCGAGCCTGCGGCTGCGCAACACGTTGCAGGCGCTCGCCTGCTTCCTCACGCTGCTGACCATCGCCATCCTCGTGCGTCACGCCATGAACGGCGGCGTCCTGAATGACGCCGTTCCAACACTCGGCGAGCAATCGATCTACACGCTGCTGGCAATCGGCGCCTCCGCAACGCTGATGGCGCTCGATCTGAGCGCGGCAAGCCCGGTCTTCCGCTATGGCGGCATGGCGCTTGGAGCGGCTTCCGTCGTCATGATCCTTACCCTGCATCTGCTCGGACTGAACCCGTTCGTGACGGGCGAGAGCACGGGACGGATTCCGCTCTTCAACCTGCTGCTGCTCGCCTATCTCCTGCCGGCCATTGCCTATGGCGGGCTGGCGCTCTATGCGCGCAATCGGCGGCCCCTGCCCTATGTCGCCATGCTCGCCTTGGCGGCGGCCGTGATGGCTTTCGCCTGGGCGACCTTGTCGGTGCGCCGTTTCTGGCAGGGCGAATATATTCCCTTCTGGAACGGCTTCATCCAGGGCGAGCTCTATTCCTACTCCGTCGTCTGGCTGCTGATCGGCATCGCTCTTCTCGGGCTCGGCGCCCGCTTCGAGGCGCGGAGCCTGCGCATCGCCTCGGCGGCGCTGGTCTCCATTGCCGTCGTCAAGGCTTTCCTGATCGACATGGCGAACCTCGAAGGCTTCCTGCGCGCCCTTTCCTTCATCGGGCTCGGCGCCGTGCTGATCGGCATCGGCCTGTTCTACCAGAAGATCCTGACGGGCAAGAAAGCGACGGAATGATTGCAGCGAATCCCCTGGCCCGGTAGGACGAAGGAACTGCCGACCGATCAATCCGGAGCGAGTCCGACAATGGATACCGACAAGATGGCGCGGGCCTTTGCCCCGTTCGAAGCACTGGCCGCGGATCTTATCCCCCATGCCGCCGATGGCGATGATGGCTCGCACGATATTGCCCATATCCTGCGCGTCTTTCGCAACGCCATGGCCATTCAGGCCGAGGAAGGCGGCAACGCACGCATTCTGGCAGCCGCCGTGCTGCTGCATGATTGCGTTGCCGTGGAGAAGAATTCTCCCCACCGCGCGCAAGCTTCTCGGCTTGCCGCCGAAAAGGCTTCCGGCATCCTGCGGCAACTCGGATGGGCGGATGAGGATATCGCAGCTGCGGCGCATTCGATCACAACGCATAGCTTCTCCGCCAACCTGCCGCCCGCGACGCTGGAGGCGAAAATCTTGCAGGATGCGGACAGGCTGGATGCCATCGGCATGGTCGGAGCTGCGCGCTGCTTTTACATCGCCGGGCGTCTCGGCTCTGGCCTGTACGACCCGTTCGATCCACTGGCGACGGAGCGGCCGCTCGACGACAAGCGTTTCGCCATTGACCATTTCGAGACAAAGCTGTTCAAACTCGCGGATGGATTCCAGACCGAGACCGGACGCAAATTCGCCGAAGCGCGGCACGACCGGCTGAAAACCGTGCTGGCAATGTTCATCGACGAAATCTGAGGGTCATCCATGCGCGTCAGCGATCTCTTCATCTATCCCCTCAAGAGCGCACGCGGCATCGCCATTCCGTCAGCCGCTATCGACGCTTTCGGCCTTGCCGGCGATCGTCGTGCCATGCTGGTCGATCCGTCCGGTCATTTCTTCACCCAGCGCGAGTTGCAGGACCTGGCTCGGATCGATATCCAGCCGGCCCCCTCCTATCTGCGGCTGAAGATGGATGGCAAGGCTGACATCATCGTCCCGCCGCCACATCCGGAAAACCGCATGGATGTCGTCGTCTGGAAGTCGGCGGTCAACGCTTCCGTCGCCGACGATGAAACCAACAAGGCCCTGTCGAGCTGGCTGGGGCGCGAGGTCAGGATGGTCTTCTTCGATCGGCTTGCCAAGCGCATCGCCAGCCCGGAATGGGCCGGCGATGACACGCCCGTCACCTTTGCCGACGGATACCAGATTCTCGTCACCACGACCGGATCGCTGAAGGCGCTCAACGCCGATCTTGCCAGCCACGGCGAAGGCGCCGTCGGCATGGAGCGCTTCCGCCCCAACATCGTCATCGATATCGACGAGGAATGGCCGGAGGACCGCTGGGCGGCGATCGAAATCGGCGGCATTCGTCTCGATCTCGTCAAACCCTGCGCGCGCTGCATCATGACGACGCAGGATCAGCAGACCGGCTCGCGCGACGTGCCGAACCCCATGCCCGCCATGGGCCGCATCCGCATGTCGGCCGACCGGCGCGTTCCCGGCCCGCTCTTCGGCTGGAACGCGGTGCCGCGCGGCGAAGGCATGGTGAAGATCGGCGATGCGGTGACGGTGCTCGAAGAGCGGCCGGAAGGCTGGACGTTCAAGCGGCGCTAATGCCTGCTTTCAGCGGCGGGATGCCATATGGAACCGAGCCGCCATGATCCTGTCGGCAGCCGGCGCCAAACGGCAGTCTCCCTGCCATTCAACCTTTGGCGAGGAGGCTCGGTGAAACCGCCGCATCGTCCAACGATGCCACCGCGACCGCCTTCAGCGCAGCCTGCATGAAACCGTCGCGTGCCACAGCGATCTCAATACCGCGCGGCTCATAGACATGACGATGGAGGAAGAAGCCGGTCAGGCGGAAAGCGGCCGCGAGGCTTTCCCTATCGGCGGCGGCCATGGCTCCGGCCGCAAGGAAGGACGGCAGCACCAGCATCTTGTCCGCCCATGGCATGCCGGCGGCCCGGCAGACGGCACGGCCGGATTTCGGCGAAACGAACGCCAGATCCTCCCGCACGCCGGTCGCGGCGCATTCGGTCAAATCGAGGCCGAAGCCGAGATCGTTCAACACGGCAAGCTCGAAGCGCACGAAGAGCTCGCCGGCATCGGCGGGATTTTGCAGATTCTCCAGGATCACATCGAGCGCATCGTAGAGATGCGGATGCGGATCCCGCTCCGGCAGCAGCCGCAGCAGCGCGGCCATCGCCTGCACGCCATAGACGGAGGTTGCCGTCTCCATCAGCCGCGCAGCCCTGAGCGTGACCGGCTCCATGCGAAATTCGCCGAGATGCTCGTGCAACCTCGCCCGCCAGGTCGCTTCGACAAGATTGCCGGCCTGCAGCACCGGCTGCATGGCACGCGAACGGCCGGAGCGCACCAGACCCATATGCCGGCCACGGGCGCGCGTCATCACTTCGGCGATAACACTGTTCTCGCCGAGGCGCTTGACGCCGAGGATGATCGCGTGGTCCTGCCACTGCATGGGCCGGTTGCCTCGATATGATGTCGCGATTCGAGTTTAGGGCAAATGACCGCGGCTGTCACATGGCGGAAGAGCCGCCAGCCGCCAGTGTCTGGACAAAGAGGCGCATCGCCTGCTCGTCGAAGGGTTTGTTCAAAAGCGGCACATGCCGCAGGTCCGCCGGGAAATCGAGTGTATCGGAGTAGCCGCTGACGAAGCCGAAGGAGATGCCGCGTTCCATCAGCAACCGGGCGAAGCCGAAGCTCGTCGATTCCCCGAGATTAACGTCCAGCATCGCGAAATCATAATGTTCGGCATGAACGGCATTGACTGCCTGTTCCAGATTTGAGGCAATCTCCACCTGCTGAATCCCCACGAGGCGAAGAATTTCCTCAGCCTCCATAGCAATAATGAGATTATCCTCAAGAATAAGGACGCGCTGAAACGTCATATCAACGCCGTCCTTGAATGTGTGCGCCAGCCGGCGCGCCCGGTAAAAAGTCCCACATTTATCCCTCCGGCGCCAATCATCGGCCCGTATTGACTGAATGGTTTTGCCCATCCGTGCTGGCGCGGTCTCTTGCAACATGACCTTGCCTTCCTACCGCTTCGCACTTTTTGCACTGCGGTACTACGGGCTCGTCAGCGTGCTCCAATCGCTTTTGTCGCCGCGGTTAGTAAAAGGTGAAACTGGTAGAAAAGTGACCATGACAATAATCTATGCTGATACAGTTGCTATCAGCATTTAAAAAAGACATGCCGTTTGAATGAAGAGCAGCGCTTAAATGAAGGGGCGCTTGCCCGAATCAAGGCCGTCCCAGCCGGCGAGTTCGGCAAGGCCGTCACCATCCAGAACCTCGCAGCCGCGCTCCTGCCAGAGAAGCAATCCGCGCTCCGCCAGTTTTTTCAATGTCTTATTGGTGTGAACAACCGAGAGACCCAGCGTATCGGCAACATGCTGCTGCGTGATGGGGATGACCTTGCGGCCATTGAACAAATGAAGGGCGCTGGCGCGCTGATGCAGGTAGGCGATCAGATAGGCGGCTCGCTCGACCGCCGAGCGGCGCCCGATGCTGAGAAGATGTTCATCCAGAATCCGTTCCTCGCGCGATGCGATCCAGGTCAGATCGAAGGCAAGAGGCGGGTGGGAATTATAGAGCGTCATCAGTTCCGTGCGCTCGAACACGCAAAGCGAGATCGGCGAAAGCGCTTCGGTCGAATGCTGCATTTCGCCCATGATGGAGCCCTGCAAACCGATGAGATCGCCCGGCATCACATAATTGAGGATCTGCCGGCGGCCGTCTTCCAGCGTCTTGTAGCGAAAGCCCCAACCGGAGAGGATCGTAAAGAGATGGGCGCTATGCGCGCCCTCGAGGAAGATCGTGGCGCCGGCATCGACAAGAAGTTCACCCTTCTTGAAGCCGCTGATGAAATTCAGCTCGTCGCGATCGAATTCCCGGAAATGCGGCAGAGACCTCAATGGACAGTGTTGGCACGGCGTGCGCTGCCCATGCATCGTCGCGGTCTTTGCCATGAAACGCTCCCCTGAGTTGCAGCGGCGTGAGCGACATGCCCGATAAACCGCTGCAATATAAAGCGCTCAGGGAAGCAAAGTTCCATTAATGCGGGAAATCCAGCCCCATCTCCCGGAAGCGCTCGGGATCATTTCCCCAGTTCTCGCGAACCTTGATGAAGAGGAAGAGATGCACGGGCTGTTCCAGAATTTCGGAAAGCTCCTTGCGCGAGGCGGTGGAGATCGCCTTGATCGTCTCGCCGCCCTTGCCCAGCGCGATCTTCTTCTGGCTTTCGCGCTCGACATAGATCACCTGCTCGATACGCACCGAGCCATCCTTGCGCTCTTCCCATTTCTCCGTCTCGACATGAGAGGAATAGGGAAGCTCCTGATGGAGCCGCAGAAACAGCTTTTCGCGGGTGATTTCGGCGGCGAGCTGCCGCATCGGCAGGTCCGAGATCTGATCCTCCGGATAGTACCAGGGGCCTTCCGGCAGGGTCTTTGCCAGATAATCCATGACGTCGTCGCAGCCGGAGCCGTTTTCCGCCGAGATCATGAAAGTCTGCTCGAAGGCGATCTTCTCGTTGGCGGCGGCGGCTAGCGCCAGCAAATCCTCGCGGCGAACGCGGTCGATCTTGTTGAGGACCAGGATCTTCGGCTGGGATACTTCCTTCAACCCTTCCAGAATGGCTTCCGCGTCGCCGCGCAAACCACGCTCGCTGTCGATCAGCAGCATGATGAGATCGGCGTCCTTCGCCCCACCCCAGGCCGACGTCACCATGGCGCGGTCGAGGCGGCGGCGCGGCTTGAAGATGCCGGGCGTGTCCATGAAGACGATCTGCGCGTTGTTGTGGATGGCGATGCCACGCACGATGGCGCGCGTCGTCTGCACCTTATGGCTGACGATCGAAACCTTCGCGCCGACGAGCCGGTTGACCAGCGTCGACTTGCCGGCATTGGTCGGGCCGATGAGGGCCACGAAACCCGAATGGGTCGGGCCGCTGTGTTCAACCGCGCCATCTTCGGCGGGTGTGTCTTCTTGATTGGTCATCTTTTCCGTCGTTTCCAGGCAGTTATTTCTCAGTCGACTGAGACTGCCATACACCTTCGCGCTCCAAAATCCGCGTCGCAGCCACCTGTTCGGCCGCACGCTTGGAGCGCTCAATTCCTGTCTCGGGCGCCGTGCCCGCAACTTCCACCGTCACCGTAAAACGGGGATCATGATCCGGTCCGCTGCGATCATCAACCCTGTAGACGGGAGTGACGCCAAATTTCGCATGTGCCCATTCCTGCAACTCCGTCTTGGCGTCGCGTCTTGCACCGTCCGGCCGCACGGCGCGGCGTTCCCAATAGCGCAGGATGAATTGCCTGGCGATTTCGAGCCCGCCGTCCAGATAGAGCGCGGCAATCAGGCTTTCGACGACATCGGCGCGCACGTTGAGCATACGCTTGCCGGTCAGCTTTTTCACATCGGCGCCGGTGCGGATATAGAGGTGCAATTGCATCTCGTCGGCGACTTCGGCACAGGTTTCGGCGCTGACCAGCTGGTTGAGGCGCACCGAAAGCTCGCCTTCCGTCGCCGTGCCGAAGGTCTTGAACAGCAGCTCGGCAATGCAAAGGCCGAGAACCCTGTCGCCGAGAAATTCAAGCCGCTCGTAATTTCCCGTTTTGTGGGTGCGGGCGCTGGCATGTGTCAGCGCCCAATCGAGACGCTCTCTCTCGATGAATTCGTAGCCTATCGCAGCCTCAAGCCTGGCACGATCCGCCTGCGAGAGCGTCTGCACCTTCGTCATTCGACAACCTTGAAGATGCGGTCCCAACGCATGTTGGTCGGCCATTTCCAGATTTCACGGAACGACGTGTCGTGACCCAGCGAGAAGAAGATGACGCTGGCGCGGCCGATGAGGTTTTCGGCGGGCACATAGCCGACGTCGAAACGGCTGTCATCGGAGTTGTCGCGATTATCGCCCATCATGAAGTAGTGATCGGCCGGTACGACGTATTCCTGGGTGTTGTCGCCACGGGAATTCGGCGAAAGGTCCAGCGTGTCAAAGATCTTGCCCGTATCCGGCAGACGCTCGCTGTAGACCGGAATATTGTCGCCCGGCTCCTGGCTGTAATCCGACGAGAACGTACCATGCGGCTCGCGCGGAACGGCCTGGCCATTGATGTAGAGAATGTCGTTCTTGACCTGAATCCGGTCGCCCGGCAGACCGATCACGCGCTTGATGTAGTCGACATCCGGATTCGGCGGGAAACGGAATACCACGACATCGCCGCGCTTCGGCTCGCTGCCGAAGATGCGGCCGTTGAACAGATCCGGCGAAAACGGCAGCGAATACTTCGAATAGCCGTAGGCGAACTTGTTGACGAAGATGTAGTCGCCGACGAGAAGCGTCGGCATCATCGAGCCGGACGGAATGGTGAATGGCTGAAAGAGAACCGTGCGGATGATCATGGCCAGGACGAGCGCCTGAACGATGACCTTGATGTTCTCCCACAGGGCGTTCTGCTGTTTTACGGCTTTCTCGGACACGCAGTCTTATTCCTTTTTCGCACCCCACCGGCGCAACTTTCATTCAGGCACTCTCTACTCGCTTCACATCATTGCGGCAATGGCGCGGATGCCAAAAGCGACACATGGCTGTGATTCAGCCGTCTATCGGTAGTGCCTCGATGATCACAAAAGCCTGAGCAAGAGGAAAATCATCCGTTATCGTCAAATGAATGGCAGCACGGTGATTTGCCGGCAGCATGGAAGCCAATCTTTCGGCGGCGCCACCGGTCAGCTGCATCGTCGGCTTGCCGCTTCGCAAATTGACGACACCCATGTCGCGCCAGAAGACGCCTTGCGCCAGACCGGTGCCCAACGCCTTGGAGCAAGCTTCCTTTGCGGCGAAGCGCTTTGCGTAGGACGCCGCCTTGTTCTTGCGTCCTTCGGACTTGGCGCGCTCGATGTCGGTAAAGCAGCGCTCGGTGAACCGGGCGCCGAACCGTTCGATCGTCTTCTCCACCCGGCGGATATCGATGAGGTCACTGCCTATGCCGATGATCATGGAATGGCCCTCCTGATGGCCCGGACGGCGTCAAGGCCCCGTCAGACGCTGGATGCGTTTTCGGCAAGCGCCAGCCTTTCGCGGGCGCGTTCCATCAGGCGCTCCTTGCGGCGGGTCTTGAAGGTCTTCACGCCATAATAGGTGAGCGCGTAGACGATGACGCCGCTGACGATGGCGGGAGGAATGCCGCCGATCAGCATCGGCTTCAAGACCGGGTCCCAAATCTGCAGGAGATCGCCCTTGTGCCACAGCGCCGGCAGATCGATGCCGCCGCCCTGCCCGCCGCTGTCACGCGCGAGGATCAGATGGCCGATTTCCCAGGTGAACGCCCAGATGAAGGGATAGGTGATGGGATTGCCGGCCGCCAGGCAGCCGAGCGCGGAAGCAATGACATTGCCGCCGATCAGATAGGCGATTATGATCGCCATCACGAAATGCACGCCGATGAACGGCGTCCACGACACGACGATGCCCGCTGCGAAGCCTGCCGCAACGGAATGCGGCGAGGCGGCAAGGCGAACGAGGCGCTTGCCGAAATATTGGAACGAGCGAACGAAACCCTTGCGGGGCCAAAGGTGCTCCCGCAGTTTTTCGCTGAATGTCAGTGGTTTCCGGCGACGAAATAGCATGCGGCTTATCTAGTGCAATGGGGGCCGCCATGACAAGAGCAGCCAAACGTATCATGCACCTATTAGGAACCGAAAGTACGGCTCTTTTTTGGAACGTCGCCTGCTCAGGAGGCAGAAAACGAGGCGTTCTTTCATTTGCGGGAAGCAATCCCGCAGTATCGGGATGCTCCAAGGGCGCAACAACGGAGCGCCCCTCCTGGTCTTGCAAGTATCAGCTGCGATTAACGCTGGCGGAACAGACCGCGGTCGACCTGACGCTGACGATATTCAAGATCAAAACGGTCATGCGAGCCATTCAGATAAGCCATTTCGCGTTCTTCAACACTCGGAACACGCAAGACGCGGGCGATTTTCCTGATCGGGGTAAACATTGTCTTCTCTCATCTCTGTTTCGTTTCTTCGATAACCAGAAGATAGGCGCGACAAAGGGTAATTACCACCGCTCTAAAATACACACAGCCATGCGCTGAATGCATATCGATCCGAAAAGCCGCTCTATTCTGGTCATGAAATGATCACAAAATATGCAACCTGCCTCGGATCGATAGCGGCGCGAGCGACGGCTCACTCGTAGAGACGCTTCACGGTCGCGATGCAATCGAGTTCCTTGAGCTGCACCAGAAGCTGGTTGAGCTGACGCAGATCCCAGACTTCGACGTCGAGAGCCATTTCGGTGAAATCGGCAGCGACGCGAACGGTATTGAGCACGCGGATATTGACGTCGACATCCGCGACGCTCTGCGCCACCTTGGCCAGCGTGCCCGGCTCGTTCAATGCGTTGATGAGGATACGCGCCGCAAAACGGGATTTGTTGGCCTCGTCCAGATCCCAGCGCACATCGATCCAGCGCTCCGGCTCGTCATCGAACCGTTGCAGGACCGGCGACTGGATCGGATATATGGTGATGCCCTTGCCCTTTTCCATGATGCCGACGATACGGTCGCCCGGCACGGCGCCGGTCGGGGCGAAATGCACCTCGACATTGGAGGATATGCCACGGATCGGCGGAGCATCGATATCGCCTCCGTCAGAAACGTCGGCCTTGTTCTTGCCGGGGATCTTGAAGATCATGCCCGACGCGCTGCGGACGTTGAACCAGCCTTCGTCGCCGGCAGGTTTTACGGTCACGCGCTCGTCCTGATGATCGGGGTAGACGGCGCGCAGCACATCGAGCGACGACATCTCCCCCCGTCCGACCGCGGCGATGGCGTCTTCCACGTCCTTCTGGCCGAGGCGATGCAGCGCCGGCTTCAAGCCATCGCGCGAAAATACCTTGCCGGCGCGCTCGAAGGTGCGCTCCAGAATACGGTGTCCAAGGCCCGCATACTGCTTGCGGATGGCAAGCCGGGTGGCGCGGCGAATGGCGGCTCGCGCCTTGCCCGTCACGACGATCTCTTCCCACGCGGCAGGCGGCACCTGCACGCCCGAGCGGATGATCTCGACCTCATCGCCATTGTTCAGCCGGGTTACCAGCGGCATGATGCGGCCGTTGATCTTGGCGCCCACGGTCGTATCGCCGATGTTGGTGTGAACGGCATAGGCAAAGTCGATCGGCGTCGCGCCGCGCGGCAGGGCGATCAGCTTGCCCTTGGGCGTGAAGCAGAAGACCTGATCCTGGAAGAGCTCGAGCTTGGTATGCTCGAGGAATTCTTCCGGGCTGTCGCCTTCGGCCAGCGCCTCGATGGTGTGGCGCAGCCATGAATAGGCATTGCTTTCCCGCGACAGCAACTCGCCGTCACCATTGCCATTGGCATTCATGCCGTCCTTGTAGAGCGTGTGGGCGGCGATGCCGAACTCGGCGATCTCATGCATGCGCTTCGTGCGGATCTGCAGCTCGATGCGCTGACTGGAAGGACCGACGATCGTCGTGTGCAGGGAGCGATAGTCGTTCTGCTTCGGCGTCGAGATATAGTCCTTGAAGCGACCGGGGACCACGCGCCAACGCGTGTGCACGATGCCGAGCGCCCGATAGCAGGACGGGATGTCGTCGACGAGAAGGCGGAAGCCGTAGATATCGGAGAGCTGCTCGAAAGACAGCGATTTCGACTGCATCTTGCGGAAGACCGAATAGGGCTTCTTCAACCGGCCCTTGACCATGGCATTGGCAAGGCCGTTGGCAACAAGCAGATCGCGCAGTTCGGTCTCGATCTTCTTGACAAGGCCCTCGTTGCGTCGGGACAGCTCTTCCAAACGCTTGGTAACGGTGTCGTGCGCCTCGGGATTGATGTGCCGGAAGGAAAGCTCCTCCAGCTCCTCGCGCATGTCCTGCATGCCCATGCGGCCGGCAAGCGGCGCATAGATTTCCATCGTCTCCTCGGAAATGCGGGCGCGCTTTTCCGGCGACATGTGATCGAGCGTACGCATGTTGTGCAGGCGATCGGCGAGCTTGACCAGAAGCACGCGGACGTCATCGGAAATGGCCAGCAGCAGCTTGCGAAGGTTTTCCGCCTGCTTCGCCTTCTTGGTGACGAGATCGAGCTTCTTGATCTTCGTCAGGCCTTCGACCAGGCGGCCGATATCCTCGCCGAAGAGCTCATCGATTTCGGCGCGCGTGGCCGTCGTGTCCTCGATCGTATCGTGGAGGAGAGCGACCGCGATGGTCGATTCATCCAGACGCATATCCGTCAGGATGGCAGCAACTTCGAGAGGATGGGAAATATAGGGATCGCCGCTGGCACGTTTCTGCTGGCCATGCTTCTGCATCGCATAGACATAGGCCTTGTTGAGCAGAGCTTCGTTGGCATCGGGCTTGTATTTCTGCACGCGCTCAACAAGCTCGTATTGCCGCATCATTCCAGAGCTACTCCAGCAAAAACAAAAGCGCGCCAGTCATCCGACCGGCGCACGTATTCTGTCATCATATCGCTCCTGCCCGGAGCATCAAGGCCAACGATCAGTAATCGTCGCTTTTTTCCGGCGGAACCAGGCCTTCGATACCGGCCAGAAGCTCCTCTTCCGACATCTGGTCGAAAGTAACGGTTTCCGGCAGATCCTCTTCCTCTTCGCTGGAAGCGGAAGCGCCGGCGGCCAGGAGGCTTGCCGGATCCGGCTCGGGCTCATCCACTTCGACATGCTTCTGCAGCGAATGGATCAGATCTTCCTTAAGGTCGTCGGGCGACAGCGTCTCGTCGGCAATTTCGCGCAACGCAACAACCGGGTTCTTGTCGTTGTCGCGATCGATGGTGATCGAGGAGCCCTGAGAGATCAGGCGGGCGCGATGGCTGGCGAGCAACACGAGCTCGAACCGGTTCTCTACTTTATCAATGCAATCTTCTACTGTGACACGGGCCATTGCCTGTCCTTTGCGGTCGTGATGTCGTCGTCATGTCTCGGAGTAGCACGCCGATACAAGCAAACGATGGCAAATTCAAGTTTTTCCTGTTTGAGCGCCTTCGCACCCCGTCTTAGAAGTGTTAAAATTACCCTAGACAAACGGCCGTTTCTACCTGAGATTGCTTGGAATATCCCATTTCGTGCCCTAAATCTTGATTATATGAATAATTCATAAAGTAATACGAATTATTCTGCGGTACCACGCAACGCATTGTTTTATCTGAACTTTGAATGAAATGAATATGTTTTTATAACAGTGGATATGTAAGCGATGTTTGACCCACGCGAGAAAATTGCACTCTTTATAGACGGCGCCAATCTCTACGCTGCATCCAAGAGCCTCGGTTTCGATATCGACTATCGCAAGCTCCTGAAAGCGTTTCAGAAGCGTGGATATCTCCTGCGCGCCTATTACTATACGGCGCTGATAGAGGATCAGGAATATTCCTCGATCCGCCCGTTGATCGACTGGCTCGACTACAACGGCTACAAGGTCGTTACGAAGCCGGCCAAGGAATTCACGGACTCCATGGGGCGCCGCAAGATCAAGGGCAACATGGATATAGAGCTGGCGATCGACGCCATGGAGCAATCCGAAACGGTCGATCATCTGGTGATCTTTTCCGGTGACGGCGACTTCACGACGCTCGTGGAGGCCCTTCAGCGCCGCGGACGCAAGGTTTCGGTCATCTCGACCATGGCGACCCAGCCGCCGATGATCGCCGACGACCTGCGCCGTCAGGCCGACCACTTCATCGATCTCGTATCGCTGAAGGCGGAAATCGGCCGCGACGCCTCGGAGCGCCCTGCCCGCGTCGTCGAGACGAGCCATACCGCAGCCGATTCCGACGAGCACTGAGGCCGTTCACAAGCAAGTGCGATGAGATATCGCCGTTGCGCTAGCCATTGTCCTTGAGCAGGCGGCTTTTCTGCCGATTCCAATCGCGCTCCTTCTCGGATTCGCGCTTGTCATGCAGCTTCTTGCCCTTGGCCAGAGCCAATTCCAGCTTCGCGCGGCCGTTGTCGTTGAAATAGATCTTCAACGGCACCAGAGTCATGCCCTCGCGATTGATCGCCGAACGCAGCCGGCCGATTTCGCGGCTGGAGAGCAAAAGCTTGCGACGGCGGCGCGGCTCATGATTGAAGCGGTTGGCCTGCAGATATTCCGGCAGGTAGGAGTTGATCAGCCAGATCTCGCCATCCTCGTCCGAAGCGTAGGATTCAGCGATGTTGGCCTTGCCTTCGCGCAGCGACTTGACCTCCGTGCCTTTCAGCACGAGTCCCGCTTCATAGGTATCGATGATCTCGTAGTTGAAGCGTGCCTTGCGGTTCTCCGCCACGATCTTGTTCACCACACGCTGGCTGCCTTTGGGTGCCATGATTCTTCTTCTTTTCTTGCATCATTCCGGCGGCAACCAAGAGCCCGCCAAGTTCCTGCCCTCTAAATAGGCGAGACCGCCCTCCTTGTGAAGAGAGCGGTCGGCAGAGTTTCAGCAACAGGCGCGCAATGCCGTCAGTTCAGGAGGCCCGCATGCCGCATGGCCGCGTCGATCGCAGCCTCCGTGCCCGGCTCCAGCGTCGACAACAGCGGCGAGCGCACATTGCGGCTCATGCGGCCAAGGCGGGAAAGGCCGTACTTGGCGCCGCAAAGACCAGGCTCCAGGAAGATCGCCTTGTGCAGCGGCATCAGGCGGTCCTGATATTCCAGAGCCTTGGCATAGTCGCCTGCAAGCGTGGCAGCCTGGAATTCGGCAGAAAGGCGCGGCGCGATATTGGCCGTGACCGAGATACAGCCGACGCCGCCGTGGGCGTTGAAGCCGAGCGCCGTCGCATCCTCGCCGGAAAGCTGGCGGAAATCGCTCCCACAGGTAATGCGCTGCTCGGAGACGCGTTCAATCCTGCCGGTCGCATCCTTCACGCCGACGATATTGGCGTAGGCCTTGGCGAGCGCACCCATCGTCTCCGGCGTCATGTCGACCACCGAACGGCCCGGAATGTTGTAGATGTAGATCGGCAGCTTCACGGCTTCCGCGACGGCGGCGAAATGGGCGAAGAGGCCCTTCTGCGTCGGCTTGTTGTAGTAGGGCGTGACGACCAGAACCGCATTGGCGCCGACCTTTTCGGCGTGCTGCGCCAGCTCGATCGCCTCGCGCGTATTGTTCGAACCCGCTCCCGCCATGACAGGTACGCGCTTGTTGGCGATCTCGATACAGAGTTCGACGACGCGCTTGTGCTCGTCATGCGACAGGGTCGGAGATTCACCCGTCGTTCCCACGGGTACCAAGCCGCTGCTACCCTCTTTTATCTGCCAATCGACATGCGAGGCGAAGGACGCCTCATCCACCTTGCCGGCGTCAGTAAAGGGTGTAACGAGTGCGGGAATGGATCCCTGGAACATGCAAGTCTCCTAGCGGCGCGGCATTCATGCTTCAGCCGCAATCCATGGTTATGAATCCGCGCACCATAAAGCGCCGGCTTGACGGCGACAAGCACGCTTTGAATGGTAGAGGGCAGTTTCCGATATCATAATTGATTGAAAATCGAACCGCCGGTAAGGTTTCGTTAATATAGCATTTGGCAAATGGGAAGGGCCTGATTGTTTTGTGAGTAGCCGGATGAAGAGACCTGTCATGATCTGGACCGCTGTGGGCTTGGCGGTCGCGTGGGGTGCTGTCGCCTCGCAGCTTCCCGGCCAACTGACATCCACGCGCGCCAGCGCCGACGTCGCCATGGCGACCGACCCGATGAGCACGGCTGCAATTCCGCGCAGCGGAGCCATCGCCCCCGTCAGCGGCGACCTGAAGGCCGGGCTTGACGCGCTTTCCAACAAGAACCCGATGCAGGCGCTCGCCATCCGTAACGGCATGGGCCAAGGCACGCTCGACCGCCATATTCTGACCTGGGCGATCGCCACCTCGGGCCAGCCGGGCATTCCCTCCGGCGAGATTGCCGCCGCCGCCCGGGAACTCGTGGGATGGCCGGGGCTCGGCAGCCTGCGCGCCAATTCCGAGCGGGCGCTCTACAACGAAAATCCGGCGACCGATCAGGTTCTAGCCGCATTCGGCAACACGCAGCCGGAGACCGTGGAGGGCGCCGTCATCCTCTCCCGCGCCCTCATGGCGCGAGGCTCGTCGGCACAGGCCGGAAAGCTGATCCGCAAGATCTGGCGCAGCGAACCGCTGGACAAGCCGCTCGAAGACAAGATTCTCGCCGAATTCCCGAACCTGCTTTCGCCCGCCGACCACAAGGCGCGCATGGACTTCCTGCTCTACCGCGACCGGACCGTGCAGGCCAAGCGCTTCGGCGATCTCGGGAAGGCGCAATCGCTCTACAAGGCATGGGCGGCGGTCAACGACCGCTCCCCGAAGGCGGATGCGCTGATATCAGCCGTCGGCGGACAATGGCGCAAGGACCCCGCCTATCTCTTCATGCAGATCGAAAACCTGCGCCGGCAGAACAGGTATGACGATGCGGCCAATCTTCTGGCGCAAATGCCGCGCGACCGCAGCGTGCTCGTCAGCCCCGGTCAATGGTGGAACGAGCAGCGCATCGTCAGCCGTGGCCTGGTGGACCAGGGTGAATTCAAGGCTGCTTATCGCGTTGTCGATGCCAGCGTCGCGGAAAGCCCGCAGGATGTCGGCGAGGCCGAATTCCATGCCGGGTGGTACGCGTTGCGCGGTCTGCAGGACGGTGCGAACGCGGCAACCCATTTCCGCAGGATCCTGCAGGTATCGAACGGGCCGATCTCGCAATCGCGCGGCTGGTACTGGCTCGGCCGCGCCGCCGAGGCTGGCGGTCCGGGCAAGGCTGCCGATTTCTATGCCAAGGCCGCTTCCTACCCAAGCACGTTTTACGGCCAGCTCGCCGCCGAGAAGCTCGGCCGCACTACGCTAAACGTCACCTACCCCTCTCCCTCGGCCGACGACCGCCAGCGCTTCCAGGGGCGCGAAGCGGTGCAGGCAATCTCGCGGCTCGAAGCCGCGGGGCATGGCTGGCGTGCCGATGCGCTCTATCGCGCGCTGGCAAAGCAGCTGGAAAGCCCCGGCGAGGTCGCCATGCTGGCCGCTCGCGCCGAGCGCTCCGGCAACCATCAGCTCTCGCTGCAGATCGGCAAGATCGCCTACGGGCGTGGCGTCGATGTCGCGGCACTCGCATTCCCGATCGGCGTCATTCCGGACAATGCCAATATCTCCGGCTCCGGCAAGGCCCTTGCCTACGCCATCGCGCGCCAGGAAAGCGCCTTCAATCCGGCGGCCGTGTCTTCCGCCAACGCGCGCGGCCTGCTGCAACTGCTGCCGAAGACGGCAAAGGCGGTTGCCGGCCGGCACGGCATGGCCTATTCCGCCGACAGGCTGACACAGGACGCCGGCTACAACGCCACGCTCGGCGCCCACTATCTCGGCGAGCAGATCGACACGTTCGGCGGTTCCTATATCCTCACCTTCATCGCCTACAATGCCGGGCCGAACAAGGTGCCGGAATGGATCGGCCGCTATGGCGACCCGCGCGGCAAATCGCTCGACGACGTCATCGACTGGATCGAGCGCATCCCCTTCCCCGAAACCCGCAACTATGTGCAGCGGGTCATGGAAAACTATCAGGTCTATAAGGCCCGGCTGGGCCAGAAGACCGACATCGTCCACGATCTGGTGAACGGGCGCGGCTAAGCGCGTCGTTGTCGTAAAGCCGCGATCCAGCTCGCGCGACATGCTTCGGACGAAACCGCAGTTGTACGGGCTGCGGAAATACCGTTACATCCCCGGTGATATCCGCAGCACGAGGGATGACGCATGCGCAGCGACGATGAAAGCGGTTTCCTGGTCAGGACGATACCGGCCGAGGACGGCTTGAAGCTCCATGTCCGGGATTATGCCGGCAACGAGGCCATCACAGGAACCCGGCCACCCGTCTTCTGCCTCCCGGGGCTGACGCGAAATTCGCGGGACTTTCATCAGCTGGCGATGCTTCTGTCGCAGGATCCCGCAGCCCCGCGCCGGGTGATCACACTCGACGCTCGCGGGCGCGGAGCATCCGAATGGGATGCGGATAAATCCCGCTACAATCTTGTCGTCGAAGCGCAGGACGTCCTGACCGTCTGCGCTGCGCTTGGCATTCGGCAAGCCATATTCATCGGCACCTCGCGCGGCGGGCTGGTTCTGCACATACTTGCCGCCAGCCGCCCCGACATCCTGAAAGCAGTCGTTCTCAACGACATCGGCCCTGTTCTGGAAAGGGTCGGGCTGGCCGATATTCGCGATTATCTCAACCGTGGCAGAAAACCCGACAACTGGGACGAGGCGGTCGAGATCCTGCGGGAGAATCATGGCGCCGCCTTTACCTCCCTCGGCGACGACGACTGGCAGGACATGGCGCGGGCAATCTATGCCTTTCGCGGCGGCAAACCCGTTGCCGATTACGACCCTGCCATCGCCGCCCAGATGCAGGCGCTGGACCTGGATGCGCCGATTCCCGATCTTTGGCCGCAGTTCCAAGGGTTCCAGGATATTCCGCTGATGGTGATTCGCGGCGAGCATTCGAAGCTGCTGATCGTAGCCACGGTCGATGAGATCGCGACGCGCCATCCGGGCACGGCCGTCAAGACCGCCATGGGGCAAGGGCACGCCCCCATTCTGCATCTCGGCGATATTCCGGACGCGATCAGGCACTTCATCTCAGGGCTTTGACGGCAAGTATCCGGCCGTTCGATGCTTGCCCGAAATGAAAAGGCCCGGTTGGGATACCGGGCCTTTCCTCTCCTGCTCGGAGGTCTGAGCGGGAGATGTGTCGAACTTGGTTCAGCTGCGCGGCTTAGAAGCTGCGCTGGAAGCGGAGGATACCGGCCCACTGG
>NZ_WUEY01000040.1 GCF_010668395.1 Martinezella lusitana
TGACGCCCGGTCCGACATCGACGACGATGCCGGCGCCCTCATGGCCGAGGATGGCGGGGAAGAGACCTTCCGGATCGGCGCCCGACAGCGTGAAATCGTCGGTGTGGCAGATGCCCGTCGCCTTCACTTCGATCAGCACCTCGCCGGCCTTCGGCCCCTCAAGCTGAACCGTCATCACCTCAAGCGGCTTGCCGGCCTGAACGGCAACTGCGGCGCGAACATCCATCTAAGTTTCCTTTCCATTGTTTTTGCAGTGTGCGCAAATATCGTCGCTTCAGGAGCCTATCCGCAGCTCCGGCAGCGCTTCCAAGGGGTCAGCGAGATCACCTTGCTGTTTTATGTTCAAAAGCTCGACACCCGACCCATCCGGCTTCGCTCGGATCTTCGCGTTGGGCTCAGCCACCAGCCGGGCGGGGAGGGAATTTTCATGGGATCTCCCCCATCGGCAATCGGCCGCTTCCGCCTAACGTCCTTCGTGCCGCATCAGGCGCCGCTCCAGTATGCGTACGAAGGTGATGAGCGTAAGATTGACAATGAGATAGATCGCGCCTGCGATCGCGAAGATCTCGAAGATCGCAAAGGTCTGGCTCATCAGGCGCTTTGCGTATCCGGTGATTTCGAGGACGGTGATTGTCGAAGCCAGGCTTGTGCCCTTGATAACCAGCACAAGCTCGTTTCCGTAGGCCGGCAGAGCCTGGCGAATTGCGAGCGGAAACTCGATCCGGCGGAACCGCAACCAGGCAGACATGCCGCCGGCCTTTGCAGCTTCCTTGAGGCCGGCGGGTATCGATATCAATCCGCCACGCAGGATTTCCGATGTATAGGCCGCAGTGTTGAGCGCGAGGCTCATGGCGGCGCAACGCGTCCCATCGCTGACAATCCACCATGCCAGGGCATTGTGCTTGATGAACGACAACTGTCCAAGGCCGTAGTAGAACAGGAACAATTGCACCAGCAACGGCGTCCCGCGGAACAACATGCTGTAATATTTCGCGGCACCCGCGACATATCGGTTCTCTGAAAGCCGCATCAAGGCGAGACCGAGGCCAAGATTGAAGCCGATCGCCACCGATACGACGGTGAGAGTAATGGTGACAAGAAGCCCCTTCGCCAGGACCGGGACAGCGAGCTCGATCAAATCAATGTCCATCGCCTTACTTCCTCGACCTGAGCCTGAGCGCACGCTCGACGGCATCGAAACCCGTTTGGCTCACCAGGGTGATGAGCATATAGACCACGGCAGCGATCAAGAAGAAGATCAGCGGCTGCCGGGTACTTCCCGCTCCGACGAAGGCAGCCCGCATGAGTTCCTGCAGTCCGACGACGGATACAAGAGCAGTATCCTTGATGGTCGTCTGCCAGACATTGTTCATGCCGGGGACCGCGATGCGAAGCATCTGTGGCAGGATTATCCTTCGAAAGATCCGGGTTCCGGAAATACCCAGAGCACGAGCCGCTTCGATGTGTCCTGCCGGAATGGATGCGAGCGCGCCTCGAACGACTTCTGTCGAATAGGCTCCTGATATCGTTGCGATCGCAATGACGGCAATGATGAAGGCATATCCGCTGTCGGCAACGCCCGCGTAGCCGAATGCGATGGCAATCTCGGTCACGAACTCGACGGAAGAGAAGAAGAGCAGGTAAATGATAAGGAGCTCCGGCACCCCTCGCACGATTGAGGTGTAGACGTCGATCAGCAGCGTCAAGGGAAAGACGCGAGCCCATTTGACGATGCCGCAGGCAGTGCCGATGATTGCACCTGCGATCATACTCAGGGCGCCCACCGCGATCGTTGTCACGGCTCCGAGCATGATGGCTCTGAACCAACCATCCTGCCATATCTGGACGAGACCAATTTCCATCACATCCGCCTTGGGTGTTTGCATTCGCTGCCCGCAACCGGCCCGTATCGGGTCGCCGTGCGCAGCATCTCATCGTCGCCGCGCATAGCCGCGCCGCTTCGACCGTAAACTCAACTGAGCAGGTAAACGCCCCGCGCGACGTTCGCGGGGCGCGCCAGGTCCTTAGTTGCAGGGCCGGGAAATATCGATCTTGAACCACTTCACGCTGGCTTTGCCGACCGAGCCGTCGGCCACGAGCTCACACAGCGCTTTGTCGATCTTTGCCTTGAGCGCCGTGTTTTCCTTGGCAATTCCAACACCGATACCCTCGCCCAGCGATGCGTCGAAGCTGCTCTGGATCTTGACGTCGACGAACTGAAAGTCCTTGCCGTCTGGCTTGGCAAGAAAGTCCTGCAGCGCCGATGCGTCGGCAAACGCGGCATCGATACGTCCGGTCGCGAGATCGATCTGCATGTTGTCGAGTGTGTCGTAGGTTTTCAGGTTCACGGTTGGCAGCCGCTTTTCGATGAAGCGGGCGTGTGTCGTGCCGGTCTGGACGCCGACTGTCTTGCCGGCAAGGCCCCGCAAGAGAGGATCGATTTCCTTGAGGCCAGCCAGCTCCGACGTTTTCGGCACGACGAACATGTTGGCGAGCTCAGCGTAGCCGACGGAGAAGTTGATCTCCTTCTTTCGTTCCTCCGTGATCGACATTCCGGAGATGATGACATCGAACCGCTTCGCCTTGAGCGCCGGGATGAGGCCATCAAAGGCCTGAACGACGAAATGGCACTCCATGTTCAACTTCGTGCAGAGCAAATTGCCGACGTCGGCGTCAAATCCGGTGACGTTTCCTGCTGCGTCCGCCATGCTCCAGGGAGGGTAGGCGCCCTCGGTGCCGATGGACAGTTTACCCTCGGCTGCAAGCGCGGCGCTGCCGAAGCCGGCTAGCAAAGCTACCAGTGAGAAGACCTTCAAAATCATACGCGTATTCCCCTATTTTCGTTTTATGTTGCAGTTGTCCTGCGAAGCCGGAGCCTCGCGATTTCCCTCAGCACCTGGTTACAAAGTCCGGGAAAGGAACTGTCGCAGACGTTCCGACTTCGGATTTGTGAACAGTTCTGCGGGCGTACTCTCTTCCTCCACCTTTCCCTGGTGCAGAAAGAGAATCCTGTGGGATACCTCGCGCGCAAATTGCATTTCGTGCGTCACGAGGATCATCGTGTTGCCTTCTTCCGCAAGTTGCCGGATGACGCGAAGCACTTCCCCAACGAGTTCGGGATCGAGGGCCGAGGTCGGCTCGTCGAGAAGAATGACCTTCGGTCGCATGGCCAATGTCCGGGCGATCGCGGCACGCTGCTGCTGCCCGCCGGACAACTGCCCGGGATACTGGGCATGCTTCTCCGAGAGGCCCACCTTTTTCAGCAGCTGATGCGCGTGCTCGATCGCAGCCTTCCGGTCTTCACGCAGGACATGAACCGGCGCCTCGATGATGTTTTCCAGGACCGACATGTGCGGCCAGAGATTGAAATTCTGAAAAACCATGCCGACGCGGGCGCGGATGCGTTCGACCTGGCGCATGTCGGCGGGCGCGGAACGGCCGTCGCCCACGGACTTCATTCGTATTTCCTCGCCATCGACGATGATATGGCCGCCGCTCGGTTGCTCCAGCAGGTTGATGCAACGCAAGAAGGTGCTCTTTCCCGATCCCGAGGAACCGATCATCGATACGACTTCGCCTGGATGAGCGATCAGGCCGACGCCGCTCAGCACCTCATGCGTGCCGAAACTCTTGTGCAGGTCTCGAACCTCGACGGCGGGTCGCTCGTTCCTTTTCGCCGCTATGGTTACGGCGGGCGGCCATCCCGGATCCTGCGTCGCAGCCGAGACCTTTCGGCTCGACGGCTGTGGGCTCAGCAAATTCAGTTCCTTCAAGGCGCGATCGAAGTATCGCAGGCTCGCCGTCAGACAGGTGCGCTGCCATTCGGGATCGTTAGGAATGAAAGCGAGCTTCAGCGTTTCCTTGATTTTTCGACCCTGAGCGGAATCGATCGAGCCATAGAGATGGAGCCAATTGTCGGCCTGGACGGCGTCCATCACCACGGAACCTTCAAGCGTTCCGCACTCGACAACGAGAGTCATCACCCGCGCATCGGACAGCGCCTTGAGCACTGCTGCCGACAGATACCCTGTCGCCGTTGCCGCAATGCCGGTTCCGGTCGTAGCCTGCGCGCCTGTCTTGACGACGGAAAGCGCCGGTCCATACAGTTTCCTTCCCCAGTCGAGACCTGGATGTTCCCTCTCGGTTACGGAAAGAAGCGCGGGATAGCCGTAAGGGCCCGCGCCGGTGTGCAGATCGAATACGACGACGTCCGATGCCTGTTGCGCAAATGTGCGGAGAATTTCGTGCAGGGTGCGGTTGGACCAGACCGGGCCATCGCCGCCAAAGAACATTCCATCGCGGAACTCGTACTGTCCCGCCTCGACGACAGCGGCAAGCCCGGCGTGCCCCCCGAGAGATTTACGAGCCGTCTCCAACAATTCGTCGGCGCGGTCACGCTCCGGCCCGATCCACTCGGGACAGACGAACGCCTCATGCACCTCCGCATATCGTGCGTTTCCCGGTGCCGTTTGCTCCCAGTCCAGAAAATTGCGGTTGAGATCGACATTGTCTTCGTTGACGCGACGGTTCCAGGCGGTGCCCCACGGATTGATCAGATGCACGAGAAGAACCGCGGTGTCCGCCGGCAACTGCCAGGGACAGTTTGCCGACAGCCATTCGGCCTGACAGCCGGAACCGAACTGCCCCTCCACTCCATGCGTACCGGAAATGATCACGAGCAATCTGGAGGCATTGCGGTCGCCGATATGTGCGACATCGGTATAGAGACGCTCACCGCCGGGACCGTGCAGCGGATGCTCATATTCAAATAGCGTCGCATCCGCCCGTCGCGCCGAGGCCAGGAACCTCTGGCGCAAGACGTTGTAGTCGACAGAAAAAAGCTCAGGCTGCCGTTCATGGCGCATGAGATGAAACTCCCGCTTCGCCAGTGGGCGACGGCCGTTCCGCCCCCCGCTGGAATTTGTTCCCAGGTTTTTTTGATGTCCTCTGCGCCATCGCCCGATGGCCGCAGAGGTGTCTTTATTTTGATCTGCTGAGCGCCACGGGGCGCACGGTTCATTCGGCGGCTTGAACGCGACTTGTATTCTCCGCCTCGATCAACTGCGCCAGCTTGCGCCGGAAGCGGAGCGGCCCGACATCGATTTTGAGATCGAGATTTGGGGTCTGCTTGTTGGCCATTCCGCGGTGGACTGCCTCGAGTACGACACGGTCCTCCTCGAAGGCTCCGCGAACAGATGTTGCGAAACGCGCCGACACCTCGGCATCGTCGGGCGCGAAGTTGCGCAGCTGGAACCAGTAGTACTTGGTCCGGTTCTCATCGACCGGCGTCATGAAGTTGTAGCTGTCCATGAGGAATGTGCTGGACGGCGGTTCCCTGCCCTCGCCTCCGGTTCCCGATGGAGCGAAGATCGCCTTGATGATTGCGTTGCTCGGATAGCGAACCTCGTAGTGCTGCTTGCGATCCGTCTTGCCCTCGAACTGAAGGAAGGGCGCATAAAAGGGAGCAGGATCCGAATCCATCATCCAGCGCCAGACGGTGACCCCGTCGTCCTTGACGGTCGTCTCCAGTGGCGTCTCTTCGCATGCGGAGCTTGCGAACGAGCTCTGGTGGACCCAGGCGACGTGCGATGGATCGAGAAGATTGTCCGTCATGTACAGATAGTTACAGTCGAGAACCATCGATTCACCGCGATTGATACCCCAGGAGGGATCATCGAAGTGCTCGACGTGGAAAATCTCGGCCGGGTCGGCCTTTGCAGCGTCACCCATCCAGATCCAGACCAGGCCGTATCGCTCCTCGGCGGGATAGGAACGAACGCATGCGACATGCGGTATGCGTTCGGCGCCCGGTACGCGCGTGCAGGTGCCGGAACAGTCGAAGGTGAGGCCGTGATAACCACACTCCACGTCGTCACCCTTTATCCGGCCCATCGAAAGCGGCAGCTTGCGATGGGGGCATGCATCCTCCAGAGCCGCGAGTTTTCCATCCTGCCGGCGATAGAGGACGATGTTTTCGCCCAACATCGTGACGGGCGTAAGGTCTCGGCCGATATCGTGATCCCAAGCAGCGACATACCATGCGTTTCTCAGAAACATTGCATTCTCCTATCCCTTCAATAGGAGGAGTATTTTCGCTCCCACCCTTGCGTACAAGCTGGCCACCATTGCGTTCTTCTTTAGAAAAACTTAACAATGAGGCAAAGGAGATCCTGAGATGGCTACACCTCCACTGAACGCCCTCCAAGCGTTCGAAGCGGTCGGACGCTGCGGAACGATGAGCATGGCCGCGCGGGAGCTTGGCGTTACGCCAAGTGCGGTAAGCCAGCAAGTTCGGAGGCTCGAGGACTGTCTTGGCGTCACCCTGCTGGAACGCATAGGGAGACGGGTTGAGATGACCTCATGGGGAATGCTCCTGCATAAGGAGGTCACGAAGGGGTTCGCCCAGCTGGCCTATTCGGTGGATGTTCTGGAGAGGGCTCGAAGCCAGACCGGTATCGTTCTCACCGCCTTGAGTTCGGTCGTCAACAAGTGGATCGGTCGAAAGGTTTTCGAGTGGCAGGCGTTACACCCGGAAGCCAATGTGCGGATAATCGGCAAGGAGGATGAACCGCGCCTGGGCGATGGCCAGAGTGATTTCCGCATCACCTATGGACGAAGAGCCGAGGTCCACACGCATTTCGCGGCGCTCTATACCGATTGGGTGGTGCCCGCGTGTTCTCCTCGGCTTGCGGAAACGAGAGAGCTTTCCTCTCCCGCCGACATGCTGAAGCTGCCGCTCTTGAACATAGAGTGGGAATCTCACTACAGCCGCCCGCCGCAATGGCATGAATGGGCGCAGCTTGTCAGCGGAACCCTCAGTGACAAGCTCGCAAGTCTTTACTTCGCCCTATCGAGCAGCGCCATCGATGCGGCGGTCAACGGCCGCGGTGCCGTGCTGGCGCAGGTATCGATGATTGAAGACGAGTTGCAGGCAGGCACGCTTGTCGTGCCTTTCGATATCCGCCTTCCCCTGTCCGAAAGCTACTATCTTGCCTGGGATCGCGCGGCGCTGGAAAAGCCTTACGGGAGAGAGTTTCACTCATGGATCATGTCCATAGCGCGAAAACAATCCGTGGCATCGGCACCGAAGCCCAACAACTGACGTTCATGACACAACGCCCGTCAGTCAATGGCATCGATCTGCCGACGCGATGCTTTCGCCATTTTCGCCGTCCGTTGCTTCAACCGGCTGGACAATCCTCGTCCAGCCGACCTGGCGGGCAGCTCGTTGTTTGTGCGGCCAGCCTTTCTTAACCGGTGATCATGGCGGCAGCCTTCTCGGCAATCATGATAACAGGCGAATTCGTGTTGCCCGAAACGATCGTTGGCATGACGGATGCGTCAACGACCCTCAACCCGCCCAGGCCATGCACGCGCAACCTGTCGTCGACGACCGCAAGGTCGTCACGGCCCATTTTACATGTCCCGACCGGGTGGAATATTGTCGTTGCAATATCGCCTGCCCTTCGGACGAGTTCTTCTTCGCTCTGAAACTCGACGCCTGGCAGCATTTCCCTGGGTGCAAATCGCGATATTGCCTTCGTTTCCATCAGCTTGCGCGCATGGCGTATCGATCTCGCAGCGACGATGCGATCGCCATTCGTGGAGAGATAGTTCGGCCTTATCTCCGGCGCCGCCCAAGCGTTCGGGCCTGCCACATGAACCGTGCCCCGGCTTTCCGGGCGAAGATTGCATACCGAAACGGTGACGGCCGGGTAGCGGTGCAACGGTTCCCCGAGCTTGTCAGTGCTGAGCGGCTGAACATGGTATTCGAGATCGGCGGTCGCCAAGGCCGGATCGCTCCTGGCGAAAATCCCCAGCTGGCTCGGCGCCATAGACAGGGGACCGGACCGGCGGATTGCATATTGAAGCCCCATGCCGGCCCGGGCAAAGAGTTTGTGGTAGAGCTGGTTCAGGGTCTTTGCGCCTTCGATGCGAAAAACCGTACGAATCTGCAGGTGATCCTGCAGGTTCTCTCCAACGCCATTCAGGGAATGCACGACGTCGATGCCGGCGGCCTGAAGCACGCCGGGCCTGCCGATCCCGGAAACCTCCAATATCTTCGGCGAATTGATCGCTCCGGCGCATAGGACGACTTCGCGGCGCGCGCGTGCTTCCTGAATGGCGCCCTTCAATCGGAACTGGACACCGTTGACGCTAAGGCCGTCGAGCAGGAGCTTGCTTGTCTCCGCGCCGGTCAGGATCCGGAGGTTGGGCCGCTTCATTGCCGGGCGCAAGAACGCCTTGGTGGTGTTCCAGCGCAATCCGCCGCGCTGATTGACTTCGAAATAGCCGGAACCCTCATTGTCCCCCGTATTGAAATCATCCGTCTTCGGGATGCCGAGTTCCTCCGCAGCGTCGCGAAACGCATCGAGGACCGGCCAGGAGAGCCGCTGGCGCTCGACGCGCCATTCGCCGCCCGCGCCGTGCATCTCGGACTTTCCGCGATAATTGTCCTCGGACTTGAGGAAATAGGGCAGCACATCCTCCCAGCCCCATCCGGCATTGCCGGCCTGCTGCCATCCGTCGTAATCGGTCGCCTGCCCGCGCATGTAGATCATCCCGTTGATCGATGAGCAGCCGCCGAGCAGCTTGCCGCGCGGATAGGGAAGCGAACGGCCGTTCAAGCCGGCTTCCGACGCCGTCTTCATCATCCAGTCGGTCCGTGGATTGCCCATGCAGAACAGATATCCGATCGGAATGTGCAC
This sequence comes from Martinezella lusitana, assembly GCF_010668395.1. Lineage (GTDB taxonomy): Bacteria > Pseudomonadota > Alphaproteobacteria > Rhizobiales > Rhizobiaceae > Rhizobium > Rhizobium lusitanum_A. The sequence goes on from NZ_WUEY01000040.1 coordinate 8,709, forward strand.
CCAGTGATACCGGTCGCTGCCGCCGGCCTCGAGAAGCAGGACACGGTTTGCCGGATTTGCGGAAAGACGATTGGCAAGAACGCATCCGGCCGATCCCGCTCCCACTATGATGAAATCGTAGGAGCCCGCATCGATGGCTGCATTATCGGACGATCCTGTCACGCTGCCGCTCCCGCCGTACGTTCGACAGTTGACGAAAGACGCCGCCAGATCGGCGCCAATGCCTCCGCAATGTCGCGATAGAGGCCATAGCGCCGCTCGTAGTGGCTCTCGAGAAGCCTGTTCGGAGCGTAGTTCCGCTCGATGCGCACCATGGACGCAGCACCCGCGGCGAAATCCGGGAAGACCCCCGCTCCGGTGCCGGCGGTGATTGCCGCTCCCAATGCGCCGGTTTCGCGCGATCGCGCGATCGACACCGGCAACCCCAGAACATCGGAAAATATCTGCGGCCAGATCAAGCTGCGCGATCCGCCTCCTGAAAGCACCGCCTCGTCGAAAGCGGCTCCCGCGTTGCGCATGGTTTCGATATGCTGGCGGTGGCCGAAGGCGACGCCTTCGAGCACAGCCCTGACGAGGTGAGCCCTCGTATGCCAGCCGGCGACACCGTAGAAGCCGGCGCGGGCATTGCCATTCTGCTGTGCGCCGTAAAGGAAGGGATGATAGAGCGGATCGTCGGCCGCCGGTTCGATGCCGGCGGCCAGCTCGCCGCAAAGATCGAACGGCGAGCGTCCGCCCGTCGAAACGTCGCCAAAGAACTCCCGAACGAGCCATTCGAGGTTTGCAGCCGAGGTAGCGCTCGACTCGATTGCCATATAGCGCTCGCGGTCGAAGGTGGAGGACATGAAGACCGGCCCGGCGAGTTGCGGCTTGTCGATGATAACCTGATTGATGCTCCACGTACCCGCAATGATCGAAGCGGCACCCGTTCGAGTGACGCCGGATCCGATGGCGGAGGCGACGACATCGAAGAGACCGCCGACAACCGCGGTCCCGGCCGCAAGCCCCGTCTGCCGGGCGGCTTCCTCGGTGAGGTATCCCGCAATATCGGAGCTTTCGATCAGCGGCGGCAAGAGCTGCATGCAGTCGCCGAGGCCGTAGGCCTCCATCAGGACTCGGTCGTAGCGGCGATTGGCGACGTCGAGCAGGCCGCAGCCGGTCATGTCGGACACCTCGCTGACGCGGGCGCCGGTGAGGCGGTTGACGATGAAGTCCTTGCACAGGAAAACCGTACCGAGCATGGAGAAGGTTTCCGGCCGGTGCCGTTTCAGCCAGGCAAGCAAGGTCGGCGTCTGCGATGGCCACGGCCTTTGCTGACCGATCGGGTAGGTGCGGTCGCCGACGCCTTGCTGCTGCCATTCCTCGACAAGGGCGGCCGCGCGCGTATCCAGCGATTGAATGCCGAGCAGCGGCTCGCCATTCCGGTCCAGTGCATAAAGGCCGTTTCCATGGCCGGCGCAACCCACCGCGATGATATCGCGAGGCGGGATCGCCGCCTGCTCGATGCAGGTGCGGATGACCTTGCGGGCATTCGTCCAGAGTTCGTCGAGCCCACGCTCGACGTGACCGGGGCATGGCATGCGACTATGCCCCTCCGCCGACGCGGCGGCGATTTCGTTGCCCTCCCGGTCAAAGATCACCGCCTTGATAACCGTGTTGCCGGCGTCGAGCCCCAGTAGATAGTCTGCCATGCGGAACCCCTCCCAAGGTTCTGGTCTTCGCCCTCAGCCCCGCTGATAAAGCGCGAAAGCTTCCTCGCCGCCAGCATCGTCGTGAATGATTGCCATCAATCCGCGCACAACGGCGCTCGGATTGGCGTGCTGATAGATGTTGCGTCCATAGACCATGCCCACCGCGCCCTGCCGCATCAAGGCTGCCGATTTTTCAAAGACCACGCGAAGATCCTCTTTGCCGCCGCCGCGCACGAGAACCGGGCAGCGCGCCGCTTCCACGACCCGGTGGAAATCTTCGGCATGGGTGGTCGGATCGGCCTTGACGATATCCGCTCCCATCTCCCGGGCGAGCCGGGTCAGGGTGACGATCTTGTCCGCATCGCCGTCGACCATGTAGCCGCCGGCCTTGTCGAGCGCCTGCATCACAAGCGGCTCGATCATCAGCGGCATGCCGTATCTGTCGCAATCTGCCCGAACGCGGGCAATGTTCTGGACGCATTGCCGGAAGAGATCGGGTTCGTCCGGCAGCATGAAGAGATTGACGACGACGCAGGCGGCATCCATCTCGATGGCGCCGATCAGCGGCTCGGCCTCGTTCTGCAGCACGGCCCACATGTGGCGGTGGCGCGTGCGGTTGTAGGGGTTGCCCATATCGACGCGCATCACCAGGGCCGGCTTGTTCTTGCCCGCAACATTCTGCAGCAGATCGGCCTGGCCGTAGTTCATCTGGATCGCGTCGGGCGCCGCATCGACGAGGGCCCCGACGACGGCCTGCATGTCTTCGAGGCCGCTCAGAAAGGACGGCTCGTTGCAGACGCCATGATCGATCGCCACATCCAGGCAGCGGCCGGCGTGAAATAGCCGGTTCATCCGGACTTTGCTGTTGTTTCGCATTGCATGCTCCTTTGTTCGTTCCTTGCGGAAAGGGTGTTTTCGTCGACCCCGTGCCGGTCGCGCAGAAGGGTCAGAAAGCGGTGTCGCTCCGAAGAGCGTTGCGCCGGGGTCCAGGCCTTCTCGGTGGCGAGAAGATCGAGAACGGCATCCACCATCTGCAATGAGAGCTCGCCGGTAACGGCAAGCGTCGTGCGTCGAAGGAGCACATCGTCCAGCCGCTCGACCGCTTCATTGCGGATGAGAAAAAGCAGTTCACGCGCCGAGTAGTCCGGATGCGGCATATTCGTGTCGGGTCCGGCAGCGATGAAGCTGGCGATCGCCTCCGCTTCCGTGCCGTAACGTGCAAAGAGTGTTGCCATTCGCGTGGCCGGGATCCCTTTTTCAGCGGCCACCTTGGCGATCCAGACCGCACGATCGAGAGGGAATCGGCGGCCGCCGCCGATCGCCCGGTCGGCCGTGGAAAGCTTTCGCTCCTTGCCGAGCCGCTCGAGCGCGAGATCGGCGGCAAGTTCGCCGAACGAACGGAAGGTCGTCCATTTGCCGCCGATCATGCACAGCACTGCCGGCTTGCCGTCTCCCGCTTCAACGACGGTGCAAAAATGGTCGCGCGGGATGCGGCCGGTAAAGCTGTCGGTGCTGGCCGGCAGAGGCCGCACACCCGAGAACTGGAAGCTGATGTCTTCCGGCCGGATCACGATCCCCGGCAAAACGAAAGAAAGCGATTGCAGGATGTAGTCGCGCTCGTCGACTTCACAGCGCACGGCTTCCGGGTTCTCGACGCGGATATCGGTCGAGCCGACAAGGACTTTCCCAAGATAGGGAAACAGGATGCAGATCCGGCCATCCTCGTTTTCGTAGTAGATCATGTGGCCGGCCAGCGCCGCATAAAGTTCCGCATTGTCGATGATGAGATGCGAGCCCTTGGTTCCGCCCATCAGGGATGCCGGCCGTGCCTCCGGCGAAAAAAGCGTGCTGTTGGTAATGTCGATCCACCCGCCCGTTGCGTTGATGATAAGCGTGGGTCTTATCGCTATCGAAGCGCCGCCGATCGTATCGCGGACGACGTATCGACCGGCGCGGTCGGCACTGATCTCGGCATAGTTCAGCGCTTGCGCCTGCGGTCCTGACGACAGACCGTCATCGAGCAATTCGATGCCGAGACGCTCGGGATGGCTGACCCAGGCGTCGTAATAGGTCGCCGAACTCCTGACGTCGGGATTGAGCGCCGGCCAGCTGGCGAGCGTCTTGCGCCGTCCGCGAAACTGGTGCTGCGGCATCATCGCCCGTCTGCGTGTCAGGAAATCGTAGATGCTGAGCCCGGCCTTGATCGCGATGGCGCCGCGCCGGCTCGGCCGGCGCGTCAGCCCCAGGAAGCGGACGACACCGTTGCCGAGCCCGGAGACGATGTCGAAGACCGGAACGGTCGTCGGCAGGGGCGCGACATAATGCGGAGCGTTGCGCAGCAGCCTGTCGCGCTCGGCCAGAGATTCCCGAACGAGCTTGAACTCGCCGTTTTCGAGATAGCGAAGCCCGCCATGCACCATGCGCGACAACGCGGCGCTCGCACCGGAGCAATAGTCATGCTTCTCGATGAGGAGGACGCTCACGCCCTGCAGCGCCAGCTCCCGGAAAACGCTGATGCCGTTGATGCCGCCGCCGATGACACACACGTCCACCTTCGGGCTCCGGCGAAGCCCGTCCAACGTCTCTTCACGATTCATGATGGTGATCCGTTACCTGTCCATATCAGTCAGTTTCGCTGAAATGGCTGCATCGATGGCTGATTGATCGTCCGTATCCAGCCGGATGGTTCCAGCCCGGGCATTGTCGAGCGCCTGCGCCGCGTTACGAGCACCGCAAAGCGCGAAAGTGACGCCAGGTTGCGCAAGGGTCCAGGCTATGACCGTCTGTGCGATACTGGCCCCATGTCTTTCGGCGACCGGCCGGATGGCCTCCGCAAAGGCCAACGTCTTCTCGCGGTTGGAAACGGAAAAGCGAGGATTGTCGCGCCGCTGGTCATCACCGGAAAAGACCCTGTCCGGACCGATGGCGCCGGACAGAAGGCCGAGCGCAAGAGAGGAATAGCTGAGCGTCGCGATGCCGTTTGCCCGGGTCAATGGCAGCAGGTCGGTTTCGATGTCCCGGTCGATCATGCTGAAGCGCTCCTGGATGGCATCCAGACCGCCGGCCGAAAGATAATCCCGAAGTTCCGGAGCCCCCACGTTGCTGGCGCCGATTGTGCGGATCTTGCCGGAGGCCTTCAGGTCTTCCAGCGCCCGCATCGTCTCCTCGACCGGCGTTGTGGGATCCTGCCAATGGGTGATGTAGAGATCGATATAGTCCGTACCCAGACGTCGCAGGCTTTCCTCGATTTCGTGGAAGATCGCATCGCGGCCGAGATAGCGGTGAACCGGCCTGCCATCCTGGTCGAAGAAATGCCTGCCCTTGTCCGTATGCCACACGAGGCCGCATTTCGTGGCGATGACAGCCTTGTCGCGCCGGCCCGCAAGCGCCTTGCCGACGATCTCCTCCGACCGGCCAAGCCCATAGGCCGGCGCCGTGTCGATCAAGGTGACACCGGCATCGAGCGAAGCCTGGATCGCGGCAACCGATTCCGCTTCGTCCGTACCGCCCCACATCCAGCCGCCGATTGCCCAGGTGCCGAGGCCGACCGCCGAAGCGGTGACACCCGATCCGCCTATGTCCCGCATCATTTGCCGCCCGCTCATATACCGTGCTCCTTGCCGTTTGCCAGCGCGAGAACCCGAGCGCCGGTCGCCTCGTCGGTTACGAGCGTATCGAGGTGGTTGCCGCGCATGACGCTGAGGATCGGGCCGGCCTTGTTCGGCCCGCTTGCCACGCCGATCTTCGTCGGGATGGACGCGAACTCGGAAAGGGTCAGAGAGACCAGCGATCGGTTCAGGCTGTAGTCGCAGACGCTGCCCCGCTCATCGAGCAGATGGGCAAGCAGCTCGCATGAGGCGCCCGAGCGCTCGATCGCCGCGCGGTCGGTGCTGGAGGATGGGTGCAGGTCGTAATAGCTGGAGTCGTCGGAAAGGATCGAGCCGATGCCGACGATCGCGACCTTCGCCTCCCGCGCCCGTTTGAAGACGTCGGCGACGGAACGCATGTTGATGAGCATTCCGCGCTCGGCAGCACTGTCTGCAAAAAGCGGCGCATGGATCTGGAACGAACGCCCGCCCAATCGGTCGGCCATCATCGTCGAGACGTGGTTGACATCCGTGTAGTGCTTGCCCTGGACGCAGCCCGTCGCCGGAATGACCTCGATATCGAAGCGGCGTGGCGGCTGAAGGCCGGCAACCACTGCGCTGACGCCCTTGCCGCCTGTGATGCAGATGGTATCGCCATCGACAATTTCCTCGAGCAGCAGGCGGGCTGCCGCTTCGCCGACTGCCTGCAAGGCCGTCTGCGGATTGTCGGAAACGGTCGGCACCACCACCGCGCGGCTGATGCCGCCGAGCGCCAGCAATTGTTCTTCCATATCCACGAGCGGCTCGACCGGTGACTTGATCTTGATCTCGACAAGCCCAAGCTGACGGCCGCGCTTGATCAGCCGGTTGACGGTCGCGTGTGAAATTCCGAGCTGGTCGGCGATCTGCGCCTGGGTCAGCCCTTCCAGAAAATGCAGGACGAGGGCCTGATGCATCTGCCGGGCAATGACGATTTCTTCCCGAGGGACAGAGGCGGTTTTCGGTTTTGCAATCGGCATGTCAGAGAGCCTTCCGCTTGTGCAGGAAATGATCGATGGAAACGGCGGCGAGCAGTATGCAGCCCTTGATCATGTCCTGCCAGTAGACGGAGACGTCGAGCAGGATCAGCGAGCTTGTCACCACCGACAGGAGGGCGATGCCGAGAATGGCGCCAAGGATCGTACCGGAGCCACCGCTCAGGGACGCACCGCCGATGACGGCCGCGGCAATGATGTTGAGTTCCATTCCGACGCCGAAGGTCGGCGTCGCCGCACCGAAGCGCGACATGTAGATGACACCGGCGACGCCCGACAGCGTTGCGCACAGGACGGTCACCCAGAACTTGACCTGATTGGTCTTGATCCCGGAATAGAGCGCCGCCTTCTCGTTGCTGCCGGTATAGAAGACCTTGCGGAATGCCGTTGCGCGGCGCAGCAGGAAGTCGAAGACCGCAACGATCGCAACGAAGATCAGGATCACATAAGGGACGCCATGGAACGTGCCCTGCCCGACCGCCTTGAATGACGGCGGCAGCGTGAACAGCGAAAGCGGCGTTCCCTTGGTGATGATCAGACACACGCCGCGCACGATGACCATCGCGGCCAGTGACGTGATGAAATGGTTCAGCCCGATCACCGTGACGAAGAAGCCCATGGCGCAGCCGATCAGCGCGCTGGCGAGAATGCCGACGAGCGAGGCGCTCCACGGATCCATTCCCATCAGAAAAAGCGAGCCGGACAGGACCATCGAAAAGCAGACCACGGACCCGACCGAGAGATCGATACCGCCGACGATAAGAAGGATGGTCATTCCGACGACGACGATGCCTTCCACGGAAAACGACATCAGCATGGCCCTGAAATTGCCAAGCGTCAAAAAATGCGGAGAAGCAAAGCTCATAAGGACGCAGAGAGCAAGAATGATCGCAATCAACCCTGCTTCCCGCATTGTCGCGAGCCGTCTCCACGAGGAAGGACGCTCCCTCGTCACCGCCAATGCGTGATCTGTCATTGCCAGGTCTCCCGTCCCTGTTTCCTCTTCAGATGGCATGTTGCGATGCCTTCGATGGATTGTGTTTCTGCGCGGCAATGCCGGATGCGAGCCGCATGATCGCTTCTTCCGTCATCGCCGCGTCTTCGAGCTCGCCGGCCACCGTACCCTCGCGAATGACGATGGCCCGGTCACAAAGGCCGAGAAGTTCCGGCAGTTCCGACGTGATGACGAGGATACCGATGCCGGAGCGCGCGAGGTCCCGCAGCAGACGATGGATCTCGGATTTGGCCCCGACGTCGATGCCACGCGTCGGCTCGTCCATGAGAATGACCTTCGGATTGACCGCCAGCTGCTTGGCGATGGCAACCTTCTGCTGATTGCCTCCCGACAGCGATGAGACCGGCATGTCGATACCTCCCATGCGGATGCCGAGACGTCGCGCGAGGTTTTGTGCCCGCTCTGCCTCGATTTTGGTGTTCAATAGCCCCAACCGTCCGGTCAACGCTTTCAGATCGAGAGCGGTAATGTTCTGCGCGATCGACAGATCGAGAAAGACCCCGGACCCCTTGCGATCCTCGGAGAGGTACACGACGCCTGCCCGCACCGCATCCGCATAGGAGCCAACCTTAAGCGGGCTGCCCGCGAGAAGAACCTCGCCTTGCGTCGTCTGGCGCAGTCCGCAGATACCCTCTGCGATTTCGGTCCGGCCAGAGCCGATCAGGCCGCCGATGCCGAGGATTTCACCTCTGCGCAATTCGAAGCTGACGTTGCGAAACCGCCTGCCGTCACCCAGGTCGCGGAGCGTAAGGATGGCCTCGTCGGTGCGCTCGGCCACGGACTGCTTTTCCGGATAGAGCTGGGTGATCTCGCGGCCAACCATGCTGCGCACCACATCCTCCGCCGTTATGTCGGATATCCTTTCGGTCGAGACATAGCGTCCGTCGCGGAAGACGGTGACGCGATCGCAGAGGCTGAAGATCTCTGCCATGCGATGGCTGATGTAGATGATCGATATGCCATGCGCCTTCAGATCCCTGATGATGCCGAAGAGGACCTGCGCTTCCGCTTCCGTCAGCGCGGCGGTCGGCTCGTCGAAGATGAGGACGCGGCAGTCGAGCGTCAGCGCCTTGGCGATCTCGACCAGCTGCTGGCTTGAAATCGGCAGCTCGCCAAGCTTCTGGCGGACATCGATGGGAGCAAGGCGGTTCATCACCGCCTGCGCCTCCCGCTCCAGCCTGCCGAAATTCATCAAAGGCAGGCGCCGCCGGTTCGTGGCCGCCATGAACATGTTCTCGGCAACCGTGGCATCCGGGCAAAGAGCGATTTCCTGGTGGACGAGGCCGATTCCCAATGCCTGGGCAGAGGCCGGAGACCCAATCTCTACGGGGACGCCGTCCACAAGGATTTCCCCTTCGTTCGGCTGCAGCACGCCGGCGATGATATTCATGAGCGTCGACTTGCCCGCGCCGTTCTCGCCGCAGAGCGCATGCACTTCACCCTTCTCAAGGCTGAAGGTCACATCCGTCAGCGCCTTGATCGCGCCGAAGCGTTTGCTGACATTGCGTATCTCCAACACCGGCACCGGCATCATTGCCCCTCCCCCTGCATGGCTTGTATCGGCTGTCCGGGATTTCCCGATCCCGGACAGCCATTTTGCGACGCTTACTCTTCGATACCCTTCGTACCGCGACGCTTCAGATACTTGTCCCAGTAGAAATCGTCTGCATTGGCGGCCGTGACGATGGACAAGCCGTTGTCGACGAAGGGTATGCTCATCGGATTGAAACCGGAGCGCTTGGCGTCGTTCATCGGGTCGATCAGTTCCGGATGCTTGGCAAACCACAGCATCATGAAGCCCATATAGCCCTGCATGCCCTGATTCGGATTGATCGAACCGAACACTTCGCCGGCCTTGATCATGTCGAGGATGTTGGCGTTGACGTCAGCGCACATGACGAGAATCTTGCCGCCGCTTTCCTTGTTGGCCTGCGCTGCGCCGATCGCCGAATTCGCCTCCGGCATGAACACGGCGTTGAGGTTCGGGTGTGCCTGCACCAGGCTCATGAGAGCTTGATAGGCCTTGTTCGGATCCTGGTTCGACGCTGCTCGCCCGACGAGCTTCATGCCGGGATATTTTTCCTCCATGCGGGCGATGAAGGCCGCGATGCGCTTGTCGTGGTTGTCCTGTCCCGGATTTTCCAGAACCGCGTACTCGCCCTTGCCGCCGAGCTTTTCGGCAATCGCATCGGCGGCATAGGTGCCTTCGCGCGTGTTGTCCGAAGTGATGAAGGATATGCGCTTGGAGAGCGGCGAGTCGGCGGCAAACGTGACGACCGCCGTGCCCTGATCGATCGCCCGGTTGATGGGCTCGATGAATGGATCCGAATTCATCGGATGAACGAGAATGCCGGCCGGGTTCTGGGCCAGCGCCTGGTCGAAGGTCGCGATCTGCTTGTTGACGTCATATTCCGGCGTGCCGGTATAGGCGGTCTCGCAGCCGAGCTGCCGACCTGCCTGCTTGAACATTTCGTAGACCGGGAACCAGTATTCGACGCCCGAAACCATCACGTTCATCACGTATTTTTCGCCGGGCTTGCAGCGAAATGGATTTTCCGTCTCAGCTGCCGAAACAGCCGTGCTCAAAGTGGCGGCGGCCAAAACGGCCAACGCGGTCGTGCCTAGAAAATTGCGCAAAGTTCCTCCTCGAGGCCGAAGCCCCTCCCCAAAAGCCGATGGCGCAGCGTGCGCCCTGTTCGTGAAACCGGATTTCCTCCTCGAACCCCGGTGATGGCAGTTAGCGCAACAAAAAGCGCCAAGTCAATATAATTCATGATATGAAATATATTTCATTGAAACGGGCTCGCGGTGGGCCGAGCTGCAACGCGATCACCGTCTCCGCTCGCGCTTCAGCGCCGGCCAGAAATCATCCAAGGCTTATAAGGGTGGGGTGCGCTACCTGAATCAGTGCGCGAATATGTGGTGTTCGTGACCTCGACCGGTTATCCCGGTTGAGCGGCATTGGATCCTGCCAAGTGTCGCAACAACAACTTCCCATCTTACAGGTGAAGGCCACAAGAGCTATCTTCGCAAGTGACCGGATACCAAATGGAGAGTGCCATGGAATTGCATGAACGCCGGAAGAGCTACGAGCGTAAGATTGTCGAACACCGGGAATATCTCCGGTCGATGGAAGAAAAGGCCATCCGGCATTTTCGCCAGGAAGGCGACGGACCGCTCGCGGAAGTGACCGAAGAGATCAAGGCGGAATATCATCGCCACATTGCCACCTATGCGGCTCTTATCGCGGAAATCGACGCGATTTTGGGAGTTTGAGGCGGTTCGCAAACAATCCACCCTGCGCCGTTTGTCCTTTGGACGGGGCGCAAACCTTCATGCGCACGCTTCGCCATGTCATGGTAAAACCAGCCATGCGGGGCATGACAAAAATAATCGGTTATTTGATATGCCTCAACAGGAGTTGATGGGGCGCTGATAAGTAATGGAACCAGTCGCCTGCTTCTGCAACCGAACTCTTTTCTGTTGCCGATCGGCGGTCCGGCTTCGGGGCTGCGACCCGACAAGAATTACCGCCATCTACATGGAGTATCGTCATGCGTGTTGCCGAAATCATGACCTCACCGGTTGTGGGCATCGAACCTTCCGCTTCAGTCACCGACGCCGCCAAGCTGATGCTGGGCAGCCACTTTAGCGGCCTGCCAGTCGTCACCAGCGATAAGCGTCTTGTCGGCGTGGTGACCGAGGGTGACTTCTTGCGACGCGGAGAGCTCGGCACCACGCAAAAGCGACCGCGATGGCTGGAAATTATCGTCGGCTCCGGCAAGAAGGCCGAAGAATATGTCCAGACGCATGGTCGCAAGGTCGAGGAAGTGATGTCGCCCGAGCCGGTGACGATCTCCTCGGAAGCCTCGCTTGAGGAACTGGTGGAGCTGATGACGGCGCGCAAGATCAAGCGCGTCCTCGTGGTCCATGAAGGCAAGCTTGTCGGCATCGTCGCTCGCTCCGATCTCATGCGAGCGATGTTGCGCGCCCTCCCCGCTTCGGCATCGGTGGCGAATGACGACGAACGCATTCGACAGGCGATTGTCGACGAGCTCGCTAAGCAGGATTGGTCTGGGACGATCCGCGTCAAGGTCGCTCATGGCATCGCCGAGCTTTCCGGCGCGATCTTCGACGAGCGTGCGCGGCAAGCCGCCCGCGTTGCGGCCGAAAACGTCGAGGGCGTCAAGGGCGTGACCGATCAGCTCGCCTGGATCGAGCCGCTATCCGGCATGTACATCCTGCCCGAAACCAAAGGACAAGCATAACGCTTCGCCATCCGGGACTGCGGCTGCCCGAAGACGGGCGCCGACAGACCTCCCGACGTCGAGCGCGGGAGGTGCCGCATGAGTTCAGACACGACTGTTCAGAATCCGTTGTCGCCCGGAGCCGGCAGCGATGTACTGCCAGCCGGCCTTTCGCAGGACGAAGCCGCGCGCCGGCTTTCGCAAGTCGGCGCGAATGAGGTGGCCTCCGAAGAGGAACATCCGCTTCGCCGGATGCTGCTCCATTTCTGGTCGCCGGTGCCCTGGATGCTGGAGATCACCGTCGTCCTGCAGCTGGCGGCCGGCGAGCGGCTCGAGGCCGCCATGGTGGCTCTGCTGCTGCTCATCAATGTCGGTTTGGGTATCCTTCAGGAGGGCCGTGCCAGCGCCACGCTTTCCCTCCTGCGCCAACGCCTGGCACCGAAAGCCCGCTTGAGGCGTGACGGCGTATGGAGCGATGCGCCGGCGTCAGTCCTGGTGCCTGGGGACGTCGTGCAGCTTTCGCTCGGCTGCATCGTGCCTGCCGATATCCGCATCCTGTCCGGATCGGTGCTTCTCGACCAGTCGATGCTGACGGGTGAATCCGTCGCCGTCGAACAGCAGAGCGGCGCCATCGCCTATGCCGGCGCCCTGGTCCGGCGCGGCGAGGCAATCGCCGAGGTGACCGCAACAGGTTCCGGGACGTATTTCGGAAGAACGGCCGAACTGGTGCGGTCAGCGGATGTCGAAAGCACGGAACAGAAGGCCGTGCTTGGCGTCGTCAAGGCGCTGACCGCCGTCAATATGGCGATCGTCGTCGCCATGGTTGCCTATGCCCATGCCATCGGCATGACGGTCGCGCAGATCGTGCCGCTCGTATTGGCCGCCCTTCTCTCCGCGGTGCCCGTGGCCATGCCGGCCGTCTTCACATTGGCTGCGACGGTAGGCGCGCGCAAGCTGGCCCAGGAAGGCGTGCTTCTCGCAAGGCTGTCGGCCCTGCAGGAAGCGGCGATGATCGACGTCCTATGCGTCGACAAGACCGGGACACTAACGGAAAACAGCCTGGGCGTCGGCCGCGTCATCCCGTTGTTCGAAGATATGAACGAGGCCTTCGTTCTCGCCCGAGCCGCCGCGGCGAGTTCGGCGGATGGCCAGGATCCCGTCGATGCCGCGGTGCGCTCGGCTGCGGCCTCATCCGGGGAGACCTCGCTGAACGTTCTTCGCTTCACCCCTTTCGATCCCGCCGCAAAGATGGCCGAGGCCGTCATCGCCGCGCCGGACGGCAGCGAAATCCGCATTGCCAAGGGCTCGCCGATCGCCATCTCCGCGCTTGCGCCTTTGAAGCCTGAAGCCGAGACAGCTATCGCCTCGCTCAGCGGCGAAGGTTATCGCGTCCTCGCCGTCGCGGCAGGCACGCCCGGGCAGATGGCCTTGATTGGATTAATCGGCCTCAGTGACCCGCCGCGCGCCGACTCCAAGCCGTTGCTTGGCGAGCTAAAGGCACTCGGCATTGTACCTGTCATGATCACAGGTGATACCGCCCAGACTGCCGCCATCGTCGCCGGCGCCATCGGATTGGACGGAGCGGTCTGCCCACCAGGCCAGATCCCGAAGCAGGCTGCGCCTCAAGACTACGCGGTCTATGCCGGAGTCTTCCCGGAGGACAAGTTCAAGCTGGTGCGCGCCTTCCAGAACGAAGGCCATGCTGTCGGCATGTGCGGCGATGGCGCCAACGATGCCCCGGCGCTGCGGCAGGCGCAGATGGGCATTGCCGTCTCGACCGCGACCGACATTGCCAAGTCGGCGGCCGGGCTCGTGCTCACCGAACCCGGCCTTCGCGGCATTCTCGCCTGCATCGCCGAAGGTCGTTCGGCCTTTCGTCGCGTGCTCACCTTCACATTGAGCACGATGGTCAACAAGGCGGTGACCCTGATCGTCATGGGAGGCGGGCTGGTCATGACCGGCCACGCGGTGATGACGCCACTGCTGCAGGTGCTGTGGATGCTGACGAGCGACATTGCGATGATGGCGCGTGCCGGCGACCGTGCCAAGCCCACGCCCTATCCCAACGCCTGGCGCATCCGTGAGCTGACCCTGGCCGCCCTGCCGCTAGGTGCCGTAAAGCTCACCTACGCGATGGCGGTCCTTGCGATTGGCTGGTTCTGGCTGAAATTCGACGCCGAGACGATGCGTACCCTTACCTTCCTCACCCTCGTTCTGGCCGGCCAGGCCACGAGCCTGGTCCTGCGCGAGCGCGATCATGTCTGGCGCTCAAGGCCCGCCGCGATCCTGATCGCTGCGATGATGGCGGCGGCGATCGTCGCCACGAGCTTTGCCTGGTTAGGCTGGCTCATGGCGCCGCTGCCTGGATGGCTGGTGGTTTCTCTTTATTGCACAAGCGCCGCATTCGGCTTGGTCCTGGATGCCGTGAAGGTCGCCATGCTGAAGCGGCTGCCGGTGGACCGACGGCCCCAGCCTTGATGCAGATCGTGGTTACGGCGCAAGTTCTTCGGAGGGCTCCGGCCGCCAAAGGCATCGCCCCCATATTCATCGAACCGAAGTCGGAAGGAATAGCCTTGGGAGGCTCCGTGACGCTCAGCGACAAACAAAAACAGGACGTGCGCGACGACCTCGCGACAGGAACGAACATGTGGGACATCGCCAAGGCCGGCGGGGAGCCTCCCCGCGATCTTCATTGATTTGTGATGCCCCATGGGCTCTCGCTTACGACCTTCGCCAGCCACAACCGAAAGGAAACGAGTGGCGGGTAATTGACACGGGACTTTGGCCACGCGAGCCAGTAGGTGCCCGAACCGGCGACCGAAGGGTTCAATAAAGGAACAAGCCGCCCTTCCTGGATTTCGTCCTTCGCCAGATAGTCGGGAAGAAGCGCCACGCCCAGTCCCGCGATGGCGGCCTGCGTCATGGTTGCGAACTGATCGAAGAGCATCCCGGTGGCGTTGCGATGCTTGATCCCCTGCGCTTCGAACCATATCGACCATGCGTCCGTGCGGGTCTCCAGCTGAAGAAGCGGAAACTCCAGCACCTCGTCGACCGATCTGTCTCCCAGCAGTGCCGGTGAGATGCACGCCGTCAGGCGTTCGTCGAAGAGCTTGAGGTGATCGGCATCATGCCAATCCGCAGCGCCGAAATGTATTGCCGCGTCAAACCCCTCGGCAGAGAAATTGAACCGCTTCAGGCGGGTCGCCAGATTGACGTTGATCCCCGGGTGATCCTTGAGAAAGCCGCCCAGCCGCGGGGCCAGCCACCGGGTGCCGAAGGCAGGCAGGATCGCAAGCGTCAGCGTGCCGCCACCTGGATTGGCGGAAAACTCCATGCTTCCCCGTTGGATGAGGTCGAGCGCGCGGGTGATGTCGCGACCGTAGGCCTGTGCTGCCTCGGTCGGCACGAGACGCTGCTTGTACCTCTCGAAAAGCGTCCGGCCCAGCTGCTGTTCCAGCGTCTGGATCAGGCGGCTGACCGTGCTCTGCGTCAGGTTCAGCTCGCGCGCCGCCGCCGCAGCGGAGCCATTCCGCAACACGGCCTCGAAAGCCGAAAGATGGCTGATATGGGGGAGAAATCGTCTCTGGCGCATCCGTATCCTATGCATGACATGCATCAACTCATGTGGAAATATAGCTTTCACAGACCCAAAGCAATCGGTATACGCATCAATTCGAATGGAACAGATATCTTTGTCGTGAGGGTCGCTTGCCAAATATCGCCAACACAGCTTCCAGAGCCTCGTCCAGCGCATTCGTCTGGAACGATCCCTTCCTGCTTGACGATCAACTCGTCGATGAAGAGCGCATGATCCGCGAAACGGCCGCCGCCTTCGCGCAATCTGAACTGGCTCCGCGCGTCCAGGAAGCCTATCTCGGAGAAACGACCGAGCCGGAACTGTTCAAATTGATGGGCCAGACGGGCCTGCTGGGCATCACATTGCCGGAGAAGTACGGCGCCGCCAATGCCTCCTACATCGCCTACGGCCTCGTCGCCCGCGAGATCGAGCGCGTCGATAGCGGCTACCGCTCGATGATGAGCGTCCAGTCCTCGCTGGTCATTTACCCGATCTACGCCTACGGCTCCAACGAGCAGAAGGAACGGTATCTGCCCGGCCTCGTCTCGGGCGAGCTGATCGGCTGTTTCGGCCTGACCGAACCGGATGCCGGCTCCGATCCGGGCGGCATGAAGACGCGTGCCGAAAAGATCGCGGGCGGCTACCGCCTGCGTGGTTCCAAGATGTGGATTTCCAACGCGCCGATCGCGGACGTCTTCGTCGTCTGGGCGAAGTCTGAGGCCCATGACAACGAGATCCGCGGCTTCGTACTCGAAAAGGGTATGAAGGGTCTCTCGGCGCCGAAGATCGGTGGCAAGCTGTCGCTGCGCGCCTCCATCACCGGCGAGATCGTGCTGGACGGCGTCGAAGTCGGCGAAGACGCGATCCTGCCCAATGTTTCCGGCCTGAAGGGTCCCTTCGGCTGCCTCAACCGCGCCCGCTACGGCATTTCCTGGGGCGTGATGGGAGCCGCCGAAGATTGCTGGTTCCGCGCCCGTCAGTACGGGCTCGACCGCAAGCAGTTCGGCAAGCCGCTCGCCGGCATGCAGCTCTACCAGAAGAAGCTTGCCGACATGCAGACCGAAATCGCGCTCGGCTTGCAGGGCTCGCTCCGCGTCGGCCAATTGATGGATCAGCACAGGATGGCGCCTGAAATGATCTCCATCGTCAAGCGCAACAATTGCGGCAAGGCGCTGGATATCGCCCGTCAAGCTCGCGACATGCATGGCGGCAACGGCATCCAGATCGAGTTTCACGTCATGCGCCATGCGCAGAACCTGGAAACGGTCAACACTACGAGGGCACGAGCGACGTCCACGCCCTCATCCTCGGCCGTGCCCAGACCGGTGTTCAGGCATTCTTTTGAGGGCTGGCGAAATGGAGACACCCCTCGCAGGAATCAAGATCGTCGAACTCGCCCGCATCCTGGCCGGCCCATGGGCGGGCCAGACCCTTGCCGACCTGGGCGCGACGGTGATCAAGATCGAGTCGCCGGACGGCGATGATACGCGGCACTGGGGACCGCCCTTCGTCGAGGCGGAGAAGGAAACGACGGCCGCATACTTCCACGCGTGCAACCGCGGCAAGCTGAGCATCGTTGCGGATTTTAACGTTCCGGCCGATCTCGATCACGTCAAAGACCTGATACGGGAAGCCGACGTCCTGATCGAAAACTTCAAGGTCGGCGGGCTCGCACGCTTCGGATTGGACTACGCTACACTGAAAGAACTCAATCCGCGCTTGATCTACTGTTCCATTACCGGGTTCGGGCAAACTGGACCATACGCCTCCCGGGCAGGCTATGATTTCATTGTCCAGGGCATGGCCGGTGTCATGCATCTGACCGGCGAGCCGACCGGCCAACCGCAGAAAATTGGCGTGGCGTTCGCCGACGTCTTCACCGGCCTTTATTCGGTCATCGCCATCCAGGCGGCCCTGGCGCTGCGTGAGAGGACGGGGCTCGGGCAACACATCGACATGGCGCTCTTCGACAGCATGGTTGGCGTGCTCGCCAATCAGGGGATGAACTACCTCGCCTCGGGTATTTCCCCGAAAAGGCTGGGCAATGCGCATCCGAATATCGCGCCCTACCAGGTTTTCCCGGTCGTCGATGGCGATATCATCATCGCCTGCGGCAACGACAGCCAGTTCGCCAAGCTCACCCGCATATTGCAGGTTCCCGAGACGGCCACCGATCCCAGGTTCGCGTCCAATCCAAGCAGGGTTCTCAACCGCGATGCTCTGACCGCAATACTTGAGCAGCAGACCAAAAGATTTGAGCGCGACGCATTGCTCTCGGAGCTGGAGCGTGCGGGCGTACCCGCCGGCCCGATCAACGATCTGAACGACGTCTTCAACGATCCCCAAATCCTGCATAGGCAAATGGTGCTCGAAAACGACGGGGCGCCGGGTATCCGTACGCCCATAATGTTCTCGGCAGCGTCGCTTGATACCTCCCGCCGCTCACCTCGATTGGGAGAGCATGACAACCTTTTAGCCGGCGGATGGCCGGAGGAAAACAAGCAACATGACTGACGCGATCGAGTTGCCGGAGCGGGAGAGCATGGAATTCGACGTCGTGATTGTGGGTGCGGGTCCTGCGGGCCTGTCGGCTGCGATCCGGCTGAAGCAGATCAATGCGGATCTGACAGTCG
>NZ_WUEY01000041.1 GCF_010668395.1 Martinezella lusitana
GGATGAGCTCGAACTCAAGTCATTCGCATCCTTCCGCCGAAGCCCACGGCCATGACCACCATGGCGGCCACGAGGCTGCACACGGCACCTTCAAGAGCTACATGACGGGGTTCGTCCTCTCCGTCATCCTGACCGCCATTCCCTTCTGGCTGGTCATGGGCAAGGTCTTCTCCGATCCGGCCGTCACCGGGGCGATCGTCATGATCTTCGGCGCGATCCAGATCGTCGTGCACATGATCTATTTCCTTCATATGAACTCGAAGTCCGAGGGCGGCTGGACGATGATGGCGTTGATCTTCACCATCGTCATCATCGCCATCGCGCTCGCCGGTTCCCTTTGGGTCATGTATCACCTGAATACCAATATGATGCCGACCATGACCCCAGCGATGATGAAGAACACACCGTAGAGGACCGAGGGATCTTCCAAGGGCGAAACGTGTTTCTATGAAGGAAAAGGTCGTGAAAACGCAAAGGCGCCTTTCGCCCTCCCGCATTATTGCATGTGTCACCCTGTCGTTCCTGACGGCCATCCTGGTCTGCCTCGGCGTCTGGCAAGTCGAGAGGTTAGCCTGGAAACATGCGCTCATCGCCCGCGTCGATGCGCGGGTTCATGCCGCGCCGGTTGCGCCGCCGGCTCGGGCTCAATGGAAAACGGTCAGCGCCGAGGGCGACGAATATCGGCGCGTGACGATGAGCGGCCTGTTCGAGAATGACCGCGAGAGCCTCGTCTACGCCTCGACGGCGCTCGGGCCCGGCTACTGGGTGATGACGCCGCTGCGACTTGCCGACGACACTGCGATCATCGTCAATCGCGGTTTCGTGCCGCTCGACAAGAAGAACCCGCTGGCCCGCCAGGCCGGCCAGATTGTGGGCGCCGCAACCATCACCGGATTGATCCGCTTGAGCGAGCCCAAAGGTTCGCTGCTGCGCTCAAACGATCCCGGTACCGGTCGCTGGTATTCTCGTGACGTCGCGGCGATTGCCCAAAAGAACGGTGTTGAAAATGCCGCGCCATTCTTCGTCGATGCCGATGATACGCCAAATCCGGAAGGATGACCCGTCGGCGGACTGACGGTCGTCGATTTTCCCAACAACCACCTGGTCTACGCCATCACCTGGTTTGTCCTCGCGTTGATGGCGGCTGGACTGCTGGTCATAATGGTGCGGACGGCAAAAGCACGCCACGACGACGGTCGCTTGGCGATCCCGTAGCACTGCGACGCGTCCATTATCCGGTCGGGGACGTGCTAGTGTTGTACGCGCAGAGCACGTGTATCGATGCCGAGCAGGAAACCGAGGTCAGCCCGCGAAACGATCAGGTCATGGATCGAATGCTGGCGCAACACGGAAAAGAACGATCCCAGAGCCTTTGTCAGCGCTGAGTTCAGGCTGCACCCACCGATCAGCGGACAGTCCGATGGTTCGCTGTGTTCGAAGCACTCCGCCATCAGGAATCCATCCTCGGTCACGCTGACAACATCGAAGAGGTTGATGTTCTCAGCGGCGCGCCCCAGTCGGATGCCGCCGTTTCGACCGCGCACCGTTTGGACAAGCCCGGCATTGGTGAGTGGCTTGAGCACCTTGAAGAGGAAGAGCTCCGAGATACCGTAAGCCTTGGCGATCTCCGGAACATGGCTCAGCCGTCCATTGTTTGCGGCGCAATACATCAAAACGCGAACTGCGTAATTTGTTTGTTTCGTAAGCCTCATGAAAGACCTCCACATCATAGGATCGCGGCTCGATATACGAGTTTTACGCTGTCCCAACAATCGCGCGCGGTCGGCCGGAATTTCCGCCGCCGGCGCGAGTGATCGTAAACTCTATCAATTAAAACAGATACTTATGGCGCGAGGATAGGATTGACCCCTCTCCAGTGGCGAGTTCTGAGGGAAAAATGTCTTTTGCGACATGGCGATCACACGGCAAAACGGTGCCGCCGCGTATTTGCAAGGGTCTGACGTCGAAACCTCATTAAAAGGCGACTTCGGCCCTTGACCTGATAGGGGTCTTGGATCTGCGCAAATCCGGCAATGCATCAAACTCGAGCAAAGCGGCTGCGATATTCGCACGCGCCCTTCGTCAAACGTGGATATCATGAGTATTAGTCACTATCTCAAAACGATTGGCCGCGGCGCGCGCGGGGCCAGATCCCTTGCGCGTGAGCAGGCGGAAGACCTGTTTGCAAAAATCCTCGACGGCGACGTGACCGACCTGGAGATCGGCGCGTTTTGCCTCGCCATGCGCATAAAGGGAGAGACGCCCGAGGAGATGGCCGGCTTTAACGATGCCGCGCGGCTGAGGCAGTCGGTTGTTGCGCCTGCGACCTCCGGACAGGCAACAGTCATCCTGCCAAGTTACAACGGCGCAAGGAAGCTTCCCGTCCTGACGGCGCTGCTTGGACTGCTGCTTGCCGACAAGGGCATTCGTGTCATCGCGCACGGGTTGGATCACGATCCCGGACGAACGACCGTTGCGGAAACCTTTTCTGCGCTTGGACTTCCCCATCGCCGCCACGTGGACGACGTGTCCGACGGTGTCAATTTCCTTCCGATCGATGTCTTTGCGCCGAAACTTTCCAAGCTCCTGAACGTGCGCAAGACCGTCGGACTGAGAAACTCAGCCCACAGCCTGGTAAAAATCTTAAATCCCGTGGCAGGCAGAGCGCTTGTCATCGGCAGCTATACGCATTCGGCTTATGCAGACATCATGGCCGAGACCTATCGATTGATCGGTGCCGATGCGATGCTGCTGCGCGGCATCGAAGGCGAATCCGTTGCAGACGCTAGGAAGATCCAACAGATCGACGTATTTGTTGGAGGGGATCAAACGCAGCTGCAAGAAGCCGAAAAATCACTCCTGGCGGTCGCGCCGGACTGGCCGAACGAGGTCTCTGCAGAGGCTACAGCCGACTATATAACCGACGTCATGGAGCGCCGCAGACAGGTGCCTGAGCCGATCGCAAGGCAGGTCGCGCACATAGAAGACACGCTCCGTGCCATGATGGGCACCCACCAGCGAGCCACCTGAGACAGTCGCGTGCGAACAGGCCCCAAGTTTGCTTGAAAGGCCCTGGGGCCGATCTGATCGCCCACCTCGAAAGCAGATATCACGATGGCATCCATTTCAATCGTACCAGGCCTCACGGCATCAGATCGGGTCGCCTGAAACCGGCTCTGCCGCCATGCGACGCAGGCTTTGCGGCGGATGTCCGTAGATACGCACGAAGGCCCGCCTCATTCTTTCTGGATCGGTAAAGCCGACATGGCGAGCAATCACCTCGATCGGCTCCACGCCGCGCTCGACGCGCGCACGCGCCACCTCAGCGCGCAGACGTTCCACGGCCTTGGCCGGCGTCTCACCGGTTTCGGCCAAAAATGAACGTCCGAACTGCCGCGGGCTGAGATGAGCGACGTCGGCAAGGCGTTCGGTCGAGAGCGTCTCCGTCAGATGCTCGCGAATATAGGTGAGCACAGTCCTGATACGATCGGACGCCGGTTCCATATCGAGCATTGCCGAAAATTGCGATTGTCCGCCCGGGCGCCGGTGATAGACGACCAGCATCTGCGCGACCGCTTTTGACACCTCCGCACCAAGGTCCTCTTCAATCATCGCCAGACTAAGATCGACACCCGCCGTGACACCTGCCGATGTCCAGATGTCGCCGTCTTTTGTAAAAATGCGATCTCCATCGACCTTGATCCGCGGGAAGGTGCGCTGCAACTGGCCAACATATTTCCAATGGGTTGTGGCGCGGCGCCCGTTCAACACGCCAGCGGCAGCCAGGAGAAAGGCACCCGTGCAGACGCTGGCAACGCGCCTAGCTGTGCGCAGGCTTTTATGAAAGGTGCCGTCGATCGCAAAGCCAAGTTCGGCGGGATTGGTCAGCACGTCTCCTCCCGTAAAGAGGATCGTATCGTAGGGCTCCGACCGGATGGCTTTGGTCATAACCGACAACCCCGACGAACTGACGACAGGGCCCCCGTCCCGCGAGACGATGTGGAGCCTGTATGGGCCGCAGCCATCCTGTCTGCCGGCGCATTCGAATGCCGCCAGCGGCCCGCTCAGATCCTGGATTTGAAATTGCGGGTAGACCACAAAAGCGACATCGCGCGTGATGATCGCGGTTTCGTCTTCGATCTTGGCAAGCATGTTCATGTCGGATCCTTCTAAGCTAGGGACGGTTCAGATGCCTTGGTGATTGGCCTCGATCTCTAGCATCTGTTTCTCATTTTCGCACCCGTGCGCGGCCAAAAATGAGGGAAGTGCGTCATTTTTCCGCAGGGCGGCGTGGTGTAGAGAGAGTGGGATGATTGACCATCTGGTCGATAGCTCTGATCTCTCCAGCGATGGCCGTGGCCTGACGCGTAATTTTGCGGCGGGCAAGCCTGCCGGGTTGCAACGAGGGAGCATGGCGATATCGGCTCTGTAGGCTTCGGTCGCTGCTACTGACGACCGAGACTCGTGCTGGTCGTTTCGGACACTCAGACAGGATGGTGGCTGATGACATCTGTGGATACTGACGAGGAATTCGCACAAGTTCGCAGGATGCGGATGGCGTCCGTGATCGAGGGAACTACCCTCGTAACCCTACTTTTCATTGCGGTGCCCTTGAAGCACCTTCTTGGATTTTCGGTGGCCGTGGCAATCATGGGGCCGGTCCACGGAGTTGCGTTTGTCTTTTATGCATGGACTCTTATCCAGACGGTCTCCGGGGGCGATTTTCGTGGTCTAGAGATCGCGAGAATGATCGTCGCCGCCTTCGTCCCTTTCGGGGGCTTTTTCAACGATCGCATGCTGGCACAACGCCAGGCGACGCGACAATCTTCAATCTAGGGAAATCTGATGGACTATCTCTGGCTAAAAGCCATCCATATTGCAGCAGTGATCACATGGATCGGCGGCATGTTAATCGTCGCGGTGACGACGACCGCCTTCAGCGCGGTCGCGCAGTGCCAGACCGATACGGGCCGAGTCGCCTTCTTCGCGCAGATCCGGCGTTGGGACCGAAGTATCACGACACCTGCAATGCTCACGGTCTGGGCCTTCGGACTGGCACTGGCCGTGACGGGCCAATGGTTTTCTCAGCCGTGGCTCAGCGTAAAAATCGCGCTCGTGTTGGTGCTATCCGCGCTTCATGGCGTGCTTTCGGGTGGTCTCAGGCGCCTCGCCCTCGGGCAACAACCGTACGGTGTCGCTACCATCCGGTATGCGGCAGCGGGCATCATCGGTATCGTGGTTGCCGTCGTCGTACTCGTCGTTCTCAAGCCGTTCTGATCGCTAGCGCCACCATCTTCTATTTACGCTGCAAGCCATGGGTGTGCTCGCGACATTGAAAGATCGAGATATCAGCTACCCGATTGCGCAACCCTCTCTCGGAACGGCGGGCCAGGCTAAGGCAGACGCTGACGTTCTTGTTCCCGCGTGTTTGATGTGAAAATGGCCGATGTCTGCTTTGTCTCCAGAGCATGGCAAGGCAAGCCGTTTCTCCGGAGATGTCCGGATTTGAGGGGAGAATGTCGTTTACCGGTTTTTCCGGCATCGATATTCCTGTCCTTGGACCGTCGCTGCTAAGGCGACCTGCGCCACGACGGGCCGGGATCCCCACAAATGCAAAATACGGAAAGACGAGGCGTTCCATTTTGGTGTCAGAAAAAGGCGATGAGAAGGTGCTCGAAAGCCTCTCCGAAGAGATCGCTGGTCGGATGGACGACCACCAGTCGACTGCCTTGTTCGATCGCCACGCCGACCCTTCTCTTCCCGCACGCATGAAGTTCCAGGCGCTCATGATGGCGGGAGTGGCGCTGATGTTTCTGAGCCTCACGATTGCGATTGGGATTGTGCTTCCGACGGTTCGAGCATGGCTGCAATAACTGCCAGGGCGTCGGATGCGTCCAGGACGCCACGCGTTGATGGGGATCTCAAACTCGTCGGATTGATACTGCTTGCCGGAGCGCTCGAGGCGATCCTGGTGGAACGCTATCCAGGCTCATTGCCGCTCTGGATGCCCTACGAATTTTCTTGGGGCGTTTTCCTGAGCCGCGCCATTGGCATCGTACTCTATCTTCGCGGGCTTCGAAGGTTGCCCGTTGCCACAGGCGCGAATGGCTGGCGCAAGGCAGCTTTCTTAATCGGAGTCGGCTTGATTTACGCATCGATGCAGACGTGGCTGGACTATGCGGCACAGCACATGTTCTTCATCCATCGGCTTCAGCACCTTTTTCTCCATCACACCGGTCCCTTCTTGATCGCGCTCAGCAATCCTGACGAGGCGATCTGGGAAGGCTTGCCGGCCGGGGTGCGCAAGAAATTGCAGCACAGGGCGCTTGTCAGGATAATGGGTGCCCTGCAGCAGCCGATCTTGGCATCGTTTCTTTTCGTCGCCTTGATTTATATCTGGCCGATCCCATCGATCCACTTCTGGGCCATGCTCGATCCAACGCTCTACACTGCCATGAATTGGAGTGTTACGATCGACGGAATTTTGTTCTGGTCACTCATTCTCGATCCACGGCCAAAGCCTGTCGCACGGATCTCTTACGGCACTAGGTTCATAGCAGTCATAGTCGTAATGTTTCCACAAATATTGTTGGGTGCGTGCGTGGTATTCGCAGGGCGAGACATTTACCCAGTCTATAATATCTGCGGTCGCATACTGCCCATAAGCGGGCTGCAAGATCAGACTTATGCTGGCATGATTCTATGGATTCCCAGCACGATGATGAGCATCATCGGCGCATTGCTGGTGTTAAATTTCATGCGGCTGAACGAAGAATCCGAGGTTCTGGCCAACAGGGGTCTCCAATGACGGAAACGCCACTCTGGAGCCGCCGCTCATTCTGCGCGCTCGTAATCGGTGCTGTAGTGAGCGGCTGCAAAGGCAATTTCAAGTGGCGCCTGGTCGATGTTGATCGGATGTATCCTGATCTCGATTTTCAAATGATCGACGTCAGGACTGGAAGACCCGTGAGTGCGCAGAATTATCGTGGCAAACTGGTCGTGCTGTTTTTCGGCTACACCTTCTGTCCGGAGATTTGTCCGACAACCTTGCTCACTCTCACCTCGGTCATGGATAAGCAGACGGCTCTAAAAGACGAGGTGAATGTTCTTTTCGTCTCCGTGGATCTCAAGCGAGACACGCAAGCGGTGTTGAAACAGTATGTTGAGTCTTTCGCGCCGAACGTGACTGGCCTGAGCGCGTCAGAAAACGAACTGGCCGCCTTGGCGCGGCGATACCGGGTTGCCTATACGGTCAACCCGGGGACATCGGCGGATGATTATACAGTCGACCACACCGCAACCGTCTTCCTTTTTGACCGCGACGGCCGCCTTCGCTTGCTCGCGCCCTATGGCACAAGCGACGAGGATTTTGATCACGACCTTGAGCTGCTTGCACAAGGTGATGATCTCGGTTAGCGATTTAACCTCGTCGCGCCGATCAGATCGCCCTAAAATGTTCGATTGATAATCTGCTTCTTCCGCTAGTCATCAGTCGATGATTAGCGCCTTCAGGGCAATGCGCTCATTGATCGATAGCCCGCGGCTGAAGAGCGACGGCGTGGATCCGATGAGAAGCTTCGTGTACGGATGTTGAGGGTTTAGGATAATCTGATCGGTTCGTCCGGCTTCAACTACCCGCCCTCGATACAACACGATAATCCGGTCAGCTATCCCTGCTACTGAGCCGATGTCATGCGAGATAAAACCGACCCCAACGTGCTGCTCGACAGCAAGCGACCTTAGAAGGTCAAGGATTTCCACGCGGATACTCGCGTCGAGCGCGCTCACAGGCTCGTCTGCAATAATAAACCGAGGTCGGGTGACCAGCGCCCGTGCTATCAGCGCTCTCTGACGTTGGCCGCCGGAAATCTCACCCGGCCTCCTGTCCGCGAGGCCGGGGTCCAATCGCGCGAGCGTCATCGCATGCCGCACTTCATCGTGACTGGGGATGTTGACAGACACGAGGGGTTCGCCGATCGACCAAAAAATTGTGCGATCGGGATTGAGGCTCAAGAGAGGGTCTTGAAATACGTATTGAAGTTCCCCTTTTCGGCGAAACCGTTGTTGGTCGAGGCCCTTCGCGGGTATCGTCTGGCCATCCAGCAAAATCGCGCCGCCGCGCGCTTCAATGGCTCCAACGATTGTTCGGGCCAGGGTGGTTTTACCCGAGCCGGATTCGCCGATAATGCCAACGACCTCGCCTGCGGTGATGTGCATGGAAACGTTGTGGATGATAGTTCTACGATTTCTGCCGCGACCAAGGCTGACACTTACGTCGTTGATCTCGAGAGTTGGTCTAGGGAGTGTGGCGTTATGCATTGACGCGCCTTTGACGCACGAATTGCTCTATGCCGAAACGATGATGACTGTCGACAAGGCCTCTCGTGTATGGGTGCTCTGGCTGCAGCAACACTCGTTCGGGATGCCCCTGCTCGACGATCTGTCCATTTCGCATTACGATGATGTGGTCGCTGACCTGGGCAATAACGGCAAGATCGTGGGAAACAAATATCACGGCCAGATTGAGCGTGGTGCGAAGTTGAAAAAGGAGGTCGAGAATGTCCGCCTGAACTGTGACATCAAGCGCTGTTGTTGCTTCATCCGCGATCAACAGCTCCGGTTCAATCGCGACGGCTGCGGCTATCGCGATCCTTTGAAGCATTCCCCCTGACAATTCGAAAGAGTAACGGTTGTAGACAAGTTCAGGATCGCGCAGCGAGACGGCTTCGAGCAGTTTCAACGCGTTTAGCCGAGAGGCTTTCCTGCTTGCCCGTCGGTGTGCGAAAAAGACTTCAGCGACCTGTCTGCCCACTGGTATCGACGGATTGAGATAGGAGGCGGGGTCTTGAAAAATTGCCGCGATCCGGGGTCCTCTGATCTGGCGCCAAGCCGAAAAACTGAGGCGGCTCAAATCAGTCCCGTTGAAATGAATGCTGCCAGAGGTGATCGAGACTCCGCCGGGAAGAATGCCGAGGATCGACTTGCACAACATGGATTTCCCGCTGCCGGATTCTCCGACGATGCCGATCGTCTGGCCAGCTGCGACATTAAGGGAGACGGAGGTGACGATCGACCGGCCATTGTCGTCATTGAGGCTCAGGTTCTCGAGCTTCAATAGCGGCGGCTCTTTTCCGATGCCGGCAAGACTTCTTATGGTCATTGGACCCTCTCCAAATTCGCCGCCGCTACTTGTTTGGCTCCGCCACCCCTAAATGCAGCCCGGCGCGGCGAAGGATTCGTGGCATCCCGTAACGCGTCAGCAAGACCGTGCGCGGCACCAACAGTCGCGATAATCAAGAAGGCCGGCGGGAAGATTGCAAATGGTTGCTGGTAAAGATAACCGACTTGGTCGGACAGTATACCGCCCCAGCTTGGGGTCGGCGGAGCAACCCCAATTCCGAGAAAGGTTAGCGATGAGATAACGACGAGTCCGTTGCCGATTGCTGCTGCTGCGGTGATCGCAACAGGCGGAAGCACCTTCGGCCATACATGGTGCCTGAGAATCCATGACGTACTCGATCCCATGAGTCGTGAGGCGGCGACATACTGGGAATTGACAGAGACCTGCCCCGCCGCCCTCGTAACGCGAAAAAATGCCGGCGACATGAGGATTCCTACCGCGAGCATGGCCTGATGAAGGCCATTACCAAGCAGAGCCGCCATGGAGACTGCAAACACGATGAACGGTAGCGCCACGAGGGCTTCCATGATCCTCATCGAAATCCATTCAAACGGGCGGCCGAGATAAAGCGAAAGCAATCCAGGGACAACGCCGATGACGAGAGCAAACCCCAGAGCCTCGAATGCAGCGACAACCGAAAGTCCTGATCCGGCTAAAAGTCGGCTGAGCAAATCCCGCCCTAGATAGTCCGTTCCGAAGGGATGCAGCCAGGACACGCCTTTGAGCCGGTTAGCGGCGTTTTGCGCAAAAGGATCGTGTGGCGTCAGCAGTGACCCGAATATTGCGAGCAAAACGACAAGCGCCAGCACGATCAATGAGATTCTGCCCACCCTGATTGACCAGATCGACCGTAAGACTTCCATAAACTAATCCCGGCGCCGTCCGGCGGGCTCAAGGCCGATAATCAAAAAATTGATGAGAAGGCTGAACGCGAGCACGATCACGACGCCGACTGCCAGGGTGCCGAGGACGATGGGGACGTCCCCGCCGAGCGCTGCCTCCGTCGTCAAACCGGCATAACCCACCATGTTGAATATACTTTCGGTTATCACTGCACCGCCAAGCACGCCCGGCGCTCGCAGGGCAAACGTCGAAAGTGCCGGTGAGGCCGCATTGCGTAAGACGTGAACGAGCACGATCCGTCGCATCGAATAACCGCGCACGATCGCCGCAGTCACATATTTTTCGTG
Organism: Martinezella lusitana; assembly: GCF_010668395.1. Taxonomy (GTDB): domain Bacteria; phylum Pseudomonadota; class Alphaproteobacteria; order Rhizobiales; family Rhizobiaceae; genus Rhizobium; species Rhizobium lusitanum_A. Next base: position 10,372 of record NZ_WUEY01000041.1, read on the forward strand.
CATGACCGAAACCAGTCCGGATCGCAGCTGCCGGGCGACGTCGGCGATTACCTCAAGGCTGAGGGCGATGCCCGGCAGGATGATGCGCGCCAGCCAGGACCAAAAGTCGTCCTCCAGTGGTGCGTAACCGGCCGAGGGCAACAGACGCAGCCACACACAGACAATAAGAATAAGAAATATCGCAAAAACAAACGGCGGCAGCGCCGAGATGATAGACGCGAAAAAGGTGATCCCGCGATCCACTGCCGTACCTTGTTTCAATCCCGCCACGATGCCAAGTGTTACGCCAAGGACGATGCCGATCGTTAGCGCGACAGCCGCGACAGATAATGTGACCTCAAGCCTCTGGCCGATCAGCGTCGCGACGTCCTCGTTGTGAAACCAAGAGCGCCCGAGGTCCCCGCCCAACATCGATCCTATCCAATGGAGATATTGGATGATAAGCGGTCGATCGAGGCCAAATTCCCTATTCAAGTTCGCCACCGCTTCGGGGCTCGCGGAATCGCCAAGAACGGTGGCTGCCGGACCAAGGTCGCTGAGCGCCCCTAGAGCGAAAGTCGCAATGGTCGCGAGGATGAAGACAAAAACAATCCCTGCGGTTTCGCGAAGCAGGGCGACCAAACCGCGACCAACTCGCAAAAACGCAATTGACCAGCGTCGTTGGGCCGCAAACGAAGCCGACACCGTGTCGGCCTCGCCAGAAGAAACGTCAAGGCTTTCGACGCCAGTGCCGGGTACTCTGCGTCCTTCTGTCATTTTCGACCAACCTGTTCCCAGCGGTAGGTGAAGAGGCTAGCAGGAAGCGGAGTGAGATCAGCGTTCCGCGCAATGATACGGGGCTTCGAAACGACAATGATGTCGGAGCCGGATAGCGTCCCGATACGCGTGGCCTTCTGCAGGACTTCCGGGTAACTTGGCGCATCTTCGGGTGTTGACCGTACAGCATCCAGCGCGACCTCGAACTCGGGTGTCGCTGCGCGACTGCCGTTCAATAGGCCATTTTTCCCGTAAAGAGCGTCTAAAAGGAGGATCGGCGACTCGCGGCCGACATGGCCGTCTCCGATAATCTCATGGTTTTGGCGCAGATACGTTTCCTGCTGCCAATTGACAACAGTCTTGATCGTCGAGTTGATGCCGATGGTCTTGAGGCTGCCCTGAAGAAATTCTGCAGCGCCGGGGATCGTTGCCTTCGAGCTGATGACCATCGATAGGTCGCCTGGCTTGTAGCCAGCCTCGGCTAGCAATGCTTTTGCTTTTTCCGGATCGTATGGCCACTGCTTTTCGAGACCGGGATCGTAGCCGACATAGCCTTTGGGGAAGGGCTGGACATTTGGTTCACCGCCGCCGCCAAGTACGGAATCGACGTAGGCCTGTCGATCTATGCCGATACGGACGGCCTCAAGAACTTTTGGATCCTTCAGTACACCATTGCGGACGTTGACATTATAGAACTGTTGATTCTGTGTCGGAATGACCTGAACTTCCAGACCGGCGGCCTTGGCTGCATCGATCTGATCCGCACCGATTTCAGCGACATCGATCGCCCCCGAAGCAAGGGAGGAAACGACCGTCGCATTGTTCCCCGGCGCACTGATAACAAAATCGGTAATCTTGTAGCTGTTTGCGTCCCAATAATCAGGGTTCTTCTTGAGGACAACGCGCGAGCCGGCCACGTTTTGCGTCAAAATGTAAGGCCCTGATCCGACAGGCCTGGTCGAGAGGCTTTCCGGGTCTGCGGTTGGACTCTCGATAAGTCCGACGCGTGCGGATATCAGGCTCGGGATAGAGTAATCGGTCCGGTTGAGATGAAAAACGACCTTGTCGGCCCCGTCCGCGGTCACCGATTTGACGGTCGCGAGTTGTGATGCAAGCGTGGAATAGGAGGCGTTTTTTGTCCGCTCGAAATGTTTGACGACGGCTGCGGCGTCAAGGGAAGTGCCGTCGCTGAACTTGACGCCCTGTCGCAGCGTGAATGTCACCTCCGTCCCATCGGCGTTATATTTCCAGCCGGTTGCGAGCGACGGAACCGCCTTGCCCGTGTTGTCCGGTCGCGTCAAGGAATCGTAGACAAGCGATGTCTTTTCGATATCACAGCCGCATGTGGAGCGGACTGGGTCCCAGAATGCGGGCAACAGTTGCTGCCACTTAACGGTGACCTGTTCGGTCTCGGCGATTGCGGGCGTGAATGCGGTAATCGACAACGCCGCCACAAGCGCTGCGTGTTTGAAGTTTATCTTGTGAACCAACATGCTGTTTAGTCCTTGAATTTTGATGTGGACCTGCCTGAAAACTGGCGACGCTACCAGCGCTCCTGCCGGTAAGCGAGCCCATACTGAGGCGGGATGAAGATGTTATCGATCGCCCGTAGTTGCTCCGCTGCGTGACGTGCGAAATAGGCGTTGCGAAGGAATTGTCTGCCAACGAACACCGCATCCGCCGCGTCGCTGCGCAAGATCTGTTCTGCCTGCAGGCCATCGACGATGACGCCAACAGTGGCCGTAAGAACATCAGCCTGCTCGCGCAGGCGCTTGGAAAACTGCACCTGATATCCCGGATAGACAGGGATGTTGTCGACTGCCGGAACGTTGCCGCCGGTGGAAATGTCGAAAAGATCTGCTCCGGCCTCCGCGCCGCTTTGCACGGCCCAGAGTGTCGATGCCTCATCCCAGCCGTCCGGCGCCCAGTCCGTGGCAGAAAGACGGACAAATATCGGCACCCTTGGGCCGACCGCCTTACGGACCGCCACAATCACCTCGTCCAGGAGGCGAACACGTTTTTCAAGCGAGCCGCCGTACTCATCAGTGCGGTGATTGCTGAGCGGCGACAAAAATTGATGAAGCAGGAACCCATGTGCCGCATGGATCTCAACAACATCGAAACCGACCTGAACCGCGCGCCGCGCGCCCTCCGCGAATTGGCGTGGTATATCGCGTATCTCTTCCGCCGTCAGCGCGCGAGGGCCGTCCAATCCTGGGTAAGGGATTGCTGAGGGAGCGACCGTCTGCCAACCGCCGTCGTCTCTGCTGGCAGATCTGCCGTGGCGGTTCTGGAATTCCTCTCCCCAAGATGGATATGTGCCAGACTTACGGCCCCCATGAACGAGTTGGATTCCGATGCGCGACTTCTGCTCATGAATGAAGCTCGTAATGCGTCTCCAACCCTCAGCCTGTTCATCACTCCAAATGCCCGAGCCATGAAGATTGAGCTTGCCGACTTCGCTAACCGCAACCGACTCTGTGAGGATGAGGCCCGCGCCACCAAGCGCGTATTGACCGAGATGAACAAGTTGCCAGTCGGTTGGCTTTCCATCCCTCAGCGAGGCGGAATGCTGTCCCATCGGAGCCACCCAAAGGCGGTTCGGAATCTCAAGGTCACGAATTTTCAATTTGCTGAGGACCAGCGGTCCGTCGAATGATTTCACGGCAGGTTTTGACATTGAAGTTATCCTTGCGACCATTACGCCGCGGCTTGACGAAATTCGAGGGCAAGTGCTGGCGCGACATCCGCTATGAAGAGGCGAACCGCGTTTTCGTAAGCGGGGTTCTCCAGGCTCAGCGGTATATTCAAGAGCAGCTCATCGGCATTGCGTACGGCCGGATCGGACGCCAGCGCTGCTGCGACCTCCGCCGGCGTGCCAAGGGCCGTGCCCATGAAATCGAAATAGGCTTGGGCGAACTCCTCCTTGGAGGCGCTCTGGAACTCCTCGTGAAGAGGCTCGAAGTCCCTGTAGTATTGAGGATTGTAGTCCCGATCCGCGATCAAACTCGTGTAGGCTTCGACGGCGTTTTCGGCAGGTAAGATCGAACGTGACAGACCGGTCCGTGCCTTTTGTCTTGGCAAAGTCGCAGAGAAATTGGTGCGATAAAGATCGATTAGGTCGGACTGTGCCTGCTTATTGGCATGGGCCCGTCCAGAGCGGAAGAGGAGGAAACCATCACCATTTGACGCGATATCCACGACTTCCGTCTCCCGCGAGGAAGCCCTCCAAATGCGTTCGGCAAGCCCTTCGCTTCTTGGATAGATCGATGCAAGGATCCGCGAAGAGATGGTTTGGCGTGGATCAATCAGGTTCTTCAGAAGCGCGAGCTTCTGTCGATAGACCCGCTCCTGCTCACTCTCATCTATTTCAAAGGCTAAATGGGTGGCGCTGGAGAGGGTGGCACCGCTTGAGAGTTTTCCGGTGTTGCCCTTTCCTAGACCAAGCTCGACCCTGCCACCGCTGATTTGATCAACGAAGCTGGCGTCTTCGACCACGCGAATTGCGTTTTCATAAGTCAACGGAACGACCGCGGTTCCGAGCTTCAAAGTCGTTGTCGCCTCGCTGATGGCAGTTAGCAGGGGAAAAGCTCCCGATACCGAGAACCCAAGGCTACGGAAGTGGGTGATCGCCACCCATAACTTGTCATAGCCAGTGGCTTCGGCAACGCGGGCGATATCAATAGCCCTGCGGATATGTCCCCTTGGGTCCGGCGACGTCCTGGGCTCGATGAAGAGCGAAAATTTCATGAAGATACTCTTGTTTACGTTGACCAACGGCTGCGAGACCAAACGACTACGGATGCTTGTGGATCGGATCGACCCAATAGACTGCATCCGGTTTCTCGACGGGTTCGACGTCGGCGATATTGACGACTACAGCTTCATTGTCGGACCGTACGAGCACGCACTGCAGCGGCTCGTCCGGATCGGCGTTGATCTCCTGGTGTGGCACGTATGGCGGGACGAATATGAAGTCGCCGGGCCCAGCCTCCGCGATGTATTCTAGACGATCGCCCCAGCGCATGCGGGCTCGGCCGCTGACGATATAGATGACGCTCTCAAGTTCGCCGTGGTGATGAACGCCAGTCTTGGCGTCAGGCTGTATTGTGACGGTCCCGGCCCAGATTTTTTGAGCGCCCACGCGCGCATGGCTGATGGCTGCTTGCCTGAACATCCCCGGTGTCTGGACTGTGTTGCTGTCGAGGCGGTCGCCCTTGATGACGCGGACACCATTGTGCTTCCAGCGATCGCCAGTATCCTGTTCTTCATTCGGATGGACATGGTCATGGCTGTCGTGCGGATGATCATGGACGTGGTCTTGATGGCTCATTATCTTACCTATTTGACGCCTAGTCAGGTCGCCTTGACGGCCAGCGATGCGGCCCGGGCGAAAGACGCGTGTTTGCTAAACTTCTCAAACCAAGCCGCGAGACGAGGCTGCGTTGACCGCCAGTGAAAATCAGGAAACCGGAGATCGAGGTATCCAAGCGCGCACGCGAAGGTGATTTCACCGATCTCAGCTTCCTGAGTGGGGCCGGAGGTTTGCCGCTCTACTGCGTCCAAGGCAGACACGATCTTGTCGAATTGACGGTCATACCAACGCGTCCAACGTCGGTCTTCGGGCCTGGCTGTCTGCTCGTAACGAGCGAGAAGCGCAGCATCCAATAGACCGTCACCGAGGGCTTGAAGTGCGAGTGCTCTCCAGCGACGTTCGCCGGCAGCCGGGTAGACCTTCGTCCGCTGCGATCGGGAATCGAGATACTCGGTGATAACCCGACTGTCGAACAGAGCCCCGCCCTCGGCCGTCAGCAGCGTTGGTACTTTGCCAAGGGGATTGTGAGGGACCACATTAATGTCCCGTTCTATCGGATGCGGGGCGGCGTCAATGCGTTTGATTTGGTCGCTAAGGCCGAGAACATCCGCAACGACTAGAACCTTCCGGGCGAATGGCGACGTGGAAGAAATAAAAAGCTTGTAGGGGCGCGCAAGGCTCATCATAGATGCCGATTTAATGTCTATAGATTTAATGTACTATAACATTGATGTTGCCTCTACAAATTGATATTTAGCGCCCTAGACATTGGGAAATTCAATAGATCGAGCGCATCGCGCACCGACGAAAAGTGAGAATTCTATGCTCCGAAAAATCGATTTGGATATGAGTCTTTTGCGCACTTTCGTCACGGGCGTAAACTTGGGAAATTTTTCACACGCCGCTGACAGGCTTGGAAGATCTCAGTCAACGGTGAGTCTCCAGCTCCGACGGTTGGAGTTACAAACCGGGAGCAAGTTGTTTGAAAAGAACGGGCGCGCGCTTATCCTCAATAACCAGGGAGAAGTTCTGTATCGCTATGCTCAACGGCTTCTCGACTTGAACGACGAAACAGTTGCCGCGCTAAATCACCAGGAAGTCTCCGGTGAGATAAGGCTTGGCATTCCGCCGGACTTGGCAGAGACGTGGCTGCCAAAGATGCTTGGCCGCTTTGCCAGGACGCATCCAGAAGTTCTTATTGAGGCTCGGGTGGACCGAAATCGCAATTTGCTCGACGATCTTGCTTCGAACGCGTTGGATATCGCGATTGTGTGGAGCGAGGGAAATTCCCTCGAAACTGCTGGCGGGACCGATATTGTAAATCTCCCGATAGCGTGGATAGGCGCGAAAGACCGGCCGTCAAATCCCGACACGGCTCTTCCACTCGTGTTGATGGGAGCCCCCTGTCTGTTTCGACAAAGAGCATTGGAAACTTTAGAAGCCGCAGGGCTCCCGTGGCGCATAGCCTTCACAAGCTCTAGCTTGGCTGGTGTATGGGCGGCTGTTGCAGCAGGTCTCGGCGTCACGGTCAGAACACCAGTTGGCGTTCCTCAAGATCTCTTGTTTCACGCCGCACCTGGCGCAGGTTTCAAGGGATTGAAGAAACTGGGTTCCATCAGACTGCGCGCGTATATGAGCAGTGCGCCTTCTGACGGCGCCCGCCGCTTTTTTGCGATTTTAATGGAAACAATCAACGAGGAAATAGGCACAGAGCTTCGGACGTGAGCGTTTCGCCACGAGCACCCTAGGCCTAAGCCACTCGATGAAATCCCTGATATGGTCTCTACAAATGAGTCCGATCCGCTATGCCGGTTGGGCGCCCGAAATTGCGACCGCTGTTGCAATCGCGATTCATAGCCCGCTCGGCTATAACCCTCGGCACGCAATTATGTATCTGATGTCTGGGTGCTGGTCTGGTTAACCGCCCTCCGCGCCTCAAAGCTGCGATGCACCGCCGTCCACGACGAGCTCGGTTCCGACGACATACGATGATTCATCGCTTGCGAGGTAAAGCGCCGCATGGGCAATGTCCTCGGCCGTGCCCAAGCGGCCAACGGGTATGGACTTGGCGAGTTCGCTTTTCATGCTCAAGAGATCCTGCGGCCGCATGCCCCATTTGCTTGTCAAAGGTGTGTCGATCGCGCCCGGGGCGATAGCGTTGAACCGGATTTTCCTGTCCAGAAACTCGAACGACCAGCTTCTGGCGAGCGAACGGAGCGAGGCCTTTGCAGCCGCTGTCAGGGAGATACCGTGCTTGCCCGTCTGGGCCACGAAGGATGTGTTCATGATGAATGATGCTCCTTCTCGCAGGTCCGGCAACACTGCCTGCAAGGTGACGACAGTCCCTTTGACGTTGATGTCCATGATGTCATCGTAGAGCGTGTCGTCGATGTCGTTGATGGGGGACGGAAATGCGTGGCCAGCATTCGCAAAGACCACGTCCAGACCGCCAAACCGTTCTTTCACCTGTCTGGCAACCGCACGCATGTCGTCGATTGATCGGACGTCGCCCTTGAGCACCAATGCCTCGTTGCCAAGTTCCGCGATGATCTGTCCGAACACCGTCTCGTTGCGTCCGGTGACCGCAACGCGCGCGCCTTCGGTGAGGAATAGCTTTGCGGTCGCCAAGCCGATGCCGCTGGTGCCGCCGGTGATCAAAGCCGTCTTGTTTGCAAGTCTCATGCTGCATTCCTTCCGAAGGCCAGGTGCCCACGATAACGTGGCTGGCGGTTTCTATTTTTGGACCTGGCTGGCGAGCGAAAGGAGGACATAGAGCTCTCAAAAGTCGTCGCCGAGACCGGGCCTGCTTCAAATGGATCGACGGCTCGGTTTGACGCAGGAATGCCGTCAGGGTGAGAAATATGCCGGAGATCCGAGAGGATGTGCGCCGTCGTCTCGCGGGTGAATCTAGGGTCGTTGCCCGGCCAGCGAGCTGCCGGCGCGAAGCGCTTTTCTCTCATCCAAGATCCAATATGCCGTCATGGCGACCGCGACGACGACGAGGGGCAGGCAGATCAGATTGAGCTCCTTCCAACCGAGCCACTCGAGCAGTGGGCCGGCAGCTAGGGAGGTGAGTGCCGTCACAGCCGCACGCAGCATCTCGGCAATACCTTGGATTTTCGCGCGCTCGACCGGCAGATAAGAACGCGCCAAAAGGGTGGTGCCGCCGACGAACATGAAATTCCAACCCACACCGAGCGATAGCAGCGCGATGTAGAAAGCCGGAACCTGGAGTGAGCTGACCGCAATGGCCGGGCAGATTGCCGTCAGCACCATCCCGGCGATCAGGATTCGCGCCAAGCCAAATCGTCTTATCAATGCACCGGCAAACAGCGAGGGTGCGTACATGCCGATGAGATGCCATTGGATCATTCCCGCGCCATCATCGATTGTATGGCCGGCGCCCACAGCCGCAAGCGGGGCAGCTGTCATTAGCAGCATCATGATGGCGCCGCCGATCACGTTGTTTGCAAGTGCCGCCCAGGAGATCGGCTGCATGAAGACGACGCCGACCGGCCGTGCGTGCCCTTCGAATTGCTCCATATGAGAAGTGTGCCTCTGATCGTTGAAGACAAGGGCGAACAGGAGCACGGACAGGACGCCGAGGGCGCAGACGAGCAGATATGATCCTGCAAACATCGCAGGCAATATATCCTTGGTCCAGGAGGCAAGGAGAGGCCCCAGGATAGCTGCCGCAACGCCGCCGGCCAATACGAAGGAGATCGCCTTGGCCTTGCCTTCCAGTGCAACAGCATCGGCTGCCGCAAGCCGATAGTAGCCCGCGAACGCCTGAAAAATACCCACTCCAGCCGTGCCAAGACAAAATACCCAAAACTCGGCATGCAGGACCGCCCAGACCGAAATAGCTCCTCCGACTGCACATGCAGCCGATCCAACAATGAAGGCCATCCGGCGTCCAAGTCGCGCGATCAAATAGGACGCAAGCAGGGTGACGACTGCCCCTGCTGCCGAGATGAGCGCAAAGGGCAGCGTCGCCAGCGCCTTGTCAGGTGCGAGTTGATAACCGGTCAGGCCGGTCAATGTCAGATCGACCGACACCGCAGCCGTAAAGAGCGCCTGTCCAGCGGCCAGCACAATCGTGTTTTGACTTGGCAAAGTGTAACTGCGGAAAAATGACATTGGAAAGGTGCCTGCATGATCTGAGCATGGCGCTCAGCGAAGAGTTGTTGTTTAGCATGCCTGCAGAGAGGCATTACATTGCGAGGCCGACAGTAGAAAGGACATATTTCCCTCGATTTTGGACATTCTTTCTATCTTTTCGTTGGGCTCACCGACCGCTCTAGATCGTCTCATCGGCGATGGTGATGAGCATGGGCGCTGCGGCTCGTTCGGTCGGCAGCAATACCGGCAATTGGCTCGTGCTTACCTTAAAGGATCGCGTGTTCGAAACGGGCATCCCGCCCATCGGCGTTCGATATCGCCCGGGACATTGCTCTTTGGCGGCAAGGACCGATTGGCGCTACGCCTCGACCAGGTTCGTTATCGCGTGGCTTCGTGCCGTTTTTCGAGGGAACAGCGTCCTTTCAGCCGTTGACGGTCCAATCTAGTTGAAGGTCAGCACAAAGCTCGCCGCGCCGGTCGGCTGAAGCATCGAAGACATCGTCGCGGCGCATGCTCCTCTTTTTGAAATTCTGTCGCCTAGGAATCTATAAGATGCTGATAATCATTAGCCGCGGTATGCTCGCAGTTTCGCTTTTCGCCGGCCCCGCTCTGGGCGCTGAATTCGAGGTCAAGATGCTCAACCGCGGAAGCGACGGTCAGTTCATGGTGTTCGAGCCGAACGCCGTAAAGGCCAACGTCGGCGACACGATCAGGTTCGTGCCGGCCGACAAAGGTCACAATGCCGGCTCGATACCGGGCTTGGTGCCGAATGGGTTTGCCGGTGCGCAGGGCAAGATCAACGAGGAAATCGTGGTCAAACTCAATCAGCCAGGGGCCTATGTGTTCAGGTGCACGCCACACTTCAGCATGGGAATGGTCGCGGTTGTCGCCGTCGGCAGCACCCCATCCAACCTCGACATCATTAAGCAAGCGGATTTGCCGAAGAAAGCCAGAGAACGGGTCGATGCGGCTCTGGCAACGCTCGGCTTCTGACAAACGCCAGCAGGTTGAATTCGCTCCTCTGGCGTATCGCGAAAGCTTTTGCTTGCGAGGCGCTGCGACCTGTCGCTTTGCGTTCTCTGACCTGATAACGGAAACCATCTAAACAGGCGACTTGTGTCATTGAAGGCGGAGGAGGCGAAAAACCTGCCACGTCTGAAAGACCTAGTGTTGCCAAACACGTCGCCTTCATTTGCGGACCGTCAATCTCCGACAACAGAGGTGGCTCGGTTTGTCTGAACAGTCTCGGGCGTTCTGCTAAGTGGATTTCCGCCTCGATTATGCCGCCACCATCATCGGTGCCAGCGCGTTGAAGTAGGCCTGATCCGGCGTCTGCCGGTCAAGAGATGAATGTGGACGTCGAGTATCGTAAAAGTTCAGATAGCGACCGATCCCCGCGCGGGCCTCGGACACGGTCTTGTAGGCGTGGAGGTAGACTTCCTCGTATTTGATCGAGCGCCAAAGCCGTTCGACGAAGACATTGTCCCGCCACGCGCCCTTGCCGTCCATCGAGATGGCAATCTCAGCTTTCTTCAGAACGGCGGTGAAGTCGATGGAGGTGAACTGCGATCCCCGGTCCGTATTGAAGATTTCTGTCTTTCCATAGCGAGCCAGCGCCTCCTCGACCGCTTCGATACAGAAGTCCGCCTCCATCGTAATCGACAGCCGCCAAGACAAAACCCTCCGGCTGAACCAGTCCACGACGGCGCAGAAATAAACGAAGCCGCGAGCCATGGGAATGTAGCTTATGTCCATAGCCCAGACCTGGTTGGGCCTTGTGACCGCCAGCTTGCGCAGAAGATAAGGGTAAATCTTATGCCCTGGCACGGGTTTGGAGGTATTCGGGCGACGATAGATCGCCTCAATGCCCATCTTCTTCATCAACGTGGCGACATGAAGCCGCCCGGTTTTCAGCCCTTCTCCTCTCAAAAGCCCTTACAACATCCGACTTCCGGCAAAAGGGTAGTCGAGATGCAGTTCGTCGATCCGGCGCATCAGGGCAAGATCGCCGTCCGATACCGAACGTGGAGAATAGTAGACGCTGCCACGGCTGAAGCCGAGAAGCTTCGCCTGACGCGCGACCGAAAGTTTGTGTGAGCGGTCGATCATTTCTTTCCGCTCAGCAATCCCGCCTTGCCGAGCGCTCCGGATAAAAAATCGTTCTCCAGCGTCAGTTCGCCGATTTTAGCGTGTAGCGTTTTCACATCGACGGTCGGACCCGCCGGTTCCGTCTTCGCTTCATCGCCGAATACGCCGGTCGCCCCCTCAAGGAGTTGATCTTTCCACTGCTTGATCTGATTGGCGTGCACGTCGAACTGCTGGGACAATTCCACCAGCGTCTGCTCGCCTCTGATCGCGGCAAGCGCCACCTTTGCCTTGAAAGCCGGGCTGTGGTTCCGGCGCGGACGTCTCGTCATGGTATCTCCTGTTCCCGGCATCTAAGCCGAAGTCAGGCAGAAATTCCACTTATCCCCGCTGTGCAGATTTCCCGAGCCACCTCTCTTTGCCGTTTCGAAAGGCGATCCTGGTGCCGAACGCTACAGTCTCCAGTATTTTGACGCGAGCGGGACTGCGGTTCACAAGATCCATCTTCGAACCGGCTCGAATGTCTACGCCTATCAGCGCATCGTCGCCGAACTGATGTTGCCTGACCAATCACAGGAATTCGTGCCAACCCACGTTGTCGGCGAATTGAACGATCATGTCGACGTCGCCAGGGAGGAGTTGCGCGACAGCTGGGCCAAGCTTGCGGACACACATGAATTCTTCGGAATGTTACGACGCCTCAAGATCAGTCGCCAGGCGGCCATTCGCACGGTGGGCGACGACTACGCGTCGAAACTCGACAATGCTGCAACCATCGAAATGCTGCGTGCCTGCGCCGCCTCAGCCCTGCCAATCAGGTGTTTTGTTGCAAACGACGGGATTATCCAGATCCATTCCGGCGCCGTATTCAACGTCGAGGCGACGGGGTCCTGGATCAACATTTCCGATCCGACCTTCCATCTGCACCTGCGCCAGGACCATATCTGCGAAACCTGGGTCATTCGCAAACCGACCAAGGAAGGGCACGTCACGTCAGTGGAGGTCTACGATGCGATTGGTAACATGGTCATCCAGTTTTTCGGCAAGCGCAAAGAAGGGGTAGATGAACGTGCAGAATGGCGTGAGATTGCCGAACGCTTGCCACGCCAGAAGAATGCCGCCGCTTGCTTCGGATGGGTGGCTCTGACATACAGCTGTTACGTACCTCCACGGGGAAGCCAATAGCCTTAAACCGCATGAAGCCTACCCTATGCTTGCTCTTCGCTAGCATTTCCGGAGTATGTCGGTAACGCACTGGGTCAGCGAGTAGCTAGTCTACGCTTGCATTCGCTTCCGTTAAACCTATCCACTCAATATGTCGGATATCGGCGACAACTTGTCCAAGGTCAGCGATCGGAAGCGTTCCACGAAGAGCGCCTCGGCCTGTAGCATTGTGTCCTTGATCGCTTCATTCACGTTGCGCTCGACCTGACAATCTGGATTTTCGGACCGCATGCCGATCGCAAATAGCGTCGGCCGGGCAAGTGCAATGTAGACATCAAAGAGCGTGATTTGATCCCCGCGTGGTCAGTTCTCAGTGGCAATCGATACTCGGACTGTTGCTCGAGCGGGAATGGAGTTCCCGCTACGATCGCAAACTTGCCGCACGGCTCAGATTCGCCAAGCTTCGCCATCATGCAGCCCCGGAAGACATCGATTATCGCAGCGAGCGCGGCCTCGATCGCGCGCTGTTCATGAAGCTGCTCGGCGGCGACTGGATCGACGCGCACGACAATCTGGCCATCTGCGGGCCGTCAGGGGTTGGAAAAAGTTGGTTGGCTTGCGCCCTCGGACACAAGGCTTGCCGCGATGACCGCTCGGTCCTCTATCAGCGCGTTCCAAGACTGTTCGCCCAACTCGCGCTCGCGCGTGGCGACGGACGTTATGCCCGACTGCAGAGAACCCTTGGTCATGTTCAGCTCCTGATGCTCGACGATTGGGGTCTCGGACCGCTCAACGAGCAGGCCCGTCATGATCTGCTCGAAATCCTCGAAGATCGTTACGGCCGCCGTTCGACGATCATCACCAGCCAGCTTCCCGCATCTGCCTGGCACGGCGTCATTGGGAACCCCACCTACGCCGATGCCATACTCGACTGATTGATTCACAACGCCCATCGCATCGATCTCAGCGGTGAAAGTTTGCGCCAAAATCTGCCACGTAAGGCTTGACTTCGTCCACCCACGAACTGACAACAATCAACGCCTGCAGATCCCGTCATATGGGGCGAGGTCCTCCCGGAATCCGGGGGCGCAATCATCTCGGAACAAAGGGGCGGCTTCATCGGAATCGGCATAGAGAGCCTTTCCGCGGCGAAGAAATTAATGATCGTCGCCTTTATCCGTTTGCTTGAAGATGGTCGCGAACCGCGCAGGCCTGACGAGCTATCGCAGGCCTTCAATACTCGCTGCAATAGAACCGGAGACGGTATCGACGGGAGCAAGACCATCGACGCGCGCAAGGAGAGATTTTTCAGCATAGTAATCGGAAAGCGGAGCAGTTTCATCGAAGTAAGCCGCAAGCCTTCGGCGCGCTGTTTCAGGATTGTCATCTGACCGGCTAGGTTGACCGGCAGCGCGCGACGCAATTGAGCGAGAAACGATGCGCCTAATAATTTCATCCTCATTGACCGTCAGCTCGATTACGGCGTCTAGACTCTGTCCCGCGAGGATGCGCTCGAGAGCGAGGGCTTGTCCAAGCGTTCTCGGAAACCCATCAAGAACGAATCCGGCGGCCGTGTCCGGGCTGCTCAGCCGAGCGGCGACGACATCGATCATGATTTCATCATTCACAAGACCGCCATTACTGAGGATTTGTTCAATAGACCTCCCGAGCGTGGTTTGTGCTCGTATTTCCGATCTGAGCATATCGCCAGTTGAAAGGTGCGGTATGTTATATCGGGCCGAAATAATTGCGGCCTGTGTACCCTTGCCTGCGCCAGGCGGGCCCAAAAGAACTAGTCTCAAACGAGTCTCCTCACAATTCAGGCCGCATCCGCCTTGTTCTGCCGGTTGGCGATCAGATCGTCGACCACGGCCGGATCGGCGAGCGTCGAGGTATCGCCAAGCGCGCCGAAATCGTCCTCGGCGATCTTGCGCAGGATGCGGCGCATGATCTTGCCCGAGCGGGTTTTCGGCAGGCCGGGGGTGAACTGGATCTTGTCCGGCGAGGCGATCGGGCCGATTTCGGTCCGCACATGCTTCACCAGCTCCTGACGCAGCGCATCCGAGCCTTCCAGGCCGACCATCAGCGTCACGTAGCAATAGATGCCCTGACCCTTGATCGAGTGCGGATAGCCGACCACGGCCGCTTCCGACACATGTTTGTGCGACACCAGCGCCGATTCCACTTCCGCCGTGCCCAAGCGATGGCCCGAAACGTTGAGCACATCGTCGACGCGGCCAGTGATCCAGTAATAGCCGTCCTCGTCGCGGCGGCAGCCGTCACCGGTGAAATACTTGCCCTTGTAGGTGGAGAAGTATGTCTGGATGAAGCGCTCGTGGTCGCCATAGACCGTGCGCATCTGGCCGGGCCAGCTGTCGGCGATCACCAGATTGCCGTCGGCGGCACCTTCCAGCAGATTACCCTCGTTGTCGACCAGCTGCGGCTGCACGCCGAAGAAGGGCAGGGTGGCGGAGCCGGGCTTGAGATCGGTTGCGCCGGGAAGCGGCGTGATCATGTGGCCGCCGGTTTCCGTCTGCCACCAGGTATCGACGATCGGGCAGCGGCTGTCGCCGACCACCTTGTAGTACCATTCCCAGGCTTCCGGATTGATGGGTTCGC
>NZ_WUEY01000042.1 GCF_010668395.1 Martinezella lusitana
GGCCGCAGTGGCACAGAAGAGAGGAGAAAAGGCCAATCCCTTGACCAAACCCTGATCAGAAAACCATACTCAGAGGTGGCTCACTTCTCGGTGGAAAAACCGGCTCAGTTCTGCGCGGAAACCAACACGCCAGCGTCTCCCCCTTCATGACGTCATAGACATTCTTACCCCGCAATTCTTCGCCGGTCAGACCATGCATGCGGGCGAACAAATCGTTGGCGCGCACGTGTCGGTACTGGAGATCGAGGAAACAGACCGACAGGTGCCTGATCATAAAGGGTCCGGAGTTGGTGCAACTGCTGGAAAGGCGAGCCGTCGAGCAGCGCGGCCTGTCGCGGCACAACGGCGCGCTGCCTGATAAAGTCATCGGTCTCTTGCGTAGACATTCCTTTGCCATGAAGCCATCGTTGCGCATACACGCATTCAAAATCCTTGAGACCGACTGCTCGGCCTCGGTCTCTAGGCCCTTGGCCACGGTGGGATGTCGAGGCTCTGTCCAAGTCCAATAACCGCGGAGACGATGCGGCGCTTGCGGTCATCCTGATCGAAGCCCGGCACGAAAGGGGTGTCGATCTTGAGCCTCAGAACGGAAACGCCTCGAGGCGCGCTAGGCGCGAGTAGCCGGTCCCGTAATCGTCGAGCGCGACATGAATTCCCATGGCGTTCAACGTCCGCAAGGTTTCATGCGTGGCCGCTTCCTCCGATATGATCGATCCTTCGGTCACTTCGATTTCCATCCGCTCGACCGGAAAGCCGGTGTTGGATGCTATCGTCGCAATGCATGTAGTCAGACCGGTATCCACCAGCTCGTCCGGTGTGATGTTGAATGCGAGGAAAAAAGCGCCTGGCCAGGACACAGCTGTCTCGCAGGCGCGCTGCATGAGGCTGCGAGACAGAATTCTGGTCAAACCGTGCGCCTCGATCGGAGGTACGAAATCGGATGGCCCGATCTCACCGTGGACCGGATCGGTCCAGCATGCCAGGACTTCGAAGCCAGCCAATGCGCCCGATCGGATGTCCACGATCGGCTGAAAGGCTGGCCAGTTTGCGCCTGAGGTTACCGCAGCCTCCAGCTTGCTGCGGATTTGATCGTGGGTGAGTTCATCGTGTTCGAACAACGAGGGGATTTGACGCCATTTCGTCTCCGTTCAATTTTGGCTTTGAAATTATAGAGGATGACGTTTTCAGCTTTGCGTGCGCCCCGCATTTGGCTCAGCAGCAATCACCAGACTGTGACGAAGCGACGCGTCGCAGATTTCAGCAGCGATTGCCAAAGCCCGATCGATCATGCTGGGGGTTGTGACTGCCCCGGAAAGCCAGATCGCACCCGCAAACTTGCTGACAGAGACTGACGCGCCGGCAAGCTGAGGATCGCAGTCGATGGCTGCCTGTATCGCAGCGACGCGCCACAGCGTGTCGGACATGACGGGGACGGATGTGGGCTCGATCATGAATATGGGGTTTCCTCCGATGTGCCTGAAGTTTGCCATGGTATCCAGCCGAACATGGCGCGATAGATCGGTCTGCATCAGATGACATGATGCAGACCGATCAGCAGAACCGCCAAAAGCGGGTTCAAGGGTTTGGGATTTGGGCCGGAAAGGCAAAGGTACAAGAGAGATTTCGCGCCACTCGGACCGCTCTGGCGAATGATGGCGCTCCGCTGTCAGTGGCGTTTCTGTTGCCCGATTCTATCTTCCAACGATCACGGTCCGCGTGCGAAACGCGATTGACTCACGCTATGTCGGCATGGAAAATGACCATGTCATGCCCGTACTTACGCGTCTCAAACTCTACGATCTCGTCTGGTCACAACCACTCAAGCAAATCGCTCGTGACTATCACGTCAACCCCGTGCGCCTCGCATGCCTGTGCGACGCGTACGATATCCCAAGGCCATTGCCTGGCCACTGGCAGAAGCTTGAGCATGGTCAGCGCATCGAGCAACCAGCTCTGGACAATGCCCGCTTCGGGGATGAGCATGTCGTCTGGAAGCGACCACAAGAAAGACTGCCGCTGTCTCAACGTCGAAACGAAAGGAATGGAGATGTATCGCTCTGAAATCTGCGAAGATAAGGGTGGCGAGTTCCGCTTCCGGGTCTCGGACAGCGAGGCGATGTTCAGTTCTGAGGGCGATAAGGCAAAAGCCTCTACGATTGCCGCAATCGAGTCGATCAAGAAAAATGCTCCAGGGGCAAGTATCGACGATCAGACGACAGCGACGGCTTGAGGCGGTCGCAGCCAAGCTGCTTCAAGTGACGGTCCGAGTGACACGTGACCATGGCTTATCGAGGTGCCCGCGCAAGCTTGTAATCCGCTCCCGTAAATCCTCGCTCCCGCGCCCAGACGACCGCGGCGGCACGGCTATGAACATCGGCCTTGCCGTAGATGCGCGCGACGTGGTTGCGGACGGTATTGCGGGTCAGGCCCAGCTCCTTGACGATATCGCCATCGCTCAAGCCGCGGCACATCAGCGCGAGGATTTCGAGCTCGCGACCGGTCAGATCCGCGAGTTCGCCAATGTGCGATCGCGGGCTGCTGCGCGTGCGCAGGTTTGCGAGTTTCTCGATGATACTGCGGCTGAACCATGACGCATCCTGCATAACCGTCTCGATCGCAGCCATCAACTCGACTTCCGAGCGTATGCGTTCGCTGACGTCCTGGATGACGATCAGAGCACATTGTTCTTCAGCGATTTCCAACGTCTCTGCCGAAAGCAGGCAGTCGAGGGTTTCGCCCCGGTTGGTTATAAGCTGAACCTCGATGTTTCGCAGGCTCCCAGTTTTTTCCAGTTCACGCTCGATCCGATAGGCTGCATGGGGTTCGGCCCATATTGGCAAGGTGGACCTAGACTTCGCGGTCACGTCAGCCTCGGTGTAGCCGAAGACCGAGACGAAAGCGTCGTTGGTATCCAGGAACTGAAAGCCCTTGCGCACCGCCAAAATGGTCGGGATCGGCATCAGACGGAAGGCTCGCACGAAGCGTTCCTCGCTTTGGCGCAGGGAGGCTTCGGCTTTTCGGCTTGGTTCGACATCGGTAAAGGTGAACAGCATATAGTGGTCATCGCCAACGTCGATCGGCTGGCCCGCGACGATCACCGATCGAGTGCCGCGTCGCAATTGGAGCTTGGCTTCAGTTCGCGCGATCGCATGGCCGGCGCGCAAATTTTCGATCGCCTCCGCCTTGTTCGGCGCATGTGCAAGAATGTCCAGCGTGTAGATCGATCGGCCGACGACGTCCTCGTTCGTCAGCCCTGTCATATCGAGAAAACTCTGGTTGACCCTCACGTAATGCAGATCGGAAAGCCTACAGATGACGGCCGGAGCAAGGTCGGTGTCGAAGGTTTGGTCGAAACGCTTCTCGGCCCTGACGCGGTCCGTCACATCGAGGATGACGAGTGCGAAGGATGTCGTGTGTCCCTGCGCATCCACGAGAGCCTGTCCCCGCACTTCGTGAACGCAGCTCCAGCTTCCCTCGGAAACGTTGTCTCGCCTTCGCGCCTCCAAGGTCATGTTGTCAAAACATTCCCCGGAAAGCAGACGCGCAAGGGGATAGTGCTGAGAGCTCACGTCGTCACCATCCAGGCTTCGAAGCAGAAATCGGTCGCGATATCCGTCCGGCGTCTGTCCAAGTTCATGCACCGTTGAGACGTTATGAAGGGCAAGCGCTTTCTCATTCGCCCAGACAATGCCTTCGTTCGGTTCGATGAGCACGATGCCTTCACCGAGACCGGCGAGGTGCACGAGCCGCTTCAGTGCGCGGTTCCTGAGCGCCAGATCGACAAGGTTACGAACACGCCTTCCGACGATCGCCGGCCGGATCGGCTTATGAATGTAATCGACCGCACCGAGCTTCAGGCCATGTTCCTCGTCAGCCGCCGAGCTTTGCGCGGTGATGAAGACCACCATGATGTCGGCTGTCTGTTCGTCAGCCTTCAACGCTGACAACACCTCGTAACCGTCCATGCCAGGCATGGAGATGTCAAGAAGAATGAGCATGATCTCCGTCGCATGTCGGCGCGCTTGCTCGAGGGCGCCTGGTCCGTCCTTGGCGATCAGCACGGTGTAATCGTCCTGCAGGAGGTCCGCCAGGGCCGCCCTGTTCAGCCGTTCGTCATCAACGACGAGGACAGTGGGCTGCGGTCCGCTCATCGCGAAGTCTTGCCTTGCGATCCAGATTTATTTTCGGAATTAGGGCGCAGGGCTCGTGACATTATCAGCTCCAGGCTATGCTCGGTCGGCATGCGACACCAGGACGGCGACCGGCATGTCTCGGATCACGGTCCTGTTTCGTCCCTGACGCTTGGCCTCGTACAGTGCGCCGTCGGCTTCCTGAAGCAGCTTGTCCGGCTGCTTCAGGTGGGCAGCCGCGGCGATCACCCCGCCGCAGCTGATGGTGACCCAGTCCGCTGTTGGCGACGCCGCATGGGCGATTTCCATGTCTTCCAGACAGGTCCGCGCCCGCTCCAGCAGGGCAGGCAAGTCGGCGGCACGTTGCGTGACAAGCGCGAATTCCTCGCCCCCGTAACGGGCAATGATGTCTGACGAGCGTTGCCCAGCACCGGCAAGAACCGCTGCAACCCGTCGAAGCGTCGCATCGCCGGCGGCATGGCCATAATGGTCGTTGTAGAGCTTGAAGTGATCGACGTCGATCATTGCCAGGCCAAGCGCCTCGCCTGCCTTCACCGCATTGCGGCAGGCAAGGTCGAAAGCCTGATCGAAACCCCTGCGATTGGTGATGCCGGTCAGCTCGTCACGGAGGGTCAGTTGCTCCAGTTCCTCGCGTTGCAGGGCGAGTTTCAGGTGATTGCGAACGCGCGCCCTGACGAGCAGAGGACGTATCGGCTTAGTAATGTAATCCACGGCGCCGAGCCTCAAACCGCGCTCTTCGTCCTCCTCGTCCGCCTGCCCGGTGACAAAGATGACGCCGATGTCTCTCGTGGTTTCGTTAGTCATCAGGCGACGCAGCACTTCGTAGCCGTCCATGTCCGGCATCATCGCATCGAGAAGAATGAGAGTAATCTTTTCTTGTGCGATCCGTTGCAAAGCGGATGCGCCGTCCTTGGCCAGGACGACCCGGCACTCGTCCTGCAGCAACTCGGCCAGCAGCGTGCGGTTAATCCGTTCATCGTCCACGACGAGCACTGTGGGCCGGGTGATCTCGCTCATGTCGTTTGTCTCCCTTCCATCTGCGTGAGCATGGTCAGCAGGCGCCGGTGCGTGTCCAAAGCTTCGTCGAGCTCGACATCGTCGAAATAGGTTCGGACCTCTTCCACCAGGGGTTCCAGGTCACTGCCCTTCAGATATTCCGCCAGTTCCCGGAGCAGGCCGCTGGCGGCATAGTCGCCGCGTTCAAGAAGGGGTTCGATCCGGGCCGCGAGTGTTTTTGCTTCAGTCCAGGGAGCTGAAGAGGCGGCGGATGATGGTGCCGACATGGTGAGACGTGCTTCGCCGACCCGGTCTAGGACATCCTCAAGCCTTTCGATGAATACCTGCAGCGACGCGGTCATTGTCGGACCGTTGTTATCGCGGTTTGCCTGCTCGAACTCCTCGGCGGCCTCCGTCAACGGCCGCGCCCCGAGATAGCTGGCGCTGCCTTTGATCAGATGGACAAGCTCGGCAAGCTGTGGCCAGGTCTCTTGACCAGCGGCGCTTCGCAGCCGGCCCGGCATATCCGCGAAATCGCGCAGGAACCCGACCAAGAGACGATCCAGCCTGTCCCCTTGGCCACCCAGACGCTCGAGGGCGAGGTTGAGGTCGATCGGTCCAACATCAGGCGGCCCAACCGAAGCGTCGTCGGCCTCGGTCATCGATTCACCGCCCGCCTGAGGTTCGCGTTCCGAGAATATCGCAGCAAGCGTTCCGCACAGCACGGCTTCATCGATCGGCTTGGTAAGATGCGCGACCATGCCGGCCTCGGTGACGGCATCGCGATCTTCCAGGCGGGCCTGCGCCGTCAGCGCAATCACCGGCAATGTCGACCAGGAGGGATTGGCACGGATGCGACGCGTTGTCTCGAGCCCATCCATTTCGGGCATATGCATATCCATGAGCAGGGCGTCGTACGACGCGCGATCGAGATATTCCAGCGCCTCGGCGCCACTCGCTGCCGTATCGACGACCATGCCCGCCAGCACGAGAAAATCCTCTGCCACTTCCCGGTTAAGAGCATTATCGTCGACGACCAGCACCCTGCGTCCGGCCAGGAGGTCGGCGACATCCCCAGCCACGGGTGTCTGGCTCGCTGACACCATCAAGCCAAGACCGACCGAGCCGAGAGCGTGCTGAAGCGCGTTGAACATCATCGAATGCGTCACCGGCTTGATCAGCAATCCCTGCAACTCCAGCGCATCAACCTGGCTGATAATTTCCTCGCGCGCAAAAGCCGTCACCATCAGAATTGCGGGAACACGCCCGATTTGCTCATCGGCGCGGATACGTCGAGCCACCTCCAATCCGTCCATGCCCGGCATGCGCCAGTCCATCAGCACGAGGTCGAATGGGCGCGCTGCGAGCGAGGCAAGGCGCAGCGTTTCCAGAGCGTCCGCGCCGCCGGCGACGCAGGTTGCGGTCATGCCAAAGGATGTGACGATATCGGCGAGCGTCTCGCGCGCACTGTCGCTGTCGTCGACGATCAGAACACGACGGTCGCCAATCGTTACCGTTGAAGCGCCGGAGCGATCCTCGATCGCAGTGCGCAGCGGAATGGCGAAACGAAACGTGCTCCCTTGTCCCGGTATGCTTTCCACGCCGATCCAGCCGCCCATCTGTTCGACAAGCTGCTTGCAGATCGACAATCCGAGCCCTGTCCCGCCATATCGGCGTGATGTCCGCGTATCGGCCTGGGAGAACGGTTTGAACAGACCGGACGTTTGCTCCGGGTCAAGCCCAATGCCGGTATCGCGCACCGCAACGACCAGCATCGGCCGCCCGACCTCTCCGCCCAGCCCCACCGAGACGACAATCTCGCCCGTCTGCGTGAACTTCACGGCATTGCCGACAAGATTGATCAGGATTTGCGACAATCGTAGCGGATCGCCCCTCAGCGTTCGCGGCACATTGGAGGCAACGGCATAAACGATCTCGAGCTGTTTCTCCTCGGCACGCATCGACGTGGCAGTGGACACCGTATCCAGGACAGCGTCGAGCGCGAAGTCCGTGTCCTCCAGGTCAAGCTTGCCGGCTTCGATCTTCGAGATATCGAGGATGTCATTGATGATAGCGAGCAGCGTTCTCGCAGACGCATCGATCTTTTCCAAGTAGTTGCGCTGCTTGGCCGTCAGCTCCGTATGCAGGGCAAGCCGTGTCATGCCGATCACCGTATTCATCGGCGTGCGGATTTCGTGGCTCATCGTGGCGAGAAATTCGCTTTTGGCGCGCTCGGCAGCCTCTGCCTTCGCCTTGGCCGCTGCCAGCGCGTCGGCAGCTTGCCGTTCAGCGGTGACGTCGCGGATAATGCCATCCCAGACCGCCGTCCCGTCACTCTGGGCACGGGGTACCGCACGCGCCTGCATCCAGGCAATCTCGCCATTCCCCTTTCGAATGCGGAAGGTTATGTCGGCGGGCTGGCGTGTTTTTAAGGCATGGCGAAGCTGATCGCGATAGAGCCCAAGGTCGTCTTCGTGGATGACTTGCGAGAGCGCGCGGCGGTCGGCGACGATCGCGTCGGCGGAGATGCCGACAAGGCCTTCGATACCGGCACTGCAATAGGTCAATGCATAATCGTGATCAGTCTGGACGACACGGAAGATGGCACTATTCGGCACATTGTCGGTCAGCGCCGCGAGCTGCGCCCGCGCCTCCTCCCGTTCGCTGACATCCTGAACGGTTCCCGACAGCGCGATGATCGGGCCATCGGCGGAGCGCTCCGCCTGTCCGCGAATGTGGACGGCGAAGACCGTGCCGTCGGGTCGGAAATGCTCCGCGTCGACATCATAGGCCTCGCCGGTTCTGGCGCAGGTCTCGATCGCATGTGCCACGCGGCGGTAACTGTCGGTGGTGAGCATGTGCTTGAGATCATCGGGACTGAGCGGCAGCCCGTCCGGATCGGCGCCGTTCATTTCGTAGAGCATCTCCGAGGCTGAGAACTGGCCTGTCGAAAGATCGAGTCTCCAAGAGCCAATACGGGCCAATCTTTCTGCCTGTCGCAGCGACTGGTAGCTCCGCTGCAGCTTTTCCTCGGCGAGATAATTTTCGGTAATGTCGACGACGACCCCGATGGCCCGGGTGGCCTGTTCACCTTCCTTTTCGATCAGGCATGCCGCCGAGCGGACCCAGCGGATTTCGCCGCCCGGGCGGATGATGCGGAAAATGATACCATAATTGCGCCCACTACTGATCAGATCGGCCAGTGTGGCCATTTCGACCGCGGTGGCCCGTTCCACATCGTCAGGGTGGATATATGGCCTGAAATCCTCGATCGAGGAAATTCGAGCCACGGTCGGGTCAATACCGACAATCCGGTACCAGTGCGGGTCACAATAGAGGCGACCGTTCTGGATGTCGTAGTCCCAGATCCCGAGGCCACCGACCTGGGCGGCGAGCGCCAGCCGTTCCCGCTCGATGCGCAGCTCGCTTTCGGCCGCCTTGCGCTCGGTGATATCGCGCGAGATTGCAACCATGCCAATGACCTTGCCGTCGGCATCAAGGCGCGGGCTGCGCGTGTTCAGAAAGGTGCGCGGGCCGTGCTTCATCGGCAAGGTCTCTTCGACCGTGATCGTCTCGCCCGTCGTCAGCACCCGATTTTCGATTGCCGTAATGCGACTGCCGAGCTCTTCCCCGAACACCTCGGCGGCGGTCTTGCCGGCGATCGCCGCCGCACTGAAACCAGAATCCCGTTCGGCGGCCCTGTTGAATATAAGAAAGCGGCCCTCCGTGTCCTTGAGCATGATCGCGTCGGTGGCACTATCTGTGACCGATTGCAGGATGTCCGCCGTTTCCTGTAACTGACGGGTCCTTTCCGCCACACGCTCTTCCAACTCAAAATTCAGTCGCCGGATTGCCTCTTCCGCCTCGACGCGCTCGGTGATGTCACGCACCAGACCGAGGAACAGCTTCTCCCCATCGATCAGATGGCAGGACAAACGCACCTCGACTGGAAAGATGCTGCCATCCTTGCGACGATGGTGCGAGAACACCGTCACCGCCGCTCCCGGCTGCATGCGCTTCCAGATTTCCTCCTTTTCCTCCTGATTGAGGTCAAGCGACAGATCGACCGCTCGCATGCCCAGCAGTTCCTCGCGACTGTAGCCCAGGTTATTGCAGGCGCGGTCATTCACATCGAGAAAGCGGCCGGTCATGTCGTGAAGAAAGAAATCGTCGAGTGTGTTGTCGACCAGCAGCCGAAACCGCTCCTCGCTGACGCGCAGCGCTTCCTCGCGCGAAGAACGAATTCGGGAGAGGGGTTGCGGAGAGCCGGAGTCGACGCCAATCGTTGCAAGTCCGTCTTCTACCGAATCCCGCAACTGCGACATCAGGCGTAGCTGCTTTGCGCTCGGCTGCATCGGCTCGCGACGAAGAATCTCGATCACGCCAAAGAGCGAGCCATCCGGCCATCTCAGAGGCATGCCAACATAGGAGTGTATGCCGACAGAGGCCTCCGCGAGGTCGCTCCCGTTCGGTTCGTCATTGAGATCCGGGACAATGACGGTCGAGCACGTCTCCACAACAGTGGAGCGGAAGTTTTCTCCGGCAGGAAGGCTCGCTACGTCGTCAGCCGGGTCGATCGCCTCATCGGCCACATGCATGATCAAAACGTCAAACATTGATCTGCGAAGCTGACTGATACGTGCGAGATCGCCGCCCATAATCTCTGCAAGGCATTCCAGCAGCCCGCGCCAGCGGGCCATAGCCTGTTCGGGGATGGCGAGGCCGCTCCGCAATAGACAATCCTCCGCGCACTTTCGGGATTTTTGGACGTAGAAAAAAATCTACAAGCGCTGCCTTAAGCTTCCCTTCAAGTAGACCTTATCATTTGCTTGCGTTCCGGGGTAGAGGCATACAAAATTCTGCGTGAGCTTTCGGTACGCATGTGGAGAGCAAAGGTGCTCAAGAGCCTCAACGGATAGTGCGACCACATTAACGCCCGCAGCGCTCATTGGGTCGTCGACCTACCCGCCCAGGCGAAACGCCGACTACTCGCCGCCTTCGAGGAAATGGCCGACCGCTGCGAGTGGACGAATACCGTCGCAGACGATCTTGATGATCGCGAGCATCGGTACAGCGAGGATCGCTCCGGGCACGCCCCACATCCAGAACCAGAAGATCAGCGCGATGATGACAAGCACCGGGTTAAGGGTGAAACGTCTCGCAAGCAGCATCGGCGTGACGATCTCGCCCTCGATCACATGGATAACGAGGTAGAGCGCGGCCGGAAGAAGGGCGAACCACAACGTGTCGATGACAAGCAGGCCGGCCAACAGAAAGACAACGATGCCAACGAGCGGCCCCATGATCGGAACGTAATTCAGAAGGAAGGCAACGACGCCCCAGAGGACCGGATCACCGAGACCGGATGCCCACATGGCAACACCTGTTGCGATCCCGACCGCTGCATTCATCGCGGTGATGGTGACGAGGTACGCGGAGATGTTGCGCTCGACCTCGAGAGAAAGCTCGACAACGTGCCGCTTGTCCTTGAATGTCGGAAGGATCTCGACGGTTCGCTTCAGGAAGGTGGCTCCGGACACGAGCAGGAAGAAGAGGATCAGAATGGTCTCGAAAAAGCTGCCGGCGAAATGGGTGCTGCCGGTCAGGACGCCGGTCGCGATATCCGAGATAAGACTGCTGCCTCCGCCGCCAGTTTCTCCTGTTCCCATATAGCCGCCGAGTTGGTGCAGAAATGTTTTCAAAGCGTTGATCGGCCCGTTCAAAAAGCTCAACCGCTGCTGCAGGCGTGGAACGCCTTCCGGCAGTCTGGCGGCCCATTCAGTAGCCGGGCCGGAAACGGCGGCGCCAATCCCGACAATGGCGCCGAAGACAAGAAGAATGAGGGTAAGCGCCGCGATGCTGCGCGGAAACTTCAGGCGCTCGAGAAAACGCATCCCCGGCTGGAACAGCAGTTTCAGGACGAACGCAAGCACGATGGGAAGAATGATTTCGGCCGCCGCATACGCGGTCCACAGGAGCGAGAGAACCGTTAGAACTGTCAGAAGGATGGTGATGGGATCGGAAGGGAGGTGGACTGTTTCCACCTCATCGTTTTCCGGGGTCTGCTGGGACAGTGCCGTTCGCGTCTGCTTGATCAAATCGGGTGCCATGAATTCTCTCTCATCGCCTGGGGGCATCAGGGGGCCTTCAGGAGGCTTGCCCGCTCGCATCGTGTTGAACAGCACACACAGGGTACATGTCACCATGAAGCAGATCATGGAGGTAGTCCAACTTTGCGATAACCACCGGCGTCAGAACGAATGGATAGAAATCCGGCTGTCCCATGCTCCGCTGGATCGCGTTGATGGCCAGGCTGATTGGTATCCATGCCTTCAAAAGCTGTTCGGCGTCCTTCGCCCGGTAGGGGTCGAAATCGATCTCCGCCGCCATTTCCTGGTGATTGCGGGGATCGATGCTCATCCCGTAGCTGCGAGCTGTTTCCAGCGTATCGACGATATGAAGATAATGCGCAAAGCACTCGGCAAAATCCTCCCAAGGGTGCACGCTCGCATAGGCGGAGATGAAGCTATCCTGCCAGTCAAGGATCGGCCCTTGTTCGTAATGCCGCTGCAGCGCCTGCCCGTAGTCGTCCCGTTCGTCTCCGAACAGGGTCCGAAAGCTGTCGACCTCGATCCGGTCGCGTACCAGCCGATCCCACATGAAGTGTCCAACTTCATGTCTGAAGTGCCCAAGCAGCGTCCGATAGGGCTCATCCATGGAGGCTCGCGCCTGCTCACGGGTCACGTCGTCGGCCTCAGCAACCCTTATGGCGATCAGACCTTCCTCATGTCCCGTCATGGCCGGGATGAGAGAGCCGTCGCCAGCGATTTGATCTTCGAGAAAATCAAACACCAAGCCGCCTGCGGGATCCGACTGGCGATCCGGGTGGGGCAGGCGCAAGCGCAACAGGGAGTAGAACAAGTGTCGCTGCGCCTGACTGATCCGGCGCCAACGCTCGATGCCCTGATCGTTGCCTGTGTTCGGGATCAGCCGATTGTGACGGCAGGCAACGCAGTATGCGTTTTCGTCGTTAAGTTCGGCCAGCCAGTTGCAGATGTCCAGGTTGGAATTGGCGCAAAACCGGACCTGCTTTTCGGGTGACGCTCTGAGGCGCCAAAAGTCTCCGTTCACTGGCTCCAGTGCAACCACAGCGAGTCTCGCAGGATGAAACCCCAGCCGAGAGTGACAGCTGACGCATTGCCGGTTGTCGAAATAGACTGGCTGACGGCAATGATCGCAATCGAAAATCCTCATGACTTCTCCCGTTGATCGAGGAATAGTTTCGGGTTGGCCCGACTTTGCGGGCTGGCAATTCTCGCGACCGTTAGCATCAGCGACGCCTGGCCGAGCGCGGCGGCCGAGCATCCTCGACACCAGTCACCCCGCGTTCCCGGGCCCAGACGATGGCGGACGCCCGGCTATGGATGCCAGCCTTGGTGTAGATACGCGCGACGTGGTTGCGCACCGTATTGCGGGTCAGGCCGAGTTTGCCGACAATCTCCTTGTCGCTGAGGCCTTGGCACATGAGCCCGAGAATTTCCAACTCGCGATCGGTCAGGTCGGCGAGTTCGGACGCCGCGCCGTTGCGTTTGCCGCCCTGCCGCAGATTGGCGAGTTTTTCGATCACCGTCCGGCTGAACCACGAGGTATCATGCATGACCGTCTCGATTGCGGTGATCAGCTCGATCTCCGAGTGCTTACGGTCGGTAATATCTTGGATGACGGTGAGGATGCATTCCTGACCGTGGATGAGAACTGTCTCGGCCGACAGCATGCAATCCAACACGGCCTCGTTCTTGACTTTGAGCCGGAGTTCGAAGTTACGCAGACTGCGGCTTTTTTCGACCTCGTGCTCAAGCTGTCGCCGCGCAATGGAACTAACCCAGATCGGCAGTTCGGGTCCGGTCTTACCGACGATCTCCTCTTCGGCGAAACCGAAGGTGGCCACGAAGGCGTCGTTGACGTCGAGCAGCCGCAGCCCGTCGCGCGCCGACAGCATGGTCGGGACCGGTGTCATCTTGAACGATCGCGCGAAACGCTCCTCGCTCTGGCGCAGCGCGTCCTCGGCTTTCCGGCGCGGTTCCATATCCATGAATGTGAACAGCATGCAGGGTTCTTCACCGATCTCGATGGGTTGACCAGCCACGACGACAAATTTGGACCCGCCTTCCGGCAACCGCAGAACAGCTTCAGTCTGGCTGATGGTGCGGCCGTCACGCAGTGCCTCGATCGCTTTGTCCTTGCCAGGCGCGTTTTCGAGGACATCCAGTTCATAGGCCGATCGGCCGATCACGTCCTCTCGCACGTAACCTGTCATTTCCAGAAAACCCTGGTTGACCTTGACGTAGCGCAGATCGGCTAGCCGACAGATGATCGCAGGCGCCGGGTTGGCGTTGAAGGTGCGCTCGAAGCGCTCTTCTGCCGTGAACCGCTCCGTCATGTCCAGAATGACGATCACGTACGATTCAGGCTTGCCGCGCGCATCGGTCAGGGCGTGACCGCGGACCTCATGCACGCAGCGCCACGATTGCTCTTCGTCGTCCTCAGAGCGTTTCGTCACCTCGTAGGTGACGCCGTCAAACGTCTCGCCGGACAGCAATCGGTCGATCGGATACTGATCGTCCGCAAGCGTGTGATTATTTCGGTATTTCAGGACAAAACGCTGACGATAATCGGCGGCGGTGGTGCCCAAACCCTCGAGGGCGTCGACGCCATGCAGGGCAAGCGCGCATTCATTGGCCCAGACGATGCCTTCGACCGGATCGATGAGCAGGATGCCCTCGCGAAGGCCAGCGATAATCTGCTGCAATTGACGCCGGTCCACCTGTTGTCGCAGAACCGCCTCATCCGGAATGTCGCTGTTCATCTGCCGCCCTGTTCTCATAAGTCCATAAGCCCCGAGGTCGGGGCATGCCGCCACCTCGTATGGCCGCATGCCCCGCGAGGATTCTCAGGACTTCCACTTTCCTTCGTACTTGAAGGCGGGCGCGGCCTTGAGCTGATCCTCGGTCGTGTTCATCGTCGCTCGCCATTTTTCCCTGGCCGTATCGAAGCTGACGGCGAGAGAAGCTGGATCGACGACGACATAATGCTCACCCATACCGAGGAAGCCGCCCATGGATAGGATGTAGCCCTTCACCTGGCCGTCAGCCGCAAAGACGATATCCTTGATTTGTCCGATCGTCTTTTCGGCGGCATTGGTGACGTCGAGATCGACTAGCCGCGAGGAGAGCAGATTACTGTCCTCAACGGTGGTAAACCGCGGCTCGGTCGCAGGGGCTGCGACCTGAGCGAAAGCGGGAAACGAGAAAGCTGACAACGCCATGGCTGTCATGACGATATTCCGCATGGTTTTTCTTCCTGTTCATTTTAAAGGTCAGAGGGAGCGGCGACGACCGCTCCCCTGGCCGTCACTTCTTGAGGGCATCCCGGGCGGCATCCTTGGCACCGCCGACGGCGTTCTGGACCTTGCCGGCAACTTTCTCCGCCTTGCCCTCAGCCTCCAGCTTGCCGTCGCCCGTCACCTTGCCGGCGGCCTCCTTTATGGAGCCCTTTACCTGCTTGGCGGCGCCTTCGATACGATCCTTGTCCATGATGTGTCACCTTGATGTTTCGTTGGTCCGCAGGACGCAAGACATCCATGCGGTGATACAAAAGCTAGGATCACTGAATTCTTCTCGAAAGACACGGCTGCATCAGATGAGGTGATGCATGCGCGTCATGACGCCGGCGCGGAAACGGCGCTAGAAGCAGCCATCGACTGCATGAAGGAGACAGGGATGAAACTGGTATCATGTGTGGCTGCTGCCGTCTGCCTTGCGATCGTAGTTCCTGCGTCCGCCACCGAGGCGACCAAGATCAAGGATACTGTCCAGTCAAAGCGCCCGCCGAACGGCCAGAAGCAGCGGCTCGGCACGCTGTCTTGCGAAGTGGCCGGCGGTATCGGCATGCTCATCGGTTCGAGCAGGAACGTCGAATGCCGGTTTGCCCGCGCTCGCGGTCCTTCGGAACGCTATAGCGGCACGATCGGAAAGCTCGGCGTCGATATCGGCATCACCGGAAAATCCTATATCCAATGGGTCGTGTTCAATCTGGAGCCGAGCGGGACGGGGGAGGGTGCGTTGGCCGGAACCTATGTCGGTGCATCGGCAAGTGCGGCACTCGGGGTTGGCCTCGGGGCCAACGCGCTGATCGGCGGAACGGCCAGGAGCTTCGGTCTGCAGCCGCTGAGTGCGGAAGGCATGACTGGTCTCAATGTCGCGGCCGGCGTCACACGGCTGGAATTGCGCGCTGCCAAATGATTACCGTCGTTCAATCCCGGTTCACGTGGGATCGCACAGAACGGTCGCCGTCAGAAAGTTTGAGGCGGGCGATTTTTGTCGCCCTGCCTGATCCGACCGGATAGAGGAAGTCATGAAAGCAGGGTTAACGATTTATGGATTCGCGCTCGCCCTCGGACCGGCAATTGCTTTCTGCGAAACCCCGTGAAGCGGCGCTCTCCGGCGCTCAGGTTTACCGTGCGGAATTGCTCGCAGACGGCGACATAGCCGGCGGTGAACACGCTGCTGGCCTCTCGCCGACGCTGATTTAGAGGATCACCCTTCGCCCGATCAATTCGACGATGGTGTTGGATCTGCTCAACAACCCGGAAACCCACGTTGCCAGGATGCTGGAGAGCGTCGAAACAATCGCATTTGTTTCGGCCGCCGACATTGCCCTTCGATCCAACAACAATTGTCATACACCAGCCGCTTCAAATCCTTTGCCAATTTGAGGGGCATTAAGATGAATTCCGCACCCTCTTTTAAAGACAATAAAAAAATTCAGCTCAGGTCACCTACTTGCCCTTGAAGGGCCGCCCAAGGTCAAACCGTATGGAAACAGCGTCGGAAGCTTACGCACGCCTCCTCCCTCTGGGTGAAGATCCCGGAGCGGCGCCCCTATTCTCTGACGTGCAGAAGATGATGCTTGATGCGACGCCGGATTGTATCAAGGTCCTGTCGCCAAAAGGCAAGTTGCTGACCATGAACAGGGCAGGGTGTGTTGCCCTCGGTGTGGCGGAAGGGTCCGGGTTCGGGATGGACTGGTTGCCGCTTTTGCCGCCAGACGTACATCCCCTCGGGCTCAAAGCCTTGCATGACGCAGCCATGGGGCGGACCGCTCGCTTTCCGGGCAGGAGCGTCTTTCCCCAGGGAACAATCTATTGGGACAATTTGCTGACGCCATTGGTCGATCAAGCGGGGGAGGTCCTGTCCATCCTGTGCGTGTCACGGGATGTAACGGCCCAGACCCTGCTCGAGCAGGAGCGGGAAAAAGCGATCGAGCGGCAGAAACTGGTCGCGGCAGAGATGCGGCACAGGATCAAGAACCTGTTTTCGGTTGTCGCGGGGTTGATGGTGATTGCCGAAAAGGAAGCGAACGTAAAAGGTGACCAGGCGGCTTTGGCGATGATCTTTCGAGATAAACTTGCAGCTTTGGCCCGCGCCTCTGAGGCAGTCTTCTCGTCAACCGATGATGGCGGCCAAGCCGGGAAAGGGCCGGAACTTGAAAGTGTCCTTCGGTCTGTCCTGG
Source organism: Martinezella lusitana (assembly GCF_010668395.1). Classification (GTDB taxonomy): domain Bacteria; phylum Pseudomonadota; class Alphaproteobacteria; order Rhizobiales; family Rhizobiaceae; genus Rhizobium; species Rhizobium lusitanum_A. The sequence continues at coordinate 16,719 of NZ_WUEY01000042.1, forward strand.
AACCGTACGGAGCGCGTTGCCAATTATCGGGCGACAAAGGATATCTGCGTCCGGAAATGATGACGATCTTGGCGCTGTTTTTGCACGAACTCGCGACGAACTCCGTGAAACACGGTGCATTGTCTACCGACGCCGGCAGGGTTGTCATCGCACACATTATAGACGGCTCTGATCTTCGACTACTTTGGACAGAAAAGGGAGGCCCGTTGATTTCCGCGCCGCCTGCACGGAGCGGTTTCGGGACCGAGATGGTTGATCGACTCGTCAGGTCAGTGGGCGGCGATGTTAGTCGGTCCTGGCTTCCAACGGGCCTGGTGGTTTCCCTTAATTTGCCGAGCGCCTTACATTCGACTACAGATGATGGCCCATGAAATGTTTCATTCCGCACAGACTGGTTTTCGATTTATGCGTGGTCGATCTGTGCTGGTACAAAGATTGTCCCCAAGCCCGGGCAATTTGACCGCTCACTTCAGACTGCGTGGACATGGCGCCGTTTTCCGGCAGCTCTGGCCCTATAAAGAGCGTCATCTGCTGCCTTCAGGATCAGTGATGCAGATTGTGACGCCTCGTTGAAGCATGTGCTTCCAGCGCTGGAGCCGACCTCTACGGTCAGGCCATCTGAAAGATCGAAGGGCCGCTATGCATTCGATGATGCGTGCCGCCACAGCCGAGCATGCGGGAGATGTCGCGCCCGGCATATATATGATGAACTCGTCATCGCCGATCCTGAACGTGATGTCCCTCGCCTTGTATTTTCCTTTAGGCGCTGAGCCGCCTCTTCGAGAAGCAGATTTCCGGCAGGGTGCCCATGCCTGTCGTTGACCGTTTTAAATACGAGAAGACAACGCCGATCTACGCATTCTACCGTGGATTGTCCCAGTCGGCCGCGGAAGCAATCCGCGGCACTATCCGCCTCAGGTTGCGAAGAACCGTCCCCTGGATGTCGTGCAGATCCAGCGTCACAGGGCATCGTAAACTTAACGGAAGGGAGGCAACGGCAAAGTGGTCGTATACGTCCGAGAGGGACCGCCTTTGAATATTGAGTAAAACTGTTCAGACCCTGTCCTTATTCCCAGGCATAAGGACAGTTGGACAGATGGAGGTTTTTGAAGGGGACAGCGGGTCTCGGGTGAGCCGTATTGAGGTGATCAACACCGGTCGGCGGCGTCGCTTTAGTGAGGATGAGAAGCTGCGGATTGTCGCAGAAAGCTTTGCGGGGAGAGGCCGGGTGTCGGCCACGGCCCGTACGGCATCAGCCGCTCCCTGTTAAACCGGTGGCGCAAATCGGTTCGCCAGGGTTTGCACGGCCAGAAACAAAGCGATGATTTTGTGCCGGCGTTCGTGATGCCGGAAGCTTTTGTGCCGGTGAAGCAGGTCACTCCCCCTGCTGCGATGGAGCATCCGGTGGCGTCTCCTTCCGGCCGCGTGGAGATTGTTGCGGCGAACGGCCGTCGTGTGATCGTGGACGGCAGCGTCGATATTGAAGCGCTGCTGCGGATCATGCGGGGTCTGGAGACGTTGCGGTGATCACGCTTCCTTCCGGTCAAAATGTGCGGGTGTGGATTGCAACGGGCCATACCGACATGCGGTGTGGGTTTCCATCGCTTGCATTGCGGGTGCAGGAGGTGCTGAAACTGAACCCTCTGGACGGCAATCTTTTGTGTTCCGCAGTCGCAGCGGATCGCTGATAAAAGTGATCTGGAGTGACGGCCAGGGGAGCTGCCTTTTTACAAAAAAGTTGGACCGCGGCCGGTTCGTCTGGCCGTCTGCGGAGGGCGGCGCAATCGCGATATCGGCTGCGCAGCTTTCTTATTTGCTGTCCGGAATTGATTGGTGCCATCCGCAGGAAACCTTTCGTCCAATGAAGGTCGGCTAGCATTATTCAATTGAAAATACGGGAGAAATCTCATCGAATGGCTTCATGATCTCAAAGCCCGTCGATCTTCCTGCGGATGTTGTAGGCGCTTACCTGGCGCTGCTTGGCGAGCATGAAGCCTTGCAGGCTAAACACGTTATCGCAGTAGCGGAAGCCGCCAATGCGCAGGCGATGCTCACTGACAACGAGGCGCTGATCGTTGCTCTGGAATTGAAGATCGAGAAGCTCAGGCGCGAGTTGCGAGGCCAGCGCTCTGAGCGCACGGCGCGTCTGATCGACCAGATGGAATTACAGCTCTAAGAATTCGTGATGGCCGCGACGGAGGATGAAGTGGCGGCCCAGGCTGCTGCCGCCAGAACGTCGAGCGTACGTTCGTTCACGCGCAAACGGCCGGTGCGCAAGCCATGGCCGGACGATATCGAGCGCGAACGTATCGTCATCGAGCCGCCGACGACTTGCGCCTGCTGTGGTGGTTCACGCCTGTCGAAGCTGGGCGAGGACGTCACCGAGACGCTCGAGGAGATTCCGCGCCGGTTCAAGGTGATCGAGACGGTGCGGGAAAAGTTCACGTGCCGTGACTGTGAGGCGATCAGCCAGACGCCAGCACCATTCCCGGCGCGACCGCACGGTCGTCGCATGCCACGCTGCGCGGCTTCATCGGTCCGCATCTGCTGGCGACGATCGTCTTCGACAAATTTGCGATGCACAGTCTGCTGAACCGCCAGAGCACAAGGTTCAAAAGTGAGGCCTAGACCTGTCGACCTCGACGCCGGCCGATCAGGTCGGATTTGGAACGGCGGCCCTAATGCCGGTCTAAGACCTGATCGAGAAGCATGTCTTCGGAGCCGAGCGATTGCATGGTGACGACACGACCATCCCGATCCAGGCCAAGGGCAAATGCGTAACCGGGCGAATATGGACCTACATCCGGGACGACCAGCCGTTCGGCGAAGCGGCTGCGCCGGCGGCGATCTATTATGCGTCGAGTGACCGGCCGGCGAACATCCCCAGAAGCACTTGGCCGAGTATGGCGGTATTCTACAGAGCGACTGCTACAATGGCTTCGAGCCGCTCGCTGTCGCCGAGACAAAGACGGTGCCGATCACCTTTGCCTTTTGCCATGCCCATTCGCGTCGGAAATTCTTTGAGCTGGCCGATATCCAGAAAAATCCTCGGGATCACAAGCGCAAAGGCAAGCCGACCCGGTCCCGGTCGGGAGGGCGGCGAGAACAACGGCGGTGTGGGTCGTAGCAGGCGGCAGGCCCAGCGCCGGGCCGGCGACGATTCAGGTGACCAGAGGCTGCGCAATCAGCTTCAACCCGACCAGAATGCCAGCGGTTATCTGGCGGCTTCGAATCGATTCGCGGTTTTGATGGTGCATTCCAGACCTCTCGCGGAGTTTCATGATCCGCCGATGGCCGCTTGATTTTTCTGCTTCATTGACGCCCAATCACCCTTGGGCTTGGCGATAAGAAAACAACAATGCTGAATAGCCCCGAGTTTCGTAGACACCCTCGGGTTAGATTTTCTGCTGCTTCTCGAACTCGACGGGCGGCAACATCCCGTTTCTGACGTGCTTGCGTTTCGGATTGTAGAACATCTCGATGTAGTCGAACACATCCTGGCGAGCTTCATCGCGTGAACGGTAGACCCTGCGACGTATCCGCTCTCGCTTCAGAAGATTGAAGAAGCTCTCGGCCACCGCATTGTCATGGCAGTTGCCGCGTCGGCTCATCGAGTGAACCAGATTGTGATGCCTAAGGAACGAGGCCCAGTCCATGCTGGTGAACTGCGAACCCTGATCCGAGTGGATTAGCACCTTTTCCTTCGGCTTGCGTCGCCACACGGCCATAAGCAGAGCCTGTAGAACGACATCGGTGGTTTGGCGGCTCTGCATTGCCCAACCGATCACACGGCGCGAATAGAGGTCGATGACAACGGCGAGATAGGCGAAGCCCTCGCAGGTTCGGATGTAGGTGATGTCCGTCACCCAAGTAGTGTCTGGAGCCGTCACGTCGAATTGCCGGTCGAGCGTGTTGTCGATGACGACCGAAGGCCTGCCGCCGTGGATGCCGGGACGGCGCTTGTAGCCAATCTGCGCTTTGATCCCGGCAAGGCGGGTCAACCGGGAAACCCGGTTCGGGCAGCACATCTCGCCCTGATCGAGAAGGTCGTCGTGCAGCTTGCGATAACCGTAGACCTTGCCGCTCTCTTCCCATGCCTTCAGGAGCAGAGCGGTCTGTCGCTTGTCCTCACTGGCTCGCCTGCTCAGCGGGTTCTTCAGCCAGGCATAAAATCCGCTCGGATGAACCCGCAGAAGGCGGCACATCGTCCGCACCGAAAACTGCAAGCGATGCAGGGCAATGGACGCGTACTTCACTTTGCATCTCTGGCGAAATACGCGGCCGCTTCCTAAGAAACACTCGTCTCGGCAATCATGGGTTTCAACTGGAAGCCTAGAGACCGGGCGCGTCGCTGCAGATTTGCCAAAACCCTATCGCGATGCCGCTCATCATAAGCGGCAGCACCTGGATTGCGATAGATCATTCCAAATCGCAGCGCATTGTAGAAAAGGACCGCAATCTTACGCGCCGTCGCCGTCACGGCCTTCTGCTTTCCAATGCGCCCGGATAGCCGCCGGTAAAACGCGCCAAGGGCAGTGTCGCTTCGCCCGATCGTGGTTGCGGCCAATCGCAACAATGCTGCCGCTCGACTGGACGATCGACGAGTTCGCGACGATAGCACTTTGCCTCCCGAGATCTTATTGCCAGGTGCGAGACAAAGCCATGAAGTAAAGTGTTTGGCGGTTGGCCATGCCCGCAGATCCGTTCCGCATTCACCGATGAGCTTGAGGACGAGCGAGGAGCCGAGACCGTGGATTTGCGTCAGGTCTGTGCCCGTAAGGCCGTATAGAGCGGCCCGGACATCAAAGGATGGTGCATTTGTCTGCTTGGTCTTCGTCCGGATTTTTGGCAGTGGCGCGAGCGGCACTTCGACTTTCGCAGTCATCGTGGCAATCGCCGTTTCCAGCTTGCGGTCGCATTCGAGCATCTTCAATTGATAGAAGTCATAGAGCTCCAGTGACTGGGAAAGAGCAAACACATGCTCATCACGATCGTTGCCGATCAGCGATGCTTTGATTGTTTCGACAGACGCGTGGCAACGAACATCACGCAAAGAAGCCAGGACGTCGGGATCGCGCTCGCCGGAAACGATCTCTCGGATGATCTTCATACCCGTCACGCCGGTGATGTCGGAGACGACATGGTGGAGCTGGAGGTTCATCTCCATCAGAGCTTTCTGCATGTGCTGGATATGGGCTGCCGCATACTCGACTAGCCTTTCTCGTTGGCGCAGATAAGCACGCAATGTTGCGACCTGTTCGGTCGGCCGAAAGCTTCCGCGTAACAGACCATAGGAATGCAATTGGCGAAGCCATGCCGCATCGTTGACGTCGGTCTTCCGACCGGGGACGTTCTTCGCATAACGCGCATTCACCAGGATCACCTCAAATCCGTGCTGCTCCAGAATCTCGAATGCCGGTATCCAGTAGACGCCGGTCGACTCCATCGCCACGCTCGTGACGCCACAAGAACGGAACCAAGTGGCAAGGTCATGCAGGTCATGAGTGAAAGTACCGAAAGCGCGGATCGGCATGTCGTCACTGTCCGGATTGACCGCCGCCATATGCATAGTGGACCCGATGTCGATGGCGGCTGCGCCCGGATTCACACGGGTGAGGTTCTGCGGGGCTGACGATCTTGTCTTGGGCATGGCTTCTCCTCCTTTGTTTGGGGAGGGGGTGGGCCGCGCAAGTTCGTCATTTTCCTAACCGGGATCGCTGCTGAAGCCGCGTCACCACTCTCAAGTACGCAACAGCCCATGTGCCACGTTTTTTAACGGGGTCGAAGGCCTCCAATAAGCAGTCGGCAACTCCCCTCCGGCGGCGATCGTAGCACGACCTGTTTCTACCGCGCACAGGCGGACCAAAGCCCGTGATCGTTTTTTAGGATATCTCGCTCCTCGGTGACGCGAGCCAATTCCTTCTTCAGCCGCCTGATCTCCTCGGCCTCGTCGTTGCCCTTGGCGTTCGACGCAGCAAACTTCTTCTTCCATTCGTAGAGCGAATGCTGGCTCACCCCGAGCCGCTGCGAAACCTCCGCAACCGGATAGCCGCGCTCCGTGATCTGGCGCACCGCGTCACGCTTAAACTCTTCGCTGAAATTCGATTTGCTCATGATGCTCTTCTTGCCTCAAAATTAGGAAAGAAGGCGTCTACAAATCTCGGGGCTATTCACACGAACCCATGATGGGCAGAATGAGATCTTTGGATGGTTGCCTTGCTGCGGTCGTTACGAAATCCACGAAAGCTCTCAAGGTCGCGGGAAGTTGCCGACGGCTGGTATAATAAAGGTAGAAACCGGGGTAGTGGGGGCACCAATCCTCGAGTACCCGAACCAGGGGGCATTCTCCGATGAGGCATATGCGTCTCATCTTAGTTGTCGCGCTGCATGCCGCGACGCTAACAGTTTGATCCGAGGCGACGCATCATTCCAAGTCAAGCGACTGTTTGAGTTCGTCCATCCGCTTCGAAGTGTCGGCCTTGGTAAGATCCTCAGCATACCGGCACGCTCGGCGCCTATCATTGGCGCGCTGAAGAGCATGGAATGGTCGGTCATTAAGTCCCTCGCTTCCCGACAGAGGCGCGCATCACGTTTTGTTCTCTTTCAGGTTGCGTCACATTAGAATTTTGCGGCGCAATGGAAACATTTTGCGAACGCGATAATCCCGAGTTGGGTGCATTCGGCAGTGCGGCTTGACGGATGGAAGAGCAATTACCCCAGCGATCTGGAGATTGACATTTTTCCCGCTGGTCATCGGCATATGCTGCCGATCCATGATTGTGACCTTTTGCAAGGTATCGAGTGTAGACGGTGGCCCAGATATTTACTTGCCTGCTGCCTGCGGACTTATGAGCGCGTTTCTTTCGAAGCATGCCGAGGACGAGCCCCCCATTCAGCATCGCCACTACCTCGCGCGGGTTTCCTATGCGAAGGAGTAACAGCGTTGGTGACGGCTGGCTTCGCGGCGCGCGGTCTCGAGGCGGCGAAATACGGCCTATTCTGCTACGACGCACGGAATGATGTCTTTGAAGACGTTCTGGAGCCCGTGCTGAACGAAGACGGTTTGCCCAAAAGGAGCAGGCGGCGATAAACGAGACCGTTACTCTTGCCCAGTTTACGGATGACGGCGAGCAACTTCCCAATAAGGTGGTGGACCAGACGCGGATTGTCGAGGAGCCGGAAACTATTGTTCGGAGTGTCAAGATCAAGAAAACGGGCAATTTGTAGGGTTTTCGTTACGAGGAAGCCCTTGCCATGGAGGCGGTGCTTACGCGGCGCGAGCTGCAACGATCATACGCTGAGTTGACCTCATTAGGGGTGCGAATTGTTGAACGCGGGCGGCCACTTAGTCGTTGAGAGGATTATGCTGCGATGATGCGCGTTCATCCAGCGGGGAGAAAAGATGCGGTAACCACAAAATGCTGAAGAACCCATCCGCGACGGCAAGCTTTGGAGCCATCCAGGACCTGCCGTCGCAGTGTTTCTGTCCTGGCAAGGCAGTCTGAGCGACAACGAATTTAAAAAGACACCACACATGCCAAAGTGCAATTCGATTCAATGTGCCGATCTCGTTCGCGGCTTATTTTCGTTCAGGAAATCGCATGCCAACGAAACTCGCCGCAACCGGGTATCAATCGGGCGGCCGGAGCAAAGCCCCTCGCTCCGGCGACAGGTCGATAGGGATGACCCGTCAGACAGTACTTCTCGATAACTGCCACGCCCGCGCCTTATAGGCGAGGGGATCATTGCACGCTGAAATAGTCGTTTCAATCCTGTTGGTTCATCGCAAAGCCATACCGACAGGTGGGGTGGCCGCAGGCGATAGCATTCGCACGACGGCGATGAGTGGGGTTGGAGAACTCATCCGATAGGGAACAGGAGCGTCTCAGCGCACCCTTGCCTTGTAGGCTCGAGAACAATTGCACGCTCACTGCGCGCGTTCAATCTCGCTCACAGAGAAGTGAATTTAACCAGTTGAAATCAGGTGCCCGATGCTCTGAGGATTACACCGGCAGCGGGAGGGGCTTGGCCAGCGTCCCACCGGATAAAATATGCAACGTTTTATCACACCTGTGCCTTATAGGCGACAGGATCATGGCACGCTGCACGGGCGTACTCAAGCCTTTACCGTTTCGACTTTCTCCATCCTGCAGCTCGAGCGTCCGCCTCGCTGCAGAACCACCGCTCACCGTCAATAGGATCTATCCGGGTTATGGCGTAAAACTTCTGACCGGGGACATGATAGATACGCTCGCCAGTGTCGATGCGGATATTTCCGGGGCCGCAGCAAATATGCCGATCGTCAGGTCAAAAAAATGCCCCGCCTGATGGCTGGCGGGGCAAGAAAAGTGGGCAAATCCTGTTCAACTGCTAGAAGAGGACCCGCACATTTAGAAAATAGAAACGAATAGAAGTCGAGGCCAAATACCGCCGTTTTGGTACGGTTGAGCACAAAAGAAGCGCGCCGAAACTGGTTCATCTTGCGTTCATTTAGCGGGTCCTAAAAGTTGCAGCGCCGCACCGCCATATGCGGCAGAGACTCGGCGCGGCGGACATCACGAGGACGAAGAGCCGGGTCTCTTTCTGGGGACCCAATGTGAAATTACTCTGTCGATTATTGCGTTCAGTCGCCTTCTTCAAACCTGCCGATA
>NZ_WUEY01000043.1 GCF_010668395.1 Martinezella lusitana
GGCAGCGATTTCATCGCCGACGAAAGACCTGGGTTAATGCCCGGTGCTAGGTTACATCATAACTTTCAGGATAAAGCCGATAAGGAAGGTCCGCATAGACGTATTCTCCGGGTATGGCAGCCGGGGATAGCTTGGACGAGAAGAGACAGAGATTATCTGCGCTGTTACTGGAGATGAGGGTGTAGAAATTTCCGCTATTCCAAGTCACAAACGTATGCGAGAAATGGCGTCGCATGGTCCTGGCGATTTCCGTCAGCGTCACCTCGTTTTGGTTCATCCTATTTAAGACAGCTTCCTGCTTCGCCCGAATATCCGAGGGGCTAAAGAAGCGCGCCTTGAAACCAGAATCCTTCTGCCGCTCACGGCGGAAATACTCCTCGTCGTTGTCGTGCCTGAATTTCTCGACGAAGATGAAGAGTCCATCACTCTTAAGATGCTGCGATACAAAACGAATCTGATCGAACCGATTGGGCGAATACATTTGGAACGTCGTGTCTTCGAAGATTATGTCGAAACCACTGGCGAATTTGGCGAGATCCGGTCGGGATTGGATTAGATCCCTGGTCAAATGATGAAATGGGCCGAGAAAGAAGGTCGCGTGGGGAGGATCTCCATGGGCAAGGAAGCTATCCTGATTTTCGACATTTGGGCTGCACGACAGGCTTTCGACCCGTCCATTCGCAAGCTCCGAGACAGTTCGTGCCATCGTACCTTCGGCGGTACCCAACGAATACAGGTTCAGCGTTCCCGAGATGGCTTGGCTGTATTGAAGAATTGCATGTCCGAGGCGGCACTCTTCTTCCAACCTATAAGGGATACTGCTGTGGTAGTGCTGGTCGAATGGGCCGCGCCGTTGTTCATGAAGACTGACGAAGCGATCAAGAAGTTCGTCTTCGCCCATTAATCGCCTGTCCACCTGCGGCTGTTTGATGGGGCGTCCCGATCGGCCGCCGGCCGTTGCTGCGAAGAAACCGGAAAGTTCATTCAAACGCGGAGCGCCCTCGCATTCTTCAAGAAATTTCGAAAAGTCTTTCATGTCCTGCCTCGGTTCACTAGTTCGACACGCATCGATACATTGGGCTTGATCCGGAAGCGGACGCGGTCGATTGCGGGCACGTCAGTATTCGCGTGCTCTGCCGCCATAGGCCCAGATGAGTATCGTGCAAAGCGAGCATTAGAATATTCTAATTCTCATCGCATTCATGATCCTGCTGTTCTTTCAAAAACGTGACATGAAATTTGACCTTGCGGCAAACAAGCGGAAATCCAGCACTATCTAGAGTTTTGAGCGGTTGGCGAAGCCATACGTCCATCCGTATCTTGCAAATGAAAGGGCTCATGAATGGTTGCTACTCGAGCGTTTGATCCGTTCTCAATCAGGCGCGCGGAGCATTTTACATTGTCACATGAGAGCGCCGCCTGGCGGTCGGTCAGGGCGGATTTGATTCGCCGCACAGGCGTTGGACGGCAGGAAACGAGCATTACGGCTGACGATCACACAATTCTGCTGAATGTTGGTGGCATGGCGAAGGAAGGTGAGGACTATGTGGATGGCCGTAGAATCGCTTTCACGCAAAGGCGTGTGGGATCGCTGTCATTTATTCCGGCAAACCATACTTGGACAGGGTGGGACAATGGCGACCCGACCGCATCGCATTTGGTCATTACCATTGATAAGCGCTTCATCTCCGATCACTTTGAGAATGTTCCAGGAGTGCATCTCGATAGGCTTACCCCCGCTTTGGGATTCCAGGATCCGCCCGCTCAATTCGCTGCCCGCCGTATCCGGTCTGAAATAAGCTTGCAAGATCCCATGAGTATTCTCCAGGTCGAAAGCCATGCGGCGATAATTTTCGGGCAATTGTTTCGCCTCTCCGGTCAGAGACGCCCCTATTTGAAAGGCGGCCTTGCTCCGAAAGCGCTTCATGACATATTGGAAAAAATTGAAACTTCGCTCGATCGGGTAATAACCTTGGCTGAGCTCGCTCGGCAGACAGGGTTGAGTGAATACCACATGTGTCGAGCGTTTCGGCTGTCGATGGGAACATCGCCACATGCCTTCATCAGTCAAAGGCGGCTCGAGCGGGCAAGCGACATGCTGCGATTCTCGAGCCATTCGATAACGGAAATAGCCAGTCTGTGTGGGTATTATAGTTCAAGTCACTTCTCGTCGGCCTTCCGCCGCGAAATGAGTATCAGTCCAACGCAGTATCGAACTGCCTGGAAAAAATAGCCATTTCTGCCAACTCGATTGGATTGCAGCAGGATTTTGAAAGTGAGGTCGCAAGCTATCCACTAATCTGCGCGCCCAGGGGCAGGGGTGCCACCACGGCAAACCAGCCTCACACTTTGAGAGCGGAGGCTGTAGCGACCTTATATGCAAACGAACGCGCCGATTGCACCGGTTCCTATACCGGAAGGACAGCACCTGCGTGCCGTGCGGCATTTCTTTCTCCTCAGTATCTTTCTAGCCGCCGCAGGTCGCAACGCCTATTATGTTGGAGCAACCTGGATACTTGCGATAGACGGCAAAGCGGCCGGATCTATTGCTTTGTTTCTCGCACTCGGAAGCGTTGTGGAGTTCACGGCGAGTACTCCAGCGGGGCATCTCGTAGACCGCTTCGATCGCCGCTTTCTTTGCATGGCGAGCGATTTGGCTCGGATATTGATCTTGTTGGCGACGTCCACCACTCTCGTTTTAGGCGACGCTGACTACGCCCTTTACGGTTCGATCATCTTATATGCGATAGCGGATCGGGTGTATCTGATTGCATCATCTGCCATTGTGCCATCCATCGCTCTGCCGGAAAATCTGATGTCCTTCAACTCACTGGCGTATATCGCGATGCAGATGGGGAACTTGCTGGCCGCTGCGGTAGCCGGTTGGTTTCTCTGCGCCGGATCACAGATGCTTTGTTTTCTGTTTGCGGCCGGTACCTTTGCCGGTTCTGCACTCATCATGACCCGTCTTCCGATCGGCAACTTCCATTTCACTGGCGATCGGCAACATCGATCGGAAGACCCATCGCTGTATTCATCCGACGTGGACCGTCCGCCTAAAGCCCCTTTTCTCCTTCTGGTCAGCTATGTGCTAATCTATGCGATGGGTATGTTAACCAGCGCTCTTATCTCGAAATTTGTACAGCTGGAGCTTTCTGGCGGCGCGATAGATTTCGGTAATCTAGAGGCCTATTGGGCGGCCGGCGCCATTGTTAGCATGCTGCTGCTCGGGAGATTTCGGCAAGCGGATGGCCGCATCATTCCGATTATCCTCGTCTTGGCTGGCATGGTCATGGCAGGTTTCCATTTCACGCGAAGCCTGGATTTGGCACTTGTATTGATGGCCGTTCTTGGCGCTAGCTATAATCTTGTTCGAGTTCTCGTCGATGTCGAAGTGCAGCGTCGCGTGTCCAATGCAAAATTAGGGCGCGTGAAAGGGAGCATGCATGTCATGTGCATGGGGTTTAGCCTGGCGCTCTATGCTATTCTCGCGATCGTTGGCCAAACGATTCAGCCGTCGGCGACGTTTCTTATCTTTGGAGGCGGTATGATTGTCTGCGCCGGTTTGGGATTCGCGTTGAAGGCGGCCCAGAAAAGATGTTCATTTCGTCGGAGGACATCGCAGTGAACGAGCAATCCAGCGCCTCTTCCGCGTTGCTCTCGAAATGCGACCTGCTGGACCTGATCGGGACACTGTTTCCTTGGATTGCGGGATTCAGGCAGCGCAGCCTGGCGCAATACGCCCGGTCGGCCTTCGACATCGAAGCAGGTGAAGTTGCTTGTGAAAGCCGGGACCAAGCAATGTCGCTTTTCAAGCGATGCATCTGCCAGGCGGCGCGGAAAGCCGGCTTTTCCGATAACCGCGGGACTGCTATCGCTGCGGAGGTTGCCATGGCCCCGGTCATGCAGACGGGGCCGCATCTGCATCTGCTGATCGAGCCAGATGCCTACTATACGCACCTCTTCAGTCTGATGGGACTGCGTGCACATGGTCGCTCGGCCTATGTCTCCTACGCAGTATCCACTGTGAAATTCGTCGAAAGGGGAAGAAAAGGGCCAGGTTGGCTGAACCTCGGTGGCGACGCGGTCAACGTATTTGGCCTGACTAGAAGCCAGATGATCCCATATAGCATTCTCGCCCCTAACGGCACCTACCGGTATGTCTTAAAAAACGTCGACCGCTCTGAGATCGACGGCGATATCACCTCTCGTCTACGCTCTATCATGCCCCAGGATGAGTTTGTCTCCGCCGCCCTTGCCATCAAGCGGGCCAACGCATCGCTGTGGACACGATTCTTCGACCCAGAGATTGATTTCCTGCAAGTGGATGACGAGGACATAGCCGACTTGGTCGCCGAGCATCTCCGAGACGAGACCTCTTGGTTGTCACGGCACCTGTTCGACGGACGAAAGTTCGTCCAGAATCTGCTTTCCCACGTTGACGCACTTGCCGACGGCCCGTGGCGGGGCTGGCTTAAAAATTCGACGGATTTGTTTTGGGGTAGCGAAGGCGGCCGTCTTTTCTCGTTACAGCTATCAGGCTCTCGTCTTGAGGCAAAAGGGGCGGAAGATTTCTCCGTCAGCTACACATCCGAAGCTCTCATCTCCGCTCTTCAATCGCGGAAGATCATCCCGAACCTCTTGCTGATGTTCATCGTCACGTCGATATTACCAGGCGTCCGTGTTCTCGGCGGAAGCCGGCATACGGTGTATTATCCACTCATGCGTTATGCATTTTGCCGCGCACTGGGCGCCAGTGTGGAGGATCGGGATTTGCACTTGGCAATAGCGCGCGACAAAAGACCCGGTATTTGGGGACACCGCGTGCTTCTGGCAAGCGCGGAGCCGTTCTCGGAACTCGAAGCGCTGGGGGATGAAGGGATCTCAGAAGTGCTGTTGAGATATGGTCGCCTCTCGCTGGAGGAGGCTTGCGGTAGCCTGGAAGGCTTTGTTGGGGATCCCTTGTGGGCAGATATTAAGGCTGGCGAGTGGGCCAAAGCCGGAAGTGTCGACGATAGAGAATGGGCTTTTTCGTAAGTCGAGTGGCCACCATTTCCAATTGTGAATCTTTCCGCAACCGCAGCGGAGATGACGTCATAAGCAACCCGGTATTACAAACGGGAACTCAGAAAATGTAAGTATTATTTAATTTGCGATATAGCGCGGAGAACCTCGAAGGGATCGAAGCCCAGAATCTCCGCGAGTTCGAAAAATTCAATCACGTCGACGCGGCGTTGCCCGCTCTCAAGTCTTGCAACGAAAGACTGATATTCCCCGAGTCTCTTGGCAAGCTCCACCTGCGTCAGGCCGGCTGCCAAACGTTTTGCAATCAAGACCGCAATCAGCGCTTTGTGTCGTTCCGTGCCGAACGTCTTCGCCATGTGTATCACCCATCCGCGCGAGAATCAGCATTGTCATGCTCTACGAAATCGCCGCTGTTTGAATATCCCAGTTTGCTGCTTCTTTGATGGTCTGCCTCAGGTCGGTTCAGCGGGTGTCGAGGGTGCGCTCATCGTTGAAGCGGACAAGCGCATCGCCTACCTGGCGACTGCGGAGGGACGCTGTTTCGTCGAAGAAATCCTGCGCTTGTCACCGAAATTACGAACCCAGGACGATCGCTGTGATCAGAGCGATCGCTGGCGATGAAGATGGCGCTGACGAACGTTGATCATCACAGTCAGCAGTCAAGCGGCTGGCTTAAGATGCCCGGCGTTTCCGGCCAGAGCGCAGAGACGGCGGTCTGTTATCCTCATGATCGACCTCTGCAAACAACTCAGAAACATTTATCGACAAGACCTTCGCGAAGGCCTCCAAAGTCGCAACGGTGACGTTTTCTTTGCCTCTTTCGACACGCCCAACGTAAGAACGATCAATCTCTGATTCTAAAGCCAATCGCTCTTGGGAGAGTCCCCGAGCGACTCGAAGGCGTCGAAGATTCCAGCCGATGGTTTTTCTCAAATCCATCATGCAACAAATGCATATTGGCGGCTTGACAATCGACGGACTGATAGTCCCTAATTATGACTGTCCCGAAGCAACGTGACGTGAAGCGAGGATCTAATATAGGCACCTTCCGCTGGGGTGGATCTAGGTTCCAGCAGCCATCGTGCTGTCGCTTCAGTTGGTGGAACTTTCGGCGAGCATGACAAAGCATAAAACGCCGACCTGGAGATATAGGTGATGCAGGATCAGGAACGAAAGCAGTTCGTCGGCAACACACGGCATGCCGAGCTTCGAACCGACGAGACGAAGGGACAATCGTCCCATCCGGTCGATACGCATGTCGGCCAGCAACTCCGCATCAGGCGAATTCATTCCAACCTGTCGCAGACCGAGCTTGGTCACAAGGTTGGGCTGAGCTATCAACAGGTTCAGAAATATGAGAGTGGCAAGAACCGTATCAGTGCGTCCATGCTGTACGAAATCGCCAGCGGCTTGAATGTCCCGGTTGGCTGCTTCTTCGACGGTCTGCCTCAGGCCGGTTCAGCGGGCGTCGAGGGTGCGCTCATCGTTGAAGCGGACGAGCGCATCGCCTACCTGGCGACTGCGGAGGGACGCCGCTTCGTCGAAGAAATCCTGCGTCTGTCGCCGAAATTACGAACCAGGACGATCGCTGTGATCAGAGCGCTGGCCGGCGATGAAGACGGCGCAGACGAACGTTGATCGTCAGCTCCTGCGCCGTTTCAGATCTGGAGGGAGAGGGCGGTGTATTCAGTGCCGGCCTTAGCCAACATGAATCCTTCCCAGAAGGCCGTCGCGTTTGATAACTGTGCCAAACGCAGCCGAGCGCTTGGCGAGATCGTCAAGGATCTCGTCACCGATAGCCTCGCTTGCCGCCATCGGCACGCGACGCTCATGAAAATCGTCGCGGCCCAATCGCTCTTCGCCGCCCAGCACGATCGGCAGGATATCAACCTGTACCCCGGTGGCATCAAAATGGCATGTCGCAACAACGCTTTTCCAGATGTCCGGTGAGCTCCATTCGGTATCGCCATGTTCGGTGTGGAAGAGGAAATTTCCGAGACCAAAGAAAATTGGCGCTCCTTTGTAGACTTCGATCGGCTGCAGGACAGGTGTCCCGTGGCTCACAAAGATGCGGGCGCCAGCATCGATGCAGGCATGTGCGAACGCGACGACCCATTCGGGGACGTCGCGCCAGTTTGGCTCCCAATGATGATGGTGAAGATAGGCGATGACAAATTGCCCCGCTGTCGCCGCTTTCGAAATCGCCGTCAGTTGATGCGAGGCGCTGTCGAGGCCGATCACAATCTTTCGGCGATTGGTATCGGATCGCCGGAAGACTGTTCCGTAGAAATCTATTTCGTTCTGTTCATTCAAGACGGGGGAGTCATCGGGTTGGGCATAGTTCGCCCGTTCCAACTTTGAACTCTCGAACGTTGTTTGAATGGTCTCCAGCATGTCGAATATGGCGTTATCGGCCTCGAAGACCCTGGTAACTTCCAGTTGGTTGATACCCGGCCGCGATGGACGCTGAAATCCGGCATTTTCGGCATACATGATCCGGGAACCCGGTCCGGCATCCATCGCCACAAGCCTTATGATGCGCCCCTTGATGATCGCCTTGCCCGGCGTCGATGCATGGTCGCGATCAAGGCCGATACCAGCGTGAAGAAATCCGCGGGCGGAAACTTCCTCGAGTGTGGATAGAACTCCGGGTGATCCGAGGTCGAAGGCATGGTTGTTTGCGAGTGCCAGGGCGTTGAAGCCTGATTGCTTCAAGGCATCAAGGACAAAGGGATCGGAGCATCCGAAGTAAGAACCCTTCATCGGAGAGCCTCCATGGCGTCCGAGGATAGTTCCTTCAAAGTTGGTAAAGGCGATGTCGGCTCGCTTCAGGATATCGACAATACGAAGGAAAGCCGGATCGCCGCAATTTCGGATATCCCGATGAATGAGCGATTGGCCCGTCACAGCTACGGTAAGGGAAAGGGACATCGATTTACCTGCGATATTGGAATTGGCTCTAAACTTCTGCATGGAATGCTGGGCTTCTTTCACGCTACGCCGTGTGCCAGCGGGTGCAAAACGCGGTCTACGGTGCGGGGGCGGGCGCTATATCGATGCCGAACCATTTCAGGCTGAGCCTCTTTAGCGTTCCATCCTTGGTGCAGTCGTCTATCGCTTTGTCGAAGGCTGCAATCAGATCAGTATCTTGCTTACGCATGCCGATCCCGACGCCAGGCCCCCAAAGGCCACCTGACAGTTCCGGACCATAGAAAGCCGCGTTTGCCCCATCCTTACCGTCCAGAAATGTCTTCCATGTGAAATAATCGGCGAGTCCGCCGTCGACTCGTCCGGCGGATAGATCGAGATGAAGGTTATCCTGAGTGTCGTAGCTGCGTATGGTGGCTACTTTTCCGAACAGATCATTGAGAACCGCTTCGGAATTGGAGGACCTGAGAACACCTAAAGTTCGCCCAGCAAGCGCCGACCGAAGTTGTTCGAGGATTGCCTGCTGTTCAGCACTGACCGAGGTCAGATTGACTTGCGCGTTGATGTCGGTGACCGGAAGCTGAAGGTCTTTTCGCATGACGAGCTGGTTGAACCCACCGCCATATGGCCGAGAAAAACCAATGGATTTTTTGCGCTTTTCCGTGATGGCCATTCCCGACATGATCGCGTCGAACTTTCCTACAGTCAGCGCTGGGATCATCCCGTCCCAATCCTGAGCCACGAATTTGCATTCTATTTTGATCCGGCGGCACAGTTCATTGCCGACATCAATGTCGTAGCCAACGAGGTTGCCGTCTGCGTCGATGGCATCCCAAGGAGGGGATGCACCTTCTGTTGCAATGGTAATCGCCTTGCGATCCATGGCATTGGCGCCGATCTGGCTCAAAGCGAGGGCGATAACTGATAGGAGAAGCACGGATTTACGCATGTATGGATTCCTTTTTGGCTAGGATAAATGGCTGGAAGCAGGATGGCGGTCGGCGCGGACACGTTTGCCAATCAGCTTTTGAAAGAGCTCTATTCTCGTGTGTCGCCAGCCGGGGGACGTTTTACGCTCATAATTTCCGCCTGAACGAGCAAGGCGAATTTCCACTATGCGAAAGACGGTCGACACGATGAAATTGAGGAGGAAATAGATGAGACCTGCGGCCAGAAAGACTTCGTAGGGCGCGAACGTCTCCGAAACCAAGCGACGCGCGAGGCCGGTGATTTCCAGCAGCGTGACGGTGCTTGCAAGTGAACTGGCCTTGACCATTCCAATGACTTCGTTCGCATAGGATGGAAGCACCGTCCTGAACGCCAAGGGAAATATGATCAAACGGATCTGCAGGAGCGGCGAAAGACCGAGCGCCTGGGCCGCTTCGATGAGACCAGACGGGACCGCTTGGATGCCGGCCTTAAAGACTTCGGTCGTATACGCTGTGCTGTTCAAAGAAAAAGTCAGAAGTGCACACCAGAATGGCTCGCGCAGTATCGGCCAAAATATGCTGTGGCGGACCACATCTAGCTGGCTGAGCCCATAGTAGACCAGGAAGAGCTGGACCAGCAGGGGCGTGCCGCGGAATACATAAGTATAAGCCAGCACAGATCCCGATAGCGCCTTGTTCGATGATGCTCTAAGAAGACTGAGAGGTACTGACAGCACGAAGCTTATCACGAGAGACAGCATGGTCAGCGACAGGGTGAGGAGTGCTCCTCCTGCAAGCACGGCGAGGCTGTCAAATATCAGGTTGATATCCATGACCGATCTCATTTAGTGGCTGGGTATCTGGACGCGTCGCTCCAGAAATCGAAAAGATGCAAGAGATAGGCTTGTGAGACCGAGGTAGAGTGCCGAAGCGGCTAGATAAAATGCGAGCGGAGCGCGCATAGAGCCCGCGCCGATAAAAGCCACGCGCATAATGTCTGTCAGTCCAACGACTGAGACGAGAGACGTATCCTTGACCAGCGAAATCCAGAGACTACCGAATGCGGGCAGGGCGACACGTATCATTTGGGGCAGGATTACGAGCAGCCAGATTTGCCATGGCTTCAGGCCCAGAGAGCGGGCTGCTTCGGCCTGTCCAGGCGGAACACTTTTGATTGCTCCGCGAAAAATCTCCGCACTGTAGGCACCAAAGACAATCGTCAGCGCGACCACCCCCGCAGCGAAAGCATTGATCTCTACGTAACGACCCGTCAATGCAGAGATAGCTGCCGTTCCTCCAAAATACACGACGAGGATGACGAGCAGCTCGGGCAATCCCCGAACGAGCGTGGTGTAAGCCTGCCCCATGAGGGCGGGTATACGCGGCTTCGACAGTTTGACGATGGCAATAAATAGACCGAGAAGCGAGCCAAGCGTACCGCTTGCCAGCGCTAACAACATTGTGATCTGAAGGCCGTGAGCAAATTGAATAGAAAAAGCAGGCAACGGCACGATTCCTCTTTCGACTCGGGCTGGGGCGTTCCAGTCTGAGTTCAATTGTAACTGGCTTCCCGGATTATATTTATATACTACCGAAAATAGCATATTATGTTCTTATAACTTCGGGTTATTATTCTTATAATTCAAAATTATACTTTGAAAAATTTGCGTCAATCTATAAGGTGGACATAATCATGATAAGTTGGGCTTATAAGGTCAGCAGATCGTCCGTTTGGAACTCCGTCTGGTAGGGCAGGGGAGAGGTCTGGAGGGGCCAGAGGCCGGATGGAGGAATATGGCCGACAAGACCACGACAGCCGTCACGCTTCGCCAGTTGCAGGTTTTCCGTGAAGTGTTGCGAGCAGGCTCGGAGAGACTTGCCGCGAAAATTCTCAACGTCACGCAGCCGGCCGTCAGCCAGCAGGTTAGGCAGCTTGAGGCAGAGGTTGGTTTCACGCTATTTCGACGCGAGCACAATCGGCTGCATCCCACGGACCGTGCCTGGGATTTGCTGCGTAGTGTGGATGGTGCGCTGCAAAGTGTCGATCGGATCGAAAGATCGATCGCCGGTTTGCGCAACGAAGAAACCGGATCCGTAAGCCTGGCGGCACCGGGCGTCTTCTGTTTGGCTGCCATTCCAAGGGCTGTTCAGGCCGTGCGGCAAACCAGTCCCCTGTCGTTTCAAATTCTGTCCGGAAGCTATCAACAAGTTGCCGAACACGTTCTAAACGGCCGGGCCGACCTCGGAATTTCCCGCTTACCGCTCAACGAGCGCGCTTTCGATTGGATGCCAGTCGCCACCGCCAGGAATGTCTGCTTACTCCGCGCGGGACATCGGCTGACCGACAAGAAACTTATAACACCGGCGGATATTGTCGGTGAGGCGTTGATCGATATAGACCCTCAGTTTTCATCCCATCAAATGAACATCAACGCCCTAAGATATATGGGCGTCGAGCCTGATCTGGCGGTCGAATATGACGCGAACGGCCACGATGCCGGTTTCGTTGCGGCTGGCGTCGGAATATCGATCACAAACAGCTTGGTTGCGCGAGAGTATGAGAAGTTCGGACTGGAGTTACGACCGTTCGAGCCCGGCGCCATTTATCACTATGTAGTTTTTTGGCAAAAAGGCCGAGAATTTACCGGCGGGATGCAATCGATCGCCGATCAGTTACTCGTCTCTTTTCAAGCTTCCGCACGATAGCTTCTTGCCGCCGCTCTAGAGGAAACGTTCAGCGGTCAGCTCGTGGTCGTGAAACATATTGCGCCGGATCTCACGATAGGTGGTCGAGCGATGATGGCCGAAGCGGGTGATTCAGCTAACCTGCATCTTACGCTCCCTCAGGTGGCAAAGGCAGCGCCGATCGGCGAGGGTCAGTTGCTGAATTCTTCATGCGTGCCGCGAGCACGCAACCGCGAGTTCTGCTACCGGAGCCTTCTTCGCGGTCTCGTGATTGAAGAAAAAGAGCAGCAACGACGCTGGTTGCCTCAGCAAATATCTCGCTCGCTACGGCCTCGGATTCGAGAATACCAGGAAAAGAAGCTGTCAGCTGTGCAAGGGACACTTTTGGCCACAGAAACCCTAGCCAGCAAAGTACAAACGAATACGGCACTCGCCAGCCAGGCGAGACTACACTCCTTTAATCATATCTTCTAGGACCGTGGGTCCGGATCCCTTGAAGGCTCGGATTTGTTTCATGCAGGCGGCGTTCAGCATCCAAAGCGTCTGCTGCCGAACCTCAGGGTCGGCGCATGGGAAGGATTGTGATCGCGAGTGAACTCTCAACTGAGGCTAGGGTTGTGTGGGGCACTTATAACAATATGGCGCCGACCATTCGTCGTAAGCCCAATTACGAGTTCTGCAGCCCTGCCGACATTCGCCGCATGCGCCGTAAGGATTTTTTGTACTGCTGCGGCATCGTCATCCGTCAATACGCTTTGCGGCTTGAGGGGGCGGCGGCCACGGCGAAACTCCGCCGGGCTGCAGCCGAAACGGGCGCGAAACTTGTTGTAGAAAACTGCCGGATTGCCGAAGCCGTTTCGCTCCATGACGATGCCAACGGTTTCGTCTCCGGTTCGCAACTCGTCTGCCGCATTATCCAGGCGCAGGTTTTGAGAATAGTCCCGATAGCCGATGCCGACATGACGCTTGAACAATCTCGACAGGTGACTGAGCGTCAGGCCTTCGGATTCGGCAATGCGGCTCAGATGCTGGCTCTCGTCATTCTCCCCCAACGTATCCATGATCCGGACGATACGATGCCGGCTGTCGGACCGCAGCTGGGCGCCGGTGGGGTCCGATTTTTCATAAGGGATCCAGCGATAGACATAGCTCGCCAAAAGGTTGGCCACGATCTGGCGCGCCATGGGTTCGTCCGAATGGCTCGTCTGGTCAAGGATCAAACGCGCCATCAGCGATTTGATCGGTGCGACTTTATTCAGAAACGAACGGCTGTGCAGGAAGGTGCGGCACAGATATTGCCGAGAAGCGAAACCGGGCAATCCCATCCGTTCGAAATGGGCAACATCGAGATGGACGCCGCAGATCAGCGCGTCGCGCGAGATCGATGTCGAATTGTGCGGAACGTCGGCATTGATGATGATCATGTCATCCTCGCCCATCTCACAGGTCTGGCCGTCGACGACAAGCCGAAAACTTCCGCGCAGAACGAAAAGTATCTCCATCTCCCGATGCCAATGATAGGGAACGTCCGCATAGCCATGAACGAAGGGGCGGTAGTGGGATTCGGCTGAAGGCCCGTGGTTCTGGAAGCCACAATCCACGATTTCAGGGGCCGGACTATGCCTCAAATAGGCGATATTCATTGTCATCCTCCTCGCGTCGGGGAGCACTAAATATCAAAAACTGTCGTAATTCCAGAGCAATTTTCGCGGCTAGATGACGGCGTTTTCCTGTGTCATCAATCCATCGTTCTTTGATGCGGACGATGGTTCCGCACAGGCGAGGAGGCCTGCAAAGGCTGCCGGATCGCCTGGCATAATGGGATGGAGTAGCGATGACGTGGAATATTTCCGATAAGGAACTTGGGCAGCTCGTCGAGCAGATGACGCTCGAGGAAAAGGTCGCGATGGTGAGCGGCTACGGCCTCTGGCGCACCGCGGCCAACTACCGCCTCAATATCCCGGAAGTCCTGATGACCGACGGTACTTATGGCGTACGTTACTCGATCGAGCAGATCGATGGACCGCAGGATAGCGACAGCCAGCTTGCAGCCTTCCTCGGCGTGGTCAATGCCGATCTGTCGCGCGGTGTCGAGGGCGCTTTCGGCTCGACCCGGCCGGCCACCTGTTTCCCGAACGGATCCTCCTTTGCCTGCTCCTGGGACGTCGGCCTCGCGCGCGAGCTCGGCGAAGCGCTGGCGGCGGAATGCCAGGCCTTCGGCGTCAACATCCTGCTCGGACCCGGGATCAACATCCGTCGTACTCCGCTGGCCGGCCGCAGCTACGAATACTATTCGGAAGATCCCGTCGTGACCGGCGAAATTGCCGCCGCCGTCATCAATGGCATGCAGGAGAACGGCGTCGGCGCATCGCTCAAGCATTTTGCCTGCAACAACTCTGAGGTCCAGCGCACCACGATGAGCTCAGTGGTCGAGGAGCGCGCCTTGCGCGAGATCTATCTTGCAGGCTTTGAACGCGCGATCCGCAAGTCCGATCCGTGGACCGTGATGAGCTCCTATAATCGTCTGAATGACGTGCAGGCCGCGGAAAACCATTGGCTGTTAACGGAGGTCCTGCGTGACGACTGGGGCTATGATGGTGTTGTGGTTTCCGATTGGCACGGAATCAAGGATCGCCCGGCGTCCCTCAATGCCGGCAACGATCTCGACATGCCGGAAAGCGGCGCTCGCAAGCAGGAACTGCTGGAAGCGGTCGAGGCCGGCCGCGTCCCGATCGAAGTCCTGGATCGCTCCTGCCTGCGGATGCTGAAGCTGGTGCGCGTTGCCCGCAACAACATCAAGCCGAACGCGACCGCAGACCACAAGAAGCATCATTATCTTTCACAGCGCATGGCGGCGGAATCGATCGTTCTTTTGAGAAACGAAGGTGCATTGCTGCCGCTGGACGCCGGCAAGTTGCGCAAGATTGCGCTCATCGGTGCAGCGGCTACCGTACCGGTCATCCAGGGATCGGGCTGCGCGACAACGCGGCCGACGGAAGTTGACATCCCGCTTGCGGAGATCCGGTTGATGGCGCCGGGCGCCGAAATCGGTTTCCATGCAGTCTCAGATTTTGAGGCCGGCAGCTCCACGGAAGCAGCCGCGCTCGCAGCGGTCGATGGTGCCGATGTCGTCCTGTTCTTCGGCAATACGGAAGTGGGCTATGATGGCGAGGGCTCGGATCGCACGCATCTTAATCTGCATGACGGGCAAGACGAGCTGATCCAGCGCCTGTCTCAGCGCAACGGCAAGCTTGTCGTCATCCTGGCAACGCCGGATGCGGTTGTCATGCCCTGGATTGATCGGACTGCGGCGGTGCTCGCAGCCTTCTTCGGTGGGCAGGGTGCCGGACATGCCGTCGCCCAGGTGTTGTTCGGCAAGCAGAATCCTTGCGGCAAGCTCACAGTCACGTTCCCCGCGCAGCTCGAGGACACGCCCGGCTTCCTCACCTATCCGGGTGAAAACAACCGGCACATCTACAGCGAGGGTATCCATGTGGGTTATCGGTCCTATGACAAGCGCAAACTTGCGCCGCTGTTCCCCTTCGGCTTCGGTCTGAGCTATACGTCGTTCGAATACGCCAATATCGCCATCGACACGGATACGATCGACGCGTCGAGCGCCTTCAAGGTTTCCTTCGATGTCACGAATACCGGTAGCGTCGCAGGCAAGGAAAT
Organism: Martinezella lusitana; assembly: GCF_010668395.1. Classification (GTDB taxonomy): domain Bacteria; phylum Pseudomonadota; class Alphaproteobacteria; order Rhizobiales; family Rhizobiaceae; genus Rhizobium; species Rhizobium lusitanum_A. The sequence continues at coordinate 15,243 of NZ_WUEY01000043.1, forward strand.
CGCCCAGATCTACGCCCGGCCGCACGCGCCGCGCCTGATCCGTCCGGTCCGCGAGCTCAAGGGCTTCGCAAAGGTTGCCTTGCAGCCGGGTGAGACCAAGCGCGTGGAGGTAACGATCGAGGCGCGTGATCTGCGTTATTACGATCCGGACCATCGCCAATGGCTTCTGGATGCCGGCAATCTGACCATAGAAGTCGCGGCATCTTCGCGCGATATTCGCCTCGAAGCGGTGCTTCATGCCCAGGTGCCGGCGCTGCCATCGAGCATCCTCAATGTCGAAAGCCAGCCATATCTCGTCCTGGAGCAGGAATTCGCCCGCAAGCGTTTCGGCATATTCCTCAAGCAGCAGCTCGGTCTTGACGACGAGGAGACCGAGAAAATGCTCGAATATTGCGGCGGCTCCTTCCTGGGCATCTACAACACGGTTGCCTGGGTGGCGGGAGACAAGATCTCCAAGATCGACATGGCGGCATTCCTTGACAACCTCAACAAGGAAATGGGCATGGCCATCGGAAACGCCGCATGACATCCGGAAGCGCCCGCCAAGCCGGCGCTTCTCAAGCAATCAACAATAAGAACTCCAGAGCTAGGGTAGTGACATGAACATCAAACATTTCTCCTCGACCGCTGCGTTGCTCGGCATGCTCGTGGCTTCGACCTCAGCCTACGCGCAGACGGTGGACGTGTTGCAGTACTGGACGAGCGCCAGCGAGTCCAAGGCCATGAATGCGATCGCCGATGCCTACAAGGCGCGTGGTGGCAAATGGATCGACAGTCCAGCCGCGGACTTTGATTCAACCGTGGCAGCGGCGACCAGCCGCATCGCCGGCGGCGAGCCTCCTTCCGCGGTTCTGATGACACCGAGTGCTGCCATGCGCGATCTTGCAAAGGCCGGCCAGCTGCGGAACTTCGACGATCTTGCCGCCGCCGGCGGCTGGCAGAAAGTGATGCCGCCGCTCGTATGGGACAAGCTCAGTGTTGACGGACACCTCGTGGCGCTGCCTGTCGGTATCCACGCCGACAACTGGATCTGGTACTCCAAGCCGCTTTTCGCCAAGCTCGGCATCGGGGAACCAAAGGATCTCGACGAAATGTTTGCCGCCGCCGACAAGCTCAAGGCAGCCGGTTATACAGGCTTTGCCGTCGGTGGCGAACCCTGGCAGGAAGTCTCGATTCTCACCGATATGATCATTGCGCTCGGTGGCCCCGAATACTGGAACCAGCTCTTCATCAAGCGCGATCCCGAAGCGATGAAGTCGCCGATCCTGCCGAAAGCCTTCGATCTGTTCCGAAAGGTGTCGACCTATGCCGATCCGGCAAGCCCCGGCCGGGCGTGGAACGATACCACCAACATGGTCATCACCGGCAAAGCCGGAATGCAATTCATGGGCGATTGGGCGAGGGGTGAATTTCTCGCGGCGGGTCAGGTGGCGGAAAAGGATTTCGGTTGTTTCCTGGCACCGAGCGACAAACCCGCCTATGCGGTGATCGTCGATATCTTCGCCTTTCCGGTCAACAAGGAGGAAGACCGCGTCAAGGGCCAGACGATGCTCGCCGACACCATCATGGATCCAGCGGTCGAGGCGAAGATTGCCGCCGTCAAGGGCTCCGTACCGTCGCGGTCCGATGTCGACACCAGCAAGCTCGATGCCTGCGCCGCAAAAGGCGCCAAGCTGCTCGCCAATCCGGCCACGGCCGTGTCGGGAGCCTACGACGCCCTTACCGGAGACCTGAACGGCCAGATGACCGATCTTGCGACGCAATTCTGGACCGATCCGTCCATGACGAGCGATTCCGCGGTCGAAAGCCTGACCAGCCTGCTGAAGAGCAAGTGAAATCGACGCGCCGGGGTAGCGGACAAGCGCTTCCCCGGCAACCGTTTCGGAGGAGGAGCGGCAGGATGAATCTTCACACACGGCGCGGCACGGGAGAAGCGGTTGCCGCGGGCCGCGACCATGAGGGGTCTGCAATGACCACATGGCTTAATCGGCAAGCCTTCCGGCCGGATATCACGGTGGTGATCTTCTTCGCCATCGTGGCCCTGTTCTTTTACGGCTCGATCGGCTGGACCTTCTATATGTCGCTGACGCGTTCGACGCTGCTTCCGTCTTACGAGATCGTCGGCTTCGAACAATATGTGCAGCTCTTTACGAACCACCGCTGGCTCGTTTCCTGCCTCAACATGGTGATCTTTGGCGTGCTCTATATTGTGGGTACGCTTGCCTTCGGCATGCTGCTCGCGGTCTTTGCCGATCGGCAGATCAAGGCGGAGTCGCTTTTCCGAACCATCTTTCTTTATCCGCTTGCCGTTTCGCTGATCGTCACAGGCCTGTCCTGGCGTTGGCTGCTCGACCCGGTCAATGGCCTGCAAGCCCTGATGCATAGTTTCGGCTGGGAGAGCTTCGTCTTCGACTGGCTGACGAGGCCGGATCGTGCGATCTACACGCTTGTCATCGCCAGCATTTGGCATTCGGCCGGGCTCGTCATGGTGATCGTTCTCGCCGGCTTGCGGGGCATCGATAACGATCTCTGGAAAGCCATCCGCATGGAGGGCATTCCGATCTGGCGAGCCTATCTCCAGGTCATTTTCCCCGGCATGCGCCCGGTCATCGCGTCCTGCGTCATATTGTTGATGTCCGAAGTCATTCGCGGATACGATCTGATCATTGCCATGACCAAGGGCGGACCGGGCATATCGACGGAAATGCCCGCCAAGTTCGCCGTCGACTTCTATTTCGCGCGCGTCAACCTCGGCCTCGCCTCGGCTGCATCCATCATGATGCTTGTGCTGTCGCTCGTCCTGCTGGCGCCTTATTTCCTGAGCGAATTCCGGAGGCGCACATGATTGCCACCGCACAAAGGCCGCCCCTCGGCCCCGCCCGCATCGGTCTTTATGTCTTTCTCGTCGTCTCCGCCATTTTTTTCCTGCTACCGCTTCTGGTGGTGATCATGAATTCGCTGAAACCGATGGAGGAAATCCGGCAGGGCAATCTGCTTACGCTTCCCGTCAACCCGAATTTCGATTCCTGGATTGCCGCCTGGAAGACGGCCTGCACCGGCCTGGAATGCGCCGGCGTCCGGCCGGGCCTCTGGAATTCGATCAAGATCACCGTGCCGGCCGTCGTCATTTCGACCCTTGCGGGCGCCCTCAACGGCTACGCCCTGGCGCAATGGAAATCGCGTCACGCCAACATGACCATGCTCCTGATTACGGTCGGTCTGTTCATCCCGTACCAGGCGATGCTCTATCCGACGGTCAAGATCCTCAGCAATGTCGGCCTCTTCCGTACTTATCTCGGCATTGTCTTCGTGCATGTCATCTACGGGCTGCCCTATACGACGCTTCTGTTCCGCAATTTCTATGTCGGTGTTCCCGACGAGATCAGTCGTGCCGCCCGCATGGAGGGAGCAAGCTTCCTGCGGACCTTCTGGTCGATCATCCTGCCGATTTCGACCAACATTCTCGTGGTCGTGGCGATCCTGCAGTTCACAGGGATTTGGAACGACTATCTGCTCGGCTTGATCTTTGCCGGCAATGACAACCTGCCCATGACGGTGCAGCTCACCAACATCGTCAACAACGCGCGCGGCGCCGCCAATCCGAACATCAACATGGCCGCAGCGCTGATTACCGCTATCCCGACGCTTGTCGTCTATTTCTTCTCCGGTCGCTATTTCGTCCGCGGCATCGCTGCCGGCGCCGTCAAAGGTTGAACATGTCCAGTATCTCTCTTCGTCAGATCAAGAAATCCTTCGCCAGCCTCACCATCCTGCAGTCGGTGGACATGGAGATCGAAACGGGCGAGTTCATCGTCATTCTCGGCCCGTCAGGCTGCGGAAAATCCACCTTGCTTAACGTCATTGCCGGACTGGACGATTGCGATGCCGGCAAGATCGTGATCGACGGCAAGGATGTGAGCGGCTTGGAGCCCAGCCAGCGCGGGCTTGCGATGGTATTCCAATCCTACGCGCTCTTCCCTGCCATGACGGTGCGCCGCAACCTTTCCTTCGGAATGGAGATTGCCGGCACACCGAAGCAGACGATTGCCGAGAAGGTCGCATGGGTTGCTAAGCTGCTGCAGATCGAGGCGCTTCTTGACCGCAAACCCAGCCAGCTCTCCGGCGGACAACGCCAGCGCGTGGCGATCGGTCGTGCCCTCGTGCGCTCTTCCAGCATCTGCCTGTTCGACGAGCCGCTTTCGAACCTCGATGCGAAGCTTCGTGCCGAAACCCGCGTTGAACTCAAGCAGCTTCACGAGACGTTACGGTCTACGATGATCTATGTCACGCACGACCAGATAGAGGCGATGACAATGGCCGATCGGGTGGCCGTCATGCACAAAGGAAAGGTCGAGCAGTTCGCGCATCCGCAGCTCGTTTATGAAAAGCCCGCAAGTCTGTTCGTGGCGGGATTCGTCGGCTCACCGGCGATGAACTTTCTGGAAGGCAGGCTCGACGGGAACGGCAATTTCGTGACCGGCCAGATTGCAATCGACGTTTCCCTTTATGAATTCTCCGAGCCGCCGCAGGATAGCGAGGTTGTTCTCGGTGTTCGCTGCGAGGATATTGCAGTTGTCGAAGGCACAGCCCCCAATAGTGTTCCCGCCAACTTGGCGTTTACGGAGCTATTGGGAGCCGACGCCTTGGGTTGGTTTGATAGCTTCGGCCAACGCCTCAGCGCCCGCCTGAGCATCCAGACGGCAAGAACCGTGGGCAAGAACGTCGCACTTAGCTTCAATATCAGCAAGGCATCGATCTTTTCCAAGGAAAGCGGATTGCGGCTTTAGAGCTGGCCGAGCGCGCGCGGAGACAGCTGGTTTCTTCTGCGTCAGGCAACATGCGGGAGGGATGATTTCGGCTCGCCGTCGTACGCGTCAGGATCATCTTTCAGATAGATCACATCACCCATGGTGGTTCTCTTCCGGGTTCGACCCTTCGTCGGCGCCGATCCCTTTCCGCACGCTCCTAGCCTCGCTGATCCGCCGCTGAAACCCGTCCGACTTGGCGAATGCGCCATCTCCTCGACGCCGGTCAAAAACATCCTCGCCAAGAAATGCGACGAGATCCCTAAAAATCTCCGCATCCTGGGGCGTGATTGTATAACCGGCCGTTTGCGTGGCGCACGTCTCCCTTCCGCCGATCGAGGGCGGTTCCGACTATGAGAATTCTGGAAAACTCAGGCTTGCTAAGTCCCGTTTGCTCTATAAATGTTCTCGCTTCCGGAAAGAGTCAAGCCTAAGGGGATTGACGAGACAGAACTCTTGATCCTGCAACTGAGGGTATGCGAGAAAAGCAGACAAGTGCGGGGTAAGCCAATCTTATGGACGGCGAAACAAAGACGAATGCTGTTCGATGGCCGACCAAGCTGGCAGCCATTGTTGTACTGATCTGGATGTTGCTTGTTCTTGTGTCTGTGCTTTCGCGACTTTTTGGATATGGCTACCTGCCCTCAATAAGATTTCTGAACGAAACAGCGCCATTGCGCATCTCCCTCGGTTTGATATGGGCGATATTGACTAGCATTTTTTACATCAAGAAAATGGATATCGAGGATGGGGAACTAAGAAAGATCGTGGCCGTCTTGGTATCTCCATTCATAGGATATTTTGTGGGGAACGCACCGGTTTACCATCGGTGGTCCGATGCTGGTGGCGGCGATTGCGGGACACAATGTTGAGCTTACCTATCAGGTATCGAACGCTAACGGACCGGGACATAAAGGCTGCCGATTGCCGATCGACATACAAGATATGCCGTTTGGGTTTTCCAGCCATTGCGGCGTTCCAGACGATCTAAGAGAAGGTCTCAAGCCGGGGACGCAGATAGTAGTAGAGGGTCGGGGTACAAGCCTTGGCGTTTATGTGACGGCATTCCATCGGATGGGATCATGAGACTTTACGTAGGCCTGATCTCAATGCTCTTAGTCGCTAACCCGGCGTTCTCGTCCCAAACGGCCACGGCTCAAGTCAGCGTCTGCTTCACGCCGGCCGAACAATGCGAGGGCAAGATCGTCGACGCGATCGACCGGGCGCAATCGTCCATCCGTGTTCAGGCATATGGTTTCACGTCTTCCCGATCATCCATGCGCTACAGCGAGCTGCGGGCAGGGGCGTCGAGGTCTTGGCCATCCTTGATAAGACTAATGAGCGGAAATATTCTGGCGCCACGCTGTTGGAAGCTGCCGGCATTCCGGTCTGGATCGATTTCGAGCCGGCGATAGCTCACAACAAGATCGTTGTCATCGACGGGCATCTGACCATCGGTGGGTCTTACAATTACACCGCATCAGCCCAGAAACGGAATGCGGAGAATGTGATCTTTACCGATAGCGCCGATATTGCTCGTCAGTTCATGGTGAATTGGGACAGTCGGCTTAAGGTATCCCGGGTGTTTGAAAGCAGCGTAACCAAGGACCTTTCAGGCAGCAACTAGAGCGTGATTTCGTTTCGAACTCGTCTTCATGAGAGCCGTTAACAGCGGCACCGTTTTCTTAAACAAAAAGTTGCGGCGGCATCTATCCAGCGTTGCATTTCCCACCTATGAATGCAGTGCCGGGCGCCATTGGGGGAGGCCGGCCTGGAATTCGTGGGCATTTGATGATCGGGCTTCAATTTGACCGGAGACACGATGTTGTCTCGGCTCCGCGTACTATTTTTGTTCAGTTTATTGTTTTCATTATTGCATTGCTGCTGATCGCGAACATGCCGGCGCGAGCGGCGGCATCTTCAACGATACCGTCCTCGGCATCCGTGAGCCTGGACATACAGCCGGGTATCGTGGACGTGGAGGTGCAGGCAAACTCGACGAACAACAGGTTCAATATCACGAATGTTGGAGGAACGGTGAATTCCACCGTCATCACCTATCAGCCAAGCCATGGAACCGTCGTGATCTCCGGAACCACGCTGATCTACACTCCGACGCCGGGCTATGGGGGTCCTGATAGCTTTGGCTACTTCATCTTCTTGGCCAACGGCGCCGCTATGGTGGGGGGAGTAAATCTGTTTGTTGTGCCCAACTCGATGGAGATTCTCACGCGATCACTATCGGCGGGGGCGGTCGGAATAGACTACTATCAAACAATTGTCGCCGCGGGGGCAATGGTCCCTATCGTTTCCAAGTCACATCGAGCCGTCTACCCGCCGGTCTCAATCTGGCTGACGACGGATCGTTGTCGGGTGTACCGAACGAGGCAGGCGTGGCTCAGTTTACCGTGACAGCGACAGACAGCACCGGCCAAACTGCATCGCAGTCATTGAACATCTCAGTTGCAGCGACGCCAACAATCGTTGTTTCGCCAGAGAGGCTTCTGAACGTCCGCAACAATAGTTTCTCTGGGCAAAGTCTGGCTGCAGTTGGTGGGAGGGAGCCTTATCGATTTGAGGTGACAGGCGGGGCGCTCCCGCCGGGAATGCAAATTCAGAGCGGAGGCATTTTCGGGATTCCGCGTGGGGCAGGCACCTATGATTTCACGATCACCGCAACGGACAGCTCGACCCAAGCCGGCGGGCCTTTCGCGGGCTCAAAATCCTATAGTTTGATCGTAGAACCCAATCCGCCCAGATTCATTGATTATTGGGCTACAGTCTTGGCCGGCTCATCCGACAACCCAATCTACCCAAGCAACCAGGGCGGCTCGGCTGACTCTGTCTCGATTGTCACTCAGCCTGCCCACGGCACTGCGCACGCGATGCCGGGCGGAGGGATCACCTACACTCCGAGTTCGGGATATAGCGGCCCGGACAGCTTCGTTTTCACTGGTACCAACATTGACGGCACTTCGGCGCCCGCAACCGTGAATGTCACCGTCAATGCACGCGGCTTGGTTCTGGCTCCTGCTGGCGGCGCGCTACCGGATGCGACGATAAACACAAGATACGCCACTGCCATTCGCTCGTCTGGCGGTTTGCCGGGCTACCACTTCTCGATAGGCGGTGCTTTGCCGCCCGGGTTGGCGTTGAATCCCTTCGGAGACATCGAAGGCACTCCGACCATCGTCGGCACCTATAATTTCTCGGTCACGGCAACGGACACCGCAGATCTCAGTGCCACTGGCAATTATTCCATAACGGTTGCAACCACGCCGGGAACTCTCAACTTCACGCCGGCTGGCGGGGCGCTCAGCGAGGCCATGGCGGGCGAGGCCTACAGCCAGCAGATTTCGGCAAGCGGCGGCACCGGTACGAAGATCTACAGCCTTGCCTCCGGCAGCCTGCCGAACGGCC
>NZ_WUEY01000044.1 GCF_010668395.1 Martinezella lusitana
CCCTCATTCAGTCCGCCAAAATGAACGATGTTGATCCGCTCGCTTGGCTAACGCAGACCCTTGAACGTATCGCGGCCGGCTGGCCATCAAGCGATATCGAGGCTCTCATGCCCTGGAAATTCCAGAAGTAACCGCCTCAGTTCATCGCTTACCACAATAGAGCTCTTGCCCTATCCCAATCCGCATGGAGTCTGAACAAGATCTGCTCCCGTGGACACGCTAAGATCGGACGGACAGTGAACCCTTGTTCAGGCCCAACTTAAGGGGCTGCCGAAAGCCCTTGGATTTCCGCGCCATGGGGTCTCGGAAGTTAAAAGCCACGGTTACGCGACACGGTTGAATTTGCCGGGACGCTTGGAAAGCCCGCCTTTGGCGACGTAGCGGCTCCTATCCGTTGTTCGGCTTGCTAATGAGAAAGCTCAAAAGGTTTGCGTAGCCGCGAGCGTCATCAATCGCCCGGTGAGTGTGTTCGACGGAACCAAGCCATTCGGGTGGTAGTTTTCGACATCGCAGTTCCAATGATCGCGCTCCGCGCGACCATAGACATGATGCAAAGCGGGGCATATCTGAACAGGCGATCAGCCACCCAGGGACCTTCAAAAAGTGGCTTTCCCGTGAGGCGCTTTAGATAGGAGTCAAACCATGGGCCGTCGAGAGCAACGGGATCTGCCGCAAAGATCGGCTCCGCTTGAAACGACCTAATCCAGTGGGTGAAACGATCGATGACATGGGCGGGCGGTTGAGGATTTTCGGTTGCTCCTGCCATGCTCAGGATGCTTTTGCCAAAAGACCATCGTTGCAGGGTCGCCGACGCTTCCGACGGAAGACCCGATGCCTGCCTCGACCAGCCGCTCTGAATGCTTGATCGACACGTATTGGGCAGATTCAACCGGTCGCCGCAACACCCCAAACCAAGAAGTATGAGTAGCTACGGGAAGACGGAGATCGATGCGCTAAACGCGGCAGAAATTATCCTCGCCAGATCTGCCACCTGTGTGGCAGCGTGAGAACCTGTGTCGGTTCTGGCGAGAAGTGGTGGCTGGCTTATCCAGTGAGGATGCCGCTGTGGAAGCCGGTGTCTTTGACCGCGTTGGGAATCGGTGGTTTCGAAGTTCAGGCGGCATGCCTCCCACACGTCTATCGCCCTCAGCAACGCCACTCAGAACCCGAAGCATGATGTTCCGAGAACGAGAGGAAATTGCTTTGCAATGCGCTTGGGGCATTTGCATCCGTGTAATTGCTCGCAAGCTGGGACGAACGCCCAGCACAATCTCGCGCGAGATCAGGCGCAATTCGGCGCCACGCAATAGTAGGTGGATGGGGCAATCGGCAGCAGTCTGCAGATCGGCTCGATCCCGAATACCGAGCGGTGTTCGTCGATGAAGGAGATCATCGCTTCAAGGGGCGGTCGAGTTCCGCCATCGCGAAATAAGGGGACGCTTTGCGCAGTATCTTATTGGGTAAGAACAAACTAGATCTCCTAGCACCGTGAGTACAGACTTCACGCCTGTCTCATCGGCATAGTTGTTTGATTTTCACGCAGAACTGAGACAGTTCGCCAGGGGCCCTTACCCTTTGGACAAGAGGGTGGGGCCGGTGTCGCAGTTTGCGGCCAAGCTTTGCCTTTAGCTGTATGGAGCCTTCAAGTTTTTGATGACTGGCAGAGGATCAGCTTTGCCGTTGAAACACCAGGAATTGAGGATTACAGTCAGTTCAGACCTTACTCTTTTTCGCCGTCTTGCGCTTGAAGCGCTCCAGCATGCGTTTTTCGGATTCGGGGCTGCCATCGTGGAACGTGCCGAACCATTTGTCGTAGGGCACGACACCATCGGAATAATTGCATTCGAACCATTTGTGATGAAGGTAGTGGTCATAGCCTGGCATGTCGATCGCGCTGTCTTCTCCGACCACAACCTTGTCGAAGCCGACATGGCCAGGCGTCGAGGCGAGCATGCAGTGAGCAAGGTGGAAGACGGAATAGATGGGATGGGCGGGGATGACCCAGTAGAGAACGACACCCGAAAAATATAGCAGTTGCTCGACCGGATGCATCGCAAGTCCTGTCCACGGCGTCGGGTTGACACTGTTGTGATGTACCTTGTGGACCGTCCTGTAAAGCGGCGGCCAATGGATCAGCCGGTGAATGAGGTAGAAATGAAGCTCCCTATAGAGCGGGATCAACATCCAGATCCCGACGAACCAGATCGGATGCTGCCGCGGATCTAGATAGGGAACAAGCTCATTGGCGTAGAGATAGAGCGCCGTCACTTCAAAGGCCGTCCAGATCGGAATGCCAAAGACGAACGTCCAGATTAGGTTGTCGACGAGCTGGTTGCCAAACAGGAAGGCGTCGTTCCTGTCGTCGGGCCACTTGCCGTTGTATTTGAAGTTTCGATCCTGTACCCGCTTAATGTACAGGGTAAAGTGAAATCCACCGCACCAGATCACGGTGAGCGCCGCATTCCGAACGAGCAGAAAGCCCACCCAGTCGGCGGAGATCATCTTCATCGTCTGCATGTTGGGGGTGAGGTAAAGCCACATCCCGAGGACGATGAAGGCGTAGAGCAGGTTCCACGGCAGGAAGTAGCCCGGATACCAGAGCAGCCACTTCAGGAAGGCCAAAGGTCTCGCCGGCCAGATGAATACGGGTGCATATTTGTAGGGTTTATGCGGAACCCAGTCGCCACGTTTGTTGCGGGTCCCAAAATCGGTGTCTAGCATAATGTGTCCTGTCGGTGGTTCGGGCGCTGCGGGCGATTTCCAGGAGATACGCCCGATTTGGGACATAGTGGCCGTCCGGTGGAAATGGCGCCAATGTGTTTCACCGGAAACCAGATACTTTCTTGTCTGATTTTCCCGCTTCAGGAGGCTTCGCCATCTGTCAGTGGCGAAGCCCGATTTTGCTGCTACTTGATGTAGCCGGCCTTCACCATCTCGCGTTTGGTAATCTCCTGGGATTTCGAAAGCGCCTGCTCAACCGTTTCCTGGCCCGCGAGCGCAGCGGAAAACTGCTGGCCGACAGCAGTACCGATTCCCTGGAATTCCGGAATGGAAACGAACTGGCCACCGGTATATGGCGTCGGCTCGACAGAGGGATGCTGCGTGTCCGCCGCATTCATCGCCTTGAGGGTGAGGTCGCTGAAGGGAGCAGCCTTCTGATAATCCGGATTGGCGTAGAGTGAGGAGCGCGTTCCCGGCGGGACGTTCGCCCACCCTTCCTTGCCGGCGACCAGGGACAGGTAATCCCTGTTGGTCGCCCAGTTGACGAATTTCTGCGCCGCTTCGGTGTTTTTCGAACCGGTCGGAATCGCGAGACTCCAGGCCCATAACCAGTTGCCATGGTTCTTCAGCTCCCCATGCGTGGGAAAGAGCGCATAAGCGACGTCGTTGGCAACATTGGACTGCTTAGGATCGGAGACGAAGGAGGCAGCGACAGACGCATCCATCCACATGCCGCACTTGCCCGACTGGAACAGTGCAAGGTTCTCGTTGAAGCTGTTGGACGAGGAGCCGGGAGGGCCGTCCTTCTTCATGAGATCGACGTAGAATTCCGCCGCCTCCTTCCACTTCTGCCCATCGAATTGCGGCCTCCACTTCATGTCGAACCATTGGCCGCCCCATGAATTTGCAAGCGCGGTTACGAAGGCCATGTTCTCGCCCCACCCAGCCTTGCCGCGAAGACAGATGCCGTAGACGCCCTCGTTCTTGTCAGTGATCTTGTCGGCGGCTTCCTTGATGAACTCCCATGTCGGATTTTCGGGCATCGTCAGTCCGGCCTTCTTGAACAGCGAAGGACGATACATCGTTATGGCGCTTTCGCCGTAGAAGGGTGAGCCATAAAGCTTGCCATCGACCGATAGCGATGCGCGGATGGCTGGCAGAAGGTCGTCCACGTCGAAGTCGGAGCCGAGGTTGTCAAGCGGCTCGATCCATTTCTGCTTTGCCCAGATCGGCACTTCGTAGTTGCCGATATTGATGACGTCGTAGATACCGCTCTTGGTCGCAATTGCCGTCGTCACCTTCTGGCGAAGCGTGCCCTCGTCCAGAATGACCCATCTGAGCTCGATATCCGGATTTTTCGCGGTAAAATCGCTCGATAGCTTCTGCATGCGGACCATGTCACCGTTGTTATTCGCGGCAATCGTGATTGTGGTGGCATGAGCGACGCCCGACACGAGCAACGCAGTCAACAGACCCGACATAAGTTTCAGTTTACGCACTTTTTCCTCCTCCATTTAAGCAATGCAAATCTCATGTTCAAATTCTGTGATTGGGATACCCGCCCTCCAGCGGGATCATGTCGAAGTCTCAGGCAGGACCGCGACGAAATCTCCTTGAACGCTATTCACGCCGACTTGTCGCGCGATGCGTTCATCCGTTCCTTCTTCTTGCGGAAGCGAGCCTGCATCAGCATATCACCGTCCTTGGTCCCGTCGTGCCAAGTGCCCATCCACTTGTCGAGCGGCAGGTTCCCGTCGCCATAGTTCACCTCGAAATACTTGTGGTGAAGGTAGTGGGCATAAGCATGCGTATCGAAGGATTTTTTCTCGCCGACCTCGATCTTGTCGAAGCCCACATGGCAGACGATAGCCCCCGGTCCGGTGAGCTGGAAGTGAAACAGGACCAGCAGAGGATGCGAAGGAATGATGAGGTGAAGCAGTGTTCCAGACCAGTAGAGAAGATGCTCAATCGGATGCATCGACAATGATGACCACGGGCTGGGATTGATCGACTTGTGATGCACCGAGTGCACGTATTTATAAAGAAAGGGCACATGGATCAGGCGATGCACGCACCAGAAGTGCACTTCGTGAAAGAGTGGCAGCAGGAAGGCGATGATGGCGAGATACACGGGATGGTCGGCAAAGGTCGTCCATGGCCCCCATCCGTTCGCCCAGGCCCAAAGCAGGCCGACTTCATATGCCGTCCAGATCGGAACACCGCTGACGAATGTGCGAATGACGCTGTCGATCACCTGGCTTTTGAAGAGGAAGACGTCGGACGGCTTGTCCTTCGGAAAAGTGCCGTTGTACTTGTACCTGTTTCCCTGACGGCGTTGGACATAGAGGCGAAGTTCCATTGCGCCGAAGAACAGAACGATGAGCGCCGCGTTTCGGAAGAAGAGATAAAGGATCCAGGATAGCTCCAGCGTCTTTAACGTTTCCCGCGACGGCGTCGTGTACAACCACAGAATTGATGCGACGACAAAGAACGCAAGATTGTAGGGAAATAGATATTTCGGGAGCCACGCGACAACCTTCAGCGGCTGCCAGGGAAATTTGAGAAGGGGCCCCGTCTGCAATGGCTCGTTCGGCCTCCAGTCGCCGCGCTTGTCGCGCGTACCAACAATCAGTTCGTCGTTCGCTCCGCTCATAGTGTATTTCCGGTCGTCATATTGTCGATTTCCATTGCCGATAGCCTCTCTTTGTTGGTCACTGCACGCCAATACTTTTCAACAGAAAGCAGATACGTTTTTGTAGAATTTTGCCGGCGTGAAGTTGTTCGCCGATAGACTTCCCCCACCCCGGAGCTTCATCTCGCCACAGCAGGTTTAATTGGCGAGGCGAGATCGCCTGTCATTGCCTGAGCATCGATTGGAGCTTCACAGCTGGTTCGGCTAGAGCGACAGGATCCGGACGGATGCGCTTGCCGATCATTATCTCGGCGATCCTGATATCGCGGGCGATGCCGTTGTCTTTTGACAGGCCGCTGGCTGCGACGAGGCGTCCATCGGTCGCAAGATCGAATATAATCAATGCATCTTGGCCGAGCCTTCGAACGATATGGAAAGCGTTGCTGTCGGGCAGTCCCGCGACCTGCAGTCCCAGATCGTACTGGTCGGACCAGAACCACGGGACATCAAGGATCGCAGAGCGATTGCCGAGCATGTTCCCAGCCGCCTGCATTCCCTGGTTTTGCGCACTTCTCCAGGCTTCAAGCCGGATACGACGCCCTCCGTAGAGGCTCAGCGGAAAGGAACAGCAATCGCCCGCTGCATAGATATCGGGATCGCTGGTCGCAAGGAATTCGTCGACGGCAACCCCGTCGATGATCTCGAGGCCGGCAGCCTGTGCGAGCTCCACATTCGGTGTCGCGCCGATCCCGACAACGACGAGGTCGGCATCAATGGCAGAGCTGCGCTTCAGGACCACACGAGCTCCATCTTCCCACTCATCGATACCTTCGATCAACACGCCGCAGCGAAGATCGACGCCTTCCGCGAGATGCCGATCAGCGATGATGCCGGCGAGCTCGATCGGGACGCCGCGGGTCAGCACCCTTTCCCTGGTTTCGAGGAGAGTGACAGCGGTGCCCATCTGCCGCGCGCTGGCAGCCAGTTCGAGCCCTATGAAACCGCCACCTATGACGACAAGCGTTCGACCTTTTCCCAGCTTCTCGCGGATGCCGTATGCGTCATTGACGGTCCTAAGCGTCATGATCGACTTGCTGCGGGCCGGGATACCGGGCAGCATACGCGGCCTGGCGCCCGTTGCCAGCAACAGCTTGTCATAGGAAAGCTTACGACCGTCGGAGAGGACCAGACGGCGGTCGCTCGGAGCAATCTCCGTCGCCGCCAGATTCGTCAGAAGATTGATATTCTCGCGCCGATAGCGTTCGGGTTCAGCAACGAGTCTGTGGCCCGCACCGTCGATCAGAGAAGACTTGGACAATGGTGGCCGCTCATAGGGAGCATGCGGTTCAGAGCCGATGAGATCGACCGTCCCTGCAAAACCTTGTTGCCGAAGCGCAAAAGCAGCTCGCGCGCCGCATTCCCCGGCGCCGACAATCACGAACTTTTCTGTCTCAGCCATCTCGTATCAACCTTCATAAGAGCTTTGCGGTCCGATCTGGTGAAAACCGCAAATCATTAAAGTCCGATCATCACGCGCTCCCCGTCGAGCCTGACGGGATAGGTGCGCAGATTTTCGCATGCCGGTGGCGTTTCGACCTCGCCTGTCGTAAAATCGAAGATGCTCGAGTGCTTGGGACAGGCGATGGTGTTTTCGATCACCAGACCGCCGACGAGGTGGACCTCCTCATGCGTACAGAGCCCGTCTGTGCAGTAGTATTCGTCGAGATGATTGCGGTAGATCGCATAGGTTCGTCCATTGTGGTCGAAGCGCATCGAGTCCTCCGCCTCGATATCGGCGGTCGAGCATGCATTGATCCAGTTGGTCATTTCATTCTCCGGTCTGTGCTGGAATTCAAGGTTGGAAAGACAACGTCATTCCGTGGCGATCACGCCGCAGGGGTGAGAATTGTCAAAGATATCCATCGCGTATTTGCGGAGCAGGAGCGCGTCATTCCAACGGTCCGACAGCTCCTTACCGTCGGCGCCTGCGATAGCGTAGGGTTTGGGACCCAGCTCGCAAACGAACGCCAGGGTCTCATCGGGTCCGGCCCGTTTCCGCCAGCTGCGGAAGCCATAGTCCCACCAGGACAGGAAGAGATCTAGCCAAGGGCGATGGTGGGGAAACGTGAACTCGACCTGCACCTGCTCGCAGCTCGCTACCCGGCCGTGGAACGCCCAACTTTGGTCAAGAATGCGCCTGATCGAGCGTTCATTATCGCGGGAGATCGGCAATACCATTTCTCGGCCGACGACGAAGTGGGAGAGGTCACCAAGAAGCCTTAGGCCGGGAAAGTTGTCCAACAGGTCGAGGACGAACAGAAGGTCGTTCGTCATCCGGTCCCGATGGGTTTCGATGTAGACCGGAAATTCGACCTCCTCGGCCAAAAGCCGCCATCCTTCAAGTATAGGCAAGCAATCCTGCAGCCTCGACAGCCTTGTATTGGGCTGGATAGTCAGATGGTGCAGTCCGGTTTTCGCGGCGATCTCGAGGATCGGCTTCAGATCATCGACGGAGGTGGGAAAACACGCTCCCTCCGCCTGCATGCCACGGGATTCCAGCATGCGGCTCAGACGCCGCGCATGGTCCGCATCGGTCCAGATCGCGCTGACGCCATCATAGCCCGCATCGGCGATCATCTCGATGTCGGCTTCGAGCGACCGCTCGAAACTGCTTCCCTGACGCGGCTCCATTGCCCAGAGGGATTGAAATACAAGGAGTTTCTGCATGCAGACGATCTTTCGAATTGAGATTGATAAGGATGAAAACATTGCCCTTCCGGTAATGAGACACCGCCCCTGCACGCAATGTCGCGCGTGGTCATGATCAAGCCAAAATACAGGGTTTGGAGTGCCAAAAGCTGCGGCGCGGCGACTAACGCCGCATGGCTTGGCTTTCAGTCATGGGCAGCCTTCCTGTCGCGCAGCAATCGCGTGCGGGCGTGTTCGCGATAGGCCGACGGCGTCTGCCGCTTCATCTTCATGAACTGACGATTGAAATTCGCCAGATTCTGGAAACCAACGTCATAACAGATGCTTGAGATCGGATCGTCGGTCGTATAGAGCTTGGAACAGGCCTGTCCAACCCGGATGCGGTTAACGAACTCGACAAAGGTATGACCCGTCGTTTTACGAAAGCTGTGAGCAAAGGTGGCATAGCTCATACCGACTTTGTCCGCGGCCTCGCCGAGTGAGATATTTTCCGAATAGTTCTGGGCGATATGCTCGACCAGCTTGGCGATGCGCGCATGTTTCGCATTGTCTTCCGGCCGCCCGTGCAAGACGGAAAGTCCTCGTTTCTCGGCATGTTCATTGATGCGAACGAGAAAGCGGATGAAGGCGGAGATCCGCTCCGCGCCACGGGTGTTGCGAATGCGCTGCATGTGACTATGGGCAAAGCCTGGATCGAACCCCTCGAACTTGATGCCGGAGCGGGCAAGCTGCCACATCGGCTCAAGCTCGCCGAATTCGGGAAATGCCTTCGTCAGGAGGTCGATGCTGTCCTGACTGAATTGTATCAACACGTCGCGGACTTCGACAGGTTCCGGATAGGCCGCTTCGAATGTCGACCAATGATGTGCAAGATTGGGGCCAGTGAGAAACAGGTCGCCGGCCTGATATCCCCCAATGTAATCACCGATGAACGCCTGGCCATGGGTAGTCGCCATTAGGTGTAGCTCATACTCCGGGTGGCTATGCCAGCGACACCATTCATGGGGCCAGCCATGTTCCAGATAACGGATCGCGTCGGTGGACCGATCCACATACTCGAATTCTGGTCGTATCACGGTGGACACGGATGTTCTCCCATTCGACTGCACCGCATGAGGTGCAGCCGTTCAATTTGCCTTGCGACAATCAGGTTTCCACACGTCCATCTGTGGGCATTTCTCGAGAAACGCGCAGGTGATTTGACTGAAGTGTTTCTTGCCTTGTTGTCGCCGACCTCCTCCACGTGGGTAAGCTTCGACGCAAATGACCGGTTTCGCCAATACCTTTTTTTGGAATTCCTATACTATTTTGTTGATTGAATAAGAGCCGGATCGGCCAACGGTGAGTCCGTCAGACTCTGATGCCTTGACGGTCGTGCCCGGCGACTGGGGCGTCAAAAATCGATCGGACGGACTCTTCACACGCAGGACATGCCTGACGCCGGTACTCCAGCGCCAGGCATGTCTCAGATCGCTCCCGGTCCGTTTGCTGGAACGAGAGTCTTCTGGGAGGCGTGACAACGGATAATCCCAAGACAGAAAACACTGGGTTCGCGCGCCGCTCGCGATCACCTGGACCGACAAAAGCTTGCCGTTGGATGGGATGTAGTTTCAGGGAAGAGCAGGTCGGGCGCCAATACTTTTTGGTTGAATCCAGATACGTTTTTGCCGAAATAAATGCCAATCGAAATTGGGGCACGCAGCCTAAAAAAGAGGCGTCTTACTGCGTGCAAGTTGATGAGCGATCATCGCTCATTGTGGCAACCGTTTCCGATGTCATGTGGCGAGAGTATTCAGGAGTCCGCTCATCATTTTGCTCACGCAGCAGAGCCCCCAAGCCTGACGATGTCATTGTCCTTGGAAAATACGGCGACGTGCAAAATCGGCGAGTCTGCTTCAACCCACTGGTAGTTATCCGAGCGAAGGTGGCGAAATTCGTCATTGAGATCGTGTTCCTGTTTCGCCAGACAGGGCAGCTCGATCGTCAAGCGGAAGAAGAGCTACCCTATCCATCGACTTCACCCGACGTGGCGTTGGCGATTGATACGAGCGTCGGCCTCATCCAGACTGTGCCTGGACCGCAGAGGAAGCGAGCGCCTTCTTGTCACCTGCTATCGGACGACGCGCTGCGATCTCGATCTCTGCAACGTCGCCGACACGCATCGCTTCAACCTGGCGAAGTCCTTGTACGATTGTGTCCGCCGCGCTGCCAGGAGCGATCAAATCGCGTGGGTGAGGCATGACGGAGATCGACGAGATTTGGCTTAGATTTCTGCACTCAACGTAAGAACCGTCGCTATGGACAAAGTGGCTGTCTTTGGCGACGGTGATTGGGACGGGTCCTGGCTGGGCCTGAACCCATTCTGGTCGAGCAGGTCATGCGCTAGACAGGTCCGCCGGCCTCTTACGGGCTTGAGTGCGGGCTGCAAATTATCGAGCATCGCCCAAATCAAAGCCAAGTCTCCACGATAATAATCGGCCGGTTACGATCGATAATCCCATTTACGGTGGAGTCCGACTGACACTGCGCGCAAAGTACTGATCCTTTTCCGCGTTACATGCGGTTGTGTCGAACACAGGAAGAATGCTCTTCATACAATATGACCGCCGTCGGCCAAGTCTCGCGGCGGGACGCTTACTGCAGATTTATCTCTTCGAGCCGGCCAACATCTTGCTCCAACGGACTCGCCGCTGGTGCGTGCTGAAAGCTTGGGGCTGCGGCTGGCCAAACGCAACGGAATGAAGAAGGCACAGTTTGCGGTTGCTTGGAAACTGGCCGTCAGCCTGCACCGCATCTCGATCGATGGCAAGGATACCCTCACCTAGCCACTGGTGGCTGTTCACGCTGATCAGCGATTGCCTCCCGATTTAAGGAACTCGCAGAAAATGGCCCGGGCTCACCTGTTCATAGATGCGTTTCGGTGGCTCATAATTTGTAAAACGGAACGGACTTCCAATCTCCTCACTGGAGATACGGCGCGTCGAACGGCGGGTCGGGTCGGCAACAGGGACCGCCGCCATCAGACGTTTGGTATAGTCGTGCTGCGGATTTTCGAAAACCGCCCGGCGAGGCCCAATTTCGACGATTTCACCAAGATACATCACCGCAACACGGTGGCTGATGCGCTCCACCACGGCCATGTCGTGGCTGATGAAGAGATAGCCGAGTCCGTACTTTTCCTGCAGGTCCAGCATGAGATTGATGACCTGCGCCTTGACGGAGACGTCGAGCGCGGAAACCGATTCATCGGCGATGAGAAGCTTTGGCTCGAGCGCGAGTGCGCGGGCGATGCACACACGCTGGCGCTGCCCGCCCGAGAATTCGTGCGGGAAGCGATCCGCCATCGACGCCGAGAGGCCGACCCGTTCGAGAAGGTCGCTGACGCGACCCTTTGCCTGCGAGGCACTTGCCAGCCCATGCGCAATGATCGGCTCGGCGATCGCCTGGCCGATACGCATGCGCGGATTGAGGCTTTCGAATGGGTCCTGGAAGATCATCTGCGCTTCGCGCCGGATATTGGCAAGATCGTCCTTGCCGGCTTTCAGAACATCCTTGCCGTCGATACGGATTTCGCCGGACATTGCCGGGGTAAGACGAATGATCGAGCGCCCGGTCGTCGATTTGCCGCAACCGGATTCGCCGACCAGCGACAGGGTTTCGCCCTGCCGGAGTTCGAGCGAAACGCCCTCGACGGCGTGGATGTTGCCGACGGTTCTGCGCAGGAAACCGCGCCTGACCGGAAAACGGGTGATGAGGTTGTCGACCTTAAGTATGGGCGGCTGATTGAGTCTTACCGTATCCTCGGTCGGCTTCACCGGCTGCATCGCGCCGGTCGCCATATCCACCTGCGGAAAGCGCAAGGGCCGGTCCGTCCCGGTCATCGAGCCGAGTTGCGGCACGGCCGAGAGAAGCGCGCGCGTATAGGAATGTCTGGCGCCGGCAAAGAGCGCGGCCGTCGTATCCGTCTCCACCTGCTCGCCGCGATACATGACGACCGTCCGGTCTGAGATTTCAGCAACGACGCCCATGTCATGGGTGATAAAGAGGACTGACATGCCCTCCTCTTCCTGCAGCGTCTTGATCAGGCCGAGAATCTGCGCCTGGATGGTCACGTCGAGCGCAGTCGTCGGTTCGTCGGCGATCAGAAGCTTCGGATCGCAGGCAAGCGCGATCGCGATCACCACGCGCTGACGCATGCCGCCAGAAAAATTCATCGGATATTCATCGAGGCGCGATTTTGCCGAGGGAATGCGCACTTTTTCAAGCAGGCGCACGGCTTCGGCCTCGGCCTGCGATTGCGACATGCCGCGATGCTGCACCAGAACCTCGGTGATCTGCTGGCCGATTCTCAGAACGGGATTGAGCGAGGTCATCGGCTCCTGGAAGATCATGCCGATCCGATTGCCGCGGATCGCCTGCATATCGGCAAGCGACAGCGACAGGAGATCGCGTCCCTCGAACTCGATCCTGCCAGTGATCTTCGAATTGGCCGGCGACAGAAGCCGCATGATCGACATTGCCGTGACGCTCTTGCCGGAGCCGGATTCGCCGACGACGGCAACGGTTTCCTTCGGGCCGATATCGAAGCTGATATCGCGGATGACATTGCGCCATTCGCCTCCGACGCGAAAGGCCGTGTTGAGCTTGGAGATCGAAAGGATCGGTTTGGTCATGGCTCAGCCTTCCCGCCGTGGATTGAGGATATCACGCAGCGCATCGCCGATAAGATTGATCCCGACGATGAGCATGAGAAGCGCCAGGCCCGGAAAGAAGCTGATCCAGTAATCGCCGGAGAGCGTATATTCGAAGCCGTTGGAAATCAGCAGGCCGAGAGACGGCTGCGTGACCGGCAGGCCGATGCCGAGGAACGAGAGCGTCGCCTCCAGCATGATCGCATAGGCCACGCGCATCGTGGCAACCACGATCAGGGGCGGCAGGCAATTCGGCAGGATATGGCGAAAGAGGATGCTGCCATCGGGCAAGGCCATCGAGCGGGCCGCGTCCACATAGGCGCGTTTGCGCTCCACCAGCGCCGAGCCGCGGATCGTACGGGCATAATAGGCCCATTGCGTGACGATGAGCGCCAGGATGATCTTGTCGACGCCCTGGCCGAGGATCGCCAGAAAGATCAGCGCGATAAGAATGGCGGGGAAGCTTAGCTGGATATCGACTATTCGCATCAGGAAGGCATCGAGGCGGCCGCCAACATAGGCGCTGACGAGCCCGATCGAAGCGCCTATGACCAGCGCCACGGCGGCACTCGATATGCCCACGAGCAGGCTGGTACGCAGGCCGTACAGGATCGCGCTCATCAGATCGCGACCCTGATCGTCCGTACCGATCAGGTAAAGCATACCGCTCGTGCTATGCGAGCCGGGTGGCAGGCGCCCATCGAGAATGTCGAGCTGGGACAGGTCATAGGGGTTCTGCGGGGCGAGCAACGGCGCGAATATTGCCGCAACCACGAAGATGGCGACGAGGATCAGCCCTGCCAGCGCAAGCCTGTCGTGCAGGAGGGCCGACATCGTCTGCCGGAAAGGCGAACGCGAGACGGCCTTGTCTGCACCCGCCTCGCCCGCATGCACCGAACCAGCGTTCGAGCTATTGTCGGCCATTATGAATTCCCTTCGAGACGAACGCGGGGATCGACGATCGAATAGAGAATGTCGACCAGCAGGTTGATGACGCTGAACATAACGACGGTGATCATCAGATAGGCGAGGATGACCGGTCGGTCGAGCACGCCGATCGCGTCGATGATGAGCTTGCCCGTGCCGGGCCAGGCAAAGATCGTCTCGGTCACGACGGCAAAGGCGATCAACGATCCGAGTTCGAGGCCGATCACGGTGATCAGCGGGATCAGCGTGTTCTTCAGCACATGCACGGTGACGATCCGCCGCTCGGTCAGGCCCTTGGCGCGAGCGAACCGGACGAAATCGAGCTGCATCGTCTCCATTACGCCGGCGCGGGTCAGACGGATGACGAGCGAAATCTTGAAGAGCGCCAGATTGAAGGCCGGCAACACCAGATGGGAGAGGCCGTCCAAGGTGAAAAGGCTGAGCGGCATCCCGAAAACCGGCACCGTCTGGCCCCGACCGGAGGCTGGCAACCAGCCGAAATGAACGCTGAACAGCATGATCATCACGAGGCCGATCCAGAAGGTCGGCAGGCTGAAGCCGAGGATCGAGAAGGTCATGATCGACTTCGAGATCAGGCCCTTCGGCTTTAGGCCGGCATAGACACCGAGCGGTATGCCGATGACCAGCGCCATGATGAGCGCGACGAAGGCGAGCTCTAAGGTTGCCGGCATGCGGCGAAGGATCAACGTCAGCGCCGGTTGATTATAGACAAAGGAATTGCCGAGATCCCCCGACAGCGCGTGTGTGAGAAACAACCAGTATTGCTCCCAGACAGGCTTGTCGAGTCCGAAGGACTGAATGACCTGAAGACGCTCCGCCGGTGTTGCCGTGGGGCTTAAGAGCACGTCGACGGGATTGCCGACCAGATAGAGCCCGGCAAAAACCAGAACCGACATGACGAGCAAGGTAAGAACGGTCTGGATCGACCGGCTCAGCAAATATCCGCCCATAATTTTCAACCTCCCTGCGCTGTCTTCCCGAACCCGTTCCGCCCATAGCGGACGATGCGCTCGATCAGCAGTGCGATGAATCCGGCCTCGTCGACCTCGGTGATAACCGTGGCATTCGGCGGGCGATCCATCTTTCCGTAAAAGTCGGCATAGGTGTGGCCCATGGTGAGGCCCGTCACCTGCACGCCGACGAAAGCACTGCGGCCGGTGAACAGATCCGGACGGATGAGCCAGGCGATCGTCGTGGCGTCGTGAATCGGACCGCCCGGCCTGCCAAAACGCCCGATATCGCTGCGGTCGAAGGTCGAAAACAGATTGAAAAGGGCATTCCCCGCCTCGCCTCCAGCCCGAAACTGCTCGAAATGCTCCGAGGTAAACAGGGCCTGAAACGTCATGTCGAGCGGCATGATGACGATCGGTACGCCGGACCGATAAACGGCCTCGGCGGCATGCGGATCGGCATAGATATTGAACTCGGCCCAGGGGGTGCGGTGGCCAAGCGCCGTAAAGGCTCCGCCCATCGAAACGATCTGCCGGATGCCGGATGCCACCTCCGGATGCTGGATGAGCGCCAAGGCGATATTGGTCATCGGACCGATGGCGCAGACTGTGATCTGATCGCCGGCCTTTGCCGCTTCACGCGCGGAGCGCATGATGAAATGGACGGCATGCTCGCTGGAAGCGCCGATGCCGCCGGCCCTGACCAAGCCATCGTCAAAGGCGCCAATGCTGGCATATTTGCCAAAAACCTGGTCGCGGACCAGCGGCCCGGTAGCTCCCGCATGAACCGGCACGTCATCGCGGCCGCTGAGGCCGACGATCTTGCAGGCGTTGAGCACCGTATCGCGAAGGGGAACATTACCGGCAACGATCGACAGGCCGAGCACGTCGATTTCCGGCGATGCCAGCGCCATCAGGATGGCCGCGGCATCGTCCACGCCCGGATCGGCATCGATGATGACCTTATGACGTGTCATGCGATGGCCTTTTCGGCGTAGCGCGACAAACGCTCGAGAAAGAAGGCGATCACGCCCTCGGCATCGACCTTCGTGACGATGTCGGCATTCGGCTCGAGACCGCTCTTGCCATACCAGTCGGCAATGGTCTGGCCCATGCAGAGTTCGCTTTCATGTTCCACAAAGACGCGGGCCTTTTCGGTCGCGAACAGATGCGGGGCAAGGATGTAGGCGATCACCAGCGGATCATGCAGCGGGCCGCCGCGCGAACCGTAGCGGCGCACATCGTTGCGATCCCAGAAGGCCATCAGCTCGGCAAGCGTCTGCGAGATGCGCCCGCTGACGCGTGCGAACTCGGCGACATGCTCTGGCTTCAGCATCACCTGATGCGTCGCATCAAGCGCCAGCGCAACGAGCGGTATTCCGCTTGAGAAGACGACATGCGCCGCATGTGGATCGGCCAATATGTTGAATTCGGAGGTCATCGTCCGGTTGCCCGGCTCGCGATAGGCGCCCCCCATCATGACGATCCGCTCGATGCCTTCGGCGATCTGCGGCTTCATCCTGAGGGCCACGGCGATATTGGTCATCGGCCCAAGGCAGCAGAGCGTGATGCGCTCGCCTGTCTGTGCTGCATCGCTCAAGGTGCCGATGAGGAAATCGACCGCGGATTTGCTCTCCGCCGTCTTTTCAGGCTCCGGCAAGACCGTATTGCCAAGCCCGGTCTTGCCGTGGAACTGGCCATGGATCGGCTCACGCAACATTGGGCGAAAACAGCCTGCAAAGACCGGGATCTCTGCACGACCTCCGAGTTCGCACACCTGAAGGGCGTTGCGCACGGTGCGCTCCAGCGGCTGGTTGCCGCAGACCGGCGTGATGCCGAGTATATCGAGTTCCGGCGACACGAATGCGGTCAGAAGCGCGATCGTATCGTCAATTCCCGGGTCGCAATCGACAATGATCGAAATCGGCTTCATGGTGAAATGCCTTCAATAGATGGAAAATGCGATGTCAAAGGGCGCCGAGTTCGCGAAGAACATCTGTGATCTCAATTCGTGCGGCCTCGCCAAGCGGAAGCTGCGGATGCATGGGGGCGCCAACGGGAAAGCCCTGCAGCTCCAGCGCCGTCTTGATGCAGGAGGCGATCGAGTATTTCGCGAAGATCTCGTTGACCCGCCAGAGCGGCCGCTGCAAATCCATCGCCCTTGCCCAATCGCCGGCATTCGCAGCCTCGTAGAGCGCGATGCTCTGCTTCGGCACGACGCAGGCGGGACCGGCCATCCAGCCGACACCGCCGATCATCATCACACAGACCGGAATGTGGGCCGAGGCTGCGAACACTTCCATGCGGCCCTGGGTCCGTTCGATGATGGAGAGCAGCCGCCCCGTATTGGTCGAGGCGTCCTTGATGTAGCGGATGTTATCGACCCGGCTCAACCGCTCGATGACGGGCAGGCTCAAATCGGAACGTTGGAATTGCGGATTGGTATAGAGCACCACCGGCCGTCCCTTCGCCGCCTTGGCAATGGCCGTGAAGTAGGTCTCGACACCTTCGTCGCTAACCGGAAAATAGGATTCCAGAACCGCAAGGATGCCGTCGGCTCCCGCCTCGACCATGTATTCGGTCTGGGCGACAGCGTCGCTGGTCGATGTCGCTGCAACGCCGGCGATCACGGGAACGCGTGCGTGGCTGGCGGCAATCACCGTATCGACGACGCTGCGGCGCTGATCCCAGTTCAGATAGGCGAATTCGCCGGTGCTGCCGAGCGGCGTCAAGCCATGAACCCCCGAAGCGATCAGGTGATCCACGAGGTCGATCAACACGCCTTTCTTCACCTGACCGGAATGATTGATCGGCGAGACGAGGTAAGGAAATACGCCGCGGAAAGACATGTTCGATCGTCCTTCCGCCCGCTCAGTTCGGCTTCACATAATAGGGCAGCGTGTAGCCGTCCGAGCGGCCGGGATAGGAAAGGTCCTTCTTCATCGCCCAGGTGTTGGCAAGGTAGAAGATTGGGATGACGCCGAGATCGTTCATTGCGATCTCGGTCGCCTTGCGAAGAAGCTCCTCGCGCTTATCGTCATCGAGCGTCGAACGTGCTTCGTTCAGCGTCTTGTCGAACTCCGGGTTCGAATAGCGTCCGCGATTTCCCTGCCCGGCCTTGTCGCCAAAGGTCTCTAGGATCGGGCCGAGCACGCCGGATGCCTCGCCCGTTTCGACCGCCGCGCCGCCCATGATGAAGCTGAACTCCAGATTGGAGGCGCGCGTAAAATAGACGCTGCCCGGCAAGGTCGCGACCTCTGTCTTGATGCCGACACGGCTGAAGAACTGGCCGATCGCCTGGGCAACCTTGGAATCGTTCGGATAGCGGTCATTCGAAGCATGGAAGGTCAGCGAAAACCCGTTGGGATAGCCGGCCTTGCCGAGAAGCTCCTTTGCCTTGTTCGGATCATAGGGATCGACCGTGATGGACGGATCATAGCCGAAATAGCCTTCCGGAACGAGCTGCCCGGCGGGCACACCCTGCCCGTCCATGATGCGGTCGACGAGTGCTTCGCGGTTGATCGACAGCGACAGCGCGCGGCGCACCTCTGGCTTCACGAGCGGGTTCTTGCCGTCGGGTCCCTTGGCGAAGGGCGATACGTCGCGCGCCTGATCCATATGAAGGTACATGATTCGGTTTCCGGCAACATTGACGACCTTCAACTGATCGGAGGCCTGCAGCCGCCGCGTGTCCGCTGTCGGGATGCTTTCGATCATATCGACATCGCCGGAAAGCATTGCGGCAACACGGGCGCTGCTGTTCTTGAATACCTTGAAAGTGACCTTGTCCCAGGCGGCCTTTTCACCCCAATAGCCATCGTTTCGGGCAAGCACGATGTTATCGTCAGGCGTCCAGGAGACGAATTTGAAGGGGCCGGTGCCGATCACGCCCTTGCCGGAATTCATCTCTTCCGTCGTGGTGTTCTGCATCTTGGCCGGCAGGATCGCGATACGGCTGAGGTTGTTCAGCAGTAGGGGCGTCGGGCCATCGGTCTTGATGCGAACCGTCAGCGGATCGACCGCAGTGACCTCGGTGATTGCCTTGACATAGGCAGCAAAAGAGCTGGGGCTGTTCTTGGAAGCGAGCGGTACGCGCTTGATGCTAGCAACGACATCATCTGCGGTGAAATCGCTGCCGTCGTGGAATTTCACGTTCGGACGAAGCTTGAACTCCCAGGTCGTGTCGTCGACGGACTTCCAGGACAGCGCCAGTGCCGGCTGCAGCCGCTGTTTCTCATCCTGATTGACGAGGCCATCGAAGATATTGCGCGCGATCGCGCTGTTCGGGCCGACGACGTAAAACTGCGGATCCATTGATGTCGTGGAGGCTGCGAGACCAACTGTCAGATCCTTGGCCCGGCTCGCGAGCGGCATAACAAGGAAGGATGCCACCAAGACAGCCGCGACCTTTAGAAATTTCATGATAGTGTTCCTCCGGCGTTTGCGAAATCCGCACTCTCCAAGCAGATTTTCTCTGCAACTAAACAGTCTGGCTCAAAAAGAAAAATTGCATTTTGTGTTCAGTCCATGCCCTAATGTTATGGAAAGGGCATTGGGATGCGATTGAAACCGAGACAAGTTGAAGCCTTCAGAAGCGTCATGATGACAGGGGGGATCACGGCTGCGGCCGATGCCTTGAATGTAACGCAGCCCGCCGTAAGCCGTCTCATCCGTGACCTGGAGGAAATCCTCGAGATCACGCTGTTCGAACGGGTGGGAGCCCGCCTCGTGCCGACGGTCGAAGCGACACAGCTTTTCCGGGAAGTCGAACGGCTGTATCTCGGCCTCGATCAGATCGCACAGGCGGCCGACGATATTCGTCGGCACAAGAATACCGTTCTCAGAATTGCTAGCGTGACTTCGCTCGTCCGGCCATATCTTTATCAAGCCATCCTCGATGTGGTTGGCAACCGGCGCGATATTCCGCTTGTCATCGACGTCGAAAACAGCCGGCACATCTGGGATATGGTCGACAAGAACCGCTACGATTTGGGTTTCGTGTTTGGCTCACCGCGCATGGCCGACAAGAATGCCGCGACCCTGCACAGTTCCCATGCCGTCGCCGCTATGGCGCCGGGGCACAGGCTTGCCTCCAACAATATCATACGGCCCGCCGACCTCATCGATGAGCGCGTACTGATCCCCGGACGAAATTCTCCGCTCAGACTGGCACTGGATCGCGCTTTCTCGGGACAAGAGCATCAGCCGACCAGCACGATGGAAACGTCGATGCTCAATTGCTGCCATTTCGCCGCCGCTGGCATGGGCGTGGGCATTGTCGATCGCACAAGCTTGCAATCGGCGGGAGCCGATATCGTTGCGATCCCGTTCGAGCCGAAAATTGAAGTGTCCTATTTCGCAATCCGTCCATCCGGCAGCCACCGGATCATGATTTTGGACGACCTCGTCCAGCGGATGCGTGAGCTTATTCGTTCGGATGTCATCTAAATCTTTGTCTCGCATCGAACCTAAATGAACTTCACCCTCTCATCCACACTCCATCGGCAGCCCCTTGCAAAGAGAAATAAATATCTAAAGTTCAGCTCTTGAAAAGATTCGAACCACCGGCCCCCTTAATCAATCGCCTAAACCACTGAAAAGACGTCATGCCATTCTGGCATAAGATTGATTTATGGAACTCCGTAGGATCGCTAGCGCGCTTAAAGGCGCAAATTACCCCGTCTATGACCGCGAGAGGCGATCTGATTGCCTTTCCTAATCGTGAGATTTGATTTAATCGATTCGTAGTGTGGATCTCGCTGTTATGCTAATCGATTCAGTAGTTTACGGCCTGTGTGAAAGCTATTAGGACGCGACCTGGGAGATAGGATTGCGCCCTGACATACTGAGCTAGGCGCCGCGATGGTTTCCTTCGATCGACAAACAGGCTTGCTCGGCGCGGCCGTGGAATTTTCCGTCATTACAGGGAGTGAATGCACATGACAGTCAAGGTTGCCATCAACGGTTTCGGACGTATCGGCCGCAACGTACTTCGCGCCATCGTCGAATCCGGCCGCACCGACATCGAAGTCGTCGCCATCAACGACCTCGGCCCGGTCGAGACCAACGCCCACCTGCTCCGGTACGATTCCATCCACGGCAAGTTCCCGGCCGAAGTGAAGGTCGAAGGCGACACGATCACCGTCGGCGGCGGCAAGCCGATCAAGGTTACCGCCATCAAGGATCCGGCTACCCTTCCCCACGGGGAACTCGGCGTCGATATCGCCATGGAATGCACGGGCATCTTCACCGCCCGCGACAAGGCTGCCGCTCATCTGACAGCCGGCGCCAAGCGCGTCATCGTCTCGGCTCCTGCCGATGGCGCTGACCTGACCGTCGTCTTCGGCGTCAACCATGACCAGCTCACCAAGGAGCATCTGGTCATCTCCAACGCTTCCTGCACCACCAACTGCCTGGTGCCGGTCGTGAAGGTTCTCGACGACGCTGTCGGCATCGACCACGGCTTCATGACGACGATCCACTCCTACACCGGCGATCAGCCGACGCTCGACACGATGCACAAGGATCTGTATCGCGCCCGCGCGGCCGCTCTCTCGATGATCCCGACCTCGACGGGCGCTGCCAAGGCTGTCGGCCTCGTTCTGCCGCACCTCAAGGGCAAGCTCGACGGCACCTCGATCCGCGTTCCGACCCCGAACGTTTCGGTCGTCGACTTCAAGTTCGTTGCCAAGAAGGCCACCACGGTCGGCGAAATCAACGAAGCGATCAAGGCTGCTGCGAACGGCAGGCTGAAGGGCATCCTCGGCTACACCGACGAGCCGCTCGTCTCGCGCGACTTCAACCACGACAGTCACTCGTCGATCTTCGCAACCGACCAGACGAAGGTCATGGAAGGCAATTTCGTGCGCGTTCTGTCCTGGTACGACAACGAGTGGGGCTTCTCCAGCCGCATGTCCGACACGGCTGTTGCCTTCGCCAAGCTCATCTGAGCGTCACGGCAAACCTGTTGAAAAGCGGCCCGGGAAACCGGGCCTATCACCATGCCGGTTAGCGAATATCGGTTTTGGAAATCTTGATGCCGAAGCCTTCGAGGCCGACATAGTGCCGCTCACGGCTGGTCAGGAGCGTGATCGAGCTGACGCCGAGATCCCTGAGGATCTGTGCGCCGAGACCGATTTCCAGCCATTCGCTATCGCGCGTCTGCGCTTCGGCATGGGCTTCGCGGCCTTGTCCACGCGCCTTGCGGCCATTGTCGTAGTGGCCGACGCCGACGGAGCCTTCGCGCAGGTAGACGATTATGCCACGGCCCTGTTCGGCGATCTTCTGCATGTAGAAATCGACCGGCTTGCGCTTGCCGAACAGGTCGTCAGCGACATTTTCCGGATGCAGGCGCACCGGAATATCGACGCCATCCCTGATGTCGCCGAAGACGACGGCGAGATGCTGCATCGGATCCCAGGGCAGCGAATAAGTATGCGCCTTGGCCTTGCCGAACGGTGTCTCGATATCGAAGCTGGAGCCGAGTTCGATCAGCGTTTCCTTGCGCTGGCGATAGGCGATGAGGTCGGCGACCGACAGAAGCTTCAACCCGTGCTGTTCGGCAAAATCCACCACCTGCGGACCGCGTGTCACCGTGCCGTCGTCATTGACGAGTTCGGAAATGACGCCGATCGGCGGCAGACCGGCCAGCTTGCAGAGATCGACGGCAGCTTCCGTATGGCCCGATCGCATCAGCACGCCGCCTTCGCGGGAGACCAATGGGAAGATATGGCCAGGGCGGACGAAATCGGCCGCGCCGACATTCGGGTTCGCGAGGTTCCGCACTGTCAGCGTGCGGTCGTCGGCGGAAATGCCCGTCGTCGTGCCGTGCTTGAAATCGACGGAAACGGTAAAGGCTGTCGTGTGGGCGGAGTCGTTTTCCGCCACCATGGCGTTGAGGTTCAGCCGCTTGGCCTCCTCCTTCGGCATCGGGGCGCAGACGATGCCGGATGTGTGGCGCACGATGAAGGCCATCTTTTCCGGCGTCGCGTGAACGGCGGCGACGATCAGGTCGCCTTCGTTTTCGCGGTCGTTATCGTCCATGACGACGACGATTTCGCCGGCTTCGAAGGCCCTGATGGCGTCTACGACGCGCTTCTGGTCATAAGGCATGGGGCAATTCCTATTTCAGCCGGCCGGTCTGGCCGCGGTCGCGAAGATAATGGTCGGCAATGGCATGCAACCTTTACCGAAAGCGTTGTGCTCGGACAAAAAGTGACGTTAGCCATGCAACGAGATACGGCGTTCGCGTTAAGGCAGGGCAAGGCTCGACGGATCGGCTTCGTGAGATCGAGTGGCCTGTGCTATGATGACGCTTTCATGTTTGCCTTGAGCAAAGTTGAATACTGCAGCGGACCTTTCTGCCAGACTCCTGCCTTCCGTGCGATTTCCAATTCACCCTGTTGCGGTCGCCCAAGCAGATTAAAGATCTTTGTTTTGATTTACGGTTGATGCTGCTGCCTTAAACCGCGAACCGGGTCCGCTGCGATGACTGCGGCGGTCGCTTTCCGCTCAGGAAGCCAAGCGGAAAGCGCTAAATCGAGACTCAGGCGACCAGCGCCAGCAGTCGATCGATGCTCCTCTTGGCGTCACCGTAGAACATGCGTGTGTTGTCCTTGAAGAAGAGGGGGTTTTCGATGCCGGAATATCCGGTCCCCTGGCCTCTTTTGGAAACGAAGACCTGCTTTGCCCTCCAGACTT
>NZ_WUEY01000045.1 GCF_010668395.1 Martinezella lusitana
CCCACCCACCCATCGGGAAGGCTTTCGGCGAGGAAAAAAACACCTAATCTGCCTTCATGCGAACCAAGGACGAGGAGTAGATTCGTGATCATCGTCGATCCTGTGACCCAGGAGATCATCGAGGGCAAGCTGGCGGCTACCGTCGACGAGATGGGCGTGGTCATGGCCAGAACCTCGATGAGCCCGGTGATCTACGAGGTGCTGGATTTCGCCTGCGGCCTGCTGACGCGCGATGGACAGCTGGTCGCGCAGATGAACGGCATCACCCTGTTTACCGGCACGTTCGGCACCCAGGTCAGATCGCTGATTGCGCTCTATGGCGACGATCTGGAAGACGGCGACATTCTGCTGACCAATGATCCCTATTCCGGCGGCACGCATGCCTGCGACTTTGCCATCGTCAAGCCGATTTTCTTCGACGGCCGGATTCTCGCCTATGCCATCAACGTCGCCCATTATCTCGATGTCGGTGGGTCTGTTCCAGGCTCGCTTGCGCCGAATGCCATCTCGGTTTTCCAGGAGGGGTTGAGGCTGCCCGGTGTGAAGGTCGTCCGCAGCGATCGCTTTTCGGGCGAGGTTCTGCGGATCATTCGCGAGAATGTCCGCCTGCCCGAAATCGCCATCGGCGACCTGACCGCACAGGTGGCGACCGTTCGCGTTGCCGCTCGCCGCATGGGTGAGCTGGCGCGCAAATACGGAACCGATATCGTGGAGGCCGCATTCGATCATCTCCTTGCGGTCAGCGAAAAGCAGGCGCGTGCCGCTATCGCTGCACTGCCCGACGGGCGCTATGAAGCGGAAGATATCATCGACGGCGATGGCGTGACGACCGATCCGATCGCGGTCAAGGTGGCCGTCACGATTGCGGGAGACTGCCTGACAGCGGATTTCACCGGCTGCCCGCCGGCAGTCGCCGGACCGATCAACTGCGCGGCGGGTGCGCTGCAGTCGGCCGTGCGCACCATTTTCAAGGCTCTGGTCGCGCCGCAGGCGCCCTCCAACGAGGGCTGGTTCCGACCGCTCACCGTCGTCGCGCCGAAGGGTTCGGTTTTCACGGCCGAGAAGCCGTCTCCGACGGGCTGGTACTACGAAGGCTCGGTGCATGCCTCGGAACTCGTCTGGAAGGCTCTCGCCAAACTCATGCCCGGGCGTTTCTCGGCCGGTTCCTATACGAGCCTGTGCGTCGTCTATATTGCCGGCCAGGATGCGGCCGGCCAGCCATTCATCCATATCGAGCCGCAGCATGGCGGCTGGGGCGCAAGCAAGAATGGCGACGGTGCCAATGCACTGATCGCGCTCACCGATGGCGATACCTATAATTATTCCGTCGAAGTCATCGAAGCGCGCTTTCCTTTGCTCGTGCGCCGTTATGCGCTCAACCTCGAGGGGGGCTCCGGTGCCGGCCGCCATCGCGGCGGCTTCGGCGTCATCCGCGACTATGAGGTCCTTGGAGACGGCGCATCGGCCTATTGCAGCTTCGGCCGCACGGACACGCCGCCCTGGGGCATCGAAGGGGGCAAGCCCGGAAGCATCAATCTCCTGCAAGTGGATAAGGCCGGCGGCGAGCTTCGGAATTTCGGCCGTGAGCCGCATATCGGGCTGAACCGTGGCGATCTGGTGCGGATCATCACCGGCGGCGGCGGCGGCTGGGGCGAACCGCACGCTCGCGAACCGGAACACGTCCGCCGCGACGTCGAGGACGGCTATATCACCAGCGAGGTGGCACGCAGCGAATACGGATATGAAGAGAGGACGTCGTAATGATCAGACTGGCGACCGATGTGGGCGGCACCTTTACCGACCTCGTCGGCTATGATGAGCGCACGGGCGAGATCTTTACGGCCAAGAGCCTGACGACGGTTCACGATCAATCCGAAGGCGTCCTTGCGGCGATCGAGCTTGCCGAGAACAAGGACGGGCTTTCGACGCGCGACGTCATCTTTTTCGCACATGGCGGGACGACCGTTATCAACGCCATTACCGAGCGCAAGGGCGTCAAAACAGCGCTTGTAACCACCGCCGGTTTTCGTGACGTGCTGGAAATCGGCCGCGGCAATCGCCCCGATCTCTACAATCTTCAGTTCAAGAGCCCGGAGCCCTTCGTGCCGCGCAGCCTGCGCTTCGAGGTACGCGAACGCCTGAATGCCGATGGTCAGGAGCTGATGCCCATCGAGCTTGGCGATCTCGAGCCGATCATCCGCGAGTGCCGCGCCCGCAACGTGGAAGCGGTGGCCGTGATCTTCCTTCACAGCTACGCCAATCCCGAACACGAAATTCTCTGCGCAAAAGTGCTCGCCGAAGCGCTGCCGAATGTGACGGTCTGCGCCAGTCACGAGGTCTCCCGCCAGTGGCGGGAATATGAACGCTCGAATACGACGGTTCTCAACGCCTATGTGCAGCCGATCATCAAGCGCTATTTCGCGCGGCTCGAAAGCGCGCTGACCGAGCGTGATCTCACCTGCCCCTATTATGCCATGCAGTCCAACGGCGGTATCTCCACCTTCGATCAGGCGCAGATGAGCCCACTGACGCTTGTCGAATCCGGCCCGGCCGGCGGTGTCGCGGGTGCGGCGCGCATCGGCGCCGTACTCGGCGAATCCGAAGTGCTTTCGCTCGATGTCGGCGGCACCACGGCAAAATGCTCCCTGATCCATGACAGCCGCCCGACGCTCGACAGCGAATACAAGCTCGAGCATACCCGCATCGCTCCAGGCTATCCGGTGCAGGTGCCGGTTGTCGATATCGTCGAAATCGGCGCCGGCGGCGGCTCCATCGCCCATATCGACGGGCGTGGCGCGCTCTGCGTCGGACCGGAGAGCGCCGGCTCGACACCGGGGCCGGCCTGCTACGGTCGGGGCGGAGACAGGCCGACCCTGTCCGACGCGCTGTTGACGCTCGGTATTTTCGATCCGGCAAGCTTTGCCGGCGGGCAGATGCAGCTCGACAAATCCCAGGCCGCTGCCGCAATAGCAACCGTTGCCACGCCCATGGGACTTTCGGTCGAGGACGCAGCTCTTGCCATCGTCGAGATCGCCCATGCGTCGATGATCAACGCGCTGAAGCTCGTCACCGTCCAGCGTGGACATGATCCTCGCGATGCTGCATTCGTCATTTCCGGGGGCGCCGGCCCCGCGCTTGCCGCGCGTCTCGGCCGCGATCTCGGCGTGAAAATGACAGTCGTGCCGCCGCATCCCGGCATCTTTTCGGCTTGGGGCATGTTGGCCGCAGAGCCCCGGGCCGACTTCCGCAGCACCTGGTTTGCGCCGCTCGGAGCGGAGGCCATAAGCAGTCTCAAGCGGCGTTTCGACGAGCTGAAACGCGACGCGGTTGTCTATTTCGCCAAGGGCAACGCCGCCGAGATACGCTATGCCTGCCGCGTCGAGGCGCGTTATCGCGGTCAGGAACATGGCGTTTTCGCGCTTTTCGAGCCCGATGACGATGCCGAAAGCTTTGCGGAGCGCTTCCACGCGGCCCATGAGCGGGCCTATACGTTCCGTCTGCCCGGTTCACCGGTCGAGATCACGATGGTTCACCTGGAGGCTGTGCTGCACGGGCCGGTCATCGCCATCCCGACACTCGACCGCGCCGGCCGAACGCTGGACGCGGCCTTCAAGGGGCGTCGCGAGGTCTATTTCGGCGGAGCGACCGGTTGGGTTTCCTGCCCCGTCTACGAGCGCACGCGACTGCCGTCTTCCGAGAAGATCGCCGGCCCTCTTATCGTCGAGGAGGCGACCGCAACGTTGCTGGTGGTTGCGGGACAGGAGCTTGACGTGAGCGAGCAGGGATTGCTGCTCATTCGCGAAGGCGATGGGGGAAGCGTCTGACATGGCGATCGCGATCGGCCTCGACCACATCGTCAGAAGTTACGGGCCGATGCGTGCGGTCGATGACGTGACGCTCGACATCCGGGCTGGGGAGTTCTTTACGCTGCTCGGCTCCTCGGGTTGCGGCAAGAGTTCGCTGTTGAAGCTGATCGGCGGTTTCGACAGTCCCACCTCGGGTCGCGTGCTCTTCGACGGAAAGGATATGGCGAGCGTTCCCGCCAATCGCCGTCCGGTCAACACCGTATTCCAGTCGCTTGGCCTCTTCCCGCATATGAATGTCGCCCGGAATGTCGGCTACGGGCTGAAACTGCGTGGGCTCTCCGGCGCCGCGCTTAAGGCCAAGGTCGAGGATGCCCTGGATCTGGTCGAGCTTTCCGGCTTTGCGGATCGCGATGTCAATCTTCTTTCCGGCGGCCAACGCCAGCGCGTAGCGCTTGCCCGCGCGCTCGTCATGGAGCCGGGCATCCTCCTGCTCGACGAGCCTCTGACCGGGCTTGACGAGCGGCTGCGCCAGCAGATGCGCGACGAATTCGGTCGGCTTCACAAGCGGACCGGCGCGACCTTCATTCTCGTGACCCACAATCAGGACGAGGCCCTCAGCCTTTCCGATCGTATGGCCGTGATGCACAAGGGGCGGATCGAGCAGACGGATGTGCCGGCCCGTTTCTTCGAGGCGCCCGCCAATGCCTTTGTTGCCCGTTTCGTCGGCATCGATACGCTCCTGAGACCTGAAAGCATCTCGATTTCAGGCGACAAGGCCATAGCGACCATTGCCGGTCAGCGGATGAGCGCGACCTTTTCCGGAAGCGCACCGCCGGCGAACGCCCTTGTCGCGATCCGCCCCGACCGGATTGAGCTTGTGCCGCCGGCCGAAGAGGCGGCCGAAACAATTGAACTTAAGGTTGTCGAAAGCATCTATCGTGGACTGAGCCATGACGTTACGCTCGCGTTTGCCGACAGCCAGCGCATGGTATTAACGACCAGTGCGGACGCAACGCCGCCCTTGCCGGGCGAAAGCGTGCGTGTGTGTCTGAGGCCGGGTGCCGCGCTCCTGATTGATCGTTCCGGAATTCCGGCCCTGGCTGGAGGCGATGAGTAGAACCCGAAATAGCTGACATGAGCAAAAATGAGGGAAGGGAATGACACGATGAACAAAGGCAATGATCTCGTCTCCTCCGCGTTGAGGAGCAACATGCAACGCCGTGACATGCTCAAACTGATAGGCGCCGGTGCGGCCGCGCTTTCCGTGGGCGGATTGACTGCTACGCGCGCCATGGCCGATGACGCAGCCGTCGCATTCTGGGCAACCGCCACGCTCGATATCGGCGACAAATGGCAGGAATTTGCGCAACAGAGCGGCGTTTCGCCCGAATTTACCGACAACGGCAACGACGTCGGTCCGGTGGTCGCGCGCCTTGCCGCCGGCAACGCCAACGATCTCTTCGATGTCGGCGGCTTTCAGGGCGGCGCCGAGCGGGAACTTGCCAAGCAGGGGCTGATCGCTCCCTGGGACGTTTCCAAGATCCCGAATTTTGCCGGTATCTGGCAGTGGGCCAAGGACATCCCGACCCTGACCTATGAAGGCAAGCAATACGGTATCCCCACCGTCGTCAACGCCGATTCCATTATTTACCGCCCCGACAAGCTCGGCAAGGTCGACAGCTACGGCGTCATCTTCGATCCGAAGCTCAAGGGCCGGGTCGCCATGGAAGATGCCTGGATCAACAGCGCCATCTTCACGGCGATCTACCTCAAGGAAGCCGAGAACAAGCCGATCAAGGAGCCGGGCAACCTGACGGAATCCGAACTCGGGCTCGTCATGGAGTTTCTGATCAAGCACAAGAAGGATGGCCAGTTCCGCACGTTCTGGAATGGCTGGGAGCAGGGCGTCCAGCTGGTGGCGAACGAGGAAGTCGATGCCATGACGGGCTGGGAGCCGATCGTTTATGAAGGCCGCAAGCGTGGGCTTCAGGTGGAATACGCCGCTCCCGTCGAAGGCTATGAGGGTTGGGGCAACAATACCGTACTATTGAAGGGGGCCGCAGAACGAGGCAAGGCGGATGCCGCCCACAAGTTCGTCGATGCTCTGCTTGCCGGTTTTTATGGCTGCGAGCTGGGCCAGGCGCGCGGCTATCTCGTGCCGACCGACAACAATCTCGCCTACGCCAAGGCTCATTCCGACGAATACAAGGCCGACGATGTCGCCAAGCTCGCCGATCATGTGAAGGCAAAGTTTTCCGGAAAGGTCTACTGGCAGAATTGCCGCCCGGACAATTTCCAACTCTACGAGGAATGGTGGCAGAAGCTGCGCAACGCCTGATGTGGCGCGATGGACCGGGGCCGGCTCATCTGTCCGAGGACAGGCCGGCCCCGAGCCGATGGGACCAACGCCTGTAGAAGCGGAGTTCGACCATGAAGACATCAGTTCTATTGCTGGCTGCTCCGCTTGCGGCGATCCTCGTGCTCGGCCTTGCGCCGCTCATCCTCGTCGTGGTCTGGAGCTTCTGCGCCTGGGACTCGGCGACCTACTGGATCAAGCCGGAGTTCAGCCTGGCAGCTTATGGCGCCATCCTGGAGGCGGGGCGCTGGAGCGTGTTCCTGTCGACGCTCGGCAAGGCGTTCCTGACATCAGCCATTTGCCTCGTTATCGCCTACCCGACGGCTTACGCGATGTATTTCCTTGCGGGACGCACGCTCTCGGTCGTGCTTGCCGCACTTCTGACTATCCCGTTTTTCACGTCCTATCTCATTCGCTCCTTCTCCTGGCGGCTGCTGCTTGGCCGCACCGGCGTCATCAATACGCTTCTCCAGCAAGCCGGCATTACGGATGCGCCGCTCGACTGGCTGCTGTTCAGCGATTTCGCCGTCATCGTCGGGCTCGTCGCCTCCTATCTGCCGTTTGCAACCTTTCCTGTCCTGCTCTCCATGCGCCGTGTCGATCCGATCGCGATGGCGGCATCGCGCGATCTTGGCGCCGGCTTCTGGACGATGGGGCGCACCGTGCTGCTGCCCTTGACCTATTCCGGCGTTTTCGCGGGTTTCCTGTTCGTCTTCGTCATGGTGGCCGGCTCCTCGACGGAGGTGCAGATGCTCGGCGGTGCCGGCGCATCGATCGTTTCCGTGATGATCAACGACGTCATGCGCGTCGCCAATTTCCCGCTCGCCTTTGCGATTTCGACGCTCATGCTCGTCATCGTCTTCGGGCTGGTGCTGATCGGAAACGCCATATTCGGTCTCTCCTCGTTGTTCGAGGAGCGCGGCCAATGATCGTCAGGGAAGGAACGAGCCCTCGCATCGTCATCTGGACGCTGACGGTTCTCGGTCTCGCCGTGATCTATGCGCCGCCACTCTATCTCCTCGGGGTTTCGTTCAACCCGGCCTTGCAGCCGGGTTTGCCGCATTTTTCCGACATTACGCTGAAGTGGTATCTTGCACTCGGGGCGGAAAACGCGCTCGTTGCCGCGCTCGGCCAATCGATCGTCATCGCGCTTGCGACCGCTGTTATCGCGACTTTGCTCTCGCTCGGGGCGGCGCTGGCCCATCGCGAGCTTCACCGTGGGCGCGGGCTTTGGTTCCTGACCGTGCTTCTGCCGATGTTCGTGCCGGGGGTCATACAGGGGCTGGCGCTATCGACCGTCATCACGCGTGTCGGCGTGAAGTCATCGGCCCTGACGGTGATTGCCGGCCATCTGCTATGGGCGATGCCCTTCGCCTTCATCGTCATCCTGACAAGTTTTACCGCGGTTAAGCGGACCTACCTCATGGCCGCTGACGATCTGGGCGCCGGCCGTTTCCGGCAATTCTGGGATATCACCCTGCCGTTGATCCGGCCGGGCCTCGTCAGCGCCTTCATCTTTTCGTTCCTGCTGTCCCTCAATGAATTTACGCGCGCCTTCTATCTGGCGGGCCGGCAAAACACCTTGCCGGTGGTGCTGTTCGGCAAGATGAATGCCGGCGCTTCACCGACGATCTACGCCATGTCCGGCGCAATCTTCCTTGTCTCCAGCGTTTGCGTGGTGGCCGTGGCACTGCGCTCGCTGCTCACGCAACGCCGAGCGGGGTGACCGGATATGCCAACGCGAATGACCGACCACACGCTCCGTCCACCCTTAGTCCTCCATGAATGGGAGTATAGAGGATGAAACAAGAATCGAAGTTGATGGCGCTGATCCGCGCTGGAAAGAGGCAGGAGGCGCTTGACATGCTCGAGCGGCTGAAGGCGGCGACGCAATTACCGCCGACGTCGATCAAGGTCGGCCGGACAGGCGCCGTCACCTATTATAAGGGGAACCGCCGCTTTGTGAGAAACATCCAGGGTGGATGGGACCCGGTTCTGAAGAAAAAGTAGAGTACCGACATCCGGCCGCGTAGCGGCTGCGCCATTGTGCAGGCGACACGAGGCGAGGAGCTTGGCCATCGTGGGGCAGTCTGCGAAGAGCCAACAAGCTTCCAGGCGGATATTTACCTAGAGCGTTTCATTGGTTAACTGAATCTGAGGGGATTCCCGTCCGGTCGGTTTTGTGATTGAAAATGCTGTCCAGGTGGAGGCCAGCATCGGATGACACGAGCCCTTTCGAATGATCTTCGCGAGCGAGTTGTTGCAGCGGTTGTGGCGGGTGAGACTTGCCGTTCGGCCGCGTCGCGCTTTGGTGTATCGGTTTCATCGGTGGTGAAGTGGTCGCAGCGCTATCGGGCGACCGGTTCTGTTGCGCCGGGCAAGATGGGTGGCCATCGCAAGCGTATTCTGGAGCCGCATCGCGCCTTCATCACGGAGCGGCTCACCCAGAACCCGCAGTTGAGCCTGCATGGCTTGAAGGCTGAGTTGGTGGGGCGCGGCGTGACTGTTTCCCACAATGCGGTGTGGCAGTTCATCCGGCGCGAGGGGCTGCGCTTCAAAAAAAACGCTGTTCGCCCTTGAGCAGGCCCGCACCGATATTGCCCGTCGGCGGCAGCGATGGAAGGCGTGGCAGGCAAGTCTCGATCCCAGACGACTGGTGTTCATCGATGAGACCTGGATCAAGACCAACATGACGCCGCTGCGCGGCTGGGGCCCGAAGGGCAAGCGTCTGCGCGCCTTTGCTCCGCACGGTCACTGGCGCACGCTGACATTCCTCGGCGCACTGCGGTGCGACCGGCTCAGCGCCCCTTGCGTCTTCGACGGGCCGATCAATGGCCAATGCTTCCGCGCCTATGTCGAACAACAGCTCGTGCCTATCCTCAAGCCTGGCGACATTGTCATCATGGACAATCTCGGCAGCCACAAATCTGCGGCTGTCCGTCAGAGCGTCAAAGCTGCCGGTGCAAGGCTCTGGTTCCTGCCGCCCTATTCCCCCGACCTCAATCCCATCGAACAGGCCTTCGCCAAGATCAAGCACTGGATGCGTCATGCACAAAAGCGAACGATCGAAGACACCTGGCGGCACATCGGCTCTCTCGTCACAACAATCCAACCCGGCGAATGCAGCAACTATTTTGCAAACGCAGGATACGCTTCCGTCAAAACATGAAACGCTCTAAAGGCATCTGTTCGAATGGACCGGCAGAAATGCCGTCGGCAGTCCGATCCCTCGTTTCCGGGCGTTCCCGCACGCAAGTCTGAACATGCGAGGCTTCCATGAAGATGCAATCAAGGTTAATTCGATGTGGGTCAGTTCGGGACAGGCATAACGACGCCAATTTCCGCACCTACGGGTCAGGCCAACCAAAATCAAGGGGTGGACTTGGGGAAGGTTCGCCTCTCCGTGCCTCCGGCGAGATTGGGATGACAGCCGGAGAGACAGAATGCTACAGAGTGCCATTTATGGACAACGCCAGTCATCGGTGTGGCGGCTTTTCGATTTAACCATCATAAGTAGTTTCGGATGACAAACCTGCGGGTAGAATTTATCTACGGGGAATATTCAATTCCAGCGACAGGTTTTAGTATTATCCATGTATCATTCAATCAAGCAGTCAGCGTTCGAACTATTTCCCTCCTTGACCAACAAGATGCGTACCGTCAAGCACTTGGTCTCGGACATGAGTTTCAGGCCGCATATTGCGAGCCGGGCGTATGGTGGACACCACCTTCGCGTCATCATTGAAGATAGGGTCGCTCAACAATGGTATGGGCGGGACATCGACCTACCGCAGGAATTTGCTCTGCTTGCAGGGCGGGGACTGAATCCCGGCGCGCTGGTGTTTGATCTTGGCGCCCATCAAGGGGTCGTCGCCATGATGCTTGCCAAGCAGGTCGGTCCGAATGGAAGAGTCGTCGCAATCGAGGCTTCCCTGCCGAACGCGGAGTTGGCAAAGCGCAACGCCGACATGAACTCCATGGACAATATCGAAGTGCGCCACGCAGCCGTCGTGCATGAAGACGGGCCTGTGCTCTTCACGCAGCGCGGCAACGGGTCGGTTGCGCTGAGTGAGAAGGAATTCCGGGCAGTGAGCGTCGATGGCATTTCCATCGACACGATGACGAAGACCTACGGTGTTCCTGACCTCGTCTACATGGATATCGAAGGCTTCGAGGTGCACGCTCTCAAGGGCGCACGCGAGACACTGGGATCGCAGGCCTCGTGGCTCATCGAAGTCCATGGCGACGACACGATCGGGCAATTCGGCGGCCGCAACCGCGACGTTCTGGCCGTCTTCGAAGAAGGCTATGACCTGTATAGCGCGATTGACAACCATACCGACGCGTTCCAGTTGCGGGCAAAATCCGACCCCGTGCCCACCGGTCGCTTCTTTCTGGCGGCCATACCTCGGGTCCAGTGAGGAGCCGGTTCGGAACCGTCCGTGCTCCGAACCGCGATCAACGCCACGATATCCTAAGCCGGATTTTTGCATCTCACCTGCTCGGGGGGTGGAAAAATTGTGTTTCAGGAGCAGATACTCAAACTATGGCCCCGCTCGATATTTTCGGCGGGGTCTACTATGGGGCTTGAAGGGAGAGTGGGGCAATTGGCAGCACACGATTCCATCATCCAGGTTCCGTAGGAGCTATGGATTGAGGAATTTGCGATGCCCAAAGTCTACTTCCCGATAAGCTATATCGACGTGCCGGCAAGCGAACCGCATCCCGGCAACATGTACTACCGCGTGTCAAAGGGTATCGAGCACCGGGGCGCCGAGGAGCCACGCTACGTTTATAAGATCCAGATGGTCTGCAGCGGCGTAGTAGACGGCCTCGCATCGCCGTCCTACCCGGAGGGTGGTGAGGATTTCAAGAAAGTCATCGATGCGATGCGGACGCTGCAGGACGGGGGCGGCAGGAATGGTCGGGGGATGATGACAGCAGCCGGCGATCAGCCGGGCATGCCGTTGCACGAAGTCCAGCACATTCTCAAGATGCACCCGGCCTGAAGAAGAAAAGCTCAGAAGGCCCGTCCCCGCAAATCGCTGCAAAACAGCGCAGCTGATTCATAACCTGAAGTTATGTTTACTGGCATTTTTTTCGCAGTCCCGCCGCTGCGCCAGGATGATACTGTCTCCTTAATCAAAGTGGGAACGGAGTTGCTTCAACACGAAGCGACCGCAAAGCAAACGAAACATGGCCATGAATGAGGTCGCTCGCGGCCCGGCATGACGTGTGTCATCGGGAGGCTGCTAATTTGGCTGCGTCATTTGCCAAGGCGAGAACTTGCAAGTTTTATTCCGGCGGCAGCATGGGGTTGTTCCGGATATGACAGTTGCTACCGGCAAGACGCTCATCGGCCTGCATGCGCTGAGCAAGAGTTATGGATCGCACATTGTCCTGAACGAAATCGACCTGGAGGTGAGCGCGGGCGAGGTTCTCGCGATCATCGGACCAAGCGGTTCAGGCAAGAGCACGCTGCTTCGCTGCATCAACTATCTGGAGCCGCCGTCGGGCGGTACGATCACCATAGGCCCGACGACCATCAACGCGGCTCAGCCCGTTTCGCGTGTCGAGCTTTCCAGCCTGCGACGGCGCGTCGGCATGGTTTTTCAGTCCTTCAACCTCTTCCCTCACATGTCGGTGCTGCGCAATGTCAGCCTGGCGCAGGAACGGGTGCTTGGCCGCAGCCGCGCCGAGGCGGACGAACGCTCGATGCAGCTGTTGAGCCGGGTTGGCCTCAGCGACAAGGCCGCGCAATTTCCGGGACGCTGTTCGGGCGGGCAGCAGCAGCGCATCGCCATTGCCCGCGCGTTGGCGCTCGATCCCGAGGTGATGCTGTTTGACGAGCCGACGTCCGCGCTTGATCCGGAACTTGGGCTCGAGGTGCTTGCGGTCATGCGCGAGCTGGCCGAAAGCGGCATGACGATGATCGTGGTAACCCATGAAATGGGCTTTGCCGAAAACGTCTCGGATACCGTGATGATCATGGCGGACGGCCGGATCGTCGAGAAAGGTCCTTCCGCCGAGGTGATGCGCAATCCGCAGCATGAACGCACCCGTCGCTTCCTTCGGGCGGTGCATGATCGATGAGTGCCGCCGATCTCCTCCTGTTCAGCCGGGGTCTTGCGTGGACGGTCGCTCTGACCGTCGGCTCCTTCGCGATCGGTGCCATTCTCGCCATTCCCCTTC
This sequence comes from Martinezella lusitana, assembly GCF_010668395.1. GTDB lineage: Bacteria > Pseudomonadota > Alphaproteobacteria > Rhizobiales > Rhizobiaceae > Rhizobium > Rhizobium lusitanum_A. The sequence continues at coordinate 12,355 of NZ_WUEY01000045.1, forward strand.
TGGCCGCGCGCCGGAGCCGGCTTCTTGCCCTGCGCATCTTCGCCATGGTGGTGATCCAGATCGTGCGTGCCATCCCGCCGATCCTGTGGCTATTCATCATCTTCTTCGGTGTCGGGATGAGCTATTTTGCGATCAGCCCTTTCGCCGCCGCACTGACGGGCCTTGGCTTGATCGCCGCTGCGAATATGGCGGAAATCTATCGTGGCGCACTCAATGCACTCCACCATGGCCAATGGGAGGCCTGTGCGGCTCTCGATCTCGGCCGCTGGTCGACGATCAGGGACGTCGTGGCACCGCAGGCCTTCAGGGTGGCTCTGCCCTCGGCGGCAAGCTATCTGATCGGCTTGATGAAGGAAACGGCGGTCGCCTCGACGATCGGTGTGGCGGAACTTGCCTATCAGGGCAACCAGCTTTCGCAGCTGACGTTCCGCGGCCTGGAAATCTTCGCCTTCGTCGGGATTTTCTACATTGTCCTCAGCCTCCCGGTCGCCTGGCTGTCGCGGGTGGCGGACGCTCATCTCCGATCGAAGGTGGCACGCTGATGTTTCCAAGCTATGAGGAAATCGCCTCGTGGATGCCCGACCTTCTCGGCGGTCTTTCCATCAGTTTGCAGGTGACCGTGCTCAGCCTGCTGTTCGGTATTCCCTTCGGGCTCCTGCTGGCATTGGGCGTGCTGGCGCGCAACAAGGCGCTGCGGGCCATATCGCTCATCCTCGTGGAGGTGGGACGCGGCGCACCGGCGCTGGTTCTTCTGCAATTCATCTATTTCGGATTGCCGGGCGTTGGACTGACGATCGAGTCCTTTGCGGCGGCCGTGATCGCGCTTGCCTGGAACACCGGCGCCTACACGAGCGAAATTATTCGAGCGAGCCTCCAGTCGATTGCCCATGGACAACGCGAGGCGGCCGAGGCGCTCGGTCTTGGCCGGATCGACGAGCTGCGTTTCGTGTTGATGCCGCAGGGTCTGCGCGTCGCATTGCCCGCCCTTCTCGGCTTCTCCATTCTAATTTTCCAGGGCACGTCCCTGTGCTTCACGATCGCGCTTCCGGAGCTGGTAAGCCGCGCCTACGAAATCGGGTCGACCACATTCCGCTATTTCCCGGCCCTGCTGTGCGCCGGAGCGCTCTATGCCTGCATTTCAATCCCGGCCGCTCTCCTCGTCGAGCACGTTGAGAAGCGGGCGAGCCTTTATGCCCAACGTTAACTCGCAACAGACAAGGAATTCCGGCATGCCTTCATTGACATCCAAGACCAACCTTCTTCTGTCCGGCTTCGCCGCGATACTCCTGTCGGCACAGGTCGCCCATGCTGCGGATTGCGTGCCCAAGCACAAATTCACCACGATCGAGCCGGGCACGCTGACGGTGGCGGTCACGACCTATGCGCCGCATTCCTACCTTGACGACAGCGGCAACATGAAGGGTATCGACGGCGACATCGCCGCCGAATTCGCCGAGCGCGAATGCCTGAAAGTCAAGGCCGTCGCCGTCGATCCTGCCGCGGCGATCCAATATGTCCTCTCCGGTCAGGCCGATATCACGACCGGCGACTGGTATCGCACCGCGGAACGCGCGAAGGCCATGAACCTGTCCGCGCCGCTTTATACCGACCAGATGGCAATCTATTCGAAGCAGGGGTTCAAGAACGTCTCCGATCTCGAGGGCAAGAAGGTGGGTACCGTTCAGGGCTATCTCTGGGTTGCCGATCTCAAGACGATGCTCGGCGCGTCGCTGAAACTCTATCCGAACTCCGTCAACATGCAGCAGGATTTGTTCGCCGGCCGGATCGACGTCGCAGTCGACGGTTACTCGACGGGCGTGGTCGCCGAACAGAAGGGTGCGCTGAAGGACGTCAAAGTCGCGGTCGCGGCCGCCGATCCGCGCGTCAAGGCAACGAAGGAAGCAGCACAAGCCGCCTTCCCCTATTCCTTGAAGGCAAAGGAATTCGGCGAAGCTCTCGACAGCGATATCGAGGCGATGCACACGGACGGCACGATCGTCAAGATTCTCAAATCCTATGGTCTTGACGGCACGGCGGCCGAAACCGGCGCGGCTCGTCTCGTACAATAGCCTCGTCTCCGACGGAGCTTTAGGGAGCCGATCCCGCACTTTTGCAAATAGTCATTTGGAGACATGAACGATGACGGTCTACACGGTCACGCGCAGGACGCAGTCATGGTACGGAGAGCAGATCGGCATCCTGATCCTCGATGCGGCCTACCCCTGCGTTCCCGGCAATGTCGGGAATGCAACGACCTACACTTACCCGGTTCGATTTCAGGAAGTGCGCGGCGCGTCGATCGACCGGCTTCTCAATCAGCGCGATCCAGCCTTGAAGGAGGCCTTCGTCGAGGCGGCCCTCGATTTGCAGAGCCGGGGGGTCAAGGCCATTACCGGCGCCTGCGGCTTCATGGCCTATTTTCAGGAGGAAGTGGCGGCAGCGCTCGATATCCCCGTCTTCCTCTCGAGCCTGATGCAGATTCCATTCATGCACGCGCTTTGCGGCGGCAGCGTCGGCATAATCACGGCAAATGCATCGCGGCTGACCCCGCGGCATTTCGAGGCCTGCAATGTCCCCGCGAGCATTCCCCTGGCGATTGCGGGCATGGAGGGGCAGAGGGAGTTTCGCGAGGCCGTTCTCGAGGAGAAAGGAACGCTGGATTCCGGGGAGATCGAGCGGGAGGTCACGCAGGTCGCCCGTGCTCTGATCGAAAGCTATCCTGAGATACGCTCGATCCTGTTGGAATGCAGTGATCTGCCGCCATATGCATATGCCGTGCAAGCTGCTACTGGCCGCCCGGTCTTCGATTTCATAACGATGATCAACTACGTCCAGCAAAGCATTGCCCGGCGACCCTACGCCGGCAACATGTAGCGCCGATTTCTGTCAGGAAGCCAACCATGTCTGTCGATCACTATTATCTTCTGGGACGTTCGGGATTGCGCGTCAGCCGCCTGGCGCTCGGAACCATGACATTCGGCAATGGCGGCATTCGCGGCATCGCCGGAAGCTGGGGTGCGGACGCGCCGGCGGCCCGCGAGATTTTCAGTCGCTATATCGCCGCCGGAGGCAATTTCATCGATACGGCGAATTCATATGCCGGTGGACTGAGCGAGGAACTTGTCGGCACCTTCGTCGCCGAGGCAGGTGTGCGTGACGCCGTCGTCATAGCGACGAAATTCTCCAACAGCCTTTCCTCCGGCAATCCGAATGCCGGCGGCAACGGGCGCAAGGCCATGATGCAGGCGGTCGATGCTTCGCTGAAGCGTCTGAAGACCGATTACATCGATCTCTATCTTCTCCACACTTGGGATCGGATGACGCCCGCCGAAGAGGTCATGCGGACGTTCGACGACCTCGTGCGTGCCGGCAAGATCCGTTATGCCGGATTTTCCGATGTGCCGGGCTGGTATGCCGCCCGGGCACAGACCTGGGCCGAGGCGCACGCGCTTACGCAGCCGATCTGCCTGCAGCTGCCCTATTCGCTGGTTGAGCGCAGCATCGAGCACGAGTTCATGCCGCTCTCAGAGGCAATCGGGCTTGGCATCACGGCATGGAGCCCGCTCGCCATGGGACTTCTGTCCGGGAAGTATCGCTCAGGCGCGCTGGAGCAGGGACGGCTTTCGCAGGACGACTCCGGCAGTGGTCTCGGATTGTTTACCGAGCGCAACACGCGCATTCTCGCTGCGCTGGAGAGGATCGCCGGCGAGATCGGGCGCAGCATGGCGCAGGTGGCGCTGAACTGGTGCGTGAACCGCCCAGGGGTCGCCGCCGCAATCGTCGGCGCAAGCAGGCTTTCGCAGCTGGAGGATAATCTGGCTGCTTTGGATTTTACGATCCCGAGCGAGTTGCGCTCGGAGCTCGATGGCGTCACCGCCATCGACGCACCCTATCCCTATTCGCTTTTTGCCGATGACTATCAGGCCGGCATCCTGAATACGGGCACATCCGTCGGCGACAAGCCGCCGAGCTATCGACGCGACATCCTCTTGCCCAAGGTCACGGATTATGCGTTCGGCCAGCCGAAGGACAAAGAGCGCGCGTAGAGGCGCGGGGAGATCGAAAGGAGCCATGACCATGTTGAACGACGCACGCTCCCATGGCCTGTGGGAAAGGACGGCCGGCTAGGCTCCTCGAATCTTGACCCTGACGACTGACGTCGTCGCAGACGTTGCGATCGTCGGCGGCGGCTTCACCGGTCTTTCGACCGCCCTGCATCTTGCCGAGGCGGGACTGAGGGTTGTGGTGCTCGAAGGCGCCGAGATCGGCTTTGGCGGTTCCGGCCGCAATGTCAGGCTTATCAATGCCGGTATGTGGGTCATGCCGGACGATCTCGCGTACTTCGGATGTTCCGTGACTATCCTCGCTTGATTCGCTCATTATCCAATATTGGCAAAGTACAAAATACGCGTATATGTAGATTACTGGAGCGTTTAGTGAGTTGTATTCGCTGTCGCTGCTCCTCATTCAATTTGCGCCGACTATACGGGAGAATTGCCAAATTAACAGATACATTTGAGGGGGCATCAATGCCGGTACGGGATACGTCGTTTTCTTACATCGGAAGCGGCAGCGATACCATTCTCTACATCGATGTGAATGATTGCGTAGGTTTCGATCGAGGCTTTGTTGGCATGTGACGCAGAGTGCCTGCAAACGCGATATATGGGGAAATTGATCATGAAGCCGTCGGACGTCAATAAAGTGGATCCAAAATATACCAGCTTGGATGACTACAAGACTGCTCTAGCATTTCTTAAAATCCCAGATATGAAAATATTCGATGACGAAACAAATAAACAAAGGTATATTTGGGGATACGATATATACATATACATGACCCGAAGTATAATTCCAGTTTTGCTGGCTATTATTTCCTATTTTATTCTTATATTTATCGCAAATAAATATCCATTTTACTTTAAAAATAATTCTGTTTTATCTTACATGTGGCCATGGAACGCGAGTGTATCAGAGCGCCTTAGCGCGATCAGAAGAGGTGAAGAAGCTAATATCGTTACATCTTTGACCGGTGTAGTGAGTACAATTTGGCTGTTTTGGATGTTGGTGAGAGTTTTTGTGGAATTAAAATTACAGGGTAGTTTTTTTATTCTACGGATGAGCTTCATAGTTGCTATGGCGGCTATTTTAATGTGGTTGACAGCTTCCGTTGCTTTCTATGAAGCACCGTCTTTTGGGCCCACGATAGATGATCCAACTTTGATTTTATGTTTAAAGAAGCTGGTATTGATATCATTCTCTTATTGGTTGAGTGGTTATTTTATTCTGGTCACTGCGCCATATTTGCGATCTGTCCTCAAAATCGTGATCAAAAATTCCCAGCGAAACACCTCTTAAGCCACCGTATGCTGCACTTTAAGCGCTGCAACCATCAGATGAGTTTTAAATCCGAATTATCGGGGAATTTTTATGTCTGCTCCATCCGGCCCTAGAAATAGCGAACGTGAAGAAGAAGCTGGACGCAAGCACCATGAGCATCGACGGAAGCATTGTACCGCTATCGCCCGGGATGGCCGCGACAACGGAGATCAAGACCGGCAAACGCCGGATTCTCGAGTATCTGTTCTCACCCATCGTCGAGGTTGCGTCGCAGTCCATGCAGGAGCGATAGAGTCCTTTGAGGAGTTATGTCACTGAAGATGCGTGACCAAGATAGAACATCGTTTGAGATTTTCGCGGCGGACCCACAGGTGTCGCGGACAATGGAATTCGCCTACGACAAAGGCAGGGTCGTTTGGCTGTCTATTATTGCGTTCGTCATGGCTGCGGCCTTTGCCGGTGGCCCTTTTCTACCAGATAGGCCCGGGCACCCGCATCTAAGCGCAATTTTTTGTTGGCCATTTGCCACGATTTTTGGCCTTGTCGGGCTGTTATTGGTAGTCAAGGCCATTCGAGGAAAGCCGGGCTCATCATATCGGAGGACGGAATCTACATCGAAATCAACTTCGACGAGACGATAGCCTGGCGCTCTGTTCGCGACATCCGCAGATATCAGCATAAACGTGCCGATCAGATGTATGTTGATCTGGATCCAGTTGTGGCACGAACCCTGACGAGGCGTGGGCTGGTACGCTGGCTACCCAAGAAATTGCAGGGGCAAGCAACCCCAGCCGTCATCTCCTTGAAGCTGCTGCGGGCCGATCCAGACTGGATCTACAGTCGATGCCTTGAATTTCTCGCTAAGAATCGCGAGCGACAGGCCCTTCTGCAAGGGCAGATCGGCAAGGCGGTTCTCGCCGACAAGGCCTATGACAGCAATGCCTTGCGGGAGATCATCGCCGCCATGGGAGCACAAGCCGTCATCCTGTCCAACCGATCGCGCAAGGTGGTCGTCCCAGATGACGCACTCGCTTACATCAACCGCAATCGTTTTGAGCGCATCTTCGGACGAATGAGGGACTTCCGGCGCTTCGCAACCCGCTATGAACGCAGCGCCATCCATCTCATCGCCGCTATGATATGGATCTGGTGAATGTCGATCCGGCCTAAGCCCACGCTTCTTCCCGGCGTAGTCCTCAGAGCGTGGCGGCGGTGCTTGCGCCTAAGACCGGCGCATCGGCACCCTGCTCGAGCAACCAATCCCGGAAGAGCATGGCGCCGTGTTTTGCGGGGCGCTGTGCGGGCATGATGATGTGGATGACCTGACCTGAACGATAGACAGCGTCGAGCGCAGAGACCAGCCGGCCGGCCCGGATATGATCGTGGACCAGATGCTTCCAGCCGAGCGCGATGCCTTGCCCGAGAACCGCCGCTTCGATCGAGCTGAGGGCATCCGTGAAGATGAAATCCTGGTTGAGGCGCGCAACCGGAACGGAATGCTGTGTCAGCCACTCCCGCCAGCCGAGGCGGACGCGATGCCGCTCCTCGAAATGCAGAAGCCGGTGTTTGAGCAGGTCGGACGGTTCAAGAATTGGGCCGCTCTCCCTGAGATAATCGGCGCTGCAAACAGGAATGACCTCTTCCGTCACAAAATGCCAGGCATGTATGCCCGGCCATTTGCCGGCGCCGAGCCGTGCTGAAATATCGATGTCTTCCTCATTCAGATCCTGATCGTCGCGGCTGCTTTCCTCGATGCGCAACGCGATATCGGGATGCTGCACCTTGAAATCCTTGAGACGCGGCAGAAGCCAGAGCTGCACGAAGGAGGCGGAGAACGAAACCCTGACGGTATCGTTCGAATGCTTCGTGCGCAGCGAAGTCAGGACCATGTGAAGATGGTCGAAGGCCTGCTGGGTCTCGCGGTAGAACCGCAGCCCCTCGGCCGTCAGTTCCAGGCGGGTATGCTCGCGGCGGAACAGCTTCAGCCCCGTCGCTTCCTCCAGAAGCTTGATCGTCTTGCTGACGGCCGGTTGGCTCACATTCAGCTCCTCGGCAGCGGCCGTGAAGCTTCGTCGCCGCGCAGCCGCTTCGAAGACGAAAAGATAGTTGGCAGAGGGTACAAGCGATCGCAGTCTATGCATAAACTGAAGTTATGCCCCTCCGCATTTTTTTGCAACGTCACAACGGCGATTGCGGTCATTACTCTCGTCTCAAATCAAGAACGGGATATCTCCTCCATGCAAACTCATGCTCGTGCCGTCGTCATCGGCGGTGGTTGTGTCGGCGCCGCCATTCTCTACGGCCTCACCAAACGTGGTTGGACGGATGTGGCGCTGCTGGAGCGCACACAGCTGACCGCTGGCTCCACCTGGCATGCCGCCGGTCTCATTCCTTCCTACGCGCGCAGCATCAATATCGGCCGCATGATTGCCAAGACGATCGAAATATACGAGGGCCTCGAAGCGGAAACCGGCCAGCACGTCGGATGGCACAAGTGCGGGCAGTTGCGCATCGCCAATACGCGCGACCGTCTCGATGAATACAAGAGCTATATGAGCGTTGCCGCCGTTCAAGGCATCCGCGCCGAGCTCGTGACGCCGAAGGAGGCGCGCGAGCTCTGGCCGCTTCTCGAGAACAATCATGAAATGCTTGCCGCACTCTATCATCCCGATGACGGCCATATCGCGCCGGCGGACGTGACGCAGGCCATGGCAAAAGGCGCGCGTGATCGCGGCGCGAAGGTCTACCTCAATACCGAGGTCAAGGGATTCGAGCGCTTGCCGGGCGGGGAGTGGAAGATCTTCACCAACAATGGCGAGATCATCTGCGAACACATCATTTCCGCAACCGGCAACTACGCCCGTCAGACCGGCGCCATGCTCGGCCTCGAAATTCCGGCAATCCCGATCATCCATCAATACTGGATCACCGATGCGGTGCCGGAGGTGATGGAGCGCAAGCGCCAGGGACTGCCCGAAATGCCGATCCTGCGTGACGAGGCTTTCGAGGGCTATCTGCGCGAAGAGGGCGATGGCCTGATGTTCGGCCCTTACGAGAAGACCGAGCACTTGAAGCTCTTTGCAGAGAACGGCGTGCCGGAATGGTTCGGGGCAGACCTGCTCGAGGAGGATTTCGATTCCGTTTCCTGGAACTGGGAGCAGGCAATCGAGTTCGTGCCGGCGCTCGGTCGCGTCGGTATCAAGGCGAATGTGCGCGGACCCTTCCAGATGACGGCCGATGAATTGCCGCTGATGGGGCCGGCCTGGGGGCTGGACAATGTCTGGATCGCAGAGGGCGTGCCGGGCGGCATTCTCTGGGGCGGTGCGATCGGCTACTATCTGTCGGAGCGTATTGTCGAGGGAACAAACAGCCTCGACACGTCCGAACTCGATCCGCGCCGTTTCGGCGACTACGCAAACAAGGAATGGACGCGGCACAAGGTACGCGAGAGCTGGGGCACTCACGCCGAGCAGCATTATCCCGGTCAGGACATGCCGGCTGCCCGTCCGCAGAAGACGGCGCCCTCCTATGATATACTGACGAAACGCGGCGCCGTCTGGAGTGTCCTCAACGGTTGGGAAATGCCGAACTGGTTTGCGCCGGAAGGCGTCGAGGCGAAGGACCAGAACAGCTGGCGCTGGACGGAAAAGGGTAAGTATGTCGGCGAGGAGGTTCATGCGGTGCGCAACGCCGTCGGCCTTGTCGAAATGACGCCAATGACGAAATTCGAGGTCTCCGGCCCGGGAGCCGAGGCATGGCTCGACGGTCTCCTGGCCAACCGCCTGCCGAAACCCGGCCGTGTCAATCTCAGCCATCACCTGACGAAGAACGGCGGCGTCCAGGCGGAGTATATCGTCTCCCGGCTTGAAGACGGCATGTTCTACCTCATCTCGACGCCGCGTGCCGAGCGCTGGAATTTCGATGATCTTTCGAAGCTGCTGCCGAAGGACGGGACGGTTCACCTGCGCAATGTGACCAACGAGCGCGGTTGCTTCACGATTGTCGGGCCCAAGGCGCGCGAAGTGCTGCAGGGCCTCACGGAGCTCGATCTGTCCAACGAGGCCTTTCCGTGGTTCGGCATCAAATCCGGTACGGTCGGTCTTGCCACCGACGTCCGGCTGCTGCGCGTCAACTACGAGGGCGAACTCGGATGGGAACTCTATCATCCGCTCTGCTACCAGCGCCACCTGCTTGAAGCCCTGCTGGCGGCCGGCGAGCCTCACGGCATGCGGCTGATCGGCTTGCAGGCGCTGGAATCGCTCCGGCTGGAAAAATCCTATCGCGCCATGTATCGGGACATGAACCCCGAGCTGACGGCTTGGGAAAGCAGTCTCGACCGCTTCATCCGCCTGGACAAGGGCGAGTTCATCGGCAAGCAGGCCCTGTTGCGGCAGAAGGAGCAAGGCATCAAGCACCGGTCGGTCACGATTTCCATCGATACGGATGGTGCAAGCTCGCTCATCCATGAAGGCGTCTATCATGACGGCAAGCTTGTTGGCCGGATTACCTCCGGCGGTTACGCTTACACGCTTGGCTGCGATATCGCCTTCGCACTGCTGCCGGTCGAGCTTGGTAATGCTGGGACCGAGCTCGAAGTGCCTATCCTCGGGGAGAGACGCAAGGCGCGCGTCATTCCCGACTCCCCCTATGATCCCGAGGCCCTGCGCGGCCGTATGTAAGCTGCGAGAGGCGAGTTGAGGAGAAAGCCTATGAAGATACTCGTGCCAGTGAAGCGGGTTGTTGACTACAACGTGAAGATCCGCGTGAAGGCGGATGGATCGGGCGTTGAGCTTTCGAACGTGAAGATGTCGATGAACCCGTTCGACGAGATTTCGG
>NZ_WUEY01000046.1 GCF_010668395.1 Martinezella lusitana
CGCTCGGACTGATCTCCGACAAGCTCGGCCTCGAGGGCGGCTTCTGGAGCTTCATCGGCGAGATGAACGACAATCTCGCCAATTTCGGCTTCGCAGTCGTCGGCATCTTCCTCATGAGCTGGCTGATCTCGGCTGTCGTATACAGGATCAACGATTACGACAACCTGCCGGCCAAGGCGGGGCAGGGGCTATAGAAATCGTACTTTCCGGTTTGTCGGCCTTATCCGAAGCCGCGCCTGTGTGAACGCGTCTACAGCGTCAACGGGGAAACGGTCAGCTTTCCATTTCGGCATTCTCGATCAAGCTTCTGCGCATTCCCAATATCTGCTGCTTTAACTGGAGTAACGCGTTCGGTGAAAGACCGGTGGCGCCATCGACGCATGCAGGGTAATCACGGGCCTTTATGCGGATGGCGTTGCCTTCCTCCGTCAGGCGAACACGCACCAGACGCTCATCGACGGGATCGCGATTACGCACGATATAGCCCATGCCTTGCAGGCGTTTTAAAAGCGGCGTTATCGTGCTCGATTCCAGAAACAACAGATCGCAGAGCGCGCCAACGGTCTGGTCGTCTTCCGCCCATAGCGCGACCATGACGATATATTGCGGATAGGTCAGGCCAAGAGCCTTCAATAGCGGCTTGTAAACCCGACTGAAGGCATGGCCGGCGGAATAGATCGCGAAGCAGACAAAATCGTCCGGCCGCAGCACGTTTTCACTTTCATTGCCTCGATTGGCCACGGTGTCGTCTCCCATTGCGATATCCATCGAGCTTCCCGACAAATATAGATATCACGCGATTGAATCGCAAGCGCTTGACATCGCTTTCGAATGGTCTATTTTCAGTATCACGCGATTGAATCGCATAATAATTTAATTGGTGTCGCCGGCTCGAATGGCAGGTGCGGAAGCCAGGCTTTCGCGCGATGTGGAAGCTTGCGCTCAGAATCGAGGAATAGTCCCATGGAACTGCAGGCGCATGGTCCAAGGAAATATCCACATGCGGAGTTGAAGTTGTCTTCCGCCGGCCAGGGCTGGTCTGAACTCTCGGCCGAGCTCCGCTCCCATCCGGTGAGCGACATGCCCGGCCTTGTACCGCAGTATATGGAGATTTCGATCGCGGTCTGTGGACGCGACGACGGCTGGGTTTTGCGATCGGGGGCTGGCGAGAGGCAAAAGACACGCCCGTTGCCAGGCACGATCTGGTTGTCGCCGATCGGAATCGGCGACAACGACATCAGCGTGACAGCTCCGTTATCGAACATCCTGCATCTCTATCTGCCGGCCCGCCGCTTCAGCCTCTTGGCGGAGGACTATAATCTGCCACCGGAACCAGCACATTCCATCCACTATCTGGCGGGCCTCCAGGACGAACTTGTCCACCAGATCGGCCTCAGCGTCATCGAAGAATTGCGAAACGAAACGGCCTCGGGACGCATGCTGGTGGAAACCTGCTCGCTCATGCTGGCGGCACGGCTTGCGCACAATTACGGCGATGGCTGGAGCATCAAATATCCCCAGACAACGGTGCGCCGGCTCGACGACGTTCGCTTGCGTCGGATCAGGGACTATATCGCCGCCCATCTTGAAGAGGATATATCGGTCGCCGACCTGGCGAGCGTAGCCAATCTCAGCCTGTTCCATTTCACCCGGCTCTTCACCGCTTCCTTCGGTGCTCCCCCGCATCGCTATGTGGCTCAACAGCGTCTCGAAAGATCGATGGTCTTGCTTGCGGAAAGCCAGATGGCACTCAGCGACATTGCTCTCAGCAGTTGCTTTTCGTCCCAGACAAGCTTCAGCCGGGCCTTTCGCCGCGCAACGGGCATGACGCCAGGGCAATACCGCAAGCTGTTTCGATAAGCCCTCATAGCAACAATTTGACGAGTGGAGCATGTGGCGGGCAAGTTGGACTTTTGTTGCCGCAAACTAAAAGCGTCTTTTTCTACCGAGGCTGAGGGTACAAAGCCGGCACCTTGTGAAGAAAGTTGGGTGAGACGAAGCGGTGCAGGTCCGGCGACCAACTGAATCTTCAAATCCTCCGCAGCGATGGATCGGCGCTCAAACGGGAAATTAATCCCGAAAAGATACTCCTGATCAAACAAGGACGGTGAACCGCGCCGCAGCCGCCATATGACGTCGTCAGCACGGCCTGTTGAACGTCGCCGGATGGAAATTGAAATAAGCTGCAATTGTTTGCAGCTGAGATTGCCCGTGAATGCGCGAGGGGAGAGCCGGTTAAACGTTGCTCTCATGACAATAGCTATTCGGCTAGAAATTGATCCAGAGCTTTTTGATCGACGATCTTTATCGATCGATATCCGACTTCAGCAATGCCAAGCTTGCTGAAACGCTGAAGAGTTGCATTCACCTGCTTGCGTGATGCATTCGCGAGTATGCCAATATCGGTTTGAGAGAGAGGGATGTTATGCACTCCGATTGGAGCCATGCGTCTGAGTGTGACAGCTATTCGACGATCCGCATCGGGTATTTGCAGGCCATGAACGATCCCAATCAGAACATCGACGGTCATCATTAGAATCTGGCTGAAATTGCGAATTACAGTCGGATCTTCGCCGACCATCTGATCCATTTGATCCAGCGGCAGATGAAACATCAATATATTCGTCAAAGCTCTCAGTTCGATCCGTCTCGGCTGCCTTGTCAGGAAGGAACCCTCGCCTGTCCAACCGCCGGGAGCTCCGATGTGCACCAGCCTGGGTGTTTCGGTTGGTGGTGCGCTGTTGATGCTCGCGATGCCGCTGACGAGGCCGTAAATGCCACCGACGTCATCGCCGAAGTGATAAACGACCTCGCCAGCCGCAAAATTCAGCAGGATAGAACGGCGTAGCACTTCTTTTTGAAAGGGTTCCGGCTGCCGCGATAGCCAGCCGTTCTGTTGCATAATAGCAGCAGCTTCGTTTTTTCCGGTTGTAGAGCCCCGTCCCACTCGCATCCCATGACCAATTCTTGAAGAGGATTGTCCCTTTTCGGACATTCTTTTTATTTTGCATAGCTAAAAAATTGAAAGCGCCAGGGAAAAGGCGCGGATCTGGGGTTTGACATTTTGTAGGGGGCAGATCGTACATGAAACGTCCATTCGTTTCCGCCGAAGGAAATTCCTCGCAAGCAGCGCGCGGGAAGATGCGTCGAATTTTCACTCACTCTGTCGTTCTCAGCGCTCTAGCCGTCACCTTGTCAGTGGCTCCGCAGCGGGCTGAGGCCGCCGAAAGCGGAACAGGCGTTTATCTTTTAGGTATGAAAGGGCCGGGTTCGGCAATTACGCCCCCGGAAGGCTTTTACTATCAGAACGATCTCTACTTTTATAATGGCAGCCTAGGGGGTGGCCGTGCGTTCCCGACGGGAGGACAGCTGGTCGGTAATATCGATGGCAAGGCAGTCGTGAACCTTTCCACTTTTCTCTGGTCCACCCCATGGGAAATCGGCGGCGGCAGCCTCAATTTTAGTGCTGTTGTACCGGTTGGCCGGAAAGGGGTCGATGCAGGCGTGACATTTAGCGGTCCGCGGCTTGGCAGTATCGGAGGGGCACGCTCCGACGCGACGACGACAATTGGCGACCCGACATTTGGTTCTTCGCTGGGCTGGTCTGCCGGAAATTTCCATTGGCAAGTTGGAACTTCGGTAAATGTGCCGGTCGGAGACTATCATCCCGGTGCGCTGGCAAATCTGGCCTTTCATCGGTGGGGCGTGGATGTGGGGACCAGCGGCACATGGTTCGATCCTTCAACCGGGCTCGATATATCGGGAACGGTGGGCCTGACCTTCAACGGCAAGAACCCGGATACCGACTACCGCACAGGAACCGAATTTCACGGCGAATGGTCCGTGTCCCAATATCTCAACAAGCAGTTCTCCCTCGGCCTTATTGGATACTACTATCAACAGATCAGCGGAGACAGCGGCGAAGGGGCCGCGCTCGGCGATTTCAAGGGGCGTGTCGCATCGATTGGTGCCACCGCCGCGTATAACTTCAAGATCAACGAAACGCCGGTGACTGCGCGCCTGAAATTCTTCCACGAGTTCGCGGCTGAGAATCGGGCCGAGGGCAATTCGGTCTTCCTGACGATGACCGTTCCCCTATATGTCGCTGCAAAGGACTGAGGTGATCCGATGCCTATAAAGTTTTCTGGATATATGAAAGCGATCCTGGTTTCAGTATTCGTGGTTGCGGGCTGGGCGACAGCCGGAGGGCAGGCACTTGCAGAACCCGCGCCCGGTGCAGTCAAGGTAACGACCGACAATTTCATTCGGGCGGAGAGCGATGTCTATTTCAGTCGTATCGTCAAGGATAACGGGTTCGGCCGGTTCAATCCGACCCGCAATCTGCCCGATATCCATAGGCAGCTCATCATCCGGCTCAATCGCGATACCCTGTATTCTGCGGCTGTCGTCGATCTCGATGCGGGACCGGTGACGCTGAGCGTTCCAGACGCGGGCCAACGTTTTCTGTCCGTGCAGATCATCAATGAAGACCATTTCACGACGAGGCTGATTCACGAGCCGGGCGAATATGTCCTGACACGAGCAGAGGTCGGTACGCGTTATGCCATGCTCGGCGTGCGGATTCTCGTCAATCCTGACGAGCCGCGGGATCTCGATGCCGTGCATGATTTGCAGGACAGGCTGAGACTAACGCAAGCCGACAAGGGCAGGTTCGAGATACCCAACTGGGATATGGAATCGCTGAAGGCGGTTCGCCGGCATCTTGTCGCCCTCTCGGCGCTTCTACCCGATGCCCGCTCCATGTTCGGCAGCAAGGATGAGGTCGAGCCCGTTCGCCACCTGCTTGGCACGGCGTTCGGCTGGGGCGGCAATCCTGAAAAGGAAGCGACCTATCTCAACGTCAATCCGGCACGGGCCGACGGCAAAACCGTCTATCGGCTGACGGTTGGTGAAGTCCCGGTCGATGGCTTCTGGTCCATTAGCGTCTACAACGCCGAAGGCTTCTTTCAGGAAAACCCGCTTGGCCGCTATGCGATCAACAACATAACCGCAAAGAAGGATGCTTCCGGCAGCATCACGGTGCAGTTCGGCGGCTGCAAAAGGCAAACGGATAATTGTATCCCGACCATGCCGGGCTGGAACTATATGGTCCGGCTCTACCGTCCCCATCAAGCTATCCTGGATGGCTCGTGGAAATTCCCCGAGGCGCAGATCGTGAAGTGAATTCAATACGAAGGCCGAACAGCGCGCATCGCTCTATAGTCTAATCGGAGGACACGATGGAAATGAATCGTAGGGACGTCCTGAAATCCAGCGTAACCGCACTAATATCGCTACCGCTTCTCGCTGCTCCGGCAGACGCAGCAAACAAGGTCTCGGCATCCGATCATCAGCGTATCCGGGAACTGGCCCGTCAAGCCTATATCTATGCCCTGCCGATGGTCGAGAACTACTATACGATCTATCAATACGCGATCGACAAGGGAAACCCTCAATACAAGGCACCCTTCAATCAGTTCGGCAATGTCAGCCGCGTCTTCACGCCCGACGATACAAGTATCGTGACCCCCAATTCCGATACGCCCTATTCTTTCCTCATGGTCGACCTGCGTGCTGAGCCGCTGGTCGTGACTTTGCCGGCGATAGAGGAAAATCGCTACTATTCGATGCAGCTCGTCGATCTCTATACGCATAATCTGGATTTTCTGGGTACACGGAAAGACGGTAACGGCGGCGGCAAGTTCCTGTTGGCAGGGCCGGACTGGCAGGGCGAAGTCCCGGCAGGCATCAAGCGGATGATCCGCTTCCCGACGCAGTTCGGCTTCGCGCTGATCCGAACGCAGTTGTTCAATCCCGACGACATTGAAAATGTGAAGACGATTCAGGAGCAGTACCACGCCGAACCGCTGAGCCGATATCTGGGTGTGGCCGCGCCAGCCGCCGCTCCGGAAATCCACTGGCCGGTCATCGACCGAGAAAGCGCGGAAAAGGACTTCTGGTCCTATGTGCCTTTCCTGTTCCGCCTTGCGCCGCCGCTCAAATGGGAGATGGATCTACGCAAACAATTCGAGACGATCGGCCTTGCTGCAGGAGATAAATGGCCGACCAGGACGCTTTCTCCACGGGTTCGCGAGATCATCAGGAAGACGGGACAGGAAACGCGCGCCGAAATCGACGAAGGCGTGAGAAGATTGACGACTTCGATCGGGTTGTTCGGCACGCCCGACAAGATGCGCGACAAATACTGGGAGCGCGCACTTGGCGCCAAGGGCGGCATTTATGGCAACGATGTGGAAGAAACGGTCTATCCCATCATTCCCTTCGACAACAAAGGCGAAAGGCTGGACGCCTCCCGGCACAATTACATCATGCGCTTTGTCGACGGCAAATTCCCTCCCGTGGACGCCTTCTGGTCGTTGACCGTATATGACGGGCCAACCAAGCTTCTGGTACACAATCCGATCGGCCGCTATCTGATAAATTCAACGATGGAGAAGCAGCTCCAGAAGAACGCTGACGGCGATATCATATTGTACATTCAGAAGGAGTCGCCCGGCACGGACCTGGAAAGCAACTGGCTGCCAGCTGCAAACGGGCCGATCAATCTCGTTATGCGTCTCTATCTTCCCCGCAAGGAAGTGCTGACGGGGGAATGGATTCGGCCGGATGTAGAACAAAACGGATAGTCACTGCCAATCGTCGGGAATTGCCGTTGAATCGGGTTAAGCAATTCTGCACGTCATTATTGGAGCGTCATCGCTCGAGATGGTGACGCTGGGTCTGCCCGGATGTGATTTTGAGTACACGCATGAGACGGCACTACGATTGAAGATCGTTGCTCAAGAGCGTGGTGCGCTGCGCACCGAAGCGACGGAGCATATTCACGCCGGGGAAGATCGTACTCACCACCCTCCTGATGTTGACGGCGTGCGGCCACCATGCCGAACAGACGAACGCCAGGGTGCGGCGCTATGGCGGCGGAACGTGCTCCATGGCGAGGCCGTCGCCTGATGGATATTCTACTCACTTCGTCGTTCGCACCATAAGCTACTGATATCATTTCTTGAGTAGCGTCGGGTTCAGCCACGATAGACCGCGTCTCGTAGGGCCGATGCGAAAGTGCCGCTTGTGCCCTCGAACGCAGTGTTGGTCAGCGCGACCACCACAAGTTTCTCCTGCGGGTCCACAAAGAAATTATGGCCATAGGCGCCACCCCATTGAAACGTGCCGGGTCGTTGCGGCGTGTCGGCGGTAGCCCTTGAGAGCACGGCCCAGCCGTAGCCGAACCCCCAGCCCGCCCCCTGGCTCTCGATACCGGCGCCGACTTGGTTTTGTGTCATCGTCCTGACAGTTTCGGATCGCAGTATCGGTGTTCCTCCGCTCCGAATTGCCTCAAGAAACCGCATTGTATCGTGCGCCGTGCCGATCATACCTGCGCCCCCGGAAGCATAGGCCCTGGTCGAATAGGCACGCGACGGCGAGAACCGCACCGTCCCGTCTACATCTTTCGCATAGTTCGCAATGCGGGCGTTTGGGCCGCCCAAAGCGGCGATCTGGCTCTTGGTCAGAACGAGTTTCGTGCCGTCGCGCATGCGAGTGGGCTGGGGTTCGCCGTCGGCGTAAGGAGTTACGAGTGTCTCGCCGGGAGCGGCCATGAAACGGGTTTGAGACATCCCCAGTGGCCGGGTGACGAGATTCGAAACGATGTTGGATAAGGCATCGCCTGTCACCCGGGTGAGCACTGCGCCGAGTACATCGATTCCAAGCGAGTACCGCCATGACGTACCTGGCGTAAAAGCCAAAGGAAGGGCGGCAAGGCGGGCCATGTTTTCTTCGAGTGTCAGATCCAGCCCGTCAAGCCCGTCCGACAGGCCGGCGGTTTGGTAGGGGCTATCGCGTGGTTCCAGATAGGTATGCGACAGGCCGCTCGTGTGCGTCATGAGTTGACGGATGGTTATCTCAGGACGAGTGCCCGCGGGACCTGACGGCCGGAATTCCGGTAACCAGAAGCTTACATTGTCATACAGGCTGAGAGCGCCATCC
Organism: Martinezella lusitana; assembly: GCF_010668395.1. GTDB lineage: Bacteria > Pseudomonadota > Alphaproteobacteria > Rhizobiales > Rhizobiaceae > Rhizobium > Rhizobium lusitanum_A. Next base: position 8,005 of record NZ_WUEY01000046.1, read on the forward strand.
TCGACCAGACGCATCGCGGCCGCCGAGACGATGGATTTCGAGACGGAAGCAAGTCGGAAAACGCAATCTTCCCGCATCGGCGTACCGGCCTCGCGATCTGCAAAACCGGCGGAGCGCTGATAGACGAGCTTGCCGTCATGGCTGACGAGAACGACAGCACCGACGATCTTATTTGCCTCGATCGCGCCTTCGATGACGTCGTCCAGAGCGGTAAGCGATAGCATTGCAGGCTCCGATACAGGGCCGGCTCGCACTGATGCGAGCCGGATCGATGATACCTAGGAGAAAAGCTGGGTGAGAACGCCAAACTCGTTGAAGACGGTCCATTCCTTCTGGATCCTCCCCCTGTCTACCGCCCACTGACTGATACCCCAGAGATTGACCTGCTTGCCCGTCGGCTCTCCGTAGGGGCCAAACCCGCGATGGGTGCCGATCGCGCTCCAGCGGATGGAAACGATATAGCCTTCCCTGGCATTGCCCATCCAATAGATGTCGTCGACATTCATGGCGAGATCCGGGAACATCGCGACGATCGAAAGCATGAAGGACCGGATCTGGCCGGCACCGCGGTAGACGCGGCCAGTGGATCCCTGCATGACGACGTTCGGTCCGTAGATGTTGTCGATGGCGCCGAAATTGCGACGATTCCAGACTGTATGGAAGGCGGCTCTGACGAAGCCTTCGATGTCGTCCTCTGCGGCTGGCAAGCTGATCTCGGCGGGCTTGCCCTGACCGTTCAGCCGCTTCGGCTCGCCGGCGAGGAAATTGGCAGGAAGCGCCGCACCTGCCTTGGTTGCTGCAAACCGCTTGGCGGTTTCTATGACGTCGATGCCAAGCTGCTGAAGCAGGCCGGCCGTGTCGTAGATGACGTGCTCATGAAAGATCTCATTCGCACGCGCCACGCAGTTGGCGATACACCAGAGCTGCACGCGCTTGCCCGTCGGCGGCCCGAAGCGGCTATAGCCAGTGTTCGTCCCAAGGATCTTCGTGCGGTGGGACGTGTGGAAGCCTATGTCCTCGTTTCCTGCCCATACCACCTCGTCCGCGACGAGTCTGATGTCGGGGAAGGCATTGTTGGTATGAACCGTATCCGCGACAATCTTGTCACGTCCGTATTGAAGTCCGAGATCGTCCCAGACCGTGCAGTCATGGCTGTAGGTATCGTAGATATAGCCGATATCCTTCTCTTCCCATATGCGATGGGTGATCCGGACGATGTAGTCGACGATGTTGACATAGGTGGGATCGAAATCCCGCATTGGCTGTGAGGCGAGGCCCTGCGGTGCCTTGCCGATGAAGTTGTCAGTCCCGCCGCGACGATAGGCATCGAGCGAGATCGAGAAGTCTTTGGGCATGTGCTCTCGGGAGAGAGCCTCGAACTGAACGCGTGGCGATTCCACGGAGCGTTCGGATGATGAACTGGATTTCGCTTTGCCGCCGGCAACTGCTTCCGCAGCTGGACGATCCTGAGTTGTTGCTGACATATATGCACCTCCATTCGCATACGTATGCTATCATGACTTCCAACTTTGGCAATGCCGGCCCATGAATTCTTTTCATGGGCGAAACGCAAGCCGGCGGCCGGTGTGCGGATGCGATCCGGAGAGGCGGTCGAAGACTGAGGCTTGCATAAATGGCCCGACGAGCCCTATGGCTTGCAAGTTCTTGCGAGGAATCGATGGATATGAAGAAAAAGCGAGTGACATCAACCGACGTTGCCCGGAAGGCCGGGGTGTCGCAATCGGCCGTCAGTCGCACGTTTTCGCCCTGGCCGACGCAATCCGGCGTGTCTGCCGAGATCAGGGAAAAGGTTCTGCGCGCAGCCAAGGAACTAGGCTATCAGCCGAATGCGATTGCGAGATCGCTCATAACCCAGCGATCCAGAATGGTCGGCGTGTTGTTCAGCTATCTCGACAACCCGTTCTATGCGCGAGCGCTGGAACTCCTGTGTCACGGTCTTCAGGCACGAGGCTATCATGCGCTCGTCTTCATGATGTCCAATACGCTGCAGGATACGGATTCTACCGTCTCCGATATTCTCCAATATCAGGTCGACGGGCTCCTGACGGCCTCGGTCGAACTTTCCTCGAAGATTTGCATCGAGTGCGCCGAACGCGGGATTCCGGTCGTTATGTTCAATCGGACGCAGGATGATCCCACTTTATCGGCGGTGACGACCGACAATGTCGGCGGCGGAAGACTTGCGGCCAAGGCCCTTCTCGACGCCGGATGTGAACGGATTGCGATCCTTGCGGGTTGGGATGGCGCCTCGACGAGCCGGGATCGCGAATTCGGCTTTCGCGCCGAACTCAATACACGCGGCATCGAGCTTTTCGAGCGAGCAAACGGCAATTTCAATCTGGAAGACACAACGCAGGCCGTGAGGCGGCTTTTCAAGGACAAATTGCCGGCAGAGAGGCCTGACGCGCTCTTTGTGGTCAATGACTACATGGCGATACGGGCGATGGACGTGATTCGCAATGAAGCGGGTCTACGCATCCCGGAAGATGTAAGTGTCGTCGGCTTCGACGATATCACGACGGCCGCCCAGCCGACCTACGCTCTCACCACGGTGCGTCAGCCGATCAACCGGATGGTGGAGGCGAGCCTGCGGATGCTTTTCGAGCAGATCGAAGATCCATCCGCACAGCCAGAGCATATGATGCTCGGCGCCCAACTTGTGGAACGTGGTTCGGTCGGCTCCAAATTCACCTCCTGAGTTTTTTATTTTCACTCTATTGCATTCGTATGCAATCGAGTTATTCTGCATACGAATGCGAGCGCGTTCCAATTCTTCAGAGGGAGTATAAAAATGATCACGAGAAGGCAAATTCTGCAGCTTGGTGCTGCATCTGCTGCTGCAATGACATTTGGAATGCCCAAGGGCGCATCCGCGCAGATCCGCCCCGGAAAGCCGTTTGCAGGTTCGACCATCAACGTTCTTCTGCCGCATGCCTCCCAATTCCGTGCCCACGAAAAGCGCTTTGCCGAATTGGAGGAGATGACCGGCATCAAGGCCGTCTACAATTACATACCGTATGCGCAGGTCCGCGACAAAATCGCCGCCGAAGCCGTTGCCGGCAGTTCGACCTACGATGTGGTCTGTTATCAGGACGACTGGGGCCCGTCGCTTTCGCTTTATCTTCAGCCGATCGACGATTGGCTAGCCCGCGACGGCGTCGACATAAACAGCTACCCTCAAGCTTACAAACTCGGCAGCGAAATTGACGGCAAGGTCTTCGGTCTGCCGATCCGCGGTCATCCCCAAATGCTGTTCTATCGCAAGGATCTGCTCGCGCAGGCCGGCGTTGCGCCGCCGACGACGTGGGATGAGCTCGTGATCACAGCGAAGGCCGTGCAGTCCAAATCGGATATTTCCGGCGTCGCCATGTATTACGGAAAGGGAAACGGGCAACAGAACCTGTTTCTCTGGCTGAATTATCTCTGGGGGAAGGGAGGCGATCTGTTCACGCCGGATTTCACCGAGACGCGGTTCACGGAGCCTGCTGCCGTCGAAGCGACCCAGATGTACCTCGATCTTCTGTTGAAGCACAAAGTGGCGGCGCCTGGCTCGGTGCAGTTCGCCGAGGACGACGCCGTCAATTCTGTAGCCCAGGGCAAGTCCGCGATGGTCATGGTCTGGTGGTGGGTCTATTCCGTGCTCACGGGCGACAAGTCCACCTTGAAGGCCGATCAGGTTGGCTTCGCGCCCATGCCGAAGTTTGCCGACAGCAAGCCGGTTTCGTACGCGCTTTCGCTGCCCTTCGCCATCAGCGGCCTATCCAAGCAGAAAGATGCAGCCTGGGAGTTCATGAAGTGGGTTTCGAGGCCGGAACTGGAGCAGGCGTGTGCGATTGATAAATCGGACCCCGACACCTCTGATATCGTTGTCACCCACACGGCAAGCTTCCTCGATCAGAAGGTCAACGATGCAAACTTCGGCCTGCATCGGGTGGCAGCCAAGAGTCTTGAAGGCTCCCGCATCATGCCGCAGCTAAAGGAATGGCCGCAGATAGGCACGACACTCGAGAACACGATTTCGGATCTGGCGACAGGGGCAAAGCCCGTCAAGGACGGGCTCGATGAAGCCGCGCGCGACATCGATCGTATTCTGCGCCGCGCCGGCTACCGCAAGGGCTGAGCCTGATCCGCCTTTTCGCCTGCGGCAGCCGAAATTCCGTTGCTGCCGCAGGGAGGAAGAAAAGCCGGACCGACCGAACCTCGAAGAGGAGCCGTTTACTTGGCGGACAAACATCTCAAATACTGGCTTGTGGCTCCGGCTCTGGCCATCATGGCGCTGACGCTCCTGTATCCGCTGGTTGCAGGGTTCTGGTATTCGCTGCATAGCTGGAATATCGCGCAACAGGCGACGCTGGGGCCTTATGTGGGCCTGGACAACTACCGGCTCGTTCTGACCGACGATCCCGATTTTTGGGGTAGCGTGCGCGTGACGGGCATATTCACCCTGTTTTCCGTCGTCATCACGATGGTGCTGGCAATGTCGCTGGCGCTGCTACTATCGGGTAACGACGGTCTCACCGTCAACGTCCGCACGCTGCTGGTGCTGCCGTTCTCCATGTCGCCAGCGCTTCTCGGCATATCCTGGCGCTTTCTGCTCAATCCCGAATTCGGGGCAATTTCGGCGGGGCTTGGAGCGATCATTCCCGCGCTGAAAGGTGTGCCCATGTTGGCTGATCCGACGCTTGCAATGGCGGCGCTGATCGCATCGGACGTGTGGCACTGGTCGCCCTATTTCATGTTGCTGTTCGTGGGTGCACTCGCGGCCTTGCCGCAGGAGACGATCGAGGCGGCCCAGGTCGATGGCGCTTCCCGGTTTCGGGTATTTTGGGAAATTACGTTGCCCCAGCTTCGTCCCGTATTGACGATCGCGATCCTGCTCAAGGCGATTTTCTCGCTCAAGGTACTCGATCAGGTCGTTACCCTGACCGCGGGCGGGCCGGGTACGGCTACCGAGACGCTTGCACATTTCGTCTATCTCACGGCCTTCAGATTCTATGATCTCGGTTATTCCGCCGCGATTGCCTATTTGCTGGCGGCAGTCATGGGTGTGCTCGCCGTTCTCTACACACGGTTCGTCATGGAGCGCGCGTGATATGAGCTTTCGATTCCAAAACATGCTTGCCAAGGCGGCACGCTACGTCGCTCTTGCCGTTGTTGTCCTGATTTTCTTCGGCCCCATTGCCTGGATCCTGGCGACAGCCTTCAAGCGCGCGCCGGATGTCTACTCGCTGAAGATCTTCTTCGCGCCGACCCTGCAGAATATTCGCGATGCGTTTGCCACGCCGTTCCTGGTCGGTGAGAGAACGTGGAACAGTATCGTCGTGACGTTTTTTACTCTGTTTTTCTCGCTGCCGATCGCGACCGCCGCGGCCTACGCATTCTCCCGCTTTCGCTTTCCAGGCGGCAGCGTCTGGCCTATCGGGGTTCTGGCAACCCAGTTCATCCCGCCGGTGGTCGTCATCATCCCGCTCTTCATCGTTTTCCGGCAAGTTAATCTGCTCGATACCAAGACTGCGCTGGTTATCGCCAACATGTCCTTTGTCGTGCCCTACGCGATCTGGATGATCAAGGGTTTCATCGACAGCATTCCGATGGACATGGAGGAAGCGGCTCAGATCGACGGTGCGTCCCGCCTGAGAGCGATCTGGGACGTCGTCGTACCCGTTGCTCTTCCTGGCATCGCAACGGCGGCGATCTTCTGTTTCGTCGTATCCTGGAACGAGTTTTTCTATGCGCTCGTCCTGACGCAGCAAAAGGCGACAACGATCCAGGTCGGTCTAATGAGCGCCCGCACGGAGCGCGGTGACGTCTGGGAGATCATGGCCGCCATGGGTCTCGTCATCATCCTGCCGATGCTGGTCCTGTCCCGGTTCGTTCAAAAGTATTTCACCAAGGGCCTGATGTCAGGTTCGGTTAGATAGGATAGATCATGACTACGCCTGTATCTCCAAAGATAAGCCAGGTTCGTCACGTTCCCATCGCAAGGCTGCTCAAGCCGGTCGAACGCGGTTCGTTTCCGATGGACGGGTTCGATGACGAATTCGGCGATATCATCGACTACATCTTCAAGATCACGCATTGGATCTGGGCCGACAAGGCGGTCGGACAAATCTATGATTACTATGCGGAGACATGCACCGTCTATACGGGCTTCGACGTAACGCATTCGGTGGAGGATGTGGTCACCGGCACGCTTGCGATGATGCAGTCCTTTCCGGACCGTTCGATGGATTTCGTCAATGTCGCATGGAGCGGCGATCCGAAGGAAGGTTTCTACACCAGTCATCTCGGTTTCTCGCGGATGACAAATCTCGGGCCGTCGTCTTATGGTCCTTCCACCGGCCGGCCGTCGCGTTTCTTCACGGTTGCCGACTGCGTTTCCCGCGACAACCAGATTTTTCTCGAATGGCTGATCCGCGACAACGGCGCGGTCGTCCGGCAACTCGGCTTGGACATTCACGAACTCGCCAAGAAACTTGCGCAGAACGATACCCGGCAGGGGAAGAAACCCTGGTTCGCCGAGAAGCTGGCGAGCCTGCCGGTCACGCGCGGCAGCCGGCAGGCGGCGCCCCTTGCGCGTCCGACAAAGAGTATCGAGGATCGTCTGAGGCATATCCTGCACGATGCCTGGAACCGGCGCCTCCTGAATGTCCTCAGCGACTTCTACGATCCGGATGCCGTCGGGCACATCGCCGGCGGGCATGAAATCTCCGGCAGGGAAGCGCTGATCTATCATTATGTGCAGCTGCTCGCCGCCATACCGGATGCGGAATTCTCGTTCGACCATTACTGCGATGTCGTCGAAACGGATGGAGTGCTTGCCGCCGTTCGCTGGTCGATTATGGGGCATCACCATGGCGACGGTCTGTTCGGGCCTCCGAGCGGCAAGGCCGTCTATATACTTGGAATGTCTCACTTCCGCTTCGAGGGAGAGAAAGTGGTCGAGGAATGGACGCTCTACGACGAGCTTTCGATCCTGAGACAGATTTACGCCGAGCCTGCAGCGGCGAACGGGGAGGAATAGTCATTGGCATCCGTAACGCTGAAAAACGTAGCCAAGCGCTTCGGTCATTTTACCGCGCTTGAAGAACTGAATCTTTCGATCGGAGACGGGGAGTTTCTCGTCCTGCTCGGGCCGTCTGGTTGTGGCAAGACGACGACGATGCGCATGGTTGCCGGGCTCGAACATCCGTCCGGTGGGGAGATCAGGATCGGGGAGCGGCTGGTCAACGACATGCAGCCCAAGGATCGCGACGTTGCCATGGTCTTCCAGAACTATGGTCTTTATCCGCATATGAGCGTCGAGCAGAACATCGGTTATCCGCTGAAAGTCCGAGGGATCGGCAAGGTGGATCGCGCGGCCAAGGTGCGCATCGCCGCCGAGAAGGTGGAACTGGGGCCGCTTCTGGCGCGCAAGCCGCGGCAGCTCTCCGGTGGCCAGCGCCAGCGTGTCGCGCTGGCCAGAGTCATCGTGCGAACGCCACAGGTCTTCCTGATGGATGAGCCACTGTCCAACCTCGATGCCAAGCTTCGGGTGACCATGCGCGCTGAAATCAAGCATCTGCAGCACGAACTGGGAGTCACGACGATCTACGTGACGCACGACCAGATCGAGGCCATGACGCTCGCCGATCGCGTCGCGGTCATGAACCAGGGGCGCATTCAGCAGCTGGGTACGCCGGAAGAGATATATGACCGGCCGGCGAACCTCTTCGTTGCCGGTTTCATCGGTTCTCCGCCGATGAATCTGATCGATGGCAACGTGTCCGAAGGGCGTTTCAGGGCACCGGGCGTTTCCCTGTCCGCTCCTGATTTCCGAGGCTCCGGCGTCAGAGTTCTGGGGATCAGGCCGGAGGACATCGAGGTGGTCGATCCGCAAGGCGCGGAGATTGCCGGCAGCATTTATGCTGTCGAACTGACGGGCGAATCCAATCTGGTAACCGTCATGATCGGTACAAACCGCGTCATCGCCCGTGCTCCCCGCTCATGGCGAGGCAAGATCGGGGAAAAGGCCGGGCTGCGGCCGGAGAGTACCCGTCTGCATCTGTTCGATCGGGAAACCGGAATGCGTATCGAGCCCGACGGCGTTCGCCGGGTTGCTGGCAAGTGAATGAGGAAGGTGGAGAGATCATGACGGTTAGTTATCTGAAGGTTGGGAAGACTGCGACGGAGCGTGCGGAGGAGGATGCGAAGGTTCGCTCGATTGTCGAGGCGACGCTGAAGGAGATCGAGACGCGCGGGGACGCGGCTGTCC
>NZ_WUEY01000047.1 GCF_010668395.1 Martinezella lusitana
GGATGAGCTCGAACTCAAGTCATTCGCATCCTTCCGCCGACGCCCACGGCCATGACCACCATGGCGGCCACGAGGCTGCACACGGCACCTTCAAGAGCTACATGACGGGGTTCGTCCTCTCCGTCATTCTGACCGCCATTCCCTTCTGGCTGGTCATGGGCAAGGTCTTCTCCGATCCGGCCGTCACCGGGGCGATCGTCATGATCTTCGGCGCGATCCAGATCGTCGTGCACATGATCTACTTCCTGCACATGAACACCCGCTCGGAGGGCGGCTGGAACATGATGGCGCTGATCTTCACCATCGTGATCGTCGTCATCGCGCTTTCCGGCTCGCTCTGGGTCATGCATCACCTCAACGCGAACATGATGCCCATGTCGCCCGAGATGATGCGCAACATGCCGTAAGACCGAAGGGTGGGCCTTTCGACGAAAGGCCCACCCTCTTCCCGGCGCATGTATCCCGCCGGACGCTGCAAGGCGCATTTTTGAGAATGCCTGAAATCGCAGCCAAAGTTTTCCAGACCACGCATGATCTTCACCAAAGAGAATTAAAGATCTCCCGAAATCATGCGCCAGCGCGTCCCCCGGAGACCAGCGCCATGACCGATATTTCCACGAGCACATCCCTTGGCAAGCCGCGCTCGACGCTTGTTCTCGCCATCTGGGTGCTGCTGCTTCTGCTCCTGACCGCCCTCCTCGTCGGGCTCGGCACCTGGCAGGTGGAGCGATTGCACTGGAAGCTGGATCTGATCGCCAGGGTCGATGCGCGCGTACATGCCCCGGCCGTTGCCGCTCCCGGCCCGGCGCAATGGGCTGACGTCAACGCCGAAAGCTCCGAATACAAGCATGTGCAGGCAAGCGGCACCTTCCTCAACGACAAGGAAACGCAGGTCTATGCCTCGACCGAACTTGGCCCGGGCTATTGGGTGCTGACACCGCTGAAGCTCGCCGACGGCACGATCGTCATCGTCAACCGCGGTTTCGTGCCGACCGAAAAGCGCAATCCGTCAACACGGCCCGAAGGCCAGATCGCGGCGGAGACCGGCATCACCGGCCTGCTGCGGATCAGCGAACCCAAGGGCACGCTGCTGCGCTCGAACGTACCGGCGGAAGACCGCTGGTATTCGCGTGACGTCGCCGCGATCGCGGAAAGCCGCGGCCTGCAGAACACGGCGCCCTATTTCATCGATGCGGACGATGCGAAGAATCCCGGCGGATTGCCGGTGGGAGGGCTGACGCAGATCAGCTTCCACAACAGCCATCTCGTCTACGCCATCACCTGGTACGGACTGGCCGTCATGACGCTCGGCATGGCCGTCTATCTCGTCTATTTCGAGCGGCAGCGGGCGAAGGCGAGCCGCTGATCCCCAGCGCCTTCCCACCTTTCCCCGATTCGCGAGAACGCTCTATCCTTTTGTTTCACGCAATTCCGGACCGAAAGCCGCCACGCACTTTTCCTGGGATTGCCTAAGCCGGCATCTTCGGAAAGCGAAGCTGCCAGCGCCGGCCGTCGCTCGTCATTTCGACGATGCCGAACGGCTCGATGTCGATTGCCCAGAAAGCCGCCGGCGGCACCTGCAGGACATGCAGAATAGCGGCCCGGATGACCGTTGCATGGGTGACGGCGACGGTATGGCCGGCGTCCCCGATGCGATGCCCCATCCACTCGGCCACGCGCCCTGCGACGGCCGACAGGGATTCCCCGCCATGGGGCGCCGCCGACAGATCCGTCATCCACAGGGCAAGCGAGCCCGGATCGCTGTCGTGGAGTTCGGTGAGCGATCGGCCTCGCCAATTGCCATAGTCGCATTCGCGCAAGGCAAGTTCCGGGCTCGCATCGAGACCAAGGACCGTTGCCGTCTGCCGGGCGCGCAGGGCCGGGCTCGTCCAGATCCGGTCGACCGCGCCGAGCCTGAAAGATGGCAGGTCATCGCGCTGCAACGCCTTGGCTTCCAGCGGCTCGTCATCCGGGAAACAACCCTTGCGATTGGCCTGGGTCGGCCCGTGGCAAATCCAGCTCAGGCGCGCTTTCATTCGATTTCATAACTCCATCGCTGTCGCGATTTCGCATCATGATGACGCTTGATTGACAACTATCTTCGCAGACAGATATAAACTCAGGCTTGCGGGTGTGGAAGCCGGTGAAATCCCGGCGCGGTCGCGCCACTGTAATCGACGGGCGGATACCGCCCCCAGAGAGTCAGACCCTTCCCGTAAGAACCCTTCCGTAATGGAACGCGCCTTTCTTAATGAGGGAATACAATGTCTGATACCGCTCTTGCACCTACCGCAATTCCGCAGCCGATTCCGCTCGGCCAAATCCTGCCATGGGCCATTTTCGCGGGCCTGCTGATGCTGCTGGCGATTTATTTCGTCGGCGCGGAAGAAGGCGCGACCTCGCTGATATCGGGCATGTACGTGCACGAATTCGTGCATGACGGCCGCCACCTGCTCGGCTTCCCCTGCCACTAAGGGAGCAATCACATGGTTGGACGTCTTTTGCTCCGCGGCATGATCGTCGGGGCCCTTGCGGGTATTCTCATTTTTGCTTTCGCCCACACCTTCGGCGAACCCCTGGTCGATTGGGCCATCGGCTTTGAAGAAAAGGCAGCCCAGGCTGCCGGCGAGGCGCCCGAGCCGGAAATCGTCAGCCGCGCCACGCAGGCGGGCATCGGTCTCTTCACCGGCATCATGGTCTATTCGACGGCGGTCGGCGGCTTGTTCGCGCTGGTCTTCTCCTTCGTCTACGGCCGCATCAGCCCGCTCGGCGCACGCGGCACGGCAGCGCTGCTCGCAATCGCCGCTTTCGTGACGATTTCGCTGGTTCCCGACATCAAATATCCGGCAAACCCGCCGGCCGTCGGCAATCCCGATACGATCGGCGCCAGAACCGAGCTGTTCTTCATCATGATCGTCGCATCCATCGTCGGCATGATCGTCGCCGTGGGCTTCGGCCGCCGGCTGGCGGCGCGTTACGGATCCTGGAACGGAGCGATCATCGCCGGCATCGGCTATATGGTCTTCGTCGCGCTGATCCAGTATCTGCTTCCGCCGATCAACGAAGTGCCGGAACAGTTCTCGGCCGTCGTGCTTTGGCGATTCCGCCTCACGTCGCTCGGGATGCACGTCATCCTGTGGACCACGCTCGGACTTGCTTTCGGAGCCTGGGCGGAACGCGAGCTGCCGCAGGTGCGCTATCGCAATGCGGCTCTGCGCCGGGCCTGAGATGCCACGCAACACAGCTCCCGCGCATGGTCACATGCGCGGGAAACGCCTGGGCGCAGGCGGCATATTGCTCGCGGTTCTCTGCCTTTTGCTGTCGGGCTGGCCGACAGCGGTTGCCGCCCATGGCGGCTCTTCCGGAAGCCAGGCCGGAATCCCGATACCATCTCTCACGCATGGCGAAATGGCCGTGATCGCGCCCTACTACGGGCGGATCGTCTCGCTTGCCGAGGATGTCTCCGACACCAATGAAACCTTCCGCCGTCTCCTGAATTTCGCACAGATCCAGCGTGCCTATTGCCTCTGGGGCCTGATGCCCGGCAGCGTCACCGACGAGGAAAGCCCGTTCAACGAATGTTCGCATGCCTATCTGGCGGCGGCGAAAGCCATATTGCTTGAGATGCGAACGATGAAGGGGAAGAAGGCATCGGTGGACGATCTCGTCTCCGATATCGACGCTTCGCTCGTTCGCAACAACCTCTCGCTCGTCCTCTGCAAGTTCAGCGGCGAAAGCTTCAACACCGCCGATCTCATCCGTCCGAAACCCGCCGATATCCTGATGCACGCGAAAAGCCTCATGGCCATTCTGTCGGCCACGGTCGTCATGATCGCGGGATTGTGGTTTGCCGCACGCGCGTTGCGGACAGCGCCGCAATCATAAGAAAACACCGCCACTCGATGTGGCGGTGCTTGTCATTTTACCAATAGAATGGCGGCTACTCACCAGTAGCGCGGGCGATCACGCCAACCGTCATCGCGCCAATGGCGACGATGGTCACGCCAGCCCCAGGGTGGCGGCGGTGGCGGTCGATAGTAGCCCCAACGCCGAGGCGGCGGGCCCCAACGATTCGGACGGCAATCACCCCAACGCGTCACATGGCGGCCGCGGCCGCAGGTATAGTCAACTTTCACGACCGGCACGGAGGCCGTTGTCCCGACGGCGGGAACAGGCATTGCCTCCGCCGAAGTCACAGCCAGGCTGCCAAGCAAGACAGCGATGGCAATCATGGACGATCTCATCTTGATGGTCCCTTATCCAAGTCCCTTACAAGCGGGATTTAAACCTTGAGCGCATGAACGCCGCCTGAACCGAAAAAGGCGTTTTGGCGGCGAAATCAAGATGGGCGCGAACTCATATCCGCGACCGAAAATGCTTCTGTTGCCGGTATTTACGGGCGACCGCAACTTACTCGCGCGTCACGAGAGTTTCATGAACGAGGCTTACACCGGAAATATCACTTTCAATAAAGGAGCTCGGGATGGTCGACCTCGTTTCAAACAGCTCGGAGGGTGGTAATGCCAATCACCCGATTCACGGTGCCAGCGGCTCGGCGAAGTGGTTTTTGCCAATCTTCGGCATCGTCGTCCTCGGCGGCCTGGCTTATGTCGGCTACGCCCTCGGCAGCGACCTCGCCGACGCGGCCACTGTTCCGTGGATCCTGCTCGGCCTGGCATTGCTGATCGCGCTCGGTTTCGAATTCGTCAACGGCTTTCACGATACCGCCAACGCCGTTGCCACCGTCATCTACACCCGCTCGCTGCCGGCTGAATTTGCCGTCATCTGGTCCGGCTTCTTCAACTTCCTCGGCGTTTTGACCTCGTCCGGCGCCGTTGCCTTCGGCATCCTCGCCCTCCTGCCGGTCGAATTGATCCTGCAGGTCGGCTCCGGCTCGGGCCTTGCCATGGTCTTCGCCCTCCTGATCGCCGCGATCATATGGAACCTCGGCACCTGGTATCTGGGCCTGCCGGCCTCGAGCTCGCACACGCTTGTCGGCTCCATCATCGGTGTCGGCCTTGCCAACCAGTTCCTGGCGCCCGCCGGCTCCGCCACCAGCGGCGTCGACTGGTCGCAGGCAACCAGCGTGGGCATGTCGCTGCTGCTCTCGCCGATCATCGGCTTCGGCATGGCAGCCGTCCTGCTGCTGGTCGCCAAGGTGCTGATCCGCAACAAGGAGCTCTACGAAGCACCGAAGGGCGACGCGCCGCCGCCGGCTTGGATCCGAGGCCTGCTGATCTTCACCTGCACCGGCGTCAGCTTCGCCCACGGCTCGAATGACGGCCAGAAGGGCATGGGCCTGATCATGCTCATCCTCATCGGCCTCGTGCCGACGGCCTTCGCGCTGAACCGTACGCCCGACGTCAACTATCTCGAAGCCTACAAGGCCGCTTCGGCGCAGGTCGAGACCGTGCTCGGCAAGTATGTGAAGCCGGGCGTCACGGCACCGGCCGATGCGAAGGCTGCCGTCAGCGATGCGGTAAAGACCAAGACCTGGACGGATGCAACGACACCGGCGCTGCAGGCCTATATCCACGCCACCAGCGCCGAGATCGCCGCCTATCCGAGTGTCGAGAAGCTGCCGAACGGGCTCGTCGGCAACGTTCGTAACGACATCTACCTCATCGGCGAATCGCTGAAGCTGATCGACAAGCAGAAGCTGCTGCCGATGGGCGACGACGACCTGAAGGCCGTGACCAACTATCACGCCGCCGTCGATCACGCGACCAAGTTCATCCCGCTCTGGGTGAAGGTTGCCGTCGCGCTGGCGCTCGGGCTCGGCACCATGGTCGGCTGGAAGCGCATCGTCGTGACGGTCGGCGAAAAAATCGGCAAGACGCACCTGACCTATGGCCAGGGTGCGGCCGCCGAAGTGGTCGCCATGCTGACGATCGGCGCGGCCGATCACCTCGGCCTGCCGGTTTCGACCACGCACGTCCTGTCCTCCGGTGTCGCCGGCACCATGGCGGCGAACGGTTCCGGCCTGCAATGGTCGACCGTGCGCAACATGCTGATGGCCTGGATCCTGACGCTTCCGGCCTCCATCGCGCTCGCCTTCGTGCTGTTCCTCGTTCTGCGCCAGGTTTTCTGACCGCTCGGCGGCATCCCCCCGGAAGCCTCAAGACAAAAATGGCGCCCCTTGCAGGGCGCCATTTTTGTTGCAGCGCTCGTGCCGGCAAACGGCATGGCGGCAAGCATGCAATCTCTTCACATGCGGCCAACACAAGTTTCCTCATGGAGTGCCGAAGCAATCGCACGCGGGAATGTGCTCGGCTTTTCTGAAAGCGTTCTAGCCGACGCTTTCCTTCTTGCCGCCATTGGCGCCGAGGCCGGAAATCTTGGCCAGCTCCGAACGGCGGTTGGCATAGTTCTCGGCAACCATCGGATAGTTGGGCGCCAGCCCCCATTTCTGCCGGTATTCGTCCGGCGTCATGCCGTAGTGAACGCGCAAATGGCGCTTCAAGGTCTTGAAGCGTTTACCGTCTTCAAGGCAGACGATGTAGTCGCTCGTTACCGATTTCTTCAGATCCACGGCCGGCACCGGATTGCCGCGATTGATGACGGAAACGGGGTCCTCCAGCGTCTGCAGCGCCTGATGAATATCCTTGATCAGCCGGGAAAGGCCAGCAACCGGGATCGTATTGTGACTGACATAGGCCGAAGCGATCTTTGCGCAGCCGTCGAGCAGGAAGTGTTTCTTCGATGAAGCGGGGTCTTTTCTCTCGCTGAAAGAATCCATGATCTTTTTCCGGATCTCATTTGGTTCCTCGTGCGCCGCCCCGCTCGAATTGCATTATGGGCGACGTCCGCTGCCGGACGTCACGCCGTCTTGAATTGCGCCGTCTACGGCGCGCGATCCCCTATTCAAATACCGGGACAGACTGCGTTCGCAGTCACAACCGGCAATCTTTCATTCCATAGTCCGCGCTTGCCGCAGAGGCCAACGAGCGGCATACCGAAGGCGCTCTCAAGTCGCGCCGCGGAAACCTCACAGGCCGATGCGCAGGAACGCTCATCCCAATCCTCGCAGAACGATCTTCCGCCTGCGGCGTCGAAGCTGCGCCAGTGAAACGGGCTTCGACAGAAGGAAGCCCTGCACATGCGTTGCCCCGGCCTCTCGCGCCGCTTCGAGCTGAGCGCTTGTTTCGATGCCCTCGACGACGACAAAGGGGGCAAAGCAGGACGCGAAGCCAACGAGATGGGAGAGGCTGTCGCTGCCGTCCCGGCTGCGCCTGTTATCCCTAATAAAGGCCGCATCGATCTTGACGATATCGGCGGCGACCCGCAGCAGCGATGCCGGCGTGGCAAAGCCGGCCCCGAAATCGTCTATCGCGATGCGACAGCCGAGTTCACGGATCATCTTTATGCGCTCGATGGCAGCGCCGACGAGCGGATAGCTTTCCGTGATCTCGACCATCAGCCGGGAAGTAAGCTCCGGCTGACGGGTAATGCGGCTGAAGACATCGGCAAACCGCTCGGGGCGCGACAAGCTGGCGGCGGAGAGATTGAAACCCAGAACAAGCGTCTTATCCGCGACGAGGTCCGAAAGCACCATGTCGAGAATGCGCAGATCGAGATCGAACCAGCGGTCCTGCCGTTCAAGGAGCGCGACGAATGTGCCGGCCGTGTGCACTACTCCATCCGAATCCTTCACGCGCGCCAGGCTTTCCGCATAGAACACGTCGGCAACGTCCTTTGCGTCGTGGATCCACTGGGCTGCAAAACCCAGGCCACCCTCGGCAATCGCCTTTAAGATCAGGGCGCCATGCCCCTCTTCCCCGCGGCTTGCACTACCGTTCATCAAACCTCCCTTCGTCAGGGAATTGGCCGTCGATGTCTCTCCGGAGACTGAAAGCGATGACTGGAAGCTGTGTGCGTGGCTCCGAAGCATCGGATTTCCCGTGCCTAGAATCCGCTTCTTCCATCTTCCAGACACCCTTAAACCTCGTGTCACCGAGGTTCCTTTCACAGAAGCCGGAGATATCGCGCCGAAGATTATAGTCAACCCGGCACAGCGCGTCGACGAAACTATTATTTAGTTGCCATTAATACAGAAACTGACAAGTATTTGCAAAAATCAATCTACGCGCCCTTTCCCCGATACAGCTAAACTCAAATATCCATGAGCTTCAACAGCTATTTGTCGTGTCGTGCCGGCAACCACCATTTGTTATGCCGAGCCGCCTGTAGAGCCTGATCCAGCGGCGGCAATTCGGCATGCCACAATCTCTCCCACTCCAGGCTGATCACGCCGGCATAGCCATCGGCGGCAAGTACGGCGGCGAGAGCGGCCATGGGGAACTCGCCGCTGCCCGGCACCACGTAGCTGTATGGCAGTCTCGGGCCTGCCCTGGAGACACTGTCCTTGACGTGAAGATGCCGCGTATTGCGCCGGACCATATTCCAGGTCGCGACGGGATCCTGCCCGCCCTTGCGCCACGTATGATGCGTATCCCAGAGCAATGCGCAATCGGGCGCCATCTCCAGGAAACGGCCGATCGCGTCGGGGTAGGCAAGAAGATCATGCGTCTCGATGACCATCTCGGCCTGGAAGCCCTCGCGCCTTGCTGTTTCCCGCCACCATTCCAGCGTGGCCAGCGCCTCGGCGAATTCGCCTTCGTCGCCGGTTTCACCGCCGTCGAAAACCCGCAGCGACGTGACACCGGCAGCCTCAGCCCAGGGAAGGTAACGCAGGAACTCTTCCTTCGTCTCCGGTGTCGCCCCGACGAGGCGCAGCGAGGTGTCGAAGGCGCATACGCCTACGGGAGACGCTTTCAGCGCCTTGGCGAGGCCGGCCGGAGAGCCGAACCTTTCGGTGAAATAGGCGACCAGATCGATCGTGCCGCCAAGGGCGCGGATTTCGATGGCGTCGACTCCATGGCGCGCCGCCAGTGCGAGGGCCTCGTCCAATTCAAGATCCGCACATCCCAGCGTGGAAAATGCCGACGTTACCGGCGGCATATCGTTGTCAACGGCAGTCACCACGGCTTCCTCC
This sequence comes from Martinezella lusitana, assembly GCF_010668395.1. GTDB lineage: Bacteria > Pseudomonadota > Alphaproteobacteria > Rhizobiales > Rhizobiaceae > Rhizobium > Rhizobium lusitanum_A. The sequence continues at coordinate 8,996 of NZ_WUEY01000047.1, forward strand.
GTCGGTTTCGGATATGGACCACGCCGCGCGAAGACGGGTGCGCCTCAGCCGTTCGCGCGCGGCCCGAAGCAAGTAACCAAACGGATAATTAAGGAAGCAGCCTCGGGCGTCAAGGGCCGATGATCCGCTCAATCATGAGCCGATCTTCCATCTTATTAGCGCTCAGCGGGTCGATGTCCGGAATATCCCTATCCCGAGAACGGATATCCCCTACCAGACGATGGGATGCGTTTCACCGGTCGCAACGTTGACAAACCCGTCCGGCGCCCTTTCGGACGGCGCGACCAGAACCCAGCGCCAGGGTGCGCAGGTGAGCGTCGCAAAGGAGAGACGCTCGGGAAAGCCCGGCCACCAGCGGGGCGAGAACGTCGGCTCGTACATCCAGTCGATCTCGGCTCCGGCCTTATACAGCGCCTGCATTTCCGCATCCAGCGCTTCGGCCGATCGTGCCGTCATCAACCCGCCGACTTCATAACGAACGCGGGCAACGACCTTGCCCCCCGATACCAGCACCCAGCCGCCCTGCTGCTCCTCGAGCGCGTTGACGACCATCGCCATGGCGGCGTCGGAGGAACCCACGACCCAGATATTGTGCTTGTCGTGGCCGAGCGTCGCGCCAAGCGCGGTGTCCGGCGTGCGCGGTCCCGTGCCCAGCCAGAACATGCGGGCGACCTTGGCCTCGCCGGAAAAGCGGTCGACGATGGCAAATTTCGTGACGTTGCGGTCGGAATCGCGCTGGACGGCGCCATCGCTGACGGGCAGGTCCATGGTGATGAAATCGTCGGCCCAGTGGAACGGCCGCAGCAGCGCCGCCTTTGCCGTGGCGGTTTCCGCCGGAGCGGCAATGCGGAAATCGTCCGCCGTGACGACCCTGTCGATCCGAACCGTCTTCGTCGCCCAATCCGGCCAGTCGATCTCAGGCCGGACGCCGACGAAGGTCTTGCCCTCTGACGCCGGCCTGCCATCGGCCCAGACCTTGGCGATCGACAGCGTCTTTACATCGTCCAGCAGCACGATATCCGCGAAGCGCCCCGGCGCGATCGAGCCGACCCACGGTGTCAGGCGCATGTGCCGGGCGGGATTGATCGTCACGCACTGGATGGCGATTTCAGGCGCCAGCCCGTTCTCGATCGCAAGCCGGACATTATGATCCGTAGCGCCCATTTTCAGCGTATCGCTGGCGCTGCGATCGTCGGTGACGAAAGCGAACTGCGACCAATCGGACAAGCCTTTCTCAATCAGCCCCTTGATGACCTCGGGCAGGGAATGCGGCCTCAGTTCGATGAACAGGCCGTGCGTCAGCTTTTCCCAGATCTCGTCAAGGAACCAGCCTTCGTGATCGGAGGCCAGGCCGGCGCCGGCAAAAGCATTGATCGACGGCAGATCGCGCAGGCCCGCGCCATGCCCTTCGACGACGCCGCGCTGCTCGAAAGTCGCGCGGATCATGCCCCACAGGCGATCGTAAGCCGGATTCTCCGGATTACTGACCGAGGGCCAGTCCATGACCTCGTCGAGGCCGGCGACCATCAGGCTTTCGCCCAGAAAGGACTTCTGCTCGTCATAGCCGAAATGGCCGCCGCCCCACTCATAAGCGGTCGGCGGCACGGCCGATCCCGGCAGAGGGAATATCTTCATCGGCGATCCGCGGCGACGCGCTTCCAGCCAGAATTCCAGATTGCGGGCGCCATTCACATTGGAAAACTCGTGGCTCGCCTCGCAGGTCCAGGTGGCGCCATGCGGCATGACCAGGGCCGCTTCCCATTCCGGCGTCAGATGCGAGCTTTCGATATGCTTGTGCGCCTCGCCGAAGCCGGGAACGGCGGCAAGGTCCGGCTCGTGCACACGCTCGCTCACCTCTCCCTCGTAGCTGCCGGCGGGGCCGACATAGGCGATCCGCCTGCCCTTGATGACGATTTCCTGATCCTCGAGCCAGGCGCGGCTATGCACGTCCAGCAGCCGGCCGACGCGCAGCAGCCGGTCGGCCGGACGGCGGCCGAGCGCGGTCAGCGTCAGATCCTGACGGATCAGCACTTCGTCCGCCGCATTGATAAGCAGATCGTCGGGGAGATTTATTATCGGGGATGTCATGGGAAGCATGCCTGCAGGAAATTCGATCAGCCGAGGGTAGAGACGGCAAACCTGCATGTAAAGCGGCTTCGCTTGTTTACGCCGAGCCGAATGATCTCAAAGGTTTGCAACAGCGCGGCGCTGCAACGCAGCGACGCGGATATTTCATCCCATCAAAGGCAGAAACTGCCACCCTGCCCATTCGTTGGGCTTGTAAAGCCGCTGCTCGAAAAATAGTATCCTGCAAGCTTGAAGCATATGTCGGATTTCATTGACCAAAAAGGATTTCGAGAATGAAAGGCCTCACACTTGCCCGCGCAGCGGGATTCGCGATTCTCGCCGCGGCAACCGCCGCACCGGCCTACGCCCAGGCAAAGACGCTGACCGTTTCCTGGTGGGGCTATAACGGCGAGAAGATGCAGGCCAACATCATCGAGCCGTTCAAGAAGATCTGCGGCTGCGACGTCGTCTTCGAAACCGGCAACAATGCCGACCGCCTCAACAAGCTGAAACTGCGCGGCGGCAAGGGCGTCGATGTCATCTATCTCACGGACAGCTATTCGCAGCTCGGCATCCAGCAGGGTCTCTTCCAGGAAGTCGACCGCAGCAAGATCCCGAACCTTGCCGATCTCTACGATATCGCCAAGGCACCGCAGGGCAATTACGGCCCCGCCTACACGATCGGCCGCGTGGGCATCGTCTACGATACGGCAAAGGTGAACCCGCCGATCACCTCCTGGAACGATCTCTGGCGCGACGACCTGAAGGGCGCCGTTTCGCTGCCCGGCATCACCACGACAGGCGGGCCGCTGACGGTGATCGAAGCCGGCAAGCATGCCGGCGTCGATCCCTATACCGATGCCGACAAGGCCTTTGAAGCCATCGAGGCGCTGAAGCCGAACGTGACCAAGAACTACAACACCGGCTCCGAGCTGGTGAACCTGATCTCGACAGGCGAGGCCAAAGTGTCGATGACACAGGATTTTGTTCTGACATCGCTGCAATCAGCCGTTCCGACGATGGCCTGGGCCAATCTCAAGGAAGGCGATATCGCCGTCCTCAATACGGTCAATATTCCGAAGGGCTCGGAAAACGTCGAGCTGGCCCACCAGTTCATCAACTTCATCCTGTCGAAGGACGTGCAGCAGGCGGAAGCCGAACAGGGCGTCGACGCTCCGGTCTCGACCAAGGTGGTGCTGCCCCCCGAAAAGGCGAAGCTCTGGACCTATGGCGCCGATATGATCGCCAAGCTCAGCCGCATCGACTATGCGAAGCTGATCGACGCGCAGTCGGACTGGGTCGACCGCTGGAACGAGATCTTCGGCATGTAACAGGGCGTGCCGCAGGCTTTTGCGGCATCCTCACGGAATTTAGTTGATGAAGCATCTGATGAAATGGGGTTTGGCGACGCCGGCGATCCTGGCCGTGACGCTCTTCCTGCTCGTTCCCGTGATCATTACGATCGCGGCGACCTTCGGCGAACCCAAGGGGATATTTTCCCCCTATGTCGCCTTCTTCGCCAGCGGCTTTCGCCGCACGGTGCTCTACAGGACGATCGAGATTGCGCTGATTACCACGGCCATCTCGCTGATCATCGGCTTCATCGCCGCCTACGTGATCGCGCAGATGCCGGGCCGCGCCAAGAGCCTGATGATCATCGCCGCCGTCTTTCCGCTATTGACCGGCGTGGTGGTGCGCTCCTTCGCCTGGCTGATCATTCTCGGCAAGAACGGCATTCTCAACACCATCCTGCTGTCCATCGGCGTGATCGGCGAGCCGCTCTCGATGCTCTATACCGAGGGCTCGGTGATCGTCGCGATGGTCTATCTTTTCGTGCCGCTGATGATCCTGACCCTCGTCGGCGTGCTCGAGGGCATACCGCAGGATCTCATCCAGGCGGCGACCTCGCTGGGCGCCACGCCGGCCGCGACGTTCCGGCAGGTCATCCTGCCGCTCGCCACGCCAGGCCTCATCGTCGGCGCCGTTCTTGTCTTCACCGGCAGCTTCACCTCCTATGCCACGCCGCAATTGCTCGGCGGCGAGAAGCAGATGATGATGGGCACCTTTCTCTATCAGCGCGCCATGGTCACCTTCGACTGGGTCGGCGCCTCGACGATTGCCGCCATCATGGTCGTCGTGACGATCGGTATCGTCGCGCTCATGAGCCGCCTGGCACGGCGCCTCAACCCGATGGCGGTGTGACATGGCAAAATCGGTCCACCCGGCACTCGTCGCCTTCACGGCTCTTATCTTCCTGTTCCTGCTGGCGCCTCTCGTCATCATCATCGGCGCGGCCTTCAGCGACACGACCTACCTCACCTTCCCGCCGCGAGGCCTGACGCTGCACTGGTTCTGGAACATCTTCGAAATCGAGGCTTTCCGCACGACGGCAGTCACCAGCCTGGAGCTCGCCTTCCTCGGGACCGCGCTGTCGCTGCTGATCGGCATCCCAGCCGCCTATGCCATCAGCCGGTACAGGGTCGAGCTGCCCCGCTGGCTGTCGACGCTGTTCGTCCTTCCGATCCTCGTTCCGGAAATCGTCTTCGGCTTCTCGTTGATGAAATCGATCACCATCGGGCTCGATCTTCCGATCTTCCCGAGCCTGCTGATCGGCCATGCGCTCTTGGTGCTGCCCTATTCGGTTCGCGTCGTCAGCGCCAGCCTCGCGAGCTTCGATTTCTCGATCGAGGAGGCGGCAATCAGCCTGGGCTGCCCGCCCTTGAAGACCTTTTTGACGGTGGTGCTGCCGAATATCCGTGCCGGCGTCATCGCCGCCTTCATTCTCGCCTTCATCACCTCGATCAACGACGTCTCGGTCTCGGTCTTCCTGACCGGCCCCGGCATCTCCACCCTTCCCATCCAGATCCTCGCCCATATGGAGCAGTTCTTCGACCCGACCATCGCCTCGGTTTCCGTGCTGCTGATGCTCGTGACCGTCGCCGTCATGGCGATCGTCGAGGCGACCCTGGGCCTAACCTTCCTGACAAAGTAGCCGCCCGTGACCGTATCGCTCTCCATCGATTCCATCAGCGCCCACTACGGCAAGACAGCCGTATTGCAGGATCTTTCGCTTTCCGTCGCGGCTGGCGAACTCGTCTCGCTGCTCGGCTCCAGCGGCTGCGGCAAGACGACGACGTTGCGGCTCGTCGCCGGCTTCCTGCAACCGACAAGCGGCACCATCAAGCTCGGCGATCGCAACCTGACGACGCTGCCGGCGCATGCCAGGGATATCGGCCTGGTATTCCAGAACTACGCGCTGTTTCCGCATCTGACCGTGCTCGAAAACGTCGCCTTCGGCCTGAAGCAGCGCCGCATCCCGACACAGGAACGGCGGAAAAAGGCTGCGGCTATGCTCGAGCGCGTCGGACTTTCCGGCCTCGGCGACCGCCTGCCCTCGGCGCTTTCCGGCGGCCAGAAGCAGCGCGTGGCGCTGGCGCGCGCGCTCGTCATCGAACCGCCGCTCCTGATGTTCGATGAGCCGCTCTCCAATCTCGACGCCAAGCTCAGGGTCGACATGCGCGTGGAAATCCGCCAGCTGCAGCGCGCCAACGGCACGACCTCGCTTTACGTGACGCACGATCAGGAGGAAGCCTTCTCGATCTCGGATCGCGTCGCCATCATGAATGCCGGCCGCATCATGCAGCTCGATACGCCCGAAGTCCTTTACCGCAAGCCCGCCAACAGCTTCGTCGCCCGGTTCGTCGGCTTCGAAAACCTGCTGCCGCTGCGGGTCGTGGAGCGGCAGGGCGCCCTCATCACGGCAGAGGCCGCGGGCGGCGCGAGGATCGCGCTATCGCAGGACGGCTTCGGCCCTGTTCCGGACAGCTTCGTCCTTGGCTGCCGCGCGGATGGATTGTCGGTTCGGCGCGAAGGGGCCGGCTTGCCGGCTGTTCTGGGAACACGAACCTATCTCGGCCGTGCCTATCAGTATCAATGCGAAACTGCGGCCGGCAGCATCGTCGCCAATGGCCCCTTGTCGGAGCCGCTGGCTGCCGGCGATACCGCGATGCTGGTGCCTGTTCCCGAGCAATGCTGCATTCTCGCCGCGGAGGAATAAGGGCAGAAGGCCGCATAACGTGTCATCGCTTATCTGGTAAGATGTGCTTTCCGCTCATGACGACGATCATCCGGAGGCTTGAAATGAGCACAGCTGGCGAGACCAACCCACCGATTCCCGACGACGACCTCGATCGTTCATTGACGATCGCCGATCCCGACGGCCCCGACATGCGCCATGTGTCCGTTGCCGGCGGCATCTATACGATACTCGTATCCGGTTCAGAGACGAACGGGCGCTATTGCCTGATCGAAATGCTCGTACCCGATGGCGGCGGCCCACCACCGCACAGGCACGATTTCGAGGAGATGTTCTTCCTGCTCGAAGGCGAGCTCGAGTTCACGTTTCGCGGTCAATCCCGGACCGTACGGGCGGGATCGACCGTCAATGTCCCCGCCAATGCACCGCATTCCTTCAAGAACATGTCAGGCAAGACCGCGCGGATGCTGTGCATGTGCACGCCTGCAGGGCAGGAGGATTTTTTCGCCGCAGTCGGCTTTCCCCTCAAGAGCCGGGCGTCGCAACCGCCGAAGCCCAGCCGGGAGGAATTGGAAGAGAAGAGGAAGCTGGTTTCGGCTCTGCTGCCGAGATATCGGACGGTGATTGTGGAGGGGTAAGGTCAGCGTCGACGCGCATCTGTCCCTTGAGGCTTCACCCTTGCTACCTTTGCGCTTTGGTGTTGGCGCGAGTGCCCGTGCCCGTGCCAGCGCTATATATTGGTGGATTATGGAAGTATTTGGTTGCGGGGGCAGGATTTGAACCTGCGGCCTTCAGGTTATGAGCCTGACGAGCTACCGGGCTGCTCCACCCCGCGTTACCAACGTAAACCCGAAGGGTTTATCGTCTCAGCGCAAATCGCCATGC
>NZ_WUEY01000048.1 GCF_010668395.1 Martinezella lusitana
GATCGTCGACTGGTACATGGAGGGCAAGATCATCATCGATCCGATGATCACCCACACCATGCCGCTCGAGGACATCAACAAGGGCTTCGAGCTCATGCACTCAGGCGAAAGCATCAGAAGCGTGGTGGTCTATTGATCCGATGAAGACGGTTGCGCACGACGTTCGCGGTCTTCGTTCCATCGCTAGTGGCCAATCGCCCATGCCCATGGTGTCCTTTCGGCCCGATCTGCACGCATGCCAACGTAACAGAGAATGGGAAAGTAGAGACGTCTCGCCGCCGAACCCGGCTTGGTCGTCGTCTGTTCCGCAACCAGCCGCCGCCGTGGCGAAAGCGTTCCTGATGAGCCGGCTAACGGCCGTTGGGAAAGGGGGCGGGGGTTCGTTATGGGGCCGGCCAGGTTGCCCCACTCGGCCAACGATCGAAGGCACAGCTAGAAACTTAGGGCCGATGCATATCGCACCGGCAAAAGAGGGAAGGAAGATCTCCATGGTTGGCATAGGTATTCACCCAACGGTCGATTCCGGCTACAGGGCGACAGACGCTACATTCTCTGGCGGGACGCTTGTCTGCCAGTGCACAGTCAATCCTGTGAAAGTGCGCGTCAGCAGCGATATTGCTCACAATCACGCGTGCGGCTGCACCAAATGCTGGAAACCGAAAGGCGCAGTATTTTCGGTGGTTGCGGTTGCGCCGACAGAAAATGTCGAGGTCATCGAGAATGCGGACAAGCTGGCGGTGGTCGATGCGGCCGCGTTGATTCAGCGTCATGCGTGCAAGGCTTGTGGTGTACACATGCACGGTCCCGTCGAACGGGAGCACCCATTCCAGGGACTATCGTTCATCCATCCCGAGCGGTTTGAAGAAAAGGGTTGGGCGCAGCCGGGTTTTGCTGCGTTCGTATCGTCGATAATCGAGGCAGGCTTCGCTCCGGAGCGAATGAAGCTGGTTCGTTCACAGCTTAAGGATAGCGGACTTGAGCCGTATGACTGCCTGTCGCCGGCACTGATGGACTACATTGCGACCTGGACTGCAAAGAAGAACGACGAGCTTCGGGGCGAAAGATAGCCGCTGCGCCGTTGCAGGGTGTTCAGCGCCGCACCTCGATGCAAGAGATGCGGCGCTTGCTTCCTTCGCTTATCCCGTGACCTTGCCCGGGTTGAAAGTCTTCATGCCATCCAACTGCCCTTTGATTTTTTGCATCAAGGCAAGTTTCACGGGATCGGAAGTCATCTTCAAGGAGTGGATGCGCTTCGATCCAATCCCGTGTTCCGCTGAAAACGATCCTCCGATCTTCGCTATGTCGCGATAGATTATCCGCTCGACGGAAGCCGACTGTTCCATGGACAGATCCGAAGATGCGGCATTTAGCACGATGTGAAGGTTGCCATCGGCAATATGCCCGAAAAGGTATGGATCGAGACTCGGATCGAGTTCACGCAATTCGGACATGCATCGATGAACATATGCATCGATTTCCGATAACGGCACCGAAACATCAAACGAAGGTGCGGCCGCATGCCTGCGATAAATGAGGTCTGTGTCTTCCCTCAATCGCCATAGCTGCGACTGCTGGGCTTGAGAGCTTGCAAGTACCGCGGAGATGTCCTCGTACGTCCCGGCCAGCATTTCGTAGAGGCGGCCGAGTTCATGCTGAAGCTGTTCTTCATCCGCGCCGCCAAGCGAGAGGAGAAGGTTCACCGGACAATCGGCTTTGTAATCGCTTGCCGACCAGGCATGCTCTTCCGATGTCAGCTTGAAGAACGAATGCCAGATTGCCTCGGCCGCACGAAGATGTCCGTATTGTGCGGCAAGGGCCAGCCTTGTTGCTTCGAGCGCTGCTTCCACCGAGGGCAGGCCGAACAGGGCTGTCGCCACGGATGTCGGCGAGGGTTCGAGCTTGACCGCGACGCGCGTTACGATGCCAAGCGTTCCCTCCGCGCCGATGAAGAGATGCTTGAGATCGTACCCGGCGGCATTCTTCACGACGCGCGTCAGGTCGGAATATATGCTGCCATCCGGCAGGACGGCTTCCAGGCCGAGAACGCGGTGGCGCATCACGCCATATCGGAAGGCGGAAATTCCGCCTGCATTGGTTGAGACCATGCCGCCGATCGTCGCCGACCCGCGCGATGGCAGATCGATTCCCGGTTCGAGCCCATGGTCGACGATCGCCTCCTGGAGGGCCTGCAGGGTCACGCCGGCCTCGACGACCGCAACACGTTCGACAGCGGAGAACTGAACGATGCGGTTCAGCCTGGCGGTCGATACTATGATCTGCCCGGGTTGCGATAGGGCTCCGCCAACTAGGCCGGTTCTGCCGCCGTGCGTGACGATCGAAACTCCATGCGCATTCGCGCATTTCACGATGGCGGCGATCTGTTCGGAACTTTCGGGAAAAACAATGGCTGCCGCTCCCAGGTTTCCGGCCGTGACGCCATGGTCAACCGTGTCGACGGCGGAGCCTTGCTTGAAATTGGAAGAGCCGACCATGCTTCGCATCGCGTCGATGAAATCACTTGGCAGCTGCGCGGTTTCTACAGAATGTCCAGCGCTCATCGGCCTGCCTGTCCCTGGCTTTGACCTGCCTTCAGCTCCGCCAGTGCATCCAGAAAGCGGTCATTCTCCGCAGGGAGCCCGACGGTAACCCTGATATAGGTCTCGAACCCCGGCTCTTTCCAAGGCTTCACGATAATGCCATGCGACAGAAAATGGTCGAAGGCCGCGCCGCTGTCATGGCTGACGTCTATGAAGAGAAAGTTCGTCATCGACTCCGGCGCGAAATAACCAAGGGCCTTGACCTGGCGCGCCATACGCTCGCGCTCTGCGACCACCTTGGCAACCGCGCTGCGCATCCATTCTTCATCTTCCAGCGCCGCGACGGCCGCCAATTGCGCCGCCGCATTCACGTTGAATGGTGTTTTTGCAGATGAGATCGCCGCAGCGACACGCTCGTCCGACGCGATCGCATAGCCCACGCGAAGACCCGCCAGGCCATAGGCCTTCGAGAAGGTGCGTAGGACGACATAGGCAAGTCCGCTCGTTTCCAGTTCACGCACGCCGTCCGGTCCATCCGCGCCGCAAAACTCGAAATATGCCTCGTCCAGGACGAAGAGAGTTTCCTTCGGAACGGCCTCGATGATGTGCCGCAGGCCTTCGGTCGCAAGGGCCGGGCCAACCGGATTCGACGGCGATGAAAGAAAGAAGATCGATGGCTTCGTCCGAAGAGCTGCGACAAGTCCAACGACATCGAACCTGAGATCCGCGGTCATCGGATATTTGACGACCTTGGCGCCGTTTGCGCGCGGCTCTATTTCATGAAGCCCGAAGCCAGGCGTCACCGTCAGCACAGTGGAGAACGGACGAAGCGCGGCCCGGCTGACTGCTGCAATCATCTCTTCGGAGCCGTTTCCTATGACGATCCGGTTCGCGGGGATATCGAGCTTTCCCGACAGAGCATCGCGCAGGCTCGTGCAGCTCGGATCGGAGTAACGGGACGGCTCGATCCCGGCCAACGCCTTTGATACATTCGGCGAACAGCCATAGGGGTTCTCGTTGCTGGCGAGGGCCGCTATGTCGTCACGCCCGGTCTTGTTCCGGGCGACCGCGATGTTCATGCCCGCATTGTATGGCGGAAGGCTTGCCACGTTCGGATTAAGTTTGAATGTAGTCGACATTGGTCTCTCCCCAAAAGTGGCAATGAAAGCTTGAATTTCCCGATCAAAGATCGAGAACGATTGAGCTTGTCGGTTTGGTGCAGCAGAGCAGCACCTTTCCAGACGGCGTTTCTTCCAGCGGCTCCTCCGTGTACACGACATCGCCCGACACCAGGGTTTGCAGACAGCTTCCGCAAACGCCTGCGCGGCACGAAAAAGCAGGCTCGATGCCCTGCGCCTCCAGGAAACTGAGGATCGACTCCGAGGTTTCCTTCCATTCGAATTTGTCCCCCGATTTCCGAAGCGTAACGCAGAGCTTCGCAGTCGACGGATCGTCAGCGGGTTCTGCGGGCTTCGGCATGTTCGGAGCCGCAGGCTCCGGTGTTTTCGATGGGGCGAGGAGCGAGGCGGGACCGAAGAACTCGTAAGCGATCTTGTTCTTCTCGATCCCGAGATCCAGGAGCAGATCGTACATGGCTTGCATGAATGGCGGCGGGCCGCACATATAGACTTCGTAGTCGTCAAGCGGCAGAAGCTTCTGCAAGGTCGGCCGCGAGATGAAGCCCGTCGAATGGTATCGGCCCTGCCGCGTGTCTTCGTCGCTCGGGAAGCGGTAGCAGTAATGGACATTCAGGTCTTGCCTGATTGCCGCAAGCGCATCGACCTCGCTTTCGAGCGCATGGACTGCCCCGCCGTCGCAGGCATGGATGAACCAGACGGGCCGATCGCTTTCGTTTGCCAGAACCTTCAGCATCGAGATCGTCGGAGTGATGCCCACCCCCGCAGAAAGCAGGATTACCGGCCTCTTGCTCAGCCGGTCGAGCTTGAACGCGCCGTGGGGGCCGTCGATATCGACGATCGTGCCTTCCTCGACAACATCATGCAGCCAGGACGATGCAAGACCGTCCGCGATGCCGGGGACCAGTGCGATCTCCTTTTTCACCGTAATCCGATAGAAGCCCTCGTCGGCGGGCGCCGAGGAAACAGTATAATTGCGGATGACGGGCCGGTCCGTTTTACCGTCGGGCACCCGGATGGTCAGAAACTGGCCGGCCTCGAATCGACGCCAGTGATCGGACTGTATGGGGGCGAAGTAGAATGACGTGATGGTTGAACTTTCACGGACCTTTTTAACCACCTTGAAGGGCCGGAACCGAGAGTTGGAGCTGGTCGACATGAAGCTTGACTACCCTTGCTTTGGGGCCGACCACGCCGCCGCCGTATGTTTGCACTGTCGACTGCCGAAGCGCGGAACGCTCAGACTTTCTTGCCTTTTTCCCTCGATGCGGAAGGCTCAAAAAGCAGATGCGACAAACGCCAGGGCTGCGACGCGTGGCGAGGTCCACCGCTATGACAGGTTGATTATTCCGACCCTTGGCCGGCATGACAATGCGGGCGATGTTTGGTTTTTGTTTAGAAAAACTTAAAAGCAATCTGTTGGCTTACGCCAGGATCGAGCCTGCCAATATGTATAGATATATTGATGCCGAAATGACGTCTGATTCCCGTCCGCCACTGACGCCCAAGCAGCTTGTCCTTGTGAACCGGACTGCGCGATTTTCGCTCGGAATAATGACCGATCCGGAATTTTCAACGGTTTCAAAGCATGCCACATCAAAGTTCGCTCGCTTCTGGCTACCTCTGAATCCATTTCGGGAATCAGCCGCGATTTCGTCGGAGTACGGTTATGACTCGTTCAAGAACTGCTGAAGTCGCGGAGCAACAAAATCGAGGAAGGCGCGAACGCGCTGCGGCAATCGGGGGCCGCCAAGATAGAGGGCGTGGATTTCCTCCTCATCGCCTTCGACCGCCTCTGCCAGAATTTCCACCAAGCGGCCGGCCGCGATGTCTGCGCGGGCGTGATAGTCGCCGAGACGCGCAAGCCCAACGCCGGCGAGCGCCATACGCCGCACCGTTTCGCCGTTGTTAGCAAGAAGAGTGCCATTGACCGTGCGATCGACTGTGCGCCCGCTTTGCTTGAGTGGCCACACGGGTGCTGCGCGGCGAAAGTTGAAGCCAAGGCAATTGTGCCGGGAGAGATCGTCGATCGTCCGAGGTGTGCCGTGGCGCGCGAGATAGTCTGGCGCGGCGACGATCTTGCGCCGGGCTATTCCAATCCGCCGGGCCATCATGGTCGAGTCCTGAAGGCTTCCGACACGAAAGGCGACATCGGTGCGGTCCAGATAGAGATCGACCATTTCATCCGACAAAGATAGATCAACGACGATATTTGGATGTGCCTGCCAGAAGGCGGGAAGTAAAGGTTCCAGCCCGAGCACGCCGAAGGCGACGGAAGCATTGACGCGAACGGTGCCGCCGGCGCTCGCAGCACCCGTCGACAGATTGCGCTCCACATCCTCGATCTCGGCAAGCAAGGCGAGGCTTCGTTCGTAGTAGATCTGACCCTCGACGGTCAGCGAGAGACGGCGCGTCGAGCGTTCGAGCAAGCGGACACCGAGACGGGTCTCGATCCGGCCGATCATCTTGCTCACCGTCGAAGGTGTCATGCGCATCAGGCGCGCAGCCTCGGAAAAATTCCCAGCTTCGACCACTCTCAAGAACACCTGCATCTCGCCGGCTCGGTTATCCATCACGTCTCCATCTATGAACTCGTTTCACAGATAATGTGCAAAGCGAGCGGATTATCAAGCGGACATGCGCAGCCTACTTACGCTGCATGTCAAAACAATCCGCAACCAATCTCATCAAAAAGGCCGACCGCTTGACGGTCGGGATCGAATTTCCACTCGACAACGATTGGTCCCCTGACGGTGAGGCCCGCCGTATTGCCGACGGTCGCTCGCGGGGTGTTCCCGATCTATCAGGGCAAGCCGACATCGTCCGCAAGATCGACGCGCTTGGATTTGCGGCCCTCTGGATCCGCGACGTACCGGTCTTCGACGAGGTCAACATGGGCGACGCGGGTTCCGTCTACGACGTATTCGCCTTGCTGGGTTTTCTCGCAGGCATCACCAGGCACGTCGCGCTCGGCACCGCCGCCGTGGTTCTGCCCATCCGTCATCCAATGATGACCGCAAAGGCCGCAGCCTCGATCGACGCCCTTTCGAATGGACGATTGATCCTTGGCGTGGCGAGCGGCGACCGGCCGGTTGAATATCCGCTTCTCGGGATCGACTTCGACAGCCGTGGACAGGCTTTTCGCGATGCGGTCGGCTATCTCCGCGCCGCCTGGCAGGAAGGCGGCCTGCCGGTGGAGGGGCAGCGCATACCATCGCTCGATCTCCTGCCCCGACCGGCACAGCCGAGCATTCCGCTCGTTGTCGCCGGCCGCGCTCAGCAAGACGAGGCGTGGCTCGAGGCGAATATGGACGGCCGGTTCGTCTATCCCGGCAACTTTGATCGGTTGATCGTGCAGGCGAGAGAATGGGCGAGCAGGACTGGCGGCATGCGTCCCTTCATCAGTGCCTTTCATCTTGACCTTACCGATGATCCCGACGCCCGGGCCGAACCCGTCCGCTTCGGCGCACGTATCGGTCGCAAGGCACTCATCGAGCATCTCCGTGCGCTTCGGCGCGGCGGTGTCGACCATATGGCGATCAATCTCCGGCAATCGGCGCGCCCGCTTGACGAAGTGATCGAGGAACTGGCGGCGGAGGTGATCCCGGCGCTCGACGAAAGCAAGGCGGCACAAGCCGCCTGACCATCACAGGAGACTATCCATGCAGATTGTAAAGGCGCACGGCGCCGAAATTCCCGCCCTTGGCTTCGGTGTCTTCCGGATGTCGGATGACGAGGTGGAACGTGTTGTTCCCGCAGCCCTGGAAGCCGGTTTCATCCATTTCGATACCGCCCAAATCTACGGCAACGAGGCGGCGCTCGGCCGTGCCCTGCAGGCAGCCGGCGCACGTCGTCAGGATTTGTTCCTGACCACCAAGGTCTGGGTCGACAACTACAGCCCGGAAAACTTCGCCGCTTCTGTCGATGAAAGCCTCGACAAGTTGAAGGTCGATCGGGTCGATCTGCTGCTCCTGCATTGGCCTGCCGAGAAGGTTGCCATCGCCGACCAGATCGAGATGCTCAATGCCGTGCAGGCTGCTGGCAAGACCCGGTTTATCGGCGTCAGCAACCAGAATATCGCGCAGCTCAGCGAGTCGATCGCATCGAGCCAGGCATCGATCGTCACCAACCAGATCGAGGTGCATCCCTATCTCGACCAACGCGCGATGACTGATGCCGCCCGGGCTGCGGGCGTCGCTATCACAGCCTATTACGGCATGGCCGATGGCGCCGTTCCGAAAGATCCGGTGCTCCAGCGTATCGGTGCCGCATATGGCAAGAGCGCCGCACAAGTAGGGCTGCGCTGGCTGATTCAGCAGGGCTTCGTCGCCCTCTCGAAGACTGCCAAGCCCGAGCGTGTGGCAGAGAATTTCGCCGTCTTCGATTTCGCTCTCAGCGACGAGGAGATGGCGGCAATCGGCAAGCTGGCCCGTCCCAATGGCCGTCTCGTCAGCCCTCCGGGCCTGGCACCGACCTGGGATGCATAAGGAGCACGACATGGGCGCTGCAGCACCAACTATCCAGCCCAGGCAAGGAAATGGGGGCGGTATCAACTGGCCGCTCCTCGCCCTTGCCATGGGGGCTTTTGGCATCGGCACGACCGAATTTTCGCCGATGGGGCTTTTGCCCGTCATAGCGGAAGGGGTGAATGTCTCGATCCCGACCGCAGGCCTACTCGTCAGCGCCTATGCGATCGGCGTCATGATCGGCGCTCCAGTGATGACGCTCGCCTTCAGCCGGTTCGGTAAACGCACCGCGTTGATGCTGCTGATGGGCATCTTCACCATCGGCAATCTCTTGTCAGCGCTGTCGCCCGACTATTGGACATTGCTCGCAGCGCGTCTCGTCACCAGCCTCAATCACGGTGCCTTCTTCGGGCTCGGCTCGATCGTTGCCGCGAGCGTGGTGCCGAAGGAGAAGCAGGCCAGCGCCGTTGCGACCATGTTCATGGGGCTGACTATTGCCAATATCGGCGGCGTGCCGGCGGCCACCTGGATCGGCCAGCAAATCGGCTGGCGCATGGCTTTCGCCGGCACGGCAGGCTTGGGCCTCCTTGCTATCGCAGCGCTATGGCTTGCCTTGCCGCAGGGTGAAGCCGGCAAGATGCCTGATGTCAGGCGGGAACTGCGCGTGCTCACACGCCCGGCCGTACTGCTCGCCATGGCGACGACTGTCATGGGCGCCGGCGCCATGTTCACGCTCTACACCTACGTGGCTCCGACGCTGGCGGAATTGACCGGCGCGTCGGAGGGGTTCGTTACGCTCGCGCTGGTGCTGATCGGGATCGGCTTCACCATTGGCAACGGGCTTGGTGGCCGGCTTGCCGATTGGTCGCTTGATGGCGCGACGAAGATATTTCTCTCCGTCCTTGCGCTCATCATGCTGGCCTTGCCATTCGCGCTGACCAGCCAGGTCGGCGCTGCGATCGGGCTTGTCGTCTGGGGTGCTGCGGCCTTTGCCATCGTACCGCCGGTACAGATGCGGGTGATGCAGGCGGCGTCGGAAGCGCCGGGGTTGGCCTCATCGATCAATGTCGGCGCATTCAACCTTGGTAATGCGCTTGGGGCTGCCGTGGGCGGTGGGGTGATCGGCCTTGGCCTTGGCTACGAGGCGGTGCCGATTGCAGGCGGGCTGCTCGCGGCGGCAGGCCTGGCGCTGGTCTGGCTCGGACGCGCTCGCCCGGCGATTCGGACATGTGAAGCGTGAAATACGGAATCTTGGAAGGAACAAGGATGGATGGGATGGCTTTCCCGTTGGCGGGTCAACGCTTCGAAGTCGACTATGGCGACCTGATCGCCACCAATGCCTATGGCGAAGAGGGGTTGTCGCTCACCTATGAAATCACCGGCGGCGCGCTCGCCGGCAATACGGCGACGGCCGACTTCGAGTGGCGCCACCTTTTCGGCGGCACCTATGCGATCTCCTGGCAGGAGGCGGATGGTTCAACGGTGGTTCACATCGACGATTTCGAGGGCGGCCGTTCTCTGGCCTTTTTCACGACACCAGACGGTCAGTTCTTTCGTCTGGAGGGCAGCTTGAAGCGGCTGGAACCCAATCACCAGAATTAAGGAAACGATTCCATGGATTTGCAACTCTGCGGCAAGACCGCCCTTATCACCGGCGCGACCGCCGGCATCGGGCTCGCCATTGCCCGCACACTCGCAGCAGAAGGCGCGACCCTGGTTATCGCTGGCCGCTCCCAAGCCAATCTGGATGCCGCCATCACTGCTATCGGTGGCAACGTCCGCGCCGTGCTTGCCGACCCGGCGACCGCGGAAGGAGCGGCGACGCTGACGGACGCGGTGCCTGATATCGATATCCTCGTCAACAATCTTGGTATCTACGAATCCAAGGAATTCGGCGACATCACCGACGACGACTGGCGCCGCTTCTTCGAAGTGAACGTGTTGAGCGGCGCCCGGCTTTCGCGGCACTATCTGCCGGGCATGCTCGCGCGCAACTGGGGACGGATCATCTTCATCTCCAGCGAAAGCGGGGTCCTTGTGCCACCCAACATGATCCACTACGGCATGACCAAGACGGCGCAGCTCGCGATTTCGCGAGGACTGGCAGCAAAGACCAAGGGTACGCGCGTCACGGTCAATACCGTGCTTCCCGGCACGACACGCTCGGCTGGCATCGAGGACTTCATGCGCAGCGTCGCCAGCGATCCAAACCTGCCAGCGGACGAGATGGAACGGGAGTATTTTGCCAAGGAACGTGCGAGTTCGCTCATCCAGCGGATGATCGAGCCCGAAGAGGTCGCCAGCCTCGTCGCTTATGTGGCAAGCCCTCTGTCCGCAGCGACGAACGGTGCGGCGTTGCGCGTCGACGGCGGCATCACGCCGACCATCGTGTGAGGCGAGCCATGTCGGAACACAAACGCTATATTCCGATACCGACCGGCTTCCTGATGGTGTTGCGTCAGGGCGACGATGTTTTTGCTCGGCTTGAAGCGGTGATGCGCGACGAAGCGATCCCGGCGGCTATCATCAGCGGTTTCGGATTCGTGGGTAAAGCAACGTTCGGGTTCTTCGACTATGAGACGAAGCAATATCGGCCGAAGACGATGACGGATCTGGAATTGACGAACCTGACCGGGACCCTGGCGTGGAAGGACGGCGAACCGGCTCCGCACCTCCACGGCACGGCCGGTGACGACAGCTTTCGCACCTTCGGAGGCCATCTTCTGGCGCTGGAGGTCGGACGTGGTTCGCTTGAAATCAACGTGCTGCTGATCCCAACGCGGCTCGAGCGTGCCATCGATCCCGATATCGGTGCAAACGTGCTGCAACTTTGAACAATCGCAACTTGCAGCCTGTGCCAATGTGCCGAGACGGCCTCTCCTCTGGTTGAGCCGCGGTCCCGCGAGGGATCATGTGTTTGGTGGCATGCAGCGCGCGCCGGATGGACGCGTCAGCCAGGGAAAATGTGTCGCTTGGTCGTAGGATCGCTGTACGGGTTGATAGCTGGCACGGCGTACCCGCCGCCGCGCCGGTAACCGTTTCGGAGACCGTGCTCGACGATCGATATGTCGATGTCTTGGCCGCGAGTATCGGCGTGGCCATTCGGATTGGGTCGCGCGTGATCCGGTATGAGCAATCTCGGTCAAAATTTCGGCAATTCCGGTTGCGACCGCCTCGATGCTTACCGGCATATTGCGCGTCGCGTGCGAAAAGCGCGCTCCCGCCACCGTCCCATTCATAGGAACGAACTCATGAAAGCTCTTGTCAGAATTGCCAGCCTTGCAGCGGGAATCATGCTGACCGTGCAAATGGCTCAAGCTGCTTCGAAAGATCCGTCGACAGACCCGAACATCGATCCGCAAATCCGATCCTTTCTCAAGGAGCTGAACAAGGATAGCAGCCCGTTCTGGAAGCTGCCGCAGCCACAGCCGCAGGACATTCTGACGGGATTGCAGAACAAGACGGCAGTCGACATGTCAGGCGTCACGACAGTCGAAAAAACCGTCACTCAGGATGGACAGGCGGTCAAGATTTACATCATGACGCCGGAGAAGGTGACGGGCAAGCCGGGCATTCTCTTCTTCGTTCACGGCGGCGTCTGGATCGTCGGCAACTTCCAGAACCATCAGCGGTTGCTGCGTGATCTGGTGGTCGGATCAGGCCAGATCGGCGTGTTCGTTGAATACACGCCGCTTCCGGAAGCCAAATATCCGACGCAGCTCGATCAAAGCTATGCGGCGCTGGAGTGGGCGGCGGCGCATGCAGACGAATTCGGCGCGGACGGCTCCAAGATTGCCATTGCCGGCAACTCTGTCGGCGGCGACATGGCGGCGGCGCTGACCTTGATGACCAAGGATCGGAATGGTCCGAAAATCAGCTATCAGGTGCTCTTCATTCCTGCGACCGACGCCAGCGTCGACACGGCTTCCTATCATGAATATGGAACCGGCCGCTTTCTTGCTCGCGATTTCATGAAGTATGGCTGGGATCTCTACGCGCCCGACAAAAAGACGCGCGACAACCCCTATGTCTCGCCGTTGCGCGCCACGACCGATGAACTGAAGGGATTGCCGCCGGCCCTGGTGATTACGGCGGAAAACGATCCGTTGCGCGATGAGGGCGAGGCCTACGCCCGCAAGCTGAAAGACGCTGGTGTCGATGTTACGGCTGTACGTTATGGCGGGATGATCCACGACTTCGTGTTGTTGAATGCCATCCACGATGTTCCGGGCGTCAAGGCTGCGATCGAGCAGGCAAGCGACGGCATCCGCGATCATCTCACTCACTAAGCGCCTGGCAGACAGCCTTCATACCGACTTCGAGGCCGGTATGAAGGCCCGTAAGGCCGCAATATTTCGGCGTGGCTTCTGTTCAACATATGTGGAGCTTTTCATGTCCCATCATCTGGATTCACCCATCGCCCGTCAGGATATCCGCCTTGATATCACGGATCTCTATGTGTTCCGCGGCGAGGTCGGTACCGTGTTCGCCATCAATCTTTGTCATTCTATCGCCGGGCCCGTACCCGTGCCTGGTTACCATCCGGAAGGCATGTACGAATTCAAGATCGATACCGATGGAGATGCGGTCGAGGATACGACCTTCCGTCTGAAGTTCGACGAGCGAGATGGCGCGGGCCGCCAGCGCCTAACCCTGTTCCGCATTGACGGCGCGGATGCCACCGACCCCGCGGCGCCGGGCATCAGCCTGCTTGAAGGTGCGACCGAGGAAGTGCTCTCGACACCCGCGGGACTGCGTCTCTGGGCGGGCAAGGCTGGGGATCCATTCTGGATCGAGCCGGATGTTCTCCATGCTGTCGGTCATGCTTTCGAAGACGGAACCGTCATCGATCTGGCAGGCTGGAACGCGAAGCAGGCGAGGAACCTGTTTGCCGACCACACGGTCTACTCGATCGTGCTTGAAGTCCCCGACGACCTCCTCTTGCCCGCCGCATCGCCTAGGCGGAAGATCGGTGTCTGGGCAGTTGCGACGCTCGCGACGGACGCCGGCGGGTGGCGGTCTATCAATCGCGTCGGCTTGCCGATGATTCATCCTCTCTTCACGCAATTCAACGAGGACCTCGGCAATCGTCTCAATGCCGGCAAGCCGTCCGAGGATTTTTCCATTTATGGCACTGCTATCATTGCTGCCGTTGCCAAAGTCGCCGCCGCATATGGTACGGCCGATGACGCACAGGCTTATGCCAACGTAGTCGCGCATAGGTTCCTTCCCAATATACTGCCATACGAAGTCGGAACGCAGGCAGCCTTTGGATTTGCGGAGTGGAATGGACGATCCCTGACGGACAACGCGCCTGACGTGATGTTCACCATCGCCGCGAACACGCCGGTGAGCCTGGGGATCGGCAAGGAATCGGTAACTCGCAAGCCGTCGAAAACCTTTCCCTACATGCCGTCGCTTGGCTAGTCGGGCCGGCGCCGCAAAGCACATCTCGATGATGCTTTGCGGCGACCAACCATGGGCGCTGAAGGTGGCGCTGAAAGCCCGTTCTGCGAACCAGCGGCCCCCGTCTTAACCCTCACTCGACGGATCCTCCCATGAGAAACAAACTTATCGTCACCTATCTTGCCCTGGCAGGCATGAACGCACTTGCATGGATCTGGGCTTGGGCGGCCTTTGCCGACAGGCCATCGCTTCTGGGCATCGCGCTGCTTGCCTACATGTTCGGGCTTCGCCACGCCTTCGATGCCGACCATATCGCCGCCATCGATAACGTCGTGCGCAAGCTGATGCAGGAAA
>NZ_WUEY01000049.1 GCF_010668395.1 Martinezella lusitana
ATGAGCCATGACGGATGCACATGCGACAAAGTTCGGTCGCAGCCAGCATCCGACGTCCGGCGGTCGATATCGGTGGGTATGAGTTCAAAGGCTCGGCCAAGGACTTTTCATGCGGAGACCTCCCCGTGAAACTCTGCGCATCCTTTTGGTTGGATGCGCAATGACGTCTCAACTCGATATGTTCACCGGAAATCCACAGGCGCCACGCCGGTCGTAAGCTCCGAGTGCCCGTCTTCAAAGGACCAAAGCGGCGCCGGACCACCACGGACCATAACCTTCCGACGCGACCAAGCTCGATTTCTCTTCGATTGAGGCGATAACAATCGGTCGATAATTGTATTTCTACAAAACATCTATTGTGTACGCATGATATACAATCCAATTGACTCCTCGATCAGCTTGTGCGACCTTTCCCTCATTGGCAGGGACCGATGGCTCAAGTCCTGCAAAATCTCGAGGAGGACATCGCGATGAAGGGCGGGAAAAACAGTCTTTATGACGATCTCAAACGTCAAATTCTAACAATGGAGTTCGATCCCGATCAGGATTTGGACGAAGCCTCTCTTAGCGAGCAATATGGTCTCTCACGTACGCCCGTCCGCGAAATCTTCCGCCGCCTCGAAGGCGAGGGCTATATCGACATCCGGGCAAACCGCGGCGCGCGCGTCAGCCCAATGAACCATCAGACCCTCAGACACTTCTTCCTGGTGGCACCGATGATCTACGCTGCGATCGGCAGGCTTGCGGTTCAAAACTTCAAACCGAAGCAACTCGTCGATCTCAAGGAAACACAGGATCGATTTCGATCCGCAAGCACGTCCGGCGACGCTCTCGCCATGGTGCTCGAGAACAATCGCTTCCATGAAATTATTGGCGAAATGTCGTTCAACGCCTATCTGCAACCGAGCCTGGGTCGCTTGCTGATCGACCATGCGCGGATTGGCCACACCTTTTTCCGACCTAAGAATGACGACATGCGCGAGCGGCTTGAACTTGCCGTGGAGCACCACGACGGCTTCATCGAAGCGATAGCACGGCACGACGAAGACACAGTCGTAGATCTGGTTTTCGAGCATTGGGAACTATCGCGCGAGAACATGGAAATGTTCATCGCGCCGCAGGGAATGAAGGCGGACGCGCTCGTCGAAGTGCCCCTCGCATCCATGGAGAAATCGTCTTGAATTTCGAAGGCATTTACACGCCGGCGATCACGCCGCTTGGGCAGGACGGCCAAATTGATAAAGCCGGGTTTGCCGCAGTCCTGGAATGCCTCGTCGAGGCCCGGATACACGGCATCATCATCGGTGGCTCGACGGGCGAATACTATGCCCAATCCATGCAGGAGCGGCTCGACCTTGCCGCTTATGCCAGGCAGATCATCGGAAACCGCTTGCCCCTGATCATCGGCACGGGCGCCACACGGACTGAAGAATCGGTTGTCTATGCCGCCGCGGCGAAAGAAATCGGAGCGGATGCGATCCTCGTGACATCGCCACCCTACGCATTGCCGACCGAGAAGGAAAATGCCGTTCACGCGCTGACGATCGATCGGGCTGCCGATCTGCCGATCATGCTCTACAACTACCCTGCCCGCATGGGCGTGATGATGGGAGACGAATACTTCTCCCGCGTCGGCAAGTCCAGGAACGTGAAGGCGATCAAGGAAAGCTCCGGCGAGATGGCAAACCTCCATCTCCTGGCCAGGAAGTATCCTCACATCGCAGTCTCGTGCGGTTGGGATGACCAGGCACTCGAATTCTTTGCCTGGGGTGCGAAAAGCTGGGTCTGCGCGGGTTCCAATTTCCTCCCGCGCGAACACGTCGCCCTTTATGAGGCTTGCGTGATCGAGAAAAACTTCGACAAAGGCCGCGCGATTATGACGGCGATGCTGCCGCTCATGGATTTTCTCGAAACCGGAAAGTTCGTGCAATCCATCAAGTATGGCTGCGAGATCGCCGGCCTTAAGGCGGGCCCGGTGCGCGCGCCGCTGCGCGGATTGAACTCGGAAGAAAAGCGAACCCTCCAGACTGTCGTCGCCACCTTGAAGCGCACGGTCGCCCAGATTACGTCGGGAGCCAATCATGCATGAACCCTTGACCGCAGCCGAGTACAAGGCGATCGCCTCGAGCCTGCAGTTTCCCGCGAACGCCTTTATAGACGGATCTTTCCGTCCATCCAATTCGGGCAAGACATTCAAGACGGCGAACCCGGCCACCGGCGAGACGCTAGCCGAGATTGCAGCTTGTGACGCGCGCGATGTCGACTTTGCAGTCTCGAAAGCGCGAGATGCATTTGAGGACGGCCGCTGGCGTCTGCAATCGCCCAGCGACCGGAAAGCCACGCTCGTCAAGTTCGCCAGGCTGCTTGAAGAGCATCGCCACGAACTTGCCGTCATGGAAAGCCTCGATAGCGGCAAGCCCATACGCGAGTGCCAGACGGTGGATGTTCCAGAGACGATACATACTATCCACTGGCATGCCGAACTGATCGACAAGCTTTACGACAATACCGCGCCAGTCGGCTCCAATGCGCTGACCATGGTCGTGCGCGAACCTATCGGCGTTGTCGGCTGCGTGCTGCCCTGGAACTTTCCGCTCCTGATGCTTGCCTGGAAGATCGGTCCGGCACTCGCCGCCGGATGTTCCGTGATCGTCAAGCCCGCGCAGGAAACGACGCTGACTACGCTGCGTGTGGCCGAACTCGCCCATGAGGCCGGCATTCCAGCGGGTGTTTTCAATGTCGTCACCGGCGGCGGCAAGGAGGTCGGAGAACCCATCGGACTGCATATGGGCATCGACATGGTAGCCTTTACGGGATCGACGCCGACCGGACGGCGCTTCCTGCGTTACGCTGCGGATTCCAACCTCAAGAAGATCGTTCTGGAGTGCGGCGGCAAGAACCCGGCCGTAGTCCTGGAAGACGCGGAGGATTTGGACCTCGTCGCCGAGCAGGTCGTGAACGGCGCGTTCTGGAATATGGGCGAGAATTGCTCAGCGACTTCGCGTCTCATCGTACAGTCCACGATCAAGGACGAATTGCTCAACCGCATCGGCGCCTACATGCGTGAATGGAAGACCGGCGATCCGCTCGACCCTGAAAACCGCATTGGCGCCCTCGTCAGCAAGAACCATTTTGAGAAGGTTTCGTCGTTTCTCGACGACGTAAAGACCGAAGACCTTTCGGTGGCCTATGGTGGCAAGTCGCACAAGGGCATCTATATCGAACCGACGGTCATCAACGGGGTTACCCCGTCGAGCCGGTTGTTCAAGGAGGAGATTTTCGGGCCGATCCTGTCCGTGACGGCGTTTGAAACCCTTTCCGAGGCTATTACGCTTGCCAACGACACCAACTATGGCCTGACCGCATCGATCTATACCGGCAGCCTGAGGAAGGCGATCCGGCTCTCGCGCGAAATCCGGGCAGGTGTCGTGACCGTCAACTGCTTCGGTGAGGGCGACGTGACAACGCCTTTCGGCGGCTATAAGGAGTCCGGCTTCGGCGGGCGTGACAAATCAATCTTCGCGCATGATAATTATTGCGAACTGAAGACGATCTGGATCGACGTATCGGATCGCTCGGTCGACGAGACGATCCAATGATCGCAAAGTCCGTCAGGCGTTTGCCGGCAGAAAACGGCATCTCTGGCTGGGAAGCGATCAGTCGCCGGTCGTTCCCGGCCCGCTGCCTCGAAGGCAACGTGACGGCGGACTGGCTGATCATCGGCGCTGGCTTTGCCGGCCTCTCGGCGGCGCGCCGGCTCCTCCAGCTGCGGCCCGGCGACAAAATCGTCGTGCTCGATGCAAGCGAGGTCGGCAAAGGGACGTCAGGCCGGAATTCCGGCTTCATGATCGACGTTCCACATAACCTTTCGTCGAGCGAATATTCAAGGGGCAACCTGGATGCCACTCGTTTGGAAATGGCCCGAAATCGGGCTGCAATCGCCTTTGCAATTGACGCCGCGGACGAATATGGCATGTCGGCCGAGACGTTTGACCCGGCTGGCAAGATCAACGCCGCCGCGACTGCGCGCGGCATGAAACTGAACGTCAGCTTCGGCCAATCCTTGAGAAACGCGGGCGAGAAACACACGTTTTTCGACGCCGCCGAAATGCGTGAGATGACCGGCTCCGATTACTACCTCGGCGGCCTCTATACGCCGGGCGCGGTGCTGATCCAGCCGGCCGACTACATTCGCGAACTTGCGGCAGCGCTTTCGCGCAGGATCGACATCTTCGAACGCTCGCCCGTTACGGCCCTGACGCGCGACAATGGGACATGGGTCGCCACTTCCGCTCGCGGCAAGGTCACGGCTCCGAAAGTCATTCTCGGAGTGAACGGCCATATCGACGATTTCGGCCATTTCGGTGGCCGCCTGATGCACATCTTTGCTTACGCCTCGATGACCGCGCCCTTCGCCGCCGACAACTTCGGCCGGAACGTTACCGGCCGGGACAGGTGGGCGCTCCTTCCCGCCGATGCCATGGGGGCAACGGTGCGAAAGATCACATCGGGCGGCAAGTCACGTATCGTCATTCGCACCAAGTACACCTACGAAACGACGATCACTGTGTCGGATCGCCGGATGATCAAGATGGCAGAGGAGCACAGAAGCTCCCTCGATGCGCGGTTTCCCGGACTCAAGGACATCCCCTTTCAATATAGTTGGGCCGGACGCCTCTGCCTGAGTCGGAACCATGTGCCCGCTTTCGGCGAGATCGATGAAGGGGTTTATTCAGCGTGCTGCGAAAACGGGCTCGGCACCGTCAAGAGTACATTGGCGGGCATGATGGCCGCCGAACTGGCAACGGGAACAGGCTCCCGGAACCTCGAACAATTCATGGATCAGGCCGCGCCGTCCCGGTTGCCACCAGAACCGTTCGCATGGCTCGGCATTAATTCGGTGATCCGCTGGCAGGAATTGCGTGCAGGCCGCGAGGGATGATCCGTCGCCGCGCAATCTGAAGACTGAGCAACCTCAGATCTTCAACAAGAATGGGAACGAAAACTAGGAGTAAATAGAATGAAGGCTTTTTGGACGGCGCTTTGCGCAGCGGCCATGTTCGGGTTGAGCTTCATGTCTGCTCAGGCAGAAGAAAAGACAATCACGATTGGAACCATGTCCTGGGAGGATCTCACTCCAATCACGGGAATTACCAAGAAGGTACTTGAGGATTCCGGCTACACCGTGAAGGTCTTGCCGTTCTCCGAGTGGGGCATCGCCTACGCCGCCCTTACCAAGGGGGACGTTCAAATCCTCGCTTCTCAGATAGACTATGCCGCTCATGACTATTGGGACAAGAACAAAAGCCGTCTGGAGAAGATTTCACCGGTTTCCCACGGCCTTTATCAGGCAATTGCAGTTCCCAATTACGTGACGATCGATTCCCTCGACCAACTGAATGACAATGCCGACAAGTTCGGCGGCAAGATCGTCGGGATCGAGGCCGGTTCCGGCCTGATGCGCGACGCCGCCAATGCGGTCAAGCAGTACGATCTGAAGCTGCAGCTTATCGAAGGCAGCACCGCGGCCATGACTGCTGCTCTGAAGTCGGCGATCGACCGCAAGGAATGGGTCGCGGTTGCGATCTGGGAACCGTCCTGGATGATGCAGAAATACCCGGTCAAGTTCCTGAAGGATCCGAAAGCCGTGTTCCCGCCGCCGCAGGGATACTACTGGATCGGCAAGAAGGGGTTCTCCGCCGACAATCCGCATGCTCGTGAAGTCATTGCCAGCGTCTATGTGCCTCTTGCCGACATCACGGCGATCAACGCCGAAGTCAAGGACGGCAAGACGATGGATCAGGCCGTCAAGGATTGGACCGATGCCCACGCCGAACTCCTGAAGCGCTGGGAAAGCATTAAAGGCGAATGATGAAAGCCGCGGGTCGCCGTTCGATGCGACCCGCATCCCTCTAACAAAGGAAACAGACCGGCGTCAGATCGGCATAAGGGGAACGCGATGAATACCGCAGGGAATAATACCGCTGAGATCTTGGTCGACTGTCAGAATATCTGGAAAATATTTGGCGCTCGTGCTCCGGCCGCAGTCAAAGCAGTATCCGAGCGCGGCCTCTCCAAGAAAGAGGTGCTTCAGGAGTTCAACTGCGTCGTCGGTGTCTGCGATGCCAATCTCCAGGTCCGCCGCGGTGAGATCTTCTGCATCATGGGCCTCTCGGGCAGCGGCAAATCAACCCTGGTCCGCCTTCTCAATCGCCTGATCGAACCAAGTCTTGGCAGGATTGCGATCAAGGGCAGGGAAATTGCCAGGCTGAACGCCGCCGAACTGCGCGACATGCGCGCACGCAATATCGGCATGGTGTTCCAGAGCGTGGCGCTTCTGCCCAATCGCACTGTTCTTGAGAACGCCGGGTTCGGACTGGAGGTCCGTGGCGTCTCGAAAGTCGAGCGCGACAAGACGGCCCGCGCCGCGCTCGACAAGGTCGGCCTTTCCGACTGGACCTCGCGATATCCTTCGGAATTGTCCGGCGGGATGCAGCAGCGCGTCGGACTGGCGCGCGCACTGGCAGCCGATCCCGAAATCATTCTGATGGACGAGCCGTTCAGCGCGCTTGACCCCCTCATCCGTCGTCAGTTGCAGGACGAGTTTCGGCAGTTGACGAAGTCGCTGGGCAAGTCTGCGGTGTTCATCACTCACGATCTCGAGGAGGCCATCCGCATCGGCGACCGGATCGCCATCATGAAGGACGGCGTCATCGTTCAGGTCGGAACGGCAGAAGAGATCGTGACTCGTCCGGCCGACGATTATGTCGCCGAGTTCGTGGCGGGTATATCGAGAGTTCATCTCGTCAAGGCGCATTCGGTGATGCAGACGGTCGCGGAATATAGGTCGCTGCAGCCGCAATACGACGTAAACACGCTCCCGAAGACCACTCCCGAGGCGGATATCGGCGAGCTCATCAATCTTACGATGAACACTGAGCGCGATGCCCTGGCAGTGGTGGAGAATGGTTCCATCGTCGGCGTCGTTACCACCCGCAGCATGCTTTGGGCTGTCGCCGGCTCCCCGGCGCAGCAGCATATGACGGCCTGAGAGGACGGACGAAAATGGACATCTCGGTCATTGCGGATACATTCGATGCCTGGACCGACAATGTGCTGGGCTGGATCAGCGACAACGGCGACTGGCTGTTCGATCCTTTGCGGACTGCACTGGAAGGAACCTACAACGGCGCGTTCTCTGGCTCCTTCAACTGCCGCCATTTTATGTCACCGCAATCATCGGCGCGCTGCTCGGATGGCGGCTGATCAACGCCGTGTCCGGCTTTCTCGCCGGATTGGCGCTCCTTTTCTGCGCAGTTATGGGACTTTGGAACGAAACCATGAGTACACTCGCACTTGTGGCCACCGCGACGATCTTCGCCCTGACGGTCGGCATCCCTGTCGGAATTATCGCGGGATTTGTGCAATGGTTTGATCGGCTCCTAGAGCCGATCCTCGATCTCATACAGACGCTGCCACCTTATATCTACCTCCTTCCCGCAATAGCGCTTCTCGGCTTCGGCCCGGCGACCGCGCTCATTGCGACGTTCATCGTGGCGATGCCTCCGGCGATCCGTTTGACCGCGCTGGGCATTCGCATGACTCCACCCGCATTCATTGAACTGGGCCAGGCGAGCGGCCTGACGCCATGGCAGATGTTTATGAAAATTCGGCTGCCCTTTGCAATTCCGAGCGTCATGGTCGGTATTAATCAAAGCCTGATGATGGCGTTCGGCATGGTGGTGATCGCAGGCATCGTCGGTTCCGGGGGCCTTGGCGAGACAATCTACAGCGCGGTACGCACGCTCGATATGGCCACCTCGATCAATGCAGCAATTGCCATCGTCATATTGACGATGGTGCTCGACAGATTGACGCAGAATGCGGCCCACCGCGCAAAGAGGGAGACAAGATGAACCCCGATCTCTTTCGGTTGTCGCCGGGCATGTATTTTGCCCCTGTCGTCGACTGGCTGAACACCAATTTCCATCCGTTCTTCGAAGGCGTTACCAAGCTGATCGAGACAGTACTCGGGTTCCTGGAATCCGCCCTGCTCTACCCACCTGCCTATGTGGTCATCTTCGCCGCAGTCCTTCTCGTCGCCCTGCTTGTCAACGTGAAAAGCGCGGTGGTAACTGCCCTCGCACTCGCCTTCTGCTTCCTGGCAGGTCTCTGGCCTGCCTCCATGCAGACGCTTGCGCTGGTCACGGTATCGGTCACAGTTTCGGTCCTGATTGCCTTTCCGATCGGCGTTCTCGCATCGCGTTACAAGCGCCTCGAAATTGCCATAAGGCCGCTTCTGGACATCATGCAAACGGTGCCGCCGTGGGTTTATCTCATCCCGGCCGTCATGATCTTCAGCCTGGGCAGCGTTCCGGCAATCATTGCAACGATCATCTACGGCGTGCCGCCGATGCTCCGTCTTACGACGCTGGCTTTCAATCAGGTGCCGAAAGATCTTCTCGAACTGGGCCAGGCTACCGGCGCACCGCCGCGCTGGATCCTGCTCAAGATCGAAGTACCGTCTGCAATGCCGACTCTGCTCGTAGGCTTGAACCAGTGCATTCTTCTTTCGCTGGCCATGGTCGTCCTTGCCGGGCTCGTCGGAGCCGGTGGCCTGGGAGCTGAGGTGACGCGCGGTCTAACCCGAATGGAAATGGGCCTCGGACTGAGAGCCGGGCTTGCCATCGTCGCCATCGCGATCCTGCTCGACAGGTTGTCAAAGGGCGCACTGCAGCGAAGCACCCGTTCACCGGCAAAGAGCGCCTAAGCGGAAAGACAGCTTAAATGCGACACAGTTTCTTCTGCATCGATTCCCACACCTGCGGCAATCCGGTGCGGCTCGTCGCCGGCGGCGGGCCGTTGCTTCCGCATCTTCCAATCGCTGAGCGTCGTGAAATTTTCATCAGCGACTACGATTGGATCCGACGGGCGCTCATGTTCGAGCCGCGTGGACATGATATTATGTCGGGCGCGCTGATCTATCCTGCCTATCGCGAGGACTGTGACTTTGCTGTGATATTCATCGAAGTCAGCGGATGCCTGCCCATGTGCGGAGCCGGGACCATCGGCCTGGTGACGGCGGCGGTCGAGGAAGGTCTCGTCAGGCCGCGCATTCCCGGCAAGCTGTCAATCGAAACACCGGCCGGCAAGGTGGATGTCGAATACGACAAGCCCGGCGAATTCGTAAATGCCGTCCGTATGTTCAACGTCGCCAGCTATCTTCATGCGGCGGATGTCGAGGTCGATGTGCCGGGACAGGGCGCCCTGACGATAGACGTCGCCTATGGCGGGAATTTTTACGCTGTCGTCGAACCGCAGAAGCACTGGCCTGGGCTGGACGGTATGTCAAACGATGACGTCGCCGACATCAGCAGGAGATTGCGGGATACACTTGGTCCGATTTGCAATCCGGTTCATCCGGAGGACGAAAGAATCCGGGGCGTACACCATGTGATATGGTGCGATGCGCCAACAAGCAACAATGCCGATGGTCGCGGCGCGGTGTTTTATGGCGACAAGGCGATAGATCGATCCCCCGGCGGCACCGGCACCTCGGCGCGCCTGGCGCAACTGCATGGCAAGGGTCGGTTGAAAGTTGGTGAAACCTTCCGACAGGAGAGCTTGATCGGCACGATATTCGAGGGACGCGTGGAGGCCGAAGCGACCATCCGGCACTTCGAGGGCATTAAACCCAGCGTCGGTGGCTGGGCGCGGATCATCGGCCATAACACGATCTTCGTCGACGACCGCGACCCCTTGGCTTATGGTTTCCAGATGAAGTAAAGGGGCCTCGTCAGCGAGGGTGGTCAATGAAGTCCGTCAAAGATGAATCGAAATACGGCGCTCTGAAAGTCGGATTTATCCTCGCGCGATCCTTTACGCTTTCCGCATTTGCGTTGTTTGTCGATACGTTGAGACTGGCAAGCGACGAGGCCGACAAGTCCGGTCGAGTGCTGGCCGATTGGCACGTACTGGGCAGCACCAGGCATCTCATTACCTCTAGCTGTGGCGTTCAGGTCGCGCCGACATCGGACTTTATCGACCCGCGCGAGTTCCACTATATCGTCGTGGTGGGCGGGCTTTTGAAGCCCGATATCACAATCGACAATCAAACCTCCGAGTATATCAGGAAGGCGGCAGGCCAGAAAATCCCGCTGATCGGAATTTGCACAGGTACGTTCATTCTAGCGCGCCTGGGCCTGATGAAAACACACCAGACTTGTGTCAGCTGGCTTCACTACCAGGTGTACCGGGAGCAGTTTCCCGACAACCCCGTTCGCTCCGACCGTCTGTTCAATCTCGATCGGAGCCGCGGATCATGCGCCGGAGGAAGCAGCGCGGCCGATATGGCGGCCTTCCTCGTCAGGCGTCACATCAGTATAGATGCCGAGCGAAACGCGCTGGAAGTGCTGCAAATCGAGCGGGCGCGATCCGGGCTGGACATACAGCCGCGCAAGCCGCTTGCCATTCAATGTCAAGATTCGCGCCTGAAGGCCGTGCTCATCACCATGGAGAGCCACATCGAAAATGTGGTGCCGACGGAAGATCTTGCAGCCTCCGTCGGCCTGTCTCGACGACAGCTTGAGCGTCTGTTCATGGAAGAGATGAAAGCGTCTCCCGGAGCGATCTACACGCGCATCCGCATGGAACGCGCTAAGCATCTGGTTCTGCAGACGCAGGCGCCCCTCATCGAAATTGCCATTGAAGTTGGTTTCGGCAGCGCTTCCCATTTTGCGAGGCTCTTCCGAAGGGTGTTTGGGCAATCGCCCACGGAATTGCGTCGCGCGCATGCCTGAGTGCTCTGCATATCTAACGCGACACCTTCTGCGATTCTCAAGGTTAGATTCTACTTCCGGGCGCAAAATGCCCATGATTGCAGCCGCTTCCCCACGGAAATTTTGACATTTTCCGATTCTATCAGCAACTGCCGATCGTCGTCGCCTTCAGCACCCAGTCGAGCGCAAGGTCCTGATCAATGAAATAGCTCGCCTGCTCGGACGTCACCGCTCGACCATCTATCGTGAGATTCGGCGTAATACCCTTCGCGACCACGAGCTTCCTGAATATAGCCGCTATTTCTCAACGGTTGCCGATAACATTGCCAAGGAACGCCGGCGGTGGTTGCGCAAGCTCAGACGCTATCCGCAACTGTGGCGTAAGGTCATTGAGAAGTTGGGCCCTTATTAGTCACTCGAACAGATGCGGCTGTCTGTTGTACTGCTCTGATTTCGTCCTTGGGTGCATGGTGAGGGACGATGCCGAAGCCGGGTCGTGGCAGGAAGTTGCGTTGCCGTCATCGCCTATGTGAAGATCACAGTTGCCGAGGATGGGGCGAATAAAACGACTGCGGGCGCATTTGGCAGCTCGCGAGTTATGACTATATCCCAGTGCCTGAAGGCTGTTCATGTTTAAGCCGCTGATCGCGAGACCGGCGTCTTTGCTGAACGCTGGTTGCGCGCTTATTCATCACTTGGATTGCCAACAAGCTTCCAGCTACGGTTGCTCGATGTCAGTACAGCACCACGCTTCTGATGCTTTCGCCTGAGTGCATGAGCTCGAAGCCCTTGTTGATGTCCTCGAGCGGCATGGTGTGGGTGATCATCGGATCGATGATGATCTTGCCCTCCATGTACCAGTCGACGATC
>NZ_WUEY01000004.1 GCF_010668395.1 Martinezella lusitana
ATATAACCTCCTTGTTTGAAGTCTGGGCCACGCCAGCGGTTCAAGCAGGAGGTCTCTCAACTACCGTGTAAAACTCGTCCAGTCCTCCACCGTAGGTGGAGGTTTATTCTTGATATAACAAAAAGGCCGGGCTTGCCCGACCTTTCCAAAGGTTCGCAATCCGCAGTGCCAGTACATCCGTGGTCAAAGGGGACGCGAGCCGATTGCTCTATTGATTACGCGGATGCCAGGTTCTGCGCGGCGTTCTTGCCGCTGCGTGCGTCTTGCACCAGCTCGAAAGAGACCGACTGACCTTCCCGAAGAGAAGACATGCCGGACTGCTCTACCGCCGAGATATGGACGAATACGTCCTGAGAGCCGTCGCTCGGAGCAATGAAGCCGAAACCCTTGCTGATATTGAAGAATTTCACGGTGCCTACAGTCATGACGATTTCCTTTCAGTCGCATGGAATTACGATGCCCGCTATGCGCGTGCTATCAACGATCGAGCTTGAGAGGGAAGATCGGTAAATGCGCCTGCGCGCAGAAACAAAGCTAACGAAGCAAATCCGATAAAGTTTATATATCAGATATTTGTGTTCGCAATAAGGTTGTTTTGCTATTAACCTAAATAGATTTCCCGTCACAGGACATATTAGCTACAATAGAACTACAGAAAATCACAGAAAATAGATTTTTTCACTAAGATCTACTGATAACTACAACAATTCGAATGAATTATTGTAATTTCTACTTCTGCCGCTTTTTCTTGGGCGGCGTGGTCGTCTCCGCAGCCGGTTGGGCCAATCGAAGAGCACGAAGCTTTTCGGTCTTTTTCTCCCGGTCAGCGGCTTCAGCGGCAGTAATTTGCCTTGCCGCCGAATCTGTCGCCAACGTCTTATCCTGAGGGGAAACTTTACCCGGCTTGAAAAACTTTTCTTTCGTGACGGTCATGACATCTCCTATCGGGAAAAAGAACTGAGCGGGCGATCATCGCGCCCGAACGACCTTCTTGGGCATTGGAAGAAGGCCCTCGCGCTGCGCTTGCTTGCGGGCGAGTTTACGGCTCCGGCGGATGGCATCGGCCTTCTCGCGGGCGCGCTTCTCCGACGGCTTCTCATAAGAGCGCCGAGCTTTCATTTCCCGGAACAAGCCTTCGCGCTGCATCTTCTTCTTCAGAACGCGAAGCGCCTGGTCAACATTGTTATCTCTGACGTCTACCTGCAAAATCGTCTCTTTCGTTACCGTTTTCTAATGCTGATTGCCCTTGAATTGATCCAGCTCGCGGTCTTTTCCTGCGGCATGGAGCGCGTTTCCGGGGCGGCTGATGGCGAGGCCGTTAAATCGATGTCGTCCTGCCGGATACGGCGTTCGAAATTTTCATTCTCGAACTGCACGCGATACTGAGCGACACCATCGGCCTCCGGCAGGCAAGAAAGAATACTGCCTCTGCCAGACGGTTGAGAATTTCCAAGAGCACCGGGCTTCAATAGAATCGAGTCGCCGGACCGGTAGCGCCGGTTTTGCATGGTATTCTCCCGGAAAAAAACAAAAGGCCGGGCGCTAACCCGACCTCTCACGGTCACTCTGCTTCGCTGCCAGTACATCCGTGGTCAGCGGGAGCGAATGACAAATTCAAGCCGCCCGAAGATTGTCGGCGGAGCTCTTGCCGGATCTGCGATCCTGCACGATGTCGTAAGTGATCTTCTGACCATCGTTCAGTGAACGCAGACCAGCGCGCTCTACCGCAGAGATATGGACAAAAACGTCCGTGCTGCCATCGTCAGGCTGAATAAAGCCGAAGCCCTTGGTTGCGTTAAACCACTTTACAGTGCCAGTGTTCATAACGATTTCCTTTCTTAGTAATCGTTGTTGCTCCCGCGATACCTTGCGGGATTAGATCGATTAGTTGAGAGGAAATCCGATGGAACCTTGCGGCTCTTAAGCGACATCACAAGCAATGGTCGATAAGCCGAATATAGGCTCTATTTCTGATTTGGCAATAAGCATGCCCGAAAATAAACCGGAGACGGTCAGGCAAATATCCGGACACCGGGCTTTCGTTGCGCGCAGCGACAGCGCGCGCAACGAAGATATTCGCCACGCCGACGCCGGTATCAAGCCGCTCCTGGACGGAACTATATCATTGGACGCAAGCTTTGCGACAGCACGTCCCTTGCGGGTCGTACTGTCGCGGCTCTCTCAAAAATTCCAGTCTTCATCCTCGGTCGCGACAGCCTTGCCGATCACATAGGACGAGCCGGAGCCGGAGAAGAAGTCATGATTTTCATCCGCATTCGGGGATAGCGCCGAAAGAATGGCCGGGTTGACCTTGCAGGCTTCGGCCGGAAACAGCGCTTCATAGCCGAGATTCATCAGCGCCTTGTTGGCGTTGTAGTGCAGGAACTTCTTGACGTCTTCGGTCAGCCCGACACCGTCATAGAGCGCTTCCGTATACCTGGCCTCGTTGTCATAGAGTTCCAGCAGCAGATCGAAGGCGAAATCCTTGATTTCCTGGCGCCGCTCTTCCGAAAGCCGCTCAAGGCCGCGCTGGAACTTGTAGCCGATATAATAGCCGTGCACGGCTTCGTCGCGAATAATGAGGCGGATCATGTCGGCCGTGTTGGTGAGCTTGGCGCGGCTCGACCAGAACATCGGCAGATAGAAGCCGGAATAGAACAGGAAGCTCTCGAGGAAGACGCTGGCGACCTTCTTCTTCAAGGGATCGCCGGAGGAATACTGCTCCATGATCAGCGCCGACTTCTTCTGCAGGAATTCGTTCTCCTCCGACCAGCGATAGGCGTCGTCGACGTCGGGCGTCAGGCAGAGCGTCGAGAAGATCGACGAGTAGGAGCGCGCATGCACGGCCTCCATGAAGGAGATGTTCGAAAGCACCGCTTCTTCATGGGGCGTGACGGCATCGGCCATCAGCTTCACGGAACCGACGCCGTTCTGGATCGTATCGAGCAGCGTCAGGCCGGTGAAGACGCGGATGGTGAGCTGCTGCTCCTCGGGCTTCAACGTCGCCCAGGATTGGATGTCGTTCGAAAGCGGCACCTTTTCCGGCAGCCAGAAATTGCCGGTCAGGCGGTTCCAGACCTCAAGATCCTTGTCGTCCTCGATGCGGTTCCAGTTGATGGCGCGAACGCGGCTTGCCGGCTTGAATTGCATGTTCATGGGAATGTCCTTTTCAAACCGGAAATCAAAGGGCGCAGGAAACGCAGCCCTGCACCTCGGTGCCGGACAGCGCCATCTGGCGAAGGCGAATGTAGTAGATGGTCTTGATGCCCTTCTTCCAGGCGTAGATCTGCGCCTTGTTGATGTCGCGCGTGGTCGCCGTGTCACGGAAGAACAGCGTCAGCGACAGGCCCTGGTCGACATGCTGGGTGGCTGCGGCATAGGTATCGATGATCTTTTCCGGGCCGATCTCGTAGGCGTCCTGATAGTAATCGAGGTTGTCGTTGGTCATGAAGGCGGCCGGATAGTAGACGCGGCCGATCTTGCCTTCCTTGCGGATCTCGATCTTGGAGACGATCGGGTGGATCGAGGAGGTCGAGTGGTTGATGTAGGAGATCGAGCCTGTCGGGGGCACGGCCTGCAGGTTCTGGTTATAGAGCCCGCCTTCCATGACGGCCTGCTTCAACTCCACCCAATCCTCCTGCGTCGGGATGGCGATGCCAGCCTTCTCGAACAGTTCAGCCACGCGTTCGGTCGCGGGCACCCATGCCTGATCGGTATATTTGTCGAAATACTCGCCGGAAGCATATTTCGAGTTCTCGAAGCCCTTGAAGCTCTGGCCTCGCTCGACTGCCAGCCGGTTCGAGGCGCGGACGGCGTGATAGGTCACGGTGTAGAAATAGATGTTGGTGAAATCGACGCCTTCCTCGGAGCCGTAAAAAATGCGCTCACGGGCGAGATAGCCATGCAGGTTCATCTGGCCGAGGCCGATGGCGTGGCTTTCGTCGTTGCCCTTTTCGATCGAAGGGACCGACGAGATGTGGCTCATGTCGGAGACCGCCGTCAGCGCCCGGATCGACATCTCGATCGTCTTGCCGAAATCGGGGCTGTCCATCGCGGCGGCAATATTGAGCGAGCCGAGATTGCAGGAGATATCCTTGCCCATATGCGTGTAGGAGAGGTCGTCGCCATATTCGCTGGCTTCGCTGACCTGCAGGATTTCCGAGCAGAGGTTGCTCATGGTGATGCGGCCGGCAATCGGATTGGCGCGGTTCACCGTGTCTTCGAACATGATGTAGGGATAGCCGCTCTCGAACTGAATTTCGGCGATCACCTGGAAGAATTCGCGCGCCTTGATCTTCTTCTTGCGGATGCGGCTGTCGGCCACCATCTCGCGATACTTTTCCGTGACCGAGATTTCGGTAAACGGCACGCCATAGACGCGCTCCACGTCGTAGGGCGAGAACAGGTACATATCCTCGTTGTTCTTCGCGAGTTCGAAGGTGATGTCGGGAATGACGACGCCGAGCGACAGCGTCTTGATGCGGATCTTCTCGTCGGCGTTCTCGCGCTTGGTATCGAGGAAGCGCATGATGTCGGGATGGTGGGCGTTCAGATATACCGCACCCGCACCCTGCCGCGCGCCGAGTTGGTTGGCATAGGAGAAGGAGTCTTCCAGCAGCTTCATCACCGGGATGATGCCGGAAGACTGGTTCTCGATATGCTTGATCGGCGCGCCGGCTTCGCGGATGTTGGTGAGTGACAGCGCCACGCCGCCACCGCGCTTGGAAAGCTGCAGGGCGGAATTGATGGCGCGGCCGATCGATTCCATATTGTCTTCGACCCGCAGCAGAAAGCACGATACCAGCTCGCCACGCTGCTTCTTGCCGGCGTTGAGGAAGGTCGGCGTCGCCGGCTGGAAGCGTCCGGAGATGATTTCGTCGACCAGATCGCGGGCAAGCTGCTCGCTGCCGCGCGCCAGCGCCATTGCGACCATGCAGACGCGATCCTCGTAGCGCTCCAGATAGCGCTTGCCGTCAAAAGTCTTCAGCGTGTAGCTGGTGTAATATTTGAAGGCGCCGAGGAAGGTCGGGAAACGGAACTTCTTCGCATAGGCGTGATCGAAAAGATCGCGCACGAAGTTGAAGGAATAGTAGTCCAGCACTTCCTGCTCGTAGTAGCCTTCGGTCACCAGATAATCGAGCTTCTCGCGCAGATTGTGGAAGAAGACCGTGTTCTGGTTGACGTGCTGAAGGAAATACTGCTTGGCCGCCATGCGGTCCTTGTCGAGCTGGATCCTGCCCTGCTCGTCATAGAGGTTCAGCATGGCGTTGAGGGCGTGATAGTCGAGTGCCGCTTCCGCGGCCTTTGTCGACCGGTCGCCCGCGTCCCGCGATAAAGAAGTATTTAGCGTGTCCAAAATCGTTCCAATCCGTGTCTGACATTGGCGACATCCTCATCCGTGCCCAGAAGCTCGAACCGATAGAGATACGGCACCTGGCATTTGCTGGAGATGACGTCGCCGGCGATCCCGAAGGTCGCGCCGAAGTTGCTGTTGCCCGCGGCGATGACCCCGCGAATGTTCGAACGGTTGCCCGCATCGTTGAGGAAGCGGATCACCTGCTTGGGCACGGCCCCCTTCCCTCCCTCGCCGCAATAGGTCGGAACGATGAGGACATAGGGCGAGGTCGCACGAAGCTCGTCTCCCGCGCCGAGCGGAATGCGCGCGGCCGGCAATGCAAGCTTTCCAACGAAGCGATGGGTATTCTCCGATCGGCTGGAGAAATAGACGATCTCGCCCATCGCCAGCTCCTCAGGCGAGCGCGCTGATCATGTCAGGACGGAAACCGGCCCAATGCAGCTCGCCGGCGACGACAACCGGGACCTGGCGGTAGCCGAGACCCTGCACCAAATCATAGGCGGCCGTATCGGTCGATACGTCGACGATCGTATAGTCGATGCCCTGGCGATCGAGGGCGCGGGTCGTTGCGGTGCATTGGACGCAGGCGGGCTTGCTGTAGACGGTGATGCTCATCGAATATCCTCGTGTCTGTTAAAGGCATGCAAAATCATTCGGGCATCGGATGATGCCCGCTTGGCGGGATTGAAAATGGAGGCAAACCCAGTCGGCAGCCGGTCGCTTAAGCGACCGTCACTCGCGCGGGCGGCTGTGGATACTCAAGAACATGGACTTCACCCCGAAGTAATTTTCGCGAGGTTTTCGGGGAAGCGATGACGGCCATCATGCCGCGGGAACCATCGCTCGCCAGCCGGACACCCCGCCCGTGGATGCTATTGCTCGAGGCAGGTCTCCTGGCTTGCGGGTCACAGCATTCGCCTCGCCTTCCCAAGACACATGGTCCCAGTGACTTTAATCGAACGAATGCTCACCGCTCACAGTTGCGGGGGCAGCTCCGGCTTGGCAATCATCATGCTTGCCGACCGGATTCCCTTCTTAGCTTCCAATTCTTGCGAATCAGAAGAACCTCGAACACTATATATAGTAGACGAGGTAAATTTTGGGTCAATAATTATGATCGCAGCCCCTCCGGATTCCTGGGGATGACTGCAACTGGACGATGGTCTGAATCGACGGCAACCATGTTGAAAGTCCCGCGGGCTGTCAGATGGCGCTTGCCGGACAAGGGATCCTCTGACCAGAGCTCGGTCTCGACGGCCATGGATGCCGTTCCGATTTTCGTCACCTTCGCCAGGGCCTCGACAATCTCCCCGATGGCGATGGGACGCTGGAAGTCGATCCGCTCGGAAGATGCAAGCACGGTCAGGGTACGCGAGCGCCGCGAGGCGGCAACGAAGGCGGCCTTGGTCATGAAGGCGAGCGCCTCGCCGCCGAACATCTTGCCGGCGCTGTTCGACTGATCGGCAAAGACGATATCGACCATCCGTACCTCGTCGCGGTGGCTGTCCTCGATCCCGGCGGGCAGCGACGGCAGGCTCCAGTCGGTCGGGCGATCCTCGTCCGGAACGGCAACCATATGAAAGACGCCGCGCGTGCAGAGATGCCGCCCGGCCCCGACGATCGTCTCGGCCGTCATGCTGGCCTCGATGGTCAACGAGCGGCGTCCGGCCGATATCGGCTTTGCTGTCACTTCGACGATTTCACCGATGCGTGCCGGCTTCCTGAAATCGACCCGCTCGCAGGACGCCGTTACGAACGGCACCCGGCCGAAACGGCTGGCCGCGATAAAGGCGACGCGATCCATGAGGGCAAGGCCCGCCCCGCCGAAAAGCGTGCCATGATGGTTGGTGTCGCCGGGAAAGACGATATCGATAAGTGTGCTGGGAGCCGGCCCGCCGGCCGGCTCCCCCGATGATGGCAACTCCCGGCTCATACGCTTGCCGTGCGCTGGCCATTGCGCGCAAGCTCCAGCCGAAGCTTTGCGGCGGCGGCGACCATGTTCGCCAGCGCCGGCTTGACCTCGTCCCACTTCCGAGTCTTCAGACCGCAATCCGGATTGACCCAGAGCTGGCCGTCGGTCAGCCGTTCGCGCGCGAGCGAGAGCAACGTCCCCATTTCCTCGATGGAGGGGATGCGCGGCG
This sequence comes from Martinezella lusitana, assembly GCF_010668395.1. Taxonomy (GTDB): domain Bacteria; phylum Pseudomonadota; class Alphaproteobacteria; order Rhizobiales; family Rhizobiaceae; genus Rhizobium; species Rhizobium lusitanum_A. The sequence continues at coordinate 7,498 of NZ_WUEY01000004.1, forward strand.
AATGGATATCATAGACGCCCGGTCCGATCTCGTTCGGATAGTCGCGCTCGACGAAGGCGTCGAGCAGTTCCATCCGCGACCGCGACGTCTCGATGGAGATGACATCCGCATCCATGGCCGCGATCGCCTCCATGATGTCGTTGAACTGCGAATAGCACATATGCGTATGGATCTGCGTTTCATCGGAGACGTCGCTTGACGAGATCCGGAAGCACTCGACCGCCCATGCGAGATAGTGTGCCCAATCCGCCCGTCGAAGCGGCAGTCCCTCGCGCAATGCCGCCTCGTCGATCTGGATCATCGCGGCGCCGGCCTCTTCAAGGTCGTGGACCTCGTCGCGAATCGCAAGGGCGATCTGACGGCACACGGTTTCGCGCGGAAGGTCGTCCCGCACGAAGGACCAGTTGAGAATGGTGACCGGCCCTGTCAGCATGCCCTTCAATGGCCTGTCGGTCATGGATTGCGCGTATTTCCACCAGCGGACGGTCATCGGGTTCGGACGCGCCACATCGCCATAGATGATCGGCGGCCGCACGCAACGCGATCCATAGCTCTGCACCCAACCGAGCTTGGTGAAGGCGAAGCCCGAAAGCTGTTCGCCGAAATACTGCACCATGTCGTTGCGCTCGAACTCGCCATGGACAAGGACGTCGAGGCCAATCTCCTCCTGCCAGCGGATCGCTGCCGCCGTTTCCTTTTCGAGGAAGGCCTCGTAGTCGACGTAGCTGAGCTCTCCCTTGTCGTGCATCGAGCGCGCCTTGCGGACCTCGGCCGTCTGCGGGAACGAGCCGATGGTCGTTGTCGGGAGGGCCGGCAGCTTGAACCGGCGATGCTGGATCGGCTGGCGGGCCGAAAACGGCGATTGCCGTCTTTGCTCGATGCCCCGCAGCTCATGAAGCCTGCCCTGGACGAGCGGATCATGCACCCGGACGGAAGTCAGCCGGGCATGCATGGTCTGCTGCGATGCCGTGAGCGACGAGGCGTCATCGCCGGCCGTGAAATGGCGGCCAAGCAGGGCGATTTCGTCGAGTTTCTGCGTCGCGAATGCCAGCCAGCAGCGAAGCTCGTCGTCCAGGGCCGTTTCCAGTTCGATGTCGATCGGGACATGCAGCAGCGAGCAGGACGGCGCAATCACGACATCCGCCTCGCCGCGAAGCGCGACCACTGCGGCAATGCGTGAGGCGATGGCCTGAAGATCGCTTCGCCAGATGTTGCGCCCGTCGATGATCCCGAGAGACAAAGCGAGATGCGCCGGCGCACGACGGACGATATCCTCCAGCGTGCTGCCGCCGCGAACGAGATCGAAATGCAATCCGGCGACGGGAAGCTGCAGAGCGATGTCGAGATTGTCGCCCAGCGGCCCGAAATAGGTCGCAAGCACGAGCTTGAGGTTTGGTGCTGCCTTGGCGAGCGCCTTATACGCCAGCGCGAAGGCCTGCCTTTCCTTGTCGGAGAGATCGAGGACCAGAGCCGGCTCATCCACCTGGACGCTGTCGACGCCTGCGTCGGCCAGCTCGGACAGGATGCGGACATAGACGGGCAGCAGCCGCTCCAGAAGGTCGATCGGAGCGGAATCATCGAGCGCCTTGCTGAGCGTCAGGAAGGTCACCGGCCCGAGGATCACCGGCCGGGTGTGGATGCCGAGCGTCTTCGCCTCCAGAAAGGCTTCGAGAGGCCGGTTGGATGTCAGCTCGAAGCGCTGATCGGCTTTGAGTTCCGGCACCATGTAGTGGTAGTTCGTATCGAACCACTTCGTCATCTCGAGCGCGGCCGCACCGGCTGCATGGTGCGCATGTCCGCAATCGGCGTGTCCGTTACCGGACGAACCGCGGGCCATGGCGAAATAGACGTCGAGATCGACCGGTCCCCCGCGCCATCCGTAGACCGGAGGCACAGCGCCCACCATGACCGCCGTGTCGAGAACGTGGTCGTAGAAGGAGAAGTCGTTGGAGGGGATGATGTCGATCCCTTTTTCCCGTTGCAGTCGCCAATGATCGGCGCGGAGCGTTCTGGCAGTCTCCAGAAGCGCGGCCCGATCGGTCTTGCCGGCCCAATAGGATTCGAGCGCGAATTTCAGCTCGCGATGTCTTCCAATACGTGGAAAACCGAGATTTGCGGTCTTGATGGTCATTTCCTTACCCCGAAGGTTGTGGGCAAGGCATTGGCTGACGCATCGACGATAGGCGCAGTGCGCCCGTCGCAACGCGGCACACCGGGACACCCCGCCCGTGGACGTTATCTATCGCGGCAGGTCTCCTGGCTTGCGGGTCATCGCTACCGTTCCGTCTTCCCGAGGCGTCTTCCTCAGTGACATGGTGGAACGGCGGCTCTCCGCCTACAGTTGCGGGGGCAGCTTCGGCATGGACGAACATCGTCGCACCGAATTCCCTCTTAGCTCATCCGCATTGGCGCGGGTAAGAACCACGATGGCGTCAACATGAAGGATGCAGACGCGAGCGTCAAGGAGATATAAAGATATCTTTATATCTTGGTTTGAAATTGCACGATCTGCGGATCATGGGCATCGGAGACGCATTGACCGTCCCTGGCCCCGACAGCGCTGCCGCCCATGGCGAATGGTTTGCTGCAGCGTCTCGATGGGAAAAGGTTGCCGCTTTGAGGCCCGTACGCGATCGCGAGTGAAAGCGGACGCAAACGACCAAGAAAAGCATAACGCCCCTCCGGCCTCCGAAGCCTGCGGAAAATCCGCAGGCGACAATGCAACCAGGCCAGACCCGAGACATTTTGGCCCAGGCTGGAGTGACGGCCGGCAGGAAATCTCTCGCCGTGCCGGCGCCTTGCTTCGATTGGCTAATCGGCCGATCTGCCGTTCGCCACGAATTTAGTGGTTCTTGTTCGGCCCTTTGCCGGTGGTGAAGCTGCAGGTTTTGATCTTGCAGCTCGGATCGTCGCTTGTCGGGACGCTGGCGCTGGCCATCGTACCCTGGCCGAGGCACGACATCGAATTCGAAACGGTTCGGTTGTACATCATCATGCCCGGATGGTGCGACGGGTATTTCAGCACGACTGAACCACCTTCCTGCGCCATCTTTTCATGCACGGTTGCGCAGGTCATTGACTTGGAATTGTAGGCCGACATGGCCATGGCATTCGTGGAAATCATTCCGATTGCGGCAAGTAATACGATCGTCTTCATGGGGCTTCCTTTAATCAACACCGAATGGCGCTGAAAATGACTTATTCCTTCATTAGCTTCAGTTTTATGACAGCGAGCCGACTTCCCCCCATCGGCTATTCACATCCCTGTCAGAAGCAAACGGCACATCATCGGTACGGTTGAGCGCAAGGCGCTCGCGCCTCGCTGCGTCCACCGGCCGGATGCAGATCCGAGCGGAGATTTTCAAATTGTCCCGCAAAACGAACGAGGCCCGATACGAATACCGGGCCTCATTTGCAATGAAATCAAGCTGAGCCGAAGTCTCAGAAAGTCCGCTCGAAGCGAAGGATGCCCGAGAAGGTATCGTCACCCGGTACATCGTAGTGAACATAGGTCACTTCCGGCTCGACCAGGAGGTTCTTGACCGGGTTGAACTTCAGGTTCGTCGTTGCCTCGAAGATCTTGGAGTCGGTGTAGGCGAGCTGAACGTTCCACTTCAGCTTGTCGTTGAACGGCACGCCGACGCCGCCCCAGACGGCCCAGTCACCCCAGCCGCAATCCGCGCCGTGGACAACGCCGGAGGACGTCGTGCAGGCCGAGACGTTCTGGTTCGAACCGGCATACTGGTTGAGCTTGTCGCCATCGGTGTTCCAGCCGCCCATCAGGAAGGCGGAGAAGACGCCGAAGTCGGCATCGACGCGAGCCTTGATGGCGCCCTCTTCGACGATCGAGTCGTAGCCGCCGACGACACGGAACTGCCATGCGCCAGCCTTGTAGCCGAGACCGGCAACGACGTTCGGGGCATAGTGGTCGGACTCGGACAACTGCCAGCTTCCACCGTAAGCGCTGGAGGTGGTACCGGAGTTGCTGTCTTCGAGCGAGATGACGCCCGTGAAGCCGGTGCCGCTGTCATAGTTGTAGGTGAGCTGGTTCAATTCGTACGGACCGTCATAGATGACGTCGTCCTGGATCACGTCGCCGGCATAGCCGACGAACTGGTTGTACTGCGAGTCCGTCTTGCCCACGGTGAAGCCGCCGAGGGTGATGTAGGACCACAGCAGGTTGGTGCCGGTGGAGCCGCCGTCGTTCCAGTCCCAGCGAACGATGGTTTCGGTCTTCAGCGGACCGTATTCGGTGTCGGTCGCGGTATTGACGTCGAGTTCGGCGCGGGTGTGCCACTTCGTGCCGAAGCTGCTGTCACGATTGTAGGGATCCTTCCACTGGCCTTCGGTGCGAACCTTGCCGCCGACCCGCAGGCAGGTCTCGGTGCCGGGGATGAAGAAGTAACCAGCGCCGAAAGCATCGCAGATGCGAACATATTCCAGCGGCTCGGGTTCGGCTGCGACGATAGCGTCGGCAGCATGGGCGCCGGATACGACGCACAAGGCAGCAGCGGAGCCAATAAGCAAGCTCTTGATGTTCATGGTAACTCCATTCCTCATTTGAACTTGCGCGATTGACGAACCTGGGGGGCCGCTCGACATCAAGTTTCAGTCCTTAGTTCCGAAGCACAACGCCTCGCTTCCGGGCAGAAAGTTGCATTTGCGATCCCGCTTTTACAAGGACCTAAACATATGTGACAGCATGTACATATGCCGTGTTGCCCAAACGACGCACATGTGTACGGAGCATGACAGGAGTGTGACAAACACACCAATCCACAATCAGTATCGCAACCACGGAAACACGCATGGGTAGATGCCCGGGGAGCAAGTCCGCCAGCCCGCCGGCCGTTCCCTGTCGCGAATCCGGTCGCGGGATACGGCGCTGGACTGACGGCAACGAGTCTTGATAGACTCACGGAGCGCAGACAGCGTATCCATCCATGGCAAATCGCAGGCGGGATCATCATGCCGAAGATCGATGTTGCAGCCGTGCCTAAAATCAAAGGCACCCGATATCCCGCTCCATTCAACGAACCCTGCGCCGAGCGCATACGCCAGCGGCTGGGCGATGCCGGCGGTCTCCAGGATTTCGGCGTCAACCTGATGCGGCTGCCGCCGGGCAATTGGTCGAGCCAGCGGCACTGGCATTCGGAAGAGGACGAATTCGTCTATGTGCTGGAAGGCGAGTTGACGCTGATCGAGGATGACGGCGAAACGGTGCTGCGCGCCGGCGACTGTGCCGCCTTCCCGAAAGACTCGGGCAACGGTCATCACATGGTCAACAAGTCGAACGCCGTGGCGATCTATCTCGAGGCCGGCACCCGTTCTCCAACGGACCTCATTACCTGCTCCGATATCGACATGATGAGCTCGAGCACGGACGGACTGTTCGTGCACAAGGACGGGATGCCCTATCCGGACGGTTAGAATAGCCGCGGCGCTGGCTTGGCCGCGCGGCTATCTCCGTTCATCCCCGCTCGCCGGAGCCGTCCGGTATGAGAAGAGACGTGTCGGCGCGCCATGCAGCATCACGTCCCGCTCGAAACCGAAGCCGCATTTTTCCAGCACGCGCCAGGAAGCTACATTGACGGGGCGAACAAGTCCGATAACGCGTTGCGCCTGCAGATCATTGCGGGCGAAGGCCAAAGCCTCCTTCACCAGTTCGGTCGCATAACCGCTGCCCCAGTGATCGGGATGCAGGTGATAGGAGAGATTGAGCCCATCGAATTCCGTCGAGACGGTAACACCGCCGAAGCCGATCAGCCGACCTTCCGTTTCGACCGCCCAGCGTCCGAACCCATGCAAGCGCCAATGCGCCCGGTCGCGGGCAAGGCGCCGGGCGCTCTCGGCAGGAGAATCCGGCCTCGGATCCGGCCTATGGGCGACGAGCTCCGGCCCGGCAAACAGTGTCGTAATGAAATCGAGATCCTGCTCTTCCGGCCTGCGCAGGGATAGGCGCGACGTATGCCGGATCATGCTCCCTCTCCTTGAAGGATCATACCGCCTCGGCAAGAACAGGCGGATCGTAGCAGCAGGCATCCGTGGAGACGCCCACGCGGCACCCGCTCGCCTCGAGCGCGTCCCTCACCACATCCACGAACAGGCGACGCAGCCACAGGGAGCGGCCGTCAGCCTGATCCACGCGCCGGTAGAGCATCGTCACGGGGTCGGCGGGCAACTCGAATGGCGGCGGCGAAATCGCCAGATTGTGCAGCTGCGCCATGCAGTGGGCAATGGACTCCGGCACGGTCGCAATCGCCGGCATGGCCTGCAACGTCATCGGCAGAGCCGAAAAACGCGGCGCGGTCGCCACCACCTGACGACGGTAGCCGAGACGGGCGAGAGCGGCATCCACGTTTGTGGATATGGTGCCTTCAATGGACACGGTTACGTGCGGCGCGTTCGCGAAATGCTTGAGGCTGAGCGGTGCGGCGCATTTCAGATGCCGGGGATCGTAGATGCACAATGACGTCTGTTCGAAGAGAGGCGCGCGAATATGCCAGGAGGCAGGCTCGTCATGCACCGAGATGCTGAATTCATAGGCTCCCTCGTCCAGCAGGCGAGCGGCGTCGCGCCTGTCGAAGGCCATGCTGACCAAGCGGGCGCCGGGCGCCATCTGGCGCAACCGCGCCGCCAGCGGCCCGAAGAAGGATGATTCGAGATTGTCGCAGAGCCCGATGCGGAACTCGCCCTGCCAGCTTCCCGGATCGAAAGCGGCGGGCGGGCGAATGGCCCGCTCGATGCCGGAAAGCGCATCCTCGATCGCCGGCGCGATGGAGAGCGCCCGTGGCGTCGGCTGCAAACCTCTGCCGACGCGCACGAACAATTCGTCATCCAGCGTCTCGCGCAGCCGGCGCAATGCAGCGGAAAGACCCGGCTGGCCAAGCAGCAAACGCTCGGCCGCACGGCTCACGTTCCGCTCCTGCATCAGCACGGAGAAGGCGAGCAGCAGATTGAGATCGATTTTCCGAAGGGTCGCATCATTCATCATCGCCAGTAATACCTGACATGGTTACTATCAATTTGCAATAGGGTTTGAAGATGTACATTTTCTCGTTCCCTGCCGCTCCCAGCCTCCCAAAAAGACGGCAGCACAGAAAGGAACGATCCCGATGACTTCTTCCCAAACCCGAAGCGGGGCCGGATTGGCGTTGCTGCTGCTATGCGCCGCCAATTTCCTGGACGCCATGGACGTCTCCACTATTGGGGTGGCGCTGCCCGCGATCCAGAAAGAGCTCGGCATGCAGGCGACATCGCTGCAATGGGCCGTCAGCGCCTATGTGCTCGGCTATGGCGGCTTCCTGCTGCTCGGCGGCCGCGTCGCCGATCTCTTCGGCCACCGCCGCGTGTTTCTCTGGTCGCTTGCCGTCTTCGCTGCCGCGAGCATCGCCGGCGGCTTCGTCGATAGCGCCCAGACCCTGATCGCCGCCCGCCTCATCAAGGGCATTGCCGCCGCCTTCACGGCACCGGCCGCCCTCGCACTGCTGCTCTCCGTCTTCGGGGAAGGCAATGCCCGCGCCAAGGCGCTCGGCGTATTCTCTTCCACCGGCGCCGCCGGCTTCGTGCTCGGCATGGTACTGGGCGGTGCCGCAACCATCATCAGCTGGCGGGCGACCCTGGTCATGGGTGCACCCGTCGCCATCCTCGCGCTGATTGTCGCCCCCTTCGTCCTGCCCGCCGATCACAAGCGGAGCGGCCCCGGTGCCCGCTTCGACTGGGCAGGCGCAATCACGATCACCCCCGGCCTGCTGCTCTTCGTGTTCGGCGTCACCAATGCTGCGGCCGACGGCTGGCAGGCATTCGCGACATGGGGATCTTTGGTGGCGGCTCTGGTGCTGATCCTGCTCTTCCTGGTGGTTGAGTGGCGCCATAGCGATCCGATGGTCCCGCTTGCGATGTTCCGGCGTGCCAAGCTCAGCCACGCAAATGCCATCGCCGCGCTGTTCCAGGGGGCCTATGTCGGCTTTCAATTCATCGCGACGCTCTATTACCAGACCGTCGTCGGCTGGTCGGCCTTCGCGACCGGCTTCGCCTTCGCCGTCGGTGGCGTCTGCGTGATGTTCCTCGCACCGCGCTTTGCCACGATCGGCCAGGCCCGCGGCACGACCCTGCTGATGACGTTCGGCGTGGGATTGCAGGCCATCAGCTATCTCTTCTGGGTGCTGTCGGTCGGCCAGATCGATACGATCGTGCTGGTCGCCATCTCGCAGCTTCTGCTTGGCGTCGGCTATGCCATGACCTATCCGTCCATTCAGGTGGCAGCATTGTCCGATATCGAAGAGGACAAGTCCGGCCTGGCTTCGGGCATGCTGTTCGCCTCCTTCCAGATCGGCGGCGGCATCATCCTGGCGGCGGCCTCGGCGGTCTTCAGCGCAGCACCCAGCTATGGCTGGAACCCCTATATTGCCGGCATCGGTTTCGTCACGATCCTCGCTGCCGCCATCACGCTGCTCGCCGCGGTCGGTCCGCGCTCATCCGCTGCAAAAGCGGCAAACTATCAGGCGGCGGAATAACGCAAAACGGGACGACCCGCCCGATGGGCGGGTCACTCCGCCTCTGCGCCGGCAGCCTGGGCAGCGCGGCGCATCAGAAAATCACGCTCCCTCTGGTTCTCAGCGAGCGCGGCGGCCGTCTCGAAGGCCTGCCGCGCTTCGCCGTAGCGGCCGAGCTTGTAGAGAAGATCGCCGCGAACGCTCGGCAGGAGATGGTAGTCCTTCAGCGCTGGCTCATTCCCGAGGCGCTCGATGATTTCCAACGCCGCCTCCGGGCCTTCGACCATGCCGACCGCCACGGCGCGATTGAGCTCGACGACCGGCGAATGAAGGAGCCGGGCAAGTTCGGCATAGAGGTCGGCGATCCGCCGCCAGTCGGTCTCCTCCGCCGTGACCGCCCTCGCATGACAGGCGATAATCGCGGCCTGCAAGGCGTAGACCCCGCCAGCGCCTCCGAGCTCTTCGACCCGCTTCAGCGCCTGCAGACCGCGCTGGATCTGCAGCCGGTCCCAGCGGGCGCGATTTTGGTCGAGCAGAAGGATGGGGTTGCCCGCGGCGTCCGTCCTCGCCGCGGCGCGGGAGGCATTCAGCTCCATCAGGGCCAACAGCGCATGAGCCTCCGGCTCCCCTGGTGCCACCGACGTCAATATTCGGCCCAGGCGCAGCGCCTCGTTGCACAATTGCAGCCGCAGCCAGTTTTCGCCGCGCGCTGCCGTATAGCCCTCGTTGAAGATCAGATAGACGACCTCCAGCACAGAGGCCAGGCGTTGCGACAATTGCTCGCCGTGCGGCGTCTCATAGGCCAGCCCCGATTCGGCCAATGTCTTTTTGGCGCGCACGATACGTTGCGCGATGGTCGCGTCCGATACGAGAAACGCCCTGGCAATTTCCTCCGTCGTCAGGCCGCAGATCATCCGCAAGGCCAGCGCCACGCGCGCCTCGCGCGAGATCAGCGGATGACAGGCAGTGAAGATCAGGCGCAGCATTTCATCGCCGATATCGTCATCCAGAGGAGTGTCCAGATCCGGCATGACCTGCTCCTCCTCTTCCATTTCCCGAACGATCATCCCGTGCTTCTGGTCGAGCATCCGGCGACGGCGCAGATGGTCGAGCGCCCGGCGTCTGGCCGTGGTCATGAGCCATGCGCCGGGCCGCTCGGGGATTCCCGTTTCCGGCCATCGCTCGAGCGCAACGACCAGAGCTTCCTGGGTCAGGTCCTCGGCCAGCGGCACGTCGCGCAGCAGCCGTGCCAGGCTCGTGATGAGCCTTGGCTGCTCGATCCGCCACACGGCCAGGATGGCCCGATGGGTGCCGGCGGCCGTCAAGGCCGCCTGCCCCGACGGGAGGTCGAAAATATCATACTCGTGCTTCGGCGAGCGGATCGCATATCCCCTCCGCGCCCGGTTCATAGAAGGCGCGCACCTCGCATGTGCCTTCCCAGCCAGGCATGAAATCCTTGTGCAGCTGCATGAATTCGACCGCCAGCGCCACGGCCTCCTCCTTGGTCTGCAATTCGAAGATCGCATAACCGCCGACGACTTCCTTCGCCTCCACGAAGGGGCCGTCGACAACGCTCAGCTTGCCATCCTTGATAGAGACACGAGCGCCTGTCGCAAGCGGCAGCAGGCCGGCCGTGTCGATCATGCGTCCGGCCTTGATTTCCCGATCCGCGATCTTGTGGATGGCCTCGGCAAGCTCCGGCGTCGGCAGCATGAAATCTTTGGCAAGGACGATAGACATGAAACGCATGGAAATTCCTCCGGAAGCGAGACGCCGGCACCATTGCCGCATAACAAGCCCGCTCATGTTGACGACGAAGCATGCCTCTGGAAATCGACAATCGTTTCAAAAAAATCCGCATCGCTGTCGATCATCGGAAAATCTTACGTCCGGCCCGCGCTAATCATCAAGGGCGGCGTCGCTCAAACGACTTTGGGTGCAGGTAAAATCCTCAATCGCACGATCCCCACCCCCCGCATCGCTTTGTTGACTTCCCAGAACCATTGCAAGATGGTGAGGCGAAATTGGACCTGCGGACTTTCGAAAGCCGGCGTCTCCCCAGGGTCGCAGTCTTCCGCAAAGCTCCGGAGTCAACATGGCGGGAGCTTGTTTCTATGTTCGACCACATTTCGATCGGCGTCAAAGACCTGGCGCGGGCGCAGACGTTTTACGATGCGGCATTGGCGCCGCTTGGCTATGAGCGCCTGAGCAACTTCGACGGCACGATCGGATATGGTGCGGAGCGTGCCCAGTTCTGGGTGAGCGAAGTGGAGCGGCCCGTGCCGGCCGATCGCGGCTCGGGCCTGCATTTCTGTTTCGTGGCACCGAGCCAGGCTGCCGTCGACGGCTTCTATGCCGCCGGCATCGCCAATGGCGGCGAAGACAATGGCAAGCCGGGCATCCGGCCGGATTACAGCCAGTTCTATTACGCCGCCTTCATCATCGACCCGGACGGCTACCGGCTGGAAGCCTATTTCCAGACCGGCGAATAGGGTACATCCCACAGCGGCATCGAGATCCGCCCTCCCCGTCAGGATCGATCCGACGGGGCGTCGATTTCGTGTGACGATTTTCCTAAGCATTTGAACTTTCAGGCTGCTGTCAGGCTTCTGTCGTAGTGGACGCCAGACAGCGGCCGTCTTGGCGTTTTTCCTAAAACGCCGCCGGGCGCTCGTTTTGACCTCGTTCAGACAGTGGCCGGCATTCCCGATGTATGACAATTCCATTGCTTATGCGAAACGAACCGCATCGGTTAGCAGACCCCTCGTCGCCTTTCTTGCGCTGTTCGCGCTTTGGTGGCTGCTGCTGCTCGTCTTCTATCGATTTCCAGGCATCGATCTCGCCGTCGCCCAAGGCGTCTTCACGGCCAAACCCTGCGCGCCGTCCGCTCCCCTGAAGGAAATCTGCGGCACCTTTGCTCTCGCCAAGAATCCTCTCCTCGAGATCGTGCGTGGCATAACGCTGGCCCTGCCCTACATCGCCATTGCCGCGCTGCTGACGACGCTGATCGCGTCCTGGCGCCGGCATGGAATCCGGCACAGAACGTTGGAAACGGATCGGTCCATCGCAGCGCTGCTGTCGCTGGCGGTCGGCTGCGGGCTCATCGTGAATACGCTGCTCAAAGGCTATGCCGGCAGGCCGCGTCCGCGCAGCACGGATCTTTTCGGCGGTTCGCTCGATTTCGTCCAGGCAGGTTCGTTTGCCGGCCGGTGCCTCGGAAACTGCTCCTTCGTTTCCGGAGAGGCGTCGTCCGGCGGCTGGCTGCTTTGCCTTGTGCTGCTGCTGCCGCCGCGCCTGCGTCTCCCGCTCGGCGTCCCCCTCGCGGTCGCCGCGATCATCATGCCGTTCATGCGTGTGCTGACCGGCGCCCATTACCTCTCGGACGCGGTTTTGGGCTGGCTTCTGTCACTGGTGGTTTTCGCCGCCGCCATGGCGGTGATCGACTTCCTGCGACCGGAAGCCTCGAGCCGTGCCTGAAAAACCCGCCACTTAACCGACATCGCGCATACGGCTCAGCCGGCCATGCATGGCCGCCTTCCGCACACGGGCCGCCATTTCGGCAAGTGCGAAGGGCTTCACGAGATAGTCCACCGCACCGCTGCGCATAGCCGCGATCTGGTCCGACAGCTGATCATAGGCCGAGATGACCACGACCGGCGTCGAATCTCCGCGCGCGCCCATGAGCTTCAGCACATCGAGGCCGCTTCCATCAGGCAGGCGCAGGTCGAGCAGAACCACGTCACGGGGTTCCGCCGCGACGGCACCCGTTGCCGATTCCAGATTCATCGACCAGTCGACCGACCAACCGTCGGCGCACAGGTGATCCCGCACGGCGTTGCCGATAATCGGATTATCCTCGACTAATAAAAGCCGCACGATTGCGCCCCCATTGCAATCGGGCCGGTATGATGCCTATTTCTGACGGTAACCTGAACCCCCGTGCGGAGGCCGCAAAAAGCGAAGACAAGCCAAATAGTGGCCCAGATAGCCCCCGAAAAAGAATGCGTCGTTCAGGTAAATGTCAGGAATCGTCGCCATGGTGGCGGGCTTTGACAGCCGACGCACACCTTGCGGTAGAGGGCTTCCCACCCAACCGGTAGCACACGTCTCGGAGAAAACCATTGACTCATGAAAAAGCGACCTCCGGGTGGCAAAACATCCGGCCAGCCGTCGGTAGCGTCACGCTGTGCTTCATAACAGCGCTCTATGTACTTCTTGTGACAAATCGTATGTTCTGGACCAAGGCCTACGGTTACTTCACAACCGAGCATACTGCCTTTGCCGCATTCGTCATCGGCATTGCCGCGGCCATCATGGCGCTCTTCACGTTCTTTTCCGCCAAATACATCACGAAGCCGGTGCTGATCTTCTTCGTGCTGGTGGCCTCCGTATCCTCCTGGTTCAACGACCAGTTCGGCGTCATCATCGACAAGGAAATGATCCGCAATGCGGCCGTATCGACGGGTGCGGAAAGCGGGCACCTGATCACGGCGCGCTTCGTGACATATGTCCTGCTGACGGGCGTCTTGCCCTCGCTGGTCATCGCATGGGTTCGGATCCTCCATCGTCCCATCCTCAAGAAGCTGGCCTATAATACCGCCGTCATCCTCGCCTGCGCGGCGATCTTCGTCGCTGCGGGCACCAGTTTCTACAAGACCTATGCCGGCGTCGGTCGCGCTCACCGCGACCTGATGGATACCCTCAATCCGGTGCTCCCGATCACAAGCGCAGTGCGGTACGTCATCGACACGCACCGGAACGCCGACGTGGTGGCGCAGCCGCTGGGCACGGATGCCCACAAGGTCGGCGTGGCCGACAACGGCAAGCCGCGCGTGACGATCATCGTTGCCGGGGAAACCGCACGCGCCCAGAACTTCTCCCTTGGCGGCTACGGCAAGTTGACCAATCCGGAATTGGCACAGCGCAATGTCGTCTACTTCCCCAACACCAGCAGCTGCGGGACGGCGACGGCAACCTCTATACCCTGCCTGTTCTCGGTCTATACGCGCGGGCAGTACACGCATCACAAAGGACTTGAGACGGAAAACCTGCTCGATGTGCTGACCCATGCCAAGGTCGATGTGACCTGGCTCGACAACGACACCGGCAGCTACGATGTGACCAACCGCGTCTCCTATACCTACCTGCCGCCTTCCGCCGATCCGCGCTTCTGCAAGGACGGCGAATGCAAGGACGAAATCCTCGTCGACAAGATCGACGGCTGGCTGGACAAGGTGAAGGGTGACAGCGTGCTGGTGCTGCATCAGCTCGGCAGCCATGGCCCGGCCTATTACCAGCGCTATCCGGAAGAGTTCCGCCGCTTCCGGCCGGATTGCCGTTCCAACGACTTCAGCGCCTGCTCGCAGGAAGAAATCACCAATGCCTATGACAATACGATCCTCTACACGGACCATATTGTCGCGATGGTCATCGACAAGCTGAAGCAGCGCTCGAACTCGGTATCCGGCGCCGTGCTCTACTTCTCCGACCACGGCGAGTCGCTCGGCGAGAATGGCATCTACCTGCACGGCACACCCTATATCATCGCTCCGTCGCAGCAGACGCATGTGCCGATGCTGGTGTGGATGGCCGACGATCTCGCCAAGGCTGCCGGTTTCGACATGGCGTGCCTCTCGAAGCAGGCAGGCGAAGGCACCTACTCCCACGACAACATCTTCCACAGCGTTCTCGGCATGATGGATGTTTCGACGAAGGTCTACGATCCCAAGCTGGACGTCTTCTCCGCCTGCCGCACGCCGTCGAACAAGCTGGCGCTGAACTGACATATCGCGCAATAACCGGCGGCCCCCGTTCCAACAGGGGCCGCCGGTCTTTATGGATCGGTCATCAAGGATCGATCAAAGACGCTTGGGCTCGCGGATCGTCCGCTCGTTTTCCACATTGCCGGTATTGAGCGTCGTGTTCCGCTCGAAAAGCACGACTTCGCAGGTCGGCTCAGCGACCGGGCAATGTTCCACCCCATGCGGAACGATGACGTATTCGCCGGGTCCAAGCACGATATCGCCGCCGTTTTCGTCGCGCAGCTTCATGCGCAGCGTGCCCCTGACAACAAGGAACAGCTCGTCCTCCTCCTCGTGATGATGCCAATGGAATGCGCCGTCCAGTTTGACGAGTTTGACCTGAAAATCGTTGATGTCGCCGCCGATGCGCGGACTCCATGTCTCATCGAAAGCGGCAAAAGCCTTGGTAAGATTGATCTTTTTCAGCACGACCATATACTTCCTCCTTCCGGCCTCGAATGGCTCGATGTCGCCGACAATAATATTGGCGGGAGTAAGGAGTAAGACAACGGCCGCCGTCGCCCGTCATATCGAATTCATCGAAGGTTTCCGCCGAAACTTTCCGGGTAGTGGATGATGGGGGACGACACTACATGCTGTCGCAACATCACTTCGACACATGACAGGAAAAATCATGACGATAAACAATGTCGAATTCGGCCTCGATACTTTCGGCGACGTGACCTTTGACGACAAGGGCACGCCGCTGCCGCATGCGCAGGTCCTGCGCAATGTCGTCGAGGAAGGCGTCCTCGCCGATCAGCTCGGGATCGATTTCTTTGGCATCGGCGAGCATCACCGCGAAGACTTTGCCGTCTCCTCGCCCGAAACGATCCTGGCGGCCATCGCCAGCCGCACATCGAAAATCCATCTGGGATCGGCCGTGACGGTGCTGAGCTCGGACGATCCGATCCGCGTGTTCCAGCGCTTCTCCAGCCTCAACGCCATATCGAACGGCCGTGCCGAAGTCATCCTCGGCCGAGGCTCCTTCACGGAATCCTTCCCGCTGTTCGGCTTCGAGCTGTCGCAGTACGAGCAACTCTTCGAGGAAAAGCTCGATCTGTTCGCCGCGCTGCTCAAGAACGAGCCGGTGAACTGGCAGGGCAGCATCCGCCCGCCGCTGCAAAATCAGAAGGTCTTCCCGACCATCGAGAGCGGCCATCTGAAGACATGGATCGGCGTTGGCGGCAGCCCGGAATCCGTAGTGCGCGCCGCTCACTACGATCTCCCGCTGATGCTGGCGATCATCGGCGGCAGCCCCTATCGCTTCCAGCCCTATGTCGACCTCTATCACCGCGCCTTCGAGCAGCTGGGCAAGCCCGTGCAACCGATCGGCATCCATTCGCCGGGCTACATCGCCGAAACGGATGAACAGGCGCGCGAGGAATTGTGGCCCTGCTTCAAGGCGATGCGCGACCGGATCGGCCGCGAGCGCGGCTGGCCGCCCATGACACGCGCGGAGTTCGACAACGAGATCGAGCGGGGCTCGCTCTATGCCGGCTCTCCGGAAACGGTCGCCGCCAAGCTTGCCCCGGTCATCAAGACGCTCGGCATCAACCGCTTCCAGCTGAAGTACAGCGCCGGCGCACTCGGCCACGACAAGATGATGCGCTGTATCGAACTCTATGGCCAGAAGGTGATCCCGGCCGTGCGCGCCGCATTGGCGGCATAGCCGCAGGCAGATACTCCCGCCGTGGTGATCGATCGGATCAACGGGCGCTTCGCTGCACGGCGAGGCGCCCGTCGCTTTTCCGCTGTCTTTCTCTTGTAGTAAATGCTACCTATACAGATATCGGTAATATTCACTACATGGCAGCGACAGCATGTCTGAGAAGACCCAAGACCTACAAAGTTTCGACGATCGCGTTCTCGGCGCGATTGCCACGCTGGCGCCCGCCGAGCAACGCATTGCCCGCTTCTTCGTCGATCAGAAGCAGGCCGCGCTGCTGAATTCGGCGGCGCAGATCGCGCAGCTTGCGGGCACCAGCGACGCCACGGTCGTGCGCACCGCACGCGCCCTCGGCTTCGAAAGCCTCTCGGCGCTGCGCGCGGCCTTGCTTGCGGAGCTGACGGGAACCCCTTCGCCCCGCTTACGGCTGGAACGCACGCTGGCTGAAACGGGCAGCCGGGCGGGCGATGCGCTTCGTCACGTCATCGGCATGCACGAGAAGTCTTTGGACGTCCTGCGCCAGGAGGAATTTGCAGCAAGCTTCGAGCGCTGCGTCGATATCTTGGCAAACGCTGCCCGCCGTCATGTCTTCGGCATCGGGCCATCCGGTGCCATGGCGGATTATGCCAGCCTGCAGTTCAATCGCATCGGCCTGCCGACCAGCGCGCTCTCGGCCTCCGGCGTTGCACTCGCCGACCGCCTGCTCTGGATAGGCGAAGGCGATGTTGTGCTTGTCATGGCCTATGCGCCGCTCTATCGCGAAGTCGAGGTGCTGCTCGAACACGCCGGCAAGCGTGGCGTGCCGGTCATCCTCGTCAGCGACGACCTCGGCCCGCTGGTTGCCGACAAGGTGGCTGAAATCCTGCCCGTCCCGCGCGGCAATGCCGGCCACCTCGCCATGCATGGCGGTACGCTTGTGCTGATCGAATCCCTGATCGTCGCACTGGCGGCAAAGGGCAAGGACAGTGCCAGCGACAGCCTCGACCAGCTCAGCCAGCTGCGTGGCGCTATCGACAAGGCATGGAGCAAACGCGGCACGAGGAAACGCAAATGAGCGCGACGAAAGCGCCAGACTCGACTGCCCAACGCGCAAGCTCATCCAGGACATGAAGAAAATCCCCTTGGAAAATAGCTTGCGAATTCAAATCCCTAATCGTCATTCGGGAATCTTTTCATGAACAGCCTCACACCCATTCTCTCCACCGTGACGGCTTCCTTTCTCGGCTCGTTCGTCGAGGTCGTGGAGGCCTTTACCATTGTGCTGGCCGTTGGCGTCACCCGAAGCTGGCGCCCGGCCCTGACAGGAGCCGCCCTTGCCCTTGCCGTGCTGGCCGCCCTCGTCGTCATCTTCGGGCCGTTGCTGACGCTGGTGCCGATCGAGACGCTGCAATTCGTCGTCGGTGTTCTCCTCATCCTGTTCGGCATGCGCTGGCTGCGCAAAGCCATTCTTCGCTCGCTCGGCGTCATCCCCCTGCATGACGAGGAAGCAGCCTACTTGAAAGAGACGACCTCGCTGCAAGCGCAATCCACGGATCGCCGGGCCGATTATCTCGCCGGCCTCGCCGCCTTCAAGGCGGTGCTCTTGGAAGGCGTCGAAGTGGTCTTCATCGTCATCGCAGTCGGCGGCGCGCATGGCCTGACGCTCTATGCCGGCCTTGGCGCGCTGGCCGCCTTCGTGCTTGTCATGCTGATCGGGCTACTGGTTCACCGCCCGCTTGCCAGCGTGCCGGAAAATACCCTGAAATTCGTCGTCGGCCTCATGCTCACCAGCTTCGGTATCTTCTGGACCGGCGAGGGCATCGGCGCGCATTGGCCGGGAGGCGACCTCTCCTTGATCGCCATCTTCGCGATCGTCTCGCTCGCCTCCTATGCCATCATACGAGGCGTGCGCGCCTCCAACGGCAACCCAGCAGCAAAGGTAGCCCGATGACCGTCTTGCGCATCATCCTTTCCGAACTCATCGGCATGTTCATCGATGACGGCAGCCTCGCCACCCTCTCCCTGATCCTCATCCTGGCGATTGCCGGAGCGGTCGAGTTTCTTGCCATGCCGCCGCTCGCGGGCGCGTTCCTCCTGCTGCTCGGCTGCCTAGCCATCCTGCTCCACAGCGTTCGCCGCGCCGCGAAGTGATGAGATTCACAACAGCCTGCAAAGCCTTGGATTTGCAGGCTGTTGTCGTGCCACCTTCCGTCCAGCTTTAATTCTCGACAGAACCGTTCGCAGATGCGAAGAATTCCGCAGCCTCAGCGAAAAGGAGAAACGGCATGAGCAGCGCCTATCCCGAAGTCTATCTCGTACGGCACGGACAGACGGAGTGGAGCCTCTCCGGCAGGCATACCGGCCGGACCGATATTCCCCTGACTGCGGCCGGCGAGGAAGCTGCCCGCAAGGTCGCAGGTCGCCTGCCCGCCATCGATTTCGCCGCCGTCTGGTCCAGCCCGTCGCAGCGCGCACAAAACACCTGCGCGTTGGCCGGCTTCGGCGACCGGCGCGTCGTCAAGGACGATCTGGCGGAATGGGATTACGGCGCCTATGAGGGCATCACCACCAAGGCGATCCTGGCCGAACGCCCAGGCTGGCAGGTCTTTCGCGACGGCTGCCCGAATGGCGAAACTGCAGCCGATGTCGGCGCGCGCGCCGACCGGATCATCGGCGAACTTCGCGGCATCGACGGGTCCGTTCTGATCTTCTCCAGCGCCCATTTCCTGCGCGTCTTCGCCGCCCGCTGGGTCGGCTTGCCGCCGGAGGGCGGCGAGCATCTGGTTCTCGACACCACGAGCATCAGCGTCCTCGGCTACGAACATGATCTGACCGAGCCTGTCATCCGCCGTTGGAACGAAGTCTGACGCTCGCGCAGCAATCGCCACGTCTTCATAAACGTTTCGAGCGGCCCAGAGCCGCTCGATGTCTTTCAGGAAGTCGATCTTAAGCCACTTACCAGGGCTTGAGACCCAGCAGCTTCTCACCCAGCGGCGTTAGCGCGGCCGTGGTCGCATTGTGCTTTTCCCATTCGCGGGGGTCGCCCGGAAAGGCATCGCGCTTCGGAGAGTCGAGCTCACGCCAGAGACGGATGCGCTCCTCGCGCTCCGTGACATTGTCGTATTCGGCCGGATGCATGGAGATATATTGCGCCATGCGAACGCGGTTGTCGGAATGGTTCGGGCGAACGCCATGCGCCAGCAGCGAGTTGAAGATCATCAGGTCGCCAGGCTCCATATCGATGTTGACGACCGACAATCCCGTCATGTCGGGATGCATCGGATCACGATCGGCCGGCTGCGTCTTTTCCCATTCCTCGAAATGCTCGAAGAGCTGCGGCACACACTGAAACCCGCCGACATCGCCATCCTGCTTCTTCAGGCTGAGCACGCCCTGGACGCCGATCGGCAGCGGGCGGATCGAGGTGTCGACGTCCCAATGGATGAAGCCGTTCGGATTGCCCTTCACCTTCTTCGGCGGGTTGAGATTGGCGCGATCGATGGTGACCCACAGATCCTCGCGATCCCATATGTCGACGAAGACATCGTAGATCCGCTTTTCCATGCGGTTGTCCCAGAGGTACTGGTGATTGTAGATCTCCAGCATGCCGGTATTGTTGAGCTCCTTCATCTTGTGCTCGCGCCGCTGCGGCGCATACCAGGTGGAGGGATCGTTCGGGTCCTTCTCGTCAAAACGCCACAAAACGTCGGCAAGCCGCTCGACATTCGCCGCCGGCACGGCCTGACGCACGATCACATAGCCCTTCGTGATCCAATGCTGCCAATCGTCCTTCGACAGCACCCTGAGCGGCAATGTCTTCTCGATATCCTTCAGTTGCGTCGTAACCGTGGATGCGGTCGGGTGAGCATCTCGTTTCAAGGCAGGCTGCATCGGTTTCCTCCATCTTGGCTACCCCTTTGGTTTCGGGTGACGGAAAACTTGTAGCCGCAAGCGGCGCTTCGATGTTGCCCGGCTCTGGCCAATTCTGATACTATTCTGGCTTCGTTAGCATTATGGACGCCCCATGAGGCCCTATCTCGAAGTCCTGCCCCGTTCGCCGGAAGCATCCTGGAGCATGTTGAACCGCCGGCTTGACGACTGCATTCCCTTCCAGTGGCATCATCATCCGGAGTTCGAGCTGACGCTCACGCTGAACTCCATCGGGCAGCGCTTCATCGGCGATCACAGCGGGGACTATGGCGACGGCGATCTCGTGCTGGTCGGTCCCAACCTGCCGCACAGCTGGGTTTCGCGCGCCAAGATCGAGGAACAGACGCCGCATATCGCGCTGGTGCTCTGGTTCAATCGTGAGTGGCTGCTGCAGATGACGGGCGGCGCCGTCGAATTCCGATCGATCGAAACGATGCTGCAGCATGGAGACAACGGCCTGCGCTTCTCGGCGGCGACCTCCGCAGCCGTCCGCCCCGCCTTCGAAACCATTTTCGAAAAGCCGCCCGTCGAGCGCCTGCTGTCATTGCTCGGCATCCTGGTCAGGGTTGCGGAAGACCGGCATGCCACGCCGCTTGCCAGCGCACCGGCGCAGGCGCCGGACATCAAGGAAAGCCGCGACCGCATAGACCGTGTCCTGACGCATATGCATCTTCACTATGCCCGCGCGATCGGCCTCGATGAACTGGCCGATATCGCAGCGCTCAGCGTCTCCGGCCTGCACCGCATGTTTCGCCGCCATACCGGCGGGACGATATCGGATTATCTCATGCGCATGCGCATCGGCGATGCCTGCGCCCGCCTTTCCTCCACGGATCAGGCCGTCCATTACATCGGCGATGCGGTCGGCTATGCCTCGCTCGCCAATTTCAACAGGCAGTTCAAGGCGCTGAAGGGCATGACGCCACGGGAATACCGGGCGATGTTCCTCAGGCGCTGACCGGCGCCGCCGCGAGCAGTCTTGCAATCTTCGCCGCCGCCGCGTCCGCCGCCTGCGCCTCCATGCGGGCGATGCCGAGCAGCAGCCCCGGCCGCGCAGGACCGAGATACAGCGCCGATATCGGCCGCACGGCGAAACCGTGGGCATTGATGGTTCGTGCAACGGCAAGATCGCCGGCCCCGACATCCCGAAACCAGCTTGCCAGCTGCAGCCCGCCGCCACCCCCTCCGACCTCGAGCCAGGCGCCGCAATGGCGATCGAGCGCAGAGACGGTTGCCGCCATGCGCTCCGCATAAATACCGTTCATGTGTCTCAGATGCGCGCGGAACCGTCCCTCGCGCATGAAATCGGCAAGCGCTGCCTGGATATGGATCGGCACGACAGCGCCTCTAAGCCGTTGCGCAGCCTCGATGGCCGTCACGAGCCGGGAGGGGACGACGGCATAGGCCACACGCAGGCCAGGCGCGAGCGTCTTTGAGAAAGTGCCTATATAGGCGACCACCTCGCCGCTATCGATGCCCTGCAAGGCGGCGATCGGGCGCGACGCATACTGGAACTCGCTGTCGTAATCGTCTTCCAGCACGATCGCGCCATTGGCCCGGGCAAACTCGAGCAGGGCGAGACGGCGCGTCAGGCTCATGGTCACGCCCGTCGGATATTGATGCGAAGGCGTGACATAGATCAGCTTCGGCGCAGGCCCGGCACCGCGCGCAATATCGATGCCCTCGGCATCGCAAGGCACCGGCACGAGTTCGGCTCCGGCCATCCGCAAGATCGCCTGCGCGCTGGCATAACCCGGTTCCTCCATCCAGACCACGTTACCGCCGGGATCACCGGGATGCAGCAACACGCTCGCAAGCAGTCCGATCGCGGCACCCGTCGACGGTACGATCACGACCTGTTCGGGACGGGCGACCACGCCGCGCGTCGCCGCTACATGATCGAGGATGGCTTCGCGCAACTCATGAACGCCGCCGTGATCGCTATAGCCGAGATCATGCACCCGCAGCGAACGAGCCCTGGCCCCGAGGCAGCGCGCCCAGGCGCCATGCGGAAAGGCGGAAACGTCAGGCACTCCGGGTTCGAACAATCCTCCGGTTTTGAATTCCGTAACGCGTGGCAGGTTTGGCGGCGGCGCTGCGGCCTGCCCGGATAGTGGCGCCGTCGGGAAAGCCGCGACACGCGTGGCGGCGCCGGTTGCCGATTGCAGATAACCCTCCGCCTTCAGGCGTTCATAGGCATTGACCACGGTCGAGCGCGCAACGCCGAGCGAAACGGCCATCGTCCGCGTCGACGGTACACGCTGCCCGGCCGGCATCTGCCCGTGAAGGATGCGGTCGCGCATCAGCCGATAGACTTGTCCCTCCAGATCGCCTGACGTGCGGTCGAGTGCCGGCCATCGTGCCGCGGATACCATGAAACCTCAACTGGTCTGCTAAAAATCAAAAAACTGGCTATTTATAGCCTACCTCTTTGCTGGCAGAGATCAACGCTCAATCGATGAGGAAGACATGGCCGATCACTGCCCGCCAGATACCAAGGATTATCCAGCAACCGAGCGTACCCGCGTGCGGCGCAGCCCGGAGCGCGGCAGCCACGCCCACGCCGACGTCCATGCCATTATGGATGCCGCGCCGCTCTGTCACGTCGGCTATGTCATCAACGGTGCGCCCTATGTGACGCCGACCCTGCACTGGCGCGAGGGCGATTACGTCTATTGGCACGGCTCGGCCGCCAGCCGCTTCCTGCGCGCAGCGGAAGACATGCCTGTCTGCCTGACCTGCAGCATCATGGACGGCTACGTGCTTGCCCGCTCGGCCTTCAATCATTCCGTCAACTATCGCTCGGCCATGGTCTTCGGCACGGCCCGCCTGGTCGATGATGTCGAGGAAAAGACCGATGCGCTGCGCCGCTTCGTCGATGACCTGTTTCCCGGTCGCTGGGACAGCCTGAGGCCGATGACGAGGCAGGAGGTGAAGGCAACGTCGGTGTTGCGGATGAAAATCGATGAGGCCAGCGCCAAGATCCGCAACGGCCCGCCCGGCGATAGCGACGAGGCAGATCATCCCGTCTGGGCCGGCGTCCTGCCCATCGAAAGCCGTCTGGTGCCACCCCAGCCGGCGCCCGGCTTGCCCGACGGGATAGAACTGCCCCAATCGCTTGCAGAGCTGATACAATCCGGCCGGCTTCGCTAGACTGCATTTGATGACCAAAGGACTTTGACATGGACCTCACGAACTGGAAGGGCGTGGCTCGCCCCGAACGCATTACCCTCGACGGCCGCTATGCCAGGATAGAACCGCTCGATCCGGCCCGCCATGGCGAGGATCTTTTCGCATCGGCCCAGGCACCGGGCGCGGAAGACCGCTTCCGCTACCTCTTTGAGGATGCGCCGGCCGACCGTGCGGCTTTTACTCCCTGGCTCGAGAAAGCGGCGTCCGGCACCGATCCGCTATTCTTCGCGACGATCGACAAGCGAACGGGCCGCGCCGAAGGCCGGCAGGCTTTGATGCGGATCGACAATACGCATGGCGTCATCGAGATCGGCAGCATCCTGTGGGGGCCTGCGATCGCCCGCAGCCGCGTGACGACCGAAACCCTCTATCTGTTCGCATCCTACGTCTTCGATACGCTCGGCTACCGCCGCTTCGAATGGAAGTGCAACAACCTCAACGAACCGTCGAAACGGGCGGCCGAACGGTTCGGCTTCGTCTTCGAAGGTATCTTCCGCCAGCATATGGTCGCGAAGGGTAAAAATCGCGACACCGCCTGGTTCGCCATGATCGACTCCGACTGGCCACGGCTGAAGGCCGGCTACGAGCGCTGGCTGGCCCCGGAGAATTTCGACGAGGCCGGGCATCAGAAAACCAGGCTGGCATTCTGATAGGCCAAGTCTGTCCCTCCAGCCCTGACCTATAGGAATTTGCGGAAATAGACCACGCGCTCGGTTTCGATAAAGCCGAGCGCGGCATGAAAGGCATGGCTGGCAAGATTGTCGACCAGCGCGTCCGAGGCGAACTCCCTGCAGCCGGCAGCCCGCCCCCATGCGGCGACAGACCGGCAAAGCGCCCGTGCAATCCCCTCACGCCGATTCTCGCTGCGCACATAGATACCTTCGAGGAAGAGAACCGGAGACGTTTCGCAGCCATTGACGTAATCGTGCCGCAATGTCGCTTCAGCAAAACCGACGACATGACCGGCAGAATCGATCGCCACGAACGCAACACCATTCGGATTGGAGCGAAACTGCGCCAGCTCCGCGCGATGATGTTCGAACGAACCATCGGGCCAGAGCTCCGTGCGCAAGCGCGCCCAACCCTCCAAATGCCCGTGCCCCGCTTGCTCTATCCGCATGACTCGACCTCCCACCTAACCGGCCGTCGCCGGCGAACGGAAAAATTTCGCTTTCGACTCCACAATCATCGCGCTACATATCGCCCATACTCCCGCGTAAATTTTTCGCTGACCAGAATCTGAGGACGATGAAATGAGATTGCAAAGCAGTTCGCGTCTTTACGCTGCTGTTTCCTCCCTGTTGTGGCCCGCCATCCTGTGCGCCGGATTGACCGGCGCCTATTTCGCCTTCAACTCGGACATGCATCTGCTCTGGTTCAACGTCGTCTATCTTTCGACGGTGGCGGTGATTGCCCTGTTCGAGCGGCTCATGCCCTATGAAAAGACCTGGCTGAAGCGCGACAACGAAACCTTCAACGACGTCGCCCACACGCTGCTGAACAAGGGAGGCGTGCAGATTGCCGCCGCGATCGGTACGTCCTTTCCCATGGCGGTCGCGACCGTTGCACAGCCGGCGCTGAGCTATCACTCGCATTTCTGGCCGGACCAGTGGCCGATGATATTCCAGGTGGCGCTTGGCCTCGTCATCGCCGAATTCGGTCTCTACATGGCGCATCGCCTGGCACACGAGCATCTGTCACTATGGCGCTTTCACGCCCTGCATCACAGCGTCGAACGCCTCTGGGTCATCAACACAGGCCGTTTCCACGTCATCGACACGCTGTTCAAGATCGCGCTCGGGCAGATTCCGCTTTACTTGCTCGGCGCGCCTTTACCGGTCTTCCTCTGGATCGGTGCGGTCACGGCTTTCATCGGTCTGCTCACGCATTGTAACATCGACATGCGCACCGGACCGCTCGACCTCATCTTCTCCACGCCGCGCCTGCATCGCTGGCATCATTCGAAGGTGCTTGCCGAAGGCAATACGAATTATGGGGAAAACCTCGTGATCTGGGACCAGCTTCTCGGGACCTTCTACAACCCGCCACGCCCCTCCTCCACGAACATCGGCATCACCGGCAAGGTCGCCAACGGCTTCCTCGCCCAGCTTGCGCAACCCTTCTCCAAGAAGGGCCGCAAGGAGATCATCGGCAAGAAGCCCAAGGAACTGATCTTAAAGGAAGAACAAGCAGCGAAGGCGGCCGCGGCAAGGCAGCGCGCCAACGCCTCGATCCGCAAGTCCGGCTAGCAGGCTTTCGATGGAGCACACCTTCGGCATCCGGCAAGTGCTTCGTCGAACATGCCTTGTGGATAGAAACATCCGGAAAAACTTCAGCCCGACACTATGCAAATTTCCGTTTCAAAGCGGGAAGATATTGTCATGGAACGTGTATTGAAAAAGGCAGCTCAGGGGTCTACCTAGGGTCCCTGAAATCGAATTAGGCGAAAGATTAGGAAAATCATTGAGATGGAAGGGAGGTTTACAAGAGAATACCTCAAGCAACTTCATAGAATATTTTTCATTTCCCGAGAAATAGACCGCCTTGAGCGTGAATTCATCAAGCAAGGCATAGCACATTTTCATGTTTCCGGCGCCGGACATGAGTCTACGGCGCTGCTCAACGAATTCCTCCACGACGACGACTGGCTGCATCTGCATTATCGCGACAAGGCCCTGATGCTGGCCCGCGGCATGCCCATTCGCGAGTTTTTCTCCAGCCTGCTCGCTACCGCCAATTCCCATTCCGCCGGCCGGCAGATGAGCGCGCATCTTTCATCCCGCGCTCTCAACATCACGTCGATCGTCGGCCCTGTCGGCAACAACGCTCTGCACGCCGTCGGCGTCGGCGCGTCGCTGAAGAACAAGCCCGGCATGCCGATCGCCATCTGTTGCGTTGGCGACGGCACCACGCAGCAGGGCGAATTCCTTGAAGCGGTCGCCGAGGCCGTGCGCAGCCAATATCCGGTCGTGTTCGTCATTGAGGACAACAGCTTCTCCATCTCGACGCGCACGAGCAGGCAGACGTTTTTCGACCTCCCCGACGGCCCGGCTTCCTCCTTCTACGGCATCGACATCATTCGCACCGACGGAGACGATCTGGCGGCATCGCGGGATGCTTTCCGCAAGGCCGTCCGCCACAGCCGAAACAACCGCACGCCAAGCATCGTGCTGCTGAACGTCGAACGTCTCTCCGATCACACCAATGCCGACGATCAGAAGACCTATCGCACGCTGCTCGAAATCGAGGCGGGCTCCTCGCGCGATCCGCTGCCGAGCTTGCGGGCAATGCTGCATGAGGCGGGTGTCGATGCCGACGCGCTTCAGAAAATCGAACAGGAACTGATAGCGGAAGTGCAGGCGGAAGCCGCGCTTGCCCGCAAGGAAGATGCCCCCAAGGTCGAGCCGGAAGCAAAGGCTCCCTATCCTGCCTCCTTCGAAAGCAAGAGGGAATATCGCGGCAACGAGAGCGCATCGACGCTGACGATGCGCGAGGCGCTGAACGTCGTCCTCGACAAGCAGCTCGCCGCCAATTCGGAAGTCGTTCTCTTCGGGCAAGACATCGAAGATCCGAAGGGCGACGTCTTCGGCGTCACCCGCGGCCTCAGCAACAAATATCCCGGCCGCGTGCGCAACGCCGCCCTCACCGAATCCACCATCGTCGGCACCGCCGTCGGCCGGGCGCTGGCCGGCCAGCGCCCCGTCGCCTTCCTGCAGTTCGCCGATTTCCTGCCGCTTGCCTATAACCAGATCGTCTCGGAAATGGGCAGCATGTTCTGGCGGACCAACGGCGCCTGGGAAGCCCCGGTGATCCTGATGGTGAGCTGCGGCGGCTACAAGCCTGGCCTCGGCCCGTTCCATGCCCAGAGCTTCGAGGGAATGCTGGCCCACACGCCGGGCATAGACGTCGTCATGCCGTCCAGCGCCGGCGATGCCGCCGGCTTGCTCAACGCCGCTTTCGAGTCGCGCCGCCCCACGGTCTTCCTCTATCCCAAGGCTGTCCTCAACAATTCCGACGGCCGCACCTCCGAGGATCTCGACAAGCATTTTGTCCATCCCGGCCTGTCGCGCCATGTCGCCCGCGGCCGCGATATCACCCTGGTCAGCTACGGCAACACCGTTTCGCTCTGCGCCAATGCCGCAAGCGCGTTCGAGGCCCAGGGCTTTTCCGTGGAAGTGATCGATCTTCGCTCGATCTCACCCTGGGATGAGAAGGAAGTGCTGGCAAGCGCAAGGCGCACCCGCCGCCTGATCGTCGTCCACGAGGACAACCGCACCGTTGGCATGGGTGCGGAAATCATTGCCACCGTTACCGAAAAGACCGATGTGCCCGTCGTCGTGCGCAGGCTCGCGCGTTCTGACGCCCACATCCCCTTCAATTTCCGCAATCAGCTTGAAACCTTGCCCTCCTATCGCAAGCTGGTCGACCTGATGGCCGAGGTCCTCGAATGCGAGGTAACCTGGCACGAAGAAGACGACAGCGGTCCGACGGCTGCCATCAAGGCGATCGGTTCCGGTCCGGCCGACGAAAATGTCCTGGTGACGGATATGCTCGTCAAGCCCGGAGACAAGATCGAAGTCGGTCAGCTCGTCGCCGTCGTCGAGGCGACCAAGGCATCGGTCGAGATCTGCGCCAATATCGGCGGCGTGGTGCAGGAAGTCTTCGCCAAGATCGGCGACCAGATCGCCACGGACAGCCCGCTTCTGACGGTCGACGCCAATCGCGATCTGAGCGAGCAGAATTTTGCGCTCGCGTCCGAAATCCAGAACAAGTTCGTGCTGCGTCGCCTGAAATCGCATGTCATTCCAACGCTGCGCCGCCATTCCGGCAACTTCTCCGAAATCGCCATCAACGGCATCGGTTTCGCGACGGGCGCCCGCCGCGTCTCCAATGAAGAGATCATCCACAATTGGCCGAACCGGCGTGCTGAGGAAATCTTCGCACTGACCGGCATCAAGAGCCGCTTCTGGATCGGCCCCGGCGAAGGCACCTTGAGCCTCGCCACGAAGGCTGCGCGCGATCTGCTGCGGCAGAACCAGATCTCGATCCACGATATCGATCTGGTGATTGCCGCGACAGGAACGCCTGATATCGCCACGCCGTCGCTCGCAAGCCGCGTCGCGGTTGCCGTCGCCGAAGACGGCGTGCGGCCTTCGCTTGCAGCCTACGACATGGGCGCGGCATGCTCCGGCTATCTTTACGCGCTCCAGCAGGCCCATGATTTCATCGCGCAGCAAAACGACGCCAAGGTGCTCATCATCACTTCGGAAGTCCTGTCGCCGCTGCTCGACATGAACGATTTCTCCACCGCGATACTCTTCGGCGACGCCGCAACGGCCAGCCTCGTGACCAGCCGCGACATGGCGCGCAACCCGCTCTTTACCGCCAGCCGACCCATCGTCAGCGGCCGGCCGGAGCCGGGAGATCTGCTCTACGTGCCGCTCCCGGACGATGGCGTCATCGCCATGAACGGCCGCTCGGTCTTCACCGAAGCCGTCCATTCGATGACCCGATCGATCGAAAACGCCTGCGTCGATGCCGGTATCGAGCTTGCCAATCTCGATCTGCTTGTGCCGCATCAGGCCAACCAGCGCATCATCGACACCATTGCCAAGCGCAGTGGCCGCCCGGCGCTGAGCGTCATCGAGACCTATGGCAACACCAGCTCCTCAAGCATTCCGCTTGCCATGCTGCATGTCGCCAACGAACGGTCCGAGCCCCTGAACCTTGGTCTGGTGGCCTTCGGGGGCGGCATGACCGCCGGTGCGGCGATCGTGCGGACCGTAAAGTAGCCGCACGCGCGATTTAGACGCGGCTTCAATCCATGATGAGTGATCCAGCGCGGCCGACAGGCCGCGTTGCTTGCGTGGCTATGGTTTTTTCTGGACCCGCTCACTACATATGCGCGAAGATTTTCCCGACTTGCCGCCTATGGGAAGCGTGAAGCATCAAGTTTTTGCAACCTATGCGGCCCATCGTTCATTACAATTCATTCATGTTTGATGCCGTGATCCCTTGAAAAGCACCTGAGCGGTGCTTTACTTGTATGCATGGCTAAGGCACACGCACCAACGCACCGCTCTCGTCTGCGATACGATCTCGCTCCCAGTGATGCAGCGCGCCAGGCGCTGGACGATACCTTTGCCGCATACGGGCGGATGATGAAGCTGCTGGCAGAGATCGTTCCGGACAAAGCCGGCGCGAACCTCGTCACGCTTCACGATCTTGCCTATGAGACCATCCGCGAACGCACAGCTTTGCCCGCGCGCCTCGTGACGCTCGGCCTGCGTGATTTTGCGGCCAATCGCGGCGAGCCTGCCGATCTGAGCCGGCTGCCGCTGGATGAAAAGCTCTTTGCCATCAAGGGTCCGTCAGACCTGACAATCTCGACGGTGCACGGCCGGGTTGCCGTGCCCTTCGACGTGGCCGGCTATTTCAAGGGCTGGGACAGCAATATCCCCGCCTACCTGATCGCCGATGGCGGCCACTATGCGATTCACATCGGGGTAACACCAAACTCCCCCCGAACGGAGGATAACATGACGATGCATGAAGGCATTCTTTCCCGCATGGGACGACTGATCGCAGGCCTCGCCAATGCCGCGGTCGACACCGTAGAAGGCGCCAACAAGGTCGCCGTCATCGAGCAGGCGCTGCGCGAGATCGATGCGGCCGCTGACGAAGCGCGCGCCGATCTCGGCAAGGCGCGCGCCGAGGAATACCGCATCCAGAGCCGCCGCAACGAAATCGTCGAGGATCTTGCGGCTCTCGAGGCAAAGATCCGGCTCGCGATCTCCGCCGACCGCGAAGATCTCGCCAAGGCCGGCGTCGCGCGCCAGATCGATCTCGAAGCCCAGACCGCCGCGCTCGACAAGGCTCTCGCGGATGCAAACGCGCAGATCGACGAGGGCCAGAAGGCGCTTCAGGCCGTGCTTGCAACCCGCCGCGAGGCGGAAGCGCGGCTGGTCGATTTCAAGCGCAGCATTGCCCGCCATGCGCCCGAGGAAGCAGCGGGCGGAAATCCGCGCGCAACGCCGACAGCCGGGGCAGCCCGCGCGGCAGCAGCCGTCTCGCGCCTGACCGACGTACCGTCGGGCGAACCAGCCACCAGTGCCGAGCTCGATGAGCTCGACCGCCTGCACCGGGAGCAGGCCATCGAAGCACGCCTTGCCCGCTTCAAGGCCAACGGCCAGTAAACGATGCACCTCTTCCTCGCACCCGAATGTGCGCCTTTTGCCATAGCGGCCATGATCCTGATCGGGTTGACCGTCATCGAAATCCTGTCGTTGCTGCTCGGCTTCTCGCTGAGCGAACTCATCGGCAAGCCGCATTTCGAAGGTCATGACGGCGTGCTCGCCGGCCTGCTGTCATGGATCAACATCGGCGGCGTGCCGTTGCTGATCCTGATCATGCTGGTCCTGGGCATCTTCGCTGTGACGGGTTTTGCCATCCAGACCGTGGCCGACATGGTCTGGGCGCCGCTGCCGGCGATCATCGCCGCTCCTCCGGCCTTTCTCGTCACCGTCCCCCTGGTCCGGCGTTCGACGCGCACGATCGCCAGGATCGTGCCGCGCGATGAAACCTATGCCGTCGACACTGCCGATCTCGTCGGCCGCACCGGCATTGTTTCCATCGGCCCTCTGGATCAGGGCCTGCCCGGGCGCGTCGGCGTCAAGGACGCACATGGCAACTGGCATCAGCTGCGCACCTGCGCCGCCAAGGGCGAAAGCCCCTTGCCGATCGGCGCCAAAGTTCTGCTTGTCGACCGCAAGGCCGACATCTTCATCGCAGTTTCCGCCCCATCGGACCTTGTGGGATCCGATGATAAATCCTCTACGGAGCAACCTTCATGAACGGCATTTACGACCTTATTCTTCCCGCTGGCATCGGCCTCGTCCTGATCCTCGGGATCGGCTTTGTCCTTGCCTCGCTCTATGTCCGCTCGAGCCGGGATGAGGCCTATGTACGGACCGGCCTCGGCGGTCAGAAAGTCGTGCTCGACGGCGGCTCCGTCGTCCTGCCGATCTTCCACTCGATCGCCCGCGTCAACCTCAAGACCCTGCGCCTGGAAGTGCAGCGCGGCGAGAACGACGCGCTGATCACCAAGGACCGCATGCGCGTCGATATCGGCGCCGAGTTCTATGTCCGCGTCAAGCCGGACAGCTCCTCGATCGCGCTCGCCGCCCAGACGCTCGGCAACCGCACGAACGACAGCGAGCAGCTGCGCCAGCTGATCGAGGCGAAGTTCGTCGACAGCCTGCGTTCGGTCGCGGCCACGATGAGCCTCGACGCCCTGCAGGAGCAGCGCATGGATTTCGTCAAGGCCGTGCAGGATGCCGTCGGCTCAGACCTGCAATCCAACGGTCTCGAACTGGAATCCGTGTCGCTGACGCGCCTCGACCAGACCGATATCAGGCATTTCAACGCCAACAACTTCTTCGACGCGCACGGCCTTGCCGCGCTGACCCGCGTCACCGAGGCCCGCAAGAAGGAGCGCAACGAAGTCGTTCGCGATACCGAAGTCGCCATTGCCCAGAAGGACCTCGAGGCTCGCCAGCAATCGCTCACCATCGAGCGGACCAAGCGCGAGGCCGAGCTGAACCAGCAGCGCGACATCGCCAACAAGTCGGCCGCCACCCGCGCTGAAACCGCCCAGCAGGAGCAGGCAGCCAAGCGTGCCGAAGAGGAAGCACGCATCGCCTCCGAACAGGCCATCGCAGAACGCGAGGCCGCCGCAAAGCAGGCCCGTGAATCCGCCAACATCGACTCGGCTCGCGCCGTGCAGCAGCGTGAGACCGAAGCTCGCCGTGACAACCAGATCGTCGCACAGGAAAGCGCCATCGCGGTTGCCAACAAGAGCCGCGAGGAGTCGGAAGCCAGGGCAAAGGCTGAAGCCGCCCGCGCGCTTGCGATCGCCGCCGAAGAAAAGGTCGGCACCGCCAAGGCCGTCGAAATCGCGGACCGTGAAAAGCAGATCGCCGTGATCGACGCGCAGAAGCGCGCACAGACCCAGGCGACGGCCGTCACGATTGCCGCTGAAGCCGAAAAGCAGGCGGCCATCGACCAGGCGGACGCCATCAAGACGCTGGCAACCGCCGAGGCCGATGCTGCGATCATCAAGGCCAAGGGTATTCTGGAAACCGGTAAGGCGACCGCCGAGAGTGAAGCGCTGCTCAACGAAGCCCGCAACAAGCTCAGCCCCGCCATCATCGAATTCGAGATCACCCGCGAGCGCATCCGTATCGTACCGGCCGCACTTGCCGAAGCGGTCAAGCCGATCGAGAAGATCTCCGATATCCGGATCTTCGACACCGGCGGCATGCTCGGCCGCAACGGCAACGGCGCGAACGGCGGCAGCGGCGTCGGTCTCGGCGAAGGTCTTGCCGGCCAGCTGCTCTCCTACCAGGCCAACAAGCCTATCCTCGACCGCCTGCTGAAGGAGGCCGGCTTCGACGGCGACAACGCCATCTCCGCGCTGCTCGGCAATCTGGACGGCAAGACCAATGCCCAACAGCCGGACGAAGAATATTACGACGAAGATACCGAGGAGACGGATAAGCCGGCCTGACGGTTAAGCTCGGCGAACAAAAAAACAAACCCCGGAATCCCTGTGGATTTCGGGGTTTTCGTTACTTCACCTGCCGGCTGGATCAAGCCTTCGGACGATTTCTGAACGCCTCTGCCTGGGCGTAGAACTTCTTTTCCCATTCCTTGTGATTGTCGAGGCCCTCCTTGATGAAGGGCGTGAAGATCGCCAGGTTCATCAAGGCCCAGTTGACGAAGCGGGCCGGGAATTTCAGCGGCTTGACGAAATCGACGAAGAGCACCACACGGGTCTTGTCGGAATGGTTCCAGGCCTCGTGCTCATAGGCGTCGTCGAAGATCAGCGCCTTGCCTTCCTGCCAATGGCAAACCTGCTTGTCGACGCGGATGGCGAGCTTCTCGTTCGGCTCCGGCACGATCAGCCCGAGATGCAGACGCAGCACACCATTATAGGGGCCACGATGGGCGGGAAGATGCTTGCCCGGCTCGAAAATGGAGAACATCGCCGTCGTCAATCCGGGGATCTTCTGCACCGCCGCCCAGGTATTCGGGCACGCCTTGATATTCTGCTCCGATTTCACCCCGAAACCGAGAAGGAAGAAGGTCTTCCAGCGCGTGTCGGTCGAAATGGTCTTCACGTCGGTGGAAATGTCCTGGAAGGTCGGCAGCTCGCTCTGGCGCAGCAGCACCTTTTCGAGCTCGGCGCGGATCGCGGGGTAATCCTTCTCGATCTCGGCGGCCCAGGGGAAAGTCGCGTTGTCATAGACAGGCGGATTGCCGAGTTTGGCATATTTGAGATTGAGCCGCTCGGCCCAGGCAACGATGCCCATGAAGAAGCGCGTCATCGCGCTTGCACGATCCATCGGAGCGATGCCGGCGGTGCCGAAGGTCTGTTCCGGGCTGGGAGATTGATTGGAAGTGGGAGCAGGTGCGCTCAAGGGGCTCTCCGTCATGTCTGTCTCTAAGGGCTGTCCAGGGAGAAAGTCTTGGCCCGGGGAATCTGCATGCGAATCCCGAAGGGGCAACAGGATCGAAACTTGGGATATTCGCCTGTCCCTTCCCGATTGACACCCGACTCCTTTGTTATGCGGTGATTGCAATAGTCGATTATATGAGTTGATTAGTCGAATTTCGCAAGAGAGTCCCTCCACAACGAGCGGTGGTTTGTCCTGGAATGAGTCTCCGGCGATTCCCGAGAGGAATTCACCTCAGAATCGGCAAAAATACGGCGAGATCGATCGACGCCGTATCACTATACGGTTTGAGCCTGAATTATTAGCCGGACAATTGCAAGTCCCGCAATCAGAGCGCCGATCGACAGCAAAACCGACAGGATCACATAGGCAATGGCCGGCACCCACTGGCCGCGCTCCCAGAGCGCGACGCTTTCCAGTGCAAAGGTCGAAAACGTCGTGAATCCACCCAGAACGCCGGTTGTCAGAAACAATCGCACCTCCTGCGACACACCGCCGCGAAAGACGAAATATTCCGTCAGCAGCCCCATGATGAACGCCCCGAGGACATTGATGATGAGCGTGCCGAATGGAAATTCGATCCCGAGCAGGCGGGCGGCGACCTCGTTGATGCCGAGACGGAATGCGCCGCCCACTCCGGCACCGAGAAACACGATAAGATAGAGCACGACAACCTCCACCGATCCTTGCGTCAGACCCTTTCGATCTTATGGGTATTCTTTCTCCGCGTCTCCAGGCCGCGTTCCCGAATGTAGCGAAGTGGCATATCGGCAGGAATCTGCCCGGAGACTGCGCTCTTGGCGATGCCGAGACGCTGGGACAGATAAATGCTGGTATGCCCGCTGCAGATGTAGGCAAGGAAGCAGGCCACGGCGAGATAGACGGTATGCGTCGCGCCGAACAGCTCGATGCCCATGATCATGCACGCGAGCGGCGTGTTGGTCGCGCCGGCAAAGACGGCAACAAAGCCCAATCCGGCAAAGAGATCGGTGGGCGCGCCCAGAATGGCGGCAAGCGCATTGCCGAGCGCCGCGCCGATAAAGAAAAGCGGCGTCACCTCACCGCCCTTGAAGCCGGCGCTGAGCGTCACGATCGTAAAGACCGCCTTCCAGAACCAACTCCAGTAGTCGACATGGGCCGGATCGAAGAAACCGAGGATCGTCGCATCGCCGGGATTGGGCGACCAGACGCCAAGCCCGAGATATTGCCGGGTGCCTAAAAGGTACACGAGACCGATCAGCACCGCGCTGCCGATCACGGGCCGCAGCGGAGCATAGGCGCAGAAGCGCTTGAAGGCCGCAGACGCCATATGCGAGACCTCGCTGAAGCAGCGTGCCGCCAGGCCGAACAGGACACCGGCAATGCCGACCTTGACAAGCAGCAACGCATCGAGATGGAAGCTGCTGGCCGGGGTGCCGGCAAGGTAGCCGATCTGATACTGGATATGCTCGATACCCCAGGCGTGGCAGGTCCAGTCGGCCGCGATCGCGGCCGCAAGGCTGGGGATCAACGCCTCATATTGCATACGCCCGATCGTCAATACCTCGAGAGCGAAGACCGCCCCCGCGATCGGCGTACCGAACACTGCGCCGAAGCCCGCCGCTATGCCCGCCATGAGAAGAATCCGGATCTCGGCGTGGCTGAGCCGAAAGGTCTTCGCGAAGGCGCTGGCAATGCTGCCGCCAAGCTGCACGGCCGTCCCCTCGCGGCCCGCCGAACCTCCGACCAGATGCGTCAGGACCGTCGAGACCAGAATGAAGGGCGCCATGCGCAACGGCACGCCGCCCCCAGGCTCGTGGATCTGGTCGACGATCAGATTGTTGCCGCCTTCCGACCCGCGACCGAAGCGCTGATAGACAAGCACCATGAGAAAACCGGCGACCGGCATCAGGAAAATCAGCCAGGGATGGTCGAAGCGCGTCGCGGTTGCCTTGTCCAGGCTCCAGAGGAACGCCGCGCAGAGCGAGCCGACAACGACAGCCATCGGCACGACCAGGATGATCCATTTGAACAGGCTGCGAAATTGCTGAAAGCGATGATGGAAGTATACGGATGCGGACATCATTTTGCCCCTCCCGCGAAGCCGATGGACGGTCTTGCGGGGATACTGGATAGGAAATATGAACGGGATAACGGCAAGAAAAAAGACACGACTCCACTCCTTCGCCTTTCAGGCGCCTTGAGTAGGAGTCATCAGCTTCCCTGGAAAAATCAGAGCAGCGGTTCGGCCACATGGCCCGGCAGAAATCCATTACCGTTGATATTTCAATATAGAAACAGGCCCGCCACTGTCAACGGACTGCGGCCAAAAGCATCAGCTGCCATGCCTTCAAACGGCCCTGGCGATCATCTCGATCGGCGCGAGCAAGCCGCCTTCGACCGATATGTTGACATTGCCGCTCCGCTCGCCGGCGCGCGGCCCCATCAGCGTGCGAAAGCCCTGGTTTCGGCCGCCGCCTGCGGCGGCCTTGGCCCGCGCCTCATGTGCCAGCCGGATCGCCAGGGCGCTGCGATCCTGCTCCAGCTCGAGCCTGAAGCCGGCCTCCTCCAGCAGATGGCGATAGACATCGGGACTGCGGACAAAACTCGTCTCCGGCTCCATCGCCCAGGGCATCGGAAAGGGAAGCGCGCCGTCACGCATCTGCATGACCTCATAGAGCCCTAAACGACCGCCCGGCTTGAGAATGCGGCGGATCCCGACGAACAGCCCCGCCTTGTCCTCGATGTTCATGCCGACATGAATGAGCGTTGCCCGATCGAAGCTGCCGCTCTCGAAGGGCAGGTCCAAGGCACTCCCCTGCCGGAAGGAGACCTGGTCCGCCATGCCGCAGCGGACCGTGAGCGAATTGGCGACCTGAACGAATTCATCGGTGAGGTCGATGCCCGATACGCTGCATCCATAGGCATCGGCAAAATGGCGGGCGGGTCCGCCCAGCCCCGATCCGATATCGGCAAGCCGCAGGCCGGCGGACAGATCGAGATCGCGCGCGAAATCCACCGTGGCCGCATGCCGCCCCAGATGGAACTCATCGACGTCGGCCAGATCGCGGAGACGCAGATTGTCGATATCCTTGCCGTTTTCAGCAAGGCTTTGCAGGATCGCCGTTTCCAGCGATCCATGCGTGTAGTGGCTGGCAACTTTTTCCTCGGTAGACATGCTTGCACTCCCAAGGCCTTGCCTGAAGGTGGTCCGTGGCTTCAGACCTTCAGTTCGCGCCGCTCGGTTTCCGTTACCATGGCAAGATCCAGCACGCGCTGCAAGTTGGCTGCGTGGCGGAAGCTTGGGTCCTGGCTGCTGCCGGTCATGACGGCTTCGGCGAAACGCTGGTAGTTGGTCAGCACCGGTGGCACTTCGATGACCCTCCACGTTGCCGTTTCGGTGTCATCGCCGAGGCAACCCCGCAGCTCGGAGCCGTTCGGGCTGTGAGATACTTCCAGGCCGCCGCGTTCGCCGTAAATGCGCAGCTTCAGCTC
The DNA here is from genome assembly GCF_010668395.1 of Martinezella lusitana. Taxonomy (GTDB): domain Bacteria; phylum Pseudomonadota; class Alphaproteobacteria; order Rhizobiales; family Rhizobiaceae; genus Rhizobium; species Rhizobium lusitanum_A. The sequence continues at coordinate 44,555 of NZ_WUEY01000004.1, forward strand.
GTTCAGGTGCCCCGTCGCCCAGCGGCTCGCATGCACGACGCCAAGCGCACCGTTGGCGAAATCGACAGCCATCGAAAAGCTGTCGTTCGCATCGAGCGTATACTCGCCGATACGCTCGCCAGGCGCCTTGTTGAAGGTCTTCAGGCGGGCGAAGACGTGGTCGATATCCGTCGCGGCGCCATAGGCGGCGAAGTCGAGGATATGGATGCCGATATCGCCGAGAACGCCGTTCGAACCATGCCCGGTCGACAGGCGCCACAGCCACTTGGACTCGCTGCGCCAATCGCCCCACGCCTTGGAGACCAGCCAGCTCTGCAGATAGGAAGCCTCCACATGCTTGACCGTGCCGATCTCGCCCGAAATCACCATCTCGCGCGCCTTCTGCAGCTGCGCGACATTGCGATAGGTCAGGTTGACCATGTTGACGACCCCTGCCCTCTCGGCAGCTTCCGTCATCTCGAGTGCCTTTTCATAATTCTCCGCGAGCGGCTTCTCGCAGAGAACATGCTTGCCGGCGGCAAGCAGCGGCAACGTCGTCGGGTTGTGAGCCTTGTCCGGCGTGACGTTGGTCGCCGCATCGAACTCGCCCCAAGCCAGCGCCTCGTCCAGCGACGAAAAGCGCTTCTTGATATCGAACGTATCGCAAAAGGCGGTGAGCCTCGTCGCATCCGTATCGACGGCGCCGACGATTTCGACGCCAGGAATGCGGGCGAAATGCTCCACATGGTTCTTCGCCATGCCGCCCGTGCCAACTACTATGAGACGCATCTGATACCTCAGCGATAACCGGCTTCGCCGGCCTGGTGGAGTCTCGGGCCGCGCTCGACGATCGGCTCCAGTGCCTTTTCGACCGGCACGTTCGGCGCATCGTGGATGCTGGCCTGCGTACCGAGCGGGTTGTAGGCCCATTTCACCGAGTTGATGAGAACCTTGTGAACCGTATCGTTGTGATAGGTCGGATAGGTCTCGTGGCCGGGGCGGAAATAGAAGATATTGCCGGCGCCACGGCGCCAGGTCATGCCCGAACGGAAGACTTCGCCGCCCTGGAACCAGGAGATGAACACGGTTTCCAGCGGCTCCGGAACGGAGAACTGCTCGCCATACATTTCCTCGTTCTCAAGCTCGAAATGCTCGCCGAGACCGGCTGCGATCGGATGGCGCGGATTGATGACCCACAGACGTTCGCGCTCGCCGGCCTCACGCCATTTCAGCGCGCAAGGCGTGCCCATCAGGCGCTTGAAGATCTTGGAGAAGTGGCCGGAATGCAGGACGATGAGCCCCATGCCTTCCCATACTCGCTTGGCCACGCGCTCGACGACCTCGTCCGCGACGCCGCCATGGTTCTTGTGGCCCCACCACAGCAGAACGTCGGTATCCTTCAGGCGAGCTTCGCTGAGGCCATGCTCCGGCTCCTGCAACGTTGCAGTGGTTGCCTGAATACCGGCATCCGTATTGAGCGCCTTTGCGATGGTGCTGTGCATGCCTTCCGGATAGATCTCGGCGACGATCTTGTTTGTCTGCTCATGAATGTTCTCGCCCCATACGACGGCACGAATAGTCATTACGGCACTCCTCTGATACCATTGATATTGAATAGGTTATGCGATCCAAAGCGCTTTGGGAAAGCGCCATATTTCAAGCCTCCGTCAGCCTATTTTGGCAAGACATAATGCCTCCACAGCGATTTGACAAAGGCAAAAGCAACCATGAACTACACCTCTGTTTTCAGTGCGACACGGATTTTGAGAAAAGGTTTACGACGAGCACCCCGACAATGATCAGCGCGAGGCCGATGATGGCGGCGAGATCGAGTTTCTGGCGGAAAAGCACCACCCCCACTATCGAAATCAGCACGATGCCGAGCGCGCTCCAGATGGCATAGGCAATGCCCACCGGGATGACCCGCAACGTTACCGAAAGGCAATAGAAGGCAGCCGCGTAGCAGACCACCAGAACCACCGTCGGGCCGAGACGAGTGAACTGCTGCGACATCTGCAGGGCCGTCGTACCGACGACCTCCAGCACGATCGCGACAAGCAGCACTGCATAGACCGATGCGTTCGCCATTCCATTTTCTCCGATAATGTTAGAGCTTTGTCAGTTCGACCAGCCGGTCGATCAGCCTTTGACGAGAGCTTTGGTCCATGTCGTGGCTGCCGAGCAGGTCCGCAAGCCAGATCCCATCGGTCGCCAATCTGACGATTGCGGCATCCACCGATGAGTCCGTTCCGACATATTCCTCGCTGCGCTCGCGCACCCATTCGCGCCAGCGCTGCCGCAATTGCGGTTCGCTGAGCAGCACCATCGTCACCTGCGCCCAGTCCTTCGTGCCCTGCGGCTGATCCCGCAATGCCAGGCAGGCATGCAGGTAGCCGCGGGTAAAGCGGCCATGCGGCAGCGGATCGGCGCGCATCGCTTCCTCGATTGCAGCGTCGAGCCGTTCCAGAAGGCTGTCGAACAGCGCTTCCAGAAGCATGTTCTTGCTGGGGAAATGATGCAGCAAACCGCCCTTGCTGACGCCGGACGCGCCGGAAACGGCATCCAGCGTCACCGCTGTCATCCCCTTTTCGGAAGCAAGCCGCGCCGCGACCTCCAGCAATTGCTGGCGGACGAACAGAGGCTGCTTCTTCCTGTGGTGCGCAGTGGACATGGCGACATAACATACCAGTTGGACGGTTTCGTCAATGATCTAATCGGCGGCCTTTGAAGGCACAGTCGGGTATGGCTGGTCTTTCTGTTGTGTCCTCCTCAGTTTACGGAATGATACGCGGCATCGTTCGCATCGAAGATGCTCACCTTCTTTGCATCGACGGCAAAGGCGATCGGCGAACCGGTCGCAACGGTCGTCATGCCTGGATCGGTGCCGATGATCTTCGAGCCGTCCTTGAGCCTGACGTGAACGAGCGACCGGTCGCCAAGACGCTCCACGGTCTCGACATGGCCGCCAATATCGCCCTTCTCCGAGGTCGTGACGACCAGATGCTCCGGGCGGATGCCGAGCGTCAGCCCGGCGTTCGAGAGACCGTCGAGCGCGACAGCCGTCCTGATGACCGAGCCGTCCGGCAAGGTCGCCGTCGCCAGGCCGCCGGCATCGCCGACGCCGGCTATGCTTATGAAGTTCATGCCCGGCGAGCCGACGAACTGGGCAACATAGCGCGTCGCGGGCCGCGTGTAGATCTCCACGGGTGAAGCCACCTGCTCGATCTTCTTGTTGTTGAGCAGCACGATACGGTCGGCAAGCGTCATCGCCTCCACCTGGTCGTGGGTGACGAACACCATCGTCGCGCCAAGCCGCTCGTGCAGCTGTGCCAGCTCGACGCGGGTGCGCGTGCGCAGGCCGGCATCGAGGTTGGAGAGCGGCTCGTCGAAAAGGAACACATCGGGCTCTCGCACGATGGCGCGGCCGATCGCGACACGCTGACGCTGACCGCCGGAGAGCGCCGAGGGCTTGCGATCCAGGAGATGCGGCATTTCGAGGATCTTGGCAGCCTCCTCGATGCGCCGGTCGATCTCGGCTTTCGGCGTCTTGATGTTGCGCAGGCCGAACGACATGTTGTCGCGCACGGTCATGTGCGGATAGAGCGCGTAGGATTGGAACACCATCGATACCCCGCGCTCGCCCGGAGGCAGCTGATCGACGCGCCGCCCGCCGATCCAGATCTCGCCGCTGGTGATCGACTCCAGGCCCGCGATCATCCGCAGCAACGTCGACTTGCCGCAACCGGAGCCGCCGAGGAAGACGACGAACTCCCCGCGCTCGATCGTCAGATCGATGTCGTTGAGAACCTGCACGGCACCGAAATGCTTGGTGAGGGACTTGATATTGATACCTGCCACTTTACTCCTCCTGCGGAAAATCGAACTTCGTCGGACCTGCCATTCATCGCACCCGTCTCGACCGTCGCCGGCAAAACGGGGCTTCCGCATTCGTCTATTTGACGGCACCGACGGCGACGCCGCGCGTCAGTGTCCGCTGGAAAATCAGAAAGAAGATCACCGTCGGCGTGATGCCGAGCAGCGAGGCCGCCGCAATCGCGGTCGGTTCCTGCGTATTGGCTCCCGACAACACGCCCATGGCGACGGAGACCGTCTGGTTGTTGTTGGAGACCAGGAACACCAGGGGAATCAGAAACTCGTTCCAGGTCCAGATGAAGAAGAAGGTCGCCAGCACGGCCAGCGTCGGGCGCAGCACCGGCACGATCACCAGCCACAGGATCTGCCATCGCGTGGCGTTGTCGATCTGCGCCGCCTCGATGATCTCCCGCGGAAAGGTCGTGAGGACCGAAGAGAGAAGGTAGGTGCCGAAGGCGGTGTGCAGAACGCCGATGATCAGGATCACCGATAGCATCGAATCGAACAGGCCCACCTGCTTGGCCATATAGTACAGCGGATAAACAAGCGCTTCCTGCGGCGCCATAATGGCGATCAGCAGCACCACCAGCAACGCCTGCCCGCCGCGCACCCGGCCGATGCCGATGGCATAGGCATTGAGCAGGCTGAGAACGACGGCGAATATGGCCGTGCATCCGCTGATGAGAATGCTGTTGAAGAGCTTGCGTGGGAAATTCACCGTGTCCCAGAAGTTCTTGAGTGCCGTCAGGTCGAAGCTGTGCGGGAATGCAAGCGGGCCGTTGGCGGCATAGTCGGACGGCGTCTTGATGGCGTTGAAGGCAGCCAGAAAGAACGGAAAGAGCGTTCCCGCGAGGAAGACGAGCAGGACAGCCAGAACCACCCAGCGGCCAAAGCCCTTCCCCTGGCGACGATCCGTCGAAACGACCGAGGCGGAAATCGAAGATGTGGCGGCCATCTCAGTGCCCTCCCTCGGTCTGCTTCGATTGCATGCGCAGGAACACGATGCCGAGCACGATGGTCATGACCGTTTGCAGCGTCGCGATCGCGGCCGCATAGCCGACGCGGTTCGTGGTGAAGAAATGATAGTAAGACAGATAGGATGGAACCGTCGTCGCGTTGTCGGGCCCGCCCGATGTCAGGACGTAGATCGGCGCGAAGACCTTGAGTGCCGCAATCAGCGTCGTGAGAGCGACGACGAAGATCTCGGGCATAAGCATCGGGATCGTGATGGAGCGGAAACGCCCGAACCAGCTTGCATTGTCAAGCTCGGCGGCCTCGTACAGCGAAGGATCGACGCGCGCCAAACCCGACATGAAGACGACCAGGCAGTAGCCGACCTGCACCCAGACGATCACGGCCGAGACCGCCCAGAGCGCGTAGTTGGCATCCCCCAGCCAGTTTTTGGCAAGGAAGTCGAGACCGATCGCCTTCAGCACGGCGTTGATGATGCCGATGGGGTTGAGGATCCATCCCCAGAGAACGCCGGCCGCGGTCAGCGGCAGGATCTGCGGCAGGTAGAAGCCGGCGCGAAAGAAGCTCGACCAGGTCTCGCTGAATTGCGCGCTGATATAGTCGAACAGCACCGCCGCGAGCACCAACCCCAGGAGGATGGGCACGATGGTCATCGAGATGATGAACAGCAGCGTGTGCTGGATGGAGCCCCAGAAGGCGGCATCCTGAAGCAGCCTCGCATAGTTTTCAAAACCGACATAACGGGGCGGAATGACGCCGCCCTTCCATGTCGTGAAGCTGATCGCGAAATTGGCAATCAGCGGAATGAGCACGACCACCACAAACCCCAGCATTCCGGGGATCATATAGAGATAGTACCCCGCCCTGCCGGCGCTCCTCGACTTATCCATCGAATTCCTCCAGTCCGATACGGCGAGGCGGCATGAAGGCCGTCCCGCCGTTGTGATTGTCGCCGATGGGATTATTGGGCCGCCTGTACGTCGTCGTAAGCCTTCTTCAAGCGCACGACGAACTGATCGGGCGTCGTGGAGCCGTTGACCAGGCCGGTCGTTGCCTGGATCAGCAGCTCGTAGTAGCCGGGCACCGGCCAGTCCGGGTAGAAGCCGAGGCCACCCTTGCTGGAAATCTCGTTGAAGAGCTCTACGTTGCGCTTGCCGACTTCATCGGTGATGGCAGCAGGATCGGCACCAATGGCGACGCCGCCGAGGTTTGCCTGCAGGTTCTGGTTATCCTTGCTCAGCACCAGGTCGATGAACTCATAGGCGAGATCCTTGTTCTTGGCGCTCTTCGGCACCATGAACATGCTGCCGGTCGAGCCGACAGTGTACTTCGGCGTCGGGAAAAGGAACTGGCTCCACTTGAACGTCTTGATGGTGTTGGCAAAATTGCCGTTGTTCCAGGTGCCGCTGACGAACATCGGCGCCTTGCCCGAAGAGAAGACGGTGGCGGCATCCGTGCCCTTGAGGCCGGTCGAATCCTTCGAGATGTAACCCTTGCTCACCCAGTCGGCGATCTTCTGAGCGGCGAACAGGAAGGGCTTGGTGTCGAGCGGGGCTTTGAGGCCCTGATAGTTCTTCACCCAGGTGTCGTCGGCCTGCGTCAGCGCCAGCGTGTAAAGCAGATGCTGCGCGTTGGAATCGACCGTGCCATAGGCGAGCGGCGTGATGCCCTTCTGCTTGAAGTGGTCGAGAGCCGCCTCGAACTCGGCTAGCGTCGTCGGCACCTTCAGGCCGTCGGCCTGAAACATGTCGATGTTGTAGAAGACGGAGACGAACTCGCCGAGCGCCGGAATGCCGATGATCGGACCCGAGCCATAGACGCCGTTCTCGTCATATTTGCTGAGCTGCGTGTTGGTTTCGTTCAGGACCTTGTCCCAGCCGCGCGCCTTGAATTGGTCGTCGAGCGGTGTCAGGAGCCCCTGCGAGGCGACGAGGCCTGCCGTGGCGTTGCCCTTGTTGTACTCGAGCACGTCGGGCGCCTGGTCCGAATTGAGAATGAGACTGCCAGCCTTCTGCAATTGATCGAAGGTCTTTTGTTCGAAATTGACGGTGATATCGGGATGCTTGGTCTTGAATACGTCGAGTGCCTTCGTCCAGGCCACGGCCTGAGGCGTGTCGGGCAGTTCGTACCACCAGACGTTAAATGTCTTGCTCTGGGCTTGCGCCACACCGGCAGCCAACAGAAGCGACATGCCGGCAGTGATCGCCAGCTTCGAAAAAATACTCATATATTCTCCTCCACCTGCGAACCGTGACGGTATCTGACCGACGACATGGCCCGCGCTGCCATCGGCTTTTCTCTCGCTTGCACCAAGCGTCCGCCTGTCACAGGGACAAGGAGCGGACGCTCGGCAGTTCCTCCGTTTTGGTATCCGTCCTGCCCGAAGCGTCACGCGCCCCGGGCATTTGATTAACGCACAACTTGCCTCCTAAATCGATGCAGATTCGCAAACATGCGCGCTATTCGACAAATTCCCCGCCCCGGCTGCTCTTCAAATAGTTCAGGCCGTGAACCTGACCAGTCATCTCCAGCGCATCGCGATAAACCGGGTCGTGCCAGCCCTCGATGTCGATGGAACCGGACCAGCCGGCAAGCCGCAGCTCGGAGATGATATCGATCCAGTTGCTGTCGCCGAAGCCGGGCGTGCGCATGAAGACGAACTTCTCCTTGCCGAAAATGCCGTGCTCCTTGATGACATCCCAGCGGATCGTCGCATCCTTGCCGTGGACGTGGAAAATCTTCTTCGCCCATTTGCGGATCTGCGGCAGCGGCTCGATCAGATAGACCATCTGATGGCACGGCTCCCACTCCAGGCCGAGATTGTCGTCCGGCGTTTCGTTGAACATCAGCTCCCAGGCATCGGGATTGTGCGCGATGTTCCAGTCGCCGGTCGCCCAGTTGCCGTCCATGGCGCAATTTTCGAAAGCGATCCTGATGCCCTTGTCGGCGGCCCGCTTGGCAAGCTCGCTCCAGATCTGCTTGTAGCGCGGCAGGCTGTCGGTGAGCGGCTTGTTGCGGATACGCCCGGTAAAGCCGGCGACGCAGGTGGCGCCGAAATGATGGGCGTTGTCGATGCAGTCCTTCCAGCCCTGCAGCGTCTGCAGGTCCAGCTCACGCTCTTCAAGCGGATTGCCGAACATGCCGAGGGTCGAAATCGTGATGTCGCGGTCGCCGATGGCGTCGCGGCAGCGCTTGCCGAGTTCCGCAAGGTTCTGGCCGTTGGTGGTCTGCCAGAAGAAGGGCTCGAAGCTTTCGAAGCCCAGATCGGCGATCTTGGCGATGCCCTTGGCGGCATCCTCGTTCGTCGCCCTGATCATCGTGCCGATGCGGATGGCCTTTGCCGGATTTGTCATGATGTCACTGTCCTTGTGCTGATATATCGACGCGCCGGCCCGTCTTGGCGCTCTCGATCGCGCCGAGAACCATGGCGAGGCTGCGAATATTGTCACCGCTCGCGGTCTCGGGCGGCTTGCCGGTCCTGATCGCCTCGATGAAGGAGGCGATGACGCTGGCATGGCCATGTGTCTCCTCCTCGTGCTTCGGTCCGGGAACCTCGATCGGGGTGAAGCCGTGCAGCAGACCCGGCTCATTGCCGGCAACCGCCGCTTCGAAACTCTCTTCGCCATCCCAGGTCAGCATGCCCTTGCTGCCGGTCAGCCGCCATTGGCTTTCCCAACTCGTGCGCCGCCCTTCGGCACACCAGGAACCGCGATAGCTGAAGACGACGTCGTCGGAAAAGTCGAACAGCGCGTGAGCGGATGCGCCATGCTTGTACCAGGATCCGACCGGGTTCTTCTCGACGCAATAGACCGAGAGCGGCACCTTGCCGGACACGAAGCGGGCGGCGTCGAAGGTGTGGATCGCCATGTCGAGCAGCAGCACATTGTCCATTTCCTCGCGGAAGCCGCCGAAATGCGGACCGAGGAAGAAATCGCAATGGACGCCGGTGAGATCGCCGATCGCCCCCTCTTCCACGAAACGCCGCAAGCGGCGGACGCCCGAGATGAAGCGGCGGTTCTGGATGATGGCATGGACCTTGCCGGCTTGAGCGGCAAGATCGATCAGCGCGGCGCCCTCGGCAAGCGACGTCGCCATCGGCTTTTCGCTGAGCACATGGCAGCCGGCCTTCAGCGCCGTCGAAACCACGCCGAAGCGCGCGGCCGGAATGACGACGTCGAAGACCAGATCGGCCTTGGTGGCCTCGATGACGTCTGCAAGATCGGAGCCGATAACGACGCTTTCGAGAGAGAACTCTTTTGCGAGGTTTTCAGCGGTCGCTCTGTTGAGATCGACCAGACCCACGATCTGAATGGATTCGGCAAGCGCCGGTGTCGAGGCGATGGCCCTGAGCCAGCCCTTGGACATAGCTCCGCACCCGCACAAAATGGCATTAAATTTCACGATGTCCTCCAGCGGGCGGTGCGTAACCCCTCATGACACGCGCTCCGTAAACGTTTACGATACTATGCGAAAAGATTTTCCTGTGTCAATAGAGGAGGACTACGGAAAATGGTTCAGGGAGGAAAACCGCGGCCGATGAAGGGAATTCGTCAGCTTGCCGAACATCTAGATATCTCGATCGGCACAGTATCACGCGCGTTGAACGGCAAGCCTGATGTCAACGACGAGACCCGCAAGCGCGTTCTCGCCGCTGCCGAACAGCTGGGCTATGTGGCAAACCAGTCCGGGCGCAGCCTTCGGCAAGGCACGACGAATGTCATCGGCCTGATGATCCAATCCAGCAAGGAAACCGTTGAAAACAGCGACAATTTCTTCCTGACCGTAACGGGTGGACTGCAGAGCGTCTTCTCGCGCCACAAGCTCGATCTGATCATGCTGCCCTGCCCGCATGACGAAGACCCCTATGAATATCTGAAGCGCATGGTGGCAAGACGCATCGTCGATGCGCTCATCATTTCGGAGACACAGCGCGTCGACAAGCGCTTCGATCTGCTTGCCAAGGCGAAGATTCCCTTTGCAGCGCTCGGCCGCAGCCTTTCAGGCACGCAGCATCCCTGGGCCGATCTCGATTTCGACGGCGTCGTCAATTGCGCGGTCGACAGGCTCGTGGCGCATGGGCATCGCCGCATCGCCATCAGCGCGCCCTCGAGCGACATCAATCTCGGCTTCGTCTTCGTGGAGGGCTATCGCCGCGCGCTGGAGCGGCACGGCATCCCCTACGACCCGGCCATGGTCATCCGCGCGAAATCGAGCGAACAGGGTGGCTATCAGGTCGCGGACGAGCTGCTTCGCCTCGACGACAGGCCGACGGCCGTGATCCTGATCTATGAGTTGATGGCCATCGGCCTCTATCGGCGCGTGATGGAATCCGGCATCATTCCCGGACGCGACATTGCCGTCGTAAGCTTTCGCGAGGCGCCACGCGCCAAATTCCTGCAGCCGGCGCTGACCTGCTTTCGCACATCGCTGCATGACCTCGGCGTGGAACTGGCTGAAGTCCTGCTCTCCAACATGCCCGCCTACAGCCAGGAATACCCCAGGCAGACACGCCAGACGGTGTGGCCGCTCGAGCTTATCCCCGGAGAAAGCGACGCTTTCTACCTGAAGACGGCGAAATAAGGCAGCGCCGAAACGCCGCACCGGCCGCTTCGGCGGTTGCGGCATCGCTCTTGAGTTGCCATGTAGGACATCGCAAACAGGGGCCGAGGCTTGAGCGAAAATACCATCACACTTTACGAAGCGATCGGCGGCGACCGGACGGTGCGGGCACTGACCTCGCGTTTCTACGAACTGATGGATACGCTGCCGGAGGCAGCCAATTGCCGGGCCGTTCACCCGCCGAGCCTGGAAGGCTCGCAGGAGAAATTCTACGAATATCTGACCGGTTATCTGGGCGGGCCTCAGCTCTACATCGAAAAGCGCGGCCACCCGCGCCTGCGCAGCCGGCATTTCGTCGCCGCCATCGGCCCCGCGGAACGCGACGAATGGCTGCTATGCTTCCGCCGGGCCATGGACGAAACCATCGAGAACGAAAAACTAAGGGCAATCATCTGGGAGCCTGTCGAGCGTCTGGCTTTCCATATGCAGAACAGGGAATGACAAAGACATGAGCATTGGCACCGCAATCCGTCCGGCCACCCTGTTTGCTGCCGGCATTCTCGGCGGCGGTGGCGTCGCGCTTGCCGCAGCGGCCACCCATGGCGGCGATACGCATTTCCTCGGCGCGGCCTCCACCATGAGCCTCGCCCATGCCCCTGCGCTGCTGGCGCTTTATGCCGGCTATGACCGCATCCGCACCGCGCCGGCCGCCGCTATCCTGTTGGGATTGGGAACGCTGATCTTCGCCGGCGATCTCATCATCAGGCATTTCGGCGGCAGCTCGCTCTTTCCGATGGCGGCCCCGACGGGCGGAATGGGCATGATTGCCGGCTGGGTGGCGATAGCGCTCGGCGCCTTCTTCAGGACGGGGACGGCAAAGGCATAAGCCGAGGATTATTGCGCTTCGCGAGCCGGCTTTCCCGGCTGAGCGGCTCAGCTTTTCACGGAATTGCCCTAAATGCCGGGAACCACGCTGAAGCCTTCGAATTGCGGCGGACCCCAGTAGAGGCGCTTGTTATCGCCCGCGTTGCGATGCGCCATGCGAAAATGCTCGGATTTCGTCCAGTTGATGAAATCCTCTTCGCTGTGCCAAACGGTATGCGAGGAAAACAGGGTATAACCCTCATCCATATTCGCCTTGCCGCGCAGGAGGCGAAACTCGAGAAAGCCGGGCACTTCGGACAGCCGGGAATCGCGTCCTCTCCAAACCTCTTCGAATTCGCCCTCCAAACCGATGACGACCTTGAAGCGGTTCATGGCGATATACATGGCAACCTCGTTCGACGATCAGACCTTCTTGCGACGCGCGACAGTCTTATCCACGTCCGGCGCAAAGGCAATGACATTCGCGCCGTCTCGGCTTGCCTCGTCCAGTTGCAGACCCGGCGCTTCTCCCGGCTTCCGCGTCTTCCAGGCCGGAAAAGTCGTCACATTCGCAGCACGCCGCTGCTCTTCGGCACGACGCATCAACAGTTCGTAAAGTTCAGGCACCAGCCCATCGCCATTCTGCGCAGCCAGCTTGTGCAGGCCGATCAGCATAAACCCGTCAGGGCCATTCTCGATCATTGGGAAACGTCTCGTTCTTTCATTGTCTGCAGCGCGCGCTCGAGGCTGGACTTGCTGCCGTTGCGCAAGGGAATGAACGCCTTGCCGAATTTCTTGCAGCCGGTCTTCACCCGCAAGCAGGCATCGTGGCTGATACAGTCGATGGGGCAGAAGACGCAGTCGACCGAGGGCAGAACGGTATCGATGCGCGACACCGCCTCGCGCAGGCCGCCATCGTGATGGATCAGTTCAGCCCCGAAATTGCTGGCGATCTGACGCAGATGCGCCACCTGGCAATCGCGACCGCCGACATAGAGAAAACTGCGGACGTCGAGACCGGATTTCGCCGGAACTTGCGCCGGCGTTTGCGCCTGGCGGCTCTCACGGCCAAAATCCTTCTTCCCCTTACGCGCCATACATCACCCGTTTGCTGGTTGCTCTTGCACGCTCGATTCCATCGAGCGCGAGGCAACCTTATTAAACATGAGTTTTGGAGTAAAGTATAAAGTTGAGAGTTTTCATCATATTTTGATGCAGCGAAATGCCTGGATGAGAAACCCCTCGCCCAGTGGATGCCATGGACTAGACCGATCCTTCGCGCCCGCAGCAGAGGTGTGCACGTCGAATGCTGCCGCCGGTGGGGAGGTGATCGCTCACTCCCCAATCTAGCGCCCTGTAACCTGGACCTCTTGGGTGAAGGACCAACTCGGCTTGCCCCATTCCGATGGCAGTGGCGGGAACGGTGCGGCTCGCCGAATACCATCCGTGACTGACTGATCCAGTTCCGGAATACCCGAGCTGCGGGCGATCGACATCGATGTCAGATCACCGCTCGACCCAATCGTAAGGCGGACACGCACTGTGATCCCGCCTTGGTATTTCGACGAGAGCCGAACCGCTCGACGGATACGCGACTGAACCTTGCCCGGATAATTGGCAATCTCGGCACTTCCCGCCCCGGTGCGTCGCGCATTTACAACTGAATTGTTATCGGACTGAGCCGTCTCGGTCCCATCGACAGATCCCCTCTTGGAATCCTGCTGGTTATCGCCTCTCGACCCGGATTTCGCCTTTACGATCTTTGCAACCGGCTTCTTGATTTCCTTCGGCTTCTCGACAGGCTTCGGCTTTTCAACAGGCGTTACGACTTCCGGCGCCGGTTCGACCGGCTGCGCCTCGACCACTTCGTTCTGGACAGGCTGGACCGGATCAACGGGCTGAACGACAGTCGTTTCAGCCGGCGCTTGCGTCGCCAATATCTGCGGCTGCTCGGAGGCGACTGTCTCGGGTGGAGCCTGCTCGACCGGCTGGGCGGCCTCAGCCGTCTGGACGGGCTGCGCTTCCGTCGTTTGCGGCTGAACAACGTCGGGCTGCGGTGCCTGTATTTCTTCCGGCGTCACCTCGGTCGGCTGAACCGTTTGCGGCTGAACCGCCTCTGCAGTCACCTGTTCAGGATCCGGATGCTGATCTTCCTCACCAGCCGTCATTTGATCGGCATCAGAATTGCCAATCATGATGACGCTGACGGTGTCGCCCGCCTCTTCCTGCGCGTCTTCCGGTGCCGCGACGAAAGTTATCAGCAGAACCGCAACGATCGCGGCGTGAAACAGGCAAGAGCCGAGGCCGGAGAAAATGAACGACGTCTTATGTCCCGCCGCTATCCTGCCCGCTCTCTCTGGCAGCGCATCCATCGGCAGTTGCTCTGCCGTTTCAATGGCCGCAGGCTCGCTCGGATGGTTCGGAAAGGAATCGATCTGCGTAAAGCGGCTGTAGTGGACGACCGCTTCCCCCGCAGGAGGTCTCGGCACGCCCTCGAGGCCGGTCAGTTCGTGGCCGGGGAGCGCATTCGGATTGTTGTCGTTCATGTCGCCGCTTGCGCGGCGGCGCTCCATGGAAACCTTGACCGAGCGCGTCGCCATGATTTCAGCCTTCGAATGGAACCGATATCTGCGAGCGCGTCGTCAACGCGGCCTTGCACTCGCCCGCCGCCGGGCCATCGCAGACCGGCGTGTCGTTGATAATGATGCGGGAGACGGTCTCGCACTTCACGCCGGGCATATCGAATTGCCGCACCCGCTTCTTGCCGAGCGGCAGGTCGCGGAAATCGAGAACGGTGACGCGGTCGACGGCGTTCTTGTCGTTGAAGAAGGCAAGCTCGAAGGAGATCTTGTTGATCGGCGTCGCCATGTCGTTTTCCGCGACGAAGGTCATCATGCATCCCTTCTGGGAGGGCGCCAGCGCATTGAGCTCGACGTTGAGCTTGTGGACAGCAGCCGGGACCGTCGATGCAGGCGCCGCAGCCGCATTCGCATCCTGGGCAAGGGCGGGAACGCAGGATGCCGCAGCGAACAGCCCCGAAGCAGCGAGAGCCAAGATCGTTTTCGTCAGCATCGGCATGTCTCCTGAATATGTTTTGACGCTTGCGTGCCCGGCCAGTGGCCCTGGCGTGTATCGTCGAAATTTTAAACTTGACTTTATCGGTCTCCTATTGCGTCTTTATGGAAGCATGAATATGAGAGTCAAGATAAATTTGGCCGGACAGCGGTTCGGCCCCCGATGAATTTTCAGGCAAAACTAAACAGGATGATTGCTGAGAAGACCCCAACGCCGCCGGTGCAATGCACGGCCGCACCGCAGGTAAGAATTGTCGAGAGCACGGATATTTTCCGGGGCCAGACCGAAATCATGATCAAGCACGAAGGCGTCATCTATCGCATGAAGATCACACGCCAAGGCAAGCTCATACTCAACAAATAGGCAGACAGATGACTGAGACGACCCGCCCGACCCCCGCCGAAATCCGCGCCTTCCGCGCCGAAAACCCGAAGATGCGCGAGCGCGATATCGCAGCACGGCTCAATATTTCCGAAGCTGCGCTGGTCGCGGCCGAAGTCGGCATCTCGGCCATCCGCATCGATGCGGGCGTCGATCGTTTTCTGGAGCGGATTGCCTCGCTCGGCGAGATCATGGCCCTGTCGCGCAACGAAAGCGCCGTGCATGAGAAGATCGGTGTCTATGAAAACATGAAGTTCGGTGCTCAGGCGGCGATCGTGCTGGGCGAAAACATCGACCTGCGCATCTTCCCGAAGCGCTGGGCCTACGGTTTCGCCGTCACCAAGACCGATGGCGATCAGGAGAAGCTCAGCCTGCAGTTCTTCGACAAGGCCGGCGATGCCGTCCACAAGGTACATCTGCGCCCCGATTCGAACGTCGAGGCCTATCACGCCATGGTCGCCGAACTACGTATCGAGGACCAGTCGCAGGAATTCGTCGAGGACCGCTCGGGCTATGACAATGGCGCGACGGACGGCGATGTCACCCGCGACGAATTGCGCGATCACTGGAGCCGCATGACGGATACGCACGAATTCTTCGGCATGCTGAAGAAGCTGAAGATCGGCCGCCAGGAAGCGGTTCGCGCCGTCGGCGACGATTATGCATGGAAGCTGGATGCCGGCTCCGTCGCCGAGATGATGCACGCCTCGGTGCAGGACGGCCTGCCGATCATGTGCTTCGTTGCCAATGAAGGCACCGTGCAGATCCACTCCGGCCCGATCTTCAACGTGCAGACCATGGGCCCCTGGATCAACGTCATGGACCCGACCTTCCACCTGCATCTGCGCCAGGATCATATCGCCGAGGCATGGGCGGTGCGCAAGCCGACCAAGGACGGCCATGTCACCTCGCTCGAAGCCTACAACGCCAAGGGCGAGATGATCATCCAGTTCTTCGGCAAGCGCAAGGAAGGCTTCGATGAGCAGCCCGCCTGGCGCGTCATCATGGAAAACCTGACGAAAGCCGGCACCAGCGTCGCCGCATGAAAGATGGTCGATGACGATGTTTAAGAACTTCAAGCGCATCAGGCCGTGGGAAATCGCCCTGACCATGGTCGTGATGGCCCTGCCCCTCGTGCCGGCGAACCCGATTGCCGGCTTCGGCAGCCTCGTGCGTCATGCACATGCCGCCGAAACGCCCAAGCTGGATACGTCGCGCCTCGTCGCCATCGGCGGCGATGTCACCGAGATCATCTATGCGCTCGGCGAAGAAAAGCGGCTTATAGCCCGCGATTCGACCAGCCTGTATCCCAAGGAGGCGACGACGCTTCCCGATGTCGGCTACATGCGCGCGCTGTCGCCGGAAGGCATCCTGGCCGTCAATCCGACGGCCATCATCGCCGTGGAAGGCTCCGGCCCGCCGGAAGCCTTGGCCGTGCTGCGCAACGCCAGCCTGCCCTTCGAAACCGTGCCGCAGCACTATGATCGCGACGGCATCCTGAAGAAGATCGAAGTCGTCGGCGCGCTGCTCGGCGTGCCGGAAAAAGCCAAGACCCTGGAAGACAAGGTCGCGGCCGATCTCGACGCGGCGATCAACGATTCCGCCAAGCGCCCGGAAGCCGAGCGCAAGCGCGTGCTCTTCATCCTCAGCAACCAGAACGGCAAGATCCTCGCCTCCGGCAGCAACACGGCTGCCGATGGCATCATCAAGCTCACCGGCGCCATCAATGCGATCAGCGGCTTTTCCGGGTACAAGTCCATAACCGACGAGGCGATCATCGAAGCCAAGCCCGACGTCATCCTGATCATGGATCGCGAAGGCCCGCTGTCGATGTCGAACGAGGACCTGCTCAAGCAGCCGGCCATTTCGCTGACGCCTGCCGCCAGCCACAAGGCCATCGTGCGCATGGACGGCCTGCACCTGCTCGGCTTCGGACCGCGCACCGCAAGCGCCATCCGCGAGCTGAACGCCGCAATCTACGGAGGCTGACGTGGCATTCAACGATGCCATGGCAGGGCTGAAGCAAATGTCGCAAACCACGGCACGCCGTCGCGAGGGGGATCGCACCGCACTTGCGATCCTCGTCATCGCCGGGCTCGTGCTGGTTTCTGCGGTTTCATTTCTCTTCTCGATCACCACGGGCGCCTCGAATGCCTCGGTCATCGACGTGATCGCCGGCATGGTGAGCGGCAGTGCCGAGAGCACGCTCAGCATTCGCGATCGCATCGTCATTTTCGACATCCGTCTGCCCCGTGCCGTGCTTGGCTTCCTGATCGGCGGCGGGCTGGCGGTTTCGGGCGCGGTCATGCAGGGCCTCTTTCGCAATCCGCTGGCCGATCCGGGGCTGATCGGCGTCTCCGCCGGCTCGAGCCTCGGCGCGGTCGCCATGATCGTTCTCGGCGGCGGCGTCCTGGCCCCCGTCGTGCATGTCTTCGGCATATTCTCCTTGCCGATCGCCGCCTTCATCGGCGGCCTGGCAACGACGGTACTGCTCTATAAGGTGGCGACCAGGCATGGGCAGACATCCATCGCGACCATGCTGCTTGCCGGCATCGCGCTCGGTTCGCTCGCTCTCGCGGCGACCGGGATCCTCATTTACATGGCCGATGACCGTCAGTTGCGCGACCTTACCTTCTGGAGCATGGGATCGCTGGCGGGCTCGACCTGGAGCAAGGTTACCGGCGCCGGACCGATCATCATCCTTTCCCTGCTGCCTCTCCCCTTCATGGCGCGCGGGCTGAACGCGCTGACGCTCGGCGAAGCAGCGGCTTTCCACATGGGGATAGCCGTGCAGCGGTTGAAGAATATCGCTATCGTCAGCGTGGCGGCGGCAGTCGGCGCCTCCGTCGCCGTCAGCGGCGGCATCGGCTTCGTCGGCATCGTCGTCCCGCATATCCTGCGCATGGTAATCGGGCCCGACCATCGTTTCCTGCTGCCCGCCTCGGCGCTGCTGGGCGGTTCGCTGCTCATGATCGCCGATGTGGTTGCCCGCACCATCGTTTCTCCGGCGGAGCTGCCGATCGGCATTCTGACGGCAGGCGTCGGCGGTCCCTTCTTCCTGTGGATGCTGCTGCGGCAGCGCTCGCGCCTCAGCCTGTGAGCCTGCGATGATCGATGTCTCCAATCTGAGCGTCCGGCTTGCCGGCAAGCCGGTCGTGCAGGACATATCCTTCACGGCCGAAGCCGGTACCATGACGGCGATCTGCGGACCGAACGGCTCCGGCAAGACCACGACGATGAAAGCCATCTCCGGCGAATTGGCCTATCGCGGCTCGGTCCACATGAACGGAGCCGAAATCGGTGGCCTCGAGGCCTGGCAGCTTGCCGAAATGCGCGGCGTGCTGCCGCAGGCGAGCTCGATATCCTTCCCCTTCACCGTCCGCGAAATTGTTCGCATGGGTCTGACCAGCGGCCGCAACCGCCATCCGGAACAGGCAGATCGCATCGCAACGGAAGCTCTTTCCGTCGTCGATCTGGCCGGGTTCGAAGGCCGCTTTTATCAGGAGCTTTCCGGCGGCGAACAGCAACGCGTGCAGCTTGCCCGCGTACTCTGCCAGATCTCGGAGCCGGTCATCGACGGCAAGCCCTGCTGGCTTCTTCTCGACGAGCCGGTCTCCAGCCTCGATATCAGCCACCAGCTCACCATCATGACGCTTGCCCGGCAATTCTGCCGGCGTGGCGGCGGCGTCATCGCCGTGATGCACGATCTCAACCTGACCGCGCTTTTCGCCGACCGGATGGTGCTGCTGAAGAACGGCCGGCTGCAAGCCAAAGGTTCGGTGAAGGACGTGCTGATCGACCAGCATCTTCAGGACGTGTTCGGCTGCAACCTGCGGGTCAACCGCGTTCCCGCCGATGGCGCCCCCTTTGTCCTCGCTCATAGCGCGCTGACCGATTGACAACCGCAATGCCGATTCTGGAACTTTTTGTTGCATCCGCGCGTTGACACAAGCGATCGAAATCAATGTTTCGAACGGACGATAGTTTAGTGTGTCGGGTAATTCCGACCAGCGCGGGATAATGGGCGCCACAGGCGCCCGAGCAAAAACCAAAGGGAGCTGACCATGGCTACATCTATTCTCCATTCGGGGCGCGGCAAGCGCAATGGCACCAGCCTGGATGACGTCGAGGCAAGCATCGAAGAGCAGATCGAATCGCTGCGCGAGGAAGTCGCGGCCTTTGCCAAGCTGATCGGCGAGAACGGGGCAAAGCAGGGCAAGAAACTGCGTGCCAGTGCCGAATCCGGCTTCGATGACCTGACGGTTCGCGGCGAAGAATTGCTGCGCGATCTCCAGCGCGGCTATGCAAGGGGCTCGCGCGAAATGCGCAGGACCGTGCGCCAGCACCCGGTCGCCACCATCGGCGCCGCGGCCGCGTTCGGCCTCGCTGTTGCTCTGTTGCTGTCTCGCCGCTAGGGTGGCGGGATGCTCGCTCCGATCCTCGGCCTGCTTCTGTCAGGCACATTCAACCGCACCGTTGCGCGAACCAAGCGCAACGGTATTTTCATCGCCATCGCGGCGCTTCTCCTGTTTACCGGCTATGCCTTTGCACTTGTAGCGGCCGCCATATGGCTCGCGACGATCTATGGCGCCGCCGTCTCGGCGCTTCTGATAGCGGCGGGCGCGCTGGTGCTGGGGCTGATCGTCCTCGTCATCATGGCCATCATCAACCAGCAGGAGCAGCGCCGCGCCCGCGAGCGCCGTCTCGCGATGGAATCGATGGCGGCCGCGGTTCTCGGCCTCGTGCGCAAACAGCCGCTGATGACCGCAGCCGTTGCGGCAGCTCTCGTGTTCGGTAATCTCTTTGGAACGCGCGATGAAGACGACTGATCCGGTCGCCTGAAACAACTCGACAGCGGCCGACAGGCCCGCATCGTCAAATGAGAAACGGCCCGGTCGGAAGACCGGGCCTCTTTTGTCAGAAGGCGAATGCCTTGGAGGTCAGCGGAGCCGATGTCGCATCGGGGCCGAAATCCGCTTCGCCGGAAATCCCCAGCAGTTCCTGCAGGCGCTGTCGCGCGCGGTTGACGCGGCTCTTGATCGTACCGACCGCGCAGCCGCAAATCTCGGCGGCTTCCTCATAGGAAAATCCGGATGCGCCCACCAGGATGATGGCTTCGCGCTGATCCGGCGGCAGCTGATCCAGCGCCTTGCGGAAGTCCTGCAGGTCGACCGCACCATATTGCGAGGGATGCGTTGCCATCGATTCGGTGAAGACGCCGTCGGTGTCCTGCACCTCGCGGCCGCTCTTGCGCATCTGGCTGTAGAGCTCGTTGCGCAGGATGGTGAAGAGCCAGGCCTTCATATTCGTGCCCATCTCGAAATGATCCTGCTTCGCCCAGGCCTTCATGATCGTGTCCTGGACGAGATCGTCGGCCCGGTCGTGACGACCGGTCAGGGAGATGGCGAATGCACGCAGGCTCGGCAGAGCTGCGAGAAGTTCGCGTTTGAAACTGGTTTGCGTTTCCATCGCGCCCACCTCCTATTCGGAGACCTTTGCGGAGGCCGAGCGTTCGGCCTGATCCAGCTTCTCGAGAAGATCGAGAAAACGATCGGGAATAACTTCGTCCTGCATGGCGGCGTAGAATGAACGCAGCCGGTTGCCGATCTGATTGTTGGGATCGAGGATATCTATCGCACGTAGGTCCGACGCCTTCTTGTCTGCGTCCTCGTGATTTTGGATAGTCATTTAACCCGCTCGCTTCTTACTTGTCTCGCGTTCATCGATAAGGCGCGCACTCTTGCCCCCCTCGTCCAGGAGACCGGTCGACCTCGTCCAAAACTATTACCTAACGAATCGTAAAGGTTGAGGTCTGCCGATTGTAAGCATTGTAATGCGACTGCCTAAAAAAAGTTCCGACAAAGAGGAACTTTTTTACTGAACTGACGTTTGTTAGTCATTCCAGCCTCTGCGGCTGTATTTAATTAGAATTTTATAAAAGGCGGGAGCCATTGATGACACTTTCCACACGTATTGCGCCGCATCTTCCGTATTTGCGCCGCTATTCCCGTGCCTTGACCGGAACGCAGACGTCGGGAGACGCTTATGTTGCCGCGGTTTTGGAAGCCATCATCGCCGACATCTCCATCTTTCCGGACACGGATAGCGACCGTGTCGCACTCTATAAACTGTTCACGAAGCTGTTCGGTTCCGTGACACTTCAGATTCCCGAACCAACCTCTCCCTTTGCCTGGGAACAGCGCGCCTCGGTGAACCTTTCCAAGGTCTCCCCGCTTGCCCGCCAAGCGTTCCTGCTGGCCTCGGTCGAAAGTTTCCGTCTCGGCGAGATCGCCGATATTCTCGACGTCTCGGAAAGCGATGCCATGCACCTGCTCGATACCGCGTCCCAGGAAATCTCGCGCCAGGTGGCGACGGACATCATGATCATCGAAGACGAACCGCTGATCGCGATGGATATCGAGCAGATGGTGGAAAGCCTCGGGCATCGCGTCACGGGCATCGCCCGCACGCATGCCGAAGCCGTGGCGCTCTATAATGCCACGAAGCCGAACATGGTGCTTGCCGACATCCAGCTCGCGGATGGCAGCTCGGGTATCGATGCCGTCAACGACATCCTGAAATCCGCCAGCATCCCGGTGATCTTCATCACCGCCTTCCCGGAACGGCTGTTGACGGGCGAGCGGCCCGAACCGACCTTCCTCGTGACCAAGCCGTTCAACCCGGACATGGTGAAGGCCCTCATCAGCCAGGCACTTTTCTTCAACGAAACCACGAAGGTAGCCGCCTGACTGACGTGAAGACCCTAGGGCGGAACAAAAATTATGACCGGGCGTTGGGGTTGAGGACGGCCGGTTTACCGACTGTTATACGGGGCGATTTTATAGGTCGGTTCAAATTGTTACGTGTGAGAATGTCCTATCGGCGGAGTTCTCGGAATTCGAGTGAAAGGCAAGCCGGTGAATACGTCTGAACCATTACCCGGCGCGCCTTTGAGTGTGGAAGGCAAAGCCGCTCTGATGGAGCGGGCGCTTTCGAGCGCCAACGTGTCGATATTGTTTCAGGATACGACCCTTGCAATCCGCCACGCCGATAATTTGCCCGATCATTTGCAGCCGCTTCTTGTCATAGGCGGCAATGACGAGCATCTGTTCGGCGAAAAGGACGGCGAACATCTTCTGAGACTGAAGAAGGGCGTTCTCGATAGCGGCAAGCCCGTGACCGCCGAGGTCGAAATCGCCAGTGGCGACGGCGTACGCATCTATGAACTGAAGATGGAGCGGATCGGCGGGCGCAAGCCGCAGGGCGTGCTCTCCGTGATCTCCGAAATCACCGAAAGCCGCCATCGTGAAAAGGTTCTGAAGTCGCTGCTGCGCGAGCTGTCGCATCGCTCCAAGAACCTGCTCGCGATCATTCAGGGCATTGCCACGCAGACGGCGCGTCATACGCTTTCCGTCGACAATTTCCTCATCAAGTTCCGCGGCCGCCTGCAATCCCTGTCGAATTCGCAGGATCTGATCACGGATTCCAGCTGGCGCGGCGCCTATCTCTTCGAACTCGCGGAAAAGCAGTTCGCCCCTTATTGGCCCGATGCCGGCGTGCCCATGCCGATCTATGGGATTAACGCACATCTGACACCCAATGCCGCCGTGCACCTGGGGCTTGCCCTGCACGAGCTGATCGTCAATTCCGCATCGCATGGCGCCATCTCGACGGGTGCCACCAGCATCACGCTGAATTGCAAGGAAGCCGAACTTGACGGCAAGAAGGCGATAGAAGTTGCCTGGTCGGAGCGCTTCTACGCCCCTTCCGATCATGAATTCGAGGACAACAGCTTCAGCCGCACGGTGCTCGAACGCGTCGTGCCGACCTCCATGAACGGCCGCGCCCACTTCGCCATCACGGACGGCGGCATCGGCTATCGCCTGACCATTCCCGAAACCGAATATGAAATCCTGAGACGCCGCTGAGGCCCACGGCAAAGACAAAAGAAAACAGCCAGTGCGAGGGCGGCGCACTGGCTGCTTTGCACTCATCGGGAGGGGACCGTGAGTAGAAGTCCTGAGATGTATTGGGCGTGCATCGGAAGATGCGATATCGTCAGGACATTTGCATAACGACGCTACGAAGCCTTGGTTCCATGCCATCGTGAAAAAATTCATCTTTTCTTCACATCGCCAGCGCCGGTCAAAATGCCAGCGGCCTCCTCGGGCGGCTTCATGCCTTCTGGCAAGACCATGATGCAGCCGAATATCCACGCCTGCATCCGTCAAGAATTCAACTCAAAAACAATAGGTTGAATGACCGCCTTCGGCTTTTCTCCGGTGACCCGCGGCCCGATTGAAAGGCAGGTCAAGGCACATTCGGCGGCAAAAATTTTACCGTTTGATAAATTTTTTATCCTGAGTTACCGTTCCAGCACTAGCCGTTTACTATAAGAGGGAACTTCAATGGGACGACTGGAAACTGGGATTCATAAAGGCAGGCTCACGCCCGCCGAATATGATGCAAACTTTTCCGATCTTCACCCGCGCCTCAACAAACACGAGGCGCTGGTCGCATCAGACCGCTGTTATTTCTGTTACGACGCGCCGTGCATGACGGCCTGTCCCACCTCCATCGACATTCCGATGTTCATCCGCCAGATCTCGACGGGCAATCCGATCGGCTCGGCCAAGACGATCTTCGACCAGAACATCCTCGGCGGCATGTGCGCCCGCGTCTGTCCCACCGAACAGCTCTGCGAGCAGGCGTGCGTGCGCAACACCGCCGAAGAGCGTCCGGTCGAAATCGGCCGTCTGCAGCGCTACGCGACGGACGCGGCAATGGCGGAGAACAAGCAGTTCTATTCGCGCGCCGAATCCACCGGCAAGAAGATTGCCGTCATCGGTGCCGGCCCGGCCGGGCTTGCCTGCGCACACCGTCTCGCCGTCAAGGGCCACGACGTCACCATCTTCGACGCCCGCGAAAAGGCCGGCGGCCTGAACGAATATGGCATCGCCACCTACAAGGCGGTCGATGACTTCGCGCAGAAGGAAGTCGATTACGTGCTCGCCATCGGCGGTATCGAGGTGAAGAACGGCCAGGCGCTCGGCCGCGATTTCAGCCTTTCCGACCTCTCCCAGCAATATGACGCCGTGTTCCTTGGTCTCGGCCTTGCCGGCGTCAACGCGCTGCGCGCCGAAGGCGAAGAGCTCGACGGCGTTGCCGACGCCGTCGCCTACATCGCCGAACTTCGTCAGGCCGGCAGCAAGGCAGATATCGCCATCGGCCGCCGCGTCGTCGTCCTCGGCGGCGGCATGACCGCCATCGACGCGGCTGTGCAGGCCAAGCTGCTCGGCGCCGAAGAGGTGACGATCTGTTATCGCCGCGGCAAGGAGCATATGAACGCCTCGGAATTCGAGCAGGATCTGGCCGCCTCCAAGGGCGTCATCATCCGCCACTGGCTCGCCCCGAAGCGCATCCTCGACAAGGACGGCAAGGTCGCCGGCATCGAGGTCGAATATACCGAGCTGCGCGACGGCAAGCTTGCCAGCACAGGCGATGTCGGCGTGATAGCCGCCGATCAGATCTTCAAGGCGATCGGCCAGACGTTCGAGGCTTCAGGCCTCGGCGCGCTGCGCATCGAGTCCGGCCGCATCGTCGTCGATGACGAAGGCCGCACTTCGATCGAAGGCGTATGGGCCGGCGGCGACTGCGTGCTCGGCGGCGATGACCTGACGGTCTCGGCCGTAGCGCACGGTCGCGACGCGGCCGAATCCATCAACCGTGCGCTCGCTGCCGCCAAGCCGGCCGTTGCAGTCGCCTGAAAGGAGAACCGACATGGCTGATCTCCGCAATAATTTCGTTGGCATCAAATCCCCGAACCCGTTCTGGCTGGCTTCCGCGCCGCCGACCGACAAGGCCTACAACGTCGAGCGCGCCTTCAAGGCGGGCTGGGGCGGCGTGGTCTGGAAGACGCTGGGCGAGGAAGGCCCACCCGTCGTCAACGTCAACGGCCCGCGCTACGGCGCGATCTGGGGCGCCGACCGCCGCCTGCTCGGCCTCAACAATATCGAGCTGATCACCGACCGCGACCTCTATACCAACCTGCGCGAAATGAAGCAGGTGAAGAAAAACTGGCCGGATCGCGCGCTCATCGCCTCGATCATGGTTCCCTGCGTCGAGGATGCCTGGAAGGCGATCCTGCCGCTGGTCGAGGAAACGGAAGCCGACGGCATCGAACTCAACTTCGGCTGTCCTCACGGCATGTCCGAGCGCGGCATGGGTGCCGCCGTCGGACAGGTGCCGGAATATATCGAGATGGTCGTGCGCTGGTGCAAGCAATATACCCGCATGCCAGTCATCACCAAGCTGACGCCAAATATCACCGACATCCGCAAGCCTGCCCGCGCCGCCAAGGCCGGCGGCACCGACGCCGTGTCGCTGATCAATACGATCAATTCGATCGTGTCGGTCGATCTCGACAATTTCGCGCCGAACCCGACCGTCGGCGGCAAGGGCAGCCATGGCGGCTATTGCGGCCCGGCGGTGAAGCCGATCGCGCTCAACATGGTGGCCGAGATCGCTCGCGATCCCGATACCTACGGCCTGCCGATCTCCGGCATCGGCGGCATCACCACCTGGCGCGATGCGGCGGAATTCCTGGCGCTTGGCGCCGGCAACGTGCAGGTCTGCACGGCTGCGATGACCTACGGCTTCAAGATCGTCGAGGAGATGATTACGGGCCTTTCCGACTGGATGGATGAGAAGGGCCACCGCAGCCTGGACGATATCATCGCCCGTGCGGTGCCGAATGTCTCCGACTGGCAGTATCTCAACCTCAACTACATCGCCAAGGCCAAGATCGACCAGGACGCCTGCATCAAGTGCGGCCGTTGCTACATCGCCTGCGAGGATACCTCGCACCAGGCGATCACCAACATGGTCGATGGCGTCAGGCATTTCGAGGTGATGGACGACGAATGCGTCGGCTGCAATCTCTGCGTCAGCGTCTGTCCCGTCGAGAACTGCATCACCATGGAAGCCCTGCCGGCCGGCAGCCTCGACAAGCGTACCGGCAAGGTCGTCGACCCGAACTACGCCAACTGGACGACCCATCCGAACAATCCGATGGCACGGCAGGCGGCGGAATAAAGGCGGGAGAAACCGCGTAGGCATGAATTGGCGGTCGCAGCTTGCTGCGGCCGCTTTTTTTTCCACAAATTTCAGGGTCGCTAATATCGGAGGCCTGCCGGCTCGCGGAGGCGGCTTCAAGAACCGTTGCCTGAAATCCGGCCGGTACGACGGCATTGAACGGGACAACTATTTTAGCGAGCGGCGCTGAGAATCATCAGCCTCGCGCGACACGATCCCCCGGACAGATTGCGCCGCAGCTCAGTTGTGGCGAATGCGAAGTCCGTCGACGAAAAGCTGCTCCAGATAGCGCGCGGCGTCCTCGAATCGCCCCTCGCCCGAGTGCTCCTGCCCCAGTACCGCACGCACCTGCACGTCGAAGTCGGCATAATGCTGCGTCGTGGACCAGATCGAGAAGATCAGGTGATAGGGATCGCATCTGGCGATCTTGCCGGCCTGGGCCCAAGCGCGGATGACCTCCGCCTTCTCATCGACAAGGCTTTTCAGCGGCCCGCGCAGCTCGTCCTCCACATGCGGGGCGCCCTGCAGCATCTCATTGGCGAATAGCCTGCTTTCGCGGGGAAAATCGCGTGCCATTTCAAGCTTCCGACGGATATAGGAGCGGATCTCGCTCTCGGGATTGCCGTTGGCGTCGAAGGCGCGCAACGGCTCCAGCCAGGTAAACAGCACCCGGTCGATCAGCGCCCGATGCATCGCCTCCTTGGTGCGGAAATAGTAGAGCAGATTGGGCTTCGACATGCCGGCCACCTCGGCGATCTGGTCGATGGTCGAGCCGCGGAAGCCGCTGACGGAAAATACGTCCAGCGCAGCCTCGAGTATGATTTCCTCTTTCTCTTCCTGGATTCGGGTGCGGCGCTGCGTCTTGGCGGCTCTGGGGATGGCCATGTGTGCTCTGTTTCTCCTTGAAATCCAAGCCTTTCGGCCGAGCTCTCATTCACCCTGTCGATGGATAGAATTTAGGCAATCGCCTGAAATTTTATCGGAAATTTTCGTGCTTTTCGTCTTGAGCCGCGCCACGGAAGTTGTAATGTTTACCAATCGGTCAAATTATCCGTCAGATGTTTCTTAAAGGCAACTGGCGATTTTCCGGGCGAGAAAAACAAGACGACGCTCCGGAACAAGACCAACGGGAACAATTGGGCATGCGCCTTGCATGCCCCAGGACAAACAGGTGAGGATTGCATCATGGTGGCAGCGCCAGGAGAAAACATGCGTATCAATGGCGACCGCCTTTGGGATACGCTGATGGACATGGCGAAGATCGGCCCCGGCATCGCCGGCGGCAACAATCGTCAAACGCTGACGGATGCCGACGCCGAGGGACGCAGCCTTTTCAAGACCTGGTGCGACAAGGCGAGCATGACCGTTGGCGTCGACAAGATGGGCACCATGTTCGCGACCCGCGCCGGCACCGATCCGGATGCGCTGCCGGTCTATGTCGGCTCGCATCTCGACACCCAGCCGACCGGCGGCAAATATGACGGCGTGCTCGGTGTGCTCGCAGCCCTCGAAGTCGTCCGTACGATGAACGACCTCGGCATCAAGACCAAGCATCCGATCGTGGTCACCAACTGGGCCAACGAGGAAGGCGCGCGCTTTGCGCCCGCCATGCTGGCCTCGGGCGTCTTTGCCGGCGTGCATACGCTGGACTATGCCTATGGCCGCAAGGATCCGGAAGGCAAGACCTATGGCGAGGAGTTGAAGCGCATCGGCTGGCTCGGCGACGAAGAGGTCGGCGCCCGCAAGATGCACGCCTATTTCGAATATCACATCGAGCAGGGACCGATCCTCGAAGCCGCGGACAAGACCATCGGTGTCGTCACGCACTGTCAGGGCCTGTGGTGGCTGGAATTCACGCTCACCGGCAAGGAAGCGCATACCGGCTCGACGCCGATGGCCATGCGCGTCAACGCCGGCCTTGCCATGTCGCGGATCGTCGAGATGGTGCAGAGCGTGGCGATGGAAAACCAGCCGGGCGCCGTCGCCGGCGTCGGCCAGGTCTTCTTCTCGCCGAACTCGCGCAACGTCCTGCCGGGCAAGGTGGTCTTCACCGTCGACCTGCGCACGCCCGACAAGGAAAAGCTTGATCGCATGCGTGCCAAGATCGAGGCGGAAGCGAAAAAGATCAGCGACAGCCTCGGCGTCGGCTGCTCCGTGGAAGCCATCGGTCATTTCGAGCCGGTGACTTTCGATCCGAAGCTCGTGACTTCCGTGCGCAATGCCGCCGAGAGGCTCGGCTACAGCCACATGAACATCATCTCCGGCGCAGGCCATGATGCCTGCTGGGCCGCCAAGGTCGCGCCCGCCACGATGGTCATGTGCCCCTGCGTCGGCGGCCTCTCGCACAACGAGGCCGAAGAAATCTCCAAGGAATGGGCAGCCGCAGGCGCGGATGTGCTGTTCCACGCAGTCGTCGAGACGGCGGAGATCGTGGCTTGACCGCCACGATTCCCAGCATCGGAACCCCACACATTTGGAGCAGACACCATGAGCACAGTCATCAAGGGTGGAACCATCGTCACGGCCGACCTGACCTATAAGGCGGATGTGAAGATCGAAGGCGGCAAGATCGTCGAAATCGGGCAGAACCTCTCGGGCAGCGAAGTGCTGGATGCTTCAGGCTGTTATGTCATGCCCGGCGGCATTGACCCGCATACGCATCTCGAAATGCCGTTCATGGGCACCTATTCCTCCGACGATTTCGAGAGCGGCACGCGCGCGGCCCTTGCCGGCGGCACGACGATGGTGGTGGATTTCGCCCTGCCCTCGCCCGGCCAGTCGCTACTCGAGGCGCTGACGATGTGGGACAACAAGTCCACCCGCGCGACCTGCGATTACTCCTTCCACATGGCGATTACATGGTGGGGCGAACAGGTCTTCAACGAGATGGAAGCCATCGTCCGCGACAAGGGCATCAACACCTTCAAGCACTTCATGGCCTACAAGGGCGCCTTGATGGTGGACGACGACGAGATGTTTTCTTCGTTCCAGCGCTGCGCCGAGCTCGGCGCCTTGCCGCTCGTCCATGCCGAAAACGGCGATGTCGTCGCGCAGATGCAGGCAAAGCTGCTGGCCGAAGGCAACAACGGGCCGGAGGCCCATGCCTATTCCCGTCCGGCCGAGGTCGAGGGTGAGGCGACGAACCGCGCCATCATGATCGCCGACATGGCCGGCTCGCCCGTCTATATCGTTCACACCTCCTGCGAACAGGCGCATGAAGCCATCCGCCGCGCCCGCCAGAAGGGTATGCGCGTCTATGGCGAGCCGCTGATCCAGCACCTGACACTCGACGAAAGCGAATATGCCAATGCGGATTGGGACCATGCCGCCCGCCGCGTCATGTCCCCGCCATTCCGCAACAAGCAGCATCAGGACAGCCTCTGGGCTGGTCTTGCCTCCGGTTCGCTGCAGGTGGTCGCGACCGACCATTGCGCCTTCACGACGGAGCAGAAGCGCTTCGGCCTCAACGACTTTACCAAGATCCCGAACGGCACCGGCGGCCTCGAGGATCGCATGCCGATGCTCTGGACCTACGGCGTCAACACCGGCCGCCTGACGATGAACGAATTCGTCGCCGCCACCTCCACCAACATCGCCAAGATCCTCAACGTCTATCCGAGGAAGGGCGCGATCCTCGTCGGCGCCGATGCCGATATCGTCGTCTGGGATCCGAAGCGCTCGAAGACGATCACCGCCAAGACGCAGCAGTCGGCGATCGACTACAACGTCTTCGAAGGCAAGGAAGTGACGGGCCTGCCGCGCTACACGCTGACGCGCGGCGTCGTCGCCATCGAGGAAGGCGCGGTAAAGACCAGGGAGGGCCACGGCGAATTCGTCAGGCGCGAGCCGTTTACCGCCGTCAACCGGGCGCTTTCGACCTGGAAGGAAGTCACCGCGCCGCGCAAGGTGCAGCGCAGCGGCATTCCCGCAAGCGGGGTGTGACGCTTGCCATCAACGCCTCGGCTCATCGACCGCTTGGCGCGGCACATACCGCTCCAGATCCGGCAGCAGGACGACGCTTTCCTGCTCGTTCGGATCGGTGCGGGCGATGATGGCTGTCGCCGGCCGGTCGCTGAGATTGGCGGGAAGATGCGGAACGCCGGCCGGGATATAGAACATCTCGCCCTCGCGGACGATGACGTGCTCTTCGAGTTCGTCCCCGAACCAGCAATGCGTCTCCCCGGAAATCGCGTAGATCGCCGTTTCATGCGAGGCATGGAGATGCGCCTTGGCGCGGGCGCCCGGCGGAATGGTCAGAAGATGCATGCAGATCCCCGTCGAGCCCACTGTCTCGGCGGCGATCCCTTCGAAATAGTTGAAGCCCTGTTTTCCGGCATAGGCATTGCCGGGCCGCACGACATGGCAGGTGGGCTTCGATGAAACACTCATGGCATTGCTCCCCTGGATTTCGCAGCCGCAAGGCACCCTCGCCAATCCAGGCCGCAATGCCAAGCAGGATAACACGCAATCCGCCCCGACCGCGCGGCGAAAACAGGACTGGTAGGTGTTAATGACGTCATCCGCTTCCTCCGTCGTCTCCGCGCGGAATCTCTGTCTCACCTACAATACGAACGACGGGCCGGTGCACGCGCTGAGCAACGTCGATCTCGATGTACGCAAGGGTGATTTCGTCTCCTTCATCGGTCCGTCCGGCTGCGGCAAGACCACCTTCCTGCGTGTGATCGCCGATCTCGAGCGCAAGACCTCGGGTGATATCACCGTCAACGGCATGTCGCCGGAAGACGCCCGCAAGGCTCGCGCCTACGGCTACGTCTTCCAGGCCGCGGCACTCTATCCCTGGCGCACGATCGAGAAGAACATCGCTCTGCCGCTCGAAATCATGGGTTATGACAAGGGCGAGCAGGCCAGGCGCATCGCCCAGACGCTCGAACTCGTCAACCTCAACGGCTTCGAACATAAATTTCCCTGGCAGCTCTCGGGCGGCATGCAGCAGCGCGCCTCCATCGCCCGCGCGCTGGCCTTCGATGCCGACCTCCTGCTGATGGACGAGCCCTTCGGCGCTCTCGACGAAATCGTGCGCGACCACCTGAACGAACAGCTGCTGAAGCTGTGGAAGCGGACGAACAAGACCATATGCTTCGTCACCCACTCCATCCCGGAAGCCGTCTACCTTTCGACCAGGATCGTGGTCATGTCGCCTCGTCCCGGCCGTGTCGCCGACGTCATCGAATCGACGCTCCCGACGGAACGGCCGCTCGGCATTCGCGAAACGCCGGAATTCCTGGAAATCGCCCATCGCGTGCGGGAAGGCCTGAGAGCGGGGCACAGCTATGAAGAATAGGTCGATACACAGCGCCGTCACGCGACCTCCCGTCACCCTAACCCAACTGCGGGGCACCGGGAGAAGGTGGCCAACAGGCTGGATAAGGGGCCTTCCCATGACAGGAGGCGCGTTATGAACCCGCAATTCCTCCTTTGGCTCGCCGGCGCGATGGCAATCTTCATCAGCGGCGCGACCGCCTCGCGCGCCTATATTACCAACAACAACATACTGGTCCTGATCCTGGCGCTCGTTCTCTATTGCGTTGGGAACCTGATGATGGTTCGGCTGATGCGGGAAGGTGGGCTTGGCCTGGCCATCTCGGCCTCTTCCATCGCACAGCTCGTCGTCGTCAACATCATCGCCTTCATGGTTTTCGGCGAGCGGCTAAGCCTGCAGCAGCTTGCCGGCGTGGGCTTGGGCATCGTTGCCATGGCGCTCATGCTGCTTCCCGCGCAAGGAAGGGCATGAGCATGGAAAAGGAACAGTTCTTCAAGCACAAGTTCCTGCCGGTCACGACCATCGTGCTGGCGATCCTCCTGCTTTGGTACGTCTTCGCCTTTCTGCTCAACGCGCCGTTCCAGCGCGATATCGACCGGCGCGGCAATGTTGCGCCAACGATGGTGGAATTCATCGGCAAGACGCTGTCGCAGCCGAAGCCAACGCTGCCTGCGCCGCATCAGGTCGCGCAGAACGTCTTCGAAAACACGTTCCTGCGAGTGCCCACAAGCAACCGCAGTCTCGTCTATAACGCCTGGGTGACCCTGGCTCCGACGGCGGTCGGCTTTGCCTTCGGCACCATCCTCGGCATCCTCTTTGCGGTCGGCATCGTTCATCTCGTCGCGCTCGACCGCAGCCTCATGCCCTGGATCATCGCGTCGCAAACCATACCGATCCTTGCCATCGCACCGACGATCATCGTCGTCTTCAGCGCTCTCGGCATAGACGGACTGATCCCCAAGGCTCTCATTTCGACCTATCTCTCATTCTTTCCCGTCACCGTCGGCATGACAAAAGGCCTGCGTTCGCCGGAAATCATGCATCTCGACCTGATGCGCACCTACAATGCCAGCTCCTGGCAGACCTTCTGGAAACTGCGCGTACCCGCTTCGATCCCATTCCTCTTCACCTCCATGAAGGTCGCCATCGCCGCAAGCCTCGTCGGCACGATCGTCGGCGAGCTTCCCACGGGCGCGGTTGCCGGCATCGGGGCGAAGTTGCTCGCGGGCTCCTACTACAGCCAGACGATCGACATCTGGGCAGCGCTGGTCGCCGGCTCCGTTCTTGCGGCAATTCTCGTCGGCATCGTCAGCATCGCTGCCCGCATCGTCGACCGTTCGATGGGAGGCAGAACGGCATGAAGCATTTTCATTTTTCCTGGCAGGGCGCGCTCTCCCTTTTTCTCTGTCTTGTGGCGATCCCCGCGCTGCCGCTGCTTGGCGCCGATGCCGCCGCGCCCGTCAGCAGCGGAACGACATTTGTCGTTTTCATTCTCATTGCTGCCGCCGCCGCCTTCTCCTTCATGAATATCTCAAGGGACCTGTGCGCGGCGATCCTCTTCTTCGGGGCGCATGCTGCGGCATGGCTGCTGCTGTCGGGGGTTTCCGGCAATGAAGGCACGGCACAGATATCCTTCTTCATTCTGATTGCAGCCGCATGGCTGCTGGCGTGGAGATGCGTTTCCGTCCTGTCCTCGATGCGCGCGCAATCGACTGCCGGCAACTACGCGCTGCGCCTGTTGATCCCGGCGGTCTTCGGCGTATGGATCCTGATCATCTGGGAAGCGGTCACGCGCGGCGCCGGCGTTTCCCTGGTTCTGCTGCCGCCGCCCAGTGCCATCGGCGTCAGAATCGCCAATTCGCTGCCGACGCTCTGGATCGACGTCCGCCAGACGATCCTGACGTCTGTCCTGATCGGCTACATCATCGGCTGCGCCAGCGGCTTCGTCGTTGCCATCCTCGCGGATCGCTTCGCCTTCCTGCGCCGCGGTCTGCTTCCGATCGGCAATTTCGTCTCGGCGCTGCCCATCATCGGCGTCGCGCCGATCATGGTCATGTGGTTCGGCTTCGATTGGCAGTCCAAGGCTGCCGTCGTCGTCATCATGACGTTCTTCCCTATGCTGGTGAACACCGTGACGGGCCTCACCGCCGCCGGCAACATGGAACGCGACCTGATGCGCACCTACGCATCGAGCTACTGGCAGACCCTGTTCAAGCTGCGCCTGCCTGCAGCCGCCCCCTTTATTTTCAACGCGCTGAAGATCAACTCGACCCTGGCAATGATTGGTGCCATCGTGGCGGAATTCTTCGGCACGCCCATGTCGGGCATGGGCTTCCGCATTTCAACCGAAAACGGCCGGTTGAACCTCGACATGGTCTGGGCCGAAATCGCGGTTGCCGCGATCGCAGGCTCCGTCTTCTACGGTATCGTCGCCATCATCGAACGAATGGTGACGTTCTGGCATCCGTCTATCCGTGGTGGGCAGACGTAATCCAGGATCTCCTCAAGGGATCAAGGCATAACTCCAGAGGGAAAAGGGTGAAGACATGAAAAAAATAATGTTTGCATTGATGGCGAGCGCAATGACGCTCGCCGCCACCCAGGCTGCAATGGCAGCGGACAAGGTGACGCTGCAGCTGAAATGGGTGGCCCAGGGCCAGTTCGGCGGCTACTTCGTCGCCAAGGACAAGGGCTTCTACAAGGAGGAAGGCCTCGATGTCGATATCAAGCCGGGCGGCCCGGATATCGCTCCCGAACAGGTGATCGCCGGCGGCGGCGCCGATGTCATCGTCGACTGGATGGGCGGTGCGCTGGTTGCCCGCGAGAAAGGCGTGCCGCTGGTCAACATCGCCCAGCCCTTCGACAAGTCCGGCCTGGAGCTGATCTGCCCCAAGGACGGCCCGGTCAAGACGGAGAAGGATTTCAAGGGGCACACCCTCGGCGTCTGGTTCTACGGCAACGAGTATCCGTTCTTCGCCTGGATGCACAAGCTTGGCCTGAAGACCGACGGCGGCAAGGATGGCGTCAACGTGCTGAAGCAGAGCTTCGACGTGCAGCCGCTCGTCCAGAAGCAGGCCGACTGCATCTCCGTCATGACCTATAATGAGTACTGGCAGGCGATCGATGCCGGTTTCAAGGCGGAAGACCTGACTGTCTTCAACTATACCAAGCTCGGCAACGACCTTCTGGAAGACGGTCTCTACGTCAAGGAAGACAAGCTGAAGGACGCGAAGTTCAAGGCCGACATGGTGAAGTTCGTTCGCGCCTCGATGAAGGGCTGGAAATACGCCGTCGAACATCCGGACGAAGCCGCCGAGATTGTCATGGACAACGGCGGTCAGGATGAAAACCACCAGAAGCGCATGGCAGGCGAAGTCGCCAAGCTGATCGGCAGCGGCAAGCTCGACATGAAGCTTTACGACCGCACGATCGAAGCCCTGCTCGATCAGAAGATCATCACCAAGAAGCCGTCCGGCGCCTATACGCATGAGATCACGGACGCCGCGCTGAAGTAGTCTCAAACCGCTTCCAGCCACTGAAACGCGCGAGATTTCGGCCTCGCGCGTTTTTTTTCATTTTGTAACAGCGGCAACAAAAGGCTGGCTTTCTTGCAGCATTTGGCTGAAAAGCCCTCGGCCATCAACTATTCGAATGCTGACATCACAATGCCGTGATTGCTTCGCAAGGTTGCGAAGGATAGAAATACCCGCGAAATCATTTTCTCGTGATCTTGCGAGAATTGAAAACCGCTCCCATCTACAAGGCGATTTTAGGATGAGGGACCCGCAACGCATGACAGACGGATATTACAGCGCCGCACGTCAAATATGACGCGCAAAGGTCGCTGTAACACTTTAAATTTGCTGCATAATTTTATCCTTAAATCGATTCCGATTTAAAGAATTATGCAGTAATCCGCCGGGTAAGCCGGCTCGCATGCATTGATCCCCCGTGTTCGCGACGGAAAACAGCGAAATCTCATTTACCAAATGCCGAACTGGAACCGGACGCATGGCCCTCACGCCGTTTAGACTTCTGAGCACGACCGCAATCCTGCTTTCCCTGCTTTCGGCACACGCCGCGCTGGCAGAGCAGCCAGCCGTTACCGCGCCGAAGCAGAACCTGCCCGCGATCGTCATCACGGCCGCCGCGATCCGCCACCTGACCGACAAGGTCGTTGCGACCGGGACCGTGAAGGCCGTCGAGGAGGTCTATATCCAGCCGCAGGTGGATGGTCTCTCCATCCGCTCGCTCAACGCCGATGTCGGCGACAAGGTCGATGCGAACAGCACGCTCGCCACGCTGAACGACGATGCGCTGATCCTGCAGAAGAGCCAGATGGGAGCGACCCGGGCCAAGGGCGAGGCAAGCCTTGCACAGCTGCGCGCGCAGCTCACCGAGGCTCGCGCCAATGCGGAAGAAGCGGAATTGCAGCGGATCCGAGCCGTCGCCATGGGCGCCAAGGGCACGGTATCGACCTCCTCGGTCGAGCAGGCGACGGCTGCAGCCGCCGCCAACAAGGCGCGCGTGGTTTCCGCCGAACAGGCGATCGCGGTTGCCGAGGCCGATCTCAAGGTCACGGACAGCCAGATCGCCGACACCGACCTCAAGCTTGCCCGCACCGGCATCAAGACCCCGGTTGCGGGCACCGTCGCCTCGCGCAACGCCCGCGTCGGCGCCATCGCCAATGGCAATGGCGATCCGCTCTTCACCATCATCCGCGAAAGCCAGCTCGAACTGGTGGTCGATGTATCCGAGAGCGACATTACCAAGATCGCCATCGGGCAGAAGGCTCTCATGGCGCTTTCCGGCAGCCGCGAGAAGCTTGCCGGAGCCGTCCGTCTCGTTGCGCCGATCGTCGATCCTGTCACCCGTCTCGGCGCGGTGCATATCTCCATCGACGATGGCGAGAAGGCTCGCGCCGGCATGTATGGCAGCGCCGAGATCATCATTCGCCAGGAGGATGGCGTCGCCCTGCCCCTGACGGCCGTCAACAGCGATGAAAACGGCTCCTCCGCCCGCAAGGTCGACAACGGCGTGGTCAAGTTCGTGAATGTCGAGACCGGCATTCAGGACGGCGGTTACGTCGAGATTCTCAACGGCCTCAAGGCAGGCGACGAGGTCGTCGCCAAGGCCGGTGCCTACGTTCGCGACGGCGATCACATCACGCCCGTGCGCGACGCGTCGCAAGCCTCCAACTGAGCGAGAACGGCAAGATGAACTTCTCCGCCTGGTCAATCCGAAATCCGGTCGCGCCGCTCCTCGGCTTCTTCCTGCTGATGGTGGTGGGCGCGCACGCGTTCTTCAATCTGCCGATCACCCGCTTCCCGAACATCGATGTGCCTGTTGTCAACGTCACCGTAACGCAGAGCGGTGCCTCGCCGGCCGAGCTCGAAATGCAGGTGACGAAGGAGGTCGAAGACGCGGTCGCCGGCATCAACGGCATCGACGAGATCCAGTCGACCGTCACCGACGGCCAGTCGCAGACCGTGGTCATCTTCCGCCTGGAAGTGCCGACGGAGCAGGCGGTTCAGGACACCAAGGACGCCATCGACCGCATCCGCGGCAACCTGCCCTCCACGATCGACGAGCCAATCGTCTCCAAGGTCGACGTCGAAGGCCAGGCGATCCAGAGTTTTGCAGTTTCCTCGCCGAACATGACGCTGGAAGAACTGTCCTGGTTCGTGGACGATACCGTCAAGCGCGCCCTGCAGGGCCAGGCGGGCATCGGCCGCGTCGACCGCTACGGCGGCGCCGACCGCGAAGTGCGCATCGAGCTCGATCCGAACAAGCTGAACGCCTACGGTATCACGGCGCTTTCGGTGAGCCAGCAGCTGCGCAGCACCAATATCGATCTCGGCTCCGGCCGCGGCCAGGTTGCCGGCAGCGAACAGGCGATCCGCGTGCTCGGCGACGCCCGCAATGTCGCCCAGCTTGCCGATACCACGATCGCGCTCACCAACGGCCGCTTCGTCAAGCTCTCCGATCTCGGCGTAATCAAGGACACCTATCAGGAACCGAAATCCTTCTCGCGCTTCGACAGCGCGCCTGTCGTCACCTTCGGCGTGTTCCGCGCCAAGGGCGCCAGCGAAGTAACGGTCGCGAAGACGGTGGCCGATACGCTCAGCAAGGTACGCGTGGAGAACCCGAACGTCTCGATAGAGATGATCGACGACGCCGTTTACTACACCTACGGCAACTACGAGTCCGCGATGCATAC
Source organism: Martinezella lusitana (assembly GCF_010668395.1). GTDB lineage: Bacteria > Pseudomonadota > Alphaproteobacteria > Rhizobiales > Rhizobiaceae > Rhizobium > Rhizobium lusitanum_A. The sequence continues at coordinate 81,853 of NZ_WUEY01000004.1, forward strand.
GCTGCTCGAAGGCGCCCTGCTGGCCGTTATCGTGGTGTTCCTGTTCCTGCGGAACTGGCGCGCGACGCTGATATCGGCGGTTGCGTTGCCGCTGTCTGCGATCCCGACCTTCTGGGTCATGCACCAGATCGGCTTTTCGCTGAACCTCGTGAGCTTCCTGGCGCTGACGCTGGCGACCGGTATTCTCGTGGACGACGCCATCGTCGAAATCGAAAATATCGCCCGCCACATCAAGATGGGCAAGACGCCATATCGGGCCGCCATCGATGCTGCCGACGAAATCGGCCTGGCGGTGATCGCGACCACATTCACCATCATCGCGGTCTTCGTGCCCGTCTCGTTCATGCCTGGCATCCCGGGCCAGTATTTCATCCAGTTCGGCCTCACGGTCGCCTTCTCGGTGTTCTTCTCGCTGCTGGTGGCGCGCCTGATAACGCCGATGATGGCGGCCTATCTGATGCGCGCCGAGGATGGCGTCGAAGATCATCACGACAATGACGGCCGCTTCATGCGCGGCTATAGCTGGCTGGTGCGGCAGACGACGAAGCGCTGGTACACGCGCTATCCGACGCTGATTGCCGCCTTCGCCTTCTCGGTCGCCTCCGTTGTCGCCCTCGTGATGTTCGTCCCCGGCAGCTTCATTCCGCCGGACGATTCCTCGCGCATCGTGCTGTCGGCCGAATTGCCGCCGAATGCGCGGCTCGACGACACGGAACTTGCGACCAACGAAATCTATCGGCGCGTGAAGGATATCGACGGCGTTGAAAACGTCTTCGTTCTCGGCGGCGCATCGCCGAAGGGCGATCTGGAACTGCGCCGCGCAACCGTGACGCTGACGCTCGGCAAGCTCGACCAGTCGCTGACGAAGAAGCTGGTGAACGATGTTCTCGGCTCGCTGCCGGTCATCGGCCCTTACTTGCCGAAGGTCGCCGTCCACGGCCGCGTTCGGCCGCAGTGGGATGTGGAAAAGGAAGTCTTTGCGAAGCTGCGCTCGATCCCCGACGTCCGCATCACCAAGCTGAACGACCGTGGCGACCGCGACCTGACCTATAACTTCCTCTCGCGTAGCGAGAAGGATCTGAACCAGGCCGTCGGCATTCTGGAAGCCAAGCTGCGGACCGACCCGGCGCTCGCCAATGTCAGCGCCGACGGCGCCCTGCCGCGTCCCGAACTACAGATCTATCCGCGCAAGGACGAAGCCGCGCGCCTCGGCATCACCCCGCAGATGATTTCCGATACCATCCGCGTGGCCACCATCGGCGATATCGACGCCTCGCTCGCGAAGATCTCGCTCGACGACCGCCAGATCCCGATCCGCGTTCAGGCCTCGCTCGGCATGCGCCGCGATCTGGCGGCGATCCGCGCCCTGCGCATCAAGACCGCCTCGGGCACCACGGTTCCGCTATCGAGCGTTGCCGACATCGACTATTCGGAAGGCCTGTCTTCCATCAAGCGCAACAACCGCTACCGCGTCGTCGCCATCGGCGCCGACCTGCCGCAGGGCGTGGCGCTGGATACGGCGTCCGAACACTTCCTCGACATCGTCAACAACGCCAAGATCCCGACAACGGTGCATCTGGCGGAAAGCGGCGACACCAAGGTCCAGAAGGAAATGCAGCAGAGCTTCGGTAATGCCATGCTGCTTGGCCTTCTGCTTGTTCTGACGGTGCTGATCCTGCTGTTCAAGGACATCATCCAGCCCTTCACCATTCTGCTGTCGCTGCCCTTGGCGATCGGCGGCGTGGCGCTGGCATTGATCCTGACCGGCAACGCGCTTTCCATGCCCGTCATGATTGGCATTCTGATGCTCATGGGCATCGTGACGAAGAACGCCATCCTTCTGGTCGATTTCGCCATCGAGATGATGCATCAGGGCATGCCGCGGCTGGAAGCGGTCGTCGAAGCCGGCCGCAAGCGGGCCCGCCCGATCATCATGACCTCGATCGCCATGTCGGCCGGCATGTTGCCGTCCGCCCTCGGTGTCGGCGAAGGCGGCTCCTTCCGCGCACCGATGGCCATTGCCGTGATCGGCGGCATCATCGTCTCCACCGTGCTCAGCCTGGTGGTCGTGCCGTCCTTCTTCCTGATCATGAACGACCTGTCGCGCCTGCTCGGCTTCCTCTTCGGCAAGCTTGTCGGCAAGAAGGATGCGGATGACGAGGTCGTGACCAAGGAAGGCCTGGCGGCCGCCGTCAACGAAAACCGGCAGTCGCTCGCCACGTTGGAAGAGCGCCTGGAGATCATGGAAAGCAGGGGCACGCGCAGCGCAAAGCCGGCAGGCACGAATGTGCTGAAGCTCCCGCCCTTCGCGGCGGAATAAGACGGCCTAACTGGATATACGAGAAATGACGGGGCGGCTCAAAGGCCGCCCTGTTCCTTTAGGAAATCGACGATCCTGCCGACGCCCTCGCCTCGCTTCATGTCGGAAAAAACGAAGGGACGAGCCTGACGCATCCGGGCCGCATCCCGATCCATCACGTCGAGATCGACTTCCACGAAGGGCGCCAGATCCTTCTTGTTGATGACGAGAAGGTCCGATCTGGTAATGCCGGGGCCGCCCTTGCGCGGGATTTCCTCGCCCTGGCAAACCGAAATCACGTAGATGGTGATGTCGGCAAGGTCAGGCGAGAAGGTTGCCGCCAGGTTGTCTCCGCCGGATTCGATGAAGACCACGTCCAGGTCGGGAAGCCGCTCGTTCAGGCCGGCGATAGCCTGCAGGTTGATCGTCGCGTCTTCGCGGATTGCCGTATGGGGGCACCCGCCCGTTTCGACGCCGACGATGCGATCCGACGTCAGCGCCTGCATCCGCACCAGCGCCTCGGCGTCCTCGGTCGTATAGATATCGTTGGTGACGACGGCGACGGAATAATCGTCGCGCATCGCCTTGCACAGCTTCTCCGTCAGCGCCGTCTTGCCCGAACCGACCGGGCCGCCGATGCCGACACGCAAGGGTCCATTTCTCGATTTCATGCTCGCAACTCCGATAAAGCGATAGCATAGCGAAGCACCTCGCCGCCGCACAGCGGCGAATGACGTAGGCCGTGCTTCGATTTCGGTATTTTCCCGGCAATGGACATCACGAACGAAAGAGCCGCGTGCCCTGGGTTTCATGCCTCAAGCTCGCAATGTCCGCGTGGACGCTCGCCGAGCCGAGTTCGTCAAGGCTTGAGTGCGCTGCGCGCCGCGCCACATCGGCAAGGAGATCCTCCAGCCGCGCAAGGATGGCGACGCCTTCCTTCTGTCCGCCGATGCCGAGGCGGATACCAGCCGAAACCATCTGCGAGACAAGCGCATGAAGGAAGGCGGCGGTGGCCTTTTCGGCCGGGATGCCATGCGCCCCCGCAACGGCCCCGACCGCAACCGGATAAGCCGTCCTTGCCGGAAGCATGGAAAAGATCTCGTGCGGCCAGGCGGCCGCCGCCGAGAGGAAGGCATCGCCAAGCAGCATGGTCTCATTATGGCGCTCTTTCGAGCCGGCCAGCGCCTCGGCGAGTTCGGCAACGGCTGCAAGCCGCGTCATGTCCCCACCGGCGCGATGCGCCTCGGCCAGCAGCACCGCGTCATTCCATACCGAACCATGCCGGATGAGGGCCGCAATCCAATCCTTGAGCCCGATGCCGTCGCCCACCAGGCCGTCGTGGACGGCACGCTCCAGGCCGCCGGAATAGGCGAAGGATCCCACCGGAAACGCGGGCGACAGCCAAGCCATCAACCGCAGGAGCGCCTGCAGATCGCGATTGTCCGTCACCGCCGTATCGGTCATCAGCGTTCAATCATGCGAGTGGTCGTGGTGATCGTGCCCATGGTCATGATGCTGGCCGTGGCCATGCGAATGGCCGCTATGGGAATGATAGGCGCCGCGGGCAGGCTGGAAAGGCTCGCTCACTTCGGTCACCGTCGCGCCCAGCCCTTCGAGCATGGAGCGGATTACATGATCGCGCAGGATCAGGATGCGCTCTTCCTCGATCTGTGCGGAAAGATGCCGGTTGCCGAGATGCCAGGCAAGTTCGATCAGATGCCTGCGGTCGCGCGGACGGATCTCGAAGAGCTTTTCGTCCGCAGCCACGATCTCGATCAGCTCGCCATCCTCGCGCACCAGCAGATCGCCACTGGCGAACAGCACCGGCTCCTTGAGGTCGAGCATGACCATCTCGCCGTTTTCGAGATGCAGCAGCTTGCGGCGCAGATGGCGCAGATCGTGCGGCAGGACGACGCGATCGATCGGATTGGAGGAAGGGGTGCCGGCCGGCAGATAGGAGGTAACGCGTTGCATGGCGGTTCCAAATGAGAGCTTTGTCAGACCATGCAAAATAGTCGCCCTCAGTGCAAGCGGCTATGGCGCTTGGCGCGACTACATCCGCTGCACATACCGTTGCAATTCCCTCACATCGGTCGTCGCTTCCTGTTCGTGCTCGGTCGCACAGCGATGCCAGACCTGGGACAATCGCTCGCGCTCGTGCATGACGCGGTTTCGGCCGAGCGTCTTGGCCAGATAAAGGGCTTTGTCGGCCGCGGCATAGACGGTCTCCGTCTTGCGATCTTTGCCGATGTCGGCGATACCGGCGGAAATGGTGATCTTCACCGACCCGCCATCGACAGAAATCGAATGCCCGGCAATCTGCTCCTTGACCTCTTCGACGCGGGCGATGCGCTCCGCCGTATCGCCGCCGTGGATGATGGCACCGAACTCCTCCCCGCCGAGCCGCGCAACGACGTCGTTTCCAACAAAGACATCCGAAAACATCTGCGACACGGCAACGATCACGGCATCGCCGGATGCGTGCCCGAAGCGATCGTTGATGGTCTTGAAGCGGTCGACATCGAAGATCACCAGAGACGCGCCGTCCCCAGCCATGTTCAACGCTTCGGTGAAGGCGCGGCGGTTGAGGAGGCCGGACAGCGTATCTGTGCGGCTCAACCGCTCGAACTCGGCGCGGGAAACGGCAAGCTTGTGGATCGAAAAGCCGGCCAGCATCGCCAGCGCGCCGGACACGGTTCCGCCGATGATCCAGGCCAGGAGAACGCCGAGGCGCATCGCCTCCAGAATCGGCAGCGGCAGAAGATCGAGCCATTGCAGCACGAGCAATAACGTCAGGATGATCGCAAGCGACATGATGACGGCGACAAAACTCATCTTAAGCGCGAAAATAAAAATCGCACGTCGCTGCTGAAAGTTACCGAGTTCGGCCTGCAGCGAAATCCATTGTTTCATGCGATTCACCTTCCTCAGCCCACCGTTTCGAACATGTGAGATAGGGGCCAAGACGCTTCCAGGTCTTTAATGCAATGATTAAAATGCGCGGCATTTCCCAAGTTGTGAACAGTAGGAAGCACACACCCGCAAAATCCAGTTTGCCGACAAGAATGCGACACCGCGGCGCCACCGCTTCCCATCTTCGATAATGCTGTATTCAGTGCGCAGCAGAAGAAAAGCCCCGGATTGCCGGGGCTTTCACATTCGCCGATGGCTGATGGCCAAAAGATCCTCAGAAGAGGAAATAGCGTTGCGCCATCGGCAGCACCGTCGCCGGTTCGCAGGTCAGAAGTTCGCCGTCCGCGCGCACCTCGTAGGTTTCCGGATCCACCTCGATATGCGGCGTCAGGTTGTTATGGATCATCGACGCCTTTGAGATGCCGCCGCGCGTGTTCCGGACGGGCAGCAGCGTCTTGGCGATGCCGAGCTTGCCGGCAAGCCCGGCATCGAACGCGGCCTGGGAAACGAAGGTCACGGAGGAATTCGTCCGGTTCCTGCCGTAGGCGCCGAACATCGGCCGGTAGTGCATCGGCTGTGGCGTCGGGATCGAGGCATTCGGATCGCCCATGGGTGCCGCGGCGATGGAGCCGCCGAGCAGGATCATCTCGGGCTTCACGCCGAAGAAGGCCGGGTTCCAGAGAACCAGATCGGCACGCTTGCCGACCTCGATCGACCCGACCTCATGGCTGACGCCGTGCGCGATCGCCGGGTTGATCGTATATTTTGCGATGTAGCGCTTCACGCGGAAATTGTCGTTGTCGCCAATCTCCTGGGCCAGTCGGCCACGCTGGCGCTTCATCTTGTCGGCGGTCTGCCAGGTGCGGATCGCCACTTCTCCGACGCGGCCCATGGCCTGGCTGTCTGATGAAATGATCGAGAATGCGCCGATATCGTGGAGAATATCCTCCGCCGCGATCGTCTCCTTGCGGATGCGGCTTTCGGCAAAGGCGATATCCTCGGGGATCGACGGAGACAGGTGATGGCACACCATCAGCATGTCCAGATGCTCGGCGATGGTATTAACCGTGTAGGGCCGCGTCGGATTGGTCGAGGAGGGAATGACGTTCGACTGACCGCAGATCTTGATGATGTCGGGAGCGTGGCCGCCGCCGGCGCCTTCCGTGTGGAAGGCATGGATCGTACGGCCCTTGATGGCGCCGATCGTGTCTTCCACGAAGCCGCTTTCGTTCAACGTATCCGTGTGAATCATCACCTGGACATCGTATTCGTCGGCAACGCTGAGGCAGCAGTCGATCGCCGCTGGCGTCGTGCCCCAATCCTCATGCAGCTTCAATGCGCAAGCGCCGCCGAGCACCATTTCCTCCAGCGCCGCCGGCAGAGACGCGTTGCCCTTGGCCGACAGGCCGATGTTCATGGGAAAGGCGTCGAAGGATTCGATCATGCGCGCCAGGTGCCAGGGACCCGGCGTGCAGGTCGTCGCCAGCGTCCCATGCGCCGGGCCGGTGCCGCCGCCAAGCATGGTGGTGATGCCCGACATCAGCGCTTCCTCGATCTGCTGCGGGCAGATGAAATGGATATGGCTGTCCATGCCGCCGGCGGTGACGATCTTGCCCTCGCCCGCGATCGCCTCCGTGCCCGGTCCGACGATGATGTTGAGATCAGGCTGCGTATCCGGATTGCCGGCCTTGCCGATCGCGACGATGCGGCCGTCCTTCAGGCCGATATCGGCTTTGACGATCCCCCAATGGTCGAGGATCAGCGCATTGGTGATGACGGTATCGACGGCGCCGTTTGCCCGCGTCACCTGGCTCTGCCCCATGCCGTCGCGAATGACCTTGCCGCCGCCGAACTTCACTTCCTCGCCATAGGTGGTGAAATCCTTCTCCACCTCGATGAACAACTCGGTATCGGCGAGACGAACCTTGTCGCCCACAGTCGGTCCGAACATGTTGGCGTAGGCGGCGCGGGAAATCTTGTAGGGCATGAATCAGTCTCCTTGGGAGGCAGAGATGAGGTTCGTGTCGGCAAGGCGTTTCAGGCGGCCGAGGGAGATGTAAGCGTCCACCAGCCATTTCTCGGCGGCAAACGGATGCTCCTCCCAGCCGGTATGGCTAAAGCCGGTAATGGCGACATCGTCGTTCGGATGGCGCAACAACACATCGGCAATGACGATCATGCCGCTGCTCGGCACCACGTAGGAGCCGGGATCATGGTCGGCGAGCGCGGCATCGACGCCCTCGTGAACAGACTGGCCGATCACCACATGACGTTTGCCCGTTGCCTGGCAGAAGGCGGCAAACTGGTCCGTATAGTCATCGCAGAAATCGTCGAGTTCCGGATGCGAAATCGCCAGCGACGCACGCAGCGCGGCGAATTTGCCTGGATCGCGAACGCTCCAGATTTCCGATGCAGAAGCGACGGCAGGGCTCTTGCGCCATTCGGCCGAGCCGAGCATGGCGCGCGCCGGCCGGCCCGTATTGCAGACGGCGACGACATCCGTCCGGCTGCCCCCGGCGCCCATCGAGCGGCAATCGTTGAAGCGGATCACGAGATCGGCGGCGTCGATCGCGGCGGCTGAGCCTGCCGCAATCTCACCATTGCCGACGATCATCACGCTGCGCCTGGCGCTCACTGATCGCCCTCCGGCCCGTCGGCGAGATCCTTCAATTCCTTGGTGCGCTTCGTGGTCAGGTCCGCCTTGCAGCCCGAAACGAGCATGGGCTCCATGGAACCGCCGCGAGCCTGGAACCCTTGCGCCTCGCATTCGCCGTCGCGATAGTCCACCCAGGCGCGCTGCGCCTTGATGAGCGCCTTTTCGGCACCTTTCATATCGTCGTCCAGATCGGCATCGATGGCGATCATCGCAGCACGCGTCTTCTTGTATTGCACGTTCAGCGCCTTGTCGGCCGTGTCGAAATCGCGCGCGGCACAAATGTTCAGATCCGTCTGCGCTTCCGCCTTGGCGCAATCGATCTTCGGTTCATCCGCAGCGTTCTGTGCAAAAGCAGAACCGCAGAGCAGGATTGCGGCAAGAGCTGCAGCGGGCATAAGCAATTTCATCGACATGCAATTCCCCCCAAGAAAACCTAAAGCTTGCCCATGACCTGCTGACGGAAGCCGTAGACTTCACGCTTGCCCGACAAGGGGATCAGCGTCACGGAACGCGTCTGCCCCGGCTCGAAACGCACGGCGGTCCCGGCGGGAATATCGAGCCGCATCCCCTTTGCCTGGTCGCGATCGAAAGAAAGCCCGGCATTGGTTTCGGCAAAATGATAGTGGCTGCCGACCTGCACGGGCCTGTCGCCGGTATTGGACACCTCCAGCGACACGGTCGGCGCTCCGGTATTGAGTTCGATGTCGCCGCTCGCAGCGATGATTTCACCTGGGATCATGATTTTCTCCTCATGCGGCCCGGACGGGCGCACATCCCTCTGCTTTCAGAATACGCTTGGTCGAAGCAGGATATTTGGCAAGCAACGCCGCCGGGCGGACGGGGCGACGGGCGAAGTCACCGCCGCAATTCGGGCAGGCGCCACCCAAGACATTATCGGCGCAATCGGCACAAAACGTACACTCGAAGGTGCAGATCATCGCCTCGCTGCTTTCCGGCGGCAGATCCTTGTCGCAGCATTCGCAATTGGGTCTCAGCTCCAGCATGGCAGCCTCACCGGATCGGCTCGTGGACGGTCACGAGCTTGGTCCCGTCGGGAAATGTCGCCTCGACCTGAACGTCGTGGATCATTTCGGCAATGCCTTCCATCACCTGATCCCGGGTAATGACGTGGGCGCCGGCCTCCATCAGCTCGGCAACCGGCCGGCCGTCGCGCGCACCTTCGACGACGAAGTCCGTTATCAGCGCGATAGCTTCGGGATGATTGAGCTTCACGCCGCGCTCCAGCCGCCGCCTCGCCACCATTGCCGCCATGGAAATCAGCAGCTTGTCTTTTTCTCTCGGAGTGAGGTTCATCGCCTACCTATGTGATTGCGGTTTTCAGAGCGCGACGCCGAAAAGTGTGAGCGGGTTTCGGACGGCATCATGCTCCGCTTCTTTGATTTTGGAGCCGGATGATTTCAGGTCAAGCGGACCTAAAGTCATCTATCTCCGGAGACTACAGGTTCCAGACTTTCGGCACAGGCGCTCCATTGCGCAAGGCGGAAATGATCGGGATGAGGATTTTTCTGAGCGCGAAGCCATCGGCGGCGGCGAGCCGCACGACGAGCTTTTCGCCCCACTGGCTCGCGCCTCCCATATGGGTTTCGAGGAGGGGCCGGATTCGGCCAAGATAGGTCTCGGCCTGCGGCCCGACATAAAGCAGGGTCGCAAAGGCAACCTGACCGCTCAACACGGCCGCCTTGGCCGTCAATCCGGCGACATCGCCGTCCAGGCGCAGCTCCTCGGCATGAACCAGCCGGCCGCCGCGACGGATGCGCCAGCGGTCGCGGAACAGCCCCTGCTCCATCGCTTCGCCCATGGCTTTCCGCCCGAGCAGGATCGCCTCGACGGCCAGGAATTCCGCCGTGTCGCCAAGCTCGACGTTCAACGCACGCGAAAGCGAGGCGCGGTCGAACAGGATCGTCTCCTGCGGCAGCCAATCGACCCTCGCGCCGCTGCCGACCTTGATCGACGTCTCCACCTCGGCCGTGCCGGCCGAAGCCTTGTAGATCTTCTCGCAGGCCTGCGTCGTCACATCGATGCGCGTGCCCGGCGCGGCAACGACGCTCCAGTCCATCCGGTCGCCGCCGGTCAAGCCGCCGGCCGTGTTGATGATGACTGCTTCCATGGAGTGGTCGAAGGTCTCGGGCAATCGGATCTTGGCCGCCCCCTCCTGATAGAGCTCGGCAAGGCGCGTTCGGCCGCCCAGCCACTTGGCCGCAAGATGGCCGCGACCACGCGCCCGCTGCGGTCTTGTGCCTGCCGCCGTCATTGCCATCTGCCTCTCCACACACCACATCATGCCGATGCCCGGTCATTGAAACCCGGCAAGGAATAAACGCAAGCAATTTCTGTGCCTTATGCGATCCCTCGCGATCATGGCCTGCCGCCGGGCACCTCAGCCGCATTTTTCACCAAACGCCGAAAAGAAAGGCAACCGCCTCAGACGGTCAGGTGCCTGCGGGCCTCGGGCGTATCCAGCGTCTCCGCCAGCCCCTCATGCACGATCTCGCCGCGATCCATGATGTAGACGTAGTCGGCAAGCTCGCGGCAGAAATCGAGATATTGCTCGACCAGCAGGATCGCCATGCCGGTGGAATCCCTCAGATAGCGGATCGCCCTGCCGATATCCTTGATGATCGACGGCTGGATACCCTCGGTCGGCTCGTCCAGCACCAGCATCTTCGGCCGCGTCACCATGGCCCGGCCGATCGCCAGCTGCTGCTGTTGGCCGCCGGAGAGATCGCCGCCGCGACGCGACAGCATGGATTTCAACACAGGGAACAGATTGTAGATATCATCCGGAATCGTGCGGTCACGGCGGGCAAGCGGCGCATAGCCGGTCTCGAGATTTTCCTTGACCGTCAGCAGGGGAAAAATCTCGCGCCCCTGCGGCACGTAGCCGATCCCCTGCTTGGCGCGGGCGAACGGCGCCATGCCGTTCAGCGCCACGCCATTGAAGGCAACCGTGCCAGCCGACAACGCGTGCTGCCCGGTGACGGCGCGCAAGAGCGAACTCTTGCCGACCCCGTTGCGCCCGAGCACGCAGGTGATCTTGCCCATCTCCGCCTTGATGGAGATGCCGCGCAGCGCCTGCGCGGCGCCATAATGCAGATTTGCGTTTTCGACTGTCAGCATCTCACCGCCCCAGATAGTTCTCGATCACCTTCGGATCGCTGCTGACGAAATCGATGGACCCTTCCGCCAGAACCGATCCTTCCGCCAGGCATGTCACCTTGACGCCGAGATCACGGATGAAGCCCATGTCGTGCTCGACGACCACCACCGAGCGCGTCTTGGCGATCTCCTTCAGCAACACTGCCGTCTCCGCCGTCTCCGCATCCGTCATGCCGGCCACCGGCTCGTCCACCAGCAGAAGCTTCGGCTCCTGCGCGAGCAGCATGCCGATCTCCAGCCATTGCTTTTGCCCATGGGAGAGGTTGGCCGCCAGCTCGTCGCGGCGATGTGACAGGCGCACCGTCTCGAGGATCTCCTCGATGCGGCTGCGATCGGCAGGCGTCAGCCGATAGAAGAGCGTCGCGAAAACACCGCGATTGCGGTTGAGCGCCAGTTCGAGATTGTCCCAGACGGTATGGCTTTCGAAGACGGTGGGCTTCTGGAATTTCCGGCCGATGCCGAGCTGGGCGATATCGGCCTCGTCCTTCTTCGTCAGGTCGATCTGGCCGTTGAAGAACACTTCGCCGTCGTCGGGACGCGTCTTGCCGGTGATGATGTCCATCATCGTGGTCTTGCCGGCGCCGTTCGGGCCGATGATGGCGCGAAGCTCCCCCGGTTCGATTACGATCGACAATGCGTTCAAAGCCTTGAAGCCATCGAAAGAGACAGAGACGTTGTTGAGATAGAGCATGCTGTTGGGCTTGATATCCGGGATCATGGTCCTACTCCGCAGCCTGCACCGATTGTTGGGTGTCATCCTTCGCGGCCTTCGGCGGCGGGCTTGCCGGTTTGCGCTTCCTGCCGAGATATTGCGCGATCGTGCCGACGATGCCCTTCGGCAGGAACAGCGTCACCGCGACGAACAGGCCGCCGAGCGCAAACAGCCAGAAATCGGGAAACAGGCCGGTAAAAACAGTCTTGCCGCCGTTGACGAGGATGGCGCCGATGATCGGGCCGATCAGCGTTGCCCGTCCGCCGACCGCCGTCCAGATGACCACTTCGATCGAGTTGGCCGGGGCGAATTCACCGGGGTTGATGATGCCGATCTGCGGCACGTAGAGCGCACCGGCGATCCCCGCCATCATCGCCGATACGACGAAGACGAAGAGCTTCATGTGTTCGACGCGGTAGCCGAGGAAGCGCGTCCGGCTTTCGGCGTCGCGCACGCCGACCAGCACCTTGCCGAACTTCGAACGCACGATGGCCGAGGATAATAGGAGTGCCAACGCCAGGAACAACGCCGTCACGGCAAAGAGCGTGGCGCGCGTGCCATCGGCCTGGATGTTGAAGCCGAGGATATCCTTGAAATCGGTCAGGCCATTATTGCCGCCGAAGCCCATGTCGTTGCGGAAGAAGGCAAGCAGCAGCGCATAGGTCATCGCCTGCGTGATGATCGACAGGTAGACGCCGTTGACACGCGATCGGAAGGCGAACCAGCCGAAAACGAAGGCGAGCAGGCCGGGCGCGACCAGAACCATGAGCATGGCGAACCAGAACTGATCGAAGCCGTACCAGAACCACGGCAGCTCCTTCCAGTTCAGGAACACCATGAAATCGGGCAGGATCGGGTTGCCGTAGGTGCCGCGCGAACCGATCTGCCGCATCAGATACATGCCCATCGCATAGCCTCCGAGCGCGAAGAACGCGCCGTGGCCGAGCGAAAGAATGCCGCAATAACCCCAGACCAGATCGAGTGCCAAAGCGAGCAGCGCATAGGTCAGATACTTGCCGAGCAGCGACATCAGGTAGGTCGGCACATGCAGCGCACTCGTTTCCGGCAACAGCAGGTTCGACAGCGGCACCAGCACTGCGACGGCAAGCAGGATCGCAATGGCGATGCTGATGCGGCGGTCGAGCGAACGAAGAATGAAGGCGGTAATCATGCTTCCACCGCCCTTCCCTTGAGCGCGAAGAGCCCGCGTGGACGTTTCTGGATGAAGAGGATGATAAGGACAAGAACGAGGATCTTGCCGAGCACCGCTCCTGCATAGGGTTCAAGGAACTTGTTGAGGATGCCGAGCGAGAAGGCACCGACGAGCGTGCCCCAAAGATTGCCGACACCGCCGAACACCACGACCATGAAGCTGTCGATAATGTAGCTCTGACCGAGGTTCGGCGAGACGTTGTCGATCTGCGAGAGCGCGACGCCCGCCATGCCGGCAATGCCCGATCCCAGGGCGAAAGTGAAGGCATCGACCCAGGATGTGCGTATCCCCATGGAGGAGGCCATGCGCCGGTTCTGCGTCACCGCCCGCATCTGCAACCCGAAGGCCGAGCGCTTGAGGAGCAGCAGCAGTGCCACGAAGACGCCGAGCGAGAAGACGATGATCCAGAGACGGTTCCAGGTGATCGAGAGATAGCCAAGGTCGAAGGAGCCGGACATCCACGAGGGATTGCCGACTTCCTGGTTGGTCGGCCCGAAGATCGAGCGCACCGCCTGCTGCAGGATCAGCGAAATGCCCCAGGTGGCAAGCAGCGTCTCCAGCGGCCTGCCATAAAGGAAGCGGATGACGCCGCGCTCGATGACGAGGCCGACGGCGCCGGTGACGATGAAGGCAACCGGCAGGGCAATGGCCAGCGACCAGTCGAACAGCGCGGGATAGGAGGTGCGGATGATGCTTTGAACGACGAAGGTCGAGTAGGCACCGAGCATCACCATCTCGCCATGCGCCATGTTGATGATGCCCATGACGCCGAAGGTGATGGCAAGGCCGATGGCGGCCAGCAGCAGCACCGAGCCGAGCGACAGGCCGTACCAGACATTCTGCACCGCATCCCAGAACTTCAGCTGCTCCTGAATGCCGGCGATGGCGGCGGCGACATCCGGCTTGAGACTATCATCGACGGAAACCGAGGAGAGAATGCCGATGGCATCCCGGCCGCCTTCGTTCTTGATCGTCTCGATCGCGGCTTTCTTGTCCTCCAGCGGACGGTCGGAGCCGAGCACGGCAACAGCCCTTGCCCGTTCGAGCACGGCGCGAATCTCTCCATCCTTCTCGTTCTGCAGTGCGGTCTCGACCGCCTCCAGCGAATCCGCGCTCGGCGATTTCAACACCGATTGCGCTGCTTCCAGACGAACGCCGCGATCCGGGCTCATCAGCGTCAGACTGCCGAGAGCCGCGCGAACGGCGCGTCGGAGGCTGTTGTTGATCTTGATCTTGCTGAGATTATCCTTGGCTTCCTGGCCGACGGCCTGCCCGCTCAAAGGATCCAGCAGGTCCATCGTCTCACCGGAGGATTTGGCGATGAACACCTGATTGTCGGATTTGCGGAGGTAGAGATCGCCGTCCGAGAAGGCCTGCAACGCCGGCACGACCTTGGGATCGCCAGTCTTTGCAAGATCCTGGACGATCTCGCCGGCCTTCTGGAAATTGGCCTGGCCGAGCGAATTGATCAGCCCGTGCGCATCCTCCTGGGCGCGCAGGCCTGTGGCCGTCAGCACCAGCACCAGGCAGAAGCCGGCGACCAGCGCCAGGGCCATGCGGTAAACGAATTTGTCGAACATTGCGCTCGTCCCCTCAAGCTGCCGCGGGCAGAGAAGCCTGCCCGCGGCGATCTCGCATCGATGGCGGCTCAGGAGCCCTTGCCGCCGCACTTGCCGGTGGAAACGTTGAAGTTGCCGCAGTTCATCGGCATGCGCCAATCCGAGATCAGATCCTTGCTGTCTGGCAGGTAGTCCGACCATTCCTTGCCCACCACTTCAGGCGTCTGCGAGACGATGTCGAACTGGCCGTTTTCCTGCACTTCGCCGATCAGCACCGGCTTGGTGATGTAGTGGTTCGGCATCATGGTGGCATAGCCGCCCGAAAGGTTCGGAACCGAGACGCCGACGAGCGCATCGATGACCTTGTCGGGATCGGTCGTGCCGGCCTTCTCGACTGCCTTCACCCACATGTTGAAGCCGATATAGGCGGCTTCCATCGGGTCGTTGGTCACGCGCTTGTCGTTCTTGGTGTAGGCGTGCCATTCCTTGATGAAGGCGGCGTTGGCCGGCGTGTCGACGGACTGGAAGTAGTTCCAGGCGGCGAGATGCCCCACAAGCGGCTTGGTATCGACGCCTGCCAGTTCCTCTTCGCCGACCGAGAAGGCGACGACCGGGATATCCTCGGCCTTGACGCCCTGGTTGCCCAGCTCCTTGTAGAAGGGAACGTTGGCATCGCCGTTGATCGTGGAGACGACGGCAGTCTTCTTGCCGGCGGCGCCGAAAGCCTTGATCTTGGAGACTTCCGTCTGCCAGTCGGAGAAGCCGAACGGCGTGTAGTTGATGATGATGTCTTCGTCCTTGACGCCCTTCGACTTCAGATAGGCTTCGAGGATCTTGTTGGTCGTGCGCGGATAGACGTAGTCCGTGCCTTCGAGCACCCAGCGCTGCACGCCTTCGTTCTTCATCAGATAGTCGACGGCCGGGATCGCCTGCTGGTTCGGAGCGGCACCCGTGTAGAAGACGTTGCGCTCGGACTCCTCGCCTTCGAACTGCACCGGATAGAACAGGATCGAATCCAGTTCCTTGAACACGGGCAGAACGGACTTGCGCGACACGGAGGTCCAGCAGCCGAACACGGCGGAAACCTTGTCCTTCTCGATCAGCTCGCGGGCCTTTTCGGCAAAGAGCGGCCAGTCGGAGGCCGGGTCGACGACGACGGGCTCGAGCTTCTTGCCGAGAACGCCGCCCTTCTTGTTCTGCTCGTCGATGAGCATGAGCATGGCGTCCTTCAGCGTCGTTTCCGAAATCGCCATGGTGCCGGAAAGCGAATGCAGCACGCCGACCTTGATGGTATCGTCGGCGGCGAAGGCGCCGTGGAATGCGGTCGTGGACATGATGGCGCCAAGCAGCGCGCCGGAGACGAGAGTCTTGAATTTCATCGTGGTTCCCCTCTTTTTGTCTGCCGCAACGGCCGGTAAACGAAGATTAACCGTTGCCTTTCGCGACTATCCGGCAGCCACTGGGGAAACCACATACGTAATATGACGTAGGCGCCGGGGCGAAATGTGCAGCTTTGCGCGCCCTCGTGCCCTTAAGCACCGTATGGATCCATGTTACGACATCTCTGGACTGCCGGAATTACGATGGCGGGACTGCTGAAGGGTAAGCATGGCTGCGCGGCAACGCATCATTCCTGTGAGACGCGAGTACAACCGCTGGGTCGCGAACCAGACGCTGGAAGACTACGCCCTGCGTTTCACCGCCAAGAGCGCGCGGCAATTCTCCTCGCAGCGCATCTCGCAGACGGCGATCGGCGCCATTTCCTTCCTGGCGCTTGAGGCGATCGGCGGCGCGATCACGCTGTCCTACGGCACCACCAACGCCTTCTACGCCATTACCGTCGCCAGCCTCGTCATGCTGGCGGTGGGCTTGCCCATCAGCCGCTATGCCATCCGCCACGGCGTCGATATCGATCTTTTGACGCGCGGCGCGAGCTTCGGCTACATCGGCTCGACCATCACCTCGCTGATCTATGCCAGCTTCACCTTCATGCTGTTTGCGATCGAAGCCTCGATCATGTCCGGCGCGCTGGAGCTGACGCTCGGCATACCCGTATGGATCGGCTATATCGTCAGCGCCGTCATGGTCATTCCACTAGTGACCCATGGTGTGCGCCTCATCAGCCGGTTCCAGCTGCTGACACAACCCTTCTGGATCGTTCTCAACGTCCTGCCCTTCGTCTTCATCGCTCTATCCGACTGGGGCAAGTTCGATCTCTGGCGGGCCTTTGCCGGCATTCATCATCCCGCCAGCGCGCCGGGCAGCGCCGCTCCCTTCGATCTGGTGGAGTTCGGCGCCGCGTCCGCCGTCATCCTGGCGCTGATGTCGCAGATCGGCGAACAGGCCGACTTCCTGCGCTTCCTGCCGCCGGATGGGCATCGCAAGTGGCGGCATCGGCTGGCGATCTTCCTTGCCGGGCCGGGATGGGTCATCATCGGCGCGCCGAAGCTGCTCGCCGGCTCCTTCCTCGTCGTTCTGACGCTGACCTCGGGCGTGCCGGCCGATCGCGCCGCCGATCCCGCGCAGATGTATCTCACCGCCTTCGGCTACATGATCCCCTGGCACAATGCCGCGCTGCTGCTGATGGCCGCCTTCGTGATGATCTCGCAGCTGAAGATCAACGTCATGAACGCCTATGCCGGCTCGCTCGCGTGGTCGAACTTCTTTTCGCGGCTGACGCACAGCCATCCCGGCCGCGTGATCTGGCTCGTCTTCAACGTCGCCATCGCGCTCTTGCTGATGGAACTCGGCATCTACCGGCTGCTGGAGGAGACGCTCGGCATTTTCTCGATCATCGCCATGGCCTGGCTCTGTACCATCTCGGCCGATCTCTTCATCAACAAGCCGCTGGGACTGGCGCCGCCGGGCATCGAATTCAAGCGCGCGCATCTCTATGACATCAATCCGGTCGGCCTGGGCGCCATGGCGCTCTCCGCAACCATCGCCCTGATTGCGCATTTCGGCGCCTTCGGCACGATCGCCGCTTCGCTTGCGCCCTATATCACCCTGATCGTCGCGCTCATCGCCTCGCCCGCCATCGCCTGGGCCACCAAGGGCAAATACTATCTCGCCCGCAAGCCGCGACAGAGCTGGAAAAACCTGACCACCATCACCTGCTCGATCTGCGAACATCCGTTCGAGCCGGAAGACATGGCGTGGTGCCCGGCCTATGCCGCGCCGATCTGCTCGCTCTGCTGTTCGCTCGACAGCCGCTGCCATGACATGTGCAAGCCGAAAGCGCGGCTCAATACGCAGGTCGGCACCGTCGCAAAGACTCTGCTGCCGGAAAGCATCGTCGCCAGGCTCGCCACACGCCTCGGCCGCTACGGCATTGCCGTTGCCTTGGCACTGACCGCCATGGGCGCGATCCTGGCAATGATCGCGCATCAGGTCGGCGCCGCTTCCCCCGAAACGGCCTCCGTGGTCGACCGCACCATCCTGATTGTCTTCTTCGTCTTTGCCGTCATCGCCGGCGTCGTCTGCTGGTTCTACGTGCTCGCCCATGACAGCCGCGTGGTCGCCGAGGAGGAATCCTCGCGCCAGAACACGCTGCTACTGAAAGAGATTGCCGCCCACAAGAAGACGGATGCGGCTTTGCAGAGCGCCAAGGAGGCAGCCGAGGCGGCGAACCGCGCCAAGAGCCGTTATGTGGTGGGCTTGAGCCACGAATTGCGCACGCCCCTCAATGCCGTGCTCGGCTACGCGCAGATCCTGGAGCGCGACGAGACCATTCCCGCTCCCCGCCAATCCTCCTTGAAGGTCATCCGCCGCAGCGCCGAGCATCTTTCGGGCCTGATCGACGGGCTGCTGGATATTTCGAAGATCGAGGCCGGCCGCCTGCAGGTCTATTCCAACGAGATCAATATCCAGGATTTCCTCGACCAGATCGTCGACATGTTCCGTCCGCAGGCACAGGCGAAGGGGCTGGCCTTCATCCACGAGCGCTCCGCCGCCCTGCCCGATTATGTCCGCACCGACGAGAAGCGGTTGCGGCAGATCCTCGTCAACCTGCTCTCCAACGCCATCAAGTTCACAGATACGGGCAGCGTTCGCTTCGATGTCGGCTACCGCAACCAGGTCGCCACCGTCACCGTCGCCGATACGGGCCGGGGGATTGCCGAGAAAGATATCACCCGCATCTATGAGCCCTTCCAGCGCGGCGAGGCCGACAGCGTGAGGCCGATGCCGGGCCTCGGTCTGGGGCTGACCATCACGCGGCTGCTGACGAACACGCTCGGCGGCGAGATTTCCGTCACCAGCGAAAAGGACAAGGGCTCAACATTCCGCGTGCGCCTGATGCTGTCGGCCGTCATCCGCCCGATGAAGCCGCCGGCGCAGGAGCAGCGCATCGCCGGCTACGAGGGGCCGCGACGCACCATCGTCGTCGTCGACGATAACGAAGACCATCGCGAGCTGATGCGCGAGATCCTGTCGCCGCTCGATTTCATCGTGCTGACCGCCGCCGGCGGCCCCGACTGCCTGACGCTGATCGAAGGCATCAAGCCGGATCTCTTTCTGGTCGATATCTCCATGCCCGGCATGAATGGCTGGCAGCTCGTCTCCCGGCTCCGGGAAAACGGCCAGACGGCGCCGATCCTGATGCTGTCGGCCAATATCGGCGATGCCGCCGCCGCGACGGACAGCGACGACAGCCATAACGACGCCATATCCAAGCCGGTCGACATCCGCCAGCTTCGCGACAAGCTGGCGCTGCATCTCGGCCTGCAATGGATCTATGCCGATGCCATCGCTCCGATCGTGCCGAAGCCGCCGCCACCCCTGAAGAGCCCCGGCACAGATCATGTGCGCGAGCTGATGCGGCTCGGCGAGATCGGCTATATCAGGGGCATCGAGGCGAAGCTTGCGGACCTCGCCAAGCTCGACGACAACAGACCGTTCACAGACGCTTTGCGCAGCTATGTTCAGGCCTTCGATCTCGACGGCTTCCTTACCGTGCTGCGCACCTTCGACACTGAAAAGGTAGAATAGATTGGCCGAGCCCACCCTTCCCCGCGACATAGTCTTGCTGGTGGACGATTCGCCTGACGCGCTCGGCTTTCTGACCGATGCGCTGGAGCAATCCGGCTTCTCCGTGCTGATCGCAACCTCGGGATCGGCTGCGCTGAACATCGTCGAGCGCATCACGCCGGATCTCATCCTGCTCGATGCCGTCATGCCGGCGATGGATGGTTTCGAAACCTGCCGCCGGCTGAAGGCCAATGCCGGCATCGCCCAGATTCCCGTCGTCTTCATGACGGGGCTGACCGAAACCGAGCATGTGGTGCATGCGCTGGAATCCGGTGGCGTCGATTATCTGACCAAGCCGATCAATGTCGACGAGCTGCGCGCCCGCATTCGCGTCCACCTGCGCAACGCCCGCTCCGCCCAGAGCGCCCGGGTGGCGCTCGACGCCGCGGGCCGCCATCTTCTGGCGGTCAAGGGCAACGGCGCCATCCATTGGTCGACGCCGCAGGCGACCCGCCTCATCAATGCCGCCACCGGCAGCGACGACGGCCTCGATCTCGCCTCCAAACACATCGCCGCCTTCATGCTGGAGCGCGAGCGGCTTGGGCCGGGGCGCGACAATCTTCTGTCGATCAGCAATGGCGGCCAATCCGCCCTGCAATTCACTTTCCTCGGCGCCATCGGAGCCGACGAATATCTCTTTCGCCTCACGGCCACCAACCAGCGCGCCGACGACGATATCCTGCGCCAGCACTTCTCCTTGACGCAACGCGAATCCGAAGTCCTCCTCTGGCTCGCCAAGGGCAAGTCGAACCGCGACATAGGCGAAATCCTCGGGCTATCCGCCCGCACGGTGAACAAGCATCTGGAGCAGATCTACGTGAAGCTCGGCGTCGAAAACCGCGCATCCGCCGCCGTCAAGGCAGCGCATGTCCTGCATGAAGTGTGAACAGCCCTTCAGGGGACCATATTCACGCCTTCACCGCCGAGAAGAACAGGAACCGTGGCTTGGTCGTCAGGCTCTTATAAGCCGCCGGGAAGAGGGTATCGACCTTTGGGTCGGGCTGCGGCTCGCTCAGGACATCGATGTGAAATCCAGCCGATTTAAGCGCATCGAACATGGCATGGAGCGGCCGATGCCAGAAACGCATGGCGATGGCCCGGCCGCCACGCTGCCATGTCTCGCTGAAATTATAGGTCTCGAAATAATTGTCGTGGCCGGCTAGGTCGTGATCCATGAAGGGGTGGTGTGTCGAAAAGACCAGACGGCCGCTTTCGGACAAAACGCGATTGAACTCCGCAAGCGGGAGTGACCAGTCCGCCAGATAATGCATCACCAGCGAGGCGATCACCAGATCGAAGGCGCCGTCTTCGAAGGGTAGAGGCTCGTTCAAGTCAGCCAGTATCAGCCGCGCCCGCCCTTCAAGGCGACGTCGCGCGATTTCGAGCAAGCCGGCGCTGGCATCGACGCCGGTCAGGATCGCGCCTCGATCGATCAGAGCCGCGGCATGAGCGCCGCCGCCGCACCCCGCATCGAGAACCCGAAGCCCAGCGACATCACCAGCCAACGCAAGAATCGCCGGCCGCTCGTAATGGGCATTCCAGGCATTGTTCTCGTTGTCGGCCTGATAGGCGGCGGCGAACGCATCATAGTCATTCTCGGACAATGTCCCTCCTCGCCGAGAGTCGGCATGCGCGGCAGCATCTCATTCGGTTGACGCCCAATATCCTGCCGATGCGCAATTTCACCGGCAAGCTTGTGCCTTCAACCTTGACCAACGCCCTCTTGGCTCAGACCACTCGGTCCGGCGGCTCGCGGCCCGCAAAGAAAGCTGTGATGTTGTCCACCACCTTCATACCCATGGCCGTGCGCGTTTCTTCGGTGGCGCTGCCGAGATGCGGCAGCAGCACGACATTGTCCAGCGACCGCAGCCGCTCGGGAACATGTGGCTCCGCCTCATAAACGTCGAGCCCCGCGCCACGGATAGTCCCTTGTTCCAGAGCCGAAATCAACGCTGCCTCGTCGACGACATCACCTCTTGCCGTATTGATCAGGAACGCGCCGGGTTTCATTGCCGCAAAGCGGGCCGCATTCATCAGATGACGATTTTCGGCTCCGCCGGGGCAATGAAGGGAGACGAAATCCGAAACCTCGAGAACGTCCTCCACCGTCTGCAGCTGTACGGCGCCATAACGCGCGGCCTCCATCGGATCGATGGCGGAACGATTGTAGAAGACGACATCCATGCCGAAGCCGAAATGGCAGCGCTGCGCGAAAGCCCGGCCGATGCGGCCGAAGCCGATGATGCCGACGGTCTTGCCGGTGACCTTGGTGCCGACCAGATGCGTCGGCCGCCAGCCCGTCCAGGCGCCGGCCCTGACCTCGCGCTCGCCTTCGCCGCCGCGACGGGCAACGGAGAGAAGAAGAAGCATGGCGATATCGGCCGTGCAGTCGGTCAGGACTCCGGGCGTATTGGTAACGACGATGCCCTTTTCCCTGGCAGCGGCGATATCGATATGATTGAAGCCGACGCCGAAATTGCCGAGGATTTTCGTGCGGAGCGCCTGCCCTTCGAAGAGCGCGGCCGGAAGCTTGTCGGAAACGGTCGGCAGAACCGCATCATAGGTCAGCAGCGCCTCGCGCAACTGCCCGGCATCGAGGGCGACGTCGTCCGTGTTGAACGTGGCGTCGAAGCGCTCCGACAGAACCTTTTCGACCGCGACCGGCCAACGCCGGGTGACGAGAATACGGGGTTTGCTCATGCTGCCATCCTCCTGCCGATAGAGGAGCAGACTTAAAACAGGTCTGCCGCAAAGGAAATGGCGATCGCCATCGTCCCGCATGAAAACCGCGGGAATGAAAAAGCCCGGCCAGTGGCCGGGCTCCTTGCATCGTCAGCGTGCCGAAAATCGGCAGCGCGGAGCTTACTTTTCGATTTCGGCGTAGTTGTACTTGCCGTCGGAACCCTTGGACCACTTGTACATGACATAGTCCGGACGGGTGATGTCGCCCTTGGCGTTGAAGCCGAGGTCGCCGATAGCGGTCTTGAACGGACCCTTTGCCTTGAGTGCGTCGGCAACAGCCATCGGGTCGTTGGAGCCGGCTGCCTTGGCGGCGGCGGCAATGACCTGCATCGCAGCATAGGAGTACAGCGTGTAGCCTTCCGGCTCATAGCCGGCAGCGCGGAACTTGGCGACGAGATCGGCGGAAGCCGGGTTCTTGCGCGGATCCGGCGAGAAGGTCATCAGCGTGCCATCGACGGCGTCGCCGGCGATCGAAGCCAGTTCGTTCGACACGATACCGTCACCCGACATGAAGTGAGCCTTGACGCCCTGGTCGGCCATCTGGCGCATGATCAGGCCGGCTTCGGTGTGCAGACCGCCGTAGTAGACGAAGTCGACGCCAGCCTGCTTCATCTTGGCGATAAGGGCGGAGTAGTCCTTGTCGCCGGGGGTGATGCCTTCATAAAGAACTTCCGTCACGCCGGCAGCGTTGAGGTTCTTCTTGGTTTCGTCGGCAAGGCCCTGACCATAGGGGGTCTTGTCGTGAACGACGGCGACCTTTGCGCCCTTGAAGTTGTCGGCGATGTACTTGCCGGCAACTGCGCCCTGCTGGTCGTCACGGCCGCAGGTACGGAACGTATTCCAGAGGCCACGCTCGGTATATTGCGGGTTGGTGGAAGCCGGGGTGACTTCGAGGATGCCGTTTTCGGCATAGACTTCCGAAGCCGGAATGGAAACGCCCGAGTTGAAGTGACCGACGACGAACTTGACGCCGTCAGCGACGAACTTGTTGGCGACCGAAACACCCTGCTTGGCGTCGGAGACGTCGTCGCCGAGTTCGATCTTGACCTTTTCCCCATTGATGCCGCCTGCCGCATTGATATCGGCAGCTGCCTGCTCGGCACCCTTCTGCAGCTGCGCGCCAAACGCAGCATTCGCACCCGTCAAGGGACCGCCAACACCGATAATGATGTCGGCCTTCGCAACACCACCGAAAGCGATCATCGCCGACAGAGCCACCGCCGACAGAAGATACTTCTTCATATTATTACTCCCAATTTTTGAGCGGGTTCCGTTTGATCTGCCCTGCGCGATACCCACCAATCATCACGCCGGTAACGCTTGCATTCCGAACTCTGGAAGCATGACCCTGCCCTGTGTCATTTGTTGTTATGGGCAGGATGACGCCACTCTATCTGCAGACTGTGCCTAGTTTAAGCACACTGTCAATTCTTCTTCTTCCAAGAAAAGGCCGAGGTCTTTTCATAAAGCCAGTAATAATTATTCACCATCTGGTCGGTACGACGATACCGGTATCCTGCTGTCCCGAAGACCAGCAGAAGAACAACGTCGATGACATAGATGACAGGATCGAACACCGCGCCATCGAACAGCGCATGGTGCAGGAATTGCAGTCCAAGGCCGATCAAGAAGCAATAGATGACGACAAGCGGATAGGATTCCCAATTGGAAGCCACGGCGCGGCCGGCGCGCCATGCGGTCCAGAAGCCGAGAATGACGATGATCGCGCGGATGACTATGCGGCCACCGGTATCACTGTCGAAGAAAAGTCCCTGCATGTCAGATTCTCCGCAGAACGAAACTCAATGATGACCGCCTTCGAGATAGGCGGCGCGCACTTCCGGATTGGCGAGCAGTTCCTTGCCGGAACCGCTCATCGTCACCCGGCCGTTGACCATCACATAGGCGCGGTCGGAAAGCTTCAGCGCCGCGAAGGCGTTCTGCTCGACGAGGAACACCGTCAATCCCTGAGTCTGGTTCAGGACCTTGATGGCCTCGAAGATGCCCTTGACGATCAGCGGCGCCAGACCCAGCGACGGTTCGTCCAGCAGCAGCAGCTTGGGACGCGCCATCAGCGCGCGGCCGATCGACAGCATCTGCTGTTCGCCGCCCGAAAGCGTGCCGCCGCGCTGCGACTGACGCTCCTTCAGGCGCGGGAACAGTGTGAAGATCTTCTCGACGTCCTCGTTGAAATACTTGAGCTTGTCGAGGCTCGCGCCCATCTGCAGGTTTTCATAGACGGTCATGCGCGGGAAGATGCGACGACCCTCGGGCGACTGCGCAATGCGCAGCCGCGCTATTTCATGCGTCGGCATGCGCGTGATATCGCGGCCGTCGAAGGTGACCGATCCGGTGCGCGCCTGCGGGCTGCCGCAGATCGTCATCATCAGCGTCGATTTACCCGCGCCGTTGGCGCCGATCAGGCTGACGATCTCACCGCTGTTGACTTCGATATCGACGCCGGCAAGAGCCCGGATATTGCCGTAAAAGGTTTCGACACCCGCGACTTTCAGAAGTGGTTGCCCCGCCATCAATTTTCACCCTCTTGGAGGTGTTCGACTTCGGCAATCACCTCTTCCACTTCCTCATCCTCGACACCCAGATAGGCGGCGATGACCTTCGGATCGTTCTTGACCTCGTCCGGCGTGCCGTCGGCTATCTTCTGCCCGTATTCGAGCACGATGACATGGTCCGAGATTTCCATGACCACGGACATGTCGTGCTCGATCAGCAGGATCGATGTGCCGGTGTCCTTGCGGATGCTGCGCAGGAACTCGTTGAGCACCAGGGATTCGCGAGGATTGAGGCCGGCTGCCGGCTCGTCCAGGCAAAGAAGTTCGGGACCCGTGCACATGGCGCGGGCGATTTCCAGGCGACGCTGCGCGCCGTAGGAGAGGTCGCCGGCGGGATCGTCGGCGCGATCGACGAGATCGGCCTTTTCGAGCCAGAAGCGCGCCAGCTCGATCGCGTTCTTCGCCTCGGCCCGATAGCGACCGATGCCGAGCAAGCCGAGGATCGTATAGCCGGAGGCCCGCATCAGCTTGTTATGCTGCGCCACCAGCAGGTTCTCGAGCACGGTGAGGCCCGAAAACAGACGGATATTCTGGAAGGTACGCGCCACCTTGGCTTCGCGCGTGATCCGGAAATCCGGAAGCCGCTCCAGCAGGTAGTCCTTGCCGCTCTTCTGGTTGAGCGTGATCATGCCCATCGTCGGCTTGTAGAAGCCGGTGATGCAGTTGAACACGGTGGTCTTGCCGGCGCCGTTCGGCCCGATCAGCGCCGTGATGTCGCCGCGCTTCGCCTCGAAGGAGAAGTCGTTGATCGCCATCAGGCCGCCGAACTTCATCGACAGGTGATCGACCTTCAGCAGGATGTCGTCGGGGGTGTTGGTCACAGCGTTCATCAGCCGTGGCCCTCCTTGGTAAAGCTGCCGGAGACCGCTTTTCGCTCCTTGAGGAACGCGGTCGGCTCACGGGTGCCGACAAAGCCGCGCGGCTTGATGATCATGACGACCACCATGGCGAGACCGAAGATCAGCATACGATAGAGTTCCGGGGTGAAATCCTCACCGAAGACCAGCTTGAGGAAATCCATGTCGCGCAGCAATTCCGTGCCGCCGATCATGGCGATCGCGGCAATCGCGATGCCCTTGAGCGATCCCATGCCGCCGAGAACGACGATCGCCAGGATCACGGCGGATTCGAGGAACACGAAGGATTCCGGCGAAACGAAGCCCTGACGCGCCGCGAAGAAGGAGCCCGCGAAGCCGCCGAACATGGCGCCGGTGGCAAAAGCGGTCAGCTTGGTCGTCACCGTGTTGATACCGAGCGAACGGCAGGCAATCTCGTCCTCGCGCAGTGCTTCCCACGCCCGCCCGATCGGCATGCGGCGCAGGCGGATCGTCACATAGGCGGTCAGCATGCAGAGGCCCAGGATGACGTAGAACAGGAAGATCTTGTACCAGGCCGACGACATAGGCAGCCCGAAGGACCGGATGAAGTTGTGCGGGTCCTTGAGGTCGAATGTATAAATGCCGAACAGCGACGCCTTGGTGATGTTGGAGATGCCGAAGCTGCCCTGCGTCACATCGGTCCAGTTCGTCAGCACGATGCGGATGATTTCACCGAAGGCCAACGTCACGATCGCCAGGTAGTCCCCCCGCAGGCGCAGGACCGGAAAGCCCAGGATCATGCCCCAAAGCGCGGCGAGGATGCCGGATATCGGCAGGAGCAGCCAGAAGGACAGGCCGAAATGCATCGAGAGCAGGGCATAGGAATAGGCGCCGACCGCATAGAAGGCGACGTAACCCAGATCGAGCAGGCCGGCGAGACCGACAACGATATTCAGGCCCCACGCGAGCATCACATAGATCAGGATCTGGATGCCGAAATTGTCGACATAGGTCAGCGATCCCTGCGGCCCCAAGAGCACCACCGCCGCGATCGGATAGATCAGCAGGAGCAGGAGCGCGATCTTGTTGAAGTGCCTGGCGGCGAAACTAGGTTCGCCTTCCACCTGCACGACCTTGGCCTTGGCTGCCTTGCGCGCCGCCAGATAGGGCTGGACGAAGACCGTCATGACAAAGCGGCCGACGGCGGCAATTGCGACGATGATGGCCAGAAGGCCCCAGCGCTGCACGATGATCAGCTTGTTGTCCATGTTCTGATCGGTCTTGAGGCCGATATAGAGAACGAACATGCCAAAAGCTATGACGGCGGTCCAAAGGGCATCGGTAATGCCTTTCTGGACAAGGCCGGGGCCGGTCTTGCCTGCAACGAAGTTTGAATTTGCCATGGCGTTATACCTTTTCGACTTCCGGCCGGCCGAGAATACCCGTCGGCTTGAAGATCAGCACGTAGGCAAGGATGCCGTATGTCGCGACATCCTTATACGCGATGGGAAAATTGCCAGACCAGAACGACTCGATGAGGCCGATCATGAGACCGCCGAGAACGGCACCCGGAAGCGAGCCGATGCCGCCCAGAACCGCCGCCGTAAAGGCCTTGACGCCCGGCACGAAACCGTCCGTGAAATTGGCGACGCCATAGTACATCAGATACATCGTGCCGGCCACGGCAGCGAGCGCGGCACCCATGATGAAGGTCACGGAGATGGTACGGTCCACATTGATGCCAAGCAACGCTGCCATCCTGCGGTCCTGCTCCGTGGCGCGCTGGGCGCGGCCGAGCGCTGTCTTGTTGACCAGATACCAGAAGGCGGCAAGCAGAACGATCGTGACGATGAAGATGATGATCTGCTTCAGCGAAATCGATACGCCGCCGAGGTTGTAGACATCACCCACCAACGTCGGGATCGGCTTGTTGCGCGGGCCCTGAGCGACCTGGATGAAGTTCGACAGCACGATCGACATGCCGATCGCCGTGATCAGCGGCGCAAGGCGGAAAGAGCCGCGCAGCGGCCGGTACGCGATCCGCTCGATCACCCAGTTCCACAGGCTCGTCATCAGCATGGCGACGATGAGCATCACCAGAAGCAGAACCGCCACCGGCAGGCCGGCAAAGAGCGAAACGAGAACCAGGTAGGTGATGAGAGCGGCGAAGCCGCCGAGCATGAAAACATCACCGTGGGCAAAATTGATCATGCCGATGATGCCGTAAACCATGGTATAGCCAATGGCTATGAGGCCGTAGATCGACCCGAGAGTCAGCCCGTTTAAGAGCTGCTGGATAAAATAATCCATATGTCATTTCCCCTGGATGCGGCGTCAAGCGACCACATCTCTTATTACTTTTTAGGGTTCCTTCGAGAGGCCCATAGGCTCGATTCCATACCGCTTTCGAAGGAAATGTGAAGCCAAAAAGGCGAGAAATTGACAAATTCTTTTCAAATCGCCGTGCGCTGATGCGAAACCGACCAAAAATGACACAAAAGCGGCAGCGCGTGGCTCAAAATTAGCCAAAAACGCCTGGCAAAATGCTCGCTCTGAAAAGCTTTCGTCAGCGGCGGGCCGTGCCTGGCCCGCCGTCATCGCCGGTATCGTCGTCCCTTAAGACCGCATCCCTGCACCGTCCGCATCGAACAGCGGCTCGGCCTGCGGCTTTGCCGGCAGAAGTTCGCCGAGCAACTCTATCGACCATCCCTGCCCATCGTCGGCAATCTCCTTCGGCACGTATCCGATCGCGACCGAAAGGCCGGAAGCGTGGGCATATCCGCCCGACGTCACCCAGCCGCAGACGGCGCCGTTATGATAGATCGGCTCGTCGCCGATAACATCGGCATCCTTTGCCGAAAGGATGAAGGTGCGCAGCCGCAAGGTCCCGCCTTCCGCCTTCTCCTTGGCCGCAGCCGCCTTGCCGACGAAATCCGTTTCCTTGGAAAGCGCAACGAATCGGTTGAGGCCGGCTTCCAGAGGGCCGTAGAGCGGCCGGTATTCTCGCGCCCAGCTGCCATAGGATTTGTCGAGGCGCAGCGCATTCAGCGCCCTCAAACCGAAGAGCCGGATATCGAACTCGGCGCCTTCCTGCATCAAAAGGTCGAAGATGTGGCGCTGGTATTCCGGCTTCATCCAGATCTCGTAGCCGAGATCGCCGGTATAGGAGACACGGCCGACGATGGCGGGCGCCATGCCGAGGTCTATCCGGCGAATCGACATGAAGGGGAAAGCTGCGGTGGAGAGATCCTGATGCGTCAGTTTCTGCAGCAGCTTGCGGGCATTCGGGCCAGCGATCGAAAGGCCAAGCAGCGAAAGACCGAGAGCCTCCAGCTGAACCGAGCCGTCCTTCGGCAGCAGGCTTTCGAACCAGCGCATGTGATAGGCTTCGGCAATGCCGGAACCGATCAGCAGGAAATCCCCTTCTCCGAGCTTCGCCAGCGTGAAATCGCCGATCAGCTTGCCGTCATGCTTCAGCATCGGCGCCAGCGTCATGCGGCCCACGGCCGGAATGCGGCAGGTCAGCAGCTTGTCGAGGAAAGCCTCCGCGCCCGATCCCTTCACCGAATATTTGGCAAAGCCCGAGGTTTCCATCAGGCCGACGCTCTCGCGCACCGCCTTCGCCTCGGCGCCAACCACATCGAAGTCGTTGGAACGGCGCCAGGAGAATTGATCGACCTCGCCTTGCGGGGCAAACCACAGAGCCTGCTCCAGGCCATAGTAAGCGCCGAAGACGCCGCCGGCCTGCTTGAGCTTGTCGTAGATCGGCGTCGTCAGCAGCGGACGGGCCGCCGGCAGCTCTTCGTTGGGATAGCGGATGGAGAAGCGGCGCGCATAGTTCTCGCGGACCTTCGCGTTCGTATAGGCCAGCGTTGCGTAGTCGCCGTAGCGGGAGACGTCCATCGCGAAGACGTCGAAGCCCGGATCGCCGTAGATCATCCAGTTGGCGAGCGCCAGGCCGACGCCGCCGCCCTGGCTGAAGCCGGCCATGACGGCGCAGGCCGACCAGTAATTGCGCAGGCCGCGCACCGGGCCGACGAGCGGATTGCCATCCGGCGAGAAGGTGAAGGGTCCGTTGATGATCTTCTTGATGCCGGCATTGTTGAAGGCCGGGAAATGGCGGAAGCCGACTTCCAGCTCCGGCGTGATGCGCTCGATATCCTCGGCCAGCAGCTCATGGCCGAAATCCCAGGGCGTCGTTACCGGCGACCATGGGCGACACGCCTTCTCATAGGTGCCCATCAACATGCCCTGCCGCTCCTGGCGCAGATAGATCTCGCCGTCGAAGTCGACGCAGTGCATCAGCTCCTTGCCCGTCGTCCTGTTGAAGTCGATGACTTCGGGCATGTCCTCGGTAATGAGGTACATGTGCTCCATGGCCAGCACCGGAAGCTCCAGCCCGACCATGCGGCCCACTTCGCGCGCCCAGAGGCCGGCGGCGTTGACGACATGCTCGGCGATGATCTCGCCCTGGTTGGTGACGACGCGCCAGGAGCCGTCCTCGCGCTGTATCAGCTCCTCGACCTTGGTATGCAGATAGATATCGGCGCCGTTCTTCTTGGCCGAGCGGGCATAGGCATGCGTCGTGCCGTAGGGGTCGAGATGGCCTTCGACGGGATCGTAGAGCGCGCCGACGAACTGATCTGGATCGAGGAGCGGCATCATCTCATGCGCTTCCTTCGGCGTCAGCAGCGTCGCTTCCAGCCCGTTGTAGCGGCCCTTGGCGAGAATGGACTTCAGCCAGTCGAAGCGCTGCGGCGTCGCCGCCAGCATCAGGCCGGAGGTCAGGTGCAGGCCGATGTCCTGGCCGGAATACTCCTCGATCTCCTTATAGAGCTCGACGGTATATTTCTGCAGCTTGGCGACGTTCGGATCGCCATTGATCGTGTGCATACCGCCCGCGGCATGCCAGGTCGAGCCGGATGTCAGCTCGGAGCGCTCCAGCAGCACCACGTCCGTCCAGCCGAATTTGGTGAGGTGGTAAAGCACCGAACATCCGACGACACCGCCACCGATGACGACGACCTTGGCATGGCTTTTCATCTAGGAATCCCCTGTTTTCGGTACGAAGCCGCTGGGTGTCTTCCCGCGCGACCGACCGCATTTGAGAGGAAACCTAGAGACTATCCGAGAGACCAAATAGCCCGAACTGCGAAACCGATATGTCTGTTTGCGCCATCGCAATTGTTCGGATCGCGCCATCGGCCATCAGATGCGCAAGCCGGCCGGCAACGCATCCGAAGTCGATCGGCATGGGGGCTTCAGTCGATGAAGGCGGCCGTCAGCGCAAACTCCCGTCCCATCTCCATGATCTCCTCGAAAACGCTGCCGGCATAGGAGCGCGGCACGATGATGTCGAAGTGGTCCGGTCCGGTGCGGGCGACATTGGCGCTGACGTGGCAGCACAGCATGTTGGCCGAATGCCCTTCGGCGAAGACCTGCGGATGCAGATCGACGGCCACGCATTTGGCGAGGATGCGACGAACGCTGGGGCCGGAAATGCGAAGCAGCACGCGGCCATCGCTTTGCTCGAAAAAGGAAGCCTGGGCGGGATCGAGCGTAAAGAGATCCCGCGCCACGCTATCGGCGCCAAGCGTCTCGGACACGACGAGCCACTCCCTCGGTCCGGCAATGCGAACCGATACGTCCCTGATCGCCTTCAGGCTTGCCAGGACACCATTCTGATCCCCCGCCCTGCCGAGCACGGAAAAGATGGCGGGACGACGCACGACGGCGAGGTGATTCGGATTGGCGGCAGCCTCGAAGCCGGAAATGTGATCTTCCAGCACATGTCTGTTCTGAAACGCGACGCTCATCAACCCTCACCCCAAAAGCTTCTTGTTGTCGGGATCGACAAAGACGGGACTGCAGACTTCCGCCGCCACTTCCTCGCCCCGCAACCCATCCCAGACGATCACACGCTCGCCGATCCGCTCCCGGCCCGACTTCAGGAAGGCGAGAGCGATGAAATGGCCGAGGGTAGGCGAAAAGCAGACCGAGGAAACATGGCCCTGATCGTTCACGGTCGAGGGCCGCGCGCCCTCCTTCAGAAGATGCGCGCCGGCATGAATTTCCTTGGCCGTATCGACCGGCTTCAGACCCACGAGCTGAACGCGGTCGGCGGCGGTCAGACCAAAACGGGTCGACAGTCTCTTGCCGATGAAATCCGGCTTCTGCGTCGACATCATGCGGCCGAGGCCGACATCGTCGGGCGTGGTGCGGCCATCGAGCTCGCTATGGGTGACATGTCCCTTCTCGATACGCAACACGTTCAAGGCTTCGACGCCGTAGGCGCAAATGCCATGCGCCTTGCCGGCCTCCATGACGGCATCGGCCACGGCCTCACCATAGCCGGCCGGAACCGCAAGCTCGTAAGCGAGTTCGCCGGAAAAGGAGATACGGAACAGCCGCGCCCTCAAACCGCCCTTCAGCAGAACCTCGGCGGCAGCGAGGAACGGGAAGAACGCATCGGAAATATCGTCCTCGACGATCTGCTCCAGCACCAGCCGCGCCTTCGGGCCGGCAATCGCCATCTGCGCCCATTGATCGGAAGAGGAGACGAAACGAACGTCGAGCTGCGGCCAAAGCGTCTGCGCGCAGAATTCCATATGCGTCATCACCTCGCCGGCCATCGCCGTCGTGGTCGTCATGAAGAAATGGTCGGGCGTCAGCCGGCTCGTCGTGCCGTCGTCGAAGACCATGCCGTCCTCGCGCAGCATGAGCCCGTAGCGCGCCTTGCCGATCGGCAGCTTCAGGAAGGCGTTGGAATAGAGGCGATTGAGAAACTCCGCCGCATCCTTGCCGAAAATCTCGATCTTGCCGAGCGTCGACACGTCGCAAAGGCCGACATTGTTGCGCACGTTCAGCACTTCGCGGTCGACGCTGTCGCGCCAGCCCTTCTCGCCCGGCCGGGCAAACCAGGACGAACGATACCAGAGACCGGCCTCGACGAAGGTCGCGCCGTTCTTCTTCGCCCAGCCATGCAACGGCGATTCCCTCACCGGCTGCGCGTGCTTGTCGCGCGCCGTACCCGCCAGTGCGCCGAACGAAACGGGCGTGTAGAACGGCCTGAACGTCGTCGTGCCGACTGCGGCGGGGCTGACACCGCGCATGCCGGCGATGAGGCCCGCGGCATTGACGTTGCCGAGCTTGCCCTGGTCCGTCGCCAT
Organism: Martinezella lusitana; assembly: GCF_010668395.1. Lineage (GTDB taxonomy): Bacteria > Pseudomonadota > Alphaproteobacteria > Rhizobiales > Rhizobiaceae > Rhizobium > Rhizobium lusitanum_A. The sequence continues at coordinate 114,712 of NZ_WUEY01000004.1, forward strand.
GCCGCTCGTGGTATAGCGCTTGGCATGTTCCACATGGCCGAAGCCCTCACGCAGAGCGAGCCCCAGATCCTTGGCGTGGACGTCGTTCTGGAAATCCACGAACGCCTTGTCTTTCGCGCCCGGCACATGCCAGATCGCCGCGAAGGACGCATCATAGTCACCTTCGACCTCGGGAAGGTTCGCCGCATGAGCCGTGCGGCCAAGGCTTTGGACGATCAGCCGGGCCTTTTCCGCACCGTCGGCGAGACAACCGGAAACGCTCTCGACACCGGCCGCCGAGCCGGCAATCTCCAGCTCGCCGCCAACGAGCGGCGCCATGAAGGCCTGCTGCTCGTCCGACCACACCGGCTTGGCGCCGCGCTGGCAGGCAAGATGGATGATCGGAGACCAGCCGCCCGACATGGCAAGCGCATCGCAGGCAATCAGCTCATCCAGCCCGCCGCGATCGGCGATGACGCCGCTGACGCGATACTTGCCCTTGGTGGCGTGAACGCTTGCCGCTTGAACCACGCGGACACCCTGAGGCGCAACGTCGGCCGAGCCTGGCCGGGTATCGAGGATAGCCGAAATCTCGACGCCCACTGCAGCCAGATCGGCCGCCGTGCGGTAGCCGGAGCCGCCATTGGTGAAGACCGCGACTTTCTGCCCCGCGACGACGCCATAGCGGTTGAGGTAGCTGCGCATGGCGCCGGCCATCATCACGCCCGGCCGGTCGTTGCCGCCAAACACCAGCGGCCGCTCTTCCGCGCCCGAGGCGAGGATGGCGCGCTTTGCCGCGATGCGCCAGAGGCGTTCCACCGGAAGGTCGGGCGATGGCATCGCCACATGCTTCTGCACCTTCTCGACCGCACCAAAAACATTGCCGTCATACCAGCCGAACACGGTCGTACGCGGCATCAATGTCACGTTGTCGAAGCTCTGCAACTCCTCCAGCGTCGCCTGAACGAAAACATCGGAGGACGCGCCGCCGATGGTCAGACGCTCGGAAAGCAGCGAACCACCGAGGCGAAAACCCTCGTCGGCCAGGACGACGCGCAGACCGGCGCGGGCAGCGGTCAGGGCCGCCATCAATCCAGCGGGACCGGAGCCGACGACAAGCAGGTCACAATGCGCCCAAGCCTTCTCGTACCGGTCCGGATCGGCCTGCATGACCGCCTTGCCGAGCCCGGCGGCGCGGCGGATCAGCGGCTCGTAGACCTTCTCCCAGAAGGGAGCCGGCCACATGAAGGTCTTGTAGTAGAAGCCGGCGCCGAGGAAGGGCGACAGGAGCCCGTTCACCGAGCCAATATCGTGCTTCAACGACGGCCAGCGGTTCTGGCTCACAGCCGTCATGTCCTGATAGAGCTCGGCGACCGTGGCGCGCGTATTCGGCTCGGTCCGGCCGTCCTTGCCGATGGTGACGAGCGCGTTGGGTTCGGCCGAACCCGCCGTCAGGATGCCGCGCGGCCGATGGTACTTGAAGCTGCGCCCGACCAGCAGCTGGTCATTGGCAAGAAGTGCGGCGGCGAGCGTATCGCCCTCCAGCCCTTTCATCTCCTTGCCGTCGAACTTGAAGGAAAGCGGGCGGCTGCGATTGACGAGACCGCCGCTCGACAGACGATAGGCCGTCATCGTACCGCCTCCTTCGCCTTGTCCTCGGCATCGACAACGGAAAACACCTCGTGGGTAACGTTGCTGCGGTCGACGACCAGCCAGCGGCGACAGCCGGCGCCGTGGTGCCAATATTCCTCGATCCGGCCGCGCTCGTTGTCACGGATAAAGACATAGCGGTTCCAGTTCTCGTCCGGTGCCGTCGGCGTCGGACGGACCACGGAAGCGGAGCCGCGAATGGAGAATTCTTCCTTGGGTCGCACGCCGCAATGCGGGCAGTTGATCAAGCTTGCCATTGGTATTGTGCCCTCAATGCAGGTTCGGCTGCGGACCCTTGCCGCCTTCGTCGATCGCAAAACCGCGCTCGAAGCGGTCGAGACGCAGAAGGCGGCTGACATCGTGGCTCTCGCCCTTGGCGATCAGATGCGCGAAGCAGAAGCCCGAGGCCGGCGTCGCTTTGAAGCCGCCATAGTTCCAGCCGCAGTTCAGATAGAGATTGTCGATGGGGGTACGGTCGATGATCGGCGAGCCGTCCATGCTCATATCCATGACGCCGCCCCAGGCGCGCAGAACCCGCACGCGCGACAGGCCGGGGATGAGCGACACCCCCTCCTCCATCGTATGCTCGACGGTGGCCAGATTGCCGCGTTGCGCATAGGAGCTGTAGTAGTCGATATCGGCGCCGAAGACCAAGCCGCCCTTGTCCGACTGCGAGATATAGAAGTGGCCCGCGCCATAGGTGATGACGTTGTCGATGACAGGCTTCAGCCCCTCGGACACGAAGGCCTGCAGGACATGCGTTTCGATCGGCAGTTCCAGATCGGCCATGTTGCCGAGGATCGACGTGTGGCCGGCGGCTGCGAGCGCCAGCTTGTTGCAGCCGATGAAGCCGCGATTGGTCTCGACGCCGGTCACGATGCCGTTTTCGCGGCGAATGCCGATCACTTCGCATTGCTGGATGAGATCGACGCCGCGGCTGTCGGCGCCGCGCGCGTAACCCCAGGCGACCGCGTCGTGGCGCGCAGTGCCGCCGCGCCGCTGCAGCAGGCCACCGAAGATCGGAAAGCGCGCATGGTCGAAATTCAGATAGGGCATCATCCGCCGAACCTGCTCGCGATTGAGCAGCTCCGCGTCGACCCCATGCATCCGCATGGCATTGCCGCGCCGGGCCGCCTCGTCGCGCTGGCCATCGGAATGGAACAGGTTGACGATGCCGCGCTGGGAAACCATGGCATTATAGTTGAAGTCCTGCTCGAGCCCTTCCCAGAGCTTCATCGAGAACTCGTAGAAAGGCTCGTTGCCGGGCAGCAGATAGTTGGAGCGGATGATCGTCGTGTTGCGGCCGACATTGCCGGAGCCGATATAGCTCTTTTCCAGCACCGCGACATTGGTGATGCCGAATTCCTTGGCGAGGTAATAGGCCGTTGCCAGCCCATGCCCGCCGCCCCCGACGATAATCACGTCGTAATGCGATTTCGGCTCCGGCGTCCGCCACACCGGCTGCCAATGACGATTGCCTGAAAACGCCTGTTTTAGAAGCTGATATGCCGAATATCGCATGCATTCATCCCGATACTACCCGGCCGCACATTCGCATATGCAATAAAAACGACAAGTCCCGAAAGGACGAAAAAGCTTCGCAAACAGGATATGTTCTTTGCCGATTGCGCACACACGGTTCAGTGCAGCTTTCCCGGAAAACGCATCCCCCGGCATGGCGGCAGTTCCCGTAGCGGCGAGAGTCATATAGAGTAAGCTTTGTTGCCAATGCTGCGTTCTGGCGTTAAGGCGTAGGAAGCCGTGGCATTGGAAGTCTAAACTTCGCAATCGGAACTTCCTATCTATAGTGTCCGGAGACTTGAAGCGCGGAAAAGGCGCGGAAGACGTAGATGCTTGCAACGTTCGAAAAGGCGGCTATCGAGGCGGGACAGGCCATACTGGAGGTCTATCGTGCCGGCTACGCGGTTGCATTGAAGCAGGACATGAGCCCCGTCACCCTCGCCGACGAGCGCGCCGAACACATCATTCTCAGACATCTCGAGCGCGATTTTCCGCATATACCGGCCGTTGCCGAGGAGCAGGTTTCCGCAGGCAATGTCCCGGATGTGCGCGGCCGCGCCTTCTTCCTTGTCGATCCGCTCGACGGCACCCGCGAATTCATCGATCATCGCGACGAGTTCACCGTCAATATTGCCTATATCGAGAACGGCGTTCCCGTGACCGGCATCGTCTACGCGCCCGCACTCGGAATAGCCTTTACCGGCGAGCCCGGCAGGGCGCGCAAGTTGATCGTCGACGAGCATTTCGGCGTCTCCGACCGCCTGACCATCGCCGTGCGCGAGCGCCCCGCCCATCTGATGGCGCTCGCAAGCCGCTGCAACAGCAACGCGAAGACCGAGGACTTTCTGTCCGATAACGCGGTTTCCGCCTGCACGTCGATCGGCTCTTCCTTGAAATTCTGCCTCCTCGCCGAAGGCAAGGCCGATGTCTATCCGCGCTTCGGCCGCACCATGGAGTGGGATACCGCGGCAGGCGATGCCGTGTTGCGCGCCGCCGGCGGCTCCACGCTGACGGTAGACGGCCGCCTTCTGGCCTACGGCAAGACCGATCAGAGCCAGGATTCCGATTTCGCCAACCCGCATTTCATCTGCTGGGGCGGTAAGAAAAACGACGCGAACGCTTAGAATTATTCGCTCGGCCCGGAGGACTGCTTTCCTCCGGCGGAGTAATTTCCGGGATAGAAGCGTAAGTTTTCACTGACAAAAAATCATAGCATGAACGCCATTTCCCCCGGAATATCAGGGGACTAGCCGGTATTTTATTCGGCCATCGTCGCGGCAAATCAGCGGGCCGCCACATTCATTAAAATTATTAGCAAAGTCTTACCATGGGCTTAGGCAATTTTTAAATGTGGCAAGATAGAGTGCCACTCGTGGTCTTGAGTGTGTGTAGAGAGTCCAATGACCGAAATGATACGTCCCCGAGTGAAGTATGTCATCGGCCCCGATGGCAGCCCGCTGACGATAGCAGACCTCCCGCCGCCGAATACGCGCCGCTGGGTCATTCGTCGTAAGGCAGAGGTTGTCGCCGCCGTGCGTGGTGGTTTGCTCAGCTTGGAAGAAGCCTGCGAACGTTATACGTTGACCGTCGAAGAGTTCCTCTCCTGGCAGTCGTCCATCAATACCCATGGCCTCGCCGGCCTTCGGACGACACGCATACAGCAGTATCGCCACTGACAGCAACGACAGCACCACCTTAATCCGATCCTGTGTTCGGGCCTCTTTTCCTCAGACGGGACAAAAGAGGCCCGAATTATTTGGCGTAGCCGGCTGAGAGATCGCACCGATTTCCCCAGCAACCGGCAACCACACCCTTCCATCAAATTTGAGATCTGTACCCGTCTCAATTCGCCGGGAAGCTGGTCTGCCATATATCCTTCGGCGGTTGGCAGCGCGGCGGGCGCGTGCAATCATCCGCATCTGCAACGCGACGAGGGAGAAATTTATGGATATCCGCAACGAAAACAATGCATCCGGCGGCCGTTATGTCGCAACCGTCGAAGGTCACGAGGCGGAGATGACGTTCTCGCGCACCTCACCCAAACTGATCATCGTCGATCATACCGGCGTGCCGGATGCCCTGCGCGGCAAGGGCGTCGGACAGGCGCTGGCGCTTCATGCCGTGGAGGAAGCCCGCCGCGGCGGTTGGAAGATCATCCCGCTTTGCCCCTTCTTCAAGGCGCAGGCGCAACGCCACGATGACTGGCGCGACGTCGTCAATCTTTAGGTTCGGCGGCAAGCGAAGCCTTCGCACGCCCGAGACAGCATGAGTCTGCCGAGACCTAATCCGTCCACTTGGTCGGATTATTCTTAAAAATGCAAAAGCTGCGCATGGCCGGCCCCGTCACGGCCAGTCATGCGCAGCTTTCATGCGCCTTTCTTCATATCGCTCGCATTCCGAAGATGGACCCCGTATCGGAACGCGATTGATCCGAAAAGGCGACGGAATGACGACTCAGGCGCGTGCGCGCGCCGGACCCGAACCATCGCGCTCTTCGAGCGCAGCGGCCTTGGCATATTCCGCCTGCATTTCCTCAAGCGACGTTTCCAACGCCTCTTCCTGAACCTGCAGCTCACGGATCGACACCTGCAGGTTGTCCGCACGCTGGCGGGCGGCCTTGGCAAAGGTCGGGTAAGCAAAGTGGCCCGGATCGGAAATGCCGGACTTCTTCTCTTCCAGCACGATCTGGCTTTCCAGTTCCTTCGTCATGCGGTCAAATTCCGCCATCATCATCTGCAGTTGCTGCAACTGACGGCGTTTTTCGTTCACCTGAAACTCTTTCAGGCGAACAAGGCTCTCACGTGACTTCATACGCATTACTCCCGTGATGCGAGACCCCGGCTCTCGATATTCCCGCCCGCCGAACCGCTTTGACACGGCTTGGTTAAAAAAATTTCCAGCGATCTTAATAAAAGCCTACCGCTGGTAACCTTTCGTTTACGGGCATCGTTAATGATAGGCGCAATGATTTAAGGCTCAGTAAATGTTGTGGTCGAAATTCGACATGTCGACATTGGTGAGTCAGGTGAATCACTTGGCGTAGGTTCTTAATGCGATACTTTAGGAGACGATTTTACTGATTGTCGTTGGAAAACAGTGCAATGGAAAAATTATTTAATAAATTCGATACGACTTGCCAGAGTGAATCAGAATTTGTTAACCATTGCATGGCAGCTTCCAAATCAAGCAGTGATTTGATCGGTATCGCGTTCAGGGGGCTGACGACCTTTCGGCGGCGGTAAAGGGGACAATTATGCGGGTTCTACTCATTGAAGACGATAGCGCGACAGCGCAGAGCATCGAGCTGATGCTCAAATCCGAGAGTTTCAACGTTTATACCACCGATCTCGGTGAAGAAGGCGTCGATCTCGGAAAGCTCTACGACTACGACATCATCCTTCTCGATCTCAACCTTCCCGATATGTCCGGCTACGAAGTGCTGCGCACGCTGCGCCTTTCGAAGGTCAAGACGCCGATCCTCATTCTCTCCGGCATGGCCGGTATCGAGGACAAGGTTCGCGGCCTCGGCTTCGGCGCCGACGACTACATGACCAAGCCTTTCCACAAGGATGAGCTGGTCGCCCGTATCCATGCCATCGTCCGCCGTTCCAAGGGTCACGCCCAGTCGGTCATCATGACCGGCGAACTCATCGTCAACCTCGACGCCAAGACCGTCGAAGTCGGCGGCCAGCGCGTGCATCTGACCGGCAAGGAATACCAGATGCTGGAGCTGCTCTCGCTGCGCAAGGGCACGACGCTCACCAAGGAAATGTTCCTTAACCATCTCTATGGCGGCATGGACGAGCCGGAACTGAAGATCATCGACGTCTTCATCTGCAAGCTCCGCAAGAAGCTGGCCAATGCCGCCGGCGGCGCCAACTACATCGAAACCGTTTGGGGACGCGGCTATGTGCTGCGCGAGCCCGACAGCAGCGATTTCGCCGAAAGCGCCTGATACCCCTCCCCGCCATATCCGCCGAAATAAAAAAATCCCGTCTCGTCAGGCGGGATTTTTTATTGGCGCTCCAAAAAAGAACAAAAAACAATGGCCGCCTCAAAGGGCGACCATCGCGGCATCTCTGTTTTCGTTGAAATCAGGCGGCTGCGGCACGGTTGCCGAATATGGCCGTCAGGATCTTGCGATCGAAGGGCTTCAGCAGAAAATCCGAAGCGCCGGCGCGTTTTCCGGCCATCAGCTTGCGAAGGTCGGCCTCGACCACGCAGTAATAGATCTTTACATCCTTGCCGTTCGGCATGGCGCGAATGCTGGCGATGAGATCGAGCGCGCCTTCCATGCCGGCATCGACAATCAGGTAGTCCGGGATTTCCGCCTGGCAGCGCGTCAGCGCCTCGCGCGCATCCCCGGCTTCGCTCACGAGAAAATCCAGCTCGGACAGGATTCGTTTGCCGACCTTCCGTACGACATCCGAACTATCCGTTATCATGAACCGCTGCATGTGTGAGCTCCCTGGCATCAGCCGCCATTGTCCGAACGGCGGCTTCAAATTGAGACGATAGGAGCAGCAAGCTAAGGATTCGTTACCGCTACATTATCAATTGCGCGGACAACTCCGAGATTGCACAAAATTCTCAATACACGAAAAAATAAGCCCGCGGCCGATTCGGGGCCGCGGGCGAAGGATGCGCGTGAACCGATCCGTTATTGAGCGGCCATGGTCGCCACGAAGGTCAATTCCTCCGGCGTCGCATTGTAGGAAAGCTCCATACCGCTCTCGTCGGCCAGAAGAACCGTATAGTAGGGCTGGATCGAATGGGCGTCGACGGCCTCTTCCAGCGTGCCGGAGCAGATCTCGGCGAACTTCGGCGGTATGCGCATCAAGCGCCCCTTGGCGGTCAGCGTAAACTTCGCGTCGAATTCGGGATTTTCCAGCGTCACGTCGAGAACGCCGCCGCGGGGAATTGCGCCATAGGCAACGAGAAAGAGATTGAGCAGCAGCTTGACGCGGTTCTTCGCGATAATGGCGCGCGGGCCGATCCAGTTGACCTCGGTCTTCTTCTCGGCGGCGGCGAAATCCTTGGCTGCCCGCTCTGCTTCGCCTGTGTCGATCGAGGCGCCGACCGAGCCGGAGGCGCCAAAGGCAAGGCGCGCGAATTTCAGGCGGACGGAGGCGTTGAGCGCGCTCGTGCGGATCAGGTCCATCGCGTCGGCATCGGCACCACCCTCGTCGAGCAGCTCCAGACCATTGTTGATCGCCCCGACCGGCGAGATCACATCATGGCAAACGCGGCTGCAAAGCAGCGCGGCCAGATCAGGTCCGGTCAGAGTGAGATTTGGATTCTTCGACATTCATTGTCTCCTGAATGCTGGCAAGGCAAAACGCAGTAAAGTCCACGTTGCCACGGTAAGGTTGCCCGAGGGTTGTCGCAGCCAGTGTACCGCGCGCCATAATGACACCATATTTGGTAAACCGATTATTAAGACCATCGACGCAAAATGCATTCATTGCCATCAGACTTTTTCGCACGCGAATCGTCCTGCGATGGATGGGCGGAATGGTCTGAGAATGGGGGCGAGCCATGCGTGCGCATTCGGTCGAATGCGTTGCTCGTCCGCCCCTGTCGCACCGACCATGATGAACGGATGATTTCATGCGCTATGAATTCCTGAAGAGAATGCCAAATCCCGGCACCAGGACGCTCGGCCTAGGCCTGATCCTGGCCATTGTCGCATTCGTGAGCTTCGCGCTACCGGTCCGTCAGGCCTCCGCCGCGCCCACCAATCAATATTCGGCGCAGGAAATCGTCGATGCCGGTCATTCCTTTTTCGGCTCCACCAGCGGCGGTCTCGCCAAGGTGATAGAGCGGGCCTTCCAGCAGTATGGCCTGCCGAACGGCTACATCCTCGGCCAGGAAGGCTCCGGCGCCTTCCTCGCGGGCCTGACCTACGGCGAAGGCCAGCTCAATACCAAGAACGCCGGCGAGCACCCGCTCTACTGGCAGGGCCCCTCGCTCGGCCTCGACTACGGCGGCCAGGGCACCCGCGTCATGATGCTGGTCTACGATCTGCCGAGCATCGACAGCGTCTATACCCGCTTCGGCGGCGTCAGCGGCCAGGCATTCGTGGTCGCCGGCTTCGGCATGACCGTCCTCAAGAACAACAACATCGTGCTTGTCCCGATCCGCACCGGCCTCGGCGCTCGTCTCGGCGTCAATCTGGGTTACCTGAAGGTCACGCCGAATCCCACCTGGAATCCTTTCTGAGCCTTTCCGCCACAACATCTCCCAGGCAGCACACGCCTTGGCCCGCTTGCATTGCGGGCCTTTTCTTTCACCAGAACCCGTCTCGAGCCGATAAACCATATCCGCCTTAAACGCTTGCCCGCATGGCTAACCCATGATTAATCATTTTATCGAGATCGAACATAACTCCAGGATACTGGCCGCGTCGTGATTCAATATGCTCTCTTGTTCGGATTGGGCTTTCTGACGGCCGCTCTTCTGGTCTTCCTCATCGCGCCGGCAATCCATCGCCGCATCGTCTGGTTCACCGAAAAGCGCATGCGAGCGACGATGCCGTTGAGCCCGCAGGAAGTGCGCGCGCAGAAGGACATGGCCCGCGCCCTCTTCGCGGCCGAAAACGCCCGCACCGAGCGGGCCCTGACACAGGAGCGCGACAAGACCGTCGCGCTGCAGATCCATAACGGAAAACTTCAGCAGGAAGCCAGCCGTCTCTCTGCCGGGGGCGCCGAGCTGCAGACGCGCATCGACGATCTGGAGGTGGAAGCGGGCGAGCTGCGCTCGCGCCTGCGTCAGGAAGAAAGCTACATCAGCCAGCTCAAATCGAGCATCCATACCGCCGAACAGGCCAGCGCCGAAAAGGAAGCTGATATCGACGGGCTGCGCAAGCGGATGACGAAGATGGGCGCCGATGCGGACAATCTGAAGATCGACCTCGCAACCCGCGAAACCGAGATCGAGAGCCTGAAACTGCGCATCAACACCTTGCGGGACGAGCGTGATACATTGCGTCAGGATCTAAGCGCGGTGAGCCAGCGCGCGGCGGATGCCGAACAGTCGCTGCGCCAGGAAAGTGACAAGAGCAAAAGGCTCGAGGAGCGCCTCGATCGCGAGATCGCCGGCAACGCCGACAAGGAAACGGCGATCGAACGCCATGCTCAGGATGTCATTCGCCTCAGAGAGCGGCTCGAGGCCGCCGTCAGGGAATCGAGGGAAGCCGGCAAGGCGTTGCGAGCCGCCGGCCTCGCATCGCCGAAGAAGCCGGCAAAGATGCCGAAGCTCTCCGCCGCATCCATGATCGCCGGCACGGCAGACGAGCAGGCGCAGATGACGGAACAGCCGCAAACGGCGGAACCGGAACGAACAGTGGAAGACGAGATCGCCCAAATGACGGAAGAGGTTCGCAATCGGGCGGCCGCCCTATCCGACCGCTTGCTGAAAGCCCGCTCGCCGGCGCACGACAATGCGATGCGCGAGGAAATTGCCAAGATTGCCGCCAATATGGTCGCCCTGACGGCGCTCAAGGAGGGTGACAGCTCCCCGATATTCGATCTTCTGCCGAAGGATCGAGATCCCCTCGACCCGGGCGCACGCGCCAGCCTTGCCGATCGCGTGGCGGCGATGCTGCAAAAACACCCCTGAAGCGCATTGCGATTTTTCAGATCCGCTTCTTGCGCTTCGGGTCTTGGATTTCAAACATGTCGTTTTCATAAAACCGCTGCACGCTTTTGCGTGACATGCCTTGGACAAACCGAGCCGGAAGTGCCTGGAGCCTTTCCGCCTCTCTTCGAATCGCGAAAACGCTCTATCCTTTCGTTTCTGCGCAATTCCGGATGGAAAACCGCAAGACGCTTTTCCTGGAATTGCGTTAGATTCGTCCGTTCCTGGCAGCCATCTCGAAGAGAGCGATGCCACTCGCCGTCGCGACATTCAGGCTGTCCAGCCCTGGCGCCTGTGGAATCCGCACGCTGCTGAAGGCGGCGAGAATACTTGGCGGCAGCCCATCGCCCTCCGTGCCGACCACAAGCGCCATGCGCTCCGAGGTCGGGATGTCGCGAAGATCGACGGCCCCTCGTGGCGACAGGCTCCAGATCGCAAAGCCGCGCTCGGCAAGCGCCGCAAGCAGTTCGACGCCGCTCAATTGCCGACGATAGGGCACCGTGAGAATCGAGCCGACCGAAACCCGCAGCGCCTTTCGATAGAGCGGATCGCAGCAGCTCTCGTCCAGCAGTACCGCATCCGCGCCGAAGGCCGCGGCATTGCGGAACATGGAGCCCATGTTGTCGTGATTTGAAATGCCGCAGCCGACAAGGACGAGCGCCTGTTCCGCAAGCTGGTCGAGAAAGGCGTTCATCCCGCCTTCCTCGGTTCTGCGCCCCAAGGCAAGGACACCCCGATGCAGGTGAAAGCCGACGATGCCGTCCAGCACCTCGGCCTCCGCGGCGTAGATCGGGACGTCGGCCGCAAAGCTGTCGATGATGTCAGCCAGCCCGGCGACGCGATTTTTGAGCAGCAGCACTTTTTCCGCGACGAAATCGCCGCCCGCCTCGTGCGCTCCGGCGAGAAGCCGCAATACGACCGTGCCTTCCGCAATGAAGCGGCTCTCGCGGCCGGTGAGGTCGCGTTCGCGGATATCGCGGAACTCCGCAATGCGCGGATCGTCGGGACGTGTGATCTCGATGAGCCGCTCGCTCGTCATCATGCGGCCGTCAGTTGGACAGCGATATGGTCGCCACGATGCGGCCGATACCGTAGTCGAAGACGATGGCCTGGCGCTGGCCGCCGGCAAGCGTGCCGTAGAACAGCACCTGATTGCCCGACAGCGCCGTGGACTGGACGGTGAAGCCCGCCGGCAGCATAGCAGTCACGGCAACGGGGGCATCGGAGGGGATGCCGGACGCCGCCTGCCCCGCGGGCTTCGCCGATGGCTTCATCGTCTTGTAGACAACGGCGCCGAAGACAGCCATAAGGCTCACCACCATGACGGCCGCAGAGACGATCTGCAGGCGGATCATCTTGCGTCGGACTTTCTCCAGGGCCGGATCGAGGGGCTTTTCCTCTTGATCGCCTGGCTCGAGATTCGTCATCGATGCGTCCTTGCTTCCAGTAGAGCGCTTTGTGCGCCGGAGAAATACGTTTGAGCGACCCCTTTAAAGAAGCCGCGAGCAATAGAAAAGTCCTTACCGCCGATGAAAGTGCCGAAGGACGGCTCGATTCATGGCTGACGGCCGAGATCGGCGAGGAATTCTCCCGCAGTCGCGTGCAGGCACTGATCAAGGAGGGCGCGGTTTCGCTCAAGGGCACGCCGGTAACGGATGCAAAACGCAAGGTGCGCCCCGGCGACGTCTACGAGATCACGATGCCCGAGCCGGAGGACCCGACGCCGCAGGGCGAGGATATCCCGCTCGACGTGCTCTATGAGGACGATGACGTCATCGTCATCTCCAAGCCCGCAGGGCTGGTCGTCCATCCCGCCGCAGGCAACTGGACCGGAACATTGGTCAATGCGCTGATCCACCATTGCGGCGCCAGCCTTTCCGGTATCGGCGGCGTCCGCCGCCCCGGCATCGTGCACCGGCTGGACAAGGATACGACAGGCGTGATGGTCGTCGCCAAGAATGACGTCGCTCACCGGCATCTATCCCAGCAGTTTGCCGATCACGGCAGGACGACATCGCTGGAGCGCGCCTATCAGGCCATCGTCTGGGGACGGCCCCGCCAGCTCGTCGGCACTATCGACGCCCCTCTCGGCCGGTCGAGCAGCGACCGCACGCGCCGTGCCGTCAAGCGCCCGGATTCGCAGGATGCCGATGAGGCCATCACGCATTACGAGGTGCTCGAGCGCTTTCTCGAAACGCCGGACGCAACCGCCCTCGCTTCGCTGATCGACTGCCATCTGGAAACCGGCCGCACGCACCAGATCCGCGTGCATATGGCCCATATCGGCCACCCCTTGCTCGGCGACGCCGTCTATGGCGGCGGCTTCAAGACCAAGGCCAACCTTCTGCCGGAAGCAGCCAGGGCAGTCGTCGGCCGCTTCACGCGTCAGGCCCTGCATGCCTATATGCTGCAGTTCGAACACCCGCGCACCGGCGAGGTCATGCATTTCGAGGCACCCTTGCCCGATGACATGGAAGAGTTGGCGGCGGCGCTGCGGGGATGAGCGACAGGCTCGGCAGTCGCCAGACTGGACGCCTGTCCCTTGCCGCCCTATAATAGCGGATATGAAGGACCGAAGTCCGAGCGCCTGTGCTTGCCGAAAACGCGACCGCGTTTTGGAGGCAGACACGAATTTATCATCCGGCGCGGGAGCATTCGGGAGGATAATCCCAAGGGCAGTATCACGGCGGGGCCTATGGTCACGCTGGTATAACACTTGCGTGACCACATCCTTGAATCACCGTTTCGCCGTACTTATCTTTACATTGGTTCAGTGCGGGGTCCCCGGACCCGCACGCCTTGGTCCGCTTCGCAGAAGGCGCGCAAAATACGCCCCCAGGAGGAACCAAATCTCGAATAGGAGGGTGCACAATCATGGCCCGTAATACCTTACCATCCATTGCCGCCGGAGAAGCCGGCCTCAATCGTTATCTGGACGAGATCCGCAAGTTCCCGATGCTGGAACCGCAGGAAGAGTACATGCTCGCCAAGCGCTATGCGGAACATGCCGACCGCCAGGCCGCGCACAGGCTCGTCACCAGTCACCTGCGTCTCGTGGCGAAGATCGCCATGGGCTATCGCGGCTATGGCCTGCCGATCGGCGAAGTCGTTTCGGAAGGCAATGTCGGCCTGATGCAGGCCGTGAAGAAGTTTGACCCGGAACGCGGTTTCCGCCTGGCAACCTATGCCATGTGGTGGATCAAGGCCTCGATCCAGGAATACATCCTGCGCTCGTGGTCGCTGGTGAAGATGGGCACGACTGCCAACCAGAAGCGCCTGTTCTTCAACCTGCGCCGTCTGAAGGGCCGTATCCAGGCCATCGACGACGGCGATCTGAAGCCGGAGCATGTTACCGAGATCGCCACCAAGCTGAAGGTCTCCGAGGAGGAAGTCGTTTCGATGAACCGCCGCCTCTCGGGCGACGCTTCGCTGAATGCGCCGATCAAGGCTTCCGAAGGCGATTCCGGCCAGTGGCAGGATTGGCTGGTGGATGATCACGACAGCCAGGAAGACGTGCTGATCGAGCAGGACGAACTCGAGACGCGCCGCCGCATGCTAGCACGCGCCATGGGCGTTCTGAACGACCGTGAGCGCCGCATCTTCGAGGCACGTCGCCTCTCCGATGAGCCGGTGACGCTGGAAGACCTCTCGGCTGAATTCGACATCAGCCGCGAACGTGTGCGCCAGATCGAGGTTCGCGCTTTCGAAAAGGTCCAGGAAGCCGTGCAGAAGGATGCGCTGGAGCGCGCCAAGGCGCTCCGCGTCGTCGAAGCGACGGCGTAACGCCTCCGACTTCGAAGGTCTTGATGGATAAAAGAAAGGCGGGCCAAAAGCCCGCCTTTTCCATGTTCATCGATGCCGGAAGGATTATTGACCGCTCGAGGCTACGCCGCCGAGCGCTTGCCATTCCGAGATTGCCTTGTTGAAGGCATCGGTGCCGGTCGGACCCTTTTCCATCGTCAGCAGGGCGCGGCGGCCATTGCGATAGACGACCGGAATATCGATCCAGTTGCGATTCTTCAGAAGGTCGAGGTTGGTCTTGCGCGCATCCGGAAAATCGTTCAGCGCAACCATGTAGACATCGTCGGTGACTTTCGCAGGCACCGCAATCAGCGCATCGCCGCGATCCTGCTCGGTCGCCTTCAATGCAACGCGCTGGACATTGTCGATCGCTCCGCCTTCGAATGACGGCGGCACCTGGAAGGCCAGCTCGATCAGATGGCTAGCCGGCAGCGAGGAATCCGAATTCCGCGAAACGGTGATGGTAGCGGTCAAACCGCGATCCGGAACGGTGATGAGGCCCTGCACCGAAGGTTCCGGCCGGCCGTCGGCACCCTTGCCTTCCTGAACGGACCAGGTGACCGTGCCCTGGAAGGCCGAAGGCGAGGTCTGACCAAGGCGCTCTTCATAGAGAAAAACCTTCTGCCCGTCCGTAGCCGGTGCCGTCTGTTGCGTAACCGGCGGCGGTTGATTGGCGGATGCTTGCTGCTGCTGGTCGGCGGCAGGTGCCTGCTGGTCCGTCGCGGCGGACGGGGTGGCCGGCGTAGCGGCAGCAGCCGCAGGCGCCTGCGTCTGAGCAGCGCCGGCATCGGCAGCGGCGGGCGGCGGCGTTGTCGTTGCAGATGGTGCCGCGGCAGCGACATTCTGCTCCGCAACGGATTTGCCTTCGGCAACGCCCGGCTGACCGTTCGGAGCCGGACCCTCGTCCTCTTCGGTGCCATTGGCCAGAAGACGCTGCGTGAACTTCGTATTGACCGTATTCGGATCGCTTAACGCGGCCACATCCGTATTACCGGCAGCCGGTGGCTTCTGAGCTGCCGTGTTGCTTTGCGGAGGTATGGCTGCTTGTTGCTGCTGGGCGGCAGGCGCTGCAGCGGGGCTGTCGTTGTTCGCGGGACTGCTGTTTGCCGCTGCATCCGACGTCGCGGGCGCTGACGCATTCTTCGGCGCCGAGCTGACGAGCTTCGTCACCATGTTGTTGAGCGCATCGCGGTTCAACCAGGCTGCGTAACCACCGCCACCGACGACCGCAAGGCCGACGAGCGTGACGATGATGCCGGTGGCATTGATGCGACGACGCTTCGGCTCCATGCGGAAGCTTCGGCCCTGCAGCTTCGCCGCCATGCTTTGATCGAGATCGGGCGGGACGGAGGGACCACCGCCCCGGTCGTCTTCCGCGCGCTTGTCGAAACCGGCAAGCTCCTTGAGCTCGCGCCAGCCGTCATTGGCAGCATCGGCGTCGGATGCCGTCTTGCGGGGCGAATGCACGTCCGCAAAAAGATCGACGTCGTCAAAGGCGTTTTCCGGCATCTGCCGCGCCGGCTGCTGGGTCGGCTTGGAAACCGGCGGGACTGGCTCCAACTCTTCGAAGACATCAGCATCCCAGGCGAAGCCCTTGTTGCCGGCTGGTGCCTTGACGGCCTCGGACGACCCTACCGGCTGCCCGAAAGGCGCTTCCGCAAAAGCCGCGGCCGGCATGACGGGCTCGCTCGGAGGCGAGACTACCGGCTCCGGCGCAGACTGACGAACCGGCGCATCGACCTCCGCCCAGATCTGCTCGACCTGGCTTATGACATCATCGACCGGCGTTGCCTGCACGGGCGTCGCAGGCGCAGCGTGAACGGGCTCCACGGCAACAGCCGGCGCCTCTTCCACATGATGCTGCGGCTCGTCGTGATAGACCGGTTCCGGGGTCGGCTCAGCGGGAACCTCGGCATGGTGCTCCACGCCGGCATGCGCGGCGGCCGGAGCATAGGGCTCCTCCTCGCGATGCGGTTCGCTCCATTCCTCTACGGGCTGGTGCTCCTGCACATGTTCGACATGTGCGGCCGGCTCTTCGTAGACGGGTTCCTCGTGAACGGGCTCGGAAACCCTCGGCTCTTCATGGACATGAGCCTCGGCAGGAACGGCCGCCGGCTCTTCCGCATGGGGCTCGGCGTGCGCCGCACGATGCTCCGCGACGGGTTCGGGAGCGATCTCCTCATGCACAACCGACGCTTCGGCAACCGACTGCTCTTCACCATCGGGCAAGGCCTCGGCATGCTCGGCCTCGACCTCGACGATCGCGGCCTCAAGCTTGTCGAGCTGGCGGCGCAGCATTTCCTCGGGCGGGCGCGGCTTCATGCTCTCGAGCTGCCGCTGCACGGCACCACGAGCTCGATCGTAAACCTTGACCCGCATCTCGGGAGTATTGTCCGTCAGGCCGTCAACGGCCCGTCGAATAACTGCTACAAAATCCGCCATCAGCACTTTCTCATGATGCCCGGCGCGCAGCCGGGCCGGGATTCGTCATAGGTTCGCAACTTTAGCCCTCAAAAGGGTCAGTCACAAGTATGGTGTCCTCGCGCTCCGGGCTGGTCGAAAGCATCGCCACAGGCGCACCGATCAGCTCTTCCACCTGCCGGACATATTTGATCGCCTGGGCAGGCAGATCGGCCCATTTGCGGGCGCCGACGGTGGATTCCTTCCAGCCTTCGAGCGTGATGTAAATTGGCTCGACGCGGGCCTGCGCTGCCTGGCTCGCAGGCAGATAATCGATTTCCTTGCCGTCGAGCTTGTAGCCGACGCAGATCTTCAACTCGTCAAGGCCATCGAGCACGTCGAGCTTGGTGAGCGCGATGCCGGTGATGCCCGAAGTCTTCACGGTCTGGCGCACCAGCACCGCGTCGAACCAGCCGCAACGGCGCGGACGACCGGTGTTGACGCCGACTTCGCGGCCGACCGTCGAGAGGTGCTTGCCGATCTCGTCATGCAGCTCGCAGGGGAACGGTCCCTCACCGACGCGGGTCGTATAGGCCTTGGTGATGCCGAGCACGTAGCCGAGCGCCGTCGGACCGAGGCCGGAGCCGGCGGCGGCCTGG
The DNA here is from genome assembly GCF_010668395.1 of Martinezella lusitana. GTDB lineage: Bacteria > Pseudomonadota > Alphaproteobacteria > Rhizobiales > Rhizobiaceae > Rhizobium > Rhizobium lusitanum_A. The sequence continues at coordinate 132,360 of NZ_WUEY01000004.1, forward strand.
CCGGCAACCGTGTTGGACGAAGTCACGAACGGATAGGTGCCGTGGTCGTTGTCCAGCAGCGCGCCCTGCGCGCCTTCGAAAAGGATTCGGGCGCCCGCCTTGCGCTGCTCGTCGAGCAGCCGCCAGACCTGATCGATGTAGGGGAGAATATGCTCCGCGACCGAGGTCAGCTCGGTATGCAGGGTATCGAAGGAAATCTCGTCGAGACCCATGCCGCGACGCAGGGCATTGTGATGGGTCAGGAGACGGTCGATCTTGGCCGGCAGCGTTTCCGGCTCGGTAAGGTCGACGACGCGAATGGCGCGGCGGCCGACCTTGTCTTCATAAGCCGGACCGATGCCGCGGCGCGTCGTGCCGATCTTCGTGCCGCTGTTGGAAGCCGCATCTTCGCGCAAGGCATCCAGATCGCGGTGCAGCGACAGGATCAGCGGCGCGTTCTCGGCAATGCGCAGAACGTCGGGCGTGACCGCGATGCCCTGGGCGCGCAGCTTTTCCACTTCGGCGACGAAATGGTGGGGATCGACGACAACGCCGTTGCCGATGACGCTGAGCTTGCCGCGCACGAGCCCGGAGGGCAGTAGCGCGAGCTTGTAGCTGACACCATCGACGACGAGCGTATGACCGGCATTATGACCGCCTTGAAAGCGTACAATCACATCGGCGCGTTCCGAAAGCCAATCGACAATCTTGCCCTTGCCTTCGTCGCCCCACTGCGAGCCGATCACTACAACGTTCGTCATTTATCCATTCCCGCTTCCTGCGCGCGGAGGCGCGCCTTGCTCAAACCCGCGCATCTATAAAGCTTTGTTTTTGGGAAAGCGACCCTGTTGTCTCAGGAGATTCGGCTTTTTGCATGACGAATCAGCACCTCCAACAGGATTTTTCCCGGCTACCGGCCGGACGGCGGCCACGAATAGCCCCATCGGGTCGGCAGCCTTCGCCCGTCAAAGGCCCGGCTTGTGTGCGACGACATGGAAATACTCGTGCTCGGCCGACGCTGCCGCGCCGATCGGCTTTCCATCCAGATCGAGCACCAGCGCCGGCATGGCAAAACCCGCCTCCGCCAGTTGCGACCGAACCTGCGCCGGCGTCGTCGCATAGACCATGACACCGAAATCATGTGCGCCATGCAGCATGATGGCATGTTCGCCGTCGCGCTGTTCGAGCGGCCTCAGCCGGCGTTGCCGCAATGTCCCGGAAATGCGCCCCTCGACATAACGCAGGGTCCGCAGGCCGAGCCGCACCGGATTGGAGGTCCATTCCAGCCGGCGATAGTCGATGCGATGCTCGAAGCCGCGCCAGCCGCGGTGGAATGTCGAAAACACGAAGGCGCCGCCCGAGGCAAGCACCCGTGCCGCTTCGCGCATGACGGCAAGCCGCCCTGCGGCATCGACGGAATCGATACCGTTATAGCTGAAGACGATCAGATCGAAGCTGCCGTCCGGAAAAGCCGACAGATCGCGCGCATCCATATGCTCGAAGCGCAGATCCGGATGGTTCTTCCGGCACAGCTCGACCATTTCCGGCGTGTAGTCGACACCGATGTAGTCGCTTGCAACATCGCGCAAGAGCTGCGCGGTGCGGCCGCCGCCGACACCGATATCCAGGACACGCCCCCTGCCTGTCCGTGGAGCACCGATGGCAAAAGCCGCGCGCTCGCCTTCGTTAAGATAGCCGCTGCTGCGGCGGTAGTCGCGCAAGGCCCAGGGATTACGCCAGGTCTGCCGGTTAATACTTTCCATGACATGCATTGCCGACTCCAATACGGAAATGAACAATCATTGTTCAATTACCCCTTGGCGCCCCCGGACCGTCTATATAATGACCGGGCCGAATATGCAGCCCGTTAGGGTTGATTAAGGTCCCGATACGGCAATTAATCGTTTGTTAAGGTTAATGTCGGCGCTTCGTTTCCCGCGTGGCGCGGGAGCGATGCGGCTAGCCGAGCTCGAGCGTCGTGACGCCAAAAACGCGATCAAGGGGTGTTTCCGGCGCCTTGCCGCGATACATGCGCGTCGTCTCGAACACGGGAGACAAGCCGCAATCTTCGGCAAGCCTGACGGCCTGCGCATTGTCCACCGGCACATCCAGATAGACGGGAGCTCCCTTGGCCTCGGCGAGCAGCCTGCTCAACAGGGCTCGCGCGATCTCCGGCTTGTTGGCAAACAACGGACCGATCTTGTAGCCCTCGAAACAGCGCCGGATCGTGCCGAAGCCGCGAACCCTGCTGCCGCCGCCGACAATGAAGGACTTGCGCCTGTGGGGAGCGCCGCACCAGGCTTTGATGAAGGAAAAGCGCAAGCCGGGGAAAATTTCGGCATCGTAGTGCAGCAGTCCGTCAAGCTTGCCGTCCGTCACCGCCACGACTTGCCTGGCCTGTTGCTCGTCCACATCGAGCGCCTTCGGGACGCCGCCGTAGCGCACCGTTCGATACGCGGCCTCGAAGCCATGCCGGCGGTAGTTTTCCTGCTGCGCGACCACGCCGTCCAGGCCGACGGTACGATTTCCGGCGAGCGCCATGCCCTTGTTCCAGAGCTGTTTGCCGTATCCCCTGCCGCGAAATTCGGGGTGAAGCATGTAAAGGCCCAGAAACGCGAAGGTCTCGCCATAGCGGACGACGGAAATGCAGCCAACCGGCACCTCGCCGATCGCGCCGACGAGAAAACCGGACGGATCTGCCTCCCAGAATGCCGGGGCGTCGTCCACCCCAGGGTTCCAGCCCTCTTGCCGAGCCCATTCCAGAGCGAGTTCCAACTCGCCGGCTCGCATTTTACGCACGGCAAAAATCGATTTCATGCAAAAGTCCCGAACCGCCCACTCGATACTCGATACCCGTTCCCCGCGGAACGATTATGCCCGGTCCATCATGCGGTAACATGATGCCAATCACAAGCAATAGGCAATGATAAGCTTAAAGTACAAAGGCTTCGTTTCACTTGGAAAGAAAGGGAGTTGCATCAATAGAGCGGCGAGAATGCAAGCAGCCCATTGTGACACTTCTGTCGCAAATCGCCACGCACGAGCATCGCATATAGGCGTCACTGGCGATCCTGTGTATAAGCGCAATCGATCGCAACGTCGGCTTTGCTTCGGGGCAAAAGGCCGGCCCAGCAAGAGGATTGAAGTTTCATGCGCATCACGATGATCGGCTCGGGTTATGTGGGGCTCGTGTCGGGCGTTTGCTTTGCCGATTTCGGCCATGACGTCATCTGCGTCGACAAGGACGCCAGCAAGATCGAGGCATTGCGCCGGGGCGAGATTCCGATCTTCGAACCTGGCCTGGAGCAGCTCGTCGCCGACAATGTCCGCGCCGGTCGTCTCTCGTTCGCGACCGAAGTGGCGGAAAGCGTTGCCGCCAGCGACGTCGTCTTCATCGCGGTCGGCACGCCTTCACGGCGCGGCGACGGCCATGCCGATCTTTCCTATGTCTATGCCGCCGCCCGCGAGATCGCCCAGCATGTCAACGGCTTCACCGTCATCGTCACCAAATCGACCGTGCCTGTTGGAACCGGCGACGAGGTCGAGCGCATCGTGCGCGAAACCAATCCGGATGCCGACGTCGCCGTCGTCTCCAACCCGGAATTCCTGCGCGAAGGCGCCGCCATCGAGGACTTCAAGCGGCCGGACCGCATCGTCATCGGCCTCAACGACGAGCGCGCCCGCTCGGTCATGACCGAAGTCTACCGGCCGCTCTACCTCAACCAGGCGCCGCTGCTCTTCACCTCCCGCCGCACGTCCGAGCTGATCAAATATGCCGCCAACGCCTTCCTGGCCATGAAGATCACCTTCATCAACGAAATGGCCGATCTGTGCGAGAAGGTGGGCGCCAACGTGCAGGAAGTCTCGCGCGGCATCGGCCTTGACGGCCGCATCGGCTCGAAGTTCCTGCATGCCGGCCCGGGCTATGGCGGCTCCTGCTTCCCGAAGGACACGCTGGCGCTGGCAAAGACCGCCCAGGACTACGACAGCCCCGTGCGCCTCATCGAGACGACGGTTTCCATCAACGACAACCGCAAGCGCGCCATGGGCCGCAAGGTGATCGCGGCCATGGGCGGCGACATCAGGGGCAAGGCGATCGCAGTCCTCGGGCTGACCTTCAAGCCGAACACCGACGACATGCGCGACAGCCCGGCGATCTCGATCATCCAGACGCTTCTGGATGCCGGCGCCACGGTAACGGGCTACGATCCCGAAGGCATGAACAATGCCCGCCAGGTGATCGACCATATCGCCTATGCCGAAGACGCCTATGGCGCCGCACGCGACGCCGACGCGATCGTTATCGTGACGGAATGGAACCAGTTCCGCGCCCTCGACTTCGACCGGCTCAGATCCATCATGAAGGCGCCGGTGCTCGTTGACCTCAGAAACATCTATCGCCACGACGAGGTCACAAAGCACGGATTTGCCTATACAAGCGTCGGCAGACCCTCGAACGACGACACGCTTTAAAGCGTTTACGCATTCCGAACGGAAAACCGCTATGCACTTTTCCTGGAAATGCTCTCAGCAAAGGCCGATCCATGCGCTATCTCATCACCGGCACCGCCGGCTTCATCGGATTCCATCTTGCCAGGCGGCTGCTCGACGAGGGCCATTTCGTCGTCGGCTTCGACGGCATGACGCCCTATTACGACGTCAGGCTCAAGGAGAAGCGGACCGCCATCCTCGCGCGTTCCAACGGCTTCAAGGCCGTGACCGGCATGCTGGAGGACAAGGCGGCGCTCGATCACACAGCGGAACTCGCCGAACCTGACGTAATCGTCCACCTCGCCGCCCAGGCCGGCGTGCGCTACAGCCTCGAAAATCCGCGCTCCTACGTCGATTCCAACGTCACCGGCTCGTTCAACGTGCTGGAACTGGCAAGAAACCTGCAGCCCAAGCACCTGCTGCTGGCATCGACCTCATCCGTCTACGGCGCCAACGAAAAGATCCCCTTTGCCGAAAGCGACAAGGCCGACGAGCAGATGACGATCTATGCCGCGACCAAGAAGAGCATGGAGCTGATGGCGCACAGCTACGCCCATCTCTTCCATGTGCCGACCACCGCTTTCCGCTTCTTCACGGTTTACGGCCCCTGGGGCCGTCCGGACATGGCGCTGTTCAAATTCGTCGATGCCATCCGCAACGACAGGCCGATCGAAATCTACGGCGAAGGCAAGATGAGCCGCGATTTCACCTATATCGACGATCTCGTCGAAGGCATCGTGCGCCTGATCGGCGTCGTGCCCTCGGAGGAGAACCGGGTGGTATCGGATACGATTATCGATACCCTGTCGAAAAATGCGCCCTTCCGCGTCGTCAACATCGGTGGCGGTCAACCGGTTGGCCTGATGAGCTTCGTCGAAACCATCGAGACGATGCTTGGCAAGCAGGCAATCCGCAAGATGCTGCCGATGCAGCCCGGCGACGTGCACAACACCTATGCCGTGCCGGACCTGCTGGTGGCGCTGACCGGCTTCAAGCCGCAGATCGAGGTTGACGAAGGCGTGCGCCGCTTCGTCGAGTGGTATCAGGAAAATTACTGAGCAAATGTGCCGGAGCGGTTCCGCGCTTCGCGGAATCGTGGCGCCGCTCTATCTCCTTGTTTTTAAGCGATTCCGCACGGAAAGCCGCTGCGCATCTTTTCCGGAATTGCTTTAACCGGCCGGGTGATAGGCCCGGTCGAAATAGACGAGCCCCTGTCCGTTGTCGCGCCGGCGAATGGCATCGACCTCGCAGAGAAGGATGTCGTGCGTTCCGCCATCGGCCTGACGCACGATGCGACAATCGAACGACACAAGCGCATCCTCAAGCACGGGCGCACCGGTCGCCAGCGCCGACCATGCGGCGGCGGCGAACCGCTCCGCAACCGGCGTCTTGCCGCCGAAAAGCCGCGACAGATCCTGATGTGCCTCCGACAAGACGTTGACACACAGCACGCCGTTCTGCGTTACGGCGGGATGAACGGACGCACCGCGATTGAGACAGACGAGCAAGGTGGGTGGATTGTCCGTGACACTGCAGACGGCGGTTGCCGCAAAGCCGGCCAGCCCGGCGGGGCCATCGGTCGTGACGATGTTCACGGCGGCGGCCATCCGTGCCATGGCGTTACGAAACTCTGCGCGCGCGATATCGGGATCGGCGACGGCCACTGCCTTCTCTACGGCCACGGACGTCTTCATGTTCATTCCATATCCCCCAACGCGCATCGGTCAGGCTAGGCTATTGGACGGGCCCGCACATCTCAAGAAACGACATTTTACGGAAGTCGTATCCGGCGAGCAATTAATTCTCTATAAAAACTATCAACAAACAGAAAGATAGCCAAGCGCACCGCATCCCGAAAAATGCCGCCTAAAAAACCTCTGTGCAACTCGGCGAAATCCGCCGTCAGGTCTGGGTGGAAATCAGCAGAAACATCGGCCGCTCGCGCTCGGTTACCCAATCCGGATGGGCGGCAAGATCGTCATCGCTCGGCGACCACTCCTCGACATGGGCGATGATGAAACCGGACCTGATCAGCAGGTTGAGCGTCGTGGCCATCGTGCGGTGCTGCTTGACGACGCCTTCGGCAAGCCAGTTCGTCAGCCTTTTGCCCTCGATCTGGTAGGCGCTGAGCGGCCAGATATTGCCGCCCTCGGCATCGACCTGCCATTCGGGTTGCCGCGGCGCCATGTAGATCGGGTGCTCGATCGAGAAGATCAGCCGCCCGCCCGGCTTCAGCGCCTGACGGATCGTTGCCAGAAGCCCGGCAAAATCCTCGATATAGTGGAAGGCCAGCGAACTATAGACGAGATCGAAGCTCGCCCCGGCAAGCCGGAGCTTCTCCAGATCGGCCCGGTCATAGCGAACACGCATATCCATCGTCTCGCAGCGCGCCCGCTCCAGCATCTTTTCCGAGACATCGAGTCCCAAAACACCGGCGGCCCCCTGCTCGGCGGCCCAGCGGCAGAACCAGCCGAACCCGCAGCCGAGATCCGCGACATCGAGGCCTTTCATGTCAGGCAGCAATGCGCGCATGGCCGGCCATTCCGCCGCCCCCGCCAGCCCGTCGACCGAACGTTGAAGGCGGCTATAGCCTGCGAAGAAACCTGGATCGTCATAGATATTCTGAGTCATGCTCGTCTCCTGCAGATCGACGGTGTCGATCTGCCAGCATCGATTGAGAAGCCGAAACCGCTGCGAAGGGTCACATCACCTTCGCCGCCGTGACCTCGACCTCCACCAGAAACTCGGCTCGGGTAAAGCCGCCGACGATCAGCAATGTGGAAACGGGCTTCGGATCCAGGATATAGCGGTCGCGCACGGCCATATAGGCAGGGAAATCCTCGCGCGTGGTGACGAAGCCGGAAATGCGGATGACGTCGGCAAAGCTCATGCCGGCCTCGTCTAGGATGGCCTTGAGCGCCTCGAAGCACATCTCGGCCTGGGCCGTGACGTCGGCCGGAATGCGGTCGTCGAGACCGATGCCGAGCTGGCCGGACGTAACCAGAAGGCTGGCACCCGGCGGCACCAGCAGGCCATGATTGTAGTTGCCGAAAGGGCGGCGGACGGATGGGGGATTGAATACCTTTTTCATCGATTCCGACTCCTGATGACTGAGCGAATTTCAGCATTTTGAGATGAAAGGAGCAAGACGGTCAATGCGCCTTCGCCGAGGTTACCACCCGATTTCGCCGTACTTCCAACAGGATATGTCCAAAAAGCGCGGCCAGGACGATAGGGCCGCCGATCAGCGTCGCAGTCGAGGGACGCTCGGCAAAGACCATCCAGACCCACAGCGGAGTGAGAGGAACCTCCAGCGCGGTCAGCAGGGCGGCATCGGAAGCCGGGACGAGCCGGGACCCGAACGTATAGAGGCAGAGGCCCATCGCATTCTGAACGATACCGAAGGCGATGATCAGGCCGAGGTCCTGGCCCGAGATCGAAAGCGGCGAAGCGAACCAGAAGGTAACGAAGGAACACAGCCACGCGGAAAGCGCCATGGCCGGCAGCATCGGCACATTGCGGTGCTGGCGCATGATGACCGCAAGGGCGGCGACGGTCAGCGTCATGATGGCAGCAAGCCCCTTGCCGAGCCAGCTGCCGCCGTCACTCCCATGTCCGGAAAGCATCACGAGCACGCCGATGAAAGCAATGCCGCTGGCAACGAGCGTCCTCATATTCGGACGCTCGCCGATGAAAAGGAACGCGACCCCTGCGGTAACGAAGGGCACCGTCGCGTAGATGACCATGGCATCGGCAACCGACGTATAGTAGATCGAGCCGATACCACTGATCATGGACGCCGCGGAAAAGATCGTTGCCGCCAGCGACGGGCCGCGCATGGAGCGCAGGATGCGAAAGGCGTTGCGGCGCTCGATATAGAAAAACAGGGTGAACACCCCGAGACCGGAGACGATTCCGCGGCAGAACAGAATGGTCATGAGATCGGCATGGATCGCTCGCACGAACAGGCCGGACGTCGACCAGGCAAGCGCCGAAAGCGCGACATAAATCACGCCCAGCCTGTATTGTTGCTGTTCCGCCAGCGTCACGATGGAATCCCCCGCCCCTTGGTGGCAGATCATTAGCGGGCGGCAACGATGCCCACAAGCCAAGCTTGCGCCGCGACCTGTCGCTCGTGCCGGAAGATGACGAGGGTTGCAGGAAGGCCACGGCCAATGCCCGTTCATCCGACCGGGCCAGCTACCTCCGTCTCGCCGCTGTTGGCAAGATCATATTGATCTTGCACATATTTGCGATCGCTCTAGGTTTCTGGCGATCCCGGTCGAAGGAGAATCAGTTGCGCCTGCTGTCGGCCACTTTATTTGCATGCGGCTGCGTCAGCCTGGTCGACGGTCCATTGTGGCCGCCGGCGCAGACCTATGTCGATAAGACGGTGCAATGCAGCCAGAGCAGCAATCCGGCCCGCTGCGAGCATACGCGCGACAGCTGGAAGATCGACTACGAGGAAGCCATCGCAGGCGGATATCGCGCGCAGAAACATGTCGCTTTATGCCTGAGCACCGGTTGCGACGGAGCGATCCAGCCCGACAAGATGCTCGGTTGCGCCTGGCGCATGGTCATAGCGGAAGCCAATCACGCTCTGCCGGACAGCATGGATTTTACCAATCTCAGCCGCTTCTGCGGAACGGATTATATCGACGAGAAGGGAAAGCTCGCTGCCGCGTCGCAGGCGAAGGCGATGCTCCGGCTGATCGGCAAATAGCAAACCACGCGACAGAGGTCTTCCGCCGCGTGATCCGGTCATTGGCCGCGCTCAGGCATAGGGAGCAAGGAAGGTGCGGATGGCCTCGATCTCGTTGGGGCGAATATCGTGGCCGCCCGGATGCCAGTCGAGCGTGACTTCGGCATCCTGACGCGCAAAGTAATCGGCCAGCGCCTTGGTCACCGGCGCCGGCGCGATCGGATCCCGCTCGCCCGCCGTGATCAACACGCGCTTGCCCTGCAGCCTGGCATTGTCCTTCGGCTGGAACGGGATGAGCGGATGCATCAGCACCGATGCATCGAACAGATCACCATGCTCGATCAGAACGTTGGCGAGGATGTTGGCACCGTTGGAAAAGCCGAGGCCAAGCACCTGCGATGCGCCGTATTGCGCCGCCATTTCCGAAACATAGGCTGCCATCTTTTCCGTGGCCCGGGCAAGATCGGCCATATCGTAGACGCCCTCACCCGTCCGGCGGAAGAAACGCGCAGCACCGTATTCGGAAACGTCGCCGCGCGGCGATACGATGGTCGCATCCGGCAGCAGCCGGGCAGCGAAATCGAAGAACTGGTTCTCGTCGCCGCCGGTACCATGGAACGTGAAGAAAATGGGCTTTCCGGATGCACCGGCCTTCAGCCGGTGCACATAACTCGTATCCGTCATGATGTCCTCCCCTGGATTAGCCTTCCAGCGGTTCGAGGTGCTGCTCGATCAGGCCGCGCAGATGCGCATGCTGCTCGGGCAGTTTCAGCGCCTCGCCGAGATGAGCCGTATCCTCGTCGCGGTTGAAGCCAGGTTCATTGGTGGCGACTTCGAACAGCACGCCGCCTGGCGTACGGAAGTAGATCGCCCAGAAGTAATCGCGGTCGATGACCGGCGTGACCTGATAGCCCGTGTCCATCAGCGCCTTGCGCACTTCGAGCTGCTTTGCGCGGTTCTCGACGGCAAAGGCGACATGGTGGACGGAGCCGGCACCCGGAAGCGCACGGTTGATGTTCGGCATGGTTTCGAGGTCGACATAGTCGGCACCGTTGCCGCCAGGCATGGCGAGCCGCTTGACGCCTTCATGCGTATCGACAACCTCGTAACCCATGTATTTCAGCAGCTCGGCCGTGGCGCCCTCGTCCCGCAGCCGCATGGCGACGGAATGAAAACCCCTGATGGCATGTTCGGCATCGACGCCGTTATGCGTCCACGGCAGACGCTTGTCGTCCTTGACCTCGACGAGGGCGAAGCCATCGCCATCCGGGCCGGCAAAATGCAGGCGCTTCTGGCCGAAGGATTCGTCAACCTTCAAGCCCTCGACGCCATGCTGGCCGAGCCGTTCGGTCCAATAACCGATTGCGCCCTCCGGAACGGAGTAAACCGTGTTGCCGACTTCGCCGGTGCCCGGGCGACCGCGCGCCATCTTCGGAAACGGGAAGTAGGTCATGATCGTGCCGGGCGTACCGATCTCGTCACCATAGTAGAGGTGATAGACATCGGGTGCGTCGAAATTCACCGTCTTCTTGACGCGGCGCAGGCCGAGCGTGTCCGTGAAGAACTTGTTGTTGGTCCGGGCGTCTTTCGCCATCGAGGTAACGTGGTGAAGACCTTTGATCTGGTTAAGCATCTCTAACCCCTTGTCTCGCCTGCACCGGCAGGCGTTTCTCATGAGCAGAAGATGGTCTCGCGGGGCCCTTTTCGATAGCCCCCAATAGCCAAACGGATTGTCTTCAATGAGTGAACGAAAAATTCCGATCGTTCACCGATCCGCAGCCGCGCTTCCGAGAAGCGACACCTTACGGAGCGTCCGGATTGCTCGGCAGGGTCCAGTCGATCGGCTCCCTGCCGTGTTCGGAGAGATATGCGTTGGCCTTGGAAAAATGACGGCAGCCGAGGAAGCCGTTGTGGGCCGACAGCGGCGAAGGATGCGCCGCCTTCAGCACGAGATGGCGCTCGGTATCGACGAAGGCGGCCTTCTTCTGCGCGTAGGAGCCCCAGAGCATGAAGACGACGCCGTCGCATTCGTCGTTGACCCTGCGGATCACGGCGTCGGTGAAGCGCTCCCAGCCCTTGCCCTGGTGCGATGCCGCCTGCGATTCCTGGACCGTCAGCACGCTGTTGAGCAGCAGCACGCCCTGCTTCGCCCAGCTTTCCAGAAAGCCGTGCCGTGCCGGCGGAATGCCGAGATCGGTTTCCAGTTCCTTGTAGATATTGACCAGCGACGGCGGAATGCGCACGCCGGGACGCACGCTGAAGCAGAGCCCATGCGCCTGGCCGGCACCGTGATAGGGGTCCTGCCCGAGGATGACCACCTGCACCTCGTCGAGCGGGGTCAGGTCCAGCGCCCGGAAATACTCGCTGCCACGCGGAAATATCACCTTCCCGCGCTGCTTCTCCTCGACGAGAAAGGATTTGAGCTGCTGCATGTAGGGGCTTTCGAACTCCTGCGACAGCGCCTCTTTCCAGCTCTCTTCCAGCCTGATGCCCGCTTCCGCCATCGTCTTTCGCCTCCGTCTGTTGTCAGCCTGTCGATTGAGGATGAAAGCGGCGGCGTGTCAAGAAAATGGCTGACGCGATGGCGGGAGATCACAGTTTTCGAAGCGGAGCGGCCTGATCCGGATCTTAGGCACCCCTTGCCGGCAACGGCGGTCTTCGGCCCGTCGCAGGCAAGCGGCGTTGCTGGCAGCGCCTAGGATGAGATCGCGACAAGAGCGATCAAGGTGACAAAGACACTCAACGGCGCAAGATGTGCATACTCGCGGTGACGCAGGACAGTTGATAGCGCCGCCGCAATGATTACCGCCCCGAGCACTACGCCGACGATGCGGCTGACAGGAAACGCAATCAGGACGGCGCTCGCTATCTCCAGGCCACCGGTCAGGATATTCCACCAACGCGGATAGCCCCATCGAGCGAATTCGTTTCGCGCACCGGCGGCACCGATCGCGTTGACAATGCCGGCGCCAGCGAATGCGACGATCAGGAACCAGATTGAAAGAACATGAACCATCTCAGAACTCCCCAAACGTCATGGGGATGGCAGCCAGGACCATAATCGCCGCCGTGAGGCCGTGAATGCCGAAGGCGCTTTTGCCGGAGCCTTTCGCCGCGAGAATGAGCAGCATGTCGCCGACGGGGATAATCGCTTCGACCAGAAGGACGATGCCGACCTCCCGCTGGGCACCCCACAGCATAAATGCAAGCACGAGCAATCCCGCTACGATGTCGCGAACCCCCTTGAGGCGAAGCCACCAGGGGATATTTGGACCATCCTCAGGCAGCGGCAGGCCGAAACTGCGCGTCGTGGCCATTGGGTTCGCAATATAGCTGGTGCCGATCGCGATAATCGCGAGGGCCACTAGCAAACCGATGCCGTTAACAAGCCAGTACATTTTGCAATTCTCCTAGCGATGTAATATAATCTATCATTGCTAGTTATTGCCTTAGCGTTGCTAGTTAGTCAAGCGCCGTTATAATTTCGGCGCATAGTTGCCTTGCGGGCATGGAGATCCTGGAATGAGTGGCGCAGACCGGAAAAGTCGAGAACGGGCCGAACGGGAAGATCGCATCGTCGCGGCGGCGCGTATGATCGCGGAAAGCGAAGGATGGGACGCCGTTACGATTCGCCGTCTGGCTAAGGAAATCGAATACAGCCAGCCAGTTCTCTATTCGCACTTCGAGAACAGGGATGCCATCGTTGCGGCCGTTGCAATCGAAGGCTTCAAGGATCTCGCGATCGTTCTCAAGGCAGCGGCAGACGAGACAGCTGGACGACGAGACGCCCTCATGAACGTCGCCATGGGCTATTTTACCTTCGCGCTGAGCCGGCCAGCGCTCTACGACGCCATGTTCAACCTGCCGACCCAATTGAAGTTCGCCGAAGCCGAAACGAGATCGGAGCTTAGAACCGGTTTCGACGCAATTGCGGCAGCCGTGTCTCCGTTCTGCGCTGATGCGGAGACTGCAACCGAGACTTTCTGGGCAGCCCTTCACGGGCTTGCTGAGCTCGAACGTTCGGGCCGCGTTAGGCCCGGCATGCGCGACAAACGCATCGCTCTTGTTGTTCAGGCGATAGTAGATGCGGGAAGCACCAGGCCCGGCTAAGGCTCATGTCATACGGCTGGACGGCCGCTTCTGGCGGATACCGTCCAATCTCACCATCCCGCGCAGGTTGATGAGATCTGTTACGAGCCCACATCATGCCGGCCGGACAAGGCCCTGCGCAATCACGCCTTGATCCGCGCCATCTGCGGATCGTAAAGCGGCTTCAGCGACACCTGGCACGGCACGCGGCTCTGCGCGACATCGAGCTCATAGCGACCCGACAGCACGAAATCCTCCGTCACGCCGCCGGGATCGCGGACATAGCCGTAGCCGATGGCCTTGCCGATCGTGTAGCCGTAGCCGCCGCTCGACAGCCAGCCGACACGCTGCCCGTCGCGATAGATCGTCTCGCGGCCGAGAAGCACGATCTCCGGATCGTCGGGCACGAAGCAGGCGAGCATCTTCTTCACGCCGGAGGCCAGCTGCCGCGCGATCGCTTCCCTGCCGCGGAATGCGACATCCTTCTTCATCTTCACCGCCCAGCCGAGCCCGGCTTCGATCGGCGTATGATCCGGCCCGATATCGGAACCCCAGGCGCGATAGCCCTTCTCCAGCCGGCAGCTTTCGATGGCGCGATAGCCGGCATTGGCGAGGCCATGCTCACGCCCGGCTGCCATCAGCACATCGTAGACGGTGGCGGAGTATTCCACCGGCACATGCAGCTCGTAGCCGAGTTCGCCGACATAGGTGATGCGCAGCGCCCGCACCGGGCAGCCGGCAATACCGACGGTCCTCACCTTGCCGAAGGGGAATGCGGCATTCGAAACATCCGCCAAGGTCACGGCCTGCAATATCTCGCGCGATTTCGGCCCCATCAGCGACAGCACCGAGTAGGCCGAGGTCACGTCCACCAGTTCGGCGTGCAGGTCGGCCGGAATATTCCGGGCAATCCAATCGAAATCATGGGTGGCGAAGCCGGTGCCCGTGGTGATGTAGAATTCGTTCTCGGCAGTGCGGGCGACAGTCACGTCGCACTCGATGCCGCCCCGGTCGTTCAGCATCTGCGTATAGGTCAAGGCACCCACAGGCTTGGCAACATCGTTGGCGGCGATCCAGGACATCACTGCCTCGGCATCCCTGCCCTTGAGCACGAATTTGGCGAAGGAGGTCTGGTCGAAGATGACGGCCGCCTCGCGCACCGCCTTATGCTCCCGGCCGACGGCATCAAACCAGTTTTGACGGCCATAAGTATAGATGTCCTTCGGCTCCTCGCCGGCGAAAAGATCGGCAAACCAGTTCGGCCGCTCCCAGCCGAGTTTTTCGCCGAAGCAGGCGCCCTGTGCCTTCAGGCGATCGTAGAGCGGTGACTTGCGGCATGGCCGCCCGCTCGAATGCTCCTCGAAGGGCCACGCCATGGTGTAATGCTTGCCATAGGCCTCGAGCGTGCGGGTGCGCACCCAGTCGGTGTCGAAATGCGGGCGGCCGAAGCGCCTGATATCGACCGGCCAGAGATCGTAGGGCGGCTCGCCCTTGGCCACCCATTCGGCAAGCGCCATGCCTGCGCCGCCGGCGGACGCGATGCCAAAGGCATTGAAGCCGGCGCCGACGAAGAAATTCCTCAGCTCCGGCGCCTCGCCGAGAATGAAATTGCCATCGGGCGTGAAGCTCTCCGGCCCGCACAGCAGCTGCTTGACGCCTGCCGTCTGCAAGGCCGGCACGCGGATGAGCGCCTGCTCCATGATCTGCTCGAAATGATCGAAATTGCTGTCGAGCAGCGTGTAGTGGAAATCCTTTGGAATGCCGTCGAGCGCCCAGGGGATCGGGTTCGGCTCATAGCCGCCCATGACCAGCCCGCCGACCTCTTCCTTGTAATAGGTCAGCCGGTCCGGGTCGCGCAACGTC
The DNA here is from genome assembly GCF_010668395.1 of Martinezella lusitana. Taxonomy (GTDB): domain Bacteria; phylum Pseudomonadota; class Alphaproteobacteria; order Rhizobiales; family Rhizobiaceae; genus Rhizobium; species Rhizobium lusitanum_A. Next base: position 147,484 of record NZ_WUEY01000004.1, read on the forward strand.
GGCAGGTTGGAGGGCACCCCGAAGGATTCGGTGATGAGATATTGATGCTCGACCGAGACGAGCGGCACATTGACGCCGAAACGGGCGGCGAACGTCCGCGTCCATTGCCCCGCGCAGACGACGACGCGCTCGCATTCGATACGGCCCTTCTCGGTGATGACGGCGCGGATTCGGCCCTTGTCGATCTCCAGATCGAGAACCTCCGTATCCTCGAAGATCGAGACGCCGGCCATGCGGGCGCCCTTCGCCAGCGCCTGGGTGATATCGGAGGGATTGGCCTGGCCGTCGGTCGGCAGGAAGGCGGCGCCGACGAGATCGTCGACATCCATCAACGGCCAGAGATCGAGCGCCTCCCGCGGCGTCAGCAGATGCATCTGCAGGCCGAAGGACTGCGCCGTCGTCGCCTGCCGCTTGACCTCCGTCCAGCGTTCTTCGTTGCAGGCGAGGCGCAGACCGCCATTCATCTTCCAGCCGGTGGCAAGCCCGGTCTCGGCCTCCAGTTTCTTGTAGAGATCGACGGAATAGCCGAGCATCTGCGTGATGTTGGCGCTGGTGCGCAGCTGGCCGACGAGACCGGCGGCATGGAACGTCGTGCCCGAGGTCAGCTTCTTGCGCTCCAGCAGCACGGTATCGGTGAAGCCGAGCTTGCCGAGATGGTAGGCCGTCGAGCAGCCGATGATGCCGCCGCCGATGACGACGGTCTTCGCTGTGGTCGGCAGTTCCTTCATCGTGTCACCTCAAGAGTTGCGAAAGCTCTGCCAGGCGCTCTCGAACCGCCGCAGATTTTCAGCTGTATAGGAAGAATAATCGAAATCGATGTCGGAATGGATTTCCGAAATCATGCTCCACATCGTCTCGCGCAGGAGCGAGGCGCATTTCATCGCCTGATAGCGCCGGCGCAGATCGTCGCTGACACCAGCCTCGAAATAGGCTTCCAGCATCGCCTCTTCCTGCGGCTCGGAGAATTCGTTGTTGGAGGCGAGGCCGCCGAGATCGAAAAGCGGCGTGTTGAAACCGGCATAGTCCCAATCGATCAGCCAAAGCCGCTTGCCGTCGTCGAGAAAATTGGCGGCCAACAGATCGTTGTGGCCGAAGGCGATCTCGAACGGACCGGCCTCGCGTTCGAGCCGCTCGGCGATCTCCAGAAAGGCAGGCAACAGCGCCTTGTGCCGGCTGCCGCCCGCGTCCAAGGCGGCCGCATAGTCCCTGACCACATGGAAGACCCAGAAGATCGCCGCCGGGCCGCGAAAATGCCGGCCGACATCGCGATGACAGGAGCGGACGAGATTCACCACCCGCGCCATCATCGCAGGCTCGCGGATATCCTCCGCGGACAACGGCCCCGCATCGATATAGTCAAGCACCAGTATGCCGGGCTCGTGATGGATGACGGCAGGGGACAGGCCGGCAGCATGGGCAGCCCTGCTCGCCGCGACCTCGTTGACCCGGCTGATGTGGTGAACGGGAATGTCCGACCCCAGCCTGACGACGAAGCGTCGGCCCGCATTGCCGACCAGATAGTTGCGATTGGTAATGCCGCCCACCAGCGGGGCGATCTCGATCGGCCCGTTCCAAATGGCGAGAGACTGTATCCTGTCTTCCGGCGTCGCAGTCATTCCCCCTCCGGTGCTACTGCCGAGCATCCTTCGGATGAGAAAGGTTCCTCACAAAGGCAGAGCTGTCAAGAACCGATCCACAAAATGAAACGAATATTTGGTTTTTTGTTGGATTTAAGCGACAAACTCCCAGCGTATGAGCTATGGATATTGCAAATACGACGCTTCACCGTAGGTGAGATTTGTCTTAAAAACTCAAGCGCGAGGCAACCGGATCGGGTTGTGCGCGTTGACGTCTCTGCCGGCGGCAAGACCGCGGTTTCGCGGGCAACACACGTTTTGGGATCAATACCTCAGTAGGATCAAGGACCATGTCGGGCACATCCCAGCCGCTTCACTCCAATCATCGCGAACGCGAGATCCTGGAGGAACTGCGCTTGGCCGGCGGCGCAAGCCGCATACAGTTCCTGGCCGAACGGCTCGGCGTTTCCGAGGAAACCATTCGGCGCAACATCCGCAGCCTGGAAGCCAACGGGCTGGTGACCAAGGTGCATGGCGGGGTCCATATCAAGGACTCGATGAACGAGCCGCCGCTGCATCTGCGCATGAACGAGAATGCCGAAGCCAAGCGGATGATCGCAGCCTCGGTCGCCGCCATGATCGAGGACGGCGACACAATCTTTCTCGACGTCGGCTCGACCACCGCCTTCATTGCCGTTGCGCTGCAGAAGCACCAGAACCTCTTCGTCGTCACCAATGCCGTTGCCGTCGCCCACGCGCTTGCCACCCGCAACGGCAACCGCGTCTTCTTTGCAGGCGGCGAGCTGCGCGGCCACGACGGCGGCGCCTTCGGCATGGAGGCCGCCAATTTCCTGCGCCGTTTCAATGTGCGCCACGCCGTCCTTTCGGTCGGCGCCATCAATGCGGCTTCGGGCTTCATGCTGCATGACCTCGAAGAGGCCGAATATTCCCGGGAGGCCGCCGGCCGCGCCGAAAATCGCATCGTCGTCGCCGACAGCGCGAAGTTCGGACGCAGCGCGCCGATCGTGCTAAGCGAACCGGCATCCTTCGACGTGCTGGTTACCGACGACACGCCTCCGGCCGATATCCGCGCCATGCTGGACCGCAACGAGATCGAGCTGGTCATCGCCAACAGGCAGCGAGCGGAGCGCCGCTAGACCGCCGCGTTCTCGATCAGCCCACGCAACCAGCGTCGAAGCTAGGCGCCCGTGTCGGCCTCAAGCGACAGGCTACGCTCATCCTCATCGAAGGCGATGGACTTGCGATAGTTCTTGCACATGGCCTCGAGCGTCTGTGCCGCCTTGCTGGCATGACGCTCCTTATGGCGCAGCAGCCGGAAGCTGCGGGCGGGCAGATCGAATGTCGCCTGGACCAGCAGGCCCTGACCGAGATAGGCCTTCGCCGCCGCGCTTGAAATAGCCGCCGCGCTTTGGCCCACGCAAACCGCCGACAGCACGGCTTCATTCGAGGGCAGCACGAGAGCCACATCGAGATCCTGCGGTGCCGCGCCAAGCTTGGCGACTGCATTCTCGAATTCCGAACGCGTGCCCGACCCCTCCTCGCGCATCACCCAGGAGGTGCCGCCGACAAGATCGGCGGCCGTCAGTTGCCGGCCGTCCGCCCAGGGATGGTGCGGCGGCACGACGATGGCAAGCGCATCCTGCGAGACGATCTTCATCGATAAGGCGGGCGCATCGACCTCGCCCTCGATGAAACCCAGCTCGGCCCCGCCATCGACGACGGCCTCGGTCACGGTACGGGTATTGCCGATCGTCAGGTCGAGCTCGATGCCGGGATAATCGCGATGGAACCGCATCAGCAAGGGCGGCAGCCAGTAGCTGGCGATGGTCTGGCTGGCATAGAGGCTGAGCCGGCCGCGCTGCAGGCCGCCCAATTCCGCAAGCATGAGTTCTGCCGAGCGCACCCGCGCAAGCGTCGCCTTGGCTTCGCCGAGGAAGGAGCGGCCGGTCTCCGTCAGCTCGATCCGCCTGCCGACGCGATGAAAGAGTTCCACGCCGTAGTAGGCCTCGAGATTCTTGATCGCGGAGCTGACGGCAGACGGCGTGAGATGGATGGCTTCCGCGGCCTGCGTCAGATGCTCTCGCTCGGCGACGGCGACGAAAATGGCGAGCTGTTCGAAGGTCATGGGAAATCATTCTAATTAATCGAACGAAACATAGGATAATATTCGATGGATGTCGACATAGACAGATGAGACTTTCCTACCGTCACCAAAGCATAACAAACGAATGACGGCACGATATGTCCATTACCCAACGCGCAAATATGATCCTCCCAGGCCTCGCGCTCACCTCGGCCGTAGCCCTTCTCGCCTATGCTGCAGAGCATGTTGAAACCAGCCTTCTCGGCGGCAGATGGATCGAAAGTCTGGTGCTTGCCATAGCGCTCGGCATCGCCGTCTGCACGATCAAGCCGCTGAAGCCGACCATGAAGCCGGGCATCGATTTCAGCGCCAAGTTCCTCCTGGAAATCGCCATCGTCCTTCTCGGCGCCTCCATCAGCCTGTCGGCGATCCGCGGTGCGGGCGTCTGGCTGATTGCCGGCATCGCCATCGTCGTCGTCCTGTCGATCGCCGCCACCTATATGATCGGGCGGGTGCTTGGCCTGCCGCCGAAGCTCGCAACGCTGATCGCCTGCGGCAATTCGATATGCGGCAACTCTGCCATCGTCGCGGTTGCTCCGGTAATCGAGGCGGATTCGCAGGAAATCGCCGCAGCCCTCGCCTTCACCGCCGTCCTCGGTATCGCAGCCGTGTTCCTGCTGCCGCTTCTCTATTTCCATCTCGGCATGAGCGTTCCGCAATACGGCACCCTGGCCGGCCTGACGGTCTATGCCGTGCCGCAGGTGCTGGCCGCGACCGCTCCCGTCGGCCTGCTTGCTGTCCAGACCGGCACGCTCGTCAAGCTCGTCCGCGTCCTGATGCTCGGTCCGGTCATCTTCCTGCTCGGCGTCATCACCAAGGCCGAGACGGCCGGCACGGACGGACGCACTGGCCACCACCACTCGCTGGTTCCCTGGTTCATCTGCGGCTTTCTCGGACTGATGGCCCTGCGCTCCTTCGGCCTCATCCCGGATGCTCTGGTAGCACCGATGCAAACGATTTCCGGCATCCTGACCGTCATCGCCATGGCTGCGCTCGGCCTCTCGGTAAACATCCGCTCCGTCGCCCATGCCGGCGGCCGGGTGATTGCGGCAGCCACGCTGTCGCTGCTGACGCTGGGCGCCATCAGCTACGGTCTGATCCTTGCCCTACAGATTCAGTAGCCCGTACGCCACCGCCGATTGAAGATCGACCCCGACTTCCCGCCAGGGTCGATTTCAGCAAAGCGGCGGTCTCGCTCTCGCAGACAGGATAACCGATAGCGTAGCCCTGAAGCTCGTCGCAGCCCAGCTCGGCAAGAACGCGTGCGTGATCCTCGGTTTCCACCCCTTCGGCCACGACCTCGACATTCAAAGCCTGTGCGATCTCGACGATGGAACCGACGAGGCGACGCTGTTCGTCGGATACGGTGATCGCCGTCACCAGTTGCCGATCGATCTTCAACCGTTTTGGCTTGAGCTTGACCAGGCCGATCAATGACGCATGGCCCGAGCCGAAATCGTCGATCTCTATATCGATATCCATCTCCTTGATGCCGGCGATATTGGCAAGCACCCTGTCGTCGGGATCGTCGAGAAAGATGGTCTCCACCAGCTCGAATGCGATGGCCTGGCGAGGTATTCTCAGCGCCCGCAATCCATCGATCAGATCCGGATCGGCTAGCCGGCGGCCGGAGATGTTGACGGCGATGCGCGGCGGCGAAAGACCCTGCGACACCCAGGCCGCCCGGTCTGCCAGCGCACGCTTCAGCACGGCGGCATCGATCTCGGCAGTAAGCCCATATTCATCGGCAACCTTGAGGAAGGCAGCCGGGCTCATCAGGCCTCTTTCCGGATGCCGCCAGCGCGCCAGAGCTTCCAGCCCGACGATGCTGCGGGTGCGGGCATCCACCTGGATCTGATAGAAGGGCTCGATCTGGCGCAAGACCGGCGCCAGCCGCAATTCATCGGCAAGCCGCCGTTCGGCCTGCAGATCGGACTGAAGCTGCGGCGTAAAGAACTCCACGCGGTTGCGGCCGAGTTTCTTGGCCTGAAACAGGGCGACATCGGATTCCGCCAGGAGGTTTCCCGCGCTTTTCGCCTGGCTCATCGCCACGCCGATGGACGCGCCGATCTTCAGCATCTCGTTGCCGAAGCGCACCTCGCGGCGCAAGCGCGAGAAAATATCGTCCGCGATCGCCGCAAGCCTTTCGAGGCTGCCGACATTGACCAATGCGGTCACGAATTCGTCGCCGCCGATGCGCGCCACGACATCATTGGCGGTGATCGCCCCGGAGATGCGGGCGGCGGCGCTCTGCAGCGTTGCGTCGCCGGCCGCGTGACCCCATTTGTCGTTGATCTCCTTGAAACCGTCGAGATCGATGTGAAGAACCGCCAGGGTCTCGACCGAGGCGTCCTTGCGCAATTCGGCCAGCCGACGATCGAAATAGCGGCGGTTGGGAAGGCCGGTCAGGTAGTCGTGATCGGCGGCATGCTCGATCCGCGACCGGCTCTGCTCGAGCGCCACGGCGCGCGCTTCCGCGATGGCCTTCTGGCTGGCGAGTTCGCGATTGAGCAGAACGTCGGCCGTGACATCCCATTCGGCGCCGATGAACGACGGCGCTCCGTCCGGGCCTTCGTAATAATGCGCGCGGGAGCGCAGGTGCCGCACCTCTCCGCCGGGCAGGAGGATGCGGAACTGGGAATTGTAGAACCCCTTGTTTTCCAGGGCGACGTCAAAGTCCCTGATCGCCCTTTCGAGATCCTCGGGATGCAGCGCCTTCATCCAGACATCGGACGAAACCCTTCGATTGTGGCGGCGGGTTCCGTAGAGCCTATGCATCTGGAGATCCCAGAGCAGTTCCTGGTCGTTGACGTTATGCTGCCAGACGCCGATTTGAGACGCCTCCAGCGCCAGCTCCAGCCTTCTCAAAAGGTCCTGGAACTCTTCCTCGCTTCGCCCTGATGTCGTCTCTGCCAAAGAGCTCCACCCCCTTCGGAATTTGAAGAGACCGCATAACTGCCGCTAAATATATATGCACTACTCCCTTTCACGAACTTTAATGGCGGCGCATTGGCGTGCCGAGACCCCGGCTAATGATTATGCCGGGGCGGAACGGCGGCAATATTGCGGAAATCGGCGGCACCATCGAGCACGGCACCATCGGAAAGCTGCGTGACCGAACGGCGGTAGATGCGCTGCCACGGGGTCGCATCCGGCGGGACCGGCGGTATGCCGTCACCCTTGCGTCGCTCGATCTCCGCTTCGTCCACCAGCATGTCGCAACGGCCGTGGTTGAAATCGATGCGGATGATGTCGCCGGTCCTGAGCCAGGCAAGCCCTCCGCCGGCAGCACTTTCCGGCGAGGCGTTCAGGATCGAGGGACTGTCTGCCGTGCCCGACTGACGGCCATCGCCGATGGTCGGCAGGCTGCGGATGCCGCGCTTCAGAAGCGCATCCGGCGGCTGCATGTTGACAACCTCCGCTGACCCCGGCCAGCCGATCGGCCCGGCGCCGCGGATGACCAGAATGGTCCTCTCGTCGATACCGAGATCCGGATCGTTGATGCGCTTGTGGTAATCCTCGGAGCCGTCGAAGACGACAGCCCTGCCCTCGAAGACCCCTTCGTGGCCGGCCTCCTGCAGATAGCGGCTGCGGAAATCCTCCGACACGACGCTCATCTTCATGATCGCGAAATCGAAGAGATTGCCCTTGAGCACGAGGAAGCCGGCGCGCTCCTTCAGTGGCTCGGCGAAGGGACGGATGACCTCGCGATCGGTTGCCTCGCGACCCTTCAGGTTCTCCGCCATCGTCCTGCCCGTCACCGTCGGACAGTTGCCCTCCAGCTTGCCCGCCTGCAGCAGTTCCCACATGATCGCCGGAACGCCGCCGGCGCGATGGAAGCGCTCGCCGAGATAGGCGCCCGCTGGCTGCACATTGGCCAGCAGCGGAATGTCGAAGCCATGCACCTGCCAGTCGTCGGGGTAAAGCTCGACGCCGGCGTGCTTGGCCATGGCAGCCAGATGCGGCTGCGCATTGGTCGAGCCGCCGATGGCGGAATTGACGCGGATGGCATTGAGGAAGGCCTCACGCGTCAGCACGTCGGAAGGCTTGATATCTTCCAATACCAGCTCGACCGACCGCCTGCCGGTGCGATAGGCCATCTGGCCACGCTCGCGATAAGCGCCGGGGATGGCGGCACAGCCGGTCAGCGACATGCCAAGCGCCTCGGCCATCGCGTTCATGGTCGATGCCGTTCCCATGGTGTTGCAGTGCCCCACCGAGGGAGCGGACGCGAGTGCAGCCTCCAGAAAGCCCTCCTCGTCGATCTCGCCGGCCGCCAGCTTGCGGCGCGAGCGCCAGATCGCCATGCCGGAGCCGGCAAGCTCGCCGTCATGCCAGCCATCGAGCATCGGGCCGCCGGACAGAACGATTGCCGGGATATTGACGGTGGAAGCCGCCATCAGCGCCGATGGCGTGGTCTTGTCGCAGCCGGTCGTCAGCACCACGCCGTCGATCGGATAGCCGTAAAGCACCTCCACCAGGCCGAGATAGGCAAGATTGCGGTCGAGCGCTGCCGTCGGGCGCTTGCAGTTCTCGAAGATCGGATGGGTCGGGAACTCGATCGGAATGCCGCCGGCATCGCGAATGCCGTCGCGCACGCGCTTGGCGAGATCGAGGTGATGGCGGTTGCAGGGCGTCAGGTCGCTGCCGCTCTGCGCAATGCCGATGATCGGCTTGCCCGACCGCAATTCTTCCGGCGTGATGCCATAGTTCATGAAGCGCTCGAGATAGAGCGCGGTCATATCGATATGATCCGGATTGTCGAACCAGTCCTGCGAACGCAGACGACGCTTGGATGCACCCTTATCGCTCATCTCTTCCTCAAGCCTTTCCTCGGGCATTCTTGTCTTCCAGATATTGCAGCAGGCCGCTGTGATCCTGCTCGCCGCCGCCATTCTCGACGAACTCGGCAAACTCCGCCCTGACCGCTTCCGTCAGAGGCAGTCGAAGAGACAGGCTCTCAGCGGCGGCAATAACGGTATCCAGATCCTTCAACTGGTTGCGGGCGGTTCCGCCCGGCTCGAAATTGCGCTCGATCATCCGCTGGCCATGCAGCTCCAGGATCCGGCTTTCCGCAAAGCCGCCGCGAATGGCGGCACGAAAAGCCTCCCGCGATCCGCCGCCGGCTTCGACCAGCAGCATGGCTTCGGCAACAGCGCCGATGGTCACCGCGACGATCTGCTGATTGCCGAGCTTTGCCAGCTGTCCGGTGCCGCTCGGGCCGACGCGTGTGACACGGCCGAGCGGCGCCATGGCATCGCGGACACCGTCTATGACGTCGGCTTCGCCACCGGCCATGATCGCAAGCGTTCCGGCTGAAGCCCCGACCACGCCGCCCGATACGGGAGCATCGATATGATGAAGGCCGCGCTCGGCAAGTTTCGCCGCATGCTCACGGGCAACGGCTGGCGATATCGAGCTGGTGTCGATCACGGTAGCGCCGGCCTCCAGCACCTCGGCAACGCCGCTGCCGAACAGAACTTCGCTGACGGCACCGCCGTTGGTGAGCATGGTGAAAAGTATCGATGCTCCCCGCGCCGCCTCCACCGCCGTATCCGCGACGGTCGCGCCATCGGCAGCCAGAGGTTCGGCCTTGCTCCGGTCGCGATTCCAGACGGTCACGGCAAAGCCGACGGCCAGCAGCCGCCGGACCATCGGCGCGCCCATCAACCCCGTCCCGAGAAAAGCGATCTTCCTGCCGCTCATAGACTATCCTTCGAATTGGAATGCACAGGGCTCAAGTCGGCATCGCGGCCGATCATGCCGGCGCATCCTACAGCGACCTTCTGCCCGCTATCGCCCTCAAAGCCCTCCTGGCCCACTGGCGGCTCCCCACGCTCGACGTACGTCAGTCAACTCATCCAAGAGTTTGATAAACCTATGGTGCCAGCATGCAAAGGAAATCAGCGGCCATGCGGCAAATTCTCCGAAAGATGAAGTCGGCCAGTAGAATAAAAGTGCCGCTCAAAAAGCGAAAGGCGGGACCTTTCGGTCCCGCCCATGGCATGTCGAGCACTGGAGTACCGCTCGGCACGGCCTCTATTCGGCGGCGATCGGGAGTACCTCCACCGAATGATCGTTGTCGTTGTGATGATGCTGCTTCAGCGGACGGTTGCCCGTCAGGCTGCGGATCAGCACATAGAAGACCGGCGTCATGAAGATGCCGAAGAAGGTGACGCCGATCATGCCGGAGAAGACGGCGACACCCATGGCGGCGCGCATCTCGGCACCGGCGCCCGTCGAGGTGACGAGCGGCACGACGCCCATGATGAAGGCCATGGAGGTCATCAGGATCGGGCGAAGACGCAGGCGGCTGGCCTCGATTGCCGCCTTAACGGGGGTGCGGCCTTCGAATTCCAGCTCGCGGGCGAATTCCACGATCAGGATGGCGTTCTTCGCCGACAAGCCGACGAGCACCACCAGGCCGATCTGGGTGAAGATGTTGTTGTCCCCACCCGTGAGCCAGACGCCGGTCAGCGCCGCCAATACGCCCATCGGCACGATCATGACGATGGCGAGCGGCAAGGTCAGGCTCTCGTATTGGGCGGCAAGCACCAGGAAGACCAGCAGCAGCGCCAGCGGGAAGACGACGACGCTGGAATTGCCGGCCAGAATCTGCTGGTAGGTCAAGTCCGTCCATTCGAAGTCTATACCGGCCGGCAACGTCTCATGCAGAATCTTCTCGATCGCCACTTGTGCCTGGCCCGACGAGAAGCCGGGCGCCGGTCCGCCATTGATGTCGGCTGCAAGGAAGCCGTTATAGCGGTTCGTACGCTCCGGACCGGTGGTGGCATCGACCTTCAGCAAAGCCGAAAGCGGGATCATCTGGCCCGATGCCGAACGAACCTTCAACTGGCCGATATCTTCCGGCTGAGCGCGGAACTTGGCATCGGCCTGCACGCGGACGCTGTAGGTGCGGCCGAAGGCGTTGAAGTCGTTCACATAGAGCGAACCGAGATAGATCTGCAGCGTCTGGAAGACGTCGGTGACGGAGACCCCGAGCTGCTCGGCCTTGGCGCGGTCGAGATCGGCAAAGAGCTGCGGCACATTTATCTGGAAGCTCGAGAAGATCCCGGCGAGTTCCGGTGTCTGGTAGGCCTTGGCGATCACGGCCTTGGCCGCCTGGTCGAGCGCCTGGTTGCCGAGGCCGGCTCGATCCTCGATCTGCAGCTTGAAGCCGCCTGTCGTGCCAAGACCGTTGACCGGCGGTGGCGGGAACATGGCGATGAAGGCATCCTGGATGACCCCGAACTTCTGGTTCAGCGCCATGGCGATCGCCCCGCCCGAAAGGTCGGGCGTCTTACGCTCGTCGAAGTCCTTCAGCGTGACGAAAACGATACCGGCATTCGAGGAATTGGTGAAGCCGTTAATCGACAGGCCCGGGAAGGCGATCGCATTGGCGACGCCTGGCTGCTTCAGCGCGATGTCCGTCATGCGCTTAATCACGTCTTCCGTACGGTCGAGGCTTGCTGCATCCGGCAACTGTGCGAAGCCGATCAGATACTGCTTGTCCTGCGACGGCACGAAACCGCCCGGAACCGTTGTGAACAGGCTATAGGTCGCTCCCACTAGCGCAAGATAGATCACCATGACGATGCTCTTGCGCGACAGCAGGCCGCCGACGCCCTTGCCGTAGTATTTCGAACCGGCTCCGAAGGCCCGATTGAAGCCGCGGAAGAACCAGCCGAAGATCGCGTCCATGACCCGCGTCAACCGATCCTTCGGCGCATGATGGCCCTTCAGGAGCAGGGATGCGAGCGCCGGAGACAGGGTGAGCGAGTTGAAGGCCGAGATGACGGTCGAGATCGCGATCGTCAGGGCGAACTGGCGGTAGAACTGGCCGGACAGGCCGGAGATGAAGGCAAGCGGCACGAAGACCGCGACGAGAACCAGCGCGATCGCGATGATCGGACCGGAGACTTCCTTCATAGCCTTGTAGGTGGCGTCTCGCGGACTGAGCCCGTTCTCGATATTGCGTTCGACGTTCTCGACCACCACGATCGCGTCGTCCACGACGATACCGATCGCCAGCACCAGGCCGAACAGGCTGAGCGCGTTGATCGAAAAGCCGAAGACATACATCACGGCGAATGTGCCGATGATCGACACCGGAACGGCGATCAGCGGGATGATGGACGCGCGCCATGTCTGCAGGAACAGGATGACGACGAGGACGACCAGCGCGATGGCTTCGAGCAGCGTGTCGATCACCTTCTCGATCGAGGCGCGGACGAATTTTGTCGTGTCGTAGACGATCTCGTACTTGACGCCCGCCGGCATGGCCAGCTGCAGCTCGTTCATGGTGGAGCGCACATTGTTGGCGATCTCGATCGCGTTCGAACCGGGTGCCTGGAGAACCGCGACTGCAACGGCCGGCTTGCCGTCGAGCAGCGAACGCAGCGTATAATCTTCCGCACCCAACTCGACGCGAGCGACGTCGCGAAGGCGGGTGATCTCGCTGTTGGCCCCTGTCTTGACGATGATGTTGCCGAATTCCTCGGGCGTGCGCAGGCGGCCCTGGGCGTTGACGTTGAGCTGCATATCCACGCCCGGCCGGCTGGGCGAAGCACCGATGATGCCGGCCGCAGCCTGGACGTTCTGCGAGCTGATCGCATTGCTGATGTCGCTGGCGGCAAGATTATGCTCGGCCGCCTTCTGCGGATCGATCCAAACGCGCATGGAATAGTCGCCGGCGCCGAAGACCTGCACCTGCCCGACGCCTTCGATGCGAGCAAGCCGATCCTTGACGTTCAGGGTTGCATAGTTTCGCAGATAGGTGATGTCGTGGTCGGCCCCGTCCGAGACGAGGTTGACGACCATGATGAAGTCGGGCGAGCTTTTGACGGTCGTGATGCCGAGGGCACGGACTTCCGCGGGCAAGCGCGGCTCAGCCTGCGAAACGCGGTTCTGCACGAGCTGCTGCGCCTTGTCCGGATCGGTGCCGAGCTTGAAAGTGACCGTCACGTTGAGAACGCCGTCGGACGTCGCCTGGCTGGACATGTAGAGCATGCCCTCGACGCCGTTGATCTGCTCTTCGAGCGGCGTCGCCACCGTTTCGGCAATAACGGTCGGATTGGCGCCGGGATAAGTGGCGCGCACGACAATCGACGGCGGCACAACCTCCGGATATTCGGAGATCGGCAGCGCCCTGAGGCCGATCAGGCCGGCGACCACGATGAGGACCGAAAGAACACCGGCAAAGACCGGGCGGTCGACAAAGAATCTGGAGATGTTCATAGCAAAGCCCTCTCCGGGGTAAAAACGGATGCAAAATCCCTGGCCGGCGAGTTCAGAGCCGCCGGCGGATCATGTGAATTGGAATGTCGGCCTTCTGCCCATGGGCAGAAGGCGAAGTCTTACTGAGCGGTCGCGACCTTCTCTGCCAGCTGCGGGGCGACGACTGCACCGGGACGGATGCGCTGCAGCCCGTTGACAACGACCTTTTCGCCGACCTTCAGGCCGTCCTCGATCACCCGCTGATCGTCGACCAGCGAACCGAGTTGGACCTGCCGGTAATTGACCTTGTTGTCGCCATCAACCACGAAAACGAACTTCTTGTCCTGGTCGGTGCCGATTGCGCGGTCGCTGATGACGAGCTTGCTCTCGGCTTTCGGCTGGCCCATGCGAACCCGCACGAACTGACCGGGAATGAGGCGACCGCCGGGATTGTCGAAGACGGCGCGAACGCTGACGGTGCCGCTCGCCGCGTCGACTTCGTTGTCGATCAGCTGCAGCTTGCCCTTGATCGGCGTGCCGTCATCGCTTGCCGTGCCGATCTGGACCGGAATCTGCTCGACCGGCGGAACAGCGCCGCCGGTTGCCGGCAGTTCGGCCAGGGCCTGGGTCACGGTCTGCTCGTTGGCGCTGAAGCTCGCATAGATCGGATCGACCGAAACGAGCGTCGTCAGCGCCGGAGAGGAAGACCCGGCGGCCACGAGATTGCCGACGGTGACGGCGATCTTGCCGACGCGACCGGCGATCGGGGCGCGGACCTGCGTGTAGTCGAGGTTAAGCTGCGCCGTCTGCAGAGCCGCATCGGCGGCCTTCAGATTGGCAACCGCCTCGGCATAGTTGCTGGCGCGCGTGTCCATGTCGCTCTGCGAGATCGTTTTGCTGTCGGAGAGCTTCTGGCCGCGATCGACCTCGACCTTGGCGAGATCGAGCTTGGCCTTTGCTGCTCCGACCTCGGCCTGAGCCTGGGCGACGGCCGCCTCATAGGGTGCGGGATCGATCGTCACCAGCAGGTCGCCCTGCTTGATCAGGGCACCTTCGCGGAAATGCACGGACTGGATGGCGCCAGCGACGCGCGGCCGGATCTCGACACGGTCGATGGCCTCGAGCCGGCCGGAAAACTCCTGCCACGCCGTAACGTCGCGCGGTTCGACGGCAGCAACGGTGACGGGAATGGCAGGCGGGGCCGCCTGGCTGGCCGCCTCGGTTGCCTGAGCGCCGCGCGGCAGCTCCAGATAGAAGGCCGCGCCTGCAACAGTCGCAGCAACACCCATGCCGGCGCCCCACAGGGCCCAGCTCTTACCGTTGGACTTCATGTTGGTCTCTCCTTTGGCTCCGTCTTGGGATACGGGGCCGAAAATTCCTATCGTCTCAATAAATCGGGGGGCCGAAGCGTCGCGCGTCCGCGTGACTATTGCTCCGGTCTCGTGCCTTCGACGTTTCATCCCATCCGCGCTTATCCCTTGCGGACGGAATACCCTGGTCGATCAAGCCTGCACGTCTTCGACAAAGCCCTTGAAACAGCAGCAGATATCCTGCTGCCACGAGGCCCTGTCCTTCGACTGCCCGCCGTAGAGTGTGGGCCAGCCTGTCCCGGCGGGAAGGACTTGCTGGCGAACACGGACGCCGGCCGCTTTCAGCCGACTGCCGTATTCCATGCTCTCGTCGCGGAGCGGGTCGTCCTCGGCCGTGAGCACCAATGCCGGCGCGAGGCCCGAAAGCCGCGAACAGTATCGAGGCGCGGCATAAGGGTGACAGACACCGCCCAGGAAACCCAGGTAACGGTTCCAACCCTCCGTCCAGCGCTCGCGCATGCCGCTTTCCTCCGCCTGGAGGAAAGATTTCGATCCCATGAAGGGATCGAGCAGAGGCGAAATCAAAACCTGTCCGTCTAACGAACCGGGTATCTGATCGCGCGCCTTTAAAGCGACACCCGCTGCGACATTGCCACCCGATTCCTCTCCGGCGACAAACAACAGCGATTTTTTCGCCCCACCCAGCGCAAGCATGTTCCGCTTGTTGCTGAGGTAGGCAAGAATTCCGTAGGCGCATTCGAGCACCTTCGGAAAAGCATTCTGATTGCAGCTCGTATAATCCGCTGCAACCACGATGGCGCCGGCCTCCGCGAGGCTCGCCGCCACCGGTCTGTTGGTCGCGTGATCGGTGTCGAGAAAAGCGCCGCCGTGCAGATAGAGCACGAGAGGCGCCGCCTTCTTCAAACCTTCGCCGTTATAGATCCGAGCTGCCACCGGCCCCGTAGGCACGTTTTCCAGCACAACATCTTTCCACGGCGCACTCATCGACCAAAATCCCTGTCTGCTCGAGTAAATATGATCCAATCCAGAAGCGGTTTATCATGCTTTACGATCATATTCTCGAAAATGCGGTCCCTGGCGCCCCCATGCCGCATTGCATCAATCTCGATAAAAACATATTGTTATTCCGCTTCGAGAATAAGTAGCCTATATTCGATCAGACTATTCAGGATAACAAACAATCGACCTCTTTTCTTCGTGGTCGAAGGGCATCACAGAATGGATCAGTTGTCAGCAATGCGGGCATTCGCGCGCGTGGTGGAAACGGGTAACTTCACCCGCGCCGCGGCGGCCCTTTCCATGCCGAAGGCGACGGTGACGACGCTCATCCAGTCGCTGGAATCGCATCTTCATGCCAAGCTTCTCAACCGGACGACCCGCCGCGTCATGGTGACGACGGATGGTGCGCTCTATTACGAGCGCGCGGTTCAGCTCCTCTCCGAAATCGAGGAGCTGGACGGCAGCATCAGCAATTCGCAGAGCCTGCCGAGCGGCCGCCTGCGCGTCGAAATGGCCGGCGCCTTTGCCGAGAAGATCGTCATGCCGGCGCTCTGCGATTTCCATCAGCGCTACCCCGACATTCACATCGATCTCGGCGTCGGCGACCGTCTCGTGGATTATCTGGCCGAGAATGTCGATTGCGCCCTGCGGGCCGGCATGCCGAACGACCAGTCGCTGATCGCCCGCCGCGTCGGCGAAATACATCTCGTGACCTGCGCGGCGCCGCTTTACATCGAGAAGCACGGCATGCCGGAACGCCCCGAGGATCTGGAAACCAGCCACTATGCGGTCAGCTATTTCCGCGCGCAAACCGGCCGCACGGTTCCTTTCATGTTCGAACGCGGCAACGAATCGCTGGAAATCAGCCCGCGCTATATCCTCTCGGTGAATGACAGCCGCAGCTATGTCCAGGCGGCCTTGACCGGTCTCGGCATCGCGCAAGTGCCCAGTTTCATGGCGCGGGACGCGCTCGCCAGCGGCGAACTTGTGCCGGTCCTCTCCGGCTGGGGCCGCCCTTCGCTGCCCTTGCATATCGTTTACCCGCCCAATCGGCACCTCAGCAACAAGGTGCGCGTCTTTGTCGACTGGCTGGCAAAATTGCTGGTCACTTCGCGAGTCGGCGAAGCCTGACATACGGGCCACCTTCTGCCCATCATGCGAGAAGAAGGTGGCGCTCTTTGCGGACCGTCAGTTCCAGGATGCGCCTGCGGGCTGGCGGACCGTTGAGTTCAGCCGGTTCCAGACATTGTCGATCGCGATCGAGACGATCAGGGCAGACAGCGCCTTCTCGTCGTAGTGTCTTGCGGCCTCGCGCCAGATCTCGTCGGTGACGGCGTCCGGCCGATCGGCAAGCCGGGTGACCGCTTCCCCGAGCGCAAGGGCCGCGCGCTCCGCATCGGAGAAATAGGGCATCTCGCGCCAGGCGGAGACCCCCACGATGCGCTCCATCGCTTCGCCCGCCTTCTGGAGCTTGCGAAAGCCCATGTCGGTGCAGACGCTGCAGCCGTTGATCTGGCTGACACGCAGATGCACAAGGTCTATGACGGTCTCGGAGAGGCCCCGATCCTTGATAGAGTTGCTGACGGCCAGAAGCGCCTGCAGCGTTTCGGGCAGGACGAGAACGGGATTCTTCATACGAGCTTGCATATTCGTTTCCTCTGAGTGTGAGAGCGCTGTTGCGGCTCATGTCCTGACGATGCACTTTCCTGCCGATCCGCTGTCACACCGGCCGGATTTCGTTCGTCATAGGGTCTGACGAAACAGGATGAGGGAATGTGACCGATGGACGGAAAAAAGTGGCAGGCCGAGAAATTCGAGGCGAACCGGCCGCATCTGCGCGCCGTCGCCTATCGCATGCTCGGCTCGCGCACCGAGGCCGAGGATGCGGTGCAGGAAGCATGGCTGCGCCTGATGCGAAGCGATACGTCCGATGTTGAAAATCTCAGCGGATGGCTGACGACGGTCACGGCCCGCATCTGCCTCGACCTGCTGCGTGCCCGCAGATCCCGCCGCGAGGAGCCGCTGACCCTTCGCATCCCCGAACCTGCGGTGATCCACGAGGCCGGAAACGGCACCGACCCGGAACAAGATGCATTGCTGGCCGATTCCGTCGGCCTGGCCCTCCTGGTGGTGCTGGAAAAGCTCAATCCGGCCGAGCGGCTCGCCTTTGTCCTGCATGACATGTTCGACGTGTCTTTCGACGATATCGCCCCGATCGTCGGCCGCACGGCGGTCGCGACCCGTCAGCTTGCCAGCCGTGCCCGCCGCCGCGTGCAGGACACGCCGTCGTCGACCGAGGCCGACCTCACCCGCCAGCGCCACGTCGTCCATGCCTTCTTCACCGCCTCGCGGCTCGGCGACATGCAGGCACTGCTGGACGTCCTCGATCCCGAAGCCGTGTTCCGGCCGGATGCCGTTGCCGCCCGCATGGGATCGGTCAGTGAACTGCGCGGGCGCGCCGATGTCGCCAGGGCTTTCAACGGTCGCGCGCAGGCAGCCCGGCTCGCCGTCATCAATGGCGCGGTCGGCGCCATCGTGGTGATCGGCGGTCAGCTGCGCATCGCGCTTCATTGCGCGATCAGCGCGGACGGCGTGATCGCGAGCATCGACGCGATGGCCGATCCGCAAGAATTGCGCAGGCTGGAGATCGTTCTGATCGAACCCTAGACTTTTAACGCATCTGCGTCGGGCTCGTGCCCGTCAGCCTGCGAAACATCGCAATGAAGGCGGACGCATTGCTGTAGCCCAGCCGCGATGCGATCCGGTGCACGGGCTCGCCGCTCTCGATCAGCGACAGCGCGGCGACAAGCTTCAGCCGCTGTCGCCACTCGTTGAAGGAAAGCCCGAGGTCGTCCTGGCACCGGCGCGACAACGTGCGCTCGGTCGTTCCCATCCTGCGGGCCCATTCCGTCAGGGAGTTCCGATCACCGGGATCGGCCTGTAACGCGGCCAGCACCGGGCCGAGTAGCGGATCGTCGGAAAACGGCAGGTAGCTCTCGCAGCGCGGCGCCGCGCGGATCTGGTCGACCAGAACCTGCGCAAGCCGCAAGTCCTCGGCCGTTTCGGGTATCGTCACATCGCGCGCCGCGAAATCCGCGAGGATCGCCTTCAAGAGTGGACTGATGCTAAGCGTGGAGGGCTTGTCCGGCAGATCGATGCAGAGGGCGCGTTCGACATAGACGGTCACATAGCGCAGGTCGTGCTTGTTGTGGGCGCCATGCATGGTGTCCGGCGGCAGCCAGATGGCATAATGCGGCGGCGACAGATAGGGCACGCCCTGAATGTCGAACTCGCAGACGCCGACGAGTGCATAGTTGAGCTCGCCCCAGGGCTGGCTCTTTTTGGGAAAAACCGTGCCCGCCCTGTAATTCTCGGTCCGGAAGGAAACCGGATTCGGCGGATCGCCTTCGATGCGTGGAGACCTGACAGACATGTCCTCATTTCACTATCGCTTGTCTTGATCTCGCTATATACCAGAATTCGGACAAAAGGTAGAAAAGCCGAGGGATGGCGAACCATGTCCGCCCTCCTGCATTTCGCCCCAAGCCAAAAGACGACGGGAGACCACCCCCATGAGCACCCAGCCGAACGCTTCCGCATCCATCGTCGGCGCGGCCGGTCTTGCGCCGTTGCTGACGGTGCTGATCTGGTCCGGCAATACCGTCGTCACAAAGGCGTCCGCCGGCGTGATCTCTCCGGGCTCCATTTCCTTCTACCGATGGCTCCTTGCCTTCGTCGTGCTCCTGCCCTTCGTCGGCCGCGCGGCATGGCAGAACCGGGCGCTGCTTCGGCAGCATTGGCTGAAGCTCGCCACCCTCGGCGCCCTCGGCATGGTGATCTACCAGAGCCTCGCCTATGAGGCGGCCAAGACCACATCGGCCGTCAACATGGGCGTCATGATCGCCCTGATGCCGCTGCTGTCGACCGTGCTCGCGGGCCTTCTCGCGGGCGAAAGGCTTACTGTGGCAAGCCTTGCCGGCGGCGCGATTTCGTTGATCGGGCTTGTCTATCTGACCTCGCAGGGCGATCCGATGCGGCTGTTGAATGGCGGCTTCCATATCGGCGACGGCCTGATGATCATCGCCGTCCTCTCGAATGCGCTCTATGGTGTGATGCTGAAGCGCTGGGCGATGCCGATCCCGATCTGGCAGCAACTCTTCTGGCAGATCGGCTTTTCGACCCTGCTGCTGATCCCTGTCTTCCTGATGGGCGATATCTCGCCGGTCACCAGCGCTAACCTGCCCCTGATCCTCTATGCCGCGATCCCGACGTCCCTCGTCGCGCCGCTCTGCTGGATGATCGGCATTCATAAGCTCGGGGCGAGCCGGACGTCGCTGCTGATCAATCTTCTGCCCATCGTCGTTGCGGCATCGGCCTGGGCGCTTCTTGGCGAACAGCTGCATTCCTATCACTCCATCGGCGGCGCCCTCGCCCTTGTCGGTGTCGGCCTCGGCTTACGGAAAGCTCGGGCAAGGAACGGCGAGACCGCTCCCGAAACGGACGAGCCGAACTGGGAGACAGAGGAAGCTTGACATGCGCTCCGAGAGGCCCCCTTTCCTTTCGGCCACGCTTCGTTCTACCATGAACGAGTCCCGAGAAGCGAAAAGGAAGCGAGCGTGCGCATAGCCCTGGAACCGGTGTCCACCAGAACGACGATCCAGGAGAGCGTCTATCAGCAGCTGAGAAACGCGTTGATGGCCGGCAATTTCGATCCCGGCCAGACGCTGACCATCGCCTCGCTCGCCGAAACCTTCGGCACCAGCAACATGCCGGTCCGCGAGGCGCTACGCCGTCTGGCGGCCGAAAATGCCCTTGAAGTCGCCGCCAACGGCTCGGCCCGGATTCCGATCGTCACGCTCGCCCGGCTGGACGACCTTTGCCGCGCCCGCATTGCGGTGGAGGGTCTCGCCGCCGAACTCGGCATGCCGAACCTCACCCCCACCGACATCGCGACCCTCGAGCGTATCGCCGGCGAACAGCATGTGATCGGCCTCGGCGCCAACGTCTACGATCTCATGGCCAGGAACCAGCAATTCCACTTCACCATCTACCGCGCCTCCGGTTCCGAAGTGCTGCAGCAGCTCATCGAGACGTTGTGGCTGCGCTTCGGCCCTTACATGCGCATGCTCTCCGCCTCGGTCGAGCCCCTGATGCGCAGCGGCGAGCTCGATCCTGCCGGCGAGCATGTTGCCATTGTCAAGGCGCTGAAGGCCGGCGACTTTGCCGGAGCCCGCGACGGTGTCGTGGCCGACATTCGCCGCACCCATGAAATCCTGCAGGATTATTGCCCGGCCACGCAGGACGAACCGCGCAAGGGCTCAGGCCTGGCCCGCCGCTGAAGTGCATCGCGACCTGCGGGATTCGCTGTTCGCGATTTGGGATCCTTGCGATTGAGCCGCCGTTTATCGGAAGGCCGCCGCACAGTTTTGCCCGACATTTTTGAATCTCACGCCGAGAGCTTGAGAAATTTGGTTGAACCTTAAACTATTTTGTGATCAAATGATCAAACTAGAGATTTCAATCCCAACATCCAGAGCGAGATCGCCATGAGTTCCGCCCCTTCCGCATCGCAATTCACCGGCCACAACAGCTTCCCGGTCGACGAGGTCCGCGCCTTGTTCCCGGCCATCCAGAAGGCCGGCGATTTCGTCTTTCTCGACAATGCCGGTGGCGCGCAGGTTCCCCAGGCGGTGGTCGATGCAGTCGCCAACCACCTCATCGATTTCAACGTCCAGCGCATGGCCAAATACCAGCACAGCCAGGGCGTCGACCGCAATCTCGACGAAGCGCGTGAAAGCGTCGCCATGCTGGTCAACGCCTACCGCCCGGAAGAAATCTCCTTCGGCCAGAACGCCACCTCCTTCATCCGCCTTGTGAGCCTCGGCATCGCCAAGCTGCTCGGCGAGCGCAACGAGATCGTCGTCACCGACATGGATCACGATGCCAACATCGCCACCTGGATGGCGCTGGAAGCCGACGGCGCCAAGATCGTCTGGTGGCGCATGCGCGAGGACGGCACGCTGCATACCGAGGATCTGAAGCCGCTGCTCAACGACAAGACCCGCCTCGTCGCCTGCACCGTCACGGCGCATTCGATCGGCACGATCGTCGATGTTGCCGCGGTCTGCAAACTGGCGCATGCCGCCGGCGCGGAAACCTTTCTCGATTGCGTCCACTACGGCCCGCATGGCCTGATCGACGTACAGGCCTGGGGCTGCGACTATCTCGTCTGCTCCGGCTACAAGAACTTTTCGCCCCACATGGGCTTCCTCTGGGGCCGCTACGACGCATTGGTCAAGCTTCCCACATTCAAGGAAGACTTCATTCCGGACGTGCCGCCCTACAAGATCGAAGTCGGCACCTTCACCTACGAGAACGTCGCCGGCATGAATGCCGCGGTCAAGTATCTCGAAAGCCTCGGCCGTCGTTTCCTGCCGACCGGCGAGCATAGCCGCCGTGAGGCACTCGCAGCCGCCATGGGCGCGATCCGTCAATACGAGCTGATGCTCTCGCGCGAAATGATCGCGGTGCTCAAGCGCCACGGCGCGGTGATCTACGGCATTTCCGACGAGGCTCGCCTGGAGCAGCGCGTTCCGACGATCTGCTTCAACATGCCCGGCATCACCCCGCAGGAATTTGCCGCCGAGATGGGCAAGGAACGCATCGGCCTGCGCGACGGTCACATGTTCGCGCCGCGCCTGATGAAGCGTCTCGGCCTTTCGATGGAAACGGGTGCCATCCGCGTATCGCTGGTGCACTATAACAAGGTCGAAGAGATCGCGCGGTTCGACGCGGTTCTCACCGAGATCATGGCGCGGCGCAAGTAAGCCGCGCCTGTGAGCGGTGGCGGCGCCCGAACAACTCCGCCACCGCAAATCCTCCGTGCCGGTGCATTGATCGGCACGGAAAGCTGCCCTGAATTCAGAACAGATTGCCGCTTCGCAGTTGTATCTTTTCGGTCTATCCCTCGCTGAGAGGACCGCTGAAATGTGAGGATGACGATGAGCGATTTCCGACGGAACTGTATCGAGCGCAAGCTGCTCGTCGGTACATTTGCGGCCATTCCGCATCCGGTCGCCATCGAAGTCACGGCAGCCGCGGGCGTCGATTTCCTTTGCATCGACTGGGAGCATTCGCAGATCAGCCGCGAGCGTATCGAGGATCTGATCCGCGCCGCCGATGTCCATCGCGTTCCTGCCATGGTCCGCGTGCCCGGCCATGCGGCGGAGGACATCGCGGCCGTTCTGGATGCGGGCGCCGCGGGCGTTCTCGTGCCGCGGATCTCGACAGCGGAGCAGGCTCGCGCAGCCGTCAAGGCCACCCGCTATCCGCCGCACGGCGCGCGCGGCGTCGGCCCGGGTCGCGCGGCGGCTTACGGCTACCGCATTCCGGATTACCTCGCCAAGGCCAATGCGGAACTGCTGCTTGCCATCCAGGTGGAAACGGCGGAGGGACTTGCCAATATCGCCGAGATCGCGGCCGTCGACGGTGTCGACCTCATTTTCATCGGCCCCGGCGACCTCTCGGTTTCGATCGATGCCATGGGACCGGCGGGCAAGGAAAGGCTCGATGCGGCCATCAGGACCATCACGGAAACGGCTTTGTCCGCCGGTCGCGCGGTCGGCATCTTCCGCCCCTCGCCAGACGATGTCGGCGCGTGGTCGAAGGCCGGCATAAGCTTCTTCATCCTGGCGAGCGACACGATGTTCCTCGGTGCCGGCCTGACGGCGGGCGTCGATGCCGCAAGACAGGAAAAGCAAGTCGGAAAGAAGAAAGAAAGCTGATTTTTATCATAGAGTTACCACGAAAGCCCATGATATGGAATCGAGCAGCGAAATAGACTTTTTAAGCTTAAACTTTGTCCTTGAAATGCATCCGTTTTTGGATAACCATTCGAAATTGAAGGGTGGTCCAAGCGAAAGCTTCCGCCGCCGTTCCAACCCTTCAACACCGGATTCCCAGGGGAAATTCCTTGTCTCTTCTGCCGCAGCATAACCTGCCGAACGCGATGTCAGGCCGCGACGCCCTCGAAGGCATTCGCGCCCAGATCCGCGACATGCGCACCGACAACATCGCCGTCCTTGCCAAGCGCGCCCGCGAACTCGGCGGCGTCATCCCGCTCTGGTTCGGCGAAGGCGACATGGTGACGCCGGACTTTATCCGCGAGGCGGCGAAGAAGACGCTCGACGACGGCGCCACCTTCTACGTTCCGAACATGCGCGGGCTGGCAACGCTGAACGAAGCGCTGTCGGAGTATCAGACGCACTGGCACCAGCGCCCGATCCCCATCGAGCGCACGACGGTCGCGCCCGGCGGCATGCAGGCTCTCTATATGGCGCTCGAACTGCTCGTCGATGTCGGGACCAACGTCGTCTACGTGGCGCCGCAATGGCCCAACATCCACAACGCCATCCACCTGATCGGCGGCGAGCCGCGCGCCGTATCGCTCGATTTCGACACCGACTGGCGGCTCGATCTCGATAAGCTTTTCGCCCGCTGCGATGCCCGCACCCGCGCAATCTTCCTGTCGACGCCTGCCAATCCGACGGGCTGGACGGCCTCGCGCGAGGAGATGCAGGCCCTGCTCGATTTCAGCCGCCGCACCGGCATCTGGATCATTTCCGACGAGGTCTACGCCCGCCTCTATTTCGACGGCGAAATCGCGCCTTCGATCCTGCAGGTAGCGGAAGACGGCGACCGCGTGATCGCCATCAACAGCTTCTCGAAAGCATGGGCGATGACCGGCTGGCGCGTCGGCTGGCTCACGCACCCGTCGGCCATCGCCGACCAGCTCGGCGCCATGACGCAATATATCAACAGCGGCACCTCGGCCATGGTTCAGGCCGGAGCGGCAGCCGCCCTGCGCGAAGGCGAGCCGCTGGTTGCCGAAATCCGCGGACGGATCAAGGCCGGCCTCGACCTTGCCTATGAAAAGCTGCCGAAGATACCGGGCATGATCCTGCCGGAAAAGCCGCGCGGGGGCATGTATGCTTTCTTTGCGCTGCAGGGCGAAGCCGATGCGACGGCGCTCTGCGAGCGCATCCTGGAAACGGCCCGCGTCGGTCTGGCGCCTGGGTATCACTTCGGCGAGTCGTCCCGCGCATTCCTGCGCATGTGCACGTTCCGCGAAACCGAACAAATGCGTATCGCGCTCGACCGCATGGTCGATGCGATGGCATGATACGACCGCCCGTCCGGGCGGCCGGGAATACCCGCGGGTGAGAGGAAAAGCCCGCAGCCATAACCAGAGGGAGACTAAGAAAATGCATATTACTCGTCGCAGTCTGCTGGTCCTAGCGACCGCCGTCGGCCTGGCCGGCGGAAGCCACCTCGCCTATGCCGCCGATGCGCTGAACGTCGGTTCCTACCCGAACAACCCGCCCTTCGAATACAAGACCGCCAATGGCGGCTTCGAAGGCTTCGAAGTCGATGTGGTCAACGAAGCCGCCAAGCGCGCCGGCATGACCACCAACATCGCCGACTACGGCTTCCAGGCCCTGTTCGCGGCAACGAGCTCCAAGCGCATCGACGTGGCGATTTCGTCCATCACCATTACGCCGGAGCGCCTGAAGTCGCAGTCCTTCACGCAGCCCTACTACGACTCGGACATGGGCGTCGCCACCAAGGAAAGCAGCTCGATCAAGGCGCTTGCCGACCTCAAGGGCACGGTTGTCGGCGTCTTGTCGGGTTCGACGGGTGAAAAATGGGTCAATGACAACAAGGCCGCTCAAGGCTTTGCCGACGTCAAGGGCTACAATTCGCAGCAGGACATGTTCCTCGATCTCGGCGCAGGCCGCATCGACGCCGTCGTCAGCGACATTCCCGGCATGCAGTATCTCTTCGTCAAGACCAAGGGCTTCGCCATCAAGGATCGCATCAAGACCGGCGAGCAGTACGGCCTGATGATGACCAAGGACTCGCCGCTTCTCGGCAAGATCAACGACGCCATCACCGCGATGAAGAAAGACGGCACGCTGGAAAAGATCCATGAGAAGTGGTTCGGCGGCAAGGCACCGGCTGGTTCGTCCACCGTCACCGAATTGCCTATCCCCAAGGCGTGATCAAAAGATCATCGTTGAAATGAGACTACGCCGGTCGCAACGACCGGCGTAGATGTAAGAAATCTTATCTTCGTTTTGCACACGGGAGTGCCAATGTCTTTCGTCGATACCTTTCTCAATTCCGACGTCATGATCTCGGCTTTCCCGCAGCTGCTGCGCGGGCTTTGGATGACAATCGCGCTCGGCGTGGTCAGCATCCTGATCGGCGTGACCGGCGGGCTTATCATCAGCCTGATCCGCCTCTACGCCCCCAAGCCGCTGCAGCTGCTGATGATCGCCTATATCGACATCATGCGCGCCATGCCGATGCTGGTCGTATTGATCCTGATCTATTATGCCCTGCCCTTCGTCGGCATCAGCTTTTCCGCCTGGTGGTCGGCCATCCTCGGCTTCTCGATCGTGCTTGCCGCCTATTCGGCCGAAGTCTTCCGCTCGGGCATCGAAAGCGTGCCGCGCGGCCAGTTCGAAGCGGCCGCCGCGCTCGGCATTCCGTTTCTGATCACGCTCTACAAGGTCGTGCTGCCGCAGGCGGTCCGCATTGTCATCCCGCCGACGACGAGCAACTGCGTGTCGATGTTCAAGGATACCTCGCTTGCCTCGACCGTGGCCCTGCCGGAACTGCTGAAAGAAGGGCAGAACGCGCAAGGATTCTACGCAAACCCCTCGCCGCTGATCATGGCCGCTGTGATTTACGTCATCCTGCTGTGGCCGATGGTGCGTCTCGTCAGCGTGCTCGAGAAGAAGTTCAAGAACGAACGGGCCAGATAAGCGCCGCCATCAATCGAAGTCGGCACCCGAAAGATGATTGCTGACGGATGACTTCACGGCGCCGATATCCCGCCAGAGCTCGCTGACGATGGCGGGATCGACATCCGCCATCATGTCGCGCAGCCAGCCTTCATGGGCCGCTGCCATGGCGCTGAAAAGCGTCTCGCCCTTTGCCGTCAGCTTGGCGACCGTCACGCGCCGGTCGCCGTCGGGCGTTACGCGCAGGACAAGCCCATCCGTCTCCAACCGCTCGACGAGCCCGGTCACATTGCCGTTCGTGACCATGGTTCGCTTCGACAGCTCCCCGAGCCGCAAGCCCTCACGCTCGCGATAGAGCTGCGCCATCAGGTCGAACTGCGGCAAGGTCGCGCCGAATTCGTTGCGCAGCCGGCGGCGGATTTCCTGCGAGATCAGCTTCGTGGTGGACAGCATGCGCAGCCAGAGCCGCAGCTCCAGCTTTTTGCCTTCCTGCGTTCCCTGAACGATGATCTCCAGGTCAACGGTTGCACTCTCTGACTCTGTCATGGCATCGCCTCGGTCTATCGTTCCACATCGCTGATCTAAGCGATCTAGGGAGCAATATTTGAAATGTCAAAGGTTTGGGCGTCAAGTCGTGCGGCTGTCACTTCGCCAGCATTTTCCCCAACATGAAACCGGAGCCGGCCCCCGTCCCCGCGCCCGGCCACGTCGAGGCTCCGCACATGAACAGCGAACCCACGGGCGTCCTGTAACGCGAATAGCCAGCAACGGGACGGAACAGGAAATTCTGGTCGAGATGATGGCTGCCGGAGAGGTTGTCGCCGCCGACGAGGTTCGGATTCTCACGCTCGAGATCAACGGGCGAAAAGACGGAGCGTCCCAATATCTTGCCACGCACGCCCGGGGCATAGCGCTCGAGAATATCCAGAACACGTTCCGCGTAGGTATCCTTGATCGCGTCCCAGCTCGTTCCGGTGATTTCACCCGCGGCATCGCCGCGGAACTCCGCCGGCAGCACGCGCACCTGAATCCAGAGCGCATGCTGTCCGGCCGGCGCGCGCGAGGGATCGATGGCCGTGGGCTGCCCGACCACCAGCGCAGGCTCGGCTGGCAACAGCCCGCCCATGGCCTCGGCATAGACACGCGACATCATCTCGAGATCCGGCGCGATATGCACATAGGCAAAGTTCTGCAGCGCCTTGCCCGCCGTCCAATCCGGAAGGCCCGAGAGCGCCAGATGAATCATCATCGTGCCGGGTCCGGCGCGGAAGCGCGAAACCTTGCCGTCGAACTCCTGACGCGACGGATCCCGATCCAGAAGCTTGCCGAACAGAATCTGCGGATGGACGTTGGCGATGACGGCACGCTTCGCGTCATAGCGGCGCCCATCGGCCAAAACGACCCCCGTCGCCTTGCCGCCCGCCGTGACGATCTTGTCGACGCGCGTACCCAGCATCAGCTCGCCGCCCTTGCTTTTCAGCACCGCCGCCATGGCGTTGATGATCGTATCGGCGCCGCCCTTGCCGATCACCATGCCGAAGGCCTGATTGGCCATGGATTCGAGATAGGGAAACAGCGCACCGCCGGCGACATCGGGGGCAAAGTCGAGATGCAGCCCCCAGGCGGCCATCATCGTCTTGAGCTTGATGTTCTGGAAACGCGCATCGAGAAAATCGCGCGGCGAGGCAAACAGCATGCGCGCCGTGTCGTAGACCCATCCCGTTCCCTTTTCGCGCCAAGCCTTCCAGACGACTTTGGCGGCCGCCATGGAGGGCATGGGTGAGCCGAGCAGGCCGAAAATGTGGGGCGCATCCGCACCGAACTGCGAGAGCATATTGCGCCAGGCCGCGGCGTCCTGCGGCGATATGTCGGCGATGGCGCCCGTGGTCTTTTCGAGGTCGGTGCTGACGCCGAGATAGGTGTTGTCGCGGAAGACGCTGGCAAAGCAATCAGCAGCCGGAACGAAGCCCAGCCCCTCGGCCGAAAGCTCGTTCTTGTATTGGGCAAAGAAAGCCGAGCCGGCGAACATGGAAAGGTTCATGGCGCAAAGATCATGCCGGAAGCCGGGCAGCGTCACCTCGCGGGTCTTGACCGCCCCGCCGGGCTCCGCATTGCCCTCGATTACAGCAACCTTCCAGCCCTTGGCGGCCAAATGCACCGCCGCCGCCAGGCCGTTATGACCGGCCCCGACTATGATCGCATCATAGCTCATCGTCTGCCCCTCTTTCATCGATTATTATTATTGTCACATGCATACATCTTGAGCTTTAAGCTTCAAGTACCTGTTGGCACGAAATACGAGTCGAAAGCGCAATCTAAAGTAGCATATCCTCAAGTTTCGTCGCGATTTGTTGTTTGACTTCAGCGATTTACGGATATCTCTCAGCCTGTGAACGAAGCATCAATTTTGACATCCGGAACCGCGCCGGAATGCTTGCAATATCATATATTGTGACATAGGCTCCGCTTCATGCCGCTGCTGCGCGGACCCGGTGCCAGGAGGAAAGGCACCCCGCGCCTGGCGATACCGACTTCAAGCTTGATCCCGATCGAAAGGTCCGCGTGGCGGCTTTTCGTATGGGGTCGTGCGACAACTAGAGGGAACCCAACATATGACCGCTACCACACTTGCCAGCCTCGCCTCGGCCCTGCTTTCAGGGTCCGTCAAGGTCGTCGACCTCACCGCGCCGCTCGGCCCGGATACCCCGGTGCTCTACCTGCCGCCGCAGTTCGGCAAGAACACGCCCAAGGTCGCGGTCCACACGATCTCCGAATACAATCAGGACGGCCCCTTCTGGGCCTGGAACTGGCTGGAACTCGGCGAGCACACCGGCACCCATTTCGATGCGCCCTGTCACTGGATCACCGGCAAGGACAATCCGAACAACACGACGGACACCATCCCGCCGCAGAATTTCGTCGCTCCGGTCAATGTCATCGACCGCTCGAAGGAATCCGCCGCAGATCCCGATTATCTGCTGACGGTCGACAGCATCAAGGAATGGGAAGCCCAGAACGGCGCCATCGAAGCCGGCAGCTGGGTGCTGCTGCGCACCGACTGGTACAA
The DNA here is from genome assembly GCF_010668395.1 of Martinezella lusitana. GTDB lineage: Bacteria > Pseudomonadota > Alphaproteobacteria > Rhizobiales > Rhizobiaceae > Rhizobium > Rhizobium lusitanum_A. Next base: position 176,646 of record NZ_WUEY01000004.1, read on the forward strand.
GCGCAACGGCTCCACCGATACGTTCCTGAACGCCGATGAAAACGGCCCGCACTCTCCCGGCCCGACGGCCGAGGCGATCGAGTATCTGCTGAGCAAGGGCATCATCGGCTGGGGCTCGGAAACGGTCGGCACCGATGCCGGTTCCGCCGGCGGCATGAACCCGCCCTTCCCGGCACACAACCTCATGCACAAGGCCAACCGATATGGTCTTGCCAGCCTCTCCAACCTCGATCAGCTTCCGGCCAAGGGCGCCGTGCTGATCGCCGCTCCGCTGAAGTTCGTCAAAGGCACCGGTTCGCCGGTTCGTGCGTTGGCATTGATTGCATGATAGGCTGGGAAGGCGGACGCCTGGGGGCAAGTTCGGCTCCGCCTTTCCATTCATCCTGGCTGTGAGGGGCAGCGGCAATGGGCGATTATGATTATATCATCGTCGGCAGCGGCATTAATGCGCTTGTCGCAGCCGCGATGCTCGGCAAAAAGGGCTATAAGGTGCTCGTCCTCGAGCGCAACGACCGCATTGGCGGCTGCCTGCGCACGGAGGAAATCACCGAGCCCGGTTTCATACACGACGTCATGGCAACGACCATGGTGCTGTTCCTCACCTCGCCGGCCTATGGCGCCATCGGCAAGGATCTGGAGGCGCGCGGCCTGGAATTCGCCCATGCCGACCTGCCGACGGGCGTGCTGAGGCCCGATGGCTCTCGAGTTATCTTTTCCAAGGACCGGCGGCGCAATATCGCCACCTTCGACGAGCTGTCGCTCGGCGACGGGCAGACATTCTCCCGCGAAATGGATGCGCTTGGCGCCGATGCTCCCTTCCTGTTCTCCCTGCTCGGCGGCGCGCTGTGGTCGGGATCGACCCTGAAGACGGTCGGCAAGCAAGGCTGGACTCGCGGGTTGCGCAAGCTCGCGGCCTGGTTTGGCGACGCGCTGACGCCGGCGCGCGGCTACCTCGAAACCAATTATAAATCCGAGGACATCCATGCGCTGTGGGCGCCTTGGGTGCTGCATTGCGGTCTCGGCCCGGAAAGCGCCTACTCCGCCGAAATGCTGAAGGTGATCGGCTTCGCGATAGAGCTGGCCGGCGCACCGATCGTCAAGGGCGGCGCCACGAAACTGCTGACGGCCTTCGAACGGCTGATTACCGACAATGGCGGCGAAATCCGTCTCGGCGCCGATGTCGAGGCCATCATTCCCGGCCCCAATCGCCGCGCCGACGGCGTGCGTCTCGCAGGTGGCGAAACCTTGAGAGCAAAAGCCGGAGTGATCTGCTCGGTCACGCCCAACCAGCTCTACGACCGGCTGATGGGAGAGTGGCCGGATCCGCTGCCGGCGGAGGTCAAGACGGGCGTTGCCAACTACCGCTACGGCAAGGGCGACATGCAGATCCACTATGCGCTTTCCGCACCGCCGCGCTGGAAGGCCGATGCCGAACTCGGCAAGGTGGCGCTGCTGCATCTGACCCCAGGCCTCGACGGCGTCTCGCGCGCCGCCAACGAATGCGATCGCGGGCTATTGCCGGCCGAACCCACCATCTGCGTCGGACAGCCTGTCGCGCTCGATCCCAGCCGCGCGCCGGAAGGAAAATCGATTCTCTGGCTGCAGCTTCCCGAAGCGCCGCGTCATATCAAGGGCGACGCGGCGGGCGAGATTGCGACGCCTGCAGACGGCCGCTGGACGGAAGAGGTACGGGAACGCTATGCCGACCGCATCGAGGCCCTGCTCACCAGCCACATCGAGAACTTCTCGGAGATAAAGCTCGCACGCCGGGCCTATTCTCCGGGTGATCTGGAGGCGATGAACATGAACCTCGTCGGCGGCGACCCTTACGGCGGCTATTGCGGCCTCGACCAGTTTTTCATCTGGCGCCCCTTCAAGTCATCTGTTAACCACCGCACCCACGTTACGGGCCTTTACCACATCGGCGCTTCGGCGCATCCCGGTCCAGGTCTCGGCGGGGGCTCCGGTTTCCTGCTCGCATCATCGCTGAAGTAATAGGTTTCAGGAGGAGTGTCGTCGATGGAGGAACGGTTTTCAGGCACCGTTTTGAGGCGCAAGCGCGATGAGAACGCAAAGCGCCCGACCATGGGCGAAATCGGCCTCAATCACTTCGCACCCTATCTGATGAACCGGCTGATGGCGCGCTGGAACGCCAACATGTCGGAGGAACTACGCGAATACGACATGACGACCGCCAAGATGCGGGCGCTCGCGGTCCTCTGCGTATCCTCCAGCGTCACCATCAACGAGCTCTCCGTCTTCGCGGTAACCGAACAATCGACGATGAGCCGCACGCTCGACTCCCTCGAGCAGCAGGGCTACATCCGTCGCCAGCCACGAGTCGAAGACATGCGCATCCGCGACGTTTCGATCACCGAAGAAGGCCGCGTCGCCTTCGAGAAGGTGTGGCCGACCATGTACGACCTGTTTCTGCAGATGTTCGACGGCGTCGAGGAAGCGGAATACCGCGCCTTCATCTCGACTCTGCACAAGGTGCTGCACAACATCCGCAAGCACGAGATCTGAGCGGCGCCGCCGCCGCTGCAGCTCGCCTCACCGTTTGTTCGGAATGAGCGCCGTCGCCAAGGCAGCGATGGCGGCGATGATGGCGAAAACGTAGAAATTCCATTCAGGGCCGACGTTCAGGCTGGCGATGTATCCTCCCATCAACGGGCCGGAGAGCGCGCCGATGCGCGAGAAGCTCAGCGCCCAGCCGGTGCCGGCGGCCCGCACGAACGGCTGCAGGTAGGCGGCAAGATAGCCGGTTAGGATCAGCGATGCCGAGACCGTGCCGAAACCGGCGATGGCAACGACCGTATAGTTCAGCCAGATGGAACCCTTGAAGGCGAGAAGCGCGATACCGACAGCGCCGAGCAGGTAGGATAGCGTCACGGTCAACCGCACGCCGAAACGATCCGCCCATTGGCCAAGCACGATGCCGCCGATCGCCGACGTCAGGCTGAAAACTGCGAGGAACAGCAGGCTGTCGCCAAGATCGTAGCCGCTCTTGCGCATGATCTGCGGCAGCCACTGGGCAAGCCCGTAGACCAGGAGCAGCCCCATGAACAGGGCAATCCAGAAACAAGCGGTGGCAAAGGCGTTTCTCGGCGAAAAGATCTCACCCAGCACGGCGCGCCAGCCGAGGCTCGTTTTCCTCGATGCGCTCCCCGCGGGAACGGCAACGCCCAGCCGGTCGGCCAGCCGCATCGCCGTTTCGCTCCGCCCGCGTGCCACAAGAAAATCAAGGGACTCGGGCAGCAGCCATGCCATGACAGGCACGAACAGGACCGGAAGCGCACCGACCAGAACGACAGGCCGCCATCCGTAATCCGGCAACAGCCATCGGCCGACGAGCGCTGCGGCGAAAAGGCCGAGGGAATAGCCGGAATACATGATGCCGTAGTTGAGATTCTTCTTGGCCGCCGGCGAATATTCGATGGTCAGCGCCGCCGCCAGCGGAATGATGCCCCCGAGGCCGAGACCGGCCGCAAAGCGGCTGACACCGAACCAGATCGGGGTCGGAGACCAGGCGGTGATCGCCGTGCAAACGGCAAACAGCGAAAGACAGGCCAGAAACATCGGCTTGCGGCCGTAGAGATCGCTGAGCATACCCACGACGATGCCGCCGACAAGCATACCGAAGACGGTGTAGCTGCCCATTGCCCCGAGCTGGAGTGGGGTCAGGTGCCAGACATTATCCGTGGACAGCGCCGGCAGGATGGCGCCGAGAAGGCCGACATCATATCCCTCCGCGAAGATCGCCAACCAGCAGATGAGAACGACGACGAGGCTTTTGGAATGCGAGATTTCCCCGCCGCGGGGAGCTGAAACATCCCTCGCAGCACCACTTCGGAGACTGTCCATAAGATTGTTCCCTGTTGGAAATTATCGGTCTCGGCCGATATCGTCAGCGACCCGAATGCGCGCGGGGCGGAATATCCGCCCCGTCCTGCCGCATCAGAGCGTTTCGACCGTTTTCAGCGCTCCGTCGAGCGCCGCGCCCTTCTCGTCCAGAAGCGCTGCCTGCCGCAGACGCCGCATCCAGGCGGCGCCGTCTTCGCGATTGCGCAGCAGCGGCAGCGCCGACATGACGCGATCGAACTTGGAAAGACCACGCGCATGCGTATCGGAATAGCCCTTGACGAGGCGTCGATTGCCGAGCACCTCGACGGCGAGATCGTAGTTCACGGCCAGCAGATTGGATGCCGCCGTAAGCCAGGCCTCGCGATGCTCCACTTCACGGGCATGACGCAGGGTGCCGCGGCGGATACGCCGCAGCGCCGAAACCGTGTAGAGGCCAAGGAACCAGAACAGCGTGCCGGTCTTGACGCGACGGCCCTTGTTGATGAAGCCGTCGAGCCGCTCGAACAGGCGCGGCCGGCTCTCGATCCACAGACCCATGGCTTTCGGCATCGTGCCGCAAACCTCGTCCATGCGCGGATGCATGTACTCGGTCATGTAGACGATCTGGTCGTCCTTGGCGCCGACCTCCTTGCGAACGCGCTCGAAACGCGACCCGCGAACCTTCAGGTCGGCAACCCGGATGACATCGTCGTAAGCCATGGCGACGGCGACATATTTGGCAGCCTGAACGGTAAAGGCAAAATCCTTGTCCGCACCGCCGGCCTTCCGGTCGAGCGCATGAAGCGCTGCAACACGGCTCAGATACTCATCGGCATAGGCCGGATCCTGATAATCGGTCAGCTTCTTGGCGCCGGCAAACAGCAGGGGCCAAGCCACCTCCGGAAATTCGGATCGGATGCGATTGACCAGCCGGTCCAGCGCAGGGTGCCCGGCGGTTTCAGGCAGAGCGTCGAAATGCTTCGGCGGCGTCGCCGAAACCGCGTCGCGCGGCTTCTCCTTGACCCTCTCGAACGCGGCATTGAACGCCTTCAGGCTGGGCTCGATACCCTTGCCGCCGGCGCGAATCATCGCTTCGAAAGCCTGCTTTGCAAAGGGCAACGCACCCGAAGCAGCCAGCACGCCGAACATGGAGGCGGAAATCACGCTGCCATTCCGGACGGCAAGCGCTTCCATATCGAAAGCGATGGTGCGTTTGGCTGCGAAGTCGGTCGCATCGACCACGACCTCAGGATTGCCGATGCCGTCGCCCGGCTTCTCCTTTTCGGCGACCGCAAAGGAGCGATGCGTCGAGGCGATCAGCAGCGTCTTGTCCGGCGTGACAAGGCCGCGCAGCACGGAGCGGCCGGCTTCCATCAGTTCCGCCGCCATGACGACATCGACATCGCCCGGCGTCGGCATCAGCGAAAAGATCGGCTCGTGGCCGTCGCGGGCCGGCAGCATCTCGATATAGTAGATCGTCGCGCCCGTTCGCTGCGCCACGCCGGGCACCGAGGTCGTTTGCGCCATCCAGCCTTCGGCTTCGGCAAGGCCGACGATCCAGTCGGCCAGCACGCCGCCGCCCTGCCCGCCCATGGCGAGGATGGCAAGCGACAGCGGCTTGTCCGTGGAAAGGCGGCCTGCGCCGAGATCACTCATTTTTACATGCTCGTTCATATCGCCCTCTCAATCCGCGAAGACGATACGGCCGGCGCGGCGACGCGCCTGCAGCCAGCCGATGACGCGGGAACGCAAGCCGGCGACGAAGCGATCCCAACCCGTCGGGTTGTGGATGATATCGGCGCGATAGAAGGAGGGACAGAGCACCGCCGCCTCCGAGACCTCGCCGCAATTGCCGCAGCCGACGCAATTATTGTCGATCGCCGCCACCGGATCGTCCTTCAGCGGGTCGTCGGTATGCTTGACCGACAGCGAAGGACAGCCGGAAAGACGGATGCAGGCGTGATCGCCTGTGCAGACGTCCTCGTCGACGCCGAAGCGCTCCTTGACCATGCGCTTGCCGTCCTTGACCGCCTTGGCGAATTGCGGCTTCACGCGGCGCTGCTTGTTGAGCATGCATTCCGAAGAGGCGACGATGATCTTCGGGCCCGGCTCCTTCGAGGTCAGGGCCTCGCGCAACGTGTCGCGCATCTTTGCGACATCGTAGGTCCGGTCGATCTGCCGCACCCAGGTCGCGCCGATGCCTTTCACGGCGTTGACGATGGAATTGTTGGTCTTGCGGCGCGGATTGAGCGCGCGCGAGGACGGTATGTCCTGACCGCCGGTCGCGGCCGAATAGTAGTTGTCGACGACGAGGATGACGCCGTCCTGCTTGTTGAAGACGGCATTGCCGACGGAGGTCGCAAGGCCGTTGTGCCAGAAGCCACCATCGCCCATGACCGAGATCACGCGCTTGTCGGCCGCGACATTGAAGGCCGAGGCGGCAGCCGGACCGAGCCCGTAGCCCATCGTCGTGCTGCCAATATTGAAGGGCGGCAGGATCGAGAAGAGATGGCAGCCGATATCGCCTGAGATATGATGCTGGCCGAGCTCGCTCTCCACCATCTTCATCGCCGCGAAGATCGGACGCTCGGGACAGCCGATGCAGAATCCCGGCGGGCGCGGCGGTACGACTTCGGCCAGGGCCTTGATTTTCGGATCGTTCAGGATGGGCGTCGGATCCGGCAGCGGCGGCTGGTTGCCGAGCAGCACGCGCTGATGGATCTCCAGGAAGTTCTTGATGCCCTTCATCAGCACCGGCGCGGTATATTCGCCGCCCATCGGCAGGACGTCCTTGCCCGCGACCTTGGTCTGGATATCGCGGCGGCGCAGGATGGTGTTGAGGGACTGCTCGATATATTCGGGCGCCCCTTCCTCGACCATCAGCACGGCCTTCTTGTTGGCGCAGAAGTCGGCGAGCTGGTCGTCGACCAGCGGATAGGCGACATTGAGAACATAAAGCGGCACGGCGGAATTGCCGTAGACATCGGCAAGCCCGAGCTGCTGCAGCGCGCGCATGACGCCATTATACGCACCACCGAGCAGGATGATGCCGACTTCGCCTTCCGAAGGGCCGAAATACTCGTTGAGCTGGCGCTTCTTGATGAAATCGACGGCCGCGGGCCAGCGCTTCTCCAGCTTTTCCTTCTCATGAATGAAGGATGCCGGCGGCAGCACGATACGGTTGACGTCGCGAACGGGATTCTCGAGCGCCTGCTTCAGCGTATAGGCCGGCCGCTTGTTGTCCTTGGCGACGAATTGGCCGTGCACATGACAGCTGCGGATGCCGACCTGCAGCATGACGGGCGTGTTCGACACTTCCGAAAGCTCGAAGCCCTCCTCGACCGCCTGCACGATCGACGGCAGGTTCGGGCGCGGATTGAGCAGCCACATCTGCGATTTCATCGCATAGGCATGGCTGCGCTCCTGCATGATCGACGAGCCCTCGCCGTAGTCTTCGCCGATGATGATCAGCGCGCCGCCCGTAACCCCGCCCGAAGACAGGTTGGAAAGCGCATCGGAGGCGACATTCGTTCCGGCCGTCGATTTCCAGGTGACGGCGCCGCGCACCGGATACATGACGGAGGCGGACAGCATGGCGGCGGCGGCCGCTTCCGACGCCGATGTCTCGAAATGGATGCCCAGATCCTGCATCACGTCCTTGGCGTCGGCCAGGACGTCCATCAGATGGGAAATCGGCGAACCCTGATAGCCTCCCACATAGGAGACGCCGGATTGCAGAAGTGCTTTGGTGATCGCGAGAATACCCTCGCCGCGGAAGATATCGCCTTCCCCGAGCTTCAGATCCTCGACCTCGCGCGCAAACGATCGCTCGGCCATAGACGTTACCCCTTTGCCCTATGGGCTTCTTCTAAATCATTTGCAAAATCATATTTTGAACTTCCCTGAACTGTCAACGAACAATTATCGGATCTCGCCATTCTCGTTTGCGCTATCGACCGTCCAACCATATCGGGCGGCTGTCGCAACCCGTCGGCAACAAGGCGATGCATCGTCAAAATATATGCATATGCATAAAATTTTTGCGAATAGTCGAAGCCAGCCGAAAAATAACGGCCAGGATTTTGCGAAACACCCGAGAAAGCGCTTGCCGCTCCGAAATACGTATTTTAAGATTAAAACATTCCGACAATAAATCGCCAGCGGCAGGCGGCGTCACGCTTTTTTGCCGCTTAACAGGGGAACGGAGTGACCATGACAACGCTTACTCGGCGCGAGGCCCTTAGCCTCGGCGCAGCTGCATTCATTACTGGGATTCTCGCAGGCAGAACGCCGGTGGAAGCCGCCGAAGCCGGCACGCTGACCATCGCCTTCAACGTCAACCTGCCCTCTTTCGATCCGACGACCGGCCCGTCCGCCGTCAACCCGACGATCCAGGCGATCTATCGCTCGATCTTCGACCAGTTCATCGGCCAGGGACCCGATCTGAAGTTCCAGCCGGGCCTGCTGACCGCCTGGGGCTGGAACGACGACAAGACCAAGGTCTGGATGGACGTCCGCGAAGGCGTCACCTGGCACGACGGCTCCAAGTTTACCCCCGACGATGTCGTCTGGTCGCTGGAGCGCGCCGCCAAGCAGGAAACCGGCAATCCGATCCAGTTCATCTGGTCGACCGCCAATAATTACAAGGTGGAAGGCAACCGGATCACCGGCGATGTCGTCCGTTTCGAGCCGACCTATTTCAAATGGATGGCGTTCCTCACCGGCTATATCCTGCCGAAGGACTACTATACCAAGGTGGGCGCCGAAGGCTTCGAAAAGAAGCCCGTCGGCACCGGCCCCTATATGGTCGACGCCTATGAGGGCAATTCCTATCTGCGCCTGAAGGCGAACCCCAACTATTTCGGCGGCAAGCCGGCGTTCGAGACCGTCATCTTCAAGTTCGTGCCCGACACGACGAGCCGCGTCGCGGAAATCGAATCCGGTTCGTCCGACGTGACGCTGGAAATCCCCTATGAGGATTTCGACCGGCTGAAAAAGAAGTCCGGCCTCGCCGGCGTCGCGACCCCGATCTCCGACATCGGCATGATCTTCATCAGCAATGTCGATCCGATGCTCGACAAGAACGTCCGCCTCGCCGCCAACATGGCGATCGACAAGGAAGCGATCATCAAGCGGCTTCTGCGCGGCTACGGCAAGCCTCTGTCGACGCTGGAAGCGCCGGAATACGAAGCTTACGACGCCTCGGTCAAGATCCCCTACGATCCGGAGCAGGCCAAGAAGCTTCTGGCCGCCAGCGGCTATTCGCCGGCAAAGCCGGTGAAGTTCGGCATCAAGACGACCCGCGGCTTCAAGCCGAAGGACTACGAGATGATCCAGGCGATCGTCGGCATGTGGCGCAAGGTCGGCATCGAGGCGGAAATCGAAGTCTACGAAATCGCCAAGCACTACGAACTGCGCGCCGCCCACCAGCTCGGCCCCGCCGCCTTCTACAACTGGGGCAACGCCATCGGCGACCCGACGACCTCGACGGGTTTCGCCATGTTCGGCCCCTCGCCACACTCGGCCTGGAAGACCAAGGATGTCGACGACATGATGGGGCCGCTCTGGGTCGAAAAGGACGAGACGAAGCGCATCGACGGCTGGAAGGCGGTAATCAAGTACATCGCCGAGCAAGGCTATGTGATCCCGCTGCTGCAATATGCCCAGCCGATCGTCTATAAATCGAGCCTGAAGGTGACGCCGAACGTGTCGGGCGCGCTGCAGCCGACGCTGGTGTCGAAGGGTTGATGCGTCGAGCCTTGAGCCCGTAGCCTTGCCCCTCACCCTAGCCCTCTTCCCGCCCCTTCGACAAGCTCAGGACGGAGAGAGGGAACGACCTCTGTTCCCTCGCTTAAACAGGCGGTTGAGGGTAGGCTGCAAGTGCCTCCTTCCCTTCTCTCCGTCATGACGGGGAGAAGGTGCCCGACAGGGCGGATGAGGGGCTTGGGACTCTTCAGCGCCATAGCCGCGCGATCGGAATTCATAACGAATGATAGCAGTCTCCATTTTCAACCGCCTGATCATGGCCGCCATCACGCTCTTCGGCGTGGCGGTGATCGTCTTCGTCCTGTTGCGTGTCGTGCCGGGCGATCCGATCGCCATGATGATCTCGCCGGGCGCAAGCCCAGCCGATATCGCCGCGCTCCGCGCCCACTACGGCCTCGATGCCAGCCTGACGACCCAGTTCGGCATCTGGCTGAAATCGGTTCTGATGGGTGATTTCGGCACATCGATCTCCCTTAAGCGCGATGTGCTGTCGCTGCTGGGAGAACGCCTCCCTGCGACGCTGGAACTGGCCTTTGCCGCCCTCGCGCTGGCGGTTCTTCTCGGCGGTGCGGTCGCCATCGTCGGCACGCTCGCCCGCCGCACCGTCTTCGAGCCGGTCATCGACAGCCTCAACGGTCTTTTCCTCGCCGTTCCGGATTTCGTCTGGGCGCTGGCCCTGGTCCTTGTCCTCGGCGTTCTCTTTCCGCTTTTCCCGCTCTCCGGCCGCATCGATCCGAGCATCGACGTGCAGTTCGCGACCCCCTTCTATCTCCTCGAAAGCCTCGTGACGCTTCGCTTCGGGATCTTCGCGGATATTTGCGCGCATATGGTCATGCCGGTCCTGGCGCTCGGCCTGCCGCTGGCGGCCATCATCGCCCGCGTGCTGAAAGCCGCACTCTCCGAGGCCATGGTGCAGGATTATGTCCTGCTCGCCAAGCTGAAGGGCATGTCCGAGCTGCGGCTCGTTCTCCAGGAGGCGTTGCGCAATGCCGTCGGGCCGACGATCGCGCTCACCGGCGTGCAGTTTACCTTTCTGATCGGCGGCACCGTCATCGTCGAGCGCATCTTCGCCTATCCCGGCATCGGCAACATGGCGATCGATGCGGTCATCAACCGCGACCTGCCGCTGATCCAGGGCCTCGTTCTCGTCTTCGGCGCCCTCTTCATTCTCGTCAATCTGGCGGTCGACCTTTTGGTCGCGGCCTTCAATCCGAGGCTCGCCCATGGCTGACGTCACTTCGCCCGCCATGCCAAAAACACCGTCGAGAACGGCGAAACGCATTCGCGCGATGCTTTCCGAGCCAAAGGTGATCTTCGGCGGCGGCTTCATTCTCATCCTCCTCATCCTCGCGATCTTCGCGCCCTACATCGCGCCGAAGGATCCGCTGGAGCAGGACCTGATGTCCGGCACCTTGCCGCCGGCGTGGATCGACGGTTCCGATCCGGGCTTCCTGCTGGGCACCGACGACCTCGGCCGGGACGTCCTGTCGCGCGCCATCTTCGGCACGCGCATCGCGCTGACTGTCGCCTTCGTCGCGGCCGGGCTTGCGGCGTTGATCGGCACGCTGCTCGGCCTTCTCGCCGGCTGGTATGGCGGCTGGATCGACAAGGTGATCTCGCGCCTCGTCGATATCTGGATGGCCTTCCCTCCAGTGCTGCTGTCGATCCTGCTCGTCGCCGTCTTCGGCTCCGGCGTCCACTCGGTCATCGCGGCCATCGTCATCATCGACTGGACGCGCTTCTGTCGCGTCGTGCGCTCGGAAACGCAGGCGCAGGCCCGGATGGATTATGTGACCGCGGCCCACACGATCGGCTTTTCACGAGCCAGGATCCTCTTCAGCGAGATCCTGCCCAATGTGACGCCCGTGCTGATCGCGCTCGTCAGCCTGGAAATGGGCATTGCCGTCATTGTCGAGGCCATCCTGTCCTTCGTTGGCCTCTCGGTCTCATCCGACACACCCACCTGGGGCGGCATGATCGCCGAGGGGCGGCAGATGATCTACCAGGGCTGGTGGGTGCTGGTCGTGCCGCTGATCGCCCTCTTCGCCACGGTGCTTGCCTTCAATCAACTCGGCGACGGCCTGCGCCGCGCCCTCGATCCGGTAATGCGCCGATGACATCTCCGCTTCTCTCCATTGCCGGCCTCAGCGCCGTATCCGACCGCGACGGCGGCGCACCGATCCTGCGCCATGTCTCCCTCACGCTGGAGCGCGGCGAGGTCCGCGGGCTCGTCGGCGAAAGCGGCGCCGGAAAATCGACCATCGCCAAGGCCCTGCTCGGCATCCTGCCGCGCAGCGTCCGCATTACCGCCGGCTCGATCCTCTTCGAGAGCCGCGATCTTCTCACGCTTTCCACCAGGGAATTGCGCGGCATCATGGGCAGCGAAATCTCACTGATCCCGCAGGACCCGCAGACGGCACTCAATCCCGGCCGCCGCATCGAGGCGCAGCTGACCGACGGCCTGCGGCTGAAGCGCGGAATGTCGTCGCGCGACGCGAGGCGGCGCGCACTGAAACTGCTGGAGGAAGTGCATATCCGCGATCCCGAGCGCGTGCTGCGCGCCTACCCCCATGAATTGTCGGGCGGCATGCGGCAGCGCATCCTGATCGCCGCCGCCTTCGCGCTGGAACCGAAGCTGGTGGTGGCCGACGAGCCCACCACCGCGCTCGACGTCACCGTGCAGAAGCAGATCCTGCGGCTGATTCGCGGCCTGCAGGAGGCGCACGGCACTGCCGTCGTCTTCGTCACGCACGATCTCGGCGTCGTCGCCCAGATTTGCGACAGCGTCACCCTGCTTTACGCCGGCAAGGTCATCGAAGAGGGGCGAACGGGTGACGTGCTCGCGCATCCGCAGCACATCTACACGAAATCGCTCATTGCCGCCGGCCCGCGCTACGACCGGCCGGATGCCGGGCTGACGCCGGTGCCGCAGGCGGTCTTCGAACAATTGCGCCGCGAAATCGGCATTCCGGAGGGCGGCCGATGAGCGTTTCCGATAGCCTGCTTTCGGCCAAGGGCATCGAGGTCACCTACGGCGCCAAGCCGCATCTTTTCGGCCCGTCGGGCCTTGGCATCAAGGTGCTGCACGGCGTCGATATCGACATCCGCCGCGGCGAGACGGTCGGCATCGTCGGCGAAAGCGGCTCGGGCAAGACGACGCTGGGCCGCGCCCTGCTGCGGCTGGTCGATGTCACTGCGGGCACCATCCATTTCGACGGCCGGGACATCACCCAGTTGCCCGATGCCGACATGCGGCCGCTGCGCCGCCGCATGCAGATGATATTCCAGGATCCGATGGCCTCGCTCAATCCGCGCCACACGATCCGCCGCATCCTCGTCGAGCCGCTGCTCCTGCATGGGCTGGCTTCCGACCGAAAGGAAGCCGAACGACAGGTCGCTGCGATCCTCGATCGCGTGACGCTGCCCCAGGCCTGCCTCGACCGCAATCCGCATGAGCTTTCCGGCGGTCAGCGCCAGCGCGTCGGCATCGCACGGGCGGCCTTGCTGAAGCCGGACTTCGTGCTTGCCGACGAAATCGTCTCCGGTCTCGACGTGTCGACCCAGGCACAGGTGCTCAATCTGCTGAAGGAGCTTTCGCGCGATCTCGGCCTTTCCATGGCCTTCATCAGCCATGACCTCTCCGTCATCCGCGCCATTTGCGACCGTGTCTATGTGATGCGCCATGGCCGCGTCGAAGAGGAAGGCGATTGCGAGCGCGTCTTCACCGAACCCGCCTCGGCCTATACGCGCATGCTGCTCGACGCCATCCCCCTGCCGGAGGTCGACCCGCACTGGCTGCGCCGCGAGAGCGTGGTTGCAGAAGCGTCCGACGCCTGAACCGCGGCCCGACGGCAACGCAAGGCCAACACTGGAGCCGCGGGTATCGGCGAGAGTTCAACAATACCCGCACACAGAAAGGGAGTAACGATGAAAGACCCGGAGTCAGCGGCAACGAAAGCTTCAACTGTTGGACCGGGAGGGGCAAAAGCCACCGGGCTGCCTGGTCTTCGTGGTCACGACCATACAGGACTTACGGTGCCGGACATGAAGCAGGCCATCGATTTCTTCGAGAATGTGCTCGGTTGCAAGGTCGCAATGTCATTTGGACCGTTTGCCGACGATGAGGGCACCTTCATGACGGATCTGCTCGGTGTCCACCCCAAGGCTGAAATAAAGCAGATAGTGCAAGTTCGCTGCGGCTTCGGATCGAACATAGAGTTGTTCGAATATTCAGCGCCCGATCAGCGAGACTTCAAGCAGAAGAACAGCGACATCGGTGCGTTTCATATCTCGCTCTACGTCGACGATATCGATGCCGCAAAGGCCTATCTCGACAGCAGGAACATTGAAACACGGCTGGGGCCGTTGCCGATCAATGATGGTCCGGCAGCTGGCCAGTCGATCCTCTATTTCCAGGCGCCGTGGGGCTTGCAATTCGAGGCCATCAGCTACCCCAAGGGTATGGCTTATGAAAAAGGCGCCGAAACCCTGCTGTGGAATCCGAAAGATCCGGCCAAGTGATACCTGCCCGGGGCGAAGCTGGAAGGCTGCGCAATGGCATCGCCGCAGCTCGACCGGCTGCGGCCGCGACCGCACGCAAGCGCTATGTCAGCAACAATGAGTAACTGCATGCGGCGTCAAAAATGCCGCCCGCAGCCAGCCTGATTGAGCGTTTCCGCTATTTGAGGCGGAAACGCTGTATCTTACCGGACTCCGTCTTCGGCAAGGCCTCGACGAAGATAATCGAACGGGGATATTTGTAGGGTGCGATCACGGCCTTGACGTGATCCTGCAGCGCCTTGACCAGAACCTGAGATCCGGTCACGCCGGCCACCAGCACCACATGAGCCTGGACGATATGCCCGCGCTCCTCGTCCGGCTTGCCGATGACGGCGCATTCCAGCACGTCGGCATGCGAAAGAAGCGCAGCTTCGACTTCCGGCCCGGCAATATTGTAGCCGGCCGAAAGAATGATGTCGTCGGAACGTGCCGCGAAATGGAAATAGCCTTCGTCGTCCTGAATGAAGCTGTCGCCCGTCAGGTTCCAGCCAGCACGCACATAGTCGGCCTGCCTGCTGTCGGCAAGATAACGGCAGCCGATCGGCCCGCGAACAACGAGCTTGCCGATCGTGCCGCGCGGAACTTCGTTCATCTCGTCATCGACGATACGGGCCTCGTAGCCCGTCAGCGGTTTGCCGGTGCAGTACGGCTTGGCGTCGGACAGTCGGTTGGAGATGAAGATATGCAGCATCTCCGTCGAGCCGATGCCGTCGAGGATCGGCTTGCCGGTCTTGCGCGTCCATTCCTCGAAGATCGGTCCGGGCAGCGTCTCGCCGGCGGAAACCGCAATGCGTAGCGAGGAAAGGTCAGCCCCCTCCTCCATCGCCGCCAGCATGGCGCGATAGGCGGTCGGTGCGGTGAAGCTGATCGTCGCGCCGTATTCCTGGATGATCTCGACCATGTTCTTCGGCGAGGCGTTTTCGAGCAGGGCCGTCGATGCCCCGAAGCGCAGCGGGAAGATGACGAGGCCGCCCAGCCCGAAGGTGAAGGCGATCGGCGGCGAACCGATGAAGACGTCGTCGGGCGTGACCTGCAGCACTTCCTTGGCATAGGCATCGGCGATGATCAGGATATCGCGATGGAAATGCATGGTGGCCTTGGGCACACCGGTCGATCCCGACGTAAAGCCGAGCAGCGCCACGTCGTCACGTCCGGTTTTCACCGCTTCGAAACGAACCGGCTTGTTGAGGGCGATGCGGTCGAGTTCGGCATCGTGATTGGCGGTGCCGTCGAAGCCAACCACCTGCTTCAGGAAGCGGCTGTCCTTGGCGGCGGCCACGAGTTCCTCCAGCAGCCGCGTATCGCAGAGCGCGAAGGAAATTTCCGCCTTGTCGATGACCTTCGAAAGCTCGCCCGCCCGCAACATCGGCATGGTGTTGACGGCGACGGCACCGACCTTCGTCACCGCCAGCCAGCAGGCGATCATGGCAGGGTTGTTTCCGGAGCGGATGAGAACGCGATTGCCGGGTTTGACGCCAAAGTCTTCCACGAGCGCATGGGCGATGCGGTTGGTCCAGTCCGCCAGCTCCTTGTAGGTGCGGCGGCGGCCGTTGCCGATCAGGGCCACGTTGTCGCCGAAGCCCTTCTCGACCATCCGGTCGCTCAGCTCGAAGCCGGCGTTCAGCCACTCCGGGTAGTCGAAACCATCCATCAGCAACTCGGGCCATTCGCCGAAAGGCGGCAGATTATCCCGCGTGAATGTATCGGTATGACCGGTCGGTCCCAGCATTGCCTCGCTCCCACATTCTTCTCGATCAAATCGCCATCACCGACCTCTCCCAAGGTGGCGCCTGTAGCGTGCTAAAAAAGATCGCACTGAAGATTGAATAGTTCAAGCGAGAAATTTTAAGTCTAAAATATTTTTGATTTCTCATTGATTCTAAAAGGAAATTCTTGAATTTCGAGCTATTGCGACCCCTGCTGGGCCACAGAGTCGGAGAGGAAAAGCCTTGACGAATGACGATGACGAGATATTTTAAACTTAAATGATTTCGAGATCGGCTTCGGCCTCAGAGGAGGGATAAGCGATGCGCATCGTCTGTATCGGCGGCGGCCCCGCAGGGCTCTACTTCGCGCTTCTAATGAAGAAGCTCCATCCTGAACATTCGATCCGCGTCGTCGAACGCAATCGTCCCTATGATACGTTCGGCTGGGGCGTCGTCTTTTCCGACGCGACGATGGTCTCGATGCGCGAATGGGACCCTGAAAGCGCCGCCGAGATCGAGGACGCCTTCAACCATTGGGACGACATCGAGGTCCTGTTCAAGGGCACGCGCCAGCGCACGTCGGGCCACGGCTTCGTCGGCATCGGCCGCAAGAAGCTGCTGAACATCCTGCAGCGCCGCTGCGAGGCGCTCGATGTCGAGTTGATCTTCGAAACGGAGGTCAACTCCGATCTCGATTACCCCGACGCCGATCTGGTCATCGGCTCGGACGGTCTCAACTCCAAGATCCGCAATCATTATCCGGAGGTTTTCCAGCCGGACATGATTACCCGGCCGAACCGCTACATCTGGCTCGGCACCAACAAACTGTTCGACGCCTTCACCTTCGATTTCCGCCGCACCGACCACGGCTGGTTCCAGGCGCATATCTACAAGTTCGATGACAAGACCTCGACCTTCATCATCGAAACGACAGAAGAAGCCTATCTGGCGCACGGCCTCGACAAGATGGACCAGGACGGCTCCATCGCCTTCTGCGAGAACCTGTTTGCGGAAGTGCTCGAAGGCGCGCCGCTGATAACCAATGCCCGCCACCTCAGGGGATCGGCCTGGTTGAACTTCAATCGCCTGATCTGCGGCAAGTGGAGCCACTTCAACGGCAATTCCCATGTCGTCCTGATGGGGGATGCCGCCCACACGGCACATTTCGCCATCGGTTCGGGCACCAAGCTCGCCATCGATGACGCCATCGAGCTCACCCGGCAGTTCCAGATCCACGGACACGAGAAGGACAAGATACCGGCCGTCCTCGATACCTACGAGGAAATCCGCCGCGTCGATGTCGCGCGCATCCAGAATGCCGCCCGCAACGCGATGGAATGGTTCGAAGTCGTCGGACGCCGCTATGCCGATACGCTCGAGCCGCCGCAATTCATGTATTCGATGCTGACACGCTCGCAGCGCATCAGCCACGAAAACCTGAGACTGCGCGACAAGACATGGCTCGAAGGCTACGAGCGCTGGTTCGCCGAAAAATCCGGCCTCACCGTCGGCAACGACCGGTGCCTGCCGCCGATGTTCACGCCCTACCGCCTGCGCGATGTCCAGCTCGTCAACCGTATCGTCGTCTCGCCGATGGCCATGTATTCGGCTGAGGATGGCGTGATGAACGATTTCCATATCGTCCATCTCGGCTCTCGCGCCATGGGCGGCGCGGCGCTCGTCTTCGCGGAAATGACCTGCGTAACCCCGGATGCGCGCATCACGCCCGGCTGCCTCGGCCTCTGGAACGAAGCGCAGATGGCGCAGTGGAAACGGCTTGTCGACTTCGTTCATACGAACAGCGCCGCCAAGGTCGGCATCCAGATCGGCCATGCCGGGCGCAAGGGCGCAACGAAGCTCGCCTGGGAAGGGATCGACCAGCCGCTGGCCGAAGGCGACTGGCCGCTGATCTCCGCGTCGGCAATTCCTTACCTCAAGAACAGCCAGGTGCCGAAGGCCATGGACCGCGCCGATATGGACCGCGTCAAGGCCGATTTCATTCGCTCGACCGAACTGGCGATCGAAACCGGCGCCGACTGGCTGGAGCTGCATTGCGCCCACGGCTATCTGCTGTCGAGCTTCCTGTCGCCGCTGACCAATGTGCGCGACGACGAGTATGGCGGCAGCCATGAAAACCGCGCCCGCTATCCCCTGGAGATCTTCAAGGCGATACGGGCGATCTGGCCGGCAGACAAGCCGATCTCGGTCCGTCTTTCCTGCCACGACTGGACGGATGGCGGCAACACGCCGGAAGATGCGGCAATCTTTGCCGCCATGTTCAAGGAAGCCGGCGCCGACCTGATCGATTGCTCCTCGGGCCAGGTCTCGAAACAGGAAAAGCCTGTCTACGGCCGCCTGTTCCAGACGCCTTTCTCCGACAAGATCCGCAACGAAATAGGCATTCCCACCATTGCCGTCGGTGCGATATCGGAGGCCGATCACGCCAATTCGATCATCGCCGCCGGCCGTGCCGATCTTTGCGCCGTCGCCCGCCCGCATCTGGCGGACCCGGCCTGGTCGCTGCATGAAGCCGCCAAGATCGGCGTGACTTCCATCCCCTGGCCGAAGCAATATGTTTCCGGCAAGCTGCAGTACGAAACCAACCTTGCCCGCGCGGCCACCGCCGCACCGGCGAAATGAGGATGAGATGACGACTTCGGGCAAACTCGCCGGCCGTCACGCCCTCGTCACCGGGGCCGGAAGCGGCATCGGCGCCGCGATCGCCAAGGCGCTCGCGGCCGAAGGCGCGCATGTCAGCCTGGCGGGTCGCCGCAGAGAGCCGCTGGAAGCGGTCGCCGCCGAACTCGGTGCGGCCGCATTCGTTGTCGATGGCTTCGATGTCACGAGCCCCGAAGCCGTGGCTCAAGGTCTCGCCAAGGCACGCGAAACATTCGGCCCGGTGGATATCCTCGTCAACAATGCCGGCGAAGCGCCGAGCGCGTCTTTCGAGAAGACGAGCCTTGAGGCCTGGAACCACGTATTGTCGGTCGACCTGACAGGCGTTTTCGTGGTGACGCAGGCAGCCCTTTCCGACCTGAAAGCTTACGGCCCCGGCGCGCGTATCATCAATATCGCCTCGACGGCTGGCCTGAAGGGATACGGCTACGTTTCCGCCTATGTCGCCGCCAAGCATGGCGTCGTCGGCCTGACGCGTTCGCTGGCGCTGGAACTTGCCAGGACCGGCATCACGGTCAATGCTGTCTGCCCCGGCTTCACCGACACGCCGATCATCCAGCGCTCGATCGAGACGATCGTCGCCAAGACCGGACGTACGGCGGAGCAGGCACTTTCAGAGTTCACGAAGTCCAATCCGCAGGGACGGCTCGTCAAGCCGGAAGAGGTCGCCGATACCGTCTTGTGGCTGGCATCGCCGGCTGCGGCATCGATCAATGGACAGGCAATCGCGGTTGCCGGTGGGGAGATTTGAACGCGATGAGCGATCGGGACATGACGATGAAAGGCCATCTGAAGCCCTTCAAGGATTACAAGCCGCAGCACTTCCTCTGGGAAGTGAGCGAGGACGGCCGCGTCGCCACCATTCGCCTGAACCGCCCCGAACGTAAGAACCCGCTGACCTTCGACAGCTATGCGGAACTGCGCGACCTTTTCCGCGACCTCGCCTATGCATCGGATATCCGCGCCATCGTGCTGACGGGCGCCGGCGGTAACTTCTCCTCCGGCGGCGATGTCTTCGAGATCATCGAGCCGCTGACCCGCATGGCCATGCCCGAACTTCTGGCTTTCACGCGCATGACCGGCGATCTCGTCAAGGCGATGCGCAAATGCCCGCAGCCGATCGTCACGGCGGTCGACGGCATCTGCGCGGGCGCCGGCGCGATCCTTGCCATGGCCTCCGATCTGAGGCTGGCGACGCCCGAAGCCAAGACGGCCTTCCTTTTCACCCGCGTCGGCCTTGCCGGTGCTGATATGGGCGCCTGCGGCATCCTGCCCCGCATCATCGGCCAGGGCCGTGCCGCCGAACTTCTCTTTACCGGCCGGTCGATGACTTCGGCCGAAGGCCATGCCTGGGGTTTCTACAACGCCCGGCACGCCAACGCCGATCTGGAACGCGAGGCCCTCGCGCTTGCCCGTTCGCTGGCCGACGGTCCCTGGTTCGCCCACGGCATGACCAAGACCATGCTGAACCAGGAATGGGCGATGGGTATCGACGAGATGATCGAATCCGAAGCGCAGGCGCAGGCGATCTGCATGGCGACGCAGGATTTCCGCCGCGCCTTCGAAGCCTTCGCGGCCAAGCGCCGGCCGGAATTCCAGGGAGATTGAGCTGATGTCCACGGCAAGCAGCCTTCCCGGCCCGACACGCGATCATCTGGATTGGCCCTTCTTCGAGGAGCGGCATCGCCGTTTCGCCGCCGAGGTCGATGCCTTCGCCAAGTCCGGCGTCATGGCTTCCATCGATCATGCCGATGTCGATGGCGCGTGCCGCAAGCTGGTCAAGGCGCTGGGCGACGCCGGGCTTCTGACCGCCGCGACCGGTTCGTCCGATAGCGAACCCCTGATCGATTCCCGCATGGTCTGCCTTGCCCGCGAAACGCTCGCCTGGCACGACGGCCTTGCCGATTTCGCCTTCGCCATGCAGGGTCTCGGCACCGGGGCCATCGGCCTTTCCGGCTCGCCGGAACTACGTTCGGCCGTTCTGCCCAAGGTGCGCTCCGGCGACTGGCTCTCCGCTTTTGCATTGTCCGAGAAGGATGCCGGCTCCGATGTCGCGGCCATGAGCTGCGCCGCACGCCTCGACGGCGATCACTACGTTCTCGACGGCGAAAAGACCTGGATTTCCAACGGCGGCATCGCCGATGTCTATACGGTCTTTGCCCGCACCGGCGAAGCGCCGGGAACGCGCGGCATCTCCGCCTTCGTCGTCTTTGCCGACGACCCCGGCTTTTCGATCGCCGAACGCATCGAGGTGATTGCGCCGCATCCGCTGGCGACGATCCGCTTCGACAATTGCCGTATTCCCGCGTCGCGCCGCCTCGGGGCCCCGGGCGAAGGCTTCAAGATCGCCATGCGCACGCTCGATATCTTCCGCGCCTCTGTCGCCGCGGCCGGCCTCGGCTTTGCCCGCCGCGCCCTGGATGAATCGCTTGCCCATGCGCGTGCACGCCCGATGTTCGGCGCCACCCTTGCCGACCTTCAGCTGACGCAGGCCGCTCTCGGCGACATGGCGACCGGCATCGACGCGGCGGCATTGCTCACCTATCGGGCGGCTTGGCGTCGCGACGTGCAGCGCTTGCCGACGACGCGCGAGGCGGCCATGGCCAAGATGACGGCGACGGAAACCGCGCAGAGCGTCATCGACCGTGCCGTCCAGCTTTTTGGCGGGCGCGGCGTGAGGTCGGGCGAGATAACGGAAAAACTCTATCGGGAGATCCGCGCGCTTCGCATCTACGAAGGTGCGACGGAGGTTCAGAAACTCATTGTTGCGCGCGAACTTCT
This sequence comes from Martinezella lusitana, assembly GCF_010668395.1. Classification (GTDB taxonomy): domain Bacteria; phylum Pseudomonadota; class Alphaproteobacteria; order Rhizobiales; family Rhizobiaceae; genus Rhizobium; species Rhizobium lusitanum_A. Next base: position 197,978 of record NZ_WUEY01000004.1, read on the forward strand.
GAAGACCTAGAGCAATTCCAGGAAAAATGCCGTGCGGTTTTCCGTCCGGAATTGCGTAAAACAAAGAAATTGAGCGGTTCGGCCCCTGCAGGAAATACCGAACTGCCCCAATGGGAGATTAAGAGCATGAGCCGCGAGATTTTCGACTGGGCCGACCCGTTCCGGCTGACGGAGCAACTGAGCGACGACGAACGCATGGTGCTGGACACTGCGCATTCCTACGCGCAGGAGAAGCTCAGCCCCCGCGTGCTCGAAGCCTTCCGCAACGAAAAGACAGATCCGGCGATCTTCCGCGAAATGGGCGAACTCGGCCTGCTCGGCCCGACGATTTCTCCCGAATATGGCGGCGCCGGCCTCAGCTACGTCGCCTACGGCCTGATTGCCCGCGAAGTCGAACGCGTCGACAGCGGCTACCGCTCGATGATGAGCGTCCAGTCCTCTCTCGTCATGGTGCCGATCGAAACCTTCGGCTCGGACGCGCAGAAGCAGAAGTATCTGCCGAAGCTCGCGACCGGCGAATGGATCGGCTGCTTCGGCCTGACGGAACCCAACCATGGCTCCGACCCCGGCTCGATGGTCACGCGGGCAAAGAAGGTCGATGGCGGCTACAGCCTGACCGGCGCCAAGACCTGGATCTCCAATGCGCCGATCGCCGATGTCTTCGTCGTCTGGGCGAAGACCGAGGATGGCCTCATCCGCGGCTTCATCCTCGAAAAGGGCTGGAAGGGCCTGTCGGCGCCCGCCATCCACGGCAAGGTGGGCCTGCGCGCCTCCATCACCGGCGAAGTCGTCATGGACAATGTCTTCGTGCCGGAAGAAAACCTGATGCCGAACGTGTCCGGCCTGAAGGGGCCGTTTACCTGCCTCAACTCGGCGCGCTTCGGTATTGCCTGGGGCGCCTTGGGTGCTGCCGAGGATTGCTATGCCAAGGCTCGGCAATATGTGCTCGACCGCAAGCAGTTCGGCCGGCCGCTGGCCGCCAACCAGCTCATCCAGAAGAAGCTTGCCGACATGGTGACCGAGATTACGCTCGGCCTGCAGGGCTGCCTGCGCCTCGGCCGCATGAAGGAAGAGGGCCATCCGCCTGTCGAACTCACCTCCATCGTCAAGCGCAACAGCTGCGGCAAGGCGCTGGATATCGCCCGCGCCGCCCGCGACATGCTGGGCGGTAACGGCATATCGGACGAGTTCGGCGTCGCGCGTCACCTCGTCAACCTCGAAGTGGTCAACACCTATGAGGGCACGCACGATATCCACGCGCTTATCCTCGGCCGCGCCATCACCGGCATCGCCGCCTTTTCGAACTGAGGCCCGCCTTGGCGTTCAAAACCACCAGACCCCTGCGTTTCGGAGATTGCGATCCCTCTGGGATCGCCTATTTCCCATCCTATCTGAACATCCTCGTCGGGGTGCTGGAAGATTACTTCGCCTCGCTTGGCTTTCCCTGGAGAAAACTGATCGACGACCGTCAGCTCGGCGTGCCGACGGTGCGGCTCGATCTGACCTTCATGAAGCCGGGCCTTCAGGGCGACGATCTCGAATTCCTGCTGACGGTTCATGGCATCGGCCGCTCCTCGCTCGACCTGGAACATCAGGTGTCGGCGAACGGCCATGTGCTGTGGACGGCCAGGCACCGCGTCGTCGCCACCTCGCTCGATACGCATAAATCCATTGAATGGCCGGAGGATCTCCGTGCCGCGCTGACCTCTCATCTGGAGAAGACCGATGCACACCATCCTGCAACCTGAAGGCTGGGCCAAGCCGATCGGCTATGCCAATGGCGTAGCGGCGACGGGCCGCACGGTGTTCGTCGGCGGCCAGATCGGCTGGAATGCCGCCTGCGAATTCGAAAGCGACGACTTTGTCGATCAGGTGCGCCAGACATTGAAGAATGTCGTCGCCATCCTGGCCGAAGGCGGCGCCGAACCGAAGCACATCACCTCGATGACCTGGTATTTCACGGACAAGCAGGAATATCTCGGCAGTCTGAAGGGCCTCGGCCAGGCCTATCGCGAGATCATCGGCCGGCACTTCCCGGCCATGGCTGCCGTGCAGGTCGTCGCCCTCGTCGAAGATCGCGCCAAGATCGAGATCCAGGCGACCGCCGTCATCCCGGAATAATATCGGACAGGCTGGTAAAATCATGTCGGCATCGCGTTTTTCGGACACCATCTCGGCGGCGCTGACCAACGGGATCCTCGTCGTCACCATAGACAACGCGCCCGTCAACGCGCTTTCCGCCGATGTCAGGGCCGGCCTCATGGCCGCGTTCGGGCACGCGGAAAACGATGGCAATGTTGCCGGCGTCGTGCTGACGGGAGCAGGCAACAGCTTCATCGGCGGCGCCGACATCAAGGAATTCGGCAAGCCGCCGGTCGAGCCGTTTCTGCCTGACGTCATTGCCCGGATCGAAGCCTTTCCGAAACCCGTTGTCGCCGCGATCAATGGCGCGGCCCTCGGCGGCGGCCTGGAGGTGGCGCTTGCCTGCCATCGCCGCCTTGCCGCACCTGCCGCCAAGCTCGGCCTTCCCGAGGTCAAGCTCGGCATCGTACCCGGCGCAGGCGGCACGCAACGTCTGCCGCGTCTCACCGGAATTGCGGCCGCCATCGACATGATCGCCAATGGCCGTATCGTCTCTACCGCCGAAGCCCTCAAGCTCGGCATCATTGACGCGGCGGCCAGCGGCGAGCTGATCGCTGAGGCCGTTGCCGATGCCAAGGCCGCCATCGCCTCCCCCATACGCCGCACCGGATCGCTGACGGTTCAGCCGGAAGCTCCCGAGGCCGTCGACAAGGCGGCAGCGGACGCGTTGCGCAAGGCGCGCGGCCAGCGCGCGCCCGCAGAAGCCGTCCGCCTCATACGCCTGGCGGCAACCGCCTCCCTTTCGGATGGTCTTGCCGAGGAGCGCCGCACCTTCGTCGAGCTGCGCGACAGCGAAGAGGCTGCGGCGTTGCGGCATGTCTTCTTCGCCGAACGCGCAGCCGGTAAGGTCGAGGGCCTGGATGCGGTCACTCCGCGCCGGATCGAAACCGTCGGCATCGTCGGCACCGGGCTCATGGGGTCCGGGATTGCCGTCTCGGCGCTCAACGGCGGCTACCGCGTCATCGGCGTGGAACAGACCACCGAAGCTGCCGAAAAGGGACGCGAGCGCATCACCAGTCTCCTCGACAAGGCCGTGCAATCGGGCCGCCTCGACGCCGCGGGCCGGGACGATCGCCTCAGCCGCCTGACGGTGACGGCGGAAATGCAGGAACTCGCCAAGGCCGATATGGTCATCGAAGCCGTGTTCGACGATCTCTCCGTCAAGACGGAGCTGTTCCAAAGACTTGATGACATCGTCCGCGCCGACGCGATCCTCGCGACCAATACGAGTTACCTCGATCCCGATACCATCGCCGCGTCCACCAGGCTGCCGGAACGCGTCGTCGGGCTGCATTTCTTCTCGCCCGCCAACATCATGCGGCTGCTTGAAGTGGTGAACTGCAAGGAGACCGCGCCCGACGTGCTGGCGACGGCCCTTGTTTTCGCGAAGCGGTTGGGCAAGCTGCCCATCGTCTCCGGCGTCACCGAAGGCTTCATCGGCAACCGCATCTTTTCCGCCTATCGCCGCGAAGCCGAATACATGCTCGAGGATGGCGCCCTGCCGCAGGAGATCGATGCGGCGCTGGAAGCCTTTGGCTTTCCCATGGGCCCGTTTGCCGTCTTTGACATGGCCGGTCTGGAAATCGCCTGGGCGCGCCGCAAGCGGCAGGCCGCAACCCGTGACCCAAATGAGCGTTACGTCGTCATCGCCGACCGGCTCTGCGAAGCCGGCCGCTTCGGCCAGAAATCCGGCCGTGGCTGGTACGCCTATCCCGATGGCAAGCGCACCGTCGATCCGGCGGTGACGGCGATGATCGAAGCCGCACGCGCCGAGAAAGGCATTACGCCGCGGCATTTCCCGGCAGACGAGATCGTCGCCCGCCTGTTGAAGGCCATGGCCGGCGAAGGCGAGGCGCTGCTTTCGGAAGGCATCGCCGCACGCGCAAGCGATATCGACCTCGTCATGATCAACGGCTACGGCTTCCCCTCGAGCAAGGGCGGCCCGATGTTTGCTGCCGGTCGCCGCTGAGAGCGGTTCCCGTCGCTGTCAGGCTGCCGAAGAGAGCAGCGTGAACAGTTCCTGCGGCCGCTTGACGCCGCGCAGCGCGTAACGTCCAACGGAAACGAGATCGTTGCTGTTCTGGCTCGACAGCGCCTCGACGAAATTCGAGGACATCAGGATATTACGATCGGCCGAGCGGCACATCGAGGCGATGCGGCTGACTTCGTTGACGGCCGGCCCGATGACCGTGAAGTCAAGCCGGTCCATGCTACCGATATTGCCGTAGAACACATCGCCGATATGCAGGCCGAGATAGACGTCCGTCACCGGCCTGCCCTCGATCTGCCGTTGCGAATTCAAGTCGCCCAGCCGCTGGCGCAGCAGCGATTCCGCCATCAGCGCGGCAGCGCAGGCATCGGCGGAATTCCTGGCCTTGAAGATCGCCAGCGTGCCGTCGCCGATCAGCTTCAGCACGTTGCCGCCGGCCTCGTGGATCGAGGAGATGACAGCATCCGCATAGGCGTTCAGCATGGGGATGATTTCGTCGGGCTCGGCCGTATCCGAGATGCGCGTGTAGTTCGCGAGATCGGAAAACCAGAGGGCTGCGGAAATCCGCTCCGTCTTGCCGCGGGTGATCTTGCCTTCGAGAACATGCCGGGCGGCATCCTCGCCGAGGTAGACCTCGGCAATGGTCCGGGCGATGCGGCTCATGCCGGTGCATTTGATAGCGAGCGCCAGCGCCGGCGTCAGCTTGCGCAGCACGCGCAGATCGTCTTCCGGGAAACCGACCTCGGCTGCCGTGGCGAAGTTGGAGTAGAAGCAATCCATCTCGCCGATCGTACCGCCCTCCTCGAACCGGTGCACCATGGCGATGTAGTCGGTGTGACCATCGGCCAGCAGCGTATCGAGCCCGAAGAAATCGGCCGGCTCGCCAAAACCGATGCGCCGGCGCACCTCTTCTCCGCCCGTCGTCAACATATGATAGAAGGCGGAACGCTGCCAATTTTCGGAGGCGATGCCCTGATGCGACGGGCCGTATTCGAACTCGCGCTCGACTACCTGGTTGCCGTCCCAGCGGAAGGCGCGGCCCTCATAGACCGGGTGCAGCGTATCCATCAGCGCCATGGCCCGGTCGACGTTGAGGCCATGCTGACGGCACTGCTCGCAGAAGCCCGCCAGAATGTCGGCCTCCGCCATGCCCTTGAGGCCGGCCTGCATGAGCCAGCTGGCAATTTCGCCAATGTCCTTCGCGTCCATGGATGTCTCCCGACCCTCTGAAGGATTCGCTTTAGTACGAAACCAATGGGCTTGGAATGCCGTACGAAGCAAAATAGCCTTGATGTAAGCAACAGATCGCCGCCTCTGTGGCACAGAAGCGGCGATTTGACACGTTCGAAGGATGGTCGCGGGGCCTCAGGCCCTTGCGTGCGGCTTCAGCAGATCTTCCAGACCGATACGCCGGAAGAGTTCCGCCCGAACCCGGTCGGCAACACCGTTGACGATTTCCGCGCCATCCTCGGAGGGATCTATATGGGTACGGAACGGCCGTGTGCCAAACGGCATGTCGACGACATCGACGATCGCTGTTGCTACAGAGGCGGCATCGGCGTCCGCCGGTTCCAGTGAAGCGAGCCCCTTCAACGCCTGGTCGGGCACGCCGGCATAGGGGCCGTTGTCGTATTCGGCAGCACGGGCCTTATCGGCGGGCGAGCCGGAATGGGCAAAATGGTTGGTGCCCTTGGTGAAGGCGCCGGGCACGATGATGGCGGTCTCGATGCCCCAGCGGGTCAGCTCCGAAGCGTAGGAGACGGCGAGCGAATCCATCGCGGCCTTGGCCGCGAAATACGGAGAGAGGTAGGGCGGCGTACCGCCGCGCGTGCTGGACGAGGAAACCCAGACGACCAGACCGTTGCCCTGCTTGCGCATACGGGGCAGCACGGCGCGATTGACGCGCTGGGTGCTGAGCACGTTGATGTCGTAAAGTTCGGCGAACTGCTCGGGCGTAAAAGCCTCGGCCGGGCCGAAGGACATGTGGCCGGCATTGTGGATGATGGTGTCTATGCGGCCCTGCTCGGCGATGACGGCGGCGATACCGGTTTCCACGGAAACGTCGGATGCGACATCGAGCTCGACCGTCCTGAGATCGACGCCGTTCTCCTCGGCAAATGCTGCTGCCGCTGCCACCTGCGCCGCATTGCGCCCCCGGGTTTCGCGGATGCCGGCATAGACCGTGTGGCCTGCCTTCGCGAGAGCGCGCGCCGTCAGAGCGCCGAAGCCGCTCGATGCGCCTGATATGACGATAACTTGCTTGCTCATGATCTTGCTCCTTCGTGAAATTATCGGCTGTTGACGATTGTCGGGATCGGGGATCGGCGGCAGGCTTTGCCCTGCCGCCTGAAGGGTTCAGATCATGCCGCCATTGGCGCGCAGCGTCTGGCCGTTGACCCAGCCGCCATCCGGGCCGACGAGGAAGGAAACGGCGGCGGCGATATCCTGCGGCGTGCCCAGGCGCTCCAGCGGGTTCATCTTGGCCATGCGGTCGATCAACTCGTCACTCTTGCCGTTCAAAAAGAGATCCGTGGCTGTCGGGCCGGGCGCGACGGCATTGACCGTGATCGACCGGCCGCGCAGCTCCTTCGCCATGATGCCCGTCAGCGTCTCGACAGCGGCTTTGGTCGCGGCATAGACGCCATAGGTTTCCAGCTTGAGGCCGACGACGCTGGTCGAGAAATTGACGATGCGGCCGCCGTCGCGCAGGCGCTTGCCGGCTTCGCGCAGCGTGTTGAACGTGCCCTTGAGGTTGATGGCGATATGGCGGTCGAAATGCGCGTCGTCAGCATCGGCGATCCTCGCGAGCTGCATGATGCCGGCATTGTTGACCAGCACGTCGACGCCGCCGAAGACTGCCTCGGCCGCGTCGAACATGCGTCGCACGGCCTCGACATCGGAAACATCGGCCTTCGCGGTCAGCGCCTTGCCGCCCTTTTCCTCGATCTTGCGGGCCAATTCTTCCGCGGCGGCCTCGCTGCCGGCATAGTTGACGACGACGGTGAAGCCATCCTCGGCCAGGCGCTCGGCAATGGCGGCACCGATCCCGCGGGAGGCGCCGGTAACGATTGCGACCTTATTGGAATTGCTGCTCATTTTCCTCATCCTTTGCTGTTTGCGCCGTAGCGCGTTTCGATGAGGACAGGATGCCCCTTTCCATGAGGCGGATAATCAGCCATTAATCGCCATCACTATCCGAAATTGGCGAACAAATAGATGGACAGATTCGATGCCATGCGCGTGTTTTGCCGGATCGTGGATCGGCGCAGCTTCACGCTGGCGGCCGAAGACACCGGTCTGCCCCGCTCGACGGTGACGGATGCCGTCAAGCAGCTTGAGGCTCGCCTCGGCGTGCGTCTGCTGCAGCGCACGACACGGCATGTCAGCCCGACGCTCGACGGCGAGGCCTATTACCAGCGCTGCCAGCGGATCCTGTCCGATATCGAGGAAGCGGAAGGCGCCTTCGCCGGCGCCAAGCCGAAGGGGGTGCTACGCGTCGACGTGCATGGCACGCTGGCCCGGCATTTCGTGCTGCCGAACCTGCCATCCTTCCTCGAAACCTATCCCGATATCGAATTGCAGATTACCGAGGGCGACCGGTTCGTCGATCTGATCCGCGAGGGGATCGACTGCGTGCTGCGCGTCGGCACGCTGCAGGACAGCGACATGATTGGCAGGCGTGTGGCGATGCTGGAAGAGGTGACGCTTGCAGCCCCGGCCTATGTGCGGCGCTTCGGCATGCCAGCCCACCCGGACAGGCTCGACGGCCATCGCATGATCGGCTTCCGTTCCTCCGCAACCGGCGGATTGCTGCCTTTGGAATTCGAGATCGGCGGCGCCGTGCGCGAGGTCATCCTCCCCGCCACCATCTCCGTCAACGCGGCCGAAAGCTATTTTGCCGCAGCTAGGCTCGGACTCGGCCTGATCCAGGTTCCTCGTTATCACGCCGAGGAAGCGTTGCGATCCGGCGACCTGCTGCATGTCCTCCAGGATTATCCGCCAACGCGAACGCCCGTCTCGATGCTGTACCCCCGCAGTCGGCAGCTTTCGCCGCGCGTCCGCGTCTTCATAGACTGGCTGGTCAAGGTTTTCGCGGAACGGAACGGCGTGGAAACCCAGGCGGGATGAATATTCCATGAAAGCGATCAAATAAATGAAATCGGCTCTTTGAATGCGCAATCGGCGCGCCTACGTCGTAGTGGATCATTCCGCTGGCGATGCCGTTTCGTCGTCACGACAGCCTGACGATTTTCGAGAGAGAGCCGATGACCGAACAGAAGCAATTGAAGCTCGGGGCCTTCATGCGTCCCGTCAGCCTGCATACCGGTGCCTGGCGTTATCCCGGCGGCTATCCGGACGCCAACTTCAATTTCCGGCATATCAAAAGCTTCGCCCAGGAGCTGGAAAAGGCAAAATTCGACGCCTTCTTCATGGCCGATCACCTGGCGGTCCTCAACATGCCGATCGAGGCGCTGAAGCGCAGCCATACCGTCACGTCCTTCGAGCCCTTCACCCTGCTTTCGGCGCTGGCCGCCGTTACCGACAAGATCGGCCTCGTGGCAACCGCATCGACCACCTTCGACCTGCCCTATCACATCGCCCGCCGCTTCGCGTCGCTCGATCATATCAGCGGCGGCCGCGCCGGCTGGAATATCGTCACCACGTCCAATCCCGATGCCGCCCTTAATTTCGGCCTCGAAGAGCATATGGAACATGGCGAGCGCTATCATCGCGCCCGCGAATTCTACGATGTCGTGACCGGCCTCTGGGACAGTTTTGCCGACGACGCCTTCATCCATGACGCCGAAAGCGGCATCTTCTTCGATCCCGAGCGGATGCATGTCCTGGGACACAAGGGGGAAGAGCTCAGCGTTCGCGGCCCCCTCAACATCGCCCGGCCGCCGCAGGGCTGGCCGGTCATCGTGCAGGCCGGGCAATCGGATGCCGGCCGCCAGCTTGCCGCTGAGACGGCGGAAGCGGTCTTCGCGGCACCCCGCAATCTCGCCGACGGCAAGGCGATCTTCGCCGATATCAAGGGGCGGATGAAGGCGATCGGCCGCAACCCGGACCATCTCAAAATACTGCCCGCCGCCTTCATCGTCGTCGGCGACACGATCGAGGAAGCGAAAGCCAAGCGGGCGAAGCTCGACAGCCTCGTCCACTACGACAGCGCCATCGCATCGCTGTCGATCGCACTCGGCCACGATGCCTCCAGGTTCGATCCGGATGGTCCCTTGCCCGAGATCCCGGAGACCAATGCCAGCAAGAGCGGGCGCGAACGCGTCATCGCCCTTGCCGAAGCGGAAAAGCTCACGGTGCGCCAGCTTGCCCAGCGTCTTGGCGGCTATGCCGGCCTTGCCTTCGTCGGCACGCCGCAGAGCATCGCCGACGAGATGGAGCAATGGCTGCGGGAAGAAGGCTCGGACGGCTTCAATGTCGTCTTCCCCTTCCTGCCGCAGGGCCTTCTTGACGTGACGACCCGTGTTGTTCCAGAGCTTCAGCGCCGCGGCATCTTCCGCCGCGACTACGAAGGCACGACATTACGCGAACACCTCGGCTTGCCGCGTCCGGAAAACCGCTTCTTCCAGGCAACGGCGGCGGCAGCACAGTAAGAGAGAATGAAATGAGCCATATCACGCCGATCGAGTATGAAACCGCTTCCGACGCCGTGCGCGCCGAGCATGACCGCGAGGTGCAATTGCGCGGCCGCATGACGAACATGAAGCGGACATTGCTGCACTCGCCGGTGGCGCATCGCATCTATGCGGAATGGTTCCCTTTGCGCGAGGAGCTGCGCCCGGCGCTCGACGACCGCGCGGTCTGGCTTCTTTGCCATGCCATCGCTCTGGAGTGCCGATCGATCATCCCCGTCGGCTTTTTCCGGCGCGCGCTGATCAATGCCGGGCTGAAACCGGAAACGATCGTACCGACCGAAGACGAGGCGTTGCTGATCGAGTTCGGCAAAGAGATCGTCAGGGATTCCAACGCCATTCCCGAAGACGTGTGGACACGATTGAAGGCGCGCTATGACGAACCGACCCTCGCCAACCTCGTCGCATTCGCCGGCATCATGATCGCGACAGCGATCTACAACAATGCCGTGAAGGTCGACATCGATCCGGAGCTTGGGCCCTATCTGGAAGGGTTTCAGTTTCCCGCGAAGTGAGGAGCCATCTCGCCCTTGGCGGGCGAGAAAGCAATTTCATTGGTTTAGGAATTGCGGCACAGGATACTCCACCTGCAGGAAGCCTCGCGCAATTTCTAAGCCATTGAAATTGCAAGAGAGGGGGACTGCTTCTAGCTCATTCTAATTCTGGCAAGCAAGTGCGTCCCTGCCTACCCCCGCCCTTGCAAAATCTAGCACTTAGCCTTCCGGCTAAATGCTAGATTTTGCTTTCCCGCCCACAAGGGGCGGGATAAAGCCAACCTCACCCCGAAATCGTCGTCGAAAACTGCGGATTGCCGCGGATCGTGTTGCTCACGGTGCAGATTTCGTCTTCGGCCGCATGGGCGATCGCGTTGCGGATATCATCGCTGAAATCGCCCTTGATGGTGAAGGCGATGTTGAACTTCTCCACGCGCGAAAGACCTTCGGTGGCCTTTTCGCCAGTCACGACGGCGGTCACTTCGGTCAGCTTGTCGAGCACGCCGAGGCTGCTTGCCGCCATGCGGGCGCTTAAGACCAGGCAGGCGGAAAGCGACGAATAGAGCAGATCGAGCGGGTTGAAACCGGGCTGCGACGGCGAGGTGACGATATCGATCTCGCCGCCCGTCACCGAGGTCACATGCGGAAAGCCAGTGCGGCCAAGCGTGGCGGTCGCGCCCGTCTGCCTCGTCTTCACTTTCAGTTCGGCCATTTCGAAAATCCTTGAAATAAAAGAGGGAAACTCCTTTCTTCAACATAGGGATTCATGGCGCCGGACACAATTGCAGTTCCCGCCCCTTGCGTCTTCCAGTCAGTTAAGCCACCAAATGGTTACAAGTTCATCGCAAGACAGGCCCTTCGACATGACCGTTTCCGATCCCCGCGCCTTCCTGACCTCGCTATTCGATGCTGCCGTTCGCGCCGCCAATCCGCTGACCGGCATCCGCGCCAATCTGCCGGCCAGGCCGAAGGGCCGGACGATCGTCATCGGCGCCGGCAAGGGCTCCGCCCAGATGGCTGCGGCACTGGAGCAATGCTGGGACGGCCCGCTGGAGGGTCTGGTGGTGACGCGATACGGCTTCTCCGCTCCCTGCCGCCGGATCGAGATCATCGAAGCGGCGCATCCGGTGCCGGACGAAGCAGGCCTTACCGCTTCCCGCCGGCTTCTCAAGCTTGTCGAGGGCCTCACGAAGGACGATCTGGTGATCGCCCTGATTTCCGGCGGCGGCTCGGCGCTTCTGCCTTCGCCGGCCGGCACGCTGAGTCTCGCCGACGAGATCGCCGTCAACAGGGCGCTGCTCGCATCCGGCGCACCGATTTCGGCAATGAACGTCATTCGCAAGCACCTGTCGACCATCAAGGGCGGCCGGCTCGCCGCCGCGGCCCATCCGGCCAAGGTCGTCTCCCTCGTCGTCTCCGACATTCCCGGCGACGATCCGGCTCTGGTGGCGTCCGGCCCGACCGTGCCGGGTGCCGGCACACGCGCCGAAGCGCTCGACCTCATCCGCCTCTACCGCATCGAGCTGCCACCCGCCGTTCTCGCCCATATCGAGAAGGCCGAAGCGGATGCGCCACGCCCGGACGATCCGCGCTTTGCCGGCAATGAAGTTCATCTCATCGCATCCGCCGGCGTCTCGCTGGAGGCGGCGGCGGACGTGGCACGCGCGGCCGGGATCGAACCGGCCATCCTCTCGGACGCCATCGAGGGCGAGGCCCGCGAAGCCGCCCATGTTCACGCCGCCATCGCGCGCGAGGTGCTTCACCGCAATCGTCCCTTCGCCAAACCGGTCGTGCTGCTATCCGGCGGAGAAACGACGGTGACGCTGAAAGGCAAGGGCAAGGGCGGACGAAACTCTGAATTCCTTCTGTCGCTGGCGATCGACATCGACGGCCATACCGGCATTCACGCGATGGCAGCCGATACGGACGGCATCGATGGCAGCGAGGACAATGCCGGCGCCTTTGCCGATGCAGGCACGGTGGCGCGGCTGCGCAATGCCGGACTGGTGCCGGCCGACATGCTGGCAAACAACGATGCCTGGACGGCCTTCAACGCGATCGGCGATCTATTCGTGCCCGGCCCGACAGGAACCAACGTTAACGATTTCCGCGCCATCCTGATCGTGTAGGCTCGCGCGACAAGCCACATCAGCCGATGGCGCTGCAATCGTCGCAACGCCGGTAGACGGCCGCCATCGACGACCAGCGAAAGAAGTGCCGGCTGCAATGGCCGCATTCGATTTCAATGATATGCGTCTTTTCGGAAACGATGACCGGCTTGACCTTCGTCAAGCGCTCGCTCTTCCGCTGCTCCAGCTTCGTCACAGCCATCATGGCCCTCCACGCAACACCCGGTCTTGCTCGACAAGGCATGAAGTAGCAGCCACTAATAAATAAAATATTGCAGCTGCGACGCCATCTTGCAGTCGGCATGAACGAGGCATTCGCCGTTGCATATGTGCAACTCTTCGCGGATCGACCCCGACCCCAACCATGCCGGCGGCATCTAAAAAATTGTAGCGGCGGATATCGCCATTTTCACGCTAGGCACCATGTCATTTACGGGGCATTTTCCATCAATATGACAACGGGAGGCATAGCCATCATGCGCCAGCTCCACCAGCGGGTGATTTCGTCGGTAACCCTGGTCACATTCGCGCTCTTTTCGGTGACGGCGAGAGCCGCCGCCCCGCCTCCGGTGGAGGCCGAACACGGCATGGTGGTCACGGCGCAGCACCTGGCCACCGATGTCGGCGTGGAGGTGCTGAAAAACGGCGGCAACGCCGTCGATGCAGCCGTTGCGGTCGGCTATGCCCTCGCCGTGGTCTATCCGACGGCCGGCAATATCGGCGGTGGCGGCTTCATGACCATCCGCCTGCGGGACGGCAAGACGACATTCCTCGATTTCCGCGAGCGTGCGCCGCTGGCGGCCACCAAGGGCATGTATCTCGACGACAAGGGCAACATCGTCAAAGGCGCCAGCACGGATGGCTATCTCGCCGTCGGCGTTCCCGGCTCTGTCATGGGCTTCGAGACCGCCCGCGAGAAATACGGCACGAAGTCCCGACAGGATCTGATGGCGCCGGCCATTCGTTACGCCAAGGAAGGCTTCACGCTGAACCAGGCCGATGCGGCGGAGCTTAACGAGGGCAAGAAGTGGCTCTCGCGCGATCCGGCCACCGCCGCGATCTTCACCAAGTCGGACGGCAAGCCCTTCGCCGCAGGCGATACGCTGACACAGCCTGACCTCGCCAGCGCCCTTTCCGGCATTTCGGATCAGGGACCGGACGGCTTCTACAAGGGGCCGGTCGCCAACGCCATCGTCAAGGCGAGCCAGGACAAGGGCGGCATTCTCGCAAACCAGGATTTCGAGCAATACAAGGTGCGCGAACTCGAACCCGTGAAGTGCGACTATCGCGGCTACCAGATCATTTCGTCGCCGCCGCCTTCTTCCGGCGGTATCATCATCTGCGAAATCCTCAACGTACTGGAAGGCTATCCGCTCTCCTATACCGGCTACGCCTCGGCCGACACGGTCCATTACATGGTCGAAGCCATGCGCTACGCCTATGTCGACCGCAACTCGGCGCTTGGCGACCCGGACTTCGTCGACAATCCCGTCGGCAAGCTTCTGGATAAGGCCTATGCCCAGAAGATCCGCGACGGCATCTCCCCTTACAAGGCGGGCGTCTCCAAGGACCTGATGCCCAAGGGCCTCGGCGAAAGCCACGAGACGACGCATTATTCGATCATCGACAACGACGGCAACGCCGTCGCCGTCACCTACACCCTGAACGGCTCCTTCGGCGCCGGCGTCGTCGCACCGGGCACCGGTATCCTGCTGAACAACGAGATGGACGACTTCACCTCCAAGCCCGGCGTGCCCAACCTGTACGGTCTGGTGCAGGGCGAAGCCAACGCCATCCAGCCGAAGAAGACGCCGCTCTCGTCCATGAGCCCGACCATCATCGCCAAGGACGGCAAGCCCTTCATGGTAATCGGCAGCCCCGGCGGATCGCGCATCATCACCATCACGCTCGAGGCGATCATCAATGTCATCGATTTCGGCATGAACATCCAGGAAGCGATCGACGCGCCGCGCATTCATCACCAGTGGCTGCCGGACAAGGTCTACATGGAGCCGCACGCGCTTTCGCCCGATACGGTCAAGCTTTTGACGGGTATGGGTTACACGGTTCAGGTCGACAACGACTGGCCGATCTGGGGCCAATCGGCAGGCATCCTCGTCGGCGGCAAGAGCCTCGGCGACATCGCCAAGGGCGGCGGCGCCCGCTACAACGGCGCCATGGACAGCCGCGCCGGCTCCGGACTGGCGGCAGGCTATTGAGCGCTCGCCCGATACCGATGACTGAGACCGGTGCCGCTATCCCCGGCACCGGCCTTTTCCGGCGTAAATGCCTGACGAGACGAGCACATTATCTTACGCCGCAAAACCAAGCGTGAGCATTTCGGCGAAATATCCGGCCCATTCATTCACCTCGCGTTCATTTGTTGCGGGTTTTCGGCGTACGTGCGTCATTTTTTTCATCCCATCAATAAGATTTGTGATTTCTGATATGGCAATCAGGCCGTGGCAGGAGTATACACACCGCCGTTCAAATAGGCCTTCGCGCCATGACCAGACTTGCGGTTCTGTCCTAGGACCCCACCGCACCATCGAGAGCGATCCCCGACAATGTCGGATCAGATATTCCAGGCCGCCCCCACCCGGCGGGCCGCACCGAATTTTCGTGTAGTGGCGCTTATTGTAGCAAGCGCGATGTTCATGGAGCAGCTTGACGCGACCGTGCTCGCGACGGCCCTTCCGACGATGGCGAGAGACTTCGGCGTCAGCGCGCCGGCCATGAGTATCTCGCTGACGTCGTATCTTCTCAGCCTCGCAATCTTCATTCCCGCAAGCGGCGCCATTGCCGATCGCTTCGGATCGCGCACCGTCTTCCGCTCTGCCATCGCGGTTTTCGTCGTGGGATCGCTTCTGTGCGCGCAGGCTCCGAACCTGTTCTTCCTCGTGCTCGCGCGATTGCTGCAGGGTCTTGGCGGCGCCATGATGCTGCCCGTCGGCCGCCTCGTGCTGATGCGCAGCGTCGCCCGCAAGGACATGGTCAACGCCATGTCCTGGCTGCTGATCCCGGCGCTCGTCGGCCCCATCCTCGGGCCGCCGGTCGGCGGCATGTTCGTCACCTATCTCGACTGGCGCTGGATCTTCTACATCAACGTGCCGATCGGCGTCATCGGCTTCGTCCTGGTGACGATGTTCATCGAAGAGGTGAAGGGCCCCCGTGCCGGGCGCTTCGATCTCTCTGGCTTCATCCTGTCGGGCATCTCGCTCGGATCGCTGCTCTTCGGCTTCGAAATGTCGAGCCGCGAGGGCGAAGGCTATCTGGCCATTTTCCTGATCTCCATCGGCCTCCTGTTCGGCATCGCCTATCTGCGCCACGCCCGCAAGCATCCCTCGCCGATCATGGATTTCTCGCTGATGAAGGTGCCGACCTTCCGCACCTCGGTCATCGCCGGCTCGCTGACGCGCATCAGCCAGGGGGCCCATCCCTTCCTGATTCCCTTGATGCTGCAGCTCGGTTTCGGCCTATCGGCGGCGGCAGCCGGCCAGATCGCCATTGCGACGGCGCTCGGCTCCATGGCGATGAAACCTTTCCAGGTCCGTATCCTGAGGAAACTCGGCTTCCGCACCGCTCTCATCATCTTCGGCCTGATCGGTACGCTCGGTTATGGCTTGTGCGCCATCTTCAAGCCCGACTGGCCGCTGCCCGTCATCTTCATGATCCTGTTCTTCTGCGGCTTCTTCATGTCGTTTCAGTTCACGGCCTACAACACGATCGCCTATGACGAGATCGAGCGGGACCGCATGAGCATCGCGACCAGCTTCTACTCGACCTTCCAGCAGCTGATGCTTTCGCTCGGCATTTGCGTCGCCGCCCTTGCCCTGCATGGCTCGATGCAATTCTTCGGCCACGCGAAAGCCGAGATGGCCGACTTCTCCATCGCCTTCATCGTCGTCACGGCCATCGCCCTTCTGGCGGTGATCTGGAACGCCAGCTTCTCGCGCACCGCCGGCTCCGAAATCAGCGGTCACCGCCGCAAATCGCCGGAAGAGAGCCTCGGCGAGCATTGAGGCTCGCCGCCGGCTGGCGCAAACAATAGCGACTTTTGTGAACAGTGCCTCCATGGGCGGCGCATTGCATTGAACAGTGGCAGCGGCCTAAATAGCGACCAGACACGAAATGACAGTCTGGAGCATCCCATGGTCGCCGGCATCCATCACATCACGCTCATCACCCGCAAGGTACAGGCGAATGTCGATTTCTACGTCGGCTTCCTCGGCCTGCGCCTCGTCAAGCGTACCGGCGGCTTCGAGGACGCCATGCAGCTTCACCTGCTCTACGGCGACGCCATTGGCTCGCCCGGCTCGCTGATCACCTTTCTCGTCTGGGAAGACGGTTCCCCCGGCCGGGCCGGCGTCGGTCAGGTCGCCGAGATTTCGCTCGCCATCGATCCGGCAAGCATCGGCTTCTGGCTGACGCGCGCCTTAAGCGCCGGCCTCAAGCCGGAAGGCCCCTCGGAGGAATTCGGCGAGCCGGTCCTGCGGCTGAAGGATCCGGACGGCGTTATCGTCAAGCTGGTGGGAACCAACGCTTTGCAGGCGACGGCTCCCTGGGCAAGCGCTTCCATCCCGCGGGAGCACGCCATCCGCCGCATCCGCGGTGCGACGCTCTTCAGCGAGACGCCCGAGGAAACGCAGGCGACCCTGGTCGATCATTTCGACTACCGGCCGTTGGCAACCAGCGGCGCCATCAGCCGGCTGGTCTCCGAGCCGGGCGATATCCTCGACATCCGCGATGCACGCGGCTTTTGGGCAAGCGCGCCGGGCACCGGCACGGTCGATCACGTCGCCTTTCGCGCCACGGACGACGCCGAATTGCAGTCGGTCCGCACCGCGCTGCAGGCGGTCAATTCCTGGCCGACGGCGATGCATGACCGCAGATATTTCCGCTCGCTCTACGTCCGCGAGCCCGGCCGCATCCTGTTCGAGCTCGCAACGGATGCGCCCGGCATGCTGGTCGACGAGGATGAGGCAACGCTTGGCACGCGTCTCTTTGCCCCCGGCGACAAGCCGGCGCTTCTGGCCGAGCTGAACGTGATTCTGCCGCAGTTCTCCATGCCCGGCGAGCCGCGCGTCATCTATCGCGACCTGCCTTTCATCCACCGCTTCTTCACGCCGGAGCAGCCGAACGGCGATGTCTTCATCCTGCTGCACGGCTCCGGCGCCGATGAAACGACGATGCTGCCGCTCGCCCACAAGATCGACGCCGATGCGACCCTGCTGAGCGTGCGCGGGCGCGCGCTCGAGGAAGGTGCGCCGCGCTGGTTTCGCCGGATGGGGCCGATGACCTTCGATCAGGCCGATATCGCCAGCGAAGCCGAAGCCTTTGCCGCCTTTGTCGATGGCGCGATCCATGCCTATGGACTCGATCCGGAGCGCATCGTCTATATCGGCTATTCCAACGGCGCCAACCTGCTGAACGCCATGCTGTCGCTGCATCCGCATCTCATCCGCCGCGCCGTTCTGCTGCGGTCCATGGCCGTGTTGGCCGACCCACCGGCGGCCGACATGTCGGACGCCAACGTGCTGATCATCGCCGGCGAAAAGGATCTGTATAGCCCATATGCGCAGCCGCTCGTCGAACGCCTGCGCGACGGAGGCGCGAAGGTCGAGCTTGCGACCGTGCCTGCCGGTCACGAGTTTGCAGATGCCGACGTGCCGGTCATTCAGGCATGGTTAAAGCGGAACGTGTAGGGCCGACTTGTCGCAGACCCCTTCTCCCCGAGGGGAGAAGGGGTTCACGGCAGGGAATCAACCCTTGAAGGTATATTCCGTGATCGATTCCGGCTTCATCTCGATCGAGAAGCCCGGCAGGCTCGGTGGCATGTAGGCGGCGTCGCGGATGATGCAGGGGTCGATGAAATGCTCGTGCAGATGATCGACATACTCGATCACGCGGCCGTCCTTGGTGCCTGACACGGCGATGTAGTCGATCATCGACAGGTGCTGCACATATTCGCAGAGACCGACACCGCCGGCATGCGGCCAGACCGGCAGTCCGTACTTGGCGGCAATCAGCAGCACGGCGAGAACTTCGTTGAGACCGCCCATGCGGCAGGAATCGATCTGGACGATGTCGATCGCGCCCTCGGCGATGAACTGCTTGAACATGATACGGTTCTGGCACATCTCGCCGGTCGCGACCTTCACCGGGCCGACGGCCTGGCGGATCTTGCGGTGTCCGGCGACATCGTCCGGGCTGGTCGGCTCTTCGATGAAGAAAGGCTTGGCGAAGGCAAGCTTGCGCACCCAGTCGATCGCCTGATTGACTTCCCAGACCTGGTTGGCGTCGATCATCAGATAGCGGTCGGGGCCGATCACCTCGCGGGCGATGGTGAGGCGGCGGATATCGTCCTCGAGATCGCGGCCGACCTTCATCTTCACATGGTTGAAGCCGGCGTCGATGGCTTCCTGGCAGAGCCGGCGCAGCTTGGCGTCGTCATAGCCGAGCCAGCCGGCGGACGTCGTGTAGCAGGCATAGCCCTCGCGTTCGAGGGTCGCAATGCGATCGGCCTTGCCGGCCTCCGCCTTCTTCAGGATGGCGACGGCTTCGTCCCGCGTCAGAACATCCGTGAGATAGCGATAGTCGACGATATCGGCGATCTGCTCCGCATCCATCTCCGAAACCAGACGCCAGACCGGCTTGCCGGCTTCCTTGGCGAGCAGGTCCCAGACCGCGTTGACGACCGCGCCGGTTGCCAGGTGCATCGCGCCCTTCTCCGGGCCGATCCAGCGCAGCTGGCTGTCGCTGGTCAGGTGCCGCCAGTATTTGCCGGGGTTTTCCAGCACCGTCTTGAGCTCCGTGCCGACGACGAGATGCCGCATCGCTTCGATCGCCATGCAGCAGATGTCGTTGCCGCGCCCGATGGTGAAGGTCAGTCCATGGCCGGCAAGCCCCGGCCTGTCAGTATCGAGGATGACATAGGCTGCCGAATAGTCCGGATCCGGGTTCATCGCATCCGAACCGTCGAGGCTCTGCGATGTGGGGAAGCGCAAATCGAAAACGCGAAGATTGGTAATGCGCGTCATTGGAAAACTCCTTCTAAATCCATCGGCAACCTCTCGACCCCTTTAGCCAAGGTCGAACTCCTCCCAGAGCGCCGCATTATGCTCGCCAACGTGCGGGGCCGCACGCTCGAATTTCGGCCGCTGCCCGTCGATGCGGATGGGCGAGCGGGTAGTATGCAGGCTGACGCCGTCATCGCGCCCGAGCGTCTGCAGCATGTCGAGAACGCGGAAGCCTTCGCTGCCCAGCAGCTCCGGCCAGTTCAGCACCCGTGCGCACCAGATGTCGGCAGGTTCGAGGATCGCAAGCCAGTCGTCCACATTTCGGGTGGCAATGCGCGCCGCGATCAGCGCCTTGATCTCGTCGCGCGCGGTGAACCAGCTTTTCGGGTCGTCGCGATAGGGTGCCAGTTCCGCCATGCCCAGCAGATCGGCCAGCTTGGAAATCGGCGTCATGGCAATGGCGAGATAACCGTCGGCAGCAGGATAGACACCGTAGGGCGCGGAAAGATAGGCATGGGCGCTGCGGACATGCGAGCGCTCGGGCAACTTGTTGCCGCTGTTCATGTGCACGCTCAGCACCTCGACCTGCAGATCGACCAGGGCCTCTAGCAGGCTGGTTTCGACCAGGCCGCCTTCGCCCGTGACGCCGCGCCGAACCAGCGCCGCGAGAATGCCCTGGGCCGCGGCGGCACCCGCCAGCATATCGCCGATCGCGAGGCCGAACGGCACAGGCCCCTGCCCTTCGTCGCCATTCAACCACATGACGCCGGAGCGTGACTGCGCCAGAAGATCCTGCCCCGGCCGCGAGACCCACGGCCCTTCTTCGCCGTAACCGCTGATCGAGCAATAGACGAGGCGCGGATTGAGGTCGCGCGCAGCCTCGTAGCCCAGACCCAGCCGCTCGATCACGCCCGGGCGGAAATTCTGCACGAGAACGTCGGCTTTGGAGATGAGCTTGCGCAGCGCACCCATGTCGCGCTCGTTTTTCAGGTCGATCGCCAGGCTCTCCTTGGAGCGGTTGATCGCATGAAAGATCGTGGAATCACCGCGCTCGTGATCGCTGAGATAGAGTCCGCGCGAGAGATCGCCCCCGGCTGGCCGCTCGATCTTGATGACCCTGGCGCCGAGATCCATCAGCCGCAGGGTGCAATAAGGACCAGACAGGAACTGGCTCATGTCGACGACGACCAGGCCGGCCAGCGGCAAGTCCTTCTTCAGCGCCATCGATATTCCCGCTCCCCTGATATCACCCCGGCTAGAAATGCCTGACCGCGTCGAGGAATGCCCCCACAACCGGCTTTCGCATTCGCCTCAGTTTTCTTATGTGAATAGTATTTTCACATATGGATGATTTTTGCAAACGAAAAGAGGCAGGATAATGGAAGCTCCACTCACCCCGGTCTTCCGGAAATGCATTATGCTGCCACGCGATGAGGGTTGCTGAAAGGAGAAACAGAGTGACGACGGTCAAGTTGCTTGATGATGCGGAGGTGGAGGCAGTCCCGGCGGTCAAGGCGGTGTTCGACGACATTCGCGCGGTGAGAAAGTCCGACTTCGTCAATAACTTCTGGCGCGGCCTCGCAAATGACCCTGCTCTGTTGAAGCGGACCTGGGAGGGGCTGAAAGCCGTCATGATAGCGGAGGGCGCTCTTGATCCGCTCGTGCGCGAGATGATCTATATCGCCGTCTCCACGGCAAACGGCTGCGCCTATTGCGTCCATTCCCACACGGCAGCGGCAAAGGCGAAGGGGATGACCGACGCCCAGCATGCGGAGCTGATGGCGGTCATCGGGCTGGCCGGACAGACCAACCACCTGGTCACGGCGATGCAAATCCCCGTCGATCCTGAATTCGATGTCAGCCGGCGCTGAACGCAAAAGGCCCGCCGGAGCGTGCCGGCGGGCCCTCGATACGAGAATATCGTTCCTTTAGCGATCCGATTTTTCCGGCGCCTGGGCATCCGCCGCAAGAACGGCGACGGTGAGGCCGTTGTTGACCGCCAGCAGCCTTTTGCGAACCAGCACGCCCATCACGCGGGCGGCGGTCGAAAAGGTCATCGTGTCGAGCGGACCTTCACCCTCCCAGGGCTTGGTCAGCCGCTCGGTCACGGCCGAGACGATGTTGTTGGGCACGGTGTCTGTGCATTCGCGCATGGCTTCGAACACGACGCTGATGGGATGGATACGTCCCTCGAACGTCACGATCGGTTCGGTCACTTCGCTGTCCCATTCCTCGAAGGCATAGAGCGCTTCACGGAAGAGCTGCTGCAGGGTGATGGGGGCATGACCCTCATGAAGGGGCGGCAAGGCATTAGACATGTCTGTCTCCTTTCAATTGGAAGTCCGGCGCATGATATGTAAAGTATCGGTCTCCTCCGAGACCAGGCGCTGCTTCTTCAGTTTGGCGCGCCCCGAAACGCATTCCATGGGGGCAAGTGGCGCGGCAAACCATCTTGTGACCGGCGCAACGCGGGACACACACAAAATGTTCCCACCGGTCATTTAACTTGATCAAGTCTATAGATTAATCACGACTTGAAAAGCCTCTTTGACAACTTTCTGCAATTCCCTTTATTTTTGAATGGCTTCGGATAGAGTAACACAACAGCGATCCTGTGGACGGGGCTGCGAATCTCTCTGCAAGGCCGAAAGGACGACTATGTGCGGCGATCATGAGCATGGGCATGAACACGGGCACGATCACGGTCATCAACCCGTCGATTGGCGCGAACACGGCATCAAGATCATTCCGGGCAATGCCCTCGATCCGAATACGGCGCAGACGCCGGGCATGAGCCGCGCGACCGCAATCAACAATGCCCGCGCCGGCGCGGAAAAGATCTGGGCCGGGACCGTGACGATCCACGCGAACGCCAAGACCGGCGCCCACCATCACGGCGATCTCGAAAGCATCATTTATGTCGTCAAGGGCAAGGCTCGCATGCGCTGGGGCGAGAACCTGGAATTCGTCGCCGAAGCCGGCCCCGGCGATTTCATCTTCGTGCCGCCCTATGTGCCGCACCAGGAAATCAATGCCAGCCGCGACGAAACGCTCGAATGCGTTCTGGTCCGCTCCGGGCAAGAGCCGGTGGTCGTCAATCTCGACATCGAACCGGTGGAAAAGCCGGAGGAAGTCCTCTGGAAAGACCCGATCCACCGCTGACCGCGCCCAAGTTTTAGGCAAATGCCTATTTTGCCGTATAAATAATCTACAGTATTTATAGAAAATTAGTTTGCTCTTTCGCGTCGCACAGAAAAGAGTTTTTCAGAACCGCAGCGCACAACGCATGATCCTGCTTCGCGGGCCGAACGCGCGTCTGAGATGATTGGGCCGTCAACGAGAGAACGATCTCGATCATCTGGAACAGGATTTCCCATGACTGAAAAGCTTTCCAAAGGTCTCGGCACGCTGCGCCTTTCCCGTAGGGCCGGCCTTGCCGCCATCTTTGCTTCCGCTGTCGCCGTTTTCGGCTTGACGGCAACCGCCCCGCAGTCTTTCGCCGCCGACAAGACGATCAAGGTCGGCATCATGAGCGGTGAGGACGAGGACGTCTGGCGCGTCGTTGTTTCCGAAGCCGCCAAGAAGGGCCTGAAGGTCGAGCCCGTAGTCTTCAACGACTACACGCAGCCGAACGAGGCACTGGAGCGTGGAGAAATCGACGCCAACGCCTTCCAGCACCAGCCTTACCTCGACAACCAGGTGAAGCAGCACGGCTATCATATCGTCAATGTCGGCTTCACCGGCATCTGGCCGATCGGCCTCTATACCAAGAAGTACAAGACCGTGGCCGAGCTTCCGAAGGGCGCCGTCATCGGTGTTCCGAACGATCCGTCCAACGAAGGCCGCGCGCTTCTCGTCCTGCAGCATGAAGGCGTGATCAAGCTCAAGGATGGCACCGGCATCCTCGCCACCACCGCCGACATCGCGGAAAACCCGAAGAACGTCGAGATCAAGGAACTGGATGCCGGTATCGTCGGCCGTTCGATCGACGACCTCGACGCCGCCGTCGTCAACACCGACTGGGCGCTGAAGAGCGGCCTGACGCCGAAGGACCGCATTGCGCAGGAGCCGACCGAAGGCAATCCCTACCGCAACTTCATCGCCGTCAAGCAGGGCAGCGAGAAGGAGGACTGGGTGAAGACGCTGGTCGCCTCCTACCAGAACGACACCGTGAAGGCCGAATTCGACAAGGTCTACAAGGGTACCGGCCAGAGCGCCTATTGATAACCGGACGGCGCGGGGGACAGCGCTGAGCGGCGGGCGGCCGGGGCATCTTGCCCGGGCCGCCTTCGGTGTTTAAAGCCCAGCCCTCAACCCGCGCCGAACGCAAGAAAAGAAGATCGGGAAGCAGACATGAACTCCTTCATCCCCGCCACATCAATCGACGGGCAGGCGCCGCCTGAACGGGCGACGGGCGACGAAATCGTCCGCCTGGTCGATGTTCGCCGCCGGTTCGACACGACGCCCGCGCTGGACGGCGTATCGCTGATTGCCCGCCGCAGCGAAATCGTCGGCATCATCGGCCGCAGCGGCGCCGGCAAATCGACGCTGATCCGTTGCTTGAACGGGCTGGAACGCGCCGATAGCGGCGAGATCCACATCGAAGGCCGCGATATCGCCCGCCTTTCGGAGCAGGAGTTGCAGCCGCTGCGCCGTCGCATCGGCATGGTCTTCCAGCATTTCAATCTGCTCTCCGCAAAAACGGTCGAAGAGAACATCGCCCTGCCGCTCAAGATCGAAGGCGTCGGCAAGGCCGAGCGGCTGCAGCGTGCCCGCGAACTGCTCGACCTCGTCGGCCTGGCCGACAAGGCAAAGGCCTACCCGGCAGCGCTTTCCGGCGGCCAGAAGCAGCGCGTCGGCATTGCCCGTGCTCTCGCCGCCCGGCCGGCATTACTGCTGTCCGACGAGGCGACGTCGGCGCTCGACCCGGAAACCACCCGCTCCATTCTGGCGCTGCTGAAGGACATCAATCGCAAGCTCGGCCTGACGATCCTGCTCATCACCCATGAGATGGAAGTGATACGCTCCATCGCCGATCGCGTCGCCGTCATCGATGCGGGCAAGATCGTCGAAGAGGGCTCGGTCTGGTCCGTCTTCGCCAATCCGCAAACGGAAATCACGGCAAGCCTGCTTGGCGGCATCCGCCCGCAGCTGCCGGAGCACATTGCGGCGCGCCTGTCGCCGACATCGGGCGCCGAGGCCATTCTCAGTGTCGATCTTGCCGGCCCGGCCGCGCAAGGGGCTCTGTTTGCAGAGCTTTCCGCAACCCTGCCGCGCTCCTTCCGGCTGGTCCACGGCGGCATCGATCACATCCAGAACCAGCCGGTCGCCCGTTTCTTCATCGCCGTGCCGACGCGGGAAGCGACCCTGCCGGCACAGGTCGGTGATTTTCTGAAAGCCCGCTCCGCCCGGGTGGAGGTTCTCGGCTATGACAACTGACGTTATTCTCAGCCTGCTGTGGCGCTCCTTCTGGGAAACCGTCTGGATGACCGGCGCATCCGGCCTGCTCTCGTTGATTATCGGCCTGCCGCTCGGCCTTGCCCTCGTCGTCACCAGCCGCGGCGGCATTGCCGAGCAGCTGACGATCAACGGCATCCTTGCGGCGCTGGTGAACGGCTTTCGCGCCGTGCCCTTCGTAATCCTGCTGATTGCCTTGATTCCCCTGACGCGACTGATCGTCGGCACCTCGCTCGGCACGACGGCCGCGATCGTACCGCTGACCATCGCCGCGATCCCCTATTATGCCCGTATTGCGGAAGTCTCGCTGCGCGAAGTCGATCGCGGCCTGATCGACGCGGTGCGCGCCATGGGCGGCAATCGCTGGACCATCATCCGAGAGGTTCTGGTGCCGGAAGCCATGCCCGGCATCGTCGCGGGCTTCACGGTCACTCTGGTCACATTGATCGGCGCTTCCGCCATGGCCGGCACGATCGGCGGCGGCGGCCTCGGCGACCTTGCCATCCGCTATGGCTACCAGCGTTTCGAAACCAGCGTCATGATCGCCGTCGTCGTCGTGCTGATCATTCTGGTCTGCGGCATGCAGTGGCTGGGCGATCGCCTGGCCACCCGGCTCGATCGCCGCTAGCCTTGTCGTCATGAACTCGTTCCCGACGCGAAAAGACATTGCACCGGGAATGGAGCGCGGCGATCAGTTGCGCGTGACCGGCTTGGAACGCATGCGCGATACCGTTTCCCGCTCCGCGCGCTTGCAGCGCATCGGCGGCAGGCCGCGATCCATGAGATCCATATCCTCCAGCACCATGTCGCCCATTTTCTTGAAGGCGCTATCGAGCGCGCCGGCACGGTGAGCCGAACGAATGAAGCCTTTCAGCTTGCGAACCGGATGATCGGGGCCGAGCGGCTCCTCCGGATAGACGTCGCTTGCCGCGACGATATGGCCGGAGGCGACCGCCGCCATCAGCGCATCGAAGTCGACGACATCGGCCCGACTGAGCAGGATGAAGGCCGCCCCCTTGCGCATCTTCGCGAAAGCCTCGGCGCCGAGAAAACCCTTGTTTTCGCTGGTGACGGAAGCAACCACGAAAACGAAATCGCTACCCGCGAGGACCTCGTCCAATCCGGCGGGCTGAACCCCATGTTCCCGAAGGATCGAGGGCGGCATCCAGGGATCGAACACCCTGACATTGGCGCGGAAACCGGAGAGCACCCGGTTCAGCGCCTTGCCGAGATCGCCGAAGCCGACGATGCCAATATCGCTGCCGGAAACGAGCCGCGCCCTGGCGTTGCCGTCGCCGCCCCAGAGCTCCCTGCCCTCGCGGAAATCCAGATCAGCATCGACGATGCCGCGCGCCAGGCTGAGCGCAAATCCCAGGCCGATTTCGGCCACCGGCTCGGCAAAGACCTGCCCGGTAGTGACGACATGGATGCCGCGTTCGAACAGCACCTCATAAGGCATGTTGTTGATGAGATTGCTCTCGACGTTGAGGATGCAGCGCAGTTGCCGCATGCGGTCCAGCGTCTCCCTCGACAAGGGCGGTTGGCCGATGATGTAGCGTGCCTCGCCGAGCACCTCGTCACCCAGTCCGGCGATATTTTCCGGATCCGCCTCGACGAGGCGATATTTCGCGTGAAGGAGCGACAGTGCGTCCCCGGCGAAAATAAGCTCGAGCGAGCGCGGCTCCGGCGCGCTGATGGCCAAGGGTCTGCTGTCGGTCGTCATTCTGTTCCTCCCCGTCTCGGGAGGCGATCCAATATCATTCGACGGGTGAGATCAATCCACCTCGTCCTCTTCGCCAGGCATTCCGACGGAGAAGGCGCAGATGCGCGAGAGATGGGTGAACGGCAGACCGGTCTCCGCATGCCAGGCATTGAACTGATCCTGGATCAACCGCAGATCCTTCTTGCCCGGCTTGCCCTCGGAAATGGGCACGCCGGCGAGCCGCAAGCAGACGAGAACGTCGTGGCTCATCACGAAGCTGTCGCGGCCGATCGCCCGCAGGAAATACTGCCCGGTCATGCCGCCCAGCCGGTTCGCCTGCTTGTCGAGGACTGCAAGCAAGCCGATCTGATCCTCCGGCGGCCAATCGGCAAAGAAACGCGCGGCGCTGCCATGCTCGTCGGCAAGCCGGCGGATGAACTGAGCGTTGGCCCGCACGGACATGATCTTGGCGCCGTTGCGGATCACCCGCGTATCGGAGGTCAGGTCATGCCAGTAATCGTCGGGCGCAAGATTGAGAAACGCCGGATCGAACCCGGAAAAGGCAGCCTCGAACCCCGGCCATTTGGAATCGATGACGTTGCGCACGAAGCCCGCATAGAAGATATAGCGCGTCATCTCCGACAGGATCCGGTCGTCAGCAAGCCCGCGCAGGACATCCTGGTTCGGTGCCTGCGGCATCAAGGCCATCAACCCATCGGCCCCGCCCTTGCGTTTCTCGGCGCGCTCCTCAATCTCCGCAAAGCTTCCCATCGCTTCCCTCGTTCGGCTGTGCTGTCCGCCAAGTCTTTTATGATGTTACGCCACCACGCAAGTAATCTCCGCACAATGATCGCTTGTGAAGACGTGACTCGAAAGTTGATCGCGCTGACGGTCGAATTGATTTTGCCGGTGATTGAAACAATTCCAGACTGCTCCAGATATCGCCTTGAAATTAACTTGAGATTTCGCGCAGCGTGGCGTTAATTTCGGCGGCATCGGATCGGAGCCTCGTGCCATGAATAATAAAGACTGGAACTATCCCGTCATGGTCATCTGCAAGCGTACCGGAAAAATCTATACGGTCGCCAGCACCAAGGAAGCGCTGGACATCCTTTTGAATGCGTGGCCCGTGGCTGAAGGCAAGGCGTTCATGATCGCATTGCAGATTTGCGCCGATGTCGAAAGAGGCCAAGGACAGTCGCTGGAGGCTCGAAACAGCTTTCTCGCGGCAGCGGCGGAGGCCGGTGTGCCGATCGAAATTCCGGTGGTTCAATAGGAAAAAGCGACCTTAAGGCACCCTTGTTCGCGTGCGGCGGGGCTGCCTGTCTCATTATCGGACAGGCACGATACACTGAACGGGAAAATTCCAGCGCCGGCCCCTCATGATCGTTGCGTTTTTGGTATTCATCCTCCTTGCGGTGATGTTTCGAGGCATATTGCGCACCCTCTTCGCAGGATTGGCGCTCCTCGCGATCATCCTGCTGCTGATCGCCATATAGTGTGGTGACAGTTTGCAAAGCCGTTAGCCGCCGCCCCATTTTGAAACCGCCCGCGTTCGATTTTCCAGAAATTGCGAAACCTTTTGCCGCCGCAGGAGTTTCGATGGGAATGTCGGAGTACCATCGAAATGAACATGATCTTCAATACCGGCGATATTCGTTGGCAGGAGCCCGTCTATCTCCGTATCGGTTATGGCATCCCGGAAGCGATAAGAAGCCCGAAAGAAGCCTGCAATCACCTCCTTTTCCGTTGGCCGGCCATCAGAGGCGAGAAATACAATGCAGCCCGGAGCCTCTGCCTCGAGGCGAACACCAATCCCCTTCTCTGCCGCAAAGCCAGGGAGATGTTCGTCGAGGCCTGCATCGAAGCCGACGTCCTTGACTAGGTCGTCATCCGGAAATTGAATCTGCCGCCGACCGCTAGGCGTAAGCCGTCTGCCGGTATCCTGGCGTGCATACTCAAGGATCGGCGTGACATTGCCGTCATAAGATCCGATCGGCTTAGGGACCCGGCCGGACTGGCAGCTTTTCGAACATATTCGGTTGTATGTCTGCTGAGCTTTTAGCCGGGTTCGGTTCCATGAAAGCTGTGCGATAATCCGACACCGCCAAATGGCTTGCGAGCGCTTGCGTCTTGCATCCAAGGCCGACGATTGAGCCTCGTCGGCAGGCAAACGAAACCAGCCTCGATGACCTCGGGCAGTCGGCGTTCGGTCCGGAATGCTTCTTGCTAGGTTACCGAAGCATATATGTTTCGGAGGTAATGCGTTTTGAAACGAAACACTTTACGGCCTTTTCCAGCCGTTACGCTGGTGATGGGAGAGAGTGGCGGGACCCGCCGCATCAATTCGGTGCATCAGGTCTCGGAGTTGCTGCTGCAACATTGGCCGGTCGAAAATGGTGAAGAATATGTTGCAGCGGTCCGTGTCTGCCTCGAAGCCATGCTCGGGGCCGTGCCGCCCGAAGCCGTAAGGGAAGCCCTGATCAGGGCCGCGCGCGAAGCCGGCATATCCGTCATGCAATGAACCAGCCGCCCGCTCCTCCGGCCTTGGTCGATATCTCTCGGACACAATTCACTTTTTATGAACCAGTGCCAGCGATGTTTCCATTAAGGGCAGGCGATTCGCCTTGCCAATGACGGAGAGAATATGTCGCTTCTACCATTCCCGGCCGACAGGCGTACCAGTGATGTCAGGCGGTGTGCCATAGCCCTGCAGCAGCTTCACGGAGAGGCGGCAAATCGCTTCTGGCGCTCGGAAATGGCAAGCTTTGCCAGCTCCCTGCGCGAGCAGGGAGTGGAGGACGGCGAAATCTCTCGGCAGGCCGGGCTCTTCATGCATGCAGTCCAGATGGAACTGCAGCTTGCCTATGCCGACGAGGAACTGAACGCCTTGGCCTGACGGCGCTATTTCGGCAATCTGCAAAATGCGATCGACTTTTCGCCGCTGGTCGGAGACCTGATCTGCACGGTCCATTCTGCGCCGGGGAAATGGAACCCCTTGGAAGAGGCCACGCCGGTGATCTGCACGCAGGCTTTTCTGGCATCGGCGATCGGCAGGTCTATCGTCGCCACCACGGCGTTTCGTCGGTTGGCAACCTGGCATGGCGCGGTGAACAGGCCGGTATTGTCGATCATCTTGCAAACCCGGAACGCATTGTTCACGGCGTCGTCGGCAGCAATTGCGGAATTGGCGACCACTAGCGCAGTGGTCACCGCCAAAAACAATCTCATTGAAAACCCCGATCCCCTATGGCGGCACGGTGCCAGAGCATGTTTCGTCTTGCAAGGCATGTAGCGCGGTTTTCCGGTGGCTGTCTGACAATACAACGCAGGCGGCGGTAACTTGTTCGCCGCCGGGATCGCTGCCTTCGCCGGTCGCTGCATTATCGTGAAATCGAGCCCGGAGTTTGAGCCGGCATACGTCGCCAGGCGCCGGCCTTGGCGACCGCAACCAGTTGCAGCACCTAAAGGTTCTTCCCGTGTCCCATGCTCTCCGGCCTGAAAAACGCGCGCCCGGCAGCACCCTGTTAACTCCTTGATATTAGAATATTGAAAATTAGGAATATCCAGGTTCAGGGAACCCGTGAGATGACGACATTCTCGCCCGAAGGCCGCGCATCCGCTCGCAAACGAACGCTTCTCGGCGCAAAGATCATATTCAACGATGGGCATTCGGTCTTCGATTGCATCGTCAGAAATCTGTCCGACACCGGCGCCTTGATCCATATGGAAAATCCGCTCTCCGCCCCGAACGCCTTCGACCTGCAGCTTTCGGACGCCCGGCTACTGCCATGCGAGGTGCGCTGGCGGAAAATCAACAGCATGGGCGTCGAATTCCTGTGAAGTGAACTGCCGCTCCGCATCAGACAAAGCCATCTCACCTTGATGGCCTGACCCGCTCAAGCCTGGCACAAGCTGACAAACCTAGCTTCCATGCTGCAGGATAAGGGGTCGGGACTATCGCTTGGATAGAGAGGTTTCCGCTCCCGACGCCGGACTGTGTCTGCCGCCTGCGTAATTTCCGGACACGGGCCGGAAGTCATTCCCATGGGGCTCGGGACTCAGGCACGAGCGCGGCGACGCTGGAGAACAAGACGTGAATACAGCTCCGAACTCCAACCAGTTCTCCCAGTATCTCATCGGCGCGCCGAATGCCCAACCCGGACCGGCTGCAGCTCTTCCGGCATCGCCTGAAGTGCGCGACGAACGTGCCCTGCCATCCGTCAGGACGTTCGATGTCTTCGACACGCTGATTGCGCGGCGTTGTGTCGAACCTGCCAAGGTGTTCGAGATCGTCGGGAAGCGGGCGGATCTGCCTGGGTTCGCGGCCGCGCGCAAGCAGGCTGAAGCGAAGATCGCGAAGCATCCCTACAATTTCGACATGATCTACGACGAGCTGGCAGCGGCATTGCAGCTCGACCCGATCCAGACCGCCGCGCTCAAGGCGCTGGAGATCGACGTCGAGCTGGAGCAGGTCATCCCGATCGCGGAAAACATGGCCCTGGTGCGCCATGGCGACGTGCTGATCTCCGACATGTATCTCGGCCATGACATGATCCGGAAGCTGCTCGACAAGGCCGGGCTCGACAAGAAGGTAAGCCTGATCGTCACCTCCGACGGCAAGCGGTCCGGTGCCATCTGGCCGCTGGCGCAGGCAAATCTTTCGATCGAGGAACATCTCGGCGACAACCTTCATTCCGATGTCGAGATGCCCGGCCGCTACGATATTGCCAACCGCCATACAGGCATCTTCGGCCTCAATCCCGTCGAGGACGTTCTGACCCAGATCGGCCTGCGGCAGCTTGCCGAGCTCTGCCGCGAAACCCGCCTTTCGACCT
The DNA here is from genome assembly GCF_010668395.1 of Martinezella lusitana. GTDB lineage: Bacteria > Pseudomonadota > Alphaproteobacteria > Rhizobiales > Rhizobiaceae > Rhizobium > Rhizobium lusitanum_A. The sequence goes on from NZ_WUEY01000004.1 coordinate 229,400, forward strand.
GGTCGGCCAATCCCCAGAGCCGAACCGTGCAGGTCGTCCAGGCGAGCCTCAACTTTCCGATCATGCTGCTGGGAAGCGTCGCTCTGGCAAGGCTCGCCGCCAGGCTCGGCAAGCGCTCGATCCTCTTTTCCAGCCGCGACTGCGATTCCTGGATGCCGCTGTTCGACAAGGTGGCCCAGCGGATCGGCTTCACCTGCCGGTCGACCTATTTCTACACCAGCCGCCTTGCCAAGATGCAGCCGTCGCCGAGCTATACGCGCTACGCCAGACAGTTGATTTCGGATGATGCGCTGATTGTCGATCTCTGCGGCACCGGCTGGTCGCTCGCCAATTTCGCGGCCACCATCGGCCTCAGGAACGTCCCGGTCTTCTTCGTGCATAAGCTGCCGGCGGCGGCGGCCTACGAGACAATGGCCGCAACGCCGCAGACCTGCCAGTTCCATAGCCTCGTCCCGGCAGGGCAGGCAGCGGTGCAGAACACCATGCTGGAAATGTGCAACTACGCCACGCACGGCATGGTCGAAGATGTGCGCCTGATCCAGGATTTCGCCATTCCGGTCTTCGCGGAGGACAACCGCTCGCCCGAGACGCTTGCGATCGTGGAGGCGCAGCAGGACTGCTTCCGAGCCGGCCTGCGGCTCATGGAGAACTACGATCTCCACGAGGTCTTCGCCCTGGACGACGCATCGCTCGTCGCGGTGACGACGGCACTCTACGAAATGCTGTCGCAGCAGATGGAATTGCGCTCGATTTACGGCAGCAGCCACACGGCGGAAGAAAGCAGCGTTCGCCGGGCGCTCGGCTGCGCCTGACCACTATCCTTTGGAAGGAATTTCATGCCTGAACTCGTAGAGCTTGCCGATTACTACAAGACCGACAAGGGAACACAGATCGGTCACGCCCACAACTATGCGAGCCTGTACTCGTTCCTCTTCGAGCAATTCCGCGACCAGGCGTTTTCCATGCTCGAAATCGGCCTGGAACGGGGCGGCGTGGAAGCGGGAGCCTCCGTCGATCGCGTCGGCAGCGACGTGCCGTCGATCCGCATGTGGCTCAACTACTTCCCCCGCGCAAAGCTCTACGGCTTCGACCTCTCCGATTTCTCGCACATACGGCTGGACCGTTTCGAGTTTCACCGCGGCGATCTCGGCAGCATCGAGGACCTCGACCGCCTGAATGCCGCCCTGCCCCCTCTGAAGCTGCTCATCGACGACGGCTCGCACGCCTCGTTCCACCAGCAGCTCGCCTTCCTCAAGCTTTTCGACAAGGTCGAGCCGGGCGGCTTCTACGTCATCGAGGATTTCCACTGGCAGCCGCCGTTCGAGAGCGCCTTGCCGCCCTGCAAGAAAAGCGCGGACGTCTTCGAAACCTTCCTGAAGACCGGCAAGCTCGACATCCCCTTCGCCCATCCGGATTATCTCAGCGCGGTCGCCTCGCAGATCCAGAACGTCTATGTCCACCGCAACAACCGCGGCGGCATCAACGACTGGCAATTCAAGATGGTCGCGCTGCAGAAGCGGCTTTGAGCGCAGGACGAAAGGCGACGACATGTCCTACAGCATCGTGACCGGATGGTACGCAGACAACAGGGCCCGCGACTACAAGGCCTATGGCGACGATTTCGTCCGCTCGGCGGAATGCTTCGATATCTGGTATCATTGCATTCGCGCCTTCACCTCGCCGAGCAATATCCTGGTCATCGATTCGGCCTCTCCCCTGCGCCCCCGAATGCCGGAGGATCCCCGCATCAGCTGGGTCAATCTGAAGCGCAATTACGGACATGCGGTTCAGGGCCACAGCGCGCTGTGCGGCTGGTCGCGCGCACTTCTGCTCGGCCTGAGCTATGGCTTTGCCAATGGCGACCTCTATACCGTGCTTCTCGAGCAGGGCACGCTGTTCTACGGCAAGGACATCATCGAACGCCAGATCGCAGCCCATCCCGACGCGGACATCATCGCGCCGAACGGCTCGGGAACCCCGCAACCCTTGCAGACCGGCATTTTGATCTTCCGCAGCGCAATGATCCCGAAATTCGTCGAGAACTACACGCGCGTTGCCGCATCCGACGATGCGCTAAGCCCGGAAAAGAAAGTCGCGCTTGCAGGAAACGGCATGAAGATCGCCTTTTCCGACCTCCCCTTCGGCCGCCGCCGCCCGATCGACATCTCCGCCGATCACTTCTTCCTGCGCCATTGCAACCTCGCCGAACTGCACGCTTTCACCACACGCCTCGGCTTCGGAAAAGAACTCCTGCCGCCTCTCCAACGCCAGTTCGCCTGATCGCGGTTTTTCTACTTGCTTTTGGGGAGGAATGGCAGCGGATGTCCGTTCTGGTCACGACAGCCGACAGCAGGAACGGGCCGAGATCAGTCTGGGAACGTGGCAAATTCCGCTGAGGGTGAGCGATAGCTAAGTATCTGAAAACAAAGACATCCTGCTAATCGAACGATGAACAAGCCGATACGAATAGTCAGAAGAAGCTCAATTGATTTCGCATGCTGCCTTTGGATTACTCATCGCTCCAGCGGGCCTCAAGATAGCCGCCTAGCGCCACAACCGCGCGATTGATGGCTTTGAAGTTCGGATATTTCGATCTGTGACCCCGGGTCTGAAAGTACCGCCCGGTTCCACTCTCCTCATCAAGATCACGCATTATCCAGCCAATCTCGTAGCACCGAATCCGAGCTTGATCGTTGGCCACAATACCAGTGATCTTATAGGGCTTATTTTTTCTTCTATACCCATAATATCGGGCAACCGCCTGGATATTCACCCAATCGATGTTTGGAAATGCCGCACAAATGTCTTCCCGCGTACTTTCTGGATACATCCTTCGAAGCTTCTGCCTCTCCATAGGTCCCCATCGCTGATATCGCTTTCCGAGACCCAATTTACGGCAACGAGCTTGAATAGCCCTGTGAGTCCTATGGGGAAGAAGCTTCCTAAGGGCAAATTGATCGAAATAAAGCAGCCTGCAAAAGTCGTCTTCGATCGGGGTCCAAAGTTTATTTCCGTTGGGCGTAAACCCCGATCTTTCCAGTCTCGCGCGCATCCGTTGAGCAGTTGCTGCGTTCTTCGCAAAGTACGCTAGAGACAATCTTGCTCGCTCCGGTTAAGTCTTCTTCACCTTCATCGTGCGATAGGAATTACAAAGTGCCGGCTTTGTCGGTGAAAGCTTCCACAACCGCGTTCGGGAGCATGCCCAACTCCCTAAGCTTGTAGGCAAGTTCAGCAAAATCAAGCTTCAGCCTTTCGACCTCGCCAACCATCACTTCCTTGATTCTTGCTTCCAACTCAGCTTTCTGCCGCAAAAGATCATCGAGTTCCGACATTCGCTCTTCCTTTGAAAGGTGCTAGCTTTAGCCCAGGAATGGGTACGGAAGTTTTAAGGCGACGCGGCGGAATCTGTCCAATCGGGACAACGTTTAGGCTTTCAGATGTTCTAAGATGGATAGATCACTGCTCGATTGTGGGCCAGACGGCGGAGAAGAGGCATGTCCTACACTGGCATATGGAAGCTATGCAAAAGGCGATTTATCTGCCGAGGGCTCAGAGCACCATGAAAGTTACGAGGACGCTTTAGATGCTGTAACGAAGATCGTTACGGTCGGGAAAATAGCGCGCTTCTTGGTGCCTGCAACGGCATCTCAGGAGCAATCAGAGACGTTTAACAAACTTGGACCTGTTCAGCGCATTTGAATTCGCAGCTACGAGATCGAACACGACAATCATCCGAGCCGCCTTCCGCCAAGCCGATATCGAGCGCATCACTCGAGCGGCAAATGTAAGTGGCACTCCGTCAGCCGCGGCGGTGGAAGTAAAACATCAGGCCCAAAAGCAAAATTGTAGGAATTCCGACGATGCTGGAAAAGGCCGCATATGCCCAGAGATCCTGTGCCTCTCCGATGCATTGAGTAAAAGGACAGACAACCTGCGCGGTAACAACCAGCGCCAGAAAGGCGACTGCAAGCAAAATTAGAATTGCCAGGATTGTGAAGGCCAACGCGAAAGCAAGAAAGCGATTGATAAACGCAATTGCCGCCAGCATTCCTTGACCTTTTCGGCTGAACCTTCTGGTTGTTTTACACGAGTCCAGTTGCCTAGGCCATGTCCATCAAAAGTTCTCGACACCTTCAGCCGGCTATCCCAGTTCGCCGAGTATTCGCGAGCCAATTCTCGGCTCTCAGTGAAGGTGATGTTCTCTGCATTCCACTCCTGCGCCGAGGTGGTGTAGTTGTACAACCTGCCGATAGTCAGATGCCCGTCGATCACGATAACCTTGTTGTGAGCTATCGCCTGTTCGAAATCGATCCAGACCGGGATGCCGGCGGCGTCAGATGCACACTATGTTTCAGCTAGAAAGCTGATCACCTTTCACATTTTGCAATGCACCTTTCGGTACATCTTCGAATATGTGATTGTTGACATATCGCGGCTGAGCGGTTCCGCGGCCAAACTTGCCCTTTAGCTTCAAGGCACGCTTCTCTATCAAATGCCAGGATAGGAAGCCTAGAACCCACGCGCAACATAGTGTCGCAGCAGCCAATGGCACCGCCCCTATCGTCGGCCAATAGCGCACGATCAATTGTGCCGCCGGCCAGCCATAGATGTAAATACCGTAGGAATAATCCTCGACACACGGGATGTGGACCTTTCGAGTATAGGCCAGAAATATTGTCCCGTACGCGATCATCATGATGACGGCGATGTTAAAATTCACCGTATGTCGGCTCAGAATACAGGCCAAAAAGAGAAGAAGTAATATCCAGCCATTCAGCGGAATCAAATCGCGATTAGCGTACAGGAATGCCCCGATAAGGAAAAACATGGACACGCGCAGGCTTGTCGGATCAGTCCCAATCAGTGACAAGTAAGCGGGCGCCAAAATGCCGACTGCAAGCAATCCCGCCATCACAAAACTGGCGCGAAGTCGGTTTCGCAGGACGCCAAATGTGCCGGCCAGACCAACCAAAACATAAAGCCTCACTTCTACGAACAAACTCCAGATAGCGCCATTCATGGATTGCCCATAAGTGGGGTTTGCCGTCAGAACGACCCCCGGCAGAGAATAAACGGCTTCGCGAAACAGAACGTTCGACAGAAAATAATGCCAAGTCGCTGAAGATTGGAAGTAGCCAGACAACGGCAAAGATCCCAATGCCGCCCCCATCAGAACCATGAGAAGAAGGCAAATGACGAAAGCGGGAACGATCCGAAGCAGCCGGGATTCTATAAATTGCGCAGGATTATTTCGCTTGCAAAAGCTTCCCACAACCAGAAACCCGCTGACGACGAAGAATATTTCCAAACCCACTTCGCCTGAATACGTGTAACCCAAATACCGGGCGGTGAAATCCTCGGCGGGGTTGCCAGTATTAGAGATGTAAAAGGAATGCCCATAGATAACGAGCGCAGCCGCGACGAGCCGAAGAATGAGAAAATTGTTCTCGCCGTCCGATGAACGACTATCAACCAGATCTCCTATAGTCCGCATTGCGATCCCCAACGCCATCATTCCCGTTGCCACTCTTATCGCATGGGGAGCCGCCTGATCAATTCCGAACTGGCGATGAGAACACGCGATACTGCTTTCAGGACCTAGTATAGAGCTCGCCGGCATTGTGCTTGTTGCCGGTGACGAGCATCAGAACCAGGTGAAGATGTTCTTCACCGTACCGGCGCATGATCTCTCTGACCGTCGGTTTGCAATAGCATTCTCAAGCCTTTCGGCTCGCGGGGCTGTGATGCTGCCAGTCGCGGAGCATGATACCGCACTCACGGGCGATCCTATGGATGTTGCATGAATAGGCAGTGCGTCAGATCATATATGCGCGACTTCCCCTAAAATACTCCACCGAACACTGGTGCTGATCGAAACCGCCTCGCCAGACGAGTTGAATTGGCGTACGAGCCCAAAGATGAGCACCCATAAATTCGAGGATCTGCCGTGACGCACAGAAAATGGAGCAAGGCGGTTACAATCGCTCTTGAGAGCCCCGACGAATGGGTTGTCATCGACACGACCCAAGCTGCGAGCTGGGCACTCATCGAAGATTGGCCGCTTGAGGAAGCCACGGCGCTGGACCGAGCGTTGTCGATATGCGCTGATGTGATCAGCGGCAAGCGAACACCTGAGGATGCCCGCCTGGCGTTTATCGATGCCGTCAAAGAAGCCAAAATACCGATGAAGGAAGAGTGAGGTCACATCGCCCCATGATCCGATGGTATTCCGCCTCGAGATCCTCGTTGACAGGATCCGCTGGGCCGGCGCCCAGCTTAGCCTTCAGCCTCCTGAATCGCTCCTCAATCGGGCTACGATCGCTTATTCGGCCATCCTGATAGCTATCGCGATATCCAACGGAGTCTGGCTCGACCAACTATCGCCATAAGTTGCGCCGAGCGCTGCGCTTCCCCGTTCCGCAATCGTCGCGCATCTCTCCCGTTCGGCCAGGACGTGCTTCATGATTTCATCGGTAATGGCAAAGACCGTTCCGTGATCAGCCGGAATGCCAAGCCTATCGCACAAGCTCTTCGCTGCCTCTGCAATATTTTCCGCTGTCTCGGTCATATGCGCTCCTTATTTGACGACAGTTATCCTTTAACTTCGCTCCCGTGCTGCTTTCTCGGCTAGATATGCAGCGGGATCGATACGCTTGATTTCGGACGCTACACCAAGCGTCCCAAGCTTGTAATCACGACACACCCGATTCCCGGTTGGGGCGAATTTCACGACAGCGGCACTCCGAACCCGGCTTGCGTCTTCGAAGACCTGACATTCATCTGGCGTTCCTGTCTTGCGGCCAGTGCAGCCCGCCGCTTTTCCTTTCGGCGGTACTTTTTAGCTTTATGGTCAGGTTTGCCCCGCAGTGCCTTTTTATTGCGCTTCGGCCGATCGGGGATTGCATTCTGCCGGTCGAGTCGATCAAGGGCCTTTCGGGCGGTGGCATTGGTATTGAAAGTGTCCTCGATCACTTCCCCGGACGGATCGGCGATGATCGACGCGTGCATTTGATTTTCCGTTTGATTAAATTCAAAGAGAGATGCAACCCCTGGCTATCGCCGCCACCTCGTGGTGGCGTGCGCAAGCCGATAGCACCAGCCACGGCTGCCATTTAGATTTGAAGCGACATAGAGGGAGCCTTGAAGCCCTTTTAAGCAAACCAAAAATTCCGGGAAGTCGCGTCCGGCTGCAATACGACGGAAAATGTGGAAAACACCCAGAAGGGGCGGCGTAAGCCTTTGATTTATTTAAAGAGCTTTTGGTAGCGGAGGAGGGATTTGAACCCCCGACACAAGGATTATGATTCCTCTGCTCTGACCTACTGAGCTACTCCGCCACGCGACGTCTGATGATGAACATCATACGCAAAGGTCAAACGAACCGTCGCTCGAAAGCGCTAGCTCGTCGGTTGAGCGGCTTATAAGGTGCGGTTCGGCTTGGTGTCAAGCGGATGATTTGGAAAAATCAGTGCTTTCTTTCAAGCAGGCGCATCTGGCCTTCAGGCCGCCACCGGGCTTGCCAGCAGCGCCTTGAGCGAGGCTTCCGCCACGGGCTCGCGTTCCGAGCGCTCGATGAAGCCGCCGCCGTAGACGCGGGCGTCGTCGCCCGGTGCGGAATAGAGCGCGCAGGCCTGGCCCGGGGCCACGCCTGCCTCGCCGATTGTCAGGTCGACATAGATGCCGCTGGCGTCCGCATGCAGCACGGCCGGCGCCGGAGCGCGGGTGGAGCGGACCTTGGCGAAGCAGGCAAAGCCTTCGCCGGACGCCGCCTGCAAGAGCGGCTCGTCGCCCAGCCAATTGACATCGCGCAGATAAACGCGGTGCGTTTCCAGCGCCTCCTTCGGGCCGACGATGACGCGGCGCGAGCGGGCGTCGAGATAGACGACATAGAGCGGCTCGCCGGTGGCGATGCCGATGCCGCGGCGCTGGCCGATGGTGTAGTGCAGGATGCCTTCGTGATGGCCGAGCACGCGGCCGTCGAGATGAACGATCTCGCCGGCGAGCGCCGCATTCGGCTTCAGCTTGGCGATCACGTCGGAATACTTGCCCTGCGGCACGAAACAGATGTCCTGGCTATCGGCCTTCTTGGCGACGACGAGGCCCATTTCCTCGGCAAGCGCGCGTGTCTCCGCCTTCGGCATGCCGCCGAGCGGAAAGCGCAGATAGTCGATCTGCTCCTGCGTGGTCGCAAAGAGGAAATAGCTCTGGTCACGGTCGGCATCCGCCGGGCGGTAAAGTGCGCGGCGATGCGGGTGTTCCGGCGATGGATTCGGGCGCGAGCGGATATAGTGGCCGGTCGCCAGCGCATCGGCGCCGAGTTCCTTGGCCGTCAACAGAAGGTCGGCGAACTTGACGGTCTGGTTGCAGGCAACGCAGGGGATCGGCGTCTCGCCGGCGACATAGCTCTCGGCGAAGGGATTGATCACCGTCTCGCGGAAGCGCTTTTCGTAGTCGAGCACGTAATGCGGGATGCCCAGCGTTTCGCAGACGCGGCGCGCATCGTCGATATCCTGGCCGGCGCAACAGGAGCCGGCGCGATGAACGGCAGCGCCATGGTCATAGAGCTGCAGCGTGATACCGAGCACGTCATAGCCCTGCCGCTTCAGAATGCCGGCGACGACGGAGCTGTCGACACCGCCCGACATGGCGACGACGACGCGGGTATCTTCCGGCCTCTTGTCAAAATCCAGTGTATTCACGGTCGTTGCCGCCAGTCTTGAACGATCTTCGATGCTGCCGAGAACGGGATGGCTTTTCTTCGAAACGCCGTCACGATCTTGTTATTTAATATCGCATGATCTGATCCAAAACCGCTGCGCACTTTTCGGGATCATGCTTCTGACCGCCGGATGCCATGCAAAAGCGGCGAATTTCCATCATGCGGGGCTTTTGGCCGCTCTTTAGCGGCTCGCCTCAATTGTGGACGGATATAGAAAGGATTGCCATCCCATGCAAGGGGTGCGCGAAATCGCGAATCACCCCTTTGCCTTCAAATGCCGAATCAGATTGAAGCTGCGCCGCAATACGGTCACTGCCGATCCTAAGACGACGATCCAGAGCGCGATCGTCAAAACCCAGCTGCCGCCGTTCCATAGCGCCTCGATAATCGAGAGCAAAGCCGCAGCCGTCGCGACCGCCATGCGGTGCTGCTTGGCCATCGGCCCGCCGAAATCGCTGGGATTGCCGGTGGCGCGTCCGAGTTCCCGCACATAGGCCGTCAGCACCGCGAAGGCGCCGGCCGCCCAGCCAAGCCCCGGCATTGCGATGCCATAGCCGATACCCGCAAAGATCAGGATATCGGCAACCCGATCCGGAAACTCGTTCCAGAACGGCCCGTCGGCCTCGCCCTTCCCGCCCTCGACCGCCACCATGCCGTCAAGCAGGTTGCAGAGCAGGCGCAACTGGCAGAACAGAGCCGCAAGAATCAGCAAGGTTACGCGCGTCCCGACGCTGCCGGCGGCACCGGAGAGCCCGAAGGAGGCCCCCGCCAGCGCCGCCATGACCATGCTTGCCTGCGAGATCCGGTTCGGCGTCACCGAAAGCGCGGTCATGCGCCGTGCCAGAGACTGAGCCCATCGCGTGTTGCGGCTGGCCAGCGGCCGCCTGTCGCCTGTCCCCTCACCTGTCATGGCTCTCACCGCTCATGCCTCGATGCCTCCCGCCCGATATCGAATAATTGTAGATGGCCGCATAGCTGGAGGAGACCAGCAGCGGCACGGCAATGGTCTTCAGGATCTCCGGCGTGCCGCTGAGCGCATGGATGGCAATCAGAATGGTTGCCGAGCCCAGGCAGGCGATCAGCGGCGGCGCCCAGAGGACCGTAAAGCCGCTGAATCGCCTCGACAAAGCCTCGACCACAGACTTCAGAAACAGCGTCAGGCAGCCCGAAAGCACGCCTTGCACGATGCCTGATATCAGCGGGCGCGGCATCGGATGAAGACGATTGGCGAAAACGGCCCAGCCACCCATCGCCAGGAAAGCAAACAGGACGTGCACGATGCTGCTGCCGGCAAAAGCCTTGAGCCTGCCGCCGGTCAAACCGACCACCAGAAGCGCACCAGATGAAAGAAGATCGGCGCGGAAAAGACGACCGAATCCAGCCGGTCGATCAACCCGCCATGCCCCTCGATGAGATGGCCCCAATCCTTGACGCCGCGATCCCGCTTGATCGCCGACATCACCAGGCCGCCGAAGAAGCCCATGATCGTAATGACGAAAGCCAGCAGCCCGGCCTGCAGCGGCGTGAACGGCGTCACCCACCACAGAGCCGCCCCGATCAGCGACGCGCTGACGACGCCGCCGACAAACCCCTCCACCGTCTTCGATGGCGATAGCCGCGGCGCGATCTTCGTTTTCCCGAAAAGCTTGCCCCAGACATATTGCAGCACATCGCTGAGCTGGACGACGATCACCAGGAAGGCGATCAGCAACACGTTGCGGCCCTCATAGCCGGGAATGTGCAGCGTCAGCAGCGCCGGCACATGCGAGGCGCAGAAGACGCAGATCATCAGCGCCCATTGCACCTCGGCGATACGCACCAGAAACCGCTCGGTATCGCCGCGCAGCACGGCGATGATCGGCATGAAGAGGAAGGCGTAGACGGGGATGAAAATCGAGTAGATGCCGTATTGCTCGGCCCAGAGCAGGTAATATTGCACCGGCAGGGCCACGAAGAAGGCGGCGGCAAGCGCCCAGTGATCGGCCCGCTTCGTGTTGATCAGCGTCACGAACTCGCGGAGCGCCGCAAAGGAGCAGAAGGCAAAGAGCAGGATGACGCCGGCGCGGCCCGCCACGAAGGCGATGCCGATCAGCACCACCATCACCCACCAGGCCTTGATGCGCGCATTCAGGTTTTCGATCGCAGCATTCGATCCGTCGGGCGACAGGCGCTTTTCCAGCACGTAGCCGATGATGGAGGCGACGATCAGGACGCCGAAAATGCCAAGGACGAGATGGATCAGATCCGCGCTTGCCGCACTCATGCGCGCTCTCCCGCTCGCTTGGGCGCAAGCGCCAGCAGGGCCGCTTCCGCCCTCGCCAGGAAATCCGCTTTCTCCTCGGTTGCGCCGATATGCAGCGCCTCGCCGAAGGTGACGGTGCAGATCAGCGGAATGGGCACGAACTCGCCCTTCGGCATGACGCGATTGAGGTTGTCGATCCAGACCGGAACGAGGTCGATATCCGGGCGGGCCTGGGCAAGATGGAAGAGCCCGCTCTTGAAGGGCTGCAGCGGCTCCTCGGTGAGATTGCGGGTGCCTTCCGGAAACAGGATCAGGGAAGAGCCGGCATCGAGCGCCTGCGTCATCTGCGTGACCGGATCCTCCTTGCGCGCCTCGCGATCCCGCTCGATCAGCACGGCGTTGAAGACATCCCGGCCGATGAAGCTGTTCAGCGGCGATTTCAGCCAATAGTCGGCGCCGGCCACCGGCCGGACGCGCCGGCGTAGCCGTGGCGGCAGAACGGTCCAGATCAGGATGAAATCGCCATGGCTGGAATGGTTGGCGAAATAAACGCAACGGCGGGTGCGCATGCCGCTCTCGGGCCAGATCGCCCGAACGGCGGTAATGGCCCGCGCAAACAATACGATCGCCACGGAAACGGGTTTGGCCAGCCACTCGATCGGCGTACCCATCCCTTCACCGAGAATGTTCTTCCGCAGTGCCTCCATGACACAAGAGATAGGCGGGTTTGCCCGGCCTCGATAGTCGGTAACCCGACCTTATCCACAACCCAAGCAATCATGAAGAAAGCCCGGCGCAACTCATGTCGCGCCGGGCTTCCGGATTGGCTCTTGGGAGGAGCGAACTGCGTGGCTGCCGCCCTTCGAAAGCGGGCAGGCTCAGTCGACGTTGAACACCAAGGGCTTTGCCTGACGAATGGCCTGATGCGCCGTCAGCTTGGCAAGCACATCGTCGCTGATCGGGCCGTCGACGTAGAGCAATGCGATGGCATCGCCGCCCTGCTTGTCGCGGCCGAGCTGGAAGTTGGCGATGTTGACGCCGGCAGAGCCGAGCGCCGTACCGATGAAGCCGATCATGCCGGGAACGTCGGTGTTGGCGATGTAGACCATGTGGTTGCCGACATCGGCATCGAGGTTGATGCCCTTGATCTGGATGAAGCGCGGCTTGCCGTCCGAGAAGACGGTGCCGGCGACCGAGCGCGTCATGCTGTCGGTGGTGACCGTCAGCTTGATGTAGCCGTCATAGACGCCGGTCTTGTCGCGCTTGACTTCGGCAAGCACGACGCCCTTTTCCTTGATCATGATCGGCGCCGAAACCATGTTGACGTCGGCAACCTGATTGCGGATCAGGCCGGCGAGCAATGCGCTCGTCAGAGCCTTCGTGTTCATGTTCGCGGTGACGCCGTCGTAAAGGATCTCGATTTCCTTGATCGGATCTTCCGTGACCTGGCCGACGAAGGCGCCGAGAACATCGGCAAGCTTGATGAACGGCTTCAGGATCGGCGCTTCCTCGGCGGTGATCGAGGGCATGTTGATGGCGTTCGAAACCGCGCCCTTGACGAGGTAGTCCGCCATCTGCTCGGCGACCTGCAGAGCAACGTTTTCCTGCGCTTCCGTCGTGGAGGCGCCGAGATGCGGCGTGCAGACGACGTTCGGCAGGCCGAACAGCGGGCTTTCCTTGGCGGGCTCGACCTCGAACACGTCGAAGGCCGCACCGGCGACATGGCCGGACTTGATGGCGGCGGCGAGAGCTGCCTCATCGACCAGACCGCCACGGGCGCAATTGATGATGCGAACACCTTCCTTCATCTTGGCGAGCGCGGTGGCATCGATGATGTTGCGGGTCTTGTCGGTCAGCGGCACATGCAGCGTGATGAAGTCGGCGCGGGCGAAAAGCTCGTCGAGCTCAACCTTGGTGACGCCCATTTCCTCGGCGCGCTCCTTCGACAGGAACGGGTCGTAGGCAAGGACGTGCATCTTCAGGCCGAGGGCGCGGGCAATGACGATGGAGCCGATATTGCCGGCGCCGATGATGCCGAGCGTCTTGCCGGTGATTTCGACACCCATGAACTTCGACTTTTCCCACTTGCCGGCCTGCGTCGAGGCGTCGGCAGCCGGAAGCTGGCGGGCAACGGCGAACATCAGCGCGATGGCGTGCTCGGCCGTGGTGATCGAGTTGCCGAACGGCGTATTCATGACGATGATACCGCGGCGCGAGGCGGCCGGAATATCGACATTGTCGACGCCGATACCGGCGCGGCCGACGACCTTGAGGTTCTTGGCCGCTTCGATGATCTTTTCCGTCACCTTGGTGGCGGAGCGGATGGCAAGGCCATCGTATCTGCCGATGATTTCGAACAGCTTGTCCTTGTCCTTGCCAAGCTGCGGCTGGAAATCGACTTCGACGCCGCGATCGCGAAAGATCTGGACGGCGGTTTCCGACAGTTCGTCGGATACGAGAACGCGAGGTGCCATTGAGGCCTCCTGAAAAAGGTCAGCTGAGACGAGCAATCCCGGGAAAGGTGCGAAGCGGCTTTCCGTCTGGAATTGCGTGAAAATAAAGACGTTCGGAATGCTGGGCTCCGCCTTCGGGGCGGAGCCGTGAACGCTCAAAGCCTCAGGCAGCAGCCTGGGAGAGCGTCGCCTTCTGCGTTTCGAAAGCCCAGGCGAGCCAGGGCATCAGCTTCTGCATGTCGGAAGCTTCGATCGTCGCACCAGCCCATATGCGCAGGCCCGACGGTGCGTCGCGGTAGTGGCCGACGTCGAAAGCAACGGCTTCCTTTTCCAGGAGTGCCACCAGGCCCTTGGCGAAGTTCGCCTGGCCATCGGAATCGAGAGCAACGACATCCTTGTCGACGATCTTCAGGCAGACGGAGGTATTGGATTCCGTCTCGGCCTTGACGGCGAGATTGGCGATCCAGTCATTGGCGGCAACGAAGTCGTGGATGACCTTGGCGTTGGCGTCGGCACGGCCGATCAGCGCCTTCAGGCCGCCGAGATCCTTGGCCCAGAGAAGCGCATCGATATAATCTTCGACGCAGAGCATCGACGGCGTGTTGATCGTCTCGCCGGTAAAGATACCTTCGATCAGCTTGCCGCCGCTCGTCATGCGGAAGATCTTCGGCAACGGCCAGGCCGGCTGATAGGTCGTCAGGCGCTCGACGGCGCGCGGCGACAGGATGATGATGCCATGCGCGCCCTCGCCGCCCAGAACCTTCTGCCAGGAGAAGGTAACGACGTCGAGCTTGGCAAAGTCGAGGTTCTGAGCGAAGGCGGCCGAGGTGGCGTCGCAGATCGTCAGGCCCTTGCGGTCGGCCGGAATGAAATCGGCGTTCGGAACGCGGACGCCGGACGTGGTGCCGTTCCAGGTGAAGACCACGTCACGATCGAAATCGATCGTGGAAAGATCGGGCAGCTCGCCGTAGCCGGCTTCGAGCTTGCGAACGTCCTTGAGCTTCAGCTGCTTGACGACGTCTGTCACCCAGCCGGCGCCGAAGCTTTCCCAGGCGACCATATCGACGCCGCGTTCGCCGAGCAGCGACCACAACGCCATTTCGACGGCGCCGGTGTCAGAAGCCGGAACGATGCCGATGCGGTAGTCCGCCGGTACTTCCAGAATTTCGCGGGTAAGATCAATGGCCTGCTTGAGCTTGGCTTTGCCGACCTTCGCGCGGTGCGAACGGCCAAGAGCCGCGTCGGAAAGAGCGTCGAGCGTCCAACCGGGGCGCTTCGAGCAGGGGCCAGAAGAGAAATGGGTATTGTTCGGACGGATGTCCGGCTTGGCGAGCTTAGTCATAATGCTATCCTCTCAGATAGAAAGCCCTTCGTTGGGGAAGGGTGTCCCGCCGCCGGATATATTGAAAGCCACTCGCAAGCGCAATAGTAAAAATTACGGATGGCGTTCCATCACGAAGTCGTGCAAGAAATTTGACGGTACGCAAGTTACGCGCAATGAAATTAAGCCAAATTTAGTCTCCCAAAAGCTGGTTTTTGTGCAACCGCACAATCATATAAAGTTGGACGCTCGCTGGTCGCGCCGACGAAAATAACAAGTGTGCTCGATGTCCTTAACTGCACTCGCCGAAAGCCCGTTCACCCCTGCGCAGGCCTTGCCTGTCTATCTGATCAATATCGATAGAGCGACGGAAAGGCTCGCGGAAATCCGGCGGCAGGGCGAGGAGTTCGGCTTTCGATTCGAACGCATCCACGGCCTCGACGGCACCCTCGTTCCGCGCGACCAATGGATCGACGTCGATCACGAGCGCTTTCAGCGCAGACATGGCCGAACCATCCTGCCCGGTGAATATGGTTGCTACCGCAGCCACCTCATGGCGCTGCGCCGGTTTCTGGCGAGCGGCGACGAGATGGCCGTGATTATCGAGGACGATGTCGCGCTGGATGCCGATTTCCTCGCAAGAGCCATGGCCGCAAAGGAAGCCGCGCCCACGGCCGACCTCGTCAAGCTCGTCAATCACCGCTGGGGCGGCTTCCGCGCCGTGAGCCGCAGCAGCAGGGGAGATATCGTCGGCCGCAGCCTGTTCGGCCCGCAGGGCTCGACGGCCTGCTATCTCGTCACCCGCAGCGGCGCCGGAAAGATCGTGCAATCGCTGGCGGTCATGTCGCTGCCATGGGACGTGGCCGTGGAACGGGGCTGGGACATGCGGGTGTCCATCTTCAGCACGCGCACGAATATCGCCGGTTTCAGCCGGCTGCAGAAAAACACCATGATCGGCTGGCGCCGCGACTATCGCGCCGCCAAATCCTCTCCCTGGCGGCGCATACCGGCGCATCTCTTCCGGACTTTGGATTTCTTCCGCCGCCTCGCCTACGTCGTAACGACGCCGTAGGCGTTGGAACTACCAGGTCGTGATCCGGAGGCCGATCCGGATTTCGTGACGCGAGAGCGCGCCGTCGCGTCCCATGGTGCCGCCGGCACCCGCAGCCGAATCGGCGGCGGAGTAGCCGAACATGTCATCGCCCGCCGTGTGGGAGAAACGATAGCCAAGATCGACCTTGACGTTCGGCGCGACCTCGTAGGCCACGCCGGCCATCAGGGCATAGGTCATGCGCCAGTCGCTCTCGCCCGGATAGCGCGTGCTGACCGACGTTGCGCCGGCGCAGCCCGAGATGCCATCCACGCAGGAACCGGTGGCATTGACGCTGCTCCAGGAGACGCGCGTCGCGCCGAGGCCGGCACCGACATAAGGCGTGAAGCCGGCAAGCGTGCCGAGATCGACATAGCCGTTGACCATCAGGCTACCGGCCCTGAAGGAGGAATGCGCCTTCGTGGAGCAACCGGTTCCGCCCGCTCCGCCGGAACAAGACGAATCGCTTGAGATGCGGCCGTTGAAGTCGCCGCTGAAAAAGTCGCCGGTGACATCGGCGCGAAACAGATCGTTGAACTGGTAGCCGACGCCCAGGCCGCCGGAAAAGTCGCCGCCGAAGCGGTCGGAATCGAAGTGACCGGAGCTGTAGTCGCCGCCGGCGGGATCATAGGCGCGGAATGTCGTATCGTTGCGGCTGGCATTGACGGCATATCCGACATCACCGCGCACATACCACCCCTTCGCATCCTTGACGCTGACTTCGGGCATCTTGATTTCCGGAGGAGCATCGCCCGCCAAGGCAACACCCGCCGATGCGCCTGCCATCGCTGCGGCCAGCGCCAAAGCGTCAAAACGGATCATTACCCCTCGCCTTCCATCCTCGGGCGAACGCCCGCGCGTCGAACCGGCTGGCCTGCCCCTACCGTACGAGACGTCTCAAAGGAGCGCTCTCTGCTGAAAGCCGCCATTCTCATTTCATTAACCATAGGGAATTCATGGTTAATGAAGCTTTAAAGCTGCGAGTAATTGCTTAACGGGAGGGATAAAAAATAAAAGCCGCCCGGAGGAAACCGGGCGGCTTTTCAATGGCTTGTTCGAGATGCGCTTACTTGTAGACCGGCTGGACCGGGATATCGGCCGGCGGCATGTAGCTTGCGGTCTGGCAGCCGCCGAACGTATAGCGAGCACCGATGCGGGCTTCGTGCAGGTTCAGGCCCTTGTCATAGCCGGGGCCGCCATTCTCGGCATAGCCGAACATGTCGCCGCCCTCGACGTGACGATAGCGATAGCCGACGTCAGCCTTGAGATTGCAAGTCAGGTCGATGGACGTACCGGCCATCAGCGCATAGGTGAAGCGCCAGCTGCCGCGGCCATTGTGCGAAACCGTGCCATCGCACGAGTCCGGATTGGCGTCCGAGCAGGAGGTATTCTTCAGCTTGTCCCATTTGACGTAGGTGCCACCGAGACCGCCACCGACATAAGGCGTGAAGATGCCGTAGGTGCCGAGATCGACATAGGCGTTGGCCAGCAAGCTGTAGGCCGTCAGGGACGTAAGGTCACGCGAGGTCGCCGCAGTTGGGGTAAAGCCCGGGCCGCAGGCGCCGCAATCGCCCTTCGTCGAGCCCTTGAAATCGGACTTGAAGAGATAGTCGAACGTCAAGTCCGTGCGCAGGTAGTTGTTGATCTGATAACCGACACCACCGCCGAGCGTGACGTTGTCGTCAAGCGTTGCGCGGTCGAAATCGACCAGGCTCGAGTTGGAGCCCTGGAAGTAGTTGGCACCGCGCAGGTTCGTGAAGGTGTAGCCGACATCGCCGCGCAGATACCAGCCGCTGGACTGGGCGACAGCCACCTCCGGCGTCGGCTGTGCTGGCTCCGGTGTATAAAGGTCGGCGGAAAAGGCCGACGTGCCGACAAGCAAGGTGGCGAGTGCCCCGATCAGGGATTTCATCATGGCTTTGGCTCCAAATTTCTTGCCTGTGGCACAGCAGATGCTTGCCAATGGAAAAGACATGGCAGCGATAATGCTGAAAAGGAGTTAAAACCTGATTAACTACGAATATTTACCCTGTTTATTCAGAGGCTATACTTCGTTTTGAATATTAGGCATCCGTGATTTTATAATAAAGAGAACAGGATGCGGTCGTTCGCCTCTCTCCCGTCCTTCCAGAGACACGGCCCGCAGGTGTCACCGACGATCGGATATCTAAACCAATTGGCAAGATTCGCGCCTTTAGAGTGCCGTGGTCGGGAAGCCAACGCAGGAGGAACTCTTTGACTTGCCATCGAAGAATGTGGGCCTGCCTGGCGCTTGTCGGTATGGTCCTGAACTCCGCCGTTCCGGCCGGCGCGATGCCGATAAAGCCCGTCGCGGCGACGGTGTGGAACAAGGGTCGCGAAACGGGGCTGCCGATCCCGCGCTACGTCTCGCTCAGGGCACAGAAGGCACGCATGCGCGTAGGGCCATCGACGATCTATGCCACAAAATGGATCTATATGAAGCCCGGCCTTCCCTTGGAGATCATCGACGAATACGGCCATTGGCGGCAGGTCCGCGACGATACCGGAGTGACCGGCTGGATGCACAGCGCCCTGCTCTCCGGGGTCCGCACGGCCGTCATCGCACCCTGGCTGACGAAGAATGCCATGCTGCGCGCCGATGCCAATCCGGCTGCAAGGGCGATCGTGGAACTGCAGCCACGCGTGCTTGTTTCACTGCAGTCCTGCACGGGAACATGGTGCCGCGTTTCGGTAAGGGAGCATTCGGCGCGAGGCTATGTCAGGCAGGACAAGCTCTGGGGCGCCTATCCCGGAGAAATGTTCCAGTAAGCCGAACGCATCGGAGCAATCTGAAACGATATGGCCGCCTTGATAAGGCGGCCATGAAACAAAACTGTCAGCCAATCCTCGGCCGTTCAGGCCGCCGAACGGACGCTCGAGATCACATCGATCAATCCGCCGACGATGCGCTCGATCTGGCCGCGATCGTCGCCTTCCGCCATGACGCGGATCAGGGGTTCCGTGCCGGACGGGCGGATCACCAGGCGGCCGTTGCGGGCAAGCTCGCTTTCCGCATCGGCGATCGCCTGACGCACCTGGATATCCTCCAGCGGCTTGCCGCCGGAAATGCGGACATTGCGCAACAGCTGCGGCACCGGCTCGAAACGGCGGCAGACCTCGCTGACCGGCCGGCCCGTACGCTTTACAGCGGCAAGGATCTGCAGCGCGGCCACAAGGCCGTCGCCCGTCGTGCCGTAGTCGGACAGGACGATATGACCGGACTGCTCGCCGCCGATATTGTAATTGTGCTGGCGCATGTGCTCGACGACATAGCGGTCGCCGACGGCCGTGCGGGCAAGCGACATGCCGCGATCTTCCAGGAAGCGCTCCAGGCCGAGATTGGACATGACCGTCGCCACGATGCCGTTGCCGCGCAACGCCTGGCTCTCGGCCCAGCTTTCCGCGATGACCGCCATCAGCTGGTCGCCGTCGATGATCGTGCCGGTCTCGTCGACGATGATGACGCGGTCGGCGTCGCCATCGAGCGCGATGCCGATATCGGCGCGCACCTCATCGACCTTCTTCTGCAGCGCCACCGGGCTGGTCGAACCGCAGTTGAGATTGATGTTCGTGCCGTTCGGCTCGTTGCCGATGGTCACCACCTCCGCGCCGAGTTCCCAGAGGACGGCCGGAGCAACCTTGTAGGCAGCGCCGTTTGCGCAATCGATGGCGATCCGCAGACCCTGCAATGTGACGTCGCGCGGCAATGTGCGCTTGGCATGTTCGATATAGCGGTCGTGCACGCCGTCGACACGCTTGGCCCGGCCGATATTTTCCGACTTGGCAAGATGCTCGGACATGTCCCTGTCGAGCATGTCCTCGATCTTCATTTCCAGATCGTCGGACAGCTTGTAGCCATCCGGGCCGAAAAGCTTGATGCCGTTGTCTTCATAGGGATTGTGCGACGCGGAGATCATGACGCCGATATCGGCGCGCAGCGAGCGCGTCAGCATGGCGACGGCCGGCGTCGGAATAGGGCCGAGAACGAAGGCGTCGACACCGGCGGCGGTAAAGCCGGCCACGATCGCGTTTTCCAGCATATAGCCGGAAAGGCGGGTGTCCTTGCCGATCACGACGCGGTGGCGGTGACTGCCTCGATGGAAGATCGTGCCGGCAGCGATACCCACGCGCATGGCAAGATCCGGCGTCATCGGATAGATATTCGATTGACCGCGAATCCCGTCCGTTCCGAAATAGCGACGTTTCATAAGCACTCCTGTCGTTGCTGCATCCTTGCGGAACATGCAGCGGCATCGAGATCGCCGCTCTCAATCCGGAGACGCTACGAGCATCGATGCTTGTGGCTCATGCCACAGATTGTAAAACTCGGCACTTAAATTACCGAGACCGCCTATTACAACGCGTTACCATTAATAAGCACTAAAAAACTGCACCAGGTGGGGATAGGCAATATTCCAATTCACAGCATATGGTGCCCGTATTACTTCCTTCGGCTACGGCGATTGTATGCTGCCCATGCGATGTCCGGTGCGCCACGCCTGCCATCCCGCAAGCAAAAGGCCGGCTCCCTTTGCAGGTCGCCGGCCTTTTTGTCTCGATGTTTGAACGTCTCGCGCGGTTAGCGCGGCTGCGGTTCGAACCCGCCTTCGGGCTCATCACCCTTGGCGCCGAGCGAGCCGTCCTTCTTCGCACCGGTCTTCGGCACGGCCGAGCCACGGCTTGGCGGCGTATCGTCACCGAGATCGCGTGCGGGCTTCTCGCCGCGGATAAGCGCCTTGATCTCTTCCCCGGTCAGCGTCTCGTATTCGAGCAGGCCCTCGGCGATCGCCACGAACCCGTCATGCTGTTCGGTCAGGATATCCTTGGCCTGGTGATAAGCCTGGTCGATCAGGCGGCGCACCTCGGTGTCGATCGTCTGCGCAGTCGCTTCCGAAACGTTCTTCGACTGCGATACGGAGTGGCCGAGGAAGACCTCCTGCTGGTTCTCGCCATAGGCAACGAGGCCGAGTTCGTCGGAGAAGCCCCACTGGGTCACCATCGCGCGGGCAAGCTTGGTGGCCTGCTCGATGTCGGAGGATGCGCCGGAGGTGATGTTCTCCTTGCCGAAGGTCAGCTCTTCGGCAACGCGGCCGCCCATCATGATGCAGAGGCGCGACACCATCCACTTATAGCTCATCGAATAGCGGTCGCCCTCGGGAAGCTGCATGACCATGCCGAGCGCACGGCCGCGTGGAATGATGGTCGCCTTGTGAAGCGGGTCGGCAACGGCGACATAGAGCGCCGTGATCGCATGACCGGCTTCGTGATAGGCAGTGAGCTTCTTTTCCGCCTCGGTCATCGCCGAAGAGCGGCGCTCGGCGCCCATCATGATCTTGTCCTTGGCGTCTTCGAATTCCTGCATGGTCACCAGGCGCTTGTTGCGGCGGGCAGCCATCAGGGCGGCTTCGTTGACGAGGTTCATCAGGTCGGCGCCGGAGAAGCCGGGCGTACCGCGCGCCAGCGTCTTCAGGTCGACATTCGGAGCGAGCGGCACGTTGCGGGCGTGAACCTTGAGGATGCGCTCACGACCGACGATATCCGGGTTCGGAACCACGACCTGACGATCGAAACGGCCCGGACGCAGCAACGCCGGGTCGAGAACGTCCGGACGGTTGGTGGCAGCGATCAGGATGATGCCTTCATTGGCCTCGAAGCCGTCCATTTCGACGAGCAGCTGGTTGAGCGTCTGTTCGCGCTCGTCGTTGCCGCCGCCGAGACCGGCGCCACGATGGCGGCCGACAGCGTCGATTTCGTCGATGAAGATGATGCAGGGCGCATTCTTCTTGGCCTGCTCGAACATGTCGCGCACACGGCTTGCGCCGACGCCGACGAACATTTCGACGAAGTCGGAACCGGAGATGGTGAAGAACGGCACATTGGCCTCGCCGGCGATGGCGCGCGCCAGAAGGGTCTTACCCGTACCGGGAGGACCAACGAGCAGAACGCCGCGCGGAATGCGGCCGCCGAGGCGCTGGAATTTCTGCGGATCGCGCAGGAATTCAACGATTTCCTCGAGATCCTGCTTGGCTTCGTCAACGCCTGCAACGTCATCGAAGGTGACACGGCCATGCGCTTCCGTCAGAAGCTTTGCCTTCGACTTGCCGAAGCCCATAGCACCGCGCGAGCCACCCTGCATCTGGCGCATGAAGAACAGCCAGACGCCGAGGATCAGGAGCATCGGCAGCAGCGTGCCGAGATAGCTCAGGAAGCTCGAAGAGCCGTCCGATTCCGGACGGGCGACGATGTTGACGTTCTTGGTCTGCAGGCGTTCAAGCAGGCTGTCGTCGATGACCGGAGCATAGGTCTGGAAGGGCGTGCCGTTTTCGACATAGCTGCCGACGACGCGGTTGCCCGTGACGGTCACGTCACGAACCCGGCCGGAATCAACTTCCCGGAGGAACTGCGAATACGGAATTTCCCTGGAGCCTGTTTGTGCCGGCGCGTTCTGAAACATGCTGAACAGGGCAATCAGCAGCAGAGCTATGATTGCCCACAAAGCGAAATTACGAAAATTAGGGTTCATCGAACTCCCCAGCACTGAAACTTCCGCCGTCGAACGGCGGCATTACTTGATCCCTAACATAGGGTTGCGCCAAGCCCTTGCCAAGGCAAACCGCATCGCCGCATGTCTTTTCCGTCTATAGGGCCGAAAACGGGCGCCGCCTATAGGCTTCACGTCCAAAAGCGATCGAAAGACGATCTGCGAATGTGAGGTCAAATCGTGTCAAAAAGCGGTCGAACGGCGCAAGATAAGGCACGACCGCGACCGATACCGGCTTTGCCCCCTCTGCCGTCACGATCAGCGGCATCGCTGCCCGAGCGCGCTGCACCGCCCCTTTCGGCAGATTCGGCGGAAAAGCTGTGGCATTTTCCGCTCCGGAGGGATGCACGCTAAGCGGCAGCCGTCCTGAATTGCTGATCTCGAAACGGCCGTCCCAGTTGCCTTTTGCGCCCGGGGGGATCGATATCGGCCCGATGTTGCGGCTTTCCCGCATGAGATAAAGCGCATCGCGGCGCAGATCGAAGACCACGCCGCCAACCGTGCGGCGACCGGAATTGGCGCCATTCACAAATTCGAGAACACGCTCCATCTGCGCGCGCCCAGGCGCGTAAGCCTTGCCGCCGAAGACGGCCGCAAGGCGGGACAACGCATAGGCAACGACCGCTTTGTCAGCCGAAAGGCCGGATCGCTCGACAAGACAAAGCGCATTCGCATGGATGGTGACGTGGGCATCAAGCCATGCGGCTGCCCTGCTGGAAAGGGCGATACGATTGACGCCGTCATCCGCGGGCATCGCCCTCGCCTGTTCCTGTGCGAGATCCATGCGCGTCCGGACGCGCTCATACGTCACGTCTTCATTGCTGGGATCGTCGAGCCAGGAAATGCCACGCGCTTCGAGATAGGCTCTGATATCCATCCGCCGGCAGGATAGAAACGGCCTGGCGATCCAGATACGCCGGTCAAACAGCACCTCGTCGGCGATGCCGGTACGGGCGCTGTCCTCATCGTCCGGCCGGCGCTTGCCGCGCATCAGCAGCGTCTCGCGCTGGTCGTCCATCGTGTGGGCGGTGACGATCAGATCGGCGGAAATCTCATCGGCGAGATCGGCAAGCAGACCATAGCGCGCCTCGCGCGCCGCAGCCATGATACCGGTCTTCGGCTTCTCGCCTTCCCAGCGACGGACGAAATGGGAAATGCCGCGCGAGGCGCAGAGTGCGGCGACCTCTCGCGCTTCTTCTGCCGCTTCAGCCCGCAAGCCATGATCTATCGTCGCGGCGGCAAGGGTAACATCTTCGTGAGGATCGGTTTTCAGCCGTTCGGCCAGGGCAATCAGAAGCCCGGTGGAATCGCTGCCGCCCGAAACGGCGACCAGAATATGCGCAGGCTTCGATAGAGAATGAAGAAAATCAGTTGCGGCATCTTCAGGCGTGAGAGCTGCGGCGCCGCCGATCACAGCATCAGCAGACATGGCAATCAGCAGGCAAGCCGCTTCTCTTCGCTGGCAACCTTGCCGGTCACGGCCTTGGAAGCCTTGGGATAACGCTTGGTCACTTCGCGAAGGGTGGCGCAGGCCGTATCCTTGTTATCAAGCGCCGCAAGCGACATGCCGAGCTTCAAGAGCATTTCCGGCGCCTTTTCGGAACCGCTATACTTCTGATGCGCGTTCAGAAATGTCTTGGCGGCATCATTGTACTTTCCCTGCGAGTAAAGGGCCTCGCCGAGCCAGAAATTCGCGTCAGCAGCCCGCGCGCTGCTCGGATAGCTTTCGATATACTGGCGGAACTCCTGTTCGGCGACACTATAGTCGCCGGACAGGACGTGGCCATAGGCAGCCTTGTACTGGTCGCTCTCGTTGCCGAGCGAAGCGGTCTGCGTGCTGGAGCCGGCACTCGGCGCAGCACCCGAACCATTGCTGGCCCCCGACATCGACGAGCCAAGCTGGTTTCCGCTCTGGTCGAACTGGATGGAGCCGAGCTGGCTCGGCGGCTTGCCGCCGCCGCTCCCCTGCTGGGAAGCGACATCGTTATTCTGCGAATCGCCGATGACGCCGGCAATATCATCCTGCTGGCCGCCGGAGCTCTGCGCCGGAGCATCGGCCTCGCTCTTCTTCATCGTCGCCCCGGCTGCGGGTGCGCTGCCGCCGCGCTTTTCAAGCTGCTGGAAGCGGAATTCGTTGTCTTCCTGCGTCTTGCGGATCTGTTCCTGCATCTGCAGCAGCTGATAGCTCATTTCCTCGACGCGGCCGTTCAGCTGGCGCATCTGGTCTTCGAGCTGCTGCAGGCGAACTTCGGCGTCGCTGTTTTGAACTTTGACGACGGGTGCCTGACCGTATTGTGCTTGTCTCTGATCCGCATTGTTTTGAGCCGGCTGCGCGGAAGCATCGCGGCCCCCGAGGTGCATTCCAAACAGCGACAAGGCAGAAGCATCGCGCTCACTACCAGCAAAGGCAGCGAGACAAAGCATGCTCGCCACGACAAGTTTTCTCATATGGATCGTCCTGTCTCATTGATTCTTCGGGCCAGGGGGCTCGAACAGGAGATTTTTACAATTGCTCTCAAAAAGCAACGGAGTTCGGCCAAAGTGTGGTCAAAAAAGTAAAGGCGACCATGTGGCCGCCTTTATACATCTCGACCGGCCGTTTGACCTATCAGGAGCCGGCGCCGTTGAGCACGGTGACGGCGCGACGGTTCTGCGACCAGCAGGAAATATCGTCGCAGGTGGCAACCGGACGTTCCTTGCCGTAGGAGATCGTCTTCATGCGCTTGGCCGGAACACCGCGCGAAGCGAGATAGTCCTTGGCCGCAGCCGCACGGCGGGCACCGAGAGCCAGGTTGTACTCGCGCGTACCGCGTTCGTCGGCATGGCCTTCGACGGTGATCGCGTAGTTCGGATAGCGGGCGAGCCACTGCGCCTGACGATCGAGCGTCTGGGCGGCATCGGCGCGGATCGAGGTGCTGTCCGTGTCGAAGAAGATGCGGTCGCCGACATTGACCGTGAAATCCTGCGGCGAACCAGGAGCAGCATTGCCGGCACCGTTCAGGCCAAGACCGTTGGCATCGTTCGGCAGACCCTTCTTGGAGGCGCAGCCGGCCAACGAAAGGCCAACGAAAAGCGCGATCATGATCGGGTTGCGGGCAAGGTTCTGCATGTGGCCAACGGCCGGGGTTGCGATGCGGCTCATGGCCGGTCTCTCCTTAAGTCTCTATCAGGGTTGCCAGACTGTAACCGAATTCGGTTAATCCGATTCCAACAAGTATGGTTAATAATGTCCTAAAATTGTCGCGAAACGGTCAACTCACAGGACTTTGCGGCGATAAAGTGGCAAGTGCCGAACTACTCGAGAAGCGGCGACCATGCCGGGTCGGAAGCGAAGCCCGGGGTCGGGATCTTCTGCTCGTTGTAGCCGGTCAGATCGATGGAGTAGAGCTGCGGGCCGCCTGCACCGGCCGGCTGGCGGAAGAACATGATGACGCGGCCGTTCGGCGCCCAGGTCGGGCCTTCGTTGTGGAAGCCCGTGGTCAGCAGGCGCTCGCCCGAACCGTCCGTCTTCATGACGCCGATGGAGAAGCTTCCGCCGGACTGCTTGGTGAAGGCGATGAGATCGCCGCGCGGCGACCAGACCGGCGTCGAATACGAACCGTCGCCGAAGGAAATGCGGCGCTGGTTGGAGCCATCGGCGCCCATCACGTAGATCTGCGGCTTCCCGCCGCGGTCGCTTTCGAAGGCGATCTGCGTGCCGTCGGGCGAATAGGACGGCGAGGTGTCGATGGCGGCCGTGGAGGTCAGGCGCGTCGTGGTGCGCGAGCGCAGGTCCATCGTATAGATGTTGGCGTTGCCTTCCTGCTGCAGGCTCATGATGACACGCTGGCCATCTGGCGAGAAGCGCGGCGAGAAGGTCATGCCGGGGAAATTGCCGACCAGTTCGCGCTGGCCCGTCTGCAGCTGCAGCAGGTAAACGCGCGGCTGCTGGTTGGCGAAGGACATGTAGGTCACTTCCTGCCGGTTGGGCGAGAAGCGCGGCGTCAGCACGAGATCGCTGCCGTCGGTCAGCATGCGCACGTTGGCGCCGTCTTGGTCCATGATGCCGAGCTGCGTCTTGCGGGCCGTCTTCGGGCCGCTTTCCGCAACGAAGACGACGCGCGTGTCGAAGTAGCCCTTCTCGCCGGTGATCTTCTGGTAGATCGCATCGGCGATGATATGGGCGACGCGGCGCCAGTTGTCCGGCTGGGCAAAGAACTGCTGGCCGATCATCTGGCTGTTGCCGAACGTGTCCCACAGGCGGAATTCGGCGCGAAGGCGGCCGCCTTCCTGCGTCACGCGGCCGGTCACCAGCGCCTGCGCGTTGATCGACGTCCAGTCCTGGAAGCGCGGGGTCGAATCCGGATTGGTGATCTTCTCGATGAAGGCCTGCTTGTTGATCGGCGCGAACAGGCCGGAACGCTGCAGGTCGGCGGCGATCACGCCCGAAATCTGCTGGCCGAGCGTATCATTCGACAGAAGGTCGGTGATAGCGATCGGCATGGGCTGGACATTGCCCTTGTTGATGTTGAGCTCGACCACGGCATAGGCCGGAGTTGCGAGAACTGCCGTCAGGCCTGCCAGCACCAGCAGGAGACGAACGAGGGAGTTTCTGATCATATGTGCCAAGCCTTTCAGCATTAATTCGTCAGATAGCCGGTTCGAAGTTGATGGTGACTTCTTTCCAGTCGTCATATTGATCTATTGGCAGATTATTGAACGGGGCAGCCCGGAGCACGGCTCGCATCGCAGCTGCCGCCATGGCTTGCTGCGTCCCCTTGGGGCCGCCGGTCACGGTAACCTTCGGCTCGCCCACAATCTTTCCGCTTCGGCTGAGCCTGAGATGCACCCGGACGCGGACATCTTTCGCTCCCTCCATGCCCGGAGGTATGTTCCAGTTCTTGGCGACGTCCTCGCGCAGGCGGCCACCGGCCGAATTTCCAGGCTGCTGCGTAGCGCTTGCAGCCCGCACTGACGCGGAACCAGCCAACATCATCCCGAAGGCCACAAGCAGGCTCAGGCCGATACGGGGACAGTGGTTCGTCGAAAGCTGCATTCCCCGCATCACAGCCCCAAGTCTCTGGGATCGAAGTTCAGCACCAGCTCGTTCCAGCCGTCCGCGCCATCATATTTGTCCGGTGGCAACAATCCTCCGGCATTCACTTCCTTTTGCAAATCGGGACGGCTTTTCAGCACCGCACGCTCTGCCGCGCCCCTTAGCGCTTGCTGCGTTGTAGCCGGGCCGCCGCTGACGGAGACTTCCGGCTCGCCGACAATCTGGCCTGACTTATCGAGACGAACATGAACCTTAATAGTGACATCGCTTGCCCCTTCCATCCCGGGGATGACATTCCAGTTCTTACCAATCAGATCGCGCAAACCGTCCTTCTGGCTCTGGCTGAGCTTGCCGCCGCCAAGCGATCTCATGCCGCCGGGCGAAGCGACCGGCGTATCGGCGCCTGCTGAAGCCTGCTGCGAGGAGCGCTTCGCGCCGCCCTTCGACGACGTGTTGTTCAGAACATTGGCGATCTCGTCGGCAAGACCATCGTCCAGACCCTTGTTGGGCCCTTTCGGAGTGTCGCGTTTCTTGTCAGCGTCCTTCTTGCCATCATCGGGCGATGTGGTCTTACTCGTGCTCTGCGTCGTCGTCTTGTCCGTCGGCTTGGCGTCGGCCACCTTCACGTCCGGCTTCGGCGTCGGCTTGACGTCGGGCTTCTGCTCCACGGTCTTCGGCGGCGTCGGCTGCGGCTTCACATCCGGCACGGGAACATTGTTCGGCACCGGAATTTCAGCCTGTTGCGTAGGCTGTTCGGTCGGTGGCGGGGTCGGCGTTGCGTCGGCCTTCGGCGTCGGCGGTGGCGGCGTGGGATCGGTCTTCGGCGGGGTCGGCGTCACATCCGGCTTCTGCTGCGGAACGGCGGCCACTTCCTTCGGCGCGGCCTCCGTTTCCTTCTGCTCGATCGTCTTGACGTCATTCGGCCGAGGATCGTTCTGCGGAACGGGCACATCGACCTTCTTCGGCGCTAGCGCTGCCGTATCGCTCTCCGGCCGCTGGGTCGGCACGACCGGGTTCTTGATATCGACGTTGTTCTCGCCGACGTTCTGAGCATTGGCGACCTGGTCCTGCTTCGTGGTCTGCTTGCGCGAGACGTGATCCGTCACCGGCGCCTTCTTCTCGCCCTGCTGGAGCTGATCCGCCTGCACGATATCGACATCCATCGCCGTGCTTTCCGGCGTCTCAAGCGGCGCCGGCGCACTCAGCGTCACCATGGCGCCGATCAGCACCAGGATGTGAAAGACAGCAGATGTAGCAAGACTGCGCTTCATGTCGGTTCGTCAGTGATCCGTTGTCTGCTGCTGCGTGACCAGACCGATGTTCTTGTAACCGGCCTCCTGGATGCGCGACATGACGTCGGCGATCACGCCGTAAGGCGCCTTGCCGTCGCCACGCACGAAAATGCGCTCGTTATAGCCAGTGGTCGCGATCGCCTGCAGCTTCGCGGCGATTTCGGCGACGTCGATCTGCGTTTCCTGCAGGAACACCTGGCCATCGGCCTTGATCGAAATGGTGATGGGCTGGGTCTGGGCGTTGAGCGCGCCTGCCTGCGTCTGCGGCAGATCGATCGGAACACCCGACGTCATCATCGGCGCCGCCACCATGAAGATGATCAGCAGCACGAGCATGACGTCGACCAGCGGCGTCACGTTGATATCGGCGATCGGGCCGCCCCGGCCTCCGCCGCGACGACCGCCCCGGCGGCCACCGCCGCCACCCTTGCCTCCAACAGACATTGCCATATGAACTACTCCGGTTCTGTCCGCTACTTACTGAGCCGCCTGGCGGGGCTGCAGCTTCTCATCGATCTGGCGCGAAAGAATGGCGGAGAATTCATCCGCAAAACCTTCCATGCGCGCCGAAAGCTTGCCGGCGTCACCAGAAAACTTGTTGTAGGCGATAACCGCCGGAATAGCCGCGACCAGACCAATAGCGGTTGCCAGCAACGCTTCCGCGATACCCGGCGCGACGACCGCAAGGTTGGTCGACTTCGAGCCGGCGATCGCCTGGAACGAGGTCATGATACCGACGACCGTACCGAAGAGACCGATGAACGGGCCGGCGGAACCGATGGTGGCGAGCGAGCCAAGGCGGGCGATCAGATGCTCCGATTCACGCGCCAGGGTGACGTCCATGGCGCGGTCGATACGCATCTGCAGGCCGATCGGCGAACGCGCGCCGCGCTCAAAGGACTTCTTCCATTCGCGCATGGCCGCGACGAAGATGGCGCTGAGGCCGGTGTTGTTGCGCTCAGAAAGCGTGCGGTAAAGCTCTTCGAGCGACTGGCCAGACCAGAAGACCTGCTCGAAGTGATCGAACTGGCGGCGCGCTCGCGCGTAGCTCAGATATTTGTCGATGACGATCGCCCAGGTCCATACGGACGCTGCCAGCAGACCGATCATGACGAGCTTGACCACCAAGCCCGCCTGCATGAAGAGCGACCAGAGCGTGATGTCCGGTGTGGTGGCCGCCGCCAATGCTACTTGTTCCATTGATCCAAAATCCCCGAATCCAAACGCCCGGCGCTAGACCGGGCGGCTAAAAGTGATCTCACAAGAAATGTTTGGCAGCCGCCGCTGAACGCCCTGGTCAAGCCTTCCAAGCTTACAACTGCCTTCTTGCCGTCAAATTTGGTCAAAGGAAGGCGTGCACCGCACAAACTCCGACATAACCAGTAAGACACTATTATGGTTAAAAGAATGTTAGCGTCGAAACATGAAGGATTTAACGGCGGCGGCAGTTATTCTAGCTCCAGGGAAGAACTGACCGGACGAAACCGGCGACAAACGCAGACAGATCTTGCGTGCCGAATTCCTTCACATAAAACTCAAGTTATTGCAAGGCGGCTGTTGACAATCGCAATATCTTTGCAAGCAGCCGACGACGGACGCGGGCAAGGCCCCTTCGCCTAGCCGGCGTTTTCCGATGCCGCCAGCATCTGCGCCGCCAGCTTTTCCGGAAGCCGGCGCGGGCGGCCCTTCGCGTTGATGACGGCGATGATGACCTTGGCTGCGATCAGCAGCGTATCCTCGCGCCTTATCTCCTGCGACAGCACCATCTTGGCGCCGCCGGCCTTTTCGGTGACCGTCCGGATCGTCAGCACGTCGTCCATGCGCGCCGGCCCCTTGAAGTCGATTTCCATGCGATGGACGACGAAAACCAGCCCTTCCTCATCGGCATTCAGCAGCTCGCGCTGTTCCACGCCGAGACAGCGCAGATAGTCCGTGCGCCCCCGCTCGAGGAAATGCAGATAGCGCGCGTGATAGACGAGGCCGGAAAAATCCGTATCCTCATAGTAGACTCGCTGCACCAGCCGGTGGCTGCCGGCTTCCAGTTCCCCAGCTATCAGAAAGGGGCTGTTCATCGTTGCCGCATCTCCTTGAATGTCCGGCATCTCTTTGGCCGAAGTTCTGCCATCAAGCAAGCTTTGAACAATTGTCATAAACTCCGACTATCCGGAATGGTGCCGGCTAGCGGATCGGCGCAGAAGGAAAACTCTCATGAAAATAGCGGTTATGGGCGGCGACGGATTCATCGGTTGGCCGACTTCGCTC
Source organism: Martinezella lusitana (assembly GCF_010668395.1). GTDB lineage: Bacteria > Pseudomonadota > Alphaproteobacteria > Rhizobiales > Rhizobiaceae > Rhizobium > Rhizobium lusitanum_A. The sequence goes on from NZ_WUEY01000004.1 coordinate 260,376, forward strand.
CATCTCTCCGACGCCGGTCATGAGGTCCACATTCTCGACAATCTCTCGCGCCGATGGATCGACACGGAGCTTGGCGTCCAATCGCTGACACCGATGGATTCGATCCAGGAACGCACCCGCATCTGGCACGCCGAAACCGGGCGCCGCACCCATTTCAACCTCATCGACCTCGCCAAGGACTATGAGCTTCTGAAGAAGTGGCTGGCCGAGCATCGCCCCGATGCGATCGTGCATTTCGCCGAGCAGCGCGCCGCGCCCTATTCGATGAAGAGCGACCGCCACAAGAACTACACGGTCAACAACAACGTCAACGCCACGCACAATCTCCTGAACGCGCTGGTCGAACTCAATCTCGACGCGCATCTCGTGCATCTCGGCACGATGGGCGTCTACGGCTATTCGACGATCGGCGCTGCGATCCCCGAAGGCTACCTGCCCGTCGGCATCGAGACCACCGATGGCCGCACCGTCAGCCAGGAGATCCTTTATCCGGCCAATCCCGGCTCGATCTACCATATGACGAAATGCCTCGATCAGTTGCTCTTCCAGTTCTATGCCAAGAACGACGGGCTCAGGATCACCGACCTGCATCAGGGCATCGTCTGGGGCACGCATACGCAGCAGACGCGCCGGCATGAGCAGCTGATCAATCGTTTCGACTATGACGGCGACTACGGCACGGTGCTTAACCGCTTCCTCATCCAGGCGGCGATCGGCTATCCCTTGACGGTGCACGGCACCGGCGGTCAGACCCGCGCCTTCATCCACATCCAGGATTCCGTGCGCTGCATCGAACTTGCCCTGAAGAACCCGCCGGCCCGCGGCGCTCGCGTCGAAATCTTCAACCAGATGACGGAAACGCATCGCGTGCGCGATCTTGCCGACATGATCGCCAAGATGAGCGGCGCGGAAGTCGTCCGCCTGCCCAACCCGCGCAAGGAAGCCCCCGAGAACGAACTGATCGTCAAGAACGACAAGTTCCTCGGCCTCGGCCTGGCGCCGATCACGCTGGAAGCCGGCCTGCTCAACGAAATCGTCGATGTCGCCAAGAAATATGCCTACCGCGTCGACCGCTCGCGCGTTCCGGCCGTTTCCGCCTGGACCAAGGATCTCGCCGCGACGGTCAATCACGATCCCGAAGGCAAGAGGTTGAAGTCCGTGTCATGATGCCGGGAAGCGAAATGCTGCAGGGGCTACGCCCGCAAACCCGCCCTCGCTCCGGCCAGGCATTCGTGACGCTCGTCACGAATGCGGATTACGCCATGGGTGCGCTGGCGCTCGCCCGCTCGATCGTTCACAGCGGCACGAAGGCCGATATCGTCGTGCTTCATACGGCGGGGGTCTGCGAAGAAGACCTCGCTCCGCTGACGGCACTCGACTGCCGGCTGGTCGAAGTCGAGCACCTGCCGCTGTCGGACGCGTTCAACGAGCGGCATGCCCGCGGCAATCTTCATGCGGCCGCCCCCTTCACCAAGGGCCGCAAGCCTTCCTTTCACACGCCGCTCGACAATTTCTGCAAGCTGCGGCTCTGGCAGTTGATCGAATACGACACCTGCGTCTTCATCGATGCGGATGCGCTGGTCTTGAAGAATGTCGATCGCCTGTTCGACTATCCGGAATTCTCCGCTGCGCCGAACGTCTACGAAAGCCTCGCCGATTTCCATCGGCTGAACTCGGGCGTCTTCGTCGCCAAGCCGTCGCTGGCGACCTTCCGGCACATGCTGGAGCAGCTCGATCGCCCCGATGTCTTCTGGCGGCGCACGGATCAGACCTTTCTCGAGACATTCTTCCCGGATTGGCACGGGCTGCCTGTGTTCATGAACATGCTGCAATATGTCTGGTTCAGCATGCCCGCGCTCTGGGACTGGAACAGTGTCTCGATCCTGCACTATCAGTATGAGAAGCCCTGGGAGGAAAACCACCCCAAGGCCGAGCAGCTGAGACCGCTGATCGAGCTGTGGCATAGCTTCCATACCGGCCGGAACATGCCTGATATCGCAACGCTCGCAAATCCGAGAGCGGCGGCATGAAAATCCTCATTTCGGGCGGAACGGGCCTCGTCGGCCGGTACATCGCCGAGGAGCTGCTGTCGGCCGGATACAAGGTTGCGATCGGCGGGCGCAACCCGCCGCCAAAAGGTCTTTTCCCGCAGCCCATCGCCTATGTTCCCATGAGTCTCGATCCATCGGAAAACCAGAGCTGTGCTTTCGACGATGCCTATTTTTTCGTGCATGCGGCCTTCAGCCATGTCGCCGGCAGGTATCGCGGCGGCGAAGGTGACGATCCGGAAAGCTTTCGCCGGCTCAATCTCGCAGGCACCGTCAAGCTGTTCGAGACGGCTAGGAAAGCCGGCATTCGCCGCTGCATCTTCCTTTCCTCCCGCGCCGTCTATGGCGACGGGATTGCCGGCGAGGCATTGACCGAAGCGATGAAGCCCACGCCGAACACACTCTACGGCGAGGTGAAGCGCGACGCCGAGCATGCGCTCTTCTCCCTGTCAGCACCCGGCTTCGTGACCGCGAGTCTGAGGGCGACGGGCGTCTATGGCGACCTCAGGCCCAACAAATGGGACGAGCTGTTCGATGACTATCTGAACGGCAGGCCCGTTCCGTCCCGCGCCGGAACCGAAGTTCACGGCCGCGACCTCGGCCGCGCCCTCCGACTTTTGCTGGAAACGGAAGCAGGCCGGATAGACCGCGAAGCCTTCAACCTGTCGGATATTCTGACCGATACGCACGAAATCCTCGGGCATCTTCAGAACGCGACGAACTGTCCCCACGCACTGCCCGCATCCGCGCAGCAGGGCGCGGTCCGCGCCATGGATACCTCGAAGATCCGCGCGCTCGGATGGCAGGGCGGCGGAAAAACCTTGCTGCGGCAAACGATAGAGGCACTGGCAAAATCAACACCGCGACCCACCGGCGTCAGCGCATCAGTGTCATCTCGTCCCAATTGAGCGCGGCCAGTTCCTCGCCTCTGAACCGCGCATCGTCAGCGACGATGAATTCATCGAGCTGCGGCGGTGCAGCGCTGGTTCCCGAAAGCATGGCGTGAACCTGGCCGCGGTGATGCGTCTGATGCTGGAACAGATGGTTCAGCACGTCGTCCGCCCTCTCCCGCTGGATGCGGCCCGTACGTTGGATATCGACAATTCGCGTGGCCCCCTCCGGCGTCAGCCGTTCGCAGAAGGCCACCAGACGGCGATCGACCTCCGCCTGCTCCCGGCTCAATTCGTCGAGACGATCATAGGGCTCGTCAAGCTCAAAAGCCTTCAGGCCCAGGGTGCCGCCTTCCAGTGCGTCGACATAGAACCAGTCCACCGTCAGGATGTGACTGAGGGTCGCCTTGATCGACGGAAAGAAGCTGACGCGCTTCGCTTCGAACTCGCCGGGCCGCAGCGACGCACAGGCCCGATGCAGACGGACGGTCGCCAAGGCGTTGTTGTAGGCAAGCTTGCGAAAGCCGCGGACCGGATCGAAAGCGGACATGGAGCCTCCTCGCTAAAGCATGCAGCGGTTTTGCGACAACGACACGCGAAACATCAAAAGCCTGAAGCGAACGAAGCAACACAGAAAAATTGCGACACGCTTCAGGCCCTGTCGAGATCGCCATCCCGCCAGACCAGATGACGAGAGGTCGACGGCAGGTTCTCGATTTCCTCGGCGATGAAATAGGGCGGGATGTCGAGCGCAACCAGCGCCTCGCGCGTGGCCCGCGCCCATTTGAACTCCAGATCGTTGTCGCCGTCCTGGATGCGATGCACGATCCGCTCGGGATCGAAGGGAAAACCGGCAGGAATATCCATCAGGTAGTAGAGACCGAGCTCATGCCAGTCCAGCTGCTCGTAGTGGAAGAAATTCTCGACAGACCAGAGGAGACGCCCGACGGTAACATCAACGCCGAGCTCTTCCATCATCTCCCGCCGCAGGGTCTCTTCGGACGTCTCGCCGACCTCCGCACGTCCGCCGGGAAAGGTCCAGAAGGTTTCATGCACGGCGCGATGCACCAATACATGGCCGTCGCGAAATCCGAGCCCGGCAACCCGCACCTGAAAGCGCGTGCGACCGGCATTCAATCTGATGAGCTTGCGTTTCGGCATGATCCCCTATCCCACGTCGATCACGACGATCTCAGGCGGAACGCCGAAGCGGACCGGCGCGATGGAGCAGCCGAGGCCGCCGGATACGATGATATGGCGCTCCTCCTCCACGATATGGCCGTAGACGTACCTGTCGCCATAGCGCGAGGGCGAATAGGGCGACCAGCCGAAAATCCTGACCTGGCCGCCATGCGTGTGCCCCGAAAGCGTAAGCGACACTCGAGACGGCACCGCGGGAAAGATATCGGGCTCATGAGCGAGCAGGATGACCGGCGCGGCGTCACCGACCTGCTCCAACGTGCCGCCGAGATCATCGAGCCCCGAGGTAAAGGGGCGCTTCCATCGCATGCTCCGCCGCAGGGCGAGTTGATCTTCGACGCCGGCAAGCCAGAACCCCTGTCCGTCCTTTTCCAGACGCGCGGCGCGGTTGGAATAGACCTCGATGCCGACAGCCGCCAATGCCCGATGACTGAACGTCGGCCCGTGGCCGGTTCTTTGGGCAGTCGCGTCATGCCACCAGTCATGATTGCCGAGAATGGCGTGGACGCCGAGCGGTGCCTTCAACTTTCCCAGCTCCGCCGCCCAGATGCTATGATCGACGCGTGCGGTAATGAGATCGGTTCCCGACGTATAATCGCCCAGCAGCACGATGATATCGGCGCCGAGATCGTTGGCATGCGCGCAGATCGAGCCGATGCGCTCGGCCGTCATCCACGGTTCGCAGGCATGGAAATCGGCAAGCGCGACGATCCTGAGCTTGAGCCCCGGTGTCCATCCCGGCGGCGTCACCGCGTAGCGCGTCACATCCAGGCGGATGACCGGCTCATATCCAAGGGCATATCCTCCGAGTGCCATCAAACCGAAAACGCTGCCGCCGAAAAGCTTCAGGAAGGCGCGACGGCCAAGCATTCAGTCCCCCTCCTGGAACAGCCGGAACTGGGCCGCCTCCAGATCCTTGGGCGGCTGCAGGCCGAGATGTTTCCAGGCAATCGCGGTCAGGACACGGCCTCGCGGCGTGCGCTGAATGAAACCCTGCTGGATCATGTAGGGCTCGATAATGTCCTCGATCGCATCGCGCGGTTCGGACAGACCGGCCGCAATGGTCTCGATACCGACGGGACCGCCACCGAAATTGACCGCGATCATGTTGAGATAGCGCTTGTCGAGCTGATCGAAACCGACATTGTCGACCAGAAGCCGCGTCAGTGCCTCGTCGGCGATTACCCGCGTCACCGCTTCGACCTTGGCGACCTCCGCGAAATCGCGCACGCGGCGCAGCAGGCGGCCGGCGATGCGCGGTGTGCCGCGGGCGCGGCGTGCAATCTCGCGCGCGCCTTCGTCGGTCATGCCGAGGCCCATCAGCCTGGCGCCGCGCCGGACGATCGACTCCAGTTCTTCGACCGTATAGAAACTCAGCCGCACCGGGATGCCGAAGCGGTCACGCAGCGGCGTCGTCAGCAGCCCGAGGCGCGTCGTTGCAGCGACGAGCGTGAACTTGGCGAGATCGATCTTCACCGAACGCGCCGCCGGCCCCTCGCCGATGATCAGATCGAGCTGGAAATCCTCCATGGCCGGATAAAGGATTTCCTCGACGGCCGGATTGAGGCGGTGGATTTCGTCGATGAAGAGCACGTCGCGCTCCTCGAGATTGGTGAGCAGCGCCGCCAGGTCGCCGGCCTTGGCGATGACGGGACCGGAGGTCGAGCGGAAATTGACTCCGAGCTCCTTGGCCATGATCTGCGCCAGCGTCGTCTTGCCGAGGCCGGGCGGGCCGACGAACAGCACATGGTCCAGCGCCTCGCCGCGCCCCTTGGCGGCCTCGATGAAGACCTTCAGGTTGGCGCGTGCTTCCGCCTGGCCGGTGAATTCGTCCAGCGATTGCGGCCTGAGAGTCGCATCGATGTCTTCGCCCCGCTTTTCCGGCGATATCAGACGTGCGGCTTCACTCATGTCAGAGGTTCCATTCCCGATATGCGTTTTGCGTCTCTCGCGCCGGAGGCGGCATCCGTTCGGCCGCGCTCAAAATAGCCTTCGACGAAAGAGCATCGCAAGTCGATCTCCCGACTTTGAGACAATAGTAAGGAACGCGGAAGCTGCAAAGCCTCACCGCGAGAGTTCCTTGAGGCCGAAGCGGATCAGCTTGGCGCTGTCGGCGCCCTCGCCGGCCGTCTTCATCGCCGCCGCTATGGCATTGGCCGCCTGATCGCGGGAGTAGCCGAGATTGGTCAGCGCCGAAACGGCATCGGCAACGGGTGCCGAGGCGACCCCTTCGCCCAGCTCCTGCTTGAACCCGATATTGGCGGCATCGCCGGCAAAGGCCGGCGCCTTGTTCTTGAGTTCGGTCACGATGCGCATCGCAACCTTCGGGCCGACGCCCGGCGCCCGCGAAACGGCGGCACGGTCCTGCAACGCGATCGCATTCGCAAGCTCGGCAGGCGTCAGCGTCGACAGCAGAGCCAGCGCCACTTTCGCACCGACGCCCTGAACCGTCTGCACGATGTTGAACCACTCGCGTTCCAGCGCGCTCATGAAACCGAACAGCCGGATCTGATCCTCACGGACATAGGTCTCGATAAAGAGAACACAGGCCTCGCCGACGGAACCGAGCTTCGATAGCGTGCGGGCCGAGCAATAGGCGACGTAGCAGACCCCATGCACATCCACGAGCACATAGTCTTCGCCGATCTCTTCGATTGTGCCTTTCAGCTTGCCGATCATGGGTGAGGTCCGTCAGGGATGGGTTTCGGGGGAAATGAGGTCAATCGAAGGAAAATAGGATCGGTAGCGGGAGGCATCTCGTGTCAGCAGCCTGTGCCTTCGCCATTCGGCATGGGCGCCGATCAGAAAGTCCGGAAGCGTCCGTTCCCGTTGCCCACCGGCAAGCCGATAGAGGCGATGCGCCTTGCCTGCTCGAAAAGCCGCCTCAAAGGGTATGGCTTCACGCTTCATCTCAAGCCAGGACAAGGCAATCGTCAACTCCTCCTCGCCCAAGGACGATGCGGCGAGCTCCGACCAGACGACCGGGCTGATGACAAGGTCGCCCTCGCCAATGCATTGCTTCAAAAGCTTTGCCGACCATTGCCGCCGGATCGAAGCCGGGCCGAGGATATCGATGAAGATATTGGTATCAACGAGGGTCGACGTCGTCACGCGGACCTCTCAGAAACTCCATGAATTCGTCGGTCGTCATGCCATCGAGATCGATCGTACCCCTGACACGTTCCAGCCAATCGTCGAAATCGCGAATGGCCGGCTCCGATGCCTCGGCGATCTTTACCAGCATCGCACCATTGCCCGACGCGATGAAATCAACCTCGGAGCCTGGACGAATGCCAAGCCTGTCCCGAACTTCCTTCGGGATGGTCACCTGACCTTTTTCTGTCACACGCATGGTAATACCTCTTCAGTAATACCTAGCGGGCAAATCAGAACAAGTCAAGAACAAACTATCCTGCAAGTGCCGCCTGCCGCAGCCGGCTGGCGCCGCGGTTATGGGCATGGCACACGGCGATGGCGAGTGCGTCGGCGGCGTCGTTGCCCTTGAACTCGACCTTGGGCATGAGGATCTTCAGCATCATGTGGATCTGCTGCTTCTCGCCATGACCGACGCCGATGACGGCTTTCTTGACCGCATTCGGGGCATATTCCGATACCGGCAGACCGGCGCGCGCCGGCACCAGCATGACGACGCCGCGCGCCTGGCCAAGCTTCAGCGTCGCCACCGCATCCTTGTTGACGAAGGTCTGCTCGACGGCTGCCTCGTCCGGCTGGTAGCTGTGAACGACTTCGGCAAGCCCGTCATGCAGCTGGCAAAGACGGGACGCCAGATCCATGTCGCCATCCGAGGTCACGGTTCCGGACGCCACGAAGCGCAGGGAATTGCCGAGCGTGTCGATGATCCCCCAGCCGGTGCGGCGCAGGCCCGGATCGATGCCGATGATGCGAATCGTATTTTGCATGGGTCAACCTATCTTTCAGGCCTGACATGTGCCAGCAAAATGTGAACAAAACAAAAACAAGGCACAGATTGCAATCGCCGGGACGACGCTGAAACCATCGTGACGAAATTGCGGCGACAGGGTTTGGAATGCGGCGGCCGCGCTCCTACATGTGGGAGCGACCCTCCCTTCAACCACGCAGGTTTCTTGCCATGGTTCCCTTTTCCATCCTTGATCTTTCGCCCGTTGCCGAAGGCAGCACCATCCGCCAGTCCTTCGACAGTTCGAGGCGCATGGCGCAGAAGGCGGAAGAGCTTGGCTACAACCGGTTCTGGCTCGCGGAGCATCACGGCATGCCTGGTGTCGCCAGCGCCGCGACATCGGTCGTCATCGGCCATATCGGCGCGGCGACCTCGCGCATCCGCATCGGCTCGGGCGGCGTCATGCTGCCGAACCATTCGCCCCTCGTCATCGCCGAGCAGTTCGGCACGCTGGAAGCCTTGTTTCCCGGCCGTGTCGATCTCGGCCTAGGCCGTGCGCCGGGCACGGACATGCGCACCGCACAAGCCCTGCGGCGCAACATGGAGGCCGGCGCGCAGAGCTTCCCTAACGATATCGTCGAGCTGCAGCACCTCTTCAGCCCCGCCGACGAAGGCCAGATCATTCTCGCCGTTCCCGGCCATGGCGCCAACGTGCCAATCTGGCTCCTCGGTTCCAGCCTTTACAGCGCCCATCTCGCCGCCATGCTCGGCCTGCCCTATGCCTTCGCTTCGCATTTCGCCCCGGACTCCCTGCTGGATGCCGTGGCCATCTACCGCGAGCGCTTCACGCCCTCGGCAACGCTCGACAAACCCTATGTCATGGTTGGCGCCATGGGCTCAGTGGCGGATACGGACGAGGAGGCGCAATATCACTTCACCTCCGCACAGCAGCAATTCGTCAACCTGCGCCGCAACGTGCGCGGCCCCTTCCCTCGTCCGCGCAAGGATATGGACGACTTCTGGACGCCGATGGAAAAGCTCAACGTCGAACATACGCTTCGCTACGCCGTGGTCGGCTCCCCCACGACGGCGGAAGCAAAGCTTTCGCAGTTCATCAAGGATACCGAGGCCGACGAAGTCATCATTTCGATGCCGATCCACGACATCGAGGCACGGCTGAAGTCGGTGGAGTTGTTCGCGACGCTGCCGAGCTTCAAGAAAGTGTCCTGATTTTCAGCGGCAGGAAGATTGCCCGGCCGGCCGCTCTTGTCGCTGCGGCTCGCCGGGCGATGGACGCGGCTCAGGAAACCAGCCTCGTCTTCCAGCGGCGCTGGATGAGCGTGTCCAGAGACAGCTTGCCGGCGCCGGCGACGATCAGCACGAACATCCCGCCGGCAATGGCCAGGTCCTTTTCGAAGTGCAGGACTTCGTTGTGGCTGGCGAAGTTCGTGTGAAAGAGCGTCGCCGTCAGCAGGCAGAACAGGCCGAGGCCGAATGCGGCAAGCCGGGTCATGAACCCGGCGGCAATGGCAATGCCGGCGGCAAGCTGCATCACGATGGTCGCGGTCGCGATGGGTGCGGCGACGCCGAGCTGGGCCATGGCCGACAGGGCGCTGTCGAAATGGCTGGCCAGCTCGACACCCTCCTCCAGAAAAAGCAGCGACAGCAACAAGCGCCCGAACAGCAAGGCCATGTCGGCGAGATTGACGAGAACGGTACTCTCCGTTTCGAATTCCATGATTTTTCCTCCACGCTAGAATTCGGATATTTCAAGCGTTTCTCCGGCGGCACTCCCGCAGGCCGAGCCGAGCGCAAGCGCCGCCGGAACCGGTTGGCGCCGGATCTCAGTTGCCACCCTTCGCGGCGATCGACTTGGTCAGATCCTCAAGCTCTTCGCATCCTGCCGGGCAAAGCTTCGTCAGCACCGCAAGCTGCTCGCGGGCCTTGGGCATGTCGCCGGTCTCGACATAGAGTTCGCCGAGATATTCGTGCGCGCCCTTGTGATCCGGCTGCAATTCCAGGGCCTTGGTATAGTAGGTCAGCGATGTCCGGAAGTCGCCGGTCTTGCGCAGGGTGAAGCCCATCAGGTTGTAGACGTCGGCCTGCTGGTGCTCCTCGGCGATGTCGCGAAGCTCGGCGAGCGCGCCGGCATAGTCCTTCGCGTCGATCTTGGCGCGCACCGAGGTCAGGTCCGGCGCGTCGGTCGATTCCATATTGTCGACCGCGAAGGCGATGCCCGCCGTGGCTGCCGGCAGGATGGTGACGGCGCACAGGCCGGCGATCCCGAAAATGGCATATTTGAACATGGTTCTGCTCCTCTGTGTGGCCCTTCAGGCCTGGATGGTGGGGGTGAATCCGTAGGCGTTGCCGTCCTTGACGAAGGTGCCGGAGCCCGGGAACGGGAAATGCGAGCCGCAGATCCTGATCTTGTCGGCAATGACGCGGTCGATCAGCTTGTGGCGGGTGCCGACGGCCATGGGGCCGTCCTGGTCGTAGCTGCCTTCCCATTCCGGATGGGGTGCGAGCAACGCCGGCACGTACATGATGTCGGCCGAAACCATAAGCTGCTCGTTGCCGCCATCGATGAGAAAGACCGAATGGCCCGGCGTGTGACCGTATGCGGCCAGCATGTGCACACCCGGCGCCACTTCCGCGCCATCGTCGACCAGCTTCCAGTTCTTCCATTTCGGGAAGACCGAGGCGATGCGCCGGCCGGCGTCCTTGCGGCCCTCCGCCAGCTTGTCGACACGGCCCGGATCGGTCCACCAATTGTATTCGACCGCGTTGACGATCAGCTCCGCATTCGGGAAGACAGGTGCATTCGTCCCCTTTTCCATCAGCCCCCAGACATGGTCCGGATGGAAATGCGAGATCATGATCGTATCGATCTTCCGGTAGTCGATGCCGGCCGCCGCCATGTTGGCCGGCAGATGCGTGGCGTTGGTCTGCCACTGCCCAACGCCCGAGCCGGCATCCATCATGATCTTCCGCCCGCCGATATCGAGAACGACGACGGTCAGCGGTATGGGCATGAAGTCCGTCGTCAGGCCGGCCTTGGAGAGAGCCTCCTTGGTATCGTCGACGGAGGCGTTCTTGATGAAGGCTGGGTCGTGCGGCTTGCGCCAGATACCGTCATAGACGGCCGTGACCTCGATCGAACCGACCTTGTATTTGTAGAAACCGACCGCCGGTTCCAGCGGCGTCGCGGCAAAGGCTTGCGGGATGAATTCCAGCTTCGACGACAGCCCGAAGGCTGCCGCAGCGGCGGCCGTGCCGAGCACGGCGCGGCGGGTCATATCAAACATCGCACTATCTCCTCAGGGTTATGGCTTTTGGGGCCAGGCGGAGGTCGCAACAGATGACGGCCATCCACTGAGGAAGAAGATCGGCGACGGCGGGCGCTTATTCCTCACCGCAAGAAGAATTCCCTCAAGCCATTGAAATAAATCGGCTTATTTTTGCAGCACCAGGTTGGACCGCCAAGACGACGGGTGCCTGAATTCGACATCCACGATTTTCTGCATCCGATCGGGAATAAAACCCGCGCGAGCGCGATCTAGCCTTTGAGGCAACATTGCAAGCACCGTATCCGAGGCCTACAGTCGGCATCGGCGTTTTGCGGGGATCATGATGACAGACGCCCGACTTATGAGTTCGATGACGCTCGGCGGCCAGTTCCACGCATGGACATGGCGCAAGCCGCGAAATACCGCGACGAGCAGGCTGGTGAAGCTGCTGGCTCGCCTGCGTCTCTTCATTGCCGAAGGGAAGCGGGGCAAGCACGCCGCCCTCATGACAATCGCTGAATCCGCGGCGAATGCCGCGCCATTGAAGCGTGCGGTCTCCTCTTCCGACGAGACGATGCGCCGCTTCCAGCACACCATCATCCCGCATCTGGACGCCGCCTATAATTTCGCACGTTTCTTGAGCCGGGACGCCGACGCCGCGCAGGACATCGTGCAGGAAGCGTTTCTGCGCGCCTATCGCGGCTTTGGCGGCTTTCGCGATGGCGACGCCCGTGCCTGGACCTTCACCATCGTCCGCAACTGCTATCATGCCTGGCTGCAGGAAGGCCGGCGAAAGACCCGTTACGAACAGCCGATGACCGATGAAAGGGAGCAGGACGAAGGCTCGCCGTCGCCCGATCCCGCTTCCGAGGAGGATACGCCGGAAGCGGCATTCATCCGCAAGTCGGAAACGCAGCGGGTGCGTGAGGTCATCAATGGGCTGCCCGACGTCATGCGCGAGGTGCTGGTCCTGCGCGAACTGGAAGATCTTTCCTACAAGGAAATCGCCGAGATCATCGATGCGCCGATCGGCACCGTCATGTCGCGCCTCGCCCGCGCCCGCCGCGATTTCGGCGAGATCTGGCGCAGTCTCGACGAGAATGAGGCGGCACGATGAGCGGCGGGGAGCGCGACGAGCATGGCGAATGGGCGGACCTGCTGCACGGCTTCATCGACGGCGAGCTCGACGCGGCCAATGCTGCACGGTTCGAGGCACATCTGGCGACCTGCCGCGACTGTGCCGACGAGATGGAGAATGCCTTGATGGTCAAGCGCCTTTCCGCACGCGAAGGCGTGAAATGGCAAGCGCCGGATGCCGTCCATGCACGCATCCAGGCGTCGCTCGCGCTGGAGCAGTCCATGCTGGCTCGCGCGGCGATGGCCACGCGCCGGACGGAAAGCCCATGGCAGCGCTTCTGGCGGTTCGTCCGCGAATGGAGCTTCGTTCCCTCGCTTGCCGTGCTGGCGGCGAGCCTCATGCTGGTGCTGAACGTGCCGCGGCAGAGCCAGACCATCGAGGACCAGCTTCTTGCCAGCCATGTCCGTTCGATGCTGGCCGATCATCTGACCGATGTGCTGACCTCCGACCAGCACACCGTCAAGCCATGGTTCGACGGCAAGATCGATTTTTCGCCGCCGGTGGTCGACCTCGCGGCTCAGGGCTTTCCGTTGGTCGGCGGCAGGGTGGATTATCTCGACGGCCGGGTGGTGGCGGCGCTGATCTATCGCCGGCACGGCCACATCATCAATCTCTTCATCTGGCCCGGCGCTTTGCAGGCGCGGGGCAATGCCGAGAAGGACGGCTACAATTTCGTCGAATGGCACGCGGACGGACTGGTCTTCTGGGCAATCTCCGATGTCGCCGCAGCCGATCTCGCCGCCTTCCGCGACGATTTCACGCGCGCAACAACTCCATGACGCAAAAAGCCGGTCGCATGGCTGCAGCCGGCTTTTCGATTGTGTGGGCAGATCAGGCCGAGAGCTTGGCCAGCACTTCTTCCGAGACTTCGAAGTTCGAATAGACGTTCTGAACGTCGTCGTCGTCTTCGAGGCTGTCGATGAGCTTCATCAGCGACAGGGCCTTTTCTTCGTCGACCGGCACGTTGTTCTGCGCACGCCAGATCGCCTTGACCGTTTCGGCTTCACCGAGCGTCGCTTCCAGCGCCTTGGCGACTTCGCCGAGGGTTTCGAAGGCGCAGATGATCACATGGCTTTCATCGTCGCTCTCGACGTCATCGGCACCGGCTTCGATCGCCGCTTCCATGACCTTGTCGGCATCGCCAGCTGAGGGCTTGTAGGTGATTTCGCCGACATGGTCGAAGGAGAAAGACACCGAACCGGTTTCGCCGAGCGCACCGCCGGCCTTCGTGAAGATCGAGCGGACGTTGGAAGCCGTACGGTTGCGGTTGTCGGTCAGCGCTTCGACGATGATCGCCGTGCCGCCTGGGCCGTAGCCTTCGTAACGGATCGCATCGTAATTCTCGGTATCGGCACCCGATGCCTTCTTGATGGCGCGGTCGATATTGTCCTTCGGCATCGACTGGGCCTTGGCGTTCTGGATCGCCAGGCGCAGGCTCGCGTTCATGGTCGGGTCAGGCAGGCCCGCCTTGGCGGCGACGGTGATTTCACGCGCCAGCTTCGAGAACATTTTCGAACGCACCGAGTCCTGACGACCCTTGCGGTGCATGATGTTTTTAAACTGTGAATGGCCAGCCATGGCACCCCTGTTCACGTCTTTTGTTGGGAATGGGCCGCCTTATAAGAGCGAAGCGGCCTTCATTCAAGTAAAAAGCCGGATAATGGCGATGGAGGACACTGCGCATCAAGGAGATCGCGGCGGCGGCCGCGACGATCAAAGCCCCTTCAGCACATAGATCAGCGGCTTGCGCGGCAGGGTCTTCACCGACACCGTGACGCTTGGCGTCGGCGCATAGCCGACATCGAAATCCGGGCCGAACAGGGCAAGGAACTGGTCGATCGGCGGGCCCCAGCGATGCATGGGCAGGATGAGCGAGGACCGAAGCCGCTTGACCACGCGGCTCATGCTGTCGGCCCCCATGGTCAGGCCGCCGTCGACCGGCACCATCACCACATCGAGCCGGCCGATCTCGGCATATTGCTGGTCGGTGAGTTCGAAATGCAGATGTCCCAGATGGCCGATGCAAAGCCCCGCCACCTCGAAGATGAAGATCGAATTGCCGTTGGCCTCGATGCCGCCGCCCCAAGAGCGAATGTCGGTGACGACATTGCGGATCAGCGTGTCGCCCACGGTCATACGGATCTTCGCGGGCTCTCCGGGCGTATCGCTCCAGCCGTGCAGCACATATCTGATCGCCGGATCGGGCGTCAGCGTATAATGGCTCGGATGCGCCTTGTTCATCGTCACGACTTCCGGCGTGTAGGGCGGCGGATAGGCGCCGCTGTAATCCGTGGCGATGGAAACACCGCCAGGCGTTTCGATGAAGAGCGTCGCATGGCCGAGAAACGTGATCTTCACGTCGCCATCGATGGGATCATTGGCAAGTGTGGGACCGGCGGGAGAAAAGCTGGCAAAACTCGCTTTGGGAAGAGATTGCGCGATCGCCTGACACTGGCTGGGTTGCGGGCGAACCGGCTTTTGCTGGGCATGCGCCACGCTCCAGCAGAAAATCATCGACAGGAAGAATGCGGCAAGAACAGGAAATCGCGGCATCATGCCACCCCCTCAAGCCCGACGGTGGCGGAAGGATGCGGCATGAGCGGACACAGGTCCAGCGGCAATCAGGCGCGATTGCTCACAATCGCGTCATCGAATGGCGATGATGAATTATCGTGCAGCGATCAGCGCCAGAAGTCCGGAATGGTCTCCGCAAGCCGAGGCCCCAGCCGCAGCGGCGCAATCTTTTCGGCCAATCCGGTGGCGTCGGAAATCTCGACGCCGACGCCGCAGATGGTGGCGGGCCCGGAAGCCGCTTCGAAACGGCCCTTCGGCATCTTCGAGATGAAGCGGTTCAGCGGCTCCTCCTTCTCCATGCCGAGCGAGGAATCGTAATCGCCGCACATGCCGGCATCCGACATGTAGGCGGTGCCGCCGTTCAGGATCTGCGCGTCCGCGGTCGGCACATGCGTATGCGTGCCGACGACGAAGCTGGCGCGGCCGTCGACGAAGTGGCCGAAGCACTGCTTTTCGCTGGTCGCTTCCGCATGAAAATCGAAGACGATGGCATCGGCCTGTTCCTTCAGCGGGCAGGCATCGAGGATGGCCTCGGCCGACTTGAAGGGATCGTCCAGCTCCGGATGCATGAAGACGCGGCCCATGATGTTGGCAACAAGGATACGGGCGCCGTTGCGGGCGTAGTAGAGGCCGGAACCTCGGCCGGGCGTGCCGGCCGGATAGTTGGCGGGGCGGAGAAACTGGTCGTGGCGCTCGCAGAAAACGACGGCTTCCTTCTGGTCCCAGACGTGGTTGCCTGTCGTTACGACATCGGCGCCGGCATTGATCGTTTCGAGGAATATATCCTCGGTGATGCCGAAGCCGCCGGCAGCGTTTTCGCCGTTGACGATGACGAAATCGAGCTTCAGGTCGGATACGAGCCCCGGCAGGCGGTTCCACACCGCGGTTCGTCCCGTCTTGCCGACCATGTCACCCAGAAAAAGCAGCCGCATTCGCTATCCAATCACTTCCGAAACGAAATTGAGTCCGCTCTCGGTCAAAATCGCGTCAAGACGGACATCATGCGGCTCAGCGGGTACTGATGGCACTTCTTGGCAATCGAATGCAATGCCGATCAGCCGCGGATTCAACCCTTTTTGATGCAGGCGGTCGATAGCGCGATCATAATAGCCGGCACCATAACCGATGCGATGGCCGGTGCTGTCGAAAGCGGAGAGCGGCACCAGCATGACATCCGGGTCCAGCTCCGCCGCGTCGGGTCCCGGCCCGAACGTTCCAAACCCGCACGGCACCAGCGGCGCCCCCGGCACGAGTTCCCTAAAGACGATCGTGCTGCGGTCGAGAATGACGGGAACGCAAAGCCGCGCGCCGCGCGTCCGCAGATGCGCCATCAACGGCCTTATATCCACCTCGGAACGGATCGGCAGGAAGCCGGATACGATGTCCCCCGCCCCGACCTCGATGCCATCGCCGCCGTGCGCGGCCATGGCGAGACCTTTTTCGATCCGGTCTTCGTCCGGAATGGCATCGCGTGCCGCCAGGCGCTCGTTGCGATATTGGGCTTTCAGTTCTTTGGGAGTCATCGGATCTTCGCGAAAATTCATAATATCACGAAAACATAATGAGCCGGCGGCCCATTGCAATGCGCGAAAGCGACATGCAGCGATCCTATGGCCGGGCCGGCATTATCAGCCGCCGCTCCGGACAATGGACAGCTTGCCTTCGCCGTTCACATGCGCGCGGACATTTTCATAGTTCAGCAACGATGAGTGATTGGTTTCGATGGGATGGGAATGGGTGGCGGTGATCACCATTACATCCGCGCCCGCCGCTTCGCCTGCCTTGATGCCGGCCATAACATCCTCGAACACCAGGCAATCCGAGGTGCGCAAACCAAGACGCTCCGCGCCAAGGATGTAGCCCTGCGGATCCGGCTTGCCGACCTTGACGTCCTCCGCGGTCACGATAAAGCGCGGCACCGGGATGCCGGCGGCGTCAAGCCGCGCCATCGCCAGGCGATATGGGGAGGATGTCACGATCGCCCAACGCTCCGGCGGCAGCGACGCCAGGAAATCGGCGGCGCCCGGCAGGGCGACCACGCCCTCGACATCGGCAATCTCCGCTTCCATGATGCCGGCCGACTCCGCAACCGGATCGACGCCGGGCAGGTTCAGCTGGCTGATCGTATCCACCCCGCGCTTGCCATGCATGGTCGGCATGAATTCTTCGACGTTCAGACCCTTGCTGCGAGCCCAATTGCCCCAGACGCGTTCGGCAGCCGCAATCGAGTTGATGATCGTGCCATCCATATCGAACAGGAAGCCGGAATAGGTCTTGGTGAAGGCGGAAGACAATGCTGAACCTTTCTGGACGTAAAAACGAGCGGCCGGGCGGATCGCGCCACTCGTAACAAATGCTTCCTCCGACTAACGTCAGCCGCGGCAAGAAGCAAATGATTGCTGGGCAACGGCCGCGGAATAAGCACTCCGTTCGCGCCGGCGAGACATGGACGGAAAAGGACCTTTCCTTGCGAAAAGGCCGCAGGAAGAGCCGCGCGCGGCACAAGCCGACCACGCGCGGAGTGCGTCGATTACTCGCCGAGGCGGCTCTTCAGACCATTGATGATATGGTTCGCCAGTGCCTCGTAGTCGTCGTCGAAATGATGGCCGCCATCCATGGCGATGACTTCGGCGCCGGTGCCGTTCAACAGCGGGCACGCCACATCCTCGTCGTCATCCTTGCCATAGACGCATTGCACCATCTTCGGATTGACCGACTTGAGATCGTTGACAGGATTGCCGCCCTTGCCTTCGCTCGAAGCGCCGAGCCAGCCCATGACCGAGATCACGTAGTCGACCTTCTGCGACAGCGACAACAGCGACATCTGGACGATCTTGTCCTTCTCCGGCTGCTTCAGGCGATTGTAGCTTGCCGGCAGCACATCGGCGCCGAAGGAATAGCCGACCAACACCACATGCTTGACCTTGAAGCGCTTGGTATAGAACTGGATGATCCGGGCGAGATCGTCGGCCGTCTGCTGCGGGTCCCGCTCCGACCAGAAGTAATGCAGGGAATCGACGCCCACGACCGGAATGCCCTGATCCTGCAGATAGCTGCCGACTTCCTTGTCGATGTCGCGCCAGCCGCCGTCGCCGGAATAGACGATCGCGAGCGTGTCCTCGGTCGGCGTGGTTTCCATGACGTCGACCGGCAGGCCGAGCGGCGACTTGGCGCTGTCGATTGATTTCATCAGGTCGGCAAGCGAAGCCTCGAGCGTCGCATAGGTATCCGCATTGTCCGAATCCGTCGACTGGACTTCGGGATGCTCCTTCTGGATCTCCTCGACATGGTCGCGTCCGTCCTTCGGTGCATTCGGCGTGAAGGTCACGAGGATCGGATTCGGCAGCGCGCCTTCCTGCAGGCCGAAGGACACCATGTCGCCATCGGTCTTCTTTTCGGCCGGCGTGCAGAGTTCCTGCTTCAGCCCGATGCCGGCGGCCGGATCGACGGCCAGCGTGCCGGCGACCGTCGCATCCGGCGTCTGGGCCGCGATCGTCAGCGCCATGGCTCCACCGGCGCCGACACCGGCGATGATGGGCAGCTGGTAGGTGCTGTCGGAAAACGAACGCTGCACCTGCTGGCTCAGCGATTCCAGGTCCGCGACGATGTAGATGCAGCCGTCGTTCTGGCTGACATCGTATTTGTTGAGCGAAGCCAGAAAGGACGGATAGTCGATGCCGATCACAAGCGAACCGTCGGCCACGAGCTTGTCGGCGACCGCCTTTTCCTTGTCGCCCCAGCCGGCAAGATCGGAAATCAGAACGACCTCGCTCGAAACCTTGCCTTGCGGGCGCATGATATGCGGCGCCGGGATCATGCCCAGATCGTATTTGGCATCGTCGGCTTCCGCCCGTGCCGGACCGGACATCAACAGGCCCGTCGACACCATGCATGCGAAAGCCAATGACATTGCGTATTTCAAGATCATTTCCTCACGACCCCCTTAAGTCCGCCTCCGATGAGGAATGTGGCATCCATCAACGCGATCATTGGACTGACACCTCCCGAGACAGCCAGATAGCGCGGCTGCCATTCGGGATGGAACTTGGATTTGAAGGCACGAAGCCCTTTGAAATTGTAGAAGCGCTCGCCGTGCTCGAAGACAGTCCCACCGACCCTGTCCCAAACCGGCGCCGATTCCCGTCTCGACATGCCCGACAGCGGCGCCATGCCGAGGTTGAAGCGCTGAAAGCCCTGGCTCTTCAGGTATTCGAGGATCTGCACGAACAGAAAATCCATCGAACCCTTCGGGGCATCGGGCGAAAAACGCATCAGGTCGACGGAACCCTCTTCCCTGGTTTCCGTCATCAGGATATTCGCAAAAGCGACGATCTTACCATCCTTTTTCAACACGCCGATCGGCTGTGAGCACACATAGTCCGGATCGAACGCGCCGAGAGAGAAGCTCTTTTCCTTGGCATTGTGATCGGCAAGCCATGTGTCGGACACATGGGCAAGCTCATCCATGACTTCGGGTATATCTTGAAGCTCGATAACGGCAAATTCTAGTCCATCGCGAACCGCTCGGCTCGCGGTCTGCCGCAGGTTGGCCCATTTGCCGCCTTTCAGCTCGAAATTGGCAAGGTTGACCACGGCCAGTTCACCGAGCTTGAAGGCGCGAAGACCGGCATCGGCGCAGTAGGACAGAAGCGCCGGCGAGATCTGGTAGAAGACCGAGCGGCAACCCGCCGCCCGCGCCGCCTCGACAAAACGCCAGATGAGATCGGGCAGCGCCTGACGCGGACCGACAGGGTCGAACAATGCGATCCACGAGCGGCCCTGCTTGCCGTACATGATGAAGGCATCGCCCTTTTCCGAGAACATGATGTTCTTGTCGCCCATGCGCACCAGATTGGCATCGGCGATGCCTTGCCTGCGGACGATCTCGACGGCACGCGTCACCGCATCGTCGGACACCGGCTCCAGCCGCTTCGTCGCGGGGCGCAAAAGGCTGAAGATCGCGATCGCCGACGACAGGATGGAAATGCCGAGCGCTGCGCGAAGGCCGCGCGGCGCCTCGTCGGCGAATTCGAACTGCCACCAAAGCTCGTTGCTGTAGCCGACATCGCGATAGACGAAGAACAGGACGACGATGGCGCCGATGCAGATCACCGCGATGGCCGTCAGCCAGCCGGCCGTCAGCGTCTGGTTGAGCAGCGATGCCGGCCTCCTGAACAACCGGCGGCTGACGACAAGGCTGAAGACGAAGAAGGCGAGCAGGCCGGCCTCGACGATGGCGATGGCCTTCACGAGCGACAGGAACAGGGCCAGCAGCGCGGAGAAGGTCGAGACCCACCAGGCGCCGTCGAGACGCTGGCTGAGGCCGCGCGCCGCCACGATGATCGCCAGCCCGAGAAGGCTCGAGAGGAAATGCGCGCTTTCGACGAGCGGCAACGGCAGGTAGCCGGAGAGCACGATCAGGTTCTGGTCCGGCGTCGGCGTCACGCTCGAGAACACCAGCATCATGCCGAGCAGCAGCGCGAAGGCCGACAGCAGTTGCGGCATGACGCGGGCGCCGATGCGGCGCATGCTCGACGCCACCGGATGGTCGACGAAACGGCGCAGCTCCGCCACCGAGATCGCCGCGATCGCGATGACCAGCGGGATGACGTTGTAGATGACGCGATAGAGGACCAGCGAGCTCAGCACCGCATCGGCGTTCACCGAGCTGCCGAGCCAGGCGATGATGATCGTCTCGAAGACGCCGAAGCCGGCCGGAACGTGGCTGAGCACGCCAAGGCCGACGGCGATGGCATAGATGGCAAAGAAGCCCGGCCAACCGATGGACGATTCCGGCAGCAGCACATAGAGCACGGAGGCCGAGGCGGCGATATCGAATGCGGTGACGAGGAATTGCCGCGACCAGGTGCGCGAATCCGGCAGACGGACGGCAATCGGTCCGATGCGCACCTCCCGGCCGTTACGCCCGGCATAGACGACGAAAGCCAGCGCCGCGAGGATGACGATGGCAACCAGCCGCAGCCAGAAACCATCGACGTTGATCAATGGGCCGATCTCATCGGCGATGACCAGGAGCGCGATGGCGCCGACGGCGGCAAGGCCGAGACCGAAGGCGAGCGTGACGAAGGCGATGACGCGGGTGATGTCGTCGGGCGACAAGCCAAGCCGGGTATAGGCGCGATAGCGGATTGCGCCGGCGCTGAGCGCGCCGAAGCCGGCCGTGTTGCCAACCGCATAGGAGCTGAACGAGGTCAGCGCCACATGCGGGAACGGCAGTTTCTTGCCGATATATTCGAGCGCGTTCTGGTCGTAGAAGATCAGGGAGGCAAAGCTCAGGCCGGTAAAGAGCAGCGCGAGCAGCACGGAAGAGATCTTCGTCGTGGTCAACGCGTGCACGACGTCGTCGTAACGTACCTCGTTGGTCAGGTCGAAGATCGCATAGGCGGCAATACTGAAGACCGCCACGGTGAGAAGAGCAACGATCAGGGCGCGATAGCGGTTCAGCAGACCGACGACGCCGCCCCGCTCCTCCAGCTCCTCATCAGCATTTTCCAGATCGATTGGGCTCGGCATGCTCTACCTGTTTATATTGATCTTCGCTGGTTCCGATGGTCCGGACGTCCAGTAATATCGGCGACGCGTCTTCGTGTTGCGATATACGCTTCTTTCGACGGGCCCGTTGTGACGCGCGTCCCATCATTCTCAATTTAGGCAATTTTGGCGCAGGCCCCGTTCCGCCGGCAATGAATCTGTTTTTATTGAAAGGATTTTGTCATTCACCCGGCTTTTAAGCTTATCCACACACAAAAATGACCTTCCCATGTTGCGTTCAGCGCAGCCCGGTCAGGACGTCGCGACTCGGTCTTCTTGCCTTGCGGATGCGGAAAACCCGTGCGGCGCGCAGCATCGGCAAAACGATTTCGAACGGAAGTGACGCATCCCCTACGATCATCTCGCCCCCACCACAACGCTAAATAGACCACACCCCGGCTCGATCAATCAAGTGTTCCGATAGCAACGATGCCGAAGACTTCGAACGTGTCCGGCTTCAGGAAACGGATAAGCCCGGCAAGGGCGTTCTTGCCGGGCCTTGGTGGGATTGGGCGAATGCAGGGATCAGACGCCCGATGGGCGATCGATGCCCGAGGCACCGCGTCAGAGCCTCAACGATCCGGCGCCTCCGCCGGCTCGCCGCGCATTTCGCTCAGGAAGAAGCCTTCGCGCAGGTTGATGCCGTATTCGACGAAGGCCTTCATGCAGCAGAGCATCTGCGTCCACCCCTCGCAATTCAGATAGGTGCCGCGGCGGCCGGCCTCATCCTCTCGCCAGCCGGTTTCCTCGATGATGAGAAGCGTGCCGCCATCGTCCAGGGCGTCGAAGGTCATCTCCACCTTGGTCCTGTAGCGAACGCCGTCCTCGCCGGTGCCGCCTTCCCAGTGAAAGACGATGCGCCTGTTTTCCTCGACCTGGTTGACCTCGACGGGCGCATTCTTCCACCAGACGACCGTCGTCCCCGCCACCAGCGGCGCGCTCGCCCCGCCGACGGTGGTGAAATAGCTCGAAAGCTTCTTCGGGTTGACGACCGCATCGAAGACTTCGTCGACCTTGCGGCCGATCCGTCCTGAAATCCGAACATTCAATGCCATGGCATCTCCTCCGTTGTTTGTCGCATCGCTCCATTGCGACCGGCCCCATTATGTTATAAAAACATAACATGTCAAACGAATCGAAAAGCGACCTCATTTTCAAGGCTCTTGCGCATCGTCGCCGGCGCGAGATTCTGGACATGCTGAAGGATGCGCCGCGAACGACCGGCATGCTCTGCGAAGCCTTCACGGACATGGATCGCTGCACCGTCATGCAGCATCTGAAAGTGCTGGAGGAGGCCGATCTCGTGATCGCAAAGAGGGACGGACGCGAGCGCTGGAACCACCTGAACAGCCTGCCGATCAAGCAGATCCACGACCGCTGGATCAGCGCCTACGCCGGCCATGCGCTATCCATTCTCGATCAATTGAAGAACGATCTGGAAGGCTGAAAAGAGAGGAAGGGATGGTAGCGACCGGCGGAAACCGCCGTCAGGCCTTAACGTCCCGGCGCAGCAATTGCTTCAGCTTGTCGCTCGTTCCGTCCTCGTCGAGCGGCGTATAGACCACCAGCTTCATGTCGGCGCGATCCATGACGGCAAGCGCGGTATATTCGAAGGTCATCAGCCCGCCTTCGGGATGGCGCAGGCGCTTGTGACCGGTCAGCGGCCGCAACACATCCTGTCTCGGCCACCAGGCGCGAAACTCGGGGCTGGACTGGGTCAGGGTGGCGATCAACCGCTCGAAATCCGGATCGCCGGCGTAGCGGGCACTGTCGGCGCGGAACATCGCGAGCGAATTCGCCGCCACGATCTCCCAATCGACGAGAAGCTGCCGGTGGGCAGGATCGGTAAACACCCGATGGACGCTGTTGCGCGCATCGCCCTGCAGCAAGGCGTAATCGCCGAAAAGCGCGACAGCCGCCGCATTCCAGGCGAGCACGTCCCAACGTCGGCCGAGAACATAGGCCGGCTGCCCGGCAAGGCTCGCAAGCATCCGCCGCAATGCGTCCGGCACATCCTCGGGCCCGCGCGACGGAACCTCCGCCGTCGGCCGATCGCTGAGGGTGAAGAGATGCCGGCGCTCGGCCGGATCGAGGCGTAGCGCGTCGGCAAGCGCCGACAGAACCTCCGCGGAGGGGCGGACATCCCGCCCTTGTTCCAGCCATGTGTACCAGGTGGTGCCGACGCCGGCGAGAAGCGCCACTTCCTCGCGCCTGAGCCCCGGCGTGCGCCGCCGAAACCCTTCCGCGAGCCCGACGCCTGCAGGCGTCAGCTTTTCGCGGCGGGAACGCAGGAAAGCGCCGAACTCGCGACGCCTGGCTTCGAGAATGGTCTGGGTCTGATTGATGGTCATGGCTTATCATAGCAGGATCAATACTAGGATAAAGTCAGAACTGTTTGCCGCCTCCGCAAGCTGCCAAATATCGCCATGCAGACAACAGAGAGGCGGTTTCGATGGATATGAGCGACAGAACGGTCCTGATCACAGGCTCGACGGATGGCGTCGGCCGCCGGGTTGCGGAAAGGCTGGCGACGACGGGTGCCACGGTGCTGGTTCACGGCCGCAACAAGGTCCGCGCCGAAGATCTGGCCTCCGGCATCCGCGACAATGGCGGGAAAGCAGCGGTCTATCTTGCCGACTTCTCCTCGCTGGACGAGGTCCGCGCCCTGGCCAATGCCATTGAACGCGATCACTCTCGCCTCGACCTCCTGATCAACAATGCCGGCATCGGTACGGGCGGCGATGCTGGACGCCGGACAAGCCGCGACGGATACGAGCTGCGCTTTGCGGTGAACTATCTCGCGGGCTTCCTGTTGACCGGCCGCCTGCTGCCGCTGCTGACAGCGAGCGCTCCCGCCCGCATCGTCAACGTTTCGTCCGCCGGCCAGCAGGCGGTCGACTTCTCCGACATCATGTTGACGCACGGCTATAGCGGTATGCGCGCCTATTGCCAGAGCAAATTGGCACAGATCATGTTCACCTTCGATCTCGCCGCGCAGTTGGCCGGCTCCGGCGTCACCGTCAATTGCCTGCACCCGGCAACCTACATGGACACGACCATGGTGCGCCAGGCGGGTGTCGCACCGCTGAGTTCCGTCGATCAAGGCGCCGACGCCATCCTCAATCTCGCCGTCTGCAACGCCTTGGAAGGGCAGAGCGGCCTCTATTACGACGGCCTGCGTCCCTCCCGCGCCGCCGCCCAGGCTTATGACGCATCCGCGCGGCAGCGTCTGCGAATACTCAGCGAAAGCCTCACCGGCCTCGCCTGAGCACGAACGTCCCTACTCCCATCTCAGCCTCAGAAAGGAGACACCCATGTCGTCTCAGCATGTCGTTATCATCGGCGGTTCCTCCGGCATCGGCCTTGCCGCGGCCGCCCACCTTCTCGAAAAAGGATATCGGGTCACGATCACGGGTCGCGACGCGGCGAAACTTCAGGCAGCCGCACAGAGCCTCGACGGCGATGTCGCCACCGTGACCATGGATGCGGCCGACCTTGCCGGCCTTGGCAAAGCCTTCCAGGCGATTGGGCCGCTCGACCATCTCGTCCTGGCGCTCGGTGGCGGACATGGGGCCGGTCCCTTCGCCACCGTCGACCTTGCCGATGTCAGAAGAGGCTTCGAACAGAAGACGCTGGCGCATTTCGCCTGTGCCCAGGCTTGCCTTCCCCATCTCTCCAAACAGGGAAGCATCACCTTCGTCTCCGCCGTCTCGGCGCAGGCGGCCATGCCCGGAACCGCCGGGCTTGGGGCCATCAATGCCGCGATTGCCGCTCTGGCGCCGATTCTCGCGGTCGAACTCAAGCCTGTCCGGGTGAACTGCGTTTCGCCCGGCGTCGTCGATACCCCCTGGTGGGATTTCCTGACCGCGGAACAGAAAGAGCCGACCTTTGCCGGCTTCGCGGCACGCACACCGGTCGGCCGCGTGGGCAGCTCGCAGGAGATCGCCGACGCCATCGCCTTCCTGATCGGCAACGGCTTTACCAGCGGTCACACGCTGATCTGCGACGGCGGCATCCGCCTCGGCCAATGATTCCCAGCGCCATTGCCGGCGATACCGGCAATGGCGCCTCTAGCCGTTTCGGGCATCCGCCTGAAGCTGCGTGAGGATTTCGATCAGTTTCGGCGCCATGTCGCGGATCTCGACCAGATGGATCGAACTGAGCCGCTGGAGAACCTCCTCGGATTTCTCCGTCAATCGCAGGGTCTGCCGCCGCTTGTCCGTGGGATCGGGATGCCGGGTCACATAGTCGCCGTCGATCAATCGCCCGACCAGTTCCGTCGCCGTATGCGGCGCAATCAGCAGCTTTTCCGCCAACATGCCGATCGTCATCGCCTCACCGGCGCCGTTCCCCTTGATGGCGAGCAGCGCCTGATGCTGCTGTGGCGGCAGGCCTGCCTCGTGCGCCGCCGAGGTGCTGAAATCCATGAACTTGCGCAGGGTATAGCGCAAGGTCGCCAGCGCCTCGTAATCCGCCTGGGATAGGGTTTTATCCAAACGTCGCACCATCAAATCGTCCTCACTGCCGCAATTCGCGGTCCCAAAGCATGTCGCGCAAAAGCGTTCAGCGGTTTTGCGGCAACGACGTGCTCAAGATCAAGGACCTAAAGCGCGGGAAGCGAATCTTGGAGATCGCGATACGCTTTGGTTGATTTATATCGCATTACGATATATTTGCCATCTCGAAGCGGAGAGCGGCTGACGGACGGCCGCGCACGCTGAGCACAGAAGGCCTCCGATGCAGGACACCCCTACCCCACAAACGCACACTCACGATTTCTCTGGCGGGGCCTCCCGCAAGGACAATGGCGATTTCACCACGGACAGGCGCGTGCTGGTGCTGATTGCCATGGCGCTCGTCGCCGGCACCGGCGGCGCATTCGCCGCCTGGGTGCTCATCAATCTCATCGCGCTCGTCAGCAATGCCGTCTGGCTGTTCAAGATCAGCACCGAGCCGCTATCCTTTACCGTGGTGGCGCGCTCGCCCTGGATGGTGGCGGCGCCCGTTCTCGGCGGCCTCGTCATCGGCCTCATGGCGCGCTACGGCTCGGAGAAGATCCGCGGCCACGGCATTCCCGAAGCCATCGAGGCAATCCTGATCGGCGGCAGCCGCATGTCGCCGAAGGTGGCGGTGCTCAAGCCGCTGTCCTCCGCCATTTCGATCGGTTCCGGCGGACCTTTCGGCGCGGAAGGCCCGATCATCATGACCGGCGGCGCCATCGGCTCGCTCTTTGCGCAGCTCTTCCATCTCAGCGCCGCCGAGCGAAAGACGCTCCTTGTCGCCGGTGCCGCGGCCGGCATGACCGCAGTCTTCGGCACGCCGATCGCCGCCGTCATGCTCGCCGTCGAACTGCTGCTGTTCGAATGGAAGCCGCGCAGCTTCATTCCGGTCGCGGTCGCCGCATGCGTCTCGGTCGTCTGGCGCCCACTGCTGATCGGCAGCGGCGCGCTTTTCCCGGCGCATTTCGACATGGCGCTCTCCTGGTGGGGCATCCTGCTCGCCGCCGGGCTCGGCATTGTCTCGGGCCTGCAATCCGGCCTGCTGACGACTTTGCTCTACAAGATCGAGGATGCCTTCGAGAAGCTGCCGATCCATTGGATGTGGTGGCCGGCCCTCGGCGGCCTCGTCGTCGGGCTCGGCGGCCTGATCGAGCCGCGCGCCCTCGGCGTCGGCTACGACATCATCGCCGACCTGCTGCACAGCCGCATCGCCGCCGGCGCCGTGCTGGCGATCCTGCTGGTCAAGGCGGGCATTTGGCTGGTGGCACTTTCCTCAGGCACCTCGGGCGGTGTCCTGGCGCCGCTGCTCATCCTCGGCGGCGCGCTGGGCTGGCTCGTCGGCCTCGTCCTGCCCGGCGACCCCGGCTTCTGGGCGATGCTCGGCATGGCGGCGATGATGGGCGGCACCATGCGCGCGCCCCTCACCGGCACCTTCTTCGCGGTCGAACTGACGGGAGACACGAGCGCGCTGGTGCCCCTGCTCGCGGCAACGGTCGCAGCCTATGCCGTCACCGTGCTGCTGCTGAAACGATCCATTCTGACGGAAAAGATCGCCCGGCGCGGCCAGCACATCACCCGCGAATATGGCATCGACCCGTTCGAACTGACGCGCGCCCGCGACATCATGATCGCCAAGGTAGATACCCTGCCCGCCTCCATGCGCCTGTCGGAAGCGCTGCAACAGATGACGGATCGGCCGGACGCGCATCGCTTCTATCCCGTCGTCGGCGACAATGACCGCCTCGTCGGCATGATCTCGCGCGCCGACGCCCTGCGCTGGCAGAGCGAGCCGGAGCTCATGGATCAGTCGCTGTATGACGTGATCTCGGATACGTCGCTCCCGGTCGCCCATGCCGAAGATACGGTCGGCCGCGTCGCCGATATCATGATCCATGCCGATACGGGGCGCGTTCCCGTCGTCGAGCCGCAGACCGGCCGCCTCGTGGGCCTCATTGCCCGCAAGGATCTGTTGCGGCTGCGCAGCGCGTCCAATCGCGCGGAACTCGAGCGCGGTGCCTACCTGCGGTCGAAAAGTTAAGGGGAGGAGGAGTGGCGTCAGCGCGGCAAAGAACTGCGCGGCTCCTTCCTTGCCATCGGCAGGAAGATTGAAGAGCGATCCACGACGACCGATGGATGTTTACGATCCTGGGTGCCTACAAACGTAGGTGGGCGCCATATGTCCAGGCCCACGGGCCTGGTCAGGGACAGCTCCCTTTGGATCGAGTATGGCCCCAGGGATTGTGGTTCCTGTCGGGAAGCGCAGACCGCCTGAACTATATAGAGCGGATTGTGCCCTCGCACCAGAGGGCCGCAGCCGGCATCCGCAGAAATAAACTCAAGCTTGCTCGGCGCCCGGCCGGGCAAGAAGCTTCTCGGTGATGCCGTGAATGCGCGTCGTCACTTCGTCGATGACGCTCGCCAGCGTCTCCTCGGCACGGGCATTGGCGGCAAGCGTCGTATCGCGGTTGCTGGTGAGCGATTCCAGCTCGGCCTCGAGCGTGGACATGCGGCGCGTCAGCTCCGACACCTCATCCATGATCATGATGCCGGCCATGACGGTCACCCGCAGGTCGCCGATTTCGCCGAACTGGCTCTTCAAATGCATGACATAACGGTCGAAGCGATTGGCGAGATCCGTCAGATGGTCTTCCTGGCCTTCTTCGCAGGCCATCCGGTAGGCTTTGCCGTCGATCGTTACCGTTACTTGTGCCATTCGACTTTCCGATCACTGCCGCACTGCGACGGCTGCCTCCCGAGGGATCAGCGGTCCAGCACGGCTCTTATGGTTTCCATCGCCGTGACGAGCCGGCGTGACACTTCACGATTAACCTCTTCGAGCCGGTTCGCGCGGAACTCCGCCTGATCCAGTTCCTGGGCAAGGCGGGAGCGATCGGCATGAACGCGCCGCACTTCGCCTTCTATGTCGCTCTGCGCGCGTTCCCGCTCGAACCGTCCGTCAACGGCACTCTCCAAAGTCGAGAGCGCCTGGCGCAACTGGGCGAGCGCCGCGTCCACCGTTTTGCCTGAAGGTGTCATACCCTTCGCTTCTCCGCGCAAGGCCCGAATCAAAACATCCGGCCACTTGTCTGATTTCGCAACAATATTCAACTCGGCAACAGCACGTCAATAAAGGCCGTCATGTGACACCCCCCCTATTCTGTGGATGAATGACGCCTTTGCCGATCATACAGGCCTTGTCGCATCATTGTCGTCTTTTGTAAAAGTGAACGGGCAAATGTCAAAAAATTGCCGCGGGAGACCCGGATTGGGCCCTCGATTTATTGACTTGCTCGCCCCAACTGCTATGTCTCGACCGCCTGAGGCGACGTTGAAAATGGAGTTCGGAGGACGGTCTCCCTTTCATCCCGCCTTTCAACCGATGGCCCTCCCTCCCAAGCGTGCGGCCATCCCCCGAACCCGGAACACTGCGGAAAAACCCATGAACTCTCGCGAACAACACGACCGGATGGCGAATGCGATCCGTTTCCTTGCCATGGATGCTGTCGAGAAGGCCAATTCCGGTCACCCCGGTTTGCCGATGGGGATGGCTGATGTCGCCACCGTTCTCTTTAGCAAATATCTTCGCTTCGATCCGAAGAACCCGCTTTGGCCGGACCGCGACCGTTTCGTGCTGTCGGCTGGCCACGGCTCGATGCTGCTTTATTCGGTTCTCTACCTCACCGGCTATCCGGACATGACGGTCGATGAGCTGCAGCGCTTCCGCCAGCTCGGTTCCAAGACCGCCGGTCACCCGGAATACGGCCACGCCACCGGCATCGAAACCACCACCGGCCCGCTTGGCCAGGGCATTGCCAATGCCGTCGGCATGGCGATCGCCGAGCGCAAGCTGCGCGAGGAGTTCGGCTCGGAGCTGCAGGACCACTACACCTATGCCATGTGCGGCGACGGCTGCCTGATGGAAGGCATCAGCCATGAAGCCATCGCGCTTGCCGGCCATCTCAAGCTCAACAAGCTGATCCTGTTCTGGGACAACAACTCCATCACCATCGACGGCGCCGTTTCGCTTTCGGATTCCACCGACCAGGTCGCCCGCTTCAAGGCCGTTCACTGGAACACCATCGAAGTCGACGGTCACGACCAGGCCGCCATCGGCGCCGCCATCGAGGCTGCACAGAAGTCCGACCGCCCGACGCTGATCGCCTGCAAGACCATCATCGGCTTCGGCGCCCCCAACAAGCAGGGCACCCACAAGGTTCACGGCTCGCCGCTCGGCGCCGAGGAAATCGCCGCCACCCGCGTCGCCCTGAACTGGCCCTACGAGCCCTTCGTCATCCCGAACGACATCCTCGGTGAATGGCGCGCTGCCGGCGAACGTTCCATCGGTACCCGCGAAGCCTGGGAAGGCCGCCTTGCCGCTGCCGACGCTGGCAAGAAGGCCGAATTCAACCGCCGCTTCGCGCATCAGCTGCCGGCCGGCTTCGACGCCGCCATCAGCGACTACAAGAAGAAGCTCGCCGAAACCAAGCCGACGGTCGCAACCCGCAAGGCGTCGGAAGACGCGCTCGAGGTCATCAACGGCTTCATCCCGGAAACGATCGGCGGCTCCGCCGACCTGACGCCGTCGAACAACACCAAGACCAGCCAGATGAAGTCGATCACCCCGACCGATTTCTCCGGCCGCTACATGCACTGGGGCATTCGCGAGCACGGCATGGCTGCTGCCATGAACGGCATCGCGCTGCACGGCGGTCTCATCCCCTACAGCGGCGGCTTCCTGATCTTCTCGGATTATTGCCGTCCGCCGCTGCGCCTCGCCGCCCTGATGGGCATCCGCGCCATCCACGTCCTGACGCATGATTCCATCGGCGTCGGCGAAGACGGCCCGACCCACCAGCCGGTCGAGCAGGTCGCCAGCCTGCGCGCCATCCCGAACTTCCAGCTGTTCCGCCCGGCGGACGCCACGGAAACGGCTGAGTGCTGGCAGATCGCGATCAAGACGACCAACCGTCCGTCCGGCCTCGCGCTGACCCGCCAGAACCTGCTGGCCGCCCGTACGGAATACAGCGAGAAGAACCTCTGCGAACAGGGCGCCTACACGCTGGCCGGCAATGCCGATGCCAAGGTGACGATCTTCGCTTCGGGCTCGGAAGTCGAACTCGCCGTCGCCGCTCGCACCGCTCTCGAAGGCAAGGGCATCGCGACGCGCGTCGTTTCCGTTCCCTGCACCGAGCTCTTCTTCGAGCAGCCGGACGCCTACCGCAAGGAAGTCATCGGCAACTCGCCGGTCAAGGTTGCCGTCGAAGCCGGCGTTCGCGAAGGCTGGGATGCCTTCATCGGACCGGAAGGCGCCTTCATCGGCATGAAGGGCTTCGGCGCTTCCGCTCCGTACAAGGACGTCTACAAGCACTTCGGCATCACGACGGAAGCCGTTGTCGCCGCCGCAGAGGCAAAGCTTTCCTGAGGGCGCTGACAAGCGCTCTCAAATCCAATAGATAAACACCCTGAGTGAACGGGAGTGAATTTCAATGACTGTAAAAGTTGCCATTAACGGCTTTGGCCGCATCGGCCGTAACGTTCTGCGTGCGATCGTCGAATCCGGCCGCACCGACATCGAAGTCGTTGCCATCAACGACCTCGGCCCGGTCGAGACCAATGCCCACCTGCTGCGTTACGATTCGATCCACGGCAAGTTTCCGGCCGAAGTGAAGGTCGAAGGCGACACGATCATCGTTGGCGGCGGCAAGCCGATCAAGGTCACGGCGATCAAGGACCCGGCAACCCTGCCGCACCGCGATCTCGGCGTTGACATCGCCATGGAATGCACGGGCATCTTCACGGCCCGCGACAAGGCCGCCGCTCACCTGGCGGCCGGCGCCAAGCGCGTCATCGTTTCGGCTCCCGCCGACGGCGCCGACCTGACCGTCGTCTTCGGCGTGAACCACGACCAGCTCACCAAGGAGCACCTGGTCATCTCCAATGCGTCCTGCACCACGAACTGCCTGGTGCCGGTCGTCAAGGTTCTCGACGACGCCGTCGGTATCGACCATGGCTTCATGACGACCATCCACTCCTACACCGGCGACCAGCCGACGCTGGACACCATGCACAAGGACCTGTACCGCGCCCGCGCCGCAGCCCTGTCCATGATCCCGACCTCGACGGGCGCCGCAAAGGCCGTTGGTCTCGTTCTGCCGCACCTGAAGGGCAAGCTCGACGGCACGTCGATCCGCGTTCCCACGCCGAACGTCTCGGTTATCGACTTCAAGTTCGTGGCCAAGAAGGCAACGACGGTCGGCGAAATCAACGAGGCCATCAAGGCTGCATCGAACGGCAAGCTGAAGGGTATCCTCGGCTACACCGACGAGCCGCTGGTTTCGCGCGACTTCAACCATGACAGCCATTCGTCGATCTTCGCGACCGACCAGACCAAGGTCATGGAAGGCAACTTCGTGCGCGTCCTGTCGTGGTACGACAACGAATGGGGCTTCTCCAGCCGCATGTCGGACACGGCCGTCGCCTTCGCAAAACTGATCTGACCGTGGCCTTCCGCCCGCTCCTTCCGACGACGGTTCGCTGGCGTCCCATGGAAGGAGACGGGCTGGAGCACTTGACGATCGCTCCCATAGACAATGCCGGCGGCGCGGCCATCCGTGCCGCCGGCATTATTGTTGGCGCGCGTGGCGGCACGCCCTACGGCGTCTCCTACCGCATCGATTGCACCGCCGGCTGGGCCGTTCTCTCCTTTTCCGTCGAAACCACCGACGGCCGCCGTCTCGCGCTGATGTCGGACGGCAAGGGACATTGGCGTAGCGAGGACGGGACCTCCCTGCCGCAATTCGTCGGCTGCATCGATATCGATCTCTACGGCTCGCCCTTCACTAACAGCTTGCCGATCCGCCGGCTCGAACCGAAGCCGGAAGACGGAACCGCCAGGCTCTCCATGCTCTATATCCCGTTCGATACCTTCGAGCCGGTGCGCGACGGACAGCATTACACCTGCATCGTGCCGGAGAAGCTTTATCGCTATGCCGCCGAGGACAGGGATTTCACCGTCGACCTTCCGGTTGACGACGACGGGCTGGTGATCGACTACCCGATCTATTTCAAACGCGCCGCTCTCTGAGGCGCCGACGCCACCGCTTCACGCATCATCTTAAAAACATTTCGATTTTTTTCGGCGCTGCCCTGCTATCGTCCAGATTTACCAGTAAATTTTAGAGCAGGAAGTCTCCCAGGGCATTCCAAGCCGCTTCGCCGTTCTGGCAGGGCGCATCACACCATGACGTTGCAGTCGCCGGAAAGAGTTTCAATCAGTAAGCTCTCCTCCGAACGACTTCCGTGTTTGCCAGTTTGCCAGGCACGGCGGCATGATGGAGAGTGGAGAGATTTCCGGCATTCCGGGCTTTGGGCCTGGCTGCGGCGCACGGAAAGGGGAAGAAAAGGTGGAGGCATTTTACGTCATCGTGCTGATCAGCACGGTCCTTATTCTCATTGCGGCTTTCTCCAGCCTCCTTGCCTTCCGTTTCGGCGCTCCCTTGCTGCTGCTCTTCCTCATGATCGGCCTTGCGGCCGGCACCGATGGGCTCGGCATCGAATTCTCCAACAACTACCTCGCCTATATCCTTGGTTCGCTGGCGCTTGCCATCATCCTCTTCGATTCCGGCTATGGCACGCCGATCCAGGCCTTCAAGCTTGCCGCCGCCCCGGCGCTGACCATCGCCTCGGTCGGCGTCATCGTGACGGCGGCGCTGTTCGGCTTCGCCGCCACCTGGTTGCTGGGCTTCACCTGGCTGCAGGGCCTGCTCCTCGGCTCCATCGTCGCCTCCACGGATGCCGCCGCCGTCTTCTTCCTGCTGCGCATCGGCGGCATCAACATCCGCGACAAGGTGCGCTCGACGCTGGAGGTCGAATCCGGCACCAACGATCCGATGGCGATCTTCCTGACGCTCGCGCTGGTCGAGCTGCTGGCAAGCGGCGAAGGCTATGCCGGCATCAATCTCGCCATGCTCGTCACCTTCGTGCAGCAGATGGGGCTGGGCCTCATTCTCGGCCTGCTCGGCGGCATGATGATCGTCCTCATCGTCAGCCGTCTGGAAACGGATCGCGGCCTGACGCCGATCTTCGTGCTGGCGCTGGCGCTGCTGGTCTTCTCCTTCACCGGCGCCGTCGGCGGCAGCGGCTTCCTGGCCGTCTACGTCGCCGGCATCTATGCCGGCAATCGCAAGATGCCGGCCTCGGCCTCGATCAAGCGCTTCCAGGACGGCATGACCTGGCTCGCGCAGATCATCATGTTCCTCGTTCTCGGCCTGCTCGCGACTCCGTCGGAATTTCCCGCCATCGCCATACCCGCCGTGGCGCTGGCGCTGTTCCTGATCTTCATCGCCCGCCCGATCGCCGTGTGGCTCTGCCTGCTGCCCTTCGACTATACCCAGCGCGAGACCGGTTTCGTCGCCTGGGTCGGCCTGCGCGGCGCGGTCTCCATTCTTCTGGCGATCATGCCCATCCTTGGCGGCCTTCAGGCCGGCCAGACCTATTTCAACGTCGCCTTCATCGTCGTGCTGGTGTCGCTGCTCGTGCAGGGATGGACCATCAAGCCGATGGCGAAACGCCTCGGCCTCATCATTCCCCCGCGCATGGGGGCGATCGACAAGGTCGAGGTCGACCTGCCGGGCACCGTCAACCACGAACTCCTCTCCTATCGCGTCGTCAAGGACAGCCCGGTTCTGCGCGGCGAGCGCATCCCGCGCTGGGCCATGCCCTCGCTCGTCGTGCGCGACGGCAAATCCATGCGCTATCAATATGCCGGCCGCCTGCGTGAGAACGACGTCGTCTATCTTTTCGTCTCGCCCAATTATTCGCGCCTGCTCGACCGCATCTTCGCCAGCCGCGCGCCGGTCGATCCGGACGATGCCGAATTCTTCGGCGCCTTCTCGATCTCGCCGCTGCGCCCGGCCTCCGATCTCGATGCCGCCTATGGGCCGGGCCTGCTGAGCGAGCAGGAAAAAGGCCTCACCATCGCCGACCTCATGCGCCACCGTCTGGGCGGCAAGGCCGATTATGCGGACCGAGTGCGCCTGGGCGAGATCATTCTCATTGTCCGCGACCTCGACGAGAACGACCATATCCAGTCCGTCGGCATGTCGCTGGAAGCGGTGGAGCCGCCCGTCCTCCTGCCGATCTTCATCAATCTCCACGATATTTTCAAAAGCGTCCGCGGCTACCTGCGAAAGCGGCGGGAACGGCCGGAAGAAGCCGTTTCAAACGATTCAAATACGGAAAAAAACGACGCCTGAATGGCCTTGCGTCTCCGATCATCCGTAGTATGGTCGGCGCACTTTCACGCCACCAACAACATTGGATCCTCCCATGGCAGCCTTCAAGACTCTCGACGATCTCACCGACATCACCGGCAAGCGCGTGCTCGTGCGCGTCGACCTCAACGTGCCGGTCAAGGATGGCAAGGTTACCGATGCGACCCGCATCGAACGTGTCGCCCCGACGATTCTCGAACTGTCCAAAAAGGGCGCCAAGGTCATCCTGCTTGCCCATTTCGGCCGCCCGAAGGATGGTCCCTCGCCGGATCTTTCGCTTGGCCTCATCGTGCCGGCCGTGGAAGAGGTTCTGGATCACGCCGTTCTCTTCGCGTCGGATTGCATCGGCGCCCCGGCAGCCGACGCCGTTGCGAAGATGAACAACGGCGACATCCTGCTGCTTGAGAACACCCGCTTCCACAAGGAAGAGGAGAAGAACGACGCGGCCTTCACCAAGGCGCTCGCCGCCAATGGCGATATCTACGTCAACGATGCCTTCTCGGCCGCCCACCGCGCCCATTCCTCGACCGAGGGCCTCGCCCACCTGCTTCCCGCCCATGCCGGCCGCACCATGCAGGCAGAGCTTGAAGCCCTGGAAAAGGGTCTGGGCAATCCGGTGCGCCCGGTCGTCGCCATCGTCGGTGGCGCCAAGGTCTCCACCAAGATCGATCTTCTGACGAACCTCGTGAAGAAGGTCGACGCGCTTGTCATCGGCGGCGGCATGGCCAATACCTTCCTCGCCGCCCGCGGCACCAATGTCGGCAAGTCGCTCTGCGAGCATGACCTTGCCGACACCGCCAAGCAGATCATGATCGAGGCTGCCGCATCCGGCTGCGCCATCGTCCTGCCCGAAGACGGCGTCGTCGCCCGCGAGTTCAAGGCCGGCGCCGACAACGAAGTCGTCGCGATCGAGGCTATTCCGGCCGATGCCATGGTGCTCGATGTCGGTCCGAAGTCGATTGAGGCCGTCAAGAGCTGGATCGGCCGCGCCACCACGCTGGTCTGGAACGGCCCGCTCGGCGCCTTCGAAATCACCCCCTTCGATACCGCCACCGTCGCGGCTGCCAAATATGCCGCCGAGTGCACCAAGGCCGGCAAGCTGACGTCCGTCGCCGGCGGCGGCGACACGGTTTCGGCACTCAACCATGCCGGCGTTGCCGATGATTTCACCTATGTCTCGACGGCAGGCGGCGCCTTCCTCGAATGGATGGAAGGCAAGGTTCTTCCGGGCGTTGCCGTTCTGCAGGCCGGCAAGTAATCAGGCCTCTTTGACAGGAATGACGCAAGCCGCGAAAGCTAAGCCTTTCGCGGCTTTTCCATGAGTGCTAGGATGATGTCCGAAACATTCAAACGGTTGAAATCATTTCAATCGTTTCAATTAGTTAGCCAGCCATTTCCCTCCTTCTATACTTCTGTTATCGCCGATCTATATTGATCTTGTCGCCGACTGAAATCGCCTTGGAGAAACAAAATGAGCGAACGCATTGAAGACATTGCCGTAAAGATGGTTGCCGGTGGCAAGGGCCTCCTCGCAGCGGACGAATCCACCGCCACGATCAAGAAGCGCTTCGACGCCATCTCTCTCGTTTCCACGGAAGAGAGCCGCCGCGACTATCGCGAGATGCTCTTCCGCTCCGACGATGCCATGAAGAAGTACATCTCTGGCGTCATCCTCTATGAGGAAACCCTCTTCCAGAAGGCCGCCAACGGCACGCCTTTCGTCGACGTCATCAAGGCCGCAGACAGCATTCCGGGCATCAAGGTCGATATCGGCGCCAAGCCGCTGGCCGGCTTCCCCGGCGAGACCGTCACCGAAGGCCTCGACGGCCTCGCCGATCGTCTGGCGAAATATTATGACGCCGGTGCCCGCTTTGCGAAATGGCGCGGCGTGATCGCCATTTCCGACGCCCTGCCCAGCTATGGCGCCATCAAGGCCAACGCCCACGCGCTCGCCCGCTATGCCGCGCTCTGCCAGCAGGCCAAGATCGTCCCGATCGTCGAGCCGGAAGTGCTGATGGACGGCGAGCCCGGCACCCAGAGTCTCGACCGCAGCGAGGAAGTGACCCGCTGGACGCTGCAGATCGTCTTCCAGGAACTCGCGGAAGCCCGCATCAATCTCGAAGGCATGATCCTGAAGCCGAGCATGGTCATCGACGGCAAGAAGGCCCGCAAGGCTTCCGTCGAGCAGGTTGCCGAACGCACCGTCAAGGTTCTGAAGGAAACCGTTCCTTCCGCTGTTCCCGGCATCGCCTTCCTCTCCGGCGGCCAGTCCACCGAAGAAGCCACCGCCCATCTCTCCGCCATCAACTCCGGCTATGACCTGCCTTGGAAAGTGACCTTCTCCTACGGCCGCGCCCTGCAGGATAGCGCCCTGAAGGCATGGGGCGGCAAGGCGGAAAACGTCGCTGCCGGCCAGCGCGCCTTCACGCACCGCGCCGAGATGAACTATCTCGCCGCCAAGGGCAGCTGGACGAAGGATCGCGAACAGGCTGCTTGATACCGGCCAGCCTTCGAATGAGCAGAGCCCCGATCGCGATGCGATCGGGGCTTTTTCTTTTGCGCGGCAGCATATCTGCTTCGGCGATCCGCGGAAGGAGCCGACGGTGAACTTGTCATGGGCACAAGTTCACGCTTTCGCGCGCAACCGGGCAGCGGCTAAATCCCTGCAGTTTCATCAAAACTCCTGAGGCTGCCATGAACACCGTTGCCTACGTCACCGTCGATGTCTTCACCTCGGAGCGTTTCGTCGGCAATCCGCTGGCCGTCATCCCCGATGCCCGTGGCCTGAGCCACGAGGCGATGCAGAAGATCGCGACCGAATTCAACTATTCCGAAACGACCTTCGTACTGCCCCCGGAAAATCCCGATCATACGGCGCGCGTCCGCATCTTCACGCCGACGGCCGAAATTCCCTTCGCGGGCCATCCCAACGTCGGCACCGCTTTCGCGCTTGGCCAGCAACTGGAGATCTTCGGAAAGCGTATAGGGGACAAGCTGACCTTCGAAGAGGATGCCGGCCTCGTGAATG
Source organism: Martinezella lusitana (assembly GCF_010668395.1). Lineage (GTDB taxonomy): Bacteria > Pseudomonadota > Alphaproteobacteria > Rhizobiales > Rhizobiaceae > Rhizobium > Rhizobium lusitanum_A. The sequence continues at coordinate 298,744 of NZ_WUEY01000004.1, forward strand.
TGACGCTGCTGCGCAGTAGCGAAGGCGTGATCGGCGCGAGCATACGCGCGCCGGGCAGGCTCACCATCGGAGAGACAATCGCCGATGAGCTGATTGCGCGCTGCGTCCAGATCGATCCTGGCTCCATCCGCCGGGCAACACATGCGCCGACATTTGCCTCCGTCGGCCTGCCCTTCGCCTTTGCTGAAGTGGATGGCCTCCAAACGCTCGGCAAGGCCTGGCCGAATGCGGCTGTCTTCACCGAAGCGGCGGCAAGGCACAAGGAAGACAAGACCGGTTTCTCGCTCTTTCTCTACACACGCTCCACCGAAAATCCGTGGCACATCCGCGCCCGCATGTTTGCGCCCCTGGATAATGTGACGGAAGACCCTGCAACCGGCAGCGCCTCGGCAGCCCTCGGCGCCTATCTGACCTCCCTGCTTCCGGCACGGGATGCCGAAGTGAAAATCACCATCGAGCAGGGCGTGGAGATGGGAAGACGCAGCGTCATCGGCGTCGATGTCAGGAAATCTGCCGGCAGGGTAAACGAAGTCTTTCTATCGGGCAGCAGCGTCGCTGTGATGCGCGGCGAGGTGTTGATTTAAGAAGCCCGCACGATCGCCGGAGAACCCGAATCCTGGCCTGGAACGCGCTAAAACGCCTCGTTGATAACAAGCGCGACAGTCCAGATGGCAAAGGCGAAGATGGCTATCTTCCAGAAGTCGGCCCTGCGCCTCAGGCCCGGCAGCCCCAAGGGCTTGATGATATGCACTGCCATAGCGAGCAGAAGCAGCAACCCTAAGGCTTTTGTCACGCTATTTTTCCCCGTTTGCGCAAGAGTGAGCATGGCCGCGACCAAAAACCGCTGCGCAGTTTTCGCGATCATGCTCTAATCGTCATAGGACGGACATTTTTCCGCGCCAACAGACTGCTTCTACACGCCGATAGCGGCAATCCGGGACACAATCAATAGCGAAGACAGGCAGGGCGGGATCCTGCCTTATCGGTTCCTTAAACGGAGCCGCATGAAGGTGGGGAGCATGAAAAGAAACATTTTGCCCGTATTGGCCCTGCTGTTCGGCACGCTCTTCCTGTTTACGGGAAACGGCCTGCATAGCCTGCTGCTGCCGGTGCGCGGCACGGCGGAAGGTTACGCGACGACGACGCTTGGCCTGCTCGGCACGACCTGGGCCACCGGCTTCGTGCTGGGCTGCCTGACGGCGCCGAAACTGGTCAGGCGCATCGGCCATGTCCGCGCCTTTTCGGGCTTCATTTCCGTCATCGCCATCATCGCGCTTTTGACCGGCATCGTCGTCGATGCGACCTGGTGGGTGGTGCTGCGTGCTGTCACCGGCTTCTGCACCGCCGGGACATCGATGATCATCGAGAGCTGGCTCAACGAGCGCGCCACCAATGAGAGCCGCGGCGCGATCTTCTCGCTCTATATCGGCATCACCCTCATCGGTGCCGTCGCCGGCCAGATGATGGTGCCCTTCGCCGACATCCATACGCCCATTCTCTTCATGATGTGCGGCATCTGCTATTGCGTCGCCATGCTGCCGACCACGCTGTCGACCGCGGCCTCCCCGCAGCCTTTGAAAGCCGTCAGCCTCGACCTGAAGGCGCTCTACCGCAATTCGCCCGTTGCCTCCCTCGGTATCCTGCTTGTTGGCATCGCGAATGGCGCTTACGGCACGCTCGGCGCGGTCTTTGGCGCCAATGCCGGCCTGTCCGACCGTGACATCGCAATCATGATGAGCTCGACCATCTTTGCCGGCGCGGTCATGCAGTTTCCGGCTGGACGTCTTTCCGACCGCATTGACCGCCGCTACGTGCTGGCGGGCATGGCCGCCATCGCGGCTCTGGACGGCTTGCTGCTCTTCGTGTTGAAACCCGCCAGCCCCTATTTCCTTATCGGCATGGTCGTGGTCTACGGCGCGGTTGCCAACACGCTCTATCCGATCGCCGTCGCTCACGCCAACGACTTCGCCGCGCCCGAGGAATTCGTCAAGGTTTCCGGCGGCCTGCTGCTGCTCTATGGCATCGGCACCATCATCGGCCCGACGCTCGGCGGACCGGTCATGTCCGCCGTCGGCCCCTATTCCCTCTTCTTCGTGACAGCCGTCGCTCATGTGCTGATCACCGCCTATTCCATCTTCCGCAGCCGCCGCCGGGCGGCCAGGCCCGCGGGCGATCGCGACGCCTATACGACGATGCCGTCCGCCAATGCCCAGATGATCACGCCGGAGAGCATGTCGCTCGCGCGAAGCGAGACTTCAAAAAAGGATGATATAACTGTAAATTACGGCACCTGATCCTATTGCAGGGAAAGGAGGAGCCGAAATGAGCATATTCGACGACGACCGCCCGAAGCAGCCGTCCGCCCACGAGATCGGCAGCGATCTCTCGGTGCTGTCCGTGGATGAGCTTAAGAACCGCGTGGCGCTGCTGCAGGGCGAGATCAGCCGGCTGGAACAGGAAATCGCCGCCAAGACATCCGGCCGCAAGGCCGCAGAGGGCCTCTTTCGTTTCTGAGGCGGCTGGAAGCAGCACAAAAGCTGTGCGCCGGCGCCCAAGAACAAGGCATGCTCAACCGAATATTAAGCTTTACGACATATTACTACGGACATCCAGATTCGCTCTGGACTCAGACAGTTCCTCCACTTGGCGAATTGGTCTGATTTTTCTCCCTGTTTTACCTTGAGAGCCGCTTTTGCGGCTCTTCTTTTTTGGCCTGTATCACGCCCCTCGCCGAAACTGTGGAGATTAACCCTTTCTTAAGAATCACCTTGCGAATTTCAGTTAAAACCAGCATCCTAAAGTCATAAAAGCAGATGCCGAAAGCTCTTAGGGACTTAACCGGCTTTTCCTGAACAAAAGTGTTGCGTGAAGCAGGGATTTATTCGATGTCGGAACTTGGGTTGAACACGATCAGCTTTGCTGGCCATGCCGCATCGTCGGCACAGTTCAGGGCACTTTATTCTGAAGGCATGTCGCTGGTCGAGGAAACCGCCGGCTATCTCGACGGTCAGGGCCGCGCCGCTTCCAAGGTTCTGCCGCGCATGGCCTCCGTTCTCTATGCTGCCGAATCCATGCGGCTGACGACCCGCCTCATGCAGATGGCCTCCTGGCTGCTGCTGCAGCGCGCCGTCAACAACGGCGAAATGTCGCGCGACCAGGTGCTGGCCGAAAAGAACAAGGTTCGCCTCGACGGCTTCAACGTCGACCGCAGCGCTCCGGGCTGGAACGACCTTCCCGAATCCTTCCGCGACCTCGTCGAGCGTTCTCTGCGCCTGCAGAATCGCGTCGCCCTGCTCGACCGCGAAATCTACCGTCCTGTGGAAACCGCCATCGTTCCGGACAACCAGAACAGCGTGAAGGCACAGCTCACCCTGCTGCAGACCGCCTTCAGCGGCAACTGAGCCGCTCGAGACATCGCCAGTGAATTTGAACCGGTCGCGCTTGGCGCGGCCGGTTTTGTTTTTGGTGATAATACCAGGAAAATGTGCAGCAGCTTTCCGTCCGGAACTACGAACATAGAGAGATAGAGTGTTTTGGCGGTTCGAAGAAAAACGAAAACACTCCCGCGTGAGCCGACGAGACAAAAACGCAAAAAAGCCCGGCAAGGCCGGGCTCTTTTCAAACGGCAGATCGCAAAGCGATTAGATGCCGAGACCGCCGAAGCGCTTGTTGAACTTCGAAACGCGGCCGGCGCGGTCAACCATCTGCTGGTTGCCACCCGTCCAAGCCGGATGGGACTTGGAATCGATTTCGAGGTTCATGACAGCGCCTTCAGAACCCCAGGTCGAGCGGGTTTCATATTCGGTGCCGTCGGTCATGACTACCTTGATGGTGTGATAGTCGGGATGAATGTTGGCCTTCATAACAATCTTCCTGTCATGCCAGGGTCCATTTGTCGCAAGCCATTGCGGCAACCGAACCGATTGAATAAATGAAGCCGCAGTCCGCTAAAGGCCACGGCTTCCAATTAAGATGGCGTGCCTATACATGAAGGCAGCAGCGATAACAAGGGGCGAAACGTCAAGTCCCTTGCTGATATGGGGATTGGAGACGACTTGTCAGAGACTGGCCAGGCAGAGGAAAAGAAAAACAGATCGATCCGTCCTCTCGGACGACTGACGCCATACCTCAGGCGATATCGAGGCATGGTGGCCGGAGCGCTCGTTTCGCTCGTGATTGCCGCCGTCACCTCTCTTGCTCTGCCGGTCGCCGTCCGGCGCATGATCGATCACGGCTTCGATCAGGTCGACCGAGGTCTGATCGACAGCTACTTTGTCGCGATCATGATCATGGCCCTGCTGCTCGCTGCGGCGAGCGCGCTGCGCTACTATTTCGTCATCTCCATCGGCGAGCGGATCGTCTCCGACATGCGCCGCGAAGTCTTCGATCACGTCACGCGGCTGTCGCCCTCCTTCTTCGATGTCAATCAGTCGGGCGAGATCGTCTCGCGGCTGACGGCCGACACGACTCAGATCAAGTCCGCGGTCGGCGCCACGGCTTCCGTCGCGCTGCGCAACCTCATTCTCTGTCTCGGCGCCGTGATCATGATGATCGTCACCAGCCCGAAGCTCTCGAGCATCGTCCTGATCGCCATCCCGATCATCGTGCTGCCGCTGGTCAGCTTCGGCCGTTCCGTGCGCAAGCGCTCGCGCGCCGCCCAGGATACCCTGGCGCAGGCGTCGGCCTATGCCAACGAAACCATCGCGGCCAACCGCACCATACAGGCTTATAATGGCGAGGCCGCCGCCTCTAAGCGCTACGGCGGCGCGGTCGAGGACGCCTATCAGGCGGCGCGCGCGGCGATCAAATCCCGCTCGCTGCTGACAGGCTTCGCCATTGCCATGGTCTTCGGCAGCATTGTCGCGGTTCTCTGGGTTGGCGCGCAGAACGTGCTTGCCGGCACGATGTCGGCCGGAACGCTCGGCCAATTCCTGCTCTATTCCGTCATCGCCGGCTCCTCGCTCGGTTCGCTGTCGGAAGTCTGGGGCGAGCTGTCGCAGGCGGCAGGCGCGGCCGACCGCCTGGGCGAGCTGCTGGCCGAAGTATCGCCGATCGCGCCTCCGGCCAATCCCCTGCCCTTGCCGCAACCGCCGCAGGGCCGCGTCGAATTCTCCGACGTCCATTTCTTCTATCCGTCGCGGCCGGGCAGATCCGCGCTGCACGGGCTCTCCTTCTCGGTGAAGCCCGGCGAGACGGTTGCGATCGTCGGAGCATCGGGTGCGGGGAAGAGCACCGTCTTTTCGTTGCTGCTGCGCTTTTACGATCCGCAGAAAGGCCGCGTCGCCGTAGACGGCGTCGATGCCCGCGACGTCCTGCCGGAGGCCTTGCGCGAGCGCATCGCCATCGTGCCTCAGGACACCACGATCTTTGCCGCCTCCATCCATGACAACATCGCCTTCGGCCGCCCGGACGCCTCGCGCGACGACGTGCGCGCCGCCGCCATCGCGGCACAGGCGGACGAGTTCATCTCGCGCCTGGAGACCGGATACGACACTCAGGTCGGCGAACGGGGCGTCACGCTTTCCGGCGGCCAGCGGCAACGCATCGCCATCGCCCGCGCCATACTGAAGAATGCGCCGATCCTCCTGCTCGACGAGGCGACCTCCGCCCTCGATGCCGAGAGCGAAACCCTTGTTCAGAAAGCGCTGGAAGGCCTGATGGAGGGACGCACCACCCTCGTCATCGCCCATCGTCTCGCCACCGTGCTCAAGGCCGACCGCATTCTGGTGCTAGACCAGGGTCGCATCGTCGAGGAAGGCACGCATCAAAGCCTGATCCGTCACGGCGGCATTTACGCCAAGCTCGCACGCCTGCAGTTCGATGCCGGCATAGAAGAACACATGCTCATTGCAAAATAGCGATCGCCGGGTAAGTCGCGTCCAATACAACCTTGTGGCAATAGCTTTGGAATTGAGCTAGATTTTCGACGTTATCTCGCGCTGACGCGATTCTAGGAGACGAAAGCCATGTATAAATTTGAAGTCTACAAGGACAAGGCCGGCGAGTTTCGCTTCCGCTTTAAGGCCTCTAACGGCGAAACCATGTTCGGTTCCGAAGGCTACAAGGCGAAGGCCTCGGCCCTGCATGCCATCGAGTCCATCAAGGCTCACGTCGGCGGCGCCGTCATCGACGATCAGACCATCGCTACCGCCTAAGACTTTCGCGTCAAGCGTCTGCTGTAAAGCCACTCACGGCCGGCTGCCTCTCGGGCATGCCGGCCGTTTTGTCTTTGCGAAAAGAAATTTCGAAAAATCCGGCCGCCTCTGTCGAAATCATCCTCGTCCGCGGCTCATTGTATCGAAGCGGCAGGATGTCGTTTCGCGGGCAGCGTTTGCTCATTCTGGAATCAGGTCCACAATGATGCCGCCGTCCGGTTCGTAAGCCAACACAGAGAACGGGAGTAGCTCCATGCAGTACGCCTTGATTATCCGGGAAGCACCCGAGGATTTCAAACGCCGCGAAGACCCTGCCTACAAGAATGGCTGGGTGGCCTATACCCAGGCCCTTGTCCAGGCCGGCATCATGACCGGCGGCGCCGGGCTCACTCCGCCTGAGACGGCAACCGTCATCCGCCGCCGCGGTGAGGATCATGACGTGCAGGACGGCCCTTTCCCGGAGGGCAAGGAGCAGCTCGGCGGCTTCTATCTCATCGACGTGCCGGATCTCGATGCGGCGCTGGAATGGGCCGTGCGGGTGCCGATCTCGCAGCAGGGTTCGGTCGAGGTCCGGCCGCGCCTGCAGATGTAGGCCTTCATGCTATCCGATGCTCAACGCGCCACCGAACGGGTGGCGCGCCAATCATACGGCAAGCTGATCGCTTTTCTCGCCGCGCGCTCGCATGATGTGCCGGCAGCGGAGGATGCCTTGTCCGAAGCGATCGCGGCGGCGCTGCGCAGCTGGCCGGACCGTGGCGTTCCAGACAGCCCGGAAGCCTGGCTGCTGGTCGCCGCGCGGCGCAACCTGCTTCGCGGCGCCAGGCATGAGACCGTCAAAGCCGCGGGCCGGGCCGGAATAGCGATGGCGATGGAAGAGGCGGAGGAACGTATGAATGCGGATCATCCAACCTTTCCGGACGAGCGGCTGAAACTCCTCTTCGCCTGCACCCACCCCGCCATCGACGCCTCGATACACGCGGCATTGATGCTTCAAACCGTGCTCGCCATCGATGCGGCCACCATAGCAAAGGCTTTCATCCTTTCACCGGAGGCCATGAGCCAGAGGCTCGTTCGCGCAAAGATCAAAATTCGCGATGCGCGCATTCCCTTCATCGTTCCGGAGCAGCCCCTGCTGCCGGACCGGCTGGCCGGAGTGCTTGCGGCGATCTATGCCGCCTATGGCCTCGGATGGGAGGGGCTCGGAGACAACGAGAAGCAGGGATCGCTGGCGGAAGAAGCCATCTGGCTTGGCCGCGCGTTGAACGCCACGCTGCCTCAGGAACCGGAAGCGATGGGTCTGCTGTCGCTCATGCTCTATAGTCAATCCCGCCATGGCGCACGCCGGAATGCGAACGGAGACTACATACCGCTTGATGAGCAGGATACGGCCCTGTGGAACGCTGCAATGATCGCCGAAGCCGATGATCTTCTACGGCAAGCAGGCGCTTTCGCTCGCTTCGGACCGTTTCAGTGCCTGGCCGCGATTCAGTCCGTACATGCGGAGCGGCGGCGCTTCGGCACGACCGACTGGCGAGCGCTTGCCAAGCTTTACGAGGCACTTCTGATGATGAAGCCGACGACGGGCGCGCGCATCAGTCACGCAGCCGTTGTCGCCAGGGTGCGGGGTGCCGCCGCCGGGCTGGAACTCCTGAACCGGATGGCCGAGCGGGATATCGTCAACTATCAGCCCTATTGGGCCGTTCGGGCGCATCTACTGTCCGAAGCCGGCGATGTGGAACATGCGATGAGCGCGTACCGCACGGCGATCGGATTGAGCAGCAGCGAGGCGGTGCGGCGATTCCTGCTGCAACGCCTCGAGTCCATTTCACCCGGAAATGGCTAAAGCGACTATTTTTCCGTCAGTTTCAGCTCGATGCGACGGTTGGTGGCGCGCGCATCCGGCGTGTCGCCAGGTGCGATCGGCTGGAATTCGCCAAAGCCCGCCGCAACCAGCCTGTCGGCGGGAACGCCCTGCGCGATCAGGAACTTGACGACGGCGATGGCGCGGGCCGACGACAGTGCCCAGTTATCCGGATAGCGGCCGTTGCCCGAAAGCGGCACGTTGTCCGTATGGCCGTCGACGCGCAGGACCCAGTTGATTTCAGGCGGAATTTCCTTGGCGAGATCGATCAGTGCCGCCGCAAGCTTTGCCATCTCCGCCTGACCGGCAGGATTGAGATCCGCCGCGCCGGACGGGAACAGGACTTCGGATTGGAAGACGAAACGGTCGCCGACGATGCGGATATTGTCGCGGTCGGAGAGGATTTCGCGCAGCCGGCCGAAGAAGTCGGAGCGATAACGGTTCAGCTCCTGGACACGCTGCGCCAGCGCCACGTTCAGCCGACGCCCGAGATCGGCGATCTTCACCTGCGATGACTGGTCCTTGGTCTCCGATGCCTGAAGAGCCGCTTCCACCGCGGCAATCTGGCTGCGCAGCGCGGCGATCTGCTGATTGAGCAGATCGACCTGGCTCAGAGCCCGCACGCTCACCTGCTTCTGCTCATCCAGTTCCTGCGAAAGCGTACCGGCTCGCTGCTCGGCGGCCTGGCTGTTGCCGGAACCCGTGGCAAGCAGGGCCTGCAGCCGTGAACGCTCGCTCTCGGCCGATGACAGCGATGCCTGCAGATTGGCGACGGCATCCTCGAGATCCTGCTTGCCACTTTTCTCCAGCGCCAGTTGCTGCACCAGATCGTTGATACGGCTGTTCAGGCGGGTAAGCACCTCGTCACGTCCGGAAATCTCGCGACTGAGGATGAATTGGCCGACGACGAAGACCGTCAGCAGGAACATGATGGCCATCAGCAGCGTGGAGAGCGCATCGACGAAACCGGGCCAGTAGTCGACGCTTCTCTGGTGGCGTCGGTTGCGGGCGAGCGCCATGGCTTACTTGCTCCCGGTCTTCTCGGTGTGGCCGATGCGGTCGGCGAGGCGGTCGAGCGTGCGGCGCATCGATTTCGCCTCTTCCTGCTGCGCCTCGATCCAGTCACGCAGCATCTGCTGTTCGTTGCGCATGTTCTTGACCAGGCCCTGGATGCCTTCGGCAAGGTTCGCCATGGCCGTTACCGAACGCTGGCCACCGCCTTCCTCGGCAATCTTGCGCAGATAGTCCGACAATGCCCGCACGTCCTCCGAGGACGCGCCGGCGGCACTTTCGATGACCGGGGCAAGATCGGAGCCGACATCGGTGACGGAAGACAGCCAGTTTTCAAGTTCGGTATAGAAGCGGTTCTGCGCGCGACCGGCCTGCAGATCAAGGAAGCCGAGGATCAGCGAGCCGGAAAGGCCGAGCAGCGACGACGAAAACGCCGTGCCCATGCCGACCAGCGGACCGGAAAGGCCGGATTTCAGGGCGCTCAGAATATCGCCGCTGTCGCCGGTGCCGGCATCGAGCCCCTGGATGACGTCGTTGATGGAGCCGATGGTCCCGATCAAACCCCAGAAGGTGCCGAGCAGGCCGAGAAAGACGAGCAGGCCGATGAGATAACGCGACGTATCTCGTGATTCGTCGAGGCGCGTGGCGATCGAGTCGAGGATGGAGCGTAGCGTCGCCGTCGACAGCTGCATGGCGCGGCGGTTGCCGAGCAGCGCCCGCATCGGCGCCAGGAGCCGTGGATTGCGACCGACCTTGTCCGCATCGCCGACCGCGCGGAAATGATTGAACCAGCGAACTTCCGGCCTCAGCATCAGCACATGATTGAAGACCAGCAGGATACCAACGGCCAGCACGCCCAGAATCAGGCCATTCAGGCCGGGATTGTGCATGAAGGCGACCTGGGCTTGCCGAAACAGGATGGAGACGATGAAACCGACGATGATCAGGAAAAGGATCATCGTCCAGAAGAAGGCCATCGGGCTTGAGAGCTTGTAGGCGTAGCTGCCCGATACGTTGTCGGTCGATCCCAGATCCGACAGATTCACATTTTCCATTATACGCTCCGCCACCGCATTTTCCGCAGCCGGAGACTAGAGCAACATTGCGCCGAATTGAAGAGACGGAAAGCACAAAACAGCCCGTTGGCAACAGACTGTTTTACCGCTCGAAAAGCAGCCGAAGCTAAACTTATTTCGTTGGGACAGGCCGCTTGACCACTTCGGCAAGCGCCTTCTGGATGTGCTCGTTGCCGCAGATGATCGAATTCGTGCCGAGCATGTCGGTGCCGCCATGGAAATCCGAAACGAAACCACCGGCTTCACGGACGAGCAGGATGCCGGCTGCGATGTCCCAGGGAGACAGGCCGGTTTCCCAGAAGCCGTCGAAGCGGCCGGCCGCCACATAGGCGATATCGAGCGATGCTGAGCCGAGGCGGCGAACGCCGGCGACTTCGCCCATGACATGGCGCAGCTCGACGAGGAACTTGCCATGATTGCCGCGGCCGAGGTGCGGAACGCCGCAGCCGATGACGCTATCCGACAGCACGCGGCGCGCAGCAACGCGCAAGCGGCGGTCGTTGAGGAATGCGCCGCCGCCGCGTTCGGCCGTATAGAGTTCGTCTGTCGCCGGGTTGAACGTGACGCCGGCGACGATTTCGCCGTTGCGCTCCAGGGCGATCGAGACGGCAAACAGCGGAATGCCGTGCAGGAAGTTGGTCGTGCCGTCCAGCGGATCGACGATCCAGCGATGCGCGCCGTCCGTGCCCGGCACCTCTTCGCCTTCCTCGCCGAGGAACCCGTAGGTCGGGCGTGCCTTCAACAGCTCGTCGCGGATGATCTTCTGCGCCTTCAAATCCGCCTGGCTGACGAAATCGCCCGGTCCCTTCACCGAAACCTGCAGGTTCTGCACTTCGCCGAAATCGCGGCTGAGTGACTTGCCTGCCTTGAGGGCAGCCTGAACCATGACATTGAGAAGAGCAGAACGGGCCATCGGGTTTCCTTGGATAATGCAGAAAGCGCTGATCGGGCCTGAAAGAAGGCCCCGACGGAGCGGGAGCGTCAGCGAAATAAAAGATTGGCGGCCTCAAGACCATAAAATCGGGAGAATTTCAAGTGGTGAGGCTATGACACGCGCAAACTGACCTCACATCAGCCCCGATACGATCGAATTTGGCCCACCGCTACTGCGCGCGACGGAACTTGTTGGCGGCGTCGATGGCCGCTTTCTGCTGATAGTCCTCGATGCCCTGATAGAAATCCTCAAGCTCGGGATCCTTCAGACCGGCGCGGCGGGAAATGACATACCATGTGGCCGCGGCCACCGGATCCTGCTTCGTGCCGATCGCATTGATATAAAGATGCGCCAGCTTGTTCTGCGCGACGACGTTGCCGCGATAGGCGGCAACGCGCATCCAGTTGAAGCCGTCTTCCAGGTCCTGTTTGCCGCCGGTGCCGTTGATCAGCCAGATGCCCATGTCGAGCTGCGCGGTATCGAAGCCGGCATTGGCTGCGCGCGACAACCATTCACGGGCGCGCGCCTTCTTCTCAGGCGGCAGATCGGGAAGATTGAGATAAAGCTGCGAGACGGCATATTGCGCATCGGCAATGCCCTGCTCGGCGGACTTCTCATAATAGGGAAGCGCCATCTGCAGGCCCTTCAGGCCCGGATTTTCCGCCGTCAGCATCTGGGCCACATTGAATTCGGCGGAAGGCTGCCCGGCATCGGCCGCTTTCCTCATCCATTCATCCGCCTTCTTCTTGTCGCGGGGAACATCGCGCCCTTCGATCAGCATCAGCGCATATTTGAACATCGAGGTCGGATCTCCGCCCTCGGCCGCCTTGCTATACCAGAAGGCCGCATCCTTGGGGTCGCGCTTGACGCCCAAGCCCTGCGACATCAGCTCCGCGATCAGGGTCTGTGCCGCCGGATCGCCGAGCTGCGCGCGTGGCAGCGCCTTTTGAAACGCCGTCAGGTAGTAGCCGCGCTGGAAGGCGCCGTAGGCGTCGTCGACCTTGCCCGTAAACGGCTTTTCCGGCGGCAGATCCGGCAGGTTGGCTCCCATGCGCTCGAAGACGCCAACGCCTTGCGATGGCTTGACGCCACCGTCGGCCTTCGGTTCGGCTCCCGGCTGGATGTTCTCGGTCTTGAAGCTGCCGGCATCTGCGCCCAGCGGCCGCGTCACGATGCTGCTGTCGCGCGCCGGCGCGTCCGGCACGGTGGATTCGTCGTCGGGTTGCGCCTGCTCATCCGGCCGAGCGCCCTTTTCCGCCGGCGCCGCAACACCCGGCAGCGACGTATCGCCATTGCTCGATTGCGCTGCGGCCAGCAAGGGAAATGACGCAAGCCCGGCTGCAAGCACGGCAACAAAGGATCGATGGCGGAATCGAGGCATCAACGACATGAATCGCTATCAATCCTCAAACCGTGGCGCTTTTTCGTCGAGAAGCGCATTCACTTCGGCAACGATCGACGGGGCCGCTGCGGGATCGGCAAAAACCGCCGCGTGCAGCGCAACGAACTCGGCACCCGTCAAAGCCACATCCAGGGCCGATTTCGGATCGGTGCCGCCCATGACGACGCAGGGGATCTCGATCATCGAGGCCCACCATTCGCCCAGCGCCAGATTTTTCGGATGCGCCTCTGGCTTGATATCGCCATCCAGCTTGCCGAAAAAGATATAGTCCGGCCGCAGCTCGCCGATTTCCAGAGCGCTGTGCCTGTCGGCCGCGCTGCCACCGCCGACGATCAGCTTCGGCACGAATTTTTCCACGGCCTCGGCAAGCTCCGGAAACTTGCCGGCAATATGCAACCCGTCGGCCTTGACGCGGCCCGCCACGCGGCTGTCGCCGGCAATCAGCGCCGCGGCACCGGCCGCCTGCACCACCGGCACCAGCTTCTCCGCATGTTTCTGGAACGTCCCGTCATCGAGACCATATTGAGGAATGATCACCGAGGCGACGTCCCCGCCCCTGAGAGCATCGGTCACCGCTTTCGTCTTCTGCTCGATATCGGCAATATCGGGAACGATGAGAACGAGGCGGCAACGATCTTCGGGCACGGTCATACGAGCTTCCATTGTTTCGGCTTCCATCGTCAGCGATGGCACACCGGTTCGATAGTCGTGAGTAAATCCGTTAGCTCTCTCTGACAAGAGGCAGCGTCCGAAACCGCCTGTCCGCACGAAAACGAATTGCTCCCGCAACCGCAGCAATCTGCGGGATCGCACAATATATCGTGCAGCGCACAATTAGCTTGCCGCCCTTTGGCGTTTGACGTAGCTTTCCGCCATGTCGACCATGGACCCCTTCGCAGCCATCGCGGATCCGAACCGGCGTCACCTGCTGGAGGAGTTGCGCCGCGCACCCAAAACGGTCAACGAACTGGCGCAGGGCCTGCCGATCAGCCGGCCGGCGGTTTCGCAGCATCTCAAGGCGCTGCTCGACAGCAATCTCGTATCCGTCACCAACGAAGGCACGAAACGCATATACGCGGTCAACAGCCGCGGTTTCGACAAGCTCAATCTATGGCTGGATCAGTTCTGGTCCTGAGCCTTCGCTTTGCCGACATTCTGGAAAAATTGCGAAATCGCTGAGATATCGGACGGGGAACGATGCCTCGAAAGTGGTTGGTCCGACTTACTCTGGTCCGAACGATGGGAGCCATGCCCGAACCGTCCTCTAGCGGGAAAATTGCGCCAGCCCCTACTTTCGACGCTATGAAGCCGGCGCATCCGTTTTAACGGAAATGCTCATCGATCCTGGCTGAAATTGCCTTGAGACCTTTCGATCTGCCTCTCTTGCCCCCAAGATCGATGGCTTTTTGAACTTTGAGGGCGTTACCTTAGTGAACTGAGGAACGCAGACGCTGGATTTCGTCCTTGACGCGCAGTTTCCTGCGTTTGATATCGGCTATTTCCGTATCATTGATAGAGGGAGATGACATTGCCATATGCAGCGCCTCCTCAAGCGCGACATGTTTCTTTTCGAGCGATTCAAGATGAGCTTGAACAGTCATATGACCCTTCCTTCCTCTGAAGAGCCTCAACCATCCATTCGCCGAGGCCCTAGGTGTCAACCCTCGCACTCTGCCATAACATCGAGCCTTTGTCGAAGGCGAAAACGTGTCCTATAGGCGGCAAATTCGTGATGAAGGATAACTTCCCGTTATCGTCATTTGATGATAGGAGCTTGCGAGATTCAGGAGGCGGGACGAATGCGATTCCGCAATATGCTGGGGAAAGAAACATGGCCGATCAGGAACAGGCGGAAATCAGGCTGATCGTGGCGCGTCTGCGTCAGGAACACGAGGATTATGACGCCGCAATCAATGCCATGATTCAGACGGGCTGCGATGCCCTTCGTATCCAGCGCATGAAGAAGAAGAAGCTCGTCATAAAGGACAAGCTGAGCAAGCTGGAAGACCAGATCATCCCCGACATCATAGCCTGAGGAGCAGAACGGAACGATGATGACCGAAAGACCGCCTGTCGCCATCATCATGGGAAGCCAGTCCGACTGGGAGACCATGAAGAATGCCGCGGACACTTTGGAAGCGCTTGAGATCACCTATGATGCGCGCATCATCTCCGCCCATCGCACACCCGACAGGCTGGTGAATTTTGCCAAGGGCGCAAGGGACGAGGGCTTCAAGGTCATCATCGCCGGCGCCGGCGGCGCGGCACATCTGCCGGGCATGGCCGCGTCGATGACGCCGTTGCCGGTCTTCGGCGTGCCGGTGCAATCCCGCGCGCTGTCCGGGCAGGATAGCCTCCTCTCCATCGTGCAGATGCCGGCCGGCATTCCTGTGGGAACGCTGGCGATCGGCAAGGCCGGCGCCGTCAACGCCGCCCTCCTTGCCGCGGCCGTCCTGGCGCTCGGTGACGAGGAAATCGCCGACCGGCTCGACGAATGGCGCGCGCGCCAGAGCGCTGCCGTTGCCGAATATCCGATGGACGACCTATGAGCGCGAAGACGATCGGCATCATCGGCGGCGGCCAGCTCGGCCGCATGCTGGCCATGGCGGCTGCGCGCCTGAATTTCCGCACCATCATCCTCGAACCGCAGGCGGACTGTCCGGCAGCCCAGGTCGCCAACGAACAGATCGCCGCCGCCTATGACGACGCGACAGCCCTTGCCGAACTGGCAAAGCTCTGCGACGTCGTGACCTATGAATTCGAGAACGTCCCGGTTTCCGCCGCCGAGGAACTGGCCTCGCGGGTAGCGGTCTATCCGCCGCCGAAAGCGCTGGAAATGGCGCAGGACAGGCTGACCGAGAAGCAGTTCATCAATGGCTGCGGCATCCCGACGGCCCGCTTCCATGCCGTCGACAGCCAGGCCGGCCTCGAAAAGGCTCTTTCCGACTTCGGCGGGCAAGGCGTGCTGAAGACCCGCCGCCTGGGTTACGACGGCAAGGGACAGCGCGTCTATCGCTCCGTCGCCGATAGCCCCGAGGGCGGCTACGCGGCATTGGGCAACGTGCCGCTGATTCTCGAAAGCTTCGTATCCTTCGAGCGCGAAATTTCCATCATCGCCGCCCGGGCGATCGACGGAACGGTTGCCTGCTACGACCCGGCCGAGAATGTTCACCGGAACGGCATTCTCCACACCTCCACGCTGCCATCGGGTATTTCGGAAAAGACGGCCGCCGCCGCCCGCGAAGCCGCGGAAAAGATATTGACGGCGCTCGGCTATGTCGGCGTCATCGGCATAGAGTTCTTCGTGCTTGCCGACGGCAGCCTGATTGCCAATGAAATGGCGCCGCGCGTCCATAATTCCGGTCACTGGACGGAAGCCGCCTGCGTCATCTCGCAATTCGAGCAGCATATCCGCGCCGTCGCCGGCCTGCCGCTCGGAAATCCCCGGCGGCATTCGGATTGCGTCATGACCAATCTGATCGGCGACGACATCCTGGCGCTGCCGGAATGGCTGCGTCTGGACGATACGCTCGTGCATCTTTATGGTAAGACCGAAGCACGGCCGGGCCGCAAGATGGGGCATGTTACCACCCTTGCACATGGAGCTTGAGAGCTGACTATAAAAACGCTCGCCTCGTTCCGAGAATTCTTAAGGACCGGAGTTTTAGGTACCATAAGGCCAGGATTGACCATATCCGAGGTGGTAGCTGCGCTGGGCGCTCCCAGCAAACTCGGAACGAGATCGGACGGGGGCGTACCTCTCTACTGGTGTTATGGAAAACTGGAAATCCAGTTCGATACAGATGCGCCATATAGAGCGAACTGGTTCCAGATCGAATGGGCAGGCGATCTGGAAGGCGACTTCGAGATTTTCACAAGCAATTTGGTCCTCGCCTTGGGTGGACTCACCGGCCGCGCGACGCCGCTAGGCTTTTTGTCCGCGGATATATGGCACCCATCGGACGTAGCCGTATATTTTGTCGAGATTGCCGGGGACATTACCGTCAATCTGCTGGTCGGAAAGGTGCAGTTGGTCTTTCGCGTTGATCAGACGTTCTTGAGCGACAAGGACCCCAAGATCTATTTGGCGAAGAATGCGATCGCAGACATTGTTCGAGGCATCGACTCACATTGTGAATTAGACAGCATTTATTCCTATTCGTCGGAGCTGGAAGCAGAAACAAGCAGCCGTCGCGCGCGACGTCAAATTTCCGGAACCAGCTATAAAAGTGCTTTGCTACATCCCGAGAGCTAAAGGTGCCCGCGCTAATAAAGCGTCAAACGACCGACTTTTACCTTGCATATTCGACGATCCCACCCCAAAAGTAGCGCCGTGTGGTTGACAGGCCCAGTATGACAGGGTATTTGCTCCCCACCCTAAAGAGCGCGCCCTGAGCGCGCTTTTGATTGTTAAAGACACGGGCGAATGTGACATTCCCCCTCGAACATCGCGGATCAGAAAAATGAAGATCAAGAATTCGCTCAAGTCGCTCAAGGCGCGCCATCGTGACAACCGTCTCGTCCGCCGCAAGGGCCGCATCTACATCATCAACAAGCTGAACCCGCGCTACAAGGCTCGTCAGGGCTGATTTAGCGCGCGGCTCGGATCCTGTGGGTCCGGCGCTCAGTTTTAGTTGATCGCATCAAATTTGTTTTGATCTTCGACATTGGCGGGCTACTATGCCCGCCATGCGCGTTTTTGCTTTGTCATATCTAGCCCTGCCGATTCTGCTTGCCTTGATTGCCACCGCCCCCCATGCGGCGCTGGCGGATGAGACGAGCCAAGTGGAAAAGACCGATCCCGGTGATTCCTCCGGCAGCCTGTCGCCCAAGCAGCAGCTCGACAATCTGTTCACGGCCCTGAAGCGCCAGCGCGATCCGGATCAGGCCAACCTGATCGCGGAACAGATCAATACCCAGCTCAGCGATTCCGGCAGCGCCACGATCAATCTTCTGATGCAGTGGGCCGACAAGGCCATCCAGGACAAGCGCAATTTCGCTGCCATGGACTATCTGGATCAGGTGATTTCGCTGAAGCCCGACTATGTCGAAGGCTGGAATCGCCGGGCGACGCTGAACTTCGCCATCGGCGACTACCGCAAATCCATGGAAGACATCAATCAGGTCCTGCGCATCGAGCCGCGCCATTTCGGCGCGCTGGCCGGCATGGCGGCGATCTTGACCGAACGCGGCAACGACGCGCTTGCCCTGAAGGCCTGGGAGCGCTTTCTGGAGGTCTATCCGGCGAATCGGTCGGCCCAGGAAGAAGCGGACAAGCTGTCGGAAAAGATTGCCGGAAGCCGCACCTGACGTCTTAGCCGCGGCTTTGCCCGTCCCGCCATTCGAATCAGGCAGGAAGGGATGAAAAGCCGCAACAATGCGCTAGATAAGTAGCTCGAGATATTTGATCCGTGCCGCAATGATCGATTCTTTGCTCGCCTCCGTTGTCATGCTTCTTGTCGTCGCTGCAGGCTTTTCCGCCTACAAGACGCGCGCCATCGAGCAGACCTATCCCAATATCGGCGAACTGACCGATATCGGCGGCTATCGCCTCAACGCCGTGCACTTGCCGCGCCCGGTAACGGCGGACCTGCCGGCCCTGGTGTTCATCCATGGCGCCAGCGGCAATCTGCGCGATCAGTTGGAAGCGTTTGCAGCGCCTTTGAGCGGCCGCGCCGAAATGCTGTTCGTCGATCGTCCCGGCCATGGCTATTCCGAGCGCGGAACGGCCGAAAACGCCCTTCCCTCCGGCCAGGCGGATGCCATCGCGCGGTTGATGGACGAGCGCGGCATCAAGAGCGCCATCGTCATCGGCCACTCCTTCGGCGGCGCAATCGCCGCCGCCTTCGGCTTGCGCCATCCCGACAGGACCGAGGGGCTGCTCTTTCTCGCTCCGGCGACACATCCCTGGCCGGGCGGCGTCGACTGGTATTATACGCTCGCCGCCATGCCCGTCCTCGGCTGGCTCTTCACGCATCTGTTTGTCATTCCGATCGGCCTGCGCCGGGTCGAAACCGGCACGCTCAGCATCTTCCGCCCGAACGAGCGACCGGCGGACTACATCATGAAAACCGCGCCCGAACTGGTGCTGCGGCCACATACCTTCCGCAACAACGCCGCCGATGTGGTCAACCTCCTCGCCTATGTCTCCGCTCACGCGCCGCGCTATAGGGAGATCAAGGCGCCCACGGTCATCATTACCGGCGACAGCGACGATATCGTGCTCGAGGAACTGCACTCGCGCGGTCTTGCACGGGATATCGCCGGCGCCGAGCTCGTCACCATCCGCAATCTCGGCCACAAGCCGGACTACGTGACGACGGATGTCGCGATCGCCGCCATCGAACGGCTGGCCGGCCAGCCGCGCGATCTGCAAGAACTTGCCGCACAGGCAGAAATCCGCATCGCCAGCTTCGGCAGCGGTGCATCCGGGCGGCCATCGCCATCTCAGGCCGTAACGGCGTCGTAGTCACGCGCATCCTCGAACAGCCGGCTCTGCGGCACGGCCTCGACGGTCTGCCGCACCGACTGCAGGATGATCGATGCCAGTCGTTCCGTCGCCGGGCTCGCCTCCACCTCGGCGCGATGCAACACGAGATCCAGCTTCGGCAAAGACGGCAGGCCGGCCTCGCCCGGCATCAGTTGCCGAACCTTGTCAGGCAAGCCGAGCGGCGTGCGCAACGCCAGGCCGAGGCCGGCCGCCGTCGCCGCCCAAAGCCCCCCGAGGCTCGGGCTGACGAAGGATATCCGCCAGCCGATACCGGCACGATCGAGCGCCTTCGTGGCGATGTTCCGCAGTAGACACGGTGCCTCCAATGAGGCAAGCGGCATGGTCTCGCCGCTGTCGGCACGCCAGTGCACCGCGCCATTGGCCGGCCCGACCCAGCAGAGCGGTACCTCCGCAATACGATCCGTATGGGCCGTACGAAAGCCATCGCTCCAGGCAAGCGCCAGATCGAGCTTGCCGGACGTTACCCGCTCGACCAGCTCCACATTGCGCACGACGCGCGCCTCGATGCGCACCTTTGGATGCGCGCGCGCGAAACGTCCGAGCACTTCGGGCAGCAGCGTTTCCCCGAAATCCTCTTGCAAACCCAGGCGCACCCATCCCTCGAGCTCGGTTCCGTGCAGCGCGGTGGCCGCCTCGTCGTTGAGATCCAGCAGCCTGCGCGCATAGGCGAGCATCGTCTCGCCGGCCTCCGTCAACGCCAGGCCTCGGCCTGCCTTGCGGAAGATCGGAGCGCCCGCCTGCTCTTCCAGCCTCTTGAGCTGGGCACTGATCGCCGAGGTCGAACGCCCGAGCCGATCCGCCGCCTTGGCATAGCTGCCGAGGTCCATGCCGGTGACGAAGCTGCGCAGG
This sequence comes from Martinezella lusitana, assembly GCF_010668395.1. Lineage (GTDB taxonomy): Bacteria > Pseudomonadota > Alphaproteobacteria > Rhizobiales > Rhizobiaceae > Rhizobium > Rhizobium lusitanum_A. The sequence continues at coordinate 318,543 of NZ_WUEY01000004.1, forward strand.
ACATCGAGATCGAAGATAACTTTCCGCATGGATAACCATCCATATTTTTGGGACTATTAGTCCAGAATTTTCCAATTTTCAGGATGATTATCTCGTGGCAATCTATGCTCGTCAAGTGACACACAGACAGGAGCATCCCATGCCATTCACCCGCATCACCCTTCTGCGCGGCAAGTCGCCAGGATATCTCAAGGCACTGTCCGACAATTTCCACCGTGCTCTGGTGGAAGCCTTCGAGGTGCCGCCGACGGATCGCTTCCAGGCCATTCACCAGCTGGAGCCGCATGAGCTCGTCTTCGACCGAACCTATTTCGCCAGCACTCCGCGCTCGGACGATTACGTCTTCTTCGATGTGACGACGGGCAAACCGCGCAGCACCGAGGTCAAGAAGGCCTTTTATCGCAGGGTCGCCGAGCTTCTGGGCGATGCGCCCGGAGTTCGTCCCGAGGACATCATGATTACGATCACGACCGCAACGCGTGAGGACTGGTCCTTTGCCGACGGCCGCGCCCAGATGATCGAGCAGGCTTGAGAGCGATGTCCCAAACCACCTCCCGCCAATCTCCCGCCATTCACCGTGCCGGCACGGACATGCGTCAATCGCCCGCAGGTATCGCCACCGCCCCTTTCTGGGTGGAATCTCTCGTGGAAAGCAATGAAAACGGCGGCCTGACTGCGTTACGCTGCGCCCTCGAGCCCGGCGTCATGACACGCTGGCATACGCATCCGCACGGACAGATCCTCTATGTCCTGTCAGGCGTCGGGCTCGCCGAACGCTTCGGCGGCTCCGCTGAAGAACTGCGGGCTGGCGATTGCATCACCTTCGCGCCGAACGAGCGGCATCGGCATGGCGCAGCACCGGAAAGCACCTTTTCCTATATCAGCATCCAGGCCGCGCAGGACGGCAGCGCCGTGACCTGGCTGGAGGAACGGCCATGATCGCCATGCAGTATAACATTTCCTTGCCCGCGGACTACGATATGGCGATCGTCGATCGCCGCATCCGCGACAAGGGTCCCCTGCTCGACAACTTCCCGGGGTTGAAGTTCAAGGCCTATCTCTCGGCAAGAAAGGGCGATGCCGTGACCGGGAGCCGGGAAAACCTCTATTCTCCCTTCTATGTCTGGCAGCAGGAGGAGGGCTTGAGCGAATTCATCTGCGGCCCCGGCTTCGCGGCACTGACCGGGAGTTTCGGCAGACCCCAGGTCAATACATGGGTCGTCTGGGGTGCGGACACCGCCGCCAATATTCGCAGCGCGAAGTTTGCGGCACGGGAGGTCGTCCCGATCGAGCCTCACGCATCGCTTGCCGAACTCCGGATAGAGGAGAGCGAGGCGGCAGCTCAGGCAATATCGAATGGCGGCGCGCTCGCCTCGGTGGTTGCTTTCGAGCCGACCCACTGGACGCTGGTTCGCTTCCGCCTGTTGGCCGAGCCGCCGAAAGATCCGGCCCGATTGGGTCTGCAGATTTACAATGTTGGGCATCTTTCGCTGCCTGACGCCGCCTGAAGTGTCACGGAGACAATCTCCTTGTTTTAATGAGAAGCGGGGCGCTCTATGGATGGAAAGCCTTTCTAAATCAGAAGAGTGATCCCTCCATGGTCGATATCGCAATGATCGAAGCCGCCCGTACTCGCCTCGGCGGTCGGGCGCGGCGCACCCCGCTTCTCTCCTCCCCTTTTCTCGATGAGATCGCCGGGCGCCGCCTGTTCGTGAAAGCCGAGTGCCTGCAGCACTCCGGCTCCTTCAAGTTCCGCGGCGGCTGGTCGGCAGTTTCAGCGCTGGAGCCGTCCGTGCGTGTCAAGGGCGTCATCGCCTTCTCGTCCGGCAACCATGCGCAAGGCGTGGCGCTGGCCGCAAGGTTGCACGGCATCCCCGCCGTCATCGTCATGCCGACGGACGCGCCGAAGCTGAAGATCGCCAATACCCGCGCCTTCGGCGCCGAGGTGGTGCTTTATGATCGCGTGAAGGAAGATCGCGACGAGATAGGCGCGCGCCTTTCGAAAGAGCGCGGCCTGACGCTCATCAAGCCATTCGACGAGCCGCAGGTGATCGCCGGCCAGGGAACGACCGGGCTGGAAATCGCCGAACAGGCTGCGGAGGAAGGCATCGAGGCTGCAAGCGTGCTCGTGCCTTGCGGCGGCGGCGGCCTGACTTCGGGCATCGCGCTCGCGCTCGAATCCCGCGCGCCTGGCCTCAAGGTTCACCCATGCGAGCCGGAGAATTTCGACGACACCGCCCGCTCGCTGGCGTCAGGCAGGATCGAGCGCAACGCCGCGCTGCAAGGCTCGATCTGCGACGCCATCATCACGCCGCAGCCGGGCAACATCACGTTTCCGATCCTGAAACGCCTCTGCGGTCCCGGACTCGTCGTCTCGGACGAAGAGGCACAGAAGGCCATGGCGCTCGCCTTCACTCGTTTGAAGATCGTCGTTGAACCGGGAGGAGCCGTGGCGCTGGCCGCAGCACTTTTCCACGGGCAAGACATCGTCGGCGATACGGTGATCGCCGTCACATCGGGCGGCAACGTCGATCAGGATGTCTTCGAAGCGGCGCTCAGCCGCCACTAAATCCTCAGTTTGTGGCGCGACGATACAGCGCCAGCGATCCTGCCAGAGCCAGCAGCGCGCCGCCACAGGCGCGCTCGAGCCATCTTGCCCCTTCCGACTTCAGCACGCGCACGGCCTGCGAGCCGAAAACCGCATAGCCGAACATGATCGCGAAATCGAGCGCAGCGAAGATACCGCCCAGAACGATATATTGCTGCATTTGCGGCGCCGCCGGATCGATGAACTGCGGCAGGAAGGCCGAGAAGAAGAGATAGCCCTTCGGGTTGGTGACGGCGACCATGAAGCTCTTCAGGCCGATGGAAAAGACAGTTCCTCTCGGCTGGCTCGCGCCGGCCTGCAGGGCACCGTCGATGGTCCCCTTCGAGCGCAGCATCATGATGCCGAGAAAGGCGAGATAGGCCGCACCCACCCATTTCAGGGCGGAGAACCAGAATTCGGAAGCCGCCAGCAGCGCACCGAGGCCGATGGCGACGGCGCTGATGAGAACCGCATCGGAAAGCACAGCACCGACCATGCCCGGCAAGGCGCGCCTGACGCCGAAGCGCGAACCATTCGTCAGCGCCAGCAGCACGGTCGGCCCCGGCGTCACGATACCGATGAAGGAAACGGCGGCGAAGGCGAGCAACGTGGTCAGATGCATGTGTCCCTCCTCTTGAAGGGAGGAAGGTTGCATGTGGTGCGGTGCTTAGCAAGAGGGGCTTGCTTCCAATATGCCGAGCCGCTGATACCCCCCTCCCCACAGACTCGGCTGCCAATGGCTACTGCCCGTAACCTACTCCACCAACCCAGCGTCCGCCACCGTCGCGGCAACCCTGGCGCCTTCGCCGGCCAAAGCCTCGGCCTTGACGAGGTTGCCCGCCATGGCGCTGCCCATCTGACCCAATCCGATATCCGACTTTCATGGGCGGATTTCCTTTTCAATCCGCCTGTTGGGGTGATTGCAGGCACGTCGGCCTCAAAGTCATGACCTCCACCAAAGGTGGAGGTTTGAAACGCTGCGCTTGAACCACTAGAAGTGGTTTTGTTAGTGCTTAGTAGCTACGATTAAAGAGGTCGGCAAAGTCGGAAGCTTTGTCGGCCTTTTCTTGGTTCCGGATATATTGTCTGACGACCTGCTCATTATAGCCCGTCGTCGACACGAAATACCCACGTGCCCAAAAGTGATACCCTTTGTAGCGGCGCTTACGCGCGTACTTGTTGGCAATGTAAAGAGCCGTCTTGCCCTTCAAAAATCCAACTATATGCGCGACCGAGTATTTCGGCGGGATCGATATCAACATGTGGACATGATCGGGCATCAAATGACCCTCTTCGATCTGGCAGCCCTTTTGCTGAGCCAGACGACGTAAGAGTTCACCCAACTCTCGACGCACATCCCCGTAGAGTCTTTTCGTTCGGTATTTGCTGCCAAAAACAACGTGATATTTGCAGTCCCACGTCGCATGCGAGAGCGATTGCTCATCCATATAACCTCCTTGTTTGAAGTCTGGGCCACGCCAGCGGTTCAAGCAGGAGGTCTCTCAACTACCGTGTAAAACTCGTCCAGTCCTCCACCGTAGGTGGAGGTTTATTCTTGATATAGAAAAAACCCGCCGTCTTGCGACAGCGGGTTTCGGATATTTCAGGGTGCTTGCCGCAATCTTACATCGGCAATCACACGCCGGACTGGCCGTCCGAACCGATATAGGCGATGCGCAGCATGTTGGTGGCGCCGGGCGTGCCGAGCGGCACACCTGCCGAAATGATGATGCGGTCGCCGGGCTTGCCGAAGCCTTCTTCGGCGACGATGCGGCAGGCATTGTTGACCATGTCGTCGAGGTCGGTCGCATCGTGCGTGACGACACAGTGCATGCCCCAGACGACGGAGAGGCGGCGTGCCGTCTGGATGATCGGCGACAGCGCCAGGATCGGAACCTGCGGACGCTCGCGCGAGGTGCGCAGGCCGGTGGTGCCGGACGAGGTGTAGCAGACGATGGCGGCGAGTTTCAGCGTTTCGGCGATCTGGCGGGCAGCGAGCGAAATCGCATCGGCGCCGGTCGCTTCGGGAAGCGCGCGCTGGGCATAGATGATGCCCGGATAATGCGGCTCGCGTTCGATGGTGCCGGCAATGGAGGCCATCATGGAAACGGCTTCGACCGGATAATCGCCGGATGCGGATTCCGCCGAGAGCATGACCGCATCGGCGCCTTCGAAGACGGCGGTCGCGACGTCGGAAACTTCGGCGCGGGTCGGAACCGGTGCGGAGATCATCGATTCCAGCATCTGCGTGGCGACGACCACCGGCTTGCCGGAGCGGCGGCAGGCGCGGATCAGCTGCTTCTGAATGCCGGGAACGGATTCCAGCGGCATTTCCACGCCGAGGTCGCCACGGGCCACCATCAGCGCATCCGAAAGCTCGATGATTTCCTCGATGCGCTCGACGGCCTGCGGCTTCTCGATCTTCGACATCAGGCCGACGCGGCCATGGGAGATCTTGCGGACTTCCGTCAGGTCTTCCGGGCGCTGGATGAAGGAAAGCGCCACCCAGTCGACTTCGTTAGTGGCGAGGACGGCATCGAGATCGACACGGTCCTTCTCGGTCAGCGCGCCGACGCCGAGCAGCGTATCGGGCAGGCTGACGCCCTTCCGGTCCGAAATCTTCGTGCCCGAAATGACCGTCGTGACGATGCTCTTGCCGTCGCACTTCTCGGCACGCAGCGCCAGCTTGCCGTCATCGATCAGCAGGCGGTGGCCGGGCTGAACCGATTCCAGGATTTCCGGATGCGGAAGGTAGACACGCGTGTTGTCGCCGGGGATATCCTGATTGTCGAGCGTGAAAGTCTGGCCCGGCTTGAGATCGACCTTGGTTTCGGCAAACTTGCCGACGCGCAGCTTGGGACCCTGCAAGTCAGCGAGAATGCCGATCGGACGACCACAGCGGGCTTCGACGGCGCGAATGCGCTGGATCAACGTGCGCATCAAATCATGGCTGGCATGGCTCATGTTGATGCGGAACAGGTCTGCCCCGGCCTCATGAAGCTTCTGGATCATTTCCTCCGTCGAGGAAGCCGGACCGAGCGTTGCGAGGATTTTGACTTTTCTGTTTCGTTTCATCAATTCTGGCTCTCTTGGCTGCCCGGGGTATCGGAGAGCTGAACCATCCAGCTCGCCTGACGCCCCGTGTCGTATTCCTTGAATCCCATCTTCTGGAAGCCACGCGCGTAGCAGTCCTTCACGCCTGGGATCTTGAATTCGTTTTCCGCCACGCACATTTCGACGTCACCCGTCCAGCGGCCGCCGCGGGCCGCATCTTCTGCGTAGAGGTAATAATAGCGGGACTGGAGCGGCCCCTCGATCAAGGTGGCGCAGGTGTTGGCGGGAATCTGCCACCAGCCTTCCGTTACCCAGCCTTCTTTCGCGCGATACCCGATCGCCACACCGACGAGATTCTGCGTGCCGTTGCAAGTTCGGAAATCGGCATGAGCCGCATTCGGCATGAAGAAGAACGGCGCAGCCGCAGCGAGAATGAGGAAGGCGATTCGGGCTAGCGGACCTGACCGCTTAACGAAACGTGGCGCGACTTGGCTGGACACGGCTTCCAATTGGCTCCCGGTTATTCGTTGTTGCGTCTTCTTGCGCCGCCATCCCATGAATGTCAACGCAACTCTAATCGATTATATTTTCTTCGCGGACGGTCACGGCGCGACGCGCCGCTCTTCATCCGATCGAAGCTGCAAACCTTGCACCTTCCATCCGCACATGCAATCAAACAAAGAGTTGAAAATTACGATAACCGACAATCCGCATGGCCGACTTCAAAGCTTTCGAAATCATACCCGGCAATCGTGACAAAGGCATGGTCATTCTTGGCGATCATGCCATGCGGCACCTGCCCGAGCGCTACGGCAGCCTTGGGTTGCCGGAAGCCGCGTTTTCCCGCCACATCGCCTATGATATCGGCATCGAAGGCCTGTGCCGCCATCTCTGCCAGAGATTGGGCGTGCCGGGCGTGCTCGGCGGCTTCTCCCGCCTGCTGATCGATCCGAACCGCGGCGAGGACGACCCGACCCTGGTCATGAAGATCTCTGACGGAGCGATCATATCGGGCAATCATCCCATCACGGATGAAGAATGGAACTACCGCATAGAGGCTTTCCACCGGCCCTACCACAAAGCCGTCGACGAGACGATTTCCGCGGTGGCGGAAGCGACGGGCAAGGCTCCCCTGGTCTGGTCGATGCATTCCTTCACGCCGGCGTGGAAAGGCGTGCCGCGACCCTGGCACGCAAGCGTTTTGTGGGATAGCGACGAGCGCGCCGTCGCACCGCTCCTTGCAAAGCTCGGCGCCGATACCGATCTCGTTATCGGAGACAACGAGCCTTATGACGGCGCTTTGCGCAACGACACCATGTTCCGCCATTGCATGATGAAGGGTATTCCGCATGCACTGCTGGAAGTCCGCCAGGATCTGATCGGCGACGAGGCCGGCATTGTCGAATGGGCCGACCGGCTGTCGCCGATCTTCGCCGAGATCAATGCCGACCCGGCCTTGCACGAATATAGGCGCTATCCTTCACGCACCGGGCCTTACGAGGCTTTGGCATGAGGCGCGGCACCGCCAGCAAATCGAGGAAAAAGAGATGACCACACTCACCAGGGAACAGCAGACGGAGCTCGAGGCCGCCGCATTTCGCCATCTCGTCGTGCATTTGCGCGAGCGGAGCGACGTTCAGAATATCGATCTGATGAACCTCGCCGGCTTTTGCCGCAATTGCCTCTCCAACTGGTATCGCGAAGCGGCCGAAGAAGCAGGCCTGCCCGTCAGCAAGGACGAGTCGCGCGAGATGATCTACGGCATTCCCTACGAGGATTGGAAGAACCTGCATCAGAAAGAAGCCTCGCCTGTGCAAAAAGCCGCTTTCGAGCAGAACAAGCCGAAAGATTAACGCTCCCTTCACCAATACGGCTTGACCTTGCGCGCCATTCGCGGCACGTCAACTGCCCGATCGAATTCGAAATACCGCGCTCGCCTGAAGCGATGTTCCATATCGGTGATCCACCGATCTTATTTGCGACCGGCGGCAGGCGACCCTTTAGGACCCTTTAGGAGAAGTGCATGGAAGAGAACAGCGTCGAGAACGTGGCCGCGGCGGAACTGCGTCAATTCATCGAACGGATCGAACGCCTGGAAGAAGAAAAGGCCGCGATCGGCAGCGACATCAAGGATGTGATGGGCGAGGCCAAGGGTCGTGGCTACGACACCAAGGCGATCCGCACCATCATCCGCCTTCGCAAGAAGGACGCGAACGAACGGCTGGAAGAAGAATCCATCCTGCAGACCTACATGGCCGCACTCGGCATGGAATGATCGAGGCTCTCGTCAGCCTTGCGAAATGATCGGGAGCCGGCTTGCCGGCTCCTTTCTTTTTGGAGCGTGAGAAAACGTCATTCCGCGAAAAGACGGTCGATCAGCGCGGCGGCACTGCCCTGCCAGAGCTCGCCCCTGCCGGTTCCCGACCAAAGGGACAGGAAATCCGGCGATCCCTTCGCCGTCGATGCGCCGCGCATGTCGCGCGTGAACTTGTTTTGCGCCGGGAAGGGAAGGATGCCTTCCGGTTTCCCATCCATCTCATCCATGAAGCGGTTTTCGATGCCGCGGGCGAAGCGGCCGGAAAAGGCGCGGGTCGTACGCGTCCTGCGCTCCGGCGTTTCGAGAAGCTTCCTGCGATAGGGCGCCGATGTTCCGGCCTCCGCGCAGGCAAGGAACGCCGTACCCATCTGCACGGCCTGCGCGCCCGCCTGCAGCGCCGCCCGAATGCCGCCGGCCGTCATGATGCCGCCGGCCGCAATCAGCGGCACGCGAATGGTGCCGACGCATTGCGCCAGGAGATCGCGAAGGCCGATTTCCGGATCCGCCGCCCTGGCATCGAAAATGCCGCGATGGCCGCCGGCCTCGAAGCCCTGCAGCGTGACCGCATCCACGCCGCTCTCCTCAAGCGCCCTCGCCTCATCGAGCGTCGTCGCCGTGCCGATCAGCGGAATGCCGGCCTTTTTCGCCGCGCGGACATGCTCGGCAGGCAGCAGACCGAAGACGAAGCTGAAACATGCCGGCCTGAGGCCCAGCACGGCCTCGAACTGCGCGTCAAAATCCTCCTCGTAGGGAGCCTCAAGCTGCGGTGACGGCAGTTCCAGTTCCTGGCGATATCGGGCAGTCGCCTCCACCGCGCGGTCAACCCGGTCGCTTGCGACCTCTGGGATCGAGTGCGGAATGAAGAGGTTGATCGAAAACGGCTTGTCGGTCCGCTGTCGCACCTGCACCGCGAAAGCCTCAATGGCCGCGGCATTGGAATAGGCGCCTCCCATGGCCCCGAGAGCGCCAGCAGACGAAGCGGCCGCCACGAGTTCCACCGAAGAAGGACCGCCGGCCATCGGCGCGACGATCAATGGATGCTTCAAACCAAGCCGTTGAAAAAGATTGCTGTCCACAGGGGCAGACATGTCCGTTTTCCTTTCAGGAATGTCTGATGATTTCTCAACCGAACATAGGCATCGGACCGTGGTTTGCTAGGAGCGACGAAGCGCCGCGGTACGGGCCTCGATGGCTGCCACCACCGACACCATGTCGAGCCGGCCGTTGCCGAGCTCGACGCTTTCCCCATAGAGCTCGCGGCAAAGGTCGAGAACCGGCGACGCCAAACCGGCGGCGCGCGCCGCCTGCGCGATCAGTTTGGTGCTGTTGAACGCATCGGCCGTTGCCGCCTGCACTGAAAAATCCCGGACGACAAGCTTCGGAATTTTCACGCGCGTCAGATCGCTTGCCATCGGGCCGCTATCGATGGCCGCCCGAAAAGTCGCAAGGTTGAGCCCGTTGCTTTCGGCAAAATGCGCGGCCTCGGCGAGCCCCGCCAGCATCGTGCAAAGATAGAGATTGACGGAAAGCTTCATCAGCAACGCATTGCCGACCGGGCCGCACAGGATCGTCTCGCGGCACATGGGCGCAAGCAAGGGCCGCACCTCTACAACCGCGTCCGTATCGCCGCCCAACAGTGCGACGAGCTGCCCTGTTTCCGCGGGCTTGCGCGAGCCGGAAACCGGCGCCTCGACATAGCGCCCGCCGGCGGCAGCGATCTCGGCGGCGAGCCCGCGCGAATAGTCGGGAGAATTGGACCCCATGGACACCACGATGTGCCCGGCAACCAGCTTGGCAAAGGCGGGCGTGCCGCGCTGCAGGACCGCGTCCAGCGCCCCTTCGTTGACAAGCATCAGAATGACGATGCGCGTCTGCTCGAACACCTCTTCGACGCTCGCAGCCACGGCGGCACCAGCCTTAAGCAGAGGATCTGCCGCGGCCGGCGAGCGGTTCCAGACCACGAGTTTCGTACCGGCTTTTGCAAGATTGAGGGCCATCGGCTGGCCCATGACGCCGAGACCGACAAAGCCGATCTCCTCGCCCGGCTCGGTGCCGGGACGTTCGCTGACCTTGGTCATCACAACAACTCCGATGGTTCGGGTGACTATGCGATCTCTCGTGTCAGAGCCCGGCGGGAGCGTTTCCCGCCGGGTATCGATCATGCTCCGGTCAAAACCCGGCGCGGATCATAGGGCTTTCCGCTCAGAACAGGCGGTCCAGCCACTCATGCTTGTCCTGCGCCCGGCCGAACTGGATATCGGTCAGCGCAGCCTTCAGGCGAAGGGTGGCAGGACCGGCATTGCCGTCGCCGATCGTGAAGCCGTACTTGCGGCCCTTCACCTTGCCGATTGGCGTCACCACCGCTGCCGTGCCGCAGGCGAAGGCTTCGCGCAGGCGGCCGCTCTGGGCATCGGCCTGCCATTGATCGATGGAATAGGGCTCCTCGCGAACGGTCAAGCCCATGTCGCGCCCGAGCTTGATCAGCGAGTCGCGAGTGATGCCCGGCAGGATCGTACCGGTCAATGCCGGCGTCTGCAGCGAGCCGTCGTCGAAGACGAAGAACACGTTCATGCCGCCGAGTTCTTCGATCCAGCGCTTTTCGACGGCGTCGAGGAAGACGACCTGCTCGCAGCCTTCGCGCTGGCCTTCAGCCAGTGCGGAAAGGCTTGCCGCATAGTTGCCGCCGCACTTGGCAGCACCGGTGCCGCCAGGTGCGGCGCGCGTGAAATTCTCGGAAACCCAAAGCGTGACAGCCGATGCGCCGCCCTTGAAATAGGAGGCAACCGGAGAGGCGATGACGCAATAGAGGTAGTCGGTCGCCGGCCGTGTGCCGAGCGCGGATTCCGAGCCGATCATGAACGGCCGGAGATAGAGCGACGCGCCTTCCGCGGTGGGGATCCACTCGCGATCGATCTTCACCAGCTCGCGGACGGACTCGACAAAGACATTTTCCGGCAAGGTCGGCATGGCCAGCCGCTCGGCCGAATTGTTGAAGCGCCGGGCGTTGGCGCTCGGACGGAAGAGAGCAGCACCGCCATCGGGCAGGTGGTAGGCCTTCATCCCTTCGAAGATTTCCTGCGCATAGTGAAGCACCACGGTCGCCGGATCGAGAGCCAGCGCCTTGCGCGCCTCGATCTTGGCGTCGTGCCAGCCACGGTCCTGCGAATAGCGGATCGTCACCATATGATCGGTGAAGACGCGGCCGAAGCCCGGATTTTGCAGCAGCGCTTCCCGCTCGCTAGCCGTCGCGGGACTGGGGTTTTTCTGGATGTCGAAGGTTAGTGCGTCGCCGTTGCTCATGGCTCCTCCAATGCTTTATTTGTCGCGGCTTTCGCCGCCCATCTCCCGAAGGATGGTGTAAATCAAATCGGGTGGTATTTGATTGCGTTTACGCCTGTTCCTGCGCAAGTTTAAGAGCGATTTTCAGAAATTTGCGAGGCAAATCGCTATTTCGCGCCGGCAAATGGCTCATTGCTACCGTCAAGCCTCGATCACAGCGCTTTTACGACGGCTTCCGCCGCCGCGATGCCATTTTCATAGGCGCCGTGCGCCGTCGAATATCGCGCCCGCGAGCAGGCCTCTCCGGCAAAGAACAGACGGTCGTCGCAAGGGGCTGCCAACACCCCGCGCAGATCCGACGCGCCGGGCGTCGCATAGGAATAGGATCCGCCGACAAAGGGCTCGGCCGCCCAGGCGGACATGACGAGGGGCGACAGTTTCGCGCCGACATCCGAGCCGAAGACGCGCTTCAGCTGCTCCACCGAGAAATCGAACACGGCATCGATGCCCTGCCGCTCCAGATCGAGCGCGAGATCGGCGGCAAAATAGGCCTCGATGACAGGGGCGCCGAACGGTTTCAGCTGATAGGCGCCTGTGCGGCGGCTATGCTGCGATCCCATGACATGCGTATCGTCGGGAAACATCGCCGGCTCGACGGTGCGAATGAACAGCTTGTTTGCAAGGCCAAGGGGCAGACGCGACGCCGCCTCGATCTTCTCCGGCAGCGGCGGCCAGAAGGCGATGCGCTCGGCCGCCAGGACGTTTGTGGAAACGGTGACGATGACGGCTCTGGCCCGCAGCTCGCCCCTGTTCGTCGAAAGCACGATATGGCCCGCGGCGCTGTGATCGATGCGGCGGACCTCGACGCCAAGAACGGTCGGAACCGGCAAGCCGTAGGTCGCCACCAGCGTTCCATAGCCCTGCCGCACGCGCCAGTCGGGGCCAGGGCCGGGATCGTAGCGGCCGAGATCGATCACCGATGACTTGTCGAGTTCTCCCCCGGTCATGAATGCACCGACCGCGTAAATCCGCTCGCTCCACGGGTCGCCCGGCAAGACCATCGCGGTCAGATCCGCATCCTCATCGCCGTCGTAATCATCAACGCGCTCGAAAAAGTCGTTGACGGCTGCGGCGGCGGCCTTTGCGTCGGGAGTGTCCTGCTCCAGCCGATGACCGCCGTCGCTCCAGGGGGCCGGCGTGCGATCGACGGTCAGGCCGATTTTCTCGGCGATACCGGTCCAGGCGTTGGTGCGCGCACCATGCAGCCAGCCGCAGCCGAGATCGAGCGCGGCGCCATCGGCCCCGAATGGATGGATCGACCGGGCGCGGCCGCCGACGCGGTCGGAGGCTTCGAGCAGCAGGATCGACAGATCAGGCCGAAGCAACTGCAGTTGCCGGGCCGCACCCACACCGGCAGCACCCGCGCCGATGACGGCAACATCGACCTCGCCGCCGTTCCAGGACTCGATGGGCATCCCAATTCCTTTTCGCGCAAGCGCCGGTGAGCGAACCGGCCGCACGATGAGATGAACGATATGAGGCTCGCCAATCCGCCAGCGCGAGCCCCCGCCGCCATCTGTAGCCGAGCTCGACGCGGCGTGTAAACGGGCACGACGACGGCCATACCAAATTGCCGCATTGAGCTGAAACGGCGAATGTCGTACGTGCTTCATGCAGACAGATGATGAGGAGAGATCGTGCAGAAGCGGATCTTCGCAACAACGCAAAAGCTGATGCGCGTTCTGTGCGCCATCGCGTTGATATCCGTCGGCTTTGCCCACCATCCGACCGTTTCCAGCGCCGCCGAACTGCCGCTGGAGCTTTCACAGTACCGCTTGCCGGATGGAAGCCTGCCGATCATCTGCACGACGGAGAAGACATCCGACGGCAAGCAGCATGGCAAGGCGCATATGCCGGGCTGCGGAGCCTGCCGTATTTCCGCCGCTACGCTGCTTCCAGCCCCGCCGGACGATCCCTTCGGCCATCTCGCATTCGTGCGGCAGGATGTGGTCGCTCCCGTCAGCGAGACATTCCGGCGAGAGCTCTATCCCCCCAATGGCGGGCCACGCGCGCCCCCTGCTCTCCAAAACTTTGCCTGAGCCTGCGCTTCAGCGAAAATGCTGTGATTGACGGTCTCGTGGCATTCCGGTCGCCTGCGGCGGATTGACATCCGTGCGACCCTGGCGAACGCCTCTTCTCATAAAAAGCCTTGCGGCAGAACCTGCCACGAGGCGCAGAACTCCCCAAGGAACCCGCTCATGATCCGATCGATATGCCATTGCGCTGCCTTCGGCCCCTGCCCCGCCGAGACTTATGCCACTGGAGGCGACAATGCCGACACAGCTCAATAAGACGACGGCAGGGCGCCGAGCCACTTTCAAACCTCGCCAGGAAACGCCTGTGTTCGCGAAGGAATGGTCCATTCCGGCGATCCTCACCGTCTTCCTGCTCGGCGTCTGCGGCCTGATCGCCTACTTTACATGGACGCTCATGCCGCCGACCGCGACGGGACAGAGCCATGTGGGCGGGCCGATCACGCTCAGCGACAGCAATGGCCACAGCATCGAGAATCCCGCGCCGACAAAGCAGCCATAACCCCTGCAGCCGCTTGCTGGCGGCAGCCGGCGAGCGGCCGCATCCGAAAGAAAAACAGCGGCGGCTACGGTTTCACCGTAGCCCCATAACCGATGCCGCTAGCCGACGACGCACTTCTTGACGAAATGCAGCCAGCTGTCGTTGCGCCGAACGGTCGCGCGCGGCAGGCCGAACGGATCGTTATCCGGCCGTGCCCGCCCGCGCCGCGTCGTCGTCGCGGCACTATAGCCCGCCTCATAGGTCAGCACGCGATCGAGCGGCGTTTCGTCGCCATAGGGAAAGCAAAAGGACGAGACGCCCTCGTCGAGCAGGTCTTCCAGCAGCTCGCGCGAATGCGTGATCTGCCGTCGCGCCTCCTCCATCGGCAATTGCGGGAGATGAACGTGGTCGAGCGTGTGCGATCCGACCTCGTGGCCCAGGCTATGCCACCGGAGCAACTGTTCCACCGACATGCATGCCGCTTTTGCCACGCCGATGGGCGTGTCCCAGACGTTGCTGCCGCCGATCTGGTTCACGACCACGAAATTCGTGGCGGTGAAGCCGAGCTCCTGCAGCACGGGCAAGGCATTCTCATAGACATTGGCATAGCTGTCATCGAAGGTGATGGCGGCAACCTTGCCCGTTTTTTCGCCCCGGATGTAGGGCATTGCGTCGCGCAACGACAGACCCTGGATGCCAAGCCTCTTCAGCCACTCCATCTGGCGATGAAAGGCCGCGGGATGAACGACCATGCTTCTGAATGGCGCGGTGTGCGACGGCGGCACCGCTATCTGATGATATGCGAGAATCGGAACAGCCACGATGCGGGATCTCAGACGATGCGATGCGAACGAAGAGCGATCTTCGCACGATAGAGCGGCCGCAACACTTCCCTGGAGAGCCGTTCCGCCAATGTCCTGGGGGTCTTGATGGTGCTGCCGCCAAGCTGCGGGGAAATCTCGCGCACGCCGCCCGGAAGGACCGCAAGCGGAGACACGCGGGTAAACCAGCTCATCTGCATGGTCGTATCGACGGGCCGGTCGAAGACCGACGTCACTTCCAGCAGGCGTATGGCGGCATCGCGGCTCACAAGCTGGGCCACCATGCCGAGGCCGATGCGCTTGGGCTGAATGACGTTGGTTTCCCCCTGCGAGAGAACGCACTCGCCATGCTCCTTGCCCATGCGGAACGGGAAACGAATGAACGAGCCCGGCTTCAGACAGACCTTGGCCGCGGCAAAGGCCGCCTGAAACGTATCGTCGATCTCGACATCGTCCTCGAAGATCAGCCCCGCATCGACACCCTGCTCGACGATGGCTGCCCAAGCCTTCCGGTGCGACAGGAAGCAGGCAATCTCGCCTGCGCTCAATTCGAAAGGATAGTACGGCGTCTGGAGCCGGCGGCGATAGACACGCTCAATTTCATCGGCCGTCAAGGTGCGGCCATCGACCGCGTCGATGACCTCGCTCGGCACCGGAAGCTTTGCCGCGAGCTTTTCGACCTGAGACATACGGTCATATGCCCGATGCAAATGGATGATAAAACCGCGAATGATGGGCTGCTTCGGTTCGTCCAGTCTGATGCCGATCAGACCGGACGCGTGATCGAACTCGAATCCCGTAAGAGATCTTTCGAGCGGCATCGCCGAAGACGGGCTGAATTCGTGGGTTCGCATTGAGAATACCTCGGTCATTTCTGCGAGGCTCTAGCAACCGTGAATGAAAGCGGGCTTAGGCAAACATGAGGCGAAACTGAAAACGGTTGTTTTCAACCGATCTTGGCAACTGCCGGGCTAGACGAGCAGGCTGATACGCCCGCTGCCTATCCTGTCATCGACCCAGCGGCGCTCGTCCAGCCAGGCGTGACGCTTCCATCCCTCCCAGCTGAAGCCGCACAGCTTCACGTCCCATTCGTCGGCGGGCAATTGCGACAGGGCATAACGGATGCCGAAAAAGCCGGTGCTCGGAAAGAGCTGGTGCATCCGGCTTTCGGTCACCCCGAGTTCCGCACAGCCTTCGATATAGAATTGCGGCGGCATGATGCGGATCTCCTTGCCGGCAGCGCCGACCAGCTCGATTGTCCGCATCGTCCAGTCGCTTCTCCTGCCCTTCAGGCGCGACAGGAAATTGGGCTTGGGATGGTACTTTCTGATGATATCGGGATGATAGGCGAGCATGACCTCCCTGGCGGCCCGGAAGGTGGCGCTGGTCAGGAAGGTCGGATCCGTCAATCGGCGCTGCATCGGCTTGCTGGAGGCTGCCAGCATGAGAATGTCCGTGCGGGATCCGCTCATGCCGATAGACGCTTTCGGCTCGTTGAAGCGCATCGTGAATTCGGCATTGTCGACGATCTCCGAGAGATCGCGTTGCAGCTTGCCGTTGCCGATTATGATTGCCGTCTTGCGGTTCAAATGCCGTTATCCATCGCGTCCGAGCTTGTCGGCCTACTGGAGCTGGATGAAGCCAAACTGAACGAACGAGGCATGGAAAGCATAAATTCTGACACGAACCTGAAAGCACGCGCAATGTCGCCCGCAAGCAACAGACGTGCCGACCGAAACCATTCCAACCGACTATGCGCAACAGCAGCCGACTGATCCTTCCGGACCGCGACCGCATGACCGAAAGAAAAAGGGAGCCAAAAGGCTCCCTCGAGGATATGCGCTTCGGAACGACAGGCTATTCAACCGAATTGAACTTCTTCACCTGAAGGAAATTCACCGCGGTTCCGCTGAAACGCTCGGGATCGATGGAAGCCGTCTGCACCTTGAAGCCATCCGTATAAACGGCGGTCGGCTGGGCGCGGAGCGTCGGGCTCACGAAACGCGGCGCCTTGACCGGGCGATTCCCGATCTCGACGCGAGCCTTCGCGATCGCCCATTGCGAAATCATCTTGTCGGTCAGCTTCGGCGCAGTCGTCACCGTTGCCCGGCCGGCATCGGCATCGGCCGCATCCTGCTTGCTCGGCCGCCCGCCCTTGGCTGCAATGCCTGCGGCAATCGCACGTTCCTGCGGCGTTACCGTGTCGAAACTGTCATTGAAGCGATGAGTGCTCGCCTTCACCTCGTTGCGGATCGGCGCCAGCGCCGCCACCTGCATCGGCATCCGCTGGGCCGGCCTCTGCTGCGGCAGGACCGAAGCGATCGCCTGGGCCGCATCGTTGTCGGTCGCCATGCCGCCATTTACGGGCGCAACCTGATCCTTGGAGGCGACATTGTTGGACGGCGGCGTCATCGGAACCGCATTGTTCGCATCCGACCGATCCGGCCGGCTCTGCTCCAGTGCAGCGACGATCGACGGCGAAAGCGTACCTGCGTCGGCCTGATCGTCGATCGATTCCTGATCGGCGTCGGCGGAAGCCAGAAGGCTTTCGGCCAGCTCGGGGCGCTGTGCCGGGACGGGAACGGCAGCCAGTTGACCTCTCATGTCAGCCTCGGCCGATGCCACTTCGGCATCTCCGGGAGCACGGCGATCCAGCAGGGAAGGCACCGGCACATGATAGGCGCGCAGATCGGCATATTGCGGCTGATCGTCCGTATTCGGCATGGCGGCGGCGAGCGCATCCTGAGCCGCGTTACGAGACGGCGAGACAAGAGCGGAAGCAACGTCACTGCCGGCAGGCTGATTGCCAAAAGCGGGCCGAACCTGCGGGACAGGCGCATTTACGCTGGCAACCTGAACCTGGGCGGGAGCCTGAGCCGGGCTATCGTCACCCTCGTCGCTGGCGGCCGGAGCCGGCTGGCCCTTGCGGGCAGCCGAAGCGACAGCCACCGGCGCTGCGGCCGTGCCCGTATCTGCATTGTCCTCTTCTTCATCCGCACCACCGCCGCCGCCGAACAGGCGGGCGAAGAAGCCGCGACGAGGCGAAGAAGAACTGGCGATCTGGATATTGTCCGACGACATGCGGCGCTTGTAATCGGCCACGGCCTCCTGGTAGCCCGGCAGCGGCCGGCCGTCGGCCGGAATATGCATCGTCTTGCCGTCCGGGAAGAGGCGGACGAGATCCTGGCGGTCCATGCGCGGCCATGCGCGCACGCCGCCGACATCCATGTGGACGAAGGGGGAACCGGAGGTCGGATAGTAGCCGACGCCGCCCACCTGAAGCTTCATGCCGATTTCGCGCAGCTTGGTGAGCTTGACGTCGGGAATGTAGAAATCCATCGCGTTGCCGAGCATGTGCTGGCTCTTCTTGGCAACGCCGGTATGGGCGGAGCGCGTGCGCAGCATCTCGTTGGTGCCGGGCGAACGGAAGCCGCAAATCACGTAGATGAATTCATGCGAACCGCTTTCGCGGTAGACTTCCCAGATCAGGTCGAACAGGCGCGGATTCATCTTGGTCGGCTGATTCTTGCGCCAGTCGCGCAGGATGCGGTTCAGCTTCTCGAGGCCGTCCGGATCGAACTTGCCATTGCGCTTGTAGGTGATGACGGCCTTTTCACCGGTGTGGACGTAATAGATCTTGAGGCTACGGGTTTCGCCGCCCGCCTGCGAGGGCGTACCGACGAAAACAGGAGTGGAAACAGCCAAAGCAAGGAGGCCAACGGCTACTACCTTGGCCACCTTGCGAAATATGTCAGAGCACGCAG
Organism: Martinezella lusitana; assembly: GCF_010668395.1. Classification (GTDB taxonomy): domain Bacteria; phylum Pseudomonadota; class Alphaproteobacteria; order Rhizobiales; family Rhizobiaceae; genus Rhizobium; species Rhizobium lusitanum_A. The sequence goes on from NZ_WUEY01000004.1 coordinate 336,939, forward strand.
AATGCCAGCTCAAGCTATTAGGCTTGGTATTTCCACTCAAATTCGGCAATTCGATCCCCGTCCGACAGACAATGTCGCATCGTGTTCCAAATGGCTGTCAATTGCGGTGACACGATGGCAAAAATGCCACACATGGTCGCCCTCTTCATACATGGTGAACGATGCACTAACAAGTGCCTTACGACGGGTAACAAAATATGCTTGCCTAAACGTTAAGCATTCACTCATGCAGCGTTTTTCTGCGGATCGTCGGGGTCTATACCATAATCCTTCAACTTACGATAGAGAGTTGAGCGCCCGATGCCAAGCTTTCTGGCCACTTGGCTCATCTGCCCACGATAGAATTTCAGCGCGAATCGGATCAGTTCCTCCTCGACATCCGCCAGTTTCCTGACGTCGCCGGCTATGTTGGTGCTGACGATGACATTGTCGGAAGCGCTTGCCGATGCATCGGCCGCGGAAAGCGGAGAGGTTGCAGCCGCCCCGTGCGAAACCATGTGCGCCATGCGTTCGCCCCGTTCGACGGCGACGGTATCGGCCGGATGACCATGCGAATTATCCACAACTAAGGTCGGATGCTCGGCGGCGAAATAGCCGGGCAGCTGCGCGGCGATCTGCGGGAAATCCGTGTCAAGCAACTCCGGCCCTTCGGACAGAACGACCGCCCGGAAGATCGCGTTTTCGAGCTGGCGGATATTGCCCGGCCAGTCATAGGCCGTCAGCAGCGCCAGTGCGTCGTTGCTGATGCCGAGCGGGTGATCGAGCTTCTGCTCGAGCGCGAACCGGTCAACAAAGGCGCGCGCCAGGTGCGGAATGTCTTCCTTGCGGCGGCGCAGGGCCGGCATGGTGATCGGGAAAACGTTGAGGCGATAGTAAAGGTCCTCGCGGAACCGCCCTGCCTTCACCTCTTCGATCAGATCCTTGTTGGTCGCCGAAATCAGCCGCACGTTGACCTTCTGCGCGACACGCGCGCCGACGGTCTCGATTTCACCCTGCTGCACGGCGCGCAGCAGCTTGACCTGGACTTCCAGCGGCAGATCGCCGATCTCGTCCAGGAACAGCGTGCCGCCGTCGGCCTCCATGAACTTGCCGATGTGACGCTCGGCCGCACCCGTGAACGCGCCCTTTTCATGTCCGAAGAGGATGCTCTCGACCAGATTGTGCGGGATAGCGCCGCAGTTGACGGTCACGAACGGCTTGCCGGCGCGGTCGCTTGCAGCCTGGATGGCGCGGGCCACCAGCTCCTTGCCGACGCCCGATTCGCCTTCCAGCACCACCGGAATGTTGGATTGCGCGGCGCGATGAGCCAGATCGATCACCCGCATCATCGCCGGACTTGCCGAGACGATATCGTCGAAGGTGATGCTGCTCGAGCGCGACTTGCGTCCGGCGCGGGCCTTCGCCTCGCGCTGATCGAGTTTCAGCGCATTGGCGATCGATGCCGCGATGCGCTCCGGCGATACCGGCTTGACGACGAAATCGAAGGCGCCGGCCCGCATGGCCTGCACCACGGTATCGATGCCGCCCTGCCCCGTCTGCACGATGACGGGCAGGTCGATGCCCATATCGTTCAGCGCGCCGAGAAACTCTATGCCGTTCATCTCCGGCATCATCAGATCGAGCACGATAACGCTGATCTGATCGATGCCACGCTTCAAGAACTCAAGGCCGAGACGGCCGTTCTCTGCCAAATGGGCAACGTGTCCGTGCCGCTCGATGGCATTCTTCAGCAGACGACGTTGAATCGGATCATCCTCAACAACGAGAATCTGCGCGCCCCCCTTGGCGCTATTGTAACCGGTCATTGGTGCCTCACTTCATGCGAAACCTGAAGCGAACACTCGCAGAAAGGCTTGAACATGAAGTTTTGCCAAACCATCGCATTTTAATCATTATGACGAATATAAAATCGCTTATGATTCAACCGACAGTGCAGGAAAATCAGGCCTTGCGGCGGGCTTTCCAGCCGAATAGACACCAACGGAACGGACGTTCCGAACAATAAAAGCAGAGGAAATATCGCCCATGAGCCCGACCTCGCTCCATCGATCCCTTAATTTCTCCGCGAGCCAGGCCGCCGGTAGCGCGCTCGGAGACCTGCCAGCCTGGAAGCTCAGCGATCTCTATCCGTCCGCGACCTCGCCCGAGTTCCTCGGCGACATGGAAAAGGCCGGCAAGATGGCCGTAGCCTTCGAAGAGAAGTGGAAGGGAAAGCTTACCGATGCCGCCGCCAAATCAGGCGATGCCGGCATCGGCGCGGCTATAAAGGACTACGAGGCGCTGGACGACGTCATGGGCCGCCTCGGCTCCTTCGCCGGCCTCACCTATTTTTCCAACACAATCGATCCGGCCAACGGCAAGCTTTACGGCGACGTTCAGACAAAGCTGACGGACTATTCCGCGCATCTGCTGTTCTTTGCGCTGGAGCTGAACCGCATCGACGATGCGGTCATGGACGCCTGCATGGCGAACGACCCCGCCGCTGGCCATTATCGCCCCTGGATCGTCGACCTGCGCAAGGACAAGCCGCACCAGCTCGACGACAAGTTGGAGCAGCTGTTCCTGGAAAAATCCATGACGAGCGCCGCCGCCTTCAACCGGCTGTTCGACGAGACGATGGCGGAGCTGCGCTTCGAGATCGACGGCGAAAAGCAGCCGCTGGAAGTCGCCCTGAACATGCTGCAGGAGCAGGATCCGGAAGCGCGCCGCAAGGCGGCCATGGCGCTTGCCGAAACCTTCAAGGCCAACCTGCGCACCTTCACGCTCATCACCAACACGCTCGCCAAGGACAAGGAAATCGCCGACCGCTGGCGCGGCTTCGAGGATATCGCCGACTCGAGGCATCTGGCCAACCGCGTCGAGCGCGAGGTGGTGGATGCGCTGGCCGCCGCCGTGCGCGACGCCTATCCGCGCCTTTCGCACCGCTACTACAAGATGAAGGCCAAGTGGCTCGGCATGGACCAGATGAATTTCTGGGACCGCAATGCGCCGCTGCCGGAAACGCCGAATGCGCTGATCCCCTGGAACGATGCGAAAGACACGGTGCTGTCAGCCTATGGCAATTTCGCCCCGGAAATGGCTGATATCGCCAAGCGCTTCTTCGATGAGGAATGGATCGATGCGCCGGTGCGCCCGGGCAAGGCGCCGGGCGCCTTCGCGCATCCGACCGTACCGTCGGCTCACCCCTACGTCCTCGTCAACTACATGGGCAAGCCGCGCGATGTCATGACGCTCGCGCATGAGCTCGGTCATGGCGTGCATCAGGTGCTGGCCGGCGGCCAGGGCGCTCTGATGTGCCAGACGCCGCTGACATTGGCCGAAACCGCCTCCGTCTTCGGCGAGATGCTGACCTTCCGCGCCCTGCTCGACAGGACCACCGACAAGCGCGAGCGCAAGGCGATGCTCGCCCAGAAGGTCGAGGACATGATCAATACGGTCGTGCGCCAGATCGCCTTCTACGAATTCGAGCGCAAGGTGCATACCGCCCGCAAGAATGGCGAGCTGACGTCGGACGACATCGGCGCGCTGTGGCTCTCGGTCCAGGAGGAAAGCCTGGGCCCGGCCATCAAGATCTCGGAAGGCTACGAGACCTACTGGGCCTATATCCCCCATTTCATCCATTCGCCCTTCTACGTCTATGCCTATGCCTTCGGCGATTGCCTGGTGAACTCGCTCTATGCGGTCTACCGCAATGCCGAAAAGGGCTTCCAGGAGAAGTATTTCGAGCTGCTGAAGGCCGGCGGCACCAAGCACCACTCCGAACTTCTGAAGCCTTTCGGCCTCGACGCGACCGATCCGTCGTTCTGGAGCAAGGGCCTGTCGATGATCGAAGGGCTGATCGACGAGCTGGAAGCGCTAGATAAGAATTGAAATTCAGTCTGCTCGCAGGAGCAGGTCAGGCACGTCCGTCATTGCTGCAGCTTCCGTGCCTGACAATCGACATAACCAGAACCCGATCGAAATCCGCGCATGGCCGACGCCATACCCTACGTCCTCTTCAGGGACGACAGCACAGGACAAGTGATGATCTTCGCCGAGCCGGCGGAGATCATCATCGCCCATACGCGCGCGCAATTCTCCGATGCGCTGGAGCGCATGGAAGAGGCCAAACGGCAGGGAAAATGGCTTGCCGGATACATGGCCTATGAGGCCGGCCATCTCTTCGAAGAGAAGCTCGCATCCTTTGCCGAGGAGAACAGGGAGACGCCGCTGCTCTGCTTCGGCGTTTTCGACGGCCCGGCCGCCGATGGCCATCCCCTTGGCCAGCCGGCCCAGCGCCTGGAAAACCGGGAATTCCTGACGGAGCCGAAAGCGGCCTGGAATTTCGAGATCTACAAGGAGCGCTTCGACAGGCTGCATTGGCACCTCCGCCAGGGCGACTGCTACCAGGCGAACCTCACCATGCCGATCCATGCCCGCTGGAATGGCGACGCGCGGGCAGCCTTCTGGTCGCTGATCGAACGGCAGCCGGTGAAATACGGCGCACTCGTCGATCTCGGCGGCCCGGTCATCCTGTCGCGCTCGCCGGAACTCTTCTTCCGCACGGACGATGACGGCTGGATAGAGACGCATCCGATGAAGGGCACGGCCAAGCGCGGCGCGAGTGCGGCCGAAGATGCCGAGATCATCCGCGCCATGCTCGCCGACGAGAAGACGCAGGCGGAAAACCGCATGATCGTCGACCTGCTGCGCAACGATATCTCGCGCATCACCGAGGTCGGCACGCTCGACGTTCCCAAGCTCTTCGACATCGAAACCTACCCGACCTTGCACCAGATGGTCAGCCATGTGCAGGCAAGGCTGCTTCCGGGCATGTCCGTTCGCGATATCCTTGCAGCGCTCTTTCCTTGCGGTTCGATCACCGGCGCGCCGAAAATGCGGGCGATGGAGATTCTGCATGACCTCGAAGACGGCCCACGCGACGCCTATTGCGGCGCGATCGGCATGATCTCCCCCGCCGGCGCCATGCGTTTTTCGGTGGCGATCCGCACGATCACGCTTTTCGAAGACGGCCGCGCGGTGTTCAATGTCGGCGGAGGCATCGTCTTCGATTCGACGGCGGAAGCGGAATATGAAGAATGCCTCCTCAAGGCGCGCTTCGCCGTGGGGGACCGATGGATCGACCGGTAGAGGATTTTTCTCTGATCGAGACGCTGCGATACGAGCCGGAAACCGGCTTCGTCCGTTTGCGCCTTCATCTCGCCCGGCTGCAACGGTCCGCCCGCCGCCTCGGCTTTTCAGCTCCGCAGAACGTACTCGGGAAACTGGACCATGCGGTCGCCGCCGCCGCCGCACCTTTGAGGGTTCGGCTGACGCTGGATCGCCAAGGGCAAACGGAGGTGACGACGGCGCCGTTTGTCCCGCTGCTGCCCGATACCGTCTGGCGCGTCCGCATTGCGGCAACCCGCCTCGATTCCTCCGACAAGCTGCTGCGCGTCAAGACCACGCGCCGCGCGGTCTATGAAGCGGCACGCGCGGAATACCGGCCCGACGAGGCAGACGAGGTGCTGATGCTCAATGAGAAGGACGAGGTTTGCGAAGGCACGATCACCTCGGTCTTCGTCGAGGATGACCCGGATACGCTGCGCACCCCGCCCATTTCCGCCGGCCTGCTCGCCGGCGTCCTGCGCACCGAACTCATCTGCCAGCGCAAGGCCCGCGTCGGCCGCATCCGGCTCGACGATCTGAAGGACCGCACCCTTTACGTCGGAAACTCCCTGCGCGGCCTGATCCGCGCGCAACTTATATGGAATTGACGCATGTTCATCCTCTCGCTTACCTACCTCAAGGGCAATGACGAAGCCGACAAGCACATGGAGCCGCATATGGCCTGGGTGAAGGAAGGCTATGCCAGGGGCTGGTTCCTCGCATCGGGCCGCAAGGTGCCGCGCACCGGCGGCGTCATCTTCGCCCGCGGCGAGCGTGCCGAGCTGGAGGCCTACGTCGCCGCCGATCCCTTCACTATCCACGGTGTCGCCGCCTACGAAGTTCAGGAAATCGCCTTCACCACCGTCATCGATGGATTGGAAACCTTGAAGGGATAAGCGATGGAAGAAGGCCTTTTTCCGCTTATGTCAGCGAAAACCAACCTTGAAGGCAACAAACTCGTCGCATAAGGCGTGTATGTTGCCTTTACTTGACTTTGTCCGGCTAACCCTGAACAGCTCTTTATTGTGACATCAATTTGTGGTTAGAGCCGTTCACCTCGCGCATCCCCGCGCAAACTCTGATTGAGTTTCATGAACCGAACGGCGCACCGCCTTTCGAAGGAGAAAAGAATGACGGAACAGAACTATCCGGTATATGCCGAAATTACCGGTCCGATCGTGATGATCGGCTTTGGCTCCATCGGCCGTGGCACGCTGCCCCTGATCGAGCGCCATTTCAAATTCGACAAGAGCCGGATGGTCGTCATCGACCCGCGTGAAGAGCCAGCCGACATGGAGATCCTGGCAAAGCATGGCGTCCGTCATATCAAGGAATATGTCACCAAGGACAACTACAAGGATCTGTTGAAGCCGCTCCTGACGGAAGGCGGCGGCCAGGGCTTCTGCGTCAACCTTTCGGTCGATACCGGCTCGCTCGATCTGGTCAAGCTGTGCCGCAAGCTCGACGTGCTTTACATCGACACCGTCGTCGAGCCCTGGCTCGGCTTCTATTTCGACAAGAGCCTGAAGAATGCCGACCGCACCAACTACGCGCTGCGCGAAACCATGCGCAAGGAAAAGGAAAAGAATCCGGGCGGCACGACGGCGGTTTCCACCTGCGGCGCAAACCCGGGCATGGTCTCCTGGTTCGTCAAGCAGGCGCTCGTCAACCTCGCCAAGGATATCGGCCTGAAGTTCGAGGAGCCGGATCAGCACGACCGCGAAGGCTGGGCCAAGCTGATGAAGAAGGTCGGCGTCAAGGGCATCCACATCGCCGAGCGCGACACGCAGCGTACCAAGCATCCGAAGCCGCTCAACGTCTTCTGGAACACCTGGTCTGTCGAAGGCTTCATCTCCGAAGGTCTGCAGCCGGCCGAACTCGGCTGGGGCACCCATGAGGAATGGATGCCGAAGAACGCCAAGAAGCACAAGAAGGGCTCCAAGGCCGCCATCTATCTGGAACAGCCGGGTGCCAACACCCGCGTCCGTACCTGGTGCCCGACCCCCGGCCCGCAATACGGCTTCCTCGTCACGCACAACGAGTCGATCTCGATCGCCGACTTCTTCACGGTGCGCGACAAGGACGGCGAAGTCACCTTCCGCCCGACCTGCCACTATGCCTATCATCCGGCCAACGACGCCGTGCTCTCGCTGCACGAAATGTTCGGCAACGGCGGCACCCCGCAGCCGGTTCACCACGTTCTCGACGAGCATGAGCTGGAAGACGGCGTCGATGAACTCGGCGTCCTGCTCTACGGTCACGACAAGAACGCCTACTGGTACGGCTCGCGCCTGTCTCTCGAAGAGACCCGCCGCATCGCCCCCTACCAGAACGCCACCGGCCTGCAGGTGACCTCGGCGGTTCTCGCCGGCATGGTCTGGGCGCTCGAAAACCCGAAGGCCGGCATCGTCGAAGCCGACGAGATCGACTACAAGCGCTGCCTCGAAGTGCAGTTGCCCTATCTCGGCCCGGTTGAAGGCCACTACACCGACTGGACCCCGCTCGACGGCCGCCCGGGCCTCTTCCCGGAAGACATCGACACGAAGGATCCCTGGCAGTTCCGGAACATCCTGGTTCGCTGAGAGTCGTAGGGTTCGCCCGATCCAACACTCCAATGCCCGCACAGGTCGTGCGGGCATTTTTGTTACGCAGGCCAGATAAATCAAGCAGATCCGCTGTGAAGCCTTGCTTTAGCCCAATGGTCGCGCCATCTTCTTTACAACCGATATGCCTCTAGTCCGCCCTTTTCCGCGGGAGACATTTATGAAGATAAGAAACGCTCTTGCCCTCCTCGCTGCCGCGGCAGCTCTTTCTGCCTGCGTCGATTTCGGTGGCTCCAGACCGCCGCCGATGGCGACGAACACCGGCGTCCAGCCGCGGATGAACTCCGTGGAAGGCAGCTGGGCCGATTCGAACGGGCTGAATTCGACATTTACCGCCGGGCGTTTCGAAACGCATACCACGGACGGCACGAACCAGCAGATGGCGTCGGGAACCTACACGACCGATGCCTCCGGCGTGATCCAGATCGATCTCTACTCGAACATCAAGCGCACATCCTCGAAGGTGAATTGCTTCCTGGCCAATCCCAGCCAGCTCAATTGCACCTCCGAAACCGGTGGACATTTCTCGCTCAACCGCCAGGGCTGACGTTAGCCGCCGGAGAGATGAGGCATCATGCGCGGCATGCCGGTCCTTTATCTGATGCCTGTCGCAGCATTACCCGTCGCCGTTCTGGCGGCGGTCCTCCCGGTAAACAGTTACCGTGCTCAAGGCATCGAAGCGCTCGATTGCGACGGCCCGATGAGCGTTCTCATTTTCGCTTTGCCCGCTTTGCTGGTCTACGGCGCCAGCACGATCCTTTTCTACAGGGGGCGGAGCCGGCGTTTTCATCTCGCAGCCTCTCTATGCTGCCTGCTCGTCTTTTGCTGCGTCGGCTGGAATGCCGCTGCCGCGTTGCGAGAATCCTACGCCGCAGTCGAAGCATGCGCCTGATCTGACGACACGCTCCCTCGCTTTGCAAAATCCTAATGAAGCCAACAGCTTTTGCTTGCGCTCGCTCCGCCGTGATGAAAACATCCGGGCGGGAAACCGCTGCGCGGCAAAGGCGGGCCGGATTGTAATGACCAACAGGAGAGACAGATGAAGCAGCCCTTCGGAGTGGGTCTTTTGGCCGCCACGCTGCTGGCGCTTAGCACAAGTGCCGCCTTCGCGGACTATCAGCTCAACATCCTGCACTTCAATGATTTCCACTCGCGCGTGGAGTCGATCAACAAGTTCGACGCCACCTGCTCCGCAGCCGAAGAAGCCAAGAACGAGTGCTTCGGCGGCGCCGCGCGGCTGAAGGCTGCCATCGACCAGAGGCGCGCAGCGCTTGCGGGCCAGAATGTGGTCGTGCTCGATGCCGGCGACAATTTCCAGGGCTCTCTGTTTTACACCACGTACAAAGGGGCCGCCGAAGTCGAGTTTCTCAATGACATGAAAATCGACGCCATGACGGTCGGTAATCATGAGTTCGATGACGGCGAAGGGCCGCTCGCAGCCTTCCTCGACAAGGCGCAGTTTCCGGTCGTGACGGCCAATCTGGTGGTCGACGATCAGTCGAAGCTCGGCGACCGCATCAAGAAATCCATCGTGCTCGACATCGGCGGCCAGAAGATCGGCATCGTCGGCGCCGTGACGACCGAAACGCCCGAGCTGGCCTGGCCCGGCCCGCATGTGAAGATCACCGACGATGCCGCCGCCATCAGCGCCGAGGTGGACGCGCTGAAGTCGCAGGGCGTCAACAAGATCATCGCGCTCACCCATGTCGGCTATCCGCGCGATGTCGAGAAGATCGCCAAGATCGCCGGCGTCAGCGTCGTCGTCGGCGGCCACTCGCATACCCTATTGTCGAATACCGATCCGAAGGCCGCCGGCCCCTACCCGACCATGGTCGACAATCCCGCCGGCTATAAGGTGCCGGTGGTTCAGGCCGCCTCCTACAGCAAGTATCTCGGCGATCTCGTCGTCACCTTCGACGACAATGGCGCCGTCAAGGATGCCAAGGGCGATCCGATCCTGCTCGACTCCACCATCAAGCCCGATCCCGCAATCGCCGCCCGCATACTGGAAATGGCCAAGCCGATCGAGGAACTGCGCAAGAAGGTCATTGGCAGCTCGCAAGGCCCGATCGAAGGTGCGCGTGAAGTCTGCCGCGTTCAGGAATGCTCGATGGGCAACCTCATCGCCGATGCCATGCTCGACCGCACAAAGGCGCAAGGGATCAACATCGCCATCCAGAACGGCGGCGGCCTGCGCGCTTCCATCGGCGCAGGCGACGTCACCATGGGCGACGTGCTGACCGTGCTGCCCTTCCAGAATACGGTCGCGACGTTCCAGTTGACCGGAGCGGATGTGAAGGCGGCGCTCGAGAACGGTCTCAGCCAGATCGATGACGGCGCCGGTCGCTTCCCGCAGGTTGCCGGCCTCAAATACAGCTTCGACAAGTCGAAGCCGCCGGGCAGCCGCCTAGTGTCCGTCGATGTCCAGGAAGGCACCGAATTCAAGCCGATCGACCCGGAAAAGACCTATGGCGTCGTCAGCAACAACTACATGCGCGCCGGCGGCGACGGCTACACGGTCTTCGCCAAAGACGGCAAGAACGCCTATGATTTCGGCCCCAACCTGGAAGCTGTCGTCGCCGACTACCTTGGCGCGCACAATCCCTACAAGCCCTATACGGACGGCCGCGTAACCCAGGTCGGCGCGGCACAGCCAGCCGCCCAGCCGGAACCGGCAAAGCCCGCCGATGCCAAGCCGCAGCCCGCGCCTGAGCAAAAACCGGCACCGGCTGCCGCCGATAGTGCCGCCTCCTCGTCTGCACCGACGCCGCCGGCCTCTTCTGCTCCCGCCGTCACGACGCCAGGCACGACCATGTCGGCAAACCCGACGGCCACGCCATCCGTTCCGGCAAATTCGGCAGCCGAAACAGCGGCGCCGACATCCTCCGCGCCCGCCACTTCAACGCCCACGCCCGCGACCGAGACTCCGACGACACCGGCACCGGCCGCCTCCACGCCCGCGACGACGACGCCCGTCGCCACAGCACCGGAAGCCAAGGCCAGCGAGCCGCCCAAAACGCCGACGACTCACGTCATCGTCGCAGGCGATACGCTCTGGGATCTTGCCAGGACCTACTATGGCAACGCCGGGCAATGGCGCAAACTTCTGGCGGCCAACCGCAATATCAAGCCGCATCGTCTGGCCGTCGGCGAAAAGTTGAGGATTCCGGCCAAGTAAGGACGATTTGTCTCGCATGCCCCAGCCGGTCCGGGCTTCCCCGGACCGGCTTTTGTTCCTATGTGAAGTGCTTCGTATCTTGAGAGGAATTCAATCGATGACAGCAGATTTGAGCGCGCTTCCGTCCGATCATCCAAGCGTGAAATACGGCAAGGTCGGCGTGCTGCTCATCAACCTCGGAACACCCGACGGCACCGACTATTCCTCGATGCGCCGCTACCTGCGCGAATTCCTGACCGACCGCCGCGTCATCGAGTGGTCACGCTGGAAATGGTACCCGATCCTGTTCGGCATCGTGCTCAACACCCGGCCGCAGAAGGTCGGCAAGGCCTACGAGACGATCTGGAACAAGGAAAAGAACGAAAGCTATCTGCGCACCTATACGCGCAACCAGTCCGACCTCATGGCCGAGCGCCTGCGCGACCTGCCCAACGTCCGCGTCGACTGGGCCATGCGCTACGGCCAGCCCTCGATCGGCGACCGCATCCAGGCCCTGAAGGACGAAGGCTGCGAGCGCATCGTGCTCTTTCCGCTGTATCCGCAATATGCGGCCGCGACGACGGCGACGGTCAACGACAAGGCGTTCGAGAAACTTCAGAAGATGCGCTGGCAGCCGGCGGTTCGCACCGTCCCACAATATCATGACGACGAGACCTATATCGAGGCGCTGGCCAACTCCGTGACCCGGCACCTTTCGACGCTGGACTGGCAGCCCGAAAAGATCCTCGCATCCTTCCACGGCATACCGATGTCCTACTTCAAGCTGGGCGACCCCTACTATTGCTTCTGTCAAAAGACCGGTCGCTTGCTGCGTGAGAAGCTTGGCCTTTCCGAAGATCAGTTCATGGTTACATTCCAGTCCCGTTTCGGTCCCGAGGAATGGCTGCAGCCCTATACGGACAAGACGGTGGAGGCGCTCGCCCAAAGCGGCACCAAGCGCATCGCCGTGCTCAACCCCGGCTTCGTCTCGGACTGCCTGGAGACGCTGGAGGAGATCTCCGAGCAGGCCGCGGAATCCTTCCATCACAATGGCGGCGAGAAATTTGCACACATCCCCTGTCTTAACGACAGCGAGGACGGCATGAACGTGCTGGAGAAGGTGGTCAGGCGGGAACTGCTCGGCTGGGCCTGATGATCCGCCGGGAAGAGTCCCGGCGAAAAACCTATTGCAGCTGCGGCTTCCTGAGGAAGCTGCCGCGATCGGCGGATTTGATGCGCAGCCAGGCCTCGCGGCCGTCGCGCAGCACCCGCATGGGGATCTCGGCGCCGGCCGGTCCGCTCTGCCAGATCTTGCGATAGAAATCGGCGAGCCCGTCGACCTCCCCGTCGCGGATTTCCGAAATGACGTCGCCCCGGCGCAACCCCGCCTTGGCCGCCGGACCGCCGTCCGTGACGCTCATGACCACGACTTCACCGTTGCTTTCGGCGGAAAAGGCACCGAGCCAAGGCCGCGGCGGCTTGTTGACGTGACCACGTTTGATCAGGTCGTCGAGGATCGGCATCAGCAGGTTGATCGGCACGATCATGTTGATGTCGGCGCTGTCGCCATTCTGGGTCGCCATCTGCAGGTGCAGCGAACCGATGCCGAGAAGCTTGCCATCCTCATCGAGAAGCGCCGCCCCGCCCCAGGAGGGATGGGCCGGTGCCGTGAAGATCGCCTCGTCCAGCAGATATTCCCAATAGCCGGCAAACTCCTGCTTGGCGACGATCTTCGCCTCCACGAACTGGCCGATCCCATCGGCAACGACAACCTCGTCGCCGATCTCGGTCCTGCTGGCATCGCCGAATTCGAGGGCCGGCACATCGAGCGGGCCGAGCGCCTGCACCAGGCCGAATCCCGTTTCCTGATCGTAGGCCAGCGCATGCCCCGGCACGACGCGACCGCTATTGGTCGTCAGCCAGACCTCCTCGGCTTCGGTGATCAGATAGCCGATGGTCAAGACCAGACCATTTCCCCGAATGACGACGCCGCTGCCTTCCCTGCGGACGCCGAGCGTCGTCGCCGTGAAAGCGTCTTCCGGAATTGATGCGTGCACGGCCACGACCGACCGCAAGGTCCTATCTATGTTCATAGCTTCACCCTGATGATGATGCGCGATGGCTTGGCCCGAAAGGTTGGGAGGCGGTGGGCCGGAAATTTCCATAATAAGGTATGAAGATCAATCGCCGGAAGCAAGACCCGGGTCGCGATTGATTGATCGGAGCTGACGAAGATGGCCCGTTTTGAGGCCATTCCTCACTTGCCGAGAACATGCTAACCCACCACATCTGATTGAGCTGCCGTCTCTTTGCTCGACCGAGCATATAGAGGCCGAACGGCAGCGGTTTACGCGACGCGAATTCCGCCACGGGCGGGCGCGTCCATGGAGGAGTTCGATGGTTGTGGGTGGTTTCAGCATCGTCGTGATTGCCCTGGTGGTCTTGGTTATCCTGGTGCTCTTTGCGGGCATCAAGACAGTTCCGCAGGGCTATCGGTACACGGTCCAGCGCTTCGGCCGCTACACCCGGACGCTGGAGCCGGGCCTCAACCTGATCCTGCCTTTCATCGAAACGATCGGCGCACGCATGAACGTGATGGAGCAGGTTCTCGCCGTGCCGACGCAGGAGGTCATCACCAAGGACAATGCCAGCATCTCCGCCGATGCCGTGGCCTTCTTCCAGGTGTTGAACGCCGCCCAGGCGGCTTATCAGATCACCAATCTCGAAACCGCGATCCTCAACCTCACCAAGACCAACATCCGCTCGGTCATGGGCTCGATGGATCTCGACGAGCTCCTGTCCAACCGCGACGTCATCAACGAACGGCTGCTGCGCGTCGTCGACGAGGCGGCCGAGCCCTGGGGCATCAAGATGACGCGCGTCGAGATCAAGGATATCCAGCCTCCGAAGGATCTGGTCGACGCAATGGGCCGGCAGATGAAGGCCGAGCGTGAAAAGCGTGCCCAGGTTCTGGAAGCCGAAGGGCTGCGCAACGCACAGATATTGCGTGCCGAAGGCGCCAAGCAGGCAGCGGTACTGCAGGCCGAAGGCCAGCGCGAGGCGGCATTCCGCAATGCCGAGGCCCGCGAACGCCTGGCGGAAGCGGAAGCCAAGGCGACCCGCGTGGTGTCCGAGGCCATTGCCGAGGGCAATGTGCAGGCCATCAATTACTTTGTCGCGCAGAAATACACCGAGGCCCTCACCGCGATCGGTTCCGCCGGCAATTCCAAGATCGTTCTGATGCCGATGGAGGCGAGCTCCCTCATCGGCTCGCTCGGCGGCATCGGCGCCATCGCCCGCGAGGTCTTCGGCGACAATGGCGACGGCAGCGGAGCGCCGCAGCCTCCCCGCCCGCGATCCGGCTCCGCTCGCACCACGCCTTCAATCAATCCGCTGACGTCGAAGGAGAGCTGAGATGCTCGACAATCTCGCCGTCGAACTCGGCCCCTGGATCTGGTGGTTGCTGGGGTTGGTGCTGCTGGCCGCCGAACTGATCCTGCCAGGCTTCTTCCTGGTCTGGATCGGGCTTGCAGGCATCATCGTCGGCGCTTTGTCGCTGCTTTTCTGGGAGAGCGCCTTCTGGATCTGGCAGGTGCAGGGGCTTGTCTTTGCAGCCACGGCAGTCATCGTCACCCTCATCGGTCGCCGCTATCTCTATAACAACAACCAGACCACCGACGAACCCTTCCTGAACCAGCGCGGCGCCAGCCTGGTCGGACGGACGGCAACGCTGGAGCAGCCCATCACCGAAGGCCGAGGGCGGATTCGTCTCAACGATACCTATTGGACGGTCAATGGACCCGACCTGCCGGTCGGCACCCGCGTCAAGATCGTCGCCAGCAGCGGTCGCGACCTGACGGTGGAACCCGTCTGATCAGGCCACGCCGATCCGCAGCAGGTCGTGGAAATGCACGATGCCGATCGGGCGTCGCGTGTCGTCGACAACGATAAGCGCCGAAATATTGTGGCGATTGAGCACGGCCATGGCGCTCGTCGCCAGCGTCGTTTCCTTCACCGTCTTCGGATTGCGGGTCATCACCTCGTCGACGCGCATGTCGGCAAGACTGGTGCCGAGATTGCGGGCGATATCGCCGTCGGTGACGATGCCGCACAGGCAACCCTCGTCATCGATCACGCCGACGCAGCCGAAGCGCATCTTCGACAGCGTCATGGCCGCTTCCGGCATACCCGTCCCAAGCTTGACCAAAGGTACGCGCTCGCCCTTGTGCATGATATCGACCACATGCGAGAGGCTCGCCCCCAGCTTGCCGCCCGGATGGAAGGTGCGGAAATCCTCGGCCGTGAAGCCGCGCGCCTCCAGCAGAGCGACGGCGAGCGCATCGCCGATGGCAAGCTGCAGCAGCGTCGATGTCGTCGGCGCCAGACCGTGCGGGCAGGCTTCCTGCTCCTTGGGCAGCAGCAGAACCACATCCGATTCACGCGCGAGCGTCGAGGATTCGCCGGCGGTGATGGCGATCATCGGAATCGAGAAACGGCGGGAATAGCTGATGATGCCGCGCAACTCCGCGCTCTCGCCGCCCCAGGACATCGCAACGATGACGTCGTCCTGCGTGATCATGCCGAGATCGCCGTGATTGGCCTCGACAGGATGCACGAAGAACGCCGGCGTTCCGGTCGATGCGAGCGTCGCGGCGAGCTTGTTGCCGATATGGCCGCTCTTGCCGACGCCGGTGATGATAACGCGGCCGCTGATATCGCCGATGATCTCTACCGCACGGCTGAAGGGCTCGGTCAGACCATTGGTCAGTGCGCGTTCCAGCGCTTCCATGCCCCGTCTTTCGGTTTCGATCGTTCGCACAGCGGATTCGATCGCACCGTTCGCGATGAGTCTTACAGCTCTCTTGTTCATGAGGGAGGCCTAACGCTTTTCTGCAAATCTGTCCACCGAAGATCGACCTGCAGCCACAGCGCCGGGCTGCTGCATCACGTCGATAATATTGCCGATCCACATCCTTGCGTAGTCCTTTGGCAACCAAGCGTTAACCACGCGGCTTTACACTTGGGTAAGAATTTAGGGCATTTCCAGCAGGATCAGATACAAACAACATGGACATCGGCAAGGACAAGGCGGGTCATGGTGCCCTCCGGCTGACGGCATGGGCGACATCCGCCGTGCTCGGCTGGGGTATCGCATTTGCCGCGCCGCTGCCGGCCCAAGCACAATCGCTCTCGCCCGACCAAAGTCTCGACGACACCTTGCCAGCCCCGACAACGTCGGCGGCGCCGGCCGATGCCGCGACCGGGCCGCTGACCGACACGCAAACGGGCGCACCAGTAAATCAGGCTTCACCGGCAAGCCAGGGATCGGGCGGCAGCGACACTCCGCCGAACATGCGCCTTCGCCTCGATGGGGTCGACCCCACAACCACGGGCTCCACGCTGGATGACGACCTACGCCGCGTCAACCTGCCCGAAACCACGGTCGACGGCCTGAGGACGCGCCAGTATCCGGATCGGGCTGATGTCCAGGGCATACCGCTCGGCACGTTCACCCTGCGCCCCTCGGTCAATCAGTCGATCAATCTCGAGCGGGACCGCACCGGCTCGGTTGAGGACAACCGCACCTTCCTGCAGACGGACCTGCGCAGCACCCTGACCTCCGATTGGGATCGGCATGCCCTGACAGTCACCGGCGAAGGCGTCTGGCAAAGGAACATCAGCGGCACCGGCGAAGAAAAGCCGACGATCAGCCTCGATGCCGACCTGCGCCTGGATCTTCCTGCCGACACCATCGCGCATATCACCGCCGGCTATCAGTTCTACCGCGAGGACACCAGCGATCCGAACGCCATCGCCGGCGCCTCGAAGCAATCCGCCGTCAACCAGTTCACGACGGGGCTTTCGCTGGAGCGTGACTTCGGCCTGCTGCGCGGCACGACGGCCCTGGCGCTGACACGCACGGTCTATTCCGATGCCGAACTCTCGGATGGAACCCAGGTCACGCTCAGCGACCGCGACCAGACGGCCGGCACATGGCGCGGGCGCATCGGCTACGAACTGTCGCCGGCCATCATTCCCTTCGTGGAAGTCAATCTCGGCCGCGCCGTCTACGACCAGACGCGAGACAGCAACGGCTATGCCCGCTCCAACCAGAGCTACGGCGGCAAGGGCGGCGTCGAATTCGACCTGGGCGAAAAGTTCAAGGGCGAGCTCGGCTTCGGCTACCAGCATACGGAATTCGACGATTCGCGCCTCGCTTCGGTCGACTCCCCGACGATCGACGGCAATCTGGCCTGGTCGCCGCAGCGCGGAACCGATGTCAGCATCGGCCTTTCCACCACCGTTCAGCCATCCACCACGCCCGGCCTGAGCGGCTATAGCGCTTACCAACTCACGAGCACGGTGAGCCATCAGCTGCGTGACGATCTCACGGCCAAGCTGACGGGCGGAACGATCTGGCGTGATTATCCTTCCAGCGGCAGTGCAGCCGACGAGACCGAATACGACGCGGCCTTCGGCCTGACCTGGGGGATCAACCGCTACCTCGATCTGACGAGCAATGTCGGCTATCAGCTGACCACCCGGAAGGAGGGCGACGACACACGCCAGCTCCAGGCCGGCGTCGGGCTGACGGTGAAGCGGTAACGGCCGCCCGGGATTCCTCGCAGCCATCCCCGGCGGCAAGCGTCCTCTTCAAACGAAACGAGGCCCGGTCCATGCCGAGCCTCGATGCTTTGCGTCCAAAGACCCGAACGCCTATTTCAGGGCGGCGATCAGGGCCTTCAGTTCGTTTTCGATGGTCGGGCGGATATCCGCACGCGCCAGCGAGAAGGCCACGTTGGCAAGGATAAAGCCATCCTTTGCACCACAGTCGAAGGTCTGGCCTTCAAAGTGATAGCCTGCGAAATCCTGCGTCTGCGCCAGCTTCAACATGCCGTCCGTCAGCTGGATCTCGTTGCCGGCGCCGCGTTCCTGGCTCTCCAGGATACGGAAGATTTCCGGCTGCAGGATATAGCGGCCGTTGATGAAGAAGTTGGACGGAGCCGTACCCTTGGCCGGCTTTTCGACCATTTCCGTGATGCGGAAGCCGTTGCCGATCGTCTCGCCGACGCCGACGATGCCGTATTTATGGGTCTGATCGGGGCTGCATTCCTCGACGGCGATGACGTTGCCGCCACTATGCTCGTAAAGCTCGATCATGCCCTTCATGCAGCCCTTTTCGGCGCGCATGACCATGTCCGGCAGCAACAGCGCGAACGGCTCGTCGCCGACGATCTCGCGGGCGCACCAGACGGCATGGCCGAGGCCGAGCGGCTCCTGCTGGCGCGTGAAGCTCGCCGTGCCGGCTTTCGGCAGCAGGCCGTTCAGCAACGACAGTTCGGCGTTCTTGTTGCGCTGGCGCAGCGTGTGCTCGAGCTCGAACTGAATGTCGAAATAATCTTCGATGACGTGCTTGCTGCGGCCCGTCACGAATACGAAATGTTCGATGCCGGCTTCCATCGCCTCGTCGACGACATACTGGATCACCGGCTTGTCCACGACGGTCAGCATTTCCTTCGGCACCGCCTTGGTCGCAGGCAAGAACCGCGTCCCGAGTCCAGCGACAGGAAATACTGCCTTACGAACCTTCTTATGTTGTCCCACTCATACCTCCTGGGCATTAAATCGCTTGGCGCCAAGCCATTCTAAAGGTCAGTAGATTAAATTTGCTACTGTTTTGCAAATAATGACTGACCCGGACTTCCATGGTAAAGAATTTGTTGACTTCGTTCGTTTAGCGTCACGCTTGGGCGAATGCCATGCGCATCCGCCGCACCGAAATCCAACGATTGATGGACAAGGCTGTAGATGACCGTAAACCGCAAAAACTCCCTTCGTGGTCTCGCTCTGGCGCTCGCGCTCGGCGCCTTCGCGGGATTCCTTCCCGTTAACGCCAATGCTGACCCAGGGTTCCAGAAATGGATCGCGGGCTTCTACGCTACCGCCGCCAAAAGCGGCATTACGCAGTCGACCTATCGCGATGCATTTGCAGGTGTGACGGACCCCGACCCCACGGTCCTCGAAAAGGCGCAATACCAACCGGAATTCAAGTCCCAAATCTGGGATTACCTGGACTCCCGTGTCAATCCCTATACCATTGATATTGGCCGTAAGATGGCGGTCAAATACGCATCCACGCTGCGCACCCTCGAACAGCGCTTCGGCGTCGACCGAAATATCATGCTGGCAATCTGGTCGATGGAGTCGAATTACGGCGCCGTTCTGGCCAAGAACGACCGGCTGCATTACGTGCCCCGCGCCCTGGCGACACTCGCCTATGCCGACCCGAAGCGGGGCAGCTACGCCAGGAAGCAGCTCATTGCCGCGCTGAAAATCCTGCAAAGCGGCGATATTTCGCGCAAGGAACTGAACGGCTCCTGGGCTGGCGCCATGGGCCACACGCAATTCATCCCGACCAGCTACCTGCTCTATGCGGTCGACGCCGACGGCAGCGGCCATGCCGATATCTGGAACTCCATTCCGGACGCCCTGGCGACGACGGCCAATCTGCTGGCCAAGAACGGCTGGGATACCGGACGCACCTGGGGCTATGAAGTCGTCGTCCCGCCGGGTGGCAGCGCTCAGGCCGGCAAGACCCATACGATCGCCCAATGGGCGGCCCTCGGCTTCGCGCGGCCGAACGGCAAGGGTTTCCGCCTGATGTCCGACCGTGCGCAGCTGAAGATGCCCGGCGGCCCGGACGGCCCCGGCTTCCTGATGACCGGCAACTTCTTCACCGTCAAGCGCTACAACGCCTCCGACAGCTATGCCCTGGCTGTCGGCCTGCTTGCCGACCAGATCGCTGGCTATGGCGGTATGCAGCAAACCTGGCCGCGCCCCAGCGGCACGCTCGACGTCAAGCAGAAATTCGAACTGCAGACGCGGCTGAAGGAGCTCGGCTATTATGACGGCGTCGTCGACGGCAACTTCGGATCGGGTTCGAAGGCTGCGATATCGGCCGTTCAGGAACGCATGGGCATGGATGCGGATGGCGAGCCGTCGATGAGCCTGCTGAAGGCCTTGCGCAAGTAAGCCGCCATCCAGCAAATCCGCGGTCGCTGGCGGAGAAGCCGTCCTTGTGCGACCATGGATGCGTGAGCGGAAAAGAAGCTATGATAAAACCACCTGTCCGCGCGACCATGGCAACCGCAAAGTTCATTCTCACGGCATTCCTTGCTGCCGTCATGGCACTTGCCTGCCTTCCGAAAATGGCGGAAGCGCAGGAACGGCGCAGGACGTTGCTCGACATGCTGTTCGGCAACCCCGAGCCCGATTATCCCGACCAGCCGGCCGAGCAGCCGCCGCCGCGACGCAAGGTGCAGCCGAAAAAGCGGCCGACGCCACCGCCTCGCCAGCCGGTGGCCCAGCCGGAGACGCCGCCGCCGACCGAAAAGCTCCCCGATGCCAGGACAATCCTGGTCGTTGGCGACTTCATGGCAAGCGGCCTGGCAACCGGATTGGAGGATGCCTTCTCCACCTCCCCCGGCGTCGTCGTCCAGGCGCGCGGCAATGTCGCCTCCGGCCTCGTTCGGCAGGATTATTACAACTGGCCGCAGCAGCTGCCTGGCATGATGGACCAGCTGAAGCCGGCCATGGTCGTCGTGATGATCGGAGCCAATGACCGTCAGCAGATGATCGGTGACGGGCTGAACGAGAAATACGGCACCGATCCGTGGTTCCTCGCCTACGAGGAGCGCGTGCAGCAATTTGCCAAGCTCGTGACGAGCCGCCACATCCCGCTGCTCTGGGTGGGGCTACCGTCATTCGGGTCGGACCAGCTGACGGCCAGCGCCGTCAAGCTCAATCAGATCTATCAAAGCCAGATGACCAGCGTCGGCGGCGAATTCATCGACATCTGGGATGGCTTCACGGATCAGGGCGGCGAGTTCATCGTGACCGGTTCCGATATCAACGGCCAGCAGGTGCGGTTGAGAACGGCGGACGGGGTCAACTTCACGGCGGCGGGCAAGCGCAAGGTCGCCTTCTATCTGGAGAAGTCGGCGCGACGGATATTGGGCGATCAGGCAAGTCCCGACATCACCCGCCTCGACACCGGCAACCCGCTGCCGGCGCAGCAAGCCAATCTGCCCGCGGCGGAGAGCGAAAAAATCACCCGTACGCAGCCCGTGAGCATTTCCGATCCGGACCTCGATGGCGGCTCGCAACTTCTCGGCGGCGCGCCTGCGCCTGCTGCGACGGCACCGTCGCCGCGCGATCTTCTCGTCGAGAAAGGCCAGATGGACCCCGCACCGGCGGGCCGCGTCGACGACTACCGCCTGCCAGGATCGGTCGCCCGATAGATATGCCGGAGGCGGTTTGACAACGCCGCACGCCGCCAATAGAAGAACAACATGAGCACGAACAGCGCAGATCATATCGATCGTTACCGCACCTGCCTGCAGGCTGTGGTTCCGTGCGCTTTCTCCGGCCGAGGTCTCCGCGTCCAGTCGTGACGGCCGGAGGCGTTGATGCGTCCGGCGGCGGCTGGACGTAAAGCCCTCGCCTCGAAACATCAACGTTGCCCATGGAGAAAGGCACCGTGCTCAATATCTATAACATCAATTCGCTCGTTCACTGGGAAGAGCGTGACATACGGCTGCGCGACGATCTTACCCGGTTCTTTTCGGATGAAGTCCGCAGCTTCCTGCGATCCGTAAACCCCGCCTGGGATGTCCGAAGGGTGGAGGCCCCTGCCCTCATGCCGCGCAACCTCGTTTCGGATGCCTATTCGAACGAGGACATATGGGTGCAGGAACGGCTGTCGGACACCGATGCCGAACTCGTGCTGCGTCCCGAAACGACGCCGTCAACCTATGTCTACATGCAGCATCTTCTCGGAAATCATTCGAGAACGCGTCTGCCCTTGTGCGTCTGGCAAGCGGGAAAATCCTATCGCCGCGAACAGGATCAGCCGACCAAGCATGTGCGGCTCAAGGAATTCTGGCAGCTCGAATTCCAATGCGCCTTCACCGCCGACAGCGGCAACGACTACCACGCCGCCGCCCTGGAACCGGTCCGCAGGATGATCGCTTCGGTGATCCATCTGCCGACAAGGATCGTGCCGTCCGACCGCCTTCCGGCCTATTCCGAGGTCACGATGGATATCGAGGTCGATAACGGCGATAAATGGATGGAGGTCTGCTCGATTTCGAGACGCACGGATTTCCCTGAGCGCTATCGCAGCCAGGCCAGGAAGGGACCGGCGATAGACCACGCTGTCACGGTGCTCGAGATCGCCATCGGGCTCGACCGCTGCATCTACAACTGGAACATCGCGGCGAACAGATAAGCAAAAGGCCGGGTTCATCACGAACCCGGCCTTTCAGATCCTGTTTGGGGCGGCCGTGAGGCTTATCGCGGCAGAACCGTCGAGCCCATCAGCGCCTCGTCGATCGCCCGGGCTGCCTGACGGCCCTCGCGGATCGCCCAGACCACCAGGGACTGACCGCGGCGAATGTCGCCGGCCGTCCAAAGCTTGTCGACCGACGTCTTGTAGTCCTTGTCGTTGGCGACGACGTTGGTCGAGCCGCGGCGGTCGGTGTTCAGCGTCAGCTTGCCGTCGAGTTCCTTCAGCACGCTGTCGGTAAACGGACCGCGGAAGCCGATCGCGATGAAGGCGAGATCGGCGCGGATGACGAATTCCGTTCCGGCGATCGGCTGGCGGCGCTCATCCACTTCGCAGCACTTCACGCCCGTCAGGACACCGTCTTCACCGAGGAATTCGAGCGTCGCGACCTGGAACTCACGAACGGCGCCTTCGGCCTGCGAGGACGAGGTGCGCATCTTCGTCGCCCAGAACGGCCATACGGCGAACTTGTCTTCCTTTTCCGGCGGCTGCGGACGGATGTCGAGCTGGGTGACCTTCACGGCACCCTGCCGGAAGGCCGTGCCGACGCAGTCCGATGCCGTATCGCCGCCGCCGACGACGACGATGTGCTTGCCGCCGGCGAGGATCGGGTCGGCGGGCCACCCGGCGCTGTCGATGTTTTCACGGCCGACACGGCGGTTCTGCTGCACGAGATAGGGCATGGCGTCATGGACGCCCGCCAGTTCGACACCGGGAATGCCGGCCTCGCGCGGCGTTTCCGAGCCGCCGCAATAGAGCACGGCATCATGGTCTGCCAGAAGCTGCTCGATCTTGACATCGACGCCGACATTGACGCCGCAATGGAAGGTCACGCCCTCGCCCTTCATCTGCTCGACGCGGCGATCGATGAAGTTCTTCTCCATCTTGAAGTCCGGAATGCCGTAGCGCAGCAGGCCGCCGGCCTTGCTTTCACGCTCGTAGAGGTGAACCTCATGGCCGGCGCGGCCGAGCTGCTGGGCAGCCGCCATGCCGGCGGGGCCGGAGCCGATGACGGCGACCTTCTTGCCCGTGTGCACCGTTGCCGGCTGCGGGCGGATGAAGCCGAGCTCGTAGGCCTTGTCGGCAATCGCCTGCTCCACGGTCTTGATGGCGACCGGCGCGTCTTCCAGGTTCAGCGTGCAGGCTTCCTCGCAAGGCGCGGGGCAGACGCGGCCGG
Organism: Martinezella lusitana; assembly: GCF_010668395.1. GTDB lineage: Bacteria > Pseudomonadota > Alphaproteobacteria > Rhizobiales > Rhizobiaceae > Rhizobium > Rhizobium lusitanum_A. The sequence goes on from NZ_WUEY01000004.1 coordinate 360,371, forward strand.
TGAATTCCGGGAAGTTGTTGGTCGAATGCAGGTTGCGGATCGCCTCTTCCCAGTTGTTGTTGTAGACGAGGTCGTTCCAATCGGGGATCTGGTTGTGCACCGGGCAGCCGGTCGGGCCGTGGCAATAGGGTATGCCACAGTCCATGCAGCGCGCTGCCTGTTTCTGCACTTCCGGGTCCGACATGGGGATCGTGAATTCACGGAAATGCCGGATGCGATCCGACGCCGGCTGATACTTCGCCACCTGCCGGTCGATTTCCAAGAAGCCTGTTACCTTGCCCATGCTTTCGTTTCCTCACTCTAAAAGAGGAGCTCATGGCTCCCGTGCCTGAGGGTCATCCAAGTTTCCCTGTCCGGCACTTTAATTCAAATCCGATTCCGCTGTTCGACAGTCGCGACCGCCATGACGGCGACCGCAGTGCGAGGCGAAACCCTCGACTGGCGTTTGAACCGGGGCGGATTACTCCGCCGCCACGCTCAACCGGCTGCGCTCCATTTCCTCAAGGGCGCGACGGTACTCGACCGGCATGACCTTGCGGAATTTCGGGCGGTAGTCGGCCCAGTGATCGAGGATTTCCTTGGCTCGCGTCGAGCCCGTGTAGTGGAAATGGTTCGAAATCAGCTGGTAGAGGCGCTCCTCGTCGTGACGCGTCATGTCATCCGAGACGTCGACGCGTCCCTTGTGCATGATGTCGCCGCCGTGATGGTGCAGTTTCTCCAGCAGTTCGTCCTCTTCGGGAACCGGTTCCAGCTCCACCATGGCCATGTTGCAGCGACGGGCGAAATCGCCCTTCTCGTCGAGCACATAGGCCACGCCGCCCGACATGCCGGCCGCGAAGTTGCGCCCGGTTTCGCCGAGAACGACGACGACGCCGCCGGTCATGTACTCGCAGCCATGATCGCCCACGCCTTCGACGATGGCGATGGCACCGGAGTTTCTGACCGCGAAGCGCTCGCCCGCGACACCGCGGAAGTAGCACTCGCCCTCGGTCGCGCCGTAGAGCACGGTGTTGCCGACGATGATCGAGTTTTCAGCGACGATCTTCGAATTTTCCGGCGGACGGATGATGATGCGACCACCCGACAGACCCTTGCCGACATAGTCGTTGCCGTCGCCGACAAGGTTGAAGGTTACGCCGCGTGCCAGGAAGGCGCCGAAGGACTGACCGGCGGTGCCCCTCAGGGTGACGTTGATCGTATCGTCCTTCAAGCCGCGATGGCCATAACGCTTGGCAACCGCGCCCGACAGCATGGCGCCGGCCGAACGGTCGACGTTCTTGATGTCGACCTCGAAGGCAACCGGCGTCTTGGAAGACAGGGCCGGCTCGGCCTTCTCGATCAGCTTGCGGTCGAGAATATCGTCGATCGGGTGCTTCTGCAGCTTGGTCCAGTAGGTCTCTTCCTTGGCGGCATCGACCTTGTGGAAGATGCGGCTGAAGTCGAGGCCCTTGGCCTTCCAATGGGCAAGCATCTCGTCCTTTTCCAGAAGCTCGGAAGCGCCGATGATCTCGTCCAGCTTGGAAACGCCCAGCGAAGCGAGGATCTCGCGCACTTCCTCGGCTACGAAGAAGAAGTAGTTGATGACATGCTCCGGCGCACCCTTGAAGCGCTTGCGCAGCACCGGGTCCTGCGTGGCGACGCCAACCGGACAGGTGTTGAGGTGGCACTTGCGCATCATGATGCAGCCGGCAGCGATCAGCGGCGCGGTGGCGAAGCCGAACTCGTCGGCACCGAGCAGCGCGCCGATGATGACGTCGCGGCCGGTCTTCAGGCCGCCGTCCACCTGCAGGGCGATGCGCGAGCGCAGCCCGTTCAGCACCAGCGTCTGCTGGGTTTCGGCAAGGCCGATCTCCCAAGGCGAGCCGGCATGCTTCAGCGAAGTCAGCGGCGAAGCGCCGGTGCCGCCGTCATAGCCGGAGACGGTGATGTGGTCGGCGCGCGCCTTGGCGACGCCGGCGGCAACCGTGCCGACGCCGACTTCCGAGACGAGCTTGACCGACACATCCGAGGTCGGGTTGACGTTCTTCAGGTCGAAGATCAGCTGCGCCAGGTCTTCGATCGAATAGATGTCATGGTGCGGCGGCGGCGAAATCAGGCCGACGCCCGGCGTCGAATGCCGGGTCTTGGCGACCGTGGCATCGACCTTGTGGCCGGGCAGCTGGCCGCCCTCGCCGGGCTTGGCGCCCTGCGCCACCTTGATCTGCAGCACGTCGGCGTTGACCAGATATTCGGTCGTCACGCCGAAGCGGCCGGAGGCGATCTGCTTGATGGCGGAGCGTTCCGGGTTCGGCGAGCCGTCGAAGAGCGGCATATAGCGATCGGCTTCCTCGCCGCCCTCGCCGGTGTTCGACTTGCCGCCGATCCGGTTCATGGCGATTGCCAGCGTCGTATGCGCCTCGCGGCTGATGGAGCCGAAGGACATGGCGCCGGTCGAGAAGCGCTTGACGATATCGGCAGCCGGTTCGACCTCGTCGATCGAGATCGGCTTGCGGCCGAGCGCTTCCGCACCCTTGATGGTGAAGAGACCGCGGATGGTGTTCATCCGAAGCGCCGACTCGTTGACCATTTCGGAGAACTCGCGATAGCGGTCCTCGGCATTGCCGCGCACGGCATGCTGCAGGGCAGCCACGGCATCCGGCGTCCAGGCGTGGCTTTCGCCGCGCATGCGGTAGGCATATTCGCCACCGATGTCGAGCGTGCTCGCCAGCAGCGGATCGCGGCCGAACGCAGACTTGTGACGGGCGACGGTTTCCTCGGCGATCGTATCGAGGCCGATGCCCTCGATCATGGTTGCCGTACCGAAGAAATACTTGTCGACCAGCTCCTGCTGCAGGCCGATCGCATCGAAGATCTGCGCGCCGCAATAGGATTGATAGGTCGAAATGCCCATCTTCGACATGACCTTGAGGATGCCTTTGCCGACCGCCTTGATGTAGCGGTAGACGACTTCGGTCGCATCCACTTCCTTCGGGAATTCGCCGCGCTGATGCATGTCGAGCAGCGTGTCGAAGGCGAGATAGGGGTTGATCGCTTCGGCACCGTAGCCGGCCAGCAGGCAGAAATGATGCACTTCGCGCGGCTCGCCGGTTTCGACGACGAGACCGACCGAGGTGCGCAGCCCCTTGCGGATCAGGTGGTGGTGCACGGCGGCGGTCGCCAGCAGCGCCGGGATGGCGATGCGGTCCGGCCCAATCTGGCGGTCGGAGAGCACGATGATGTTGTAGCCGCCGCGAACGGCCGCTTCCGCCCGTTCGCAGAGGCGGTCGAGCATCTCCGGCATGCCTTCGGCACCCCGTTCGACATCATAGGTGAAGTCGAGCGTCTTGGTGTCGAAACGGTCCTCCGTGTGACCGATGGAGCGGATCTTTTCGAGATCGCCGTTGGTCAGGATCGGCTGGCGCACTTCCAGGCGCTTGGCGTTGGCCATGCCGGTATGGTCGAGCAGGTTCGGGCGCGGGCCGATGAACGACACGAGGCTCATGACGAGCTCCTCGCGGATCGGGTCGATCGGCGGGTTCGTCACCTGAGCGAAGTTCTGCTTGAAGTAGGTGTAGAGCAGCTTCGCCTTGTCGGACATGGCCGAGATCGGCGTATCCGTGCCCATGGAGCCGACGGCTTCCTGCCCTGTCGTCGCCATCGGCGACATCAGCAGCTTCGTGTCTTCCGTGGTGTAGCCGAAGGCCTGCTGGCGATCGAGCAGCGACACGTCGCGGCGCAGCGCCCGCGGCTCTACCGGCTTCAGGTCTTCGAGGATCAGCTGCGTGCGCTTCAGCCAGCTCTGGTAGGGATGCTTGGTGGCAAGCTCCGACTTCACCTCGTCGTCGGAGATGATGCGGCCCTTCTCCATGTCGATCAGCAGCATCTTACCGGGCTGCAGACGCCACTTCTGGATGATCTTCTCTTCCTCGACCGGCAGAACGCCGGCTTCGGACGCCATGATGATGCGATCGTCATTGGTAACGAGGTAGCGGGCCGGACGCAGGCCGTTGCGGTCGAGCGTCGCGCCGATCTGCTTGCCGTCGGTGAAGGCGACGGCGGCCGGGCCATCCCATGGCTCCATCAAGGCAGCATGATACTCGTAGAATGCCTTGCGCTCGGCAGCCATCAGCTGGTTGCCGGCCCATGCTTCAGGGATCAGCATCATCATGGCATGCGCCATGGAATAGCCGCCGCGCACGAGGAATTCGAGCGCGTTGTCGAAACAGGCCGTGTCCGACTGTCCTTCATAGGAGATCGGCCAGAGCTTGGAGATGTCCTCGCCGAACAGCGGTGAGGATACCGATGCCTGGCGCGCGGCCATCCAGTTGACGTTGCCGCGCAGCGTGTTGATTTCACCGTTATGGGCGACCATGCGATAAGGGTGCGCCAGCTTCCACGACGGGAAGGTGTTGGTCGAGAAACGCTGGTGCACCAGGGCAACCGCCGTCTCGAAGCGCGGATCGGAGAGGTCCTTATAATAGGCGCCCACCTGATAGGCGAGGAACATGCCCTTGTAGACGATGGTCGAGCTCGACAGCGATACAGGGTAGAAGTTGCTCTCCTCGCCCTCGTATTCGGCATAGATGCGGTTGGAGATCACCTTGCGCAGGGTAAAGAGGCGACGCTCGAACTCCTCGTTGGTGCCGGCATCGCGGCCGGCGCCGATGAAGACCTGCACATGATGCGGCTCGGTGGCAGCGATGTCGGGAGCCTTCGACAGCGACGAGTTGTCGACCGGCACGTCGCGGAAACCGAGCAGCACCTGGCCTTCTTCGGCAACGACCTGCTTGATAGCCGCCTTGAAGTGCTCGATCAGAGCCTCGTCGCGTGGCAGGAAGCAATGGCCGACGCCATATTCGCCCGCCTTCGGCAGGATGACGCCCTGCTTGGCCATCTCCTCGCGGAAGAAACGGTCCGGGATCTGCACGAGAATGCCCGCGCCGTCGCCCATCAGCGGATCAGCGCCGACGGCACCGCGATGCGTCAGGTTTTCGAGAATGAACAGGCCGTCGCGCACGATCTGATGCGACTTCTGGCCCTTCATGTGCGCGACGAAGCCGACGCCGCAGGCATCGTGCTCGTTGCGCGGATCGTAGAGGCCCTGCTTCGGCGGGATGCCAACAGCGCGTTTCGACGTTTTGGCCGTGGCAGCTGCATTGGCGGCTGCGGTCTGGTCAAAACTCGTGAACGTCGTCCTGTTCGTCATGGTCTTCCCTCCGGTAAGGCCCGCGTCGCGGGCGATCCTTCGTCTCGCGCGGTCCGTTTCCGGATCCGACGCGCGACAGCGCTGTTGCATTGTGAAGATCCGGCCGCGAACCGTGGCCCCGTGAGTGGAGCCCGTCGTCAGCGTTCCGCGCCTTGCTATTCCACCGCCGCAGTACCCACCGCCCGAAAGGCTTGAAAGGGCATGCTCTCGACGACTATAGCTCGAAATCCCGACATCGTCAGGACCCTGGGGGCACATCTTCGGCCTCGGCGGCCAAAATAGGACAGCAACCCTGTCCTAATTCATCAGCTCTATGCCAGAAAGCTCACGTCTTCGCAAGAGCAAAACGGCAAAAATTCGTCAACGAAAGACGGAAGATTGCCCATGTTGCATAAATCGAGCAATAAAGTTTCGCTGCGGCGCATCATTTTATTTGTTGATTGCGTAGATCAATTTCTGTGATGCATTCTTCAAGTTCATGCTCTTGATAGGTTTTTGCATTGGCGTAATGTCCGCCCGACCCTATTTAACCTAGCCGTAATTCAATCCTTCAACTGGTGCATTTCCATGTTCTTTGCTTCCGATAACTGGGCCGGCGCCCACACCAAGATCGCTGAACGTCTCCTTGCCGAATCCGGTGGCTTTGCCACCGCATACGGCTCGAGCGACCTGGATCAGAAGATCGAGGCCAAATTCGCCGAGGTCTTCGAGCGCGACGTCGCCGTTTTCTTCGTCGCAACCGGCTCCGCCGCCAATTCGCTGTCGCTTGCCAGCGTCCAGAAGCCGGGCGGCATCACGTTCTGCCACAGCGAGGCGCATGTGGCCGAAGACGAATGCGGTTCGCCGGATTTCTTCAGCAACGCGCGGCTGGCAACGGTCAAGGGCGCGGCCGGCAAGATCGACCCGCAGGCGCTCGCCGCAAAAATTGCCCGCTTCCCCCAGGACGCCGTGCACCACGGTCGCGCCGCCGCCGTGACGATCACGCAGGCGACGGAAATCGGCACGGTCTATTCGCTCGACGAGATCGATGCGGTCGCCTCCGTCGCCAAGGCGAACGGCCTGCCGCTGCACATGGACGGCGCACGCTTCGCCAACGCCCTGGTCGCTCTCGGCGCCAGCCCCGCCGACATGACATGGAAGCGCGGTGTCGACATCCTCTCCTTCGGCGGCACCAAGAACGGCTGCTGGTGCGCCGAGGCGATCGTCTTCTTCAATCCGGAGCAGGCAAAGGAGATGCCTTTCATCCGCAAGCGCGCCGCCCAGCTCTTCTCCAAGTCGCGCTTCATCGCCGCGCAGTTCGATGGCTATTTCCAGGATGGCCTCTGGCTCGATCTGGCCCGCCACTCCAACGGCATGGCCGATCGCCTGCGCGCCGGCATCGAAAAGGCGCCGGGCGCCCACCTCGCCTGGCCGACAGTCTCCAACGAGGTTTTCGCGATCATACCGAAATCCTCGGCCAAGACCGCCGAGGACAAGGGCGCGAAGTTCTACGAATGGCCGATCCCGGAATCGCAGCCGGATCTGGTCGGCGATGACCAGACGCTGATCCGTCTCGTCACCAGCTTCGCCACGACCGAGGCCGATGTCGCGAACTTCCTCGCCTGCCTGGGCTGACACGCACGAAGAGAGCGCCGGAGCCGGCTCGGAGCCGGACGGCGCTCATATAGACGGCAGGCGGACTAATTCTAATTCCGATGGGCGAACATTGCCGAGGTCGACTGGTCGCTGTGGGCGAATGCCGGAGCATGGTGAACGATCACCGTCATGGCCACGACGCAGGCGACAAGTCCGGAAATGAAGATGGCACCATAGGTCATCGGGACGGATATCCTCGCTCAGCTCCCTCGTAACCATCAACGATAGCAGCCAAAGCTGACTTCGACCTGAACCGGTGCAATGAGAAGGCGGGACGCGCAAAGATAGAAAATCCAGCCGGCAGAAGATCTCCCGATGGGAGGCCAATCGCATCGATAGGATCGGAAACGGTTTGTCGGGCCCGGCAAGCCCGAGCGTTGTCAGGTCGATCTCGGCCCCCTGACCTTTGCCAGAATATCCTCCGAGAGCGCTTCAACCAGAAGCCGGTCCGCCCCCTTACGGGGCACGAGCACGAATTCCACATCCTCGAGAGTAGGCAGCCAGCCCGGCCCGATCTCCATCAGGCCGGCGGGCGCCATGCTCCGGGGCTGGACGAGGACGCCCATGCCGGCGCGCGCCGCCGCCGTCAGGCCGCTGAGGCTGCCGCAGGTGCAGACGATCCGCCATGGCATCTGCTGCCGGCGCAGCGCCTCCAGCGCCACCGCACGCGTAACGCTCGGCGTGGGAAAGGCAATCAGCGGCAGAGGAGCCGCGAGCTTGCGAATGCGATCCGGATCGCGCGCCAGCCACACCAGCGGCTCGCGATAGACGAGCTTGCCCCTGACATCCCCGAGCCGGCGCTTCGCCAGCACGAGATCGAGATCGCCATTGTCCTGCATTTCATAAAGCGTGCCGCTGAGAGCGACCGTCAGCTCGAGATCGACGGACGGATGCGAACGGACGAAGTCTTCCAGAACGTCAGGGAGCTGGCTGGTGACGAAGTCCTCGGAAACGCCGAGCCGAAGGCTGCCGCGCAGGCTGTTGCCGGCAAAAAGCTGCCGCACATCGCCTTCGATCGACAGCATCTGGCGCGCATGGCCGAGCAAGGCCTCGCCGTCGCCGGTCAGGACCACGCGATGCGTGTCGCGCGCCAGCAGCTTGCGCCCGAGTTCGGTTTCCAGCCGCTGTATGTGCTGGCTGACGGTCGATTGCCCAAGACCGAGACGCTCCGCCGCCAGCGTGAAGCTGCCCATCTGCTCGACGGCGACGAAGCTGCGCAACTGTGTGAGATCCAGCATGGATTATCCTGTATCGCGATAACTGTTATTTCTTGCATCGTGGATCACGATAGGTCTATCTGCAAGGATTAATCCTGCGACTTGTAACTGCGATTGGGGTAGGCACGATGCGCCGCTTTCTTCCAGACACCTTCACCATGCTGCTGGTGCTCACCGTTCTGACGGCATCCTTCTTTCCCGTGCAGGGAATGAGCGCCAAGTATTTCGGCATTGCCACCAATTTTGCCATCGGTCTGCTGTTCTTCCTGCATGGCGCGCGCCTGTCGCGCGATGTGGTCATCGCCGGCATGCTGCACTGGCGGCTGCACCTCGTCATTTTGCTGACGACCTTCGGCATCTTCCCGCTGCTGGTGCTGGCCATGGGCCATATCGTTCCGAACAGCATCCTGCCCGTGTCGCTCTATACGGGCATGCTGTTCCTGAGCGTGCTGCCCTCGACCGTGCAGTCCTCCATCGCCTTCACCTCCATCGCCGGCGGCAACGTGCCGGCCGCGATCTGCTCGGCGTCGGCCTCGAATATCTTCGGCATGTTTCTGACACCGCTGCTCGTCGGCGTGCTGTTCTCCGTCGGCGGCCAGGGCGGCTTTTCCTGGGATGTCCTGTGGCAGATCATGCTGCAGCTGCTCGCCCCCTTCATCGCCGGCCAGTTGCTGCAGCCATGGATCGGTAACTGGATCCGCTCCAAGAAGAAGATCCTGATGCCGGTCGATCGCGGCTCGATCCTGATGGTCGTCTATTCGGCCTTCAGCGAAGCCGTGGTCGAAGGGCTGTGGCACACCTTCTCGGTGCTTGACATCGCTACCGTCATCGTTGCCAACATGGTGCTTCTTGCGATGGTGATCTGCATCACCATGTTCGGCAGCCGCGCACTCGGCTTTTCGAAGGCCGACGAGATCACCATCACCTTCTGCGGCTCGAAGAAATCTCTGGCGAGCGGCGTGCCGATGGCCAATGTCATCTTCGCCGGCCAGGGTATCGGCGCCATCGTGCTGCCGCTCATGCTGTTCCACCAGATTCAGCTGATGACCTGCGCGGTCCTTGCGCAGAAATACGCCGATGCGGCCAAGCGCCGGGAAGCGGCAAAGGCCGGGGCAAAGTCGGCTGAAGCGACGCACGCCGCCTGAGAATTCCAAAAGATTCCAAAGTATGAGCCAAAACAAAAGCGGCGCCCGAATGGGCGCCGCTTCTCGTTTGACCTTGGGAGGATCAATGCCGATGGCGGTATGGGACCGCCGTCGGCCGCATGTCTTAGTTTATGTGTGCCTCGATGGCCTTCGGGGTTTCCACGGGCTCGGCCTCAATGGAGATGCGGCGCGGCTTCATGGCTTCGGGAATGTTGCGCAACAGATCGATGTGCAGCAAACCATTCTTCAGCGAAGCAGCCTGGACCTCGACATGATCGGCGAGCTGGAAACGGCGCTCGAAGGCGCGCTTGGCGATACCGCGATAGAGATATTCGCTGGTTTCAGCCGGCTCCTCGCTCTTTTCGCCCTTGACGTGAAGCACATGGGCGTGGGCCTCGATGCTCAGTTCCTTTTCGTCGAAACCGGCAACGGCCATGGTGATGCGATAGGTGTTTTCACCGGTACGCTCGATATTGTAGGGCGGATAGGTCTGGGCCTGATCCGGCTGGCCAAGGCTGTCGAGCATGGTGAACAGACGGTCGAAACCGACGGTGGAACGGTAAAGGGGAGAGAAGTCTACGTGGCGCATGGAGTCCTCCTGTGAGCGACAATTGCGATTTCAAGGTTTGTCCCATGACCCCACTCCGGGCGGCCTCGGGACGGTTTCGCAGGCCCGTTTGGCACCTGCAGACTGGAAATGGGGATCGCTTTTCCGGAGTTCAAGACCCCTGTGCAGCTGCGCGTATCCTGCGGAAAAGCATTGCGTGAACCGCAGATGAACGGTTGGTTCGGAACCTGTTCAGGCTGGCGGGCGTATCACTGAATCATCGGAACACCATCATCCGATGACTGAAGTGTATCGTCCCTTCTTCTTCAGTCCTTGCTCGGCCGGCGAAGCGGATTTCTCTATTCCGCGAGCCGGCCTTTTTTCTTTCCGGCCTCAGCGCAGCAGCTTCAGCGAGCCCGTCAGCGATTTCACCCATTTCGATGGACCCGCTATTCCCAGACCGTCGATGGCTTCCTCGGAAAGATCGCGGCCGGGAAATGTGGCCTCATATTCCCTGTAGTCGTGCAGAGACCGTGCGAAGGCCGGAAAGGCAACGACCGCCCGCTCTCCCTGTTGAGGCAGCGCCTTCAGCAACAGCGATCGGATGGCATCGGCATCGGCCTGCAGCATCGGCACCGGCATGTTCGAGCTGATGTCGATCGCACGCTGTTGCCTGTCGACCAATTGCCTTGCCGCAAGTGCTGGAAATCGCGCCCCCAGCCCTATCGCGATGGCGCCGGCAGTATTGGCGATCAGCCCCAGCGGCAAATCCGGATTGATGATGATGGCGAGACGAATGTCGGGGAGCATGGGAAACCTTTTGCTGTTGTCGACGCTGGCCCGCAGAATATCTCCAACATCGGGGAAGTTCCTGCCTTTCATTGCTGAAAATCGATGATAGAAGGTAGATGCTACCTTAATATACTGGCATTGGGGTCACATATGCCTTCCACACTCGAACCTATCGACCTGAGAATCCTCGAGGCGCTCCAGAAGGACGGACGCCTGACCAATCAGGCGCTTTCGTCCGAAGTCGGGCTTTCCACCTCGCCATGCTGGCGGCGCGTGCGGCAACTGGAGGAAACCGCGGTCATCCAGGGCTATACGGCAACGCTGGACAGGCGCCAGATCGGCCTCGGCGTCCTCGCCTTCATCAGGGTGAAGATCGACAGCCACAGCGAAGCCGAAGCCGAGGAGTTCTCGCGCGACGTCCTGAAGCTGAGCGAAGTCGTGGCGTGCTACAGCATCGCCGGGGACGCGGATTTCCTATTGCAGGTCGTTGCCGCCGACCTCGACAGCTATGCGGATTTCGCCATGGCCGTCGTTCGCCGTCTGCCGCGCATCAAGGAGATGCAGACAACCTTCGTGCTCAAGGAGATCAAGCCATTCAAGGGCTTTCCGCTTGACGTCGGGCAGCGATGACGGCGCAGGACTTGGAATGCCGTCTTCAGTGGTCGACACTTGGTTGCCGTGCAGTCGACACTTGGTTGCCGTGCAAATGCCTCCGCCCCTTTACGTTTGGATCGCAGGCATCCTATTCTGCGAAAATGGCAGCCCAGTCGGGGTATTGAATGTCGGCGCTCCCTTTCTCGAAGATTTCCGCATCGCTGAACGCGCTGCTCGCCGCAATCGGTCTGTTGACTGTGGCCGCGCTTACGACACCGGACATATCCGGACAGACCAGGCTCATCCTGGAAGTCCTGCTTGCTGGTGTCTGGGCTGCCTATGTTCTGCAACTGATCGAGACGCTGATCATGCAGCGCAAGAGAGACGTTCGCGGCCGGGCGCTGGAAATCGCCGTCGACGTGCTTGCGGTTTTGGTCCCCGTGGCCGCATTCCTTTTCATCCGCGGACGTGACCAGAGCCTCTATTGCGCCATCTGGCTCTTGAAGCCATTGCGCGGCTCGACCTTCTTCCGCCTGCTGGGCAGGGTCCTGAGCAAGGAAGCGCGCAACCTGATCGGCGTCACCTCGATCTTCGGCCTCGTTCTGTTCAGTGCGGCGCTCGCGGCCTACATCATCGAGCGCGATGCCCAGCCTGACAAATTCGGCAGTATCCCCCTCGCGATGTGGTGGGCGGTGGTCACGCTATCCACGACAGGCTATGGCGACGAGATCCCGCAAAGCTTCGCCGGCCGCATCCTTGCCGGGCTGGTCATGATGAGCGGAATCGGCATCTTCGCGCTATGGGCGGGTATCCTTGCCACCGGCTTCTACGAAGAAGTCCGCCGGCAGGATTTCGTGCGCAATTGGCAGCTGGTGGCAGCGGTGCCGCTCTTCCAGAAGCTCGGGTCGGGCGCACTCATCGAAATCGTGCGGGCGCTGAGACCTCGTGTCGTACCGGCCGGCGCAGTAATCTGCCGCAAGGGCGATACGGGCGATCAGATGTTCTTCATCGTCGAAGGCCGTGTCAGCGTCGCCACACCGAACCCCGTGGAGCTCGGCTCCGGCAGCTTCTTCGGCGAGATGGCGCTCATCAGCGGCGAGCCCCGCTCGGCGACCGTCAGCGCCGTGACCGAAGTCTCGCTGCTGTCGCTCTATTCGTCGGATTTCCAGATGCTGTCCAGCAGCAGCCCGGAAATCGCCGAGATCATCCGCAAAACCGCACTCGAGCGACGCGGAACAACCACGAAAGCCTGATATTGGCGACGTCGTGGCAAGGCGCGGTCGAAAGCGTCACAGGCGCCGGCGCTGCCGTCGGAGAGGCCGATGGGGGGATGCCGGCACCAAGGATTCAGCCAAAGGGGACCGCCAACAAATCTGTTGCAATTCCGTCCACCTGCGCTATCCCCTTGAGGTGGGCCATTTGTCAGCGAGGCGCGACATCGCCATGGATTCGATCCTCTATTCCAAGGCAGACAATCCGGTGCCGGAGAACCGCACCGAGGGGTTCTTCGAGAGCTTCGACGGGCGCAAGCTGCGCTACGCCATTTTCCGTTGCGAGCAGCCGGTCGCGAGAGGCACCGTGGTTTTGCTGCAGGGCCGCAACGAGTTCATCGAGAAATATTTCGAGACGATCCGCGATCTCACCGCCAAGGGCCTGTGGGTCGCGACCTTCGACCTCCGCGGCCAGGGCGGATCGGAGCGGCTGCTGAAGGATCCCCTGCGCGGCCATATCAGCCGATTTTCGGATTATGAGCGCGACCTGACCGTATTCCTCGACAAGATCGTCCTGCCCGATACCCGCCTGCCCTTCTTTCTCCTCGCCCATTCGACGGGCGCGCTGATCGCCATGTCGGCAGCCCCTGGGCTTGCAACCCGCATCGACCGCATGGTGCTGTCGGCACCCTTTATCGGCCTCACGGGTCATGGTGCCTCGCCGGGCCTCATCCGCTTTGTCTCCGGCACCGTCAGCGGCATCGGCCTTGGCCGGATGCAATTCAGCAAGAAGTTCAAGGAAAAACCCTTTGCCGACAATCCGTTGACGACGGACGAGCAGCGCTATCGACGCAATATCGGCATCGGCACGACCTTTCCGCAGCTCTGCCTGGGGCCGCCGACGGCACGCTGGCTGTCGCAAGCCCTGCGGGCGATCGAGCGCGTCAACAGGCCGGAACATCTGTTTTCGATCCCCATCCCGACCGTTCTGATCGCGCCGACGCGGGACGGCGTCGTGCCCTATGCCGATCAAGAGCGCCTGTCGCGCTATTTCCGCGCCGCGCAGCTCGTGCCGATCCACGGCGCCAAGCATGAAATCCTGCAGGAGCGCGATATCTACCGCAACCAGGCCCTCGCCGCGATCCACGCCTTCATCCCCGGCAGCGATACGGAAATCAATGCCTACGAGATAGAAGCGGAAGCGTGACGCTGAAGCAGCTCGCTATTCCTGGAAGCGCCCGGAGCAATTCCAGGAACAGTGCATAGCGGCTTTCCGTCCGGAATTGCGCGAACGCAAAAGAACGGAACGTTTTCGCGAATCAGGGAAAAGCGGAGGCTCTAGCGGGAGAGGATGGCCAGAGCCTGTTCATAAACGGCTCGGCTGCCTGCGGCGATGATCGTTCCGCCCATTTCCGGCCGGCCGCCATCCCAGGTGGTCATGATGCCGCCAGCCTGCTCGACGACCGGAATGATGCCGCCGACATCATAGGGCTTCAGCGAATTCTCGATGACGAGATCGACGTGGCCGGCCGCAAGCAGCGCGTAGGCATAGCAGTCCGTGCCGTAGCGGAAGAGCCGGACCTGGCTTTCGATCTCGCGATATTTGGCAAGTTCCTCGCCGACGAAGAGATGCGGCGACGTGGTGAACAGGATGGCCTTCGACAGGCTGCCGCAATCGCGCACCTGCAGCCGCCGTTCACCGTCCGGGCCGGAATAGGTGGCGCCGTTGCCATCGGCGAAATAGCGCTCGCCGGTGAAAGGCTGGTCGATCAGGCCCATCACGGCACGGCCGTTCGTCTGCAATCCGATCAGGGTTCCCCATACCGGAACACCCGAAATGAAGGCGCGCGTGCCGTCGATCGGGTCGATCACCCAAACGTGCTCGCGATCGAGCCCGACATTGCCGTGCTCCTCTCCCAGAATGCCGTGATCGGGAAATTCGGCTTCGATCAGCGCGCGAATCGCCTCTTCGGCAGCGCGATCCCCTTCCGTCACCGGATCGAAGCCCCTGGCTTCCTTGTTGACCACATCGACGCCGGCGCGGAAGCGCGGCAGGGTTTCGGCCTTGGCCGCCTCGGCCAGACGATAGAAGAACGAACGATCGGGAAGCATGGTCAATCCGAGTGAGTGGCGGGATGAGCGAAGTCATAGCGCATATGAGCAGCGAAGCAAACCGGATGCTGAAGCGACAGGCGCAATGCCTGCCGATCAGGCAGAATTTTCAGAATTGCCTAATTATTTTGCACTGCAATAAAATGCTTGACATTTGTGCAATGCGATAGCAGTATCCGGCTACAGTCTTTTGACTGTAAATACCCTCCTTGGGTGTTTCCTCCCTAGACTTAGCCGCGCCACGAGCGCGGTTCTTTTTTGGCCGGATCGGCGATTTTCGCGGGAAGCCGCGCTCACTACGGCATTGTGGAGCGCACCTTCGTTTTCAGAAAATCGAGAACATCGACCTTCTCCGTCTGGATGGGCAGCGTCATGAGCTGGTTGATAGCCGTAAATATCATCCAGTGGGTCGGCCGCTCCCAGATCTCGATAACGGTGGACCAAGGAATTTTCGCCGATCCCAGATCAGACGCGACGTCAAACCCCTCGTCATAAAAAACAAACGTCGCCTGTCGGGTCTGCATTCGGTGGAATTTCCCGACAGTATTGCGGTAATGCGCAATCCACGCGACGAGAATCATAGCGGGATAGAGAAGAACAAGGCCGCCGAAGACACCGGTCAGCCATCCGGCATCACCGCTCCAAAGCTGCCAAAGAAACAGCGCAACCATTGCAATTTCCGCGACCCAGAGACGCTTCTGATTGGCAATCAGCCGCCGCCAGACAAAAGTCCTCACGGCATCGCGTACGATTTCTTCTGTATAGGTGACGGTGATAGTCTGATGCATGGCCCATCTACTGCGTTCAGCCTATCGCCAAGCTTTGGATTTCCGCATCATCCATAGGCAGATTTAACTTGCTGATGCATCCTCTGGCGAGCCGAACGGCACGGTCACTCCGCCGCCAGCGCCGGATCGCCCGTATAGGATTCCACATGCTCGGCCATGCGCTTCATGAACAACGTGATGGCAGCGGCGACCGTGTCGAAATCCGGACGTTTTTCGAGCGTCGTTTCATCGACATAGAGCGAACGATTGACCTCGATCTGCAGGGCATGCAGCCCGCGCGAGGGGCGGCCATAATGCTCGGTGATGAAGCCACCGGCATAGGGCTTGTTGCGCACGGCGTTGAAGCCGAGTTCCTCGAGGATCTGCATGGCGGCGCGCGAAAGCTCGGCCGAGGCGCTGGTGCCGTAGCGATCGCCGAGAATGAAATCCGGTCGGGCATTGCTGCCCGCGATACGGATATTGCCCGGCATGGAATGACAATCGACCAGCACGCCGAAACCGAACTTGACATGGGTGCGCGCGATCAGCCGCCGAAGCGTGGCATGATAGGGCTTGTAGATGGTGTCGATGCGCTTCAACGCATCCTCCACCGGCACGCGGCGCGCGTAAATCTCCATGTTCTCCGCGACGATTCGCGGAATGGTGCCGAGCCCGCCGGCCACGCGCAGAGAATTGATGTTCGCATAGGGCGGCAACGCCCCGTCGAACATGCGCGGATCGAGCTCGTAGGGCTCGCGGTTCACATCGATGTAGGCGCGCGGAAAGTTGGCAAGCAGCAACGGCGCGCCGAGCGAGCTTGCGGCCGAAAAAAGCTCGTCGACGTAATGGTCTTCCGAGCGCCGGATGGCGATGCCCTGAAGGCGGGACTGCGCGATGAAATCCGGGGGATAGACGCGACCACTATGAGGCGAGCTGTAGACAAACGGTATCGTCTGGGAGGCGGGCTCCAATACCTCGAAAATCTCGAAACTACGCATTTCCGCCGACATCAACGTCTTTACCATGCCAACAACTTGTCGCAGTAATCATGTTGCCAGTTGCATGACCGCAAGTCCATAGTAACTTGAACGAAATGGCCTTAATCCAAAGCGCCGTAATCGAAATCTCCGGATGCCCGGCCAGCGGAAGCGCAAGGCGTTTTCGTGGAAAGTAACTATGCCTCGAACAAATGCTGGAATGGCGCGTTTTGGCTGTCCATTCACAGCTTGTTTACGGCGTGGCGCTAACCTAAACGCTGGACGAGTCCAACAAGACAAAGTTGATTAGCGAAAAGATGATGACCCAGAAGATACTTCTTGCCGAAGACGACAACGACATGCGTCGCTTTCTCGTGAAAGCACTCGAAAAAGCCGGCTACAAGGTCTTGTCCTTTGACAATGGAGCAAGCGCTTACGATCGGCTGCGGGAAGAGCCGTTCTCGCTGCTTTTGACTGACATCGTCATGCCGGAGATGGATGGCATCGAGCTGGCCCGCCGCGCCACCGAGCTCGATCCGGACCTCAAGGTGATGTTCATCACCGGCTTTGCGGCCGTCGCGCTGAACCCTGATTCGAAGGCGCCGAAGGATGCAAAGGTCCTTTCCAAGCCCTTCCACCTTCGCGAACTCGTTGACGAGGTCAACAAACTCCTTGCCGCGTAGGGCTTTCGGCGGCCTCGTCACAAAACCGAAAAAAGCCTATTGACGGCCACCAAGGTTTTGTGATCTATGCGCCGCCATCGGATGGGCGTGTAGCTCAGCGGGAGAGCACTACGTTGACATCGTAGGGGTCACAGGTTCAATCCCTGTCACGCCCACCATCCTAATTCGCTGAAAAGCAAGGCCTTTCGAGAAATCGAAAGGCCTTTTCAGTTTCATATCGATCTGTGGAACGTCACGTTTGCCTTGAACCGGATTGTCCTAAAGGCTCACCGGGAGCCAAGGCGAATTGCAGGCGGTCAGCGATCCAGAAAATGCCGGAAGACTGCCGTCGTCGGATAGGCGTAGACGCCACGATCGACAAAGCCGTGGCGGTAGAGGCAATCCCTCAGCGCCAGCCAGTAGAAAGTGCTGTTCGGATCCGGCGACCCCCGATGCCAGGAATAGGCTTCCGGCTCGCAATAATTGAGAGCCCTGTCATATCTTGCCAGCACCACCGGATCGCTGTCGGCACGAATGCCCTGGTAAGTCTGATAGTTTGAAGGCGCCTCACCTGCGGAGACGCATGCCAGGCTCAAAATCGCCCCCAGCGCTAACATCATTCTCATGTGCTTCGATCTCCAACTTGCCGCGTCCCGAAAATTCGAGCGCAGGTCGAGAATAATCGCCTTTTGGGCGATAGCCAATCACATGCTGATGTTCGTGGGGATTGCGCGCTGCGCGAAGCCTGCGACACAAGTTCCCGCCACAAGCCGCTTGACTTCCGGCCGCGCCGTCATCCTACTGTCACATCAGCGCATCGATCATACGGGAGGACGAGATGACGGTGATGAAGCGGCAGTTCTACAAGAACCACAAGCCCAATGGCGACGAATACATGTTCCACCTCGCCCGCGACACTGAAAGCGGCGAAGTCTTCGTCATCCGCCAGGCGGACTATACCGTCGACGGCGGCAGCGAAAAAACCATGACCCTTTACGAATTCCTCGCCGGCGGCGGCAACCGCCAGAATGCCCTGCTGCAACTGATCGGCTCCCTCGTCCCGGAAGCCGCGCCACACTGAAGGATCTCGCGCAAAAGCGTGCAGCGGTTCCGTGATAGCGATATCGCGAACCATCGGCCTGAAGCGCGATGAGCTGATTCGAAAGATCGGAATGCGCTTCAGGCCTGCGTGCCCGCTTCGGGTTGACTGCCACATTTGGATCGGCGAATCTGCAGGGGCTTGAAAGGAGCCCCTCTTATGCGATTCGCAGGCATTGCTTTTGGATTAACCGTATTGACGGCAACGTCGGCCGGCGCTGTGGAAAATTTTCCGTCGCAAGGCGTCACCGTCGTCAGTGGAAAATGTTCCAAACTCGTGGTCGGCAAGCTCGATGCCTCCAAGGGGTGCAAGGCCGAAATCGCCAGCGTGACGACCCCTGACGGCACGGTGACCTTCATCTTCACCTCCGGCGGCAAGATGCTCGGCTTCCAGGGCAACGGCAAGGGCATCAAGCCAGGCAGCCAGAAGGGAACCGCGCAGCTGCCGATCGATATCATCTCGACGGGTGCCGGCAACAAGATGGCCGGCCGGGTGGAAGCCAAGGGCACCTGCACGTTCGCCAATCCCTACGCGGGCAAGCCGATCGCCATTGAATGCTCGGCTAAATCGACCGAAATGAGCTTCAACGGCAACTTCACCTCCGACGGCAAGGCGCCCCGACACAAGTGAGCGGCGTCCCTGGCCTGACTTGCGGCCGGACTAGTGCCGCCGGCCGCTCTTCTGCTTGTGGCCGTGGTTGGCATCGGCCGGCGCTTCGCGCGAAAGGTCCGCGCCATTGACGTGGGCCGGGACGTGAACATCCTCATGCGTCACGGGATGCAGCGTCAGGTCCACCTGATGCGGCGGCAGGACCTGGGCCTGCCGAAGCGTGTTCGGCCGGGCCTTTTTCTGCCGCTCCGTCAGTTCCGGCTTTTCCGATTGTTCTTTGCGGTGAATGGGGTTCGGGCTCATGGGAGCTGCTCCTGTCGGTCGTTGTCGTTGAAACACTAGATCCGCTCTAGGATCCGCTTGGCGGGCGGCACAAACATGCCTCAAGGGCAAACGCCGCCTTTTCCGTTTGGTTCCCGGAATTCTCAATTATCGGGAGTAGCCGCCGCGGCCGCCATTTCAACTCTTGACCTGCGTCGCGACTTCACTAACTATGAGCCATCTCCGCGCCTCTCTGACATCGGCGACGGATTGAACTTTGGTGCCGGGCCCCTCTGGCGAGAGTTTTCACGGCGCTCTCGCGATGTCGGTACCGCCTGCAGATTAGCCGGCGGATTTTTTTCCATGATCAGTCTGACCATGCCTCACCCGCATGCCGTCTTCGGTATGCGGCCATGCGCGCGACCCGGATATAGTCACTCCTCTTGCAACGAGGTGCGCCCATGACACCGGCCCCTGCCTCCAGATCCGTGCTCGGCTATTTCGGCTGGGCGTTTGCCGTCACCATCGGCGGCCTTGCCCTCGGCGCCCTCCTGGGCTGGAACACCACCGGCACCTTCGGCGGCCTCGCCACGGCCTTCTTCATCTGCGCGGTCCTGGCCGTCCTGGAGATTTCGCTCTCCTTCGACAACGCCATCGTCAATGCCAACAAGCTCAAGGAAATGACCCCAGTCTGGCAGCATCGCTTCCTGACGTGGGGCATCATCATCGCCGTCTTCGGCATGCGCATCGTCTTCCCGCTGATGATCGTCGCCGTCGCCGCCTGGATCAATCCCTGGGAGGCATTGAAGCTTGCCGCCGCCGAGCCGGAGCAATATGCGCAGATCATGCGGGCGGCACATCTGCCCATCGCCGCCTTCGGCGGCACGTTCCTGATGATGGTCGGCCTGACCTATTTCTTCAATCAGGAGAAGGATGTGCACTGGATCGGCTTCATCGAGAAGCGCATGGCGCATTTTGCCACCGTCAAGGGTGTTGAAATCGCCTTCGTGCTGATCCTCGTTCTCGTCTTCAGCTCCCTGCTCGACGGCGATGATTCGACGACGTTCCTGCACGCCTCCATCTACGGTCTGCTGACCTTCCTGCTGGTGGAGGTCCTGGCCGGGTTTCTGGATGCGTCGCAAAAGACGATGAGCGCTGCGGCAAAGGGCGGCTTCGGCGCCTTTCTCTATCTCGAAATCCTCGACGCCAGCTTCTCCTTCGATGGCGTCATCGGCGCTTTCGCCCTGACGCAGAACCTGTTCATCATCGCCATCGGCCTCGGCATCGGCGCCATGTATGTCCGCTCCATGACGATCATGCTGGTGGAAAAGGGCACGCTCGCCCACTACCGCTATCTCGAACATGGTGCCTTCTACGCCATATTGATCCTGTCGATGATCATGTACGTGCAGACGCTCATGCATATTCCGGAAGTCATCACCGGCCTCGGCGGCGCGGCCCTGATCGGCATCTCTCTCTGGTCGTCGATCCGCTACAACAGGCGCAATAACCTCGCTCCTGCATCGGCAAACGACGAGCACGACAGGGCGGAAGCCTAGGCAGACGAGTTGCGATCATCGCAATTCGCGGCCGAGCCGTGACGCATGCAAGACGGAAGCCGCTTACGACGGCTTCCGTTTTTGATTCGGGAAGACGTCTTCGGCGGACTTTCTTCGGACTTTCCAAACCAAGGTCGCCGAATGTTTACGATCTCGACGCATTGACGCTGGTGCTTTAAGAAAAAATATCGCAATGGCGATGAAAGTTGTCGAAGGAGCGTAAGCGAAAGCGCAATGGTTGCGCATCGTCGAGACGGCTCCCGAATGAGACGCTCAGGGGAGGCAAAACATGGCGGCAAGGATCGTTCCGGTGATCATGGCAGGCGGCAAGGGAACGCGACTGTGGCCGCTATCGCGCGCTTCCGCCCCGAAGCAGTTCATTCAGTTCATCGGCGACAGGACGCTGTTTCAGAATACGCTGGAGCGTGTGGCCGATCCGGAGCTTTACGAGGCGCCTATCGTCCTGACCAACGAGGAATTCCGCTTCCTCGTTGCGGAACAGGCGCGCGAACTGGGCCTGAAGCTTGCCGCCGTGCTGTTGGAACCGGTCGCACGCAACACCGCCGCCGCCGTTGCCGCCGCCGCGACACTCGTTTCCGAACTTTTCGGCAAGGACGCGATCATGCACGTCCTCGGCTCCGATTACGAGATCGACGCCAGCGCGACCTATTACGACTGCGTGCGCCTGGCGCGCGATACGGCGCACCATGGCAAGCTCGTCACCTTCGGTATCACGCCGACGGAGCCTGCCACCGGCTACGGCTATATCGAAAGCGGCAAGGCGCTCTCGACCGGCGCCCATGCCGTCAAGCGCTTCGTCGAGAAGCCCGCGCTCGAAAAGGCCGAAGAGATGGTCGCAAGCGGCGGCTTCTATTGGAACTCGGGCATGTTCATGTTCTCGGCAAGCCAGCTTCTCTCCGAGATGAAGGAGTTTGCGCCGGACGTCGAAAAAGCCGCCAGCAAGGCCGTCTCCAAATCGACGCGCGATCTCGATTTCACCCGCCTCGACGCCGACAATTTCGCAAAGAGCCCGGACATTTCCATCGACTATGCCCTGATGGAAAAAACGGCGAATGCCGCCGTCGTTCCCTCGCCTTTCACCTGGTCCGACCTCGGCAGCTGGGATGCGGTTTGGAAAGTCGGCAAGCGCGATGAAAGCGGCAACGTCTCGGCCGGCTCCGCGACCCTGGTCAACACGAAGAATTCGCTCGTCATGAGCCACAGTCTCCACGTCGCCGTTCAGGGGCTCGAGGATGTCGCCGTCATCGCCAGCGAGGATGCCGTCTACGTCGGCCCCTTAAGCGAAAGCCAGGAAGTCGGCAAGCTCGTCAAGCTGCTGGCGAGCCAGAAGGCGACGGCCAAGCTCACCGAAACGCATCCGACATCCTATCGCCCGTGGGGCGGCTATACGTCGGTGCTGAACGGCGAGCGCTTCCAGGTCAAGCGCATCTTCGTGCTGCCCGGCAAGAAACTGTCGCTGCAGAAGCATCATCATCGCTCCGAACACTGGATCGTCGTCAAGGGCACGGCCGAGGTGACGGTTGGCGAGAATGTGCAGATGCTGCGCGAAAACGAGTCGATCTATATCCCGCTCGGCGAAGTGCACCGCCTGTCCAATCCGGGCAAGATCCTGCTGGAGCTCATCGAGGTGCAGACGGGCTCCTATCTCGGCGAGGACGATATCATCCGTCTCGTCGACGAGTTCGGCAGAAGCTGAGCCGAAGTAAAGCAATAGAGTTTTCAAAAACGGCGGGTAAAACCCGCCGTTTCTGTTTCCGGACTACATGGCAGGAGATGACGAAGCAAAGAGAGACGCCTTGCTTTCTTTCGCTGCATTGCACACACTGCCCATGGGAACAGCAATCACCGCACAACGATGCGGGCAAGGCGA
Organism: Martinezella lusitana; assembly: GCF_010668395.1. GTDB lineage: Bacteria > Pseudomonadota > Alphaproteobacteria > Rhizobiales > Rhizobiaceae > Rhizobium > Rhizobium lusitanum_A. The sequence continues at coordinate 382,634 of NZ_WUEY01000004.1, forward strand.
AGAGACATATGGCGATCAAGGCGAGCATCTATCATCTCACCCATTACAAATACGACAATCCGGTCCGCCTCGGCCCCCAGATCATCCGCCTGAAACCCGCCTCGCATTCCAAGACCCGTGTGCTGAGCCACTCGCTGAAGGTCACCCCCTCCAATCATTTCGTGAACCTGCAGCAGGATCCCTACGGCAACTATCTCGCCCGTTTCGTCTTTCCCGATCCGGTGACCGAGCTGAAGATCGAGGTCGATCTGGTCGCCGACATGACGGTTTACAATCCCTTCGACTTCTTCGTCGAAGAGGAAGCCACCAAATGGCCCTTCGACTATCCCGAGACCATCCGCGAGGATCTGTCGATTTACATGACGCCGGAAGAAACCGGCCCACGGCTGAAAGCCTTTCTCGACACGCTCGACCGTTCCGAGCAGCCAACCGTCGACATGATCGTCGGTATCAATGCACGGCTGCAGCAGGAGATCGGCTACGTCATCCGCCTGGAAACCGGTGTGCAGACGCCGGAGGAAACGCTTGAAAGAGCCAAAGGGTCTTGTCGCGACACCAGCTGGCTGTTCGTCCAGATCCTGCGTCATCTCGGTCTCGCCGCACGCTTCGTCTCGGGCTATCTCATCCAGCTCACGCCGGATCTGAAGGCGCTCGACGGCCCCTCCGGCACCGAAGTCGATTTCACCGATCTCCATGCCTGGGCCGAGGTCTATCTTCCCGGAGCCGGCTGGGTCGGCCTTGATCCGACCTCGGGCCTTCTGACCGGCGAAAGCCATATTCCACTCGCCGCCACGCCGCATTACCGCAACGCCGCGCCGATCTCGGGCGGCTATTTCGGCGAAGCCAGGACCGAATTCGACTTCAAGATGACGGTCACCCGCGTCGCCGAACATCCGCGCATCACCAAGCCCTTCTCCGACGAAAGCTGGGAGGCGCTGAACGCGCTCGGCATGGAGGTCGATCGCATCCTGCAAGCCAATGACGTGCGCCTGACCATGGGCGGCGAGCCGACTTTCATCTCGATCGACGATTTCCAATCGGAAGAATGGAACACGGCCGCCGTCGGTCCGACCAAGCGCGACAGGGCCGATCAGCTGATCCGCCGCCTGCGCGATCGCTTCGCGCCCGGCGGCTTCCTGCATTATGGTCAGGGCAAATGGTATCCGGGCGAAAGCCTGCCGCGCTGGACCTTCTCGCTTTACTGGCGCAAGGACGGCAGGCCCGTCTGGCAAAACCCGGCTCTGATCGCCGAGGAAACCGCAAAAACCGGCGCGAACGACGAGGACGCCGGAAGGCTTCTGGCCGCGATTGCCAGCGAACTGGCGATCGAGCCCGACATGGTGCAGCCGGCCTACGAGGATCCGGCCGAATGGATCGTCAAGGAAGGCAGCCTTCCCGAAAACGTCGATCCATCCAATTCGAAACTGAAGGACCCCGAGGAGCGCAGCCGCATCGCCCGCGTTTTCGAGCGCGGCCTGACGACACCGACCGGCTATATATTGCCCGTACAGGCATGGAACGCCCGCGCCGGCCGCACGCGCTGGGTCAGCGAAAAGTGGCGCACCCGCCGCGGCAAGATTTTCCTTGTGCCGGGTGATTCGCCGGTCGGCTATCGCCTGCCGCTCGGCACGCTGCCCTATGTGCCGCCGTCACGCTATCCCTATATCCATACCGCCGACCCCACCATTCCGCGCACGCCTTTGCCCGACGTCATCGTGCCGGCTGGCCGCGCCATGCCGGAAGCCTCGTTCCAGGCGGATGAAAGCGCGCAATCGCGTGTCGAACAGACGCTCGGCGAAATCGGCGGCGCCGTGCGCACGGCAATCTCCGTCGAGCCGCGTGATGGCCGGCTCTGCGTGTTCATGCCCCCGGTCGAACAGATCGAACACTATCTCGAACTACTGGCGGCGGCCGAGAATGCTGCAGCCGAGCTTGGCCTTCCGGTCCATATCGAGGGCTATTCGCCGCCGCAGGACGAGCGCATCAACGTCATCCGCGTCGCGCCGGATCCCGGCGTGATCGAGGTCAACATCCACCCGGCATCGAACTGGCAGGACTGCGTCGATATCACGACAGCGGTTTACGAAGAGGCGCGGCAGACGCGGCTCGGCACCGACAAGTTCCTGATCGACGGTCGTCACACCGGAACCGGTGGCGGCAACCATGTCGTCGTCGGCGGCGCCAATCCGAACGACAGCCCGTTCCTGCGCCGTCCCGACCTGCTGAAGAGCCTGGTGCTGCACTGGCAGCGCCATCCTTCTCTCTCCTACCTCTTTTCCGGCCTGTTCGTCGGCCCGACCAGCCAGGCGCCGCGCATCGACGAAGCCCGTCATGACAGCCTCTACGAGCTGGAAATCGCCATCGCCCAGGTGCCGGCTCCCGGCGGGGGGCAACCGCCGCTGCCATGGCTGGTGGATCGCCTCTTCCGTAACCTTCTGACCGACGTCACCGGCAACACCCACCGCTCAGAAATCTGCATCGACAAGCTTTTCTCGCCGGATGGACCGACGGGACGCCTCGGCCTGGTCGAATTCCGCGGCTTCGAAATGCCGCCGAATGCCCGCATGAGTCTTGCCCAGCAGTTGCTGGTGCGCGCGCTCGTCGCCCGCTTCTGGCGCAACCCCATCGATGGCGGGTTCGTGCGCTGGGGCACGACCCTGCACGATCGCTTCATGCTGCCGCATCACATCTGGCAGGACTTCCTCGACGTGCTTGCCGATCTCCGCGAAAACGGCTTCGATCTGCGGCCGGAGTGGTTCCAGGCACAGCTCGAATTCCGTTTTCCCTTCTGCGGAGAGGTGGAATACGAGGGCAACAAGCTGGAACTGCGCCAGGCACTCGAACCATGGCATGTGATGGGCGAAGAAGGCGCGGTCGGCGGCACGGTGCGTTATGTCGATTCGTCGGTGGAGCGGCTGCAGGTGCGGATCGAATCGGCCAATCCATCGCGCTACACGGTTGCCTGCAATGGCCGCCCCTTGCCGCTGACGCCGACGGGCTTGTCAGGCGTTTCCGTCGCCGGCGTGCGCTACAAGGCATGGCATCCGGCGTCGGGCCTGCATCCCGTCCTGCCCATCGATACGCCGCTGACCCTGGACGTCTACGATAGATGGTCACGGCGCTCGATCGGCGGCTGCATCTACCATGTTGCCCATCCCGGCGGCCGGAACTACGACACTTTCCCGGTCAACGGCAACGAGGCGGAAGCGCGACGTCTTGCGCGATTCGAACCTTGGGGGCATACAGCAGGTAGCTACGCCCTGAGACCGGAGGCCACGTCGGCGGAATTCCCGCTGACCCTCGACCTCAGGCGACCGGCGGGAATTTGAGACGGAACTAACTTTACATGGGTAGAAAACCGGCGACGGAACGGCGGGACAGCGTAAAGACCGGGGTCGGCAAGGATCCGGCCTTTGCCTATCGTCCTTTGCCGGGTATCGCCGACGAAATGGTCGACAATGACGGGACCGTCCGTCCGGTCTGGCAAAACCTGTTGTCGGCGCTGTCGCGCATGTCGGAACCGGAGCTGGTGGAGCGCTTCGCGCGCGCCGACCGTTACCTGCGGGACGCGGGCGTTTTCTATCGAGCCTATGGAACCACGGGCGCCAGCGAACGCGGCTGGCCGATCTCGCATATTCCCGTGCTCATCGACGAGCGCGAATGGCAATCGCTTTCCGAGGGCCTGCGCCAGCGCGCCGATCTGCTCGAAGCGGTCATTGCCGACATCTACGGCGATAGCCGGCTGGTGAGCGAAGGGCTGCTGCCGCCTGCATTGATCGCGGCCAATCCGGAGTTCCTGCGTCCACTCGTCGGCGTCAAGCCCGCAAGCGGTCACTATCTGCATTTCCTGGCTTTCGAAGTCGGCCGTGGACCGGACGGTAACTGGTGGGTGCTGGCGGACCGCGCGCAGGCGCCGTCAGGCGCCGGCTTCGCACTGGAAACCCGCGTCGCCACGACCCGCGCCTTCTCCGACATCTATGCCGAAACCAAGGTCCATCGCCTCGCCTCCTTCTTCGGCGCCTTTCGCGATGCACTGCTCGGCGGCAAGCGCAGCGGCGAAGGACGCGTCGCCGTGCTGACGCCGGGGCCGGCCAATGAGACCTATTACGAGCACGCCTATATCGCCCGCTATCTCGGCTTCATGCTGCTGGAGGGCGAAGACATCACCGTGGTCAACGATCAACTGATGGTGCGCACCGTCGCGGGCCTGCGGCCGATCAGCGTGCTCTGGCGCCGCCTCGACGCCTCCTACGCCGATCCGCTGGAACTCAACCAGCAATCCCATATCGGCACGCCGGGCCTGGTCGAGGCATTGCGGGCGCAGACGGTGACCATCGTCAATGCGCTCGGCTCCGGCATCCTCGAGACGCGCGCCCTGCTTGCCTTCATGCCCACCATCTGTCGGCATCTGCGCGGCGAGGAACTGAAGCTGCCGTCGATCGCGACCTGGTGGTGCGGCCAGAAGAGCGAGCGCGAGCATGTCGCCGCCAACATCGAGAAGATGGTCATCGGCCCGGCCTATTCCTGCATGCCCTTCTTCGACGACAGCGGCCAGTCCGTGCTGGGCTCGACGTTGCGCAGCACCGCTCGCGATTCGATCGCCGACTGGCTGACGACGGAGGGCCAGAAGCTTGTCGGCCAGGAGGTCGTCACGCTTTCCACCACACCGGCCTGGGTCAACGGCAAGCTGACGCCGCGGCCGATGAGCCTGCGCGTCTTCGCCGCCCGCACCGAAAACGGCTGGCAGATCATGCCCGGCGGCTTTGCACGCATCGGCAGCGGCGACGACGTCGCGGCCATTGCCATGCAGTCGGGCGGCTCGGCCGCCGATGTCTGGATCGTTTCCGACAAGCCCGTCGAAGCGCATACGCTGCTGCCGGCCGAAGAAACCTTCACCCGCAACATGCCGGGCAGCCTGCCGAGCCGCGCGGCCGACAACCTCTTCTGGCTTGGCCGCTATATCGAGCGCGCCGAAGGCGCTTTGCGCATCCTGCGCGCCTGGCATGGGCGTTTCGCCGAGGCGGCCGACCCGAGCCAGCCGCTGCTTGCCGACGTCACGGATTATCTCGCCGCCATCGACATCGACACCAAGCAGGCCGTGCCGGAAAACCTGCTGCGCAACATCGACAGCGCCGTCTATTCGGCCAGCAACATCCGCGATCGCTTTTCTCCGGACGGCTGGCTCGCCCTGAACGACCTCGCCACCACCGCGCGCCGCTTCAAGGAAAGGGTTAAGCGTGGCGACGACGCCAGCCATGCCATGACGATCCTTTTGCGCAAGCTTGCAGGCTTTGCCGGTCTGGTGCACGAAAACATGTATCGCTTCACCGGCTGGCGTTTCCTGTCGCTCGGACGCTACATCGAACGCGGCCTGCACATGACGCGGCTGCTCGGCCACATGTCAGGCCCCGATGCGCCTGATGGAGCGCTCGACATGCTTCTGGAAATCGGCGACAGCGTCATGACCCATCGCCGCCGCTACAACGTCAATACCGCCCGCCTGACGGTGACGGACCTCCTCGCGCTCGACCCCCTCAACCCGCGCTCGATCCTCTTTCAGATGAACGAGATCCACCGCGAGGTCGAGCAACTGCCGAACGCCTTCGTCAACGGCCAGATGTCGCCCTTCTACCGCGAGGCCATGCGCCTGCATTCGGGGCTGGCCGTCATGACGCCGGAAACGATGACCGTCGAGGTCTATCAGCAGTTGGCGCGCGAATTGGAGCGGCTTTCCGACCTGCTGGCGCGCACCTATCTCGGATGACGTGATGCTTTACGATCTCTCGCTTCACATGGGCTATATCTACGACGTGCCGGCAAGCGGCGCGCGCCATATTCTGCGCGTCATGCCACTCTCCCTGCCCCATCGGCAGCGGCTGATCGCCGGTTCGGTGAAAGTGACCCCAGGCCCGGACGAGCAATCGAATTTCACCGACTTCTTCCAGCATCCGGCAACCTCGATCCTGGTGCGTGATCCGCATGAAAGGCTCGACATCCGCATGCAGGCGCGCGTGCAGGTGGAAAGCCAGCCGGTGGCGGCCGATTTCTCGCCGGTGCTTGCCAAGTTGCCCGAGGAAATCAGCGACTGCTGGTCGATCGATCCCTCGTCGCCCCATCATTTTATCGGCAGCAGCCCGCGCCTGCCCGAAACAGGCGAAATTGCCGACTATGCCCGGCGATGGAAGGCCACGAATCTGACGACGCTGCAGATCGCGCATGCGGCCTGCGCACAGATACACAAGGATTTCACCTACGATCCCAAGGCGACGACGGTCGACACCACGCCCAAGGAGGCCTTTCGCCTCAAGCGCGGCGTATGCCAGGATTTTTCGCATGTGATGATTATCGCGCTTCGCAGCCTCGGCATCCCCGCCGGCTATGTCAGCGGCTTCCTGCGCACCATCCCGCCACCCGGCAAGGAACGGCTCGAAGGCGCCGACGCCATGCATGCCTGGGTGCGCGTCTGGTGTGGCGAGACGGCGGGCTGGATCGAGCTTGATCCGACCAACAACATCCCCGCCGGCACGGATCACATCGTCGTCGCCTATGGCCGCGATTATTCCGACGTCGCGCCGGTCATCGGCGTGCTCAAGAGCTACGGCAACCAGAAGACTGTCCAAGCCGTTGATGTTATTCCTCTAAAATAGCAAAGTTTGAAATAGTAGAAATTCAGCTCAAATTGAGACCGATCAAACAATTTGTTAAAAAACAACCGGTCGCATAAACGTTCAACTAATGTTTGTAATTGATAGTCCCGCCATTCTTGAGGTTTCACTCTTTCCAATAGGCGGACATGATGATTGCCGGCTCCGATTTACTTCGCGCACTAAAGCAACTTCTACGTGATAGAGCCGGAAATTTTGGCATCCTGACGGCGATTTCGATACCCGTACTGGCAGCCGCGAGCGGCATTGCCATCGACGTTACCAACATGTCGCTGTCTCACAGCCAGCTCCAGGAGGCGACGGACGCCGCCGCGCTTGCCACGGCGACAGCGCTTGCCGACGGCAGCGTCACAACGACGACGGCAAAGGACTTCGGCAATAATTTCGTGCTCGGCCAGATGTCGAATTACCTGTCGGGAGATACCACGACGGCGAATGCGCTGAAAAGCGGGACCAACACGGTCGTAACAAAAACGACCGATTCCTCGGGGAATTCAGGCTATTCCGTCGTGATAAATGCATCGTATTCGATGCCCGTGAACAGTATGACGCGCCTGCTTGGCCAAAGTTCGATGAATATTTCGACGTCGAGTACCTCGATCAGCGGAAAAACTTCTGAAACCCAGAAAAATGCCCTGTCTATGTATTTCGTTCTCGATCGCTCCGGATCCATGGACGAGGCCACAGATACGGTTAACGCCGAACAACCAACGGTTTGCACAAAAACGAGGCAGGACGGGACGTGCAAAACGACCGCGACCAATTATTACACCAAAATGGAATCGCTGAAGATTGCTACGTCCAATCTTTCCTCCCAGTTGAACAGCGCCGATCCGAATATGATGTATGTGCGCACGGGCGCGGTGTCCTATAATTCCGCCGCCCAAAGCGCTTCATCGCTTACGTGGGGCACAAGCGGCATCAAAAGCTATGTCAATAACCTGACATCAAGCGGCTCCACCAATTCGGCCCCCGCTTTTAAGATCGCGGTCGATGCGTTGACGAAACCATCGACAACCGCCGGACTGACGGATGAGCAGCAGCAGCATAAAACCAAGAGCGGCGTCACAAATCCGACCATGTACATCGTTTTCATGACGGACGGTGATAACAATGTGGCAAACGCCGACACGGATACGAAAACCCAGTGCGATAAAGCACGTAGCAATGGAATCCACGTCTACACAATTGCCTTCATGGCACCGGCAAATGGTCAGGCATTGCTGAAGTATTGCGCTACCTCACCCTCCGACTACTTCACCCCGCAGAGCGCCGCAGATCTCTTCAAGGCGTTCACGACAATCGCCACGGAAACATCAAAGCAAATGACGCTCCTGACCAAGTGACCGCCGGCGTTTGGCGCCCGGCAACCGCAGGTCGATGCAAAAGAAAAAGCCGCGCGATGCGAGTATCGCGCGGCTTTTTCTTTTATCGGTGCGCGAATAAAAGCCCGAAACACCATCGGAATCAAGTCTTTTCCCGTGAACGGCAAACCTTTCGCGGCTATTTTCGCATCTGCCCAACTCGCTTGTTGCAACTGCTTTACATCAATGCGTAAACTGATAGCGAAACGGAAAGGCAATTCGATTTACGAAGGCGTAACACCCTGAATATAAATCACAAATGGCGAGAGTTGATAGTATGAATAACTTGACGAAGGCCGATCTCCCCGTTCCCGCGCCGCGCAGTTCCCGCCCCGAAATCCTTGCCGAAGAAATCATCGAGCGCCTGACATACCGCATCGGCAAGGATGCGAAGGTCGCCAAGCCGCACGACTGGCTGACGGCAACGATCCTTGTCATTCGCGACCGCGTCATCGACAAGTGGATCGAATCGACCCGCAAGGTCTATGAGACGGACGCCAAGCGCGTCTACTACCTATCCCTTGAGTTCCTGATCGGCCGCCTGATGCGCGATGCCATCTCCAATCTCGGGCTGATGGAGGAAATCACCAACGCACTCGCCTCGCTTGGCGTCGATATCCGCGTCATCGCCGGCCTCGAGCCCGATGCAGCGCTCGGCAACGGCGGCCTCGGTCGTCTCGCCGCCTGCTTCATGGAATCCATGGCGACGGTCGACGTGCCCGCCTACGGCTACGGCATCCGCTACGTGCACGGCCTCTTCCGCCAGCAGATGGCCGATGGCTGGCAGGTGGAACTGCCCGAAACCTGGCTGGCGCATGGCAATCCCTGGGAGTTCGAGCGCCAGGAAAGCTCCTACGAAATCGGCTTTGGCGGCGCTGTGGAGACCGTCAGCGGCCATGACGAACTGCCGCGCTACGTCTGGAAGCCGGCTGAACGCGTCATCGCCACGGCATTCGACACCCCGGTCGTCGGCTGGCGCGGCCATCGCGTCAACACGCTGCGCCTGTGGTCGGCCCAGCCGATCGATCCCATCCTGCTCGATGCCTTCAACGCCGGCGACCATATCGGCGCGCTGCGCGAAAGCAACAAGGCCGAAAGCCTGACGCGCGTCCTCTATCCGGCCGACGCGACACCGGCCGGCCAGGAATTGCGCCTGCGCCAGGAGTTCTTCTTCTCGTCCGCGTCGCTGCAGGACATCCTGCGCCGCCACCTGCAGCAATACGACGATCTGACCAATCTTGCCGAGAAGGTCGCCATCCAGCTGAACGACACGCACCCCGCCGTCTCCGTCGCGGAGATGATGCGCCTACTGGTCGACGTTCATGGCCTCGATTTCGACAAGGCCTGGGATATCACCCGCGAGACGTTCGGCTACACCAATCATACGCTGCTGCCGGAAGCTCTCGAAAGCTGGCCGGTGCCGCTGTTCGAGCGTCTGCTGCCGCGCCACATGCAGATCGTCTATGCCATCAACGCGAAGATCCTCGTCGAGGCGCGCAAACTTCGCAATTTCAGCGATACCGAAATCCGCTCGATTTCCCTGATCGACGAGGCCGGCGATCGCCGCGTGCGCATGGGCAATCTCGCCTTCGTCGGTTCGCACTCGATCAACGGCGTTTCCGCGCTCCATACCGATCTGATGAAGGTCACTGTCTTTGCCGACCTGCACAAGCTCTATCCCGACCGCATCAACAACAAGACGAACGGGATTACGCCGCGCCGCTGGCTGATGCAGTGCAATCCGGGTCTCACCAGCCTCGTGCGCGAAACCATCGGCGATGCCTTCCTCGACGATGCGGAACAGCTGAAGCCGTTGGATCAGTTCGCCCGCGACAGCGCCTTCCAGGAGAAGTTCGCCGCCGTCAAGCGCGCCAACAAGGTGCAGCTCTCCAACCTCGTCGCCAGCCGCATGGGCATCAAGCTCGATCCGAATGCCATGTTCGACATCCAGATCAAGCGCATTCACGAATACAAGCGCCAGCTTCTCAATGTCATCGAAGCGGTGGCGCTCTACGATCAGATCCGTTCGCATCCCGAGCTGGATTGGCAGCCGCGCGTCAAGCTCTTCGCCGGCAAGGCGGCGCCGAGCTATCACAACGCCAAGCTCATCATCAAGCTGATCAACGACGTCGCCCGCGTCGTCAACAACGACCCATCGGTGCGGGGCCTGCTGAAGGTCGTCTTCGTGCCGAACTACAATGTCTCGCTTGCCGAGGTCATGGTTCCCGCCGCCGATCTTTCCGAGCAGATTTCCACCGCCGGCATGGAAGCATCGGGCACCGGCAACATGAAGTTCGGCCTCAACGGCGCCCTGACGATCGGCACGCTCGACGGCGCCAATGTCGAAATGCGCGACAATGTCGGCGAGGACAACATCGTCATCTTCGGGTTGCGGGCCGACGAGGTCGCCAGCCTGCGCAATGACGGTCATGACCCCCGTGCCATCATCGAGCGCTCGCGCGAGCTCTCGCAGGCTCTCTCGGCCATCGCTTCCGGCGTCTTCTCTCCCGACGACCGCAACCGATACGCCGGTTTGATCGAAGGCATCTATAGCCACGACTGGTTCATGGTTGCCGCCGATTTCGACGCGTATGCCTCGGCGCAGCGCGAAGTCGATATCCTTTGGGCCAATCCGTCCGAATGGTATGCCAAGACGATCAACAACACCGCTCGCATGGGCTGGTTCTCCTCCGACCGGACGATCCGTCAGTATGCCAAGGAAATCTGGAGAGCCGGATGAAAAAGCCGAAAAAACCCGCTGACAGCATAAGCTTGAGGGATATTTCGGCAGACGATATTGCTGCAATTCTCGCAGGCACGCATTCCAATCCGTTCGCCGTCCTCGGCATCCACAAGACGGACGAAGGCTACGTGGCCCGTTGCTTCATCCTCGGCGCGGAAGCCATCACCGCCTTGGCGCTGGACGGCTCCGTCATCGGTGAGCTGGACTGCCTCGATCCGGCAGGTTTCTTTTCAGGCGACGTGAAGCTCACCAAGCAGCAGCCGGTGCGTTATCGCGCAAGGCGCGGCGATGCCGAATGGGCGGTGACCGACCCCTACAGCTTCGGTCCGGTTCTCGGGCCGATGGACGACTATTTCGCCCGTCAGGGCACGCATCTGCGCCTCTTCGACAAGATGGGCGCTCATCCCCTGAAGCATGAGGGCGTGCAGGGCTTCCATTTCGCCGTCTGGGCGCCGAATGCGCAACGCGTTTCGGTCGTCGGCGATTTCAACAACTGGGACGGCCGCCGGCACGTCATGCGCTTCCGTTCGGATTCCGGCATCTGGGAGATTTTCGCCCCGGATGTGCCGACCGGCGTTGCCTACAAGTTCGAAATCCGCGGCAAGGACGGCGTCGTGCTGCCACTGAAGGCCGATCCCTTTGCCCGCCGGAGCGAATTGCGCCCCAAGACCGCTTCTGTGACGGCAAGCGAACTGCAGCAGGTGTGGGAGGATTCGGCCCACCGCGAACATTGGGCCAGCATCGACATACGGCGCCAGCCCATCAGCATCTACGAGGTTCATGCCGGCTCATGGCAGCGCCGCGATGACGGCTCGATGCTGTCGTGGGACGAACTCGCCTCGCGGCTGATCCCTTATTGCGTCGACATGGGCTTTACCCACATCGAATTCCTGCCGATCACCGAGCATCCCTATGATCCGTCCTGGGGCTATCAGACCACCGGCCTCTATGCGCCGACCGCCCGCTTCGGCGAACCGGAAGGCTTCGCCCGTTTCGTCAACGGCTGCCACAAGGTCGGCATCGGCGTCATCCTCGATTGGGTGCCGGCACATTTCCCGACCGACGAGCACGGCCTTCGCTGGTTCGACGGCACCGCGCTCTACGAGCACGAGGATCCGCGCAAGGGCTTTCATCCCGACTGGAACACGGCGATCTACAATTTCGGCCGTACCGAAGTGCTCGCCTATCTTCTGAACAACGCGCTCTTCTGGGCGGAAAAATTCCACCTGGACGGTTTGCGCGTCGATGCCGTCGCCTCCATGCTCTACCTCGATTATTCGCGCAAGCATGGCGAATGGATCCCGAACGAATATGGCGGCAACGAGAACCTCGAAGCCGTCCGCTTCCTGCAGTCGATGAACACTCGGCTTTACGGTGCGCATCCGGGCGTCATGACCATCGCCGAGGAATCGACCTCGTGGCCGAAGGTGTCGCAGCCGGTTCACGAAGGCGGCCTCGGCTTCGGCTTCAAGTGGAACATGGGCTTCATGCACGACACGCTGAGCTATCTCTCCCGCGAGGCCGTGCATCGCAAGTATCACCACAACGAGCTGACCTTCGGTCTGATCTACGCCTTCTCGGAAAATTTCGTCCTGCCGCTCTCCCACGACGAAGTGGTGCACGGCAAGGGATCGCTGATCGCCAAGATGACCGGCGACGATTGGCAGAAATTTGCCAACCTGCGGGCCTATTATGCCTTCATGTGGGGCTATCCCGGCAAGAAGCTGCTCTTCATGGGCCAAGAATTCGCCCAGTGGAGCGAGTGGAGCGAAGAGCGCGCGCTGGACTGGAACCTGCTGCAATACCGTATGCACGAAGGCATGCGGCGTCTCGTTCGCGATCTCAACTTCACCTATCGCAGCAAGCCGGCATTGCATGCCCGCGATTGCGAGGGCGACGGTTTCGAATGGCTCATCGTCGATGATTTCGAAAACTCGGTCTTCGCGTGGCTCCGCAAGGCGCCGGGCGAAAAGCCGGTTGCGGTCATCACCAATTTCACGCCAGTCTATCGTGAGAATTATACCTTGCACTTGCCAGCTGAGGGGCGGTGGCGCGAGATATTGAATACCGATGCCGACATCTACGGCGGCAGCGGCAAGGGTAATGGCGGACGAGTGCAGGCCGTCAACGCAGGCGGGGGCATACAAGCGACCATAACGCTGCCTCCACTGGCGACGATCATGCTCGAACCGGAATTCTGAGATCATTACGGACAGGGAGGAATAAAATGGTAGAAAAACGTTTCCAACCGCTGGCGCGCGATGCCATGGCCTACGTTCTTGCCGGGGGACGCGGCAGCCGCCTGAAAGAACTGACCGACCGCCGTGCCAAGCCGGCCGTCTATTTCGGCGGCAAGACCCGAATCATCGATTTCGCGCTGTCCAACGCTCTCAATTCCGGTATCCGCCGCATCGGCGTCGCAACGCAGTACAAGGCGCACTCGCTGATCCGCCACATGCAGCGCGGCTGGAACTTCTTCCGCCCCGAACGAAACGAAAGCTTCGACATCCTGCCAGCATCGCAGCGCGTCTCGGAAACGCAGTGGTACGAAGGCACGGCCGACGCCGTCTACCAGAACATCGACATCATCGAGCCCTACGGCCCGGAATACATGGTCATCCTCGCCGGCGACCATATCTATAAGATGGACTATGAATGGATGCTGCAGCAGCACGTCGATTCGGGCGCCCAGGTTACCATCGGCTGCCTCGAAGTGCCCCGCATGGAAGCGGTCGGTTTCGGCGTCATGCATGTCAACGAGAAGGATGAAATCATCGATTTCGTCGAGAAGCCCGCGGATCCGCCGGGCATCCCAGGCAATCCGGATTTCGCGCTGGCCTCGATGGGCATCTATGTCTTCCACACGAAATTCCTGATCGAATGCCTGCGGCGCGACGCCGCAGACCCGAATTCCAGCCGCGACTTCGGCAAGGACATCATCCCCTACATCGTCAAGAACGGCAAAGCCGTCGCGCACCGCTTCGCGCAGTCCTGCGTCCGCTCGGATTTCGAGCGCGAGGCCTATTGGCGCGACGTGGGCACGATCGATGCCTACTGGCAGGCGAATATCGACCTGACCGCCGTGGTGCCGGAACTCGACATTTATGACAAATCCTGGCCGATCTGGACCTATGCGGAAATCAGCCCGCCGGCGAAATTCGTCCACGATGACGAAGACCGCCGCGGTTCGGCCGTGTCCTCCGTTGTCGCCGGCGACTGCATCATTTCGGGCGCCAGCCTCTATAACAGCCTGCTCTTCACCGGCGTGCGTGCCAACTCCTACTCCAAGCTGGAGGGAGCAGTGGTGCTGCCGGGCGTGAAGGTCGGCCGCCGCGCGCAGCTCAAGAATGTCGTCATCGACCATGGCGTCACCATTCCGGAGGGCCTGATCGTCGGCGAGGATCCGGAGCTGGATGCCAAGCGCTGGCGCCGCACGGAAAGCGGCATCTGCCTCATCACGCAGACGATGATCGACAAGCTGGATTTGTAACTTATGAAGGTCCTCTCGGTTTCGTCCGAAGTCTTCCCTCTGATCAAGACAGGGGGCCTGGCCGATGTCGCCGGCGCCCTGCCTATCGCGCTCAAGCCCTATGGCGTCGAAACCAAGACCCTCATTCCGGGCTACCCAGCCGTCATGAAGGCCATTCGCGATCCGGTTGTCCGCCTGGAGCTTCCGGATCTCCTCGGCGAGCCGGCAACAGTGCTGGAAGCCGACCACGCGGGCATTTCCTTCCTCGTGCTCGACGCTCCGGCCTATTACAGCCGGACGGGCGGCCCTTATGTCGATGCAACGGGCAAGGATTACCCCGACAACTGGCGGCGTTTCGCCGCACTGTCGCTCGCCGGCGCGGAGATCGCCGCCGGTCTCATGCCCGGCTGGCGGCCGGATCTGGTGCATGCGCATGACTGGCAGTCGGCCATGGTGCCGGTCTACATGCGCTACTATCCGACGCCGGAGCTGCCGAGCGTCCTCACCATCCACAACATCGCGTTCCAGGGCCAGTTCGGCGCTGATATCTTCCCCGGCCTGCGTCTGCCGGCCCACGCCTTCTCCGTCGAAGGCGTCGAATATTACGGCGATGTCGGCTTCCTGAAAGGCGGGCTGCAGACGGCCCATGCGTTGACCACCGTCAGCCCGTCCTATGCCGAGGAAATCCTGACGCCGGAATTCGGCATGGGTCTCGAAGGCGTCATCGCCAGCCGGGCTTACAGCCTCTACGGAATCGTCAACGGCATCGACGACGACATCTGGAACCCCTCAAGCGATCCGATGATCGCTCAGACCTACAGTGCGACGACGTTGAAGGACCGCGCCGTGAACCGCCAGCGCGTCATCGAGCATTTCGGCCTCGATAACGACGACGGCCCGATCTTCTGCGTCGTCAGCCGGCTTACCTGGCAGAAGGGCATGGATCTTCTGGCAAGCGTCTCCACCGAAATCGTCCACATGGGCGGCAAGCTCGCCATTCTGGGGGCCGGCGATCCGGCGCTGGAGGGTGCGCTCTTTGCCGCAGCCGGCCGTCACCGCGGCCGCGTCGGCGTTTCCGCCGGCTACAACGAACCGATGTCGCATCTGATGCAGGCCGGTTGTGACGCGATTATCATCCCATCGCGCTTCGAACCCTGTGGCCTCACGCAGCTTTATGGCTTACGTTACGGCTGCCTGCCGATCGTTGCGCGGACAGGCGGGCTCAACGATACCATTATCGACGCCAACCATGCCGCCCTGCAGGCAAAAGTCGCGACCGGCATCCAATTTTCCCCCGTCACCGCCGAGGGGCTGCTGCAGGCCGTACGCCGTGCCATGCATCTCTTCCAGGATCGAAAGGTCTGGACGCAGATGCAAAAGCAGGGCATGAAATCCGACGTATCCTGGGGCAAGAGCGCAGAACGCTACGCCGCTCTATACTCCAGTCTAGTCTCGAGAGGCGCTTAACCCGATGATTAAAACCGTATCCACCACCCCCTACGCGGATCAGAAGCCCGGCACCTCCGGCCTTCGAAAGAAGGTTCCCGTATTCCAGCAGCCGAACTATGCGGAAAACTTCATCCAGTCGATTTTTGATTCGCTCGACGGCTATCAGGGCAAGTGCCTGGTCATCGGCGGCGACGGCCGCTACTACAATCGCGAAGTCATCCAGAAGGCCATCAAGATGGCCGCTGCGAACGGCTTCGGCAAGGTGATGGTCGGCAAGGGCGGCATCCTCTCGACGCCCGCGGCCTCCAACATCATCCGCAAGTACAAGGCCTTCGGCGGCATCATCCTGTCGGCCAGCCACAATCCCGGCGGCCCGACGGAAGACTTCGGCATCAAGTACAACATCGGCAATGGCGGCCCCGCGCCGGAAAAGATCACCGACGCCATCTATGAGCGCTCCAAGGTGATAGAGAGCTACAAGATCTCGGACTTCCCGGACATCAACCTCGACCGCATCGCCCGCGAAGATGTCGGCGGCATGATCGTTTCGGTCATCGATCCGGTCGAGGACTATGCGGCTCTCATGGAAGAGCTGTTCGACTTCGGCGCCATCCGCAACCTCATCAGCCTCGGCTTTCGCCTCTGCTTCGACGCCATGAGCGCGGTCACCGGTCCCTATGCCAAGGAGATCTTCGAAATCCGCCTCGGCGCACCGGATGGATCGGTTCGCAACTTCCTGCCGCTGCCGGACTTCGGCGGCCATCACCCGGATCCGAACCTCGTCTACTGCAAAGAGCTCTACGACGACATGATGAGCGACGATGCGCCCGATTTCGGCGCGGCATCGGATGGCGATGGCGACCGCAATCTCATCATCGGCAAGGGCATCTACGTCACCCCGTCCGACAGCCTGGCGATCCTGGCCGCCAACGCCAATCTTGCTCCCGGCTATTCCCACGGCATCGCCGGCATTGCACGCTCCATGCCGACCAGTGGTGCCGCAGACCGCGTTGCCGAGAAGCGCGGCGTCGGCATTTACGAAACGCCGACCGGCTGGAAATTCTTCGGCAATCTGCTCGATGCCGGCATGGCGACGATCTGCGGCGAGGAAAGCTCCGGCACCGGCTCGAACCACGTTCGCGAGAAGGACGGGCTCTGGGCTGTGCTGCTCTGGCTGAACATTCTCGCCGTTCGCGGTGAAAGCGTCATCGATATCGTGACGCAGCATTGGGCCACTTACGGCCGCAACTATTATTCCCGCCACGACTATGAAGGCGTCGATACCGATGCCGCCAACGGCCTGATTACGGCGCTACGCGAAAAGCTGCCGACCCTGCCGGGCACCAAGTACGGCGATCTCACCGTTTCCGCCGCCGACGACTTTGCCTACCACGATCCGGTCGACAAGTCTGTCAGCCAGCACCAGGGCATCCGCATCCTGTTCGAGGGCGGTTCCCGCGTGGTCTTCCGCCTCTCCGGCACCGGCACGACGGGCGCGACGCTGCGCGTCTATATCGAGCGCTACGAGCCCGACTCGACCCGCCACAATATCGAGACTCAGGAAGCGCTGGCCGATCTCATCACGGCAGCCCAGGACATCGCCGACATCAAGGGCCGCACCGGCCGCGATGCCCCGACGGTCATCACCTGATAGGGCAAGAGCCTAAGTCCCTTCTCCCCGCTCATGCGGGGCGAAGGTGGCCGGAAGCTGCTGAATGAAGTGAAGCGGCAATTGGCCGGATGAGGGGCCTTCCAAAATCCATTACAGCCGCACGATTTGCCGAGTGCTCCGCCCACACCCCAACCCTCTCCCCGCAAGCAAGGAGAGGGAACAGTTTCGAGTCATCCGGAAAGCCCCTAAGACATGTCAGAACCGATAGCCCGCTGCCTGGGTGCAACCCTCACCGATGCCGGCGTTGAATTTGCCGTCTGGTCCAGGAATGCCGAGCGCCTGGAGCTCTGCCTGTTCGATGCCGAAGGCCATAAGGAGATCGCTCGCCTGCCGTTCACCCGCGATGGAGACGAGCACCGTCTTTTCGTGAAAGACGCCGGGGAAGGCACGCGCTATGGCCTGCGGGCCCATGGCACCTACGATCCCGATCGCGGCCTGTGGTTCGATCCGTCCAAGCTGCTCGTCGATCCCTATGCCAGGGAAATCGACCGACCCTTTCGTTACGACCCGCGCCTGGGAGTGTTCGGAGCCGACACGCAGGACCTCGTGCCGAAGACGATCGTCACGCGCGCTGTCGCCGTCAAGCCGGCCAAGCCGTTGTTTCAGCCCGGCGGCCTCGTCTACGAGATCGCCGTAAAGCCCTTCACGATGCTGCATCCGGATGTGCCGGCGCAGATGCGCGGCACGCTCGGCGCCCTCGCCCATCCCTCGATCATTGCGCATCTCAAGCGCCTGCAAGTGGACGCCGTCGAGCTGATGCCGATCACGGCATGGATCGACGAACGGCATCTCCCGCCGCTCGGCCTGACCAATAGCTGGGGCTACAATCCCGTCGCCTTCATGGCGCTCGACCCGCGTCTGGTCCCCGGCGGCATCCGGGAACTGCGCGAGACGGTCGCCGCCCTTCACGCCGATGGCATCGCCGTCATCCTCGATCTTGTCTTCAACCATACCGGCGAGAGCGACCGCCAGGGCCCGACGCTGTCCTTGCGCGGTCTCGACAACCCCACCTATTTCCGCAGCCTGCCGGATCAGCCCGGCACGCTGGTCAACGATACCGGCACGGGCAACACCGTGGCCTGCGATCAGCCGGCAACCCGCAAGCTCGTCATCGACAGCCTGCGCCATTTCGTGCGCTGCGCGGGCATAGACGGCTTCCGCTTCGATCTCGCCACCGTGCTCGGCCGCGGCAGCAAGGGGTTCGATCCGGAAAGCATGACGCTGCGCACCATGCTGGCCGATGACGTGCTCAGAGATCGGATCATGATCGCCGAGCCCTGGGACATCGGCCCAGGCGGCTATCAGCTTGGGAATTTCCCGGCGCCTTTCCTCGAGTGGAACGACCGGGCCCGCGACGACCTGCGCCGCTTCTGGCGCGGCGATGCCGGCGCCGGCGATCTCGCGACCGTGCTTGCCGGTTCCTCTTCCATCTTCGGCCGTGACGGACGCACGCAGACGCGCAGCGTCAATTTCCTCGCCGCCCATGACGGCTTCACGCTGATGGATCTCGTTTCCTACGAAAACAAGCACAACGAAGCCAATGGCGAGAACAATCGCGACGGCCACAACGAGAACTTTTCCTGGAACAACGGCGCCGAAGGCGGAACAGACGATCCAGCGATCCAGAGCAAGCGCCGTGCCGATATCGAAGCCATGCTGTCGACGCTCTTTGCCACGCGCGGCACGATCATGCTGACGGCCGGTGACGAAGCCGGGCGCAGCCAGCAAGGCAACAACAACGCCTATTGCCAGGACAACGCGATGACCTGGATGGACTGGAAGACGCTGGACGAGGAACTGATCGGCCATGCCGCGTGGCTCGCCGGCCTGCGCCGCCGCTTCGCCGCCTTCGGCAACATGGACTTCTTTCACGGCGATGGCGATGTGCTCTGGTTCTCCGCGGCCGGAACGGCGATGACGGTGCCGGATTGGCAGGCATCGAACGCGAGCGTCCTCGGCATGGCGCTGCGAACTGAGGATCGCGCCACGGGCCGATCGACACGCCTCGCCATACTGTTCAATCGCGCCGCAGCCGAGTGTTCCGTCACGCCGCCCGCCTCGGAGAATGGCGGCTGGTCCCTGCTGACCGCAACGGGCGAAACGGCTGCCGGAGAGCGGATCGTCGTTCCCGGCCGCTCCGTTGCCTTCCTTCTGGAAGCCTGATCCCGGTTGCGCTTTCATTCCCGATTCGCCAGAAAGGGCGCCAGAACAATTCCAGGAGAAGAGCGCGGCGGTTTTTCGTCCGGAATTGTGTGGATGCAAAGAGACAGAACGGCACAGACCGACGAGGATGGGAATGCCCGGCGAAATTTCGCTTGTTGAGATCATGAAACTTGCGGGAACCGAGATCGGCGTTTCCGACTGGATCACCGTTGACCAGACGATGATCGACACCTTTGCCGATGCGACGCTCGATCATCAGTTCATCCATGTCGATCCCGAGCGCGCCAAGGCTGAAACGCCCTATGGCGGCACCATCGCCCACGGCTTCCTGACGCTCTCGCTGCTCTCGGCAATGAACTACAGCGCCCTTCCGAAGATCCGCGAACAGACCATGGGCATCAATTACGGTTTCGAGCAAATCCGTTTCATGTCGCCGGTCAAATGCGGCGCGCGGGTACGCGGCCGCTTCAAGCTTGCCGAAACGCGGCTGCGCGGCGCCAGCATGCTGATGCTGACCTATGACGTGACCGTCGAAATCGAAAACGAGCGCAAAGCGGCGCTGACCGCGACATGGACGACCATATCGCAGTTCGATCCGAAGGATCGGCCGGAGGAGTCTTAAAACTTTTTCAGGAGGGGGCGGATTTTCTGTATAAGTATAATCAGCAAAAGAGCCGCAATTCCGCATAAAGCTTCCGGGATCTGGGAAGTTAACGCATAAAATATGGAAAGCGCATCAAAGGAAATTTTGCCGTCTAAAGCCCGCTCAATTATATGAAGAACTATTATTGCAGGTATGAAAAACGTCAAGTAGCTTCGAATATGATCTAAAGCGTTAAATTTACTTGGTATCGCTTGCTGCGTGCTTCCAAGGCCTATTCCAGTCCATGACTTGGAATCATATTCAAGGCCATCGTTGTCAGAGCCCATAGGCATGACCTTTGTGTCGCGCGTCCCAGTGCGCGGGTTGAAGGCGAGTGTTTCGATCCCGCCGATACAACCATTATGCGACCGAAACTGATGGCAAACAAGATCGATTGCCATCAGCTGCGGTTGTTATGCCGCGAGCCGATTTTGTGTAGGCTTTGCTCGCCAAGGCCTGTCGAACCTAAAGCCCCGCATCTTCCGCGCCCTCGGCCAGAAGACCAAAGACATAGTCGGAAAAGGAGCGCCAGACCTCGACGCGGAATGTCTCTTCATCGAGCCGCAGGATCACCACTTCAGCCTTGCCGTAGAGCGTGCGCGAGCAGGCGCCAACGGGGAATGCGCTCAACGAAACGTCCTGCGGGCAGCCGGCGGCAAGCGTCGCTTCGGCACCGGGGCCGGAGACGATAACGGCTGTGTTGCGATGCGAGACGTCGGTTGCCGAGTGCAGCACGCCAGACGATGCGGCGACCCCAACGAGTTCAGCGCCGTTCTCGTCGATGACGAGCCATTCATCCGGGCCGAGCCACAGGGCATGACGACCGTTGGCGCTGGCCGAGGTCTTCGGCCGGGTCGGCAACTGCAGGCCGAGCACATGCGAAAGACCGCCGACCGAATCAGCGGGAGCGCGCAGCGAGATTCGGCTGGCCGGTGCGGCCGGCGTCAGCCGGACGGTCGAGGAGCCGCCGTGGCGGCCGGCGAGCGGCAGTTTGCGGGTAGCGAGATCAGCCATTGATCCGGCCTCCTTCCTTGTCAAAGAACACCAGATCCGTCACCTCGACTGATATCGTCTTGTCGGGCATCGGCACATAGAGCGTCTTGCCCATGCGCTCGCGTCCGCCGGCCACGAGCGCGAAGGCGATGGAGCGGCCGAGATTTTCGGACCAGTAAGCTGAGGTGACATGGCCGAGCATGGTCATCGGCTTCTGCTCGTTCGGATCGGCGACGATCTGCGCGCCTTCCTCCAGCACCACCTTCGGATCGCGTGTAACAAGGCCGACAAGCTGCTTGCGCCCTTCCTTGACGAGATCCGGCCGCTTCAGGCCGCGAATACCGACGAAATCGGACTTCTTCTTGGAAACGGCCCAGGCAAGGCCGGCATCGTCAGGGGTCACGGTGCCGTCTGTGTCCTGGCCAACGATGATATAGCCCTTCTCGGCGCGCAGGACGTGCATGGTCTCGGTGCCATAGGCGCAGGCGCCCAGCGGTTCTGCACGAGCCCAGACGGCTTCGAGAACCGACTGGCCGTAATCGGCCGGCACGTTGATTTCATAGCCGACTTCGCCGGTAAAGGAGACGCGGAACAGCCGCGCCGGCACGCCGCAGACCTTGCACTCGGCCACACTCATGTGCGGGAAGGCCTCGTTGGACAGATCCTGCCCCTCGACGAGCGGCTCGATGATCTCCCGCGCCTTCGGCCCCTGCACGGCGATAACGGCCCATTGCTCCGTGGTGGAGGTCAGCCATACCTTCAGATGCGGGAATTCGGTCTGGAGATAATCCTCCATGTGATGCAGCACGCGCGGCGCACCGCCGGTCGTCGTCGTCACATGGAAGCGGTCGTCGGCCAGACGCCCGACGACGCCGTCGTCATAAACGAAGCCGTCTTCGCGGGTCATGATGCCGTAGCGGCAGCGGCCGGGCTTCAGCGTATCCCAGGCATTGGTGTAGATCAGGTTCAGGAACTCGGCCGCGTCCGGCCCGACCACTTCGATCTTGCCGAGCGTCGAGGCATCGAACACGCCGGCCACTTCGCGCGCCGTGCGGCATTCGCGATTGACGGCCTCATGCATGGTCTCGCCGGCACGCGGGTAGAACCAGGCGCGCTTCCAGTTGCCGACATCCTCGAAGATTGCGCCGTGCGCCTCTTCCCAGGCATGCATCGGCGTCTTGCGGGCGGGATCGAACAGCGATCCGCGCGAATGGCTGATCAACGTGCCGTAGGTGACGGGCGTATAGGGCGCGCGGAAGGTGGTGAGACCGACCTGCGGAATGTCCTTGCCGAGCATTTCTGCGGCAATCGCCAGCCCGTGCATGTTGGAAAGCTTGCCCTGGTCGGACGCCATGCCGTTGGTGGTAAAGCGCTTGATATGCTCGATGGAATGCATCCCCTCGCGCACCGCAAGGCGGATATCTTTGGCGCAGACATCGTGCTGGAAATCGACGAAAGCCTTCGCATTCGTGTCCGGCCCGGCGCCTTCGGCAGCACCGATCATGCCGCCGGTCCACTCGAAGGCCTGCTCGGCATGAAGCTGGATTTTCTCGCCGCCATTGGTGGCGCCGGTGGCGCGCGCCATCAGCTCGCCGGCGGCAAGCGATTCCTCGATGGCGGCCTGCAGACCGTCCGTGCCATTGCAGGCGCCGACCGAAAGGCAATCCTGAACATAGGTTCCCGGCAGGAAACGCTGCTTCTCGGCATCGAATTTCAGCTTGCCGCGCGACTGCGAGAACAGATGAACCGAGGGCGTCCAGCCGGAGGAAACCAGAAGTGCGTCGATGGCGATCTTGCGGGAGCTGGAACTGCCGTTGCGCGCAACCGTCATGGAGGAAACGCGCAGCTTGCCGGCCGTATCGATGACCGCATAATCAGTCATGACTTCGATGCCGAGCCGCTTCGCTTCGGCCAGCACTGCCTCGCCCGGCCGCGCACGGCTATCGACGATGGCAACCACGGAGACGCCGGCGCGCTTGAGATCGAAAGCCGCTTCATAAGCCGAATCATGCGCGGTGTAGACGCCGATCTTGGCGCCGACGGCGACGCCGTAATGGTTGAGATAGGCGCGCGCGGCCGAGGCCAGCATGATGCCCGGCCGGTCGTTGTTCGGGAACACCATGTGGCGCTCGATCGCGCCCGTCGCCAGGATGACGCGCTTGGCGCGGACCTGCCACAGGCGCTCGCGCGGCAGCTTACGGCCCGGCTTCGCCAGATGGTCGGTGACCCGTTCGGCAAGACCGAAGAAATTGTGATTGTAGTAGCCGAAGGCCGTCGTGCGGGTCAGCACCTCGACATTTGGCAGCGCCTTGAGCTTGGCAACGACGTCCTGCGCCCAGGCATAGCCCTCGACGCCATCGATCTTGACGCCGGTGTCGAAACGCAACGCGCCGCCCGCTTCCGCCTGCTCGTCGCAGAGAATGACCTTGGCGCCGGTTTCGGCAGCGGCCAATGCAGCGGAAAGGCCGGAAATGCCAGCGCCGACGACGAGCACGTCGCAATGGGCATAGCGGCTGGCATAGTGATCCGGATCCTCTTCCGTCGGCGCGACGCCGAGGCCGGCGGCACGACGGATGAGAGGTTCGTAGATGTGCTTCCAGGCCGCCTTCGGCCACATAAAGGTCTTGTAGTAGAAGCCGGCCGCAAAGAAAGGCGCGGCAAGATTGTTGACGCCGCCAACATCGAAGGCGAGCGACGGCCAACGGTTCTGCGACTGCGCCTTCATGCCGTCGAAGACCTCCTGCACGCTGGCGCGCACGTTCGGCTGCCGCCGCGCCGCATCGCGCGAGATATCGAGAAGCGCACTCGGCTCCTCGGCTCCGGCCGAAAGAATGCCGCGCGGGCGGTGATATTTGAACGACCGGCCGACGAGATGAACGCCGTTGGCAAGCAGGGCCGAGGCAACGGTGTCGCCCTCCAGCGCCGTATAGCTCTTGCCGTCAAAGGTGAAGCGGGCGGTTCTGGCCGGCGTCAGACGTCCCTTGCCCGCGATACGATTGGCGCCGCTCATTCAGCAAATCCCTCTGTTTGTGCCGTCTGTTCTTGTTCGTTCTGGCTCTGGACGGCCGGCTCGGCGGCACCCGGCAGCAGCGTCACGAGATCCGGCTTCGGCTCGCCGGCCTTGTAGGTGCGGTAGAAATGATCGCTCACCGTATCGCGCGCCGCATTGAAGAAGCGGCCGCAGCCATGGATATGCCGCCAGCGCTCGAAGATCAGACCCTTCGGATTGTCGCGCAGGAAGAAATATTCCTCGAACTCCTCATCCGAGATCCCGGCAATATTGGCCGGCCGCACGATATGCGCGTCGCCGGCGTTGCGGAATTCGAGTTCCGAACGCTCTTCCTCGCAATAGGGGCAGTAAATCAGCAGCATCGTTTTCTACCTGTGTTAAAGCTCGGAGCCCGAAAGGCTTGTACCGGGAGGCTGGGCGCAGAGCCGCCGTCCCATGGTGACGAAAGGTGTTATGCGCTTCAAAAGCGTTTCCAGCGATTCGTAGGATTTCAGCACGTTGGTCATTCCCAGATTGACCATGCTCATGCCCAAGAGATCCGTATCCAGTGCGAAAGCCCTTGATACCTCCGGCGTCTGCTCCGGCACGAAGTATACCATCGGCTGGTTCAACACCTTGGCGCAAAGCAGCGTTCCGCTTTCGGCCACGAAGGGCCAATCGGCTTCATCCTTCGCCTTGTGGATCACCTGCATGCGAAAATCCTTGACCCCCGGAACCAGATCATTGACTTCGATCGTGATCGTTCCCGCTGGCAAAGAAAGCCCCGCTGCAAGAACGATCCCGACCGCCGCCAGCATCAGTGCGCCACGGCCGCCGCGGCCGCCTCGTCGATCAACCGGCCGGTGCGGAAGCGATCCAGATTAAGCCCGGCATTGAACTTGTGCGGCTCGTCGCGGGCAATGAGATGCGCGAAGAGATTGGCCGAGCCCGGCGTCGCCTTGAAACCGCCCGTGCCCCAGCCGCAATTGACGTAGAGCCCCGGAACCGGCGTCTTCGACTGGATCGCCGAACGGTCCGGCGTGTTGTCGACGATGCCGCCCCAGGAGCGCATCATCTTGACGCGGCGGAACATCGGGAAGAGCTCGCAGATCGCATCCAGCGTATGGGTGATGATCTGCAGACCGCCGGTCTGGCTGTAGGAATTATACTGGTCCGTGCCGGCGCCGATGACGAGTTCGCCCTTGTCGGACTGCGAGATATAGGCATGCACCGTGTTCGACATGACGACGCAGGGGAAGATCGGCTTCAGTGGCTCGGAAACGAGCGCCTGCAGCGGGCTCGATTGCAGCGGCACGCGCACGCCTGCCATCTGCATGACGACAGTAGTGTGACCGGCCGCGGAAACGCCGATCTTTTTGGCGCCGATGAAGCCCTTCGTCGTGTCGACGCCGGTCACGCGGCCATCCGGCGCGCGGCGGATGCCGGTCACTTCGCAATTCTGGATGATGTGGACGCCGCGGTCGGAAGCCGCGCGGGCAAAGCCCCAGGCCACCGCATCGTGCCGCGCCGTGCCGCCGCGACGCTGCAGGGCGGCGCCGTTGATCGGGTAGCGCGCCGTGCTGGAAATATCGAGCGGCGGACAATAGGCTTTCGCCTGTTCAGGCGTCAGCCATTCATTGTCGATGCCGTAGAGACGGTTGGCATGGATATGCCGCTTGAAGGACTGCTGGTCGTGTACATTGTGCGACAGCATCATCACGCCGCGCGGCGAGTACATGACATTGTAATTGAGATCCTGAGACAGCCCCTCCCAGAGCTTCATCGAATGCTCGTAGATGTGCATGCTCTCTTCGTAGAGATAGTTCGAGCGGATGATCGTCGTATTGCGGCCGGTGTTGCCGCCGCCGAGCCAGCCCTTTTCGATCACGGCGACATTGGTGATGCCGTGCTCCTTGGCGAGATAGTAGGCCGCGCCCAGACCATGACCGCCAGCCCCGACGATGATGACGTCATACTCCTTGCGCGGCTCGGGCGAGGTCCATTGAGCCTCCCAGCCCTTGTGAGCCCGCATCGCTTCCCTTGCCACGGCAAAAACCGAGTATTTACGCATTCGCCCTCAACTCCTTCAGGCAAGACGCCTTTTGATGGGTCATACAAATCGCAAATCGAAAACCGACACAACGGCTCTTTTGCGACGCATTCAGGACCGGCTTTCGACACGGTTAAAATTGCCAGGCACTCGAACGGCGTGCTTGCATCTTCTTAACAGCTTCATTTGCGTTGCAGATGGCAGACCTTTACCCGCCCGCCATGACCATCGCTACGCCAGGCGCATCCCTCTTTCCGCGGCTTTCGATCATAAAGATAGATTCTCGCGCGATGCTTGCTGTCAAAAGTCTGGTGCGAAAAATCGTGACCGCCGACGCGGACATTCTTGCCAAAACGCACTTCACCGGCTGCGGCGGGCGCAACCATTGCAGCAAGAATGACGAGCACAAGCATGGGCACGGCAAGCAGCCTCCCGGCGGCAATGAGGCCAAGTGAGTCCATAAGGCATTTCTCCCTTCGCACCACCCAACCACAGGAATCAGACAGCCATCGTGACGCGCGAATGACTGTGATCCGGATTCTTCGCACAGGCGTGTCAGTGTCGCAAAACATCGCAAATCGAGCCCTCATTTTCGCACCTTCACAAAGCGGCGAAAGCAGCGTCAGCTCAACTCGGCACTCGACAAGCCGCTTTT
Source organism: Martinezella lusitana (assembly GCF_010668395.1). Classification (GTDB taxonomy): domain Bacteria; phylum Pseudomonadota; class Alphaproteobacteria; order Rhizobiales; family Rhizobiaceae; genus Rhizobium; species Rhizobium lusitanum_A. The sequence continues at coordinate 409,489 of NZ_WUEY01000004.1, forward strand.
TCCCCTGCAAACTCACGATCTGGCTAGACTTTGACAAATCGATCTGCTATCTCGCCTAACCAATCGCAAGGCTACGGCTGCGCGAACGTTATATTTTTGCCTCCTGGCGCTGCTGTCGCCGCTGGCATCAACCAAACCAAAGGAACGTGATTCTCGTGCAGGTACTTGTCCGCGATAACAATGTTGACCAGGCTCTCCGCGCTCTCAAGAAGAAGATGCAGCGCGAAGGTATTTTCCGCGAAATGAAGATGCGCGACTACTACGAAAAGCCGTCGCAGAAGCGTGCTCGCGAAAAGGCTGAAGCTGTTCGTCGCGTTCGCAAGCTCGCTCGCAAGCGCGCTCAGCGCGAAGGCCTGGTAGCCAAGTAATCGCCGTTTTTTCGACGTTTTCAGATGCATGTGTGGCGGGGGCGAGTCGTTCGCCGCCGCCTTTTTGATTTATTCTCTGCGCAAATCGGATTAAATCAGAACAGCCTGATATGACGCATGGGGAAAGCGAACCCGATAATGGCAATGACGACTTCCGTAAAGTTCCGCACTTCGAACCTCTCCTTCCTCGTTTCGAAGCGCGCGGCAGTGCTGCCTGCCTTGGCGATTCTTGCCGCAATCAGCCTCTCCGGCTGCCAGACCGCTTCCACGGATAACGTGATCCGCATCGACAAGGCGCAGGGGTCTTCGGAAAACATCGCGTCGCTGACGTCGGTCATCAATGCCAATCCGCAGGATCCCGAAGGCTACAATGTGCGCGGCACGGCCTATGGCCGCGGCGGTGATTTCAACCGCGCGCTCGGCGACTTCAATCAGGCGATCCAGCTCAATCCGAAGTTCTATCAGGCCTACGCCAACCGCGCGCTCATTTACCGCAACATGGGCAAGCTGCCGGAAGCGATCGCGGACTACAACGCCGCGCTGCAGATCAACGGCAATTACGATGTCGCCTATATCGGTCGGGGCAATCTCTATCGCCAGGCAGGCCGCGACAACGACGCCTTCAACGATTACTCCAAGGCCATCAGCCTCGGCACCACGGATGGCCGCGCCTATAACGGCCGCGGCGTGATCTACCAGAAGCGCAATCAGCAGGATAAGGCTATCGACGACTTCTCCAAGGCGATCTCGCTCTCGCCGAACTCGCCGGAGCCGTATAACAGCCGCGGCATCTCCTATCTCGCGCAGAACGACGACGACAACGCCTTCGCCGACTTCAATCATGCCATCGAACTGAACAACAAGGTTGCCGAATCCTGGGCGAACCAGGCCTTCGTCTACGAGCGCAAGGGCGACAAGGCGAAAGCCCGCCGCTCCTATCAGCACGCGGTCAACCTCGACCCAAGCTACCAGCCGGCCAAGGACGGTTTGTCCCGCGTCGGCGCCGGCGCCTGACAAAGGCGCCTGGCAATCGGATCAGCGGCCGCCCGGCGAACCTCGCCCGGCGGCTTTTCTTTGCCTTATGGAAAGCCTAGTCTCGGTTCACATCAATCCGAACGAGACAGCGACATGCCCTCCCCTCAGAAAATCATCGTCATCGGCGCCGGCATCATCGGTGCGTCCATCGCCTGGCATCTCCAGCGCAAGGGCGCATCCGTCACCGTGGTCGCGCAGCAGAGCGGCGGCGTTGCGACGCCGAATTCCTTCGCCTGGATCAATGCGAGCTGGGGCAATCCGGAATTCTATTTCCAGCTCCGTCACCGTTCGATGGCGGAATGGTCGAGACTTGCCACCGATCTTCCCGATCTGCCTCTGTCGTGGTGCGGCGGCCTGTGCTGGGATCTGCCCGAAGCGGAGCTCGATGCCTATGCGGCGCAGCATCATGGCTGGGGCTATGGCATACAGCCGGTCAATCGACCCACCAGCACGATGATCGAACCGAATCTCGCCAATCCCCCGGACTATGCGCTGCATATCGCCGAGGAGGGTGCCGTCGAGCCGGTCGCAGCCTCTGAACTGCTGCTGAAAGACGCCAGGAGCCGAGGCGCGACCATCTTGTCCGGCGTCGAAGTCAAAGCTCTGCTCCGGGAGGGTGGCCGGATTGTCGGCATCAAAACGAGCGAAGGGGTGATGCACGCCGATCATGTCGTTCTTGCCGCCGGCGCGGGCACGGCGGCACTGGCGGCATCGGCCGATATCCTCGTGCCGCTCGAAACGCCGCCGGGGCTCATCGTTCATTCCCGCCCTACGAAAAAGCTTCTGAACGGGCTGGTGATGGCGCCGGGGCTGCATATGCGCCAGACGATGGAAGGACGGATCATTGCCGGCGGCGATTTCGGCGGCACCGATCCCGGCGACAATCCTGAGACCGCTGCCCGCAGACTTTTCACCAAGGTCCAGTCAGCCCTGAAAGGCGGCGAAGCCCTTGAACTGGATTTCCACACGATCGGCCATCGCCCGACACCGAGGGACGGCTTCCCCATTCTGGGTGAGGTCGACGCAGCACCCGGTCTCTATCTCGCCGTTCTGCATTCCGGCGTAACGCTGGCGCCCCTGGTCGGCCTGCTGGCAGCTGAGGAGATCGTCGATGGCAAGGCGGATCCCCAGCTTGCGTCCTTCCGGCTTTCCCGTTTCGCCCAGCCCGGCGAAGCGCCGGGTCCGCGCAACCCAAGGGATGCATTGCCGCAATCTTAAATACCCGGGATCGCTTACGAATTCGCAGCAATGACTTTTCAGATGTTGCAAGGCAATTTACCGAGCCCTAACATGGGCGCTTCGAGAGCATGTAGCTCGGGTCTGGGCACGGGGGCGCTTGGCATGACGACCAAAACCATTCCTTTCGCGTTTGCCGACGCTTCAGATCGTCGTGGAGGCACGATCGGTTGATCGCCTCATGAGGAAACTGCATTTCCCGAAAGCGTCGATTGGAGCCTATCTGATCGCCATAGCCCTGGCGATTGCCTTGCCTATTCTGGCCTTCGTCGCACTGCTGCTGGTTCAGCTGGAAGACAATGAGCGCGATGCGCTGAAAGGCGATACGGTTCAGGACGCCCAGGCCCTGGCGCGCGTCATCGACCGGCAATTGCAGGACATGGCGACGACGCTGCGGCTCTTGTCCTCCTCGCCGGAGCTGGAGCGCAACGATATCGCCACCTTCTTCGCCCGGACGGAAACGGTCCTGCGCACCGATTCGCTCTTCGTCCTCCTCATGGAAAAGAATGGCCAGCTCCGGCTGAATACGCGCTGGCCCCTCGGCAAGCCTCTTGGCAAGACCGGCAACCTGCCGGCCCTGCAATCGGCGCTGGACTCGGGCCGCATCGAGGCATCCGATGTCTTCATAGGCGCGAATGCCCGCCGGTGGGTCTACAATGTCACCCTGCCGCTCGAGCACTCTCCCGCCGGCGCTGCTTTGGCGGTGACCCAGGATGCGGACGAACTCGCCAAGCTGGTAACGACGGAAGCCCTGCCACCGGGCTGGTCGGCGGCCGTCCTCGACAAGTCCGGCCATGTCGTTGCCGCCGGCGGCCCGACCACTCTTGCGCCCGGCGATATGTTCAACAAGGATATATTGCCGAGGCTGATCGCATCCAGCGGCGTCTACCAGGATGACAAGATCCTGCCGAACGCAGTGCTGGGTTATGCGCAGATTTCCGGCTGGTCCTGGAAAGCAGTCGTCTGGGGACCCATAGCCTCCGCGCAGGCCTCGCTGATGAGCACATGGCGCTTCCTGATCTATGGCGGCGTGACGCTGCTGCTGATCGCGCTGATTGCCGTCTACGCGCTGGCGCGCCAGGTGCGCATCACCATACAGAGCATCGCCGACATGGCGGACCGCATGGGACGCGGCGAGATCGTGGCGCCGATCGATACCAGCGTGATCGAGGCCAACCAGGTGGCCGTTGCGCTTTCCAACGCGTCGTTCGACCGAAGCGTCACGGAAGACCGGCTGCATTTCGTCATGCACGAGCTCGTTCACCGTACCAAGAACCTGCTGGCGCTTGCCCAGGCGATGACCCGGCAGCTCGCGCGGCAGACGGACAGCGTCGATACATTCCAGCGCGCCGTCGCCGACCGGCTGGAAGGGTTGGCGCGTTCGATCGAGGTCCTGACCAGTGAACAATGGTCCGGCGTTTCGCTGCGCCGGGTGATCGACATCCATCTCGCGACCTTCCTGCAGGCGCCGCAGCAGCTCGACGTCCTCGGCAATGATTTCCTGCTGAAGCCGGAGGCCGTGCAGAATCTCGGCCTCGTCCTGCACGAGCTTGCGACCAATTCGGTGAAATACGGGGCGCTGTCGGCACCGGAGGGTAAGATTACCATCGAATGGACGAATGAAACCGGCGAGATCGGAACCATCATTCGCCTCGCCTGGACCGAGAGCGGCGGGCCGCCGGTCAAGCCGCCGAGCGAGAGCGGCTTCGGCACCACCGTCACCAAAACCCACGCAGCCGCCTCCTTCAGCGGCAATGTCGAGGTCGATTTCCGGCCCACCGGCCTCGTCTGGGTCCTGACCGCGCCGCGAAACACGATGGAACGACAGCGGACATAAAGCCTATGGCCGCCTGAGGGGAACCTCGACGCGCGCCGGAAAAAAAGCACGTTCTCTTTCGTTGCCGGTCAATTCGGCGACCCGGCGAAACGTCGCACGGGCCTCCACGATGACGCCACCGGAGCCAGAGAGCCACACAGCAGGCCGCGATGGCAATCCAGGCCGCTCACCGCTCGGCTCAGTCCCCACCCCAAGGCGCGGGAACCGAGCATAGACGCTGCGTGTTATTCGTTCATCGCCTTGACGATTTCCTCGGTCACCTTCTTGGCGTCGCCGAGCAGCATCATCGTGCCGTCCTTGTAGAACAGCGTGTTGTCGATGCCGGCATAGCCGGAGCCTAAGGAGCGCTTGACGAACAGGCAGGTCTTGGCCTTGTCGACATCGAGGATCGGCATGCCGTAGATCGGCGAGGTCTTGTCGTCGCGCGCCGCCGGATTGGTGACGTCGTTTGCACCGATGACATAGGCGACATCGGCCTGGGCGAATTCCGAGTTGATGTCCTCGAGCTCGAAGACCTCGTCATAGGGGACGTTGGCTTCGGCGAGCAGGACGTTCATATGACCGGGCATGCGGCCGGCAACGGGGTGGATGGCATATTTCACCTCGACGCCGTGCGCCTTCAGCCTGTCCGCCATTTCGCGCAACGCATGCTGGGCCTGCGCCACCGCCATGCCGTAGCCCGGCACGATGATGACCTTGGAGGCATTCGCCATCAGATAGGCGGCATCCTCGGCCGAGCCGAGCTTCACGGTCTTATCGGAATTGTCGGCCCCACCCGATACCGTCTCGCCGCCGAAGCCGCCGAGAATGACCGAGATGAAGGAGCGGTTCATGCCCTTGCACATGATGTAGGACAGGATCGCACCCGAAGACCCGACAAGCGCGCCGGTGATGATGAGCGCCAGGTTGCCGAGCGTGAAGCCGATGCCGGCGGCGGCCCAGCCGGAATAGGAATTCAGCATCGATACGACGACCGGCATGTCGGCGCCGCCGATCGGCACGATCAGCAGCACCCCGAGCGCCAGCGACAGTGCGACGACGGCCCAGAAGGCGAAGTGGCTTTCACTGACCGCCAGGCTGATGACGGAGAACACGATCAGGATAAGCAGGGCCGCGTTGATGATATGCCGGCTCGGCAGCAGGATCGGTTTGCCGGACATGCGCCCGTCAAGCTTCAGGAAGGCGATGATCGAGCCGGTGAAGGTCAATGCGCCGATGGCGACGCCGATCGCCATTTCGATGCGGGCTTCCGTATGAATATGGCCGATGTCGCCGATCCCGAAGGAAGACGGCGTATAGAGCGCGGAAGCGGCCACGAGGACGGCTGCGAGACCGACGAGCGAATGGAAGCCGGCGACAAGCTGCGGCATCGACGTCATTGGAATGACGCGGGCGATATAGGCCCCTGCTCCGCCGCCGATGGCAAGACCGAGAACGATCAGCACGAAGCCGCCGAAGGATGGCGTTGCCAAAACCAGCGTGGTGGCGATGGCGATGCCCATGCCGATCATGCCGTAGAGATTGCCGCGCCGGCTGGTTGCCGGGTGAGAGAGGCCACGCAGCGCCAGGATGAACAGGACGCCGGACACCAGGTAGAGGAAGGCCGCGATATTGGTCAGCATGCCGCCCTCACTTGTCTTTCTTCTTGTACATCGCCAGCATGCGCTGGGTGACAAGGAAACCGCCGACGATATTGACCGAAACGAGCACCAGCGCCACGAAGCCGAAGCCGGTGGCAAGGCCGCTCGCCGAAATGCCCACGGCCAGCAGCGCGCCGACGACGATGACCGAGGAGATGGCGTTCGTCACCGCCATCAATGGTGTGTGCAAGGCCGGCGTCACCGACCAGACGACGTAATAGCCGACGAAGATCGCCAGCACGAAGATCGCGAGCTGGAAGACGAAGGGATCGACCGCCCCGCCCGTCGCGGCGCTCGCAGCCTCCGGTGCCTGTGCGGCGGCGGTCGTGACGGCGGACACGGCGTCGTTCAGTTGCCGGAGTGCCTGCTCCATTGCTTGGCTGGCCATCTCAGAGACCTCCCTTGTTGACCGTCGGCTGATCGGGGTCGACGAAATTCGGGTGCACGACTTCGCCGCCGTCGGTCAGCATCGTCGCCTTGATCAGCTCGTCGGCGCGGTTGAGGCCGAGGCTCTTGCTGTCCTTGTCGACCATCGTTTCCAGGAAGGTGACGAGGTTCTTGGCATAGAGGGCGGAGGCGCTGGCCGCGATCCGGCCCGCCATGTTGGGATAGCCGATCACCCTGACGCCCTCGACTTCGGCCACCGTCCCGTATTCGGCGCCCTCGATATTGCCGCCGCGCTCGACGGCGAGATCGACCGCGACCGCACCCGGACGCATCGCCTTCAGCATGTCGCGGCTGACGAGCCGCGGCGCCGGCCGGCCGGGGATCAGCGCCGTGGTGATGACGATATCCTGCTTGGCGATATGATCGGCAACGAGAGCTGCCTGCTTCGCCTGATAATCCCTGGACATTTCCTTGGCATAGCCGCCGGCGGTCTCCGCCGCCTTGAACTCCTCATCTTCGACGGCGATGAATTTCGCCCCGAGCGAGGCGACCTGCTCCTTGGCGGCCGGGCGCACATCCGTTGCGGAGACCAGCGCTCCCAACCGCCGTGCCGTGGCGATCGCCTGCAGGCCGGCAACCCCGGCGCCCATGACAAACACCTTGGCGGCCGGCACCGTGCCCGCCGCGGTCATCATCATCGGCAGCGCCCTGTCATAAACGGCCGCAGCCTCGATGACCGCCTGATAGCCGGCCAGATTGGCCTGCGACGAAAGCACGTCCATCGACTGCGCGCGCGTGATGCGCGGCATCAGCTCCATGGCAAAGCTCGTCAGCCCTGCGCGCGCCATTTCCGCAAGCGCCGCCTCGTTGCCATACGGATCCATGATGGCGATCACGACGGCACCATTCTTGTAGCCGGCGATCTCGCTGCCTGTCGGCCGCCTGACCTTGAGAACGACGTCGGCCGTCTTCGCATCGCCGATGGAGCCGATTCGCGCGCCGACGGCTTCATATTCCGCATCCGGAATGCGCGACAGCGTGCCGGCACCGGCTTCGATCACGACATCGAAGCCGAGGTTCCTCATCTTCTTCACCGTCTCGACGGAAGCCGCGACACGCGTCTCTTCCGCCACGCTTTCCTTGGCCACGAAAACCAGATTGCTCAACGACAATACCTCGCATCAAACGGCGGCACGCCTGAACACGGCGGCGATGCAGCCTGCAGAATCACGGGAAGGCTCGGACCAGAAAGGACCGGCGTCGATCAGCCCTGGAACGTCAGCGCAACAGGATGATGCTGGCGATGGAAAGAACGATGAAAATAAGGATGCCGCCGAGGAAGCCGGCATGACCGAAGAAGCCGGCCGCCATCGCGATCAGCAACGCAGCAACGATCGCGGATCCGACCTTGGCGCCCGAGACGAAAAGATTGTAGGTCTTCTCATGCTCCTTGTAGTCCATGGCAGCGCCGGTTTCGACCGGTCCGGTATGATGTTCGGCCATTCAGAAATCTCCCCTCAATCCTCTCCTCCGGCAGATCACCTGGATCTGGCGGCTGGAGTTTGTCCTCAAAAGCCGCGGCATCCCGCAAAGAGATGCCGCAACCGAATTTCCTCTACCGAGGGGTTACACAAAGCGAGGAAAAATGCAATGCACGAGAAGGTCGCACGGCGCGCGCAGCCTAACCGAATTGCCCGCGGATTTCGCGCCGGCCTCCGCTTGCCAGCCGCGCCGTCGGCAAAATGGTCAGGGGCGGCGAGCCGGTATCCTCCCCGCGGGAGAACATCATTCGCCGCTCGTAGGGTTCCGAATCGAAAAACGGATATCGTTTCATCAACTTGCCGCGAATCTCCTTCGAGCGGGACGCCAGGAGCGTCAGCTCGAAACCGTAGGTCTTGGTCATGCGTGGCGGCACGACCGTATCGGCATAGAAGACGCGCTTGTAAAAGGCCGCATGCGCCGGACGGATGTGCTGCATGACGCGATCCGTGTTGAAATAGATCGCGCCGACGATCGCAGGCCTTAGCGTCAGATAGGGCAAAGCCGGCAAGTCCAGCTCGAAATCGGGATCGACGGCAAAGCGTGCCGGATCGATCAGCGTCATGCCGGCATCGAGGAAGGCGTGGATCTCCTCGGGAAAGATACCGGTCGACTGGCATATGCGATGGTCCGGCGTGACATGATGTATTCGCACCGTGCTCACCAGTTCTTCGAAGTAATAAACTCCGAAAACATAGGCGTGATCATCGAAATCGATGTCATCGATCAAGTTCTTGGCCGCCACTGGCAAGACATCGCGCGACTTGTAGGCCTTGTAGCGCAGCCGCGCCACATCCTCCATGTCTTCGCTGGTTTCGATCCGGCGGTATTCTACGTGATCGAGCACCGCCATCAGCTTGCCGGCGAAGCTGTCTTGCAAAGCACTCATATGAGTCATGGTTCATGTTCCGTAATGGTTAACGAAACATTAATGGTAGTAACGGAGAACTTGATCAATATTTGATTTAACTTTTATTAACTATTCATCCATTAAGGTTAATTTCTTTAACCAATACCGGTATAGATTTGGCTGCGCGAGAGCGATCGAGCTTTCGCTGCTTTGCCGACAGGACTAGGCGGGATGAATCCGGCTGTTTCACCAGACTAAAAACGAGCGGGGGGTGCGTGATTTCTGGCCCCGACAAGCCGCTCGGGATGCGCTGAACGAGCGTCCTCTTCGACTGCAGCGGCGCCTTGCTACCACCGCCTGCGAGGCCGCTGTGCTAATCGGAACAAAGACGCGCGGCCGTTCGTCACGTCAGGCGACGTGATCCTGCCGCACGATAGGCAGCCGGCGGCTGAGATTGTCGACCATCTCGACGATCTGCTCGTGCGACACGGGCGCGGAGAATACATAGCCCTGGATGATGTCGGCCAGATTCTTCTCGACGATAAGCGCCAGCTGCTCCAGCGTCTCGACGCCCTCGATCACGATATGGAGGCTGAGGGCGCGGGAAAGATCGACGATGCCGCACAGAAGCTTGAAACGGCGGCTGTCCGTGGTGATGTCGCGCACGAAAGACCGATCGATCTTGACGACGTCCACAGGCAGCGAATCGAGATAGCTGAGGCTGGAAAATCCCGTGCCGAAATCGTCGATCGCGATCGTGATGCCTTTGCTGCGCAAATCGGCAAGGATGGATCGGACGGTCGCCACTTCGTCCATCAGGCAACTTTCGGTCACTTCGAGATGCAGCCGCGAAGGCACAAGACCGGAGGCCTCGAGCGCCTCCGTGACAATGCCGATGATATCGTCGCTGCGCAGATCCTGCGCCGAGAGATTGACCGAGACGGCGAGCGGTTCAGGCCATGAAGCGCAGTCCCGGCAAGCCTGGTTGATCATGAAGCGGGTGATGCCGGCAACGATCCCCATCTCCTCGGCGACCTGCACGAAGATATTCGGAGGAATCGAGCCCTTTTCCGGATGAATCCAGCGCGCCAGGGCCTCGCAGCAGTCGATGCGCGAACCGTCGGGCGTGAACATCGGCTGGTAAACGGCGTGAAGCTTGCCGGCTTCCACGGCTTCGCGCAAATCATCCTTCAGCTTCTGGCGCTCGACATAGCGCGCATCCATCTCCTGTTCGAAGGCACTGCACCCGCCCTTCATCCGCGACTTGGCATCGAACAGCGCCAGATCGACCTTGATCTGCCATTCCTCCGGCCGGAATTCCCGGCTCGACATCGCCACATATCCGCCGCTGAAGGAAATCCGGAAGCTGTTGTCATCGACGTCATACGTGCCCGTCATCGCCGCGTGCAGTTCGCGGATGCGGCTATCGATACCGGGCGCACCGCCCTCATTCGGAAAGAACAGCATGAACTGGTCGCCGACAAGGCGTGCGGCGATCGCGGAGGTGCCAGCGAATTCCTTCAGCCGCTCGGCAATGGCGACCAGCAGGCGATCGCCGGCAATGTGCCCCTTGGTATCGTTGACATGCTTGAAATCGTCGACATCGAGAACCAGGATCCCGATCTGGCTTTCCCGTGTGCGCGTAGCGAGCCTTTCCTTGACCAGTTCGACGAAATATTCGCGGTTCGGCAATCCCGTCAGCGGATCATAGCGCACCATATGCAGAATCTTGCGCTCTGCCCGGATGCGCACCGTCACGTCCTCGAAGATCAGGATCACGATCCCATCCGCGCGCCGACTGGCCGAGAACTCCAGAAACTGGTCCTCGTTGAACTGAATGAGGGTGCGTGACAGCGTACCGCTGACAAGTTGCGCCATCTGCCGCTGGATAAGCCCTGGCAGCGATCCATCGATGAAGGCGTTGCGCGCGCCGTAGCGCAGGACGACATCGAATTCGCAATCCTTGAGCTGTTCCGGATGCGCGAAATTCAGAAGCTCGCAGGCCTTGCGATTGACGACGAGGATGCGGTTGTCGGCATCCAGCATGAACAATCCGTGCGTCATGTTGTTGAGCGCCGTGTCGAACCTGTCGGCGATCAGCGATATCTCACGCGAGGCGATGACGTTCTTGTAGAGAAACTCCCGCACGCCGTTCGCCATCGCGCGGGTCGTCAGCCCGAACGGGACGAGCATGACCGAAACGATCGCCTTGTACAGCTGCTGCGACATCAGGCAGGCGATGATGATGGGAAGACAGCAGGCAAGCGTCTGCAGATCGATCGCCTTCTGCGAACCGTAGTTGCGGCCGACGATCGATACCATCGACGCCATCGTGACGGCGATGCAGATGAATTCCGCCAGCGGATCCTGCACGATCAGGATGGCATAGCCGCTTCCGATGCCGAGGATGGAGGCCGTCGCGGCCGCGCCGATCACATAGCGCGTTTCCCATCTGGCGATATCGGCGCGCTTGAAACTATGCTTGTCGGCCGCATCGAACAGCCAGAACGAATACATGCGCAAGCCGAACACGGCGGCGAAAGCCAGGCAAAGGACGAGATAGATGCTTGCATGCGTGCTGAGAAAAACGACGACATATGTGAGGATGTGAACGAACACGCCCGTAAAGAGTGTTTTACGGTTTCCGAAAAGCGAACTGACGAACGACAGATAAACATCCGTCGGCACGGTGTCCGGGCTTGGAGGCTTCATTCAGACTTCCCCTGATGCGGCGGACACCCTAGTTGAAACTTTTTAAAATTTGATTGCCCAAATAGCACGCATCTGTACAGATTTTCCAATCATACCGGTAACTTACGTTGAATTTAGATTGCGATCCGCATCGTATTAGTGCAGTCACTCCCATCGCACTCTACCGTGGATATAATATTCAGTCACCGATGAGCAAAACAAGATATCACTAAAGACTTATATAATACGATCAAAGCTTACCCGCTCGCTGCTGAATCATCATGAATGTATCAAAAGTATACTCTGAAAGTTGCATCCAAAGATACGCATCCTTCTTATAGCCAACTTGATCCTCATAGATGCGCTTGAAATAGTCGTTCGATTTGGAGAGGTCCGCGTAAAGCGCGCTGGCTGCCTGGAAGCAGGCCTCCATGATCTCCTGGCTGAACGGCCGCAACGTCACGCCCTGCTGCACGATGTCCTTGAGCGCCTGAGGGTTTTTCACATCGTATTTCGCCAGCATGTTGGTGTTGGCGAAGGCGCAGGCGTCGGTGAGGATCACCTGATAGTTCTTCGGCAAGGCATTCCATTTTTCGAGATTGAAGAAGGCGTGCACCACGGCGCCGCCTTCCCACCAGCCCGGATAATAGTAATATTTGGCGATCTTCTGCAGCCCGAGCTTCAGATCGTCATAGGGGCCGACCCATTCGACCGCATCGACCGTGCCTTTGTTCAATGCATCGTAGACACCGTTGACCGGAATGTCCTGCTGCGGCACCACGCCGATTTTCTCGATGACCTTGCTGGCAAGGCCGGCAATGCGCATCTTCAGGCCCTTGAGGTCATCGAGCGTGTTGATTTCCTTGCGAAACCAGCCGCCCATCTGGGCGCCGGTGTTCCCGGCCGGCAGGCCCAGTATGCCCTGTGTGGCATAGAATTCGTTCATCAGCTTATTGCCGTTGCCCTGGTAGAACCAGGCATTGGTCAGCCGGGCATTGAGGCCGAACGGCAGCGCCGTGCCGATGGCATAGGTCGGGTCCTTGTCCGAGAAATAGTAGGAGCAGGTATGCGCCGCATCGACAGTGCCGGCGCTCACCGCATCGGCGGCCTGCGCGCCGGGCACGATTTCGCCGGCCTCGTAGGTCTGGATGACGAAATTGCCGTTCGTCGCGTCGGACACATGCGCGGCGATATCTTCCGCACCGCCATAGATCGTGTCCAGGCTCTTCGGAAAGGAAGAGGTCATCTTCCAGGTGATCTTCGGATATTCCTGGGCAAGGGCCGGGCTTGCGAGCGCGGAGGCTGCAGCACCTGCGCCAACGGCGCCTGCCCGCCTTATGAAGGAACGGCGATCCATCGAATTCTCCCATACGGACGGCATTGCTGGAGAGCGGCGCGCTCCCCGTCACGGCGCAAGCGATGGAACTAACCATGCCGCACACGGTCTTTCAAGTTTGCTCTTGCACCGCATTATGGCGATTCCTGTACATCCGCGTAACGACGGGAAACAAAGCCCGATCAAGACCACTGCGCGTTGCCGGTCGGGCCGTCTTCGCGTAAGTTCATGGCGCGTGCACCTGCCCTCGGATTGACATCATGGTCATCCAGAGGTTTCGATGCACAACCGTTTCGCAGCTTCCGGAGCCCTGAATGTCCAGACCGATCATCGCCATTCCCGCCGACATCCGCGAGTTCGACGGCGCGAACTGGCACGCGGTGCAACTGCAATATGTCCGCGCCGCCGTGAAGGCTGCGGGATTGATGGCGCTGATCGTTCCGGCGCTCGAAGAAGACAATGATGCGGACGCCATTCTGGACCGGGTCGACGGACTGCTCGTCTCCGGTTCGGCAAGTAACGTGCATCCGTCTCTCTATGGAAAGGAAGCGCGCGAAAGCGACGGCCCCTTCGATCCGGCGCGCGATGCGACGTCGCTCCCGCTTATTCGCCGCGCCATCGACCGCGCCATTCCGATGCTCGCCATCTGCCGCGGCATTCAGGAACTGAACGTTGCGCTCGGCGGAACGCTTGCAAGCGAGATCCAGGAGCAGCCCGGCATCTGGGATCACCGCAAGCCGCAGAATGTCGACCGCGATACGATGTATTCCATCCGCCAGAGCGTTTTCGTCAAGGAAGGCTCCTGTATCGCCCGCGTCGTCGGGCCTGGCGAGGTGCGCGTCAACTCGCTGCACCGTCAGGCGATCGCCGATACCGCTCCGAAGCTGCAGGTCGAGGCGCTGGCCGAAGACGGCACGATCGAAGCCGTTTCCGTTATCGGCGCCAAGGCCTTTGCCGTCGGCGTGCAATGGCATCCGGAATATTGGGCGGAAACGGATTCGCCGTCGCGCAAGCTCTTCGTAGCCTTCGGCGATGCCGTGCGCGACTACGCGGCAAGCAAGGAGCGGCTCGCCGCCGCTCCCTATCAGCAAAAAGCCGTGTGATCAGCCGCGCGGCTTGACCGGCGTTTCCGGCACCGGCGTCAGCGGCCGGCCCTTTGCGAACCATTCGATGATGTTGTCGGCGACAAGATCGGCCATGGCGTTGCGCGTCGGCACCGAGGCGGACGCCACATGCGGCAGCAGCGAAACGTTCGGCAGCGAGAGATAGCCGGCCGGGACATTGGGTTCGTCATAGAAGACATCGAGGCCGGCCGCACCCAGCGTTCCGTTGCCGAGGGCGGCGATCAGCGCCTCGTCATCGACGGACCAGCCGCGGCCGACATTGATGAACACGCCCTGCGGTCCGAGCGCGGACAGGATCTCCGTATTGATGACCTTGTGCGTTTCCTGCGTCTTCGGCACGATGGAGATCAGCGTATCCACCGATTGCGCCATCTCCTTTAGCGTCGGATAGTAGTCGTAGGGCAGCGAGTCGCGCGGCGAGCGCGTGTGGTAGCCGATCTTCACCTTGAACGGCTCCAGCCTCCTCGCAATCTCCAGACCGATGCGGCCGAGACCGTAGATGCCGACGCGGCGGCCCTTCATGGAAAAGGGCGAAAGCGGAAACGCCCCGTCCTTCACCCAGCGCCCGTCGCGCAGCCAGCCTTCCGCCTTCGGGAACTGCCGCAGCGTGTTCAGCAGCAGGGCAATCGCGGTATCCGCAACCTCATCGTTCAGCACGTCGGGCGTGTTGGTGACGACGATCCCCCTGGATGCCGCGTACTTGACGTCGATACCGTCGTAGCCGACGCCGAAATTGGCGATGACCTCGATATTCGGAAGGGCGTCGATCCAGGCGGCATCGAAGCCGCCGGAAACGGCGACGCCGCGCACGCGGGCCGCAATTTCCCCGTCGACCTTCGGGCCGCCATCGCGCTCGACGGACACGATATCGAACTGCTTTTCGAGCCTTTCGAGAACACGCGGATGTATCTTCCCCGGAACGAGGACGGCGATGCGATTATCGGACATGGATCTTTCCTCTTGAGACACGGTTCGGCGCTATTCAGGCAATCCCGGGAAAAGTGCGCAGCGGTTTTCCGTCCGGAATTGCGTAAACAATGAGATGGAACGGTTCAGGAATTCCGCGAAGAGCCGAACCGCTTAGCGAGCCTTGTAGGGAGCCGTCGACTGGCGGATACGCATCTCGGGCTTGATAAGATGAATACCGTCCGGCTCGTGGCTTCCCGCCAACCTATCCAAAAGCGCGCGCGCTGCAAGCCTTCCGACCTCGGCCTGACCGTTCCAGACGGTGGTCAATGCCGGCGTCGCGATCGCCGCCTCTTCCAGATCGTCGTAGCCGGTCACCGAAATGTCCCTCCCCGGCACAAGGCCGGCGCGGGAAATGCCGTTCATCAGCCCGATGGCGACCAGATCGTTCCAGCAGACGGCCGCCGTCGGCTTCTGCGGCAAGGACAGGAAATGCACCGCCGCCTCGAACCCGCCTTGCTTGGAGCGGGCGCCGGGAATACGCAGCTCGGGATCAACCTCGATGCCCGCCTTGCGCAAGGCATTCACATAGCCCTGATAGCGGTCGCGGCCGGTCGATGTCTGGTCCGTGCCGCCGATCATCGCGATCGAGCGGTGGCCAAGGCTGATCAGATGATTGGTCGCAAGCGAAATGCCGTAGCTGTCGTCGCCGCGAAAGGTCGGGAGATCCAGCGCCTCGATCTGTCGGGCGACCAGGATGGCCGGCATGCCGTTTTCCTCGGCCAGTTCGAAATCCTCGGGCGGGGTTCCGATCGCCGGCGACATGATGACGCCGTCGCCGCCCAGCTGCAGCAGCGTCTCGATGAAAGTCCGCTGCTTCTCGACCGAATCGTAATGGTTGGAGAGGATGAACGTATGACGGCTGCGGTCGAGCTCGCTTTCGATCGCCTTCAGGATTTCCCCGTAGAAAGGGTTCATGATGTCGTGCACGACGACGCCGATGATGCCCGATCGCGATGTCCTCAGGCTCGCCGCGCGGCGGTTGTAGATATAGCCCAGCGCACGGGCCTGGTCCTTGATCTTCTCGCGCGTGTTGACCGCAACCAGCGGACTATCGCGTAAGGCCAGAGATACCGTTGCCGTTGAAATGCCGAGCGTTTCCGCAATCGTAGAAAGCTTTATCTTTTGCGCCACGCGCCCCTCCCCGTGAAACGCAGCCGTAAACATATTCCGTTTCGTTTTATGATACCGGAATTTAAAATATTTAATTAAAAGCTTTAATCACGTCGCGCAACACGAATTCTCGGGGATTCTCAGAATTCGTCTTCGTCCTCGTCGTCATCCCCGGCCTGGAGATTGCTCTCGATCGTCTTGAGCAGGCGCACGAGCGAGCGGATGTCCTTTTCGGAGAAGCCGCGCGTGGCCAGCTCGTCGCAGCTCGCCGCCGAGCTTTCGATCTCGCTGACGCTGTTTCGCCCGGTCTCGGTGAGATAGACCTTGGTCAGGCGCGCATCCTCGGCATCCGGCCGCCGTTCGACGAAGCCCTGCGCCTCCATGCGGCCGATGGTGCGCGTCATGGTCGGCGCCTTGACGCCAAGTTTCTGCGCCAGCGAGCCTGCCGGAAGCCCGTCATTTGCAGCCAATGCGAGAATGACGCCGTCCTGCCCGGCATAGAGGCCACTCGCCGTCAGGCTGCGGGTCATCGCCGTGCGCATGGAACGCGCCGCCTGTGTCAGTGCCGGCGACAGATCGGCAAGCGTGTAGTCACGGTGATCCTTCTTCTTACCTGACTTACTTTTCTTCCCGACCTTGTTCTTCTTGCCCATCGTGATTCCGCTGACCTTTTCGTCGCTACGCCATCACGCTATGACATTGCGCAGGTTATTGACATAAACAAGAGGCACACTCTCAGATGGCGCATCCTTTGCCATGTTTCGATGACAATGATGAAACATTGACACCGCAAGAACGAGCAAAATGGATTGCCGTGCTGCCACTTGCCGCCTATGAGCAACACGGGCCGCATCTCCCGTTCGAAACCGACGCGCTGATCGCCGGGGGAATCGTTTCGCGCCTCAGGGTTGCCCTTCCAGCCAATCTACCCGTCACCTTCCTGCCCGTCGAGTCCGTCGGCTATTCCATCGAACATATGGACGTCGCCGGCACGAAGACGCTGGCCTTCGACGAAGCCGTCAGGCGCTGGCTCGGCATCGCCGAACGGCTGGAAGGCCTCGGCATCCGCAAGCTTGTGATGCTGAACGCCCATGGCGGCAACTCTCCGCTGATGACCATCGTCGCAACGGAAGCGCGCGTGCGCTTCCACATGCTGGCGGTAGCAACCAGCTGGACGCGCTTCGGCATACCGGACGGATTGATCGCGCCCGAAGACAAGGCCATCGACATCCATGGCGGCGATATCGAGACCTCGGTCATGCTCGCGCTTCACCCGGAGAAGGTGGACATGTCGAAGGCGGAAAACTTCCCCTCCCGCCAGTCGGAGTTCACCGGGCGCTTCAGGCATCTGCGCGCCTACGGTCCCCACGCCTTCGGCTGGAAGATGTCCGATCTGAACAGGCAGGGCGTCGCCGGCAATGCAGGCGCTGCGACGGCGGCAAAGGGCGAAAGGCTGATTGCGCACGCGGTCAACGGGCTCGTCGAGCTGCTGGAGGACGTCGATGCATTCGATGCGACGACGCTGGCTTGAGCCGGCCGCCGGCTCGGCCATCCGCAATCCAATGTGATCTTATAACATATAAAAGCCTTTGAACTGACGTCGCCAACTCCTTATATGAAACGCGAAACTTGTCCGCTCCCCGGGGCAACCTTCCCTATTTCGAGGCTCCCATGACCGAAACAGCCACGCAAAAGCCCATTCCCGTCACCGTTCTCACCGGCTATCTCGGCGCCGGCAAGACGACGCTGCTCAACCGCATCCTCTCCGAAAATCACGGCAAGAAATACGCGGTCATCGTCAACGAATTCGGCGAGATCGGCATCGACAACGACCTCATCGTCGAGTCGGACGAAGAAATCTACGAAATGAACAATGGCTGCGTCTGCTGCACGGTGCGCGGCGACCTTATCCGCGTCGTCGAAGGCCTGATGCGCCGCCCCGGCCGCTTTGACGGCATCATCGTCGAAACCACAGGCCTTGCCGATCCGGTTCCCGTCGCCCAGACCTTCTTCATGGACGACGATGTCCGCGCCAAGACCGAACTCGACGCCGTCGTCGCGCTGGTCGACGCCAAGCACCTGCCGTTGCGCCTGAAGGACAGCCGCGAGGCCGAAGACCAGATCGCCTTTGCCGATGTCGTCGTCATCAACAAATCGGATCTGGTATCGCCGGAAGAGCTGGCCCAGATCGAGGATGTCGTCCGCGCCATCAACCCGGCTGCCCGCGTCTACAAGACGACCCGCTCCGGCGTCGATCTCGCCCGCGTGCTGAACCAGGGCGCCTTCAATCTGGAACGCGCGCTCGAGAACGACCCGCACTTCCTCGAGCACGGCCATGAGGATCATGTCTGCGGCCCGGATTGCGATCACCACCATCACGACCATGGCCATGACCACCACCACCACCATCATGACCACGATCATGATCATCACCACCATGACCATGACCATGACCATGATCACGACCATCATCATCATGGCCTGTCGCCGATCCATGACGTCACCGTGCAATCGGTTTCGCTCCGTGGCGGCGAGATGAATGCGGAACGTTTCTTCCCCTGGATCCAGAAGATCACCCAGACGCAAGGGCCGAACATCCTGCGCCTCAAGGGTATCATCGCCTTCAAGGACGATCCGGAGCGCTACGTCGTTCAGGGCGTGCACATGATCATCGAAGGCGATCATCAGCGTGCCTGGAAGGACGGCGAAAAGCATGAGAGCCGCTTGGTCTTCATCGGCCGCGAACTCGACCGCGAGAAGCTGGAAGCAAGCTTCAAGGCCTGCGAGGCGTCTGCCTGATGCCGACTGTTGCTCCGCTTGATATCGACGGCCACGTTCTGGCCGTCGAATTTTTAGGTGACACCCCCTTCTTCGCCAGCGCCGCCGGCGCAGTTCATCGACTGGAAGGCGGAGACAAGGTCACCGAGGCTCATCAGGGAATGCTGACCTGCCTCCGCGATCCCTATAGCGAGAGCCTGATTTCGGGCGGCGAGGACGGCAAGGTCGTCAGGATCGCATCCGACGGCAGCACGACGACGCTGGCCGAGGCGCCGCGCAAGTGGATCGGCCAGGTTGCTGCGGGTCCGCAAGGCGCGGTCGCCTATTCCTATGGCAAGAGCACCTTCGTGCGCCTGTCCGACGGCACGACGAAGGAGTTTCCGGAAGAGCGCACGGTCGAAGGCATCGCCTTCGCTCCCAAGGGTCTGCGCATCGCCGTCGCCCGCTACAATGGCGTGTCGCTGCACTGGGTCGGCATGAGCGCCCAGCCGGTCAATCTCGAATGGAAGGGCGCCCATACCGGCGTCACCTTCTCGCCGGACGGACAGTTCATCGTCACGACCATGCAGGAAAACGCCCTGCATGGCTGGAAGCTGGACGCCAAGCCCGGCGCCGAAGCCCGGCACATGCGCATGACCGGCTATCCCGCCAAGGTGAAGTCGCTTTCCTGGTCCAACAAGGGCAAATGGCTCGCATCGTCCGGTGCGCCGGCCGCGATCGTCTGGCCCTTCCAGGGCAAGGACGGCCCGATGGGCAAGGCGCCGCTCGAGCTCGGCAGCCGCGCGAACATCATGGCGACATCGGTGAAGTTCCATCCGGCGGAGGATATCCTTGCCATCGGCTTCATCGACGGCATGATATTGGCGGTACGGCTCGGCGACGCCAAGGAGGCGCTCTTGCGCCGGCCCGGCAAGGGTGCGATTACGTCGATGAGTTGGAGCAAATCGGGCAAGCTGCTCGCCTTTGCCTCCGAAGCCGGCGACTGCGGTGTCGTCGACGTTTCGGCCTGAAGCCACTCCAAAAGAATACGCAGCGGCTTTCTGGTGGCTATCGCGTAAAAACAATAAGGTAGAGCGGTTCGAAAGTTCCGTGAGGAGCCGAACCGCTCTGGAGAGAAAGACAGGATCATGCCCCCATCGGGAACGGCAGCTGCCGAAAATACCCCTGCCCCAGCCGAAAATGTCTGGGACGTGATCCGTCATGAAGCCGCCGAGCTTGCGGCGCGCGAGCCGACGCTTGCGGCGTTGCTGCAGGCGCAATTGCTTGCCAGCAGCTCCGATGCAGAAAGCCTGGCCAATGTGCTGGCCGCCCGCCTCTGCGTCGTCAGGATCGAGCACGCCGATATGCTTTCGCTGCTGTCCGACGTGCTCGGCAGACATCCCGCAATCCTGCAGGCGACGGAAGCGGACCTCATCGCCGTACGCACCCGCGATCCCGCCTGCACCACCTATCTGCATGCGCTTCTCAACCTCAAGGGCTTCCATGCCCTGCAGACGCACCGCATCGCCCATGCGCTCTGGACGGAAGGGCGCAGGGAAATCGCGAGCTGGCTTTCCAACCTCGTCTCGCTCGTCTTCGGGCCGGATATCCACCCGGCCGCGAAGATCGGCTCGTCGATCATGCTCGATCATGGCTCCGGCATCGTCATCGGCGAAACCGCCGTCATCGAAGATGAAGTCTCCATCCTGCAGAACGTAACGCTTGGCGGCACCGGCAAGGAAACCGGCGACCGCCATCCGAAGATCCGCCACGGCGTGATGATCGGCGCCGGCGCCAAGATCCTCGGCAACATCGAAGTCGGCGCTTTCAGCAAGGTTGCCGCCGGCAGCGTCGTGGTGAAAGCCGTACCGCCCCACTGCACCGTCGCCGGCGTGCCGGCCGTCGTCGTCCGTATCCACCGCGCCGACGAAATCCCGGCCGAGACGATGGATCAGAATATCTAGTCGCCGGGGATTGTGGCCGCCTCGTCCTTCGAGGCATTTCTACGCTTTGCTCCGAAATGCACCTCAGGATGAGGTAGAGCGGGCCGCCGCTCCGACGCATTCGCTAAACGACGAAGCCATTCTTCCAGCCCAGTCCCGGAAGACCAGCCCTCATGGAGAGGAGGCCCAGAGGGCCGTCTCGAACCACGAGGGCGGATGAGGGAACTCATTTTCCTGCTTAGCCGTGACATAAGGTAGCATCGCAGACAAACGACACGGCTGCTTTCCAAGCACTTATCGCTGAATACAGCAGAATCAATGACTTGCAGGATGCGGTACGGTCGAGGTCGAATCCCCTCACCGCTCCCTTCATGGAACTGTCATACTCCGTTGATAGCTCGAAAGGGTTCTCTCTGCCCGGCGCGGCGCAACAAGCGCCGGAGCGATGCCCCCACTCGAAGAGGATATCACCATGACCAGTCTTTCGCGTCGCGCCGCCCTTGCAGCCGGCAGCGCGCTTACCCTTGTTTTGCTCTGTTCCACCGCCAGCGCCGCTGACCTAGCGCCGGTGCCGAATACCGCGACACCGATCAAGCATCTTGTCGTTATCTTCCAGGAAAACGTCTCCTTCGACCATTATTTCGCGACCTACCCCAAGGCCGCAAACATCGACGGCGAACCGGCATTCAAGGCAGCCGACAACACGCCGGCCGATATCAACACGCTGGCCAATGCCGGGCTTCTCGACAGCAATCCGAACAAGACCAATCCGGCCAACGGCGCGGATGCCGCCGCTCCCTTCCGGCTCGACCGCACGCAGGCGGCCACCCAGTCGCAGAACCACGGCTACACCGCCGAACAGGCCGCCTACAACAACTTCGCGATGGACCTTTTCCCGGCCAATACCGGCCACGGCACCAAGGGCGCCGCCGGTGCATTCGGTACCAAGGGGCAGGTCATGGGGTACTATGACGGCAACACCGTCACCGCGCTCTGGAACTACGCCCAGCACTATGCCCTGAACGACAATTCCTTCTCCACCAACTTCGGCCCCTCGACCCCCGGGGCGCTGAACCTCATCTCCGGCCAGACCAACGGCGCCATCCTGCCGCCCGGCTACACGCTGGAAAGCGACGGCACCTATTCCAAGGGCCGCATCGTGCCGGACGGCAATGGCGGCTGGACCGCGATCAGCGATTTCGATCCGACGGGCGACGTCTGCTCGGCCGGCCAGACGGCACTGATGTACGGCAAGAACATCGGCGACATGCTGAACGAGCACAAGATCACCTGGGGCTTCTTCGAAGGCGGCTTCGACCTGACGGCGACCAACCCGGACGGCACGACGAACTGCAAGCGCGCGACGACCTCGGCCGTCACCAAGGTCAACAGCGCCGACTACATCCCGCACCACCAGCCGTTCCAATACTACGCCTCGACCGCCAATCCGACCCATGCGCGCCCGTCTTCCGTGGCGGCGATCGGCACCACCGACGCGGCCAACCACCAGTATGACATGACCGATTTCTATGCGGCGCTGAAGAACGGCAACACGCCGGCCGTCAGCTTCCTGAAGGCCCCCGCCTATCAGGACGGCCACGCCGGCTATTCCGATCCGCTCGACGAGCAGGAGTTCGTGACGCAAGTGGTCAACACCGTTCAGGATTCGCCGGATTGGAAGGATACCGCCATCATCGTCCTCTACGACGATTCCGACGGCTGGTACGACCACGCCCACGCGGTCGTCAATCCGTCGAAGCTCGCGGTCAAGGGCTACGATGTGCTGAACGGCGACAGCTGTTCCACCGGCACGCCGCTGCCCGGCGTCAACGGCCAGCCGGCGCAGGGGCGCTGCGGTTACGGCACGCGCCAGCCGCTGCTTGTCATCTCGCCCTACGCCAAGGTCAACTTCATCGACCATACGCTGACGGACCAGACCTCCATCATGCGCTTAATCGAGGACAACTGGATGGACGGCGCTCGCCTTGGCGGCGGCTCGTTCGACGCGCTGGCCGGCTCGCTGAACGCCATGTTCGACTGGTCCAAGGGTGACGCACCGAAGTTGATCCTCGACCCGAAGACCGGCAATCAGGCGTCCTAGAACGATAAGGGAGACGGAAATGCCCTTGCAGTTCAACCGCCGTCTCCTGCCGCTCCTCGCACTTGCGAGCCTCTCGCTCGCGGGTGCGGCCGTCGGCATGGCAAGCGAGCCTGCCGCAAACTCTGCGGCTACGGATGGCTATGACGACCCAGCGCCGCTGAGTACGGTTGCCCAGCTCGGCAAGAGACTGTTCTTCGACCCTTCGCTCTCGGGCGACGGCCAGATGTCCTGCGCCACCTGCCACGATCCCGCCAACCACTACGCGCCGGCCAACGGCCTCGCCGTCCAGCTCGGCGGCGCACATCTCGATCAGCCCGGCATCCGCGCTGTGCCCAGCCTTGCCTACAAGATGTCGACGCCCTCCTTCTCGATCGGAGAGGAAAGCCCTGCCGACGAGGCCGCGGAGGCCTCGCCGATGACCGAAGCATCGGGCGTGGCCCTGGCCAATGCGCCCGCCAGCGTCGCCGGCCCGCTGACGGCACAGGCCGTCGTCAAGGCCGATGCGGCCGCCGCCAACCTCGTGCCGCAAGGCGGCATGTTCTGGGATGGGCGCGTCGATTCGCTGGAAGAGCAGGCCCTGCAGCCGATGATCTCACCCTTCGAAATGGCGAATCCCGATGCGACCACCGTCTACGCGAAGCTGAAAAAGGGTTACGGCAAGGATATTTCGGCGCTCTTCGGCGACAATGTCCTCAACGATCAGGACATGACGATTTCAGAAATCGGCTTCGCGCTTGCCCGCTATCAGATCGAGGAACTTTCCTTCCACCCCTATACCAGCAAGTATGACGATTATCTGCGCGGCAAGGCGGTGCTGACGGATGCGGAAGCGCGGGGATTGAAGCTGTTCGACGACCCGAACAAGGGCAATTGCGCCTCTTGCCATCTCGACAAGATGACCGGCGACGGGCAGATGCCCAATTTTACCGATTTCGAGTTCGAAGCGCTCGGCGCGCCGCGCAATCCGGCCATTCCGGCCAATGCCGATGCGCGCTACTACGACACCGGCATTTGCGGCCCGCTGCGCAACGACACCTATTCCGCCCAGCAGCAGAATTGCGGCCTGTTCAAGACGCCGACGCTGCGCAACGTCGCGACCCGCCACGTCTTCTTCCACAACGGCGTCTACCGCACCCTTGAGGATGTGACCCGCTTCTACGTCAAGCGCGACACCAATCCGGAGGAGATCTATCCGAAGGATGCGAGCGGCAAGGTCTTGAAATACGATGATCTGCCGCCGCGGTATCAGGCCAATATCGACGTCATCGACGCGCCGATGAACCGCAAGCCCGGCGATGCCCCGGCCCTCAACGAGGCCGAAATCGCCGATGTCGTCGCCTTCCTGAAAACGCTGACGGATGGCTACGATCCCGCAAAGGACAGTGTGAAGGCCGCCAAATAAAAACGCCTCCGCCCGGGTGGGAGGAGGCGCAGTAGGACTTCAGAACTGTTCGTTGGTTTTACGCAGCCTTGGCGACCGGCGGCTGGGCAAGCTTGCGGCCGCTGGCAACGATCATGCCGGCAGCGCTGTCCAGCCAGCCGTCCTTGAGCTCGAGCGCAAGGAAGCGCTCGCGCTGGAACGGGCCCGGCATGACAAGATGGCGGGTCTTTGCGGCAAAGAAGCCGAAGCGCTCGTAGTAGGGCGCATCGCCGACGAGCAGGATAGCGCCATGGCCACGCTTCTTGGCTTCCATGATGGCGGCGCGCATCAGCGCCGAGCCCATGCCCTTGCCTTCATAGGCGGGATCGACGGCCAGCGGGCCAAGCAGCAGCGCATCGACCGGACGGGTCTCGCGATCGACGCCGGCTTCGACGTTCCAAAGGCGAACCGTGCCGATGACGTGGCCCGAACGGTCGCGAGCGACCAGCGCCAGGCCTTCGGCCGGAACGCGGCCCTGGCGCAGCTTTTCCGACGACTTCTTGCGGCGATCGGCGCCCATGGCGCGATCCAGCAGGTTTTCGCGCGCAACGACATCGCCTGCGTTTTCCAGGTCGAGAGTGAAAGTGGTGGGCGCAAAGAATGCGCGGACAGAATCAAGAACAGCGGCCATCTCGGCCTCCCGTGCCCAATACCGTTATCAGCGGCGGTGACAAACTATTGTGAGGGTGCCGCCCCGACTGGCTACGGGGGCGGCTTTATCGGACCTTAGATGATGTAGGCCTTCAGCGGGTCGAAACCGTTGAACGCCACAGCCGAGTAGGTCGTGGTGTAGGCGCCGGTGCCTTCGATCAGGACCTCGTCGCCGATGGTGAGCGTCACCGGCAGCGGATAGAGGTTCTTCTCATAAAGCACGTCAGCCGAATCGCAGGTCGGGCCGGCAATGACGCAGGGTTCCATCTCGTCGCTATCGCGCTCCGTGCGGATCGGGTAGCGGATTGCCTCGTCCATGGTTTCGGCGAGACCGCCGAACTTGCCGATGTCGAGGAAAACCCAGCGAGCGGCATCGTTGTCCGACTTCTTCGAAATCAGGACGACTTCAGCCTTGATCACGCCGGCATTGCCGACCATGCCGCGGCCCGGCTCGATGATCGTGTGCGGGATCTGGTTGCCGAAATGGGCGCGCAGAGACGCAAAGATCGCCTTGCCATAGGCTTCGGCCGACGGAATGTCGCGCAGGTACTTGGTCGGGAAACCGCCGCCCATGTTGACCATCTGCAGGTGAATGCCCTGCTTGGCGAGCGATACGAAGACGCGCTTGGCATCGGCCAGAGCAGAATCCCAGGCATCGACCTTGGTCATCTGCGAGCCGACGTGGAAAGACACGCCGTAGGATTCCAGACCCAGCTGATGGGCGTAGACGAGAACGTCGACAGCCATCTGCGGGACGCAGCCGAACTTGCGCGACAGCGGCCATTCAGCGCCTTCGCCATCCGTCAGGACGCGGCAGAACACGCGGGCGCCGGGAGCGGCACGGGAAATCTTCTCGACTTCCTCGTGGCTGTCGACGGCGAAGAGGTTGATACCGAGTGCATGCGCACGGGCGATATCGCGCTCCTTCTTGATGGTGTTGCCGAAGGAGATGCGGGCAGCGGTCGCACCGGCCTCGAGCGCCATTTCGATTTCAGCGACGGACGCGCAATCGAAGTTGGAGCCGAGGCTGGCAAGCAGGCGCAGCACTTCCGGAGCCGGGTTGGCCTTGACGGCATAGTAGATGGCGCTGTCGGGCATGGAATGACGGAAAGCATGAAAGTTGTCGCGGACGACATCGAGATCGACCACCAGGCAAGGACCGTCCGGACGTCGGGTAGCGAGGAAATCGCGAATACGTTGCGTGGTCATGTCAATTCCCTTTCAAATTCCAAAAGCTCCGGGAAAAGACCCAGAGGACAAAGGGCGACGCTCATTCGCTCAGGAACCAGCCGGTGGAGACCCCGGTACCGTGCAAATGCGCGAAGCGCGGATGATGAACGAGTGCCGCAAGCGGCGCTGGTTCGCTTTGTCTGCCATGGATTGGAGGGATTATCCCAACCGCACTTCCGGCAATGAAGGTGTGCCTCTTCAGTAACCCCGGCTGATGGAAAGCCGGGAGAGAACAAAAAGGCCCGCACCGTCGTTGCTTCAGATGTCCTCGCATTTTTCGGTTGGCCGAAATAGCGACTGGAGGGGTTAGTTCCAGGTACCTTACCGATTTTCTCACCACATCGAGGATCGGCGGACACCCACGGGCACGTGCGACTTTGGGCTGATCCGGAAATAGGTACATTCGCCGTAACAATCAAGAATTTTTTTCGCCCCTGCCCTAAAAAAATAATTGAACAAATCAACGCGTTTTGTTCAACATCCGGAAACAGTTAACGGGAGGCTTCACCATGGATACGTTGACCCGGATTCGTGCCTTTATCGACGTGGTGGAAGCGGAGGGGTTCTCGGCGGCGGCGCGCAAGACCGGGCGCTCCAAGGCCCTGCTCTCGAAATATGTCCGCGAGCTTGAGGACGAACTCGGCGCGCTGCTGCTCAACCGCACGACGCGCCAGTTCTCCATGACCGAGGCCGGCCACACCTATTATCGCACCGCCTCCGACATCCTCAAGGAGATCGACAATCTCGCCGATCTCGTGCGCGAGAACAACCAGCAGCTCAAGGGGCGGCTGCGCGTCTCGGTGCCGCGCACCTTCGTCGATGCCGATGTCGGGCAGTCTCTGATCGACTTCGCCAAGGAAAACCCGGACCTCGCGCTTGAGATTGCAGCGGATGACCGCTTCGTCGACCTGATCGAGGAAGGCTTCGACGTCGCCGTGCGCATCACGAAACTCGAAGACTCCGGCATGATCGCCCGCAAGATCTCGGACTTCCGCGTCCACCTGTGCGCGACACAGGAATTCCTCGATCGC
Source organism: Martinezella lusitana (assembly GCF_010668395.1). Taxonomy (GTDB): domain Bacteria; phylum Pseudomonadota; class Alphaproteobacteria; order Rhizobiales; family Rhizobiaceae; genus Rhizobium; species Rhizobium lusitanum_A. Next base: position 436,744 of record NZ_WUEY01000004.1, read on the forward strand.
TATCCGGCGCTGGAACACCCGACCGATCTTACACGCGTGCCTTTTATCATCGACACCAACACCCGCTCGCAGGGCAACATTCGTTTCGTCGATGCCGACAGCACCACCTTCAACGTCGCCATCAACGGCACGCTCGAAGTCAACAGCCCGCATGCGACGCTGCGTGCCGCGCTGGCCGGTCTCGGCATCGCCATCGTTCCGGACTTCATCGGCCGCAAGGCGATCGAAAGCGGACAATTGCTGACGCTGTTCAACGATTATCTGCCGACGGATCGCGGCATCTATGCCGTTTATCCGCACCGGCGCTATCTACCGGCCAAGGTGCGCATCTTTGTGGACTACCTGTATAACTGGTTCCGCAAGCACGGCTGAACGGCCCAAAGCCGGCCGGCCGGTCCCAATTCCGTCTCATTTTCTGACCAGAAATCAAAGTGAATCAATGCTCGCGAAACACATCGGACGCATGAGAAAATCCACGACCGTCTATGCTGTTGCCCTGACCGGCGGCCTCCTGCTTGCGCCGGCTGCCGTGTCGGCCCATCCGCATATCTTCGTGGAAGCACGTCTGGAGGTGCTCGCAGGTCCGGATGGCAACGTGAAGGAGATGCGCAACGTCTGGCGCTTCGACGAAGTCTTCTCCTCCTCCGTGCTCATGGATTTTGACAAGAACACCAATCTGAAGCTCGATCCGGACGAACTGAAGGAGGTCGGCAAGACCGTTCGCGATTCTCTTGCCGAGTACGACTACTACACGAACCTGACGCTGAACGGCAAAACCATCAAAGTGGACAAGCCCGACGTCATCAATGTCGACTATCGCGACGGCCAGCTCCTGATGTTCTTCGCCGTGAAGCCGTCCGAGCCGATGCCGCTCACCAAGGGCAACAAGCTGAGCTTCGGGATCTACGATCCGACGCTCTACACCTCGATCGACTTCCCGAGCGACAACGAGCTGGTGACCGAGGGCGACGCCTTCAAAAGCTGCACGCAAAAGGTCGTTCGTCCCGATCCGGACGAGGTGATCGCCGAGAACAGATCGACCCTGACGGACGCCTTCTTCAACGATCCGACGGGAACGACCATGTCGAAACTCTTCGCAACGCGGATAGATGTCGAATGCTGATTTCGAACGTAAAGAGGCTCGCTCCGGCCGCAATGCTCGCCCTTCTGGCAACCGCCGGCCTGGCGCATGCCGCAGGCTCGCCATTGGGCATCGGCACGGCCGAACCGAGCTTCCAGCCGATCGGCGGCCCGCTTGCGCCGATCTTTCTGTATGTGAATTACGAGCAGCAGGCCTTCTATCGCGCCCTCACCAAGTCCATCGAGGCCATGCGCCAGGACCCCTGGCAGCTCTGGACGCTGATCGGCCTTTCCTTCGCCTATGGCATCTTCCATGCCGCCGGCCCCGGCCATGGCAAGGCGGTGATCTCCTCCTACATGGTCGCCAATGAAATCGAACTGAAGCGCGGCATCGGGATTTCCTTCGTGTCGGCGCTCATTCAGGGCCTCGTTGCCGTGCTGGTCGTCGGTGCCGCCTATTTCGTGCTGCGCGGCTCGGGCATCACCATGACGATGGCAACCAATGCCATGGAGCTGGCAAGCTTCGTCATGGTCATCCTGTTCGGCGCCTGGCTGCTGTTCCGCAAGCTGCGGGCGATGTTGCAGAGCCGTGCGCAACGTCAGGAGATGCAGCTCGCGACGTCGGCCGGCCCGATCAGCCTCTCGCTGTTCGAAGGGGCGGCGACCGGCACGGATTCGGCAAGAGGCTTTACGCTCAGCCGTGCCGCGATGCCCGCAGCCGGCGGCTATCAATGCTATGACCCCGCGCACGCGACAGGCGACGGCGCCTTCTGCGAGACCTGCGGACACGCCCATCTTCCCGATCCGAAGATGTTGTCCAACGAGAAGTTCAGCGCGCGCGAAGCCTGGTCGGCCATCGTCGCCGTCGGGCTGCGCCCATGCTCGGGTGCGCTGCTGGTGATGACCTTTTCCATGCTGAACGGACTTTATCTCGGCGGGCTGCTGTCGGTGCTCGCCATGTCGATCGGCACGGCTATGACCGTCTCGCTGCTTGCCATCATTGCCGTTTTCGCCAAAGGCACCGCCGTCCGCCTCACCGGCAAGGGCTCGAGACTTTCGGTCTGGGTCGGCAATGGCATCGAAATATTCGGCGCGCTGCTGGTCATCTGCACCGGCGTCATCCTGCTCGGCGCTTCGCTACAGAACTGAAGCAATTCAATAGGAGCGCTGCAGGATGAGGGGGCCTATTGCCCTTTGCGGCGCTGGTAGCGGGCTCGCAGCCAGAACACGAAGAAGAACGCCAGGATGACGAGCACGCCGAAACCGGTGCCGAGCCATGGCGATATCGAACCCAGCCAGACGATGACGTTCGGCATCAGGTAAAGCAAGGCTGTCGCGACCAGCAAGATAATGCCGGCTGCAATTGCCGCAGATCGGGTTTCGCTTTTCTTATCCGTCAATTTAGCCGACCCCTGGCACCGATGCATGTGTTCCGGCGAAGGCTTAGGCCAGCTGCCGAGGAAAGGCAACCGGCCCGAACGTCACACGGGATCAGACTTTGGCGCCTGCAACCGTGGCTTCGATATGATCGACCAATGCATCCGGCAGGCCGAGGCGACCGGCGAGCAGGTCGAGGTAGCCGCGCTCGGCCCGCGAATCCGGCTCGATCGCCAGACGCGAGGCCGTGTAGACCTGCACGCGCTGCTCATCCGTCTTCGCCGAGGCGACGATGGCATCGAGATCGACGGGGTTGGCAAGCTCGCGCTGGAAGAAGCTTTCCGCCTCCGATCCGACGCCGGCCTCCTGTACCTTGCCGAGAATGCGCTGACGCTCCGCATCGTCGATATGGCCGTCGGCACGGGCGGCAGCGATCATCGCCCGCACGAGGGAGAGCGTAAAATCGTTGCTGGCGATCGCCGGCGCCGTGCTGAAGCCGGAGTCCGTCGGCGGCGGCAGGAACTGCGGCTCGGCCTGCGGGGCGGATTGAGGAGCCGGCTCTGGCTGGTTGCCGGCCTGGTAATTCTTGTAGGCCTGGTATCCGAGGCCCGCGATCGCGGCGAGGCCGCCGAGCGCCAGGGCATTGCCGGCGATCTGTCGCCCGGTCTTCGTGCCGACCAGCACACCGGCGATCGCACTCGTCGCCATGGGATTGTCCCGGGCGAGATTGATCACATCGGTCGCCTTGTCCTTGACGCTTCCCTGCAATCCCGGGATCTGCGATCCCAGAAACTGATCCAGCAGCTTGCGGGCATCGATCATGTGGTGCTCCTTCCGTCCTGGCGTTGGTGAAAGGGAGATAGGAAGCGCAACCGCAAATACAAATCCGCGACAAATAAAAAAGGCGCGCATGGCTCCATGCACGCCTTTGAAATCGGGTTTCGGCGGGTTCAGCCCTTGAGCGCCGCAGCCTCGGCAGCAAGCTTGGTGATGCCGGCCCAGTCGCCGGCAGCGACCAGCTCCTTCGGCGCGACCCAGGAACCGCCGACGCAGATCACATTCGGCAGCGAGAGATAGTCATGGGCGTTCTTTAGCGAGATGCCGCCGGTCGGGCAGAAGATCGTGCCGGCAAGCGGCGACGACAGGGCCTTGAGATAGGCAGCGCCGCCGGCCTGCTCGGCCGGGAAGAACTTGAGCACCTTATAGCCCTCCTCGCGCAGCGCCATGACTTCGCTTGCGGTTGCAGCGCCGGGCAGCAGCGGCACATGCGATCCGCGCGCAACATCGAGCAGCTCCTGCGTCGTGCCGGGGCTGACGATGAACTTGGAGCCGGCTTCGACGGCCGCTTCCCACTGGCTGACGTTGAGGATCGTCCCGGCGCCGACTTCGGCCCCTTCCACTTCCTCGGCAACGGCGCGGACGGCGTCGAGCGCGCCGGCGGTGCGCAGCGTGATCTCGATGGCCTTCAGACCGCCTGCCACAAGCGCGCGGGCGAGCGGCACGGCCGATTTCGCGTCATCGACGATCAGTACCGGAACAACGGGCTGCAGTTTCAGGATGGAAAGAAGCTTTTCGGTTTTCTCGCCCATGGTCGGTGCGCTCCTTTAAAACGATTGAAACCGGCTTTCGAATACCCTCCCCGTGAGGGCTTGTCGAGACAAAAGCATGTGTTGGGCACGACGGGTAGGAATTCGTCGTAACATGCTATACGTTAGACCGATCTGTGCCGGTGGAGCATGTCAAACGCATGGCAAAAGAGATCGAGCGAAAGTTTCTGGTGCGCGGCGATCATTGGCGTAATCTCGTGACCGAGAGGCTGATCCTGCGCCAGGGATATATCGCCTCCATGGACGGTCGTTCCGTAAGGGTACGGCTGACGAACGATACGAAGGCGACCTTGACGATCAAGATCGGCAAGGCGATGACGCGGGACGAGTTCGAATACGAAATCCCCGTCGACGACGCGGAGGAATTGCTGGGAACGGCAATCGGCCTGGTCATCGAAAAAACCCGCCACAAGGTGCCGTTCAAAGGTTTCGTCTGGGAAGTGGATGTCTTTCGAGGCGCCCATCGCGGCCTTGTGATCGCCGAAGTGGAAATGAGCTCCGAAAACGACAATCCCGAACTCCCGGACTGGATCGGCCGCGAAGTGACCGGCGAATATCGCTATTCCAACCAGGCCCTCGCGACGCAGTTCGAACGGGAGTACGATGAGCTATCGCATACGGCCTGACCGGGCTCTCGATGACGAGGTGCACAAAGCCGCCGCGCATCAACTCGGCAAGGCGATGGCCGCCCTGACGGACAGGCCGCAAGGCCTGCACGAAGCGGTTCATGCCGCACGCAAGAACATCAAGCGCGTGCGCGCGCTCTATCGATTGGTAGCCCCCGTCGCGCGGGAATTTCAGCGGCGGGAGAACGACCGGCTTCGCGCCATGGCGCAAACGCTGTCCGGCGTCCGCGACGCGACCGCGCTGATCGAGATCAGCCACTACCTTCAGACGACCGCCGCATCGGAGGATGAATCGCACGCGCTGACCCGCGTGAGCGACGTCCTGACCACCCGGCGCGACCATCTGGCGGAAGCCGAGACGGATTTGGAAGACAAGGCGCGGGCCGCGGTCGCCACATGCAACGAGGCGCTCGAAGCGCTGAAGGACGTATCGTTCGGGTGCGGACGTCGCGATACGGCTCGCCTCTTCCAGAAAGGCTGGCGCAAGAACGTCCGCAAGGCGATGGAGGCATTGTCAGAATGCCATGCGGATGCGGCCCACGCGGAGAGTTTTCACGATCTGCGCAAGCGCAGCCAGGATTACTGGATGCATCACATGCTGCTGCGCGACGTCTGGCCCGCCGCCATGCATGCCAAACAGCTGGAAGCCAAGGCATTGGTCGATGTGCTCGGCCGCTATCTCGACATGTCGATACTATCGGATGTCGCGGATCGCGAGCCGCATCTCTTCAACGGAAGCGACGATCGCGCCCGCCTGCTGGAAGCAATCATCTCCCGGCAGCAGATCGCACGCGAGGAGGCGCTGACCCGGGCCCGCTGGGTCTTTGCCGACAAGCCGGAACGCGAAGCGCGGACCGTAAAGCGCCTCTGGCTGGAAGCGGCGGATTGAGGCTGACGAGGCCCCTCGCCCGCCCTCGTGCTTCGAGGTCCCCGCCTGACGGCCTGCGCACCTCAGCATGAGGGGCTGGTCACCAGCGCCCGGTCATCGCCGCGGAGCACTGTCTGAAGCCCGCAGGCCATTCCACCCTCATCCTCTGGCCCCGGTGGCAGTGCCTCGAAGGATCGAAGCTGCCCGGTCTCATGGTGTCAAAATACGAATCCCGATTGCCTGAAAGCTCACAAAATTGTATTTCCCCGCCATGACCGACATGTTCTCAGATCCACGGCGCGACACGACCGGCGCATTCCTCGTTGCCGCGCTCTATCATTTCGTATCCTTTCCGCGCTTCGAGAGCCTGCGCGAGCCTTTGTTTGCGCTCTGCGAGGAGAACGGCGTCAAGGGCACGCTGCTGCTCGCGCATGAGGGGATCAACGGCACCATTGCCGGCACGGATGCAGCCATCGGCACGGTCCTCGCCTTCCTGCGCTCCCAGCCGGAATTTGCCGGCCTCGAGCACAAGGAAAGCCGCGCGTCGAAAATGCCTTTCGTGCGCATGAAGGTGAAGCTCAAGAAAGAGATCGTCACCATGGGCGTCGAGGATATCGACCCCACCAGGGTCGTCGGCACCTATGTCGCGCCGCAGGATTGGAATGCGCTGATCTCCGATCCCGATACCATCGTCATCGACACCCGCAACGACTACGAAACCGCCATTGGCGTCTTCAAGGGCGCGGTCGATCCGAAGACCAAGACCTTCCGCGAGTTTCCCGAATGGGTGCGGCAGAACGGCGGCCTGCACAACAAGCCGAAGATCGCCATGTACTGCACCGGCGGCATCCGCTGCGAAAAGGCCACCGCCTTCATGAAGCAGGAAGGTTTCGACGAGGTCTACCACCTCAAGGGCGGCATTCTGAAATATCTGGAGGAAGTCCCCCCGGAGGAAAGCCTCTGGGAAGGCGCATGCTTCGTCTTCGACGAGCGCGTCTCCGTCGAGCATGGGTTGAAAGAGGGCAATCACAAGCTCTGCCACGCCTGCCGCACTCCCATCACCGCCGAGGAATTGACCTCGCCGCTTTACGAGGCCGGCGTCTCCTGCAGCCATTGCTATCACGAGCGCAGCGAAGAGGATCGCGAGCGTTATCGCGAAAGGCAGCGGCAGATCGCGCTTGCCCGCAAGCGCGGCCATGAGCATATCGGCGGCTGATCTCAGGCGGCCGCGCCGCGTTCCTCATCCAGCACCGCAGCCAGCTGGACAGCAAGCCGCTTGCCGATTTCGGGCTCCGGCATCGGCTTGCCGTAGAAATAGCCCTGCAGCTCGTCGCAGCCGAAACCCTGGAGCGCCCTGCCCTGTTCCTCGGTCTCGATGCCCTCGGCCGTAACCGGGATATCGAGCGAGCGCGCCAATGCCACCGTCGCCTTCAGCATTTCGCGGGCGCGGTTGTCTTCCAGCACATCCATCGTCAGCGAACGATCGATCTTGATGCGATCGAAGCCGAACTGGCGCAGATAGCCGATGGAGGAGAAGCCGGAGCCGAAATCGTCGAGCGCCACCTTGACGCCGAGCGCCTTCAGCCGCTCGATCGACTGGCGTGTGCGCTCCGGATTTTGAATGATATAGCCCTCGGTGATTTCCAGCGTCACCCGCTCGGCCTCGATCCCCGTTTCGTTCAGCACGCTGCGGACATAATCGGCAAAGGCTGGATTGCGGAACTGGCCGGGCGAGACGTTGACGGCGACACGCAGATCCGGCCACTGCTGCGCGGCCTTGCAGGCCTTGCGCAGAACGAGCAGGCCCAACGCCTCGATGAGGCCGCTGGTTTCGGCAATGGGGATGAAGGCTTCCGGCGAAATCGGCCCGTGGCCAGGGCGGTTCCACCGCACGAGCGCCTCGACGCCGGTCATTTCGCAGCTCGACGCATCGACCAGCGGCTGATAGGCGACCGTCAGCTCCTCGGTCTCGATGGCGCGGCGCAGATCGAGTTCCAGCGCGTTGCGCTCCTCGCGATGCGCATCCATGGCCGTCTCGTAGCAGGTCATGCGGGCACGACCCGCCTCCTTCGCCTTGTACATGGCAAGGTCGGCGCGGCGCACCAGCTCCTCTCGGTCTATGCGGCCTTCCGGCGAGCTCGCAATGCCGATGCTGGCGCCGACGACGACCACCCGGCGGCCGATCTCCAACGGCTCCGAAAGGAAATCCAGGATCTGCTCGCCCAGCCGCAAGGCCGGCGCGTCGTTGAGCTCCCTCGTCGGGAAGACGATGGCGAACTCGTCCCCTCCCAGGCGCGCAAGCGCCGCCTGCGGCGGCACGAGCACCCTGAGCCCGGCTGCCACGGCACGAATGAGCTGATCGCCCGTTCCATGCCCATAGGCATCGTTGATTTCCTTGAAGCCGTCGAGATCGAGGTAGAGAAGCAGGACATTGGTGCCGTCGCCGCGCGCCCGCTCGACCAGGCGATCCACATCGAGCCGCACCCCCTCGCGATTGAGGAGGCCGCTCAGCCGGTCGCGCAGCGAAACCTGACGCGCCTGCACCTCTTCCGCCCGCAGCCTGCGCCCCGCCAGCGATCCCAGGATCAGCAGCACCACGAAGAACAGGCCGACAAGCCCGAGCGCACCGAGAACCACCGGACGAACCTGCTGATAGCTCATGTCGCCCGGTTCACGCGAGCTCCAGATGAGCCGCCCCAGCGACTTGCCGAGTGGATCGACGATGGAGACGGCATAGCGCGCCACGGTCTCTGGCGGCACCAGCGTCAAACCGCTGATGACATAGGTGTTGGAGAGCATCTTGATCCGCGCGGCATCGAGATAGCGCACCAGGATCAGATAGCGCCGCTGACCTTCGGGCACCGGAATGCGGCCGGATCTTTCACGGATCGTCGCAGCGCCCGCCACGGCGATGCCATCCCTTGTCATGATATAACCCGAGGCCTCCGGCACACCGGTCACGCGCGTATTGCGCGCCTGGTCGACCAGAGCCCATACGGCGGCACCGAGGACATCCCCGATGTTCTCTGTCAGCAGCTCGCCATCGTGATAGGCAATGATCGGCTTGTTGTCGTCGTCGACGATGACGGCGGTATCGAACAGCGCACCGTTGGACGATATGTCGCCGTAATTGCCGGCGATCCAGCCGCGATCGTCGATGCCGTAGACGCTTCGCGCCGCATCGTTGCGCGCGGAATGATCGTGCAGCGTCGCCTCGAGCTGCCCCTGGAAGGTCTTCAACGCGCCGACGGTCGTCTCCCAGGAGCGTTCGTCGTCGAGCTTGTTGGAATAATCGGCCACCCGCCCGATTGCGGTCAGTACCATCAGCGTCACGACGGCAACGACCAGCGCAAAAGAAATCAGAACGGCCGTCACGATGGAATGACGACCGATTTGCGCATCGACCCGCAACGACTTGAAAGCTGCTCCCAACACCTTTTCTCCTTGGCATGGGAGTCTGCCGTCAGGTCTTCAAAAAACGGTTAAGGTGAATTCGAGATTCCTACAGGAAATAGTTGTATATTTGCAGAAGCGCAAAGAATTTACGTGCTGGCGGCGATCGCTCGCGCAAAACGGCCGAGACTCGCCGAAAGAAGGCCGCTTTCGCGCGCCTCCAGCAGCATCTGTGCCTGTGCCTCGTCGCTCTTGCCGGCAATCGGCAGGCGTAAAAAGGCGTCCTGCACGATCTGCAGCGACATGGTCTGCAATACATCGGTCAACTGCGCCAACACGAGATCGCCGCGATGCGAGGCGTGGGCGAACATCAGCGGCTTGAACGGCACCTCATCCCGAGAAACCAGCCAGTCCAGGGCGTTCTTGAACCCGCCGGGTATGCCGTGAGCATATTCCGGGCAGGATACGATCAAACCATCGGCCTTGCGGATCTCCGCCGCAAAGGTCTCGACGAGGGGCGGCGTTTTCCCGCCCTCATGGTCCGGATTGAAGACCGGCAGATCGCCGATCACATCGCAAATTACGATGGTGACATCGCCCGGGCACGCAGATTGCAAGGCTTCAAGCAGTCTGCGGCTGCTCGAAGCGTGCCGCTGGCTGCCGCAAAGCGCATAGAGGGAAACGGAGCGCGAGGTCATGCGCCGTGTCTATCAGGCCCCGCCGATTCGGGCACGGCCCGAAATTCCTGCGCAGAAGAAGCCGGACGATCAGACCGGCTTGTGATTGCCCTTCGGAAACTGCGCGGCAAGCTTGCTGTACCATTTGCCGCTCTTCTTGATCGTGCGGACCTGGGTCTCGTAATCGACGTGGACGAGGCCGAAACGCATGCGATAGCCCTCCGCCCATTCGAAATTGTCCATCAGGCTCCAGGCGAAGTAGCCGCGCATCGGATAGCCGTCCTTGATGAGGTCGGCGACGATGCCGAGATGCTCGATGTAATAATCGAGGCGCGGCTGGTCATCGACCTCGCCGTTGACGATGCCCATATTGTAGCAGGCGCCGTTCTCGGTGATGTAGCACTCCGGCAGGTCGTAGCGCTTGTTGAGGTCCTCGACGACATGCTTCAGGCCGGGCGCATAGATTTCCCAGCCGATGTCGGTCTTCACGTCGCTTGCCGGCGGTGCTTCCTTCGTCCAGGGGAAATCGCCACTCTTGGACGCATCATCGAAGACCCGGTCCGGCTTGTAGTAGTTCAGGCCCCACCAATCGAGCTTCTGATTGATGGTCTTCAGATCGCCGTCCTCGATGACAGGCATGCGATCACCGAGCGCCTCGACGAACTCCTTCGGATATTCGCCCTTGAAGATCGGATCGAAGAAAGCGCCGTTGTGGAACTGATGCGCGCGCTCGACCGCTGCCAGATCTTCGGGACGATCCGAGCCCGGCAGGATGGACGACGCGTTGAGCACGATACCGACAGGCACCTTCGGCGCCACGGAGCGGATTGCCTCGACGCCGAGACCATGGGCGAGGTTCATATAGTGCATGGCATAAAGCGCCGCCTGCATGTTGCGTTCGCCGGGCGCGTGGACGCCGTAGAGGTGGCTGAGCCAGACGATGCACCACGGCTCGTTGAAGGTAGCGACGGAATCAAGCCGGTCGCCGAGGCGGCCCATGACCGTCTTGGCGTAGCGCTGGAAGGCATGCGCCGTCGAGCGCGCCGTCCAGCCACCCTCGCCGGCGAGCATCAGCGGCAGATCCCAGTGATAGAGGGTGGCGAAGGTCTTGATCCCCCGCGCCTTGCAGCCGTCGATAAGGCGGTCGTAGAAATCGAGGCCGGCTTCGTTCACCGGGCCGGTGCCTTCGGGAATGATGCGCGGCCAGGCGATCGAGAAGCGATAGGCTTCGACGCCCATCTCCTTGATCAGGTCGAGATCCTGCTCCAGCCGATTGTAGTGGTCGCAGGCGACATCGCCGTTCTGCCGCTGATAGACCCGGCCGGGCATATTGGCGAAGGCATCCCATATGGATGGCTTGCGGCCATCGGCCTTGGTGGCGCCCTCGATCTGGAACGCGGCGGTGGCAACGCCGAACGTGAAATCGCCGGGGAAGCGATCGGCAAGAAGCTTCGGATCGATCATGATGAAAATCCCGTCTGTTATAGGCTTCGTTAGCGGCGGTTTAGCCAACCCGCGTGGCAAAGTACAGTAGCGGCACCGGAAAACTGCAACGTTGCAGATGCCTGTAAGCCAAGCCGGCCAAGGGCATCCCGGAAAATTGCGCCGGCGTCGGCAACGATTATCGCACGGCGGGATAACATCAATGTCAACAGTCGTGACTTGTCTTTTTGCAGCGGATCAATTGAGGGTAGCAATCAAACTTGACAACGAAAGGATACAAATGCTCCCTGCGCTCCACATTCTTCACCCCTATCTGCTGAGCCTCCTGCGCATCGTCGCCTCGCTTGTGCTGTTCAGCTACGGAACGCAGAAAGTGCTGCATTTCCCCGCGGTTGAAAACGTGCCGCCGGTGGGATCGCTTCCCTGGATCGCCGGCCTGCTCGAACTCACCCTCGGCTTCCTTGTCCTCATCGGCTTCCAGACGAGGATCGCTTCTTTCATATTGTCGGGCCTGATGGCTTTCGCCTATTTCCTTCGCCATGCGCCGCAGAGCTTCTACCCCGCGCAGAACGGCGGCGTCGCAGCCATCCTCTTCTGCTTCATCTTCCTGTTTCTCGTCAGCGCCGGCGGCGGCCCGCTGAGCGTCGACGCGCTCGCCAAGCGCAAGCAGGGAACCGCCGCCTGACCGGCAGCCGTTTATCAGGTTCGAGGCGGCGAAACCGCCTCGAACCCAAGCTCAACCTTAAAGCTTGACCCAGGCGCCGTTGCGCTTCGAGGAAGCGACGCAGGCCTCGACGAAAGCCACGCCCTTCACGCCGTCATCGACGGTCGGATAGACCACGGCCGGATCGACCGCCACACCCTTCTTGCGGGCGTTGATGGCACGCGCAGCTTCGGTATAGATCGTGGCGAAGGCTTCCAGATAGCCTTCCGGATGACCCGACGGGATGCGCGAAACGCGGGCGGCAGCCGCGCCGGAGCCGGCACCGTTGCGGGTAATCAGCCGCTTCTGATCGCCGAACGGCGTGTACCACAGATAGTTCGGATCGGCTTGCGTCCACTCGATACCGCCCTTGGTACCATAGACGCGGAGCTTGAGGCCGTTCTCGTGGCCGGGCGCCACCTGGCTGCACCAGAGCATGCCTTTCGCCGGCTTTTCCTTGCCTTTCGCCTTGAAGCGCAGCAGCACGTGGCCGTTGTCATCAAGACGGCGGCCTTCGACGAAACTGTCGAGATCGGCGGCAAGGCTATCGAGTTCGAGGCCGGTGACGAAGGAAGCGAGGTTATAGGCATGCGTGCCGATATCGCCCGTGGAGCCGCCGGCGCCGGACTGGGCCGGATCGGTGCGCCAGGCGGCCTGCTTCTGGCCGGACTGCTCGATATTTTCCGTCAGCCAGTCCTGCGGATATTCCGCCTGCACGATGCGGATATCGCCGAGCTCGCCATTGGCGATCATCTCGCGGGCCTGGCGGATCATCGGATAGCCGGTGTAGTTGTGCGTGAGAATGAAGAGCGCGCCGCTCTCGTCGGCCACCTTCTTCAGCTTCTTGGCATCGGCAAGATTCGACGTCAGCGGCTTGTCGCAGATGACATGGATGCCGCGCCGCAGGAACTCCTTGGCCGCGTCGTAGTGGACATGGTTCGGCGTGACGATCGAAACCGCTTCGATGCCGTTCTTCAGCTTGGCTTCACGGATCGCCATGTCGCGGTAGCTGGAATAGGTGCGCGAGGGATCGAGGCCGAGATCGCGGCCGGAAGCCTGGGCCTTGTCCGGCGAAGACGAGAGCGCCCCGGCGACGAGATCGAACTGGTCGTCGATACGCGCGGCTATGCGATGCACCGCGCCGATGAAGGCGCCGGCACCTCCGCCCACCATGCCAAGCCGAATGCGCGGCTCCCGCGTCTGTTCCGATGATCCTTCGATTGCCATAAGGGTCCTCCTGAATAAATTAAAATTCGCATTCCTGATGCTTGCCGTTTCAAGCCACCCGCCTCGCCCTTCGAGGGCCCTGCGGGCCACCTCAGGGTGAGGCTGATCTTCTGCGCCAGCACCACTACCCTCCACCTACCAATGCCGAAGATGGCCTTTGTGAAGTTTCGCAAAAGCCCGCTCCGCCCTCATCCTGAGGTGCGGAGCCTCCTGAGCTCTGCGAGGGAGTGAAGCCTCGAAGGACGAGGGTGGCCTCTACCTTCTCCCCGCACTCGCGGGGCGAAGGGGTTTGATCAGATGCCCAGCATGCGCCGGTTGGCCGCCTGGTCCGTGCCGCTGCCGGCAAAATCGTCGAAGGCCTTCTCCGTCACGCGGATGATGTGCGCCTTGACGAATTCGGAGCCTTCGCGCGCGCCGTCTTCGGGATGCTTCAGCGCGCATTCCCATTCGACCACGGCCCAGCCATCGAAATTGTTTGCCGTCATCTTCGAGAAGACGGCCCCGAAATCGACCTGACCGTCGCCGAGCGAGCGGAAGCGGCCGGCACGTTCCACCCAGCCCTGATAGCCGCCATAGACGCCCTGCCGGCCGGTCGGGTTGAATTCCGCGTCCTTGACGTGGAACATCTTGATCCGGTCCTTGTAGATGTCGATGTTGTCGAGATAATCGAGGCACTGCAGGACGTAGTGCGAGGGGTCGTAGAGCATGTTGGCGCGCGGATGGTTCTTCACGCGCTCCAGGAACATCTCGAAGGTGATGCCGTCATGCAGGTCTTCGCCCGGATGGATCTCGTAGCAGACGTCGACGCCGTTTTCGTCGGCGTGATTGAGGATCGGCGTCCAGCGGCGAGCCAGTTCCTCGAATGCGGTCTCGACGAGACCGGCCGGGCGCTGCGGCCAGGGATAGATGAAGGGCCAGGCGAGAGCGCCCGAGAAGGTCGCATGCGCCTTGATGCCGAGATGCTTCGAAGCCGTCAGCGCCATCTTCACCTGCTCGACGGCCCATTCCTGGCGTGCCTTCGGATTGCCGCGCACTTCCGGCGCCGCAAAGCCGTCGAAAGCTTCGTCATAGGCCGGATGCACGGCAACGAGCTGGCCCTGGAGGTGGGTGGAAAGCTCGGTGACTTCGACGCCGTTGGCGCGGGCGACACCGGCGAATTCATCGCAATAGTCCTTCGAGGAGGCGGCCTTCTTCAGGTCGATCAGCTGGCTTGCCCAGGTAGGAACCTGCACGCCGATATAGCCGGCATCGGCAGCCCATTTCGTGATCGAATCCCATGAGTTGAATGGCGCCGCGTCACCGGCGAACTGGCCAAGAAACAGCCCCGGACCCTTGATCGTCTTCATCAGTATTTCCTCCCTAATCGCGTTCTGTAAACGTTTCCGATGCCTTTCGGACCCATATCCGAGGCGGCGGGGACGCCGTAACCTCAAAAACTATAGGGTCTTCAGGATGAAAGTCGAATGCCTTGCGACCTAATCACGGCCGGCCGCCCACGGCAAGAGGTACGTGCCGCAAAAATTATCACAGCGTCGCGGACACGGCGGCAGCTGCATAAAAAACGCCCGCCGGTTCCGGCGGGCGCGCTTGTCTGAACCAGCCGATCAGAACGGTGAATCGGCGAAGTAGAAGTCCTTGGCGTTGTCCTTCGTGACGAGCGTCGCATCGAGGATGTAGTTGCCGCGGACCGGAACCTGGTTGTAGAAATTGGCAGCCGTCAGCTCCATGGCCGTGCCGACCATTGCCGGCGGATAGAGCACGTCGACCGGGATCAGCTTGTCGCCGTCCATGACCTTCTTGATCATGTCCTTCGAACCGGCACCGGCAATGACATACTTGATGTCGGTGCGCTTGGCCTGCTCGATCGCCTGCAGCACGCCGACGGCCATGTCGTCATCCTGGCACCAGACGACGTCGATCTTCGGGAACTTGGTCAGGTAGTCCTGCATGACCTTGAAGGCGTCGTCACGGTTCCAGTTGCCGTACTGGCGGTCGAGAACCTTGACGTTCGAGCCGGCAATGCCCTTGTCGAAGCCATCCTGGCGCTGCTGGTCGATCGGAATCGGCAGACCGCGAATGACCACGACCTGAGCGTCCGGCGTGTTGGCCTTGATGTACTCGCCGGCGGTCTGGCCGAGAGCCGGATTGTTGCCGGCGACATAGAGGTCACGCACGGAATTGTCGTTGCTGCTCGGCGCACGGTCGACGAGCGTCACGAACTTGCCCTTGTCCTTGACTTCCTTGATGGCATTGACGAGCGGGTCCGGATCCGACGGCAGGATCACGAGAGCATCGATGCCCTGGGTCTCGAGGTCCTGCACCGCGTTTGCCTGGCTCGCGGCGTCGGGCGAAGTCTTGACGATGACGTTAAGACCCGGATGCTCCGCCATCAGCAGCTTGGCGACACGCTCGGCATGGAACACCACGCCCGAGGTCCAGCCATGGTCGGCGGCCGGAATGGAAACGCCGATGGTCACCTTCTTGTCTTCGGCATGAACGGTGCCGGCCAAAGCCGCCATCACCACCGCCAGTCCCAATAGTCTCTTACGCATGTTTTATCCTCCCAGATAGAGACAGGGCCTTGTCATAAGAACCGGGCGCCCCCTGACCCGGTTATTCATGATTTGCGCGCAAGCGAGCGCTGGACCAGCATGGCGATGATGATGATCGCGCCCTGGATAGCGCTCAGCAGGTACTCGCTGATGAAATTGGAAAGCAGCATGATGTTGCCGACGAGTTCGAGGATGAAGGCGCCGCAAATCGTGCCCCATACCCTGCCCGCGCCGCCTTTCAGCGCCGTGCCGCCGACGACGACGGCGGTAATCGCCTGCAGCTCCCAGAGAATGCCCGTCGTTGCCGACGTGGAGCCAAGCCGAGGCACGTAGAGAAGCACGGCAATCGACACACACAGGCCCTGGATGACGAAGGCGACGGTGCGGACGCGATTGACCGCTACGCCGGAATAGCGCGCAACGTCGCGATTGGAACCAACGGCAATGACATGCCGCCCGTAGCGGGTGCGATAAAGGATGAAGGCCGCGATGCAGGTGACGACGAGGATGACCACGATCGGAACCGGCACGCCGAGCACGGAGCCATAATAGGCCGGCTTGTAGAGCGCCTGCAGATCGGCCGGCCGCAGGGTGATCGCGCCGCCCTGCGACAGCCAGGTCGTCAGGCCGCGATAGACGCCCATCGTGCCCAGGGTCGCGATGAAAGGTTCGATCTTGCCCATGGTCGTGATCAGGCCATTGGCCAGGCCGCACAGCACGCCCGCGACGACCGAGAACAACACGGCAGCCGCCAGCATCAGGCTCGGATCGGCGATGACGCCCGAGTTCATGAACAGGATCATCAGGCTCGCGACGAAGGCGACCATCGCGCCAACGGACAGATCGAGATCGCCCGCGGAGATGACGAAGGTTGCTCCCACCGCGATGATCGCAATGAAGGCGCATCTCGTCGCGACATTGGTGAGATTGGTCATGCCGATGAAATTCGGATTGACCAGCGCGCCCACGATCAGAAGCAGCACCAGCGCCGCAAACGGTGCGACGGCCCGCAGATCCACATCCCGCCAGGATCGGCCACGCCTGACTGCCTTCTCGCTGCTATCCTCGCCCACGCTCATATCCAAAACCAACCTCCCGTCCCATTATTGCTTGGGAATTCGCCCTTGCCCTCGCCGCCCGTTCAGGCAGCCGTCTTTTTCTTCAGGCCCGCCGCATAACGCATGATTTCCTGTTCGGAGATTTCGTCGCCTTCGAGCATGCCGACGATCCGGCCTTCGCGCATCACGGCTACCCGCGTGCACAGCCCGATAACCTCAGGCATCTCCGAAGAGACGACGATGATCGAATGCCCGTCTCGCGCCAGCGCCGAGATGAAATGATAGATCTGCTGCTTCGTGCCGACATCGATGCCGCGGGTCGGCTCGTCGATGATGATGATCTGCGGCTCGGTCTCCATGACCTTGGCCAGCAACAGCTTCTGCTGGTTGCCGCCGGACATGCGGCCGGCAACGATGTTTCCGTCGCGGACGCGGATATCGAAACGCCGGCGCGCCCGCGCCAGGGCATTCGCTTCGCTCGCGGCGCTGAGATAGCCGAACTTGCCGTGCCGTTCGAGGGATTGCAGCGTAAGGTTGGCCGTCATGCCCGAATTCAGAAGCAGGCCCTTGGATTTGCGGTCCTTGGTCATATAGGCAAGGCCGGCGTCGATCGCCGCATGCACGTCATGCGGCGGCACGGATTGCCCGTTGGCGACGACTTCGCCGGCAGCCCGCGGACGCAGGCCGACGATCGCCTCCATCAGCTCGGTGCGGCCGGAGCCGATCATGCCGGAAAAGCCGAGTATTTCGCCCTTGCGCAGCTCGAAGCTGGCGTCACGGACATAGCCCGTCGACACGGAATTCACGGCGAGCACGACCTTCTCATCGACATCGGGCTCGTTCTTGGCCGGATAGAGGCTGGAAAGCTCGCGCCCGACCATCAATTGCGCGATGGATTCGCCATCCAACAGCGAGGTCGGCGATGTCTTTACCCACTGCCCGTCGCGCAGCACCGTGATCCGGTCCGTCAGCTCCATGACCTCGTCGAGCTTGTGCGAGACGAATACGAAACTTGTCCCCTGGTCGCGCAGCTTGCGCACCTGCTTGAACAGAAAATTGGTTTCCTCCCGCGACAGCACGGCCGTCGGCTCGTCCATGAAGACGATCCGCGCATCGCGGCTGATCGCCTTGGCGATCTCGACCATCTGCTTGTCGGCGATGGAAAGGGTGCTGATGACGGCATTCTCGTCGACATGCGAACCGAGGAGATCGAGCACGCGCCGCGTTTCCGCCCGCATCCGCTTGCGGTCGAGCACGCCGAAATGCGTGATTTCCCGGCCGAGAAACAGGCTTTCGGTCACGGTCAGATGTTCGGCGAGATTGAATTCCTGGTGAATGATGACGATGCCGAGCGCCTCGGCGGCGCCGTTCGGCGGCAGCTTCACCGGCTTGCCGTCAAGCAGGATTTCACCGGAACTGGGCTGTTCGAAGCCGGAGAGAACCTTGACGAGCGTGGACTTTCCCGCGCCGTTTTCGCCCATCAGCGCATGGATTTCGCCGGCCCGCAGATCGAAATTGACGCTGAACAGCACCTGCACGCCATTGAAGGACTTACAGATTCGCCTCGCGGACAGCACAACAGCACCGTCGACGGCCTCCGAACTCATTGCATCCTCCCTTGCGGCTCCACCCGCTTTCCATGGTGTGTAAACCTTTACATATAACGTGTAAAGGTTTACATCATTGGATATTGCACAATTTTTCGCGGTCGCCTTTGACCTCTACGGAAGTCTGTGTAGTGTCCGGTGCGAGACGAGACCCAAGGCAGAGCGCAGTGTCGAATTCCACGCCCGCAACCATCGAAGACGTCGCCCGAATTGCCAATGTTTCGATCGCAACGGTCTCCCGGGCAATCCATATGCCGGAGAAGGTCGCAAACTCGACGCGGCTGAAGGTCAATCAGGCGATCGCCGTCACCGGTTACACGACCAACGCCATGGCGCGCAGCCTCAGGCTCGGCCGCTCCAACATGATTCTGGTGGTCGCGCCCGACATCGGCGACCCGAATTTCTCCAATATCCTCATCGGACTGGAGAACGAGGCGCGTTCCCACGGCTATGGCATCCTCATCGGCCACACGCAGAACGATGCCCAGCGCGGATTGGAATATCTGAAGTTCCTGAATTCCAACCAGGCGGCGGGATTGATCCTGTTCACCGGCATCCTGCCCTTCGGGCACCAGACGATGACGGCACGGCTGCCGCCGAGCGTCGGCGTCTTCGAGCCGGTCTTCAATGGCGGCATCCCCTATGTCGGCGTCGACGACGTCGCCGGCGCGCGCAAGGCGGTCGACCTGCTGATCGCCGAAGGTCACCGCAAGATTGCCTTCATCGGCGATTCCCGCACCCGCCTCGCCTACAGCCGGCGGCGCATGGGCTATGAAGCCGGGATGGATGCCGCCGAAATCGGCGCCGATCTCCGCATCGTCTTCGAAGGCGACGGCACGGTCGAGAGCGGGCGGCTGGCCGTCGAGCAGCTTTTCATGCGCGACACGCTGCCGACAGCCTTCATGTGCGTCAACGATCAGACCGCGATCGGCGTGATGATCGGCCTGAAGACGCGCGGCTACGATATCCCGCGAGACTTTTCCGTGACCGGCTTCGACGACGTGCCGCAGGCCGTCTTCATGACGCCGTCGCTGACGACGATCCGCCAGCCGCGTACCGCCATCGGCAAACACGCCATGGCGCTCCTGCTGGAACTCCTGTCGAACGGCCAGCCGACAGAAACGGAAATCCTGCTGCTGCCGGATCTCGTGGTGCGCAATTCGGTGTCGGCGCCGTCCCGTGTCAGGCGATAGGAAAGCGCAGCCATGCCGCTCGGTAGCGTCGTCCTCTATGTCCGCGATGTGGAAGCGACGATCGGCTTTTACGAGAGACATTTTGGGTTCAAGCCGCTCCGGCAGGACGGTGATCGGATTGTCGAACTATTGGCGCAGGATGGTGGTGCCAATCTGATGATCCATCCTGCAGGAAAGGCCCAGAAAATGGGCCAGGTACTGGTGAAACTGGTCTTCGATATCGAGCACGTCGAAGCTTTTCGCGCCAAATGCGCTGGCGAAGGCCTTAAATTCGGGCCTCTGCATCAGGCCGACGGCTACGTATTTGCCAATGCCAAGGATCCCTCGGGGAATTCCATCGCCATTTCGAGCCGCGCATTCAGGCGGTAGGCCGGGAGGCGACGAATAGCCGCCTCCCGAATTTTTCGATCAAACGTAACGGTTGACGATATTCTCAAGCAGTTCCTGCTTGCCGGACTTCGGCTGCGGATTGACGTCCTTGGTTTCGACCCACTGGGCGATCTGATCGAGCGAATACTCGCCGCGCAGCAGCTTCTGGCCCTCGGCCGAATCCCAGCCGGCGTAACGGTCGGCGAGCGGCTGCGACAGCGCCTTGTCCTCGATCATCTTGGCGGCTGCCTTGAGGCCGCGGGCGCAGCAATCCATGCCGCCGATGTGACCGATGAGCAGATCTGCCGGATCGAGCGACTGACGGCGCAGCTTGGCGTCGAAGTTCGTGCCGCCGTTCTTGAAGCCGCCGCCTGCCAGAACCTGGTAGTAAGCCAGCGTCATTTCCGGAACATTGTTCGGGAACTGGTCGGTATCCCAGCCGGACTGGTAGTCGTTGCGGTTCATGTCGATCGAGCCGAAGATGCCGAGCGCGTTGGCAAGCGCCAGTTCGTGCTCGAAGGAATGGCCGGCAAGGATCGCATGGCCCTGCTCGATATTGACCTTCACTTCGTTTTCGAGGCCGTTCTTCTTCAGGAAGCCGTAGACGGTCGCGACGTCGTAATCATACTGATGCTTGGTGGGCTCCTGCGGCTTCGGCTCGATGAGGATCGTGCCCTTGAAGCCGATCTTGTGCTTGTACTCGACGACGAGGTTGAGGAAGCGGCCCATCTGGTCGAGCTCGCGCTTCAGGTCGGTGTTGAGCAGAGTCTCGTAGCCTTCGCGGCCGCCCCACAGAACGTAGTTTTCGCCGCCGAGTTTGTGCGTGGCGTCCATGCAGGTCTTCACGGTCGCCGCCGAGAAGGCGAAGACGTCCGGATCGGGATTGGTCGCAGCGCCCGACATGAAGCGGCGGTTGGAGAAGAGGTTCGCCGTGCCCCACAGCAGCTTCACGCCGGTATCGGCCTGCTTCTGGGCGAAGTAATCGACGATCTCGTTAAGGTTCTTGGTATTCTCGGCAAAATTCTTGCCTTCCGGCCGCACGTCGGCGTCATGGAAGCAATAGTAGGGAGCGCCGAGCAGCGTGAAGAATTCGAAGGCGACGTCGGCCTTCAGCTTGGCGGCTTCCATCGTCTCGTTGAACCACGGGCGAAGGAAGGTCTGGCCGCCGAAGGGATCGCCGCCCGGCCAGGTGAACGTGTGCCAGTAGGCGACGGCAAAGCGCAGATGGTCTTCCATGCGCTTGCCGGCAACGATCTCATCCTTGTTGTAGTGGCGGAAGGCCAGCGGATTGGTGCTGTCGGGGCCTTCGTATTTTACCTTGCTGATATCGCCGAAAAATCCGGTGCTCATAGTGTGTCTCCTTGGGTTTGGTATTTCGGTATTCTTGTTCGTGCCATGTAGCTTTGCCCCTCACCCTAACCCTCTCCCCGCTTGCGGGGAGAGGGGACGACCTCTGTACCCTCGCCCAAATCAGAGACGGGAGGGACCGCGATGGTGCGCCTATCCCCTTCTCCCCGTAAAACGGGGAGAAGGTGCCCAACAGGGCGGATGAGGGGCTTTAAGCCACAGTATTTCAATGCGCCGACAGCGGCTTGATCGCCGGATAGAGCGCCCGATAGCGCTTGTAGGCATCGGCATAGGCATCCGTCAGCGACGCCACGGGATCGATCGTGCCGGCCGTCTGCGGCGGGGTGCATACCGCGACGGGATCGGCGCCGGTGGCCGCAATCAGGCCGAGACGCGCGGCACCGAAGGCCGCTCCGAAATCGCCGTCGGCCGGCAGATCGACGGGCACGCCGAGCGCGGTGGCGATCGAGGCCAGCCAGTAGCGCGAACGCGAGCCGCCGCCGATGGCGGTGACGCGCGCGATGTCCGTGCCGGCCGAACGCAACGCTTCCAGATTGTCACGGATGGCGAAGGATACGCCTTCGAGCACGGCCTGCGTCAGCACCACGCGGCCGCTTTCATGCCCGAGGCCGATGAAGGCGCCGCGGATCGTCGCGTCATTGTGCGGCGTGCGCTCGCCCGAGAGATAGGGAAGGAAGGTGACGCTGGTCGGCGCCTTCAGCGTCTCGCCTAGCTCGGCGGTGAGTTCGGCGGCGGACTTGCCCGTTACGTTCGAATGCCAGTTCAGCGCATCGGTTGCCGACAGGATGACGCCCATCTGGTGCCAGGTGTTCGGCAGCGCGTGGCAGAAGGCATGAACGGCGCTCTCCGGCTTCGGCAGATAGGAGCCGTTGGCCGCGAAGAGTACGCCCGACGTGCCGAGCGAAACGAAGGCGGCGCCGTGGCTCACCGTGCCCATGCCGCAGGCCGAGGCCGCATTGTCCCCTGCCCCGCCGGCGACGACGGCATCGCTGCCGATACCCCATTTCGAGGCCAGCTCGCCGCGCAGCTTGCCGGCAACTTCGGTGCCCTCGACCAGCGTCGGCATCTGCTTCTCATCGAGGTTCGTCGCGGCCAGCAGCTCGGAAGACCATTTGCGCTTGCCGGTATCGAGCCAGGACGTGCCGGCGGAGTCAGACATTTCCGACATGTGCTCGCCCGTCAGCCAAAGGCGCAGATAGTCCTTCGGCAACAGCACCCAGCGCACCTTGGCGAAGACATCCGGCTCATGCTTGGCGACCCATGCGAGCTTCGGCGCGGTAAAGCCGGGGAAGACGATATTGCCGGTCAATGCGCGGAAGCGCGGATCGGCATCGAGGGCGGCGGCTTCGTGATAGCTGCGCGTGTCGTTCCAGAGAATGCAGGGGCGCAGCACCTTGTCGTCGGCGTCGAGCAGCGTCGCGCCGTGCATCTGGCCGGAAAGGCCGATGCCGCGCACGGCCGCCAGTTCCTTGGGGTGCGCCGCCTTCAGCCCGGCAACGGCTTCTTCCGTCGCGCGGATCCAGTGCGCCGGATCCTGCTCCGACCAGCCGGGATGCGGGCGCGATACGTCGAGGCCGCCATTGGCGGAGCCGATGATCTTCTGATTGCCGTCGATCAGCATCGCTTTGACGCCGGACGTTCCGAGATCGAGACCCAAATACATCAGATGTAACTCCCTATGCTCTGCCGCGTTGAAATGATCAGGGCAGATTGTCCTTCAAGAAAATGTCGAGCCGTATGCGCTCCTGATCGGCGATGACGGCCTGGCCATCGGCGGTCGCCTTCATGACGCGTATGGCGCTGCGCACCTCATGGCCGGCATCCTGATTGAGAACGGCATCGATCGTGCCGTCGATCAGCGCTGCCCGCGTATGCTGCGTCAGCTCATGCACGACCACCGTCAACCCGCGCTCGGGCCTGACGGCCTTCAAGGCAGCGATCAGACCCCTGTTGCCGGCACCAAGATTGTAGATGCCGATAATCTCCGTGTTTTCGGAAAGCGCCTTGGAAACGAGCGATCTGGTTCGCTCCGAAGCGTCGCGCCCTTCCAGCACGGGCAGCAGCCGCAGCTTGGGAAACTCCGCCGCCATAACGGCCGAAAAGCCCTGCAGGCGCTCGCGATGGTCGCGCACCAGCATGGAGCCGGCAAGAACGGTGATTTCGCCCTCGCGGCCACCGAGGAACCGCCCGAGCAGCCGGGCAGCGGTGCGTCCGGCGGCGATATTGTCGATACCGGCATAGTGATGGCGGTTGGAATCGCTAAGGTCCGAAACCAGCGTGACGACAGGAATGCGCTCGGACACCAGCCGGTCGACGGCGGCCCGCACCTCCGGCGCATCGGTCGCCACCAGGGCAACACCGGCGATATCCTGCCCCTGCAATGCGTCGAGCGCCGCAACCAGAGCCGGCACATCGAAAGCCGGCACCTCGACGATGCGGATATCCGTGCGCTCTATGCTCGCGCGCAGGGTCGCCTGATGCACCTCGAAGCGCAGCCCGTGCATGAAGGAATTGTCGCCCGTCGGCACGATGAAAACGAGGGGATAGACGCGGCCCTTGGCCAGATTGGCGGCGGCAACGTCACGGATGTAACCGATCTCGCGGATGGCCGCCTCGACCTTTTCCCGCGTCACCAGCCGCACGCCCGGCCGCTGGTTCAGCACGCGGTCGACGGTAGCGAGGCTGACGCCTGCAACGGCAGCGATATCATGCACGGTCGGTCTCATCGGTTCCTCCTGCAGACACACTTACTTCGATTTCTGATGTACGTAAATCAAAAATTTCTGACCGTAGGATTTTCCAGCCGTTCGCAGTCCGGAAACAAAAAAGGCCCCTCGCAAGGAGGGGCCCAGTCTTGGGAGTATTTTTTAAAGGATATCAGTGGCCTCCGCCACCGCCACCACCGCCTGGCGCGCTTGGCTTGCTCAGCATGAGCACGCCAAGAATCATCGCCAGGAACAACACAGTCAGCATCAGGAAAATGTCGCCGAAGGACATGACGATCGCCTGCTGCGTCGCCATGTTGACCATCTGTCTCAAGGCGGCCTGTTCGCCATCCAGGCCGGCGGCATTGAAATTGGCGGCCATGTTGTTCAGCTGCGTGACGGCAGCGTGGCTGCCCCAATGAACATGGTCGCGCAGACTGAAGTAATGCTGGTCCTGACGGTTCGTCAGCAGCGTGTTGATGATCGCAAGGCCGACGGCGCCGCCGAGGTTACGCGTCAGGTTGAACAGGCCGGAGGCGCCGCGCATACGGGCGGGCGGCATGGTTCCAAGCGCGATGTTGTTGATCGGCACCATGCACAGCATCAGGCCGAAGCCGCGCAGGATCTGCGGGATCAGCAGTTCCCAGAAGTCCCAGTCCACCGTCAGATGCATCATGATGTAGGTGCCGGCCGAGAAGCTGGTGAAACCGATGATCATCAGGATGCGCAGATCCACCCTGCCCGCCAGGAAGCCGGCAAGCGGCGCCGTGAAGAACATGGTCAGACCGGAGACGAACATCGTCTCGCCGATCTGCAGCGAATCGTAACCGCGGATGCGCGCAAGATAGAGCGGGTAGATATAGGTCAGTCCGTAGAGGCCGATACCCATGACGAAGGAGAACATCGAGCCGAAGGAGAAGTTCTTGTTGGTGAACGCCTTCAGATCGACCACGGGGAAATCCACCGTAAAGGCGCGATAGAAGAAGATCACCGCACCGATGGCCGAGGCGATGGCGCCGATGACGATGTAACTATCGTTGAACCAGTCGTTCGTATTGCCTTCCTCGAGCACATATTCCAGCGCTCCAAGGAAAACGCCCATCGAGATCAGCCCCCACCAGTCGAATTTCTTCATCAGCGACAGTTCGGGCTTGTCGAAATCGATGAAATTCCAGGTGACGATGGCAACGACGATGCCCGGCGGGATGTTGACCAGGAACAGCCAGTGCCACGAAAAGGCATTGGAAAGATAACCGCCGACCGTCGGGCCGATGGTCGGCGCCAGCGTCGCGATCAGGCCGATGATCGGCGATACGACGTTGCGCTTGGACGGCGGGAAGATCGTGAAGGCGGCCGCGAAGACCGAAGGGATCATGCCGCCGCCGATAAAGCCCTGCAGGGCGCGGTAGATGATCATCTGATCGATGTTCGTGGCGGTCGCGGCAAGCGCGCTCGCCGCGGTGAAGCCGGCGGCCGAGATCGCGAACAGATAACGCGTGGAAATGATGCGCGCCAGCGTTCCCGACAGCGGGATCATGATGACTTCGGCGATCAGATAGGCCGTCTGCACCCAGCCGATTTCATCCGAGCCGGCGCTGAGGCCGGCCTGGATTTCGCTGAGCGACGCCGAGACGATCTGAATGTCGAGGATCGACATGAACATGCCGAGCACCATCGCCAGGAAGGCGATGAGCTTTCTCGGCTCGATATGATCGGCCGCGGCTGGCGCGGCGGGCCCGGCGGCGCGTGGGGGCGCTCCGGCTGTAGTGCTGGCGGACGACATGGCGCGTCTCTCCCGAGCTTGATCGCTTACTTGTCCGGTGCCGTGCGGGTATCGACGTCGACGACGACGCTGAGGCCTGCGCGCAGACGGCCAGTGTTGAGCGCATCCTGCGGCAATGCGATGCGGACAGGCACGCGCTGGATGATCTTGGTGAAGTTACCCGTCGCGTTTTCCGGCGGCAGGAGCGAGAAGACCGAGCCGGAAGCCGGCGAGATCGACTCGACGGTGCCGACGATCGGATGATCGCTATAGGCATCGACGTGGATATTGACCTTGGAGCCGGGAACCAGATGCTGGATCTGCGTTTCCTTGAAGTTCGCATCGATATAGAGCTGCCGGATCGGCACGAGCGCCATCAGCTTCTGGCCCGGAGAAACCAGATCGCCTTCCTGCAGCGAGCGGTTGCCGACGATACCGTCGTAGGGTGCCTTCAGCACGGTGAACGACAGGTCTCGCGAGGCCTTGTCACGAGCGGCCTCGAGCCCCTTGATCGTGCTTTCGGCCTGGCGGCGCTGGGCCTGCAGCAGGTTGATGTTGGCCTGTGCGGATGCGATGGCGGCATCGCCGCCGACCAGGTTGGCCTTGGCTTGGTCGAGCGCGATATTGGCGCTATCCAAGGCGGCCGTGGTGCCGACCGACTTGGCTTGCAGTTCGGCAGCGCGCGTCTGGGTGATCTGGGCGCCACGGACGGTGGCTTCCAGGGCAACCTTCTGTGCCTGCGACTGCGCAAGAGCGGCCTGGCCGGCTGCGATCTGGGCATCGATGGTATGAAGCGAAAGCTGTTCGGTATCGAGCGAAGCCTGAGCCTGGTCCAGCGCGAGCTTGTAGTCGCCGTCGTCAAGCGTGGCGAGCACGTCGCCGGCCTTGACCTCCTGATTGGCCACGACATTCACCTTGGCGACGTAGCCGGTCACCTTCGGCGAGATCGTTGCCATGTCGCCTTCGATATAGGCGTCGTCGGTGGAGACCATGAAGCGGCCGTTCGTCCACCAGTCATAGCCGTACCAGCCGCCTGCCGCCAAGGCCAGGATACCGACGATCGGCATTACCAGGCTGCGCCGCTTCTTTGCCGGCGGCGGTGGGGCCGCAGGGGCCGGAGAAGCTGGCGCAGCCTGGGCGGGGGCGGGGTTGCCGCGCGTTTCGGCTGCAGGAGCATCGGCAGGTGCCCCGGCTTCCCGAGCTTCCGCCTCGGCATCAGCGGGCTCGTTCACGATCCGCGCTACATTGTTTCCATGACTTGACGACATTGCCCTACCACCGAAATCTAGGTAAAAATAATCGAACCGAACGGTTCAGTTCAATTGACATAGAGCCTTTTTCATTCCATATCAAGAGATATCGAACTGAGCGGTTCGATTTATTTGGCGAATCTGTTTAAGATTCAGAAAAAATGATCGAGTGAAGGAGACGATGAAACACGAATCGCAAAATGCCGCTGTGTTGAACGCGCCCGCGCCAGGTTCCGGTGGCCGTTGGGCGGCGGGCGAAGATCCGGTCAAACGCCATCAGATTCTGGAAGGCGCCAAACGTGTCTTTATGAAGATGGGCTTCGATGCGGCGAGCATGAACGATGTCACCCGCGAAGCGGGCGTCTCCAAGGGCACTCTTTACGTCTATTTCGCCAACAAGGAAGACCTGTTCTCCGCCATGATGGAGAGCGAACGTACCCAGTTCGTCAACCTTGTGCGCACGGCGCTGTCAGACGAAGCGGATGTCACGACGTCTCTTTATGATTTCGGCATCGTCTTCGTCACCCACGTCACCTCGGACAAGACCATCAGCGCCATGCGTACGGTCATCGGCGTGCGCGAACGCATGCCCTCGCTCTGTCAGCGCTTCTTCACGGGTCCGGAAAACCTGCGGACCGTGCTGCGCGGCTTCCTTGAGCGGCAGGTCGCGGCCGGACATCTCAAGATCGACGACTTCGACATGGCAGCCCGCCATTTTCTCGAAATGGCCAGCGGCGGCTACTTCAAGCTGCGGCTGTTCGGCGATATGGAAGAGCCGCCGTCCAAGGAAGAGATCGACTATGTCGTGCGCGGCGCCGTGCGCGTCTTCCTGGCGGGCTACGCTCCGGACCGCAAGGATTGATGCCGAAAACCTCCTTATTGCCGGTGAGTGGCTAAGCGAGCCAACTCCGCAACAGCGATCAAGCGGCACCGCCGTCCATCGCCTATGACTGGCCCGGCAACCAGGGAGTTGAAGATGAGCGCGATCGGCCGGGCGATATGGTACATTGAAAGCCATTTTGCATCCGAGATCTCGCTGGACGAGATTGCCGGGATAGCGGGGCTGTCGCGCTTCCACCTGTCGCGCGTCTTCGGCATGACCACGGGCCATTCGATCAGCAGCTATATCCGGAGTCGCCGCCTCAGCGGGGCGGCCCTCGCGCTGGTCGACAGTTCTTCCTCCATTCTCCAGGTTGCCCTCGATGCCGGCTACGGCTCGCACGAGGCGTTCACCCGTGCCTTCCGCGAGCAATTCGGCATCACGCCGGAAAGCCTGCGCAAACAGGGGCACGTTCGCAACCTCGCTCTACAGGAGCCGATCAGAATGGACGACACCCGCCTTCCCAAACTCGACGCGCCGCGCTTCGAGACCCGTGCCCCGATGCTTCTTGCCGGTCTCGCGGAGACCTATGCTCACGACGCCAACCAGGCGATCCCCTCGCTCTGGCAGAAATTCAACCAGCATTTCGGTCATATTCCGGGCCAGGTCGGCAACGTCGCCTACGGTGTCTGCACCCAGGTCGACGGAAACAGCGAGGGCTTTCGCTACATGTCCGCCGTCGAAGTGACCGGGGCCGATGACCTGCCCCAAGGGTTCGTCACCACGAAGCTGCCGCAGCAACGCTATGCGATCTTCGCGCATCGCGGCCACATCTCCGGCATCACCGGAACGGTGCACCAGATCTTCGGCGAATGGCTGCCGGAATCGGGCCACCAGCACGCCGGCGTACCCGACATGATGGAACGCTACGACGACCGGTTCGATCCGCGTACCGGCATGGGCGTGACGGAGATCTGGATCCCCCTGAAAGCCTGAAGCGCGAGAAGCGAATCTGAAGGATTGCGATGCGATTTGGAAACAAGGCCGCCGCCATCAAACCGGCTGCGGCCTTGTACGGACGACGGCGCTCCTTACATTACGGCCATTCTGGAGAGGCCGGGGCTGGGGGTCAGCAGCGGCGAATGCTGACAAAAGGGGAAATTGCTTATGAATATTGTTGGGCTCATACAGGATCCCGGCGCGTGGGTCGCACTCATCACGCTCGTCGTCATGGAGGTGGTCCTCGGCATAGACAACCTCATCTTCATCTCGATCCTGACCAACAAGCTTCCGGCGGAACACCGCGACAGGGCGCGCAAGATCGGCATCGGACTGGCCCTCGTCATGCGCCTTGCCCTGCTCGGAACCGTCGCCTGGATCGTACAGCTGACGCAGCCGGTGTTCGAGCTGTTCGGCCAGGGCTTCTCCTGGAAGGATATGATCCTGATCGGCGGCGGCCTCTTCCTCGTCTGGAAGGCCACGAAGGAGATCCATCACAACGTCGATCCGCAGGAACAGGGCGAGGATTTCATCGCCAAGTCGACGACATCGAGCTTCGCCTCGGCCATCGGCCAGATCCTGCTGCTCGACCTGGTGTTCTCGATCGACAGCATCATCACCGCCGTCGGCATGACGCCGCATCTGCCGATCATGTTCGTCGCCGTGATTGCCGCCGTCACGGTCATGCTGGTGGCCGCGAACCCGCTCGCCAACTTCATCGAAAAGAACCCCAGCATCGTCATGCTGGCGCTCGCCTTCCTGCTGATGATCGGCACGACCCTGATCGCCGAAGGCATGGGAGTGCACGTTCCCAAGGGCTACATCTACGCCGCCATGGCCTTCTCGGCTCTCGTGGAGGTGCTCAACATGCTGGCGCGCAACCGCAGGAAAAGAGCATCCGGCGGTCATTGATCCGCAGCCGTTGACTGCGAGGCCGCACCCCGGAACGGGTGCGGCCTCGATAGCAGCCGGTCAGTCCTGAACGTGGATGTCGACCCATTCGCCGATATCGCCGCGTCCGTAAATATCGACCTTGATCCAGACGTTGCCGCGAACGATGAGGTTGCCGGCGTCGTTGGCGATGTCGCCGTTTGCCAGCATGGCTTCCAGCTTCTGGCGATTGGACGCCTGCGAGAAGAAGCTGTCGCCCTGGTCGCCCCGGTCGCGGCGGCGATAGGCGTGATAGTTCGCGCGGTCCTGCCGGATGATCTGCCAGGGCAGCGTCAGGCGCTCGCCCTTGGAGTTGTAGAGATCGTCGCTGCCGATATAGGCGCGGTAGGACTCGATCAGTCGTGCGGAGCTGTCGCGCGTGATGGTCGATTGGGCGGCGGCGACATCGACCATGGAAGCCGCCAATAAGAAGCTCAAAATCAATTTCTTCATTATTTCCTCGCGGTGAATGATTGAAGACCTATTTCGCCACTGCCGTAGAAATTGCAAATCAAATTCGGCAAGCGTATGGCTTTTATCCCGATACCCTTACGAAGGGTAAATCTGCGCGGTGAATTCGCAAGGGCCGGCTCTTTTCGAGGCAACGCGCCGCCCTTGGCGCCTCTGCCTCTCTCCCGGTGCAGTTTCCCTTGACGCCACCCCTTGAATATGGCCTAAGGCCAGCCATACGGAAATCGTGGAATTGAAGCGGCAAATCGCCCTTTTCCGGCCGGTTTCCTGATCCAGATACACATTTTCGGCTGGACGGCGCTTGTCCAAAGCGCAGCCCGGCCTTTTATGATGGGCAAACAAGATGACCACTTCAGGCGTTCGCGTCCGCATCGCACCCTCCCCCACCGGCGAGCCGCATGTCGGCACTGCCTATATCGCGCTGTTCAACTATCTCTTCGCCAAGAAACACGGCGGCGAGTTCATCCTGCGCATCGAGGATACCGACGCGACCCGCTCCACCCCGGAATTCGAGACCAAGGTGCTCGACGCCCTGAAATGGTGCGGCCTGAAATGGTCCGAAGGACCCGATATCGGCGGCCCTTACGGCCCCTATCGCCAGAGCGACCGCAAGGAACTCTACAAGCCCTACGTCGAACAGATCGTCAGCGCGGGACACGGCTTCCGCTGCTTCTGCACGCCCGAGCGTCTGGAAAAGATGCGCGAGGCGCAGCGCGCCGCCGGCCTGCCGCCGAAGTACGACGGCCACTGTTTGAACCTGACGGCCGAGGAAGTCTCCACGCGCGTCGCCGCCGGCGAGCCGCATGTCGTGCGCATGAAGATCCCGACCGAAGGCTCCTGCAAGTTCCATGACGGCGTCTACGGCGATGTCGAAATCCCGTGGGATGCCGTCGACATGCAGGTACTGCTCAAGGCAGACGGCATGCCGACCTATCACATGGCCAACGTCGTCGACGATCACCTGATGAAGATCACCCATGTCGCGCGCGGCGAGGAATGGCTCGCCTCCGTGCCGAAGCACATCCTGATCTATCAGTATCTCGGCTGGGAACCGCCTGTTTTCATGCATCTGTCGCTGATGCGCAATGCCGACAAGTCGAAGCTGTCGAAGCGCAAGAACCCGACGTCCATCTCCTATTATACGGCGCTCGGCTATATCCCCGAGGCGCTGATGAACTTCCTCGGCCTGTTCTTCATGCAGATCGCCGAAGGCGACGAACTGCTGACGATGGAAGAGCTCGCCGCAAAGTTCGATCCGGAAAACCTGTCCAAGGCCGGCGCGATCTTCGACATCCAGAAGCTCGACTGGCTGAACGGCCGCTGGATCCGCGAGAAGCTCTCGGAAGAGGAATTCCAGCAGCGTGTCCTGACCTGGGCGATGGAAAACAGCCGCCTGCAGGAAGGCCTGAAGCTGTCGCAGTCGCGCATCACCAAGCTCGGCGAACTGCCCGATCTCGCCGGTTTCCTGTTCAAGTCCGACCTCAACCTCGATCCTTCGGCCTTTGCCAAGATCAAGTCGACGCCGGAAGAGCTGCTGGAAATCCTGAACACGGTGCAGCCGGACCTCGAAAAGATCCTCGAATGGAATGTCGAGACGATCGAAGCGGAGCTGCGCGCCATCGCCGACCGCATGGGCAAGAAGCTGAAGGTCATCGTCGCGCCGCTCTTCGTCGCCGTATCGGGCTCCTCGCGTTCCCTGCCGCTTTTCGATAGCATGGCGATCCTCGGCCGTTCCGTCGTGCGCCAGCGGCTGAAACTCGCGGCCCAGACCGTTGCGACCCTCGTCGGCCCGAAGAATTGAACCGGACGTAGAACCATGAACGACAAGACAGAAACCGCCACCCTCTCCTCCGACGCAACGGAAGTTCGCGCGCAGAAGCTGAAGCTGCTGCGCGAGCAGATCGGCGACGTCTATCCGGCGCATTTCCACCGGACGATGACCAATGCCGAGCTGGCTGCGAAATATGAAGGGCTGGAGCCGGACACGGAGACCGGCGATGTCGTCACCGTCGCCGGCCGCGTCTATTCCTCGCGCAACTCCGGCATGTTCATGGATATCCATGACGCCTCGGCGAAGATCCAGATCTTCAGCCACAAGGACGTAACCGGCGAAGAGGCCCGCGCCCTGCTGCCGATGATCGACATCGGCGACATCATCGGCGTTACCGGCGTCGTGCGCCGCACCAAGCGCGGCGAGCTGACGATCAATGCGCAGCAGATCACCATGCTGACCAAGTCGCTGCTGCCGATGCCGGAAAAGTGGCACGGCCTCTCCGACATCGAGCTGCGCTACCGCAAGCGCCACCTCGACATCATGACCAACGAGGAATCGAAGCTGCGCTTCCAGCAGCGCAGCCGCATAGTCTCCGGCATCCGCCGCTTCATGGAGAATGACGGCTTCATGGAAGTCGAGACGCCGATGCTGCACTCGGTCTATGGCGGCGCCACCGCCGAGCCGTTCAAGACGCATCACAACACGCTGAAGCTCGACATGTACCTGCGCATCGCGCCGGAACTGTTCCTGAAGCGGACGCTGGTTTCGGGCCTGACCGACAAGGTGTTCGAGATCAACCGCAACTTCCGCAACGAAGGCGTCTCCACCCGGCACAATCCAGAATTCACCATGATGGAGTGTTACTGGGCCTATGCCGACTACGAGGACATCATGGACCTCGTCGAGCGCCTGTTCTCGACGCTCGCCATGTCGATCCACGGCAGCACCGAATTTGCCTTCGGCGACAAGCAGATCTCCTTCAAGGGTCCGTTCCGCCGCGTGCCGATGCCAGACGCCGTCAAGGAAGCGACCGGCATTGATTTCCTGGCGATCAAGACCGACGAAGAAGCCCGCGCCGCCTCCAAGGCCGCCGGTTTTGCCGTCGAGAAGGACGCCACCTGGGGCGAATGCCTTGCCTTCATCTTCGAAGAGAAGGTCGAGGGCACGCTGATCCAGCCGGCGCATGTCACGCATTTCCCGAAGGACATCTCGCCCTTCGCCAAGGAAGTGCCGGGCGAGCCCCGCCTCGTCGAGCGCTTCGAGACCTATTGCAACGCATGGGAACTCGGCAACGCCTTCTCGGAACTCAACGATCCGGAAGAGCAGCGCGCCCGCATGGTCGAGCAACTCGAGCAGGCGCATGCGCGCGGCGAAAAGCAGAAGGAACTGGACGAGGAATTCCTCGACGCGATCGATCAGGGCATGCCGCCGGCCGGCGGTCTCGGCATCGGCGTGGACCGCCTCATCATGCTTTTGACCAACTCGCCGTCGATCCGCGACATCATCCTGTTCCCGGCCCGTCGCAACAAGGCGGACTGAGACAGTCCTCGTCCTCCCAAAGCCAAAGGTACGAACCATGACCGAAAAAGAGATATCAGCCGCGGATGCCGACAGCGAGCGTCAGCGGCTGGCCGATCTTGCGGAGGTCGGCGATATCGACCTTTCGCAATACGCGCCGGGAACGTTCGGTTGCCATGAAGCGATGCATACGACATCGCTCATGCTCGACATGACCGACGATCAGTTGCTGCAGCACCCCGCCATTCTGGCCGATCCCGACTTCTACCGTCTTGCCGGCGAAGTTCACGAGGCGCTCTTTGCGCTTTATCAGGCTATCGGCGAGAAGCATCTGGTTGATTGACGGCACTGCGCTGTCGTCTGACAGCGCGGCGTCAATTCCGGTCAGTTCGTGACGGGAGAGCGGCGGTCGGCCGCCCCCGTCATCGTCGGATCCAGCCCGGGTGACGGGTTCTTTCCCTTGCCGGCGTCGGCACCGATGAACTCACCGTTTTCGTCATAACCCGGCTGCACGTTGCCGGTGGATTTCGGCTCCGGCGGCAACGGCTTGGCATCGTGCGCATCCGCCTGTTTCGCAGCCGCCTTGTCTTCGGCGGCGATCGCCGCTTTCATCTTGTCCTTCTTGGCATCGCCATTGTCGGCGGCCAGCGCATTGTCGCAATCGCTATAGTCCTTCATTCCGGCGATCGCGGCGTCGATATCCTGCGGCAGCATGGTGATCTGCTCGCCATAGAAAAGACCCGCATTGCTCGCGCCGCCATCGAAGTACCGCGCCGTCACCGGCGCCTCGGAATTTCCATCGACGAGCTTGTCGGGGTGCGGCACGTAGACGACGTCGGCTCCCAGAGCCCGGCCACGGATATCGGAGCGCAACGTCGGCCCGTTCTTGTCGAGAACCACAACCTGAACGAGATCGGGCTTCTGTTCCTGATAGACCGCCTTGGCGACCCTGAGCGCGGTCTTTACCCGCGTCAGGCCATCGGTCGGTTCAGTGCTGATATATTTGCGGATCCAGAAGCGGTTGTCCTTGCGAATGGTGACCAGGTTGATGTCCGTGCACTGGAGGCCGCCGGGGGAAGCGGATGCGAGGCC
This sequence comes from Martinezella lusitana, assembly GCF_010668395.1. Lineage (GTDB taxonomy): Bacteria > Pseudomonadota > Alphaproteobacteria > Rhizobiales > Rhizobiaceae > Rhizobium > Rhizobium lusitanum_A. Next base: position 471,213 of record NZ_WUEY01000004.1, read on the forward strand.
GAGCAGCTTGTCCTTGCCGATACAAAGCGCCAAAACGCCGGAGGAGCCTACGAGAAAGGCCACTCCGCCGATAATGACGACAAACTTCCGGGGCAACCGGAAAATGTGCAGTAAGGCGCTCACGCCAACTGCTCCAGCATAGACCACTCCAAGCCGACAAAGATGATCAACCCTCACGTTAGGGAATTGGCGTTTCGGAATACTTAAAACAGTGACGAAACTTGCGATGCCGACGACATCATTACCAAAAAAGGTCCAAACTTTCATAACAATGACAGGCGCTTGCGTTCCGTGCCGCCGACATGCTCTAACCGGAGCATGGCCTTCACCTTGAGACAGCTGCAATACTTCGTCGCCGTAGCCGAACAGGGCTCCGTGACGCGTGCCGCGCAGAACCTGTCGATCTCGCAATCCTCGGTGACCGAAGCCCTCAAGGAGCTTGAAAGCGACCTCGGCGTCGAGCTGTTCGAGCGCCATCCGCGCGGACTGTCCATCACGCATAACGGCCACCAGTTCCTGCGCCACGCGACGAAGATCCTGGCAACCGTTTCCGATGCGCGCACCAGCTTTTCCGGCAAGCGGAACGAGGCCGGCGGCACGCTGAACATCGGGGTGACATCGCTCGTCGCCGGCTATGTGCTGTCGGATCTTCTGGCGCGTTATCGCCGCGCCTGCCCCGGTGTCGAGGTCAGCGCCATCGAGGATAATGGCGGCTATCTGGAACATCTTCTGGTTGGTGGCGAACTCGACGTCGCCGTCATGGTCATTTCCAACCTGCGGGACCGCATGGCCCTGCAGGCCGAAATCCTGGAGACCTCGCCCTATCGCCTCTGGCTGCCGATGGGCCACCCCCTCGTCTCCGCCGATATCATCAGTGTCGCCGACATCAGCCGCGAACCGCTGATCATGCTGACGATCGACGAGATCGAGGAGAATACCGGCAAGCTGCTGACCGCGCTCGGCGCACGCCCTCATGTCGCCTTCCGCACGCGGTCCGTCGAAGCGGTGCGCAGCCTGGTTGCGACCGGCGCCGGCGTCGCGCTGCTGCCGGATCTCGTCTATCGGCCCTGGTCTCTGGAAGGCGACCGCATCGAGAGCCGTGACGTCTCCGGCTCGCTGCCGGTGGTGCAGGTCGGCATGGTCTGGCGAAAGGGATCGAGCCTGCCGCAGGCGGCCCGAGATTTCGTGGGTGTTGCCGAGAGCATGCGCACCGGACGGCAGCGGTAGTGGAGAGCTATTCCACAGGCACCAAGGAGTGGAGGATCGATCATGAAGACCGCCATCATATTCGACTGCGAATTTCTTTGTCTCGAAGGCTCGCAACGCCGATTCTGGTGTGCTGCCCATGATCCGGACCCGGTGATCGCCGAGATCGGGGCGGTAAAACTGGGGCTGGAACGAGACTTCCCCATTCTCGGCACCTATAAGGCCTATGTCCGCCCCATCGACAGATTTGGCAACCGGTACGCGCTCGACCCGTTCTTCACCGCGCTCACCGGCATCACCGAAGAGAATATAGAGACGGAAGGCGTCACCTTGCAGGATGCACTTGCCGGCCTCGACAGCTTCTCGGACGACGCGCGCTTCTGGTCCTGGGGCAAGGACGAGCTGAACATGGTGGCGATCAGCTGTTATATCGCCGGCATCCAGCCCCCAATTCCCGCCCACCGCTTCGACAACGCCGTCAAATTGCTGCTGGCAGCCGGAATGCCCATCGAGGATCTGGCGAAGACCCCAAGCAACAAGCTCGCCGACTATTATAAAGTAGACCATCCCCCCTTGCAGGGGCATGACGCGCTCGACGATGCGCTTTCCGTGTCCTACACCCTGCAACATCTTATGAAGGCTGGGAAATTACAGCCAGAAGTCTTCGCCCGCCCGTAGGGTCTTTCCTCGAAATGCTTTGGGCTCTGGACTCAACCAGTCGAGCAGCGAGGTTCCGCTCACCGCTCGATCGCAGCCGTTTGCACAGGGCAGTCAGGAACTGGTGGCGATAAGCAAGACCTCGGGAGCCCCATAGCCTATCAATCTCCAGCTCTACTTCGCGAGAACGATATGCGTGGCTCGCTCCGTCGGAACATGTTCGATCGTCCGGTATCCCAGCGCATGAAGATCAATGCCGCTAAAGAGCGGTTCTCCTTGCCCCAGCGCTGTGGGGACAAAGGCAAGGTGAATTTCATCGACGTGGCCGGCCTGAACATATTGCCTCACCGTCTCGGCACCGCCGCCGATCTTGACGTCCTTTGCGCCCGCCGCCTCGCGCGCCCTTTGCAACGCCTCCTCGATGCCGCCAGTGACAAAGTGAAATGTCGTTCCCCCGAGCATCTCGATCGATGGCCTGGGATAATGCGTCAGTATGAAAGTCGGTGCGTGATAAGGCGGATTGTCACCCCACCAGCCTTTCCACTGATCATCAGGCCACTCCCCGCGAATGGGCCCGAACATGTTTCGGCCGAGGATGAAGGCGCCGAAACCTTGCATCGCGCGTTGGCCGAACCGGTCATCGACGCCCGTTTCTCCGTCGTCTTTTCCGAGCATCTGACGAAACGCCCGCGTCGGGAAGAACCACTGAAAAAGCTCCTCGCCTCGCAAGCCAAGCGGGCGATCCAAACTCTGATCGATGCCCGCGGCGAAACCGTCAAGCGAGACACTGAACCCAGCAACTTTTACTTTAGTCAATTCTACCTCCATACATGCCAGCACTCTAGGGCAGAGATCCGCGCCGGCGCATTGCGGCTAGCTCCGTTCACTAGGACGATTGAGATCGCCGGGAGTCGACAACCTATTTCATTTTTTTTCGATCGCGCTGAATGGATGAAGAACGCGCGTTCGAATACATTCGCCGTTGCCGCCTCCAAACGGCACACCGCGCGGCTCCTGAAACCGCAGCACCGACAACGCTTTGCTTGGATTTAAACTCCAGCCGCGCGTGCTACCATGTCAGTGCCTACGGCGCGGTCTCCCTTCCGTCCCATGACCGAGCCCCTAGGAATCGGAATTTCCGATATCGCCTTTCTGATAAATGAATTTGCGAATGCGGCGAAATCGCGTCACCTTTTCTACCGGGAACAAAAAGCCAGCCACTGGCTCCACAATATCAAGATTCAAAAACCGGGAGAGTCCGATGAAGCATCTGCTGAAATCATGCACGGCTGCACTCGCATGCTTAAGTTTTGCCACGCAGGTCATCGCCGCCGAGCCGCTGAAGACGCTCGGCAAGGGCGAAGGCGCCGTCAGCATCGTCGCCTGGGCCGGCTATATCGAGCGCGGCGAGAGCGACAAGAATTACGACTGGGTAACCGGCTTCGAAAAGGAAACCGGCTGCAAGGTCAGCGTCAAGACCGCGGCGACGTCCGACGAAATGGTCGCGCTGATGAACGAAGGCGGCTTCGACCTCGTCACCGCTTCCGGTGATGCTTCGCTGCGGCTCGTTGCCGGCAAGCGCGTCCAGCCGATCAATATCGACCTGATCCCGAGCTGGAAGAACCTCGACGACCGATTGAAGAATGCGCCATGGCATACGGTCAACGGCGTCCATTACGGGGTTCCCTACCTCTGGGGGCCGAACGTGCTGATGTACAACACGGACGCCTTCAAGGGCGAGGCGCCCAAGAGCTGGAATGTCGTCTTCGAGGAAATGACCCTGCCCGACGGCAAGTCCAACAAGGGCCGCGTGCAGGCCTATGACGGCCCGATCTACATTGCCGACGCCGCCCTCTACCTCATGGCCCACAAGCCGCAACTCGGCATCAAGGACCCTTACGAGCTCAACGAAGACCAGTATAAAGCCGCCCTCGACCTCCTGCGCGGCCAGCGCAAGCTCGTCAGCCGCTACTGGCATGACGCCATGATCCAGACCGACGATTTCAAGAACGAAGGCGTCGTCGCCTCGGGCTCCTGGCCGTTCCAGGTCAATCTCTTGCAGTCCGACAAGCAGAAGATCGCCTCCACCTTCCCCGACGAGGGAACGACGGGCTGGGCGGATACCACCATGCTGCATGCCGACAGCGAGCACCCGAACTGCGCCTATATGTGGATGGAGCATTCGCTCCAGGCCAAGGTCCAGGGTGATGCCGCCGCCTGGTTCGGTGCCGTGCCCTCCGTTCCCGCAGCCTGCAAGGGCAACGAGCTGCTCACCGACAGCGGTTGCGCCACCAACGGCTACGACCACTTCGACAAGATCCGGTTCTGGAAGACGCCCGTCGCCAAGTGCAGCACGCAGAGCGAATGCGTGCCCTATCACCGTTGGGTTTCCGACTATATCGGCGTGATCGGCGGACGGTAGGAACTTACCTTCTCCCCTGGGGGAGAAGGTGGCCCGAAGGGTCGGATGAGGGGGTGGCGCAGCATAGCAAAAGCTGCGTTTCGCTTGCCGCTCAACCCCCGCTTCGCTCCGCTCTTCAGCCCCCTCATCCGCCCTATCGGGCACCTTCTCCCCACGGGGGAGAAGGAAAACAAGTACCCCTGGAGCATCCCATGAACGCCGTTCGTTTCCAGCAGGTGTCGCGCCATTTCGGTCAGGTCCGCGCTGTGGACCGGGTCGATCTGGAAATCGCGCCCGGCGAATTCTTCGCCATGCTCGGCCCTTCCGGTTCCGGCAAGACCACCTGCCTCAGGCTGATTGCCGGCTTCGAGCAACCCACAGGCGGCCATATCGAGATCTTCGGCGAGACCGCCGAAGGCGTGCCGCCCTACCGGCGCAACGTCAACACGGTCTTCCAGGATTATGCGCTCTTTCCGCATCTCAACATCCTCGACAACGTCGCCTACGGGCTGATGGTCAAGGGTGTCGGCAAAAGCGAAAGGCTGCGCGCCGCCGAACAGGCTCTGGAGCTGGTAAAGCTGCCGGGCTATGGCGCCCGCCGCCCCGGTCAGCTCTCCGGCGGCCAGCGCCAGCGCGTGGCGCTCGCCCGCGCCCTCGTCAACAAGCCGAAAGTCCTGCTTCTCGACGAACCGCTCGGCGCGCTGGACCTGAAACTGCGCGAGCAGATGCAGGAGGAACTGAAGACCCTGCAGCGGGCGCTCGGCATCACCTTCGTCTTCGTCACGCATGATCAGGGCGAGGCACTGTCCATGGCCGACCGCGTTGCCGTCTTCAACGATGGCCGCATCGTGCAGCAGGGCACGCCGCACGATATCTACCAGAAACCAAGGACCCGTTTCGTCGCCGATTTCGTCGGCTCTTCCAACGTGATTTCCCCCGACGTCATGTCGTCGCTCGGCGGCGAACGCCGCTGGGCAAGCCTGCGCCCCGAGGCAATCCGTGTGACCGAGGAGAGCGGCGTGGCAGCGACGGTGAAAGCGACGAGTTTCCTCGGTGCCGCTACGCGCCTCTCTGTGGAAGCAAACGGCGCGCGCCTGCATGTGACCGTGCCCGCCGGCCAGTCGGCACCCGACACCGGCGCTGCCGTCCGCCTCGCATGGCTGCCGGCGGATGTGCATTACATGGATGACGCCGCATGAACGCCGCCGCCTTTCCCACCTCGGCACAGCAGGTGCCGGCCTCGATCCTGCCGAGCCGCGGCGGTGTCTTCGGCCGCCTCTCGGATCTCTTCTGGCGCCGCCCGAAGCTGCTGCTGTTCCTGATGCTGACACCGCCGCTGCTCTGGCTCGGCGTCATCTATATCGGCTCGCTAATTGCGCTGCTGCTGCAGAGCTTCTTCTCGATCGACGACTTCTCGGGAATGGTGAACTACCAGTTTACCCTCTCGACCTATGCGCAGCTGCTGAACAGCGCGAACTTCGACATCATCGTGCGCACGGTGGCCATGGCTGCCCTCGTCACGCTGGCCTCCGGCTTCGTCGCCTTCCCCATTGCCTATTATGCGGCGCGCTATGCGCAGGGCAAATGGAAGGCCCTGTTCTATCTCGGCGTCATGCTACCGCTCTGGTCGAGCTATCTGGTCAAGGTCTACGCCTGGAAGCTGATCCTCGCCAAGGAAGGCATCCTCACCTGGATCTTCGACAAGCTGCACCTGAGCTGGCTGCTCGACGGCGTGCTCGCCCTGCCCGTCATCGGCGGCAACTCGCTCTCGGTCAGCTACATCGGCACCTTCCTCGTCTTCGTCTATATCTGGCTGCCCTATATGATCCTGCCGACGCAGGCCGCTCTCGAGCGCGTGCCGGCAAACCTGCTGGAAGCCTCGTCCGACCTCGGTGCCACGCCGAACCAAACCTTCCGCACGGTGCTGTTGCCGCTCGCCCTGCCGGGTGTCGTCGCCGGCTCCATCTTCACCTTCTCGCTGACACTGGGCGATTATATCATCCCGCAGATCATCGGTTCCTCGCGCCTCTTCATCGGCCAGGCCGTCTATACGCAGCAGGGCACCGCCGGCAACGTGCCGCTGGCCGCCGCCTTCTCGGTCGTGCCCATCGTCATCATGGCCATCTATCTCTGGATCGCCAAGAAACAGGGAGCTTTCGATGCGCTCTGATCGTGGCCAACGCGCCTCCTTCCCTTTGAAGATCGCGGCTGCAGGCGGCCTGCTTTTCCTGCACCTGCCGATCCTGCTGATCTTCGTCTATGCCTTCACGACGGAGGAAAAGAGCTACCAGTGGCCGCCTCCGGGACTCACGTTGCAATGGTTCGGCATTGCCTGGAACAGGCCTGATGTCTGGTCGGCATTGGCGCTATCGGTTCAGGTCGCGACCATCGCAACCATCATCGCTCTGCTCCTCGGCACCCTATGCGCCGCAGCCGTCAGCCAGACGAAGTTCTTCGGCCGCGAGGCGGTGTCGTTGCTGGTCATATTGCCGATCGCTCTGCCCGGCATCATCACCGGTATTGCGCTTCGCTCCGCCTTCAGCCTCTTCGACATCCCCTTCTCGGTCTGGACGATCGTTCTCGGCCATGCCACCTTCTGCGTCGTCGTGGTCTACAACAATGCCGTCGCCCGTTTCCGCCGTACCTCCGGTTCGCTGATCGAGGCCTCGATGGATCTCGGCGCCGACGGCTTCCAGACCTTCCGCCATATCGTCCTGCCGAATATCGGCACCGCACTGCTCGCCGGCGGCATGCTCGCCTTCGCGCTGTCCTTCGATGAAGTCATCGTCACCACCTTCACCGGCGGCCAGCAGATGACCTTGCCGATCTGGATGCTGGAGGAACTTATCCGCCCGCGCCAGCGCCCCGTAACCAATGTCGTCGCCATGGTCGTCGTGCTCGTCACCTTCCTGCCGATCCTGGCAGCCTACTATCTTACCCGCGACGGCGACCAGATCGCCGGCGGCGGCAAATGAAAAGGGAGAGAATAATGGATACCCAGATGCTGATCGGCTCCCGCTTCGAAGCGGGTACGGAAACCGAAGAGCGTGTCCTCAACCCGAAGACGGGCGAAACCGTGCTTGCCCTGCCGGAAGCCTCGCTCGGCCAGATCGATGCCGCCGTCGATGCCGCGGAAAAAGCCTTCACCAGCTGGTCGCAGACGACGCCGGGCCAGCGCTCGGCCTATCTCCTCAAGATCGCCGACGCCATCGAGAGGGATGCCGAAGGCTTCGCGGCGCTCGAGGCGCTGAACTGCGGCAAGCCGATCAATGCCGTGCTCAATGACGAGATCCCCGCCATCGTCGATTGCTATCGCTTCTTCGCCGGCGCGGTGCGCAACCTGCATGGCCCGGTCGCCGGCGAATATCTGCCCGGCCATACCTCGATGATCCGCCGTGATCCGGTCGGCATCGTCGGCTCGATCGCGCCTTGGAACTATCCGCTGATGATGATGGCCTGGAAGCTGGCGCCGGCCATTGCCGGCGGCAACACCGTCGTCTTCAAGCCCTCCGAGCAGACCCCGCTGACGGCGCTGAAGATGGCGAAGCTGCTCGCCGATATCCTGCCCGAGGGCGTGGTCAACGTCATCCTTGGCCGTGGCGAAAGCGTCGGCAACGCACTCATCAACCATCCGAAGATCGGCATGGTCTCCATCACCGGCGACGTCGCCACCGGCAAGAAAGTGCTTCAGGCTGCCGCCAAGACGGTCAAGCGCACGCATCTCGAACTCGGCGGCAAGGCGCCCGTCATCATCTTCGACGATGCTGATATCGATGCCGTCGTCACCGGCATCCGGACCTTCGGCTACTACAATGCCGGCCAGGACTGCACCGCCGCCTGCCGCATCTATGCCGATGCCAAGGTCTACGACAATTTCGTCGCCGACCTCACCTCCGCCGTCTCCAGCATCAAGTTCAACCAGGCCGACGACACGGAAAACGAGATCGGCCCGCTGATCTCCAAGCGCCAGCGCGACCGCGTCGAAAGCTTCGTCACCCGCGCTGCCGAACACAAGCACATGGAGATCACCACCGGCGGCAAGACCTCAGGCGAACGCGGCTTCTTCTATGCGCCGACCATCGTTGCCGGCGCCACGCAGGACGACGAGATCGTCCGCCGCGAGGTCTTCGGCCCCGTGGTCTCGGTCACCCGCTTCACCAATCCCGACGACGCCGTTGCCTGGGCCAATGACAGCGACTACGGCCTTGCCTCCTCGGTCTGGACCAAGGATATCAGCCGCGGCATGCAGACGGCCGCGCGGCTGCAATATGGCTGCACCTGGATCAACACCCACTTCATGCTCGTCAACGAAATGCCGCATGGCGGCCTGAAGCAATCCGGCTATGGCAAGGACATGTCGGTCTACGCCATCGAAGACTATACCGCCGTACGGCATGTGATGATCAATCACGGGTGAGGCATAGCTCTCGATTTGACCATCCTTTTCGAGCTTGACGCACCGCTACACCCCCTCTGTCCCTGCCGGGACAGAGGGGGGCCGCACTCTCTGCAACTCCTGCGAAAGCCGGCAATCCCCCATTAATCGAAACGCCTTCGGAACAATTTTCCATCTCCCGCGTCTTTAAAGAGTACAACGCAGAGGAGACTGCTAAATGCTGAAATGGGCTCTTATTTTCTTTGTAGTTTCGCTGATCAGCGGCTTTTTCGGCTTTTCCGGCGTGTCGGCCGCAACCGCAACCATCGCGCGCGTTCTCTTCGCCATCTTCCTGATCATCTTCCTGGTGTTCCTGGTCCTGGCTGTCATGGCAGGCAACGCCGTCGTCTGACGAAACAAGCCGCTATCGTTGAAGGGGCGGGCCTAGATCAGGCTCGCCCCGACATTTATAGCCAGCGCCAGGATCGTCGTATTGAACAGGAACGACAGGATGGCGTGCAGCAGCGCCAGCTTACGCATCGATACGGTGGAAATGCCGATATCGGCGGTCTGCGCCGCCACGCCGATGGTGAAGGAGAAATAGAGGAAGTCCCAATAGATCGGCTCCTCGACCGGCTCGGCGAATTTCAGCCCCTGCCCCTTGCCGGGGCCGCCATAGAAGCGATGCGCGTAGTGGATCGTGAACAGCGTGTGCAGGAACGTCCATGAAATCAGGATCGTCGCGATCGCCACCATGAGGCGGAACAGGCCGACTGCGGGCGGCGCGTCCTTGACGCCCAGCAGATCCAGCACGATCCCGCCAATGCTGGCAACCGCTGCCGCGATCGACAGAAACAGCAGAAATATGTCGGAAAAATCGAGATCGGCGGAGCGTTTGCGAATGCGCTGCGCATCGGCCGTCAGCATCCGGTACAGGCTATAGATAATGTAAACGACGGCGGTCGTATCCCACGCGATAAGCAGGTTGCCGACATTCAATTGCCGGGATGTCAGCAGCAGGAAGACCGCAATGCCTGCAAGTATGGAAATCAGGATCACATGATGCTTGCGCCATAGCACGAACCCTCTGGAGCGATACAAAGGCCCGTTGGCATCCATGCCATTCTCCGATCACAGCCGCGTCTCAACAAATCGATTCGCTGAAAAGAGTGGCAAATAAAAGGAGGCCCCGCAATACGAGACCTCGGTTAGAGCCTTTCCGCTTTTCCTCGAATCGCGAAAACGCTCTATCCTTTTGTTTTTATGCAATTCCGGACGAAAAACCGCTATGCACTTTTCCTGGAATTGCTCCGGGCAAAACGAGGCTCAGGCCGTCCAGCCGCCGTCGATGACATGGGCCTGGCCCGTCGTGAAGCCCGCTTCGTCACCGGCCAGGTAGGTCACCAGCGCGGCGATCTCCTCGGCGGTCGCGATCCGGCCCATCGGCTGGCGCGCGATGAAATCCTTCATCGCCTTGTCATAGTCGCCGGTTGCCCGCAGCCGCTCATGCAGGGAGGGGCTGTCGACCGTGCCGGGGCAAATGGCGTTGGCGCGAATGCCCCTGGAAACGAAATCGGCGGCGATCGACTTGGTAAGCCCGATGACGGCAGCCTTGGAGGCGCAATAGGCAAAGCGATTGGGCACGCCCTTCACGCTGGAAGCGACCGAGGCCATGTTGACGATCGAGCCCTTGCCCTTCTCCAGCATGCCCGGCAGGAAAGTGCGGCAGGTCGTGTACATCGCCTTGGCATTGAGGTTGAAGGAGAAATCCCAATCCTTCTCCTCGCAATCGAGGATCGTGCCGGCATGGACGAAGCCGGCGCAGTTGAAGAGCACGTCGATCGGGCCAATCTCTTCCGCGTAAGCCTTGACCGCCGCACCGTGGAGCACGTTCAATATGTGCTTGGTGGCGCCGTCGAGCGTCGAGAGCGTCTGCTCGTTGATGTCGGTGGCGTAGACATGCGCGCCGAGCGAAATGAAGCGCTCCGCCGAAGCCCGGCCGATGCCCTGCCCCGCCGCCGTGATGACGACCTTCTTGCCTTCCAACCCGTGACCCATAATCCTGATCCTTTCCTCGGGAATATGATCTCATCCATTCCGGCCGCCGGAAAAAATCGCTGGCGACGTCTTGAATAAGATCATGCAATAACAAACAGATGCGCGGTCTTTGCCTTAACCTTCGAACGATTGCGCGAAGCGCCGGTTGAGCTTTTCGATTAGGACTGTATGCCGCTCGCCGGTTCGCAGTCCATCGCTAATCACCTCGGATGCCTCGCTTTGGAATGCCATGTAGCCGTCATGCCGCGGCCGCACATAGGCGCCCTCCAGCGTGGCGCGCGTGTTGCGGTAAAAGCCGAGCGCCGGCGCATTGACGGCATCGCTGACCCAGGCGTCGGCATGGCCGGGCTGACCGTTACCATCGGCATAGATGCCTGCCTGCACCGAACCGCTTGCTATCCAGCGCGCAAAGGCCTTCGCCTCTTCAGGCGCGCGGGTGCGCGACGAAACGGCAATTCCGGTGCCGCCCAGCGCCGAGCCGTTCGGCGCACGGCCGTCGATGACGGGCATATCCGCAAAGGCGATCCTCGCCAGCCTGAATCCGGCAAAGGAATAGTTCACATAGCCGTAGATGAAAGGCGAGGCCAGATAAGGACTGTCGGGCTGCCCCATCAGATCGAGCACGGCGATCGGGTCCATCTCGTAGCAGCGGGCATCCATGGCTGCGACGATCCGCGCCATCCAGTCGAGCACCGCCTCGCCGTCGGCTTTCGCGATGAAGTCAGGTCCCTCGATGCTGCAGGGCGTGCCGAGATGGGCAGCAAGCGTGATGAAAGTCATCAGCGAATGCGGCGGCCGCATCGGCAGGATCGCCTTGCCTTCCGCCGCCAGAGTCACGAACTCGGCAAGATCCCTGACCGGCGCGCCCAGCCGGTCCGGCCGATAGGCCTGCACCTGCGTCGCCGCGTCGAGCGGAAAGGCCCATTGGTGGCCCTGCCAGTTGTAGCTCGGATAGGAGCGCCCGACGGTGCCGGCGGCGATCGCAGCGACTTCCTGCGAGTGCGCCGCATCGTCGAGCGGCAACAGGCAGTTTTCGCGGGTGATCTGCCCGACATGCGGATGATCGATGACGATGAGATCGTAAGCGGCGGCAAGTTCCTCCACCGGGAATGTCTCGAAATCCTGCAGCGAGCGCTTCTCCCAGCTGATTTCGACGCCGGTCTTTTGCTGCCATTGCTTCGAGCAGGCGATCATCGGATCATAGCCGCGCGGATGCGACCAGGTCATTCCCTTGAGCTTCACCATCATGCCTTCTCCGCGCCCGGCTTGCGCTCGACGATCAGGATGTGATCGGCGGCGAGCACGACTTCGTCGCGCTGGTTCAGCACCTCGCAACGCTCGACGACACGGCCGGCCGCCGGCCGCTTCGGATCATCCTCTTTCGCCGAGATGGTGACGCGGGTGCGGATCGTATCGCCGATATGCACCGGACGAACGAAGCGCAGCCGGTCGTAGCCATAGGAAAAGGCGACGGGATTGATGAGCGACGCGGTCAGCCCGACGCCGATCGCGAAGATCATCGTGCCATGCGCGATACGCTGGCCGCCGGGCAAGGTCTTGGCGAATTCGGCATCCATGTGGTGCGGAAAGAAATCGCCGGTATGGCCGGCGTGAACGACAAAATCGGTCTCGGTGATCGTCCGCCCGGTGGTCAGCCTGACATGGCCGGGCTCGTAGTCTTCGAAATAGATGGTTTGCTCTGCCATTTCTCAAGCCTTTGGAAGTTCTGCAATCGGCGTCGCCGGAGCGGCGCTCGACTGATAGGCGGCTTCGACAAGCGCCATGGTCTGCCAGGCATCCTCGACGGAGCCGATCAGTTCCCGATCTTCTCCGGCTGCGAAGCGCTGCAGGTTGGCCATGCGGTTGACGAAAGCATCCGGGAACCAGGCGCCCTCCAGCTTGACCTCCACCCAGTCACTGCCACCCTCGGGACGGATCCAGAGCTCGTCCGGCTCGCCGCGCGGATAGTCGAGGTTGACGCCAAGCTTGATATAGGCGGCTCCCTTCGTGCCTGAGATGCGGAATTCGCAGGCCTGATACTTGCGGCCGAAATCATGGTCGTGATTGACCGAGAGCACGCAGCGTACCTTGTCGCCATAATCGAGGATCGCCGCCGTCCGCGTCTGCGCGACATCGTGGTTGGGGTGGCCAATGGTTTTGGCGTGGATGCCCTGGGGGTTGCCGAGCAGTCCGCGAATGAAATCGAAATAATGGATCGAGTGCATGGCGATCTCGATCCGCGGCAGGCCCTTCAGGAAAGGCCAGAGCCCCCATGGCGTCGCAAGCGCCAGCCAGGCGTCGAAATCGACGACTTCGCCGAGATAGCCCTTGTCAACCGCATCGTAGAGCGCCAGCATCATCGGCGCGAAGCGCAGCTGGAAATTGACGGCCGCCTTGATGTCGCGCTCGCGGCAGACCCTCAGAATCTCGGTGGCCCCGGCAAGATCGCTGCCCATCGGCTTCTGGATCAGCGCGAACGAGCCGCGCGGCAATTTCGCAAGGATCGCGGCATGTGCCGCCGGCGGTGTCGCGAGATCGAAGATCGCACCCTTGACGGCCAGCGCCTCGGCCTCGGACGCAAAGGCGCGAATGCCCCATTGACCGGCAAGTGCCGCCGCCTTTTCGGTATCCGGGTCGTAAAGGCCGGCGACAGGAAAACCGCCTTGCCTGTAAGCCGGAAGATGCGCGTCGTCGACAATGCTGCCGGCGCCGAAAATCACGATCGAACGAGGGTTCGAAGGCTTCGGCCACCACTGGCGGAGGGATTTGGGATCGAAGGTCATTGAAGTGCTCCCGAAGCATTAGCTTTGGAGTTTGCTGAAGCTACACACCCCCCTCTGTCACTACGTGACATCTCCCCCACAAGGGGGGAGATCGTGGGGAACGTTTCGTGCCGCCTCGGGAAACGAATAGCTGTCTTGTCAGCAAATTCGATGCCTGTTGTTTGCGAGAGATAACCGCGAGTGACCAATCTCCCTCCTTGTGGGGGAGATGTCAGCGAAGCTGACAGAGGGGGGTATTCCCTCCCCAGTCTCCCCGCTGGCGGAGTGAGAACCTCTTGTTGGAAGCTAATCATGATGAAACACCTCTTCCATCATGGCCCACCACTCACCTTCCTTGCGGGTCTCGAGCGGCTTCTGGCAGGGTATGCAGACGGACCACCATTCCTGGTTTTTCGGGCTGGCCGCCATCTTGCGCATGTCGGCCGCGAAATCCGTGCCGACATATTCCCAATAGCCGAACAGGAGATTTTCCGGCTCCTTCAGGAAGATCGAATAGTTGGTGATGTTGCATTCGGAGATCAGCGCCAGGATCTCGGGCCAGACGGCCGCGTGAAGCGCCTTGTATTCCGCGACCTTAGCCGGTTCCAGGCCGATCACCATTCCCATCCGCTGCATGGCGCGTTCCTCCTCAGCCGTGGATTTCCCGCGTGAATTCGCCGATCGAGCGCGCCTTCACCGCCTCCCAGTCCCAGGCGATGCCGAGACCGGGCTCGGAAGGAGCCAGCGCCCGGCCATCGACGATCTCCATGCCCTTCGTGGTGAGATCGTCGAGCTGCGGGATGTATTCGACATATTTCCCGTTCGGCACGGCGCAGACGAGGCTGACATGCAGCTCCATCAGGAAGTGCGGGCAGACCGGAATGTCGAAGGCCTCGGCGGCATGGGCCACCTTCAGCCAGGGCGTGATGCCGCCGATGCGGGCGACGTCCACCTGGACGATCGAGCAGGCGCCCTTCTGCATATACTCACGGAAATGCCGGATCGAATACATGGATTCGCCGACCGCGATCGGCGTCGGCGTCGAGCGCGTCAGCCGGATATGGCCGTCGAGATCGTCGGCCGGCAGCGGTTCCTCGATCCAGGCGAGGTCCAGCTCCTTCAGCCGCGCGGCGCGGCGGATCGCCTCGTCGACGGTAAAGCCCTGATTGCAGTCCGTCATGATCTCGAAGCCGGAGCCGAGCGCCAGGCGCATCGCCGCAAGCCGGTCGTAATCCTCGGAGCCATGCGGCTTGCCGATCTTGACCTTCGAGCCGGAAAAGCCCTTGGCCTTCGCCTGCAGGGCGTCCTCGACCAAGGCTTCCTTCTCGATATGCAGCCAGCCGCCCTCTGTGGTGTAGAGCGGGCAACGGTCCTTGGCGCCGCCGGCGAGCTTCCAGAGCGGCAGGCCCTGCTTCCTGGCCCGCAGGTCCCACAGCGCCGTGTCGATGGCGGCGAGCGCCAGCGCGGTGATGGGCCCGATGGTCGTCGCGTGAGTGGCGAATTCCAGCTTGTGCCAGATCGCCTCGATGCGATCGGCATCCTCGCCGATCAGAAGCGGCACCAGATGGTCGGACAGCAGCCGCATGACGGAAGAGCCGCCGGTACCGATCGTATAGCTGTAGCCGGTGCCGACGGTGCCGTCGCTGTCGGTGATGGTGACGATCGGCGTTTCCTGGCTGACGAAACTCTGGATCGCATCCGTCCGCTTCACCTTCGGCGGCAGGTCGACCATGCGCAGCTCAATTTTTTCGATACGTGCCATGGGTCGGCTCCTTAGTTTGCCAGGCTCTTGCCGGTTTCGACGGAGAAGAGGTGCGCCTGACTGAGGTCGAAGCTCATCTTCAGCCGTTCGCCGCTCTTCAGCGCGCGCGGATTGAGCATGCGGGTCACCCATTCGCGCCCGGCGAATTCGACGAAGACGAGCGTCTCGTTGCCGAGCGGCTCGGTGATAGCGACAGGCAGCGTCAGTTCGTATACGGCCGATTCCGTGCCGGAATGCAGACCGTGACCGGTCGGGAAGATATCGTCGGGCCTGAGGCCGAAGGCGACCTTCTCGCCTTCCTTGACCTTGCCGGCAAACTGGCTCGGCAGCGGCAGCCGGTCGTCGTTCTTGAACACGAGTTCGCCCGCCTTCACGGTGGCCTCCTCGATATTCATCGGCGGCGAACCGATGAAGCCGGCGACAAAGCGCGTGGCGGGCTTCTTGAACACCTCGTCCGGCGTGCCGACCTGCTCGATATAGCCATCGCGCATGATGACGATACGGTCGGCCAGCGTCATGGCTTCGACCTGGTCGTGCGTGACATAGACCACGGTCGACTGCACCTTGGCATGCAGTTTCTTGATCTCGGTGCGCATCTGCGTGCGCAGCTTGGCATCGAGGTTCGACAGCGGCTCGTCGAACAGGAACACTTCCGGCTGGCGCACGATGGCGCGGCCCATGGCGACGCGCTGGCGCTGACCGCCGGAAAGCTGCGCCGGGCGACGATCCATCAGGGCCTCGAGGCTCAGAATGGCAGCCGCCTCGTTGACGCGCCGGTCGATCTCGGCCTGTGGCTGCTTGGCGATCTTCAGCGAAAAGCCCATGTTCTCGCGCACGGTCATATGCGGATAAAGCGCATAGGACTGGAACACCATGGAGATGTTGCGGTCGCGCGGCGGCAGGTCGTTGACGACGGTATCGCCGATCTCGATCGTACCGCCTGAAACCTCTTCGAGGCCGGCGATCATGCGCAGCGTCGTCGACTTGCCGCAGCCGGACGGGCCGACGAGCGCGATGAACTCCTTGTCCGCGATATCGAGATCGATCCCGTGGACGATTTCCAGAGCGCCATAGCGCTTCACGAGTTTTTTGAGGGAAACCTGAGCCATGAAGATCAACCTTTGACCGCACCGAATGTCAGACCCGACACCAGA
The DNA here is from genome assembly GCF_010668395.1 of Martinezella lusitana. Lineage (GTDB taxonomy): Bacteria > Pseudomonadota > Alphaproteobacteria > Rhizobiales > Rhizobiaceae > Rhizobium > Rhizobium lusitanum_A. The sequence continues at coordinate 487,588 of NZ_WUEY01000004.1, forward strand.
TGCTTCTGAATGATGAAAGTGAGAGCGAGCGCCGGAATGATCATCACGACCGCGAGCGCGCACATGCCGCGCCAGTCGATGGTGAATTCGGCCGTATAGTCGAGCAGGCCCACGGGCAGCGTCTTGGAATCGACGGAGCGCGTCAGCTGCGAGGCCAGGGCATATTCGTTCCAGCAGGTGAGGAAGGCGAAGATGCCTGCCGATGCGATGCCGGGGCCGGCAAGCGGGAATTCCACCTGCCAGAAGGCCTGCCAGCGGGTGCAGCCATCGATCTGCGCGGCTTCTGCAAGATCCTTCGGCACCTGCCGGAAGAAGCCGTCGATCAGCCATATGGTGAAGGGCACGTTCAGCGCGACATAGGTGAGGATCAGGCCGAAATGCGTGTCGATGATGCCGAGCCGCGCATAGACCATGAACAGCGGCAGCGACAGAGCAACGCCGGGCACGGAGCGCGTCAGCATCAGCCCCAGGAACACGGCCGACTTGCCGCGAAAGCGGAAGCGGGCGAAGGCATAGCCGCCGGACATGCCGATCACCAACGCGATGGCAGTCGAGGTGACGGAGATGACGAGCGAATTGCGGAAATACTCCCAGACGGGAATGCCGCCCTGCCCCACGCCGCTGAACATCGAGCGATAGGCTTCCAGCGAAAGCTCTTGCGGAATCCAGACCGCCGGCTTCGCCATGATTTCGACGGTCGGGCGCAGCGAGCTGATGATGATCCAGAAGCCCGGCAGGCAGATGATGAGCATCGCGATGAAGAGGCCGATGAGATAGACGACTTTCCCGATACGGCGATGCAGGCGTTGTTGAGCGTTGCGATCCATGATTACCACTCCGCTCCGATCTGGGTGCGGGCAAGCGCCAGCTTACGGAAGAAATAGACTGTGAAGGCGATCGACAGAATGATCGAGACATAGGCCATGGCGTTGGCGAGCCCCATCTGCGCATCGGCATAGGCGGTACGCCCGACCAGCGTCCAGATCAGCTCCGTGCGCCGCGCCGGGCCGCCATCGGTCATGATCTTGACAATGTCGTAGGCGCGAGCGACGTCGAGCGAACGGATCGTCATGGCGATGAAGGCAAAGGGCATAAGGAACGGCCAGGTGACATAGCGGAAGGTCTGCCAGCTCGTACAGCCGTCGACCTTGGCGGCCTCGACGGGCTCCTGCGGCATGGCAAGCAGGCCGGCGAGAATGAGGATGGCGAAGACCGATGTCGAAGACCAGACCTCGGCGATGACAATGGACAGCAGCGCCAGATTACCGTCGATCAGCCAGGGGATCGCATCATTGGTAATGCCGAGCGACTGCAGGGCATTGTTGATGATGCCGACATTGTCGTTGAACATGAATTTGAACTGGAAGCCGACGAGCACGGGCGAAAACATCATCGGAAACATCATCAGCGTGCGCAGGATGCGCTTGCCGTGCGTCGCCTTGTTGACCAGCAGGGCCAATCCCAATCCGAGCAGCATTTCCAGGTTGAGCGCGATCGTCAGCAGCACGACGGTCCGCACGAAAGCAGCCAGGAACACCGGATCCGTCAGGATGCGGATGTAGTTGCGCAGGCCGATGAAGGTAAAGAGCGTCGCCGGCCGGGTCAGGCGAAACGGCGTGAAGCTCGAATAGAAGGACAGAAGCAACGGAAACAGCACCACGGCCGCAAGGACGATGATCGCCGGAAGAAGAAGCAGGACCGGTGGAGATATTCTTTTGAGCATGGTTTGCACCTGTCGGCATTCCTCGGCAGCGTGGCCCGGACTGCGTGGAATGAATTACCTGGGACCGAGAAGCCGGCAGAAAACCGGCTGAACAGACCGGCCCCTTGCGGTGCCGACCGAAAGCCATTCTCGAAGTCAGATTGCGGAAGTCCCGCGCGGTCGAATGCGCGGGACTTCGATTGCGTGGCTTAGAGCGCGCCTGCGTCCTTCAGGACATCCGTGGCCTTCTGGGCTGCGGTATCGAGCGCTTCCTTGGACGTCTTGTCGCCGAGGATGGCGGCCTGGAGTTCGGGATAGACGACGTTGGAAATCTCGATCCATTGCGGCGTGCGCGGAACCGGGAAGGCGTATTTCATCGATTCCTGGAAGGTGCTCAGCACTTCCTTCTTGTAGGGGTCGGAAGCCGCCTGCTGGATATCCCAATCCCAGACCGCCTTGCGGGTCGGCAGCGTGCCGTTGGCGGCTTCGAGCTTCTGCGAGTCGTCGTTCGTCAGGAACAGGACGAGCGAAGCGGCCGCATCCTTGTGGGCGCAGGCTTCGGTCACCGAGAAGCCGTGATGGCCGGACCAGCCGGTGTGCTTGCCGGAGGAGCCGACGGGCTGCACGACGACGCCGACATTGCCGGCGACCTTCGAGGACTTCGGATCGTTGAAATAGGTCGCCCAGCCCGGCCAGTCGAGATCGAGCGCGACGGAGCCGGAAGCAAAGCCGGCGCCAAGGTCGTCCCAGAGATAATTGGTCGTGCCGGCCGGAACCGCCTTGACCTTGTACATGTTGACGAACCAGTCGAGCGCACGCACGCCGGCTTCGGAGTTGAAGGCAGGCTTGCCGTCCTTGTCGAGATATTCGCCGCCTTCCGCGACCAGCATTTCATAGAAGCGGCCGTTGATCGCCTCTTCCTTGCCGGGGAACTGCGTGCCGAAGAAGTTCGGCGGGTTGGAGAAGAAGGTCGCCTGATCGGAGACTTCCTTCCAGGTCTTCGGCGGCGCGAGGTCGTAGCCGTACTTCGCCTTGAAGGCCGTCTTCTTGGCCTCGTCGTTATAGAGGCTCTTCTGATAGTAGAGCGCCGAAACGTCGAACTGGGCGCGCGGCAGCATGATCAGGCGGCCGTCGATGGTCGAGGCCTGGATGGTCGATTCGACGTACTTGTCGATTTCTTCCTTCGGCAGAAGCTTGGAAAGATCGGTGTAAAGGTCAGGATACTGCGGCGCGAAGGACGAATGGTTCGAGCCGACGCACCAGGAAATGCTGCCCGAGGCCATGTCGGACTTGATTTCCTTGTCGAGCTCGAAGTGGTTCTTCTTGGAGAGAATGTTGACCTTGGCGCCCGTTTCCTTCTCCCACTCGGCAATGCGCGCATAAAGCGGCTCGTATTGCTGACCGCCGATGAGCTTGGCGTCGATCGTCACACCCGGAAATTTGCCCGGCTGATCGGCGGCGAAGACCGCCGTACCGGCAAGCAATGCCATCGTGCCGGCAGCGAGACCGGCCTTCCAATTCCTCATCGAAGTTCCTCCCTTAAGATCGGACCCCTTGTCCGATTCCCCTCTCGACCCAAATATGGATCAATGATTTATAAGTAAACATCTTATTCATTGGCCGTCAAGCCGTGATCGCGCGCTTGTAAAATGCATTCATTCATATATGAATGATGATTCATGTTTCTTCGCATGGGGGACTTGTTGATGAGTGTGGAAGACGACAGTGATCGCTATCGCGCGCCGGCCCTGGACAAGGGGCTCGACATATTGGAGCTGCTGGCGACGATCGACGGCGGCCTGACACAGGCGGAAATCGCCAAGGCGCTCAACAAGAGCCCGAACGAATTCTACCGCATGCTCGATCGCCTGGTGCGGCGCGGCTATGTGCAAAGGCAGGACGGCGATCGGTTCTACCTGACCCTCAAGCTCTTCGGTCTGGCGCATTATCATGCGCCGGTGCGCCGGCTCGTATCCTTCGCCACGCCGCTGATGCGCGAATTTTCCAACCGCGCCGAGCAGGCCTGTCATCTGGCGATCTACGACCGCGGCTCGGTGGTCGTCATCGCCCAGCAGGATTCACCGACCTATTGGGGCATCTCGATCCGCGTCGGCGCCCAGATCAATCTCTACAATACCGGGTCGGGTCACATCCTCCTGGCGTTCCGCGACGACAAGCAGCGCCAGATGATGATCAACGAACAGCGGCGCCAGCAGGATCAGGAGGGTGAAGAGCCCCCCGCCGATCTCGAGGAGAAGCTGCGGGCAATCCGCGAAAAGGGCTATGAGACCATGGACAGCCTGCAGACGAGCGGCGTGCGCAACATTTCCGCCCCGGTCCTGGCCATGGACGGCAATGGGCTTGCCGCGCTCACCTGCCCCTATATCGAGCCCGTCAACCCCAAGGCGCCCACTTACGATCAAGTCATCCAATATGTGCGGGAGGCGGCAAAGGAGATTTCCGAAACCGTGGCCGGCACGGTCGACAAAGCCGAGCTATAATTTTTATTTGAATAAACTATTCTTCTGTGAGTATATGCTGAGCAAGCAGGTATGGGAGGAACGCCATGCTTTTCGACAGTCATTTGCACATCGTCGACCGGAAACACCTCGCCTATCCCTGGCTGGCGGACGCCGGCCCGCTTGATCGCGACAGCCTTTACGGGGACTATGCGCGCGAGGCCAGGCGGCTCGGGATCACCGATACGCTTCACATGGAAGTCGATGTCGCCGAAGACGATATCGAACGGGAGACGGAATATGTCAAAGGCCTGAGCCGGGAGCCTGGCAGCCTGCTGCGCGGCGTTATCGCCGCCTGCCGCCCCGAAAGCGCCGGCTTCCCCGCCTATCTCGAACGCGTGCTCGCCGACCCCTTCGTCAAAGGTTTCCGGCGGGTGCTGCATGTCGTGCCTGACAATGTCTCCGAGGGCGCTCTGTTTCGCGAAAACCTGAGGCGGCTCGGCAATACCAACCTTACCTTCGATCTCTGCGTCTTGCCGCACCAGATATCCAAGGCGATCGCGCTGATCGACCTCAATCCCGATATCCGCTTCGTCCTCGATCATTGCGGCGTACCCGCCGTGAAGGACGGGCTCAGCGAAAGCTGGTCCTCGGGCATCACCGAAGTTGCGAAGCGGCCGAACGTCACCGTGAAGATTTCCGGCGTCGTCGCCTATGCCGACCCCGATGACTGGACGCCGGAAACGCTGCGTCCCTTCGTCGAACATTGCATCGCGCGCTTCGGCTGGGATCGCGTCATCTGGGGCAGCGACTGGCCGGTCTGCACGCTCGGCGGCAATCTCTCCACCTGGGTCGCCGCCACCCATGCGCTGATGCAAGGCGTAAGCGATGACGAACGCAACAGACTTTATCATCTCAATGCCAAGCGCCTCTGGTCTCTTTGAGACCGGAGGATTTCCAGCGAAAGACACAGCCATGACCGCCACCGTCGGCGTATCCAGCACCTATCCGAAGACCATGCCGGCCGATCACGCCGAAATCCCAGTCTGGAACGCGGAAAACTGGTTCTACGAGGATTTCGAGGTCGGCCACAGGATCCGCTCGCTGCGCCGTACGATCTCGGAGGGCGAGTCCCAGCAGTTCAATGCGCTGGTGCTCGACATGCATCCTTACGTCAGCGACCAGATCTTCGCCGAAACCGAGGGCCTGTTCGGCAAGCGGCTCGTCGCCGGCGCCTTCGTCTTTTCCGCCGGCCTGGGTCTCGTCGCCACCAACTGCGTCAACGCCTTTTCCTATGGCTACGATAAGCTGCGCTTCATCAAGCCCACTTTCATCGGCGATACGATCTACACCATCCGCACCAATCTCGATAAGCAGCCGAAATATGCCGAGCTCGGCCTGATCCGCTCCTCCTACGAAGTCTTCAAGGGCGAAGGCGAGCTGGTGCTCTATTGCGAGCATATCCAGACCGTGCGCTACAAGAACGGCCGGCCGTCGGACGCGCCGCCGCTGAAAGCCTGACATGAATACGAAAAACGAAGAGGGCCTGCTCTCCGGCATCGTCGTGCTGGACATGAGCCAGTTTCTTGCCGGCCCGATGGCGGCCCTACGGCTCGGCGATCTCGGCGCGCGCGTCATCAAGATCGAGCGGCCCGATGGCGGCGACCTCTGCCGGAGGCTCTATCTCAGCGACACGGAAATCGGCGGCGATTCCACGCTCTTTCACGCCATCAACCGCGGCAAGGAAAGCTTTGCCGTCAATATGAAGGACGAAAACGACCTGCGGGAGCTGCGGACGCTGATTGCCAAGGCCGACGTCGTCATCCAGAACTTCCGCCCCGGCGTCATCGAAAGGCTCGGCCTCGATTACGCCGCCGTTGCCGCGATCAATCCCCGCATCGTCTATGGCAGCATCACCGGATACGGCCCCGACAACGAATGGCGCCACTTTCCCGGCCAGGATCTGCTGGCGCAGGCCCGCTCCGGCGTCATGTGGCTGAACGGCGAGGCCGATGACGGCCCGGTGCCCTTCGGGCTCGCCGTCGCCGATATGCTGGCCGGCAATCTGCTCGTTCAGGCCATTCTCGCCGGGCTCGTGCGGCGCGGCGTCACCGGCCGCGGCGTGCATGTGGAGACGAGCCTGCTGGAAGCGCTGGTCGATTTCCAGTTCGAGGTGCTGACGACGCACCTGAACGACGGCGGCCGTCTGCCGAAGAAATCCGCCGTGCGCAATGCCCACGCCTATCTGGCCGCGCCCTATGGTGTCTATCGCTGCGCCGATGGCTGGCTGGCGCTGGCGATGATGCCCCTGTCGAAACTCGCACCGCTGCTGGATCTGCCGGTCCTTGCCGAATACACGCCTGACGGTGCCTTCCAGCACCGCGACGAGATCAAGAGCCTGATCGCCAGCCGTCTTCAGGAAAAGACGGTTCAGCAATGGCTCGCCATATTGGAGCCCGCCGATATCTGGGCGGCCGAAGTGCTGGATTGGCCGCAGCTGCTGCAAAGCGCGGCCTTCCGCCAGCTCGACATGCTGCAGACGGTGACGCGCGACGACGGCGTGTCGGTGCGCACGACCGCAAGCCCGATCCGGGTGAATGGCGTCAGAGCCAAGAATAGCCTGGCGGCGCCGACGATCGGCAGTGAGTCGGACAAGGTCAGGGCGGAGTTTATTGGGTAGGTCATCTCCGGCCTCGCATCCACCGCGCCTGTGATACCCCCCTCTGTCACTATCGTGACATCTCCCCCACAAGGGGGGAGATCGTTGGGGCGCATCACCACCTCCACAAGATGAAGCAAAGTAGCTCAGCAGATACGATGCCTGTTGTTTTGCGATAGCAACGCTGCGGATTGCCAATCTCCCCCCTTGTGGGGGAGATGTCCCGACAGGGACAGAGGGGGGTATCGCGGTTGCGCCATGCTCAAAAGTTCCGTGCGCCCTCGATAATACAAAAAGGGGCGCCGCATCTCTACGGCACCCCCTCAATTGAAATGCTCCCCCCTAAAGAGAGAAGCAAAGTCGCATTAAGCAGCAGCGAGCTGCAGTTCCTTGCTGACCATGGCGCGCAGCGTGCCGAGGTCCTTGGCGAAGGCGCGGATGCCTTCGGAGAGCTTCTCGGTTGCCATAGCGTCTTCGTTCATCATCCAGCGGAAGGTCTTTTCGTCGACAGCGATCTTTTCGACGGAACCCTTGTTCTCCGGCGAGAGCTTGCGCTCCAGCTTGCCTTCGTCCTTGGACAGTTCGTCGAGCAGGTTCGGGCTGATCGTCAGGCGGTCGCAGCCGGCCAGCGCTTCGATTTCGCCTGTGTTGCGGAAGGAGGCGCCCATGACGATCGTCTTGATGTCGTTGGACTTGTAGTAGTGGTAGATGTCACGAACCGAGATAACGCCCGGATCTTCCTCTGCCGTGTAGTCCTTGCCGGTCGACTTCTTGTACCAGTCGAGGATACGGCCGACGAAGGGCGAGATCAGGAATGCCTTGGCATCGGCGCAGGCAATGGCCTGGGCCTTGCTGAAGAGCAGCGTCAGGTTGCAGTCGATGCCTTCCTTCTGCAGCACTTCGGCGGCACGGATGCCTTCCCAGGTGGAGGCGAGCTTGATCAGGATGCGGTCGCGCTCGATGCCGCGCTCCTTGTAGGCGGCGATGATGGCGCGGGCCTTGGCGAGCGACGCTTCGGTGTTGAAGGACAGGTCGGCGTCGACTTCGGTCGAGACGCGGCCCGGAACGAGACCGGAGAGCGCCGCGCCGACCGAGATTGCCAGACGATCGGCAACGGCGTGGACGACGGCTTCCGACGCGCCGCCCTGCTTCTTGCCCCAGGCGACGGCTTCCTTGATCGCATCGGCGAACATCGGCGTACCGAGCGCCTTCAGCACGATGGTCGGGTTGGTGGTGCAATCCACCGGCTTCAGGCGAGCGACTGCCTCGATATCGCCGGTATCGGCCACGACCGTCGTCATGGCGCGGAGTTGGTCAAGCTTGGAAGTCATAACAGGTATCCTTGTTGAATGAGGCCCATGGGGATGGGAGATGTCGGGCAGCGTATTCCGTCTTTTTATCCGACGGGCTCGAAGGCGTCAGGGATGCAGCCTTCCTTCTCCTATGTTTCGGTAACGGGATAAAAAGTGCGAAAGTTCCATTTCCGGTGAACGGCCGAGCGGTGAAGAGACAACACTCCGAAAACAAGCTTTCCGCCGGCACCGGGCGCCCTATATGGCTCCCTGTCCGGCCTGGCATCTGCTCGGAGCAGCACTCGCACATTGTCCTCCTCGACTGGACAAGACCGAATTCCTCACTGCTGACTATCAGCAATCTCGCACCGAAAAGTCAAGGACATTTGTGCAATTCGATTGACATAAGTTTCATGTCATAGAATATCGGCAGCAGAAGAGCCGATCTCGCCTGCTCCCACCATCCGCCATAGCCACATCTCGCATCCCGGGCGGATCATGACCTTAAATGGCGCGGGCGACAATCTTGCCGGAGGACCTGTGGCCAAACTGAGACGCGGAACCCATACCGCCTATTCGGAGACCTCGTCGCTGAGGCTTCGCGCCGCATGGCTCTATTACAATCAGGGCCTGACGCAGAAGGACGTTGCCGAGCAGCTCGGCATCAGCCGCACCACCGTCATCCGCCTGCTGGACGAGGCGATGCGCCGCGCCGAGGTGCAGATCTGGATCACCGAGGGCATCGACGATTGCGTCGAGCTGGCCATCAAGCTCGAACGCACCTACGGGCTGGACGAAGCGATCGTCGTACCCGCGCCGGCGAACGGCGACGTCAATGCGCAGGCAAAGAGCGTCGGCCTGGCGCTCGGCCAGTTCCTGACGGAAGCCATCCCCGACAATTATACGATCGGTGTCGGCTGGGGCCGGACGATGACGGCCTCGCTCGCGAGCTTCCGCCCTCCCCGCCGCGACAATTGCAAGGTGGTCTCCCTGCTCGGCGGCATCGTCGCCGTCCACCAGACCAATCCGATCGACTATACATGGCGCCTGGCCAGCCAGCTCGGCGCGGAATGCTACATGTTCCTGGCGCCGCTCCTGGTCGATTCCGTCGAGACCAAGCGCAATCTGATCGAAAAATGCGGCCTCGAAGCCATCTACCGGCTGGCGGAGAACCTCGATCTCGCCATCGTCAGCTGCGGCGACATCGGCCCGCAATCGACCTCGCTTTCGGAAGGCTTCATCTCGAAGCGCGAGCTGGAGGAATTGATCGAGGCCGGCTGCGTCTGCGACACCATGTTCAACTTCCTCGACGCCGAGGGCAATTCCGTCGATCATCCGATCAACAAGCGGGTGATGTCCGTGGATCTTGATACGCTCAAGAAGGCGAAGCACATCGTCATTTCCTCCGGCGGCGCCCACCGCGCCCAGGCGATCAGCGCGACCATCAAGCGCATCGGCTGCAATACGTTGATCACGGATGAAAGCGCCGCCAAGGCATTGCTGCAGATGGCTATGGCGAAGGCGGCTTGAGGAGACGGCTGTCAGCTCCGTATTCGGCGAAAGTGCGATACCCCCTCTGTCACTGTCGTGACAGAGGGGGTACTGCGGGCTCGGCAAACTCCGAACCTGCGAAAACACCCCTCAAGCATCCCCCGATTCCCATCCCAGTATGGCGCGCTTGCGCGTCAGGCCCCAATGATAGCCGGTGAGCTGGCCGTTCTTGCCGAGTGCGCGGTGGCAGGGCACGACGAAGGAGATCGGGTTACGGCCGACGGCCGCGCCCACGGCCCGCATCGCCGTCGGCTGGCCGATATCCCTTGCGATATCGGAATAGCTCACGGCACGGCCCATCGGGATCTTCAAAAGGCTTTCCCAGACGCGCAGCTGGAAATCCGAGCCGATCAGCACCACCCGCAGCGGCTGGTCGCTCGACCAGTTCGATCGCTCGAAGATGCGCGCCGCATAGGGCGCCGTCGCCTGCGGATCCTCGATGAACTGCGCGTTCGGCCAGCGGCAGGTCATATCGGCCAGACAGGCCTTTTCATCGCCGCTGTCGCTGAAGGCAAGGCCGGCGAGACCGCGATCCGTGACCATGATCAGGGCAAGGCCGAAGGGGGAGATGTGGAACGCATAGCGCATCACCAGCCCGCTGCCCTTGGCCTTCCATTCGCCTGGCGACATTGCCTCGTGCGTGACAAAGAGATCGTGCAGCCGGCTGGGCCCCGAAAGGCCGACTTCGAAGGATGTCTCCAGCAGCGGCAGATCCTCCTTGCGCAGGAGCCGCTTGGCATGATCGAGCGTGACGGCCTGAAGGAACGCCTTGGGCGACAGTCCAGCCCAGCGCGTGAACGTCTTCTGCAATTGGGTCGGCGACTGGCCGAGCCTTTCGGCAAGCATCTCCAGCGACGGCTGGTCGCGATACTCCTCGGTAATGAGCTCGATGACCTCCCGCACGGTCTCGTAATCCTGACCTTCCGGCGTGATGTCTTTCTTCAGCTGTGCAATCGCATTCATGTTCTTTCTCCTTGGAAAGGAGAAAACCACGGCAGAAGGGGTAAAACCACCCGTTTCTTGCGTAAGCGGGCTCCCTGCGGAAATGTGATTGTGCCGGCTTTGCTGAAAGCGCTCATATCCGCTGCGTGACTGTGGCAAGCGCGCGCTTGAAGGCCTTGGCAAAGCTCTCGCGATCCTCCGGATTGAGGAAGGAGCCGACGTCGGTGTCGTGGCTTCTGTCGCGGACATGCATCGACACGACCCCGATCTCGCGGTGGCGGCGAACCAGAAACCGCGTCCAGAACGGATTGAAATGATGTTCCACCATCCGCCCGGTCGGCGAGAACTTGCGGATGGAAACATTGGTGCGCGATACCGTCACCTCTTCGCGCACGCGCCCCGAGCGGTAGTTGAGCCAGAAGGCGCCGTAGAGCAGGAAGAAATCGGCGCCGAAGAAGAAACCGACCGGCCATGCGCCGCGCGTGACGAAGAGAATGCTGTAGAACAAGCAGACGGTGCCGGCCAAGGCGAGCATGACCTTGAACCCCTTTCGTCCGAGCGAGCGATGGGGAAACAATTCGGCGGCGAAAACCGGCCTGCTGCCGTCTGCCGCCGTATCGGCGTTGCGTTCCGTCATAGGACTTGAGTATAGGTCGTTCATGGCAAATCTTAAGATCAAATCCAGCGCCCAAACCGCGAAAAAGTCAAATGCGACCGCAGGCCGCAAGCCGACCGTAAAGAGCCTTTATTCCAAGGCGGACCTGGAAGAGATCTTCCGCCGCTTTTCCATCCAGCGGCCGGAGCCCAAGGGTGAGCTGGAGCACGTCAATCCCTTCACGCTGGTCGTCGCCGTGGCGCTGTCCGCGCAGGCGACCGATGCCGGCGTCAACAAGGCGACGCGCGCCCTCTTCGCCATTGCCGACACGCCGCAGAAGATGCTCGATCTCGGCGAGGAACGTATCCGCGAATACATCAAGACGATCGGCCTTTACCGCAACAAGGCGAAGAACGTCGTGGCGCTGTCGGAAAAGCTGATTACCGATTTCGGCGGCGAGGTGCCGCGGACGCGCGAGGAGCTGATGACCTTGCCGGGCGTCGGCCGCAAGACCGCAAACGTCGTGCTGTCCATGGCTTTCGGCCAGGCGACGATGGCCGTCGACACGCACATCTTCCGCATTGCCAACCGGCTGCTGCTGGCGCCCGGCAAGACGCCGGACGAAGTCGAGCAGCGGCTGATGAAGATCATTCCCGACCAGTATCTCTACCATGCCCACCATTGGCTGATCCTGCATGGGCGCTACTGCTGCAAGGCGCGCAAGCCGGAATGCGAACGCTGCGTCATAGCCGACCTCTGTCGGTCGCCGGAAAAGACCTGGGATATCCCCGCCCCGCTGGTCGAACTGCCGGCGCAGATCATCGGTACGCAGGCGGGCGCCTAGGACTACCGCGCTCTCAGGGCCGTCTCCTGCCGCGATATGAGCTTGTGCAGATGCACCATCATCCCGGCGGCGAACAGCGGCGTCAGCAGGTTGAGAAGCGGGATCGCCAGAAACGCCGCGATGACCAGGCCAGCCGAAAAGACCGTCAAGGCGTGCTTGACGCGGAACTGCCGCGCCTCATCCGGCGTGCGAAAGCGCATGGCCGCGAATTCGAAGAATTCCCGGCCGAGCAGATAGCCGTTTACCAAAAAGAAGGCGACGAGATTGACGCCCGGAATGAACAGCAGGAACAGCGCCACGATATTGCCGACGATGACGACGCCGAGAAACCGCACCGAGCTTTTCATGGCGGCGGCGATCGGCATGGCCGTTCCGGGAGCATCTCCGGGATAGTTCCGCTTCTCCACGACCTCAGCGACATCATCGAGAAAGAGGCCGGCGATCAGCGCCGTGACGGGCGAGATCAGCAGCGCCATCGCCAGTGCCAATGCGATACCGGCAAAAATGGCAAGGAAGAGCGTAAGCCAGCCCGTCCAGTCCGAAGTGGATGGCATGAAGCCCTGCAGCCAGGGAAGGATGAAGGAATTGAATGCGCCGCGCAGTGCGAACCAGAGCGCGACAAGCGCAAACAGTGTCAGGCCCACAACCTTCCAGAAAACCTTTCGCGTCTCGGGCGCAAAGAGATTGGCAAGAGAAAGGCGCGCTGCAAGGACAATCATTCGGTCGATCCCGTTTCAGTGGTAACCGGAGACCTAGGAAGCGGTTGCATCGATATCAATATCTCGCGCGGATATATGAGTATGCTCAATTAAAAATTTGAATTATTGTAATACAGATTACACTAATATATTCTGTGCTTCACATTAAGAACAACAATCAAAACAAGATCGGCAATCCGATTAGATTTGCATGGCCGATTGATGCAGAAATTTGTGCAACCAGACAACGGAAAGACCATCGACGAGGCGCAAACTTTGGAAGACCTCAGCCAGAGACTTAAGCAATATATAAAGGTCGGCACTCCGGCCGAGCGAAGAATTGCTAAGTATTTCTCCGAGCACCTGAACGAACTGCCGTTCGAAACGGCTTCTTCGGTTGCCGACAGGCTGGAGCTGAGCCCGATGACGGTGGGACGATTCTTGCGCTCGCTCGGCTATCACGGGCTGGACGGTATCAAGGTCCACCTCAAGGAAAATGCGCCCGCGCTGGCGTCGCAATTGCCGAGCGTGCTCGAACAGTTACAGAAGGATGCCAGCGAGGGCCGCCCGCTTGCGACCCAGATCGCCGAACAGGTCGAGATGCTGCAGCATATCTACAACCTCGCCGGCCAGCCGCAATGGCAGGAGGCGGTCGCAACGATCCTGTCCTCTGGAAGTGTCTTCGTCACCTCCCATCCCGGCCTCGCCGGGATCGGACGCTATTTCAGCGATCGACTGACCTTTGCCCGCGATCAGGTCCTGTTCCTCGACGGCGCCAATGGCAGTTACATCGAGCTGTTTGGCGGACCGTCCGATGACGGGGTGCTTGTCGTCGTGGACTCTCAAAGCTTCGTCTCGTCGCGCCTGCTGGCCCGCTCCGCACGCCGGGCCGGATGCAAGGTGCTGCTGGTAACGGGCCAGTTTACCGAATGGGCGCATGAATTCGCAAATATCACGCTGTCCCTGCCGCCCCAGCGGGCCAACGGTCCGGAGAACCTCCCCGCCATGATGTCGCTGCTGGAATATCTGGCGGTGGCTGTCATCCATGCCGCGGGCGAAACGGCGGAAATCCGGAGCCGCCGCATAGAAGAACTTCAAGGCATGTTCGTCCACGCGCCGCTCAGGTAAACCGCCGGCTATTCCATGGCGTCCAGTTCCGCGCGATGACGGTACATGGCGAGGAAGCGCCTGTAGTCGCGATCGTAAAGCGCCTGCTTTTCGGCATCCGGCAGCCGTTCGTGACTGCCCGGATACATCGCAGCACCCGCCGCCCCCAGGCTCTCATGGAGACCGCAGGAGACGGACGCGGCAATCGCCGTGCCGAGAAGCACCGTCTCGTTCATCTTCGGCATCACGACCTTGCAGCCGGTCACATCGGAATAGAGCTCCATGAGCACCGAATTCTTTACATGACCGCCGGCGACATGCAGCGTGTCGGGCACATAGCCATAGTCCCGCATCCGCTCGAGGATGTGGCGGATGCCGAGCGCGATACCGACGCTGGTGCGCCAGTAGAGGCGGCAGAGACCATCGAAGGAGGCGTCCAGCGTCATGCCGCTGATGACGCCGAGTGCGTGCGGATCGGCGAGCGGCGAGCGGTTGCCGTGAAAATCGGGCAATACATGGATACGCCCGCCGAGGGAGTCGCCCTCGGCAAGCCGCAGCTCGGCAATGCGCCGCACGATACGATCATGCAGGGCCGCCGTCGGCGGACCGCCGGCCGCGTGCATGCTGACGATATGGTCGAGAAGCGCGCCCGTTGCCGACTGCCCGGCCTCGGCAAGCCACATGCCCGGAAACACGGCCTCGTAGTAAGGTCCCCACATGCCGGTGCTGCGCTTGCGCTCCCGCGCGAAGGAGACGACGCAGCTCGAGGTGCCGGCTATCAGCGCCAGCTGATGCTCCAACGTACCGGCATCGCCGGCATGGCCCGCAAGCGCGCCAAGCGCCCCGGCATAGGCGTCGATCATGCCCGCGCCGACGTGACATGCGCGATCGAGCCCCAGCGCCTCGGCCGCTTCGGCCGTCAAAGTGCCGATGCTCTTGCCGACGGGAACGCTCTCCTCGGGCAGGCCGCCGCGTTCCCGCAGATCGCCAAGGCCGATCACATTGAGAAAATCGGCCTGCCAGCCCGGCTCGCGATGGGCGAGGTAGTTCCATTTCGCCACCAGCGTCGAGCGCGACCGGGCCAGAGAGCCCGTCGCCTTCCAGGTCATGAAATCGGCAAGATCGAAGAAATAACCGGCCTGCGCCCAGCTTTGCGGCAGGTTCTCCTTCAGCCACATCAGCTTCGGCATTTCCATTTCCGGCGACATGAAATCGCCGGAATAGTCCAGAACCTCGTGCTTCGTGGCCGTGCAGTAATCTGCCTCGGCGAGCGCGCGGTGATCGAGCCAGACGATGGTGTCGAACCGGCTTTCGCCGCCCGTGGAAACGGTGAGCTGCCCGCCATCGCGATCGCGCACGACCAGCGAGCAGGTTGCATCGAAGCCGATCGCGCCGATGACGGATGCATCGACGCCGGAGGCATTCACGGCCGAGCGAACGGCAGTGCAGACGGCGGCCCAAATGTTTTCGGAATCGTGCTCGGCGTGGTTTTCGCGCGGGCGATTCATCAGGATCGGATGCTCGCTCTTGGCCAGCAACGAGCCACTCGCCGTGAAGACACCGGCGCGTGCGCTACTTGTGCCGATATCGACCGCAACTACGTGATCACGCATGCAAAAGAGGTCCCGACCACTTATCTCTTGTTGCGGACAAGTTGTATCAATTCCGGCATTGCGTCAAACACGACTTCCGGCGAAAGCTGCTCCAGTTCCGCCCGGTAACTCGGCGAATGCGCATGCGAGCCGCCGGTAAATGCAAAGACCGTCATGCCGGCCGCGCGCGCCGCGGTAATGCCCGCCGGGCTGTCTTCCACGACGATGCACTCCTTCGGCGGCACGCCCATCTTTTCAGCCGCGTAAAGGAAGAGATCAGGCGCAGGCTTGCCGCGCTTGACCATGCTGGCGCTAAAAATGTTCGGCTCCAGCTTGCCGAGAAGGCCGGTCACGCCCAGCGACAGGCGGATGCGCTCCAGCTGGCTCGAAGAGGCGACGCAACGCGGCAGCGAAAGCGCATCCAATGTCGCCGCAATGCCGTCGATCGGCTTCAGCTCGTGCTTGAAGCGCTCGTAGAGATCGTTGCGGATGCGATCGAGAAATGCCTGGTCGATGAAGACATCGAATTCCGTCTGCATCGTATCGACGAGCGTCGCCAGGCTCTTGCCGAGGAAGCGGCTGTAGACATCCTCCTCGCTCATATCCACGCCGACATCGTGCATCGCCTGGATGAGCACGCCGACGGACAGCGGCTCGCTATCCACAAGCACACCATCGCAATCGAAGATTACGAGGCCTGTTCCCTCACTCGTCATCGCAGATCCAACCCGAATTCTGTTGCTGTCCCGCTTTCGAAATACGCGCGACAATGGAAAACGGCCGGAACAGGAGAACTCCGGCCGTTTGAAAGTTATTCCGCGAGTTTGTTGTCCAAGTATAGCTGCAGGGTGACGCGGGTACCCTTTTCCCACAGCGTTTTCAGGGCATGCGCGAAGCGCTTGCGGAAGAGATCCGACTTGGCGACATCGCCGAAGATGTCATCGAAGACGAGGAAGGCATTCGGATCGTCCTTCGCCTTGAGGGCGGCTTCATGCAGTCGGTCGGCGCTGGCATCGTTGAAGACGATGTCCTTGCCGCTGTCGCTCTTGCCCGCGAAGTATCGGCACCAAAGCGCCGAGACCAGCGCGAGGCCGACGATATCCTCGCCGCGGCGAAGACGATCGGCCGTCGAAGGCAGGATGAATTTCGGCTGGCGGTTGGAGCCGTCCTGCGCGAGACGCGGAATGGTGTCGGCGATCTTCGGATTGGCGAAGCGGTGCTCGATCAGCTTGAAGTAATCCGCAAGCACGGTATTCGGCACCGGCGGGATCACCGGAATGATTTCATCGTTCTCGAGCTTGGCGAGGAAGGCGCGGATCAAGGGCTCTTCCATGGCTTCATGCACGAAATGGATATCCATCAGCGCCGCCGGATAGGCGATCGCCGCATGGCCGCCGTTGAGGATGCGGATCTTCATGTGCTCATAGGGCGTCACGTCGGACACGAAAGTCACGCCGACCTTTTCCAGCGCCGGACGGCCGGCCGGGAAATTGTCCTCCAGCACCCATTGCTTGAACTCTTCGCAATAGACCGGCCAGTTGTCCTCGATGTCGAAGACTTCCTTGAGGAAGTCGATCTCGCGCGCACCGGTCGCCGGCGTGATGCGGTCGACCATGCCGTTCGGGAAGGCGACGTTCGCGGCGATCCAATCGGCGAAGGCCGGGTCGGACAGCCGCGCGGTGCCGACGACCGCAGCCTTGGTGACGCCGCCATTGTGGGGAATGTTGTCGCAGGACATGACGGTGAAGGGTGGCACGCCGGCGGCGCGGCGCGCCTTGAGGCCGGCGACGATCAGACCGAACACGGTCTTCGGCGCATCCGGATTCTGCCCGTCGGCGACGATCGCCGGATGCGCGGGATTGAACTTGCCGGAGGCATCGATGAAATAGCCGCCCTCGGTGATCGTCATGGAGACGATGCGGATCGTCGGGTCGGCAAGCTTGGCAATGATGGTCTTGGCGTCGCCGACCGGCAGGATGTCGATCATGGGCGCGGTGACGCGCGCGGCCGTGCGGTTGTTGTCCTGCTCGACCACGGTCGTCAGAAAATCCTGGGCGGCAAGCTTCTCCCGCATGGAAGCATCGGAGGGCAGCACGCCCGCGCCGATGATCGCCCAGTCATGGTTCTGGCCGGCATTGAAAAGATCGTCGAGATAAACGGCCTGATGGGCGCGATGGAAGTTGCCGACACCGAAATGCACGATGCCCGCCGAAAGCGATTTCGGATCGTAAGCAGGAATGGCCGCCTTTGCTGCCGCCTCCTGGAGAGTTGCGAGCGATAATTTGCACGTCATGTCTCTAGTCCTTCTGGAAAGGTCTCTGGCTCCGGACGACTGGGAAAGGCCGCTCCGGCTCGTATGCTTTCCGGCCCGCAAATATCCGGGCGGACCGGGATCGGTGCGTTCCCCATGCGCGGGCGGCGCGCATGGGCTTGGCGCTTGGCTCAGATCGCCAGCCCCTCGGCGTTGAACCGGTGAATATGCGTCTTGTCCGGCGTCAGGTAGACGGTATCGCCGGCCCGGGCCGGGAAATCGCCCGAACCGCGCGCCGTCACCGTGCCGATGCCGTCGACGTCGATATGCAGGAAGGTGTCGGAACCGAGATGCTCGGCAACCAGCACTTTGCCCTGCCAGTCGCCCGAGCTGGTCGACAGCACCACATGCTCAGGGCGCACGCCGATGGTGTCGCCGCCGAGACTCTGGGCATAGGCGCCCTTGACGAAGTTCATCTTCGGCGAGCCGATGAAGCCGGCGACGAAGAGATTGCGCGGGCTGCGGTAGAGCTCCAGCGGCGAACCCACCTGCTCGATATTGCCGCGGTTGAGCACGACGATCTTGTCGGCCATGGTCATGGCTTCGACCTGATCGTGCGTCACGTAGACCATCGTCGTCTTCAGCTGCTGGTGCAGCTCGCTGATTTCGAGGCGCATGTTGACGCGCAGCGCCGCGTCCAGGTTCGACAAGGGCTCGTCGAACAGGAAGGCCGCCGGCTGGCGCACGATGGCGCGGCCGATGGCGACGCGCTGGCGCTGACCGCCGGAGAGCTGGCGCGGCTTGCGCTCCAGATAGTCCGTCAGGTTCAGGACACGCGCGGCGTCCGCCACCTTCTTGTCGATTTCCGCCTGCGACATGTTCGCCATCTTCAGCGGAAAGGCGATGTTCTTGCGCACGCTCATATGCGGATAGAGCGCGTAGGACTGGAACACCATGGCAAGCCCGCGGTCGGACGGCTTCAAATTGGTGCCGTCCTTGCCGTCGATCAGGATCTGCCCGCCGGAAACATCCTCGAGGCCGGCGATCAGACGCAGCAGCGTGGACTTGCCACAGCCGGACGGGCCGACGAACACGACGAACTCGCCATTGTCGATCTCGAGGTCGATGGAAGGGATGACCTTGGCTTCGCCGAAGACCTTGGAAACCTTCTTGAGAACAATGCTACCCATGCTTGTCTTCCTTACTTAACCGCGCCGAAGGTGAGGCCGCGAACGAGTTGCTTCTGGCTGAACCAGCCGAGGATCAGGATCGGAGCGATCGCCATGGTCGATGCCGCCGAAAGCTTGGCATAGAACAGGCCCTCCGGGCTGGAATAGGAGGCGATGAAGGTGCTCAGCGGCGCTGCGTCGACGGACGAGAGATTGAGCGTCCAGAAGGCCTCGTTCCAGGCGAGGATGATGTTGAGCAGCATCGTCGAGGCAAGGCCGGGGATCGCCATCGGCGTCAGCACGTAGATGATCTCCTTGACGAGCGTCGCACCGTCCATGCGGGCCGCCTCGAGGATCTCGCCGGGAATTTCCTTGAAGTAGGTGTAGAGCATCCAGACGATGATCGGCAGGTTGATCAGCATTAGCACGACGACCATGCCCAAGCGGCTGGCGAACTGGTTGTTGAGCAGGCCGAACCCCTGGAACAAGAGGTAGATCGGGATGAAGGCGCCGACCGGCGGCATCATCTTCGTGGACAGCATCCACATCAGCACGTCCTTGGTCCGCTTGGTCGGCGAGAACGCCATGGCCCAGGCGGCAGGAACGGCGACGATCAGGCCGAGGATCGTCGAACCGAAGGCGATGATGACGGAGTTGGCGAAATGGAGGAAGTAGTTCGAGCGCGACTGCACCTCGACGTAGTTCTCCAGCGTCCAGTGGAAGAAGAGGAACTGCGGCGGCGAGGCAATGGCGTCGCCCTCGGTCTTGAAGCTCGTCAGGATCGTCCAGAGGATCGGGAAGAAGATGAGAAGCGCCACGGCCCAGGCGACAACCGATACGAAAATCTTGCGTTGCGTGGTGATCTTGCGTGCCATCTCAAGCCTCCAGATTCTTGCCGACTGCGCGCATCAGGAAGATCGCGACGATATTGGCGAGGATGACGGCGATGATGCCGCCTGCCGATGCGCCGCCGACGTCCTGCGACAGAACGATCTGCGAATAGACAAGGTAGGTCAGGTTCGTCGTCGCCGTGCCCGGACCGCCGTTGGTGGTGACGAGGATCTCGGCGAAGGCGGACAGCAGGAAGATCGTCTCGATCAGGATCACTACCGTAATGGCGCGCGCCAGATGCGGAAGGATGATGTAGATGAACTTCGAGACCGGGCCGGCGCCATCCATTTCGGCGGCTTCCTTCTGTTCCTCGTCCAGCGACTGCAGGGCGGTCAGCAGGATGAGGGTTGCGAAAGGCAGCCATTGCCAGGCGACGATGATGATGATCGACAGCAGCGGCACCGTCTCCAGCCAGGTCAGCGGATCCAGCCCGAACAATCTGAAGAGATGCGCCAGAAGCCCGTTCACCGGGTTCATGAACATGTGCTTCCAGATGAGGGCGGCGACCGTCGGCATCACGAAGAACGGCGCAAGCACCAGCATGCGCACGATGCCCTGGCCGAAGATCGGCTGATCAAGAAGGAGCGCCAGCGCAATGCCGCCGATGACGGTAATCAGCAACGCACCGCCGACGAGCAGCAGCGTCACGATCAGCGAACTCAGGAAAGCCGGGTCGGTGACGAAGTATTCGTAGTTGAGCCAACCGATGAAATCATGCGCGCCGGGCGACAGCAGATTGTAGTTCAGCGTCGAGAAATAGATCGTCATCACGAGTGGAACGATCATCCACGCAAAGAGAAGCAGAACCGATGGCGCCATCATGACGCGCGCGGTCGAACGGGTGTGCAACGTTGCCATGGCAAGTACCGACCTATCTTTAACAAGGAAGAGGTGGCCGTGGATCGGCTGAAACGAAAAGGGCCGCCAAGGGCAGTTCGGCGCTCGGCGGCCTAGTGGAAAGCAGTGCTCGAGAGGGGGCGCTGCTTTCCTTTGCTTCGAAGGCCCTTACTTCGGATAGCCGGCCTTCTTCATTTCGCGTTCCGTCAGCTGCTGCGCAGCCTTCAGAGCCTGGTCCACGGAGATCTGGCCGGCGAGAGCAGCGGAGAACTGCTGGCCGACGGCCGTGCCGATACCCTGGAACTCGGGGATGGCGACGAACTGGACGCCGACATACGGAACCGGCTTGACGGTCGGATGCGTCGGGTCAGCCGAGTTGATCGAGTCGAGCGTCATCTTCGCGAAGGGGGCTGCCTTCTGGTAGTCCGCATTCGCATAGAGCGACGTACGGGTGCCGGGAGGTGCGTTCAGCCAGCCTTCCTTCTGTGCGACAAGGTTGGTGTATTCCTTGCTGGTTGCCCAGGAAATGAACTTCTCTGCGGCTTCGGTCTTCTTCGACGAAGCCGGGATGGCGAGGTTCCATGCCCAGAGCCAGTTGCCGCGCTTGCCGAGCCCCTTGTCCGGAGCCAGTGCGAAGCCGACATTGTCGGCGACCTTCGACTGCTTCGGGTCTGCGACGAAGGAAGCGGCAACCGTGGCATCGATCCACATCCCGCACTTGCCGGACTGGAACAGAGCCAGGTTTTCATTGAAGCCGTTGGAAGAAGCGCCCGGAGGGCCGGCGTCCTTCATCAGCTTGACGTAGAAGCTCAGCGTGTCCTTCCATTCCGGCTGGTCGAACTGTGCGTTCCACTTCTCGTCGAACCAGCGCGCGCCGAACGAATTCGACATCGCCGTCAGGAATGCCATGTTTTCGCCCCAGCCTGCCTTGCCGCGAAGGCAGATGCCGTAGACTTCATGGTCCTTGTCGGTGATCTTGCGGGCTGCATCGGCAATGAAGTCCCAGGTCGGCGCGTCCGGCATCTTCAGGCCGGCCTTGTCGAACAGGTCCTTGCGATACATGACCATCGAGCTTTCGCCGTAGAACGGCGCTGCATAGAGCTTGCCGTCGGTGGTCAGACCGCTGCGAATGGCCGGGAGAAGGTCATCCACATCATAGTCCTTGTCGGCGGAAAGCTTGTCGAGCGGCGCAAGCCAGCCGAGCTTGCTCCAGATCGGCACTTCATAGGTGCCGATGGTCAACACGTCGTACTGGCCTGCCTTGGTGGCGATGTCGGTCGTAACCTTCTGGCGCAATACGTTTTCTTCAAGCGTGACCCATTGCAGGTCGATATCGGGATTCTTGGCTTTGAAATCGTCCGTAAGCTTCTGCATACGGATCATGTCGCCGTTGTTGACGGTTGCAATCGTGAGGGTTTCAGCGGATGCCAAGCCGGCAAACATCAGCGCCGAGCAGGCGCCCAGCAGTAAAGTTTTCAATTTCATATCTTCCTCCCAGAAGACCAAAGATGAGCATTCGCTTTGCTCATGGGCAATTACTCACTTCTTGCGACAAAATGTCAATGCGGAATCGTTGCTGCATTGCCGCGCAAACAATCTATCTATTTGTTTCTATTGTTTAAATTTTTTGCTCAAACCCTGAGCAAAAATTCGGCAACTGCCTCGTCCGTGATCAAACCATTGATCTGGTGCCCGACGACAGCGGCTTTGATGGCGTCGAATTTGCGCCGTCCCTTGGCGATTCCGATGACGGTACAGGTATCCCGCGACGGCAGGGGCGCGCTCGCGACGCGCTCGTTGACATCGTCGGGCATGAGCTTGCCGTTACCATCGAAAACCCAGCCGCAGATCTCGCCCGCGGCACCACGCTCCATCAGCGCAAGCATCTCGTCCTTTTCGAGG
The DNA here is from genome assembly GCF_010668395.1 of Martinezella lusitana. Classification (GTDB taxonomy): domain Bacteria; phylum Pseudomonadota; class Alphaproteobacteria; order Rhizobiales; family Rhizobiaceae; genus Rhizobium; species Rhizobium lusitanum_A. The sequence goes on from NZ_WUEY01000004.1 coordinate 510,079, forward strand.
AAGCCGTCGAGACAGAGAGGCGCTTCGACTCCCATCTCGCCGATACCGACGAAGGTCACGTCGGCCTGCGCGCTGATATCGAGCGTTGAGCGCACCAGCGCCTGCGCATGCAGCAACTCGCGCTCCTCGGCTGATGACACCAGCACCGGCAGCGGCATCGGGAAGTGCCGTGCCTTGATGACGTCGGCCATGCTGAAAATGACGTTGTAATAGGCGGCCGAGCCGTCCGGGCCGATATTGCCGGTCAGCGACACCACCCGATGCTGCAAACATTCGATACCGGGCAACTGATCGACCGCGGCCTTGAGCGTACGGCCCGTGCCGATCGCCAGCACGATCGGATCGCTGCGTCGCAGCCAGCGCTCGATCTCTGCGGCGCCGGCTTCGGCAATGCCGATGGTGGAGGACGTGCTGTCCGGATCGCTCGGCACGACATCGACATGGCGCAGATTGAATTTCTGTTTCAGCGCTGCCGCATATTCCAGGCAGGCGGCGATCGGATGATCCAGCCGTACCTTGATCAGCCGCTCGGCGACGGCGAGCGACACCAGCCTCTGTGCCGACTGCCGGGAAATTCCCATCGCGACGGCGATCTCGTCCTGCGTCCGGCCGGCGACGTAATAGAGCCATCCGGCCCGTGCCGCATCGTCAAGCCGCCCCTGGGAATCCAGCTTCCTCGCCATCGCATTCCTTTACCGAAACAGTGCCCCGCGCAGCATTCCTGCCCGCCACCTGGACCATCCGTGCCGGGTCACTCAGTCTCCGGCGGGATGACGCCCTTGGTCAAGGTGAAACAACCGTAGAAGCGGCGTTCGCCCGTCTGAATCACACAATAGGCATCCTTGGCGCGCTCATAGAAGGCGAAGCGCTCGACCGGCGACAGCGGCCAGTGCTTGCCCTCGGCCTTGTCGATCGCGGCCTGCACTTCGCGCTGAACCTGCGGCAACTCCTCCGGGGCTCCAACCACTTCCATGCGCGTTGCGGCGTCGTCGATGAACGTATCGAGAGGCATCAGCGACAATATCGCCGCGATCGCCTCGGCGGCCGACACGTTGTCGATGCGCAGCAGCTCGCCCAGGACCGTCTGGCTCGCGATCGCCTCCGCCGGGAAATTGGTGTCGACCACGACGAGCATGTCCCCATGCCCCATCGATTGCAGCGCATAGAGCACGTCCGCATTCAGCAGCGGTGAAATTCCCTTCAGCATGATCGAAGCATCCTCCAGTAGCCTGATGCGGCCATGCCGGGCCGCTTCGTTCTCCGCGCAAACAAGTAACCATCGCGTTCCTGTCTGTCCATAGCCGCCGGGAACGTTTTCGGCAGACCGGCAGGCTGGGAACATGTGCATCCGGCTGCGGCTTATTTCGGCCGTTATTGACCCGATAGGTTCGTCGGCATTAACTGAAGCCCGGTCAATGGTTGAGAGGTGCAGGTGCGCATTCTTCTGGTGGAGGACGACGACACGATCGGCAGTGCGGTTCGCGACCATATCGCGGCAGGCCCCCACGCCGTCGACTGGGTGAAAAATCTGACAGACGCCGCCGAAGTCACGAGCGCCGTCAATTATGGCCTCATCCTGCTGGACCTGCAGCTCCCCGACGGCAGCGGCATTGATTTTCTCAAGCGGCTGCGTCGCAGGCCCGACGAGACTCCGGTCATCATCCTCACCGCGCGCGATCAGATCTCCGATCGCATCGAGGGGCTGAACAGCGGCGCCGACGATTATCTCGTCAAGCCGTTCAATCTCGGCGAACTCACCGCCCGCATCCTGGCGGTCGCCCGTCGCTATGCCGGCAGTCCGCAACCGACGCTCCGTATCGGCGACCTCGAAATCGACCAGCCGCAGCGCCGCGTTCGGCTGGGAAGCAAGGATGTGATCCTCACGGGACGCGAATGGGCGGTGCTCGACCTGCTGGTCACCCGGCCGGGCGCTATCGTCTCGAAGGACAAGATAGAGGAAGCGCTCTATGCCTTCGGCTCCGAGATCGAGAGCAACACGGTGGAAGTCTATGTCAGCCGCCTGCGCAAGAAGATCGGCAAGGACCGCATAAAGACGGCCCGCGGCGTCGGCTATTGCCTGGGTGAGCGATGACAGAAAGCAAAGAGCCAAGCCGCGCCAGCATTACCCGGCGCCTGATCACGGCCCTCACGGGCACCGTCGTCGTTTTCTGGCTGATTGCCGTGGGCATCGGCGTCTATGTGGTCAACAAGGAACTCTCCGAGACCTTCGATGGCGCATTGCAGGAAACCGCCGAACGGCTGCTGCCCCTGGTGCTCGACGATCTCGCCAATCGTGACCATTCGGGCGATCCGCAGAGCCTGGAGGAGCTCAACAGGGGGCTGAACCGCGAATATCTGACCTACCAGGTGCTGGATGCGAACGGAAAGGTCATCCTGCATTCCCACGATGCGCCGGCAACGGCCTATGACGTGCCGCTGAAGATCGGCTTCCACAACACGCCGCGATACCGGATCTATACGGAATCGTCGGCGGACGGCACGATCTTCCTGCACGTCGCCGATGCCTTCAAGAACCGTCGCGAAGCATCGCGCGAAAGCGGGGTCGCGCTGCTCTGGCCGCTGCTTGCCCTCATTCCCGCCAGCATCGTCGCCATCGGGGTCGTCGTCGGCCGCTCGCTACGGCCGATCGACCGCCTGCGCTCGCAGATCGCCACCAAGGACAGCGGCAACATGGTGCCGCTGGAAAGCGAAACGCTGCCGCGCGAACTGCAGCCGATCGCCCGCTCCGTCAACCTGCTGCTCGACCGCCTGCGCTCGGCACTCGAAGCCGAGCGGGAGTTCACCGCCAACAGCGCCCATGAGCTGCGCACCCCGATCGCGGGCGCGCTTGCCCAGACTCAGCGCCTGATCGCCGAACTGCCGCAGGGGCAGCTGACGGAGCGCGCAGGCCGCATCGAGACGTCACTCTCCAATCTCGGCCGGCTGGCGGAAAAGCTGCTGCAGCTCTCCCGCGCGCAGGCCGGTATCGGCGCGGGCGACAAGCCGATCGATCTCGTCGCGGTCATCGAAACCGTGATCGGCGACTACGACCGCGACACCGACACCGCCGGCCGCGTCTTGCTCGAGAATGGCACGACGGAAAAGCTGATCCGCAATTTCGATATCGATGCCTTCGCCATCGTCATGCGCAATCTGATCGAAAACGCCTTGATCCACGGCCCTGCCGATGACGAGGTAACCGTTGGCGTCGACGACCGGACCGTGCGCGTCATCAACGGCGGCCCTGCGCTTTCCGCCAATGAGCTTGTCGGCCTGAAGAAACGCTTCTGGCGCGGCAAGACCAAGGCGGCGGGCTCCGGCCTCGGGCTCTCCATCGTCGAGCGCATCGTCGAGCAGATCGGCGGACACCTCGACCTGCTGTCGCCGGCCACGGGCAGAACCGACGGCTTCGAAGCCAGGATCACGCTGCCGGCCGGCTGACGGCGTCAAGGTCCGCCAAAGGATTGATCTTGCAAAGACCCGCAAAGGGTGCGAGCAAGGCCGCATGTTTCCAGCAGGTCGGTATATATGATCGTTTCCTTCGACATCGGCGGCAGCGCCATCAAAGGCGGCATTGCCCGCTCCATGACGGATATCGTGCCGCTGGCGCGGCGCCCGACGCCGGGGCACGATTTTGCGCAATTCGTCGCAGTCCTGCGCGATGTCATCGCCGAAGCGGGCGAGAAGCCGGATTGCCTTTCCTTCTCCATTGCCGGCGTCGTCGATCCCGACACGCAGGCGCTCACCTGCGCCAACATCCCCTGCATTCACGGCCGGCGCCTTGCCGCCGACCTGGAAGCGGAACTCGGCTATCCCGTGCTGATCGCCAACGATGCCGATTGCTTCGCCATGGCCGAAGCCATGTCCGGTGCGGGCCGTGGCCATCGCATCGTGTTCGGCGCCATTCTCGGCACCGGCGTCGGCGGCGGTCTCGTCGCGGATGGCCGGCTGGTCAACGCGGCCGGCGGCTTTGCCGGGGAATGGGGACACGGCCCCATCATCGCGTCCTTCGCCGGCAACCCGCCGGCCGCCATTCCCGCCTATGCCTGCGGCTGCGGCCAGAAAGGCTGTGTCGATACGGTCGGCGGAGCCCGCGGCATCGAACGCCTGCACAAGACGCTGCACGGAGCGGCACTCTCCAGCGAAGACATCATCGGCCGGTGGCTGAAGGGTGACGAGGACGCTGAACGCACGATCGACGTCATGGTCGATCTGGTCGCCTCGCCGCTGGCGCTGACGATCAACATAACAGGGGCGACGATCGTCCCGGTCGGCGGTGGCCTCTCCAACGTCGAGCCGCTCCTGGCGCGTCTGGACGAGGTCGTGCGCACCCGCACCCTGCGCAAGTTCGGCCGGCCGCTCGTCGTGCCGAGCCAATGCAAGCTGGAGCCGGGCCTCATCGGCGCCGCCCTGCTGGGCCTGCAACATGCCGGAGACCGCAGCCATGCTGCTTGAGGTCTGCGTCGAGGATGTTGCCGGTCTCAAGGCTGCCGTCGCCGGCGGCGGCGACCGCATCGAGCTTTGCAGCGCGCTCCCGCTCGGCGGGCTGACGCCGAGCGCCGGGCTGATGGCCGCCGCGGCGAAGATGCCCGTTCCCGCCTATGCCATCATCCGTCCGCGCGCCGGCAGCTTCGCCTATTCCGCCGACGAGCTTGAGATCATGAAATCCGATATAGACGCGGCGCGCGACGCCGGATTGCCGGGCGTCGTCCTCGGCGCGTCATTGCCGGACGGACGGCTGGATTTCGACATGCTTGCGGCTCTTGCCGCCCGTGCCGAAGGTCTCGGCAAGACGCTGCATCGCGCCTTCGATCTTGTGCCTGACATCGAGGAGGCCGTGGAAATGGCGATTTCCCTCGGTTTCGAGCGCATCCTGACATCGGGCGGCGCCAAAACCGCCGCGGAAGGCGTCGTCGTGCTCGAACAGGCAATCACCATCGCCGCCGGCCGCATCTCCATCATGCCCGGCTCCGGCGTGACGCTGGCGACGGCCGGCCAGCTATGGCCGCGCCTCCAGATCAGCGAAATACATGCCTCCTGCTCCGCAACCGTCGCCGAGACGGACGAGCGCGTCGTCGCCCTCGGTTTTTCCACCCCCTCTGCACGCCGCACGGATGCCGCGACGGTCAAGGCGCTCAAGGCATATTTCGCCTGAGATGGGTTGCCCGGAAACGAGCCACGGAGATCGCGACGGGCTTTGGGCAAGATCATGAATCGACAAAGAAACTTTAGGATGCTCAATCGTTCATAAACGCATATGCTGTAGCCATGGATTGGCTGCGCAACATACAGTTATTGCAGCAGGGCAAGTTTCCTCGGGAGCAGCTGTGATCTGAACCATGTCGGTGGCGCCACCTCGCAAGAAAAGCATGGCTGTCTTCTGGATTGCGGCCGTTGTCATCGGCTCGATCATCCTGGCAACGGCACTTCTGGCCAACAACATGCGCAATCTCAGGGCGCTGGATGGCCGCTATCATCTCAATCTGTTTCCCCAGCCGGAACAGCAGCCGGCCCCTGTGCAGCCGAAACCTGCCCAGGCGCAGCAACCGGCACCTGCCGCTGCGGCAAACACGCCAGCCGAACAGGCGCCAATGACAGCAGCCGGAGCGCCGAGGCACGACCGCATAAAGCCGACGGGTGACGCCGCCACCCGACAATCGCCCGCAAAGAGATCCCACCTGCTGGACGCGCCGGTCGACGCTTTGCTGAGCGCTTTCGTGCGCAGCTGGCGGATATCAGGCCCGGTGCTCTGCGCCGATCTCGAAAAATTCGGCCTGTCCGTGGGGGAATGGCAGCAAAGCGAGCTGGGCGCCGGCACGTCGGAATGCAGCTACGCCCTCCAGAAAGGCGCCCCTGGCAACGCCAACGCGGCATCCTTCTTCATCATCGCCCGCGGCAAGCCGTCCGGCGAACTCGAGACTGTTCGCATTAAAGTGATCATGCCCGACAATGACGATGGAAAGGCCATCGCCGGAACCTTCGTCGATACCGTCGTCTTTCTGCTGAACGAAACGCATTGGCTGGACTTCCAGGCCTCGTTGGATGCGATCGGCGCATTGCAGGACGTGACCCTGCAGGCTTTCGGCGCAAAGCTCGCTTTTTTCAAGGAGTTCCAGAGCAACAACAGCTTCAACCTGCAGCTGGAATTGCGCAGAACGGCGCCCGAACAGATCCGCACGGCCATCGTCTTCGACAAGGCGCGCTGGACATTGCCCTCCCCCTCTTCCACCAACTAGGCCATGTGCTTCACTTGGGCGTCTGCGCGGCCCGGTTTTTGTTGCGCTGCGCCATGGATGGTGCTCATATAGGCGACGATTCCGAAGGTCGGCGGATCACCGGCCGGCAGCACCATGTTTCCCGAGAGCACGAGGCGGTTTCCGAAGGGATTCATGCAAATCGTTCAATACGCCCGCCCCCAGCCAGGCGTTGGAAAGCTATGACATCTAATGGATTCGACAAACCCCAATCCGCAGGGTCAGACGTTCGCGGTCGAACGTAACCCGAGCCTGCGCTATATCATTCCCGCCGTGGTCGCCGTGGCCTTCCTGATGGAACAGCTCGATTCGACTATCCTCATTACCGCCGTCCCCGATATTGCCAGAAGCCTCGGAACGACTCCGGTGCGCATGAACCTCGCGGTGACGACCTATATCCTGACGCTCGCCATGTTCATCCCAGTGAGCGGCTGGTTTGCAGATCGCTTCGGCGCGCGCCGCATCTTCACCCTCTCCCTCTTCATCTTCACGATCGGCTCGATCCTGTGCGGCCTGGCGACCAGCCTGCCCATGCTGATCGCGATGCGCGCGTTGCAGGGCTTCGGCGGCGCGATGATGACGCCGGTCGGGCGCCTTATCCTCATCCGCAGCTTCCCGCGCAGCCAGCTCGTGACCGCGATGACCTACATGACCCTGCCCGCCGTCATCGGCCCGGTGATCGGGCCGGTGCTCGGCGGCTTCCTGACAACCTATCTTTCCTGGCGCTGGATCTTCTGGGTGAACCTGCCCTTCGGCCTGATCGGCATGGCCATGGCGCTGCGCTATGTCGAGGATATCGAGCGCGACGCGACGATCAGGTTCGATTTTCCCGGCTTCGTCATGGTCGGCCTCGGCTGCGTGCTGCTGCAATACGGGATCGAGAATGTCGGCCGGCCGACAATCCCGATCTGGGCGATTTTCCTCGTTCTTGCCGCCGCCGGCCTGCTGCTGGTCGGCTTCATCCGCTATGCGAGGACGGCGGAATCTCCGGCCGTGGACCTCACCCTGTTCAAGCTGCGCACGTTCCGCATCGGCACGCTGGCCGGCGGCATCTGTCGCGTCGGGCTGAACGGCGTGCCCTTCCTGCTGCCGCTGATGCTGCAGGTCGGCTTCGGACTGAGCCCGATCGTCTCGGGCACGCTGACCTTCGTCAGCGCCCTCAGCGCGCTCGCCGTGCGGCCGGTGTCGGTAAAACTGCTGAAGCTATACGGATTCGACCGCATCCTGACCTGGAGCGCCGTTTTCGGGGCCGCCGTCGTTGCCGGCTTCGCCCTGATCACGCCCGACACGCCGCACTGGTTCATCATCGTCTACGTTTTCATCTTCGGGCTGGCGCGTGCGGCGCAGTTCATGACCTCCAACACCCTGTCATATTCCGATACGCCGGCCGCCCAGCTCAGTCGCGCGACCAGTCTCGGGGGCGTGCTGCAGCAATTGAGCGTCAGCTTCGGCGTTTCCGTCGCCGCCATGCTGCTCGGCGTTGTCACGCTGGATGGGTCATCGCTGACGCCGGAGAAATTCCACACGGCGTTCCTGCTGATGTCGGTGATCCCGCTGCTCGGCATACCCGCCTTCCTCAAGCTGCAGCCGGAGGACGGCGCGCAGGTGAGCGGGCACCAGCGCCGGCCCCAAAGATCGTCGTAGGTGATCGGGTCTTTTAAGCGGCGAGCGCCGAGGCGCGGGGATGAACGAGATGCTCGCGAAGCACCGTGCCGGAGCGATCGGCTTCCTGCATCAGCACGTCGTAGCTCCAGAGATCGGCCAGGTGCTGCAACACGCGCTTGGCATCCATATCGTCCAGCAGCGCGCCGTTCAGCACGGTATGCCTGACCAGAAGCCGCCTGTCGCCGGCAAGGTCGACATCGACGATCTCGATATGCGGATCGATCCAGCCGACATCGTATTGCCGCGACAGTTCCCGCCGGATGCGCAGATAGCCGCGCTCGTCGTGAATGGCCGCAACCCTTAGTCCCTCTTCCTCTTCGGGATCGTCCGTCAGCCGGAACATGCGCATCTTGCGCATCAGATGCGGGCTCAGGAACTGCGCGACGAAACTCTCGTCGCGATAATTCGCCCAGAGATCGCGCAGCACCGCCATGGCGTCTCCGGTGCCGGCGATCTCCGGGAACCACTGACGGTCCTCCTCCTTCGGCCTCGTCACGATGCGCTCGATATCCTGCATCATGGCAAAGCCGATCGCATAGGGGTTGAGGCCCGAATAGCGGGGATCGTTGAAGGTCGGCTGGAAGACCACGTTGGTATGCGATTTCAGGAACTCCAGAAAATCGCCGTCGCCGATGCCGCCGAGTTCGTGCAGCCGCGTCATGATGCGGTAATGCACGTAGGTCGCCGTACCCTCGTTCATCACCTTGGTCTGGCTCTGCGGGTAGAAATACTGCGCGACATGCCGCACGATGCGGATGATCTCGCGCTGCCAGGGCTTCAGGCGCGGCGCCATCTTTTCCAGGAAATAGAGGATGTTCTCCTGCGGCAGGCCGGCCAGCGAACGCCGCCGCTCCAGATCGAGGTCGAGGGTCTTCTTGCCATGTCCGGTGGGAACGGTGCGCCAAAGATCGTTGAAGATCTTCTCGTCATATTCGCGCCGCTCGCGCTCACGCTTCTCCTCGTCGCGCAGATCCGGCGTCTTCTTGCCGGCATAGCGGTGGACGCCGTGCGACATCAGTGCATGCGCGGCATCCAGCGTGCGCTCGACGGCGGCATGGCCGTAGCGTTCCTCGCAGCGCGCGACATAGCTCTTGGCGAAATTGAGATAGTCGAGAATGCCTTCGGCATCGGTCCAGAGCTTGAAGAGATAGTTGTTCTTGAAAAAGTGGTTGTGACCGAAGGCTGCATGCGCGATCACAAGCGCCTGCATCGTCGCCGTATTCTCCTCCATCAGGTAGGAGATGCAGGGCGAGCTGTTGATAACGATCTCATAGGCAAGGCCGCGCAGGCCCTTGCGATAGAACGCCTCGTGATGAGCGAAGTGCTTGCCGAAGGACCAGTGCCTGTAGAACAGCGGCATGCCGATCGAGGAATAGACGTCGAGCATCTGCTCGGCGGTAATGATCTCGATCTGATTGGGATAGACGTTGAGACCGAGCTCGTTGATGGCGATCTTCTCGCAGGCATTGTGGATCCGCTGGATGGTGGCGAAATCCCAGTCCGCACCCTCGAAAAGCCGTTCCATCGATGCCTTCGCCATCATCCGCTCCTTGTTTCCGCCGTCCGGCGCTGGAAGAGATCGTGAAAGACCGGATAGATCTGGCTGCGATCGCTGACACGCCGCATGGAAAGCACCGGCCAGGCCGCCTGGATCCGCTCGTAGAGCGACCAGATCGCCGAGCCTGACGAGATCGCGACGCTGCGCGATTCACCCACCTCGAGATAGGCGAAATATTGGCAGATCGGCAGGATATCGCTCGTCATGAGCGCTGCCGTCGTCGCATTGTCGGAATAGGCATTGTCGCCATCCGAAGCCTGTGCCGCATAGATGTTCCAGTCCGAGGCCGGGAAGCGATCGTGCACGATGCGCCGCATCGCCTCCAGCGCGCTCGAAACCTGCGTGCCGCCGGTCGCCGGGCTGCGGAAGAAGGTCTCCTCGTCCACCTCCTCGGCCACGTCGGTATGCCGGATGAAGACGATCTCGACACGGCGGTACTGCCGGGTCAGGAAGATGTAGAGCAGCATGTAGAAGCGCTTGGCGAGATCCTTCATGTGCTCGGTCATCGAGCCGGATACGTCCATGAGGCAGAACATGACGGCTTGCGCCACCGGTTTCGGCTCGTTCTCGAAACGCCGGTAGCGGATGTCGATCGGATCGATATAGGGGATGCGCCGGACCTTCGATTCCAGCATCTTGATCTCGGCTTCGAGCTGCGCGCGGCGCTTTTCGTCCGTGCACTGTTCCGCCTCTTCGATGAGCTTCTCGACCGTTTCCGGCTTCGGCCGATGCAGCGCCACGCGACGCATCATCGCCAGCCGCATGGTGCGGTTGATGGCAAGGTTGGCGGGCGATCCCGTCACCGAATAGCCTGAGCGTACCGGGTTGATCTGATCGGCCGATATCAGCCGCCGCTTGGCAAGGTCAGGCAGTTCGAGATCGTCGAGAAACAGATCGAGGAACTCGTCCCGCGTCAGGATGAAGCGGAAGGCATCCTCGCCGGTGCCGTCGCCGCCGGCTCGCGGCTTCCCGCCGCCGCTTTCAGGCCGCGGCAGGATGTCGCCTTCGATGAAGTCCTTGTTACCGGGAAGAATATGCTCCTTCAGGCCCTCCGGGCCGCGATGGAACCGGGGTTCCTCGGTTCCATCCAGGGGAATGCTGATTTCGCCACCTTTCAGAATGTCCTGAATGTCGCGTTTCTGAGAGGATTCATAAACCGCTCTCTGCACCAGCGCTTTTGCTCTTCGCAAAAATCGTTGACGATTCTCCAGACTTTTGCCGCCTGGGTTCAGGCGTCTGTCAACAATGTGCATTCCTTCTTCCTTGGTGGCTCATCCCGCCTGTTTCACACGCATGTACCATTCCACAAGCCGCCGAACCTGGCGCTCGGTATAGCTCCGCGCCATCATGCGCTCGACGAATTCACCATGTTTCTTTTCCGATTCGCCATCCTTCTTGGATCCGAACGAGATGACGGGCAGCAGATCCTCGACCTGGGAGAACATCCGCTTTTCGATGACTTCGCGGATCTTCTCGTAACTCGTCCAGGACGGGTTCTTGCCGCCGTGGCTCGCCCGCGCCCGCAGGCAGAACTTGACGATCTCGTTGCGGAAATCCTTCGGATTGGCGATACCGGCCGGCTTTTCGATCTTGGTGAGCTCCTGGTTCAGGAGTTCGCGGTCGAGAAGCTGGCCCGTGTCGGGATCCTTGAAATCCACATCCTCGATCCAGGCGTCGGCATAGTCGACATAGCGATCGAAGAGGTTCTGGCCGTAATCCGAATAGGATTCCAGATAGGCCTTCTGGATTTCGTTGCCGATGAACTCCGCATAGCGCGGCGCGAGTTCGCTCTTGATGAATTCGATATAGAGCTTCTCGGTTTCAAGCGGCAGCTGTTCCCGGCGGATCGCCTGCTCCAGCATGTACATCAGATGCACCGGATCGGCGCCGACCTCGGTCGTGTCGTAGTTGAAGGTCGCCGCCAGCACCTTGAAGGCAAAGCGGGTGGACGCGCCGTCCATGCCTTCGTCGACGCCGGCCGAATCGCGATATTCCTGCACGCTGCGCGCTCTCGGATCGGTCTCCTTCAGGCTCTCGCCGTCATAGACCCGAAGCTTGGAGAAAGCGGTGGAATTCTCGTGCTTGGAAAGTCGCGTCAGGACCGTGAAGCGGGCGAGCGTCTCCAGGGTCGACGGCGCGCAGGGCGCGTCGCTGAGCTCGGATTCCTCGATCAGCTTCTCGTAGATTTTCTGCTCCTCGGTGACCCGCAGGCAATAAGGCACTTTCACGACGCAGATGCGGTCGATGAACGCCTCATTGTTCTTGTTGGCCTTGAAGGTCTGCCACTCCGACTCGTTGGAGTGCGCCAGAATGATGCCCGAGAAGGGTATCGCACCGATGTTCTCGGTACCGATGTAATTGCCCTCCTGCGTCGCCGTCAGCAGCGGGTGCAGCATCTTGATCGGCGCCTTGAACATCTCGACGAACTCGAGAATGCCCTGGTTGGCGCGGTTCAGCGCACCGGAGTAGCTGTAGGCATCGGGGTCGTTCTGCGCCAGGCTTTCGAGCTTGCGGATATCCACCTTGCCGACCAGCGAGGAAATATCCTGGTTGTTCTCGTCACCCGGCTCCGTCTTGGCGACGGCAATCTGCCGTAGCCGCGAGGGCTGGATTCGAACGACCTTGAAGCGAGAAATATCGCCCTCGAATTCTTCGAGGCGCTTCAGGCACCACGGGCTCATGAGCCCGGTCAGCCGCCGGCGCGGAATGCCGTATCGCTCCTCGAGCATCGCCCCCGTGGTGACGGGATCGAACAGGCTCAACGGACTTTCGAAGACCGGGCTCAACTCGTTGCCGGCCTTGAGCACATAGACGGGATGCACCTCCATGAGCGATTTCAGCCGCTCGGCGAGCGAGGATTTGCCGCCGCCGACAGGCCCAAGCAGATAGAGGATCTGCTTGCGCTCTTCCAAACCCTGGGCTGCATGGCGGAAGAAGGCGACGATGCGTTCGATCGTCTCTTCCATGCCGAAAAAGCCAGCGAAGGCCGGATAAGTCCGGATGGTCCGGTTCATGAAGATACGTCCAAGGCGGGTATCCTTGGCCGTGTCGATCAGCACCGGCTCGCCCATCGCTGCCAGCAACCGCTCTGCCGCACTCGCGTACATGAGCGGGTCATCCCGGCACCCTTCCAGGTATTCGGAGAATGACATCTCGATTTCGCGCCGTGCTTCGAAAGAACGGGCGAACGTGTTGAATAGCACATCGTTGTTTAACATGGCGCCCCGTTAGCTTGCTATTGCAAATAAACGCTGGACTTAACGAGATCACTTATCCCGCTATATCTAAGGTGCGGTATGACTCGCTTCGAATCAATAGGTGATCTGTCAATAATTCGTACGCTTGATTCCGAATGTCATCAATATCTTGATGGGATCACGCACCGAATTAATGAAACGCAACCCTGGGATTGTTGTATAAAATATATACACGCAAAACGTAGCATGCCGCTGACAAGAATGTTTTGCGGGCATCCACACGAAATACCCGGTCTCAACGAAGATTTTTTTGAAGCCAGCGTGAGCTTCATTGTCCACGCGATTGGGGAGAAAAGATGGTAGCCGGAAGCGAAAAGTAGTTCGCCCCGCGAACAATCGACGCAAGGTTGCAAGACTGCCGGCGGTAGTGATAATCAGATCATTGATTTAATCAGGTATCGACGGTCTTGAAAATGGCGCTGTGCAAGGAATGTGGCGAGGAGAAGCCGGACGGCCAAGTTCAGCTGGGCGTATGCGACGATTGCTTCAAGTTCGGACCGCCGAACCAAGGGCGACCGAGGCCGAAAACAAGCTCTCTTCATTCGGAGCTGCCCGACATTATCCTGACGACCTCGATAGACGTTCCCAATCGTAAAATCGAAAGAGTCATTTCGATTGTGGCCACCGAAGTCGCTCTCGGCATGAATGTCTTCCGGGACATTGCCAACAATTGGCGGGATTTCCTTGGCGGTCGCTCGAGCGCCTCGCAGAAAGCTTTGGAAGAAGCACGTTCCGAATGCCTTGCCGAACTGAGGCGGAAGGCCGCCGCTGTAGGAGCCGAAGCGGTGATCGCGATTGATCTCGATTATAACCAGCTGTCGACACATGGCGGCGGCGGCATTCTTTTCGTCGCAGCAAGCGGCACGGCTGTGAAGCTGGCTCCAATGTAGAGCCTTCCGAACGACCGCACAGGAATTAGGCAAATTCCAAAAAAGCCGGCTTTTGGGGAGAGTTGAGTGGTGCCCAGAGCCGGAATCGAACCAGCGACACGCGGATTTTCAATCCGCTGCTCTACCAACTGAGCTATCTGGGCATCCGAGCTTCGCGTCGAAGGAAGAGCCTTGGGAGGCGCTGGGCGGTTGGTTCGCCCCGGAAGCGAGCGGGGTTATAGCATCTTGTTCGGCCATGTCCAGCAGCAAATGACTCTTTTTTGACAGGAAATCGAATTTTGACAATTCGCGAACAAAATGAATGAGTTCGTAAGATCGAACGGTTTTGGAAAACGGCATTCAGTCCTGGTCGGAGCCGTCGGCCTTCGTCTCATCCTCGGCCACGGGGATGGCATAGGAGCCGTTGAGCCACCGGGAGAGATCGACGGAGCGGCAGCGATCCGAGCAGAAGGGATAATGGTCACGCACCGAGGGACGGCCGCATTCCGGACAGGGTCGCGTCTTGCGCAGCGGCTCGACCTTGGAGCCCACCTTGATTTCCTCAGCCTTCGTCATGAGCGCTATCCTTCCTGCCATCCGGCGTGGACGTCGAATCCCTCGCCCGCGAGCAGCAGCATGGCTTCATAGAGCGGCAATCCGACGACATTGGTGTAGGAACCGACCAGCTTCTGCACGAAGGAGCCCGCAAGCCCCTGAATGCCATAGGCTCCCGCCTTGCCGCGCCACTGGCCGGAGGCAAGGTACATCTCGATATCGCGGCCGGAGAGCCGCTTGAAGCGCACCTTGGTTTCCACGACCTTCTGGCGGAGCTTCCGGTCCGGCGTAATCAGGCAGATGCCCGTATAGACGACATGGCCGCGCCCGGAGAGCAGATGCAGCGCCGCGGAGGCTTCGTCGACGAATTCCGCCTTCGGCAGAATGCGCCGTCCGACGGCGACGACCGTATCGGCGGAGAGGATATAGCTCCCCTGCCAGGCGGCATCACTCTTGATCGCCGCGAACGCCGCCTCGCCTTTCTCGGCCGAAAGCCGCCGCGCCAGCGAGCGCGGGTGCTCCGATTTCTTCGGCGTTTCGTCGATGTCCATGGGCATGAGACGCGCCGGCTCGATGCCTGACTGATGCAGGAGCTCGACGCGACGTGGCGATCCGGAGGCCAGTATGAGCTTGTGTTTCAACGCCATCAGACCTTGACCTGTCATGCGGGAATAAGAACCGGCTCCAGAGCACGATGCCGAAAAATGTCAGCGGCTTTCGGGCAACATCATGCTCTGCGTCTTTGATTCCAGAGCCGGACTACTTGAAACGATAGGTGATGCGGCCCTTGGTCAGGTCGTAAGGGGTCATTTCGACCAGCACCTTGTCGCCTGCCAGAACGCGGATACGGTTCTTGCGCATGCGGCCCGCGGTGTGGGCGATGATCTCGTGCTCGTTTTCCAGCTTCACGCGGAATGTCGCGTTCGGCAGGAGTTCGGTGACGACACCGGGAAATTCGAGGACTTCTTCTTTCGGCATTAAAGCTTCTTTTCCTGTCGGTTGAGGTCGGCGCCCATGGCAAAAAGCCGGGGGTCGCCGGAAATTGCGCGGAAACTACACAATCATCGCGGTTTTGTGAACCTCGTTGACAAGGGTTTCTGCATTTGTTTCGTTTGCAGCCCTAAAGCGAGCCGCGATGTTCCACCAGTCTGCCCTCGATCAGGCCGAGAAGATAGTCCCGCACCTCGCGATAGGCGTCCAGAACCTGGTCGCGCGTTCCGTCCGTCGCCGACGGATCCATCGTCGGCCAGTAGATGACGTCGATGGCATTGGCCCGCGTCAGTTCCAGCGCGGCATGATGCGCCTCGGGCGACAGGGTGATGATGACGTCGAAGAAATCGTCCTCCAGTTCTTCGAGAGTCTGAGGCTGCCGGCGGCCGAGCGAAAGCCCGATCTCGGAAAGCACGACATCGACGAAGGGATTGCGCTCGCCGGCCCGCACGCCCGCGGACGCGATATAGGTGCCCTGCGGCAGCATTCTGCGCGCGATCGCCTCGGCCATGGGCGACCGGATGGTATTGAGCCCGCACATGAAGAGAATGGCCCCTGGAGATTTGCCGGTATGCGCGATCGCCTGCGGATCTTCCATCCCGGTCACCCGCGCCAGTAGAGCACGCAGACGAGCGTGAAGAGCCGGCGCGCCGTGTCGAAATCCACGGTGATCTTGCCGTTCAGCCGGTCCATCAGCGTTTGGGAGCCTTCGTTGTGGATGCCGCGCCGGCCCATGTCTATGGCCTCGATACGGCTGGGCGTGGCGGAGCGGATCGCCTCGTAATAGCTCTCGCAGATCATGAAGTAATCCTTCACGATGCGGCGGAACGGGGTGAGCGACAGGATGTGGGTGGCGACGACGGCGCCGTCCTCCGTGCGGATGTCGAAGACCAGCTTCTGCTCGACCAGCGACAGGTTCAGGAGATAAGGCCCGCCCGCGTGCCCCGCCGGCTCGAAGCTGTTTTCCTCGATCAGGTCGAAGATGGCGACGGCGCGCTCATGCTCGACATCGGGCGTCGAGCGGCCGATCGTGTCGTCCAGGACCACATCGCTCAGCCGAAAGACGCCCTTGGCCATGCCTTACCCCTCGAGATTGAGGCGGATCGCAACCGACCGCGCATGTGCATCCAGCCCCTCGGAATTGGCAAGCGCGATCGCCGCCGGCCCGAGTGCGCGAAGCTGCTCCGGACCGAGCCGGAGGATCGAGGTGCGCTTGACGAAATCCAGCACGGAAAGGCCGGAGGAGAAGCGCGCGGAGCGGGCCGTCGGCAGCACATGGTTGGAACCGCCGACATAATCGCCGATCACCTCGGGCGTATGACGGCCGACGAAGATCGCGCCGGCATTGCGGATACCGGCCAGCAGCGGCTCCGGATCGTCGACCGCGAGCTCCAGATGCTCGGCCGCGATACGGTTGGCAAGCGGAATGGCTTTTTTCAGCTCGGAAACCAGGATGACCGCGCCGAAATCCCGCCAGCTCGTCGCCGCCGTCTGCGAGCGGCTGAGCCGCTTGAGCTGCCGCTCGACCGCCGCTTCGACAGACTTGCCGAATTCGGCGTCGTCGGTAATCAGGATCGATTGCGCGCTTTCGTCATGCTCGGCCTGCGCCAGCAGATCGGCGGCAATCCAGTCCGCATCGTTATTCTTGTCGGCAATCACCAGAACTTCCGAAGGGCCGGCGATCATGTCGATGCCGACGGTGCCGAACACATGGCGCTTGGCCGCGGCCACATAGGCATTGCCGGGGCCGGTGATCTTGGCGACGGGCTCGATCGTGTCCGTGCCGTAGGCGAGCGCGGCGATCGCCTGCGCGCCGCCGATGCGGTAGATCTCCTCGACGCCGGCCATGCGGGCGGCGGCAAGGACTGCCGGATTGATGGCGCCATCCTTGGCCGGCACGACGATGACGATGCGCTCGACGCCGGCGACCTTGGCCGGCACGGCGTTCATCAGCACCGAGCTCGGATAGCTCGCCGTGCCGCCGGGCACATAGAGGCCAACTGCCTCGATCGCCGTCCAGCGCGAGCCGAGGCCGACGCCGAGATCGTCCTCATAGATATCGTCCTTCGGCAATTGCCGGCGGTGATGCGATTCGATGCGGGTGGCGGCAACCTTCAGCGCGCCCAGAACCTCCGCCGGGACGGCGGCGATGGCCGCATCGATTTCCGCTGCGCTGACCCGCATCGGCGTCGCGGCAAAATCGACGCCGTCGAATTTCCTGGAGTAGTCGGCGAGGGCCGCATCGCCCCGCGCCCGCACATCGTCGATGATGCCTCGCACGACGGCATTCACATCCTCGGACACTTCCCGCTTCGTCGTCAGGAAAGCGGCGAACTGCTGCTCGAACCCTTCCGACGCCTGATCCAGCCAGATAGCCAAAACTGATATTCCCTTCCGTCGAGGCCGCCGTCAGCGGCCGTATGCAACCGTTACAAGCCTATTCGCCGGCATCCGGATGTCGAGGCTTGTGCGCCGTTTCCCACGCGCCGCCGATATCCGCAAGCTGGGCCTCGATGCATTCGACATCCAGCGCAATGGTGGCCTTGCCGGCAAGGGTCAGCTCGATCGTGCCGTCCGGCCCCTCGCCCTTCTGGTCGAAACGGATCGCCAGCAGCGACAGCACCTCGTCCCGGTTGCGCCGGTTGATGCCATTGGAGCGCACCGCCTGCACGCGCTTGAACACCAGCGCGGAACGGTGGCGTTCGTAAGGCTTGCTGCGCTGGTCCGATTGCTCCCAGACGAAGCGGTTGGCCGCGAGCGAAAACTGCTCCTGCTTCGGCGCATAGGACATGTCGCCGACCTTGAAGACGCTATCCTGCATATAGGCAGAAATGACATCCAGGTCCTCGGTGTCGAGTGCCATCAGCTTGAGATCGCTCATTCGTCCTTTATCCCCGATCGCGCCATTGGAACGCCAGGCAAAACACGATTGCCGACGTTTCTCCATTCTGGACATAGGATGCGAGCGCAAAAGACGCAACCGAAGAAAGCGGGCAGGCCCGCTCTCTTCACGACAAGAGATGGAATTGGAGCGTGTCGCGCAAAGCCGTGTCGCAGCTTTGCGACAACGGGATGCCCAAAACCGGGGAGCCGCTCCGCGAGACTAAGACAGGCCTTAGTCGCTGATGCGCTCGACCACCGCGCCGCAGCGCGTCAGCTTGTCTTCCAGCCGCTCGAAGCCGCGATCGAGGTGATAGATGCGCGACACCAGCGTCTCGCCTTCGGCGGCAAGGCCGGCGATGACCAGCGAGACGGAGGCGCGAAGGTCCGTCGCCATGACCGGCGCGCCCTTCAGCTTCTCGACGCCCTCGATGCGGGCGGTCTGGCCGGAAAGCGAGATCTTCGCGCCGAGACGGGCGAGCTCCTGCACATGCATGAAGCGGTTTTCGAAGATGGTCTCGGTAATGTGCGAAATGCCGCCGGAGCGGGTCATCAGCGCCATGAACTGCGCCTGAAGGTCGGTCGGAAAGCCGGGGAACGGATCCGTGACGATGTCGACGGGCCGGATGCCGCCGCCATTGCGCCTGACGCGGATGCCGCTTGCGGTCGGCGAAATATCCGCACCGGCGCGGCGCAGGCTTTCGAGCGCGGTGTCGAGCAGCGCGACATCGGTGTTTTCCAGCGTGACGTCGCCGCCGGCCATGGCGACGGCCATGGCGTAGGTGCCGGTCTCGATACGATCTGGCAGCACGCGATGGCGGGCGCCGGAAAGCGAGGTGACGCCCTCGATGGTGATCGTGCTGGTGCCGGCGCCGGAGATTTTGGCGCCCATGGCGATCAGGCAATTGGCGAGATCGACGATTTCGGGCTCGCGGGCCGCATTGCCGATGACCGTGGTGCCGCGGGCGAGCGTGGCGGCCATCATCATCACATGCGTCGCGCCGACGGAAACCTTCGGGAAGACATAGCGGGCGCCGATGAGGCCGCCCTTCGGCGCGGTGGCGTTGATATAGCCGCCGTCGATTTCCATGCTGGCGCCGAGCGCCTGCAGGCCCTCGATGAAGAGATCGACCGGACGCGTGCCGATGGCGCAGCCGCCCGGCAGCGAAACACGCGCCTGTCCCTCGCGGGCAAGCAGCGGCCCGATGACCCAGAAGCTCGCGCGCATCTTGGCGACCAGCTCGTAAGGCGCGGTCGTATCGACGATGGTGCGGCAGGTGAAATGGATCGTGCGGGAATAGCCGTCTTCCTGGCGCTCGCGCCGGCCGTTGACGGCGACATCGACGCCGTGATTGCCGAGAATGCGCATCAGCAGCTCGACATCGGCGAGATGCGGCACGTTTTCGAGCGTGAGGGTATCGCTGGTCAGAAGCGAGGCGATCATCAGCGGCAGGGCGGCATTCTTGGCGCCGGAGATCGGAATGATACCGTTGAGCTCGTTGCCGCCGACAATCCTGATACGATCCATATGTACAATACGGGCGAGGCCCGCCTTTCCTGAAGTTCCGTGCGCCAATTCCACGCGCTTGGGGGAAAAGGCGCTCTTTAGACGAAATAGATTAAGGCTTCAATTCGTTTGATGATGGGCGACATCAATCATTGCGATTCGTCCCTTTTTGCGGCGGATTGAGCACTATCCCCAGCCTTTGCGCCCGGCAGCCCATCCGTCTCGTCGGCGTGGCCGGCGCGCCGCGCCCGCACCTGCTGCTTGCGGCGGCCCAGATTTTCCCTGAGCTTTTGCGCCGCGCGCTCGCGGCGCCGATCCGCTTCCGTGATCTGCCTGGCATCCGCCCGCTCGCCCGCCTCGCCGCCGACCCCACTGGGGGCCGAACCACCCTGCAAAGCCTGCCCTTCACCGATTTTCGTCTTGTCCGCAGCCATGACTTCCTGATAGCCGAAAACCCCGCCCTTCAAAAGACCGACACATTTTTTCCAACGATCTTTCACAGAACTTGCAATTTGCGGCTTGCACTCCGCCCCGACCTATGGCAATAGCCGCCTCGCCCAATACGGCGCACCCACATCGCGCCACGGATTGCTGCTATAGCTCAGGGGTAGAGCACTCCCTTGGTAAGGGAGAGGCCGAGAGTTCAAATCTCTCTAGCAGCACCAGTTTTTCAGAGTTTAAATTTTCACGAAATTCTCTAGTTGTTCTTGAACACGGCACTTTTGATGTAATCCGCCCATGAGCGAGAAGACCCAAGCAGCTCACTGAGGAAAACAACCTTGCCACCGCGTTCTCGCGCTGTTTTAAGCGGCCCACTTTTCAACGGACCTTCGTTTGTGAGTACAACCCAACGCATAGACCGGGCGGCCAAAGCTACGTCCCCCTCGTTCTTTAGAAGGCGCTGACGGGGTCTGTTGGTCAACCTGATGCGGGATTTCTGATCATCGCTAAACTCAATTTCTTCTGGAGAGGCGAATCTGCCTTGATTAAAACCAGCGACACGCTGATCTCCAATACCAAAATTCGCTTCAGCAAAGCCAAAATAGGTGTCCACCGAAATATTACGCTCAACGATGGTGCGGTTAGTAAAATCCCGCTTTTCATCCGGCATTGTCAGAATCTCGATTTCACCCTCACGGGTAATACAGATTGAAAATTCCGGCTCCGGTAGCTCCAGCGATAGATCGATATCGTTGGCAAATAAATAGTCCCATACGTTGTTGTCTAAGTAGACCGTAATCATAGTGATGGGCCGCCCTTTGTCTTAGCCTGCTCGCATGAATCCGGGTTTCTTGAGGTCAATAAAGGCTAAAAAATCGCGACCACTATCGGTAAGCGATACATGACCGTCCTCAATAGCGACAAGCCCTTGCTCCAATAAGAACCGAGACCACTGATTAAAATCGAACTTTGCGTAAAGTTCGGAGTCAATTGGCTTTACATCCTCTTCAAAATATTTCTTTGCGTCCTCGATAGAAATTGATTCCAGTTTTAAACGCCTCAATGCTGCAATTTGGCTCCCGAAGATTATTCCCCATATGAATTCAAATTGGCGTTCAATCTGTGCTTCTGCCAAGCTAGCGACGAGCCTTTGAATCCGATCATCACTAGGTATATTAGCAAGTTGGTTATCTATTTTTTCGATAAGAGCCTGAACCGTAGCCAGAGGGTGCTTAGTTTCGGCCAATTCTGAACGTTTTGTCTCTGATAGTCCTGGTGGGGGCGTCGCTTCACCGATCTGCCGAGAGGGCTGTAGAACGGCGCCAGATGGCCCGACAGAAACAATGTCCTTGATTCGTTCACGCACCTCGCGACGAAACATCAGGACTACGAACAGTATTACCAAAGGCCACGCGACGCCTTTGAGAAGATCGAAAATCACTTTTGACCACTCAAGCCAATTGATGTTCGAGAACAATTCGACCATCCCTATACCTTCCTGGTTGAACATCAGTGCTATTGGTTCGGCTTAGCAATTTTGTAACGTGGCTTGTCAATTTTTCATATCCATCCTCGGCAATTACTTATGGGGTTCATAATAAACATGGCAAGTAATCATGGGAGAATGTAAGCCCGATGCGGCGACTACTTATATGAACAAATTATCAGCCAGCATCGATGTCTAATGCGAAAGTCGCAGTGGCATCTTTCATACCCCGCGCACCCCCTCCCCAATTCCGCTACAATCCCCCGTATAACCCCTTCTCCCATCACATCCTCTTTGGCCCGGGAGAAAAGCCTCCATGTCGAAACTACGCGTCGCCGTTCTGTTTGGCGGTCAGTCCAGCGAGCATGAGGTTTCCGTCATGTCGGCCCGCAATGTCGTCAAGGCGATCGATGGCGGCAGATATGAGATCGTGCCGATCCTGATCGACCGCGCCGGGCGCTGGCTGCTGGTGGAGGAAAAGGGTGGCGCGCTGCCGGAGCCGGTTGCCTATGAGGGCACTGAAGTCTGCCTGGTTCCGGGCGGCAAGGGGCGGCTGCTGGCGCTGGAAGGGACTGGTGGGCGCGAGCTGCCTGCGGTCGACGTGCTGTTTCCGGTGCTGCATGGGCTGAACGGCGAGGATGGCTCCATTCAGGGCCTAGCCCAGATCGTCGGACTGCCCCTCGTCGGCTGCGGCATTCTCGGCTCGGCCAATGCGATCGACAAGGACATGGCAAAGCGCCTGCTGCGCGAGGCCGGCCTGCCCGTCGCCCGCTCTGTCACGCTCACGCGCGGCGACAAGCCAAGTTTCGATGAGATCGCGGCCACGCTCGGCTCGCCCGTCTTCGTCAAGCCCACCCGCCAGGGCTCGTCGGTCGGCGTCAGCAAGGTGCAGGATGCCGCAGCCTTCGAGAGCGCGCTCACCGAAGCCTTCCGGCATGACCGCAAGGTGCTGGTAGAAGAATTCGTGCGCGCCCGCGAGATCGAATGCGCCGTGCTGGAAGAGCCTGACGGCTCGCTCTTCGTCTCCGTGCCGGGTGAGATCGCCACGGCCGCGACCCACGGTTTCTATTCCTACGAGGCGAAATATCTGGATCAGGATGGCGCCGTCGTCACCGTGCCGGCGGATATTCCGGCCGGGACGGCGGAGGTGCTGAAGCGCATGGCGGCGGATGGCTTTCGCGCGCTCGGATGCGAAGGGCTGGCGCGCGTCGATTTCTTCGTGCGGCCGGATCAGAGTATCGTCATCAACGAAATCAACACCATGCCCGGCTTCACCAATATCAGCATGTATCCCAAGGCCATGGGCGCCTCGGGCATTTCCTATCCGGAGCTCATCAGCCGCCTGATCGAACACGGGCTTGCGCGGGCGCGGCAGGCCTAGTTCATGCCAGGCTATACTGCCATAGCCCTCAGACCTTTTCCGTCTTCTTGACCTTCACCTTCGGCTCGACAGGCGCATCCGGCGTCGGCGCCAGCAGTTTTCTGAGCGAGGCGATCTTGTCCTTCACCAGCGGGCGGAAGCGGCTGGCGCGATAGGGCATGTCGGCGGCGCCGTAGCCTTCCGGCCCGTCGTCGTTGCCGCGATGGATCTCCTCGAGCTTGACGCCGATGAAGGTGCCGTCGACATAATGCGTGTATTCGCCGACCCAGCGGATGGTGTAGATCGTCCCCTTGCGGATCAGCTGATCGATGCTGACATGCTTGAACTTGTCGTCGATGCAGACGACCTTCTGGCCCACATGGAAATCGTAGCTCACCCTGCCCTCCTTGAAACGACGGAAGCAACCCGGCTGCGTCGTTGCCACAAGCATAGCCGCATATGCGTTGCCGAGTAAACGCGGGCTGAGGTCGCAGGCCGGATCGATGAAATGGCGGGACAGTTGCATATGGACATTTGGCCCCTCATCCGTCCTCTCACAGTTTCGTTTCGCTCAACTGTTCGAGTCCACCTTCTCCCCGCACGCGGGGCGAAGGGGTCGGGCGTTGCCCCCTCTCCCCGTCGAAACGGGGAGAGGGCTGGGGTGAGGGGCACTTTTTATTTCATATGGATTGGCTTGCTCCGATGGTGGAAGGGGTTGTGCGACAGCGATCCCATAGGCGGCGACCCCACATGACTCGGTGACAAAGCAACCCGTTGACATCCTTCATGGAAGGCTGAAGATTGCGCGCCGCAAGAGCAGCCACAAGGCCTTGCTTCCATGCCCCTGTCCGATACCCGCAAGGCCGCCGAAGGCTCGTCAAGTTCATGTCCACCCTCCGCCTCATCGCTGACGACCTGACCGGCGCACTCGATACCGCAGTCGAATTCGTCGGCGTTTACGGGCCGATCGAGGTGCAGCGCGACGATGCGCTTCCGGCAAGCCTGCCGGATTGTCTCGCGATCGATAGCGGCACCCGCGAAAAATCGGCCGCCGAGGCGGCGGCGATCGTCGGTCGCATCGCGCCGCTGCTGGAGGGGGCCGATCTTGCCTTCAAGAAGGTGGACAGCCTGTTTCGCGGGCCCTGGGCGGCGGAGCTCGCGGCCTGCTTTCGGCTGGGACACTGGCGTCAATGCATTCTCGCGCCGGCCTTTCCGCATCATGGGCGGCACACGAGGGGCGGGCGGCAGGTGCTGTTTGCCGGCAAGGACGCCTGGCGCGACGTGAGCGGCGATCTGGTCGCTCACCTGCAGGCGGAAGGGCTGCCGGCCTTCAACACGACATTCGCCCTGAACCCTGCCAAAGCCGGAAAGCGCCGGCCTGTTCCCGATGGCATCCATGTTTTCGATGCGCATTCGGACGACGATCTGGACGCCGTCATCGCATGGGCATCAACGCAGCTGCACGGACCGGTCCTATGGAGCGGCACCGGCGGGCTAGCCCGCGCCCTGGCGCGGAATATCGATCTGGCGACGCATCATCGCCCCCATGCAGAAAAGAACGCATCCGTCGTCCCCGTTTCGCGCCGGCTGCAAAGACCGGTGCTTGGCCTGTTCGGCTCGGATCAGCCGATCACGCTGGCGCAGCTCCAGGCCTGCGGCCCCTATTGGCTGAAGCTCTCGGAAGGCGCGAATGCCGATGCCGTCGAAAGCCAGATCCGGCAAGGCGGCGTCGCCATGGTCAGCCTCGACCTGCCGACGGGGCTCGAGCGCGACGATGCGGCAAGGCGGATCGAGGCGACCCTCGGCGGCATCGCCAGGGCCCTGCCGGCCCCGGCCACATTGATCGTCGCCGGCGGCGAAACCTTGCGCAATCTGTGCTCGGCGCTCGATGTCTCGGCCCTCAGCATCACCGGCCAGGCCGCACCCGGCCTGCCGCGCTCCACGATCATCGGCGGCCCCTGGAACGGGACGACGGTCATCTCCAAGTCGGGCGCCTTCGGAGGGCCCACTTTATGGCGCGATCTCTTGAATGAAAACGCGCTCATCGCCGGAGGAGAAGAACCATGACGCGGCACCTGGCAATCACCATGGGCGATCCCGCCGGCATCGGCCCGGAAATCATCGTCAAGGCCGCAGTCCGGCTGAAGGACAGGCTCGATGAAGGGGCCTTGAAACTGACGATCATCGGCAGCGGCCCTGCCCTGAGGCTGGCCGAACGGCAACTCGGCCTCGATATCGAGATCCCCGAAGCGCGGATGGAGGACGCCTGGCCGAACCTCTGCTTCATCCAGGCGGATGCCGAGGGCCAGCCGATCCTGCCCGGCCTTCTCTCCGCCGATGGCGGCCGCATGGCGTTCAAGGCCATCGAGAAGGGCGTTCAGCTGGCCATGGCCGGCAAGGTCGGCGGCATCGTCACGGCGCCGCTTAACAAGGAAGCGCTGAACAAGGCCGGTTTCCACTATGCCGGCCATACCGAACTGCTGGCCGAGCTCACCGGCGCACGCGGCTCGGTAATGATGCTCGCCCATGGCAACATGCGCGTCAGCCACGTCACCACGCATGTCGCACTGGAGGATGTGCCGAAGCGGCTGACGCCCGAACGGCTGCGCCTCGTCATCGACCTCACCGACAAGGCGCTCAGGCACCTCGGTATCGTAAGGCCGAAGATTGCCGTGGCGGCGCTCAATCCGCATGCCGGCGAAGGCGGTCTCTTCGGCCGGCAGGATATCGATATCTCCGCCCCCACCATCGCCAAGGCCGTGTCCGACGGGCTCGATATCGTCGGCCCGGTTCCCGGCGACACTGTTTTCGTCAAGCTGCGCGCCGGCCAGTATGATGCCGTCATCGCCATGTATCACGATCAGGGCCATATCCCGGTCAAGCTGCTCGGTTTCGAAATCGATCCGGCGACGGGGAAATGGATGGATCTTTCCGGCGTCAACATCACGCTCGGCCTGCCGATCGTGCGCACCTCGGTCGATCACGGCACCGCCTTCGACATCGCCGGCAAGGGCATTGCCAACGAGCGCAGCCTGATCGAGGCGATCGAATTCGCCGAAAGGCTCGCGGGCGACTGACATTCCGCCGCAATCCCCGTATCGGACGGCTGAAAAATTTCCGCAGCCCTGTCGGCCTTGCCGCTCTTCCTTCGTCCTTTGGGCATTCCAATTGGAGAGAGGAGCACCAAATGTCCAAGATTGCCCCATGCCTTTGGTTCGCACGGGAAGCCGAGGAAGCAGCGAATTTCTATGTTTCAATCTTCCCGGGCTCGCGGATCGACCATGTTCAGAAGAACATTGTCGACACCCCCTCCGGCAAGGCCGATCAGGTTCTGGTCGTCAACTTCACGCTCGCCGGCCAGCGCTTCATGGCGCTGAACGGCGGCAACCGTATCGAATTCACCCATGCGATTTCTCTGGAGGTGGATTGCGCCGATCAGGCCGAGGTCGACCGGCTCTGGAACGGGCTTGCCGCCGGCGGAACACCCGTGGCTTGCGGCTGGGTGACGGACCGCTATGGGGTTTCGTGGCAGATCGTGCCGACCGCGCTCGGCAAATATCTGTCCGATCCCGATGCAGCCAAGGCTGCCCGCGTCATGCAGGCCATGATGCAGATGGTCAAGCTCGATATCGCCGGGCTGGGGGCCGCCTATCGCGGCTGAACAGCCTGACCCTTCGGGAGGCTGCGATAAGCACGGCTTTCCCAGGGCAATGGCGAGGTTCCGGCCATTTCATCGATTTCGACCGCTGGTTGCCGCCGGTACGGCTTGCAGCGGACCGATGCTTGGAATACCGTCGTTCGCAAACTCGCCGAAAGCGGGTTTCTCGATATCATTTCAAGCAATTGGACTGTCGCGGTCGTTCAGGCACGGCCCGGCGGGAAACGGCCGATTTCATGCAGCATCAACGGGACCGCATCGCTCTCACCGCGCACGATTATGCCGCGATCTATGCGCTGAGCGATATCCATGGCTGTTACGATGACATGGTCGCGGCTGAAAGACGCATCGTCGAGGATGCCCGTAGCCTTCCCGGCAGAAAGCTGCTGATGTTTCTCGGCGACTATGTCGATCGCGGTCCGCGCTCCAGCGACGTCCTGGCGCATCTCTGCGCGCCGCCGCCGGAAGGCTTCGACCGCTATGCGCTTTGCGGCAATCACGACGATGTCTTCCTGCGCTTTCTGGAGGACCCCGACGCCAATAGCCACTGGCTCGAATTCGGCGCGCTGCCGACGCTCGCCTCCTATGGCATCGATGCCAGACATGTCCTTTTCGACCTCGGCTTTTCCGTCACGGAGTTGCGCGACCTGGCGCTCAAGGCCATTCCGGCGGCGCATGTCGATCTGCTGCGTTCGCTCGCAGGCGCGGTCACTCTCGGCTCGACCCTCTTCGTCCATGCCGGCATCAGGCCGGGCGTACCGTTACACGATCAGACCGACGAGGATCTCCTGTGGATCCGCGAGCCGTTCCTGTCGGAAGGGCCGCAACTGCCGCTTCTGGTCATCCACGGCCACACCCCGGGTTCTCACCCCGTTTTCGGCAAGGGCCGCATCGGTATCGATACGGCCGTCTCCATGGGCGGCACCCTGACGGTCCTCAAGATCGCCGACGGCAGGCCGATAATTCTGCCTCCAGGCTGAAGCGCTCAACCCGAAAAAGAGAAGAGGCCTGGCCGCGCGATCTAGGATTTCTGCAATGCGTCGTCGGACCAGACACCGCTGAAACTGGCTTCGACAGGCCCGGTGAGGAAGACGCTTCCGATACCATCCCATCTGACGTTGAAGCTGCCGCCATCGCAGACGACGTCCACCGAACCGCTCAGCAAGCCGCGCCGGATCCCGTTCACAGCCGCGCCGCAAGCGCATGATCCCGAACCCAGCGGAATACCGCCGCCGCGTTCCCATATGCGAAGCCGAATCCGCGTCGGATCGATTATCTGGACAAAATGCACGTTGGTCCTTTGCGGAAACAAGGGATGAGTTTCGATCTCAGGGCCAATTGCTTCGATCTCCACGTCTCGCACATCGTCGACAAAGAAGGTGCAGTGCGGATTGCCCATGCTGCAAACCGCGGGAGAACCCGGCAAGGAGACCGCCAACGTGTCCATCTCGCAGGCGATCGGGACATCCCGCCAATCCAGCGACGGCCTTCCCATGTCGACCGCTATGAGATCGCCCACGTCCTTGGAACAGGTCAGGAGCCCACGATTGGTCCTCACGATGACGGAGGAAGAGCCTGTTTCCCGCAACAGCTTCCAGGCAACGCCCCGCGTGGCGCTGCCGCAAACATCCAGCGTCGAACCATCCGGATTCCAGAATGCAAGGCGAACCGCCGCATCCTCGCAATCCGTCATGACCGCGAGCTGATTGAACCCGATCCCGCGGTTTCGGTCGCCCAGCCGCCGGACGATATCCCGGTCGATGAAATCGGCCTGGCCGCGCAGGTCGACGATGACGAAGTCGTCGCCATTCGCATGCATCTTCTGAAAATTGATTGTCATTGCCGCATTTCCATCCACTCGAATTCCGGGACGATCGATTGTCGAGAATGCGTCATGAGGATATGGCCGGCAAGGAAAACCGCCCGCAACTTTCATGTTGCGGACGGCTCGATATCATCCTGTCTTCATTCGGCGCTTCGGGTTGGCAGGGCCAGGGCCGGCATCTGCTTCCCTCCGGCGCCCTACTCCGCCGCCATCGCGGGAGGAAGCTGGAGGGTGTTCTGGTCGTCGTCGGCCTGATCCTTGGCCGGCGGTTCCGTCGACTTGTGCTTCGGCTCCCGGCCGAAGAACAAGGCATAGCCGGCGGGCAGCACGAAGATGGTCAGCACGGTCGCGACCAGAATGCCGCCCATCATGGCGTAGGCGAGCGGGCCCCAGAACACGCCGCGCGAGATCGGGATCAGCGCCAGCACGGCCGTCAGCGCCGTCAGCATGATCGGCCGGAAACGACGAACGGCCGAGCCGATGATCGCTTCCTTCCGGTCCATGCCCGCCGCGATATCCTGGTCGATCTGGTCGACGAGGATGATCGAGTTGCGGATGATGATGCCGAGCAGCGCGATGACGCCGAGGATCGCCACGAAGCCGAAGGGCGCACCGCTGATGAGCAGAGCTCCGGCGGCACCGATGATGCCGAGCGGACCGGTCGCCAGCACCAGCATCGCCTTGCCGAAATGCTGCAGCTGCGCCATCAGGAGCACGACGATGATGACGAGCATGATCGGCGCCTTGGCGGCGATCGAGGCCTGGCTTTCAGCACTGTCTTCGGCACCGCCCTGGATTTCGATCTTGTAGCCGGCCGGCAGGCTGTTTCTGAGATCCGCCATATCGTTATAGAGCTTGGCGGTCACGTCGTTCGACTGCACATCGTCGGGCAATGTCGCCCGCACGGTGATGGTCGGCAGGCGATCGCGGCGCCATTCGATGCTCTGCTCCATCACCGGCTCGATCTTGGCGACCTGCGACAGCGGCACGAACCCGCCGGTATCGGTCGGAATATAGATGGAGTTCACCGAGGTCAGCAGATGGCGGCTTGCCTCCGGCTCGCGGGCCACGATCCCGACCGTTTCCTCACCCTCGCGATAGTTGTCGAGGGTAGCGCCCGACATCGCAGCCTGCAGCATCTGGCGGATACGCTGCGAGGTGACGCCGAGAGCACGGGCGCGATCCTGATCGATCACCAGCTTCATGGCCGGCACCGGCTCGAGCCAGTCGTCGTGGATGGCGCCGAGCAGAGGATTCTGGGAGAAGCGCTGCTTCACCTCGTCGGCAATGTGACGAACCTCTTCCCGGTCCGGGCCCATGACGCGCAGCTGCACGGGCCAGCCTGTCGGCGGACCGAGGAACAGGCGGTCGACCTTGGCGCGAACGGAGGGGAAGTCTGCCGCGAGAATCCCGCGCATCTTGGTAATCAGACGCTCGCGTGCCGGCTCGTCCTTGGCCATGACCAGCATCTGGGCATAGTTCGGATTGGTGAGCTGCTGATCGAGCGGCAGGAAGAAGCGTGGCGCGCCCTGGCCGACATAGGTGGCGATGAAGCGCTTGTCCGGATCGTCGGCCATGCGCGCTTCCAGAGCCTGCGCCTGCCGCTCGACTTCCTTGATGCTGGTTCCCTCAGGCAGCCACAGATCGACCAGGATTTCCGGACGCGACGACTGCGGGAAGAAATTCTGCGGAATGAACTGGAAGGACCAGAGGCTGCCGACGAAGGCGGCCAGCGTCAGAAGCAGCACGATGACGCGGTGGCGCACGGCCCAGGTCACGGAGGACCGCAGGCGACGGTAGAAGCGCGTATCGAACACGTCATGATGCTCGCCGGCATGATGGCGCTGCTTGAGGATCATGTAGCCGAGCCATGGCGTGAAGTAGACGGCCACAAACCAGGAGACCACGAGCGCGATGCCGACGACGTAGAAGAGCGTGCGGACATATTCGCCCGCCGTCGATGCCGCGAAGCCGACGGGAATGAAGCCGGCGGTCGTGATCAGCGTGCCGGTCAGCATCGGGAAGGCGGTCGAGGAATAGGCGAAGCTGGCGGCATCGAGCTTCACCAGCCCCTCTTCCAGCTTGCGCTCCATCAGCTCGACCACGATCATCGCGTCATCCACCAGCAGGCCGAGCGCGATGATGAGCGCACCGAGCGAGATACGCTGCAGGTCGATGCCGAATTCGTACATGATGGCGAAGGTCGCGGCCAGCACCAGCGGAATGGCGATGGCGATCACCAGGCCCGAGCGCCAGCCGATCGACAGGAACGAGACGATCAGCACGATGACGAGAGCTTCGCCGAGCGCGTGCATGAACTCGCTGATCGCGTCGGTGACGACATCGGGCTGGTTGGCGATCTGGTCGACCTGCACGCCGACCGGCAGCGAGGTCTCGAAACGCTTGTAGGTTTCCTCCACGGAGGCACCGACGTCGGTCACCTTGTAGCCGCTCGCCATGACGACGCCAAGCTGCACGCTCGGATGACCATTGTAAAGGAACTTGGCGGTATAGGGATCTTGCAGCCCGGCAGTGACGGTGGCGATATCGCCGAGGCGGGTTACCTGGCCGCCGGCGGTCAGCCGCAAGTTCTTGATGTCCTCGACCTTGTTGACGTCGCCCTCGACCGAGATGCGCACCGAACGCGTCGTGGTATCGACGCTACCGGCCGGATCGACATTGTTCTGGCCGACGATGGCGTTCTTCAGGTCGTTGAGCGTCAGCCCGCGCTCGGCCAGGACCTTGGAGGAGACGTCGATATAGATCTGCTCCGCCTGGTCGCCGATGATGGTGGCCTTCTCGACGCCCGGCGTGGACAGCAGCATGTCTCGCGCCTGGATGGCGAACTTCTTCAGCTCCGGATAGCTGTAGCCATCGCCGCTGATCGAATGCAGCGTGATGAAGGTATCGCCGAATTCATCGTTGAAATAGGGACCGAGCAGGCCAGCCGGCAGCTCGTTGCCGATATCGCCGACCTTCTTGCGGATCTGGTAGAAGGCATCCTTCACCTGTTCGGTGTTGGTATCGCCCTTGATCTGGACCGTCGTGATGGCAAAGCCGGCACGGGTATAGGATTTGACCCAATCGAGATGCGGCGTTTCCTGCAGCTTGCGCTCGATCTTGTTGACCACCTGGTCTTCCATGTCCTGCAGCGAGGCGCCTGGCCAGACGGTCTGCACGACCATGACGCGGAAGGTGAAATCCGGATCTTCCTTCTGGCCCATATGCGTGAGGCCAAGCGCCCCCGCGATGATGATGAGACCGAAGAGGAACCGCGCGATGCTCGGGTGGCCGATCGCCCAGCGCGACAGGTTGAAACGCTGCTTCCCGCCGGAAGTGTTGTTGATGGACATGGTTTCGCCCTCTCGATCCGGTCAGCGCACGACGTCCGCCGAAGCGGCGCTGGTTTCTGCGGAGGCCTGCTGAGCTGAAGCAGCCGGAAGCTTGACCTTCATGTTCTCGGTCATGAATTGCGTGCCGGCGGCGACGACGATATCGCCGGTCTTGAGCCCGTCGGCAATGCGCACGCCGTCATCGGCGAAATCCGCCACCTTGATGGCGCGGGAATGCACGGTGCCGGCGCTGCGATCGACGAGCCAGACGATCTGCTGCCCGTCCTTCTGCGCAAGCGCGCTCAGCGGAATGGAAACATAGGGCTTCGTGTTGTCGGCAATCGCCTCGATCGTCGCCGTCATGCCGAGCAGAACCTGCGGATCGTTCGGCAGGCTCACGCGCACCGCAAAGGTGCGCGACTGATCGGCGCTGCCGGATACTTCCCGCACCTTTCCATCCAGCACGAGAGCCGTGTCGGACCAGAAGCGCGCCTTGACGTCCTTGCCGACCTTGAACTGGGCGATATCCATTTCCGGTACGGCGACCTGTACTTCCTTTTCGCCGTCGACGGCGACGGTGATGACGGGGGTGCCGGAGCTGACCACCTGGCCGACATCGGCATTGATTGCCGTGACGATGCCGTTCATGTCAGACGCGAGATCGGCGTAGGCCACCTGGTTCTTCGCCTCGGCGAGAGCCGATACCGCGGAATCCCGCGTCGACACGGCCTGCTCGTAGGAGAGCTCGGCCTGTTCGAGCTGCGACTTCGGCGAGACGTTCTTGTCGAAGAGCGTCTGGGCGCGGTTGCGGGCAAGCTCTGCCGTCTGCACCTGCTTTTCCGCGGCATCAAGATCGGCCTGCGAACGGCGGACGGCAAGCACATAGTCGGTCGCATCCATCCGGGCGAGCACATCGCCGGGCTTGACCCGCTGGCCGATATCCACATTGCGTTCGATAATCTTGCCGGCGACGCGGAAGCCGAGGTTCATTTCCGTCCGCGCCCGCACGGCGCCGGAATAATCGAGCTTGCGCGTCGTGTCCGCCTGGGCGATTTCGACCACCTTCACCGGCCGGATCACTTCCGCTGTCTCTTCTTTTTTCTCGTTGCAGCCGGAGAGCGTCAGCCCGAGGGCGGCAAGCAGCGCCGCCCCGGCAACGTTCCGTATGGTAGTGGTCGTCAGCGAAACCATGTCGCTCTCCTATGCGAACAAAAACTGGCGCGCACCGGCTATCCGGTGCGCAGGCTGCTATTTCTTCAAGGCTCGGATGGCGAACTCGATGAGTTCTTCAGGTCGGGCCTGGTATGTCTTGTTGAGGCCCTGGGCGACCATCTGCGGGTGGCAGAGGTCGACGGTAGCCGCGCCGAAGCACTTGGATGCCACATGGGGGTCCTGATCGACGAACTCGCCGGCGGCGATGCCCTCAGCGATGATCTCGGTAATCACCTCCTGGATGCGATAGATGTGTTCCTCGATGACATGCCATTCCCGTTCGATGGCAATGACGACCATCTCGTGAACCTTCTGTTCGTCGAGCATGGTCTCCAGCGTCATCTTGTACTGGGCCATGGTATAGGCCCGCAGCCGTTCGGATGCGCTGATGGGCTGATTGCGGACGGATAAGGCCATCTGGTAGCTCTGATCGAGCATGCGCCCGCAGAGCGCCTGATGAATGTCGGCCTTGGAACCGAAGAAACGATAGATATTCGCCGTGGACATGCCGAGATCGCGGGCGATGTCGGCCACGGTCGTCTTGCTGTAGCCGTAGTGACGAAACAGCCTTTCGGCTGTTTCGAGAATCCGCGTGATGTTTTCCTGACGGGCAGAATCGGCGCTAACGTCGGGGAGGTCGAGCATAAGCAGAGCCTGATGGTTTACGAGTGACGATTTTCAACTTTCGTCACTCGTAAACCATCAGAGTGTCGATGTCAAGAAAACCGCCCACAACCGTGGGCGGTTTTCGGATCCTATTGATTACACCGAGAATGCGCCGAACAACCTGAAACAAGGGTTAAATCATCGACAACGCATCATACGGACCGGTATCGACATGTTCGGCATTTTGTCGCAGAGGCGGTTTAGCCGGCGCGAACTTCCAGCGAGATCGGAACGGAGGTGAGCGCCTTGGAGACCGGGCACCCCGCCTTCGCCTTGTTGGCAAGTTCGGTGAAAGTCGCCTCGTCGGCGCCGGGAACCTTGCCCGTCAGCGTCAGGTGAATCGCGGTGATGGCGAAACCGCCTTCGACGCTCTCAAGCGTCACCTTGGCCGTCGTCTCCATGCTTTCGGCGGTGAAGCCGGCCTCGTTGAGGATCAGCGACAGTGCCATGGTGAAACAACCCGCATGCGCCGCTCCGATCAGCTCTTCCGGATTGGTGCCGGCAACGCCTTCGAAGCGGCTGGCAAAGCCGTAAGGATAGTGATTGAGCGCGCCGCTCTGCGTCGAGATCTGGCCTTTGCCGTCCTTCAAGCCACCGGACCATTGAGCCGAACCTGTGCGATTGATCTGCATGTCGTCCTCCTTGTCGTTGAATGAGCTTCGGGAGCGGAACCCGCTTTCCCGCGATGACCAGCAGCAAATGATTTTCATCACCCGCCGCGCGGCCACCATAGACTTTCTATCGGTCGAAGACGACGCCGCCATAACAACGGCAGCGCCGCCTTGAGAAGATGCGGCACGGCGGATTGTTCCCTTCCGCGATAAGATAATGCCATTTAATCATCATACAAAATACTTGCCAATGTATGATGATTGACGTATCTTGATGCCCATACGGAAAACGCTTGAAACGAAGCTGGCATTGGCTGCGCCAAAAGCCCGCATAGGTCCCCGTCACGAGATTTCGGGGAGCATGCAAAGCGGCGTGGAGGAGATAGGGTGAATTCTCTTGAAGGACAGGAGGACAGTTCCTCGGCTCAACCCGCGCGCCGTCCGCGCGTAAGAAAGAACGTCACCGCCTCGATCGCCGAAGACATCTGCGCCGAACGCTATCCCTCCGGCTCGACGCTGCCGCGCGAAAACGATCTTTGCCAGATCTATGGCGTCAGCCGCACGGTGATCCGCGAATCCCTCAAGGTGCTGGAATCGAAAGGGCTTGTGCGCGGCAAGCCGCGCATCGGCACCACTGTCTGCGATAGGGACGACTGGAACATTCTCGATCAGGACGTCCTGGAATGGATGGGCCCCTATATTGCCGATTTCGACATTCTCGGCTCCATCCTGGAAGCACGCCGCACCATAGAACCCGCCGCCGCCGAATATGCGGCGGAGCGCGCCACGGCCCGGGAAATTGCCGATCTGGAGCATGCGTGGCAGCAGATGCGCGACAGCGGCGATGATCCGGAGCGCTTCACCGAGGCCGACGTGACCTTTCACAAGGTACTGCTCGGCGCCAGCCACAACCAGGTCTTCCGCCGCCTGTCCAGCGCCATGCATGCCGGCTTGAAATATGCGCTCCATGCCTCCAACGTCGCCGCCCATAGCCGCGACGACGCGATCGCGGTTCACGGCGAACTTGTCGAGGCGCTGCGCCTTCGCGACCGCGCCGCCGCGCGTGACTGCGCCCATCGCATGCTCGATCTTGCCGTCCGCGACCTCGCGGTCGAACGGCAGTCCCGCGATGGCCGGAGACCCATTTCCGATACCCCGAAATCCGCGGCGCCGCGCCGCTGATACAATCCGAAGCCGAACTGGAAGCATTCCCATGAAGATCACGAAACTGACGACCTACATCGTTCCGCCGCGCTGGATGTTCCTGAAGATCGAAACCGACGAAGGCATCGTCGGCTGGGGCGAGCCCGTGGTCGAGGGTCGCGCGCTGACGGTGCAGGCGGCCGTCCACGAGCTGGAAGACTACCTGATCGGCAAGGACCCCTTCCTGATCGAGGACCATTGGACCGTCATGTACCGCGCCGGCTTCTATCGCGGCGGCGCCATCCACATGTCGGCGCTCGCCGGCATCGATCAGGCGCTGTGGGACATCAAGGGCAAGGCGCTGGGCCAGCCGATCCATTCGCTGCTCGGCGGCCAGGTGCGCGACAGGATCAAGGTCTATTCCTGGATCGGCGGCGACCGCCCCTCCGACGTCGCCAACAATGCCAAGGACGTCGTTGCCCGCGGCTTCAAGGCGATCAAGCTCAACGGCTGCGAGGAAATGCAGATCGTCGACACCTATGACAAGGTGGAAAAGGCGGTCGAGACCATCGCCACCATCCGCGAGGCGATCGGCCCCTATATCGGCATCGGCGTCGATTTCCACGGCCGCGTCCACCGGCCGATGGCCAAGGTGCTCGCCAAGGAGCTGGAACCCTACAAGCTGCTGTTCATCGAGGAGCCCGTTCTCTCCGAGAACCGCGAGGCGCTGAAGGAAATCGCCAACCATTGCTCGACGCCGATCGCGCTCGGCGAGCGCCTCTATTCGCGCTGGGACTTCAAGTCCGTGCTGTCGGACGGCTATGTCGATATTCTGCAGCCGGACCTCTCCCATGCCGGCGGCATCACCGAATGCCGCAAGATCGCGGCGATGGCGGAAGCCTATGACGTGGCGCTGGCGCCGCATTGTCCGCTCGGCCCGATCGCCCTTGCCGCCTGCCTGCAGGTCGATGCCGTCAGCTACAACGCCTTCATCCAGGAACAGAGCCTCGGCATCCACTACAACAAGGGCAACGACATCCTCGACTACATCTCCAACAAGGAGGTGTTCCAGTATGCCGACGGTTTCGTGTCGATCCCGCAGGGACCCGGCCTCGGCATCGAGGTGGATGAGGCCTATGTCATCGAGCGCGCCAAGGAAGGTCATCGCTGGCGCAATCCGGTCTGGCGTCACGAAGACGGCAGCGTCGCAGAGTGGTAGGATCGTGACCTTCTTCTGACGGAAGAAGGATATTGCATCCCCAAGGTTCAAGGGCCCGACAGCAGCACATCTGCGTTGTCGGGCCCTTTCTTTTGACCGATGCTCTCTTAATCCGGCACCTTTCCCCTTTGCCGCGCTGCGGCGAAGACGGTCGATGGGCGCCACGCCGTCAGATCCGGCGTCTCGTCTGCCGATGCTTCCGGCGATAGTCCGGCGCCATCGCGGCAAGTCCGCTTTCGCTCTGGGCCAGCGGCCGCACCCTTCAAAAAGTTGCGCCTGCAGTATCGGCGCAGATACTGCAGGCGCTTCATGCGTCTCAACAAGCCCCCAGGGAGACGCATTACCGGAGCATGGTCACCAAAGGCGTGGAGTGCCCTTTGGCTCGGACCATGCTCAAGCAGGCAATTTCAAACTACTCCCGCTCGCCGGTGAAATTGAGCAGCAGCTGGAAGATGTTGACGAAGTTCAGGTAGAGCGACAGGGCACCGAAGACGGCGAGCTTCTGCTGCGATTCCTGATCGTGGTTCTCGGCATACTGTTCCTTGATGTTCTGCGTATCCCAGGCGGTCAGGCCGACGAAGACGACGATGCCGATGATCGAGATGGCGAACTGCAGCGCGCTCGAACCCAGGAAGATGTTGACGATGCTGGCGATAACCACGCCGAACAGGCCCATCATCAGGAACGAGCCGATGTTGGAAAGATCACGCTTCGTCGTGTAGCCGTAAAGGCTGGTCGCGCCGAACATGGTCGCGGCGATGAAGAAGGTGCGGGCGATGCTCGTGCCGGTGAAGACCAGGAAAACCGAGGCCAGCGAGAGGCCCATGACCGCACAGAACGCCCAGAACATCGTCTGCGCCGTGCTGGCCGACATGGACTGGATGCGGAACGAGAAGAAGAGCACGAAGGCGAGCGGCGCCAGCATGACGACCCACTTCAGCGGGCTCTGGAAAATCGGCACGTAGAGCGCCGGCGTGGTGCCGACGATCAGCGCGACGATACCGGTCACGACAAGGCCGATGCCCATGTAGTTGTAGACGCGCAGCATGTGCTTGCGCAGACCTTCGTCGAAGAGCGCCTGCGAGCCGGCGGCGGCTCCGAAGCCGTATCGCGGATTGGTCGGATTCATGGTCGTTCTCCTTTAACTCAAACTAGTACAGGCTGCGGGCAAGCTTTTCGGCATCGCCGTCGAGCTGACCCGCCTGGCCATTGCCGATCAGCGCATAGGCGACCTCGCCGATCTGCCAGTAGGCAGCCTGGACGTCGTCACGCTTGATGTGACTGACCTCCTGCACGGCGAAATTGCCCGGACGGACGGCGAACAGTGACAGATGCCCGTCCTTGCCGGCATCGACCATCATTTCGACGCTCGGGCCAAACTCGGACGGATAGATCTGGGCATCGGTGACGCGCCAGTCGCCTGGCAGGTCCGGCAATACAATTGCCGTCGATGCGCGGATTTCTTCCGGATTGTAATTCTCCGCCACCGATTGCGGCTTGACCTCTTCGCGCACCGTGGTCGTCTTGTAGGCGCGCACCGCATCGTCGACGAACGCCGGCGCCGGCACGGACGCATTGACCTCGCTCGCCGTGAAGGCGCCGAAGGACGTATGCGCGACCCAACCGGTCATCACCAGCACGGCAACGGCGGCGACGCGCTGGAAAGAGCCCAGCATGCGGCCATAGACCAGCCCGCGCTCCAGCCGCCGCGCGGCTTCCCGCGTTTCTGCCCGGACCACATGGCTTTCCCCGGCCAAGGCCATGCGCAACTCGCCACGGATGCTCATGTCGGCCATCACCTTGGCGGCGATCTCAGGATGCTCCGAGAGGTAGGATTCCACCTCGACACGGCGGCCGAGAGTGAGCTCGCCATCGACATAGGCGTCGAGATCGGTATCGATGATCGGATCAACGATTTTCATTGCCGCCTCCCTCGATAAGCCGCAAATGGGAGACCTTGGAGGTCGCGTCTTCGAAATTTCTAAGGCTCGTCCTTGCCCGCGCGATGCGCGACATCAGCGTGCCGACAGGAATGCCAAGCGCCGATGCAGCCTCCTGATAGGAAAGATCCTCGATCGCCACCAGATGCAGCGCCTCGCGCTGCTCTTCGGGCAGGTTGAAAAAGGCCTCGCGAACCTGGCTCAGCCGCACCGTATGGTCCTGCGACGCCGGCAACGCCGTCTCCAGCTCTGCCGCCGCCTCTTCATGGCGACGGTTCAGCGACTTCTTGTGACGCAGGCGATCGATATGCACATTGTGCAGGATCGACAGCAGCCAGGTGCGCAGGTTGCCGTCGCGCCGGAAAGATGCCTTGCGCTCGTATGCCTTGACCAGCGCGTCATGCACCAGGTCTTCGGCCTCGTCCGCATTGCGCACGAGCGAGCGGGCATAGCGTCTCAGCGAACCGAGCTGCCCCAAAACATCGAATGTGCGTCCTTTGCGTTCCATACATCTATATACGGAAGCACTTCGGATTCTATTCCATGACTTGTCGAATATTTTTTGCCGATTTTCACATCAGCACGAAATCCTTCGGCTGCGGCAGCGGCGGCAGGTCGGTTTCCCCGAGCGCTTCGCGCAGATTGATCTCGATCGTATCGGCAAGGGCGCCGATGGCGAGCGCATTGGGGCGCTGGCCGAACGGGTCTTCCAGTTCGTCGCCGAGCGCATCGAGACCGAAGAAGGTGTAGGCGATCAATGCCGTGACGAAAGGAGAGCCCCAGCCGAGCGTATCGACATAGCCGAAGGGCAGCAGGAAGCAGAAGAGATAGGCGGTGCGGTGCAGCAGCAGCGTATAGCCGAACGGCAGCGGCGTGTTGCGGATGCGCTCGCATGCGGCCTGCACGGCTCCCATCTGGCCGATGCTGATATCCAGCATCTGGTATTGGATATCCGAGATCGCGCCTGCGGCCTTCGATCGCGCAAGATCGGCCGACATCAGGCGCAGGATGAGGTCCGCCCGGTTCCGGGCCGTGCGATAGAGATCGGCCTCGCCTGCCGTCAGCAAGCGCAGCACCTTGCTCTCATCGCTGCCCGGCCGCAGCTGGCAGACAAGCGCCTGCGCGAAAGCCATGGTCAGGCGCAGCAGGTTCTTGCGCATGTCGGCGCCCGCCTCGCCTTCCGCTTCAAGCACCAATGTCTGGCGGGCAAAGCCGCGGGCAACATAGACGAGCTGCCCCCAGTCGCGCCGTCCCTCCCACCAGCGGTCGTAGGCGGCATTGTTTCGGAAGCCGAGGAAGATCGAAAGCGCTATGCCGAGTAGGGAAAGTGACGAGCCGTTGAAGGAAACGACCAGGTTCGGGCTCTCCTCATGCCCCCAGACGATCAATGCCGACATCAGGAAGATGACGATGATCTGCGGCAGGATGCGCCGAATGATCGAACCGCGAACGATGAAAAAAAGCTGCAGAAGATTCGGCCGGTCGCGGACGATCATGGCGAAGCATACTCTCGATGACTATCTGGTGAGGCAGCAATACACCAGACGAGCCGGGAGTAACGAGCATTTCTTGCAAGGCGGCGGTGACCGGCGATCATCCCTCGCCGGTCACCGAGCCGTCAGTTCGCGCTGGCGCTCGCCGTCACCAGAACCGGGTCGGCGCGATAATCCTTGGGAAAGAGATGCTCCAGGTTCTTCACCTTCGGCAGGTCGTTGATGACGATATAGGGATAGCTCGGATG
Source organism: Martinezella lusitana (assembly GCF_010668395.1). Classification (GTDB taxonomy): domain Bacteria; phylum Pseudomonadota; class Alphaproteobacteria; order Rhizobiales; family Rhizobiaceae; genus Rhizobium; species Rhizobium lusitanum_A. The sequence continues at coordinate 550,248 of NZ_WUEY01000004.1, forward strand.
GGTCGTCAGGAAATCCTGATGATAGTCCTCCGCGGCATAGAATTGCCTGGATGGCTCGATCTTGGTGACGATTGCGGCATCGAAGACCTTGGCGTGATTGAGCTGGTCGATATAGGCGCGGGCGATATCGGCCTGTGACTGGCTGGTCGGGAAGATGGCCGAGCGATATTGCGTGCCGCTGTCCGGCCCCTGATAGTTCAGCTCGGTCGGATCATGGACAACGGAGAAGTAGATCTGCAGCAGGTGCCCATAGCTGATCTTGTGCGGATCGAAGACGACACGCACCGACTCAGCATGGCCGGTATCGCCCGTGCTCACCATTTCATAGTGAGCCGCATCCTTGTTGCCGCCGGCATAGCCTGAGGTCGCGCTGACGACGCCGTTGACATGCTGGAACACGCCCTGCACGCCCCAGAAGCAACCGCCGGCAAGCACGACCGTTTCCGTCCCTGCCGAAGCCGCCTTTTCATCTTGGCTCGGCGGGGGAATGACGCGCGCATCCTCGGCCGAAGCTCGGCCGACAAATTGCAGCGCAACTCCACCAAGCAACACCGCACCCGCCGCGAGACCGGCAAAGCGGGTGACGCGCGCCGAATACATGCGGATCATGTCCGTCGATAAAGTCTTCATGATGATTTCCTCTCGACCGAGATTGTAAATGCTCCGGTCACAAGGAAATACGGGAAGACAGGCCCTTTTGTTACACACGCCCGCGTGAAACACCGAAACGTGAACGAAGCGCCGGAAAGGATCAGTAATGCGGCGGCTTCGTAATGGCTGGCGCGTCGAGCGACTGCTCCTCCAGCGTCAGGAAGCGCTCCGTCAGCCGATCGAGCTTCTGGCGGGTCTGCTCGACGACCTTCCATTGCTCCGCGAGCTGGTCGGACAGTTCCTCGATGGTCTTCGCCTGATGGGCGACCGTTTCCTCGAGTTTGATGATGCGGCTCTGTTCGTCTGACATATCTGATCCCTTTCGCAACGATCTATAACACCGGGGCCGCCGCGTACAGTGCTCCCGCTCGGCGTGAAGCGGACGCCGGCGCCGTTTGACGGCGATGTGACAAAACTGAAAAACAGCTGAAAAGACCCGTTACCTAACTGACATGGGGGCCTTCTAAAGAAAGCGCAGAGACGCGCCGGTTGAAGGCAATCCCTTTGGCGCACCCTTTCTGAAGACTTCGGAGAAGCGCCTTGAAGATCATCCAGATCACCGACACCCATTTGAGCCCCAACAAGCCGCATTTCAACGGCAACTGGGAACCGCTGGCGAAATGGATCGAGGCAAGTGGCGCCGACCTCGTCGTCCATACCGGCGACTTGAGCGTCGATGGCGCCGACAAGGACGAAGATCTGATCTTCTCCATGGAGATGATGCGGCAGGTTTCCGTGCCGATGCTGATCGTGCCCGGCAACCACGATGTCGGCCACCTGCCCGGTTCCCATCAACCCGTCAATCCCGAGCGGCTGGACCGCTGGCGCCGGCTCGTCGGCCCGGATTACTGGGCGAAGGATGTCGACAACTGGCGGCTGATCGGCCTCAACAGCCTGCTGATGGGCTTCGAGGATGCCGAGGAGCAGAAGCAGTTCGACTGGCTGCAGCATATGCTCGAAAGCCGTGGCGACCGCCGCGTGGCCCTGTTCGCCCACAAGCCGCTGTTCGTCGATGCGCCCGACGAGGGCGATACCGGTTACTGGAGCGTGCGCCCGGCACAGCGCCGCCGGCTCTATGATCTGATCTCGGCCCATGACGTCGCCCTGTTCGGCAGCGGCCATCTGCACTGGACCTGGGAAGGCCGCTTCAACGACACCAACCTGGTCTGGGCACCGCCCGGCGCCTTCATCCTCGACAAGATGGAACGCGAAATGCCGGGCGAACGGCTGATCGGCGCCGCCGTCCACGCGCTTGGCGAGAACGCATCGACCGAAATCGTCGCCGTTCCCGGCATGACCGCCTACTTCCTCGACGACGTCGTGATGGAAGTCTATCCGCTGGCCGCCCCGAAGCTCCAGAAGGAGTCGACCGAATGAGCGCACTCTCGCTTCGCGGCATCGCCAAATCCTTCGGCGGCAACGCCATCCTCAAGGGTGTCGATCTCGACGTCGAGCCCGGCGAATTCATCGCCCTCGTCGGCCCGTCCGGCTGCGGCAAGAGCACGCTGCTGCGCATCCTCGCAGGACTCGACCATGCCGACAGCGGCGAAATCATCCTCGGCGGCAACGACGTTTCCGGCGTTGCGGCGGCAGACCGCAACATCGCCATGGTCTTCCAGTCCTACGCGCTCTATCCGCATCTGACGGCCTCGGAAAACATCGCCGTGCCGCTCGCCATGCGCCGGCTGACGCGCACGCAGCGCCTGCCCTTCATCGGCTCGCTGATCCCCGGCCAGCGCGCGGCGCGCTCCGGTATCATCCGCGACGTCCGCGAAATGGCGGTCTCGTTGAAGATCGACCACCTGCTCGACCGCAAGCCCGGCCAGATGTCCGGCGGCCAGCGCCAGCGCGTGGCGCTCGCCCGCGCCATGGTCCGCCGCCCCGCCGTCTTCCTCATGGACGAGCCGCTTTCCAATCTCGACGCCAATCTGCGCGTCCATGCCCGCGGCGAGATCGTCGACCTGCATCGCCGCGCCGGCGTTCCCACGGTCTACGTCACCCACGACCAGGCCGAGGCCCTGTCGATGGCCGATCGCGTCGCCGTGATGATCGGCGGGCAGTTGCTGCAGCTCGCCTCGCCGCAGACGATCTATGACGATCCCTCGCATATCGAGGTCGCCCGCTTCGTCGGCCAGCCGCGCATCAACCTTCTGCCGGCGCTGGCCGAAAACGGCGTCGTCGCCTTCGGCGGCATCCGGCTCGCGCTGGAAGACGGCAGCTTTGCCGGCAACACCATCACGCTCGGCATCCGCCCGGAATTCGTGACGCTCGCCCAGGGCCGGCAGGATGCGCTCGCAGCCCGCATCGAGCGAATGGAATTCCTAGGCTCCGAAGTCATCCTCCATGCCAGGCTCGACGCCATCGGCGAGACCATGATCGTCAAGCTCACCCCCGCCGAGGCCGCCGGCCTCTCGGCGGGCACGCCCGTCGCGCTGACGCTTGCGCCGGAGCAGGCCATGGTCTTTGCCGAGGACGGCCGCCGCCTGCGCACCGTTCCGCTCACCGTGGACGCCACGCGGGAGAAGGCGCATGGCTAGCATTGCCGCCACATCCCTGCCGATGCGGGCGGCGGCGGCACGCGAGCGCGGCGAAGCCCGCACGGCGCTGCTGTTCGCCCTGCCCGCCATCGTTCTCATCGTGCTGTTCATCCTGGTGCCGATCGTCGCCGTCGTCGTGCTCGGCTTCACGGATTTCCAGCTTGGCGACAACAGCCTGCGCTTCGTCGCCTTCGAAAACTATGCGCATCTGCTGAAAGACCGCACCTTTCTGAAATCGCTGTGGAACACGACGGTCTATACGGCAATCGTCGCACCCGTCTCGATCGTGCTCGGCCTCGGCGTCGCATTGCTGATCGAGAGCGAGGGCATCGGCCGCAGCTTCTTCCGCACCGCCTACTTCCTGCCCGTCGCCTCGCTGATCGTGGCGATGGCGACCGTCTGGCAATATCTCTTCCATCCCACCATCGGCCCGATCAACGCGCTTCTGGCGGAAATCGGCGTGCGCGGCCCGAACTGGCTCGGCTCCTCGGCGACGGCCCTTTATAGCCTGTCGATCATCGGCGTCTGGCAGTCGGTCGGCTTCAACATGGTGCTGTTTCTGGCCGGCCTCACCGCCATCCCGCGCGAGCTCTATGCCGCTGCCGAAGTGGATGGCGCAAAATCGGCATTCGACCGCTTCTGGCTCGTCACCTGGCCGATGCTCGGGCCGACGACGCTCTTCGTCACCACGATCAGCATCATCAACGCCGTGAAGGTCTTCGACACCGTCAAGGCATTGACCGACGGCGGCCCGAACCATGCTTCCGAAGTCCTGCTCTTCACCATCTACCAGGAAGGCTTCGTCTATCTGCGGGTCGGCTATGCCTCGGCGATGACCACGGTGTTTCTCGCCATCCTTGTGGTGCTGACCTTCCTGCAATATCGCGTCCAGGACCGGCAGGTGCACTACACATGACCTCCACAGGCTTCACTCCCGGCCGCATCCTGCGCCTCTCCCTGCTGATCCTCGGCTCGCTCGTCTTCCTGGCGCCCTACATCTTCATGATCTCGACGGCCGGCAAGGCGCAGGACGATATCTTCACCTCGGCGCTGAAGCTGATCCCGACGCATTTCTTCTACGTCGAGAACATCACCAAGGCGCTGAGCAAGGTGTCGATGGGCACGCTGCTGTTCAACGGCGTCGTCGTCTGCGGCCTGATCTTCTTCTTCCAGGTGCTGATCGCCATTCCCTGCGCCTATGCCATGGCCAAGCTGAAGTTCCCGGCCGCGCGCACCATGATGGTGCTGGTCATGCTCGGCCTGCTGATCCCGATCCACGCGACGGCGCTGCCGCTCTATGTCGGCTTCAACAGCCTGTCGCTCCTGAACAGCTACACGGCCCTGGTCGCGCCCTTCTCGATCTCGGTCTTCGCGATCTTCATGTTCCTGCAGTTCTTCCGTGCCATGCCGGACGATCTGATCCACGCCGCCCGCCTCGACGGCATGTCGGAACTCGGCATCGTCGCCCGCGTCATCGTGCCGAATGCGTGGCCGGCAGTCACGGCCTTCGCGATCTTCTCGGTCGTCGCGCACTGGAACGACCTCTACTGGCCGCTGATCGTCATCAGCAAGCAGGACTACGCCACGCCGCCGCTGGGCCTCATGTATTTCCGCGCCGCCGAAGCCGGCGACGACTACGGCGCGCTCATGGCGGCGACCCTCATCATCACCCTTCCCCTCGTCGTCGCATTCCTTCTGGCACAGAAGCGTTTCGTCGAGGGCATCACCATGACCGGTCTCAAGGGCTGACCGGTTCGAAATTTGAAAACGGAGAACGAGCGATGAAGCATATCACCCAGATTCTCGCCGCCGCGGCCATTTCGATGGTCGTGTCGGTCCCGGCCTATGCCGAAACCACCCTGACGGTTCACTATCCCATGCCGGGCTTCTTCAAGGACGTGATGGACACGATCTCGAAGAAGTTCATGGAACAGAATCCCGACATCAAGATCCAGTTCGCCGCCCCTTCGGCCACCTATGAGGAAGGCATCCAGACCATCCTTCGCCAGGCCGGCACCAGCGAGATGCCCGATGTCACCTTCATCGGCCTCAACCGCCTGCGCATGATGGACGAGCGCAATGTCGCCGTCGATCTCGGACCGCTCGTCCAGAAGGACGGCAACATGGCCGAGCAGGGCTTCTCCGACACCATCCTCAAGCTCGCCCAGGTCAAGGGCAAGCAGGTCGGCCTCGCCTTCGCGACCTCGAACCCGATCATGTATTACAATGCCGACCTGGTGAAGGCTGCCGGCGGCGACCCGGACAACCCGCCGAAGACCTGGGACGAAGTCCTAACGCTCGCCGGCAAGATCAAGGCGCTCGGCAACGGCGTCGACGGCATCGACTTCCGCTGGCAGGGTGACGACTGGATGTTCTCCGCCCTCCTCTTCGGCGCCGGCGGCAAGATGCTGAGCGACGATGAGACCAAGGTTGCCTTCAACAGCCCCGAGGGACAGAAGGCCGTCGACATGATCGAGCGCATGGTCAAGGAAGGCGGCATGCCGGTCTTCACCAAGGCTGCCGGCGAACAGGCCTTCGCGGCCGGCAAGGTCGGCTTCGAATTCCAGACCACCGGCGCGCTCATCAACACCATCAAGAATGTCGGCACCAAGTTCGACCTGCGCACCGCGAAGATCCCGCTGATCGATCCGGTCAACGGCCGCCTTCCCACGGGCGGCAACGCTGTCGTCATCCTGACGCATGACCCCGTCAAGGAAGACGCCGCCTGGAAGTTCGCCAAATTCGCCGCCGGCCCCTACGGCGCATCGGTCGTCGTTCCCGGCACCGGCTACGTTCCGAACAACGAACTCGCCGCCAAGTCTTCGGAATATCTCGGCGACTTCTACAAGAAGAACCCGCTGTTCCAGGCCAGCCTCAACCAGATGTCGGTGATGATCCCCTGGTATGCCTTCCCCGGTGCCAACGGCGTCAGGGTTACGCAGACCATCGTCGACAACCTCTCGCGCATCGTCGACGGCTCGGCCACGCCGAAGGAAGCCCTCGATGACGCCGCTGCCGACGTCGAAGGGATGCTGCCGCGCAGCTGATCTTTCGGCCGGCTTGAAAACATCGCGCCGCCTTCCTCGGGGAGGCGGCGTTTGCGTGTGCAGCGATGCGTCAGGACTGGATCGTGAGATTGCGCACCGTTCCGCCTGCACGCAGCCGGTAGGGCACGGTCAGGTGGCGCGGCGGCGCGGCATTTTCCGCCATGTCGAGCAGCAGCGAGGCCGCCGCCGCCCCCATGGTCCCATCCGGTATCTCGACCGTCGTCAGGGAAACCTCGGCCAGAAAGCCGAGCGAAATGCCGTCGAAGCCGGCGACCGAGATATCGCGCGGGATCGAAAGCCCCTGACGTCGGAGCGCCCCCATGACACCAAGCGCCAGAAGATCGTTGGAGGCGATGATCGCCGTCGGGCGCAGACGCGACACCGCATCCGAAAGATCGAGCTGCTCCAGGCTGCTGACGAAGGAAATCTCCAGCGCATCGAGAGGCGGCTGCCCCGCCGCTTCCATGGCCCTGACATAGCCGAGATAGCGTAGCTTCGCCCGATCCGATGCCGAGAAATGGCCTGATATGAACAGGATGCGGCTATGCCCCTTGTGCAGGAGATGATCGGCCAGATCCCGCCCCGCGCCGAAATTGTCGGTCGCGACGGCAGCGGTGAAGCGCGTGGTCGGCAGGTTGCCGAGCAGCACGGTCGGCGGCAGCGCGGAGGACAGGGCCAGGCTGCGTTCGGGGTCGCAGACGGTGAGGATGAGGCCGGTCGGCTGCTGCTGCAGCAGGGAAGCGACGGCATCGGCTTCCTGCGCCGGATCGTAGTTCGACTGCGCGATCAGCACGCTGTGACCGGCATGGAGCGCCCTGTTCTGGATGCTGGAGAGCGAAGCCGCAAAGACCGGATTGGTGATGCTGGGAATGAGCACGCCGATCGCCGGCCGCGCCTGGCCGTTGCGGCTGCCGGCCCGATAGCCGAGCTCCGCCGCCGCCCGGCGCACGCGCCGCACCATCTCGTCGCTCACCGGGCCGTTGCGGTTCAGCACCCGGCTGGCGGTCGCGACCGAGCAACCGGCACGAAAAGCGACCTGCTGGAGCGTCGACATGATATCAAGCACCTCCGGCTTCGGATTTCGGCCCAGGGCCGATATGTCCGCAAGGATTGACCCAAAGGGCCTGGCGCGGATTTATATCAAGCGGATGACAGTTATTTGACGATGCCTTGTTCCGTCCGAGACAACTGCGCTCTTGATCTTTGCTGCAACGCAACAGATCATCGTCATGATCCCAGGCGAATGATGCTGTCATCAACCGATGTCATGATGGCCGCGCTGTGATCCGCAGATCCGACCCTTTGAAAGGACGCTCTCATGTCTGAAGCAGAAGCACGGACGCCTGCCACCTCCGCCGACAAGACCGAAAGGCTGTTCTTCCTCGATATCAACGACGGACGAATTCTTTCCTCTGCCATCGACGGCACCGATCTCAAGCTCATCGTCCAGCGCTCGGGCCGCAGCCCGGACGGCATTCTCGTCGACAGCGAGAACGGCTGGATCTACTGGACGGAGATGGGCAACGACTACAACGCCCATGACGGCTCGATCGAGCGCATGGACCTCGACGGCGGCAATCATGTCACGCTGATCCCGCCGGGCAGCACGCTGGTCACGCCGAAGCAGATCCAGCTCGACCGCGACAACGGCAAGCTCTACTGGTGCGACCGCGAAGGCATGCGCGTCATGCGCGCCAATATCGACGGCAGCGATATCGAAACCCTGGTGCAGAACGGCGACAGTCCGTCAGACAGCGCCGATATCGAACGCTGGTGCGTCGGCATCGCCCTCGACCTGCCGCTCGGACAAATCTACTGGACCCAGAAGGGACCGCCGGATGCCGGCCTCGGCCGCATCCTTCGCGCCGGCATCGACATACCGGCGGGCGAAACCGCAACGAACCGCGGCGACATCGAAACATTGCTCGACAAGCTGCCTGAGCCGATCGATCTCGAACTGGATCTGGCCACCCGCACGATCTACTGGACCGACCGCGGCAATCTCCCGCGTGGCAACACCGTCAATCGCGCCCAGATGGACGATATCGCCGCAACCTCGGACGTCGTTCTCGAAGGCCTCGACGAAGGCATCGGCCTGTCGCTCGATCTGCCCAACAATCGCATGTTCTTCACCGATATCGGCGGCAATCTCTATTCCGCGAGCCTCGACGGTTCGAGCGAACGGGAACTCCTGCACCATGCCGGCTCGTTCACCGGCATCGTCTACGCCGAAATCTGAACGCTGAGATCGTGGGCGCGCGGACAAAAGCGCGCCTACGAGCCGTCCTCCTCGGCAACCATCCGGTCGAGATTCTGGTTCAGCCGGCGCATGAGTTGAACCAGCGTTTGAACTTCATCGGCACTGAAGCCCGCGAGAACCGCCTCGCGCCCCTCTTCCAGGGCCTGACGCGCGGTCGGAAGCCTGGCAATCGCCGCATCGGTCAGGGATATGAGGCTGCTGCGCCCATCCGCCGGATCGGGCGTGCGCCGGATCAGCCCGTCGCGCTCCATGCGCGCCAGCATCTGCGCCATCGACGGCTGCTCGATCTTCGCAAACTTCGCCAGATCCTTCTGTGACATCTGCGCCCCGTTCCGAAGCAGATACAGCACCGGCAGCTGGCCGATGCTGAAGCCAAGCGCCTTCACCCGCCGCTCACCGAGACGCGAAAAGGCGCGGGACGCCATGTTGATGAGCGGCGCCGGCGTATCGAACAAATCCCAATCCGTCATTTCCCCACCACTTGCATAGGTACCTATGTTGATTTATATAGGTACCTATGTACGAAATTGCGAGAACCCTGTCCATGAAATCCTATCCCCGCATCGCCATCATCGGCGCCGGCCCCGGCGGCCTGACGCTGGCCCGCATCCTTCATCAGGCGGGCATGCCGACCACAGTCTTCGAACGTGAAGAACACGCGCTTTCCCGGCCGCAGGGTGGCACGCTCGACCTGCACCTGGACTCTGGCCAGCTCGCGCTGCGCCGTGCCGGTCTCTACGAAGAATTCCGGACGATCGCCCGCTACGAGGACCAGGGAAGCCGGCTTTACGACAAGGACGGCACACTGCTCTTTGCCGACGACGATGCCGATGAATCCGAAAGGCCGGAAGTGGACCGCACCGCACTGCGGAATATCCTGCTGGCCTCCGTGCCGGAAGAAATCATCCGCTGGAACCACGGCCTGCGCGAGGTGCGTCCGCGCGACGACGGCACCTATGATCTGGTTTTCGACAGCGGAACGGTCGGTCCTTTCGATCTCGTCGTCGGCGCCGATGGCAGCTGGTCCAAGGTGAGACCCCTCGTATCGTCCTACCGCCCGCAATACACCGGCATCACCTTCATCGAATTCGGCATCGACGACGTCGATACCAGCCATCCCGCTCTCGCAGCGCTCGTCGGCCGTGGCAAGATCGGCGTCGAGGCGGAGGCAAGAGGCCTGATCGTCCAGCGCAACGGCAACGCCCATCTGCGCGGCTACGCCATCTTTCGCGTTCCCGCCGACTGGGCGGACAAGACCTTCGACTTCACGGTCCCGGCGAAGGCCCGCGCCCGGCTGGCGGCCGAATTCGAGGGCTGGGCGCCGACTATCGTCGCTCTCATCGAAGCTGGCAGCGACCATATCGTTTCGCGACCGATCCATGCGCTGCCGGTCGGACATCACTGGCGGAACCGCATCGGCATAACGCTGCTCGGCGATGCCGCGCATGTCATGTCGCCCTTCGGCGGCGAAGGCGTGAACGCGGCAATGCTGGACGCAGCCGAACTCGCCCGTCAGCTCCTCGAAAACGACGACTGGAGGCACGCCGTCAAGACCTATGAAGCCGAGATGTTCGAACGCGTCGTGGAACCGGCGGAACATGCCGCCGAGGCGGTCGCCACCGAGCTATCCCACCTTGGAGCGGAACTCTCGCTCCAGCACTACAAGGCCCACCTCGAAGCCCGCGGGCACGGGGGGGCGGCTTAGATTTAAAACCAGACAGGAAGCGGGCGAACACGGCCCGCTTCCAAAAACGCATATCCCTCTGTTCCGTGGGAATATCCGCTCGGCCTAATGACCCTTGCGCACGCCATCGAGGAGATGTGGCAGCGCGCTGACGCCGTCGTCGCGAAGCTCGGTCGGCAGCAGCCCTTCCGGGAGATCCTGATAGGAAACCGGCCGCAGAAAGCGGCGGATGGCAAGCGTGCCGACCGACGTCGTGCGGCTGTCCGACGTTGCCGGGAAAGGCCCGCCATGCACCATGGCGTGGGAGACTTCGACGCCGGTCGGCCAGCCGTTGGCGAGAATGCGCCCGGCCTTGCGCTCCAGCACCGGCACCAGCTTGGCGGCCGTGGCATGGTCACCCGCCTCGATCTGCAGGGTTGCCGTCAACTGGCCCTCGAGCTTCTCCGCAACCGCGATCATCTGGTCGATGTCCTTGCAGCGCACCAGAAGGCTCGCGGCGCCGAAAACCTCATGCCCCAGGCGCTCGTCGGCGAGGAACTGCTCCACATCCGTCTCGAAAAAGATGCCGGGACTGCGATTGACGCCTTCGGCCGGCGCGCCATGGGCGACGGTCTTGACGGCCTCATGTTCGGCCAGCGCCGCAACGCCCTTGTCGAATGCGGCGTGAATGCCCGGCGTCAGCATCGGAGCCGGAGCGCGGCCGGTCAGGGCATCGCCGGCAGCCTGGACGAAACGGTCGAGATCAGGGCTCTCGATGGCGAAGAGCAGGCCCGGATTGGTGCAGAATTGCCCTGCGCCAAGCGTCAGCGAGTCGATGAAGCCCGTGCCGATCGCCTCGGCGCGCGCGGCAAGCGCTGCCGGGAAGAGGAAAACGGGGTTGACGCTGCTCATCTCGGCATAGACCGGGATCGGCTCCGGCCGGGCTGCCGCAATGGCGCCAAGCGCCAGGCCGCCGCCACGCGAACCGGTGAAGCCGACCGCCTTGATGCGGGGATCGCGCACCAGCGCCGCACCGGTTTCGTTGGCGCCGGTCAGCAGCGAGAACGTTCCCTCCGGAAGATCGCAAGCGGCAACGGCGGCGCGGATGGCGCGGCCGACAAGCTCGCCCGTGCCCGGATGGGCAAGGTGACCCTTGACGACGACCGGGCAGCCGGCGGCAAGCGCCGACGCCGTGTCACCACCGGCAACCGAGAAGGCAAGCGGGAAGTTGCTGGCGCCGAAGACGGCGACCGGGCCAAGCGGGATCTGGCGCAGGCGCAGGTCCGGGCGTGGCAGCGGCTTGCGCTCCGGCAAGGCCGGATCGACCCGCAGGTCCAGCCACTCGCCGGAACGGACCACCTGCGCGAACAGCCGCAGCTGGCCGACCGTGCGGGCGCGCTCGCCCTGCAGGCGCGCCACCGGCAGGCCGGTCTCTTCCGTCGCCCGCTCGATCAGCGCGTCGCCGATCTCCATGATGTTGTCGGCAATCTTTTCGATGAACGCCGCACGCTGCTCCGGGCTGGTCGCACGATAGGCATCGAAAGCCTGCGCCGCCAGTTCGCAGGCCCTTGCCACATCGGCCTCGCCGGCAATCGCAAAGGCCGGTTCCAGATGTGCGCCGGTTGCCGGATTGATGGCACGCGCGGTTCTGTTGTCGCCGGTCGAATCCGTGCCGATCAGCAAATCGCCGTTAATCACAAAAGACTGTGTCATGGGTATTCCTTGATGATGTCGGAGCGCGAAGCTCCACGCCTCGAAAGCAGATAACAGGATGGGATGACAGATGTAAGATGATAATCGTCATCTAATTATCAAGGCGCGCCGGAGGGGTAGCGGTTCCGGCTGCGTTTCACCTTGTTTCGTCCCCATATGGCGTCCCGGCGTCTTTCGTGCCAATTTAGCGTCCATCCGAAAGACCGAGTGCGGCCAAACCCCTATGTCCATTGCACTTCTTGGTGATCCGATCGTCCAGTTCTGTATCCTGGTTGTCGTCGGCACATTCGTCAGCCGCATCATGCTGCGCCGTCAGCGCGCCGGTCGCCTGATCAGCCAGATCATATTCTTCGTCTCTCTGACGGTCCTGTTGCTCTATCACGGCATCGTCCCTTACGAGCCGAGTCCGCCTGAGAACTCGGTCGCGCTGCGCACCTTCACCGGTGTTGCCAAGATCATCTGGTGGGTCAACGGCGCCTGGGTGCTGATCGCCTTCGTGCGTCTCTTCCTGATCTTCGAACGCAAGCCGCGCGAAGGCCGGCTCATACAGGATCTGGTTGTCGGCATCATCTATCTCGGCGCCATTCTCTCCATCGTCGGTGACGTTTTCAGCGTCCCGATCGGCACGTTGATCGCCACATCGGGCGTCTTCGCCATCATTCTCGGTCTCGCCTTGCAAAGCACCCTGAGCGACGTCTTCTCCGGCATCGCGCTCAATCTCGGCCGCCCCTATTCCGTCGGCGACTGGATCGTGCTCGAAAACGATATCCAGGGCCGTGTCGTCGAAACCAACTGGCGCGCGACGCAATTGCTGAGCGGCACCAATGACCTGGTGGTCATTCCAAACAGCGTTCTCGCCAAGACGCGGCTCACCAACTACTCGTCGCCCGACGAGAGCCATGGCGTCACCGTCACAGTGAGAATTCAGCCGACAACGCAGCCAAGCATCGTCGCCGATGTCATGCAGAACGTACTGATCAGCTGCAATTTCATCCAGAAGACGCCCGAGCCCACGGTCGCGATCGACTCCATCGATGAACAGGCGATCGAGCTGCAGCTTTCTTTCCGCGTGCGCGATATGTCCCAGACGACGGCCGCCAAGAACGAGATCTACGATCTTCTCTACCGCCACGTCAAAGCAGCCGGCCTGAAATTCGCCGGGGCTCCCGGGGCAATCACGTTTCCGACGGACTACAAGAGCGACGCTACGGGCCGGCAGCAAAACCCCGGCACGCCATGGCGATTGCTCAACAACATCCCCCTCTTCTCGTCGCTCACCGAAGACGAAAAAGAGCATCTTGCAACGCATATGCAGCGGCGCACCTATCACAAGGATGCCGTCATCGCCGAGCAGGACGCGCGGCTGCGCTCACTCACGATCATGCGGTCAGGGGTCGTCAGCGTCACCCGCCGCGAGGGCCATCGCCAGATCGAACTGACGCGACTGGCCCCCGGCGATTACTTCGGCGAAAACGGCCTGCTGATGGGCAATGGCGAAGTGGGAACCGTCCGCGCCCTCACCTTCGTCGTCACCTATGAAATCGGCGAGGATTGCCTGTCACCGCTGTTGCATGACAGGCCAGCTCTTGCCGAAGAGCTGGGTGCGATCATGGCGAAACGCATCGAGGCGGAGCGGCATCTGTTTGCCAGCGCCGATATGCTGGTCAACGGCGCACCCGTCTCGACGCTGAGTTCGCGCATCAAGCACCTGTTCCAGCTGTAGCGAGGCAATCAGTTCGATTTTGTCGCCGGCGGGATCTGAACCTGCCCGCCGTAGAATACCCTGGCATCCGCCGTAAACTGCTCGCGCGAGGCCGGCCGCGTGTAGAACATGTGGCCGCCGCGATAGAGCTTCAGCGCCACGCGATCGGCGAAGGCCGACGGCATATGATCGAGCACATACTTGTTGACGCCGAAGGGAATGACGAGATCGCTATAGCCCTGCCCCACCATCAGCCGGAAGGATGGCGACAGCGACAGCAGCTCCTTGAGATCATCGCCGACACCGGCGCTCAGACGCGAGCCGCCATTGCGCCCGCCCCATTTCCACTCCCTGTTCACGGAAGTCGACAGCAGCGTGTAGGTCATGTCGGTGCGAAAACCCAGCTCGTCACGGACATAGCCCGAAAAGGCGCCGCCATAGGCACGGACGAACCCATCGAGAACCGGGTCGCCGCCATGCTCGGCCTCGGATTGCGGGTAAGGGTCGGGAGCAAGAAAGGCCGCATCGTAGGCGCTGGCTACATCGTTGCCTCCGCCATCGACATGCTTCTGATAGACGTTGCCAAGAAAGCCCTGGTTTCTGGCGACCACCGCCTCGGGAATGCCGGTCAGCTTCGCCACGCGACCATAGAAGGCGTTGGCGGCATCGCCCGAAGGCGGCGGCCCGGCGAGAACGGGCAGATATTCGTTCAAGGCGAAAGCCTCGGCGTCCTGAACGGCCCTCTCGTCAAAGGCATTCTTCCGTTCCAGTTCGGCAGCAGCCAGGGAGGGCAGTTCCAGAGCGGCGCCTAGCGCATCTCCGCTGCCGCCGAAAACCAGCCGGCCCTCCAGCAGGGGCGAGAGCATGACGATGCCCGAAATCAGAATACCCTGATCCTCGCGCAGGCTGTCGGCAACCTTCACGGAGCGGAAGCCGCCATAGCTTTCCCCGAGAATATATTTCGGCGACGCGGCCCGGCTGTTATGAGAAACGTAAAGAGCGATCGCCTTGGCCAGGCTTTCGGCATCGCCGCTCACGCTGTAGAAATCATTCTGGTCGTCCGGCTTGACGGTGCGGCTCCAGCCGGTGCCGATCGGATCGATCAATACGAGATCGGTAAATTCGAGCCAGCTTTGCGGATTGTCGACCAGCTTGGCATTGGCGCCATCGCGGCCATCGGGGCCGAAATCGACAATACGCGGCCCGACGAGCCCGAGGTTGAGGAAGGCCGAGGCGGCGCCTGGGCCACCATTGAACACAAAGGTCACTGGCCGGTTCGCATCCCGGTTCTTCGCGACATAGGCGGTATAGAAGATCGCGCCGCTACGCTGGCCGTCCTGACCGAAAAGATCGAGCGTTCCGGCCGTCGCCGTATAGGGCATGGCCTTGCCGTCCGCGTTCAGCACATGGTCGCTCACCGCATCGGGCGGCAGGAGCGAGAGCACGCCGCCTCCGCCACCGGCGGGTGCGCTGCGAGCCTGCTCGGGGGGAGCGGCAAATGCGGATCCGGACATCAGGGAAAAAGCCAGCACAAGGCCGGGAACCGTCTGGCGAAAAGACATGAAATCGTATCCTCCAAAGGTTCATCACGTAGACGATGTTGCCGGCGATACTATGTCACGAAGGATGCTCACCGAAACTCAAGAGATGTTGATCGCCGGATCATCGATTCTCGGCACTTTGGAGGAAGGCGCTCTTGAGGGCCTATGGGCCGTTTGCCAAAGTATCTCGCAACACTTGGCCACGAAACGAGAAAAAGATCGCAAGGGATACGACGATGAAACAGGATATCAAAATCAAGACGGCGGACGGCACAGCGAAAGCCGCCATTTTCCGCCCGGACAACGGCGCTTCCGCCGAGCAGGGCGTAATCCTCTACATGGATGCCATGGGGCCGCGCGCATCGCTTGACGGCATGGCGCAACGGCTGGCGGGCGCAGGCTATATCGTGCTGCTGCCCGATCTCTTCTATCGTTTCGGCGCCTATGGCCCCTTCGACGGCAATTCCTTCGGCAATCCGGCATCCCGTGAAGCGATCATGACGATGCTGCGCGGCACGACACAGGGCATGACCAGGGCCGACAGTGCCGCCTTCCTCGATACGCTGGTGGCGGCCGGCGCCAAGGGTGCGGTGGGCGTGGTCGGATATTGCATGGGCGGGGCCCGCGCATTGACCGCAGCCGCCGCCTATCCGGATCGCATCGCCGCTGCGGCGAGCTTTCACGGCGGCAATCTTGCCAGCGACGCGGAAGACAGCCCGCATCGGCTCGCCGCCGATATCAAGGCGCGCGTCTATGTCGGTGTCGCCGGCGTCGACAACAGCTTCCCGCCCGAGCAATCGGCTCGCCTGGCCGAAGCACTCCGCACCGGCGGCGTCGATCACATCGTCGAAAACTATGTCGGCATGGCGCATGGATGGACGGTGCCCGATCATGGCGTCTATGACGCAACCGGCGCGGAAAGACATTGGAAGCGGCTGCTGAACCTGTTCGACGAAGCCTTCGCCTAAACAATTTATGGGGGCATCCCGTTGACGCGCAGCTTCGGCGGGGTGCCTCCCCTTTATCGGCGGTAGAGCGATCCTCGGCCGATCAGAACTTGATCCTGTCGATGCTGGTGAGCGTCGTCTTCTGCGACACTCCCGGCGCGTTGACCATATGCCAGGCCACATATTGCTCGCCATAGGGCTCGGTGGAGGACATGCCGTCGACCGGCAGCACGATGTTCATGCCGTTGAGGGCCGCGTCGGTCGCGGTGTCGAGGACCGCGCCTTCCGAGGCCGTGCCTGTGACGATGACGGTCTTGATGCCCTTGTCGGAGAGAATGCTGCGCAGATTGGTGCCGATGAACTTGTCGGGGCCGGATTTGACGATCGGCTCGCTTGCCAAGGGCGCCAGCGCCGTTGCGATATCCTGCGGTTCGCCAACGCCGGCCAGGCTAAAGACCACAAGCATCTCCTTGGCGCGCGCCTGATCCAGCAGGGTTTTGACCTTGGGCACGGAGACAAGGCAGCGCGGCTTAGTGTTCTTGTTGCAAGGCCCCTTGGACGGATCCTGCGCGCCGTTGAAATCGAGGATCAGCAAAGCCGTCGTTTTCGGATCGATCGTAACGGATTTCAGCTCGGGCGGAGCCGGCGGCTTCACCTTATGCCACTCGTCGATGATCGTTTGCGCCGCCGCCGGCGAGGTCCAGGCAACGCTGAAGGTGGCACAAAGGACGGCCAGAGCCGCGCCGGCCGCAAGGCCCGCACGCCGCACCCTGCCATTTGTCTTTCTGATCGAGTTCCTCTCCTGCATCGACGTCCCCTTGGATTGACGGTGGTGCAAAAGAGATAGGTCACAAATCGCGACGAGGCACCGAAACTCTTCGTGATGCACCCATTGCCCGCGCGATTGCGAGCGGCATAGCGCCGCTAAGCGCCGGCCTCATCCGATGGCGCCTCGCCGCCGTGGTCGCCGCCGCGCAGCTTCCCGAGCAAGGTCTGCAGGGCCTGTTTGAGAGCCTCGATCTCTTCCGGACCGGCCATGTCGGACCAGCGCTGGTCGACCAGCCGCCCGGCAGCCATGGCGACCGGACGCACCCCCTTGCCGCGCTCGGTCAAGAACACCAGCCGCGCGCGCCGGTCGTTCGGGTCCGGCCGGCGTTCGACGTAACCAAGACGCTCCAGCTCTTCCACCGCCTGTGTCATCGTCTGCTTGCGGACATGCGCGAGCCGGGTGAGCTCGCTCACCTGGATTCCCTCGGGACGTACGAAAGTGAAGACGTTGGCATGCGGCGGGCGGATATCGCCGAAGCCCGCCGTCTCCAGCGCGGCATCGACATCCTGCGTCCAATGCTGGTGAACGAGCCGCAGCAGCAGGCCCAGTGACAAATGCGTGGGAAGAGGCTTTTCCATGAATGTAGACAGGTGCCTGACTATTATGATAGATAGACAGGTACCTTACCATCTCTCCTCAGGAAAGGATACCCGCATGCCTTCGCTCAAGGTGCTGGACTCGACACTCTTCTACGAGGATGCCGGAGCGGGAACGCCCTTCGTCTTCCTGCACGGCAATCCCACCTCGTCCCATCTCTGGCGGCATGTGTCGCCGGCCGTGACCACGCCGGGCCGCCGCCTTGCTCCCGATCTCATCGGCATGGGCCGCTCCGGCAAACCCGATATCGCCTACACATTTGACGATCATGCGCGCTATCTCGACGCCTGGTTCGACGCACTGGCGCTCGACGGCGTTATCTTGGTCGGTCACGACTGGGGCGGAGCACTCGGCTTAGACTGGGCCGCCCGCCATCCCGAGCGCGTGCGCGGCATCGCCTTCATGGAAACCATCGTAAGACCGATGAGCTGGACCGACCTCCCGAACGCGCGTCCTCGTTATGAAGCATTGCGCTCGCCGGGGATCGGCGAAACGAAGGTGCTGGACGAGAATTTCTTCATCGAACAGGCCCTGAGGGCCACTATTCTCAAGCGACTTGGCGAAGACGATCACGCCGTTTACGCCGCACCCTATCCAACACGCGAGAGCCGCAGGCCGCTGCTCGCCTGGCCGCGCTCCATGCCGATCGAGGGCGAGCCGGCCGAGGTGATCAGGCGGATTGACGCCTACGACACCTGGCTTGCCGAAAGCGCTGGCGTCCCCAAACTGCTGCTGACCTTCGAAGGCCCGGCGGATACGCTGCTGATCGGCGAGGCGATGACAGCCTGGTGCCGGGACAACATGGCCAGTCTCGAAATCAGGAATTGCGGGCCGGCCAGACACAACGCGCCGGAAGATCAGCCAGAGGCCATCGCCGCGGCGATTTCCGACTGGGCGGATCGCCACGCCTTGTCCAGCTAGCTGCCCGCTTTCGGGCAGGATGTTTGCGCCACTCCTGCTCGATTGCCAACCATCGAGGACAATCCGCCGTTGACAAAACCCCGACAGATCATAATCTGCGCCTAAGCCTTTGCGATCGCCCATTTTTCTTTCGGAGATCAGGATATGCTGGCGAGTTGCATGAGACGACTGGTTCTGGCGGGCATTGTTCTCGGCATATCCGCCTGTGCGGCGTCTGCCGCGCAGACGCTCGATCTCATCGCGCAAAGAGGCGCGATCCGTATCGGCTATGTCAGCGACGAAGCGCCTTTCTCCTTCAAGAAAAAGGATGGCAACCCGACGGGCTATGCCATCGACCTTTGCGGCAGGATTGCCGATGCCGTGGCAAGCAAGGTCGCCAATCTGAAGCGCGATTACGTCGAAACCACGCTCGCCGACGGTTTCGATGCGGTAAAGAGCGGTCAGATCGACCTTCTTTGCGGTGCGCTCACCATCAATCTCGGCCGGCGTCAGAATGTCGATTTCTCGCAGCCGATCTTCCTGACCGGTGCGAGTGCCCTGCTGCGCAAGGATTCGCCGGATTATCTGATGGTGCTCTTCCTTGACAAGATGCCGACGCAGGTCTCCGCCAGGCAAGCGCCGGCGACGAGCACGATCGGCGTTCGCGCCGATACGACGACGGGCGCGACGCTGCGGGACGCTCTGGGCCCGGATATACCGAGAACACGGATCGCCGATTTCGCCACGCATCAGGACGGGCTGAGCGCGCTCGAAAACCATAAGATCGACGCCTATTTCGCCGACCGCGCGCTGCTTTTCGATCTGGCCTCACATGCGCACAAGCCGTCTGCGCTCGTCATCGGCAACCGCCTCTTCACCCACGAGCCCTATGGCATCGCGCTCCGGAAGGACGATTCGGCTTTTCGACTGCTCGTCGACCAGACGCTGACCGAGACTTTCCAATCGGATGATTTCACCAAACTGCTCTCGACCTATTTTGGTGAAGAAGGCCCGATCTTGCGTCGCGAGATCATGATGCAGTCCATCCCACAATAATCTGGCGGAGACGGGCCTGAAAGCACGCCGTCGCCTTTGCGACATTCTCGGCCACGCTCATGACAGCGAAATCCTGCGCGTCCGGACGCCAAAGCGCCTGGTGACCGTCGTGCAAGCATCTTGAATATGTCGTAGACAGGCTCTGGTCGCCGCCGCGCACATCATAAAATCCGTTTTCAGTATCAATCAGGGTCGCACGCAATGGCAGTATTTCCTCAAAAGGCGAAGGTCGTCATCATCGGGCTCGGCGGTATCGTCGGCGCATCGATCGCTCATCATCTGATCGAGCGCGGCTGGGATGATATTGTCGGCATCGACAAGTCCGGCATCCCCACGGATATCGGCTCGACGGCGCACGCCTCCGACTTCTGCTACACCACAAGCCACGACTTCCTGTCCTGCTGGACGACGCTCTACTCTATCGATTTCTACGATAAGCTCGGTCACTACGCCCGCGTCGGCGGCCTCGAAGTCGCCCGCGTCGGCGATGACGACCGCATGGCCGAAATCAAGCGCAAGGTCACCTCGGGCAAGGCCTTCGGCACGAACGTCCGCCTGGTCGAGCCAGCCGAGATCAAGGAGAAATTCCCGCTGATCGAGGAAAGCATGGTGCAGGGCGGCATGTGGGACCCGGATGCCGGCCTCGTCATTCCGCGCTCGCAGACCGTTGCCGGCAAGCTGATCGACCAGGGCGAAAAGAGCGGCAAGCTGCAATCCTTCGCCAATACGCCGGCCCAGTCCCTCATCGTCAAGGATGGCCGCATCTCCGGCGTTGTCACCCATCGCGGCACGATCGAAGCCGAATATGTCATCGTCTGCGCCGGCCTCTGGGGCCGCCTGATCGCCGAAATGGTCGGAGAAGACCTGTCGGTCATGCCTGTCGACCACCCGCTGACCTTCTTCGGCCCCTACAATGAGTTTGCCGGAACCGGCAAGGAAATCGGCTTCCCGCTGATGCGCGACCAGGGCAACTCCGCCTATATGCGCGACACCGGCGACCCCAAGACCGCCGAAGGCGGTCAGATCGAATGGGGTTACTACGAAGAGAAGAACCCGCGCCTCTGCCATCCGCGCGATCTCCTCGAAAAGCACGAGGCACGCCTCTCGCCCTCGCAGCGCGATCTCGACATGGAACAGATCCTCGAGCCGCTGGAACGCGCCATGGAGCTGACGCCAATCCTTGGCGAACTCGGCTACAATGAAGGCCATTCCTTCAACGGCCTGCTGCAGGTCACGACCGATGGCGGCCCTTCCGTCGGCGAAAGCCAGAAGGTTCGCGGTCTTTGGTACTGCGTCGCCATTTGGGTGAAGGACGGCCCCGGCTTTGGCAAGCTCGTCGCCGACTGGATGACCGACGGCCGCACGCCGATCGACCATAACAGGATCGATTATTCCCGCTTCTACCCGCATATGCTGGAAGAGAAATTCATCGAAGGCCGCTGCACCGAGGCTGCCCAGAAGATCTACAATCCCGCCGTCCATCCGCGCGAACCCTATGCGACCGGCCGCAATGTCCGCCGCTCGCCCTTCTATGAGCGTGAAAAGGAGCTCGGCGGCTACTTCATGGAGCTCGGCGGCTGGGAGCGCGCCCATGGCTATGCCGCAAACGAGCATCTGCTGGAAAAATACGGCGACCGTATCCCCGTGCGCGCAAACGAATGGGACAACCGCCATTTCTGGCGCGTTTCCAATGCCGAGCACCTGGCACTGAGCGAGGATTGCGGCATCATCAATCTCTCGCATTTCGCCATGTATGACATCGAAGGCCCCGACCATGTCGAGCTGCTGGAATGGCTCTGCGCGGCAAAAATCGGCGGCGACGCCAATATCGGCAAGGGCATCTACACCCACTTCCTCGATGACGAGGGCATGGTGCGCGCCGATTTCACCGTGATCCGCATGGCTGACCGCTGCCGCCTGATCGACGGTGCCGACGCCGGCCCACGCGACTTCCACTACATGCGCCGCGTCGCCGAGGACAAGGGTTTCGACGTCACCATCACCGATGTCACCGAGCGCTATGTCACCATCGGCATCTGGGGACCGAATGCCCGCACCAACCTGCAGAAGGTGGTCGAGAATCCTGAAATTCTCTCACACGAGAATTTCCCTTTCGCCGCGATCAAGCAGATCCGCATTGCCGGCAAGAACGTCACGGCATTCCGCATCTCCTATGTCGGCGAACAGGGCTGGGAACTGCACATGGCCTATGGCGACGCCTTGGCCGTCTGGGACGCGCTGCGCTCGACGGGCGCCATTGCCGTTGGCGTCGAGACCTATGCCAACAGCCGCCGCATGGAAAAGAGCCTGCGCCTGCAGAATGCCGACCTGCTGACGGAATATAATCTTCTCGAAGCCGATCTCGCCCGCCCGAAGGTCAAGGAGGCGGATTTCCGTGGCAAGGCCAAGCACCTCGAGTATCGCGCCCGCGAGCACCAGCCCGCCATGCTTTGCACGCTCGTCGTCACCGATAATACCGACTCCAACGGCGTCGCCCGCTACCCCGTCGGCATCCTGCCGGTCATGGACCCGGAAACCGGCGAAACCCTCGTCGATGACCACGGCCGCCGCTCTTTCACCACCTCGATCGCCTACGGCCCGACCATCGGCAAGAACATCGCGCTGGCGTACCTCCCCTGGTCCTATGCCCAGGAGGGTCGCAAGCTGAAGGTCGAATATTTCGGCGAGACCTACCCTGTGGAAGTGGCGGGCGTTGGCTACAAGCCGTTGTACGATGCGGAGAATCTGAAGCCGAGAAGCTGATTTAAGCGCTTGTAAACGACCAACGACATCCCCTGCCCGCTGGCATGCCAGCGGGCAGCTTCGCTTGGTGCTTATGCCCGGTCTGCGAGCGACATCGTCCAGTTCCAAAGGATTGCGGACACCCCGCCTCCATCGTGGCTCTTCATCAACCATGGCTTGAAGGCATACGCCTGGAAACATAAAAGCCGCCTCAGATGGCGGCTTTTCCAGTACAGATCATTGCTACGCCAGGCTGAGGTCTTGCCGGCAGGCTGAGCTTTAGGCGACAGGCTGGGATCGCGAGCGAGGCTTTGGCGCGAGTGCTATTGTATTGGTGGATTTTGGAAGTATTTGGTTGCGGGGGCAGGATTTGAACCTGCGGCCTTCAGGTTATGAGCCTGACGAGCTACCGGGCTGCTCCACCCCGCGTTACCAACGTAAACCCGAAGGGTTTATCGTCTCAGCGCAAATCGCCATGCGATTTGTCGCGTTACCAGCGTAAGCCGCGTTGCGGCTTATCGCGCCCGAGCAACCCCGAAGGGTTTGTCTCGCACTACCAACGTAAACCCGAAGGGTTTATCGTCTCAGCGTAAGCCGCGTTGCGGCTTATCGCGTTTTTCCTTGGCCTGTTATTTCAGGTGGACAAGGGAAGAACTGCTTGCTTTCGGAAGCGACAAAGGCCGCTTTGAGCGGCCTATTGTAACACGGCCGAGCCGTTATTCGATCAGAGAAGATTTATGCGAGGC
>NZ_WUEY01000050.1 GCF_010668395.1 Martinezella lusitana
ACCCAGGGGGGTATTCTTCAGTGCCGAAAATCGGCCGGTCTTTGATTGGAATAGTGGCCGGCTTCAAATCGGAATGGTGGCCGGTCTTTGATCGGAATGCCGGCCGGCTTCACGTCGGAATCCGCAGCGAAGGCGAATTTCGAAACGAAATCACGTTCTAGTTGCTGCCTGAAAGGCCTTTGGTCGCGCTGTTTTCAAACACCCGAGACACTTTTAACCGACTATCCCAGTTCGCCAAATATTCGCGAGCAAGTTCCCTGCCCTCAGTAAACGTTACGTTCTCTGCATTCCGCTTCTGAGCCGCGGCGGTGTAATTGTAAGACCCGCCGATAGTCAGCCGGCCATCAATCACGATGATCTTGTTGTGGGCTATCGCCGGTTCGAAATCGATCCATACCGGAATGCCGGCGGCTTCCAACAGCGTGGCGCCCGAATATTTGCGCTCGTTGACCTTATCGAGGATGGCTAGGACTTCGATGCCCCTGCCCGCGGCCCGCTGCAGCGCATGGATGATCGGCAGGGACGTGAAGCCATAGGCTTGGACCCGGATGGACAATCTGGCTCGGTCAATCGCATCCACGATGCGGTCCTCGCACAGTTCGGCCGGCGTGAAGCAGACGGAGACTTTAGCCGCGGCTGGCTGGCCAGCATAGATCGGACTGGCGAACAGCAGGGCGGCAATCGTAGCGGCGGCGATTCTCATCTCGTTCACATAGCATTTAAAGAGTCGTCTTGACTCAATTTTCCTGCGTGAACATATTGTGAACAAACGAGACTTAGCAAGCCTCGGTTTCCAGAATTTTCAACATTAGGACCGCCGTCGATCGGCGGAACGGAGACGTGCGCCTATGAATGCCAAACTAATAGCCGAAGAGCCTGAGCTTGATCCGATCGATGCGGCGCTTGCCCTACATGATGGCGATGCCTGCGCGACGATCGGTGCGGCGTTGATTATGCTGCAGTTCGTCCGCGGTCAGTTAGCGTTGACCGAGGCGGCGATGAGCCAAGGCTTCACAAGGGGATTCAGGCCAGCTTAGGAGCCGGAAACCCATCGCGATCCGCTCTCCGCCACCAACCCACAGGAGAACCGTTATGGGTGACGTGATCTATCTAAAAGATGATCCTGACGAGTGCGATGGCCAACCTAAACCGAAAGCTGCTGCCATGACTGTCAGCGACAGTGACGCAATCGCTCTCCATGAACTCATGCAATATGTCAGTATTCGGTGTTACGACGAGCGTTTCAAAGAGCGTGGGCTGATGAAGTCGGCTGCCTTGCGAAAGCATCTCAAGCGCATGCGGGAAATCCTCAATCGGCTGCCGGATTATCCTGGCATTGACCCGTTCTACTATTGGTCGCCTCCGAGCGAGATGGCGGCGGATCAACGCTGATTGCCGATGGATTGCGACGATAAGGCCTTCCGGGGAGCCCTGCAGGTAAATTGCATCGAGCCCCGCATCCCGTCCAACTGAAGCAGATAGGGCTTCACGAGGCGGAGGACCTCTTCGCCAAAGTCAAAGACTGACGGCGCATCGTAATCCGTTACGACCGGTGCACGCGCACCTTTTTCTCAGCAATATGCGTCATCGCGCCGTCATCTGCTGGTTTCAATTTAACGGGTCTTAATCCTAGCCACCACTGACCGTCGGCAGATATTCTTTTTTATCGCTATTCGCGGAAACGAAGTGCCTGCTCACGGAAATTCGGCTCGCTACCAGATCATTCTCGTCGAAAGCATGCCGGCGCAACAGGACGAATATTGTCTCATTGACATCCCCGCCATCTAACAATTCGGGCTCGTGACACAAAACCTCGATGGTCCGTTGAACGACACGGCTTGCCGCCAAATCGGAGCAAACCAGCTTTCTTGTATAGCGATAGAGATTTTCACGAAAATTGGGGTCTAGCGGCGTCGCCGCGTATTTCCGAAAGGGCATAACGCTCCCTCGTCGATCTTGCAGGCGGGAGCCCTATCGACCCTCAGTCGCCACCGCCTACACGTTCGGTTGGTAACGATGATTTACATTACGAGCTAAAGAGGTAAAGTCCAGCCGTTTCCATGAACGCAGGTATACAAGTTCAGGAAATCCAGCCGGAAATGCCGGTGTGGTCTGCGTTCACCGGCTGCTATCGTGATCAAAGTTCCCTCTTTCTGAAAGTACGCCACGGTTTCCGGGAAGGAGGGACCGTGGCGTACCCAGGGAACAGAGGACTTCGTGAGCATCATTCCCTGCCTTTGAACTGCGTGGCCGCCCAAATGTTCCACTCGGTTTGGAACATTTGGAGGCAATGCCCGTTCAGCTCGCGGAAGTTCCAGGATGAAACAATGTATCCCCGCGATTTGAACGAGTTGATCTTTGCAATTGTGATCCTGCTGATGCCGGTTATCCTCGGCGCAGCGGCCCTGCTGTATCATCTTGGGTGGATCAGGTAGAACCATCTCGTTCGCGCGGATCGAGGGGTGCGCCACGGTTGATGCAGCCGCTGAAGCAATTCCTGACGCACCCCCGGAGGATTGGAGACCGCATCCTCCGTCGGATAAACATCTCGCAAATGAAGATGTTCCCATTTCGTCAATGGATTCGCACTAGGATATCAGCAACCCCATATTCGCTGTGGCTCGTGAGCCAATCGAGGAGCATTTGAGGCGGGAGCAAGGAGAACTGGATAAAGCGCGAACCAGAGCCAACTATTTCGGCCGTCGGAACTTCGTTCATTTCGATTATTGCGAATATAGATTATTTAGTAACTGCCGATCGAGAGAGACCTCGATGACCGTTCCAGCATCCGCACAAGAGTTGGGTGGGCGCCTACCGTCAGCACTTGAGAAGGCAAGCGCAAACCAGCTTCAACAAGTTCTAGCAGCCTATGCTACTGGCACGAAGCTGCGATTACTCGACGAAGAAACCAAACAACCCGTTGAGATAACATTGACACTTGCCATATCAGGTCTGCTTACGGATCTGCGACATATTGGTCTGGAGACGCCGTAAACCTTGGTGCCGGTCAGCAAAATGCTGACAACTCAACAGGCTGCGGACATACTCAATGTGCCGTGGCAGATATTTGCCAAAGACCCCTCCCCTGTTTCCAGCAGCCCAAAAGTATCCGAACTTTGTCATAGCTTCGTTTCCGGTGGACCCACACCAATGCTTAATCGGCTAAAGTTACGAGAGCTGTCGCTCAACCTAGGGAGTCCATTTTGACGCAGACAGTTATCGTTGGCCTGGATCTGGCCAAAAACGTATTTCAAGTGCACGGGGTCGGTGCTGATGGCGGTAAGACGTTCAGTACAAAGCTGCGTGGTGAAGAGGTAAAGACCTTCTTTGAGAGCCTTTCACCCTGTATAGTCGCCATGGAAGCCGGAAGCGCCTGCCACTTTTGGGCGCGAGAGATTGGTGCGCTGGGTTACCAAACGAAAATCCTCCCCGGGCAGTACGTAAAACCCTTCGTTAAGCGAGACAAAACGGACGCTTTAGATGCGCAGGCAATTGCTATCGCAGCTACGCAAGCTGATTTGCCAAGTGTGCCGGTGAAATCGGTCAAGCAGCAAGCGCTGACCGCCCTCATCAAAGCGCGGGTTCTCTTCATCCGGCAGAGAACCAAGGCGTTCCAAGCTCTGCGTGGGCATCTTGCCGAATTCGGTATAATAACGGGGCCGGAACCGCGAAGCTTGAGCGACTTGCGGTATACCTGCGCGATAGCGCGATACCGGCAATACCAGCAACGGTGCGGGATACCATCCTCGCCATCTACGAGGAAATAGAAGCGCTCGATGTCAAAATCACGCGCTTCGAGAGAGAGTTTGCGGCGCTCTCAGCAGTGTCGTTTGTCGCCGCGGGCGGCTATAAGCTCGTTCCACAGCCGATTACCCGACAGGTGAAGGAAAAGGCCGATCCATCTTGCAACATCAACGAAAATGGCAGTATCTGCAGCGAGGCAGATGCGCAGACCGCCGGGTGGCGGAAGCCGAGACAATAGCGGCCTTATTCGGAACGTACATCTTGGGATGTTCGGAGGAATAGAATCACGAATCGCCACCAAGCATTTCATGGGGCTCATAATGTAATTCCTCTATGGCGACATGGTAAATAAGCCTCGCGCAAGCATGTGTATTCATCAATTCGATGAATACTTGTGGGGCGCCGGAAATGCAGAGCGATTTTTGGTCAAGAACAGTGACGATCGAAATCTCAAGCCACGAAAAGGCAAAGATCAACAATGTTCGTCAAGCAGCAGAATTCCTGCTTAAGAGCTGGCGTGGCCCGAAAGATGATCTCTATAAGCAAGCCGTTATTCAATGCACCCATGCCATCAAAGGTGAGGCGCCGGCCGACGCGGCGCTTCTTCATTTTTTGGTCGCGGCAAAGCAGTCAAAAGCGCGGATCGAGCTTTCTGAAGACTGGTCAAAACCCGATGAGTTCGTGTCCGGCCTCTGGAGGGAATGCGAAAGAATTCTCAGAACTTCAATCGATGAGCGGTCGACCGATACTTAAACACCTTGATCCATGCGGGAGCAGTCTTGGCTTTATGGAGGCTCCCGAAATTTAAGAGCAGGGCTGGAACTTTGGGCGACGATCGCCGTTAATTGTCTGGTAGGGCTTGATATCCCCGCTTCCCACAACAGCACTGCTTGGCCCGGTCGCAAGACAGGGCCTTTCTTTTACCGAAGACGTCCCATTCCGAGTTCAGGCTTTTTTGCGGGTCATATTGAGCATGCGCATCTGGCATGTTATGACTTGTCCTACAAGGCAGAGTGCGACAGCGGTTGCAAGATGCAGCCCAGCGACGTTGCCAAACCGGCCCGCAGCCGGTCCCTCTCTCAAAACACCGGACACCTGCATCCGAGTCTTTCGACTTCGTTCATTTTCTTACGGGGCAATTGAACACATGCTTTAGGCGCATGATGATCAGTCTGCCCTCAAGGAAGGGTGCGAATCCGCCGGCTTCCTATACCTTAACAAATCGACTGTGAGGAGCGGCGCTAATATCCCTTCTTGGCACGCCATGAACCTTCCCTCGTCAGTCATTTAGAACCAGAGAGCCGCGCCGTCGGTCCTCAAGACCATTCTATTAAGATCGCCGCGGATAGCCATTCTCGTCAAACATCGGCGAGACGTGACCGAGCAGTCAACGCATATCGACGCTCCAAGAGGGGGGCGTCAATAATATAGTCTCGCGGCACCCACTTAATAAGGTGAGACACATCTTGCGCGCACTCCCGCACGTGGCACGTAGGTGTCAGTGCCGGGGTCGTAAGTGCGGTAGCGGCTGGCGCACCACTCTTCATGCCTTGAGCCATAGCTGGGGCGGGTTGGCGCTGCCAGAGCGCCGCCGATCAGAGCGCCAGCACCAAAGGCGGCTAGCGGATACCAGTAGTCGCCGTGTCGCCTGTAGCCAGGACGATAATCGCGATAGCCACGATGCCCGCGGTACCAGCCATCGCCACCGTGATGATGGCGCCACTGGACCTGCTCCACGTCATGGGCATTGGGCAAAACGATCCCGGACATCGGCACCGCGCCAGCGGCCGAAATGGAGGTCAGGCCAAGAGTTACACCCAGCACCGCTACAGAAAGTGTTTTCGAGATAATCTTCATAATTTTCCTCGTCAACTAGAAATGGATCATCTCGATAACGGATGAACCGTCCTGCGTGTTCCATTCGAGTTGCAAAAACGGAAAGCGTTGTTTACTCGGAGCGGCGGAGCGTGCGCGTCCCTGAGACGGGATGATCAGCATTACGATCATTGCGTGTATCTGCACGCAACTTTCGCTTGCGTATCCAGTGGGTTTCATTGATCTGCGCATGACGAGCATCTCGCCAGGGGATCGGTGACTGCGACTTCAATTCTCGTCAGCAACTGCCTCTTATCAATCGATGGGCGGCCTTGCGATCTAAATAGCTTCCGAAGCTCCTCTTGCGCGGGCTGATCGCGGTGGATGGAAGAGACATGGCGGTATCGTTCTTGCGGTATTGGTTCTGTGGTCGACGTCGGGCCACCAACTGACAATCAAGGTCTATCACGAGTGCGATGCCGTCTTTATTCTGGTCATCCCTGAGCTGGCGGCTGCGGGATCAAACTGCCTGTTGCATCTCCAAAAGATCCTTCATCAAGGAACGTAGCGACCGCCAGGGAAATTCGTCGCAGTCACGCGATGCAATACCGAGGGTCAGAACCCCATGCAGCTTGGCGATTGTTCCTTCAATGGACTGCGCGGGCATCTCCCACAGTTCCGCAGCCAGTGCGAACTCGCGATCAGAGGCCGCGCTCTCGGCCTCCTGGGCTCTGGTATACCCGATGACGTTGTCTGCGGCGTTCCAACGGCGAACCTGCGCCGACAGCGCTTCCTTTGCCCTATTCCGTGCCTCGGCCAGATCGTCGCCTTTGAGCCAGTATTCAATCTCGGCCTCACTTTGCATGTAGGCCGGATCGAGCTTGCCAACTTCGGCTGGCGTTGGATAGTCAAGGCATTTATACGGCATCGCGCTGAGGTGGTTGCGGACTTTTTGGCGAAGCAGGCTGCCGCGAACGGAATCGCATAAGAGGAAGCTGAGCGAGGTTTCCTGAAGGCAACGCGTCCGGCCTCCCTCATCCAGCGTTTTGCAACGACCGAGGAAGTTGCCAACATGATCGTCTACCTGCGCCCAAGGGGTGAGCCCAGGACAGGTATCACGGAGACAACCCACTGTATCGGGCGCATCGCGGGAGGCGCTGAAAAAGCTCAACGCAACGCGAAGCGACTACGCTTGTCGCCGGTCTTCACGGACAAATGCGCGAGAGCAGCAGATCACGGTCACGAGGTTAATTCGCCGAGAACCGTTCGACGCCGTCTGGCCCCGTCACGCGCATCTCGAGACGGGGCTTCAGCCTTAGCGGCGACCGTTTCATATTCCAGCTACCGTAGCGCCCTGAGAGCTTCGATCCACGTTATCGAAGCTCTCAAGCCCCAACGCTCAGGGGCTTCAGACCTGCGCCAGGCCTCCATCGACGAAAACCTCGCCGCCGGTCATGAAGCTGCTGTCCGAAGACG
>NZ_WUEY01000051.1 GCF_010668395.1 Martinezella lusitana
TCCCCGGCTGCCATACCCGGAGAATACGTCTATGCGGACCTTCCTTATCGGCTTTATCCTGAAAGTTATGATGTAACCTAGCACCGGGCATTAACCCAGGTCTTTCGTCGGCGATGAAATCGCTGCCGATTTCGTTCTCTCATATACCAACGTGCTGTGGGCTGGTTCGACGAGATCGACCGGGCTGACGGCTGCAGACGGTTTACAACCTGCTGTGGTGCGTTCGAAGTGCCCCGCGTGCCAGGACCAGATGCACCTGAAGATAAGGCGGCCAACCGCTTTCCCAACGTCTTCGATTCGAGAACCAGGGTTCCGAGGTCGGAACCGTTGGCTGCCTGAGTGACGCTGGTTACTGCGCCGCCTCGGGTCGATGACGCACAGTGTAGGTGGGTGCCGAGGAGAAAACAAATGCACGAATATGTCGCTGACGCCGTTGTCGCCATCTCGCATGCGCAGAGCGCAGCAGAGGAGATTATCACGCAGATCCGAGAGTTATGCGGCTCAATCACCACCGATGAAGCTGAGAGACTTCTGGACTTCGAGGATGGACATGCAGTTATAGAGACGAACGGCGAACACCTGCTCCTTCGGGTTTGCGCGCGAGACCCTTTGATTTTCTACGGAATCCGAACACTGTTGGAGGGCAGCCTCTCGATGCTCGCTCTCACTCCTGCCATGCCCGTCGAGTGGCTTCCCGTTGATGGAATACCATCTCCCGGCATCGGTGTTGCAAAGCCCCACGCTACTCAGCGAACGAAATGCAAATAGCTTCGTCGCAAGCAGCGATTGCCTGTTACCGCCGGATACTAGGCCGATTGGCAGGCGCACGGTTGCAGCGTTGGCGTTGGATCCGGTGCCGGACGACATTGATGCGCTTCGGGGCTTGTCGCAGGCTGTGTCCCTGCTCACCACTTGTGCCTAATGATGAGGCTAAATCTGGCAGTGTTGCCATCCATCGGCTCAGTCTTGCCGGCCGCGGAATCTCCATGCGCTGCCTCACCCGCCTCTCGGGATACTGCTCGAAATCCACCTCAGACCTTGCTCGGCAAGAGCCGTTGCAAGCCGCGGCGCATGGGCTTCGGCTATCTGCTGCTCCGGGCTCAGCCCACCTAGTCATTTTTGTCCTCGGCGCCGTTGTCGTTCGGCATAGAGGTGATCTTGGGACGCACGGGGATCGGTATTATCGATGTCGCAGACGCGAGCCGTCTCAAAAAATCAGCGAATGATGCCGCGGACGCGATCGACGGCCCGCAGCTGGCGCTTCGCCGCGACTTGCTGACTGCTGTCCATGCGGACGATCTGCTGGAGAACTTTCAGCTTCTCCTGCATCGCCTCGAACGCACGGCGCTGTGCCGGCGACACGCGACTGGCAACGTCTTTCTCACCGCGCAGGATCGCGTTTCTGCCGAACCGCTCATCGAGCGCTCGGCTGACGGCAGCGAACTCCTGTCGGATACGCGGATCGACCGATCCCGCGGCGACATCGACCTTGGCGTCCTTCCCCTTTCGCTTTCCTTTTTTCATGTCGGCCACGATTTGTCGGAGCGCGTTCTCGGCCGCTTGGGAGAGACCGGGAATGGCCACCGCCATGCGCCCGCGCTCCTCGGTGATGCTTTGGGTCTCTGCATCCAAGGCAGTGATCCAGGCAGCGCCGAGCGAACGCACACGGCCGGCCGCTTCTGGCACCCCGAGCAATGCATCCTTCCGTTCCCGCCCGGCAGCGAGCATCTTGTCCATGATGCGATCCGAACCGCGCAGCGCACCATAGGCAGCGGGATCGTTGCTCAAGGCGGCCGCGATGCGCGCGCCGGCAAAGCCCTTCACGATGAACTCCTCGATCTTTGCGACGGTGCCAGCCGGATCGCGCCAGATCGAGGACGCGGTCTCGGCGAGTGCAGTGCGATGATGACGATAGTGCCCGGCTTCGGCTGCGCGAGACCTTGCCTCCTCCTCCACCAGCGTCTTGAACTCGGTCACGGCGGCAAGCATCGGCAACACGGTCATGGCCTCCCTTCCGGCTTCGACGCTCGCCCCGGCAACAATCTTGGAGCGATCCTGTCGCTCGGCCAGATACTGTTCCTCCGCAAAGCGCCTGATGATGGTGAACAGGCGGGTGAGCTTCTCGCGGCGCTCGGGACCAAGATCGTCGGGCATGCGCTCTGTCATGTTGCGCTCGACAACAGCATCGGCTTTCGCGGTGAAGGCGCTCCAGCCGAAGCGTGCGGTCAAGGCATCATTGACGGCCTTCACCTCCTGAACCAGTAGACGATCCTCGACGGCATAGGCGAAGGCCATCTTGTAGGCGTCATCCCCACCCCGGTCCCGGACCGCCTCGATTTCGACAAGGCGGGCCATCGCCGGTTTCGACAACGCCGGGATCGACAGGGACATGTGGGCGCGCCGTTGGTCCTCGCGGATGCCGAAACGCTCGGCCTGCCGACGGAACTCGGTGGCATGGGCACGGGCAAGCGGCAGCAACTCCGACAAAGCAGCCGAGGCCGCGTTGCGCTCGTCACGAGCAGCACGGCCATCGACTACAAGGTCGGAACCGCGAAGGCGGCCGAGCCGATCAGGTGCTGCGGCAAGATCGTCGGCAAGCTTGCGAGGCTCGATCGTCGCGTCCGACGACAACCCGTTCAGGTAGCCGAGCGCCTGGTCCGGATCGCGATAGATTTTGTCGAGTACCGGTCGCAGGATCGCTTCGCGCTCCTTCCACCGTTCCGAGGCGAGTTGCGCGCGGCGTGCATCCTCTTCAACGCTGCGGGCAAACATGGTGGTGGACGGGATGAGATATTTTCGGACGCTCGGGATTTCCGCTGCAGTGGTCTCCGCGCGTTCCTCACTATAGGAAACCCGCCGCTCGCGCTCGATCGCGAAACCGAGCGCCACGCTCACCCGTTCCCAAAGCTTCGCCACCTGTTCGCGCTTTTCCGCAATCCACGCCAGCCGCCCCGAAACGCCCTCCTCCATTCCGGCCATGACGCCGGCGAGCGTGTCGATACCGCGCCGTCGCGCGAAATCCTGTGCATGCGCCCGGTAGCCTTCCTCGCTCTCGAAATCGAGCGTCGTCGTCTTGGCACCGGACCGGCCAAGGCGCTCGACAAGCTGATTGAACAATTCCGGCCGGTGGCTCTCCCGCTCGATACGCTCCTGGCGAAGCTCTGCGGATTCGATCAGTTTGGCGGTCCAGATGTTGCGCTCGACCTCCCGCTCCTCCGTTCGCTTCTCGCCTGTCGCCTCATCGACAACGGTGACCTCTACCTTGACCTTTTCGACGCCATCCTTGCGCAGGGTGACGGTATCGCCCTCCGAGACGCCGCCCTCCTCCAGCGCCTTCGGCAGGCTGACACCCCAGAGGCGATGGACGGATCCGTCGTCGGTCTTCACGTCGGCATAGGGGCTTTCATCCGCATCCTCGTCATTCGGACGAAACTTCGCCAACCCCTCTTCGATAAGCTCGCCGGTGACACCGGCGGCATGATCAACCCGCGACTTGCGACCCCATGCCAGCTTCGCCTCGAAATCCTCACTCGCTGCATAGAGATCCGCGCGGTCGCGATGTCTGGTCATCGACACATAGGTGAGGTGCTGGTCCATCATGCCGGTGGCGAGCACAAAGGTTCGGTCGACGGTGGCGCCCTGCGACTTATGGATCGTCGCGGCATAGCCGTGATCGACATTGGTATAACTGTCCTCGCTGATGACGACATCGCGGCCGTTGTCGAGACGCACCGAGAGCAATGTGACGCCGCGATTGTCGCCGGTGGAAACGACCGTGCCGAGCATGCCATTCTTCACATATTGCGGACCGCGGTGCCTTGCGCGCGATTCAACGAAGCGGGCATTTTCAAGGAAGATGATCCGATCGCCAGTGGCGAACTCCCTCTGTCCGCGTTCCGTCCGAAAGGCACGACGGTCACTGAGCGCGCCCTCGCCGATCATCACTGCGCGCAACGCCTCGTTCAGCCGCTTCACGTCGTCATTGGTGTGGGCGAGCACGAGGAGTTCATCTCCGCGAAGACGGCCGTCCTTGCCTTCAGCGACCGACGTGTCGATCGCCCGTTTGCGTGCCTCTGTCCAATCCGCCACGATACGCGAGACGATTTCGGCGCGTGTTTCGGCTGCGGCGATGCCTCCATGTTGCGCATAGGCGTCGAGCCCCTCCTCGACCTTGCCGCGGGCGAAGAGCCGCGACGCATCGCGCGCCCATTCTTCGCGCTGGCGGCGCACGCCGGCCAACTCGGCGAAACCGATCCGTTCGGTAATCGCCCGGAACGCCGCTCCCGCCTGGATCGGCTGCAACTGCATCGCATCGCCGACCAGCACGACCTTCGTCCCCGCGGCTTCGGCGATCTTCAGCACGCGGCCCATCTGTTGCGACGACACCATCCCGACCTCGTCGATGACGAGCACATTGCCGCGTTCGAGCAATTCGCTGCCGTTGGCCCATCCCAGTTCCCAGGAGGCGAGTGTCCGAGATCTGATCCCGGAACTGTCTTCCAGCCCCTCGGCCGCCTTGCCGGCAAGTGCTGCGCCGATTACCCGACGGCCTTCCGCCTCCCAGGCAACGCGTGCAGCAGCAAGCAGGGTCGACTTGCCGGTACCCGCGAGCCCGACAACCGCCGCGATGCCATTGTCGCCGGTGACATGACGCACCGCATCGACCTGCTCGGCATCCAGCTTGAAGAGCCTTTCCGGATCGGCAGTTTCGACGCTTTGGACGGCGGCCGCAATGTCCTGTGGCGGGACACCAAAGCCCTTGCGCGTGGATAGGACGCGCGCCGACCGAGCCATGTCGTATTCAATGCGCAGGATCTCGCGCGTGGTGAAGATCGCCGGCTCCGATACCTTCCCGCTCTCGGCTTCGATCTGCTGCGGCTTCAACAGCACCAGATCGTCGGAGGCCATTAGCCGCGCGCGGATATTGGCAAAGTCGACGGGATCGTCGACAGTGCGGTGCAGCGCCTTGGCAATGTCCTTCTCGTCGAAAGTGGAGCGTTCATTGCCAAGCTGCTTCAGCAGCAGCTCGGGATCGGCAAGCAGCCGGTCTGCCATATCCTGCCGGCGGGCAAGATCCGTCGGTGCGAAATACATCTCGACGCCCTTGCGCGCGAGTGCTGCCTTCTCCGGTCCGAGATGTTTCTGTGCAATGCCATCAAGGCCCTGTTCGGCATAGGAGCGTCCGTCGAGATGGATCTCGTGGCCGGCAAGCGCCAGATGCCGGTTGGCGGTTTCTGCCCAGGCGACCTTCCAAGCCTTCATGGTTTC
This sequence comes from Martinezella lusitana, assembly GCF_010668395.1. Taxonomy (GTDB): domain Bacteria; phylum Pseudomonadota; class Alphaproteobacteria; order Rhizobiales; family Rhizobiaceae; genus Rhizobium; species Rhizobium lusitanum_A. Next base: position 5,269 of record NZ_WUEY01000051.1, read on the forward strand.
CTTGTCGCCAGCCCAGAGCTTGTAGACGATTTTGCCGTTCGGCCGGTCCGGCATGACGACACGCAGCGGCTCTCCATCCTCTCCCAATACCGCCACCTTCTTTGGCCCAAGACCCTCTTCGGTCAGCGGGCGCAGAGTGGTCATCAGATGAATATGCGGATTGCCATCCTTGTCATGGAAGACCCAGTCGGCGACCATGCCCTTCGACGTCAGATTGTCTCGGACGAATTCCCGCACCAGGACAATGTTCTCGGCCCGCGTCAGCTCTTCCGGCAGGGCAATGATCAGCTCACGGGCGAGCTGCGCATCCGACCGCTTCTCGAAGGCGTCGACCGCATTCCATAGTGCCTCGCTTGCGCCGGTGACGGATTTCCCGTCGATCGCACTCTTCAGCCAGGCCGGTATCAGATCCGGCAGCGCCAACTCCTCATGCACCAGCTCGGACACCCCGCGGCGATAGCTGAAGGATGTGCCGGCCTGCTCGTCCATCATTCGGGCGCGATGGCGATAGGCGGCCGCCGAGACGATGCTGCGCCCCGCTCCTCTGCTGATAACCTGTGCTCTGACGAACATGATCGCCACTGACGTCTCCTGACCTTCCAAGCACGTCGCGCCAGCGACGTATATTGCGCCCTCAAACCGATCGGACCGCAGGGCCGATGCCACTTTTCCGGAAGACGGCACCACGGAGACTTCCAGCTGCGACGTTTTGGGCTTGACGCAAGATAGCTTATTTAACTATCTTATTATAGATAGTATAATCACTACGTTGAGTTTACTTTTCAGAAGGAAAATGCACCAATGGCCGTGAAATTATCGCTTTCCGATCTCGATGCGCAGATAGAGAAGCTTCGTGAACGCAGACGATTGCTGATAGTTAAATCCGCTGAACGGTTTGCCAGGGCGGCCACCAAGTCGGGGCTGGCGGAGATGGAGATCGCAGACGAGGAGGTAGACCGGATCTTCGAAGAGCTCACGGCACGATTTCGCAGCCGAGAGAAGAAAGGCTCTGGTGGCGCACCTGCTCCGGCGCGTCGACCAACGGATAGTGGGGCTGGAACGCCGGAGACGGTTTCAAATGACGGCTGACCGCAAACAGGAGGCCCGCGAGAAATTTCTCCTCGGCGGCATCGTCGTCAAGGCGGGTCTATCGAAGGCCGACCGTGCCTTTCTGCTCGGTGGCCTGCTCGAACTGGCGAGACTGGCGGCAGGCTCGCCGGAACATCGGCGGCTGCGCGATATCGGC
>NZ_WUEY01000052.1:0-2500 GCF_010668395.1 Martinezella lusitana
CCTTGGCCTGTTATTTCAGGTGGACAAGGGAAGAACTGCTTGCTTTCGGAAGCGACAAAGGCCGCTTTGAGCGGCCTATTGTAACACGGCCGAGCCGTTATTCGATCAGAGAAGATTTATGCGAGGCATAAACCGCTTGCGCGATTTAGCCTGGAGTTGCGATTGGCAGACCTGGCAGCGACCTACTCTCCCGCGTCTTAAGACGAAGTACCATGGGCGCAGGGGCGTTTCACGGCCGTGTTCGGAAAGGGAACGGGTGCAGCCACCCCGCCATAACCACCAGGTCGGCAAAGCGCAACTTCGGGCTAAACCTTGCGGATTTGGCCCGATTTGAGAAGCTGGTGAGGCTAGAAGCCTCGTTTTGTCTATGTGAACACGTCGTTGGTTTGTCCGGATACGGTCGTTTAGACCGCAAGCGCGTCGCCGGACGTCCGGCGCCCTCGCGGAGCATAGGGTCGAAGACCCGCTCATGCGTGAGCGCTGAACTTAAAGCCTCATCGAACTTGTTCGATGAGCACTGGCAATGGGAACGATCAAGCCAATCGAGCTATTAGTACCGGTAAGCTTCATGCGTTGCCGCACTTCCACACCCGGCCTATCAACGTGGTCGTCTTCCACGGCTCTGATAGGGAACACTCGTTTTCAGGTTGGTTTCCCGCTTAGATGCCTTCAGCGGTTATCCATTCCATATATAGCTACCCTGCTATGCCCTTGGCAGGACAACAGGTCCACCAGAGATATGTCCATCCCGGTCCTCTCGTACTAGGGACAGATCCTGTCAATATTCCTACACCCACGGCAGATAGGGACCGAACTGTCTCACGACGTTCTGAACCCAGCTCACGTACCGCTTTAATTGGCGAACAGCCAAACCCTTGGGACCTGCTCCAGCCCCAGGATGCGATGAGCCGACATCGAGGTGCCAAACAACCCCGTCGATATGGACTCTTGGGGGTCATCAGCCTGTTATCCCCGGCGTACCTTTTATCCGTTGAGCGATGGCCCTTCCACGCGGGACCACCGGATCACTATGACCGACTTTCGTCTCTGCTCGACTTGTCAGTCTCGCAGTCAGGCGGGCTTATGCCATTGCACTCGACGACCGATTTCCGACCGGTCTGAGCCCACCATCGCGCGCCTCCGTTACTCTTTCGGAGGCGACCGCCCCAGTCAAACTACCCACCATACACTGTCCCGGATCCGGATGACGGACCGCGGTTAGACATCCATGACGATAAGGGTGGTATTTCAAGGATGGCTCCACAAGAACTGGCGTCCCTGCTTCAAAGCCTACCACCTATCCTACACATGCCGACACGAATGCCAGTGTAAAGCTATAGTAAAGGTGCACGGGGTCTTTCCGTCTGACCGCAGGAACCCCGCATCTTCACGGGGAATTCAATTTCACTGAGTCTATGTTGGAGACAGCGGGGAAGTCGTTACGCCATTCGTGCAGGTCGGAACTTACCCGACAAGGAATTTCGCTACCTTAGGACCGTTATAGTTACGGCCGCCGTTTACTGGGGCTTCGATTCAGAGCTTGCACCCCTCCTCTTAACCTTCCAGCACCGGGCAGGCGTCAGACCCTATACGTCGTCTTGCGACTTCGCAGAGCCCTGTGTTTTTGGTAAACAGTCGCTACCCCCTGGTCTGTGCCACCCTCACATACTTGCGTACATAAGGGTCACGCTTCTTCCGAAGTTACGCGTGCAATTTGCCGAGTTCCTTCAACATAGTTCTCTCAAGCGCCTTGGTATACTCTACCTGACCACCTGTGTCGGTTTCGGGTACGGTCTATACGGTGGAGCTATTTCCTGGAACCGCGTCCCCGCCCACACAATCCAATAAGTGTGAACAAGTTAAGCAATCCGTCACTACCACCAGGCCCACGAATATTAACGTGGTTCCCATCGACTACGCGTGTCCGCCTCGTCTTAGGGGCCGGCTAACCCTGCTCAGATTAACTTTAAGCAGGAACCCTTGGTCTTTCGGCGAGAGGGTCTCTCACCCTCTTTATCGTTACTCATGTCAACATTCGCACTTCCGATACCTCCAGGACCCCTCACGGGTATCCCTTCATCAGCTTACGGAACGCTCCGCTACCACGTGTATTGCTACACATCCTCAGCTTCGGTGCATGGCTTCAGCCCCGTTACATTTTCGGCGCAAAGACCCTTGACTAGACCAGTGAGCTGTTACGCTTTCTTTAAATGATGGCTGCTTCTAAGCCAACATCCTGGTTGTTTTGGGATCCTCACATCCTTTCCCACTTAGCCATGACTTGGGGACCTTAGCTGGAGGTTAGGGTTGTTGCCCTTTTCACGACGGACGTTAGCACCCGCCGTGTGTCTGCCTGATAGTACTCCCCGGTATTCGGAGTTTGGTTAGGATCAGTAAGACGGTGAGTCCCCATAGCCCATCCAGTGCTCTACCCCCGGGGGTATTCGTCAGACGCTCTACCTAAATAGATTTCGCGGAGAACCAGCTATTTCCGAGTTTG
>NZ_WUEY01000053.1 GCF_010668395.1 Martinezella lusitana
GGCCGCAGTGGCACAGAAGAGAGGAGAAAAGGCCAATCCCTTGACCAAACCCTGATCAGAAAACCATACTCAGAGGTGGCTCACTTCTCGGTGGAAAAACCGGCTCAGTTCTGCGCGGAAACCAACAGGCCCTCCTTTGTCGACTAAAAGCAGCTTCCATGTACTGATCGAAAAGAACCTTCAGTTGACATCGCCCAACATATCTATCATTCTGGATATATGGAATCAAAACTCGCGATCGCGGCACTGGCCGCACTGGCACAGACCACCCGGCTCGAAACTTTTCGTCTGCTCGTGAAGGCGGAACCGGAGGGTGTTCCGGCGGGAGAGCTGGCCCGAATGCTCGACGTCCCGCAGAACACCATGTCCGCGCATCTCGCCACGCTGCAGCGCGCGGGCATCGTCAAGAGCGAGCGACAGAGCCGCTCCATCATCTATCGCGCCGATCTCGAAGGGTTCCGCGCACTGACCCTATTCCTCCTCAAGGACTGCTGCGGTGGGAACGCGGAGTTGTGTGCGCCTCTGATCGCCGATCTCGCACCCTGCTGCCCACCGGAGGCCTCCCGAGCATGAGACTGAACAGGCCACCGACCTAACACGGACGCAAACCAATGACCGACAAGACCTACAACGTGCTCTTCCTGTGCACGGGCAATTCCGCACGTTCCATCCTCGCCGAATCCATCCTGAACAAGGAAGGCGGCGGACGCTTCAGGGCCTTCTCCGCCGGCAGCCATCCCAAGGGCGAGGTCAACCCTCACGCCATCAGGGAACTCGCGGCGCTCGGATATCCGTCCACGGGGTTTACCTCGAAAAGCTGGGATGTCTTCGCCGAACCAGGTGCACCGCAGATGGATTTTATCTTCACCGTCTGCGACAGCGCGGCAGGCGAAGCCTGCCCGGTCTGGATCGGTCATCCCATGACCGCACACTGGGGTATCGAAGACCCGGCAGCCGTCCAGGGAACAGATATTGAGATACAGAGGGCGTTCGTCCAGGCGGCAAGGTTCCTGAAGAACCGCATATCAGCGTTTCTCGCCCTGCCGCATTCCAGCGTCGACAGGCTCGCTCTCGAGCAGCATTTGCGCCAGATCGGCACGCTCGAAGGCGCATCCGTGAAATCCGCAAAGGCGGAATGAGATGTCCATCTTCGAACGATATCTGACCGTCTGGGTCTTCCTCTGCATCGTCGTCGGCATCGCGCTCGGCCATATGATGCCGGGCGTCTTCCATGCCATCGGCGCAGCCGAGATGGCGAAGGTGAACATCCCTGTCGCCGTACTCATATGGCTGATGGTCATCCCGATGCTGCTCAAGATCGACTTCGGGTCGCTGACCAAGGTCGGCAGCTACTGGCGCGGGATCGGCGTGACGCTCTTCGTCAATTGGGCGGTCAAGCCTTTCTCGATGGCGCTGCTCGGCTGGCTGTTCGTCGGCTGGCTCTTCCGTCCCCTGCTCCCGTCCGACCAGATCGACTCCTATATCGCGGGGCTTATCATTCTGGCGGCGGCTCCGTGCACGGCGATGGTGTTCGTCTGGTCGAACCTCACGAAGGGCGAGCCGCACTTCACCCTGTCGCAGGTGGCGCTCAACGACGCCATCATGATCGTCGCCTTCGCGCCCATCGTCGGCCTGCTGCTGGGCCTCTCGGCGATATCAGTGCCATGGGACACGCTGACGATCTCCGTCGTCCTCTACATCCTCATTCCGGTCGCCATCGCCCAGGCCGCCCGCAAGCTGCTCACCGCCGACGGCACGACGCGGTCTCTCGACGCTCTGCTGACCAGACTGCAGCCGCTTTCGCTCGTCGCGCTGCTCGCGACGCTGATCCTGCTCTTCGGGTTTCAAGGAGAGCAGATCATCGCGCAGCCGACGATCATCGGCCTGCTGGCGGTTCCGATCCTGATCCAGGTCTACTTCAACTCCGGGCTGGCCTACCTGCTGAACCGGATGTCGGGCGAACAGCATTGCGTCGCCGGACCATCGGCCCTGATCGGGGCCAGCAACTTCTTCGAACTCGCCGTCGCCGCTGCCATCAGCCTGTTCGGCTTCCAGTCCGGAGCGGCACTCGCAACCGTCGTCGGCGTCCTCATCGAGGTTCCGGTCATGCTGTCGGTCGTCTGGATCGTGAACCGCAGCAAGGGCTGGTACGAGGCCGCACCCGCCGTCGCCAAGAACACCGCAACCGAAAGGCCATGACCATGGACGTCACCATCTATCACAATCCCGCCTGCGGGACCTCGCGCAACACGCTGGAGATGATCCGCAACGCCGGCATCGAGCCGACCGTGATCGAATACCTCAAGACGCCACCATCCCGCGCCGAGCTGACGAAGATGATCGTGGACGCCGGCCTGACCGTACGCGAGGCCATCCGCGAGAAGGGAACCCCCTACGCGGAACTCGGGCTCGACAACCCCGCTCTGACCGACGACCAGTTGCTCGACGCCATGCTGAAGGATCCGATCCTGATCAACCGGCCGTTCGTCGTCACGCCACTTGGGACCAGACTGAGCCGGCCTTCAGAGGTCGTGCTCGACATCCTGCCCGACACCCACAAGGGCGCCTTCACCAAGGAAGACGGCGAACGGGTTCTCGACGTGGAGGGCAAACGCATTGTCTGAAGGATTCCCGGCCCTCGATGAAAGCCATCTCCGCCAGCCCGACCTCGACGCCCTTCGTCCGTCGTTCTCCACGCAAAAGCCTCGGATCCTGATCCTCTACGGCTCGATCCGCGAGGTCTCGTACAGCCGGCTGCTCGCTCACGAATCCCGCCGCCTGCTCGAGCGTCTCGGATGCGAAGTCAGGCTCTTCGACCCAAAGGGACTACCTCTGCCGGACGATGCCCCCGCAAGCCACCCGAAGGTCCAGGAGCTCAGGGAGCTTTCCGAATGGTCCGAGGGACAGGTCTGGATCAGCCCGGAGCGTCACGGCGCGATGACCGGCGTCATGAAGTCCCAGATCGACTGGATCCCTCTGGCCGTCGGCTCCGTCCGGCCGACGCAGGGCAAGACGCTCGCGGTGATGCAGGTGTCCGGCGGCAGCCAATCCTTCAACGCCATCGGCCAGCTCCGCATTCTCGGCCGCTGGATGCGGATGCTCACCATCCCGAACCAGAGCAGTGTCGCGAAGGCCTTTCAGGAATTCGACGACGACGGGCGGATGAAGCCGTCGTCCTACTACGACCGGGTGGTCGACGTCTGCGAGGAGCTGGTGAAGTTCACGCTGCTGACCCGCGACGCCTCGTCCTACCTGACCGACCGCTACAGCGAGCGGAAGGAGGACGCCGAGAAGCTTGAGCAGCGGGTGCAGTTGAAATCCATCTGACGGCCGCCGGCCCTTTCTCGCCATCCACAAATGCTGCCGCGTGCAGACGAACAGGTTGAGGGCAGCGAAGGCGAGATAGATTTCCCGCAATGCCAGGTATCCCATGAGGGCGGCGGAGATGGGCCAGAAGATCATCGAAGCGACCTCGCCTCCTTCGAAATCACCGCAAGTGACAGATGGGTTTCGGCGGCAGCCATCGCGCGCTCGGCGTCGGCAATCGACCACATCACCAAACAGCTGGGCATGATTGCAGCATTCCTCTGTTACAAGATGCCGCCAGCATGGACGTTGGATCGCTGTTCCCACAAACGCGCATGGGCCTTGGCTAGCTCGCGCCCGTTTTTCACGTTCACGTCCGCTCTTGTGCGACCATCGCTTCCAGAACCTTATCGTAGCTGGTGGGGGGTGGAATCGGCCCTTTTCCAGAATCCGCGCTCCGTGATGACGCAGAGCCTCTCATGTCCGACCTGGAGACATAGGTGACAGATTGTCCCTAAGACATAAGTCGATGGCTTGTAACGTTCTCTGCTCCAAATCGGTGTATCCTAAATCATAACTCATGAAGCTGACGAGCCAAATGGTGTCGTCGATTTCCTTCAGGCCGAGCTTCTGACCGGCCAGCACAGTTGGGATATCGATCTTCTTGCGGTGGATACCGAGGCGACCGTAGTGTTTGACGATGGCAGGGCGGTCATGGAATGGGCAGTCGACCTCGGGCAGCCCTTGATAGGGCCTCGAAGGCGCGCCGTACATTCAATTTAACGATATCATCGACTTCATTGGCCCTCACCTGCCCTTTCAGGGCACGGCGATATCGGTGGCGTTGCCGCAAGCTATGATAAAATATCTGCGGGCAGTTTCGGGGGCGGATCGATATCGAAGGGCCGTCTTGCAGGAATAAACTGCATTCCAGTAGAGCTGGCCCGAGTGTTGACCAAAGTCCTGCTGCAGATACCGAAGCGCCTCCCTGGGACCATCTATGGCTTTGACACAGAAACCGCCCTTGTGAATGAGAACCGGCGTCTCCCACATAAGAGAGAATCCCACGTTTATAACAGATCCCATCGCCTTCCTCCTCGGCATCGCGGAGGAAAACCTCTGCGGTCGCTGTCAATACCATAAGTCAGGATAGGAATCCCAAGGATTTTCCGGAGCTTTTAAGTATAACTCTTCCAAGCATAGCGGAAATACGCTCGGAAGAGCCAGTAATTTGAGTCCATCGCGCAGATAGACTATTTTTCTATCGCCGCGCCTTTTGTCCGTCGAGATAACCGTGTTCATAGGTTTTCGCGAGCGCGCTTCCTTCCGGATAGGGATTTTCCTCGTCTGCCATCTCGCGCGTGCCGGCGTCGCCTCCGCGCTCGTAGGCTTCTCTGGCTGCGCCATCGGAGGCCTCCAAATCCGGAGGTCCGATCATTCCTGCCTTTATCGGATCAGGCAGTTCCAACGCCAAGCCCAATCCGGACGAGACGACGGGATTTTGGATGTGCATAGCTGTTTCCTCCTTGTCGCGTAAGGCGGCGTGCAGGGGATGTTTCAAGCCGATTGGCGCGGCTGTCGGAAACATCCGCCCTTTGCAAAGGGGCTTGCCGCCGACGCTTCGACCACGCGTCCAGCAAAAGCAAAGACGAGGCGATGCCGATCGGGCATTATCGCGCTTCATTTAAGGCTATTTCATGCGCTCCGGCTTGCGCGCTTTATTGTTTCCACTCTTCGTCGACGACGTCTTCGCATCAAAGGCCTGCCCGAAATTCGTGCCGCCCAGATGCCCGCCGCCACTCGTGTTCTTCACTTGGCGTAGCGCCCGCCGAAGGATCTTCTCTGCGTTTGTCTTCGACATCATTTCTCTCCAAAAAGTCATGACCTCCACCAAAGGTGGAGGTTTGAAACGCTGCGCTTGAACCACTAGAAGTGGTTTTGTTAGTGCTTAGTAGCTACGATTAAAGAGGTCGGCAAAGTCGGAAGCTTTGTCGGCCT
>NZ_WUEY01000054.1 GCF_010668395.1 Martinezella lusitana
CAAGCCCGTCCCATCAGGTCGTTGGTCTGCGGGGGATTGCGTGCGCTTAAAACTATGGCGCTGGTCGCGCGCTGCCTATGTGGGAAGAGGGGAGTTGATATGATTGTAGGTGCTGTTCAGGAGCGGGCGCAAAACGAGCGACGTGTTTCGCTGACGCCAGAGAGTGCGTTTCATCTTGGCAAGCTTGGCCATGATTGTCTGATCGAGGCTGGGGCAGGTGAGGGGGCGGGCTTTTCGGACGATGCCTATCGCGCGGCGGGCGTGACGGTGGTCTCGAGTGCCGGCGAGCTTTACGCGCGCTGCGACGTCATCGCCAAGGTGCGGGCACCGGAGCCTTCCGAGGTCGAGCAGCTTCGCGCCGGCCAGACGCTGATCTCCTTCTTCTATCCGGCCCAGAACCGGGAGCTTCTGGAACAGGCAAGGCGCAGGGGCGCCAATGTCATCGCCATGGACATGGTGCCGCGCATTTCCCGCGCCCAGAAGATGGATGCGCTGTCGTCGATGGCCAATATCGCCGGCTACCGGGCGGTGATCGAGGCCGGCAACAATTTCGGGCGCTTCTTCACCGGCCAGGTGACCGCCGCCGGCAAGGTGCCGCCGGCAAAGGTTCTGGTCATCGGCGCCGGTGTCGCGGGCTTGGCAGCGATCGGCACGGCGACCGCGCTCGGCGCCGTCACCTATGCCTTCGACGTGCGCCCGGAAGTGGCCGAGCAGATCGAAAGCATGGGCGCCGAGTTCGTCTATCTCGACTTTGCCGACCAGGCGACAGACGGTGCTGCGACCGGCGGCTATGCGGCTCCCTCCTCGCCGGAATTCCGCGACAAGCAGCTCGCCAAGTTCCGTGAGCTGGCGCCGCAGATCGACATCGTCATCACCACCGCGCTGATCCCCGGCCGCGATGCGCCCAAGCTCTGGCTCGCCGACATGGTGGCGGCCATGAAGCCCGGCTCCGTCATCATCGACCTTGCCGCCGAACGCGGCGGCAATTGCGATCTGACCGTCGCCGACCAGAAGGTCGTGTCCGACAACGGCGTCATCGTCATCGGCTACACGGATTTCCCGAGCCGCATGGCAGCCCAGGCCTCGACGCTCTATGCCAACAATGTCCGCCACATGATGGCCGACCTGACGCCGGCCAAGGACGGCAGGCTCGTCCACAACATGGAAGACGATGTCATCCGCGGTGCGACGGTGACGTTTGAAGGTACGATCACCTATCCGCCGCCACCGCCGAAGATCCAGGCGATTGCCGCCAGCAAGCCCAGGGAGAAGGTGAAGGAGCCGACGCCCGAGGAGAGGCGGGCGCAAGAGAGCGCCGCCTTCAAGGCGCAGACCCGCAACCAGGGCCTGCTGCTTGTCGCCGGCACGGCGCTGCTGTTGCTCGTCGGCGCCTATGCCCCGGAAAGCTTCATGAGCCATTTCGTGGTCTTCATGCTCGCCTGCTTCATCGGCTTCCAGGTGATCTGGAACGTCTCGCATTCGCTGCACACGCCGCTGATGGCGGTGACGAACGCCATCTCCGGCATCGTCATCCTCGGCGCGCTCTTGCAGATTGGCTCAAGCGAACTCCTGGTGGAAGTGCTGGCAGCCTTCTCGGTGCTGATCGCCACCATCAATATCGTCGGCGGTTTCCTGGTGACGCGGCGCATGCTCGCCATGTTCCAGAAGTCGTAAGGACCGGCCAAGGGGGAATAGATCATGACCATCGGTATCGTTTCGGCCGCCTATGTTTGCGCAGCCGTGCTCTTCATCCTGTCGCTTGGCGGGCTGTCCGGCCAGGAAAGCGCCAAGCGCGCCGTCTGGTACGGCATGGCCGGCATGGCGCTTGCCGTCATCGTCACGGTCTTTGGACCCCAGGTTCTCGGATCCCAGATCCTCGCGTCCGAGGCCGTCGGTGCAGAGATCGGCAAGAACCCCAGCACCTGGCTCATCGTCCTCGTGATGATCGCCGGCGGCGCGCTCCTCGGCACCATGGTCGCAAGACGGGTGCAGATGACCGAGATGCCGCAGCTCGTCGCGGCGCTGCATTCCTTCGTCGGCCTGGCCGCCGTCTTCATCGGCTTCAACGCCCATCTCGAGGCGGCCCGTATCGCCGCCATGGACGAGACGGCCCGGGCAGCCCTTGGTGGCTTTGCCGGCATCCTTGCCCACAAGAGCCCGGTCGAGCTTGCAATCATGAAGGTCGAGGTCTTTGTCGGCATCTTCATCGGCGCCGTCACCTTCACCGGTTCGGTCATCGCCTTCGGCAAGCTTTCCGGCAAGGTGGACGGCAAGGCCAGGAAGCTGCCGGGCGGCCATGTGCTCAATGCCGGCGCGGCCATTCTCTCCGTCGTCCTGCTCATCGTCTATGCCAACAGTGGCAATGCCTGGGCACTGATCTCGATGACGGTGATTGCCTTCTTCATCGGCTATCACCTGATCATGGGCATCGGCGGCGCCGACATGCCCGTCGTCGTCTCCATGCTGAACTCCTATTCCGGCTGGGCGGCGGCGGCGATCGGCTTTACCCTCGGCAACGACCTTCTGATCGTCACCGGCGCGCTGGTCGGCTCCTCGGGCGCCATCCTCTCCTACATCACGTGCAAGGCGATGAACCGCTCCTTCGTCTCCGTCATCCTCGGCGGCTTCGGCGCAACCGCCGGCCCGGCCATGGAGATATCAGGCGAGCAGATCGCCATCGATGCCGATGGCGTCGCTTCCGCCCTCAACGATGCCGACAGCGTCATCATCGTGCCGGGTTACGGCATGGCGGTCGCCCAGGCTCAAGCTGCCGTCTCCGAACTCACCCGCAAGCTCAGGGCATCCGGCAAGACCGTCCGCTTCGCCATCCATCCGGTCGCCGGACGACTGCCCGGCCACATGAACGTGCTGCTGGCCGAGGCCAAGGTGCCCTACGACATCGTGCTCGAAATGGACGAGATCAACGACGACTTCCATGAGACCGACGTCGTCATCGTCATCGGCTCCAACGACATCGTCAATCCCGCCGCACAGGAAGACCCCAATTCCCCCATCGCAGGCATGCCCGTTCTCGAAGTCTGGAGGGCAAAGCAGGTCTTCGTTTCCAAAAGAGGCCAGGGGACCGGATATTCCGGCATCGAAAACCCCCTCTTCTTCAAGGACAACACACGCATGTTCTACGGTGACGCCAAGAGGAGCAT
>NZ_WUEY01000055.1 GCF_010668395.1 Martinezella lusitana
AGGTGCGTATTCCGATGAAGCCGGCCACTGGTTCCGAAATCAAGCCGGCCAGTCATTCCGATTTCATTCCGGCCGCCGTTCCGATTTGAAGGCGGCCACTTTTCGGACTGATCCTGGGTCAGGTGAATGTGTGGATCTGGTTTCGTTCGCCGTCAAGCTTGCGATGTTTCCGGCAGTGCTGGAGCCCGCTGTTTTCTCATACTTTCGCCACTGAGCTCGATGCGGTAGGCGTTGTGGACAAGGCGGTCGAGGATGGCGTCGGCGAGCGTCGGATTTGCGATGATCTCGTACCACCGGTCCAAGGGTACCTGACTTGTGACGATGGTAGATCGCCGTTCGTAGCGATCTTCGATAATCTCGAGAAGGTCGCGGCGCTGGTCGTCGTTGAGCTTTTCTGGGCCCCAGTCATCAAGGATCAGCAGGTCGGTCTTGGCCAGCGATTTGAGGATCCGGCCATATCTTCCATCACCTCTTGCCAGTGCGAGGCTGGCAAACAGCCTCGGGACGCGGTGGTACGCGACGGAGAAATCCTCGCGGCATGCTTTGTGACCGATCGCGCAAGCCAACCAGCTTTTGCCGACGCCGGCCGGGCCGGTTATGAGAAGGCTGTGGTGTTTTTTGATCCAATCGCAACTGGCCAAGGTCATGAACAGATTGCGATCAAGACCGCGGGCTGCACGGAAGTCAGCGTTCTCGATCTGCGCGTCGTGGCGCAACTTTGCTGCCCTGGCGCGCGCTTCGAAGCGCTTTTGTTGGCGCATGGTGGCTTCTCGCTCCAGCAGAATGGCGAGCCATTCGCCATGTTCGAGGCCTCGCACCTCGGGCGTGGCATCGAGCTCCTGGAAGGCCGTGGCCATGCCGTAAAGGCCGAGCTCTCGCAGTCGGTCGATAGTAGGATGTATCAGCATCGGTCTTGTCCTCAATGAAAGTAGCCGGGACCACGCAGATTGGCATGGTCGATGATTGCGGAGGGTTCGGTGGAATGTTTTGCGGCCTTATGGTTGGCCAAAAGCGAGGCAATGCTTTTGCAGTTCAAGCCTCCGATCTCGACAGCTCTGGCTGATACGGCCTCGGCGCGATCGCGAGCGATGTCGCGAAACAGGCGCAGGATGCCCAGGCATGTTCGAAAGCCCTGTTCCGGGTGCGGCCGGCTGGCGAGAACGGAGATGACCAAGCCTTCGGTATTGGGCCCGATGGATGCGCCCCAGCGACGAAAGCGATCGGGCGTCCACTCGGCATATCGCCGGTGGGAACTGGGCATGTGCTCTGGATCAGTGCCGTGCCGAGGGCCACCATATCGGCGTTGATGAGCCGCGACGCGCTTGCCGCGGTGAAAGATCTCCACGGTGCGCGCCGTCGCTCTGAGGTCGACCTGCTGGCGGATGAGGCCATGTGGAACGGAATAGAGGAAGGTCTTGTATTCGACGTGATAGTCGGTCGAGACACGGACCAATCGCCATTCCGCAAACTCGTAATCGTCGCCGGGAAGGCGTGCGAGCGCGGCGCGCTCGACATTCTCGAACAACTGCCGTCGGGTGACACCAAGGCGACGCATGACATGATCGTTGATGCGGTCCAGAGCCTGAGCGATGGCCGCATTGGCCTCGGCCAGCGAGAAGAAGGTCTGATTGCGCAGGCGTCCAAGGATGCAGGACTGAGCGAAACGAACACCGTTCTCGACCTTCGACTTGTCCTTCGGCCGTTTCGGCCGGGCCGGAAGAACACCAACACCGTAGTGCGAGGCCATCATACCGTAGCTTCGGTTGATCTCGGGATCGTAGAAACTGGCACGGTTGACCCCAGACTTGAGATTGTCGGGAACGATCAGCCGCGGAACACCGCCGATGAAGCGAAAGAGGCGAACATGCGAGCCGATCCAGTCAGGCAGGGTCTGGGTCCAGGTTGCCTCGGCGTAGGTGAAGTTGGAAGCGCCGAGCACTGCGACGAAGATCTCCGCCTCGCGAATCTCGCCGGTCGTGCGGTCGACGATCGGTATCTTCTTTCCCGAATAGTCCACGAAGACCTTGTCGCCGGCGGCATGCTCCTGGCGCATCGTCGGAGACAGCCGTTGTTCGAAGCCGCGGAACAGCTCACAAAACCGGCTGTATCCATACCCATCAGGGTTTGAAGCGCGATACTCTTCCCATAGGATTTGGAGCGTAACGCCAGGCTTCTTGAGCTCGACGGCAAGTTCGGCCCATATCGGTTCCGTTCGCCGTCGGGTGCCTTGCTTGACACCATTGCGGGCGAAAAGCTTGTTCTCGAGAGCATCATCGGTCAGGTCGCCTGGCAAAGGCCAGGTCAAGCCGATCTCGGCTGCTCGCCGCAAATTATCCTGCACCGTGCTGCGCGCTATTCCCAACACGACCGCAATCTCACGGGAGCTGGTCCCGCTTCCGGCAAGCCGCAGCATCTGTCGTAACTGTCTCATGGTCAGCCTTCTCTTTGCCGGCATCAAAATCTCCACGTTGCGCGTGGTCCATTTGATGCCAAAGTTGCTGACCCAGGGGGGTATTCTTCAGTGCCGAAAATCGGCCGGTCTTTGATTGGAATAGTGGCCGGCTTCAAATCGGAATGGTGGCCGGTCTTTGATCGGAATGCCGGCCGGCTTCACGTCGGAATCCGCAG
>NZ_WUEY01000056.1 GCF_010668395.1 Martinezella lusitana
GATTTTGGCTATCGCTACTGGACGGTGGGTCGCTTCATCGAATCGACCGACGATGCCTATGTGAAGGCCGATTACACCACGATCGCTCCGAAGGTCGCCGGCTATATCAAGGATGTCTTGGTCAACGACAATGACACGGTCAAGGCCGGCCAGGTTCTTGCCCGCATCGACGACCGCGACTTCCAGGCCGCCCTCTCCCAGGCAAGGGCGGACCTCAAGGCAGCGGATGCGGCAATCGCCAACATCGATGCGCAGATCCTGCTGCAGCAATCCTTGATCGGCCAGGCCAGGGCAACGGTCGACGCCTCGCAGGCCTCGCTCGACTTCGCCCAGTCCGATGCCGCCCGCCAGGCCCGGCTGATCAGCAACGGCGCCGGCACGCAGTCGCGCGCCGAAGAGACGCAATCGGCCAGCAGGCAGGCTTCCGCCGCCGTCGAGCGCGACCGGGCCGCCCTCGTCGCCGCGCAGAACAAGGTGCCGGTGCTGCAGACCCAGCGCGACCAGGCCGCCGCCCAGCGCGACCGCGCCGCCGCCGCCGTCCAGCAGGCCGAGCTCAATCTGTCCTATACGAACATCGTCGCCGCCGTCGACGGCACGATCGGCGCCCGCTCGATCCGCGTCGGCCAGTACGTCACCTCGGGCACGCAGCTGATGGCGGTCGTCCCCCTGCATTCGGTCTATGTCGTCGCCAACTTCAAGGAAACGCAGCTGACCTATGTGCGCCCCGGCCAGCCGGTCGAGATCAAGATCGACAGCTTCCCGGACGTCGCCATCAAGGGCCATGTCGACAGCGTCTCGCCGGCAAGCGGCCTGGAATTCTCGCTGCTGCCCCCGGACAACGCCACGGGCAACTTCACCAAGATCGTCCAGCGCATCCCGGTCAAGATCGTCATCGACGACGAGCACCTGGCGGGCCTGCTGCGCTCGGGCATGTCCGTCGAGCCCGAAGTCGACACCAAGGCCTTCCAGACCTCGGCCTCGACCGCCGACGCCGAAGGGTCATCCGGCCACGCCGGCTGATCCCGCCCGTCTTCGTCGGGCATCCCCTCAACATCGTCGTGAGATTATTTCGGCTCCGGCCGGAAGGAGAAGCGCCATGGCCACTCTTCAGATTGCCGCAAACAACAATTCGGCCGGGCCGGCCACTGCCGCAGCCGCTGCGGCCGCAAAGCCCGCCATGAGCCCGCTGCGCATGTGGACCGCCGTCATCGGCTCCACCCTCGGCGCCTTCATGGCCGTCCTCAACATCCAGATCGTCAACGCCTCGCTTGCCGACATCCAGGGCGCGATCGGCGCCGGAACCGACGACGGCGGCTGGATCTCGACATCCTACCTGATCGCCGAGATCGTCGTCATCCCGCTCAGCGCCTGGCTGGCAAGGGTCTTCTCGGTCCGCCTCTACCTGCTGACAAACGCCATTCTCTTCCTCGTCTTCTCGGTCGGCTGCGCCTTTGCCGCCAACCTGCAGCAGATGATCATCCTGCGCGCCATCCAGGGCTTCTCCGGCGGCGTGCTGATCCCCATGGCGTTTACCATCATCATCACGCTCCTGCCCAAGCCCAAGCAGCCGATGGGCCTTGCCCTCTTCGCCCTCTCGGCCACCTTCGCCCCGGCCATCGGCCCGACCATCGGCGGCTATCTCACCGAAAGCTGGGGCTGGGAATACATCTTCTACGTCAATCTCGTCCCCGGCATCCTGATGGTCGGCATGCTCTGGGTCTCGCTCGACCGCGCGCCGATGAACCTGTCGCTGCTGGCCAAGGGCGACTGGCCGGGCATCGTCACCATGGCGGTCGGCCTGGCCGCCCTGCAGACCGTGCTGGAGGAAGGCAACAAGGACGACTGGTTCGGCTCGCCCTTCATCGTGCGCCTGTCCGTCATCGCCGCCGTCTCGCTGACGCTCTTTCTCATCATCGAGCTGCGCGCCGCCCATCCGCTCCTCAACCTGCGCCTGCTGGTGCGCCGCAACTTCGGCTTCGGCATCGTCGCCAACTTCCTGATGGGCGTCGCCCTCTACGGCTCGGTCTTCATCCTGCCGATCTACCTCACCCGCATCCAGGGCTACAATTCCGAACAGATCGGCCTGGTGCTCGCCTGGACCGGCATCCCACAGCTGATCCTCATCCCGCTCGTCCCCCGCCTGATGAAGCGCGTCGACGCCCGCCTGCTGATCGTCGTCGGCTTCGCGCTCTTCGCCGCCTCCAACTTCATGAACATCTACATGACCGGCGACTATGCCAGCGATCAGCTCTTCTGGCCGAACATCGTGCGCGCCGTCGGCCAGGCGCTCGCCTTCACGCCGCTGACCGCCATTGCCACGGCCGGCATCGAGCAGGAAAACGCCGGCTCGGCCTCCGCCCTCTTCAACATGATGCGCAATCTCGGCGGCGCCGTCGGCATCGCCGCATTGCAGACCTTTCTGACCAAGCGCGAGCAGTTCCACTCCAACATCCTCACCAATTCGGTGTCCTTGTTCGAAGACGCCACCCGCGACCGCATCGCAAGCCTCACCGGCTACTTCATGAGCCATGGCGTCAGCGACCAGGCCCTCGCCTCCCACAAGGCCATCGTCGCCGTCGCGGCAAGCCTGCGCAAACAGGCAAACATCATGGCATTCAGCGA
>NZ_WUEY01000057.1 GCF_010668395.1 Martinezella lusitana
TGTTGGTTTCCACGCAGAACTGAGCCGGTTAGGCACATAATTTCCATTGAGAATTGAGCCATGTGAACCTTCCCCAACGCGTAGAGCGACGGGGGCAACGGAGTGATCCACATGGGACTTTTAAACATCATCCGTCGGATGGCGCTGCGCGAGAAGTTGTCGGTACGCGAGATCAGCCGGCGCACCGGGCTGTCGCGCAACACGATCGCGAAGTATCTGAGCGCTGGCACGATTGAGCCGAAGTTCACGGTACCGGAACGACCGAGCAAGCTTGATCCGTTTGCCGACAAACTCGCCGGCTGGCTGAAGACCGAGGCCGGGAGGCCACGCAAGCAGCGCCGAACGCTAAAGCAGCTTCATGCCGATCTGATGGCTCTGGGCTTTACCGGCTCCTATGGTCGGGTCGCCGCGTTCGCCCGTGAGTGGCGGGTCGAGCAGCAGACAGCGGGCCGCGGCATATTCGTCCCGCTGTCTTTCCGTCCGGGCGAAGCATTCCAGTTCGATTGGAGTGAAGATTATGCTGTGATAGGCGGCGAGCGCACGAAGCTACAGGTCGCTCACATCAAACTGTCGCACAGCCGGGCTTTTTTGATCAGAGCCTACCTGCTGCAAACGCACGAGATGCTCTTCGATGCCCATTGGCACGGCTTCAGGATCTTCGGCGGTGTGCCTGCACGGGGAATTTATGACAATATGCGCACTGCGGTCGATCGCGTCGGCCGCGGCAAGGAGCGACAGGTCAACGTCCGCTTCCAGGCGATGACGAACCACTACGTCTTTGCGCCTGAGTTCTGCAATCCCGCCGCGGGCTGGGAGAAGGGCCAGGTAGAGAAGAACGTCCAGGATGCCCGTCCACGCTTGTGGCAACAGATGCCGGACTTCCCGGATTTACTGGCGTTGAATGCCTGGCTGGAACAGCATTGCCAGGACCTGTGGCGCGAGACACCGCATGGCACTTTGCCCGGCACGATTGCGGACATCTGGGCGGCCGAGCAGGCCGCGTTGATGGCGTTGCCTGCAGCTTTCGACGGCTTTGTCGAACAGAGCAAGCGAGTCTCACCAACATGCCTGATCACCTTTGAACGGAACCGCTACAGTGTGCCTGCATCGTTTGCGAACCGGCCCGTCAGCCTGCGGATTTATCCCGAGCGGCTGGTCGTTGCGGCTGAAGGGAATATCCTCTGCGAACACACGCGGGTGATCGAGCGCAGTCACGACAAACCACCGCGAACGATTTACGACTGGCGCCATTACCTTGCGGTCATCCAACGCAAGCCCGGTGCCCTGCGCAATGGCGCCCCCTTCCTGGAATTACCGGTGGCCTTTCGGCGACTACAGGACCAGATGCTCCGCCGCCCTGGCGGTGATCGTGAGATGGCCGATATCCTTGCTCTCGTTCTTCATCACGACGAACAGGTTGTCCTGCGCGCTGTGGAACTGGCCCTGGATGCGGGCGTGGCAACCAAAACGCATGTGCTGAACCTGCTGCATCGGCTGATCGACGGCAAAACCACTGATGGTCCCGATATCGACACACCGCAGGCGCTGACCTTACTGCGCGAACCCAAGGCCAACGTCGAACGCTACGATGGCTTGCGTGTCCGGATCGTGGGAGGTCGCCATGCGTCATGATCCCGCCAGCGCCGCCGTCGTCATCATGCTGCGTAGCCTGAAGATGTATGGCATGGCCCAAGCGGTCACGGACCTGATCGAGCAAGGAGCGCCAGCGTTCGATGCGGCCGTGCCGACCTTGTCCCAGTTGCTGAAGGCGGAAATGGCCGAACGTGAGGTTCGTTCCATCGCCTATCACATGAAGGCCGCGCGCTTCCCGGCTTACAAAGACATCTCCGGATACGACTTCGCCGCCAGCGAGATCAACGAAGCGACGGTGCGCCAACTGCACCGATGCGAGTTCATGGACGGAGCGCAGAATATCGTGCTCGTCGGCGGACCGGGCACAGGAAAAACACATATCGCGACCGCCCTCGGTGTACAGGCGATCGAGCATCATCGCCGAAAGGTCCGCTTCTTCTCGACCATCGAATTGGTCAACGCTCTCGAGCAGGAGAAGGCCAAAGGCAAGGCCGGCCAGATCGCCGAGACACTGGTTCGCCTCGATCTGCTGATACTTGATGAACTCGGATACCTTCCGTTCAGCGCGTCAGGCGGAGCGCTGCTCTTCCACCTGCTGAGCAAGCTCTATGAGCGCACCAGCGTCATCATCACCACCAACCTCAGCTTCAGCGAATGGGCCACCGTCTTCGGCGACGCCAAGATGACAACCGCTTTGCTCGACCGCCTGACCCACCGTTGCCATATCCTGGAAACAGGAAACGACAGCTTCCGCTTCAAGGCCAGCTCGGCCGCAGTGGCACAGAAGAGAGGAGAAAAGGCCAATCCCTTGACCAAACCCTGATCAGAAAACCATACTCAGAGGTGGCTCACTTCTCGGTGGAAAAACCGGCTCAGTTCTGCGCGGAAACCAACA
>NZ_WUEY01000058.1 GCF_010668395.1 Martinezella lusitana
GTAAGCGATGAAACAACCCCGTCTGGCGACGGCTATGCCGAGGATCTATTCGTGCCTGAGTAATGAATGAGTTCTGGTGTGAAGTGCTATGTCTGCTCCTATGTCCGAACATAGAACGTTTCATATGATCGAAGCTGTGGCCGGTCCTTTGGAGGGTGCGCCGCGTCAGGTTCGGCGTTGGTCGGAGGCATTCAAGGCGCAGGCGGTGGCCGATGCCATGGAGCCTGGCGCGAGTGTTTCGGCGATAGCGCGTCGCATTGGGGTTGATCCGTCGCAATTGTTCACGTGGCGGCGCAACGCCCGGCTGAAAGCTGCGGCTGTGCCGGCGACAGCCAGGGAGGTTCCCCTGGCTGCCGAAACGACCAGCAGATATCCCACAGTCGACATCGTCATTGGTGATGCGGTGATCCGCGCCCGATCTGATGTCGACGAGGCTCATCTTGCTCGGGTGATCCGTGCGGTGCGGTCCGCATGATCCCGTCGGGTGTGAAAGTGTTTTTGGCAAGCCATCCCGTAGACTTCCGCAAAGGTCCAGATAGCCTCCTGTCGCTGGTGCGCGATGCCGGCACTGATCCGTTCAGTGGCTCGCTTTATGTCTTCCGCGCCAAAAGAGCAGACAGAATTAAGATCGCCTGGTGGGACGGTTCAGGCGTCTGCCTTTATTCAAAACGCTTGGAGAAAAATCAGTTCGTTTGGCCGAAGATCGGGCCTGCCCGCGTGCAGCTCAATCACGCGCAGCTTCTTGCTCTGGTCGACGGCATGGACTGGAAACGTGTCCGCACAGTTGCGGTGAAGCGGCCGGAATTTGTTGGATAAAAGCCCTGCGGCAGAGTGAATCAGACGGCTGAAACTGCAGGAGATTCCCTGCCAAATATGCTCTACTTGAGGGCATGACACCAGCCGATTTGCAGCTCCCTGATGACGTCGATGCGCTGAAAGCCATGATCCTGGCGATGGCTGAGAAGGCTGCGCGCGCCGACGCACTGGAGAACGAAGTCGCGGATCTGAAGGCCCAGAATGCGGACGCAGACGAGCAGATCGCCAAGTTGAAGCAGGTCCTCAAAGCCTTCGACCGATACCGGTATGGCCGGCGCTCGGAAAAGCAGAGCAAGAACATCGACGCGGATCTCGACGAACAGGGTGCGTTTGTCTTCGAAGAGATCGAGACCGGCATTGCCGCGATTGAGGCGCTGGTGGCTAAAGGCCGAACCGCAAGCGCCACAAAACGTGCGCCGCGTCCGCGCAAGGGCTTTCCGCCGCATCTGGAACGCATTCATGTAGTCATCGAGCCGGACGAGCTTGCCGAGCATGCAGGCAAGCAGAAGATCCTGATTGGTGAAGATACCTGCGAGCGTCTCGATATCATTCCACCGAAGTTCCGGGTGATCGTCACCCACCGTCCGAAGTATGCCTTCAAAAACGAAGACGGTGTCATTCAGGCCTTGGCACCGGCGCATATCGTTGAAAGCGGCATCCCATCGGAAGCGCTGCTCGCCTATGTCGCGGTTTCCAAATACGGCGATGGCCTGCCGCTCTATCGACAGGAGGCGATCTTCCTGCGCGACCATGTCGAAGTCGATCGTGGCCTCATGGCGCGGTGGATGGGCAAGCTCGGGTTCGAACTTCAGATCCTTGCCGACTACATCTTTGATCGGATCAAACAAGGCGAACGAATATTTGCCGATGAGACGACATTGCCGACGCTTGTCCCTGGATCGGGGTCGGCCAAGACGGCGTATTTGTGGGCCTATGCCAAGGACGATCGACCGTTCGGTGGCAGTGGCCCGCCGATGGTGGCCTATCGTTTTGAAGACGGTCGGTCCGGGGATTGCGTTGCTCGCCATCTCGAAGGCTACCTCGGCATTCTGCAGATTGATGGTTATTCGGCCTACAATCGCGTTGCGCGTTCCAAAGGTGGAAACGAGGGTTCACTTTTGGCGGGCTGCTGGGCACACAGTCGACGTCGGTTCTACGAGCTGCACGCCAGTGGCAGTTCAAAGATAGCGACTGCAACGATCGAGAAGATGGCGACCTTCTGGGCGATCGAGGAAAAAGTGCGTGGGCAAAGCCAGGATATCCGCGTTGCCGCTCGTCGGCAGGCCTCCGCTGCCATCGTTGCCGATCTCTACAAACTCTGGCAGGACACGCTGCCCCGCATCTCTGGAAAATCGAAGCTCGCCGAGGCAATTCGCTACGCCATCAACCGTCGTGAAGCCTTCGAACAATTCCTTCACGACGGCCGGATCGAGATCGACTCCAACATTGTCGAGCGGGCAATCCGACCCCAGGCAATCATTCGGAAAAATAGCCTATTCGCGGGTAACGCCGGCGGCGGCCGGACTTGGGCGACCATCGCAACCCTCATTCAGTCCGCCAAAATGAACGATGTTGATCCGCTCGCTTGGCTAACGCAGACCCTTGAACGTATCGCGGCCGGCTGGCCATCAAGCGATATCGAGGCTCTCATGCCCTGGAAATTCCAGAA
>NZ_WUEY01000059.1 GCF_010668395.1 Martinezella lusitana
GCGATCATCATCATGATCTCGCTCTTCATCGGCGAATTCGCAAAGACCGGCTGGCTCGCCTATCCGCCGCTTTCCGGCATCGCCTACAGTCCCGACGTCGGCGTCGATTATTATATCTGGGGCCTGCAGGTCGCCGGTATCGGAACGACGCTTTCCGGCATCAACCTGATCGCCACCATCGTCAAGATGCGCGCACCGGGCATGACCTTCATGAAAATGCCGGTCTTCACCTGGACGTCGCTCTGCACCAACATTCTGATCGTTGCGTCCTTCCCGATCCTGACCGCAACGCTCGCCCTGCTCACCCTCGATCGCTACGCTGGCACGAACTTCTTCACGAACGACCTCGGCGGCAATCCGATGATGTATGTCAACCTCATCTGGATCTGGGGCCACCCGGAAGTCTACATCCTGATCCTGCCGGCCTTCGGCGTCTTTTCGGAAGTCGTCGCCACCTTCTCCGGCAAGCGCCTCTTCGGCTACGCCTCGATGGTTTACGCCACCTGCGTGATCATGATCCTCTCCTACCTCGTCTGGCTGCACCACTTCTTCACGATGGGCTCGGGCGCCAGCGTCAACTCCTTCTTCGGCATCACGACGATGATCATCTCGATCCCGACGGGTGCGAAGCTCTTCAACTGGCTGTTCACGATGTATCACGGCCGCATCCGCTACGAGCCGCCGATGCTGTGGACCGTCGGCTTCATGGTGACCTTCACCATCGGCGGCATGACCGGCGTCATGCTCGCAGTTCCGCCGGCCGACTTCGTGCTGCACAACTCGCTGTTCCTGATCGCCCACTTCCATAACGTCATCATCGGCGGCGTGCTGTTCGGCATGTTCGCGGGCGTCAACTACTGGTTCCCGAAGGCCTTCGGCTTCAAGCTCGACCCCTTCTGGGGCAAGATGAGCTTCTGGTTCTGGCAGATCGGCTTCTGGTTCGCCTTCATGCCGCTCTACATTCTCGGCCTGATGGGCGTCACCCGCCGCGTCAGCCAGTTCGACGACTCCTCGCTGCAGATCTGGTTCATCATCGCAGCCTTCGGCGCCGGACTGATCGCCATCGGCATCGCCTGCTTCCTGATCCAGCTCGCCGTCAGCTTCATGAAGCGCGAAGAGCTTCGCGACCATACCGGCGACCCCTGGAACGGCCGCACCCTGGAATGGTCCACGTCGTCGCCGCCGCCGGCCTACAACTTCGCCTTCACACCGGTCGTCTACGATCACGACGCCTGGTGGGACATGAAGAACCGCGGCTACAAGCGTCCGACCGAGGGCTTCATCCCGATCCACATGCCGAAGAATACCGGCACCGGCATCATCCTCGGCGTTCTCTCGATCGGCTTCGCATTCGGCATGATCTGGTACATGTGGTGGCTCGCCGCCATCACCTTCGTCGCAATGATCGCCATCACGATCGGCCATACCTTCAACTATAAGCGCGACTTCTACATTCCCGCCGACGAGGTCGTGAAGACCGAGAGCGAGCGTACGAAGCAGCTCGCAGGACAGGTGTAAGACCTATGACGACCCAAACCGCACAGGCTCCCATGGACGGCGAAACACCCGCCTTCTACCTGACGGAGGAGCATCATCCGGAAGGCAGCACCATGCTGGGCTTCTGGATCTACATCATGAGCGACTGCCTGATCTTCGCAGTCCTCTTCGCCACCTATGCCGTGCTCGGCCACAGCTATGCGGCCGGCCCGTCTCCGGCCGACCTGTTCGAGCTGCCGCTCGTCGCCCTCAACACCGCGATGCTGCTCTTCTCTTCCATCACCTATGGCTTTGCCATGCTGGCGATGGAAAAGGACAACAAGTCGGGCACGCTGATGTGGCTGGCGATCACAGGCATCTTCGGCGCTCTCTTCATCTTCTTCGAACTCTATGAGTTCTATCACCTGATCCTCGACGGCGCCGGCCCGCAGCGCAGCGCCTTCCTCTCGGCCTTCTTCACGCTGGTCGGCACCCACGGTCTGCACGTCACCACCGGTATCGTCTGGCTGATCACGCTGATGGCGCAGGTCACAAACCGCGGCCTGATCCCGGAAAACAAGCGCCGCCTGATGTGCCTGTCGATGTTCTGGCACTTCCTGGACGTCGTCTGGATCGGCGTGTTTTCCCTCGTCTATCTCATGGGAGTTCTCGGATGAGCTCGAACTCAAGTCATTCGCATCCTTCCGCCGACGCCCACGGCCATGACCACCATGGCGGCCACGAGGCTGCACACGGCACCTTCAAGAGCTACATGACGGGGTTCGTCCTCTCCGTCAT
>NZ_WUEY01000005.1 GCF_010668395.1 Martinezella lusitana
AGGACTCGAAGGTCATCGTCGCCATCAACAAGGACGAGGAAGCCCCGATCTTCCAGATCGCCGACTACGGCCTCGTCGCAGACCTCTTCGAAGCATTGCCCGAACTGCAAAAGGCGCTCTGAGCGCCACGATTAAGTTTCTCGCAGTTGCGAGAGACTGGAAAATCGTCTCTTATAGGTCTATCAATCTTTGCCGGGCTAGAAATGGCCCGGCAAATTTGAATTAAGAGCATAGCGCATCGCCAGGAGCGCGCCGGGGAGTTGGCAATGAGTTCGCTTAAGACGATCGGTATTATCGGCGCGGGCCAGATGGGCTGCGGGATAGCCCATGTATCCGCGATGGCCGGTTACAAGGTTCATATCTACGATCTCGCGCAGGACCGCATCGAAAGCGGTCTTGCCACCATCAACGGCAATCTTGCCCGCCAGGTCGCCTCCGGCAAGATGACGGATGAGGAGCGCAAGGCCGCTCTTGGCCGCATCACCGGCTCGAATGATCTCAACGATCTCGCGCAGGTCGATCTCGCCATCGAGGCCGCGACGGAAGACGAAAGCGTCAAGCGCAAGATCTATGCGCAGGTTTGTCCGGTCTTGAAGCCGGAGGCCATTCTCGCCACCAACACGTCGTCGCTGTCGATCACCCGCCTCGCCTCCGCCACCGACCGGCCGGAACGCTTCATGGGCATCCACTTCATGAATCCGGTCCCGGTCATGAAGCTGGTGGAGCTGGTGCGTGGCATCGCCACCGAGGAATCGACCTTCAGCGCCGCCAAGGCCTATGTCACCTCGCTGGAAAAGACTATCACCGTCGCCGAGGACTTCCCCGCCTTCATCGTCAACCGCATCCTGCTGCCGATGATCAACGAGGCGATCTACACGCTTTATGAAGGCGTCGGCACCGTCGATGCCATCGACACCGCCATGAAGCTCGGCGCCAACCACCCGATGGGACCGCTGCAGCTTGCCGATTTCATCGGCCTCGATACCTGCCTGTCGATCATGCAGGTGCTGCACGACGGGCTTGCCGATTCGAAGTACCGTCCCTGCCCGCTGCTGGTGAAATATGTCGAAGCCGGCTGGCTCGGCCGCAAATCTGGCCGCGGCTTCTACGACTACCGCGGCGAAGTGCCGGTTCCGACCCGGTAATTTTTGCGGCGGCCTCCGGGCCGACCCTCCTGGTTCGAGCCCTACCGCCGCCCCTACGCTCCGGCGCCAGCGCACCTCACCATGGGGGCGGGACAAAGCCACCCGCCAACCGAACGGATGGTGTTGAAAATAGCGGAAGTTTCATCAAGCGTAATAGGTTAGCCCTCACCCAGAGGTGGGAGCGCAGCGACCCTCGAAGGGCGAGGGCGGGTGATCGAGCAAAGAGACCGCTCAGATCCCCACCGCCGCCTTGATCAGGTTCTTCGCATCGTCGCTATCCCATGCGGCGGGCCCGTTCATGGCCGACAGCAGGCAACCCTTGTCGTCGATGAGAAGCGTCACGGGCAGGCCGAAGGCCAGCCCCTGCTTCTTCAACACGTTGAACACGCCCATGGTGTTGTCGCGATAATAGCCGAGCTTGTCGATCGCATATTCCGTGCGGAAGGCCTTGGGCTTCTCTTCGTCGCCGGTGTCGATGTTGATGGCGACCACCTCGAACTTATCGTTGCCGGTGCTCTTCTCGAGCGCGTTCAGCGCCGGCATTTCCTCGCGGCACGGCACGCACCACGTCGCCCACACGTTCAGCAGCACGGTCTTGCCGGCGAAATTGCCGATCGACAGCGGCTGCCCCTCGGCTCCCTTGAAGGAAACATCCTTGAGCGAGATCGGCGCCGGCGGCAGGCTCATGGCGGCAACCTGCCCCTTGGTGAAGGGCGTCAGCGCCGCGGCGCGATCCTTTGCCGCTCCGCATTGATCGGCCGAGGCGGTTTCACCAACGCCATTGCCATACCCCGCCTCCTTCACGTATACCGCTGCCGCGCCGGCAATTACCCCTGCGACGGCGGCAAGCAGAACGAGTTTCATGGACGGCAGACCGAACGGCTTCTTTGCTGTCATTACATTCTCCAGGTGGGCATCTCATGACTGACGGCACGGACACCAAATCCTCCAACCAGATGTGGGGCGGGCGTTTCGCTTCCGGCCCCGCGGCAATCATGGAGGAGATAAATGCATCGATCGGTTTCGACAAGAAGCTGTTTGCACAGGATATCCGCGGCTCAATCGCGCATGCAAGCATGCTCGCCCATCAAGGCATCATTTCAACCGAGGATAAAGACAAGATCGTTCACGGGCTGAACACGATCCTGTCAGAGATCGAGAGCGGCAATTTCGAGTTCTCCCGCCGCCTCGAAGACATCCACATGAACATCGAGGCGCGGCTTGCGACCCTGATCGGCCCGGCCGCCGGACGCCTGCACACCGCCCGCTCGCGCAACGACCAGGTGGCGCTCGACTTCCGCCTCTGGGTGAAGGAAGAGCTGCAGAAGTGCGAGCAGGCGCTGACCGAGCTGATCGCAGCCTTCCTCGACCGCGCCGAGGAACACGCCGAAACCGTCATGCCGGGCTTCACGCATCTGCAGACGGCGCAACCCGTTACCTTCGGTCATCATTGCATGGCCTATGTCGAGATGTTCGGCCGCGACCGTTCGCGCGTGCGCCACGCCATCGAGCACATGGACGAATCACCGATCGGCGCCGCCGCCCTTGCCGGGACCGGCTTCCCGATCGACCGTCACATGACGGCGAAGGCGCTCGGCTTCCGCGAGCCGACCCGCAACTCGATCGACACCGTCTCCGACCGCGACTTCGCTCTCGAATTCCTGTCGATCGCCGCCATATCAGGCATGCACCTGTCGCGGCTGGCCGAAGAAATCGTCATCTGGTCGACGCCGCAATTCGGCTTCGTGCGCCTGTCCGACTCCTTCTCCACAGGCTCCTCCATCATGCCGCAGAAGAAGAACCCGGATGCCGCCGAGCTCGTGCGCGCCAAGACCGGCCGCATCAACGGCTCGCTGGTGGCGCTGCTGACCATCATGAAGGGCCTGCCGCTCGCCTATTCCAAGGACATGCAGGAAGACAAGGAACAGGTCTTCGACGCAGCCGAAAGCCTGGAACTGGCGATTGCCGCCATGACCGGCATGATGCGCGACATGACGATCAACACCGCCCGCATGAAGGCTGCCGCCGGCTCCGGCTACTCCACCGCCACCGATCTTGCCGACTGGCTGGTGCGTGAAGCCGGCCTGCCGTTCCGCGATGCCCATCACGTAACGGGACGCGCCGTGGCGCTTGCCGAAAGCAAGTCCTGCGAGCTGGCGGAACTGTCGCTGGAAGACCTGCAGGGGATCCATCCTTCCATTACCGAAAAGATCTTCGACGTGCTGACGGTCGAGGCCTCGGTTGCCAGCCGCAAGAGCTTTGGCGGCACGGCGCCTTCGGAAGTGCGCAAGCAGATCGCCTTCTGGCGCGGCCGCAACTGAGACGACGACGAAACCGCACTCAAACAATCGGGGTGCACAAGCGCGGGAAACTTCGCTAAGAAGAGTGACTTTCGCGCGTGAGCTGGACGATTTTCGGTCGCTTCGACCGAAAATCATCCAGCTCTACAATCAAAGACGTAGAGCATGATGTTATCCGAAAACCGCTCACACTTTTCGGCATCATGCTCAAATCGCCCAAGAGGATTTCGATGCAGATCAACATGCCGCATATCATCCGCCTGACCGTCGTGCTTTCGGTCGTCGGCCTTGCCGTTGTCGGATGTGGCCGCAAAGGCGATCTCGACCCGCCGAGCGCATCGGCGACCAAGGGCGGCGACGTCAGCAAGCCGACCAAGCAGCCAGGCACCGAAGACAAGAAGTTCTTCCTCGATCCTATTCTTTGATTAGGCAGCGACCGTGAACCATTTTCAGTATCGCGACGGCATCCTCTACGCCGAGGACGTTCCGGTTCCCGAGATCGCCAAGGCGGTCGGCACGCCCTTCTACGTCTATTCGACGGCAACGCTGGAGCGCCACTATCGCGTCTTCGCGGAAGCCTTCGGCGATGTCGATGCCATGGTCTGCTATGCGATGAAGGCCAACTCCAATCAGGCGGTGCTGAAGACGCTCGGCCGGCTCGGCGCCGGCGTCGATGTCGTCTCCGTGGGCGAGTTGCGCCGCGCGCTGGCCGCGGGAATCCCCGCAAGCCGCATCATGTTCTCCGGCGTCGGCAAGACGGCGCAGGAAATGGACGTGGCGCTCGAAGCCGGCATCTACTGCTTTAATGTCGAATCCGAGCCGGAACTGGAAGTGCTGAACCAGCGCGCGGTGCGCGCCGGCAAGGTGGCGCCCGTTTCCTTCCGCATCAATCCGGACGTCGATGCCCGCACCCATGCAAAGATTTCGACCGGCAAGAAGGAAAACAAGTTCGGCATTTCCTGGGAGCGCGCCCGCACCGTCTACAACCGCGCCGCCAGCCTGCCGGGCATCAAGGTCACCGGCATCGACATGCATATCGGCAGCCAGATCACCGAGCTGCAGCCCTTCGACGACGCCTTCAAGCTGCTGCGCGACCTCGTGGACACGCTGCGCGGCGATGGCCACGACATTCATCACGTCGATATCGGCGGCGGCCTCGGTATTCCCTATCGCGACGACAACAATCCGCCGCCGCTGCCGGATGCCTATGCGCAAATCGTCAAGAACCAGCTGCGCGGCCTCAACTGCAAGATCGTCACCGAACCGGGCCGCCTGATCGTCGGCAATGCCGGCATCCTCGTGACCGAGGTCATCTATGTGAAGGATGGCGGCAACAAGACCTTCGTCATCGTTGACGGCGCCATGAACGACCTGATCCGCCCGACGCTCTACGAGGCCTATCACGAGATCCGGCCGGTTGCGATCGGCGATGCCCACGCCCAGCGCATCAAGGCCGATGTCGTCGGCCCGGTCTGCGAGACGGGCGACTATCTGGCGCTCGATCGCGAAATGGCGATGCCGCAGCCGGGCGACCTTCTCGCCGTCAGCTCGGGTGGCGCTTATGGCGCCGTGCAGGCCGGCACCTACAACAGCCGGCTTCTGGTTCCGGAAGTGCTGGTCAAGGGCAACGAGTTCCATGTCATCCGCCCGCGCGGTAGCTATGAGGAGCTGATTGCACTGGATTCTCTTCCGACATGGCTCGAGGGATGATGGGTTTCCATCCATGAACTTCAGACGGGACGGGCAGAATATCCGTCCTGTCCGGACGATCACGTTTCGGCGAACTCCGATGAAAAAACAGCCTTTCGCGCCGCTTGCCCTCGTCTTCGCCACAAAGAATGTTATCTTTGATCGGCAGGCGTCTAGCCGGGCGCTGCGTGCGTGGGCGTGTGGGACGCTCCCGCCATCCCCAACGGGCCGCTAGAGCCGGATGATTTCAGATCAAACCGATCTAAAATCTGAATCCGCTCTGGAATCAAAGAAGTAGGGCATGATGTCGTCCGAAAACCGCTTACATTTTTCGGCATCGTGCTCCAGCCATCAACGTCAGATCGGGAGAAGACCGGACCGATGACCAGCCCCAGCAACCCTAAGAAGGGCGCTTTTGCCACCCGTCCGGCGCTGGCGCGCATGGTTGCGGTCAAGCGCCTCTTTGCCAGGTTCGTGCTGGTTTCCGAACAGCTTCTGCCGCGTCTGCTGCTGCCGGCGTCCATTCTGGCCCTGTTCCTGTCTGCTGCCTGGTTTGGCATCTTCCGCATCGCGCCGGATATCCTGCGCTTTTTGCTGCTCGCCGTCTTCCTCGCCGGCCTCGCGGTGACCCTCTATCCGTTGCGCCGCCTGCGCTGGCCGAGCGTTGCCGAGGCCGATCGGTTGCTGGAGGAGCGTAACGGCCTCGCGCACCAGCCCGTGACGGTGCAGGAGGATGAGCCGGCGCTCGACACGCCTTTTGCCCGTGCGCTCTGGCGCGAGCACCAGACGCGCATGGCCGAGCGCATCGCCGCCCTGGATGCGGGCCTTCCACGGCCGGATATCGCGCGTTACGACCGCTTTGCCCTGCGCGCCATTCCGGCATTGCTTCTGGCGACGGCCTTCAGCTTTTCGATGTCCAACAGCGGCGGCTCGCTGAGCGATGCCTTCACCGCTCCCGCTTCCACGTCGAGCAACCCGGATGTCCGTGTGGATGCCTGGGTCACCCCGCCCTATTACACCGGCGAGGCGCCGGTCTATCTGACCGGCAATGCTCCCAATCCCGGCAACGGCCTCAACGTACCGCAATTCTCCGAACTTACGGTGCGGGTCTCGGGTGCTGCGACGGATGAGAAAGTGCTGTTCAAGGCAACCGGTGCCGACACGGCCGCCGAAGTCCCCGAACAAACCGTCGATACCGACAAGCAGGGCCAGGGTGGTGCAAACCCCGCAGCCATTCCCGTTGCGGCGCCCGTGGCAAACGGCAGTGCCAATACGCCCGCCGCGGATGGAATGATCGCCCGCACCCACGTCCTCAAGCTCGACAAGGGCGGCGAACTGACCGTCAACGGTCGGTCCTGGTCCGTCAACGTCGTCGTCGACAAGCCGCCGGAGATCACCTTTGACGGCATTCCGCACGCGGCAACCAGCGGCGCGCTCGAACTCGGTTTCCGGGTCAAGGACGACTACGGCGTCGAGGAAGCTCATGCCGAGATCGTGCCGGTCGAATCCGATCCCGCCGCAACGCCGCTCTACGGCCTGCCGGAATACAAGCTGGAGATTCCGCGTCGCGACCGCCGCAACGGCAAGGGGCTGGCGAGCCACGATCTGACGCAGGATCCGCTTGCCGGCAAGCGCGTCCGCATCACTCTGGTCGCCAAGGACGGCGCCGGCCAGACCGGGCGTAGCGCGCCCTACGAGATGGTGCTTCCGTCACGCAACTTCACCCAGCCGCTCGCCGCCGCCGTGGCGGAAGAGCGCCAGGTCTTCGCGCTCGATACCCGCAAGATGCCGGAGGCAATCGAGCTCAACAAGTCGCTCACCATCCGGCCGGAAGAAGCCATTCCCGATCTCGGCAATTTTCTCGCGATCAAATCGGCTTTGACGCGGATGAAGCTTGCGAGCAGCGAAGCCTCGCTGAAGGATACGGCCGACTACCTCTGGCAGATCGCGCTCGGCATGGAAGACGCACAGCTGACCGATGCGGAAAAGGCCCTGCGCGATGCCCAGCAGAAGCTTTCCGACGCCTTGCAACGCAACGCTTCCGACGATGAGATCAAGAAGCTGACCGACGAGCTTCGCAAGGCGATGAACGCCTATATGAAGGAGTTGGCCGAGCGCATGCGCAACATGCCGGCCCAGCCCAACCAGCGCTCCGCCAACATCCTGCGCCAGCAGGACCTGCAGCGCATGATGGACCAGATCGAAAACCTCGCCCGCTCCGGCAACCGCGAAGCCGCGCAGCAGATGCTGTCCGAGTTGCAGCAGTTGATGAACAGCCTGCAGGCCGGCAAGCCGCAACCTGGGCAGCAGCAGCAGAACCAGGCGAATGACAAGATGCGCGAGCAGATGGACAAGCTCGGGCGCATCATGCGCGATCAGCAGAAACTGATGGATCAAACCTTCAAGCTCGATCAGGCCATGCGCGACCGCATGCAGCGCGGCGATCCCAACGAGGATGGCGACGGCCTGATGGATCAGCCGCTGCCCGGCCTCAACGACCAGATG
This sequence comes from Martinezella lusitana, assembly GCF_010668395.1. Lineage (GTDB taxonomy): Bacteria > Pseudomonadota > Alphaproteobacteria > Rhizobiales > Rhizobiaceae > Rhizobium > Rhizobium lusitanum_A. The sequence continues at coordinate 7,640 of NZ_WUEY01000005.1, forward strand.
CGCCCGGATATGGGGCAGCGCAATCAAGGCCAGCAGGATCAGCAGCAGGGCCAGAACCAACAGGGTCAGAAGGGCAACGACCCAACCGACGGGATGACGGCCGATCAGCTGCGCGATGCCCTCAAGCAGCTGCGCCAGCAGCAGGAGGACCTCGGCAAGCAGCTTGGCGAACTCCAGAAAAACCTGGGCTCGCTGGGCATGAAGCCGAACCAGAATTACGGCAAGGCACAGCAGGAGATGAAGGGCGCCTCAGGCCAGCTCGCCGAAGGCAACGGCGAAGGCGCCGTGCAGGGACAGGGACGTGCGCTGGACGCCCTGCGCAAGGGCACCCGCGAGATGATGAACCAGCTCATGGCACAGATGCAGCAGGGTCAAGGCCAGGGTCAGGGGCAAATGCCGGGACAGATGGGCCAGGGAGGCCCGAACGGGCGCGATCCGCTCGGCCGTTCGCGCAATGAAGGCGGCTTCTCGGACAACCCCAACAATAATATGGTTCCGGACATCATCAAAGCAGAGCGCGCGCGCCAAATTCTCGACGCCATTCGCGAGCGGCTGAGCAACAATCCTACATTTACCGAGGAACGACGCTATCTGGAGCGCCTGCTCAATCTGGCCCAGTAAGGCCGCTTCCGGCCTATCCGCACATGACCAGGATGGAGTCAGCACGGCAACAACCGTGCTGAGCAAGGATAAATCTCAGGCGGCCAGCGCGCGGGCGACGGCCTTGCGGATATCGGGCAGTGCGAAAGGCTTGGCGACGACGTCGACGATCTTTTCCATAAGGTCGTCTGCACGCTCGCGCTGCTCGGCATAGCCGGTCATCAGCAGGATCTTCATGCCCGGGCATGTCGAATGCGCCTGATGGGCAAGCTCGATGCCGTCCATAACAGGCATGCGAATGTCAGACAGCAGCAGGTCGTAGCCGCCTTGCTTCAGCTTCTCCAGGCCTTCCGCGCCGTCGGCCGCCTCCTCGGTCTCGTGACCGTCCAGGCGCAACGCGCGCGCGACGAAGATGCGAAGCGAATCTTCGTCTTCCGTGATCAGAATTTTTGCCATGGTCCTTGCTCCGTGGTCCGTCATGTTCCGCGACCGAAATCACCAGAATTCCGTTTGCGATAGGTAAACGGCGGGCAGGTGATTAGGCTCCGTGGTTAACGAGTCGTCATCGCTGGAGCAGAATGGGACAGGCGGCGCGCCGCCTGTATTAACCCGGATTTAAGACTTGGCGTCCCCGGTGACGACCCCGACGAAAGGCAGCTCGCGGAAGGCGTAAGCCACATCCATGCCGTAGCCGACGACGAAATAATCGGGGCATTCGAAGCCGACATAGTCGGCCTCCAGTTCTTCCTGACGCTTGACGCTCTTGTCGAGCAGGACAGCCAGCGTAACGTTGCGGGCGCCGCGCTCATAGAGCAGCTCCTTGGCGAACCGCAGCGTGCGGCCCGATTCCAGGATATCGTCGACCAAAAGGACGTCGCGGCCCCTGACGTCGCTGTCGATGTCCTTGACGATGCGAACGCCCTGGGAAACCGTGCCGGCGCCGTAGCTGGAAAGAGTGATGAATTCGACCTCGGGCGCGAGCCCGGTCTCATGCAGCGCGCGCAACAGGTCCGCCGCGAAAATGAACGAGCCCTTGAGAACTGCGATGACGAGGAGATCTTTCGTCGGCCCGCCGGCAATTTCCTTCGCCAGGGCGTGATTGCGCTCGGCAATCTGCTCGGCAGTGAAAAGCGGCTCGATGTTCTTCCCGCGTACGACAGGCATTGATTGGCATGCTCCATGGCTTCGCGGCCCGTGGCCGCCGATCAAGCCTTAGCCCGTAGCACAATCAGCAAGCCCGACACACCCCCTAAGGCATGAAGGAAAGCCGAACATCCGGCGTTTTTCCACCGGGATGCTGCAATCGCGTCGAGAATCCGCGGCTTTGGTGCGGCCCGAGACGATCGATCGGCGTGTCCACGACGACGCTTCTGACCAGCTGGTCGCCGGCAAAGAGATCGGCACGCACCTGCGGAATGGAAAGCGTGGCGCCGCTGACATTCTCGATGATGCCGTTCAGCTTCAGCACGCGCAGACCGTTCTCGTCGCGCGGCGTCAGCGTCACATGCGAGAATTGCAGCGGTTCGCCCGTCGCCTCGGCCGGTGCGCCGGACAGGGTGGAGAATCCGCCGGAGAGACCAAAGATCAATATTGCGAGGGAAACGATCAGCGCTACGAAACTGCGCCGCGATGCCTGCTGCAAAATCCCCTCGACGCCGCGCAGGACCGAGAGGAGGCGCGACACGGCTGTCTTCCGCGGCGTTGGCTGCGGTCTTGGTTGCTGATGACCGCCATAGCGCATGCTGACGCCCGATGCGGGTCTCCCGCGCGCGCCGGAGACGGTCACGAATTCGGCATCGACGATATCGGGCTTCGGCATGAAGCGATGCGGCTGGCTCGCGCCTGATCCCCGCTCGGGCGGAATGAGGTCGTAAACCAGTCCCGCCTGCTGCTGGCGGTGGCGAAAAGCGCCCATGATGACCTCCCGTTTCGGTGATCCACATGGTTTCGACGCCCATTACCAAACTGGGCATTGAAACGAATCCTGCCCAGTCGTAAATTTTAATGGTTAATGCTTCGCAAAGATCGCCATGAATGGGGCGTCTTTCCAGAAAAATTTACCGGCTGTTAACGCCATTGGTTAACAAGTCGCCTGATTGAACACTGCGGAAGACTGGACTGCCCGTTGATTCACTTTGAGAACGTCGGTTTGCGCTACGGCATGGGTCCGGAAATCCTCCGTGACCTGAGCTTCGACATACCGAAAAAATCGTTCCAGTTCCTGACCGGGCCCTCCGGCGCCGGCAAGACGACCCTGCTGCGGCTGCTCTTCATGTCGCTGCAGCCGACGCGCGGACTGATTCGCATGTTCGACCGGGAAATCTCCTCGATCCCCCGCAACGAGCTGCCGCTGCTGCGCCGCCGCGTCGGCATCGTCTTTCAGGATTTCCGACTGCTCGAGCATCTCACGACCTACGAAAACGTCGCCTTGCCCCTGCGCGTGCGCGGCAAGGACGAAAGCTCCTATCGCACCGACGTCTTGGAGCTGCTGAAATGGGTCGGCCTCGGGGAGCGCATCAACGTGCTGCCACCGGTGCTTTCGGGCGGCGAGAAGCAGCGCGCGGCGATCGCCCGCGCCCTCATCGATCGCCCCGAAATCCTGCTTGCCGACGAGCCCACGGGCAACGTCGACCCGCCGATGGCGCGCCGCCTGCTAAACCTGTTTCTGGAGCTCAATCGCCTCGGCACCGCCGTCGTCATCGCCACGCACGACCTTGCCCTGATGGACCAGATCGAAGCCAGGCGCATGATTCTATCGGGGGGGCACCTCGATATCTATGACTGAGCCCGGCCCCCGCAGGAACACCCAGAACGCCAAGGCACCGCAGGCACGACAAGCGCCGGCAGCCCCCGCGGAGCGCAAGCGCCCGGAAATGCGCGTGCGCCCGACCGGGCCGATCGTGCCCTCCTCCAACATTCAGGGCAATGCGCTGATCGTCGTCATTGCCATCATGGCCTTTCTCGCCTGCCTGACGCTCGGCGCGGTCAGCATGGTGCGCTCGACGGCGGCAAGCTGGGAGAGCCAGATTTCCCGCGAGATCACCATCCAGATCAAGCCGGACGACAATCTCGACATGGAAAAGACGCTGGCGAGCGCCCGCGATATCGCGCTGAGCTTCGTCGGCACCAAGTCCGGCCAGATCGTCGACGAGGCGGCCACGGCCCGCCTGCTGGAGCCCTGGCTCGGCGCCGGTCTCGACATCAAGGAACTGCCCGTCCCGCGCCTCGTCATCATCACCATCGACGAGACGCATCCTCCGGATTTCGAGGCGATGCGCAGCCTGCTCAAGGCGCAGATCCCGCAGGCGACGCTGGACGACCACCGCACATGGGTCGACCGGCTCGTCTCCATGGCGCATACGACCGTTCTCATCGGCACCGGCGTCCTGCTGCTGGTCTTTACCGCCATGGTCCTGACGGTGGTCTTCGCCACGCGCGGCGCGCTCTCGGGCAACCGCCACATCGTCGAAGTGCTGCATTTCGTCGGAGCCGAAAGCACCTTCGTCGCCAATGAATTCCAGAAGCATTTCCTGAAGATCAGCCTGAAAGGGTCGGCCGCCGGCAGCGCGCTCGCCGCGCTGTTCTTCGCCACCGCCGGCGTCCTCCAGAGCCGCACGATCGCCACGCCGCAGACCGATCAGGCAACCGCGCTTTTCGGCACCTTCTCCGTCGGCGCCCTCGGCTATGTCGGCATCCTCGCGACCATGATCATCATTGCCCTGCTGACGACGCTCACCGCGCGCTTCACGGTCATGCGCACGATCTACGAAATCGATCTGATCCGCTCCGATCCCGGGCGGACGGATACCGTACAGAATTGACGCGTCGGTGATGTTTTTTTACCGTTCGACAGCCCGTTCCTTGCCGCAATTGTCGTATAATAGCGAATCATGAGCATGGATCTGACGACTCGCAAGACCGTGAGTTCGCATGCGCTGCGGGCGCGAACCCGCGGCGACGGACCCGTGCGCCGCAGTCTTTTCCGGCGTTTCCTGCGCTGGGGCGGCTTCGGTTTCATCATCTTCGTCGCCATCGTTTTCGGCGGCTTTCTGCATTTCGCCGATTCGATCACCACCTTGAAGCCGCCTCTGGACCCGAAGGCCGATGCCATCGTCGTGCTGACCGGCGGCTATCAGCGCATCGACCAGGCCGTCGAGCTGCTGCGCACCGGCGCCGGCAACCGCCTGCTGATATCGGGCGTGCATCCGACCACGACGCCATCGCAGATCCGCAAGCTCACGCAGAGCCCCGCCAATCTGTTCAACTGCTGCGTCGACGTCGGCTATGACGCGCTCGATACCATCGGCAATGCCCGCGAAGCGGCGAAATGGATTCATGCCCGGGGCTACAAGAGCGTTCTCGTGGTGACGAACAACTACCACATGCCCCGAAGCCTGGCGGAACTGAAATATGTCGATCCCGCGACCGATTTCATTCCCTACCCGGTCGTCAACTCCGACCTGAAGACCAAGAACTGGTTCACGGATCCGAATGCGCTGCGCACGATGATCTATGAATACGCCAAGGTGCTTCTCGCCGGAGCCCGCAACATCACGGGCCTTGGACGCCCGACCGGCCTGCGCTCGCGCCAACCGCTCGATGACGACGAGTAAGACGCAAAACCACGCACGCGCCGACTTTTTATTGACGCTGTAATCGTGTAGGCAAACCTTCGGATGCCGGTGCAAGCCGGTGCACTGGGAAAGCCTCGATGATTATCCTGCGTTCGATCCTGTTCAATACAGCCTTCTATGCCAATCTGATCATTCGCATGATCGTGTTGACGCCGATCTATTTCCTGATGCCGCGCAAGGCTGCCTACGCGATCCCCAAGGCATGGGCGAAATCCAGCACCTGGCTGATGGCAAAGATCGTCGGCACCACCTTCGAGGTTGAAGGCCTGGAGAATATCCCCAAGGGCAGCTTCATCTTTGCCCCCAAGCATCAGTCCTTCTGGGATACGTTCGCGCTGCTGCCCTATCTCGACGATCCGGTCTACATCCTGAAGCGCGAGCTTCTGTGGATCCCGCTGTTCGGCTGGTATGCGAAGAAGCAGCGCATGATTCCGGTGGATCGAAGCGCCCGCGGCAAGGTCATGTTCGACGTCCTGAAGCGTACGCGCGAAGAACTCTCCACGGGCCGCCAGCTCATCATCTACCCCGAGGGCACGCGCCGTCCGCCGGGAGCGGAGCCCGTCTACAAATACGGCATCGCGCGCATGTATCGCGATCTCGGGATTCCCGTCGTCTCGGTCGCCATGCATCCCGGCCTCTTCTGGCCGCGCCGCACCTTCCGCAAATATCCCGGCCATATCAAGGTGCGCATCCTGCCGCCGATCGAGCCCGGCATGGATCCCGACGCCTTCTTCGCGCGCCTGATCGAGCAGACGGAAAAGGCCAGCGACGAACTGCTGGTCGAGACGATCGCCGACAACCCGAACCTGCCCATTCCTCCGACGGCGGCACAGCGCCTGGCCGAAATCAGCAAGGCGAAGCCGGTCACCGCCGCGGTCTGAGACGGCGCATCCGCCTCCAAACGTGCGAACGGGACTCAGGACGCCTTGCGCATCCGCTCCACTTCACCGGCGACCTGCTCCAGCCAGTGGTCGCGAATGCCCATGTCGCGCAGATGCGTAAGCGTATTGAAGACATAGGCATCGTTCGGGCCGGACCGCCCGCTGGCGGCTTCCACCACATGGGCTGCCTCGATCGCATCCAGCGCGCCGGCATATTGCCTGTGGGCGCGGTCGACGACATAGGCGACGGCGGTGACGCGCCGTCCGTCGGCAAGCCGGATCGGCAGCGTCTTTTCCAGGTAGACGTTGGTGACGAGTTCGCGCTCGCGCAGATAAGTCAGCACCTCGTCCCAGGTGGACACCGGCACGCGAAATGCGATGCCGCGGCAGGAGCCGCCGCGATCGAGACCGAGCACCAGACCGGGACTCTCCTCTGTGCCGCGATGGACCCAGGAACGGACGCAGAGCGAGCGGCGATAGCCGAAAATGTGGGCCTCGGCCCGTTCCTCATAACCAAAGCCCGGATTCCACATAAGCGATCCGTAGCCAAACACCCAAAATTCGTCCATATCCAACGCCAAATCACTGTGAAGCTTCAGTCCAACCATTGGAGAACATCATGGCAGCGTCAAGCCAGAGCGTAACGACCGGTCGAGGCAAGCGTCTGTGGCTCATCCTGCTGGGGCTGGTGGTGGTCCTGGCCGGTCTCTACACCGGTGGATGGTATTACGCGACCGGTTTCGTCAGGGCCAATGTCCTGAAGGCGCTCGGCCAGCAGAACAGCGCCGGCGTTGCCGGCAAGTGCGAGAACATGGCCTTCAACGGCTTTCCCTTCTCCATCGGCCTGACCTGCGACACGGTGACGGTCGACAATCAGACACAGGGCGTCTCCGCCAATTTCGACATGCTCAGCGCCTCGGCGCCGGTCTTCCAGCCCAACCACGTCAGCTGGAGCCTGAAATCTCCGGCCGAATTGCGGACGGCGGCGGGCCTGTCGGTGTCGGCGGAGTGGACCGATCTGCAATCGAACCTCGTCGCCAAGGGCCGCGGCGTCGCGCAGAGCGAGACCGCCATCGACGGGCTGAAAGCGGGCATCGTCTCCTCCTTCACCGGCCAGAGCATTAATGTGACGGCCGCCCATACCGAAATGCATGCCAGCCAGAACGGCAGCGATCTGGATTTCGCCATCGGCATCGAAAATGCCAATGCCGTAATCAAGGATTTTCCGCAGACCCTGCCGACGGCGTCGAGCAGTGCCAGCGTGACTTTATCAGGCAAGGCCGGCCTGCTCGATGGCAGCGATCGCGAGGGGCTTCGCGGCGCTGCGGGCGTGCTGCACCAGGCCGTCATCGATATCGGCGATGGCCGCATCATGACGCTTTCCGGTCCGTTCAATTTCGACGATGAGGGTTTTCTGTCCGGCCAGTTCAAACTGGAGATCAATCAGATCGGCCCCTGGGGCGATAGCCTGACCGCCACGCTTCCCGCCGCCAAGAGCATCATCAAGACAGCCACGAAAATGCTGAAGGCGCTTGCCGGAGGCGCGGACAAGGTCTCCGTCGACCTGACCGCCGATCGCGGCCGCCTCTCGCTCAGCGGCTTCATTCCGCTCGGCAAGATTCCGCCGATCTGACAGCCTATCCTTTGCGCGCGCCGGAGATGTCCTTCAGGAAGAATATCTCCGGGCTCGGCTGGACAATGCGAAAATCGATGCTGCCGGCGGCCTGGAAGCCATTGCGGCGATGCCAGGCTTGAGGCTCGGCTTCCGCCCATTCGCTTGATGTCATCAAGTGCTGCGCACCCTCTTCGATCATGGCGCTCTCCCAGGCTCGAAAAAGGGTCGTTCCCACGCCGGCGCACTGATGGGAAGGCAGCACGCGGATCATGTCCATATAGGGTATCTTGCCCCAGAAGCGGCTGAACCGCAGGAAGCCGACGCATTCGCCATCCCGCTCGGCGACGAAATATTCGCCGTGCTGGATGCAGCGTGCGATCCAGCCCTCGCCTGCGTCATCGTGCTCAACGAGCCACGGCAAGTCCTCGAAGCGCCCGCGTCTGACGGTCATCGGCGCCCTCCGTCGCGCAGGAATGCCTATTCCTTCGTATCCAGGGCATGACGGCCGAAATCCGGCGCATCGACGTCCTGGCCGGCCTCGACGATCGAGCGGCGGATGGCGCGGGTACGGGTGAACAGTTCGAAGATCTTGTCGCCTTCGCCCCAGCGGATGGCACGCTGCAGCGATGCAAGGTCTTCCGAGAAACGCGCCAGCATCTCCAGTATGGCATCGCGATTGTGCAGGCACACGTCGCGCCACATGGTCGGATCGGAGGCGGCGAGGCGAGTGAAATCGCGGAAACCGGACGCGGAATATTTGATGACTTCCGACTCGGTCACCGTCTCCAGGTCGTCGGCGGTGCCGACGATGTTGTAGGCGATGAGATGCGGCAGGTGCGAGACGATCGCCAGCACCTTGTCGTGGTGCTCCGGATCCATCTCGTCGACGCGGGAGCCCAGGGTTTCCCAGAAAGCGCGCAGCGTCTTGATCGCGGCCTGGTCGGTGCCGGGAACCGGCGTGAAGATGCACCAGCGTCCCTTGAACAGCCCCGGAAAGCCCGCATCCGGGCCGGACTTTTCCGTACCCGCCAGCGGGTGGCCTGGAATAAAATGCACGTTGGACGGCATATGCGGCTGCATCTGCGCGATGACCGAGGCTTTCGTCGATCCGACGTCGGTGACGATGACGCCCGGTTTCAGATGAGCGGCGATTTCCCTGGCGACGCTCTCCGAGGCACCCACGGGCACAGAGACGATGACGAGATCGGCGTCCTTGACCGCTTCGGCCGACGATGGCGTATAGCGGTCGCCGAGCTGCAGCTCTTCGGCCCGCTTCAGCGTTTCGGCGCTGCGCGTCGAGATCACCACGTCCTTGGCAAGGCCCAACCGCTTGATGTCGTAGGCAATGGAGGAGCCGATGAGGCCGATGCCGATCAGTGCGATACGGTCGAACTGGATGGTGCTCATGCCTTGCGCCCCATAAATTCCGTCAGGGCGTCGATGAAGCCGAGATTGGCCTCTTCGGTGCCGATGCTCATGCGCAGCGAATTCGCGAAGCCATAGGCCCGCACGGCCCGGACGATATAGCCCCGGCTTGTGAGGAAATCATCGGCCTCGGCCGCGCGCTTGCCGTCGCTATCGGGGAAATGGATCAGAACGAAGTTCGCGACCGACGGCGTCACCGTGAGGCCGATGGCTTCGAGCGCAGCCGTCATCCTGTCGATCCAGAGCGTGTTGTAGGCAACGGCCTTTTCCGTAAAGGCCTGATCGCGAATGGCGGCCGCTCCGGCAACGATGGCCGCCGAGTTCATGTTGAACGGGCCACGGATGCGGTTGATCGCATCGATGATGTCGACCGGGCCATACATCCAGCCGATGCGAAGGGCGGCAAGACCATAGACCTTCGAGAAGGTGCGGGTCATGACGACGTTCTGGTTGGCGGAAACAAGCTCCAGGCCGGCCTCGTAGTCGTTGCGGCGGACATATTCGGCATAGGCGGCGTCGAGCACGAGGATGACGTGCTTCGGCAGGCTCGCATGCAGGCGGCGGATCTCGCTGACCGGCACATAGGTCCCCGTCGGATTGCCGGGATTGGCGATGAAGACCATCCTGGTCTTCTCGGTGACGGCGGCGAGGATGGCGTCGACATCGACGGTGCAATCCTTTTCCTTGACCGTCACCGGCGTCGCGCCGGCGGCCATGATCTGGATCTTGTAGACCAGGAAGCCGTGCTCGGTGATGATGCCTTCGTCACCGGCGCCGAGATAGGTGTGGCAAAGAAGGCCCAGCAGCTCGTCCGAGCCGTTGCCGCACAGGATGTTGGCGACGTTCAGCCCATGCACGTCGGCGATCGCCTGGCGCAGCTCCTTGGCCTGCCCGTCCGGATAGCGCTCGAGCTGTCCGGCGGCATTGCGGAAGGCTTCGATGGCCTTGGGGCTGGCGCCGAGGGGCGTCTCGTTCGAGGAGAGCTTGAACACGCGCGCAACGCCCGGCGCATGCTCCTTGCCCGGCACATAGGCAGCGATATCGAGAATGCCGGGACGCGGGACGGGCTTGCTCATTTCCATGCTCATGGGATCGACCTTGCGAAGGGCCGGAAAATTCCGGCTTGAAACACCCCGTCGCATTAATGCGGATTGACAAATTTGTCGAGTGTCAGGGCCTTGCCGATCGCATCAGGCGCCATCGCGCGTCGTCGGTATGCCGCGCGGCGCAAGCACCGGCACGAAGACGCGGCGCGAGGCGCGAACGGCAACGGGCAGCCCCTGATAGAGCCGCTTCTGCGCCTCGACGATGATGACGCCCGAGAAGGCCGGCCACAGGGTGCGGCCGACCCGCTCGAAGGCGCGGCGCAAGCGCAGCACCGTGCGCAGCTTCGAGGGCGGAAAGAACAGCGCCTCGGCCGTTGCGCCCGGCGTGAAATTGGTCTCCCGCAGCAGCGAGGTCAGCTGGCCGCGCGAATAGGGCCGGCCGGAACCGAACGGCGTATGCTCCATGCGCGCCCAGACGCCGCGTCGGTTCGGCACGGCGATGACGAGCCGCCCACCCGGCGCCAGCACGCGCCAAAGCTCCTTCAGCGTCTCGCGCGGGCTTTCAGCGAATTCCAGCGAATGCACCATCAGCACACGGTCGATCGAACTGTCCGGCAAAGGCAGCTCCTCGTCGAAGATCAGGGCCGTCGACGATGCCGAGCCCAGCGGCCAATTCACCGCGCCCTGCCCCGCCGGCATGAAGGCGAAGGTGCGTTCGGTATCGGCGCGGAAGCGATCGAGATAGGGAACGGCATAGCCGAGGCCGACAAGACGCTCCTCCGGCATGCGCGCCCAAATCGAGGAAAGCGCCATGGCAATCGACTGCTCCGCCAAGCGACCGAGCTCGGAATGATAGAACTGACGGAGATCGACAATATCGGCGTGCATCGAAACAAATGTTATCAGCCGAGCGTTGGACTTCAAGGCCGAACGGCTTACATTCTGTACCAACCCAAAAGACGAGGACGATTTCGATCATGAAACCATTGGAATTAGAGATATTTATCTGCCGTTCCGACAACTACGGCGTCTTGGTCCATGATCCCGAGACCGGGTTGACGGCATCGATCGACGCACCGGATGCGGATGCGATCCTGAAGGCGGCAGATCGTCGCGGCTGGACGCTCAGCCACATCCTGACGACCCATCATCACACCGATCACGTCGAGGGCAATCTGGCGCTGAAGGAACAGTTCGGCTGCGAGATCATCGGCCCCATCAATGAGGCCGTCGCCATTCCCGGCCTCGATCGCGCCGTCGGCGACGGCGATACCTTCGAATTCGCCGGCCATACGGTCAACGTCATCGAGACGCCCGGCCACACCGCCGGCCATGTCTGCTACCACTTCGTCGACGACAAGCTGCTCTTCGCCGCCGACACCCTGTTTGCGCTCGGCTGCGGCCGCCTGTTCGAGCGCACGCCGGCGGATATGTGGGCCTCGCTGCAGAAGCTTGCCGTCCTGCCGGACGAAACGGCCGTCTACTTCGGCCACGAATATACGCTCTCCAACGCCCGCTTCGCGCTGACCATCGATCCCGACAATGAGCGGCTGAAGGCACGCGCCGCCGATATCGAGGCGCTGAGGGCGGCAGGCAAGTTCACCATCCCGACGACGCTGGCGCTTGAGAAGGAGACCAATCCGTTCCTGCGCGCCGCCGATCCCGCGATCCGCCGCCACCTGCTGATGGAAAGCCGCGGCAATGACGAGGTCTTCGCCGAGATCCGCAAGCGCAAGGACAATTTCTGATGCAGGCGAAAGAGATTATCGAAACGCTTTCCATGCAGCGGCATCCGGAAGGCGGCTGGTACGTGCAGACCTTTCGCGATGAGAATGGCGGAGCACGCGGCAATTCCACCGCGATCTACTATCTGCTCGAGGCCGGCGAGCGCTCGCATTGGCACCGGGTACACGACGCAGCCGAGGTCTGGCATTACTATGCCGGCGCACCCCTCGCCTTGCATCGCTCGGCCGATGGCACGGCCAGCGAAAGGCTCGTTCTCGGCACGGATCTGGCAAGGGGTGAGCGCCCGCAGGCCGTCATTCCGGCTAACTGGTGGCAATCGGCCGAAAGCCTCGGCGAGTTCACGCTCGTCGGCTGCACGGTCGCGCCCGGCTTTGAATTTTCGAGCTTCGAAATGGCCCCGCCGGACTGGAAGCCTGCTTCCGGCTGAGCCTCCTTACCTTTCATTGACATCGCGCATGATGCGGCCAGACGGCGCGGAGCGGCAGCCTTGAAAAAGCTCTGCGCTGTCTCAGCTTTACAGGGGGAGAGAGAGAATTGATTCAACTGGAGGAGGTTTCTTCGTGCGTGTGTTGTTTCCTTTGCTCGTCGCGGCAGGCTGTGTCATGAGCGCCCCTGTCCTCGCCCTTGACGCACCGGCCTCGCCGCCGGCAGACCGGCCCTTGAAAAACTTCGTAACGTCGGTCGAAAAGGACAGGTCGATCACATTCCGCCTTTATGCGCCGACGGCAAAGGCGGTCTCCGTCGCTCTCGGCTCGCGTGATCCCATGGCCATGCAAAAGGGTGACGATGGCACCTGGAGCGTCAGGACAGAGGTGTTGAAGCCCGATCTCTACGAGTATTACTTCAACGTCGACGGCTTCCGCAGCATCGACACCGGCACCAACGCACCCAAACCGCAGCGGCAGGTCAACACCAGTCTCGTCCTCGTGCCCGGCGGCATTCTCGATATCCGCAATGTGCCGCATGGCGACCTGCGGCTGGTGACCCTGCATTCCAAGGCGCTCGCTTCGGAGCGGCAGATGTATGTCTACACCCCGCCCGGCTACACCGATTCCTCCAAGCCGCTGCCCGTACTCTATCTCTACCACGGCTTCGGCGACACGGTCGGTTCCTGGGTCGGGCAGGGCCGCGCGCCGCAGATCCTCGACAATCTCCTTGCCGAGAAGAAGATCGAGCCGATGATCGTCGTCATCCCCGATACGGAGACCGATGTGCCGGACGCGATCGCCGAGAACTTCCCCGCCGCCGATCGCCGTGCGAATTTCTATCCCGCGAATGCCGAAGCGGCCGATCGCGAGCTGACCGATGATCTCATCCCGTACATGAAGAAGCATTACCGGGTGCGGAACGACGCCGAGGGCCGGGCCGTCGCCGGCCTGTCGCAGGGCGGGTATCAGGCCCTGGTCTCCGGTCTTTCGCATCTGGATACCTTCGGCTGGGTCGCAACCTTCAGCGGCGTCAGCACGACGACCGTACCCAACAAGACCGTGGACGCCGTGCTGAACGAGCCAGCCAAGATCAACAAGGCACTCCACAACTTCACGGTAACGGTCGGGAGCAACGACCAGGTAGTCGGCAAGGACGTGGCAGGCCTCAAGGCGACGCTCGAAGAGAAGAAGATCAAGCACGAATATCACGAATATCCGGATCTCCAGCACGAGATGGATGTCTGGAGGCCATCGCTCGCGGCCTTCCTGGAGAAGGTCTTCAAGAAATAACGTCGGGAATGGCTGGCATCGATGGCGGCGGAGCTATTCCGCCGCTTCGGCCTGCGCCTGTTCGGTATTGCCCCGGCGCAGGATCATGCGGTGCGCGGCCAGCACGGCGCCGCCGGTGACGAGCAGGCAGGCAAGCGCGATGCCCCAGCTCGGCTCGGCAAATCCGAACAGCGTCAGGATCAATGTCGACAACAGCGGTGCGGCATAGCTCGCCGCGCCGAGAATCTGAATGTCGCCGTTCTTGACGCCGTAATCCCACGCATAGAAGGCGGCGCCAACGGGGAAGAGGCCGAGACCGAGTACGGCGATCCATTGCGTCAGGCTCTCCGGCCAGATCGTTTCTTCCAGCCCAAGGTGGCAGAAGAGGGAGAGAATGGCCGTGACGAGGCAGAATATGGTGACGACGTCGGTGGAAACGGCCTCGAAGCGGCGCGTGATCAGCGAGTAGCCGGACCAGGTGAAGGCGCAGAGGAAAGCCGCGCCGTAACCGACGGCATAGGCGCCCTCGAAATGGAAGCCGTTGCGGCCGACGATCAGAACCGTACCCGCCAGCCCCATCAAGGCGCCGAGGATATGATACCAGCGCAGCCGCTCGCCGGGCAGGAGCGCCGAGCCGACGACGATCAGCAACGGCCAGAGATAGGCGATCAGCCCCGCTTCCACCGCCGGCGCATGGCGCAGCGCCGTGAAATAGAGGAAGTGATAGCCGAACAGGCCGACAATGCCTGTTATCCAGACCTTTGCGGGCTGGCGCAGCAGCTGTAAGCGCTCCGGCCTCAGCAGGAGCACGACGATGCCGGGAATGCTGCCGATCGCGAAGCAGATGGCAAGCAGCTGAAACGGCTGCATCCGGCCGGACGCCACCGTCAGGAGCGCCAGAAACGACCACATCACGATGGCCGAGAAGCCCGTCAATGTCGCGCGAAATTTCACCCCTGCCCCCAGCGTATCGCTGCGGACGCCCTCCATCCGCTAGCTGCCGTATTTTACGGCCGTGATCGTCACCGTCCCGTATTGCGTGGGAATGCGGACGTAGACCGGAGCATATACATTCATGGCATCGGCCTTGGCAAACCAGATCTCCATGTTGTCGCTCTTGGCGAGATAGAGATAATCCTTGCGCGTGCCCTTGTAGCCGCTCTTCGGCGTGAAGCGCACCGCGCAGGCAATGGTCTTGCCCTTGAAGCCATCGGTCGAGAACGGGTGCGATCCCTTCGGCGACAATTTCAGATCCATGCGCATCTCGCCATCGAAGACGGCCAGCGTCTGGTTGCAGAGGTTGAGGTTGGGCGTGATCGGAAAGATCATGCCCGAAATCGGATCGAGCACCGACTTCAGGTCCCCTTCGGAAAGCGGGATCCAGCTGTCCGGCCGCTTCGGCTCCGGCGTGATCGTATTCGACGTCACATTGCCGTTGGTATAGGCGACATCGTAGGTGCGTTCTTTCTTGCCGCTCTTGTAGAACAGCGAGTAGTGAGTCGCCTGCAGCCTGTTTTCATCGACGACGCCGGTCACGTCAGTCCTGGCATCGATGGAGGTGACAAGATCGGCAAGACCCGCGGAGGTGATATCGCCTCGGATGGTGAATTGCTTGCCGGTGACCTCTGTCTTGAAATCCGCTCTGGCGATCGGCAGGCCAGCCAGCGAAACGCGGTAGCGCGTTTCATGCCGCAGCACGTCGGCCAATGCCACCGACGGCATCGACGCAACGATCGCTGAAATAACAAGCCACTTGCGAATTTGAACCATGATCAAGGCCTTCAACGAGGATCAGGCAAGATATATAGTGCTTTACTCGCCCGCTGCGAGCGCCAGAGAACAGCAGCTTTTTGACGGAATTGCGGGAAAACACAAGGTTTGGCTTGACGTGGCCGGCCGCTCTGACTATAGAACCGCAACTTTCCAATTATGGCCTGTTGGATTGCACGCCGGGTTTTGCTCGGGATGCTTATTCAGTGGCCGAGAAAAACAAAAGTAGGTGTACCATGTCCCGCATGTGCGAATTGACCGGCAAGGCCGTCCTCGTGGGCAACAACGTTAGCCACGCCAACAACAAGACCAAGCGTCGGTTCCTGCCGAACCTCTGCCAGGTCACGCTGATCTCCGACGTTCTCGGCCAGCGCTATCGTCTGCGCGTTTCCGCTGCAGCGCTTCGCTCGGTCGAACATCGCGGCGGTCTCGACGCTTTCCTTATCAAGGCAAGCGAAAACGAACTCAGCATGCGCGCTCGCCTGCTGCGTCGTCAGATCGTCAAGAAGTCTGCTGAAGCTGCCGTCGTCGCTGCTTAAGCGATAGCACTTAGCGACGTCATACGGGCTTAAGAGGCTTGCACGGATCGTATCCGGACAAGCCTTTTTCCATGTCCGGTTTCTTCAACTGGTGGCATCTCCCAGGATAAAAAAAATGCTGACAGCACGTCATACCCTTATCTACGTCTTGCTGATGACGCTGGTCGTCGTCGCCTCCAATATCCTCGTGCAGTATCCGCTGCAGGCGACAATCGCCGGCATCAATCTCGCGGATATTCTCACCTGGGGCGCCTTCACCTACCCGGTCGCCTTCCTCATCACCGATCTGACAAACCGCCAATTCGGCCCGAAGGCCGCGCGCAAGGTGGTGTTTGCCGGCTTCGTCGTCGGCGTCGCGCTGTCCTTCTATACGGCACAGCCGCGCATCGCGATCGCCTCCGGTTCCGCCTATCTCGCCGGCCAGCTCCTCGATATCTCGGTCTTCAACCGCCTGCGCCGCATGGCCTGGTGGCGCGCGCCGCTGTTCGGCTCGCTGATCGGCTCGATGCTGGACACGCTGATCTTCTTCTCCTTCGCCTTCGCGCCCCTCTTCGTCTTCTTCGGGCCGAACGATCCCTTCGCGATCGAATGGGCTCCAATCCTTGGTGTGTTCTCGACGACGGCACCGCGCTGGATTTCCTGGGCAATCGGCGATTTCTCGGTCAAGGTGACCGTCGGCCTTGTCATGCTGCTGCCCTATGGCGCGTTGATGAACATGCTGAAGCCGATGTCGCAGGCACCCACGGCCTGAGAAGCCGGTGATCCGTAGCCCGCCTACGACGGCGGCGCGCATTCCTGAATACGAGAGAACGGCGGCAGGCGGAATCGACCCCTGCCGCTTCTAATTCTGGCTCACGACGCTCTCATCGTGCAGCTTGAATTCCAGCATCAGGCTGCGCTGCAGGATCGAGTGATTGTCATCCGAGACCAGGACGAGGTGAAGGGAGCCATCGCCGGCCCGGAAGACATCTATGCCTTCCATATTGTCGATCTGGTCCCTGGAGCTGGCCTCGAAGATCACCTTGCCGTCCACGACCGCGTCCGGCTTGATATCCGCGCCGGCTATTCGGCGGATACGTACGCCAAGGCCGTGCATCAGCCCGAAACGGCGCTCCAGCAGCAGCAGGTCCCCGTCTGGCAGAAAAACGCCGTCGCTGACATCGAAACCGCCATAGTGCCGAACGGTGAAGCGACCCTGTAGCGGCCCGTCCAGAACAGCGGCGAGCATATTGCCATCATCGTCCAGGCTGTCTTCCGCGACGATGACGGCGCCCCCTGCAAGCGGGCTCGATTGCGGCGCGATCATCAGCGCCTCGAGGCTGCGATTGGCGCGCAGCTGCCATCTCGGGATCGGCAGGGGCATGGTGCCGTCCGGCGGTGAAATCTCGAAGCCGGGATCGGGATAGACATCGACGCGATGATATTGCTCGTAGCTGACAAGGACATGATCGCCGCGCAGCGCCAGCCCCTCCGCATCCATCGATCCCTTGCCGGCGTCGGTGCTGCCGTTGCGGTCGATCATCGGCATGATTCGCGCATCGCTGATGCCCTTCAGCCGGCCATTGTCGTCACGTTCGATCGCGCCTGTCAGCCAGTGGCCGGTATCCAGCACGGAGATGAAATGCCGCTGGTCAGGGCGAAACCGGACCGCGGAGATGGCGCCAAGAAGCGAATTGTCCGAACTGAGCTCCAGGCCACCGAGAAACTCCAGCGCACCGAAGCGCGTCTGATCGGAGCCCGGTCTGAAGGTGGAAATGATCCTGGCCTGGATAGCTGCCGGACCGCCCGCATCCACGTCATTTCCGGAGTTGCAGCCGGTCAGCAGGCCGGCGAACACGGCCAGCAGGCACGCATAGTTCCCGGCAATCGGCAGGACCCGACGACCCGGGCCTCCAGGCGAAGAAGGCACCGGCCGCGGGACCGATGCCGAAAAGAGCCGCGGCGGGCTCAGCTCGCGCGGCGCATGCGCGAGCGCGGCATGCTCGTCTGATCCTCGAAAAGCGAGGCGAGCTGCTCCGTCATCGCTCCGGCCAATTCGTCGGCATCGACGATGGTGACGGCGCGGCGATAGTAGCGCGTCACGTCATGGCCGATACCGATGGCCAGCAGTTCGACGGGCGAGCGGGTCTCGATCTGATCGATCACGGCGCGCAGGTGCCGCTCCAGATAGTTGCCCGGATTGACCGACAGCGTGGAGTCATCGACCGGAGCACCGTCCGAGATCATCATCAGGATACGGCGTTGCTCGCGGCGTCCAAGGAGACGGTTGTGCGCCCAGATGAGCGCCTCGCCGTCGATATTCTCCTTGAGCAGGCCTTCGCGCATCATCAGTCCGAGGTTGCTGCGAGACCGTCTGTAGGGCTCGTCTGCGGACTTGTAGATGATGTGACGCAGGTCGTTCAGCCGGCCCGGCGTTTGCGGCTTGCCGCTGGCAAGCCACTTCTCGCGCGCCTGCCCGCCCTTCCAGGCCTTGGTGGTGAAGCCGAGGATTTCGACTTTCACGCCACAACGCTCCAGCGTACGCGCCAGGATATCGGCGCAGGAAGCGGCAACCGTAATCGGCCGTCCGCGCATCGAGCCGGAATTGTCGATCAGCAGCGTCACGACCGTATCGCGGAACTGCGTGTCGCGCTCCATCTTGAAGGACAACGCCTGCGTCGGGTCGATGATCAGGCGCGGCAGGCGTGCCGGATCGAGATAGCCCTCTTCCAGGTCGAAGTCCCAGGAGCGGTTCTGCTGCGCCATCAGGCGGCGTTGCAAACGGTTGGCAAGTCGTCCCACCGCCCCCTGCAGATGCGCGAGCTGCTTGTCGAGGAAGGCGCGCAGGCGTTCGAGCTCGGCCACGTCGCACAGTTCCTGCGCCGTCGTGGTCTCGTCGAACTCCTCCGTATAGACGTGATAATCGACCTTCTCGTTGAAATCGGCGAAAGGCGTATTCGGACGGCGGGTCTCGCCCGGCGTTTCCGAGTCCTCCTCGCCTTCCTCGCTCATATCCTCGTCGGAGATCTCGCCGCCGTCTTCGGTCGCGCCATCCTCCATCTGCTCGTCGGAGGCTTCGCTGTCTTCGGCAGGAGCGGCATCGGAGCCTTCGTCCTGGTTGGCCTCGTCGTTATCCTGATCTTCGCCGTTCGGCTTGTCCTCTTCGCTCGGCTGTTCCTCGCTATCGGGCTCGGATTGCTCGTCGCCATATTCCTCGGCCATTTCCATGGCCGTCAGCATATTGCGCACGACGCGGGCAAAGCTCTGCTGGTCGTTGATGGTCGAAAGCAGGTTGTCGAGGTCGCCGCCAGCCTTTTCCTCGATGAAGGGACGCCACAGGTCCAGCACCTTGCCGGCGCTTTCCGGCGGCTTCTGGCCGGTCAGCTTCTCGCGCACGATCATGGCCATGGCTTCACCGATCGGCGCGTCTTCACGCCGTTCGATGCCGGAGAAATTTGCCTTGGCATATTTTTCCGTATTCATCGAGCTGATGTTGGCGGCAACGCCGCTCATGCGCAGCGAACCGATCGATTCGACGCGCGCCTGCTCGACGGCATCGAAGATGCTGCGGGCATCGGCGCCCTGAGGCGCCATGACGGCATGGACACGGGCGTCGTGACAGGCCAGCCGCAGCGCCATCGAATCGCCGAGGCCGCGCGTCACCGCCAGCTCATGCATCGTCGGCCGCTTCGAAAGCTCCGGCAAGCGGATGCGCTCGCCGGTCATTCCCGGGCGTTCGTTGGCGAAGGCCACCTCGACCTCGGCATCGCCGGCGATCGAGCGGACACAGCCGGTGATCGCCCGGCGCAACGGCTCCATGTCCACCGGGGCACCCGGCTTCGCTCTGG
This sequence comes from Martinezella lusitana, assembly GCF_010668395.1. Classification (GTDB taxonomy): domain Bacteria; phylum Pseudomonadota; class Alphaproteobacteria; order Rhizobiales; family Rhizobiaceae; genus Rhizobium; species Rhizobium lusitanum_A. The sequence continues at coordinate 27,420 of NZ_WUEY01000005.1, forward strand.
AATTATCTCCGCGACCTGACATGATGTGTCGGCTCTTCCTTAGGCTTCGAGCACGATGTTGGCGGCACTTTCCTTCAGCTCGACACCGAAGGCGCGCTGATAGTGCTCGGCGACCAGCGGCCGCTCCAGCTCGTCACACTTGTTGAGGAAGGTGACGCGGAAAGCAAAGGCGACATCGCCGAAGATCTCCGCATTCTCGGCCCAGGTGATGACGGTACGCGGGCTCATGACGGTCGACAGATCGCCGTTCATGAAGGCCGCGCGCGTCAGGTCGGCAACGCGCACCATCTTCGAGACCGTGTCGCGGCCCTTGTCGGTGCGGAAGGACTTCACCTTCGCCAGAACGATATCGACTTCGTTGTTGTGCGGCAGGTAGTTCAGCGTCGTCACGATCGACCAGCGGTCCATCTGGGCCTGGTTGATCTGCTGCGTGCCGTGGTAGAGGCCCGTGGTATCGCCGAGACCGATGGTGTTGGCGGTCGCGAACAGGCGGAAAGCCGGGTGAGGACGGATGACGCGGCTCTGGTCGAGCAGGGTCAGGCGGCCCGAGGATTCCAGCACGCGCTGGATGACGAACATCACGTCCGGGCGGCCGGCGTCGTATTCGTCGAAGACGAGCGCGACATTGTGCTGGTAGGCCCAGGGCAGGATGCCGTCCTTGAACTCGGTGACCTGCAGGCCGTCCTTGACGACGATCGCGTCCTTGCCGACGAGATCGATACGGCTGACATGGCTGTCGAGGTTGATACGAACGCAGGGCCAGTTGAGGCGTGCGGCCACCTGCTCGATGTGAGAGGATTTGCCGGTGCCGTGATAGCCCGAGATCATCACGCGGCGGTTATGCGCAAAGCCGGCGAGGATGGCGAGCGTGGTCTCGCGGTCGAAGAGATAGTCCGTATCCAGGTCTGGTACGTAAGCGCCGCCCTGGCTGTAGGCGGGAACGCGAATGTCGGAATCAATGCCGAAAACGTCACGGACCGAAACGGTGGTGTCGGGAACTTCGGAAATATCAAGGTCAATCTTGCTCATCATGTCTCCAGGGCGGGTGCTCTCACCCAGCCATATCAATCTCAGCCGTGTTATCCGAAACGCCGCAGCTTTGTTGCCCGCATCCGTTCGGTCGGAACAGCGGCGATACTTCTCCGGGACTAAAGCAAAATCTCGGCGCGATGAAATGATCGCTTGCGAGCATCCTTGAACAGAGTCCCGGACAAGAAACGCCGCGTCCGGAAAGTTGGCCGAGGTGCAGCCAGCCAAATGCGCACCCTGCCGCGGTTGCCCGCGGCTTCAGCCGATTTGGACCATACCTGATTGAAGGCGGAGAGCAAGGACAGGAATTAACAAAAACCGTTCTGTTTCAATAATTGATAGGCCTGGATGACCGCGCGGAAGCGCTCCTCGGAGCCGCGATCGCCGCCATTGGCGTCAGGATGGTGCATTTTGACCAATTCCTTGTACCGCCGCTTGATTTCGGGCGCCGTGGCGGCAGCGCCAAGCCCCATGGTGTCGAACGCCTTCGCTTCGAGCGTTTTCAGCTTGCGCTGCTGCGGGAAACGCGGTCCCCGACCCTGTCCCTCCCCTTCCTTGACGAAGCCGAAGGGATCGCGGACGCGGGAATAGGCGCCGGAGCGGACATCGGAATGGAGCGGGCTGTTCTTGGCGGCCTTGTTGACACCGACAGTCCAGGTCGGACGATGGCCGGTGATGGCTTCCTTCTGGTAGCGCGCAATCTCTCCGTCCGAGAGGCCGGAGAAATAATTGTAGCCCTTGTTGTATTCCTTGACGTGCTCGAAGCAGAACAAAAAGAACTGCCCTTCCGCATTGCGCCCGACAGGAGCGCGATGCGTACCGTGCTTGTCGCAGCCGTCCCATTGGCACGTCGGCGGCCCCTGCTCGGGCTCCTGCGGGCGTTTGCGGCGGGTACGGATGCGATCGAAATATTTTGAATCAAGTCCCATGATGGCCTAATTATGGGGCCTCGATTGGCCCACAACAAGAATTGACAAATGGGAATGTTGCAGGCTTTGTGAGAACCTTTTTTTCGCAACGGAGATCGACGCGGGAACATGGAAACGACACTTAAATCCCGCATCGAGACGAAGCTCAACCAGGCTTTCGCGCCCGAGCGCCTCGCCGTCATCAATGAAAGCCACCTGCATGCCGGCCATCAGCCCGACATGACCGGAACCGGCGAGACCCATATAAGAATTCGCATCGTCTCCGCCAAATTTACTGGCATGCCGCGCCTTGCGCGCCATCGGGCAATCAACGAGTTGCTGAAGCCGGAGCTGGATGCCGGCCTGCATGCGCTTGCCGTGGAGCCTGCGGCGCCGGGCGAAGCGGTGCGCTGGTGACCCTGCAGAAGACGGAGCTTATTCGGGCTTGATCTCTTCCGCCTCGGCGGGGCGAATGCGCAGCTTGGTGATGCGGTTCTTTTCCCGCTTCATGACGATGAAGCGTTTCCCATAGAAGGTGAATGCCTGACGCTCTTCCGGGATGGTCATCGATTCGTGGATGACGAGACCGGCAATCGTCGTCGCCTCCTCGTCGGGCAGATCCCAGTCGAGCGCGCGGTTGAGGTCGCGAATCGGTACGACGCCGTCGACGACGATCGAACCATCGGCCTCCTGCCGAACGCCCTGGATATCGAGGTCGTGTTCGTCGGCGATGTCTCCGACGATCTCCTCCAGAATGTCTTCCAGCGTGACGATACCCTGCACTTCGCCATATTCGTCGACGACGACGGCAAAATGCTGCTTGCGGCGCAGGAAGGCATTGAGTTGGTCTTCCAGATTGGTGCTGTCGGGCACGAACCATGGTTTCTGCGCGATCTTGACGATATCGAGATTTTCCGGCTCGACATCGGGCTCCGCCAGCGCTCTCAGCAGATCCTTGGCATGGACGACGCCGATGATGTTGTCGATCGAGCCGCGCCAGAGCGGCATGCGCGTATAGGGGCTGTCGAGGATGGCGCGCACCACCACTTCGGGCGGATCGTCGGCATTGATGGCGCGCATCGCCGTGCGATGAACCATGATGTCGGACAGCTCCAGCTCGCCGAGGTCGAGCACGCCGCCCAGACGGTCGCGGTCGGCCTTGACCACCGATCCCTCGCGGTGAAGCAGGTCCACGGCGCCGCGAAGCTCCTCGTGCGCCGACAGCATCGACACCTCCTTGGAGAGGTTGATGCCGAACAGGCCGAGGATCCAGCGGACGATGGCGTTGACGAAGCTCGATACCGGCCCGACGATGGCGACAAACAGCCGCACCGGCGCAGCCACGTTGAGCGCAAAGCGATCCGGCGTCGAAATCGCCCAGCTTTTCGGCAGCACTTCGGCGAAGATGACGAGGATGACCGTCATCGCAGCCGTCGCCACCACCACGCCGGAATTGCCGAACAGGCCGAGGAACACGCTGGTCGCAAGCGAAGAGGCAAGGATGTTCGCGAGGTTGTTGCCGATGAGCAAGGTGCCGATCAGCCTGTCCCGGCGCTCGATCAGCCGGCGCACGACCCCGGCATTTTCGTCGCCATTGGCCTCAAGCGTGTGAATTCGGGTTCGGGAAACCGCGGTCAGCGCCGTTTCCGAACCGGAGAAGAATGCCGACAGCAGCACGAGCACGACGATCGAGGCGATCTCGGGCCAATATTCGAACAATACAGCCAGCGTGCCCTCGACCGTCATCAGGGATGCTTTTCCTTCAGGAAGCTCAAGACTTCGGAAGACGGCACATCGTCCGCGACGAAGGACTGGCCGATACCGTGCGTGAGGATGAAGGTGAGCTTGCCGCTCTTGACCTTCTTGTCCTGGGCAATGGCGTCCATCAGCGTCTCGGCCGGCGGCAGATCGCCGGGGATGTCGCCCATTCGCGTCGGCAGGCCCACGGCTTTCAGATGCGCCTCGACGCGCTTCGCATCATCCGGGCTTGCGAGATTGAGGCGCGCCGAGAATTCATGCGCCAGCACCATGCCGATAGCCACGCCTTCGCCATGCACCAGCCTGCGGCTGTCGTAAGCGGTGGCCGCTTCCAGCGCGTGGCCGAAGGTGTGGCCGAGATTGAGGAGCGCCCGCGGCCCGTTTTCACGCTCATCGGCAACGACCACATCGGATTTTGCCTGGCAGCTTGCCGCGATCGCCTCGATGCGCGCCGCGCCGCCGGCAAAGACTTGCCTCCAGTTGGCCTCGAGCCAGGCGAAAAAATCCGGCTTGTCGATCAGGCCGTATTTGGCGACTTCGGCGTAACCGGCGCGGAACTCCCGCTCGCTGAGCGTATTCAGCACATCGATATCGGCGAGCACGAGATCCGGCTGATGGAAGACGCCGACCAGGTTCTTGCCGTGATGGGTGTTGATGCCGGTCTTGCCGCCGACCGACGAATCCACCTGCGCCAGCAGCGATGTCGGAACCTGGACGAAACGAACGCCGCGGCGCACGATCCCGGCGGCAAAGCCGGCGAGATCGCCGATGACGCCGCCGCCGAGCGCGATCACCGCGTCGTTGCGCTCCACGCGCGCGGTCAGCACCGCATCGCAGACGGTCATGAGATGCTCGAAGCTCTTGGTCTTCTCGCCGGCCGGCAGCACGAGGCTGGATGCCTGGATACCCTCGGCTTCAAGGCTCGCGACCAGGGCGCCGAGATAAAGCGGGCCGACGTTTTCATCCGTGATGACGGCAGCCCTTCGCCCCTTCAGCCGCGCGGCGATCTCGCGCCCTGCGCGGGCGATCAGGCCGGGGCCGATCAGGATGTCGTAGGCGCGCTCGCCGAGAGGCACGCGCACGAGACGTTCCGCGGTGGCCGGTGTGATCGCATTCATGGTGCTTTGCTTTCTGCTGTATTTCCCTCGGCGATGGCGGCAAGGACTTCCTTGACCATGACCTCCTTGCCCACATCGCGGGAGAGGACCGTGAGATCGGCTTCCGCATAGATCGGATAGCGCGCATTCATCAGGTTCTCGAGGGTCTGCTTCGGATTCTCGGTCTTGAGCAGCGGACGCGTGTCGCGCTTGTTGACCCGGTCCCAGAGCACGTCGAGATCGGCCTTGAGCCAGACGGAAAGGCTGCCGCGCTTGACATGCATGCGCGTGCTGTCGTTGATGAAGGCGCCGCCGCCCGTCGAGACCACGCGCGGGCCGCCGCGCAGCAGCCGCTTGATAACGCGCGTTTCCAGCGCCCGGAACTCCTGCTCGCCATAGGCGGCGAACAATTCGGTGATCGTCATGCGCGAGACGCGCTCGATCTCGACATCCGTATCGACGAAGGGAATGCCGAGCTGCTGAGCGAGAAGCCGGCCGATCGAAGATTTTCCCGCACCCATCAGCCCGACCAGAACGAGATTGCGCTGACCCAGCGCGTCACGCGCCCGGTCTTTCAGGCTTTCGGCAAGAGTCAGAACGTGTTCACTCATCGGCCCATTCACAATTTCTTTGGAAACGGTATCGTCAAATGCGCCGGTAGCGTCAAGACGCCGCGGCGTAAACATGTCTGCAATATCCTTCAGCTAACCCTTGAAGAACATAATTGTAGCGCATCGCCGGGCCAACGGACGAGAGAAGGAGAGTTTTCGAATGCCGACACTGTTTCGCTTCCTTGTCATCTGCGCGGTCATCGCCGGATCGATATATGGAGCGATGTGGGCGCTCGTCCTCTTCGTCGATCCGCAGCCGCGCGACGTGACGATCCGCATTCCGCCCGAACGCATCAATCCGCCAACAACCGGCTCGCTGAAACCATGAGCGCACAAGCCACGACCGTAAAAGCCGCCGCGAGGGATCTGAGCCGAGCGCATCTGGAAGCCTTTCTGGAGATGATGAGCGCCGAGCGCGGCGCGGCGGTCAACACGCTGCAATCCTACGAGCGCGATCTCGACGATCTCCATTCCTTTCTGTCCGGGCGCGGCGTCCGCCTGACCGAAGCGGGACCGAACGATCTTGGCGCCTATCTTTCCAGCCTGTCGAGCCAGGGCTTTAAGCCATCGTCCCAGGCGCGGCGGCTTTCCGCCATGCGGCAGTTCTACAAGTTCCTCTATGCCGAAGGCCTGCGCACGGACGATCCCACCGGAATCCTCGACGCGCCCAAGAAAGGCCGTGCCCTTCCAAAGACCATGGGCGTCGAGGAAGTGACGAGGCTCCTGACCCAGGCCGAGCAGGAGGCCACGCCCGAAGGGCCGGATCGATTGCAGCGCCAGCGCATGCTGGTGCTTCTGGAAATGCTCTACGCCACGGGCATGCGTGTCAGCGAGCTCGTTTCGTTGCCGGCAAAGGTGCTGGATCAGGAAGGGCGTTTCCTGATTATCCGCGGCAAGGGAAACAAGGAACGGCTGGTGCCGCTATCGCAATCGGCCATTTCAGCCCTGAAAGCCTACGGACGGCTGCAGGCCGAGGCTGCTGCAAGTGCCAGGCATCCCGCCCCCGAAAGCCCATGGCTTTTCCCCGCCGCGTCCAAACAGGGCTACCTGCCGCGCCAGGTCTTCGCGCGCGACCTCAAGGATCTTGCGATCCGGGCCGGCCTGACGCCTTCGATGATCTCGCCGCATGTGATGCGCCATGCCTTCGCCAGCCATCTTCTCGCCAACGGGGCGGACTTGCGCGTGGTGCAGGAACTTCTCGGCCATTCGGACATTTCGACCACGCAAATCTACACACATGTACTGGAAGAACGCCTTCATCAGCTGGTCCAGACGCATCACCCCCTTGCCAAACAGGCAAAAAAACAGGATTAGGACCGGCATACAGGCTAAAGCCGCCGTCTCTCGTCACGGGCAAAAGGATCGGAAACGCACCTCATGCACAATTATCTGGACTTCGAAAAACCCATCTCGGATCTCGAAGGCAAGATTCACGAGCTCAAGAAACTGGCGAGCGAAGACGAAAGCATCGACACATCGGACGAAGTCAGCCGGCTTGAAGTCCGCGTGCGCGAGGCGACCGTCGATATCTATTCCAAGCTCAATGCCTGGCAGAAGACGCAGGTCGCGCGCCATCCGCAGCGCCCGCATTTCGTCGACTATGCCAGTACGCTGTTCACCGAATTCACGCCGCTCGCCGGCGACCGCACATTTTCCGAGGATGCCGCCATCCAGGCCGGCTTTGCCCGCTTCCGCGGCCAGCCCGTCGCCCTCATCGGCCAGGAAAAGGGCAACGACACCAAGAGCCGCCTGAAGCACAATTTCGGCAGCGCCCGGCCGGAAGGATATCGCAAGGCGATCCGCATCCTCGAAATGGCCGATCGCTTCCAGCTGCCGGTCATCACGCTGGTCGACACGGCCGGCGCCTATCCGGGCGTGGGTGCGGAAGAACGCGGTCAGGCGGAGGCGATCGCTCGCTCCACCGAAATGTGTCTCGGCGTGAAAGTGCCGATCGTCTCCATCGTCATCGGTGAAGGCGGTTCCGGCGGCGCTATCGCGATTGCCGTCGGCAACCGCGTCTACATGCTCGAACATTCGATCTACAGCGTGATTTCGCCCGAAGGTGCGGCCTCGATCCTGTGGCGCGATTCCACTCGCGCCAAGGAAGCCGCGACCAACATGAAGATAACGGCCGAAGACCTGAAGGGCCTCGGCATCATCGACGGCATCATCCCCGAGCCCCTGGGCGGCGCGCATCGCGATCCCGCGACGGTCATCGCTTCGGCCGGCGACACGATTGCCAACGCGCTCGGCGAGCTTTCCAGCCGTTCGGGCGAACAGCTGCGCAACGACCGGCGCCAGAAATTCCTTTCCATGGGCCGCAATCTCTAGGGTATCCGTCGGCCGGGCAGGCCGCCTCGCACCTTGCGACTGCGGTGAAAACTGAGACGATACGGCCGCAGTCCGGCTTCGGCCGGATAGCTGCTCCTCAGAGGCGCATTCAAAAAATGTGATCGCGAAAAACGGGAATGAGGCCAAACCTTGGCCACATTTCCGTTATCGAAGCTTTTATGGGAAAGAAAAGCTTGCCGACGCGCCGCGGGCACGTCATAGGCTGGTAAGGAATTTTCAAGTATAAACCGTCTATGATTCCGTTTCATGCTTCGAGGGGAGTGGCGAAACAGATCGAGCTGCCACTCTTCGCATTTATGGGCCAAGTCAGAATGCGCATCCGTCACCTTGCCTACGTCTCTTTGATGGCGCTGACCCTCGCCGGCTGCAACGACGCGCTGGATACAGCGTCGGTCGACCTGTCGACGGTCAAGAACAAGGTCGAGCAGCCGCTTCCGAGCCATATCCTGGCGGACATGGCCCAGAAAGGCATGGACCGCAATTCGCCGATCATGATCCGCATCTTCAAGGAAGAAGGTGCGATGGAGATCCTGAAGGCGAACCAGAGCAACCGCTTCGAAGTCATCGCGGATTACAAGATCTGCGCCTGGTCCGGCCGTCTCGGCCCGAAGGTCAAGGAAGGCGACCGGCAGGCACCGGAAGGCTTCTACATGCTGACGCCGGCCAACCTGAACCCGAATTCGAAATATTATCTCGCCATCAACACCGGTTTCCCGAACCGCTACGACGCCGCCAACGGCCGCTCCGGCGCCAATCTGATGATCCATGGCGCCTGCTCCTCGTCCGGCTGCTATTCGATGACCGACCAGCAGGTGCTGGAAATCTACGCCTTCGCCCGCGACGCCTTCAAGGGCGGCCAGAAGGCCATCCAGCTCGAGGCTTTTCCCTTCCGCATGACTGCGGAAAACATGTGGAAGCACCGCCTCAGCCCCAACATCGACTTCTGGAAGATGCTGAAGGTCGGCTACGACAATTTCGAAGTCACCAAGCGACCGCCCGAGGTCGAGGTCTGCGAGAAGAAATACGTCTTCAACCAGCAGGCCAGCGGGCCGTTCAACGCCGGCGGCAAATGCCCGGTGATGACCACGCCGCCCGCCCTGCAGGTGGCGCTTTCGACCTATGACAAACAATACCAGGCCGATTATGCCGTCGCCATGAAGAAGTACGACGACATGGCGTGGTACGACCCGACCGAAGCCGAGCGCAAGGCGGTCGTCGCCAAGCAGCGCAAGGGCCACGATCTTGCCTATGCGCCGACCGGCACCGCTCTTGCCGCCGGCAAGATGATGAAGGTCGCCGATCTCGAGGCGATGATGTCCAACCAGTCGGCACAGCAGATCGCGCGCGGCGGTACGGTGCTCAGCCCGAGCACCAATCCGTCGACGGCAAGCATTCGCCTGGCAACGGCGACCCCTGCGGCTGCCAATCCGGCAGCGGAAACTCCGGCAATGGCTGGACAGCAGCCCGCCGGCCCTGTCGTCGCCGCCAACATTCCGGCAAATGTGCCGATCCCGATGGCAAATCCGATGAATCCGGGCCTCAATCCGCTCGCCTATGCGCCGAGCCCGGCTGTCGAGACAGCACAGACCGAAGCCAAGAAGCCGCCTTTCTGGAAGTTCTGGGCCAAGAGTGAATAACGCAGATACCGAGATCTACGATCTGCGCGGGCTGAAGTGCCCCTATCCGGCGATCAAGACCGAAAAGCGCCTGCGCGGCATGACGAGCGGCGCGACCTTGGCGGTCGAGACGACCGACCCGCTTGCCGTCATCGACATCCCGCATCTCTGCAATGAAAAAGGCCATACGCTTCTCGCCAGCGAGAAGACGGAAAACGGCCATCGCTTCGTGATCCGCAAGGGATAAGAAAGCCCGCATTCCGCCTTCTCCCCTCGGGGAGAAGGTGTCCGAAGGGCGGATGAGGGTGAGGCGCGGCAAATTGAAATTCTTTGAAGGGCAAAATAGTCCGCGCTCGGCGTGAGCCCCCTCACCATGCCCTCTCCCCAAGGAGAGAGGATAATCCATGCCCGCCGGCCAGCTTCACGAAAAGCCGCCGATCATTCGTTTCTTCAAAACGGACAAGGCGGCCTACGGCGAATTGAAAGACCACGAGAAAATGACAGCATTTCTCCGGCAACGCTCATCGCCCGATGGCCAGGCATCCCCAAGCCCCTAAAACCTCATTCCCGGCACGGCGAGCGGATTGTCCTGCAGCGCCGCACGATCCGGCGTATCGACGCGCGGCTTGCTGAGGAAGGCGTCGAACAGGCCCTTTACGAAATCCTCCGTCAGATCCTTGGTGATGATCACCATGCGCGTGCGCCGGTCCTCGGGATCGGGCCAGGCCGGCAGCCGCACCGGCGGATGGAAGATGTTCTGCACGCCATGCAGCACGACGGGGCGCTCGGGCCGGTCGGACACGGCAACGATCGCCTTCATGCGCAGCAGCTTTTCGCCATGGGCCGAACGCAGCAGATCGATGAACATTTCCAGCGCCATCGGATCGATCGGCTGGGTTTCCACGATCGAGAACGATCGGATCGATCCGTCATGACGGTTCACGTCATGGGCATGCTGGTGCCGGTGGCCGTGGTGGTGTCCGTGATGATGATGGTGCCCGTGATCGCCATGATGGTGATGATCGTGGTCGTCATGGTGATGGTGGTGATCGTCGGCCTCCAGCTCGTCCCGCAGCCAGCGGCCGACATCGGCGATCTTCGACGCCGGGTCATAGAGACCGTTGATGAGAATGGCGGCGTGTCCGGCCTCGTCGCTGTCGGCATTCAGGATCTGCGCACGCGGATTGAGCGCCCTCAGCCGGCTTTCGAGCAGGCCCTCGGGCGCGGCGCCGGCAATCCCGGTCTTGGACACGATCAGCCGGTCGGCAACCGCCACCTGCTTGCGCGCCTCTTCATGATTGTCGAGCGTCTGCAGGCCGTTGACCGCGTCGACCACCGTGACGACGCCATCCAGGTCGAAATTGCTGGCGATGATCGGATTGCCCATGATCGACTGCATGACGGGCGCGGGATCGGCAAGGCCGGTCGTTTCGATGACGACGCGCTTCAGCGGCCGGATACGGCCGGTCTGCATGGCGTCCATCAGGTTCGCCAGCGTATCCACCAGTTCGCCGCGCACCGTGCAGCACAGGCAGCCATCGGAAAGCTCGATGATGGAATCGCCGGAGCTTTCCACCAGCAGATGGTCTATGCCGACATCGCCGAACTCGTTGATGATGACGGCCGCCTCGCGCATGGCCTCGTCCTTGAGGATGCGGTTGAGCAGGGTCGATTTTCCCGCCCCGAGAAAGCCGGTCAGGATGGCAACCGGAACTCTTTGCTGCGAAACGCTCATGGGTAAGATCCGATATCAGAAAGTGGGACGCGGCATCGGGATCGGCACATTGGAGGCGCCGCCGGACACGGCGATCTTGTCGCCCTTGATCGCCTTGTCGCCCTTGGCCGCGGCATCGTCCTTGTCGCCCTTGGCGGCAGTCGCGATATCCTGGCCGCCGATCAGGCCGGCATAGACGAAATTCGGTTCGTGATCCATTTCATGAATATAGGGCGACTGCACCTTGGTGCGGCCGAAGGGATCGCGGGTCTCGCTGCGCGCCTGCGCGCCCTTGGCGCTGCAGATGTCGGCGGTCACATCGGCGACATCGCTCGTGATCGGCGCATCGGGGCGAAGGGTCGCCAGCGTGTCGCGGCCGGAAAGCTGGTTCTGGAAGCCCTTTTCCAGGAAATTGGCGGAATCGTCGGCGCGCGCCGCGAGGCTGTCGGTCCCGAGGACGACCGAGATCAGCGTGCGGCCGTTACGGGTTGCCGAGGCGATCTGATTGAAGCCGGCCGCGCAGATGAAGCCGGTCTTCATGCCGTCGGCGCCGTCGAAGCGGCCGATGAGCATGTTGATGTTCGGCACCTGCTTCACGCCGTTGGTGAAGCCTTCCAGCGAGAAGTAGCCGGCATATTGCGGAAATTCGCGGCGGAGTGCCACGCTCAGAATGGCGAGATCGCGCGCGGTCGTATACTGCCCCTTGCCGGGCAAGCCGTTCGGATTGATGAAATGCGAATCGCGCATGCCGAGACGGGCGGCTTCCGCATTCATCCGCGCCACGAAGCTCTGTTGCGAACCGCCGACGGTTTCGCCGACGGCCATGGCGAGATCGTTTGCCGATTTGACCAGCATCATCTTGAGCGCGTTGTCGAGCGTCATCTTCTGGCCCGGCTTGAAGTACATCTTCGCCGGCGGCTGGGCCGATGCAAGCTTCGACATCACGACGGGCGTGTCGAGCGTGATCTGGCCGGACTGGATGGCCCGGAACGTCACATAGGTCGTCATCAGCTTGGTCAGCGAGGCGGGATACCAGCGGCGAAACGCCTCCTGCTGGTCGAGCACGCGCCCGGTGCTGACATCGACGAGAATATGCGGATTGGCTCCGGCCGTCTGCGCGGTCGACAGGAAAAGCATGGATGCTGCTGCGGCCATAGGAACGAGCCGCAGGGCGGCATACAAACGATTCTGCTTCGTCGGCACGATCTATCCTTCAGAAGTCCGGAATTTTCTCGAAAGCTTCGTCTATTTAACCTATATGGCTAGGAGAAGGCAAAGGCGATTGACGACTTTATTTCCCGACGGCACGCCGCAAAGGCCGCATTGAGCTGGCCGAAGCCGTGCGACGGATCCGTGAGTTGAACCAGAACCGATATTGAGCAGCAGGAACATCAGCATGCCGATCTTGAACAGAGCCGCAGAACTCCAGGGCGAAGTGACCGAGTGGCGCCGCCATATCCATGCGCATCCCGAACTTCTCTATGCGGTTGAGAATACCGCCGCCTTCGTGGCCGAGAAATTGCGCTCCTTCGGCGTCGACGAGGTGGTGACCGGCATCGGCCGCACCGGCGTCGTCGGCCTGATCCGCGGCAAGGGCGAAGGTCGCACGGTCGGCCTGCGCGCCGACATGGACGCCCTGCCGCTGACCGAGATCACCGGCAAGCCCTATGCTTCCGAAACGCCCGGCAAGATGCATGCCTGCGGCCATGACGGCCACACGGCCATGCTTTTGGGCGCCGCGAAATATCTCGCCGAGAACCGTAACTTCAACGGCAACATCGCCGTCATCTTCCAGCCGGCCGAAGAGGGCGGCGCCGGCGGCGACGCCATGGTCAAGGACGGCATGATGGAGCGCTTCCAGATCGCCGAGGTCTATGGCATGCACAATATGCCCGGCCTGCCCGTCGGCCATTTCGCCATCCGCAAGGGCCCGATCATGGCGGCGACGGACGAATTCACCGTCTCCATCAAGGGGCTCGGCGGCCATGCCGCCATGCCGCACAAGACGATCGACCCGATCGCCATCGGCGCGCAGATCATCTCCAACCTGCAGCTCGTCGCCTCGCGCAGCGCCAATCCGCTGAAATCGGTCGTCGTCTCCGTCACCAAGTTCAATGCCGGCAACGCGCACAACGTCATCCCCAACGATGCGAGCTTCGCCGGTACGGTGCGCACGCTCGATCCCGAAATGCGCGATCTGGCGGAACAGCGCTTCAAGCAGATCGTCTCCGGCATCGCCGCCAGCCACGGCGCGGAAGCCGAGATCGAATTCCAGCGGAACTACCCGGTCACCTTCAACCATGCCGACGAGACCGATCACGCGATCGCCGTCGCCGAGGAAATCGCCGGCGCTGGCAACGTCATTCCGGATATCGACCCGATGATGGGCGGCGAGGACTTCTCCTACATGCTGCTCGCCCGCCCCGGCGCCTTCATCTTCGTCGGCAACGGCGACACGGCCGGCCTGCACAACCCGGCCTACGACTTCAACGACGAAGCCATCGCCCACGGCATTTCCTACTGGGTGCGGCTCGCCGAACAGCGCCTCAACGCCTGAGGCCTCCGTACCCCATTTCCCGCGCACCTTGCCGGAGCGCGGGAAACGATGAAACCAGATTGTCACTGCAACGCAAAAAGGCTTGGCTTCCTGCCCGCGCTTTTGTATGGATCAACGCAAGTGGTCTCGTAGCTCAGCAGGATAGAGCACCAGATTCCTAATCTGGGGGTCACGCGTTCGAATCGCGTCGAGATCACCATTCAACCCCAGTCAAAACAATCTATTAGTCTATTTATCTGCTGGCTCGCGTCCCTACACGTTCCAGTGGCGTTCCTAGACGCCTGTTACTTAAGCTCTCGCGACATTGCTGCATGGGGCTTGAAGTTGGACGACATTGCGGGTTTTTTGAGCGTTTTCTCGATTTTTGGCTTGAAACAGCAGCCACACGCAAGCTTAAGTAAGCATTTTATTTACTGAAATACGCAATATGGTTGTATCGACATAGGGGGATCGATTGCCAATACCGACATTCAATGCGCAAGGCATGCTCCCGCCGACGATTGGCAATGATCCAACCACAGCAGATAGGTCGCCCTATCACGCCACTATGCCAGAGTTCGTTCAAGCATTCGCCACATCGATTGAACGAAAATCGCTTCTCAGGAACCTTATCGCCTATCGTGCCTTAATAGCGACGGACGGCTATGAACGCGGCTATCAGTTCTTCGACGGAAGTTTTGTCGAGAATGTTGAAGTTACCCGTGGTCGCGCGCCGAAAGACATTGATGTTTTCACAATGCTGCATGCCCCGCAGAAATATCTGGATAGTTTCGCTCTGTGGCAGGGCCCAGGTTTTCAGTTTTGGTCTTCTGAGATCGCAGATCAGAAACTAAACAAGGAACGCTTTTCGCTGGACACGTATGCTCTTTTGATCGAAGACGCCCCTCTTGATCGGATGCTGGAGCAGGTCATGTATTGGTATAGCTTGTTCTCTCATCAGAGAGACACGTTCGCCTGGAAAGGATTTGTTGCAGTGTCGTTCGATAGAGCGCAGGATGACGAGGCCCTAGCGTTGATAGAGGCAATGTGATGCCAACACTACTGTCGATAGAGGCTCTGGAGAACGACCGTCAGTTCGTCGAGAGACGACGAATGGCGGACGACAGTCCTTGGGGTACCGCGCGCCTTATGTGGGATCAGCGACTAAGAGCGATTGACGATAAGATTGCGGAGGCAAAGTCGCGTCGTTCTGCTTATGCCAGTGTAGCACTCATCTTTGACGGTCTGCCGGTAATAGGTCAGGGAGATATTCGTCTCGATTTTACGACAGATGCGCTCGCCTCTTACCAGAAGGTGATAGCAGCCTCCCTTGCATCCCAGGGCGATCAACCAGTCGCTGCCAAAGGAAAAATAAAGGGTGCGGATAAATCGAAGCTCTTTATCCGAGATATCGTGCGTGGCTCGATGGGTTTCATCTTGGAGGAACTCGCTGCCTCCCAAACCGATATGTTCGACACCCCCTTGAAATCCGCGGTAGAGCAAGCGACCGGCCTAATTGCCAAATTAAACGACGCCTCATCGGAAGAGTTCGGTGTTGTTATCGAAACCGCCTCTCCGCGATTGGTGGGCGCTCTTCAGAAATTCACCAAAGTGCTTCGCGATTCTGGAGCGACAACCAGAATCGTAGGAGATGAGAATCGAGTGATGCTTGGCTTGGAAGACATCAACCGCTTATCTGAACGTTTCAGCGATGTTGAGGTAACGGAAGAGGATGTGTTGCACGATGGAATCCTTCTTGGGATTTTGCCTGATTCTCACGAATTCGAACTTCAGCTTCCTGACAATCAAGGCACGCTGAAAGGCTCAGTCACAGATGATCTCACGTTCAAATATGTGACGGATCAAGCCTTCAAAGAGCAACTGCTGTTGAAACCAGTTAAGGCGCAGGTGAAGTATACACGTACGTCACGCAATGGCAGACTTATTAAACAGCAGGTGTCACTGGAGAACTTGGAGCTGCGCGCCGTAACTGATTTGTTGACGTAATCGTGGTCACGATTACCAATCTATAGCAGTCGTTCTCCGACCTTACAGTTACTTATAATCAAAGGCATCCGGATGGTTCTCCAGACTGCCCGTCAGCGCCGCATATAAAATCGTCCTGCCGTCGATCGATTCATTGCCGCCGCCGAGGTTCATCCAGGTGAGTGTTTCCGCCCTGGTGGCGGGATCGGCAGAGAGCAGCACGCCGTACATGATCTTCTTGCCGGGGTCGTACATCACGGCGATCTGCTCCGCGCCGCAATCATGCTGCTTGCAGGCGCTCATCACATAGACCTTCTGGCCGCCGAAGATGACCTCGTGGCCGGGGGATTCCACCGTTTTTCCGTAGATCCAGTCCGGCAGCCTGTGGCCTTCCGCCATCGTCTTGAAGGCAGCGGCGGCGGCCGGATCGGCGGCAATGTCGCGAAATGTCCCCAGATGGTCTCGCGCCAGCGCGCTCGTCGCGCCCATGAGGATGCCGGCAAGAGCGGCGGCCGCGATCATCTTTCTCATCTACTCCACCCTGAAAATGCGATCCGCCACGCATTGGTATCGCCTGCGGGATGAACATGGGCTGAAAACCGATAGATCACCCCACCGCGATCCTGTTTCTGACCAGCCTGACACCACGGATCGACTCGGCAACGGCGGTTGCCCGGATCACCTCCTGCTGGGTCGCCACCGAGCCATCCAGACGGATTTCCTGGCCGGCGGCGGTGACCTTGACGTCGGACGCATCGATTCCGCCGGCAACGGCAAGCGCATTGGCAACGGCGGATTCGAGCGCCGAGCGCCTGGTCTGCTCGCTTTCCAGATAAAGTTCCGCGCCGTGGAACGTCGCCGCCTTGAAAACCATCCGTCGCCCTCCGCATTCGAGTGGTCAGAAAACGCGGCACAGCGCATTTGGTTCAATAAAGACCGAAAATATCGTCAAATCAGTGAGTTCGCCTTTGGCGCGCAACGGCGGTGGAATGAGGTTGCACCAGCGGCGGACTTGCCGCTCCACGCAATCCCCTGTAGAGCCTTGGGGGAAAGCAGCAGCAAATGCGGATACCTGAATGAACACCGGCAGCACGGCGCGTCGTCGCCTGACGATATTGGGTTCGACCGGCTCTATCGGCCAGAATACGCTCGACGTCATTGCCCAACTGGGCGGACGTGACGCTTTCGATATCGCCGCGATCACCGGGCATGACAATATCCAGCTGTTGGCCGAGCAGGCCAGGGCCTGCGGTGCAACTTTGGCCGTCACCGCCAACGAAGAGCGCTATCAGGATCTGAAGGATGCCTTGGCCGGGTCGGGCATCGCGGTCGGCGCGGGCAAGAATGCCCTGATCGAAGCCGCCTCCCTGCCCTCGGAATGGGTGATGGCGGCGATCGTCGGCACGGCCGGCCTTGCGCCGACGCTGGCGGCCGCCCGCCGCGGCGCCGATATCGCCCTTGCCAACAAGGAATGCCTCGTTTCCGCGGGCGATCTCTTCGTGCGCGCCGTTGCCGAAGGCGGCGGCCGGCTGATCCCGGTCGACAGCGAACACAGCGCCATCTTCCAGGCGCTGGAAGACGACCAGCAGCATGCGGTTGAGCGCATCATCCTGACTGCCTCCGGCGGCCCCTTCCGCACCTGGACGCGCGAGCAGATGGCCAATGTCACGCCCGCCACCGCGCGCGCCCACCCCAACTGGTCGATGGGCTTCAAGATCTCCATCGGCAGCGCCTCGATGTTCAACAAGGCGCTTGAGATGATCGAGGCCAAGCACCTTTTCAACGTGCGGCCGGATCAGATCGAAGTCGTCGTCCACCCGCAATCCGTCATTCACTCCATGGTCGGCTATACGGACGGCTCGGTGCTGGCGCAGCTCGGCTGTCCCGACATGCGCACGGCGATCGGCTATGCGCTCACCTACCCCGCCCGCACCAGGCTCAGCGTCGACCGGCTGGATTTCGCCAAGCTCGCGCGGCTCGATTTCGAGGCGCCGGACGAGATCCGCTTCCCGGCATTGCGTCTCGCCCGCACCGCACTGGAGCGTGGCGGCCTGCAGGGCGCGATCATGAATGCCGCCGAAGAAATCGCTTTCCATGCCTTCGTGGATGGCCGCATCGGCTTCCTCGAAATGGCCGATATCGCCGAAGCCGTCATGGACGAGATGATCGCGACCGGCAGTGCCGAAAGCATGGATGCCGTCTTCGCCGCGGATGCCGAAGCGCGCAGCCGCGCGGCCGTCCTCATCGCCCAGCGCGACAAGGCAGCGTAAGCAATAACCGACATAAAGCGATCACCGATCGGCACGTCCGGCTCGCCCCGCGAATAGCCGGTTGCCATTTCCGGCGATCGTGATAGGGAGGAATTCCGGCCTCACTTTCAAGGGAATCACGATGCCGGACTTCTCCACCCTCATTCTTTTCGCCGCTGCGGCGCTGGTGCTCACCGCCACGCCCGGCCCCGACATGCTTCTCATCGCCTCGCGCAGCGTCAGCCAGGGCCGGTCCGCCGGTTTCCTCACCTATGCCGGCATTGCGCTTGGAACCTATTGCCATGCCATGGCCGCGGCACTCGGGCTGTCGCGGCTGTTCCTGACTGTTCCTGTTGCCTATGAAATCGTGCGTTGGGCCGGTTGCGCCTATCTGCTCTATCTGGCGGTCAAAACCCTGCGTTCGCAGGGCTCCGCCTTCGCGCCCTCGGCCGGGCTCAAGCGGCTTTCGGGCCGGCGTATCTTCACCGAGGGTCTTGCGACCAATTTGCTGAATCCGAAGATGGCCTTGTTCGTGCTCGCCCTCTTCCCGCAATTCGTCAATCCGAACGGCGGATCGATGATCCTGCAGATGGCGCTGCTCGCCACTATCCTGAACGGCATCGGCTTTCTGGTGAACGGTTCCGTCATCCTGCTCGGCAGCCACATCCGGGGTCGGCTTTCGGCGATCAAGCGCATTCCGAAGCTGCCGCAATATCTGCTGGCGACGGTCTTTGCCGGCCTCGCATGCCGCCTGGCTCTGGGAAGCCGCGGCTGACGGCACTGGCGTAAGAATCATTACGGAAGCGGGCTTATCACCAACGCTTCCGCAATGAATTGCATGTCGATTTTCGGGCGGAAGCCGTGCCCGTCGAATCCGGCACGGCAGACCTTGGAAAGCTGTCTCTTACGCGACGGCCCTAGCGAGCGCGCAACGCGACCAGAGGGCGTGCAGCGCGCCGACGAGCTGCTCGATATCGCCATCCGAATGCAGCGGCGTCGGCGTGATGCGCAGCCGCTCGGTCTTCTTCGGCACGGTCGGATAGTTGATCGGCTGCACATAGACGCCGGCATCCAGCAGCAGGTCCGATATCCACTTGCACTTGGCCGCATCGCCGACCATGACTGGCACGACATGGCTCGGGTTCGGCATGTGCGGAATGCCGTTGGCATCGAGCTGCGCCCGCAGCCGGCGCACCCGATCCTGATGGCGGGCGCGCTCGAACTGGCTGACCTTCAGATGCTGGATCGAGGCGACAGCGCCCGCCGCCAGCGCCGGCGGCAGCGACGTGGTGAAGATGAAGCCGGAGGCGAACGAGCGGATGAAATCGCAAAGCGCCGTCGACGCGGCGATATAGCCGCCCATGACGCCGAAGGCCTTGCCGAGCGTGCCTTCGATGACGGTCAGCCGATCCATCAGGCCCTCGCGCTCGGCAATGCCGCCGCCGCGCGGGCCGTACATGCCGACGGCATGCACTTCATCGAGATAGGTCATCGCGCCGTACTTATCGGCGAGATCGCAGATCTCCTTGATCGGGGCGATATCGCCATCCATCGAATAGACGGATTCAAACGCGATCAGCTTCGGCGCCTTCGGATCGGCGGCCTTCAGCTTGGCTTCGAGATCGTGCAGGTCGTTATGCTTCCAGATGACCTTGTCGCACTTGGCATAGCGGATGCCTTCGATCATCGATGCGTGGTTGAGCGCATCCGAGAAGATGATGAGGCCGGGAATGCGGGCGCCGAGCGTGCCGAGCGTCGCCCAGTTGGAGATATAGCCCGAGGTGAAGATCAGCGCGGATTCCTTGCCGTGCAGGTCGGCGAGTTCCTGCTCGAGCAGGACATGGTAGTGGTTGGTGCCAGAAATATTCCGGGTGCCTCCCGCACCCGCGCCACAGTGATCGATGGCCTGTTTCATCGCCTCGATCACCTTCGGGTGCTGGCCCATGCCGAGATAGTCGTTGGAGCACCAGACGGTCACCTCCTGCGGGCCGTTGGCCGTATGCCTGATAGCGCGGGGGAAATTGCCTCGGCGGCGTTCGAGATCGGCGAAGACCCGGTAACGGCCCTCACCGTGAAGTCCGTCAAGCTCGCCCTTAAAAAATGCTTCGAAATCCATCATCTGCTCCAGTACCGTGCAACCGTTTTCAAGAATGGCGGTTCACACGTCAACCCCTCCGCATTGCTTTCACGCCCGGCTGCGGCAAATGGCCCCTAATTTTGAACAATTCCAGACAAGAATACTGATTCACGCAAAATTGACAATCGAAACCATGGCGGAAACACTCTCTCCGGAACGGCGGGTAAACCCCGCCGTTCCGGGCTTACTCGCGGCGAATCTATGCCGCAGCCACGGCGCGTTTCGCCATGACCTTGATCAAATTGGCGCGGTATTCCGCCGTCGCATGCAGGTCCGAAAGCAACATGCCCGGATCGACGGTCACGCCCGCCACCGCCTCCGGCAGCCAGTTCGCCGCAAGCGCCTGCTCCAGATCTCCCTGCCGGAACACGCCGTCCGCACCCGCGCCGGTAACGGCGACGCGCACGCCACCCGCCCCCTTGGCGACGAAGACCCCGGTCATCGCATAACGCGAGGCCGGATTGGGGAACTTGGCATAGCCGGCCCTTTCCGGAGCATCGAAGGCGATGGAGGTAATCAGCTCGGCACCCTGCAGCGCGGTTTCGAACAGACCCCGAAAGAAGTCGTCGGCCGCGATCTGGCGCCGGTCGGTAACGATGGTGGCATTCAGCGCCAGCACCGCCGACGGATAATCCGCCGCCGGATCGTTGTTGGCGACGGACCCGCCGATCGTGCCCATATGCCGGACATGCGGATCGCCGATCATGCCGGCAAGTTCGCAAAGCGCCGGACAGACCGAGCGGATCGCCGCCGAGGAGGCGACCTCCGCATGGGTGGTCGCTGCCCCGATCGTGACCCTGCGGCCATCGACGCGGATGCCCTTGAGCGAGGGGATATGCCGGAGATCGACGAGATCGCTCGGCGAGGCCAGGCGCTGCTTCATGGTGGCGATCAGCGTCATGCCGCCGGAGACGTATTTGCCTTCGTCGGTGTCGGACAGAAGCTTCACGGCTTCGTCGACCGAGGAGGCGCGATGGTAATTGGTTGCGTACATTGTCCTATCCTCCTCTCGTTTCAGGCACCGGCCCGCGCCGCTTCCCACACCTTGAGCGGGGTCGCCGGCATGGTCAGCGTGTTGTTGCCGATCGCGTCGGTAATCGCATTCATCAGCGCCGGCGGCGAGCCGATGGCGCCCGCCTCGCCGCATCCCTTGATGCCGAGCGGATTGCTCGGACACGGCGTGTTCTGATGCGAAAGCTGGAAGGACGGCAGGTCGTCGGCGCGCGGCATGGTGTAGTCCATGAAGCTCGCCGTCAGAAGCTGGCCGTTCTCATCGTAATGCACGCCTTCCAGCAACGCCTGGCCGATGCCCTGCGCGATACCGCCATGCACCTGTCCCTCGACGATCATCGGGTTGATGATGTTGCCGAAGTCGTCTGCCGCGACGAACTGCACGATCTCGGTCTTGCCCGTCTCCGGGTCCACCTCGACCTCGCAGATGTAGCAGCCGGCCGGGAAGGTGAAGTTCGCCGGATCGTAGAAGGCGGTCTCCTTCAGGCCCGGCTCCATGCCGGCGGGCAGGTTGTGCGCCGTGTAGGACGCCAGCGCCACCTGGAACCACGGCAGCGCCTTGTCGGTGCCCGCCACCTTCACTTCACCGTTTTCGATGACGATATCGCTTTCGTCGGCCTCCATCAGGTGCGCGGCGATTTTCTTCGCCTTCGCTTCGACCTTGTCGAGCGCCTTGACGACGGCGGACATGCCGACGGCCCCGGAACGGGAGCCATAGGTGCCCATGCCCATCTGCACCTTGTCGGTATCGCCATGGACGATGGACACGCTGTCGATCGGCACGCCGAGACGATCCGCCACCAGCTGCGCGAAGGTGGTCTCATGCCCCTGCCCGTGGCTGTGCGAGCCGGTGAGCACTTCGATCGTTCCGACCGCGTTCACCCGCACCTCGGCCGATTCCCACAGGCCGACGCCGGCGCCGAGCGATCCCACCGCCTGCGACGGCGCAATGCCGCATGCCTCGATGTAGCAGCTCATGCCGATGCCGCGCTTCATGCCGCGGGCGGCTGCCTCCGCCTTGCGGGCAGGAAAACCATCCCAATCCGCCTGCTGCATGGCGGCGTTGAGGGAAGCCTCGTAGTCGCCGGCATCGTAGTTCATGATGACGGGCGTCTGGTAGGGGAAGGAGCGGACGAAGTTGATCCGCCGGAGTTCCGCCGGCGAAACGCCGAGCTCGCGCGCCGCCGTTTCCACCGTGCGCTCCAGAAGATAGGTCGCCTCCGGCCGCCCTGCCCCGCGATAGGCATCGACCGGCACGGTATTGGTGTAGACCGTGCGGACGTTGGCGTGGATTGCCGGAATGGCGTACTGGCCCGACAGCAATGTCGCATAGAGATAGGTCGGCACCGCCGAGGAGAACAGCGACATGTAAGCGCCGAGATTGGCTATCGTGTCGACCTTCAGCGCGGTGATGCGGTTCTGCGCATCGAAGGCCATCTTGACCTTGGAGAGATGATCGCGGCCGTGCGCATCGGTCAGGAAGGCTTCCGTGCGGTCGGCCGTCCATTTGACCGGCACGCCGGTCTTCTTCGACGCCCAGAGACAGACGATTTCCTCGGGATAGATGTAGATCTTCGAACCGAAGCCGCCGCCGACGTCAGGCGCGATGACGCGCAGCTTGTTTTCCGGCGCGACATTGTAGAAAGCGCTCATCACGAGACGCGCCACATGCGGGTTCTGGCTCGTCGTGTAGCAGGTATAGTGGTCTTCGGCCGCGTCGTAGATGCCGAGCGTGGCGCGCGGCTCCATGGCATTCGGCGAAAGCCGGTTGTTGTGGATCTCGATCTCGGTGACATGCGCCGCCTCGGCGATTGCCTTGTCGGTCGCCGCCGCATCGCCCAGCTCCCAGTCGAAGATCAGGTTGTCGGGTGCTTCGGGATGGATCTGCGGCGCGCCCGCTTTCAGCGCATTCACCGCCTCGACGACCGCGGGCAGTTCCTCGTAGTCGACGGCAACGGCTTCGGCCGCATCGCGCGCTTCGCCGATGCTGTCGGCAACGACGATGGCGACAGCATCGCCGACATAGCGCACCGTATCGACCGCCAGCGGCCGCCAGGCACCCATCTTCATCGGGGAACCGTCGCGCGAATGGATCATCCAGCCGCAGATCAGGTTGCCGATGCCATCGGCCAGCAGCTGCTTGCCGTCGAGGACGCCGATCACGCCCGGCATCGAAAGAGCCGCCGACACATCGATGCCGGTGATCTTCGCATGTGCATGCGGGCTGCGAACGAAATAGGCGTATTTCATTCCCGGCGTCACCATGTCGTCGGTGTATCGCCCCTTGCCCGTCAGAAATCGCTTGTCCTCTTTGCGCGCCACGCGCGCGCCAATGCCTTCCACGCCCATCACATCCTCCCATTGGGGTTGCGGGCCTGGCACCACGCCAAGACGACGATCATCGGCGTTTCGCCAGACGGTCTCGGTGAAACTCTATTCGGCCGCCTGGCTGGCGGCATTCATCTCGGCATTGGCTGAAAGCACCGCCTTGACGATATTGTGATAGCCGGTGCATCGACAGATATTGCCTTCGAGTTCGCTGCGCACCGTCTTTTCGTCCAGCGCTCCGCCATGACGGTTGATCATGTCGACCGCGGTCATCACCATGCCCGGCGTACAGAAGCCGCATTGCAGGCCATGATGCTCCTTGAAGGCGGCCTGAACCGGATGCAGTTCGCCGTTGGCGGCCAGACCCTCGATGGTTGTGATCCTGGAGCCGGAAGCCTGAACGGCCAGGATCGAACAGCTCTTCACCGACTTGCCGTCCATATGCACGACACAGGCGCCGCACTGGCTGGTGTCGCAGCCGACATGGGTTCCGGTCAGGCCGAGTTTTTCCCTGATGAAATGGACAAGCAGCGTGCGGTCCTCGCACTCGCCGCCGACCGAACGGCAATTCACCGTCAAAGTCACTTTTGCCATATTTTCCTCCTCGCCTCTCCTCCAGAGGCAAGGGCATCATTTGACTTTTTTGCAGTCCAATCAACCTCTACTTTAGAGAGATCATGGATTTTATGCTTGCCGCGGACGGTTTTATTCTGCGAACGCCAAGCCATCTTTCTTCAGCAAGAAAAAAACTGCCATCCACCGATAGACAATCATATTTTGCACGATATTTTCTATCATTGCAGGACTGCAAGACAGCCCATCGTGGTGGAGCTGAAGAATTGGGACGACGTTGGCCGGGGTTCGGCTTAACTAACGTTGGAGAGATAAATGAAGAAAGTTCTTATGCTCGCATTGGTCGGCTTGTCTATCGCAAGCTGCACGCCGACCGAACAGGGCGCAGGCATCGGCGCGGCATCCGGCGCGATCATCGGCGGCGCAGTCACGGGCAACGTCCGTGGTGCGGCAGTCGGCGCAGCGATCGGCGGCGTCTCCGGCGCCCTCATCGGCAGCGTCCAGGAGCAGCCCGGCCAGTGCTATTACCGCGACCGCTATGGCCGCCGCTACATCGACGATTGCCCGCGCGGCGGCTATCGCGGTTACTGATCGATCCCAGATCGAGATTTCAGAGTCCCGGATCGCAAGTCCGGGACTTTTTGATTTAAGGCCGGGCACAATAACCCGCACCAAGGCGGCGACCTCGACTATCGGCCGGATGACGGCAACCTTTACGGGTCGCGACACAGGTCGCCCGAACATTCCGAACCCTCGCCAAGATCCGCGCGTTTTGCGCTTTGGTAGTCATATTTTCCGGGTTTTTGACTCCAAAACGGTACACCTCGGGGACTTTTGCCTCTATGGTGGCCGCGCGTTAACCTGGGGGAAACGTCAAGCTGAGTAAGTTCTCATGTAACCGTAAAGCGGCGTATGCATAAAAGAACTGTACCGAAGAAGAGTATTGCGTATCGGCAGGCAGGAACCGTGGCAGCGGTTGCGGCAGCGCTTGCGCTCGGTCCGCTATGCGCCGGAAATGCCTTTGCATTCAAACTCTTCGGCATCAAGCTCTGGGGTGAGGACGAAACGGCCGACCAGGTTTCCGATCCCGTCCGCTACACGGTCGATTTCAAGGCCGACAATCTCGACAAGGATCTCAAGGAAGCGCTGAGCGAAAGCTCGATGCTGGTGTCCGACGAAAAGAAGCCGGTATCCGGCGACCTCGGCGTCGTGGTGAAGGCGCGCGACGATCGCGACCGGCTGATCGCCTCCCTCTACGAAAAAGCGCGCTACGGCGGCGTGGTCACCATCACCATCAACGGCACCCCGCTCGATGCCCTGCCGCCGACGCCGACCTTCAGCCGCGCCAAGCCGGTCGCGGTGACCATCAGCGTCAACCCCGGCCCCGTCTTCAAGCTCGGCAAGGTCAGCCTGCTCGGCGATGCCGCCAGGCTGGATCCGGCGAATTACGGGCTCGTGCGTGGCGGCGATGCCGGCTCGCTGACTATCCTGAAGGCAGGCGACAAGATGGTTGCCGACTTCAAGAACGGGGGACATCCGCTCGCCAAGCTCGACAATCGCGACGTCGTCGCCGACCACGCCACCAATACGGTCGATGTTACGCTGAAGGTCGACAGCGGTCCCATAGCACCTTTCGGCAACGTCGGCGTCACCGGCCAGAAATCGGTCGATCCGGATTTCATCAAGCGCTATGCCCGCATCAACGAAGGCAAGCCTTACTCGCCCGACGAATTGAAGAAGGCGTCGGATCGCTTGCGGAAGCTCGGGGTCTTTTCCAGCGTCACCATCCGCGAGGCCGACAAGCTGGCACCGGACGGCAGCATCCCGACGACCATCGAAGTGTCGGAAGGCAAGCAGCGCTTCTTCGGCGTCGGCGCGCAATATTCCACCATCGATGGCTTCGGCCTGCAGGGCTATTGGGGACACCGCAATCTGACGGGCCGCGCGGACTCGCTGCGCATCGACGGATCCGTGTCCCGCATCGGCGAGACGACCGATGTCGGCCAGCTCGATTATACGGCCGGCATCACCTATGTCAGGCCTGCGACATTCTACCCTTCGGCGACCTTCACCACGGCCCTGAAGATGCAGAGCCTGCATCCGGACGCCTACGACGCCAATACGGTGACGGGAAGCGGCGGCCTTGCCTATGAAATCAACGATCAGGATACCGTCTCCGCCGGCGGAGAAGTGTCCTATGAATCCGACACGACCGACGCCTTCGGAAAGCACAATTATCTGACGGTCGCGATCCCGCTCGAATATATTCGCGACACGCGCGACAACAAGCTGGACCCGACGGAAGGCTATCGCGCTTCGATCAGCGCCAAGCCGAGCTATGAGGCGATAGGCGGCTCGATCTTCAGCTCCGTCGAGGGTTCGATCTCCGGCTACAAGGGGATCGGCGCCAACAACAACGTCGTCTTCGCCGGCAAGCTCGCCCTGGGCTCGCTGATCGGCGCGAACAGCATCGAGGATATCCCCGCCACCCGACGCTTCTATGCCGGCGGCGGCGGCTCGGTGCGCGGTTACAGCTATCAGGAAATTTCGCCTTACAACTCCAACGGCGACGAAACCGGCGGCCGCTCCTATGCCACCGCCTCGTTCGAGGCCCGCGTGAAGATCACCGATACGATCGGGGTCGTTCCCTTCGTCGATATGGGCAGCGTCACCGATACTGCCTTTCCGGACTTTTCCGATCTGCGCATTGGCGCTGGCGTCGGCCTGCGTTACGCTACGCCCTTCGGCCCGATCAGGCTCGATGTCGCCGTTCCGTTGAAGAAATACGACGGCGGCACATCTTATGGCATCTATGCCGGCATCGGCCAGGCCTTCTGACAAACCGTATAGTTGTCGCAGACGTTTCAGCACACGGTTACAAAATTGAGGTTACTGTCGCTTTCATGAGCATGTTGATTCGAATTCTCGGGAAACTGGTGCGCTGGATCGCCTATGCGGTCGTGGCGATCCTTTTGCTCGTGATCGCGGCTGTGCTCGTCGTCGGCATGGTGCCTTCCGCAACGGGTTATGCGGTCGATCAGGTGGCCAGGCTCGCCTCGACGCCGGACCGCACCATTGCCATCGCAGCGCCTTCCGGTCTGCTGAGCGGCAGTCTGCGGGTCGGTGCCATTACCGTGGCCGACACGAAGGGCGTCTACGCCAAGGTGCAAAACCTCGCCGTCGATTGGTCTCCTTTGTCTTTGCTGACCGGCACCTTCCACGCCGATCGCATTGCGGCCGATGTGATCGACTTCCAGCGCCTGCCGGTCTCGACGGCGAGCCTGACGCAGGCGCCGGAGACGCAGACGGCAGGCAGCACCGGCTTCTCCTTGCCCATCGCCATCGATATCGGCGCCATCGCCCTGCCTGACCTTCGCATCGGGCAGGCCGTCGCCGGGCAGGATTTCATTCTCGCCGCCGATGGCAGCGTCAAGGCCAACAGCAGCAGCATGGGCCTGACGCTCAGCGCCAGCCGTCACGATGTGCCGGACGCCAAGCTCTCCGCCGATATCGCTTTCGCCCCGGCCGAAAACCAGCTGAAGCTGAAGACGCAGATCTCCGAGCCGCGCGACGGCATGCTCGCCGGCCTGCTGCACCTGCCGGGCGGCCCGGCCGTCAGCATCGACCTTTCCGGCGAAGGCCCGCTGTCCAACTGGGCCGGCAAACTGCAGGCAGCCCTCGACGGCAAGCCAACAGTTGCCATCGACGGCCATCACAGCCTCTCCGCCGATGGCCTGCATCATATAGACGTCAAGGGCGGCGGCGATGTCGATTCGCTCCTGCCGCCGACCATGCGGCCGCTCTTTGCCGGGCAGACGACCATCGATGTCTCGGCAACGTTCGACGGCAAGGGCAAGATCGATATCCAGACCGGCAACCTTGCTACCGGCAGCGCCGTCCTTGCCGCATCCGGCACGCTCGATCCCGCCGGCAACAACAGCCTCAACGCCAATCTGCTCGGTACCTCCGGCCCCGTCGACTTCCGCTGGCCTATGGAGGACGGCGAAGTGCGCGCCATGATTTCGCGCGTCGATATCGCGCTGACCGGCGCGGCGCAATCGGTGAAGATCGATGCGAAGGCCGCGCTCGACAGCGCCAGCACGCCGCAGGGCCAGGTCGGACAGATCAATCTCAGCGCCAGAAGCGATGCCTTCAATCTTGCAGCCATGTCCGGTCCGCTGCAGCTTCGCCTCGTCGTCGGCCAGACGGCCTTCGTCAGCGCCGACCTCAATCGGCTGATCCGCGCGCCGATCGCGCTCACCGCGCCGCTGCAACTCTCGCCGGATACGATCGGCTTCAACAACACCACCCTTGAAAGCGCCAGCATCGGCGGCACCGTCAACGGCAAATACACGCTGTCGTCCAAGGCGCTGACGGGCAATTTCAAGCTGTTCGCTCTGCCCGGCGTCTTGCCGGACGGCGTGTCGAACAAGTTCGAAGGCACGATTTCGCTGGAAGGCCAGGTCGCCGGCACCGTGCCGACCAAGATGACGCTGTCCAACCTCGCGGTGAAATCCAACGTCGCCGAAATCAGCGGCAATGTCGCGCTCAACGACCAGTCCCTGACATCGGATCTCACCGGCAAGGTGCTCGATCTCTCCAAGTTCGTCCCGAATGCGGAAGGACAGGCCGATATCGGCCTCAAGGCCAAGGGGCCGCTCACCGCGCTCGGCATCGATGCGACGGTCAAGGCCGTCAACGTCAAGCTGGCGGGACGGCTGCTGGATACGCTCGACATCGGCGTGACCGGCATCGCCGATCCGAAGGCGCCGCAGGCGAACATCCAGGCAAGCGGCGCGATCGACGGCAAGCCGATCCGCATCACCGCCGACGCAGTTTCCAAGGACGGCCGCACGAGCATTCCATCGCTATCGGCGGAAATCGGCACGAACAAGCTGCAGGGCAAGCTCGACCTTTCCCCGAGCTTCGAGCCGAACGGCGCGCTCACCTTCAACCTGCCGGATCTCGGCCTGCTCGCAGCGCTCGCCGGACAGAAGGCCGAGGGCGATCTCAAGGGCTCGCTCGATATCGCCAGCGCCAATGGCAAGATCGGCCTCAAGGTCAACGCCGGCGGCAGCGGCATCCGCCGCGACGATCTCGTGATCAGCAAGCCGGCCGTTGCCCTCACCGTCGACGATCTCAAGGCTTTCTCGGCAAACGGCAGCATCCGCGCCGACGCCATCGCCTCCGGGGCCAACCGCATCGCCGATCTCGGCCTGACCTTCACCCAGCAGGGCAGCCGCACGGATTTCGATCTGAAATCGACCTATGACAACGCGCCGCTGACAACGCGCGGCAGCGTCGAAACATCAGGCGGGCAGACGACCGTCAGCCTCGACTCCTTTGCGGGCGCGCCGCGCACGATCCCGGTGAAGCTCGCCTCTCCGACCAAGATCGTGATCAAGGACGGCATCGCATCGCTGAACGGCTTGACCCTGCAGACCGGGGGCGGTTCGGTTACGGTCGACGGCACCGCCGGCCAGACCCTGAACATCAATGCCAGGATCGCCAACCTGCCGGCCAGCCTCGCCAATGTCTTCGCGCCGACGCTTGCCGCCGAAGGCGTCATCTCCGGAACGGTAGCCGTCACCGGCAAGGCGACCTCGCCCGCCGTCGTATTCCAGACCAATTGGTCGGGGGCAGCAACGAGCCAGACGAAATCCGCCGGGCTTACGCCGCTCGGCATCAAGGCGGACGGCAAGTTTGCCGACAATGTCGTCACGATCAACACCAACCTGACCGGCCAGAGCGGCCTGGCGCTCAATGGCGGCGGCACAGTCGCCATCGCCGGCAGCAAGGCCATGGCACTCAAATTTTCCGGCAATCTGCCCTTCGATGCCCTTGCCGGCCAGCTTGCGGCACAGGGCCTCGTCATGACGGGCACGGCCAGGATCGACATGCAGATCGGGGGCACCACGGCCGCACCCGCCATCAGCGGTTCCATTTCCACCGACGGCGCCAAGCTGGTCGATGTCCGCCGCAACCTGACCCTCAACGGGCTCGCCGTGACGGTGACGCTCGACGGCAAGCAGGCCGTCATATCGCGCCTCAGCGGCAATCTGGCCAGCGGCGGCAGCATATCGGGCAGCGGCACGGTCGGCATTACCCCGGAAAGCGGCTTCCCCGCCGATATCCAGGTGAAGTTCAACAACGCGACCTATGTCGACGGCACGCTGGTGGCCGCGACCGTCAACGGCACGCTCGGCGTCAAGGGCCCGCTGATGACCGCGCCGATGCTGACGGGCAACCTGCGGATCAACAAGGCGTCGATCACCGTGCCCGAAAAGCTGCCGGCGTCGCTCTCCGAAATCAACATCAAGCACAAGAATGCGCCGGCCGCCGTCAGCGCCCAGTTCAAGGATCAGAAGCCGGAAGGGCCAAGGAGCAAATCGACGACGCTCGGCATCGACCTGCAGCTCCAGGCGCCCTCGCAGATCTTCGTGCGCGGCCGAGGCATCGACGCCGAACTCGGCGGCAACATCACCGTGCGCGGCACGGCGGCGGAGCCGGTCGTCTCCGGCGGCTTCACCATGCGTCGTGGACGCCTGACCATCCTCAGCCGCCGGCTCGATTTCACCGACACCAGCAAGATCACCTTCGGCGGTGACCTGACGCCGGCGCTCAACATGGAAGCGACATCGTCGGCCGGTTCCACCACGATCACGGTCGATGTCACCGGTCTCGCGACCGACCCGCAGATCGGCTTCTCCTCTTCCCCTGCCTTGCCGCAGGACGAGGTGTTGGCGCAGCTGATCTTTGGCCAATCCATGTCGAAACTGTCGGCCATGCAGATCGCCCAGCTCGCCGATGCCGCAAGCCAGCTCGCAGGCGGCCGCTCGACCTCGCTGTTCGAGGGCCTGCGCAGCCATCTCGGCGTCGATGACCTCGACATCTCGACGGATGCGAACGGTCAGGCGCAGGTCGGCGCCGGCAAGTACATCAACAAGCGCACCTATATCGAGCTGCAGCAGGGCGCGTCCAACAACACCAAGGCGATCATCAACCTCAATGTCGGGCGCGGCGTGAAGCTGCGTGGCGCGGCGGGCTCGGATGGCGCAGGCGAAGCCGGCATCGTCTACGAGCACGAATATTAAGCCTCAGAATCCCATCTTGCTGGTCTTCAGCAGGATATTGGATTCGGTGATGTTGATGCCATTGATCAGCCTGATCCGCCTGAGCGTTTCGTCGAACGAGGCCAGATCGCGATCTTCCAGTTCGGCAATGAAATCCCATTTGCCGTTGGTGCTGTGCAGGGCCCTGACCTGCGGCAAGCCTCGAAGCTGATCGGCAACCTTGTCGGCCAGCTTGCCGAGCACCTCGATCAGAACGATGGCCCTGACGCCGGCCGCACGGGTTTCATGGCCGGTGCGAATGGTGAAGGCAGCAATGGTGCCGTTCTCCACGAGCCGCTCTATGCGCGCGGCGACGGTCGCGCGCGACGCGCCGGTGGCCGCCGCCAGGGAGGAAACGGAGATGCGCGCATTGTTGCGCAGCGCACTGAGGAGATCGCGGTCGAGGTCGTCCATATGGCTTGTCATTCTGCTAAATCGAATTGATCAATCTGTCGAAACCTAATCGATTTTCGACACTTTTCCATCTTTTTGCTGTCATGCAGACAATCAATAATGCGACTCGACAGCCTCCAGGGCGGTTCGGCACTTCATGGAAACGCCGAACTGCTCTATCTCATTGTTTTATGCAATTCCGCACGGAAAGCCGCCGCGCAGTTCTCCGTCCGGAATTTCTCCAACCCTCGGAGCAATGCCGATGAACACGCAATCCACTCCCGTTACCTTGATCGGCGTTCCCCTGGAGGAAGGCTCCGGCCGCCGCGGCGCCGCAATGGGCCCGACCGCGCTGCGCATCGCCGGCATCGAAACGACGTTGATCGAACTCGGCCACCGTGTCACCGACAGCGGCGATCTGCATCCGGTTCCGGCAGCCGACCTTCCGGAGCATCCCCACGCCCACAATCTGAAAATCGTCGGCGCGTTCACCCGGGCGCTGGAAGCGAAAGTCTACGATGTCGCATCGTCGGGTGGCTTCCCGCTGATCCTTGGCGGCGATCACAGCCTGTCCATGGGCAGCGTTTCCGGCATGGCCCGCCATGCAGCCGAGGTCGGCCGGCCGCTTTTCGTGCTCTGGCTCGACGCGCACTCGGATTTCAATTCGCCCGCGACCTCTCCGTCGGGCAACATTCACGGCATGCCGGTTGCCTACTACTGCGGCGAGGCCGAGATTGAAGGCGTTCTGCCGGCCGGCCGGCCGCTGGTCGACCCGACGAAGGTCTTCCAGGTCGGCATCCGCTCCGTCGATCCGCGCGAGCGCGAGGAGATCCGCGAGCATGGCGTCAACGTCTTCGACATGCGCTCGCTCGACGAACAGGGTGTGGCCGCCATCATGCGCAAGGTGCTCGATACCGTCAGCGCCGCCAACGGCCTTCTGCATGTCAGCTTCGACGTCGATTTCCTCGATCCGGATATTGCGCCGGGCGTGGGAACCACGGTGCCGGGTGGCGCGACCTATCGCGAAGCCCATCTCATCATGGAGATGCTCTCCGACAGCAGTCTCGTCTCCTCGCTCGATCTCGTCGAGCTCAATCCTTTCCTCGACGACCGCGGCAAGAGCGCCCGCGTTCTGGTGGAAATGGCGGCAAGCCTCTTCGGCCGGCGCATCTTCGACCGTCCGACACGGGCCGCCTGAGGGCGTATCCCACCGGCAGAAGGAATCCGGCCGAGAGAGCAGCCTTCCTCTCACGGGGGCCATCCTCGCCCTTCGAGGCTTTGGCCCCTTCGACAAGCTCAGGAGCCTCCGCGCCTCAGGGTGAGGATGGGACGGCTTGGCCCCCGATACGGCTTGCCTCCTGGGGGCCGCGGAACGACAAGATCAGTCCTCATGGTGAGGTGGCGCGCAAGCGCCCTCGAACCACGAGAACGGGTGGCCAGCCCCCTTACTCGAAATCCCTTGTATGGATTTAGGTTTGAGCAATGTTCTTACTCTATCGTGACCTCAACGCGCCGCATTTGGCGTCACGGTTCAATGGGAAGAACGTTCATGGCCACGATCAATTCCACCAGCTTCAGCGGCGAAACTCTGGAGATCATTGCCTTCCGGCTACATGACCAGGAATTCTGCGTCAAGACGACCACGATCCGCGAAATTCGCGGATGGGCGCCGTCTACGCCGATCCCGCACGCACCGGCCGACGTCATCGGCGTCATGAACCTGCGCGGCTCGGTCATCCCGATCATCGACCTCGCCTACAAGCTCGGCATGCAGAGCACGGTTGCCAACGAGCGCAGCGCCATCGTCGTCGCCGAAGTGCACAACATGGTCATCGGCATGCTGGTCGACCGGGTCTCCGACATCCTGACAATCGCCTCCAGCCAGGTCCAGCCGGTGCCGGAAGTCACGGCTTCCTTCGACCGCGCCTATTGCGAAGGTATCATCGCCACGGAGAATGGAATGATCTGCTTCCTGAACCTCGCCAAGATGTTCAAGGAAAACGAAGTAGAAGAACTGGCCGCGTAACTTCGCGCTATAGCCTTTTTGAAAGCCGCCGCCTTATCAGTGGCGGCTTTTTTATTGGAGTAAATTTTAGATAATTATATTTTATTTAAGTTGTAATTTCTAATACACTTAATTTTACTTAAAATTAAGGGGTTTTAATCATCATCGTTTCCGAAGCGAGGAAAGAAGAAACGATCTCAACATTCCGACCATCCCGTGCGGAGCGCCGTCTTTCGGCGTACCGACGAGCGCGGCCGCCCGCTTCGATGCCATGGATCGACGCCCGTCAAGCGTGAGCCTTCTGAGAGGGAATAGGAATGTTCAGTCTTTCATCGGATACCAGCCGCATTCTTTCCGCCGTTTCCAAATCGCAAGCCATCATCGAATTCGACCTTCAAGGCAAAGTGCTGACCGCAAACGAGAACTTCTGTCGCGCGCTTGGCTATGAGCTGAAGGAAATCGTCGGCAACCACCACCGGATGTTCTGCGAACCGGCCTATGTCGCAACATCGGCCTATCAGGATTTCTGGGCGCGCCTCGGCCGTGGCGAATATGAAGCCGGCACCTACAAGCGGCTCGCAAAAGGCAATCGGGAAATCTGGATCCAGGCATCCTACAACCCCGTTTTCCGCAACGGAAAACCGGTGAAGGTTGTAAAATTCGCCGTCGACGTCACCGAAGCCAAAAGAAAGGCGATCGACGATGCCGGCAAGCTTGACGCCATCTCCCGCTCGCAGGCCGTTATCGAATTCCTGCCGACCGGCGAGATCCTGACGGCGAACGAGAACTTCTGCAACGCCATGGGCTATACGCTCGGCGAGATCGTCGGCAAGCATCACAGCATCTTCTGCGAACCGGCCTATGCCCGCACCGAGGAATACAAGCGCTTCTGGCAGCGCCTGGCGCAGGGCGAGTTCATCGCCAACGAATTCGTCCGATACGGCAAGGGCGGCAAGGAAATCTGGATCCAGGCCGCCTACAATCCCATCGTCGGCGCCGACGGCCAGGTCTACAAGGTCGTCAAGTTCGCGACCGACGTGACCTCGCGCATGAGCGCCATCGGCGAACTCGGCGGGGCGCTCCGCAGCCTGTCGGAAGGCGACCTGACCAAGACGCTCGAACATGCCTTCGTGCCGTCCATGGAGCAGCTCCGCCACGATTTCAACGCAACGATCCACAGGCTCTCCGAGACGCTGACCACGGTCGGCGACAATGCCAGCGCCATCGCTGCCGGATCCCGCGAGCTCGGCGATTCGGCGGAAGCCTTCTCGAGGCGCACCGAGCAGCAGGCAGCCTCCGTGGAGGAAACCGCCGCCGCCCTGGAAGAGATCACCACCACGGTTGCCGATTCCAGCCAGCGTGCCGAGGAGGCCGGGCGTCTCGTTGCCGAGACCAAGCGCGGTGCCGAGCAATCCGGCACGGTGGTTCGCAGCGCCGTCGCCGCCATGGACCAGATCGAGAAATCCTCGCGCGAGATCACCAACATCATCGGCGTCATCGACGACATCGCCTTCCAGACCAACCTCCTGGCATTGAATGCCGGCGTGGAGGCGGCACGCGCAGGCGAAGCCGGCAAGGGCTTCGCCGTCGTGGCGCAGGAAGTGCGCGAGCTGGCGCAACGCTCGGCGAGTGCCGCCAAGGAGATCAAGGCGCTGATCACCGCCTCCAGCGAACATGTGAAGAGCGGCGTCGGCCTTGTCGGCCAGACGGGCAAGGCACTGGAGCAGATCGTCACCCAGGTTGGCGATATCAACACCAATGTCGCCGCCATCGTGAAGGCATCGAAGGAGCAGACGATCGGCCTCCGGGAAATCAACTCCGCGATCAATTCGCTGGATCAGACCACGCAGCAGAATGCCGCCATGGTCGAGGAGAGCACCGCGGCAAGCCTCAGGCTCGCCAATGAGGCGGACGCTCTGCACACGCTGCTCGCACAGTTCCGCCTGGCGGACTCGATGATCCGCGGTATGGTGATGCGCCGCGCGGCGTGAACTCCGTCACCATTGCTTGTGCTACAGGAAGCCGCCGCGACCGCCGAGGCGGCTTCTCCATTTCTTGCACGCGCAGTCAGCCGAACTACGCAAGCGCCATCCAACTCGCCCGAGAATGAGACTACCTCTGTGAATTGGCAATAAGCCCAAAAGCCCTTGCGGACTTCGATACTAAGCCGGCTTAACTTCCTCGACCGGTGCCGGCTTATGAATGAGTGGGGCCGCCTCCAGCACCAACGGACTCAACCCGCTGTCCCCATGATCGATGATGGCAAACAGCTGCCGCCGCATGCGCGGCTCCCAGAATTTGTTGATGTGCGTCGCCACGCCCTCCACCGCCTCGTCCGCCGGCTGCGTCTTGAAGAAGGTGGCGATCTGGTTCGCCATGTAGACGAGTTTGGCTTCGGTCTTGCCGTGCGGCGTTTCGTCAGGCGACATCGGCGATGCTCTCCAGAGTGATGCGATGCGGGTGGGTAAAAATCTCGAAGTCATCGCCACGCACCAGCGCCACCAGCGTCATGCCGGCTTCATCGGCGGTGCGGATGGCAAGCGCGGTCGGCGCGGAGATGGCGACGAGCACGGCGCTGCCCAGTATCGCCGCTTTCTGCACCATCTCGACCGACAGCCGGCTGGTGACGGCAACCACGCCTTCGGCTCCTTTGCGACCGGAGCCGATGACCGCGCCGCAGAGCTTGTCCAGCGCATTGTGCCGGCCCACATCCTCGCGCACCGCAAGCAATCCCTCGGCCGGAATATAGAACCCGGCGCCATGAACGGCGCGTGTCTCGCGATGCAGTGGCTGGGCGTCGTTGAGGAGAGCGATCGCGCTGACAATATCCTTCTGCGTCAAGGCGAGTTCGACCTTGGAGACATCCGGCACCTTGCGCACGGCCTGCTCGATCGATTCGATGCCGCACAGGCCGCAGCCGACCGGCCCCGCCATATGGCGGCGGCGCAACCGCAACGCATCGGCCACTTCGTCGACCAGAATGATCTGAACGTCGATCCCCTGCTCGTCTTCGATCGGCTCGATCGCCGCGATCTGACCGATATCGGTGATGATGCCCTCGGTCAGACTGAAACCGATGGCGAAATCCTCGATGTCGGCGGGCGTTCCCATCATGACGGCGTGCGACGTGCCGCCATAGGAAAAGGCGATCGGCACTTCCTCGGGAACGATGCGCGAACCAGAGCGCAGCAGGCCGTTACGGCGGGCAGTCTCGGGGACGGTGGTCGTGGGGGTGAACCTGGTCATTGTCCGAACTCCCCTTCTCCCCGCCGGGGAGAAGGTGGCTCAAAGCGTCGGATGAGGGGGGCAAGGCGCGGCAGTTCCGCGCGTCCGGAGCGCAAGCGAAGAATATTTCCTTTTGCGAGAAAATACCCCCTCATCCGCCCTTCGGGCACCTTCTCCCCGAGGGGAGAAGGGGAAAATCCACCCAGCCTCACTCCGCAGCCTCCATCTTCCCGAGTATCCGACGAGACTGCTTGGCCTGTTCGTCGTACTCGACCTGCCACTGCGACGGACCGTTCGACGGCGAGACCTGCACCGCCGTCACCTTGTATTCCGGGCAGTTCGTCGCCCAGTCGGTATAGTCCGTCGTGATGACGTTAGCCTGCGTGTCCGGGTGATGGAAGGTCGTGTAGACTACGCCGGGAGCGACGCGGTCGGTAATCAATGCCCTGAGCGTCGTGTCGCCGGAGCGGCTGCTGAGCCTGATCCAATCGCCTTCGCGGATGCCGCGCTGCTCCGCATCGTGCGGATGGATCTCCAGGCGGTCCTCCGCATGCCAGACGACGTTTTCGGTGCGCCGCGTCTGGGCGCCGACATTGTACTGGCTGAGAATGCGCCCGGTGGTCAGCAGCAGCGGGAAGCGCGGGCCTGTTCGTTCGTCGGTCGGTACATATTCCGTGCGGATGAACTTGCCCTTGCCGCGCACGAAGCCATCGATATGCATGATCGGCGAGCCGAGCGGCGTCTTCTCGTTGCAGGGCCACTGCACCGAGCCCATCTTCTCCAGATAGTCGTAGGAGACCATGGCGAAGCTCGGCGTCGTCGCGGCGATCTCGTCCATGATCTCGGACGGATGCGTGTAGTGCCAGTCAAGCCCCATGGCCTGCGCCATCTTCTGCGTCACTTCCCAATCGGCATAGCCGTTGCGCGGGGTCATGACCTTGCGCACGCGGTTGATGCGGCGCTCGGCATTGGTGAAGGTGCCGTCCTTTTCGAGGAAAGTCGAACCGGGCAGGAAGACATGGGCGTAATTGGCGGTCTCGTTCAGGAAGAGATCGTGGACGACGACGCATTCCATCGCCGCGAGGCCGGCGGCGACATGCTTGGTGTCCGGATCGGACTGGAGAATATCCTCGCCCTGGATGTAGAGGCCCTTGAAGCTGCCGTCGACGGCGGCATCGAGCATGTTCGGGATGCGCAGGCCGGGCTCGTTGTTGAGCTTCACGCCCCAGAGCTTTTCGAAGATATCGCGGGTCGCGTCGTCGGAGACATGGCGATAGCCAGGCAGCTCGTGCGGGAAGGAGCCCATGTCGCAGGAGCCCTGCACGTTGTTCTGCCCGCGCAACGGGTTCACGCCGACGCCCGGACGGCCGATATTGCCCGTTACCATGGCGAGATTGGCGATTGCCATGACCGTGGTCGAGCCCTGGCTATGCTCGGTGACGCCGAGGCCGTAATAGATCGCGCCATTGCCGCCCGTGGCAAAGAGACGAGCCGCACCGCGCACGAGATCGGCGGGAACGCCGGTGTATTTCTCCGTCTCCTCCGGGCTGTGCTGCGGTTCGGCAACGAAGGCTGCCCAATCCTCGAATTCAGACCAGTCGCAGCGTTCGCGGATGAACTTCTCGTCGAACAGGCCTTCGGTGACGATGACATGGGCGAGCGCCGTCATCATCGCGACGTTGGTGCCCGGCTTCAGCGGCAGATGATAGCTGGCCTCGACATGCGGCGTGCGCACCAGATCGATCCGGCGCGGGTCGATGACGATGAGCTTGGCGCCCTGGCGCAGCCGCTTCTTCAGCCGCGAGCCGAACACCGGATGGCCGTCCGTCGGATTGGCGCCGATGACCAGAACCACATCGGAATGCTCGACACTGTCGAAATTCTGCGTGCCGGCCGAGGTACCGAAGGCCTGCCCGAGCCCGTAACCGGTCGGCGAATGACAGACGCGGGCGCAGGTATCGACATTGTTGTTGCCGAAGCCGGCGCGCACCAGCTTCTGCACGAGGAAGGTTTCCTCGTTGGTGCAGCGCGACGAGGTGATGCCGCCGACGGATTCGCGGCCATACTGATATTGCAGACGCTTGAACTCGGTGGCGATATGGGCAAAGGCCTCGTCCCAGGTCACCTCGCGCCAGGGGTCGGTGATCTTTTCGCGCACCATCGGGTTGAGGATGCGGTCCTTGTGGGTCGAATAACCATAGGCGAAGCGGCCCTTGACGCAGGAATGGCCGCGATTGGCCTGGCCATCCTTCCACGGCACCATGCGCACCAGTTCCTCGCCGCGCATCTCGGCCTTGAAGGAACAGCCGACGCCGCAATAGGCGCAGGTGGTGACGAGCGAATGCTCGGGCTGGCCGATCTCTATCACCGACTTCTCCGTCAGCGTCGCGGTCGGGCAAGCCTGCACGCAGGCGCCGCAGGAGACGCATTCCGAGTCGATGAAATGCTCGTGCATGCCGGGCGAGACGCGCGAGC
Source organism: Martinezella lusitana (assembly GCF_010668395.1). GTDB lineage: Bacteria > Pseudomonadota > Alphaproteobacteria > Rhizobiales > Rhizobiaceae > Rhizobium > Rhizobium lusitanum_A. The sequence continues at coordinate 66,535 of NZ_WUEY01000005.1, forward strand.
CGAAGCCACGACCCTCGATGGTCAGCGCGAAGGTGCCCTGCACTTCCTCGCAGGCGCGCACGCAGCGCGAGCAGACGATGCACTTCGAAGGATCATAGGTGAAATAGGGATTGGACTCGTCCTTCGGCATCCATTTCAGATTGATGTCGCCGTTGTTGCGCGCCTTGACGTGATTGTCGCCCTCATAGCCGTAGCGAACGTCGCGCAGGCCGACGGCACCGGCCATGTCCTGCAGCTCGCAATCGCCGTTGGCGCCACAGGTCAGACAATCGAGCGGGTGGTCGGAGATGTAGAGCTCCATGACGCCGCGACGGATGTCCTTCAACCGGCCGGTCTGTGTATGGACGACGATGCCCGGTGCGACCGGTGTCGTGCACGAGGCCGGCGTGCCGTTGCGGCCTTCGATCTCGACGAGACAGAGCCGGCAGGAGCCGAAGGCATCCACCATGTCGGTAGCGCAGAGCTTCGGCACCTGAATGCCTGCTTCCATCGAGGCCCGCATGATCGACGTTCCCTCGGGCACGCTGATCTGGCGGCCGTCGATGGTCAGCGTCACCATGGTTTCGGAGAGGGAGGCGGGCGTGCCGTAATCGATTTCTGGAACGAGGGACATGGCTCTTACTCCGCCGCTTCAATCAAGGGAGCCGGAGAAAAATCCTCCGGGAAATGGGTCATCGCGCTCAGGACGGGATAGGGCGTGAAACCGCCGAGCGCGCAGAGCGAACCGAACTTCATCGTGTTGCAGAGATCGGCGAGCAGCACCCTGTTCTTCTCAGGCTCGATGCCGCGCGCGATCTTGTCGGCCGTTTCGACGCCGCGCGTCGAGCCGATGCGGCAAGGCGTGCACTTGCCGCAGCTCTCGACCGCGCAGAATTCCATCGCAAAGCGCGCCTGCTTCAGCATGTCGGCGGTATCGTCGAAGACGACGAGGCCGGCATGGCCGATGAGACCGTCCTTGGCCGCAAAGGATTCGTAGTCGAACGGCGTATCGAACAGAGCGCGCGGGAAATAGGCCCCGAGCGGCCCGCCGACCTGCACCGCCTTGACCGGCCGCCCCGTTGCGGTGCCGCCGCCGATCCTGTCGACGATATCGCCAAGCGACAGGCCGAAGGCCGTCTCGTAGAGGCCGCCATGCTTGACGTTGCCGGCGATCTGCAGCGGGATCGTGCCCCGCGAACGGCCCATGCCGAAATCACGATAGAAGGCAGCGCCCTTGTCCATGATGACGGGCACGGAAGCGAGAGAAATGACGTTGTTGATGACGGTGGGACAGTTGAACAGCCCCTTGTGCGCCGGCAGCGGCGGCTTGGCCCGCACGATGCCGCGCTTGCCCTCAAGGCTGTTAACCAGCGCCGTTTCCTCGCCGCAGACATAGGCGCCGGCGCCGGTACGGATCTCCATATCGAACACCTTGCCGGAACCCAGAACCGAAGCCCCGAGAATGCCGGCCTTGCGGGCGATCTCGACGGCTGCGGTCATCGCGGCGATCGCATGCGGATATTCCGAACGCGTATAGACGAAGCCCTTGGTCGCGCCGGTCGCAAGACCGGCGATCGCCATGCCCTCGATCAGCACGAAGGGATCGCCTTCCATAATCATCCGGTCGGCGAAGGTGCCGCTGTCGCCCTCGTCGGCGTTGCAGACGATATACTTACGGTCGCCCGGCGCATCGAGCACCGTCTTCCATTTGATGCCGGTCGGAAAGCCGGCGCCACCACGGCCGCGCAGGCCGGAATCGGTGACGTCCTTAACGATATCGCCAGCCGCCATGCCGATGGCGCGGCGGAGCCCCTTGAGGCCGCCATGGGCTTCATAATCCTGCAGCGAAAGCGGATCGGTGATGCCGCAGCGGGCAAAGGTCAGGCGGGTCTGTTCTTTCAGGAATGGGAGGCTTTCGACCTCCCCAAGACAGAGCGGATGCTCGCCGCCTTCTGCGAGCCCGGCGTCGAAGAGATCAGGCACATCCCCGGCCTTCACCGGCCCATAGCCGATGCGCTTGCCGTCGATCTCGACTTCGACCAGGGGTTCGAGCCAGAACATGCCGCGCGAGCCGTTGCGCACGATGCGCGCATCGAGACCGCACTTGGCAACTTCCTGAGCTACCGCCTTCGCCACTTTCTCCGCACCAAGCGATAGGGCAGCGGCATCGCGGGGGATATAGATGGTGAGCGTCACTGGCGCGCCTCCTTCACGAGGTCGGCGGCGCTCTCGTCGTCGAGCCTGCCGTGAAGTTCGCCATCCAGCATCGCCGCCGGCGCGCAGGCGCAGAGCCCGAGACAGTAGACCGGCTCAAGCGTCACGCTGCCATCCAGCGTCGTCTGATGAAAATCGATACCGAGCAGGCTTTTGATATGTTCGGCAACGTCATCGCCGCCCATGGACTGACAGGCTTCGGCGCGACAGAGCTTGAGGACATGGCGTCCGGCAGGATGGTCGCGATAGTCATGATAGAAAGTCATGACGCCGTGCACTTCGGCGCGCGAAAGGTTCAGGGCCTTGGCGATCAGCGGCAGCGCATCCTGCGGCACATAGCCGAACTCCTCCTGAATCCCGTGCAGGATCGGCAAAAGCGGCCCCTCCATCGATTTCATGCTATCGATGATGGTCCCGGCGCGGTTTGCGACATCGCCCGCGGCCTGATTCAAACTCATTGGCAGCCTCCCACGCATAGCTCCGAAAAATTGAAGGCGAATCTTCGGAAAGGGCTTATGCGGCATTTCCTCCGTGGCGCGCGATCGACACGCCCGAAGATAAGGTCGCAGGGAGATGATAAAGGATCAATAAGGCAGTCTCGTTGCTTGATAGAAAATTTCTATCAAGCTTCGCTACCTTCCGCGAGCAATCTTGCCTCATGCAACAGAGCGGAAACCAGCGGCGTGAAGGGTTCGCGATGCGTGGCGACCAGGCCGACAAGATGCTCGGCATCAGGTTCCGTGATCGGAATCTTGTGAATATCGACGGGGAAACCGAAGGAATCGGCGATATTCTTCGGCATGATGCTCGCCCAACGCCCGGTCTGCACATGCGAGAACAGCACGATCATCGAATTGGATTCGAGCGTCGGCTTGGCCGTAACGCCTGCTTCGGCCAGGTGCCGGTTGATGATGCGGCGGTTCTGCATGTCGGCGGTCAATAGACAAAGCCTAAGATCGCCGACCTCTTTCCACGTCACGGTTTTGCGTTCGGCGAACGGGCTGCCCGCCGCCGTGATCAGGTGGTAGCGTTCGGCATAGAGCGGGACGCTGGTGACGCGACCGAGCGGCTCGTTTTCCAGATAGGTGATGCCGGCATCGATCTCGAGATTTTCGAGCAGGCTCAGAACCTGCAGCGAGTTGCGCGACAAGATGGAGAAGGTGACGTCCGGGTGCCTTTCCTGGAAAGGCGTGGTGATTTTCTGCACCATGGCGAGCGCCGTCGGAATGGCCGCGATCCGGATATGGCCGGCAAGGCCCTTGCGCGCGGCCCGCATCTCCTCGCGCATGGTGCGGCTGTCGCCGACGATGCGCCGTGCCCATTCCAGCACGCGCTGCCCCTCCGGCGTCAGTCCCTGAAAGCGCGAGCCGCGGCTGACGAGCATCACGCCGAGCTGATCCTCCAACTGCCTGATTGCCGCGGACAAGGTCGGCTGCGTCACGCCGCATTCCTCGGCGGCGCGGCCGAAATGCTTCTGATTCGCCAGCGCGATGAAGAACTCCAGCTTTTCGATCATCACACTCTCCCGCAGCGAAAGAGTTAGACCGCCAGCCCGGTAAGCGCAACATGCAAAGCCGGTTCAAACCTCAACGCTCGCCCTGGCAGAAGGCCTTTTGCAGGGAATCGACGACGGCACAGAGTTCCGACCGCGCGACGGCATAGTGAATAAGCCGGCCCTCGCGGCGCGTATCGACCAGCTTGTCCAGGCGAAGACGGGCCAGATGCTGCGAAACGACAGCCTGCGGCAGGTCGAGAAGCGCCTCGAGCTCCATCACCGTCTTCTCGCGTTTGGCGAGCGTGAACAGGATCGCCAGACGGGTCTCATGGGAGAGCGCTTTCAGCAGCGCGCTCGCCTTTCGCGCCCTTCCCGTCATTTCCTCGATATTATGTTCTGCTGCACCGCCTTGTGGTGGAGACGACGACATATCACAGCCTCTAGTGAGAACTCACCTAGTGGTATGCTTATAATATTGTCGAACCACAAGCTGACTGAAAAAAGACATGTAAAACCAAAAAAGGTCCGTTTTATCAGCAGATAAGCTGGCCGCCGTTGATCTCGATCACCTGGCCGGTGATGTAGCCGGACAGTGTCGGGGCCGCGAGGAAGAGATAGGCCGGCGCGCAATCTTCCGGGGTGCCGAGCCGTTGAAGCGGAATCGACTTGCGCGTCTGCTCCAGCTTTTCCCTGGACGAATAGCGCTCATGGAAATCCGTCGATATCGTGCCCGGCGAGACGCAGTTCACCCGGATGCCATCCGGCGCCAATTCGCGCGCCAGGGCCTTCGAATAGGTCGAGACGAAGGCTTTCGAGGCGGAATAGATCGCAGAACCGGGGCTGCCGCCGGTGAGCGCGGAAATCGAAACCGTGTTAATGATCGCGGCCTCCCCCGCCGCGCGCAGCAAGGGCAGCAGTCCTCTCGTCACTTCCATGACGGAGGTCTGGTTGAGATGCACGATCCTCTCATACTGCCCATCCGTCAGCTCGCCGGCAGGAAAACGCCCGACCATCGTGCCGGCGTTGTTGACCAATGCGTGGATGCGATCGAAACGCTCGCCGGCCGCGCTGACGAAATCCCGCGTCCCGTTGCCGGCAGCGAAATCGCCGGCAATGAGAAAGGCGCGGCGGTCGGCTTCCGCCTCCATCAGGAAATCGGGCAATTCGCGATCGGCATCGCGGCCGACATGGACGAGGACGTGGGCGCCGCAATCGAGAAACTGCCTCGCGACCTCCAGTCCGATGCCGCGGCCGGCACCGGTGACCACGACATTGCGATTTTCGAATAGCTTCGGATGAAACACCAGGACCTCCTCAACCGCACAATTCGCGCGCCGGTAATTGCGGAATTTTCACTTTATCATATGATGACGAAAAAACGAAAGAAAGGGAGCGAAGCCATGTTCCTATCCGGACGCCAGACCGAAATCCTCGAAATCGCCAAGGCGGAGGGGCGCGTGCTGGTGGAAGAACTGGCGTTGCGCTTCTCCGTCACCCCGCAAACCATCCGCAAGGATCTCAACGATCTCTGCGACGGCCGCGTGCTGTCGCGGGTGCATGGCGGCGCGATCTTTCCCGGCGGAACCGAGAATGTGAAATACGAGGCGCGCCGCTCGATCGCCGCCCTCGAAAAGCAGGCGATCGGCCGCGCCGCCGCCAGCATGATCCCCAACAACAGCTCGCTTTTCATCAATATCGGCACAACGACGGAAGCCGTCGGCGAAGCGTTGCTCGGCCATCACGAGCTGATGGTCATCACCAACAATATCAACGTTGCCAATAAGTTGCGCATTTTTCCATCCATCGAGGTCGTCATTTCCGGCGGTGTCGTGCGCGGCTCGGATGGCGGTATCGTCGGTGAAGCGGCGGTCGATTTCATCAAGCAGTTCAAGGTCGACTATGCCGTCATCGGCGCCTCCGCGATCGATGCCGACGGCGCACTCCTGGACTACGATTTTCGCGAAGTGAAAGTGGCGCAGGCCATCATTGCCAATGCCCGGCACGTCATTCTCGTCGCCGACAGCACCAAGTTCGAACGAACCGCGCCGGTTCGCATCGGCCATCTGTCGCAGGTTCATACCTTCGTCACCGACGTATGCATCATGGAATCCGTACGCTCCATCGCGGCGGAACATGACGTGCATCTGGTGGAAACCTCCGCGCGACAAGGCTGACTGCTCGCCTTCCGTCAACAAACGTTCGTTTGACATTCGTATCTGTTTCACTTTAGATGGTTTAGTTTCGATTTTCCGCCTTCGTGGAATGGCGAAGCTTTGCGGAGGGACGGGTGAGCGATCAGATCTATGACATTTTCGTTATCGGCGGCGGCATCAACGGCTGCGGGATCGCCCGTGACGCCACGGGGCGCGGCTACAAGGTCGCGCTCGCCGAGATGAACGACTTTGCCTCCGGCACATCCTCCGGCGCCACCAAGCTTATCCATGGCGGCCTGCGCTATCTCGAACATTACGAATTCCGCCTCGTGCGCGAATCGCTGATGGAGCGCGAAGTGCTCTGGGCGATGGCTCCGCATATCATCTGGCCGATGCGCTTCGTCCTTCCCTATCACAAGGGCGGCATCCGCCCGGCCTGGCTGATCCGCCTCGGCCTTTTCCTTTACGATCATCTGGGCGGCCGAAAGCTGCTGCCGCCGACGGCAACGCTCGACATGAAGAGGGATCCCGCCGGCAAACCGCTGAAGGCACTCTTCACCAAGGCCTTCGAATATTCCGACGGCTGGGTGGACGATGCCCGCATGGTGGTGCTGAACGCGCGCGACGCAGCTGACCGCGGCGCGACGATCATGCCGCGGACGAAGGTGATTTCCGCCCGCCGCGAAGGCGCCCTGTGGGCCATCGAAACGGAAAATACGCTGAGCGGCGAGAAGCGGCAATTCCGCTCGCACATGCTGGTCAATGCCGCCGGCCCTTGGGTCGATCATGTGCTGTCCGATGCCTTCGGCAAGAACCAGGTGCACAATGTCCGCCTCGTCCAGGGCAGCCACATCATCGTGCGCAAGAAGTTCGACGATCCCCGCGCCTATTTCTTCCAGAACCCGGACAACCGCATCATCTTCGCCATTCCCTACGAGCAGGATTTCACGCTGATCGGCACCACGGATCGCGACTACAGGGACGATCCGAAGGACGTGAAGATCACTGAGGATGAAACCCAATATCTGTGCAACGCCGCCAGCGAATACTTCAAGGAGCCGGTGCGACCCGAGGATATCGTCTGGACCTACTCCGCAGTCCGTCCGCTTTACGATGACGGGGCTTCCAAGGCGCAGGAGGCAACGCGCGACTACGTGCTGAAGGTCGAAGGCGAAGAGGGCCAGGCGCCGCTACTGAATGTCTTTGGCGGCAAGCTCACCACCTATCGCCGCCTGGGCGAACACGCGCTGGAGAAGATCGGCGAGGCCATCGGCCTGAAAGGCACGCCCTGGACCGCCGGGAGCTCGCTGCCGGGCGGGGACTTTCCGGTGCGCGGCTATGATGCCGAAGTCTCCAAGCTGAAGTCGCGCTATCCCTTCCTGGCCGATCAGCACGCCCGCCGCCTCGTTCGCCGCTATGGAACGCGCGCCGCCCGGATCCTTGGCGATGCCAAGGCGCTGGCCGATCTCGGCCGCTGTTTCGGCAGCGATCTCTATGAAGCGGAAGTGCGCTATCTGATGGAGCAGGAATGGGCCTACAGCGCCGCCGACATCCTCTGGCGCCGCTCCAAGAAGGGCCTTTACCTCTCGAAGGAAGAGGCCTCGGCGCTTGAAGACTACATGGCCGACAGCCGCGTCCACGCCTGAGCCTTAGGCTCATTCCTCTGGATCGAGCAATCGCGGCCCTGCGCCCTCTTCGGAAAGCCGGTCCCACGGATTTCTCAGCGGACAATTGCCCAGCGACAGGCAGCCGCAGCCAATGCAGCTGTCCAGCTGATCGCGAAGGCCCTGCAGGCGTTCGATCCTGGCATCGAGATCGCTCTTCCACAATGCTGAAAGCCCCTTCCAGTCGGCCGCTGTCGGCGTGCGTCCCTGCGGCAAGGCTTCGAGCGCCGCCTGAACTTCGGCCAGCGGAATGCCGACCCGCTGCGCGACCTTGATGACGGCGACCCGCCGCAGCACTTCGCGGGGATAACGCCGCTGATTGCCGCGGCTGCGGTGGCTCTCGATCAAGCCTTTCGCCTCATAGAAATGCAGCGCCGATACGGCTACCCCGCTGCGGGCCGCGACCTCCCCGACCGTCAGCAGCCGGGAAATTTGAGCAGGACCGATTTTTCCCATATTCTCTATTGACCTCAACCATACTTGAGGTTTTATAACCCCAGCTCCGAAGCGCGTAAAGGCAGGAGCACGACATGACTGAACCAACCCGGCTGGCAATCATCTATGGCAGCACGCGCCCGGGCCGCCTCTGTGACAAGGTGGTCAATTGGGTCGCGCACGAACTGGCGCATTATCCCCTCATCGACATCGACCTGATCGATCCCCTCGAATTCGATCTGCCATTCCTGCATGACCGCGAGCACGCCGGCGTGACAGCCCTTTCGGAGCGGCTTTCGAACGCCGACGCCTTCATCGTCGTCACGCCGGAATACAATCACAGCTTCACGGCCTCGCTGAAATTTCTGCTCGATCTGGTCTACGAGCCGTGGCACGGCAAGCCGGTCGCTTTCGTCTCGTATGGCGGCATCTCCGGCGGCCTGCGCGCCGTCGAACAATTGCGCCTGGTCTTTGCGGAGCTGCATGCCGTGACCGTGCGCGACACGGTGAGCTTCGCCAATCCCTGGGGCCGGTTCGCCGAGGACGGCTCGCTCGACAATCCGATCGATGCCCGCCAATCGCTGGTCCGCATGATCGCCCGGCTGCAATGGTGGAGCAATGCGTTGAAGCCGGCGCGCGCCGTGCGCCCCTATCGCTCCGTCGCCGCCTGATTCGCCTCCGACAACAATCGAATCCGGTCTTTCGTTTCTGGCAGGTGCGAAAGACCGGCTTGACGCCCGGACCTGGCACCACGGGTCCGGGCGTTTGTTCCCCTCCGTAAATCATCCCTGCCGGATAGCCGCGCTTGCCGAAGCCGCTTCGATGACCTAACCCAATAGGGAGGCAGTTTCGACGGTGTGGGAATGGAGAACGACAAGCGTCTGGGAGGAGCGGACTTCATGCGCGCCGTCGCATGTCTGATGGTGCTTGTTCACCATCTCGTGCTCCGGATGAATTTCAACAAGATCCCCCCGACTTTGGATCTAACCTTCATACTGGCGCGCTTCGGCAATCACGGCGTCTCGGTCTTCTTCGTGCTCAGCGGCTTTCTTCTTTCGCGCCCTTTCTGGCTGGCGCTGGACAGGGACCAGCCGTTGCCGTCGCTGAAAATCTACGCCATGCGCCGCGCCGCGCGTATCCTGCCGGGCTTCTGGGTCGCCCTGACGGTCGGCTTCGTGATCAGCTTCACGGTCTATGGATTTCCGCTCGATGCCGAGCTGATCGGCCGCTACATCGCAGGCTTCTTCCTGATGAGCCAATGGCATTGGCGCACCTTCTTCCCGGTGCAGGGGGATGGGCCCTTGTGGTCGATCCCCTTCGAGGCGACCTGCTATGTTCTTTTGCCGATCGGCTTTTTACTGCTGTTTCATGCGAGGCCGAGGTCGCGCCCGGTTCTCGCCAGCCGCCTGCTCTGGATCGGCATCATCGCGGCGGCACTCATAGGCCACTGGCTTGTTGTCACCTACCTGCCGACCGACAGCGTCGGGCGGGGATGGCAATACGGCTTCCAGGGCGGCGCCAAGGAATGGATGCCGCGCTATAATCCCGTCGGCTTCTTCGCGATCTTCGCGATCGGCGCGCTGGCGGCCGGAATCCAGACCGTCATCCCGGCCCGCCGCTCGGCAATCTACGATATCATCGGAGCGCTCGCGATCGTCATGGGCGCGTGGCAGCTGCCGCAATCCATCGGCGGCCCGGGAGAAGGCTATGCCTGGCTCGGCATTCCCTATCAATTCCCGCTGTTTCCCCTGGCGGTCGCCATCGCGCTTTGTGCGCTTCCGCAATCGGTGCTGCTGGCAAAGCTGCTCGACAACCGCTTCAGCCGCTATGTCGCCACCGTCTCCTTCGGCGTCTATATCTGGCAGGATATCGTGCTGACACTGATGCAGCAGCTCTTTCCCTGGACCTTCGGCACCGGCTCGGATGACGTGCTTGGCGGCTGGATCACATCAAGCCTCATAGCAATCGCCATCATCTTCGCCATCGGCACGCTGAGCTATGTCCTGCTCGAACGTCCCATGATCCATTGGGCCCGCAATCGGGAAAATACGTCAACACGACCCGCTACCGCGTAACGGGCCGACAAGAGATAGGGCGCAGGCTGCAGCTTCCCTAGAGCTTTTCCGCTTTTCCTCGAATCGCAAAAACGCTCTATCCTTTTGTTTTTACGCAATTCCGGACGGAAAACCGCTATGCACTTTTCCTGGAATTGCTCTAGATGCGCGTCGCCTTCAGTCGCTCTTCATCGAGAACGATGCCGAGCCCCGGCGCGGTGCCGAGATCCAGCCAGCCGGCATCGTGCTTGAGCGGCAAGGCCATCGGATAGTCGCGGCGCGCTTCGCTCCACTCCGGATTGTCGTAAGGGTATTCGAGCCACGCGGCATCGCCGACGCCGGCGGTCAGATGCGCGTTGGCCAGCACGCCGATGCCGTTCGTCCAGGAATGCGGCGTGAACTGCACGCCGGCTTCGCGGGCCTGATAGACCAGACGCCGGCAGCCGGTGATGCCGCCGACCAGCGCGACGTCGGGCTGCACGACATCGAAGGCACGCTCTTCGATGATATCGCGAAACTCGTAGAGTTCGCGGGTCATCTCGCCGCCAGCGATCCGCACCGAGGTTGCCTGCTTCAACTCCTTCATGCCCTTGCGGTCCGAGCGGTAAAGCGGCTCTTCCATCCAGTACACACCGAGCCGCTCCAGCTCCCTGGCAACGGCCAGCGCATCCTTGAAGGTCCAGGGCAAGGTCGTATCCCAGGGCATGCGCCAACCCTGATTGCAATCGACCATCAGCTCCAGCCGGTCGCCGACGCGGGCGCGGATCGCTTCCAGCGCCTTGACGTCCTCCCGCCAGCCGCCGCGGCCGCCCGAAGACGAGGAGAAGCGCACCTTCATGGCCGGGAAACCTTCGTCGATATAACGCTCGGCCTGAGCGGCCATGGCGGACGGCTCGCGCAGCACACCGGAAGAGGCATAGAGCCGCACGCGGCTGGCGCGACCGCCGAGCATCCGCCAGACCGGCTCGCCGGTGATCTTGCCGGAGAGATCCCACAGCGCCAGGTCCATCGGCCAGCAGCGGCCGTAGTGGAAGTTGATATGCGACAGGACTTCATAGTGCCGTTCGACGTGCCGCGGGTCCTGCCCGATGAACAGATCTTCGTGCCCCTCAAAACCCTTCATGAGATCGCCGGAGCCGATGCCTTCGCGGCCCTCGTCATCCCTGACGCGAACGATGGTCGCATCGAAATGCCGGCGCGGACGGCCGTCCCAGCTTGCCTTGAACGCCGGATCGAGCGGCAGGCGGTGATGGGTGATTTCGATGGAAACGATCTTGCTCATGCTGGCTCCCCTTTATCCTCCGGGCACGATCCTTCGAGAAGGATCATGCCGATTTCAATCTCTCAGCCGAACTGCTGCCAGATCGTCTTGTAGTCGCAATATTTGTCGATCGCGTGCACCGAACGGTCGCGGCCGAAACCGGACTGCTTGAAGCCGCCGAACGGCGTGGCGAAGTTCGACATGTCATAGGTGTTGATCCACACCGTACCCGCATGGATCTCTTCCGAAAAGCGGTGAGCACGATCCATGTCCCTGGTGAAGACGGCGCCCGCAAGCCCATAGATCGTGTCGTTGGCGATCTTGAGCGCTTCCTCCTCCGTGTCGAAGGGAATGGCAGCGAGCACCGGGCCGAAGATTTCCTGCCGTGCCAGGCTCATGTCGTTGGTCATGTCGACAAAGACGCCCGGCGACACATAGTAGCCGCCGGTCTCGCTCAAGACGCGCTCGGCGCCGAAAGCACGGCGCGCGCCTTCCTTCTCGCCGGCCGAGATCATCGCCAGCACCTTGTTCATGTGCTCTTCCTCGATCAGGGCGCCGATCTGCGCCGAGGGATCGAGCGGGTGCTTGAGCGCGATATCGGAGCGGGTCACTGCCTCGATCTTCTCGATCAGCCTGTCCTGCACCGAGCGCTGCACGATCAGCCGCGTCGAGGCATGGCAGGTCTCGCCTGAATTGTAGAAGCAGCCCCACGCAGCGGCCACGGCGGCGGCATCGAGATCGGCATCTTCGAACACGACCAGCGGCGACTTGCCGCCAAGCTCCAGCGCCACGCGCTTGACATTCGACTGCGCCGCATAGCCCATGATCAGCTTGCCGACTTCGGTCGAGCCGGTAAAGGCGATCATGTCGACATCCATGTGCAAGGCCAGCGGCTTGCCGGTTTCCTCGCCATAACCCGTGACGACGTTGAAGACGCCGGCAGGCAGGCCCGCTTCGAAGCCGAGTTCAGCCAGGCGGATCGCCGAGAGCGAGGATTGCTCGGCCGGCTTCAGCACGACGGAGTTCCCGGCAGCGATAGACGGCCCGAGCTTCCACGCGGCGATAATCATCGGGTAGTTCCAGGGCGTGATGGCACCGACGACGCCGAGCGGCACCTTGCGCACCAGCGCGCGGGCATTCGGGCCGGTCGGGGCGATCTCGTCATACATCTTGTCGATCATCTCGCCGTAGAACTGGATGCCGTCGGCGCAGAGGCGCACATCGACACCGAGCGACGCCATGACCGGCTTGCCAACGTCGATCGTTTCCAGCATGGCGAGTTCATCGCCGTGGGCGCGAATGAGCTCGGCCCATTTCAGCATGATCCTCTTCTTTTCCAGCGGCTCCTTCCTGCGCCAGACACCGCTCTCGAAGGCGGCGCGAGCGGAGGCGACGGCAGCATCGATATCGGCGGCATTGCCGCGCGCCAGCTGCGCACCGGGCTTGCCGTCCATCGGGCGGATGCGGGTGAAAGTCTCGCCGGAGGAAGCGGCGCGATGGGCACCGTTTATGAAGTGGCGCCCCTCAGGCTTGAGATTGGAGAGAACGCCTTCCCAATAATCGCGCGTGTATTCCTTGGTCATCTCAGATTCCTTTCGGCAGCGCCATGACGGCGGCGGCAAAGCGGTCGATATCGGCATCCGTCACGTCGCGGATCGTCGAGCGCCGCATGGGCTGGTTTTCGGTCGCCCGCATCTCGCGGGCGAGATCGGCGGCATCGAACGGCTTGAAGGCAGCTGGCAGCGAGCGCGTGATGCCGCACCGATCCATCCAGCCGGAGACGAAAGCGGGGAGATCAGCGGCACTGGCGACACCGCATGCCTTGGCCGCTGCATTCAGCTCGGCGGTATCCGCTTCGACGAGCCACAAGAGCGTCGCCTCAAAACCGAGAGCCGTCGCAAGCCCATGATGAACCGGGCCAAGGCCCGCCAGCGCATGGCTGATATTGTGGGCGATCGCCGTGCCGCAATTATCGATGGCGATGCCGGCAAAGCAGGAGCCGAGCAGCACATCGCCGCGCGCAGCCATATCGTCGGGCTGCTTGACGGCGGTTTCCAGAGCGCCGGTGATCAGCCGCAGCGCCTGATGCGCATAGAACTGAGCGCCGCGATGGGTGTTGCGGTTGGTTGCCGCTTCGAAGGCATGGATGAAGGCATCGAGGCCGCACCATGCCGTCAGATTGGCGGGCAAGGTCTTCGTCAGCGCCGGATCGAGAATGACGAGATCGGCCTTGGTCTCCGGTCCCCAGATCCAGAGCTTCTTGCCTTCGGGGCCGGCAAAGATATTCGTGGCCGAGGTCTCCGATCCCGTGCCGGCCGTCGTGGGCACCATGATCTTCTTCAGCGGATTCTTCGGCAGCGGGTTGGCGGCAAGCGCATAGTGCATAGGATCTTCGCCGGAGGCGATGCAGCAGGCGACGATCTTGCCGATATCGAGCGCCGAGCCGCCGCCGATGCCGATCACCATATCCGCGCCCTGCCCCGCCGCGATCGCGGCATGAAGATGCGCAAGCTTCGGCTCACCGGCAAAATCGGAAAAGACCTGTGTCTTCACGCCCGCTTCGGCAAGCTCGGCACTGACCTTGGCAGCCAGGCCCGATTGCGCCAGGAAGGCGTCGATCACGAGCAGAACGGCGCCGACGCCATCGAAGGATTTGACCGCAGCGGGAAGGCCAGAAAGCGCACCCTCGCCGAAACGGATGTCAGGAATGGCGGAAATGGAAAAGGACACGAGGGATACCCTTGGGAAACGACTGATATGATGCCTGCGATCCTGCATCACAATTTCAGATCTTCAAATCCGGGCAATTATCGGGAATATTGATGATCTGAAGTCATGGAGAGCCGATGCTAGAAAAAATACCGCTGGAGGCCTTCCGCGTTTTCGACGCGGCGGCGCGTGCCATGAACTTTTCCCGGGCCGGCCGCGAGCTGAACATCACCCAGGCCGCCGTCAGCCGCCGCATCAAGGGGCTTGAGGATCACCTCGGCGCGACGCTGTTTACGCGGCGCGGCCGAAATCTCGCGCTGACACCGGATGGCGAGCGGTTGTTCCAGCGCGTGCGCGCGACGCTCGAATATCTCGAGGAAAGCCTGGAGCCGTTTCGCGCCGGTACGGGCGAAATCATTTCGATTGCGGCGAGCGGCTCGATCTCGCATCTCTGGCTCGGCCAGCGGCTCCGGGATTTCGGCAAGGAAAGCCCCGGCATCTCCGTGCGCTTGCTGACGACGGACGTCCATTCCGAGCTTGCTTCGGAGAACAACGATCTCATCATCATCTATTCGACGGGCGAACATCCGCGCTGGAGCCTGACGCCGCTGATGAAGGAGGTATTGGTACCTATCGCATCACCGGATTACCTGGCAATCCGTGGCCTCGACCCCAAGACCCTGACGGCAGTCGATATCGCCGGTCTCGATCTCATCGACTATGAGCGCGCCAACGCCCACTGGATCAGCTTCCGTCAATGGTTCGGCCGCATCGGCGATCCCCTGAAAGGCAAGCCGCCAAGGCCGCGCCTTTCCTTTTCGACCTACATCATGGCGGTGGAAGCGGCGTTGAGGGGCGAAGGCATCGCGCTCGGCAGTCTCGGCCTCATCGAAGAGTACCTGCAATCCCACGCACTCGTCACCGTCGGCAGTGACAGCGTCGAGAGTGGCTTCGGGTACTATCTCGGCGCACCGCGTTTTCGCTCACTCTCTCCCGAGGCAGGGCAGCTGCACCGCTTTCTGTTACAGGGGCAACAAGTCTGATCGGGGTATCGCGGCGCCTTGGCGGTGAGAGGTCGGGGATTTGAAGGATACGTCGCCACCCGCCCTCGTGGTTCGAGACGGCCTTGCGGGCCTCCTCACCATGAGGACTGATCTTGCGTGCCTCACCACGGGGCTCTTGCCTGCCTCGCCACAAGGCACGCTCCACCTCATGGTGAGATGCAGCGCAGTTAAGCGGAGCGAAAACGGTGATGCCTCGAACCACGAGGTGGCCTGGGTTTGCGCCGGAAGTTACCCAGCCTTGAAATTCGCTCCATCCTCACCCTGAGGTGCGCAGGCTCCAGAGCTTGTCGAAGGAGGCGAAGCCTCGAAGGGCGAGGTTGGCCCGGGCACTATAACAAAAAAGCGGCCCATAGGACCGCTTTCATCTTATTCACTGCTTCCGGATCGCATCAATCCTGAACGATCGAGCCGCGCAAATGCGAGAGTTCCATGATGAAATGCTCGAGGCGCGACTTGTGCTCGTGATGCTCGGCATCCTCAAGCTCGGTCTTGGCGGCATTGATGCGGCGGTCCAGCTCGTCGCGGCTCATGTCTTCCACCGGAACGGCGGATTCGGCGAGCAACGTGCAGCCGGTCGGCAGGATATCGGCGAAGCCGCCGAAAACGACGTAGTCCTGCTTCTTGCCCGAAGCCGAATGCACCTTGACGACGCCCGGCTTGATCGTGGTCATGGTCGGCGCATGATGCGCCATGACGGTCATCTCGCCTTCGGTGGCAGGAATGACGACATCGATGACCTGTTCCGACAGCAGCAGGCGCTCCGGAGAAACCAGTTCGAAATTGAAATTGTCAGCCATGGCCCGTCACTTCTCGATTGTCTTATTCGCAAGGCAAGGGCGCGCGGGCAATGCCGCGCGCCGATGGATTGGCCTGATTAGGCAGCCAGCTTCTTGGCCTTTTCGATCGCTTCTTCGATCGAGCCGACCATGTAGAATGCAGCTTCCGGCAGATGATCGTATTCGCCGTTGACGAGGCCCTTGAAGCCCTTGATCGTGTCTTCGAGCGCAACGAGCTTGCCCGGCGAGCCGGTGAAGACTTCGGCGACGAAGAACGGCTGCGACAGGAAGCGCTCGATCTTGCGGGCGCGGGCAACAGCCAGCTTGTCGTCTTCGGAGAGTTCGTCCATGCCCAGGATGGCGATGATGTCCTGCAGGGCCTTGTAGCGCTGCAGCGTCGACTGAACCTTACGGGCGATTTCGTAGTGCTCTTCGCCGACGACCATCGGGTCGAGCATGCGCGAGGTGGAGTCGAGCGGATCGACGGCCGGGTAGATGCCCTTTTCAGCGATCGAGCGCGACAGAACCGTCGTTGCGTCCAGGTGGGCGAACGAGGTTGCCGGTGCCGGGTCGGTCAAGTCGTCGGCCGGAACGTAAATGGCCTGAACCGAGGTGATCGAGCCCGTCGTCGTCGTGGTGATGCGTTCCTGCATCTGGCCCATGTCGGTGGCGAGCGTCGGCTGATAACCCACGGCCGAAGGAATACGGCCGAGCAGAGCCGACACTTCCGAACCTGCCTGCGTGAAGCGGAAGATGTTGTCGACGAAGAACAGAACGTCCTGGCCTTCATCGCGGAAGTTTTCGGCAACCGTCAGACCGGTCAGAGCGACGCGAGCGCGGGCGCCCGGCGGTTCGTTCATCTGGCCGTAAACCAGCGCAGCCTTGGAGCCTTCGCCGCCGCCGTGCTTGTTGACGCCCGATTCGATCATTTCGTGGTAAAGGTCGTTGCCTTCGCGGGTACGTTCACCCACGCCTGCGAAGACCGAGTAACCACCGTGCGCCTTGGCGACGTTGTTGATCAGTTCCATGATGAGAACGGTCTTGCCAACGCCGGCGCCGCCGAACAGGCCGATCTTGCCGCCCTTTGCGTAAGGAGCGAGCAGGTCGACGACCTTGATGCCGGTGACGAGGATCTGCGCTTCCGTGGACTGCTCGACGTAGGACGGAGCATCCTGGTGGATGGCGCGCTTCTTGGCAGTGTTCAGCGGACCCGCTTCGTCGACCGGCTCGCCGATGACGTTCATGATGCGGCCCAGCGTCTCATGTCCGACCGGAACCGAGATCGGTGCGCCGGTGTCGCTGACCTTTTGTCCACGAACCAGACCTTCGGTCGAGTCCATGGCGATCGTGCGGACGGAATTTTCGCCGAGGTGCTGTGCGACTTCGAGAACCAGACGATTGCCGTTGTTGTCGGTTTCAAGCGCATTCAGGATCGCCGGGAGTTCGCCTTCGAAAGCAACGTCCACAACGGCGCCGATAACCTGCGTAACCTTACCGACAGAACCTGCGGGGGTAGCTGCGTCAGCCATATTCTTACCCTCTTTTCCTAACCTCAGAGCGCTTCCGCGCCCGAAATGATTTCAATCAATTCCTTGGTGATCTGTGCCTGGCGCTGGCGGTTGTAGCTCAGCGTCAGCTTGTTGATCATCTCACCAGCGTTGCGCGTCGCATTGTCCATCGCGCTCATCTTGGCGCCCATCTCGCCGGCGACGTTTTCGAGCAACGCGCGGAAGATCTGGACGGAGATGTTGCGCGGGATCAGGTCCGCGAGGATCGCAGCCGCATCCGGCTCGTATTCGTAGACGGCGCCCTTGTGGGCCGCATCTTCTTCGACAGCGGCCGGAGCCGAAGCCGGAATGAGCTGCTGTGCCGTCGGCACCTGGCTGATCACCGACTTGAATTCGGAGTAGAACAGCGTGCAGACGTCGAACTCGCCGGCCTCGAACATATCGATGATGCGCTTGCCGATGGCGTCGGCATTGTCGAAGCCGATGCGCTTGACGTCGCGCAGTTCCTTGCGCTCGACGATCAGCGATGCGTATTCACGGCGCAGCACGTCATAGCCCTTCTTGCCGACGGTGAAGATCTTCACCGTCTTGCCTTCGGCCTGAAGCTTGCGGACGTGATCGCGGGCGAAACGCGAAATCTGCGAGTTGAAACCGCCGCAAAGGCCACGCTCGGCCGTGCAGACGACGAGCAGATGGACATCGCTCTTGCCGGTTCCGGTCATCAGCAGCGGAGCGCCGTCGGCATCGCTGACGGCAGCCGAGATGTTGGCCAGAACAGCGGCCATGCGCTGCGAATAAGGCCGGGCGGCCTCGGCCGCCTCCTGCGCACGCCGAAGCTTCGCCGCGGCGACCATTTTCATCGCCTTGGTGATCTTCTGCGTCGCCTTGACGGAGGCGATCCGGTTTTTCAGATCCTTGAGTGAAGGCATCCTTGGTCCGTCCTAGAGCTTAGCCCGATTACGTGAAAGACTTGACGAAGCTGTCGAGAGCAGCGGTGAGCTTGCCCTTCGTCGCATCGCTGATAGCCTTTTCGGTGCGGATGGTGTCGAGGATTTCCTTGCCTTCCGAACGGAGGTAGGACAGGAAGCCTTGCTCGAACTTGCCGACCTGCGCGACAGGCAGCTTGTCGAGGTAGCCGTTGACGCCGGCGAAGATGACCGCGACCTGCTCTTCCGTCTTCAGCGGCGAGAACTGCGGCTGCTTCAGGAGTTCAGTCAGGCGCGAACCGCGGTTCAGCAGGCGCTGCGTTGCGGCATCGAGGTCGGAACCGAACTGGGCGAAGGCGGCCATTTCGCGATACTGGGCGAGCTCGCCCTTGATCGAACCGGCAACCTGCTTCATCGCCTTGATCTGAGCGGACGAACCGACGCGCGAAACCGACAGACCGACGTTAACGGCCGGACGGATACCCTGATAGAACAGGTCGGTTTCGAGGAAGATCTGGCCGTCGGTGATCGAGATCACGTTGGTCGGAATGAAGGCGGAAACGTCGTTGCCCTGGGTTTCGATAACAGGCAGAGCGGTCAGCGAGCCGGCGCCCTTCTCGTCGTTCATCTTGGCAGCGCGCTCGAGGAGACGCGAATGCAGATAGAAAACGTCGCCCGGGTAAGCTTCGCGGCCCGGCGGGCGGCGCAGCAGCAGCGACATCTGGCGGTAGGAAACGGCCTGCTTGGAAAGGTCGTCGTAACCGATCAGGGCATGCATGGCGTTGTCGCGGAAGTATTCGCCCATGGCGCAACCAGCGAACGGAGCCAGGAACTGCATCGGAGCCGGATCGGAGGCCGTAGCGGCAACGATGATCGAGTACTTCAGCGCACCGCGCTCTTCGAGCACCTTGACGAACTGTGCCACGGTCGAACGCTTCTGGCCGACGGCGACGTAGACGCAGTACAGCTTTTCGCTGTCCGGACCGGCATCGTGGATGGCCTTCTGGTTCAGGATCGTGTCGAGAATGATGGCGGTCTTGCCGGTCTGACGGTCACCGATGACGAGCTCGCGCTGGCCGCGGCCGACCGGGATCAGGGCGTCGATGGCCTTGAGGCCGGTCGACATCGGCTCATGAACCGACTTGCGCGGAATGATGCCCGGAGCCTTGACGTCGACGCGCGAACGGCGGGTCGCATTGATCGGGCCCTTGCCGTCGATCGGGTTGCCGAGCGCGTCGACAACGCGGCCGAGCAGTTCCGGACCGACCGGAACGTCGACGATCGCGCCGGTACGCTTGACGGTGTCGCCTTCCTTGATGTCGCGGTCGGAGCCGAAGATAACCACACCGACGTTGTCGGCTTCAAGGTTCAGCGCCATACCACGGATGCCGCCCGGGAATTCGACCATTTCGCCGGCCTGGACGTTGTCCAGACCGTAGACACGGGCGATACCGTCACCGACGGAGAGAACCTGGCCGACTTCGGAGACTTCAGCTTCCTTGCCGAAGTTTTTGATCTGATCTTTCAGAATTGCGGAAATTTCCGCGGCGCGGATATCCATCAGCCGACCTCTTTCAATGCAAGCTTAAGGGTGGAGAGTTTGGTGCGAAGGGACGTATCGATCTGGCGCGAGCCGACCTTGACGATCAGACCACCGAGAATCGACGGATCGACCGTGACTGATATCGCCACGTCCTTGCCGGTGACGCCCTTCAGCGCCGCCTTCAATTCATCTTCCTGCGCAGGGGTAAGCGCATGGGCCGAGGTTACCTCGGCGGAAATCTCGCCGCGATGCTTCGCAGCGATGATGCGGAAAGCCTTGATCATGCCCGGCAGCGCAAAAAGGCGCCGGTTGCTGGCCACAAGCTTCAGAAAATTGGTGACATAGGCACCAAAGCCAGCCTTCGCTGCCAGCGCCTCTATGGCACGGACCTGCTCTTCAGCCGAAAAGACCGGACTGAGGACGAAGCGCTTCAGATCTTCGCTTTCGTCGAACATGGCTTGGAACCGATCGAGATCGGCGGTCACTGCCGGCACGGCGCTTTCTTCAAGAGCCAATTCGAACAGCGACGAGGCATATCGTTCTGCAACGCCAGAAACATGCTGGGATGTGTCTGCCACGGGCACAAAATTCCCTGATTTCAACCCAAGAACCGGGCTTCCGGGTGACGGAAGCCATATGCCCTTGAATTCGTTTTGATTTCCCCCAGAAATCAGCAGGAGCGCGCTCCTGCCTCATCCGAAATTCGGGGTTCGTCTAACATAGGATATTGAGACTCGCAACACGCGTATTCGACGAATACGCCATTCGGGCGAATTTATGATGTCAAAATTCAAAAAGCATGGGGATAGCACAGGCAAAAAAGGCCTGGCCGAAGCTGTTTTCGGCTCAAATATAGCCGAGCCCGTAGAGAAACGGTAGCGCAGCCAGAATCGCCTGTACAACCAGAAGGAGAAGACTCAACGCTATACTGCCACGATCGGACATGAGCGACAGGATGCGGCCGAAAGCCGCGACGCCGAAGGACGCGCCGAGCGCGAGATAGATCATCGGCTGCGCCAGCAGGATCGACACCAGCCCGAAACCGACCATGAAGCCGCCGGCCGAACGAGCCTCGGCATAGGCTTCGGAACGTCCCTCTTTCACCTGCAGCCTGAGGAAGCGATAGGCGTAGCCCGGTGCGAACATGAGAAAGAGACCGATGATCGCGGTGACCACGGCCGAGCAATAGGCAAGCTGCTCGCCGAATTCGGTCGGAAAATAAAGCTCCATCGGTCGCCCTCAAAATCAGCCCGCGCGCAAATCGCGCCATTGAAACGGCCGACTTATGGCATGATCCGCGCCGCAAGGGGAAGGCACAGCCAAAATATCTGCCGCGTCAATCACAGAAAGCTTTGCGGATCGATATCGAGCTGCACCTGTACCGAGCCACGCTCTTTCGGCGATTGCGCCAACAGGGCGCGCAGGAAGCCCTGCATGTCGGAATTGCGCCGGCCATGCACCAGCAGACGGAAGCGATGCCGCCCGCGCACCAGCGCGATCGGCGCTTCGGCCGGGCCGAGCACCGAAATGCCCGAGACCTGCGGGGCCGCATTGCGCATGCCGCGAGCGTGGGCCTCCGCGTCCTGCCGGGTATCGGCCGAGACGATGATCGAGGCGAGCCGGCCGAAGGGCGGCAGGATGGCCCTTTCACGCTCGGAAATCTCGCGCTCGTAAAAGGCACCGGCATCGCCTGAGACGATCGCCTGCATCACGGGATGCTGCGGCTGGTAGGTCTGCAGCAATCCATGGCTCTTGAGGCCGGTTCGCCCGGCACGTCCCGTCACCTGCGACAGCAGCTGAAACGTCCGCTCGGCGGCGCGCGGGTCGCCATTCGCCAGGCCGAGATCGGCATCGACGATACCGACCAGCGTCATCAGCGGAAAATTGTGTCCCTTGGCGACGAGCTGCGTGCCGATGACGATGTCAGCCTCGCCGTTGGCGATCGCGTCGAGCTCCAGCCTCAGCCGCTTGACGCCACCCATGATGTCGGAGGAGAGCACGATCGTGCGCGCCTCGGGGAAATGCCGCTCCACCTCCTCGGCGATGCGCTCGACGCCCGGCCCGCAGGCGACGAGATGATCGAGCGTGCCGCATTCGGGGCAGGCCTCGGGGGTACGCTCGGCATAGCCGCATTGATGGCACTGGATCTGGCCGCGAAAGCGGTGCTCCACCAGCCAGCTCGAGCATTGCGGGCACTGGAACCGGTGGCCGCAGACCCGGCAGAGCGTCAACGGCGCGTAACCGCGCCTGTTGAGGAACAGCAGCGCCTGCTCGCCCTTGGCAACCGTCTTGCCGATCGCGCGGATCATGACCGGCGAAAGAAAGCCGCCACGCTCCGGCGCGTGTCTGCGCATGTCGATCAGATGTAGGTCCGGAAGCGCCGCATCGCCGTAGCGCGTCGGCAGGTGGATCGTGGTGTAGCGCCCGCTCTGGCCGTTGACCTGGCTCTCGACCGACGGCGTGGCCGAAACGAGTACGACCGGGAAATCGCCGATGCGCCCGCGCACCACGGCCATGTCGCGCGCATTGTAGTAGACGCGATCCTCCTGCTTGTAGGCGGGATCGTGTTCTTCGTCGACGATGATCAGGCCGAGATCCTCGAAGGGCAGGAACAGCGCCGAGCGCGCACCGGCCACGACCCGCACGTCGCCCGTCACGGCCTGCCGCCAGACCTTTTCACGCATGCGCGGCGCAAGATCGGAATGCCATTCCGCCGGCTTGGCACCGAAGCGATCCTGAAAACGTTCGAGGAAGCTTGCCGTCAGCGCGATTTCCGGCAGCAGGATCAGCACCTGCTTGCCGCGTCTCAGCGTTTCGGCGATAGCCTCGAAATAGACCTCCGTCTTGCCGGAGCCGGTGACGCCGTCGATCAGCGACACCGCGAATTCGCCCTTGCGCACGTCGGCCAGGATCTCGTCGGCCGCATCCTTCTGCGGCCCCTGCAGCCGCGAGGGGATGAATTCGGGATCGGGCCTGGCGACGACGGGCGGGGGCGGCAGAAAGATGGTCTCGAAAATGCCCTGCGCGATCAGCCCGTCAATGACGCTGGTGGAAACGCCGGCCGCATGCGCGAGCCCGGTGCGCGTCCACGACAATCCGTCAGCGGCAATCTCCATCACCTTGGCGCGGGCCGGCGTCAACCGCTCCGGCTGGCCGCCGACGAAGCGCAGGCCCTCGACCATCGGTTCAGGATCGAAGGCGGCCGGCGCCCTGAGCGCCATGCGCGCCACCAGCCCGGGCGGCGACAGCGTGTAAGTGGCGACCCAATCGATGAAATCGCGCATATGCTTGCCGAGCGGCGGGCAGTCGAACACATGGCTGATGGGCCGAAGCTTCTTCGGGTCGACCCCGCCGTCGTCATCGCCGTCCCAGACGACGCCGATGACCTGCCTTGGCCCGAGCGGCACCTGCACGACCGAGCCCGGCTCCACCGCCATGCCCTCCGGCACGGCATAGGAATAGGCCCTCGGCGCCGGCATCGGCACGAGAACGGGAACCGTACGGCTCATCACAGGCTTTGCGGGCGCCGCCTCGAAAAGCGCACCGAACAGATCGGAAGAATCTCTACTCATTGCGCCAGACCATGCCCCGGACGGGCACAAAAGAAAACCGGCTTTTGGCGCAGCATTGCCCTGCCTGCAAATCAAAATCTACCGATAACGTGTGAACAGCGCACCGCGCGCCATGAACTTAGCCGTTTGAAAATCTCTCGCTTACCAAGTGAAACGAGGCCCGAAAGAACCATAGGAACCCGGTGCCGACCCGCTTGGATCCAGCTGATTATCGCGTTGGACCCTGTCTTCCCACCGCCGGCGGTCGGCTGCTTTCTCCTTGGCGGATTCTGTGGATTTGCTGGCGGTTGTCGAACGCGATTGATCGCCAGCTCCGCCAACCGTCGAGCAGGACACAAAGAAGATAGCAGGAAAAACAATCAGTGTGCCTAAGGCAGCTGCTCTCGTGAGCCCGTAGTAGATCGGCTGCATCGATATCCCCAACGTTCCCTGGCCCTTTGCAATAAACAAAGATTATTCGATTTTGCATCGAGTGGAAACCTGAGGCTGTTCGGATTTCCGCGTGATGGACAGCAACCAATGTACCAGCCCCACACGGCCCACGCCGCCGGCATTGGGAGGAGAACATGCTGTTCATTGCGGGTTTTGCGGGCGCCGCCTCAAAAAACGCACCGAGCAGATTGGAAGAGCTCATCTGCTACAAAACTTCAGTAATGCTAGAGATTGTTTTGCACCGCAGACAACCTCCCACCCTCGCGAATGCGAAGCGCCGGCCGATCGAAATCGTCATTGTTGAAAATCGCATCGGCGGCGAGCGCGGGCGCGGACAGGCTTTCATAGAGAGCAAAAGCGGGGCGATATCGATCGGCATAGAGCTGGCGGGTCGCATCCGTTCCGCCCAGAAGCTGGGTGTCGCGCGCAATGCCGCGCTGCTCGGAGACATGTTCCGCGGTTTCGACGAAGATCGTGAGGTCCCAGCCCTCACGCAACTCCGGTCGCTGCAGAAAGGTGCCGTCAATAATGAGGATCGCGTCATCGGGCGCGAATTGCGGGTGCTGTGCGATCGGCACGTCATTGTGCAGATCGAAGGATGCCGTGCGATACCATTGATCGCCGCCCGGCCCCAAAGGCTTCAGAAGCAGCGCGTTGATCGCGGATAAATCGCGCGCATCGTGGTAATAACCCTCGGCCGAGTGCCGCCCGCGCGCATAGCGCTCCACCTTGGGCCGATGGAAGCCATCGATCGAGGTGCGGATGATCTCTCGCCCGCTGGCCTTGAGGCATTCGGCCAGTTCGTTCGCCAGCGTGGTCTTGCCCGACGCCGTGCGGCCGTCGATCGCAATGCGGATCGGCCGCTCCGAGCCGAGGTTCGCAATCATAACAGCCAGCTCGTTCAGCAAAGCGGCCCTGCTTGAAGAGGTCATGTCAAAACGTCCATTTGGAATGCTTCCATGCCGTAAAAAGAGAGAACGCACCACGGCTGCTATTCATCGTCATCGTCGATTTCGCCGGTCAGCCGCATGCCGTCGATCCAGGTGGAGCCATCCTCACGGATCACGCGGCGCGGTCGCGCGCCGCAGCGCTCGCGCACGGCCTCGGCCAAACGTTCGGAATGGGTGACGATCCAGATCTGGCTGGTCTTTGCCGCCTCAGCGATCATATCGGCAAGCGGCGGCAGCATGTCGGGATGCAGGCTTGCCTCCGGCTCGTTGAGCGCGATCAGCGGCGGCAGGCGATAGGACATCAGCGCCGCTGCAAGCCCGAGGAAGCGGATCTGGCCATCGGACAGCTCGCGCGGCTGGAAGACGCGGTTGGGAAATTCCGGCAGCATCAGGCCGAAATCCGCCGTTTCCCGCGGTTCCGGCACGACAAGGCACGCTCCGCCAAGTGCGGCCGCAACAACCCGGTCAAGCTCGACGGTATCTTCGCGCGTGTGGACGAGCGTGGCGAAGACGGCGGCGATATTGGCGCCGTCCTCATCGAGCATGGGCGCGGTGACCGCAAGACATGGCGCACGCAGCGGCGAACCGCGATCGGTGCGGAAACCATGATAGAACCGCCAGGCATCGACGGCGCGGCGGAAGGTGCCGACCTCGGGAAAATATCCGGCATCGCCGAGCAGCGCGATCGCGGTCTCCGAGGTCAAGGCCTGCTCGCGGTGCTGCTCCATGCGGCCGGTCTCTCCGCGTACGGAAATGCCGGGACCTTCGCGCTTCATCATCGTCACCGGCCGCCGCCCGGTCTCGAGCGACAGTTCCTCGGCCTTGACCTGCGGCTCCAGCGGAAATCCGGCGGATGCGCAGGGCGGACGCATGCCCGCTTCGATCCAGTAACGGAAGGTCGCCGCTCTTTCCGGATCGAGCAGCTCGACGTCGAAGCGGATGCGGGCGGAATCATGCGACCGCCGCTTGCCCGACCACATGGCCGAGAACATGCCGCCCTCGCTGGAAATCTCATGCGCCATCCGCCCCCGAACCGCCGCCTGCACGAGCTGCAGCGAGCGATAGAGGTTTGATTTTCCGACACCGTTCTCGCCGATGAACAGGTTGACGTCGGACAGATCCATGCGGATCGAGCGCAGGGAGCGATAGTTCCGGGCAGACATGGAGCGCAGTTGCATGCCCCGGGGTTTAACCGATTCCGATATTAAAGAGAATGCGAAACCAGGGTCTCGTCCTCTTTGGAAGGCGCAAGCGGCGAGAAGGTTGCATTGCCGTCGGCCGCAAGGTCGAGGACCGTGTGCCTCTCCAGCGCCTTCGTCACCTCGTTGACGTCGCCGTCCAGATGCTCGACGGGAATAAGGTTGCCGATGAGAAAATCGAAGCGGTCGCCACGCTTGTTTAGCAGCTCGTGAAACACCGTCATGTCGCGCAGCTCGGTCGACCATTTGGCGAACCAGTAGAACAGGCCGGAATTGCGCGCCGTCAGGTGAACGGGCAGGATCGGCAGGTTGTATTTGCGCGCCAGGCCCACGGCCGAGGTCTTCCAGGGGCGCTCGTTCAGCTTGCCATTCGCCCAGTAGGCGATGCGACCGGATGGAAAAAGCACGGTGACCTTGCCTTCGGCGACGGCTCGGTTGGTCAGCTGCAGCGTCTCGCGCGTCTTCGGCTTGCTTTTGTATTCCTCGCGCCATTCGACCGGGATAATCATCTCGGCGAAGCGTGGATTGACCCGCACGGCATCGCGATTGGCGAAGATCATCATGTCGGGCCGGCGCGACTTCAGGAGATCGAAGACGGCGACGCCATCGGCGATGCCTGTTGGATGATTGCTGACGAGAATGAAGCCGCCGGACGCCGGAATACGATCGTCATGGGTGACGCCGATGTCGAGCCGCAGCAGGTCGCTCATGTATTCGAAGCACTGAAAGCCCGAAAGCTTGGCGACGTCATCGGCGAATTCGATTGCCTTGTTGTAGCGCAGCAGCGTGTAGAGAAAGGGGCGCATGACCGGCCATAGCGGATTGCGGACGATCTTCTGCCCGCGCTCGGCAATCAGCGTATCGACGATGTGTCCCGGCTGGCCCTGGGACACCAAAGCGATCGCCTCTGCAAGCTGTCCCAGTGCAGTTATCGAACCGCGGCGTGCCATGAAGGGTCCTGAATGGTTGGGATATATTCTATCGCAATCGAATATGATCGAAGCATGACAAGCGCCTCGCACATGGCCGCCGAACCATCCGGGATCCGGGGTCGGCCCATATGCCGTTTCCTTCCAAATGCAGCCGCGCAGGCAGTACGATGGAAAACGTACCGGAAGCAGCGGGAAAGTTAGCGATTCCATAACCTTCCTTCCTCCAAAGTGGCAGAAGGAATCCGAATTTCAAGGGGTTTTCCACTGAACGAGTTGTTGATCATCGCCGACCCAAGGTTGATGGCCGAGCGCAGCCGCTGGCTCGACACGCTGGGTCACGAGCGGCGGCTTTCGGCCCATACGCTGAATGCCTATGAGCGCGACACCCGGCAGTTCCTGGCCTTCCTGACCGGCCATCTCGGCGGTCCGGCAACGATCGAGGATATCCACGCACTTCGCCCTGCCGATTTTCGCGCCTTTCTGGCCGCACGCCGAAAGGATGGCGCCGGGGCGCGCTCGCTGGGGCGCAATCTCGCCGGCCTTCGTTCACTTTTGCGCTACCTTGAGAAGAAGGGCCTGGTGAATGCCGCCGGCGCGGCCGCGGTGCGTTCACCCAAGCAGCCGAAATCGCTTCCCAAGCCGCTGTCCGACAAGCAGGCGATCACAGTCGTCAGCGACGAGGCGCAGCTGCACGAGGAACCATGGATCGCCGCGCGCGACGCGGCCGTTCTGACCCTGCTTTACGGCTGCGGCCTGCGCATCTCCGAAGCGCTGGATCTGAAACCGCAGGATTTTTCGCCGGGCGCGACCTCGCTGCGCATCACCGGCAAGGGCAACAAGACGCGGCTGGTGCCGCTGCTGGCGATCGTCGTCGAGGCGGTGGATCACTACCGCGCGACATGCCCCTACCATCTCGATGCCGACGGCCCGCTCTTTCGCGGCGCGCGCGGCGGCAAACTGCAGCCGGGCATCATCCAGCATGGCATGCAGAAGCTGCGCGGCGCATTCGGGCTGCCCGACACGGCAACGCCCCACGCGCTTCGCCACTCGTTCGCTACCCATCTGCTGGCCGGCGGCGGCGACTTGCGCACCATCCAGGAATTGCTCGGCCATGCCAGCCTATCGACCACGCAGGTCTATACCGGCGTCGATTCCTCGCGGCTGCTCGAAGTCTACGACCGCGCCCATCCACGCGCGTAAGGAAAGATTAACCTCTCGCGTTAAGGGAATCTCCGTCTCGAACGAATAGAGCAGAAGGCTGTGCCGGCATGCCTCCCGAAAGCCGCTTTCGAGCGCTAGGAGTCGTGCCCTCTGCGAACGGAAGGTTTTGATGATTTCTGCCCTTGGATCCAAGACGATGCGGTCGACGAAGCCGACGCGCGGCGATATCTTCCTTTGGCTTGCCACAGCCTTTCCGTTGATGCTGGCTATCGTGCTGCTCGTGACCCTGCTGACGCTGCAGCCGGCCCATGCCGAAGGCGGGGTGTCCGACAGCTGCGGCGGCAAGGATCTCATGGCGGAACTTCAGAAGACCGATCCGGCAAAATACGCCTCGATCATCGCCGCCGGCGACAAGGTGGAAAACGGCAAGGGCATTTTCTGGAAGATCGAGAAGCCCGGCCTGAAGCCGTCATGGCTGCTCGGCACCATGCACGTCTCGGATTCGCGCGTGCTCACCTTGCCGAAGGGTGCGGCAGACGCGGTTGCCGCGGCCGACACGATCGTCGTCGAATCCGACGAAATCCTGGACGACAAGAAGGCGGCGGCCGCCCTCTTCGCCAATCCGTCGCTGACGATGCTGACCGATGGTTCCACCATCAGCGAGCATCTGTCGCCGGAAGACAATACCCGCCTTGAGGAGGGATTGAAGGCACGCGGCCTGACGCTGGCCGCCGTCTCGCGCATGCAGCCGTGGTTGATCTCGAGCTCCTTCGAAATGACGGGCTGCGAGGTTCGCCGCAAGGCCGGCGGCGCAAAATTCCTCGATCAGAAGCTGGCGACCGATGCCGCAGCCGAGGGCAAGCAGGTCAAGGGTCTGGAAACGCTTGCCGAACAGGCCAAGGCCATGAGCGACCTGCCGATCGCGCTGCACCTGAAATCGCTGATGCAGACGCTGGAACTGGGCGACAAGATCAACGACGTCAACGAAACGATGACCGACCTCTATCTCGACGGCAATATCGGCGCGATGATCCCGATGCTGAAGGTGATCGAGCCGGACCAGACGATCACGGACGACGATACCACCGCCTTCGAGCAGCGCATCATCCTCGACCGCAACAAGATCATGGCCGAGCGCGCAGCGCCGGTTCTCGACAAGGGCAACGCCTTCATCGCCGTCGGCGCGCTTCATCTCGTCGGCGATCAGGGTCTCGTGGCGCTGCTGCGCGGTCAGGGTTTTACGGTAACGGCCGCGAACTGACCGCCCGCATGCGCTTGCCTAAATCGGCAAGCATCGTCGCGACGATCAGCCGATGGAACGGCGCGATCAGAGCGATATAGATCCGGCCAAGCAATATCTTGCGCCTGACGAGCGTGGTCGTATCCACAAGCCGTCGGCCCTGCTCGTCATTCCGCACATCGATGACGACCCGAAAATCCAGATGCCGATCGTCGAAGCCAAGCACGATCTGGCTGTCGGATTTGCTGACGACCGGAAAGAACCCGATCTTTTCCAGTCCATCCGCCTGATGGCTGCTGGAGGACCTCAGCCCGAACGGACCGGTCGCCGCGTCGCGCAATCGCAACAGGAGCCGTACCCATAGCGGAAAACGGGTGAGCATGCTCCGTGCGGCGGCACCGGCGGTAAGATCCGATGTCGGGATCTGGAGTTCGAAGCAATCCGCCCAATCGGCATCCGGCAAAGCGGGATGCGGCATATTCGGTTCCACCATCAGAGGTCTTGCAGACATCGCGTCATCCGTTGATTTGCAGTCACCGCACTCTAGCACAGGCTGCAAATCGACCCGAATCACAAACGCCGGATGCGGCAATTTGGCCGGCTGATCACGGCCACGGCAATTCCAGTAAAAGTGCTGCGCACTCTTCCATCCGGAATCGCGCAGAAGCAAAGAGATAGGGCAATTCCGCGCTTCGATGAAACGCGGAATCGCTTTAGCGAACGGCCGACCCGTTAACCGGCAATATCTTCAATCGCCAGGAGGCATCCGGCTTCAGATATGTGGTTGCGATGGTGCGGACATCCTGCGCGGTTACAGCCTCATAACCGCTGATGCTGCTGCGGATCCGCTCCAGGCGCCGGGGATCCGTCTGGGCATTGCGAAGGTTCTGAAGCCAATAGCCGTTGGTCTGTTGCGAACGCTTTACCGCTTCGACGATCGGAACCTTGGCTCGCGTCAACTCGTCGGGAGAAACGTCTCCATTGCGCAGCTCGTCGGTAATCTTGTCCACCAGCTGGAAGAAATGATCCACCTTGGCGGGGGTAGTCTCGACATAGGCATAGGCAAAGCCATAGCCGGGAATCGACCGGGAGAGATCGACATCGCCCTGAGGGCTGTACGTTGCCCCTTCCGCGAGGCGGAATTGCTCGATCAGGCGGTTCTGCAGGATGGCTCCGGCCACATTGGCCACAGCCGCTCTCGGCAGATCGGAGAGGAAATCGCCGATCGGCATGGCGACGGCGGCGCCGGCACTATCGTTTCGCCCATCGTGCAGCCGGACGACCGGTTCGGACGTTGGCGCGGGAAAATGCACGTCGGCCCCATCCGTTTTACTCTTCTCGTCGCCACGCGCCGGCAGCGCGCCAAAAGTCTGCGCGGTCATGCGGATGGCGTCATCGACTTCGACGTCGCCCGCGATGATGACTTCGATCTGTCCCGTTGCAAGAAGCGGCCGCAGGAGCGCCTCGAAATCTTCCGGCTTGGCATCGAGCAATTGCGTCCGGTCCGGAAATGTCCAGCGCGGATCATCGGAATGCAGAAGACTCGAGAAATCACGCTGGAGCACGGTGCCCGGCGTGGCCTGAAGCTGCGTAAGAGTATTCAGATAGGCTTGCTGGACCCGCTTGAAGACATCGGGACGGTAAGCCGGATCGGAGACATAGGCCGTCAGAAGCTGTAACTGCGTCTGCAGGTCTTGCGGACGTGTGGCACCTTCGAACTTGAAGTCCGAATCCTGAATGGAGAAATCGCTGCCGACAACCTTTGCCGCAAAGGCCTTCTGCATGTCGTCGTAGCTGATGGCCTTCAGGCCGGACAGCGGCAGCGCCGGCGCAGCCCATATCGGCAGCAGGCGATCGTGTGGCAGGTCCAGCCGGCCATGGCCGATATTGGCGCGCACGAGCACCTCGTCCTGCCGGTACTTGGTCGGCTTGACGGTCAAGCGGACTCCATTGGCGAAACGGACCATCGTAATGCCGAGATCATCGACCGCACGTCGTTCGACGACATCGCCCGGCTTTCCGAAATCGGTATAGGGCCATGCGACGGAGGCCGCATATTCCGGCGCCTTCACCGCTACGGCGCGGGAAGCGGCATAGACCTTTTCGACAGCCGCATCGCCGCCATCGGGCATTTGTGGAACCTGCAGCACGAGTTGCGGACCGTTGCCGGCGAAGACGCGCTGAAGAGCTTGGTTGACGTCATCCGCAGCCAGGCCTTTCATCGCGGTATCGAACAAGGCGAGGTCTTCCGCGGGCGAGGTGAAGACCAGGTTCTCGCCGGCGCTCCAGTTGAGCGTGCCGGCAATGTCCGGGCTCGTGCGCGTTGCCGCTCCGCCAGCCGCGGCCTGCAGCATCGAACGATATTCGGCGATTTCACGGTCGATCTCGCTCTGGTCGACGCCGAACAGCGCGATGCGGCGCTGCTCCTGGTCGATTGCGGCAAGCGCGGCCTGCCACTTGGCGGGATCGCTATCGGCCGCAATCATCGCGATACGGGCCGATTTGAACACATCCTGGGCGCCGGCTTGCGCGCTGACGAAGGGCGGATTGGGCTGTTGCGCCAACACCGACAGGCGCCGGTTGAGAACGGCAAGACCGATGTCCTCGACCAGCTGCGCGCGGCGCTTGGCAGCCGTATCCGGCGAGGCGTCATAGGGCCGCGTCCATACGATCTGAACGCGGGTCGCACCGCCGGGCACGACGACCGTGCCGACACGCTCTCCGTGCTTTTCAGGCGTGCCGAGGTCAGGATCCGCCGGTGCGGCGGTGGCTGCGGTCCAAGTGCCGAACCGGTTGCGGATATCGGCCTCGACGGCGGCGGCATCGATATCGCCGACGACGATCAGGGTGGCGCGATCCGGTCGATAATAGGTTCGGTAAAAGTCCCGCACCAGATCGACCGGAGCGTTGCTGATGATATCGGTCTTGCCGATGGGCGAGCGCTGCGGCACGAGCTGGCCCGGCAGCACCTGATCGAGGAAACCGATCCCGCCGCGATATTGCGGCGTGTCGCGCAGCTTCTCTTCCGAAAGAATGACGCCGCGCTCGCGGTCGAAGGCGCCCGCATCGAGCTTCAGCTCGCTGGCGGTTTCGCGCATCAGCATCAAACCAGTCGAAACGGTCTCGGGATCGGCCTCCGGCAGATCCAGCGCATAAACGGTTTCGCCATAGCTCGTGGAGGCGTTGGTATCCGCGCCGAAGGCAAGGCCGAGGCGCTGGAGGATGCGCACCATCTCGCCTTCGGGAACATGGGTCGAACCCTTGAAGGCCATGTGCTCGAGAAAATGCGCCAGGCCGCGCTGGTCATCGCGCTCCTGGAGGGAGCCGGCGCCGATGCGGAAGCGGATCGCCACCTGACCCGAGGGCGTCGCATTGTGCATGACGGCAAAGCGCATGCCGTTCGGCAGCGTACCGAAACGGATCCCCTGTTCCACCGGCAGGTCGCTGACCGCCTGCGGCCAGCCCGCGACGGGCGCTTCGGCATGCGCGGGCGCCGCAACGGTGACGAGGAGCGCGAGCGCGCTCGCAACGAAAAGTTTTACGGATGGGTGAGCGGCTGGGATTTGACGTGACATGCTTGCTTTGTTGATGAGAACGAGTCGATGATGCGATGCACGGGGGCCCCGTTCATCGCATCATCGGGCAAGCATTGCAATCCTGGCGCGGAACCCGGCGGAAACCGCCGGATCTTACATGTGGATCGGCTTGAAGAAGGTCGCGAGCGCTGCTTCCTTCACGGCTTCCGACATGGTCGGATGCGCATGGCAGGTGCGGCCGAGATCTTCCGAAGAGCCGCCGAATTCCATCAGCACGGCAATCTCGTGGATCATCTCGCCGGCGCCGAAGCCGACGATATGGCCGCCGAGAACCCGATCCGTTTCCTTGTCGGCGAGGATCTTGACGAAACCGTCCGTCGCCAGCATGGCGCGGGCGCGGCCGTTGGCGGAGAACGGGAACTTGCCGACCTTGTAGGCGATGCCCGCTGCCTTGAGCTCTTCCTCGGTCTTGCCGACGGAGGCGACTTCCGGCTGCGTATAGACGACGCTCGGGATGACGTCATAGTTCACATGGCCGGCCTGGCCGGCGAGGATTTCGGCCAGCGCCACGCCCTCGTCTTCCGCCTTGTGCGCCAGCATCGGGCCCTTCACCACGTCGCCGATGGCATAGATGCCGGCAACATTGGTCTTGAAGTGGCCGTCGATCTCGACGCGGCCGCGATTGTCGAGCGCAACGCCAGCCTCTTCGAGGCCAAGGCCTGCCGTGTAGGGCTTGCGGCCGGTCGCAACCAGCACGACGTCGGCATCGAGCACGACCTTGTCGCCGCCCTTGACCGGCTCGAAAGTAACCTTCGCGCCGTTGCCGGATTTTTCGACGCCGACCACCTTGGCGCCGAGATGGAATTCAATGCCCTGCTTGGCCAGCATGCGCTGGAACTGCTTGGAAACTTCGCCGTCCATGCCGCCGAGGATGCTGTCGAGATATTCGACGACAGTCACCTTGGCGCCGAGACGCGACCAGACCGAGCCAAGCTCGAGGCCGATGACACCACCGCCGACGACGATCAACTTGCCCGGCACCTTGTCGAGCGCAATGCCGCCGGTCGAGGAGATGATGACCTTTTCGTCGATTTCGAGCGGAACGCCCGGAATGCCGGCAACGTCGGAGCCGGTGGCGATGACGATGTTCTTGCCCTCGATCTCGGTCACCTTGCCGTCGTCGGCCGTTACGGCAACCTTGCCGGCGGCAACGATCTTGCCGGTGCCCTGGAAGGCGTCGATCTTGTTCTTCTTGAAGAGGAAGGCGACACCGTCGACGTTCGACTTCACGGTCGCATCCTTGTGCGCCATCATCTTCGGAAGATTGAGCGTCGGCGCGGCAACCTCGACGCCGAGCGCATCCATGCCGTGGCCGGCATGATGGAACATTTCGGAAGCGTGCAGCAGCGCCTTGGACGGAATGCAGCCGATGTTGAGGCAGGTGCCGCCGTAGGTCGCGCGCTTTTCGACGACCGCGACCTTCAGGCCGAGCTGCGCTGCCTTGACTGCGCAGACATAGCCGCCGGGGCCGGTTCCGATAATGATCACATCGTAGGACATGTTTGCTTTCCTTGTTCTATGTATTTGTTAGTCAGTCGCCCGTGCCAAGGCGAGGCGGATGCCGAAGCCGACGAGCGCCGCTCCGGTGATGCGGTTGAACCATTTGCCGCCGGCGATGAAGCGATCGCGGACCGGCTTGACGGTGAAGAAGGTGGAGACGCCGGCAAACCAGGCGACGAGCGCCGTTGCCATGCCGATGCCGTAGCTGAACTGGATGAGCGCCGGCGTGTCGTGATGGACCAGCGTCGAAAACAGCGACAGGAAGAACAGCACCGGCTTCGGGTTGAGCGCATTGGTGACGAAGCCCGTCGCAAGGCAGCGCCAGACGGAAACCGGCTTGCGGTCTTCCTCGGTGATCTCGACATCCTTCACCTTGAAGCCCGGCTCGCGGAAGGACTTGATGCCCAGGTAGACGAGATAGAGGACGCCCGCCCACTTGATCATGCTGAACAGCATCAGCGACTGCGACACGATGAGCCCCAGGCCGAGAATGGTGTAGCTGATGTGGAACAGCAGCGAGAAGCCCATGCCGAGCCCGGTCATCATGGCGGCGCGGCGGCCATGTACGATGCTCTGGCGCAGGATCACGGCAAAGTCCGCGCCGGGAACGACGATGAAGATCGAGAACACCGCCATCAGGCCGAGGAATTCGAGAATATACTGCATGTCACTTGTCCATTCTGATCAGCGGCCGCCGCTCACGTCGAGCAGAGCACCCGTAATATAGGATGCGTGAGGACTGAGGAGGTAGAGGATGGCGTCGGCAACCTCGTCGGACGTTCCGGCACGCTTCATCGGCAATTGCGGCGCGATGTCGCGCGCCCGATCCGGCAGGCCGGCGGCGGCATGGATATCCGTATCGATGATGCCGGGCCGGACCGCGTTGACGCGGATGCCTTCCGACGCTACCTCACGCGCAAGGCCGACCGTGAACGTATCGATCGCTCCCTTGGAGGCGGCATAGTCGACATACTGGCCGCCGCCGCCGAGCGTTGCGGCCATGGAGGAGACGTTGACGATCACCCCGCCCTTGCCCCCGTGGCGGGTCGACATGCGGCGCACGGCCTCGGCCGCGACCAGCATCGAGCCGGTGACGTTGATGCGGAACATGCGGTCGAGCCGTTCCGGCGTCATCTCGTCCAGGCGCTGGATGACATCGACGATGCCGGCATTGTTGACGAGGCCGTCGATCCGGCCGAAATACGCGTCGACCTTGGCGAAGACGGATTTGATATCCTCGGGCTTGCCGATATCGCCGGCAACCGCGATCGCCTCGCCGCCGGCGTCGCGGATCGTCCCCACCACGGCCTCGGCCGCATCCTTGTTGGACGCGTAGTTCACCGCCACGGCCCAGCCATGCTGGGCGGCGGCCAAGCACACCGCGGCACCGATGCCGCGGCTACCACCGGTTACGAGAAGAACAGCAGCACTCTCGGTCATTGGTAGCATCCTTTCAGACTGAGGACATCCCAAGGTGCGACGGTCGCCTTTCCCTCGCCCCAGAGAGACGACTTCTGGATCGAAGGTCCAAGCGCCGGCAGGAAAAGCCGGTCCGCCGCGTTCTCGCCTTCCGCTGGCAGTGCGCGGATATGGCCCGTCAGATCGGAGGCATAGACCATGCCCTGCCAGACGGTGCAGGCTCTAAGATCGGCCCCGGTTACGTCGCCTTCGGGGCATTCGAACATGATGCGGCCATCGGCGCGCAATTGGTCGTCGCTGCGCATGACGACGCCATCGGCAACGACGGCGGTGTTGCGCACCGCAAGCTTGAACCTGTTGCTGACCGCCGACTCCGATCCCATCGGCTCGAACCGCAGCTCGTAGGCATTGTCCATATCGACGTAGACGGCCTTTTCCTGCATGCATTCGTCAGCATAGGCAGATACCGGATTGATCGCGAAGGCCAGCATCATCCAATGCGTCGAGGCCAGTCGTGCCATCGTGCTTTCAGCCAGCATGGTCACTCCCCTCCCGGCTCGCGCCGGCCATCGGCATTTTCGGTCACGCCGAAATCCGTGAACAGAACCAGCGGCCTGCCGTCGGCATCAAGGCCCCAGAAAACCGGATAGAAACCGTCGCCCCAGCCGCTCCAGAAAACGGCGACATTGCCACGCTTGCCCGGTATCGGCCGATGCATGGCGTATCTGTCGTCGTTCACTCCGAGTTCGGAGGCCAGGACGTCGTCATAGTAATTGATATCGGGCGACGCCTTCTCTGCCCGAACCTGCGTTTCGCGCTCCTGGATCAGAGCATAGGTCTCGGCATCCATATAGCAGCCGAGACCGGCATCGACCGGATAGCCGAAGAATTCGTCGCCCTTCAGCGAACCGATATCCTGGCCCGGGATCAGCGCCAGTTCCCAGCGCACCGGCCTGCCCTCGGCAAAGCGCATGCCGGCAGCGGCGATGCGGCCGAAGGCTTCGTAGAGCGTGACGGGATAGTCGCCGGGAGGAACCGTCCGGACAAACGCCGCGCGATCGGGCCCGACGAGCGGATCGCTGGCGACGACGCGCCCGGAGGTCAACTCCACCTTGCCGACATGGAGAGCCTTGATCGAGCGGGCGGCGAGATCGGCGTCGCTGAGCGACGCCAGATCGAAGTTGCTGCTGAGCCTGGAAATGTCGAGCTCACCCGCGCCGGCGGACGATGGTATCCATGCGGCGACAGCGCACAACAATCCGTGCAGCGTCCGCATGGGCCATGTCGACATGATCCACCGCTCCCTTAGAGATCGAGAACCAGACGTTCCGGATCTTCCAGGCTTTCCTTGACGCGCACGAGGAAGGTAACCGCTTCCTTGCCGTCGACCATGCGATGGTCGTAGGAAAGCGCCAGATACATCATCGGACGGATGACGACCTGACCGCCGATGGCGACCGGACGTTCCTGGATCTTGTGCATGCCGAGAATGCCCGACTGCGGCGCGTTCAGGATCGGCGAAGACATCAGCGAACCGTAGACACCGCCGTTGGTGATGGTGAAGGTGCCGCCCTGCATGTCGGCCATCGACAGCGTTCCGTCGCGGGCAGCCTTTGCCAGACGGCCCAGCTCCTTCTCGACCTCGGCGATCGACATCTGGTCGGCATCGCGGATAACCGGAACGACGAGACCCTTGTCGGTGCCGACGGCCATGCCGATGTGGCAGTAGTTCTTGTAGATGATGTCGGTGCCGTCGATCTCGGCGTTGACAGCCGGCAGTTCCTTCAGCGCGTGGGTGACGGCCTTGGTGAAGAAGCCCATGAAGCCGAGCTTCACGCCATGCTTCTTCTCGAAGATGTCCTTGTACTTGTTGCGCAGGTCCATGACGGCCTTCATGTCCACCTCGTTGTAGGTGGTGAGCATGGCGGCGGTGTTCTGCGCATCCTTGAGGCGGCGAGCGATCGTCTGGCGCAGGCGGGTCATCTTGACACGCTCTTCGCGGCTGACGTCCTCGACGGCGGTCGGCGCGCGCGCTGCGACCGGAGCAGCCGGTGCGGCGGCAGGAGCCGAAGTGGCCTTGGCAACGGCGGCGATGACATCGCCCTTCAGCACCTGGCCGCGCTTGCCGCTGCCCTCGACCTGATCGGCGGAGAGATTGTTTTCAGCGAGCAGCTTGGCGGCGGCAGGAGCCGGCGGCATGGAAGAAGCCGGAGCGGAAACGGCGGGCGCCGCAACCGGAGCGGCAGCGGCAGGGGCCGGAGCAGCAGCCTGCGCCGGAGCGGCGGCAGCGCCGTTGCCGGCGGAGATCTGGCCGAGCAGTGCGCCGAGGCCTACGGTCTCGCCGGCCTGGGCAACGATTTCGGACAGGGTGCCGGCCGACGGTGCGGGGACTTCGATCGTCACCTTGTCGGTTTCAAGCTCGAGAAGCGGCTCATCGGCCTTGATGGCATCGCCGACCTTCTTGAACCAGGTGCCGACGGTCGCTTCGCTGACGGATTCGCCGAGGGTAGGAACGCGGATTTCAGTGGCCATTGTTCAAATCCTGATTTTCGTCATTATGAGTTAGATGGAATTCCGGCGACAGACGGCCGGGGGACGGGTGATGCGCCGTGACGCAATCGCCCGGACGACGACAGTGGCCGACCGGGCATTTGCTTGATCCTGGCGATAGGCGGCATGTTTCTGCATGGCGGCCATCTTCTCCCCCGTCGCATCATGCGGAAGGCTGGGACGCGACGACGCAATCTTCAAACGAAAACCGGTCATCGCGCAACCCCTCAACCGCCGAGCGCGTCCTCGAGGAACGCCGCAAGCTGCGACAGATGCTTGGACATCAGGCCCGTCGCCGGAGAGGCGGCGGCCGGACGGCCGGTGTAGCGAACGCGCTGGTACTTGGCATCGATGTGGGCGAGCACCCATTCCAGATACGGATCGATGAACGACCATGCGCCCATGTTCTTCGGCTCTTCCTGGCACCAGACCATTTCCGCGTTGCGGAAGCGGCTGAGCTCGTTGATGAGCGCCTTGGCCGGGAACGGATAGAGCTGTTCGATGCGCAGCAGGTAGATGTCGTCGATGCCGCGCTTCTCGCGCTCTTCCAGCAGATCGTAGTAGACCTTGCCCGAGCAGATGACGACGCGACGGATCTTGTTGTCCTTCTGCAGCTTGATCGGGCCGTCCTTGATCAGTTCGGCATCGTCCCACAGCAGGCGATGGAACGAGCTTTCGCCCGCCATTTCCGCCAGCGTCGACACGGCGCGCTTGTGGCGCAGCAGCGACTTCGGCGTCATCAGGATCAGCGGCTTGCGGAAGTCGCGCTTCAGCTGACGGCGCAGGATGTGGAAGTAGTTCGCCGGCGTCGTGACGTTGGCGACCTGCATGTTGTCCTCGGCGCAGAGCTGCAGATAGCGTTCCAGGCGGGCGGAAGAGTGTTCCGGACCCTGGCCTTCATAGCCATGCGGCAGCAGGCAGACGAGGCCGGACATGCGCAGCCACTTGCGTTCGCCCGACGAGATGAACTGGTCGAAGACGACCTGCGCACCGTTGGCGAAGTCGCCGAACTGGGCTTCCCACAGGG
The DNA here is from genome assembly GCF_010668395.1 of Martinezella lusitana. Classification (GTDB taxonomy): domain Bacteria; phylum Pseudomonadota; class Alphaproteobacteria; order Rhizobiales; family Rhizobiaceae; genus Rhizobium; species Rhizobium lusitanum_A. The sequence goes on from NZ_WUEY01000005.1 coordinate 105,894, forward strand.
TCAGCGCGTTCGGACGGGCCAGCGAATAGCCGTATTCGAAGCCGAGAACCGCTTCTTCCGACAGCATCGAGTTGATGACTTCGTAACGGGCCTGGGTCGGCGACAGGTTGGCGAGCGGGATGTAGCGCTCTTCGGTCTCCTGATCGTAGAGAACCGAATGACGCTGCGAGAAGGTGCCGCGTTCGCAATCCTGACCGGACAGGCGGATCTTGTGGCCTTCGACGACGAGCGAACCGAACGCCAGGGCTTCCGCCATGGCCCAGTCGATGCCCTCGCCGGTCTGCACCATGTTGGCGCGGTTTTCCATGAAGCGCTGGATGGTACGGTGCGCATGGAAGCCTGCCGGGATTTCCGACAGCTTGCGGCCGATATCCTTCAGCGCCTTCATCGGCACGGCAGTCTTGCCGCGGCGCTGCTCGTCGGCATTGTCGGCCGTGTGCAGGCCGGACCACTCGCCATCCAGCCAGTCGGCCTTGTTCGGCTTGTAGGACTGGCCGGCCTCGAACTCCTGATCGAGATGGGCGCGCCAGTCGGCCTTCATCTTCTCGACTTCGCCTTCGGTCAGCACGCCTTCGCTGATCAGCCGCTGCGAATAGATCTGCAGCACCGTCTTGTGGGCGCGGATGACCTTGTACATGTTCGGCTGCGTGAAGGACGGTTCATCGCCTTCGTTGTGGCCGTAGCGGCGGTAGCAGAACAGGTCGACCACGACAGGCTTGTGGAACTTCATGCGGAATTCGGTTGCGATCTTCGCAGCGTAAACCACGGCTTCCGGATCGTCGCCGTTGACGTGGAAGATCGGCGCTTCGATCATCTTGGCGACGTCGGACGGATAGGGCGACGAGCGCGAGAAGGCCGGATTGGTGGTGAAACCGATCTGGTTGTTGATGATGACGTGCATCGTGCCGGCAACGCGATGACCGCGCAGGCCTGACAGGCCGAGGATTTCGGCAGTTACGCCCTGACCGGCGAAAGCCGCGTCGCCGTGGATCAGCAAGGGCACGACCTTGGCGCGTTCCGACAATGGGATGATGTCGCCATCCCATTGGGTGGCGCCCATATCCTGCTTGGCGCGGGCCTTGCCCATGACGACGGGATTGACGATTTCCAGATGCGACGGGTTCGCCGTCAGCGAGACGTGCACCTTGGCGCCGTCGAAATCGCGATCCGAGGAGGCGCCGAGATGGTACTTCACGTCGCCCGAACCTTCGACTTCGTCGGGAGCGTAGGAGCCGCCCTTGAACTCGTGGAAGATGGCGCGATGCGGCTTGCCCATGACCTGGGACAGCACGTTCAGACGGCCGCGATGGGCCATGCCGAACACGGCTTCCCGGAGGCCGAGCTGGCTACCGCTCTTGAGAATCTGCTCGAGCGCCGGGATCAGCGATTCGCCGCCGTCTAGGCCGAAACGCTTGGTGCCCTTGAACTTGACGTCGAGGAACTGTTCATAGCCCTCGGCTTCGATGACCTTCTGCAGGATGGCCTTCTTGCGCTCGGGATTGAAAGCGATCCCCTTGTCGACGCCCTCGATGCGTTCCTGAATCCATGCCTTCTCTTCCGGATTGGAGATATGCATGAATTCGACGCCGAGCGTCGAGCAGTAAGTGCGCTCGAGGATCTCGATCATCTCGCGCACGCTGGCATATTCAAGGCCGAGCACGTTGTCGATGAAGATCTTGCGGTCGAGGTCCGCCTCGGTGAAGCCGTAAGCTTCCGGCGACAGTTCCTTATAGTCTTCGACGGGAGCGGCGATGCCGAGCGGGTCGAGCTTGGCATGCAGATGGCCGCGCATGCGATAGGCACGGATCATCATGATGGCGCGGACGGAATCGCGCGTCGCCTGCAGGACGTCGGTCGTGTCGGCCGGGGTACCGGCGACTTCGGCCTTCGCCTTCAGCTTGGTCTCGATGACCTTTTCGACAACGCCCCAGTCGCCGTCGAGCGCGGACACCAGGTCGCCCTTCGCCGGGATCGGCCAGTTCTTGCGCTGCCAGGAGGCGCCCTTGGCCGCCCTCTTCACGTCGTCGGGGCTATCCTCGAGCGCCTTGAAGAAAGACCGCCATTCGTCGGAGACCGATGAAGGATCGTCCTCATAGCGCGCATAGAGCTGCTCGATATAGGCAGCGTTAGCGCCATCCAGGAACGAGGTGATCTGAAACTGCTCGTTGGCTTCTTGCCTTGCCATGGTGAATCTGCGGACGCTTTCGCCCGTCTCCCAACTTGTTTGCATTGCCGGTTTTCGGATCCCCGGCGACCGTATTTCACTTGAGGCCGTCAAGGCCGTACGTCAGCATCTGCGAATTTCGAAACCGGACGGGACGAGATAGCCGCCACCCCGTCCGGCCTTGCTATAGGTAGGGTCAGCCCTTGAGGACTTCCACCAGAGTCTTGCCGAGACGCGCCGGCGATGGCGACACGCGGATGCCTGCCGATTCCATTGCCGCGATCTTGTCTTCCGCGCCGCCCTTGCCGCCGGAGATGACGGCGCCGGCATGGCCCATCGTGCGGCCGGGAGGTGCCGTGCGGCCGGCGATGAAGCCGACCATCGGCTTCTTGCGGCCCTTCTTGGCTTCGTCCTTGAGGAACTGGGCCGCGTCTTCTTCAGCCGAGCCGCCGATTTCGCCGATCATGATGATCGACTTGGTTTCGTCGTCTGCGAGGAACATTTCCAGGATGTCGATGAATTCCGTGCCCTTGACCGGGTCGCCGCCGATACCGACGGCCGTCGTCTGGCCGAGGCCTTCGTTCGTGGTCTGGAACACGGCTTCATAGGTCAGCGTGCCGGAGCGCGAGAGAACGCCGACGGAGCCCTTCTTGAAGATGGAGCCCGGCATGATGCCGATCTTGCATTCGTCCGGCGTCAGGACGCCCGGGCAGTTCGGCCCGATCAGGCGCGACTTGGACTTGATGAGGCGATCCTTGACCTTGACCATGTCGGCGACCGGAATGCCTTCCGTGATGCAGACGATGAGCGGGATCTCGGCTTCGATCGCTTCGAGGATCGCGGCTGCGGCGCCTGCCGGCGGCACGTAGATGACCGAGGCGTTGGCGCCGGTGGCTTCCTTGCCTTCGGCGACCGACTTGAAGATCGGCAGCTTTTCGCCCTTGGAGCCAGTCCAGGTCTCGCCACCCTTGGAGGGGTGGATACCGCCGACCATCTTCGTGCCGTGATAGGCAAGCGCCTGCTCGGTGTGGAAAGTACCGGTCTTGCCGGTCAGGCCCTGAACCAGAACCTTCGTATCTTTGTTGATGAGGATCGACATCTTGCCTCAGGCTCCCTTGACTGCCTTAACGATCTTCTGGGCGGCATCGTCCAGGTCATCGGCAGAGATGACGTTGAGACCGGATTCGTTGATGATCTTCTTGCCGAGCTCGACGTTGGTGCCTTCGAGGCGCACGACGAGCGGAACCTTCAGACCGACTTCCTTGACGGCCGCAAGCACGCCTTCGGCAATGACGTCGCACTTCATGATGCCGCCGAAGATGTTGACCAGAATACCCTGGACGGCCGGATCGGCAGTGATGATCTTGAAGGCGGCCGTGACCTTTTCCTTGGTAGCGCCGCCGCCGACATCGAGGAAGTTCGCCGGCTCGGCGCCATAGAGCTTGATGATGTCCATGGTCGCCATGGCAAGGCCGGCGCCGTTGACCATGCAGCCGATGTTGCCGTCGAGCGCGACATAGGCGAGGTCGTATTCGTGGGCCTGGATTTCCTTCTCGTCCTCTTCCGAGGTGTCGCGCAGGGCGCGGATGTCTTCGTGACGGAAGAGCGCGTTGCCGTCGAACGAGACCTTGGCGTCGAGGACGCGGAGGCGGCCGTTGGTCATGACGATCAGCGGGTTCACTTCCAGCAGCGCCATGTCCTTTTCGACAAAGGCCTTGTAGAGGATCGGGAAGAGCTTGGCAGCGTCTTCGCGGGCAGCCCCTTCGAGCTTCAGCGCGTCGGAAAGAGCAGCCGAGTTGGCGGCCGTGACGCCCGTCGACGGATCGATGGCGACGGTGATGATCTTTTCCGGCGTATCGTGCGCGACGGTCTCGATGTCCATGCCGCCTTCCGTCGAAACGACGAAAGCGACCTGACCGACCGAGCGGTCGACCAGGATCGAGAGATAAAGCTCGCGATCGATATCGGCGCCGTCTTCGATGTAGAGGCGGTTGACCTGCTTGCCGGCCGGGCCGGTCTGCTTGGTCACCAGCGTGTGGCCGAGCATTTCCTTGGCGTTGGCGACGACATCGTCAACCGACTTGGCCAGGCGAACGCCGCCCTTGGCGTCCGGGCCGAGTTCCTTGAACTTACCCTTGCCGCGGCCGCCAGCATGGATCTGGCTCTTGACGACGTAAAGCGGACCTGGAAGCTGCTTGGCAGCGGCGGCGGCCTCATCGGCGGAGAAGATGGCAACGCCGTCCGCGACGGGTGCGCCATAGGTCTTCAGCAGCGCCTTGGCCTGGTATTCATGAATGTTCATGGACTTATCCCTGTTGGAACGCGGAAATTACTTCAGCGACGGCGCGATGGTGGCGCAAGCTTCGCAAAGACCGGCAACGGCCGCGACCGACTTGTCGAAGGCTTCCTTCTCGGCCTTGTTCAGATCGATCTCGATGACGCGCTCGATACCGCCGGCACCGATGACGGTGGGAACGCCGACATACATGTCCTTCACGCCGTACTGGCCGTCGAGATGCGCGGCGCAAGGCAGGACGCGCTTCTTGTCCTTGAGGTAGGATTCAGCCATCGCGATGGCCGAAGCGGCCGGAGCATAGTAGGCCGAGCCAGTCTTCAGCAAGCCGACGATCTCGGCGCCGCCGTCACGGGTGCGCTGGATGATCTCTTCGAGGCGCTCGGCAGTGAGCCAGCCCATGGTGACGAGGTCGGTCAGCGGGATGCCGGCAACGGTGGAGTAGCGGGCGAGCGGAACCATCGAGTCGCCATGGCCGCCGAGAACGAAAGCGGTGACGTCTTCGACGGAAACGTTGAATTCCTTGGCGAGGAACAGGCGGAAGCGCGAGCTGTCGAGCACGCCGGCCATGCCGACGACCTTGTTGGTCGGCAGACCCGAGAACTTCTGCAGCGCCCACACCATGGCGTCGAGCGGGTTGGTGATGCAGATCACGAAAGCGTTCGGGGCATACTTCTTGATGCCGGCGCCGACCTGTTCCATGACCTTGAGGTTGATGCCGAGCAGATCGTCGCGGCTCATGCCCGGCTTGCGGGCAACGCCGGCGGTGACGATGCAGACATCGGCGCCTTCGATCGCGGAATAGTCGCTGGCGCCGGTCAAGTTGGCGTCGAAACCTTCAACCGGAGAAGACTGGGCGATGTCGAGACCCTTGCCCTGGGGAATGCCGTCCGCGATGTCGAACAGGACGATGTCGCCCAGTTCCTTCAGGCCGGCGAGATGCGCCAGCGTGCCACCAATCATGCCAGAACCAATAAGTGCGATCTTGTTGCGCGCCATTTCGGTGTATCCTTTGCGATCAAAATCCGTGGCGGGACACCGTGACAGGCATCCACAATAGCCGTCAATCGCATAGACCCAAAGGGTGAAATTGGCAATTGATTATTTTGAGATCAGGAATTTCAATCGGTTAGATACAAAATATCTTACGTAAACGTAAGATTTTCTGTCACCGAATTGTTACTCGGCAGCGCGCCTGGCCGGAGTCTGGGCCAGATATTCGGCGCTGCGCATCTCGAAAAGCCGCGACGCCGTGCGGTCGAATTCGAAGCCTTCCGTCCCTCGCCGCTCCTCCAGCAGATCCTCCGGCATGGCGGCCGCGGACACGTAGAGGCGGATATTGTGATCGTAGAGCGTGTCGATAAGAATGATGAAACGCTTCGTCTGGTTGCGCTTGTCCGGGCCGAGCTTCGGCACATGATCGAGGAAGATCGTGTCGAAGCGCTCGGCGATGGCGAGGAAATCGGCGGGGCCCAGCGGCGCATCGCAAAGATCGGCGAAGGAGAAGCGCGCCATGCGATCGACGGCGAGCGGCACATGAATGGAGCGCCCTTTCATCGGGATCTCCGTCGGCAGCGCCTTGCGTCCATGCAGCGCCTGCATCCAGGAGGCATCCATCGCCATATCGGCACGCTGGTCGAGCGGCGTCAGATAGACCGGCTGGCTGTTCAGCTTCTCCATGCGGTAGTCCGTCGGCGAATCCAGCGTCACCACATCGACGTACTTTTTCAGGAGATCGATGAAGGGCAGGAACAGGCCGCGGTTGAGGCCGTCACGATAAAGATTGTCCGGCTCCACGTTCGACGTGGCGATCAGCACGCAGCCGAGCGAGAACAGCTCGGAAAACAGCCGCGACAGGATCATCGCATCGGCAATGTCGGTAACGGTGAATTCGTCGAAGCAAAGCAGTTCGGCCTCGGCGTAGAGGTCGGCGGCAACCGGCGGGATCGGGTCGGCCTGCTTGGTCTCGCCGTTCTTGAACTTCAGCCGCTGCGCCGCGATGCGGTTGTGCACATCGGTCATGAACTCGAAGAAATGCGCCCGGCGCTTCTTCTGGCAGGGCGCCATGGCGAAGAACATGTCCATCAACATGGTCTTGCCGCGTCCGACACTGCCGTGAATGTAAAGGCCCTTGATCGTCTCGACCGACTTCTTGCGTGCGGCAAACATCCAGCCGAGCGCGCTGGATTTGGCGGCAGGCCGCTTCCGCTTGAGATCGGCAAGCACGCGGTCCAGCATTTTCGCCACATCCATCTGCGCCGAATCCACCTGGAGGGACCCGGACGCCGTCAGCGCCTTTAGCTGTTCGCAGACGCTGATCGAGTAATCTGGCATGGGCTGCATGGGGAAATATCCGCCTGTGCGAACAGGAGCGCACCCAACGGGTGCTGCACCTTTCAAATATGCTTATCGGCTGAGGCTGAGCGGCTGGCCGGACGCGGTCGAGCCGTCAAAGCGCGAATCCGCCGTCTTGTAGACCGTGCCGATCGTCGAGCCGTCACGATTTTTCAGGAGAACCTGCTTGCCCGAAACTTCCCAGGAACCCATCGCGGTGAGTTCGCCCGCGCAACCGCGCGTACCGCCGCGCGAGCCGCTGCCGAGGTTCGTCAACGTCAGGAACATGTCGCAGCTTGATCCGCCATTGCTGACCTTCCAGCTGCCGACCATTGATTCCTTCGTGACATCCATGGCGGATGCCGCCATCGCCTGCTGTTGCTGCGGATTGCCCGCATTCGCCGCGCCCGTTGCCGGAGCAGCCGGAAATTGCGAACCGTTGCCGGCGCCTGCGGGCGGAAGCTGGCTGGATTGAACGGAAGGAACAGGCTGGGCCTGCAGTGGCGGGGCAGAATAACTGTCGTTGTTGTATGCCGTGCGCTGGCAACCGGCAAGCGACAGACCAATCGCCGCAGCCGTCACTGCATATCTAAACTGCATCATCACACTCCTAAATGATTGTCCACCGCTGACATCTGCAAAGATATGTTTAATGATGTCCGAATTATCGTATTTCACTTTGGTTAATCAAGTCGATACCGTCACAAATTGCCGTAGGCCATAGCTGGACAAGAATCGGGTGGTTTCAAGGCGATACGCCGAACCTCTCCTAAAATGGAGGGAAGCCGCGAATTTCGGCATCCTCTCCGATCCATGTGCCTTATCAAGGACCTATCAAATATCGCCGGCACCGCGGGAGTGACCGGAACGGCGGGTTAGACCCGCCGCTCAACCATCATCTTCTTGATTTCGGCGATTGCCTTAGCCGGGTTCAGACCCTTCGGGCAGGTCTGGGCGCAGTTCATGATCGTGTGGCAGCGATAGAGACGGAAGGGATCCTCGAGATTGTCGAGGCGTTCGCCCTTGGCTTCGTCTCTGGAGTCGATGAGCCAGCGATAGGCCTGCAGCAGGACGGCGGGACCGAGATAACGGTCGCCATTCCACCAGTAGCTCGGACAGGAAGTCGAGCAGCAGGCACAAAGGATGCACTCGTAAAGACCGTCGAGCTTCAGGCGGTCCTCGTGGCTCTGCTTCCACTCCTTGGCCGGCGGCGGCGATACCGTCTTCAGCCAGGGCTCGATGGATCGGTGCTGAGCGTAGAAATTCGTCAGGTCCGGCACGAGGTCCTTGACGACGGGCATGTGCGGCAACGGATAGATCTTCACCGTGCCCTTGATCTCGTCCAGACCCTTGGTGCAGGCGAGCGTGTTGGTGCCGTCGATGTTCATCGCGCAGGAGCCGCAAATGCCTTCGCGACAGGAGCGGCGCAGCGTCAGCGTCGGATCGATCTTGTTCTTGATGTAGAGCAGGCCGTCGAGCACCATCGGACCGCAATCGTCGATATCGATGTAGTAGGTGTCGATGCTCGGGTTCTGGCCGTCATCCGGGCTCCAGCGATAGACGCGGAATTCGCGCGTGTTCTTGGCGCCGACCGGCTTCGGCCAGACCTTGCCTTCGCGCATCTGAGAGTTCTTGGGGAGAGCGAGTTCAACCATGGTCAGTTCCTCTCAGATCAGTACACGCGTGCCTTCGGCTCGATCTTGTGCGGATCGATGCCTTCGGCGATCAGGTCGGTGTGAACGGGACGATAGTCGAGCTTCACGTCACCGGCGTCGTTGACCCAGGCAAGCGTATGCTTGCGCCAGTTCTCGTCGTCACGGCCGGCAAACTTGCCCTCGGTGTAGTCCTCGCGGGCATGCGAGCCGCGGCTTTCCTTGCGGGCCTCGGCGCCGTAGATGGTCGTGATGGCGTTGGCCATCAGATTGTGCAGCTCCAGCGTTTCGACGAGGTCGGAATTCCAGATCAGCGAACGGTCGGTTACCTTGATGTCGGACATGTCCTTCCAGATCTCCGAAATGCGGCGGCAGCCGGATTCCAGCGATTCCTGGGTGCGGAACACGGCGGCATCTTCCTGCATGGCGCGCTGCATCTTCTCGCGAAGGGCAGCCGTCGGCGTGCCGCCGCTGGCATGGCGCAGGCGATCGAAGCGTTCCATGATCTTGTCGCAGGCGGCCACGTTGACCGCCGGAACCGGGCTGTTGCGGTCGATGACCTGGGCGGCGCGAATGGCGGCGGCGCGGCCGAACACCACGAGGTCGATCAGCGAGTTGGAGCCCAGGCGGTTGGCGCCGTGCACCGAGGCGCAGCCGGCTTCGCCGACGGCCATCAGGCCCGGCAGGATTCGCTCGGGATTGCTGCTGTCGGCATTCAGCACCTCACCCCAATAGTTGGTGGGAATGCCGCCCATGTTGTAATGGACCGTCGGCAGCACCGGGATCGGCTCACGGGTCACGTCGACGCCGGCGAAGATGCGCGCGCTCTCGGAAATACCAGGCAGGCGCTCATGCAGCACGGCCGGATCGAGATGGTCGAGATGCAGGAAGATATGGTCCTTATTCTTGCCGACGCCGCGACCCTCGCGGATTTCCAGCGTCATGCAGCGCGAAACCACGTCGCGCGAGGCAAGGTCCTTCGCCGAAGGAGCATAGCGCTCCATGAAGCGCTCGCCCTCGGAATTGACGAGATAGCCGCCTTCGCCGCGCGCGCCTTCGGTGATCAGACATCCCGAACCGTAGATGCCGGTCGGATGGAACTGCACGAATTCCATGTCCTGCAGCGGCAGGCCGGCACGGGCCACCATGCCGCCGCCGTCGCCGGTGCAGGTGTGGGCCGACGTCGCCGAGAAATAGGCGCGGCCGTAGCCGCCGGTCGCCAGCACCACCATCTTGGCGGCGAAACGATGGATCGTGCCGTCATCGAGGCACCAGGCAACGACGCCTGTGCAGCGGCTGCCATCGTCGGACATGATGAGGTCGAGCGCGAAATACTCGATGAAGAATTCGGCGTTGTTGCGCAGCGACTGGCCGTAAAGCGTATGCAGGATGGCGTGGCCGGTGCGGTCGGCGGCTGCGCAGGTGCGCTGCACCGGCGGTCCCTCGCCGAAGTTCTGCATGTGGCCGCCGAACGGGCGCTGATAGATCTTGCCTTCTTCGTTGCGCGAGAAGGGCACGCCGTAGTGCTCGAGCTCGTAGACGGCCTTCGGCGCTTCCATGACCATATACTGCATGGCGTCGACGTCGCCGAGCCAGTCCGAGCCCTTGACGGTGTCGTACAGGTGCCACTGCCAGCTGTCCGGCGTCATGTTCTGCAGCGAAGCCGCGATGCCGCCCTGGGCTGCGACGGTGTGCGAACGCGTCGGGAAGACCTTGGTGATGCAGGCGGTGCGGAAGCCCTGCTCGGCCATGCCGAGCGTTGCGCGCAGGCCGGCGCCGCCGGCGCCGACGACGATCACGTCATAGGAGTGATCGACATACTTGTAGGCTTTCCCGTTTTGAGCAGGCCCATTCTGAGTGGATGAGTTCGGTGCCATGATGCATTTATCCTACGAACGCGATCTTCAGAATGGCGAAAAGACAGAGCCCCGCCATGACGATCGCGAAGAACGTGTTGAGCATGAGAAGGACGATCTTGCCGAATTCGCCGTGGACATAGTCCTCGATGATGACCTGCATGCCGAGCTTCATGTGAATGATGCCGGAGACCACCATCAGGCCCATGATGACGGCGACGAGCGGGTTCGACAGCGCGTGCACGACTTCCGCGTAGGGCGCGCCGGCGTAGATCATCAGGAAGATGACGAAGAAGAGGAAGAGTGGAACGTTGGCAACCGCGGTCAGGCGCTGACGCCAGAAATGATCGGTGCCTTCCTTGGCGGAACCGAGACCGCGGACTTTGCCCAGAGGAGTGCGCATATCCATGAGAAATATCCTTTAAAGCACATGATCCCGAAAAGCGTTCGAACGCTTTCGGGAACAATCATGCCAATCAACCCAGCCGGATGACGATGCCGATGATCCAGACCAGCGCGGTCAGACAGATCGAGGCGACGAGCGTGAGCTTGGCCATCCTGGTCGAGACGGCGGGATCGAAGCCGTGCCCGAGGTCCCAGACGAAGTGACGCAGACCGCCGATCAGATGGTGCAGCAGCGCCCAGGTGTAGCCAAGCAGGATGATCCGGCCGATGATCGTGCCCATGATCCAGTTGACCAGGTCGAAATAGGCCTGGCCCGTCGCGGCGGCGATCAGCCACCAGGCGACCAGCAGCGTGCCGAAGTAGAGCGCACCACCGGTAATGCGGTGGACGATCGACATGACCATGGTGGGAATGGGTTTGTAGATTTGCAGATGCGGCGACAGTGGCCGGCTTTGTGTGACGTTCGCCATCAGAACCTCGCGGCGTTACGATACGCTTAGAACCCGGATCTCCGGGGCAACGCGCGCGCAAAGACGTGCAGTGTGCGTTGCATCATTGCGACCATTAATCGCCGAAATGCCTATCGACAAGCACAATTGATGCCTGCATTGAATTTAATCGATTGGGGTCGCTCTGCACTTTAGCGAGCATGCAACGACGAGCTTCCCATTCCGGGCTATTTACCATTTCGGCAACCCTGACGTGGACTTCGCGCCAGTCTTGGGGCAATCTGCCGTTAAGTTTTCATTAACGGACCGAAGCGGAGGACGAATCATGACGCCGCATCTTTTAAAGGCAGCAGCGCTCGTTTTGGCGGCAGCAGCCATTCTTTCCTCGACGCAGGCGTCGGCGGACGACTATCGACACAGGCATCATCACAACCATTCGGGCATCGTACGCCTGCACCAGATTTCCGAGCCACAGGGCGCCGGGCTGCAGCAGCCGGCCAGGATCGTGGTCATGGAGCGGCGCGACGCCGCGAACGCCGGCACCTATGCCGGGACGGCCGACGTCTATCATGCCAATGGCGGCACGTACGTATTGGGCTATGGCGGCTACAATCCCTATGCCCGCCCCGCCGTGACGCAGCCAAGGCCGCGGGCAAAGGTCATCAACGTCCGCTATGCCGGTAATCCTTGCTCATACGAAGCCGGCGTGTGCGTTATCCGGCACTGACGGGCCAGAGCATTTTCAGAAGAGATATGAAGCGGCGTTCTAGCCGGCGAGAAATCGCCAGACCGTGGTTTTCTTGACCTCGCTGTCCTCCAGCGCCCGCGTCACCGGCACCTGGTAAGTCGCCTGCTCTTCCAGGCGGTCCTTGGGAAGATAGGCCCTGCCGGGATCGCCGACCAGAACGGCCCTCCCTTCGCCCGCCAAGCGGCGCAGCCAGGGAACGAGGCCGGCGGCAAAATCGCGATCATAGAAGACGTCGCCGGCGAGAATTACGTCCGCATCCACGGCCCGGCCGACGATATTCTCACTGGAAAATTCGAGAGCGACGCCATTTTCGACGGCATTAAGTCGGATGGCAGTACCTGCCCACGGGTCGATGTCGACGGCAAGCACATGGCTTGCGCCCGCTTGCCTGGCCGCGATGGCGACAAGCCCGGAGCCGCTGGCAAAGTCGAGCACGGTCCTGCCGACCACGGCCTCGGGATGATCGAGGATATAGCGTGCCAGGCCTTGGCCGCCCGCCCAGGCGAAGGCCCAGAAGGGCGGCGGCAGGCCGATCTCTTCCAGCTCCTCTTCCGTCTTCAGCCACAGCTCATGCGCCTCGCTCGCCAGATGCAGCCGGATCTCCGGCACATGCGGCGGCGCCATCAGGCTGGTGTTGGCGCGGATGAAGCTTTCAGGATCGGTTTTCAAGGAGCCCGCACCCACCGAATCAGGCCGGATCAGACCGGCGGATTGTCCAGGCCGCCCATGCGGCAGACTTCGGCATATTCCTCATCTGTGACAGGTTGAACGGAGAGCCGCATGGAGGTGACGAGTGCCATCTGCGAAAGCTTCGGATTGGCCTTGACGTCCTTTAAGGACACCGGCTTCGGCATGTCGCGGACGGCGCGGATATCGACGCATTCCCAGCGCGGATCGTCCTTGGCGGTCGAATCGGGATGTGCCAGCGCGCAAACCTCGACGATGCCGACGATCTCCAGCCCGTCGTTGGAATGATAGAAGAAGCCCTTGTCGCCGATCTGCATGGCCCGCATGTTGTTGCGGGCGAGATAGTTGCGCACGCCGGTCCACTCGGTTCCCTTGTCGCCGGCATCCTTCTGCTGCTGCCAGGACCAGGAGGACGGCTCGGATTTATAAAGCCAGTGCGCCATGTCTCATGCCCCCGGATTGTTGAAGACCCAGTTGAACGGCTTGATCTCGACGCTCTCGAACAGGCCGGCCTTCGTGTAAGGATCCGCATCGGCGATCGCGACGGCCGCTTCGACGCTTTCGGCATCGACGATGACCAGGCTGCCGTTCGGCTTGCCTTCCGCGTCGAGGAAAGGACCCGCCATCTTCAGCGTCCCTTCGGCATTGAGCTTGTTCAGGTGTTCCACATGCGCCGGGCGCGTCTCCATGCGGACATTCAGGTAACCGGGCTTGTCCTTGCAGACAAAGGCGAACAGCATGGTTTGGTTCTCCCAATAAAATCGAAACTATCGATAGTGACGGATAAAGCCTCAATCGCGAGAGGTCATCACATTTCTGCGCGAAGGGGATTGATGATATCGAGGCCCCAGAAATCGGCTTCGTTATGGGTAGCGATAATGCAATCATTCGCAATTGCAACAGAGGCAATCAACATGTCCATAGGATCACGTTGCCTTCCCACCGCCTTGCCTTCCGCCATGAGTTGAGCCCAGATCAAAGCAGCGTTCTCCTCGAACGGGAGGATACGCCCGGCAAAATAGACTTGCGGTCCCTGACTACCAAGAAACCAGGATTCGAGATCATCACGCTTGCGCCCCTTCGACATGATCAGGATGCCGCGCCGAATTTCGGCGATCGTGGACGCTGCGATGAAAAGATTGTGATCCAATTGAGCCTCAAACCATCGCACGAGATACGGCGACGGTTCGGGTTTGATAGTGTTGCTGATGATATTGGTATCCAGCAAATAGCGCGTCAAAGATCGATCTCGCGCACTTCGGTTCTTACCCTTTCGAGATCGATGTCGGCTCCGACGAGCGGCGAACTGCGTAGCCAAGCGTAAACGCCGCCCTTTTTCGGCGGTTCGCCCGAAACTGTTTTCATCAGGACATCGCGAATCTGGGCCGATTGCGTTCCGCCCTCTGCCAGTCGCCGCGCCATATCCCTGATGAGAGCTTTATCACTATCGAGCCCAAGCACCTCAAAACGAGCGAGACCGCGCTCGCCAAGACGGGAGCGGTAGTTCTGAATTGCGCGTTTTTGCGAGTTGCTCATCAGACCCTCCGATATATCCAGTAATATATCCAGAGCGTCGGTGACATTCAAGCTATTCCGTGGTGATCGGCCGCGTCATCAATTGCCCGATAGCGGCCGTGATGTCGAGCTTGCCGTCGATGATGGCGGAAACTGCGTCGGTGATCGGCATGTCGACGCCGAATTCGTGGGCGAGCCGCGCGGCGATGGATGCGGCATAGGCGCCTTCGACCAGTGTGCCGTGCGCCGGGTCGACGATGTCGCCCTGGCCAAGCGCGATACCAAATCTGAGATTGCGGGATTGATGGCTGGTGGCCGTCAGCACGAGGTCGCCGAGGCCCGAAAGCCCGCGCACCGTTTCCGCCTTGCCGCCCTTGGCCGCGACGAAGCGCGACATTTCGGCGAGACCGCGGCTGATCAGCGCCGCGCGCGCGGAATCGCCGATCCCTCGGCCCTCGACGATGCCGCAGGCAATGGCGAGAACATTCTTCAGCGCGCCGCCGAGCTGCACGCCGATGCGGTCGTCCGATGCATAGAGACGGAAGGTCGGGCCGGAAATAGCCTGGGCAAGCCTTTCCGCCACGGCCATGTCGGCCGCGGCGATCGCCATGGCGGTCGGCAGGCCCTTGGCGATATCGGCGGCAAAACCCGGCCCGGAGAGAACGGCGACGGCGTGCTCCGGCAGCTCCCGCTCCAGCATGTCGGTCAGCAGATCGCCGGAAACCTTGTCGATGCCCTTGGCGCAGGTCACGACGATGGCATCCTCGGCAAGATAAGGACCATAGTGCCGGGCAGCATCGGCCTGCGCCTGCGAGGGCATGGCGAAAAGCACGATGCCGGCATTGGAAACTGCATCCGGCTCGGCGGAAAACTCCAGCGAATCCGGAAGTTCGATGCCGGGCAGCACGGCATCATGCATGCGATCGGCGGCAAGATCCGCCATCAGCCCGGCGTTGCGTCCGACGAGCGTCACGTCGCTGCGGCCGGTGAGCGCGATGACGGCTGCAAGCGCCGTGCCGAAAGCGCCTGCGCCGATGACTGCGATCCGCTCCCTGCCGCTCATGCTTTCGCTCCTCGCTTGCCGTGCCCGAGCAGAGTTTCCGCCTTCTGATCCAGCGGCCAGCGCGAACGCGGCTGCACGTCGAGATCGTCAGGTGCCCTGCCCGTCGCCATGCGCTCAAGTCCCGCCCAGGCGATCATGACGGCATTGTCCGTACACAATCTCAATGGCGGCGCGATGAAGCGGAAGCCGTTGGCATCGCAAAGCTCCTGCAGCGTGCGGCGCAGCTCGAGATTGGCGGCAACGCCGCCTGCCACCACCAGCGACGGCTTGTCCGCCATCTTCGGGAATTCCGCCTTGAACCGTTGCAGCCCGCGGCCGATGCGGTCCTTCAAGGTGCGCGAGATCGCCTTCTGGAAAGATGCGCAGATATCGGCGATATCCTGCTCCGTGACAGGCGCAATCGCCGTCGCCGCCTGCCGCACGGCCGTCTTCAGGCCGGAAAAGGAAAAGTCGAGGCGCGCCTCGCCGACCAGCGGCCGGGGAAGATCGAAGCGGTCCGGATTGCCGCTTTTCGCGGCGGCTTCCACGGCCGGGCCGCCGGGATAGGGCAATCCCAGCAGTTTCGCCGTCTTGTCGAAGGCTTCGCCGAGAGCATCGTCGATAGTCGTCCCCCAGCGCTCGTATTCGCCGACGCCGCGCACCAGGATCAGCTGGGTATGGCCGCCGGAAACGAGCAGCATGAGATAGGGAAAGCCAAGCCCGTCCGTCAGCCGCGCCGTCAGGGCATGGCCTTCCAGATGGTTGATGGCGTATAATGGCTTGCCTGTGGCACGCGAGATCGCCTTGCCGGTCATCAGGCCGACGAGCAACCCGCCAATGAGGCCCGGGCCTGACGTCGCGGCGATGGCGTCGACGTCCGAGAGCGACACATTGGCGCGTTTCAATGCCTCGTCGATCAGCGTATCCAGCGCCTCGACATGCGCCCGCGCGGCAATTTCCGGCACGACGCCGCCATAGGCGCTATGCTCGTCCAACTGGCTGAGGACGACATCGGAACAAACCGTGGGCGTGCCGTCATCCCGGCGCTCGACAATGGCTGCAGCGGTTTCGTCGCAGCTTGTTTCGATGCCGAGAATACGAAGAATGGGTGCCATGGAGAATGTTCGTTGCCTACAGGTCGATTGCGGTAAAGCGGAAATATGGTTACGGGAACTGTCGGTAACAACGGATCAAAGCGGATGCAAACAAAACCTTTCCGGATCGGCACGCGCGGCAGCCCGCTGGCGCTCGCCCAGGCGCACGAGGCACGCGACCGTCTGATGGCGGCCCATGGCCTTCCGGAGGAGATGTTCGAAATCGTCGTTCTCACGACCAAGGGCGACCGCATCACCGACCGCTCGCTGGCGGCAATTGGCGGCAAGGGCCTGTTCACGGAGGAGCTTGAAGAGAAGCTGACTTCGGGCGAGCTCGACTTCGCCGTGCACTCGGCCAAAGACATGGCGACCAAGCTGCCGCAAGGCCTGGCGTTGACGGCCTACCTGCCGCGCGAGGACATTCGCGATTCCGTCATCGGCCGCACCGCGCCGAAACTGACCGAGCTGCCGCATGGCGCGACCGTCGGCTCGGCCTCGCTGCGCCGCCAGGCGCTGATCCGCCGCCTGCGCCCGGATATCAACGTCATCACCTTCCGCGGTTCGGTCCAGACCCGTCTCCGCAAGCTGGAAGAGGGACAGGCCGACGCGACATTGCTGGCGCTCGCCGGCCTGAAGCGGCTCGGCATGGTCGAAATCATCACGGATATTCTCGACCCGGACGAATTCCCGCCGGCACCTGCGCAAGGCGCGATCGCTATCGAAAGCCGAATCGACGACGCGCGGATGAACGACCTGCTTGCCGCCATCAACGACGGGCCGACCTTCGATACCGTATCCTGCGAGCGGGCCTTCCTGGCCGCGCTTGACGGCTCCTGTCGCACGCCGATAGCCGGCTACGCAATCTGCGAAGGCGATCATCTGCGCTTCTTCGGCATGATCCTCACCCCGGATGGCAGGCAGGTGCACACGACCACCATCGAAGGCCACCGGCGCGATGCCGAGGCGCTCGGCATCAATGCCGGCCAGGCGATCCGCGCCGAGGCTGGCAGCACCTTCTTCGAAGACTGGACCTGACGAACGATGCGCGTCGTCGTCACCCGCCCTCGGCATTCGGGTGAACGCACCGTGCGGCGGCTGGCGCAGATGGGACACGAGCCCCTGCTGCTGCCGCTGGCAGAACCAGTCCATCGCCTGGAGGAGGCGAAGCAAGCGCTTCGACAGACTGAGGGCGCCATCGCCGTCACCAGTGCCGAGGCGATCCGGGTGCTGGCAGCATTGTCATCGGATCTGAAACCGCATCTGTCTCGTCCGCTCTTTGCCGTCGGCAAGGCAACGGCCAAAGAAGCGGCGGGCCTGGGATTTGACACTATCGTCGTATCGGAGGGTGGGGGCACCGAACTCGCGACCCTTATTTCAAGCCACCCGGCAAGCCTGAACGCCACCCCTCTCCTTTATCTCGCCGGCTCTCCCCGCGCAGCCGGGTTCGAAACGAGATTGGAGGAATTGCGCCTGCCGTTCCTAACGGTCGAATGCTACCGCATGCGCGACCTTAGCCCCGACGATGCCGTTCTCCGCCGGCTTTTCGTCGAGATCCGGGCGGATGCCGTACTGCTTTATTCCCATCAGACGGCCAAACGCCTTTTCAGCCTGCCTTTCGTCGAAAGGAACCCCGAAGTCTTCGCGGACATGCGGTTCCTCTGCCTGAGCGAGGCCATCGCCGAAGCGATTCCCGCATCGATGCGTTCGCATGTCGATATCGCCGACATGCCGACCGAAGACCGGCTTCTGACGCTTCTGATCCACGCGTGAGGCCGCAATTTTGATGTAAGGCCTTTCCATAATCGTCTTGTCTGTCTAACTTCGTTCCAGCGCATGAAAAGAGGACCTCATGGTACCGGGAAAACCGCCTAACCATTCGAAGCCCAACGACGAGCCGGTCACGATCGACCTGGAAGCCGAAAAAACTGCGCAGGACGCGGCGCCCGAAGATATCACCGAGCGCAGTCACGACGAATTCGGCTCCTCATCCGCCAATGAAGTGGAAATGCCGCTCGAAGCGGAGAGGGAGCCGCTTCGCAAAGACGTGCAGGAGCCTGTCTCCGCTTCCGAGCCGGAAGAGCCGCAGGCATCGGCACGGCACGCCGATCCCGCTCCTTCCTATGCCGAGCAGCCACAGCAGCCGCGGCGGGAAGGGTCGACCTCCGGCCTTGTCGCGGCCGGCATCGTCGGCGGTTTGATTGCGCTCGTCTGCGCGGGCGCCCTGCAATATGCCGGCGTCTTGCCCGGCGGCCGTAGCGGCAAGGACACGTCCGCCGATATCGCCGCATTGAATGCAGAGATCGATGGCCTCAAGCAGAGCGTCGCCAATCTCGCCGCCGCGCCCGCGGCCAAGCCGGACGAAACGCTTGCGGCCCGCGTCGCCGCCCTTGAGACCAGCGCTGCCAATGGCGCTTCGGCGGGCGGATCGGGCGAAACAAATGCGGCATCGGACCAGAAGATCGCTTCGCTGAGCGGCGAAGTCGAGCAGCTGAAGGCGGATCTCAGCAAGGCGACCCAGACTCAGGCCACATCCGATGCCGAAGTCAGCAAGCGTCTCGACGATGCCGAAAAGAAGCTGAGCGGACCGAGCCAGGAGAGTGCCGTTGCCCGCGCGATCGCGGCGGCTGCGCTGAAGGCCGCCATCGACCGCGGCGGCCCCTTCCAGCCCGAACTCGACACCTTCGCCAATGTCGCATCGGACGATCCAGCCGTCGCCGATCTCAAGAACTTCGCCCAGACCGGCGTTCCCTCCCGCGCCGACCTGATCCGTCAGGTTTCCGACGTGGCGACGGCGATCGTCGCGACGGCCCAGACCGACGATCCGAACCAGAGCTGGAGCGACCGCCTGATGTCGAGCGCCAAGTCGCTGGTCCAGGTTCGTCCCGTCGGCAACGTCCCCGGCGACGGCATCGATGCCATCGCCGCCCGTTTCGAGGACAAGGTCAGGAATGGCGATCTGCCGGGTGCCGTGACGGAGTGGAACAACCTGCCCGACGCAGCCAAGTCGGCTTCCGCCGCCTTCAAGCAATCGCTGGAGGCCCGCATCCGCGTCGAGGATCTGGTAAGCGATGCCCTGTCGAAGGCGATCGCCAATACCGGGAAACAGAATTAAGGACGGAGCGCGGCAATGATCAGACTGCTTATCTTCGCCATTCTTATCCTCGCTCTCGGCTATGGTTTTTCCTGGCTGGCGGACCGCCCCGGCGATCTCTCGCTGGTGTGGGAAGGCCAGCTTTACCAGACCAAGCTGATCGTCGCCGCCGCGATCCTGATCGCATTGGTCGCCGCCGTCATGATTCTCTGGTGGTTCGTGCGGCTGATCTGGACGTCGCCGCATTCCGTCACCCGCTATTTCCGCGCCCGCAAGCGCGATCGCGGCTATCAGGCGCTTTCGACCGGCCTGATCGCGGCCGGCGCCGGCAATGCATTGCTCGCCCGCAAGATGGCCGCCCGCACCCGTGGCCTCATCCGTGCCGATCAGGAGCCGCTCATCAACCTGCTGGAAGCGCAGGCGGCGTTGATCGAAGGCAAGCACGACGAGGCACGCCAGAAGTTCGAGCTGATGGCCAACGATCCGGAAACGCGCGAGCTCGGACTGCGCGGCCTCTATCTCGAAGCCAAGCGCCTCGGTGCCCATGAAGCTGCGCGGCAATATGCCGAGAAGGCCGCCGACCAGGCGCCCTATCTGCCCTGGGCAGCGCAGGCGACGCTGGAATATCGCAGCCAGGCCGGCCGCTGGGACGACGCCATCAAGCTTCTGGACCAGCAGAAGGTCGCCCACGTCGTCGACAAGACGACGGCCAACCGCCAACGCGCCGTGCTCCTGACGGCGCGCGCCGACGACAAACTGGAAAGCGATCCGGCCGGCGCCCGCGACGATGCGCTGTCCGCGCTGAAGCTTGTCGCCGATTTCGTGCCCGCGGCGCTGATTGCGGCAAAGGCCCTCTTTCGCGAGGACAAGGTGCGCAAGGCTGCCTCCATCCTCGAGCAGGTCTGGAAGACACATCCGCATCCCGAGATCGGCAGGGCCTATGTGCGGGCTCGCAGCGGCGATTCCGTCACCGACCGCCTGAAGCGCGCCGAACGACTGGAAGCCATCCGCCCGAACAATGTCGAAGCGCTGCTGCTGACGGCCAAGGCGGCCATGGACGCCGGCGATTTCGGCAAGGCCCGGGCCAAGGCCGAAGCCGCAGCGCGGATCGATGCGCGTGAAGGCGCTTTCCTGCTGCTGGCCGACATCGAGGAGGCCGAAACCGGAGATCAGGGCCGCGTCCGTCACTGGATGGCGCAGGCGTTGCGTGCGCCGCGCGATCCCGCCTGGGTCGCCGATGGCTTCGTATCGGAGAAATGGTTGCCGCTGTCGCCGGTCACCGGCCGTCTCGACGCCTTCGAATGGAAAGCACCCTTCGGCCAGATCGAGGGGCCAGTGGAAGAGGGCTCCACGGTATCGGTCGATGCGGCGCTGAAGTCGCTTCCCCCCATGCGTGAGGCAGCGCCTGCAACCACGACGGAGGCGCAGAATTCACCGAAAGTTGCATCGCCGACGGCCGATACCTATGTCATGGAATTGGAGCCCGCAACGGCAAAGCCCGCGCCGAGCGCGGCTGCCGCAACGCCGCAGCAGCCGTCGGAACAGCGACCCTTCTTCGGTGGCGCGCCGGACGATCCGGGCGTGAAAGATAGAAGGCTTGAACCGGAACCCAAGACACGGCTCAAGTTGTTCTGATGCAATTCCAGCAAAAGTGCGCAGCGGTTTTGCGTCCGGAATTGCATGGAAACAAAAAGATGGAGCATGGTGCCCCAAGAACCCTGCTCGGTTTGCTTTGAGAATGGATACGGATGTTTGAACGCTTTCAGGAATTCCTTCATAACCTGACCCAGGACCACCCCAGATCCGGCTTTGCACCCGACGACCCGCGCGTCGCCGTCGCGGCGCTCTGTATCCAGGTGATGGAGGCGGACGGCAAGATCGAGAACAGCGAGAAGAAAAGGCTGCGCAAGCTCCTGAAGGACCAATACGGTCTGGATGGCCGCCAGCTCGACCGTCTGATCGCCGCCGGCGAGGAGGCTGAAAGCGAGGCTGTCGACTATTATCGCTTTACCTCGGACCTGAAGCGCCACCTCGACAGCACCCAAAGGCTCGAACTCCTCGGTATCCTCTGGGATATCGTCTATGCCGATGGCGAGCGCAGCGAGATGGAAGACCACGCGATCTGGCGCATCGCCGATCTCATGGGCATTTCCGACCGCGAGCGCATCATGAAGCGCCAGGAAGCAGCAGCACGCGCGCCCGGTTCCAGGGTGGAGACAGGCAATGATGATTGAAGCGCCGAAGAGCGCTGGCCGCCCGATATTGATCGTCCTGCATCAGGAACGCTCCAGCCCCGGCCGCGTCGGCCAGATGCTGCTGGAGAAGGGCTATGATCTCGATATCCGCCGCCCGGTCCTTGGCGATCCCCTACCCCAGACGCTCGAAGCGCATGCCGGCGCCGTGGTCTTCGGCGGCCCCATGAGTGCCAACGATCCCGACGACTTCATCAAGACCGAGACCGACTGGCTGAAGATTCCGCTCAAGGAGAACCGGCCCTATCTCGGCATCTGCCTCGGCGCGCAGCTGCTCGCCCGCCACCTCGGCGCCAAGGTAAAGGCGCGCGACGATGGCAAGACCGAGATCGGCTGGTATGCATTGCAGCCGACGGAAAAGGGCCGGCTGCTGATGCGCTGGCCGCAGATGGTCTATCACTTCCACCGCGAGGGTTTCGAACTGCCGCACGGCGCCGATCTGCTGGCGACGGCCGAGACCTATCCCAACCAGGCCTATCGCTACGGCCCCAACGCCTGGGGCCTGCAGTTCCATGCCGAACTCACACGCGCCATGATGCAGCGCTGGGTGGTGCACGGCGAACATCGTTTCTGCATGCCGAACGCCCAGCAGGGCCGCGAGCACCTGGAAGGCCGGATGATCTTCGACGCCGCGCTGAAAGCCTGGCTATCGGAATTCCTCGACCATGTCTTTGCGGGCAAGCACGCGATGGCGGCCTGAAGCGGCGGCATATCGCCTTGAAGATCTGCTCGAACGCCCCTTAGCACCGCTCTGTACGGCTCCGCATGCCATGGAATTGCGGCTGCGTTCCGTCTCTTTGCTTTCATGCAATTCCGGACGGAAAGCCGCTGCGGACTTTTGCTGGAATTGCTCTAAGCCGTCTGCGGCTCGCCCTCGCGATCGGGCGCATTCAGGCTGTCGATCCGGCGAAGCTGCGGGAAGCCTGCGGCCCAGAGGCCAGCGACCGCAAGCGTGCCGATACCGCCAATGACAACGGCGGACACGGCGCCGAAATAATGGGCCATGGTGCCGGCGCGGAATTCGCCGAGCTCGTTCGAAGCGCCCACGAAAACCATGTTGACCGCATTGACGCGGCCGCGAACATGGTCGGGTGTCCAGAGCGTGATCAGCGTTTCCCGCACATAGACCGAGATCAGGTCCGATGCGCCCATGAGGGCGAGAGCAACGATCGACAGCCATGGCGTATGGGAGATGCCGAAGACCAGCGTTCCCACCCCGAACATGGCGACGCCGGCAAACATATAGAGGCCGGCGCGATGCCGGATGGGATAGGTCGCCAGAAACAGGCCCATGGCGATCGCGCCGAAGCTCGGTGCCGCGCGCAGCAGGCCAAGCCCCCAAGGCCCCAGCGTCAGGATATCGCGCGCATAGACCGGCATCAGCGCCACCGCGCCGCCGAGCAGCACGGCGAAGAGGTCGAGCGAGACGGCGCCGAGCACCACCTTCTCCGACCAGATGAAACGGAAGCCCGCCAGGATTTCGTTCATGCTCTTCGATTGGTGCGCGACACGCTGCTGCGGCTTCGGAATGAGAAAGGTCAGGATCGAGCCGGCCGTCAGGAAGACCACCGCGACCGTATAGGACACGCCGGCACCCACGCCATAGAGCAAGCCGCCGGCCACAGGCCCGAGAACAGCCGCCGCATCCCATGACATGGAGTTCCAGGTCACGGCATTCGAGAGATCCTGCGGCGGAATGAGATTGGGAGCAAGCGACTGCATGGCCGGCGTCATGAAGGCGCGCTCGACGCCAAAAACGGCAAGGATCAGAAAGACCGGCAGGGGCGCAAAGGTGCCGGTCACCGTCAGGAAGAGCAGTGCCGCCGTACAGAGCATGCCGACGAAGATGCAGACCGCGGCAACCCTGCGCCTGTTATAGCGGTCGGCCACCGTGCCGGTAACCAGGATCAGCAGCAGGGAGGGAAGGAATTGCACCAGCCCGATCAGCCCGAGATACACCGGATTTCCGGTGTGATCGTACATTTGCCAGCCAACCGAGACACTGACGATCTGGGTCGCAAAGCCCGTCAAAAACCGCGCGAAGAAGAAATAGGTATAGGGGATATGCCTGAAGGCGGCAAACCGGTCTCCGCTGGCAGCGAACGACATGGGGCGAGACTTTCCGGCGCGGCAGGCGACACAAACGCACGCACCGGCCTTTTAAACATGATTCAACATGCTTCGGAGCATGGGACTTGCTCGTTTAGTCGCCAATGTCTACATGTCTGTCAACCGCGAAATGGAGACGGACATGCTCGCCTTATTTCAAACCATTGATCTGGCTTTGAATCTTTATACCTGGATACTGATCGGCAGCGCCATCTTTTCCTGGCTCTATGCGTTCAACGTCATCAATTCGAGCAATCAGTTCGTCAGTTCCGTCGGTAATTTCCTCTATGCGGTCACGGAGCCGGCCCTGCGCCCGATCCGGCGCATCCTGCCCGATCTCGGCGGCATCGATATCTCGCCGGTCATCCTGCTGCTGATCATCTTCTTCATCCGCTCGCTCATGTGGAATTCGATCGTCCCCATGTTCCTGCGGTGAGCAAGCCCTGGCAGGCTTTTCCGGATCACCTGCGGCTTTCCGTGCGGCTCACGCCCAATGGCGGGCGTGACGCGATCGACGGGCTGGAAACCGGCAGCGACGGCGAATCCTATTTGAAGGCGCGTGTTTCGGCAGCACCCGAAAAGGGCAAGGCCAACAAGGCGCTGATCGTATTGCTGGCAAAGAGCCTCGGCATCCCGAAATCCTCGCTTGCCCTGCTGAGCGGCGACACGGCGCGCAAAAAAATCCTCCGGATCGAGGGCGAACCGGAGGATTTGATAAGGAGGCTTTGCGCCGTAACCGAAGGCCGATGATCAGGCCTTCTTGGCGCGCTCGATCGCTTCGAGAATGAGTTCGCCGGCTTCCTTCGAACCCTTCCAGCCGAAGATCTTGACCCACTTGCCGGGCTCCAGATCCTTGTAGTGCTCGAAGAAGTGCTCGATCTGCTTCAGCGTGATCTCGGGCAGGTCGGTATATTCCTTGACCTTGTCATAGCGCATCGTCAGCTTCGGCGCGGGAACGGCGATGATCTTCTCGTCCTTGCCGGAATTGTCTTCCATCATCAGCACGCCGATCGGGCGAACATTGATGACGCAGCCCGGCACCAGCGGACGGGTGTTGGCGATCAGCACGTCGATCGGGTCGCCGTCGTCGGAGAGCGTGTGCGGAACGAAGCCGTAATTGCCCGGATAGGTCATCGGCGTGTAGAGGAAACGGTCGACGACCAGCGTGCCGGCCTCCTTGTCCATTTCGTACTTGATCGGATGACCGCCGACCGGCACTTCAACGATGACGTTGACATCTTCGGGCGGGTTCTTGCCAATGGAAATCGCGTCGATACGCATGCTTGTCCCCTAAATAGGATGGTTGCCGCCAGCCAAATAATCGGATTCATGCGGCAACGCAACAACGCATCGGGAAAGAGGCGGATTTACTGCATAATTCCTTAAATCCGACTCGGTTTAAGGAATTATGCAGCGGGTTCAAAGTGCCACAGCGCCGCTCACGGCCAGACGAAACCGATCTTCCTGAGCTGCCTGTGGTCGAAAGTTTCGATGCCTTCGCAGAAATCCGCACCGCCCTGCCCGCGATAGAAGCGGTAGGCATTTTCATTTTCCTCGAGGCACCACACGACCAGTCCCTTGCAGCCGAGAGACTTCAGCAGCCGGCGCGCCTCGCCGAAGAGCATGCGCCCCAGGCCGAGGCCCTGATATTGCGGGCGCAGATAGAGTTCGTAGATCTCGCCTTCCTGAGGGAGCGCGCGGGCACGATTGAGCCCCAGCGTGGCATAGCCGGCAATTTCACCGGCGACATCCAGAACCAACAGCGTGGCCGGGCCGCTGGTCGCCTTGCGCCACCAGGATTCGCCGCGACGCTCGATCATCTGGCCGAGCGCGCGATGCGGAATGATGCCGGCATAGGTGTACTGCCACGACTGGCGGTGCACCTCCGAAATGGCTCGGGCATCATGGGGTTCTGCCCGCCGAACATCAATCGACAACGTCTTCATAACGTCTACTCTGGTCTCGCCAACGCGAATTAACCATCCTCATTCATAAAGATGGCGAACTTGCCCACAGGCTTTATCCGTGGATCATTAATAAAAATTAACGACTTTTTAACCTTTAGGACAAGGGCTCAAAAACCGAACACACAAATAAAAACCCCGGCACGATGGCCGGGGTCGAGTGGTTCTGGACGATACGCGATCAGGCCAGGCGGGCCTTCTCGAAGCGCTTGCGCTCGTTCGGATCGAGATACATCTTGCGCAGGCGAATCGACTTCGGCGTAACTTCCACCAGCTCGTCGTCCTGGATCCAGGAGAGCGCGCGGTCGAGCGTCATGCGGATCGGCGGCGTCAGCTTCACGGCTTCATCCTTGCCGGCGGCGCGGATGTTGGTGAGCTTCTTGCCCTTCAGCACGTTGACTTCGAGGTCGTTGTCGCGGGTGTGGATGCCGATGATCATGCCGGCATAGACCTTCTCGCCGGCATCGATGATCATCGGACCGCGGTCTTCCAGGTTGAACAGGGCATAGGCGACGGCTTCGCCGGCTTCGTTGGCGAGCAGAACGCCGTTGACGCGTCCGCCGATCTCGCCCTTGTAGGGCTGGTAGTCGTGGAACAGGCGGTTCATGACGGCGGTGCCGCGCGTATCGGTCAGAAGTTCCGACTGGTAACCGATGAGGCCGCGGGTCGGCGCCCAGAACACGAGTCGGACGCGATTGCCGCCCGAAGGACGCAGCTCGGCCATTTCGGCCTTACGCTCGGACATCTTCTGGACGACGATACCGGAATGCTCTTCATCGACGTCGATGACGACTTCTTCGATCGGCTCGAGAAGCTGGCCGCTCTCGTCCTTGTGCATGACGACGCGCGGACGCGACACGGCAAGCTCGAAGCCTTCGCGACGCATGGTTTCGATCAGAACGGCGAGCTGCAATTCGCCGCGGCCGGAGACATAGAACGAGTCCTTGCCTTCGGCTTCCTCGATCTTCAGCGCGACGTTGCCTTCGGCTTCCTTGAACAGGCGGTCGCGGATGACGCGCGAGGTGACCTTGTCGCCTTCGGTGCCGGCATAGGGGCTGTCGTTGACGATGAAGGACATGGTGACGGTCGGCGGGTCGATCGGCTGCGCGATCAGCGGCTCGCTGACCTGCGGATCACAGAAGGTATCTGCAACCGTACCCTTGGAAAGGCCGGCGATGGCGACGATGTCACCAGCCTGCGCTTCTTCGATCGGCTGGCGTTCGATGCCGCGGAAGGCGAGGATCTTGGAGATGCGGCCGGTTTCGATCGTGTTGCCGTCGGCGTGCAGAACCTTGACGGCCTGGTTCGGCTTGATCGAGCCGGAATGGATGCGGCCGGTGATGATGCGGCCGAGGAAGGGATTAGCTTCCAGGATCGTGCCGATCATGCGGAACGGGCCTTCGCCGACGGTCGGCTCCGGAACGTGCTTGACGACGAGATCGAGAAGCGGGCCGAGGCCTTCGTCCTTCGGACCTTCGGGCGAATAGTTCATCCAGCCGTTACGGCCGGAACCGTAGAGGATCGGGAAGTCGAGCTGTTCGTCGGTCGCGTCGAGATTGGCGAAGAGATCGAAGACTTCGTTGATGACTTCGTCGGCGCGGGCGTCCGGACGGTCGATCTTGTTGATCGCAACGATCGGGCGCAGGCCAACCTTGAGAGCCTTGCCGACGACGAACTTGGTCTGCGGCATCGGGCCTTCGGCGGCATCGACGAGAACGATCGCGCCATCCACCATCGACAGGATACGCTCGACTTCGCCGCCGAAGTCGGCGTGGCCGGGGGTATCGACGATGTTGATGCGGGTATCCTTCCAGACGACCGAGGTCGCCTTGGCGAGAATGGTGATGCCGCGTTCCTTTTCCAGATCGTTGG
The DNA here is from genome assembly GCF_010668395.1 of Martinezella lusitana. Classification (GTDB taxonomy): domain Bacteria; phylum Pseudomonadota; class Alphaproteobacteria; order Rhizobiales; family Rhizobiaceae; genus Rhizobium; species Rhizobium lusitanum_A. The sequence continues at coordinate 133,421 of NZ_WUEY01000005.1, forward strand.
AATCCATGACGCGCTCAGCAACGCGCTGGTTCTCGCGGAAGGAGCCGGACTGCTTCAGGAGCTCGTCGACGAGGGTGGTTTTCCCATGGTCAACGTGCGCGATAATCGCGATGTTGCGAAGTGCCATATGTCTTAATCTCTGAGGCTGGGGCGCTGTATAAAGCAAACAGGCCAATTACGTTTGGCGCGCTCATACCCTTTTTTTCGCGAATGCGAAAGGGGGGAGGCAAGAAAGCAGCCGAAAGCCAGCTTTTCGTGCCTCACGAGCGCATCAACCTCGCAATTATAGTGAGGGTTCTCCGTTCTCCCTGCCGCCAACATCAAAGGCTGCGCCCGCCTTCTTTAGGACCACGCCATCCGTCAAGCGGCGCGCTTCAGCAGCCAAGCGTCATGATTGACCAGGAAAACCTTGAGACGATCCGCATAGTCGTGCGTCACCGCGTCCCGCACGCTTTGCCGCAAAGCCAATTCCTTGCGCCACGCCATGACACGCGGTAGCCGGTCGAAGACGCCGGTCGGTGTTATGGTGTCGAACACGTCAAAATAACGAAAGATCGGCGCAAAGACCGCATCGACCAGGCTGAACGCCTCGCCCGAGAAAAAGGGACCATCCTTCAACTCTGTCTCGACGCGAGCGAACTTTTCGGCCAGCGCTTTCCGCTTGATCTCGTAGATTTCCTCAGCCTTGGCGGTCTCGAATCCCCACAGGTCCGAAAGGATGGAAGAGCCGAATTCCATCCAGCCGCGATGCTGGGCACGGATCAGTGGATCGGCCGGATGGAGCTTTGCGCCGGACTGGGTTTCCTCGAGATATTCGCAGATCACGGCACTCTCGAACAGGACCGTTTCCGCTCCACCGTCTTCCCGCACGATCAAGAGCGGCACCTTGCCGAGCGGGGAAATGGCTAGAAACCAGTCGGGCTTGGCCGACAGATCGACATAGCGGAAATCGAATGGCGCACCCTTTTCGGCAAGCGTGATTGCGGCTCGCTGGACGTAGGGGCAAAGGTGATGGCTGATGAGGGTCAGCTTGGCGTCGGGCATGATCAAATCTCCTGGAGCCTTCGCTCAATATAGATGCATTTGCATCTATATGCGCACTTGCCAGCATGGTCAATATAGATGTAATTGCATCCATGTCCGATTGTTCAGATACCAAGACCCCGCAGCCCTCGCCCGCCGTCACCCGCGCGTGGATAGGCCTCATGCGGACACAACAGATCGTCCTGGCTGCAATCGAGCAAGACTTGAAAGCAGCCGGGCTGCCGCCGCTCGGCTGGTATGACGTGCTGCTGGAGCTGGTGCGGGCCACCGGCGGCAGACTGCGACCCTACGAAATCGAGGAGCGGACGCTACTTGCCCAGCATAACCTGTCCCGCCTGCTCGACCGGATGGAAAAGGCAGGCCTTGTCCGCCGCGAAGTGTTTTCAGAGGATGGCCGGGGCCGTTGGGTGGTTATCCGCGAGGCGGGCAGCGCCATGCGGGACCGCATGTGGACCGCCTATGCCTCGGCCCTTCAACGTCACCTCGGCGACAAGCTCGATGATGTTCAAGCCGATCAACTGACCGAGCTGTTGGCGCTGCTCTCGCGCAAATCCTGATTTACAGGGCAAAATCGGTCCGGGCACACAAATCGGCGGTAAGCAGATCTCAAGATCACTGACATGCCAATTTCACGGCGCTCAAAACAACTGCCACCCCACAGAGGCACATATGTTTAGAATTCTCTATCAAGGCGATCTTTTTGCTGACTACTTCCAGATATATCTGCGCGACGAAACCCACCCCGATCTGCCGGATAATTATACGGACGAGACGCTGGCACGCCGCCTTACCGTCGGACCCTATGCAATCATCTTCCATACGGCGCGCAACATGATGGTGCCAGTCAGCGTGGAGTGGCACGATCAGTGCCCAACTCCTGAGCTCGACGCCCAAAAGTATGTGGTCGAAGCCGGGTTCGACTGCCCTTCAGGCCAGCTCGTATTAGCCGGATTGACCGATTACGAGCCCGACGCTCCCCGACTTCCAGTGAAAGTGGGGCCGCTCGGCGTGCGCGTGAGCATGTTCGGCCTCGATACCCTTAGCGAAGACGGGCTCGATGGGGACGACCGCTATCTCGTGCAGCTTTGGCCCGAGGCTAAGAACGGGCGGCAGGGCTAGTTAGAGCATCCTCCATCGCGAGAATTCGTGTCCGGCCGTTAAATCAGGCCGCCAGCCCCTTCTTCTTCAGCATCGCATCCGGGCTCGGCAGCTTGCCGCGGAAAGCCTTGTAGGCGTCCTCCGGGTCGATCGACCCGCCGACCGAATAGATGTTGGCCTTCAATTTTGCGGCCATCTCCGGATTGAAGGCATCGCCGGTTTCCTCGAAGGCGGCGAAGGCATCGGCATCGAGTACCTCCGACCACATGTAGGAATAGTAGCCGGCCGAATAGCCGTCGCCGGAAAACACATGCTGGAAGTGCGGCGTCGCATGGCGCATGACGATCGATTTCGGCATGCCGATCCCCGCCAGCACTTCGCCCTGCACCGCCATCGGATCCTCGACTGCGCCGCGGGTATGAAACGCCATGTCGACCAAGGCCGACGAGGTGAACTCGACGGTGTTGAAGCCGGCATTGAAGGTGCGGGCTGCCAGAACCTTGTCGAGCAGCGCCTGCGGGATCGGCGCGCCGGTCTCGTAGTGGACGGCATATTGCTTGAGGATCGCGGGTACGGTCAGCCAGTGCTCGTAGAGCTGCGACGGCAGCTCGACGAAATCGCGGGAAACGCCCGTGCCCGAAACGGATGGGTAGGTGACGTTCGACAGCATTCCATGCAACGCATGACCGAATTCGTGGAACAGCGTGCGCGCGTCGTCGAGCGACAGCAGCGCCGGCCGGCCTTCCGCAGGCTTGGCGAAGTTGCAGACATTGTAGATGATCGGCAGCTCGCCGACCTCGCCGTTCTTCAGCGGCAGCTTGTGCTGCGACTGGAACGAGCTCATCCAGGCCCCGGAGCGCTTCGAGCTGCGGGCGAAATAATCGCCGAGGAACAGCGCGACCAACTTGTCCGAGCGGTCACGGATCTCGAAGACACGCACGTCGGGATGATAGGCGGGGATGCCCTTCTGCTCGACAGCCTTGATGCCGAAAAGGCGGCCGGCGACATCGAAGCAGGCGGCGATGATCTTTTCGAGCTGCAGATAGGGCTTCAGCTCCGTTTCGGAGAAATCGAACTTCCGCGTCCGGATCTTCTCGGCATAGTGCCGCCAGTCCCAGGGCATGACCTCGTGATTGCGGCCTTCCTCGGCGATCAGCGCGGCAATATCCTTTTCCTCCTCGCCGGCACGAGCCGCCGCCTTCGACCACACGGCCATGAGCAGATCGTTCACCGCTTCCGGCGTCTTCGCCATGGTGTTGTCGAGCTTCAGTTCGGCGAAATTGGCATAGCCGAGCAGCTTCGCCTTCTCCGCCCGCAGCGCCAGCGTCTCGCGGATGATCTCGCGGTTGTCGGTTTTGCCGCCATTGGCGCCGCGCGCCACCCATGCGTTGAAGGCCTGCTCGCGCAGGTCGCGGCGCTCGGAGGAGGTCAGGAAGGGTTCGATGATCGAGCGCGACAGCGTGACCGCGTACTTGCCGTCCTCGCCGCGCTCACGCGCGGCCGACGCCATCGCCTCGCGCAGATAGTCCGGCAGGCCGGCGAGATCGGCTTCTTCCGACAGCAGAAGCACCCAGCCCTTTTCATCGGCAAGCACGTTCTGGCCGAAATGCGCGCCAAGACCCGCAAGCGTCTCGTTGATCGTCGACAGGCGCTCCTGCTCGGCCTTCGGCAATTTCGCGCCCGATTTGACGAAACCTTTCCAGTGCCGCTCCAGCACACGGGTTTCTTCCACCGTCAGCCCGAGAGCGTCACGCCCCTCCCAGAGGGCGTCGAGGCGGGCAAAAAGAGCCGCATTCGTGCCGATCTTCGAATAATGCCGCGCCATCTTCGGCGCAATCTCGCGCTCCAGCGCCTGGATCGTCTCGTTCGTATGCGCGCCGGCCTTGTTCCAGAACAGCGCCGAAATACGCGACAGCTCGTCGCCGGCGATTTCGAGCGCGATCACCGTATTGGCGAAGGTCGGCGGCTCGCCGTCACCGGCAATCGCGTCGATCTCCGCCTCGTGCGAGGCAAGCGCCGCGTCGAAGGCGGCGGCAAAATCCGTATCCTTCACGGCATCGAAACGCGGCAGCCCCTGATGTCCGGTCCATTCGACGAGCGCAGGATTGACGGCGGTAAGGGAAGACATGCGGGGCATCCTTTCGACAGACATCTGATCGAAGCACGATATAAGGCGACCCCCGCCGAATTGGTATGGCGGCGAGCGAACAAATTGGAGGAGGACGATCAGGCCTTGCGCCAGCCGAGCAGGCCGGGCGTAGCATGCCAGAGCGCCTGCGCGGCAAAGCCCATGAAGAGCACGCCGGAACAGCGCACGATCAGCCGTTCATGCGCGCGATAGAACCGCCGCACGGCGCCCGCTCCGATGATGCCGATGAGAATCAGGTCCGCCGTTATGAAGCCGACGAAGGAGACGACGAGCAGCAACGGCAGCGCGCTGAAGGTCAGCGCGCTCGCAGAGCCTGCGACGAGGGCCGTGAAGGTCGCCAGCGCAACGGGATATCCCTTGGGATTGGTGACGCCGAAGATCAGGCCGCGACGGAAGGGACGGTCGACATTGACGAGCGATTTGCCGTCACCCTTCGGCTTGGCCGTCACCGCGTTCCAGCCGATCCAGGCAAGATAGAAGCCGCACAGCAATCCCAGCAGGTCGAAGACGAAGGTGCCGATGGTCTTGGCGCCGACGATGGCGACCAAAGCAAGCGTGGACCAGATGATATCGCCCAGCAGGTGACCGCTGACGAAGAGCGCGCCGGCCTTGCGCCCCTGCCCCGCTCCGATGCCGAGGAGAGCCAGGAAAGCGGGCCCCGGAATGAGCACATAAAAAAGCGCGGCAAGAAAGGCGCCGACAACAAGCGATTGCGTCATGATGGATGTTCCCGCTGGTAATCGCGTGAGAGTAGCAATCTGCGGAATCCGGTCAAGCCGCAGTTCATTTTAAGTCTGAAGAAGCCGTTGTGTTCGGGGAACGAAAACAATAAGAACGTAGCGGGGCCCCAAAAATTAAAGAGCGTAGGTAGGGAAGCGCTTATGAACAGCAGGATTAATACGGACTCGCTCGCTTTTCTTGTAAGCGATTGCGCCCGACTGATCAGAGCGGCCTTCGAGCGACGCATTCTTGTCGCGGGGCTCGGACTGACGGCGGGTGAAGCCCGAACACTGATGCAGGTCGCCGCCATCAATGGCAGCCGCCAGCTAGACATCGCCTCCCGGATGGGGCTGGAGCCGATGACCGTCAGCGCCTTTCTGGACAAGCTGCAGGCACGGGGCCTGATCGAACGCCAGCCGGACCCGCTCGACCGCCGCGCCAAGCGGATCGTGCTCTCGGAATCCGCCGACGCCAAGTTGAAACAGATCGACAGGGAAGTCTGCGAAGTCGAGCGCAATGCGACGCAGGGCTTCGACAAGGAGCTGCAGGTGCAACTGCATGACGCGCTCTGCGCCTTCCGCAGCAATCTGCAGAAGGCCGAAGCGCCTGCCGAAGTCGAACGCGAACTGCGGCCGGTCGACTAACCCGACCACCACCTTTCACAAAGAGAAAGCCCGCCTCCGGCGACCGGAAGCGGGCTTTTCTGTATCTGTTATATGATTTACTTCGACAGATTACGCTTGGCGAGCGTGCGCAGGCGCAGCGCGTTGAGCTTGATGAAGCCGGCTGCGTCCTTCTGGTCGTAGGCGCCCTGGTCGTCCTCGAAGGTGACGAGCTTGTCGGAGTAAAGCGACTTCGGGCTTTCGCGGCCGATCGTCATGACATTGCCCTTGTAGAGCTTCAGCGTCACTTCGCCTTCGACATGCTCCTGGCTCTTGTCGATCAGGGCCTGCAGCATCTCGCGCTCCGGCGAGAACCAGAAGCCGTAATAGATCAGCTCGGCATAGCGCGGCATCAGCTCGTCCTTGAGGTGCGCCGCACCGCGGTCGAGCGTGATGGATTCGATGGCGCGATGGGCTGCGAGCAGGATCGTGCCGCCGGGGGTCTCGTAGACACCGCGCGACTTCATGCCGACGAAGCGGTTCTCGACGAGGTCGAGGCGGCCGATACCGTTGTCGCGGCCATACTCGTTGAGCTTTGCCAGCAGCGTCGCCGGGCTCAGGCGCTCACCGTTGATCGACACGGCATCGCCCTTTTCGAAACCGACCTTGATGACGGTCGCCTTGTCCGGAGCCGCTTCCGGGGAAATCGTGCGCATGTGCACGTATTCGGGTGCCTCCTGCGACGGATCCTCCAGAACCTTGCCCTCGGACGAGGAGTGCAGCAGGTTGGCATCGACGGAGAACGGCGCCTCGCCCTTCTTGTCCTTGGCAACCGGAATCTGGTGCTTCTCGGCGAATTCGAGCAGGTCGGTGCGGCTCTTGAACGACCAGTCGCGCCACGGAGCGATGATCTTGATATCCGGGTTCAGCGCATAGGCCGACAGCTCGAAGCGAACCTGGTCGTTGCCCTTGCCGGTCGCGCCATGCGCGATGGCATCGGCGCCGGTCTTCTTGGCGATCTCGATCAGGTGCTTGGAGATCAGCGGACGGGCGATCGAGGTGCCGAGCAGGTAGACGCCTTCGTAGACGGCATTGGCACGGAACATCGGGAAGACGAAATCGCGCACGAATTCCTCGCGCACATCCTCGATATAGATTTCCTTGATGCCGAGCAGCTCGGCCTTCTTGCGCGCCGGCTCCAGCTCTTCGCCCTGGCCGAGATCGGCGGTGAAGGTCACGACTTCAGCGCCCAGCTCCGTCTGCAGCCACTTCAGGATAATCGAGGTGTCGAGACCGCCGGAATAGGCGAGAACGACTTTCTTCACGTCTTTATGTGATGCCATGATGAGTTCCGTTTCAAAGCGAGCCAGAGGAGAGGCCCGCAAACCTGTGTCGCGAAACTTTTAGCGAGATTATCGTGAGGCGCAAGGGGAAGCGCGGCATAGCGCCTCGCGCGGGTTCGACGCGGGTTTGACTCGCCTCCGGAAAGCACCATATTCGGCGCCGAGCAAGCAATGCCTCGGAGGGCACCCCTTTGACCGATATTCAGGACATTTTCAAGAAATCCAATGTTGCCGTTATCACCGGAGGCGCATCCGGCATCGGCTTCGCAGCCGCGAAATATTTCGCCTCGCTCGGCATGAGCGTCGCGATCGCCGATCTCGGCGGCGACAGGCTGGCGCAAGCAGCGGCCGAGCTCAAGGCGATCACAGGCGAGGAACACGTCCTGGCCGTCGAGACCGACGTCGCCAGCAAGGAGGCTCTGGAAGCGCTGGAGCGCGCCGTTCTGCAGCGTTTCGGCCGTGTGCATGTGCTGATGAACAATGCCGGCATCGGCCCGGAAACCTCGATCTTCAGCGCCCAGACCGGCTGGGACGCCATCCTCGGCGTCAATCTGCTCGGCGTCATCAACGGCACGCGGGTCTTCGGGCCAGGAATGCTGGCGCATGGCGAACCGGGCGTTATCATCAATACCGGCTCGAAGCAGGGCATCACCACGCCGCCGGGCAATCCGGCCTACAATGTCTCGAAAGCCGGCGTGAAGGTGTTTACCGAAGCGCTGCAGCACGAGCTGCGCAACACTGCGGGCGGGAAGATATCGGCGCACCTCCTCATTCCCGGCTTCGTCTTCACCGGCCTCACCAAGGGCGAGCGCAAGGAAAAGCCGGCCGCCGCCTGGACGCCGGAGCAGACGGTCGAGTTCATGGTGGAAAGCCTGGAACGCGGCGATTTCTACATCCTCTGCCCCGACAACGACGTGGCCCGTCCGACCGACGAACGCCGCATGCTCTGGGCGGCGGGCGATATCGTCGAGAACCGGCCGCCGCTGTCGCGCTGGCACCCCGACTATGCCGATCAATTCAAGGCCTTCCTCGAAAAGAAGGATTGATTTGCAATCCCCCGAAAGCCGGATAAGAAAACACGCATCCCGCCATCCGGCTTTCGGAGCATCCCATGGACTTCATACCCAGCCTGCCGACCCTTCTCGCCTTTTCGGCAGCAAGCCTGTTACTGGCGATGACGCCCGGTCCCGACATGACGCTGTCGATCAGCCGCGCACTGGCGCAGGGAAAGAAGGCCGCTCTCTTCGTCGTCCTCGGCACCACGCTCGGCGTGGTCGTCCACACCTGCCTGGTGGCCTTCGGCATTTCGGCGCTGATCACGGCCTCGCCGGTCGCCTTCACGGTACTCAAGACAGGGGGTGCGGCCTATCTTCTGTGGCTGGCGATCCAGGCGATCCGCTTCGGCTCCAGCCTGTCGGTCAAGAAGGTCGATGCGGTCAGCGGAACGCCGCTCTCCAACATCTCCAACGGCTTCTGGGTCAACCTGCTGAACCCCAAGGTCATCATCTTCTTCATGACCTTCCTGCCGCAGTTCGTCACGGCAGGCGATCCCGCCGTCACCCACAAACTGCTCTTCCTCGGCTTCTTCTTCATCGTGGTCGGCATGCCGGTGAACGTCATCGTCGTTCTTGCCGCCGACGGCCTGTCATCCTGGCTGCAGAGGAACCGCGGCGTCATGCGCGGTCTCGACTACGCCTTTGCCAGCGTCTTCTCGATTTTCGCGGTAAAGATCTTCTTCACTCAGGCTCGCTGAGGATAGGGTGCCGGCCGGCAATCAACCAGTAGACGGTAGCGCAGGCCGCTCCCAGGAAGGCGAAGCAGACCGCGATCGTGATCAGATTGAGGGGCTGCGGCTTTTCCATGGCACCTGAAATCAGGATGGAAGCCACCGTCGACAGGGCGGCGCCGTAGATCGCATAGCCGAACCAACGGCGGACGCCGCGCCATTCCATGATCGGAATGACGACCAGAGACGGCAGAATGCTGACGATCATCGCCGCCTTGGTCATCTCGACGGTCAGAGCCAAAAGCTCCGGCACTCCGGTCCCAGGCAGGGTATAGGCGGCGACGCAGGCCAGCACGAAGCCCATCAGCGCGCAAGCGGCGACATAGCCCCAAAGGAGCCTGATCGGCTTGCGCAGTCCGAGGAGCATCGATCTCAATCCTCGCCGTGATTGGCGATCATCATGGCTTCGAACGCCAATCGCTCCGTCTTGCGCATGCGCTCGGACTCCGACTTCAGCTGACCGCAGGCGGCGAGAATGTCGCGCCCGCGCGGCGTGCGGATCGGGGAGGCATAGCCGGCCGAATTGATGAAATCGGCAAACTTCTCGATCTGCTCCCAGTCCGAACACTGATAGTTGGTGCCGGGCCAGGGGTTGAAGGGGATCAGGTTGATCTTGGCCGGGATGCCTTTCAGCAGCTGGATCAGCCCCTTCGCATCCTCCAGGCTGTCGTTGACGCCCTTCAGCATCACATATTCGAAGGTGATGCGCCGCGCATTGGACAGGCCCGGATAGGCGCGGCAGGCGTCCATCAGCTCCTTCAGCGGATACTTCTTGTTGATCGGCACAAGCATGTCGCGCAGGTCGTCGCGCACGGCATGCAACGAGATTGCCAGCATGACGCCGATCTCGTCGCCTGTGCGATAGATTTCCGGCACGACGCCCGAGGTCGAAAGCGTGATGCGACGCTTCGAAAGAGAAAGGCCGTCGCCGTCCGACGCGATCAGCAGCGCCGTCTTGACGCTGTCGAAATTATAGAGCGGCTCGCCCATGCCCATCATGACGATATTGCTGACCTTGCGGCCCTCGGCCGGCATGATCGTGCCCTGCGGAGCCTCGCGATCCGGGAAATCGCCGAGACGATCGCGCGCCAACAGCAGCTGCGACAGGATTTCCTCCGCCGTCAGGTTGCGCACCAGGCGCTGCGTGCCGGTATGACAGAAGGAACAGGTGAGCGAACAGCCGACCTGGCTGGAAATGCAGAGCGTGCCGCGCCCCTCTTCGGGAATGTAGACCGCCTCGATCTCGACGGGCCGGCCGGCGCCGCGCGGCGGGAACCGCAGCAGCCATTTGCGGGTGCCGTCGTTGGAAACCTGCTCCTCGACGATTTCGGGACGCGCGATGGTGAAATGCGTCTTCAGCATCTCGCGCATGTCCTTCGACACATTCGCCATGGCATCGAAATCGGAGACGCCGCGCACATAGATCCAGTTCCAGAGCTGGCTGACACGCATCTTGATCTGCTTGTCGGGGACGCCCTTTTCCTTGAGCGCGGCACCCATTTCCTCGCGCGTCAGGCCGATCAGCGACGGCTTCGGCGAAAGTTCGACCGGCTGCGACACGGGCATCGGCTTGAGCTTGGGATGGGTCATGACATCGGTGGCGGACATAGGATCATTCCAACGGTTCACATCGGCGATGCCGCAAAAGCTGACGAAAGCTGCGGATGCGGGCAAGGCACGGAAATCTGAAGATTCATGCGGTGGCGGGACAAGCTGTCTGCCGCACACCTGCTGTTGGCGCGGCCTTTAGCATTAATTTCCGCCCGCGTCATCCCTTTCCCTCAAAAGCGCAGGCTGGCCCTCAAAAAGCGAAAGGCCGGTCCATACGGCCGGCCTCGTCTTTGCGGTCGCGGCGGCGGGAGGATCACGTTACCGTGATCTCTCGACGCTCGATCTTACTTGCAGTTTTCGATCTGCTTCAACGCGGCGCTGACGCCCTTCAGCGAATAGGTGTAGGAGGTCGCCGTCCCCTTCTTCGATGTCGCCGAAACCTTCAGCGAATGGCCGGACTTCAGAGCCGCCACCAGCGCGGGCTCCTGCGCCGCGTTCTCGACCCAGGCAGCCTTGTCCTTGGTGAACATCACGAAGGTCTTGTTGTCGATGACGACGTTGACCTTGGAGTTGTCCTTGAGGGGATAGCCCATCATCGCCTGCGGCTCATAGGAAATGTTCTGGCCCGGGCGCTGCGACACGATGAAGAAATTGTCACCATGGTCGATGCCCGTTGCCGGCATCTTCGCGGTCGGCACGGACAGAACGTAGCAGACCTTGCCGCCGGCGGACTGGTAGGAATAGGCGCCCCAGGCGTCGAATTGCTGAATGCGCGACGGAGAGGCCGGCGCCGCTGCTGCCGCTGCCTGCGTCTGCTTCTTGGTCTGTGCGGACGCGATACCGGTGCCGGCCAGAACGAGCGAGAGGGCGATTGCGAAGCTTTTTACAAACATGGTTTCCTGCCGATTTCTTGCGGTCCAGAGCTCATGGCGATTCGATTGACGCACGCCTATGCTCGTGAGCTGCCTCATTTTGACTTTATTCAGGTTACCAAACCGTCAACGGAGCGCTGCCCACCATCGGCTCCGTGTCATTTCAATCCAGATATCGTGCTAGGTTTGAAACACATCAGAAGGAATTGGAAAACCCGGATGGTGGAGCACCATCCTACGGGTTCGATTTAAGACAGAAAGATTCGGGCAAGAATTTGACCTCGCTAAAATCAGAGGAGCCTCATAAAGCTCTGGAAACCCGAGAGGATTCGGATCTCCCTCGCGGAGCCCGCATCAGACCGTCTTCATGCCCTCGGGTTCGTTCTCCAGAGCCCGGTCGGCGGCATCGTAATGTTCCTGGCGGATATGGCCCCTGATCATGCTGAAGGCGAGCGTCAGTACCGCGACGTCATCGGAGTAGCCGATGACGGCAAAAAAATCGGGAATGATGTCGATGGGCATGACGAAATAGCCGAGCGCCGCCAGCAATATGCCGCGAACACGCGTCGGCGTCTGCGGGTCGAGCGCGCAATAGAAGGCGGCCACGACATCGCGGGAAAACGGGATATGGCGAGCCGCCTTCCGCAAGGTCGGCCAGAATTTCCTGCGCACCGATTTCTCCTGCTCTTTTTGGGTCTCTTCGTCACCAGGCAACAGGATTTCCCCGTACTTGATGTCATCCATTCCATTCACCTCTACCGGGGCCCGTCGCCCGGGCCGTGTAAACATATGGTGATCGCCTGGCGCGATTCAATCGAGCCGACGCACGGCGGCCTTCTCCATCGCCTTGGCCAGCTTGACGTCATGGTCGGTCAACCCGCCGACATCATGCGTCGTCAGCTTCACTTCGACACGGGAATAGACGTTGAACCATTCCGGGTGATGGTTGAACTTTTCGGCGGCAAGGGCAGCTTCCGTCATGAAGCCGAAAGCCTCGACGAAATTGCGGAACTTGAACGTCTTCGAAAGCGAAAGACCATCGGCCGCAAGCGCCCAGCCATTCAGCTCGGCAAGGTTTTCATCGATTGCCGCGCGGTCCAGCTTCTCGTATTTCATGACAAATCACTCCTCTCTAGCGGTTGAACGATAGCATGGATCGTCACAGGATTCTTTTCGTCTGCGCCGGCAACATCTGCCGGTCGCCTCTCGCCGAAGGCATATTCAGGCATCTGGCGAGCGCGGCCGGCCGCGCGGGCGAATTCGAAATCGATTCGGCCGGCACCGGCGGCTGGCATCAGGGGCAGCGTCCGGATCGCCGTTCGATTGCCGCCGCGGCCGATCATGGAATCGATATTTCAGGCCAGCGTGCCCGACGCATCGCATCGGCCGACTTCGGCGGGTTCGATCTGATCCTGGCAATGGATCAAGACAATTTGAAGAACTTGCGCAAGACAGCGCCTGCCGATGCTCTCGGCAAGCTGCATCTTTTCAATGCCCTTGCGCTTGGCAGCAACAAGGACATTCCCGATCCCTATTACGGCGACCGCGAGGATTTCGAGATGGTCTACACCATGCTCTTGGCTGGCTGCAGCGCGCTGTTGCCCAAAGTCGGATAAGTGCTTCTGGGCTCGTGAAGCGGGAATATCTCTTCCGTCAGATAGGGACCGCCGCCGACCGACTCGCGCGACGACAGAAGCACGAAGCGCCCGACCGTGAACGGCTGGGTGTAGAAATTGCCGCGGCCGGAGAGATAGTGCACCACATCGTCGACCCGCGAGGATTTCAACCTGGCGAGCGTGACGTGCGGCGTGAACTTGCGTGGATCCGGCTGCAGGCCGATCCGCTGGCAGATGCGCTCGATTTCACCTTGCAGGGCGGACATGTCCGGTGACTGGGAGACCCCGGCCCAAACCGAATGCGGTTTCTTGGAGCCGAAGGAACCTATGCCCTCCAGCCGAAGCTGGAACTCAGGGCGATCTATCCGGTCCAGCCTGTCGACGATCTCATCAGCCGTCCGGCCATCGACATCGCCGATGAACCGCAGAGTGATGTGATAATTTTCAACGTCGATCCACCTGGCTCCCGGGAGACCACCGCGCAACAATGACAGGCTCATGGCCGCGTTGCGCGGAATTTCGAGGGCGGTAAAAAGTCTCGGCATGACGAGGACTCCCCGAATCTCTTGCAGGTTTGAGTAGGGAATCACGCATTTGCAGTCGGTGCAAGCATCTATTTCGCACCTGCGTCAATCATCCCTACAAAACTCATAACAGCCGGCAACATGCGCTCGACCATGACATCGACACCCTTTGGGTTCGGATGCATGCCATCCGAGAGTTGCAGATCCGCATGCGCGGCGACGCCGTCGAGAAAGAACGGATAGAGGGCAAGCTGGTATTTGCCGGCCAGACGCTTATAGATCGGATTGAATTTCTCTGCGTAGTCCGACCCCATGTTCGGCGGTGCCAGCATGCCCACGAGAAAGATCGGAATCTTTCTGTCCTTCAGCCGCTCGATCATCGTCTCGAGGTTCTTTTCCGTCTGCTCCGGCGGAATGCCGCGAAGCGCGTCGTTGGCGCCGAGCTCGAGAACGACGCCATCGGTGCCGTCGGGCACCGACCAGTCTATGCGCGAGAGCCCGCCCGACGTCGTATCGCCCGAGACGCCGGCATCGGCGACGGCCACGTCCAGCCCCTTGGCCTTCAGCGCGGCCTCCAGCTTGGCGGGAAATCCATCCCCGGGCGGCAGCTGATAGCCTGCCATCAGGCTGTCGCCGAAGCCGACCAGCTGGATCGTCCGCGCTTCTGCAGCGCCCACCGCGCCAAACAAAAGACCGAAAGTGATGACAGCGAATTGAAACGCGGCAACTTTAAAACCCATGATCCATTCCCTAAATTCGCTGCTCGGGCCTATCGCGCCCGCCATTGTCTCTGATGTTCTCTGATATATAGGGCGTTCGCATTGGCAAAAACCATTATCGAGCTGAAGAAGGCGGATTTGACGCTCGGCAATGCCGCCGCGTCGGTCCATGTGCTGAAGAGCATCGACCTCACGATCATGGAGGGTGAATCCGTCGGCATCGTCGGCCCCTCCGGCTCCGGCAAGTCCACCCTGCTGATGGTGCTGGCCGGCCTCGAAAAGCTCGACGGCGGCGAACTGGTGATCCGCGATACGCCGTTGCACAGCCTGAGCGAGGATCGCATCGCCGATTTCCGCGGCCGCAACATCGGCATCGTCTTCCAGTCCTTCCATCTCATCGCCAACATGACGGCGCTGGAAAACGTCGCCGTGCCGCTGGAGCTTGCCAACAACAAGGACGCCTTCGACATCGCCCGGCGGGAGCTGGAGGCGGTGGGGCTGGGCGAGAGGCTCACGCACTATCCCGGCCAGCTTTCCGGCGGCGAGCAGCAGCGCGTGGCAATCGCCCGCGCGCTCGCCCCCTCGCCGGCCGTCCTGATCGCCGACGAGCCGACGGGCAATCTCGACACCGACACCGGACGCCAGATCGCCGACCTGCTTTTTGCCCAGCAGGCCGAACGTGGCACGACCATGCTGCTCGTGACCCACGATCCGGCGCTTGCCGCGCGCTGCTCGCGCCAGATCCGCGTTCGATCCGGCGAAATCGAGAACGACAGCACGCGCACGCGCGCCAACCAGGCAGCCATTGCATGAGCCCGGCGGGACTTCGCCTGCCGCTCGCCTTCCGCCTCGCCCTGCGTGAACTGCGCGGCGGCCTTGGCGGCTTCTACATCTTCCTCGCCTGCATCGCGCTCGGCACCGGCGCGATCGCTGCCGTCAATTCCGTATCGCGCTCGATCACCGACGCGATCTCGACACAGGGACAATCGCTGCTGGCAGGCGACGTCCGTTTCGAGCTGCGCAACCGGGAGGCATCCCCCGAGGAGCTCGCCTATCTCCAGGGCCTCGGCACGCTCTCCCGCTCCACCAACCTGCGCTCCATGTCCCGCCTGCTCGATGGCTCCGACCAGGCGCTGGTCGAGGTCAAGGCGGTCGACGGCGCCTATCCGCTCTACGGCAGCTTCCAGGCCGATCCCGAGCAGCCGCTATCGACCCTGCTTGCCGCCAGAGATGGCGCCTATGGCGCCGTGGTCGCGCCGCTGCTGCTCGAACGGCTGAACCTCAAGGTCGGCGGCGATCTGCTGCTGGGCAACACCAGACTGCGCATCACCGGCACCATCGCCAATGAACCGGATGCCGTCTCCGAAGGTTTTGGCCTTGCCCCCCGACTGCTCACCAGCCGCGACGCATTGACGGCCTCCGGCCTGATCACCACAGGCAGCCTCGTCGAGCAGGCCTACAGGATCCGCATGGACAATCCTGCCGCCGGTCTGCGCAATATCGGCGATCGCGCCAATGCCGCCTTCCCACAAGCGGGCTGGTCGATCCGCACCAGCAGCCGTGCCGCGCCCGAGCTTGCCGACAACATCACCCGCTTCTCGCAGTTCTTGACGCTGGTCGGGCTGGCGGCCCTCATCGTCGGCGGCGTCGGCGTCGCCAATGCCGTGCGCGCCTTTCTCGACTCGAAACGCACCACCATCGCCACCTTCAAATGCCTGGGCGCACCGGCCTTCGTCGTGGTGCTGATCTATCTCATCCAGATCGCTGTCATCGCGCTGGCGGGCGTCGCCGCCGGTCTTGTCCTCGGCGCCATCGCTCCAGTGATCGCTTCGCAGTTCATGGCGGAATTCCTGCCCATTTCGACCGCACCCCGGCTCTATCCCGGCGCGCTGACGCTTGCTGCCCTCTTCGGCCTGCTGACGACCCTTGCCTTTGCCATTCCTCCGCTCGGCCATGCCCGCGAGGTGCCGGCGACGGCGCTGTTCCGCGAGCAGGGCTTCGAAACCCGCCGCCTGCCCGGCTGGCCCTATCTGCTCGCCGCGGGCCTGCTGATGGCGGCGCTTGCAGCGCTGGCGATCGTTACCGCCTATGACCGCTTCCTCGCGATCGTCTTCGTCGTCTCGATCGCCGGGGCCTTCGTCGTGCTGCGCGTGGTCGCTGCCCTGCTTTCCTGGCTTGCCCGCCGCAGTCCGCGCGTGCGCTCGCCGGCGCTGCGCCTGGCAATCGGCAACATCCACCGGCCGGGCGCGCTCACCTCCTCCGTCGTGCTGTCGCTCGGCCTCGGCCTGGCGCTGCTGGTGACCCTGACGCTGATCGACGGCAACATGCGCCGTGAGCTGATGGGACGCATGAGCGAACAGGCGCCGAACTTCTTTTTCGTCGATATCCAGGGACCGGAGCTGGAAGGCTTCCGCAAGATCGTGCTCGCCGAGGATCCGAAGGGCAAGCTCGTGGAAGCGCCGATGCTGCGCGGCCGTATCGTCGCCTTCAACGGCGAGGATGTGACGAAGATGAAAGTGCCGGCCGCCGGGCAATGGGTCCTGCGCGGCGACCGCGGCATCACCTATGCCGAAACCGTGCCGGAAAACGCCTCGGTCACCGAAGGCAAATGGTGGGACAAGGACTATGGCGGCGAACCGCTCGTTTCCTTTTCAGAGGAGGAAGGCAAGGCGCTCGGCCTGAAGCTCGGCGACAAGGTTACCGTCAACGTGCTCGGCCGCAACGTCACCGCCAGGATCGCCAGTTTCCGCAAGGTGCAATGGCAGTCGCTGTCGATCAATTTCGTGATGATCTTCTCGCCCAATACCTTCAAGGGCGCACCGCATGCCTGGCTGGCAACGCTGACCGATACGTCGGCGACCTCCGCACAGGAGGCCGCGATCCTGAGGAAAGTCACCAATACCTATCCGACCATCACCAGCGTCCGCGTCAAGGATGCGCTCGATGTCGTCAATACTTTGGTCGGGCAGCTCGCGACCGCCATCCGCTCGGCCGCCTCCGTCGCGCTGATCGCATCCGTGCTGGTGCTGGCCGGGGCGCTCGCCGCCGGCAATCGCGCCCGCACGCACGACGCCGTCATCCTCAAGACGCTCGGCGCGACGCGTGCCACGCTGATTCGCGCCTTCAGCTACGAATACCTGATCCTCGGCGCGGCGACCGCAATCTTCGCGCTGATCGCCGGGGCGGCATCCGCCTGGTATATCGTCAGCCATATCATGCACCTGCCGTCGGCCTTCCTGCCCGGCGTCGCCTTCTCGACGCTGATTATCGCCCTGGTGCTGACGGTCGGCATCGGCTTGATCGGCACATGGCGCATCCTCGGCCAGAAGGCGGCACCCGTTCTGCGCGAGCTTTGATTCGCGCGGAGAGCCGTCAAAACGGCCCGATATTACATCGATTTAACACGGGGCCGGCCGCTTGACCCTTGTGTATAAGGCCTGAAAGCCTCATATTCTGTGCAGGCATGCTGGAGCTCCGCAGCGGCGCCTGGGTCCGAAAGACCCGACACCGTATTCAAATCGGAGCTTGAAAGAGGAAAACATGGCTGACTTTCGCAATTACCAAAACCGGGTGCAGAGCGGTGCACAGTCCGGTGCGATGATAGACGCTGGCCTTCGAGCCTACATGCTCAAGGTCTATAACCTGATGGCGCTGGGTCTGGCGATCACGGGTGTTGCCGCCTATCTCTCCTTCTCGCTCGCTTTCGCAGACGGACAGATCACGACCTTCGGTCAGGCGATCTATCTGAGCCCGCTGAAGTGGGTGGTGATCCTGGCTCCGCTGGCAATGGTCTTCTTCCTGAGCTTCAGGATCAACCGCATGAGCGTGGCCGCCGCGACGACGACCTTCTGGGTCTACGCCGCGCTGGTGGGCCTGTCGCTGTCGTCGATCTTCATCATCTACACCGGCCAGAGCGTCGTGCAGACCTTCTTCGTGACCGCCGCCTCGTTCGGCGCGCTGTCGCTCTACGGCTACACGGCCAAGCGTGATCTCTCGGCGATGGGTTCGTTCCTGATGATGGGTCTCTTCGGCCTCATCATCGCCTCGCTGGTCAACATCTTCCTGGCTTCGTCCGCGCTGCAGTTCGCCATCTCCGTGATCGGCGTGCTGATCTTCGCAGGCCTCACCGCCTACGACACGCAGCGGATCAAGGAAATGTACTACGCCGCCGACGATGCCACCGTGGCCGGCCGCAAGGCCATCATGGGCGCCCTGTCGCTCTACCTGGACTTCATCAACCTGTTCATGTTCCTGCTGCGGTTCATGGGCAACCGAAACTAATCGCGCGGCGTGAACAACCATCGAAAAGGCGGCTTCGGCCGCCTTTTTATTTGCCTGGTCACAGCTCGTGCGATTTGATAGCAGCCGTCGCAAACCGCAGATCAGGCCACAAAAGCAGATGTCCGTCAGCCTTCGCAGCGCTTCCACAGACGACCTTTCCCACATCACGACAATCTATCGCGACTCCGTGCTGAACGGCACGGCGAGCTACGAGATCACGCCGCCGACCGAGGAGGAAATGGCGGCGCGCTTTCAGGCGATCCGGGAGAAGGGCTATCCCTATATCGTCGCCGAAGACGAGGCGGGCGCGTTTCTCGGCTATGCCTACGCCTCGTCGTTCCGCACGCGGCCGGCCTATCGCTGGATGGTGGAGGATTCGATCTACCTGGCACCGCAGGCCCGCGGGCGCGGCGTGGGCAGGCTGCTGCTAGATACATTGGTGGAGAGCTGCCAGACGCTCGGCTTCCGCCAGATGATCGCCGTGATCGGCGGCGCCCATCCCGCCTCCGTCGCCGTGCATCGCGCCGCAGGCTTCACCGAGGCCGGCCTCCTGAAAGGCACCGGCTACAAGCACGGCCGATGGCTGGATACCATGCTGATGCAGAAAGCGCTCGGGGACGGCAACGGCAGTGATCCGGATCCCGCAGTTTATCCGGGGACGTTGTTTGGAGGATAGATCTGCGCTCCTGTTGAGCCCCTGACACCCCTCCCCAACTGTGGAGAAACGGCTACTTGTCCACCAGCTTCAGCTGCTTGTCGAAAACCTTCAGGACCTGCTGCAGGTCGTGGCCGCGCTTCAGGATCATGCCATTGGTATTGATGACGGAGAAGGCGCCCTGCTTGGCCGCAAGCTTCGGATTCTTTTCGATACAGAAGAGCGGCATCTCGCCGGAACGCTTGAAGACGGAAAAAACCGCCTTGTCCTTGAGGTGGTCGATGGCGTAGTCCCGCCACTCGCCTTCGCCGACCATGCGGCCGTAGATCCACAAGATCGCGTCCAGCTCCCGGCGATGGAAGGTCACCGGCAGCGGATCCTTGCTCTGTTTGTATTCCCTGAGATCGACGACTACGGAGGAGTTCGTATCGACGGAACGGCTTTCACCGTGTCGCAAATCCGGCTGATCAGTCATCAATCCCCCAGGGGTTATCTCATGACAGGAGAATGACAGTTTGCCTCAGCCGCATCAAATTGCAAGACGGGTGAGGCCTCACAATTTCTTTCCCGCGCCTGAAACCATCTCCTCCATGCCGCATTTCAGTCAAAACGACGCCCAATTTACAGGAAGTATAGAGGGCCGTTTGGCGCCGCCGCGTCAAACGGCCCGGCCGGGGCGCATCGATTAAACCCCAGCCCCGAATGCGTCCCGCCGGGCACTTCCTCTTTTTGGCGCCAGCCAAAATAGAGACCTTTTTGGCGCAAGCCGAAATAGAGAGCTTTTGGGCGCAAGCCGAAACAGGAAGCTTTCGGCACAGGCCGAAATTCGGGGAAACCATTCAGCCGTCGGAACCGACCGTCAGAACCGTCGCCCCGAGGATCGCCGCCGGATCGCCCGAAGGCGTCGAGGATTGCAGGAGGACGGCCATTCCTCTTCGTCCGGCCTTGTCCAGCACGTTGGAAGGCAGCACGAGGCTCATGGCCTTGCCGTCCCACATGCCGACCGTTTCAACATCCGACACGGCATGCATATAGGCGATCTGCTGGCCATTGTTTTCGCCACCCTTCGGCGCCACCATCTGCTCCTTGTCGAAATAGACGATGACCACATTGGCCTTGCCCTGGCCGGCGCCGATCCTGATCTCCAGTTCGTCGCCCTTCATGGCCGCATTTACCGGGATCGTCAGCCCCTCGCCGACACGCTGGAAATCGTCGAGCTTTACATTGATGGCGTCGAGGTCGGCGCCGTTCATATGGTCCCGGCCGTTGACGATCGCCTGCGGCGTATAGACCCCGCTGCGCCCAAGCGTGCGGGCATAGGCATATTGGCGCGCCGTATTGTCCTTGGACGCCATGGTGTCGTTCCAGCCGAGATAGTTCCAATAGTCGACGTGATAGGCAAGGGCCACCACATCGCCCTGGCGGATCAGCTTGCGGAAGGCCGCATCGGCGGGGGGACAGGAGGCGCAGCCCTGCGAGGTGAAGAGCTCGACGACACCCTTGATCTTCGCGGCCTCCTGCGCGTGCAACGAACTTGCCAGCGCGATGCCTGCCAGAAGCGAAACCGAAAATCGAAGGCGCATTTCCCTTTTACCTCTGTCTCAAAGTTCCAGAGCCATCTGCCGCACAGGTCCCGAAACGCTCACGCTCCCTGGGCAACCAAGCCCACATCAAGCCCGAAAAATCTGAAACAAGAGATAATGGTTTAGCGCGATGACGCAAAGTCACGATGGGGTGAGACCAAGGCCCGGCACCGGGCTTGCCGTACACATCGGCGTGAAAAACAAGACGCCGCCGGGAGACTTTCCCCGGCGGCGTGCAAGCATGCTTGGAAGACCTATCAGGCGGCGAGATCGCGCAGAACGGTCTGCAGGATGCCGCCGTTGTTGACGTAGACGACCTCATCCAGCGTATCGATGCGGCAGATGATCGGAACGTCCTTCACCGAGCCGTCGCCATAGGTGATCTTGGCGATCTTGCGCTCGCGCGGCTTGATGTGCTCCAGACCTTCGATCGTGACGAGCTCGTCGCCCTTCAGGCCGAGGCTGGCCCAGGTGGTGCCTTCCTCGAAGACGAAGGGGATGACGCCCATTCCCACAAGGTTCGAGCGGTGGATACGCTCGAAGGACTGGGCGATCACGGCGCGCACGCCGAGCAGGTTGGTGCCCTTGGCAGCCCAGTCGCGCGACGAGCCGTTGCCGTACTCGACACCGGCGAAGATGACGAGCGGAACGCCCTCGGCCTTGTACTGCATGGCCGCATCGTAGATCGACGTCTCTTCCTTGGACGGATAATGGATGGTGTAGCCACCTTCCTTGCCGTTCGGGCCGAGCATGTGGTTGCGGATGCGGATGTTGGCGAAGGTGCCGCGCATCATGACTTCATGGTTGCCGCGGCGCGTGCCGTACTGGTTGAAGTCGGCAACGCCGACGCCATGGCCGATAAGGTAGGCACCGGCCGGCGAGGCAGCCTTGATCGAACCGGCCGGGGAAATGTGGTCGGTGGTGATCTTGTCGCCGAACAGGCCGAGAACGCGGGCGCCCTTGATGTCGGAAACGCCGGCGCCGGTCTTGCCCATGCCCACGAAGTAGGGCGGGTTCTGCACGTAGGTCGAGTTGTCGTCCCAGGCGTAGGTCTGGCCCGGAGGAACCTGCACGGCCTGCCAGTTGGCATCGCCCTTGAAGACGTCGGCGTACTTGGATTCGTAAAGTTCGCGGGTGACGTATTTCAGGATGAATTCCTGGATCTCATGCGAGGTCGGCCAAATGTCCTTGAGGAACACCGGCTTGCCGTTCTGGTCTTCGCCGATCGGCTCCTTCGTCAGGTCGAGCTGCACCGTGCCGGCAAGCGCATAGGCGACGACCAGCGGCGGCGATGCCAGGTAGTTGGCCTGGACGTCGGGCGAGATACGGCCTTCGAAGTTGCGGTTGCCGGAGAGAACGCCTGATACGATCAGGCCCTTGTCGTTGATCGTCTTCGAGATCGGCGCCGGCAGCGGGCCGGAATTGCCGATGCAGGTGGTGCAGCCGAAGCCGACCAGGTTGAAGCCGAGCTTGTCGAGATCGGCCTGCAGGCCGGACTTGGCGAGATATTCGCCGACGACCTGCGATCCGGGAGCCAGCGAGGTCTTGACCCACGGCTTGCTCTTCAGGCCCTTGGCAACGGCGTTGCGGGCGAGAAGTCCGGCCGCGATCAGCACCGACGGGTTCGAGGTGTTGGTGCAGGATGTGATGGCGGCGATCGCCACGTCACCATGACCGAGATCGAAATCCGTGCCTTCGACGGCATAGCGGTTCGAAAGCTGGCCGGGCTTCTTGTATTCGGTTTCGAGCGACGTCGCGAAACCGGAGGCGATGTTTTCCAGGGGAATACGGCCTTCCGGGCGCTTCGGGCCGGCCATGGCCGGCACGACGTCGCTAAGCTCGAGTTCCAGCGTATCGGTGAAGACGAGGTCGGCGCCATCATTGTCGCGCCACATGCCCTGCGCCTTCGAATAGGCTTCGACCAGTGCGATACGATCCTTCGCGCGGCCGGACATGTCGAGATAGTTCAAGGTTTCCTTATCGACCGGGAAGAAGCCGCAGGTCGCGCCGTATTCCGGACCCATGTTGCCGATGGTGGCGCGGTCGGCGAGCGGCAGCGCGTCGAGGCCGGGGCCGAAGAATTCGACGAACTTGGAAACGACCCCCTTCTTGCGCAGCATCTGCACGACGGTCAGCACGAGGTCGGTCGCGGTAACGCCTTCCTTGAGCTTGCCGGTGAGCTTGAAGCCGATGACCTCGGGCAGCAGCATGGAAACGGGCTGGCCGAGCATGGCGGCCTCAGCTTCGATACCGCCGACGCCCCAGCCGAGAACGCCGAGACCGTTGATCATGGTCGTGTGCGAATCGGTGCCGACGCAGGTGTCCGGATAAGCGATCGTTTCGCCATCCTCTTCCTTCGTCCAGACGGTCTGGCCGAGATATTCGAGATTGACCTGATGACAGATGCCGGTGCCGGGAGGAACGACGCGGAAGTTCTTGAATGCCTGCTGGCCCCACTTCAGGAAGCGGTAACGCTCGCCGTTGCGCTGATATTCGAGTTCGACGTTGCGGGCGAAGGCCTGCGGCGTGCCGAATTCGTCGACGATGACGGAGTGGTCGATGACGAGGTCGACGGGAACGAGCGGGTTGATCTTTTCCGGATCGCCGCCGAGCGAAACCATCGCGTCACGCATGGCAGCAAGGTCGACCACGGCCGGAACGCCGGTGAAGTCCTGCATCAGCACGCGCGCCGGGCGATAGGCGATTTCGTTCTCGACGGTGCCCTTATTGGTCAGCCATTCGGCGACGGCAAGGATATGGTCCTTCGTGACCGACTGCCCGTCTTCAAAACGCAGCAGGTTTTCCAGGAGCACCTTCATGGAGTAAGGCAGCTTGGCAACGCCGGGCAGACCATTCGCCTCAGCCTTGGGCAGGCTGAAATAGACATAGTCTTTCCCGTTCACGGTCAGCGTGGAACGACAATTGAAACTGTCAAGAGATTTAGACACGAGATACCCCGTTTCTGATAGCCAACACAGTCGTGCGAACGCCTATGCACTTTATGCACATCAGGATGCGGGTACGGCCATTTCCGCTGTCCGCACGTAAGGCAGAAAACCTTATGTTCGGCGCAAGGATGAAATTCACGCCGACCGCTGGCGTGGTTGCAGGTCTTATAGATAATTTCGTAAAGACTTGCCAGAGTGACAAGATGCAAATTTGGACAATTTTTTGCGCGTTGCGGCAACGAAAATAGGGAAAGCCTGGGCGAATGCATCTAAGCGCTGAAAATCTGGCGGCGAGGCGGGGCGAAGACCTGATTTTCTCGAACGTTTCCTTTGGCTTGGGGGGCGGCGATGCCCTCGTTCTCACGGGGCGAAACGGCTCCGGAAAGTCCACGCTTTTGCGTGTGGTGGCCGGTCTTCTGAGGCAGGAAAAGGGCCGTGTCGCATGGACGGGCAAGGACGGCGATTCGGACCGGCCGGCCGGCGAGGCCAGCCACTATCTCGGCCATCGCAATGCGATGAAATCCGAGCTCACCGTGGCTGAAAATCTCTCTTTCTGGAAGACCTTCCTCGGCGACATGGCGGGCGGCTTCGGCCTCGGTGTCGACGAAGCCGTTGAAGCCGTCGGGCTTGCCGGCATCACCCACCTGCCCTTCGGCTACCTCTCCGCCGGCCAGCAGCGGCGAATCGCTTTCGCCAAACTCCTGGTGGCCCATCGGCCGATCTGGATTCTCGACGAACCGACCGCGGCGCTGGACACTTCGGCGGACCAGCTCTTCGCGCAGCTGATCACCGCTCACCAGAAGAATGGCGGCATTGTCCTTGCGGCCACGCACCAGCCGCTGGGGCTGGAGAAGGCACAGGAAATGCGGATGACGGGATTTGCCGGGGTGAGCGAAGGGGTGTGGGGATGAAGCAGGTATTCTTTCCCGCGTGGAGACTGCTACACCCCCCTCTGTCACTTCGTGACATCTCCCCCACAAGGGGGGAGATTGCCGGGAGATTGCCGAACCTGCTTGCAAAGCCAACAGGCCTGGTCTCTGCGGATTGGATCTCGGATAAGGGCACGCGCGCGCCACAAGTTCCCAATCTCCCCCCTTGTGGGGGAGATGTCCCGAAAGGGACAGAGGGGGGTCTCTCTCGCCAAGGCAGGAGTTATCCATGACCGCCCTCTTCCTCCGCGACCTCAAGCTTTCGGTGCGCGCCGGCGGCGGGGCGTTGATCGGCATCCTCTTCTTTCTCACCGTCGTCGCCGTCATCCCCTTCGGCGTCGGTCCGGACCTCAAGCTTCTGTCGCGCATCGGCCCGGCCATCGTCTGGATCGGCGCTCTGCTGGCCAGCCTCCTCGGCCTCGACCGGCTGTTCCAGGCCGAGCGCGACGACGGCTCGCTCGATCTGCTCGTCATGCAGGAGACGCCGCTGGTGCTGACGGTTCTCGTCAAATGCGCGGCCCATTGGGTCGCGACCGGCCTGCCTCTCGTCATCGCCTCGCCGCTTCTCGGTCTCTTTATGAATATGAACGGGACGGCAATCGGCGTGACGGCTCTGACCCTGCTCGTCGGCTCGCCGGCTATCACCTTCATCGGCGCGGTCGGTGCTGCCGTCGCCGTGGCATTGCCGCGCGGCGGCCTGCTGGTCTCCATTCTGGTGCTGCCATTGGCGATCCCGGTGCTGATCTTCGGCGTCGGCGCCACCTACGCCGCCGTCGAGGGACCGCAACCCTTCCTGCCGCCGTTCCTGATCCTGATCGCGCTGACCCTGTTCTTCGCCGTTATCGGCCCGGCCGCCGCAGCGCTCGCGCTGCGCAACACGACAGATTGATCTTGATGAGAGACTGTTTCGTCGATCTGAGACAATGCTGTCGATTGCCGGAAAAGCCATATCGGGTTAAACAAGCCGCATGAGCGATATCAGCCCTGCGATCAGCCGATTTTCCGACCTCGCCAACCCCACGCGGTTCCTGGCTTTTTCGGCGCGTCTCATCCCGTGGCTGGCGGTGATCTCGGCCATTCTCTTCGCGATCGGCCTCTACCTCTCCTTCTCCACCGAAGGCGATTACCAGCAGGGCGATACCGTCCGCATCATGTATATCCACGTCCCGGCCGCCTGGCTTTCGATGATGTGCTACACGATCATGAGCATGTCGGCGATCGGCACGCTCGTCTGGCGCCATCCGCTGGCCGATGTCGCGGGCAAGACGGCAGCACCGCTCGGCGCCGCCTTCACCCTGATCGCGCTCGTCACCGGCTCGCTCTGGGGCAAGCCGATGTGGGGCACCTATTGGGTCTGGGATGCGCGGCTGACCTCCGTCTTCATCCTGTTCCTCATGTATCTCGGCCTGATCGCGCTCAACCGCGCCATGGACGATCCGTCGAAGGCGGCCCGCGTCGCCGCCGTGCTGACGCTGGTCGGCTTCATAAACATTCCGATTATCAAGTTTTCGGTCGACTGGTGGAACACGCTGCATCAATCGGAAAGCATCATGCGCCTCGACGGTCCGGCCATCGACGCGGAATTCCTCTGGCCGCTCTTCATCATGGCGCTCGCCTTCACGCTGCTGTTCTTCACGCTGCACCTGATGGCGATCCGCAACGAGATCTGGCGCCGCCGCATTGCCGCGCAGCGCCGCATCGCCGCGCGCATGGCAAGCCGGGAGGACTAGCATGACGCATCCCTTCTACGTCCTCGGCTCCTACGGCTTTGCCGCCATCATGATCCTCGCCATCATCGCCTGGACATGGATCGACGGACGCCTGCGCCGCCGCGAACTGGCAGCGCTCGAAGCTTCCGGCATCCGCCGCCGCTCGCAGCGCAAGCCGGAAGGCGACGCGAAATGACTGCCGATGCCGACGACAAGGATCAGCCGAAATCGGGTGGCGGCACCGCGCGCTATCTTCTGGCGCTGATCCCGCTCATCGTCTTTGCCTGCATCGCGCTCGCTGTCGGCAAGGTCATGTACGACCAGGAAGTGCACGGCACCGATATATCGGCCATTCCCTCGGCGCTGATCGGCACGAAAGCGCCCAAGCTCGCCCTGCCACCGCTCGCAGGCTCCAACCTGCCGGCACTGACCGACGACGCCATCAAGGGCAAGCTTACCCTCGTCAACGTTTTCGCCTCCTGGTGCATCCCCTGCCGGGACGAGCATCCCGTGCTGAAGGAGCTTGCCAAGGACGGACGGCTCAATATCGTCGCGATCAACTACAAGGATACGAGCGAGAACGCGCTGCGCTTCCTCGGCGAGCTCGGCAATCCCTATAACGCCATCGGCATCGACCCCAACGGCACCGCCGCCATCGACTGGGGCGTCTACGGCATCCCCGAGAGCTACCTCGTCTCGCCTGACGGCACGATCCTCTACAAGCAGGTCGGTCCGTTTACGGCCACCAGCCTGAAGGAAGGGCTCTATCCGGCGATTGAGAAGGCTCTGGGGAAGCCGGCGGCCTGAACTCCTTCTCCCCTCGGGGAGAAGGTGCCCGAAGGGCGGATGAGGGGGTCGGGAAACGAAGCGACTAGGGCCTTGAGCGGCAAGCGAGAGGCATCACTCTCCCGGTAACGCCCCCTCACCCGGCGCTATCGCGCCACCCTCTCCCCGATGGGGCGAGGATAAGACTAAATCCCGCCCTGCCAGGTCTTGATCGCCTCGACCGGCCACACCAGCATCAGCACGTTGAGCGTGAGATTGTCGCGGATCAGCCAGCCGGTCAGCAGCTCGAAGAAGATGGCGATGGCGACCGTCACCAGCACGGGCGCGCGCCAGGCAAACAGGAAGCCGACGACCATGAACACCGCATCCATCGACGAATTGAGGATGCTGTCGCCGACGTAATCGAGCGAGATCGTCGCCGCCCTGTAGCGATTGATAATGATCGGCGAGTTTTCCAGGATCTCCCAACCGGATTCGATCAGCATGGCCACGAAAAGCCGCATCGACAGCGGCTTGCGGCGCATGATCAGATGCGTCAGCCCAAAGAAGAGGAAGCCGTGGATGATGTGCGACGGCGTGTACCAGTCGGCGATATGCTGCGAATTGCCGCTCGATTTCACGACCGGCTCGAAAAGCTTCACGTAGCCGCAGGTGCAGATCGGCACGCGGCCCATCATGTATTCGGTCACGATCTGCACGAGCAGGACGAGGCCACAGGCGATCAACCAGAAGCTCTGCTGCCGGTAGCGGTGTTGCGCGTCGATGGCTTCGCTCATTTTCCACCTTCCGCCGGCGGCTCGACCGTATGCTTCATGATCAACGGCATCTGCGACAGGGTGAAGAGGATGGTGATCGGCATTGTGCCCCAGACCTTGAAGTTCACCCAGAGATTGTCTGCGGCCTTCACGTCGGGCAGATAATACCAGTTCGACAGGCGCCAGACGACTTCGTTGAGCACGGCCAGAACCAGGAAGAAGAGGCCCCAGCGCAGTGTCAGCTTGCGCCAGCCCTCGCTGTCGAGCTGAAAGGCGGCATTGAAGACATAGCCGAGCAGCGATTTGCCGAAGGCGAGCCCGCCAAGCAGCACCACGCCGAACAGGGCGTTGACGATGGTCGGCTTCATCTTGATGAAGGTTTCGTTCTGCAGGTAGATGCCGAGAGCGCCAAAGACGAGAACCACGATGCCGGAGACGAAGGGCATCAGCGGCAGATGGCCGAGCATGACCTTCGAGACGACGAGCGAGAGCACCGTTGCCGCCATGAACAGGCCGGTGGCGACGAAAAGAGGCCCGCCGAGCGTCGCCAACTGCGGAAATTGCTGTGCCAGCCATTCTCCCCGCAGATTGCCGAAGAAAAATACCAGCAAGGGCCCGAGTTCCAGCACCAGCTTCAGCATCGGGTGATGCTTGTCGGCGGCGCTTGGGGTCAGTTCGTTGTCGCTGGTCGTCATTGCGGCACTTTCGCTATCGTCGAGTTTGTTCTTGTCGTTCATTGGCTGCTTCCGGCACCCGTTCCTGCGATGGCGTTGGCGAAATCTTCAGCCTCGAACGGCTCAAGATCGTCTACACCCTCGCCGACGCCGATGAAATAGACCGGCAGCTTGTGCTTGGCCGAGATGGCGACAAGGATGCCGCCGCGCGCCGTGCCGTCGAGCTTGGTCATGATGAGACCGTTGACACCGGCGACGTTGCGGAAGATTTCCACCTGGTTCAAGGCATTCTGGCCTGTGGTGGCATCCAGCGTCTGCAGCACGGTATGCGGCGCATCCGGATCGAGCTTGCCGAGCACGCGCACGATCTTTTCGAGCTCGGCCATCAGCTCCGCCTTGTTCTGCAGGCGGCCGGCGGTGTCGATGATCAGCACGTCGCTCTTGTTGGCCTTGGCCTGCTGGAAAGCATCGAAGGCAAGGCCGGCGGCATCGGCGCCGAGCTTGGTGCCGATGAATTCCGACTTGGTCCGGTCGGCCCAGATCTTCAGCTGCTCGATGGCGGCGGCGCGGAACGTATCGCCGGCGGCGACCATGACCTTCAGCCCGGCGCCGGAAAGCTTTGCCGCCAGCTTGCCGATGGTCGTCGTCTTGCCGGTGCCGTTGACGCCGACGACGAGAATGACATGCGGCTTGTGGCTGAGATCGAGCTGCAACGGCTTGGCGACGGGCTTCAGAACCTTGGCGATTTCCTGAGCCATGATGCGGCCGACGTCCTCGCTGGTCACATCCTTGCCATAGCGCTCGGAGGCCAGCGTATCGGTCACCCGCATCGCCGTCTCGACGCCGAGATCGGCCTGGATCAACAGATCCTCCAGATCCTGCAGCGTCTGGTCGTCGAGCTTGCGCTTGGTGAAAAGCGCCGCGATCTGGCCGGTGAGCTGCGACGAGGTGCGCGCAAGACCGGCGCGCAGGCGCTGGAACCAGGAGAGTTTCTGCTTTGGGGCTTCCGGAGTGGGCTCGGGAATGCTGGCGGCGGTTGCAAAGCCCTTGGGAAGGATGGGGGCGGTGTCAATGTCTTTCGACGCTAGGTCAGTCTCTGCCGCACCTTCGTCACCCCCCTCTGTCCTGTCGGACATCTCCCCCACAAGGGGGGGGATCGGTTCGGAAGTAACTTCCTGCGCCGCAACATCGGCTTCAGCGCTTTCGGCCTGCTCCGGCTCGGTTACCACATTATCTGTGGCTAGTTTGGAAACCGAAGTCTCGACGTCATGCGATACAGCCGCCTCTGCGATCTCTTCAGCCAATTGCTCTTGCTTAACCGGCGCGGCATCCCCC
Organism: Martinezella lusitana; assembly: GCF_010668395.1. Taxonomy (GTDB): domain Bacteria; phylum Pseudomonadota; class Alphaproteobacteria; order Rhizobiales; family Rhizobiaceae; genus Rhizobium; species Rhizobium lusitanum_A. The sequence continues at coordinate 163,100 of NZ_WUEY01000005.1, forward strand.
AACCGATCTCCCCCCTCGTGGGGGAGATGTCCCGAAGGGACAGAGGGGGGTGACGCAGGCTCGGCAAATTCGGAAGCCGGCGAAACATCCGCAGCGGGAGTTTCGACCTTCGCTGAATCCTCCGCAGGCGCTTGTTCTACCGCCGGCTTTTCACGGCCGAAGGTGAAGACTTTTTTGATGAAACCGAGCGCCATGAAGTATCCGTTGAAGCATTAGGCCGCGTCGGCGGCCAGAAGTTGCATGTCGAGGTGCTTGCCATTGTGGCCGGTGATTGCGACCTGCACAAGGTCGCGCGGGCGAAGGCCGGGGGCGGCGACAAGCGTGAAGTTTTCCGTATGCGCCAGCCCGTTGTTCTCGACGAGCAGCCATTGCCGTGTTCCGGCCATGCTGTCGAGATGGGTCTGGTGCAGTCTTTGTCCAGCCTCGCGCAGGCGCGCGGCGCGCTCCTTGACCAAGGCGCGGTCGAGCTGCGGCATGCGGGCGGCGGGCGTGCCGGGGCGCGGGCTATAGGGAAAGACGTGCAGATGCGCGATCGCGGCCTCTTCGGCAAGGCCGACGGCATTGGCGAACATCTCTTCCGTCTCCGTGGGAAAGCCGGCGATCATATCGGCGCCGAAGCTCGTCTCGGGGCGCAGGCGGCGCACGTCCTCGATGAAGCTGATAGCCTCGGCGCGCGAGTGCCGCCGCTTCATGCGCTTGAGGATCATGTCGTCGCCATGCTGCAGGGACAGATGCAGATGCGGCATGAAGCGCGGCTCGTCGGCGATGAGGTCCATCAGGTGCCGGTCGGCCTCGATGCTGTCGATGGAAGAAAGCCGCAGGCGGCGGATATCCGGGATCTGCTTCAAAAGCGTCTTGGCAAGCAGGCCAAGCGTCGGCGTTCCCGGCAGATCGGCGCCATAGCTCGTGGCATCGACGCCGGTCAGCACGATCTCGCAATAGCCGCTTTCGGTGAGGTTGCGCGCCTGATCGACCACGGCGCCCATCGGCACCGAGCGCGAATTGCCGCGGCCATAGGGAATGATGCAGAAGGTGCAGCGATGATCGCAGCCGTTCTGCACCTGGATGAAGGCGCGCACATGGCCATCGATATGGCGGATCATCTGCGGCGCTGTCGCCCGCACACTCATGATGTCGTTGACGCGCAGCTTCTCTTCGGCCGAAACGCCGAAATCCGGCAGGGAGCGATAGGAAGCGCTCTTCAGCTTCTCCTCGTTGCCGAGCACGGCATCCACTTCGGCCATTTCGGCAAAGGTCTGCTTCTCGGTCTGCGCCGCGCAGCCCGTCACGATGATGCGGGCATGCGGATTGTCGCGCCGCGCGCGGCGGATCGCCTGCCGCGCCTGGCGCACGGCCTCGCCCGTCACGGCGCAGGTATTGACCAGGATGGCGTTGTTGAGCCCGGCCTTCTCCGCCTCGGCCCTCATCACTTCGGATTCATAGGTGTTGAGACGACAGCCGAAGGTAATGACCTCGACCCCGCTCACCGCGCCTGAGCCCCCTGCTCCTGATCGCGCGCCCAAAGGCCGGTGATCGGATCGACGGTGCCGGACCATTCCCATTCGGCAGGACCGGTCATGACGACATGGTCGTCCGTCTCCCGCCATTCGATGGTGAGCAGACCCGGAGCAGGCGCGGAGGCGACATCGATCGTCACCTTGCGGCCGGTACGGCCGGTGCGGGCAGCGCTGACCGCGGCAGAGCAGGCGGCCGAGCCGCAGGCCAGCGTCAAGCCGGCGCCGCGCTCCCAGGTGCGGGTACGCACCGTCGTCGGCGAAAGCACCTGTGCCAGCGTGATATTGGCGCGCTCGGGAAACATCGGATGGTTTTCGAGCAGCGGCCCGAAACGGGCGAGATCGAAGGACATCGGGTCCTTGTCGACCCAGAAGATCGCATGCGGATTGCCCATCGACATCACGGATGGCGAATGCAGGACCGGATTGTCGATCGGCCCGATCTGCAGCTCGATGCGGCTCGTATCGGCAAACTCCTCGGCAAGCGGGATCTTGCCCCACGCAAAGACCGGCTTGCCCATGTCGACCGATATCGTGCCGTCCTCATGCTCGACGGCATTCAGGATGCCGGCGACGGTCTGGAAGGTGAAAACCTTCTTGCCCGTCTCGGCCGCGAGCGCCTGCACGACGCAGCGCGTGCCGTTGCCGCAGGCCTGCGCCTTGGTGCCATCGCAATTCAGGATATCGATCCAGGCATCGGTCTCTTGCGCCTTCGGATCGTGGATGGCCATGATCTGGTCGAACTGCGTGGCCGGATCGGCATTGAGCGCAATCGCCGCCTCAGCCGTCACCACATCCTTGCGGCCGCGCATGTCGACAACCAGGATCTTGTTGCCAAGCCCGTTCATCCGCGCGAATTCGACCGTATTGCTCATGGTGGTATGTCCGTCTGTGTTTTCGAGCTGTATATGGCGGAAATGCGGGGGAATTACCAGTGGGGCGTGAATAGCTGCACGTTTCAAGATTGCGCGGTCATCCAGGCCACCCCGATCCTTCGACAGGCTCAGGATGAGGGCGGAACGAATTGCGAGCCATGTAAGGGTGTAGCCCTCACGGTGAGGAGGCTCGCAGGGCCATCTCGAACCACGAGGGCGGGTGGCGCGTCTTTCCGTCGAATCCCCTATATGATCTCGGGGCAAATCTGACGGTATTGGCCTTGACGCAATTCAGTTTAAGAAAAAATCATTCCCAATGTCGGATCACCGAAACCTCACCCGTCTTAGGCTCGTCCACTCCGTCAAATCAGAAGGATTTAGACAATGCCGAATACCATACGCCTGCACCGCGTCCTGGCCACCAGCCCGGAAAAGGTCTATCGCGCATTCATCGAAGCGGATGCGCTTGCCAAGTGGCTGCCGCCGAACGGCTTCGCCTGCACCGTGCATCATCTGGAACCGAGCGTTGGCGGTACGTTCAAAATGTCGTTCCGCAACTTCACGACGGGCGAGAGCCATGCTTTCGGCGGCGATTTTCGCGAGCTGATCCCGGGCGAGCTGGTGCGCTACACCGACAAGTTCGACGACCCGAACCTGCCGGGGGAAATGGAAGTGACCGTGACGTTGAAGAAGGTTCTCGTCGGAACCGAGGTCAACATCACCCAGGCCGGCGTGCCCGACGTCATCCCGCCGGAGGCCTGCTATCTCGGCTGGCAGGAATCGCTGGTCAACCTGGCGAAACTGGTCGAGCCCGAGATTACACAGTAGGGCTTGCGACGCACGACGCAACCCCTTCTCCCCTCGGGGAGAAGGTGCCGACAGGCGGATGAGGGGGAATTGCCGCAAGCACAAAACTCTCGGATTCTGATCTAGTCAGCCCCCTCATCCGACCCTTCGGGCCACCTTCTCCCCGAAGGGAGAAGGAATTTGGTGCGTCCCTCACGCAACAGGCACGTCGAAGACTTCCCCTGCCCTGAGCGGGCGAAAGCGATCCGGCTCGACGCCCTCGGCCTTCAAGGCGACATCCAGCGCCTGAACGGGCGCATCGATCCCCTCGTCCGTCAGCTGGAAGGTCGCGAAATGATGGCCGGCGACATAGGCGGCATTGCAGAGCTTCATGCCCTTCACCGCCTCTTCCGGATTCTGGTGCTGGCCCTTCATGAACCAGCGCGGCTCATAGGCGCCGAACGGCAGGATCGCGAGGCGAAAGCCACCATGCTTTTCCCGGACGGCTTGATAATTGATGCCGTCGTGAAACCCGGTATCGCCGATATGATAGATCTTGCCCGATGGCGTGGTCAGCACGAATGCCGCCCAGAGAGCCATGCGCCGGTCGCCCATGCCCCGCGCCGACCAGTGATGACAAGGTTCGACATCGATGGTCACCCCGTCATTGACGGCAATGCGGTCGCCCCAATCGACCACGGTGATATTGGCATCGGGAACGGCACGGCGAATGATCGTATCGTTGCCGAGCGGTGTCACCATCTGCGGCCGATGCGCCGCCTGCAGGCGCGCGAGCGTGGCGAGATCGAGATGGTCATAGTGATTGTGCGTCACCAGGACGAGGTCGATATTCGGCAGGTCCTCGAAGCGGATGCCGGGCGGCACCACGCGCTTCGGCCCGACGGAACGGAAGGGGCTGACCCGATCCGACCAGACCGGATCGGTCAGGATGTTCAGACCGGCGATCTGCACCAGCATCGATGCATGCCCGACCATGGTCACACGCAACTGGCTGCCGAAAACGTGCCGGTCGGGCCTGGCCGGAGGGAAGGCGCTGATGACGGGATTGGGCCAGCGCACCCGGCCGCCGCCAAACTGCCATTTCAGCAGATCGAACGGACCGCCCGGCGCGACGCCGCCGGGATTGAAGAAGCGCTGACCATCGAAGTGGTCCGAGACCGGACCCTGATAATAGGGATTTTTCCTGGATGGACCGGATGAGCTCGTCATGACTTGTCCGCGCCTTGATGGTCCGCTGCCTGTCCTTGCGGCCGGCCGATCCTGGCAAGCCACTCCTCGGCCTCGCCCGCCGTCAGCGTTCCCTCGATCACGACATTCGCCGGCATGGCGAAGAGCTGCGGCGTAAAGAAGCTCGTATCCCAGAGGGCTGCTCCTTCGATCGGAGGTGAAAGCAGAATGACTTGCCGGTCATCGATGCGGGCTATCGTCTCGACAGGCGCCTCGCCGGAAATCTCGATGAGACCGGATTGGTCCGGCTGCACCGTCTCATAGCGCCACCAGGGCTCGTCGTTGCCGTCTTCGGCCACCGTCACGCACCGCGCCATGTCGGTGATGAACCTGTTGGGCGCGCGGCCGCCGGGCAACGTTTCGCCGAATGCCGCCTGGATGAGCGTGAACAGATGAAAGCAGTTGACGATATTGTCGTAGCGCAGGCGAAAGCCCTGACGGCTGGGCAGATGCAGCACGAGCAAGGCGTCGCTTCGGCTCAGGAGCACCTGGCGGACCCAGGCTGCGCCCGGCGTATAATCCTGCAGCTCGGCAAGCTGCGCCATCAGCGCCTTGTTGCCGGCCGCGAGCTTGCGTTCCTGCGGCATGGCGGAGAGATGCGAAACCGCCGACTGGCTCAGCAGCTGGAAGGCATCGAGCAGCTGTCTTTGCCGCGGGCTCAGCTCCTTGTGGCCTGCAAAGCCGCGATGGACCTGCGGCAGCCAGGCCATATAGAGCTCCCACACGGCCGCGCCGCTGCGCTCCACCGCACCGCCCTTCTCGACGATGGTGCCGAGCATGTTGGCAAGGATCGCGGCGCCCGGCGGCGGCAGGTGGCCAAGCTCGCGCGCCGCCCGCGCCACGATCTTGGGCTGAGCCTTGGCGCCCGCGTAGAAGGCTTGCGCCGCCGCATTGAATTGCGCGTCGACGCGGCCGCCGGCATAGGCGCGGCAGGCGGCAAGAAGGTTGGTCAGGGCTGCATCATTCATTCGGGTCTGTCTCGGAGAATCATGTCTTGGCGGGGATCGATACAACAATTAGGAAAAGGCGCTGCCGGTAAAACGACATTCATATAGCGATATCGGCCGGGCGTTTCAGGCATTTCCGCCGCCTTGGGTTGACTTTGCCGGCCTTTTCCTGTTTATCGCCCGCAATCTGCGACGAGCACAAGCCTCCGAGCCACCGACCGGGACCCATAAAGGTATAAAGAGATCCCGGAGGTCAACACCCGACAGCGCGACGCGCCCTCGGGTGCTTTTTGGCTTTGCGTCTTGTTTTCGTCATGGAAAAGCACGACGTTTTCGGGCGAGGATCCGCACTTATGCGCAAATCCAAAGCTCCAGGCGATCGATAAGGAAGAATTGATGTTTGAAAACCTCCAGGACCGTCTTGGTTCCATTCTGAATGGACTGACAGGCCGCGGCGCGCTTTCGGAAGCCGATGTTTCCGCAGCGCTGCGCGAGGTTCGCCGCGCGCTGCTCGAAGCCGACGTGGCGCTTGATGTCGTTCGCTCCTTTACCGATCGCGTCCGTGAAAAGGCCGTCGGCGCCGAAATCCTGAAGTCGATCAAGCCCGGCCAGATGGTCGTCAAGATCGTGCATGACGAGCTGATCGAAATGCTCGGCGGCGAAGGCGTCGGCATCGACCTCAACGCGCCGGCCCCGGTCGTCGTCATGATGGTCGGCCTGCAGGGCTCCGGCAAGACCACCACGACGGCCAAGATCGCCAATCGCCTGACGAGCCGCGACCGCAAGAAGGTCCTGATGGCGTCGCTCGACACGCGCCGTCCGGCAGCGCAGGAGCAGTTGCGCCAGCTCGGCGTGCAGACGGGCGTCGATACGCTGCCCGTCATCGCCGGCCAGTCGCCGACCGATATTGCCGCCCGCGCCGTGCAGGCCGCCAAGCTCGGCGGCCACGACATCGTCATCCTCGACACCGCCGGCCGCACCCATATCGACGAGCCGCTCATGGTCGAGATGGCTGACATCAAGAAGCGGTCCAATCCGCACGAAATCCTGCTGGTCGCCGACAGCTTGACCGGTCAGGACGCCGTCAACCTCGCCCGCAATTTCGACGAGCGCGTCGGGATCACCGGCCTCGTGCTGACCCGCATGGACGGCGATGGCCGCGGCGGTGCGGCCCTTTCGATGCGCGCCGTCACCGGTAAGCCGATCAAGCTGATCGGTGTCGGCGAAAAGATGGGCGAGCTGGAGGAATTCCATCCCCGCCGTATCGCCGACCGCATCCTCGGCATGGGCGACATCGTCTCGCTGGTCGAGAAGGCCGCTGAGAATATCGACGCCGAGAAGGCTGCCGCCATGGCCGCCAAGATGGCCAAGGGCAAGTTCGACCTGAACGATCTCGCCGATCAGCTCGGCCAGATGCAGAAGATGGGCGGCATGGGCGGCATCATGGGGATGATGCCCGGCATGGCCGGCATGAAGGACAAGATGGCCGCCGCCGGCCTCAACGACAAGCTTTTCGGCCGCCAGCTCGCCATCATCTCCTCGATGACCAAGGCAGAGCGCGCCAATCCGGACCTGCTGAAACATTCCCGCAAGAAGCGCATCGCCGCCGGCTCCGGCACCGACGCCTCCGACATCAACAAGCTTCTAAAGATGCACCGCCAGATGGCGGACATGATGAAGATGATGGGCGGCAAGGGCAAAGGCGGCATGATGAAGCAGCTGATGGGCGGCCTCGCCGGCAAGATGGGCCTCGGCGGCGGCATGGGTGGAATGCCCGACCTGTCGAACATGGATCCCAAGCAGCTCGAAGCCCTGCAGAAGCAGGCCGAAGCCGCGGGCCTCGGCCGTCCCGGCGGCATGCCGGGCCTCGGCGGCGGTGGCGGATTGCCCGGTCTCGGCGGCGCCAAGCTGCCGGGTCTCGGCGGTGGTTTCCCAGGCCTGCCCGGTTTGCCGAAGAAGAAGTGAGAAGGATCGCTGAACCCCATGATTGATCCAGACGTCAAAGCCCAACTGGGCAACTACCGCCAGTCGATCGACAATATCGATGCCGCACTGGTGCACATGCTGGCCGAACGCTTCCGCTGCACGAAGGAAGTGGGCGTGCTGAAGGCCAAGTACGACCTGCCGCCGGCCGATCCGGCGCGCGAAGAATACCAGATCGAACGCCTGCGCCGTCTGGCAAAGGACGCAAATCTGGACCCGGATTTCGCCGAGAAGTTCCTGAACTTCGTCATCAAGGAAGTCATCCGGCATCATGAACAGATCGCTGCCGATCTCAAAGGATAATTCCCGGCAGCATGATCCCGAAAGACGCAGGACGTTTTCGACAGGGATCGTGCGGCACGGGAAAGGCAGCGCGACGTAACCAATACCGCTAAACGAAGCGGTCAAGAAAAGCCTAAGGAGTAGAAATTATGGCACTGAAAATTCGTCTCGCCCGCGGTGGTTCCAAGAAGCGCCCGTACTATCACGTTGTTGTTGCCGACGCTCGCTCGCCGCGCGACGGCCGCTTCCTGGAGACCCTCGGCTCCTGGAACCCGATGCTCGCCAAGGACGACGCCAAGCGCGTTGAACTCAAGGCCGAGCGCATCAAGCATTGGCTCGACCACGGCGCACAGCCGACCGACCGCGTTCTGCGCTTCCTGGCCGAAGCCGGCATTGCCCAGCGCGACGCCAAGAACAACCCGGAAAAAGCAAAGCCGGGCAAGCGCGCTCAGGAACGCGCTGCTGAAAAGGCACAGAAGGCCGCTGACGCAGCTGCTGCTTCCGAGTAATCGGCTCCGCAATCATTGAAAAACGGGCGGCATGGCGACATGGCGCCCGTTTTTTATTTCCCATCCGCGGGTCTTCATCCTATGAGAGAACGCAACGGCAGCCCGCGCGTCACATATGACGCGCAAAGGCCGCTGCAGCACTTTATATCCGCTGCATAATTCCTTAAATCGAATCCGATTTGAGGAATTATGCAGCGATCCCGGCAATCGGCGAAGAGAGCATGACGAAACTGCAAAACCCGGTATTGATGGCCACCATCGGCGCGGCACAGGGCCTCAGAGGCGAAGTGCGGGCCCGCGCCTATACCTCGGACCCCACGGCGCTTGGCGACTACGGCCACCTGCACAGCATGGATGGCCGCAGCTTCGAAGTGCTGGAAATTCGCGAAGCCAAGAACATCGTGGTGGTGCGCTTCCGCGGCGTCAACGACCGCAATGCCGCCGAGGCGCTGAACGGGCTGGAGCTCTACATCGAGCGCGACAACCTGCCGGACGAGGAGCTCGACGAAGACGAGTTCTACTACACCGATCTCGAAGGGCTGGAAGCGGTCGACGACAAGGGCACCAGCTACGGCACGATCAGCGGCATTTATGATTTCGGCGCCGGCGACCTCCTGGAGCTTAAGGGGCCGGGCAAGCGGCCTGTGCTGATTCCCTTTTCGGAAGCCGCCGTGCTTGAAATCGACCTCGAGGGCGGCAAGGTCCTGATCGATCCGCTGGCCGCCGGCCTGATCGACGACCCCGACGACCTCATCGGCAAGCCGCCGAAGCCGGAAAAGCCGCAGGGCAAGACGAAGAAGTGATCCTTATTGGGAAGTGACCGCGCCATGAGCTTCCGGGCCACCATCCTGACCCTCTACCCCGAGATGTTTCCCGGCCATCTCGGAACGTCGCTCGCCGGCAAGGCGATGGAACGCGGGCAATGGTCGCTCGACACCGTGCAGATCCGCGATTTCGCCACCGACCGGCACCGCACCGTCGACGACACGCCCGCTGGCGGCGGCGCCGGCATGGTGCTGAAGCCGGATGTCCTTGCCCGCGCCATCGATCATGCCAGCGAAAACGACAATCGTCCGCGCCTGCTGATGAGCCCGCGCGGCAAGCCGCTGACGCAGAAGCGCGTGCGCGAACTTGCGAACGGCGATGGCGTCATCATCGTCTGCGGCCGCTTCGAAGGCGTCGACCAGCGCGTCATCGACGGCCGTGACCTCGAGGAAGTCTCGATCGGCGACTATATTCTCTCCGGCGGCGAGCCGGCCGCGCTGATCCTGCTCGATGCCATCGTCCGCATCCTGCCCGGCGTCATGGGCAACGATCTTTCCGGTCTGCACGAGAGCTTCGAAGGCGGTCTGCTGGAGCATCCGCACTACACTCGCCCGCAGCTTTGGGAGGATCGCGAGATCCCCGCCGTGCTCACGTCGGGCAACCATGCGGCCATCGCCAAATGGCAACGGGAACAGGCCGAACAGCTGACAAGGGAACGCAGGCCGGATCTTTTGGACAAAATGCCAAAGGCATAGAGGCCGGCTGACTATTTGTCTGCCCGGATCTATTCATTACCTATGTGCTTTTGAAGCGGCCACACTATCTCACCACGCTTTGAGCACGAGTCCTCAGCTTTCGGGGATAGCAGCGCCTCTATTCGTGCAGTTCAACTGATGGATCGATGACGCGGGAGCCAAGAAGCCTATGTCAGAACTCAAGCAGGACGAGCAGCGGACAGACATTCTTTTTCAGCTGACCCCGCAGGATCTGACCTACGCTCTTCGTCTGCATTTTCGCCAGCATCTGAGGAGCAGACCGGGGATCGTTCGCTTTGCCGTGCTCTGGATTCTGGCGATAGTGGCCTATGGGCTTATTACCGCAAGCATTATCGATACAAACGATGCACTTATCTCCATTTTGTCGTTTGCTGTCATCGCGCCCTTGGCGATCGTCGGCATTCCGTTCCTGCTCGTCTATACGCTGGGCGGAAGAACGGCGCGGAAGACCTTTAACGAACAGCGCACGCTGCAGAAGCCCATTCATCTTTCGTGGAATGAGGATGGAGTGCATCTCTGGAGCGATTTTGGCGAAGCACGCATGCATTGGACCGATTTCGTCAAAGCACGGCAGGATGGGCATTGCATCATGTTCTACGAGTCCCAGCGCCTCTACAGAATCATCCCCAAGCGCATTCTGACGGATGAACAAGTTCGGGAGCTGCAGGCTCTGGCGCTCAAGATTCGCGATCATCGCGGTTTTGAATAGCCGTTCAATAGCGCTATAGGATGTGAGATTGCGACCTTGAGGAGGGCGAGGAACATGGTGAGAGACAATACGGCGGGCGCTGAACAGCCGGCATCCGCGTCCCGGCTGATCGACGAGAGAATTCAGGAACTGACCGATTGGCGCGGCAAGACGCTTGCACATGTCCGCGCACTCATCAAACAGGCCGAACCCGAGGTCGTTGAGGAATGGAAGTGGCGCGGTGTTCCGGTGTGGTCGCTTGACGGCATTATCTGCACCGGCGAAACCTATAAAAGCATCGTGAAGCTGACCTTCGCGAAAGGCGCTTCGCTGGAAGACCCTTCCCGTCTGTTCAACTCCAGTCTCGAAGGCAATACGAGACGAGCAATCGATATCAGTGAAAACGAAGAGATCGATGGTGAGGCGTTGAAGGCACTTGTTCGCGCTGCAGCGGCTCTCAATGCAACGGCAAGGAAAAAGCCCAGGAAATCCTGACCCTCGCGCGACAGGAGGCGGCGAACCGCGGAATCACCCCTGCAACACGCCTATACCGCAACAAACGCCACATAATTCGGCCGCAAGGGGTGACAAATGCGCGGCAATAGGGTATGTGCGCGCCCGGCATGGGAAATTTCCCATCAACCACCAAAGAAAAGCAGACGTATCCGCCCCTGCCGTAACAGGCATATATCGCGCGGCGAGACCTTCGGGTCCGACCAAGGATAGATCGTTCGGGCGCTCTGGCTGTTGAAGCAACAACGAGGTTGATACTATGAACATCATTCAGCAGTTGGAAGCCGAACAGGCTGCCAAGATCGAAGCCAAGCGCACTCTTCCCGAATTTTCCGCCGGCGACACCGTTCGCGTCAACGTGAAGGTCACGGAAGGCAACCGCACCCGCGTTCAGGCCTATGAAGGCGTTTGCATCGCCCGCTCCGGCGGCGGCCTGCAGGAAAACTTCACCGTTCGCAAGATCTCCTACGGCGAAGGCGTCGAGCGCGTATTCCCGGTCTACTCCCCGATGATCGAAAGCGTCGAAGTCGTTCGCCGCGGTAAGGTCCGTCGCGCCAAGCTCTACTACCTGCGCGACCTGCGCGGCAAGGCTGCCCGTATCGTCGAGAACACCGGCACCCGCGCCCGCAAGCTGAACGACGCCGAGCGTCAGGCTTTTGCCGATGAAAAGGCACGCATCGAAGCCGAGAAGGTTGCAGCTGCTCAGGCGCTCGCAGCCGAAAAGGCAGCAGCGGAAGCCGCAGAAGCAAAGGCAGCCGCCGAAGCTGCAGCAGCCGCTGCAGCCGAGCCGGCAGCAGAATAAGTTTCGATCCACTCGGATCGCGACAATGGAAGGCGGCCTTCGGGTCGCCTTTTTTGATGGCCGTCATACACGTTCCGGCGAAAAGAATATTTCTCCTTGAGCCGCATGTTTTAGAGTTGCATTCCCATTTTTATGATCGTCGCCGTGGCAATGCCCTTGCCATGAGCTTTCCAAATATGACAGTTTTCCGCCACGCTGGCGTCGGATGATTTCAGGTCGCATCGACCTGAAATCTCAATCCGCGCCGGCATCAAACAGGGGGAGCATGACGTCGTCCGAAAACCGCTCACGCTTTTCGGCATCATGCTCTAATCGGGGAGATTTCCATGGCATTCCGTCGTTCGTTCCTACTGGGCCTCAGCGCCCTCGTGCTTGCACCTTTCGCCACCTTCGCAGCCGACCTGCCTGATCTCAAAGGCAAGACCATCGTCGTCGTCACCGAGAATGCCTATCCGCCGCTGCAGTTCATCGACGCAAAGACGAACAAGGCGATCGGCTGGGAATATGACGCGATGAACGAGATCGCCAAGCGCCTGAACTTCAAGGTCGAGTACCAGAACACCAGCTGGGATGCGATGATCCAGGCCGTTTCCGAAGGCCAGTACAACATCGGCATGACCGGCATCACCATCAAGGAAGACCGCAAGCAGAAGGTCGACTTCTCCGATCCCTACATGCGTTCCGAGCAGTTCATGCTCGTGCGCGGCGACGAGAAGCGCTTCACCGACGCCAAGAGCTTCGCCGCCTTCAAGGACGGCCTGATCGGCGCGCAGCCGGGCACCACCCCCTTCTACACCGCCGTCTACGAAGTCCTCGACGGCAACGAGCAGAACCCGCGCATCAAGACCTTCGAAACCTTCGGCGCGACCGTGCAGGCGCTGAAGACCGGCGACGTCGATCTGGTGCTGACCGACGGCACGGCCGGCAAGGGCTATGTCGATGCCTCCAACGGCGGCCTGAAGCTGATCGGCGGCCCGCTCGGCTCCGAGGATTTCGGCTTCATCTTCCAGAAGGGCTCCGATCTCGTCGCCCCGGTCAACGCCGCGATCGCCAGCCTCAAGGCCGACGGCACGCTCGAAGCTCTGAACAAGAAGTGGTTCCTCGACTACAAGATGGGCCAATGAGCCCCGCAGATCGACATACTGGAAGCCCGCTCTGATGGCACCATTTGCAGGCCCGGGCGGGCACCGCGGCAAGGAAGACTTTCCCTGGTGGTTGGTCGCCCTTGCCATACTCGGCGTCGTCGCGTCCATCGCAATCGCGGCAAACGGCCTCTACGCCCAGATTTTCTCTCTTCTGTTGAATGGTATCGGCGTCACGATCTTCGTGACGCTGGTGGCCTTTACGCTTGCCATGCTGCTCGGCCTTGGGCTTGCGCTGCTTGGCCTGTCGGATTTCCTCGTGCTGCGGCAGGTCGCGCGCTTTTATATCGAGATCGTGCGCGGCATTCCGATGCTCGTGCTGCTCTCCTATGTCGCCTTCGTCGGAACGCCGGCCTTCGTCGCCGTCTATAACGTCATCACCTCGCCGCTGGTCTCCGCCGGCTGGACAAGCCCGCTTGTCACCCGCGACGTGCCCTTCGTCTGGCGCACCATCATCGCCTTAACTATCGGCTATTCGTCCTTCATCGCCGAAATCTTCCGCGCCGGCATCCAGGCGGTCGACCAGGGCCAGATCGAAGCGGCCAAGGCGCTGGGCCTCACCCGCTTCCAGCGCTTCCGGCTCGTCGTCTTTCCGCAGGCGATCCGCGTCATCCTGCCGCCGCTGTCGAACGATTTCATCGCCATGGTGAAGGATAGCTCGCTGGTGTCCGTGCTCGGGGTCGCCGATATCAGCCAGCTCGCAAAGCTCTATTATTCGGCCAATTTCCGCTACTTCGAAACGCTGTCGATCCTCGCCTTCATCTATCTGCTGCTGACGGTCGGCCTGTCGCTGCTGCTGCGGCAGCTGGAATCCTGGATGCGCCGGCGTTCGGGCAGCGATCGCTCCGCCTTCCGCCGCATGGCGTCAGGCCAGCCGCCGGACGCGCAAATGTGATTGGTGCGGCCAAATGCCGACCGTACCGAGACACCCCATCGTCGCCATTGCCGAAGGTTTTGAAAATTGATATGAGCATGGCCATGACTAGGATCATGAGCAAAGACGGGCGTTACGTCACGGCTTTCGTGCTGCAGGACCACAAGCGCCTGCCGGCACGCTTCTTTGCGATGATTTCGGGCGCGCTCAACAGCCGACTTCGCTGATCACACCCGAGGCCGACGGTCCTTATCCGTCTCCCCCCCTTTCGACACCGCCAATATGGATAAGTAGCCATGAGCGCTCCACGCACACTGTACGATAAAATCTGGGACGACCACCTGGTCGATGCCCAGGACGACGGCACCTGTCTTCTCTATATCGACCGCCACCTCGTTCATGAGGTGACGTCGCCGCAGGCATTCGAAGGCCTGCGCATGTCCGGCCGCAAGGTCCACGCCCCGCAGAAGACGCTGGCTGTGGTCGATCACAACGTTCCGACCTCGGCCGACCGCCACCTCGGCATCAAGAACGAGGAAAGCCGCATCCAGGTCGAGCAGCTTGCCAAGAACGCCGCCGAATTCGGCGTGGAATACTACTCCGAAAGCGACAAGCGCCAGGGCATCGTCCACATCATCGGCCCCGAGCAGGGCTTCACCCTGCCCGGCATGACCATCGTCTGCGGCGACAGCCACACCTCCACGCACGGCGCCTTCGGCTCGCTGGCGCATGGTATCGGCACCTCCGAGGTCGAGCATGTGCTCGCCACGCAGACCCTGATCCAGAAGAAGGCGAAGAACATGCTGGTGCAGGTCGACGGCCAGTTGCCGCCGGGCGTCACCGCCAAGGACATCATCCTCGCCATCATCGGCGAAATCGGCACCGCAGGCGGCACCGGCTACGTCATCGAATATGCCGGCGAAGCCATTCGCTCGCTGTCGATGGAAGGCCGCATGACCATCTGCAACATGTCGATCGAGGGCGGCGCCCGCGCCGGCCTGATCGCCCCGGACGAGATCACCTTCGAATACATCAAGGGCAAGCCGCGTGCGCCGAAGGGCGAAGCGCTCGAACAGGCGATCGCCTACTGGAAGACGCTGACGTCTGACGAAGGCGCCCACTATGACCGCATCGTCACGCTCGATGCCGCCAACCTGCCGCCGATCGTCTCCTGGGGCTCCTCGCCGGAAGACGTCGTCTCCATCCAGGGCATCGTTCCGAACCCGGACGACATCCACGACGAGACCAAGCGTACGTCCAAGTGGCGTGCCCTCGACTATATGGGCCTGAAGCCGGGCACCCCGATGACCGAGATCAACATCGATCGCGTCTTCATCGGCTCGTGCACCAACGGCCGCATCGAAGACCTGCGCGCCGTCGCCAAGGTCGTCGAAGGCAAGACCGTTGCCTCCACGGTCGATGCCATGATCGTTCCGGGTTCCGGCCTCGTGAAGGAGCAGGCGGAAGCCGAAGGCCTCGACAAGATCTTCAAGGCTGCCGGCTTCGACTGGCGCGAGCCCGGCTGTTCCATGTGCCTCGCCATGAACGACGACCGCCTGAAGCCCGGCGAACGTTGCGCTTCGACCTCGAACCGCAACTTCGAAGGCCGTCAGGGCTTCAAGGGCCGCACGCACCTGGTCTCGCCGGCCATGGCAGCTGCAGCCGCGATCGCCGGCCACTTCGTCGACATCCGCGAGTGGAACTGATCCACTCGGAAGCATGAATGACAAAGGGCGGCCTCAAGGCCGCCCTTTTTGTTTGTGGATAGGATAATCGCATATCAAATGAGGTCGATGCCCCGCACCCCTTCTCCCCTCGGGGAGAAGGAGCCGACAGGTAGATGAGGGGGATGCCATTCATGCGAAAGCTCAGGAACTTAAGGCGACTACCCCCTCATCCGATCCTTCGGACCACCTTCTCCCCAAGGGGAGAAGGAGTCTGCCCAGCCGGGCCTTGCTGCGCCCTCTGGCTGAGCCAGACGCTGCCGAGCACGACGACGATGCCGAAGATCTGCATCGGGCTCAGCTGCTGGCCAAGCACCGCCCAGCCCAGGATGACGGCCATCGTCGGGCTGAGAAAGCCGAGCGGCGAGACCACCGAGGGCTCGAGCCGCGACAGGCCTCTGAACCAGAGAATATAGGTGAGCGCTGCGCCGATCAGTCCGAGATAGGTGAAGCCGAGAATGTTGGCGCCGGTCAGGTGCGGCAGCGGCGGTTCGAGCAGCAGCGCGGCGGGCAGCAGCAGCACGCCGCCCGCGGTGAGCTGCCATGCCGTAAACGTCAGCGGCGAGACATCAGGCCGCCAGCGCCGGCTGAGCACGGTGCCGGCCGCCATCGAAAAGGCGCCGGCAATGCCGGCGGTGATGCCGATCGGATCGAGCGTCGCCTTCGGCGTGAGGATCAGCAGCGCGACGCCGCCGATACCGGCAACGGCGGCGATAATCGAAAGGCTGCGGATCGGCGATCCCAGCAGCAGCCGCGCCAGCACGAGGACGATCAGCGGCTGGACCGCGCCGACGGTCGCTGCCACGCCGCCGGGCAGCCGGTAGGCCGAAATGAACAGCAGCCACCAGAAGACCGAGAAATTCAGCGCGCCGAGAACAAGCGACTTCAGCCACCAGATCCCGCGTGGCAGCCGCCGCACGATGACGAGCAGCAGCAGCCCGGCTGGCAGGGCGCGCAGCATCGCGACCGTGAGGGGATAGCCGGCCGGCAGCAGTTGCGTCGTCACAAGATAGGTGCTGCCCCAGATCGCCGGCGCGATGGCCGTCAGCAGCAGATCGACATTGCGGTTCATGGCCCAAGCCTCGAATTTATCTTGACCTCAAGATAAACTGAAATCTCTTGACGTCAAGATAAATTCGTGGCGAGGTCCCGGCATGGATCGCATCGACAAAATTCTTGAGCAATGGCGCCGCGAACGGCCGGATCTCGACCCTGTGGCCATGGGCCTCTTCGGGCGCATGCGCAATCTCACGCTCCATCTCTCCCGCGAGATGGAGAAGACCTTCGCCCGCTTCGGCCTGAACGCGGCGAACTTCGACATGCTGGCAACCCTGCGCCGCTCGGGCGAGCCCTATGCCCTCTCGCCCGGCGACCTGATGGATACGATGATGGTGTCGTCGGGCACGATGACCAACCGCATCGACCAGCTGGAGAAGGCAGGCCTCGTCGCCCGCAGCCAGAATCCGAATGACGGCCGCAGCTTTCTGATATCGCTGACGTCGAAAGGCTTCGAGCTCATCGACGCGGCGGTCACGGCGCATGTCGAAACGCAGGCCCGGCTGGTTTCAACTCTTTCGGAAGATGAGCGAACGGCGTTGGACAGCCTGCTCCGCAACTATTTAGCCAGCTTCGAATCTCGCTGACAGGTCGGAACGCCGCTCGGCGCAGACATCGCGGATGCAGCCGCGCAGCCAGCGATGCGCCGGATCGGCGTCCAGCCGGGGATGCCAGAGCAACGAGATCGTCACGTCCGACGTCGGCACCGGCAGGGCGAAACTATGCATCCCGGCCCGCAGGTTGCCGGTATAGCGCTCGGGTACGCTGACGATCAGGTCGGAGGCGCGCGCCAGGGCCAGCGCCGCCGAAAAACTGCCGACGATGGTTACGATCCGCCGCTCGCGCCCCAGCCTTTCCAGAGTCTCGTCGATCTGTCCTTTCCGCAAGCCACGCCGCGAAACGAGAATGTGCTGGCCGGCGGCATAGCGCTCCGGCGTCATCGGCCCCTCGCTCAGCGGGTGGCCGCTGCGTACCACGCCGATGAAACGATCCCGGAACAAGGCCTGCGTTCGCAGCTCCGGGCTGGTGTCGTCGCTAACGACGCCGGTCTCCATATCGATCGTACCGTCGCGTAGCGGCGCACTGTCCTTGTCCAGCTTTTGCGTGAAGTAAAGCCGCACCCCGGGCGCTTGCTCCGCGATGCGAGCGATCAGCCCAGGCCCGAAATTCTCCACGAAGCCCTCGCGGGTGCGTAGTGTGAAGGTCCGGATGAGCTGCGTCAGATCCAATGTCGCGGCGGGCCGCAGGGCCGCTTCCGCGTCCTGAACGAGCTGACCGACACGCGCCCGCAATTCCAAGGCCCGCGGCGTCGGCACGAGCCCGCGCCCGGCCCTGACCAGCAGCGGATCGCCGGTCGTCTCGCGCAGGCGCGCAAGTGCCCGGCTCATGGCCGATGGGCTCAGCCGCAATCGCCGGGCCGCCCGCGCAACACTGCCTTCCGCAAGCAGAGCATTCAGGGTGACGAGCAAGTTGAGATCGGGCGTGGACATGGCGCGATCATAGCACGGTTTTCCCAATACATAGCGTCAAACGCACGAATGAAGTGCAAATGCTGCGCGTTCCGCCATTCCAGCCGAGAAGCTACCTTTCCGCCGGGACCTATCAGACGTCGCCAGAAATGGAGTTCATGTTGAAGCCAGTCATCGAAAAGCCGGACAAGAGCGGGTCCGGACGCATCAAAGCCGCACCCTCGGTCCATTGGGCGCTCGCCAGCCTCTCGCTCTCCATGCTCATGCCTTCGCTCGATACCAGCATCGCCAATGTCGGCCTGCCAACGCTCGCCCAGGCATTCGGCGCCTCCTTCCAGCAGATGCAATGGGTCGTGCTTGCCTATCTGCTGGCCATTACCGCCCTGATCGTCAGCGTCGGGCGGCTGGGCGACATTTTCGGGCGGCGGCGTCTGCTGTTGATCGGAATAGCCCTCTTCACCCTCGCCTCCCTCTTTTGCGGCGTCGCGCCGACGCTCTGGCTTCTGCTCGCAGCGAGAGCCCTGCAAGGTCTCGGTGCCGCCATGATGATGGCGCTGACCGTGGCGATGGTCGGCGAAACCGTGCCGAAGGAGCGGACGGGCAGCGCAATGGGCCTGCTCGGCACCATGTCCGCCATCGGAACCACGCTCGGCCCGTCCCTCGGCGGCATCCTGATTGCTTGGTACGGCTGGGAAACCATCTTCCTGGTCAATGTGCCGCTGGGGATCGTCAATTTCCTGCTGGCCGCCCGCTTCCTGCCGGCGGATCGAGCCGACAGGAAAGTCGCGCAGGGACGCCCGGATGCGATCGGCACCTTGCTGCTGGCAATGACGCTGGCCACCTATGCGCTGGCCATGACGACAGGGCATGGCAGCTTCGGCGCGGTAAATATTGGCCTGCTTCTGGCCGCGGCCTTCGGCGCCGCCCTTTTTGCGGTCGCCGAGACGAAAGTGAAATCGCCGCTGCTGCGCCTCTCCATGTTCCGCGATCCCTCGCTAAGCGCGAGCCTTGCCATGAGCACGCTCGTTTCCACCGTCATCATGGCGACGCTCGTGGTCGGCCCCTTTTATCTCTCCCGCGCCCTCGGCTTCGATGCGGCCCATGTCGGCGCCATCATGTCGGCCGGCCCCTTGGTGTCGGCGCTGACAGGCGTGCCGGCCGGCCGCATCGTCGACCGCTTCGGCGCTCATCGTATGGCCGCGACAGGTCTTATCGGCATGATTGCAGGCCTGCTGCTGATGGCGGCGCTGCAAGGCAGCTTCGCCGCCGCCGGCTATATCGGCCCGCTGGTCATCGTCACCGCCAGCTACGCGACGTTTCAGGCGGCCAACAACACCACGATCATGTCCAACGTCACGCCTGAGCGGCGCGGCGTCATTTCCGGCATGCTGAGCCTGTCCCGGAATCTCGGGCTGATAACGGGCGCATCCGTCATGGGCGCCGTCTTCACGCTGGGGTCGGGAACGACGGATATCACAACGGCACGACCGGAAGCGATTGCGACTGGCATGCAGATCGCCTTCACGGTCGGCGCCCTGCTGATTGCCGTGACATTGGCGATAGCACTCGCCGGTTTTGCGGGCGCGAAGCGAGCGTCTCTTTCAAAAGGATCGCTCTGATCCGCTCCAGCGTAAAGGCCGGAAGCAGATGCTTCCGGCCTTTCCAAAACTCAATTTCCAAAATCAGAAGCTTGCCGTCACCGGATCCGGGCCGATGCGGCCGCTGGCCGAATCGAGCTTGCCGATCTCGGCCAGGTCGTCGCCGTCGAGCTTGAAATCGAAAACCTTGAAGTTGTCTTCGATGCGGCTCGGCGTGATCGACTTCGGGATGACGATCAGGCCGTTGTCGATGTGCCAGCGGATGATGACCTGCGCCGGCGTGCGGCCATGCTTGGCGGCAACCTTGCCGATGACGGCATTGTCCAGCAGCTTGCCCTGACCGAGCGGGCTCCAGGATTCGGTCTTGATGCCGAGCTTGTCGTGCACCTCGCGCAGCGCCTTCTGCTGGAAAGTCGGATGCAGCTCGATCTGGTTCAGAACCGGCGTCACGCCGGTTTCGCCGATGATGCGGTCCAGATGCTCCTTGGCGAAGTTGGAAACGCCGATCGAGCGGGCGCGGCCTTCTTCCTTCAGACGCACGAAAGCCTTCCACGTATCGAGATAGCAGTTGCGATGCGGCGACGGCCAGTGGATGAGATAGAGATCGATGTAATCCGTGCCGAGGCGCTTCAGGCTTTCGTCGAAAGCCTTCAGCGTGGAATCGAAGCCCTGGTCTTCGTTCCAGAGCTTGGTGGTCAGGAAGATATCCTTGCGGGCGACGCCGGACTGGCGCATGCCTTCGCCGACGCCGTCTTCATTGGCATAAATGGCTGCGGTATCGACATGGCGGTAGCCGGCCTTCAAGGCCGTGCTGACCGCCAAAGGCGCGACGTTTTCCGGCGTCTGCCAGACGCCCAGGCCGACCTGCGGAATGGAATTGCCGTCATTGAAGGTGATTGTCGGTTGCGTGGTCACGATAAGTCTCCAAGGGATGAGATGTGGAGGGAGTGAAGGCGTGATTCAAATCTGGAAGGAATAGGTCCCGGACTGGCCCGCGCGGGCGCGCCGGTCGAAAACCTATATAGTGGAGAATGCTGCGATTTTAACCCCGTAGGATCGGTTCAGACCAGCTGAACGGCCGTTCCCTTGCCCGGGAATGGAAGCAGGCCCGGCATATCGCGAAAGTTGATCGCACCCGGCCCCGCCCTTGTCTTTTCCATTTTCCTCACATGTTTTTGCTTTGCGCGTGATTTCATTTGAAATCATAGCAGTTTCAACCAAACGACCAAGCCTGGGCCGCGTCGCGACTTGCTAAAAATGCAATTTGGCGTAGGACTTAGGAAGGATTAGAACGAGGATCCGAAGGGCATGACTGCACGCACCATTCTCCTGGTGGACGATGACAACGACCTGCGCGAGATGTTGGTCGAGCAATTGTCGCTTTACGAGGAATTCAATGTCCTGCAGGAGGCGACTGCCGGAAAGGGCGTGCAGACCGCGCGCACCGTGCCTGTCGATCTCCTCATCATGGATGTCGGACTGCCTGACATGGACGGCCGCGAAGCCGTGAAGCTGCTGCGCAAGAACGGTTTCAAGGCGCCGATCATCATGCTGACGGGCCATGACACGGATTCCGATACCATTCTCGGTCTCGAAGCCGGGGCGAACGATTATGTGACGAAGCCCTTCCGCTTCGCCGTGTTGCTCGCCCGTATCCGCGCCCAGTTGCGCCAGCACGAGCAGAGCGAGGATGCGACCTTCACTGTGGGACGCTATCTGTTCAAGCCGAGCCAGAAGCTGCTGACCACCGACGACGGCCAGAAGATCCGTCTTACGGAAAAGGAAGCCGCCATCATCCGCTATCTCTATCGCGCCGACCAGAAGGTCGTAACCCGCGATATCCTTCTGGAAGAGGTCTGGGGCTACAATTCCGGCGTGACCACCCACACGCTCGAAACCCACGTCTACCGCCTCCGCCAGAAGATCGAGCGCGATCCCTCCAACGCCGAGATTCTGGTGACGGAAAACGGCGGCTACAAGATCATTCCGTAGGCAATAGATGGCGCTGAACGACGATATCCGACTGCTGTCGCAATTGCCGCTGTTTCACGGCATGGGCGATGAGCCGTTGCGGCTGATCGCCTTCGGCGCCGACCGCCGCCATGTGAACGAGGGCCAGACGCTTTTCAGGGAGAAATCGCCCGCCGAATGCGCCTATGTCGTCACGCGCGGCAGTTTCGAACTCAGCACGATCGATGCCGCCGGGCAAAAACAGCTGGAAGCGGTCGTGCAAGCCGGCACGATGCTCTCGGAACTGGCGATGGTGACGCTGGTGGAGCGGAAATATACGGCCGTGGCAGTCGAAGAGTCCGACGTGATCCGTATCACGCGCGCCCTGTTTCACCGGCTGATCGAGGAATATCCCGATGCCGGCCTGCTGATCCAGAACCGCATCCGAGAAAACTTTGCCACCCTTGCGAGGCAGGCAGCCGCATTGCTCGGCCGCTTTTCCTAGAGCGGTTCCGCGTTTCGTGAAATCGCGGAACCACTCCATCTCTTTGTTTTGATTCTATTCCGGACAGAAAACCGCGGCGGACTTTTCCCGGAATTGCTCCAGGCCGCCATTCCCTCTTAGAGATTGAAATGCGCCACGACCGGCACATGGTCGGACGGGCGATCCCAGCCGCGCGCCGCCTTCAGAATCTCGATCCGCTGCAGGAGCGGGCCGAGGTCGGAGGACGACCAGATATGATCGAGGCGGCGGCCTCGGTCGGCGGCTTCCCAATCCTTGGCGCGATAGCTCCACCATGTATAGAGCTTCTCGTTTGCCGGCACCTGCTGGCGCATCAGGTCGAGCCAGGCGCCGCGCTTCATGACCTCGAGCAACCCGTCGGTCTCGACAGGCGTATGGCTGACGATCTTCAGCAGCTGCTTGTGCGACCAGACGTCATGCTCCAGCGGGGCGATGTTGAGATCGCCGACGAGGATCGCCGAGGTGTTCTGCTCGGCATTCGCGTGCAGATGCTTCATCTCCTCAATGAAATCGAGCTTGTGGCCGAACTTCGGATTGATGGCGCGATCCGGCTCGTCGCCGCCGGCCGGAACATAGAAATTATGCAGGCGGACACGCCGGCCGCCACGCTCGAAGATGGCCGAGATATGCCTGCTGTCGCCGACATTGCAATAATCCTGCCGGTGATCCTCGGTCAGCGGAATGCGCGAGGCGATGGCCACGCCATGATAGCCCTTCTGGCCGTGAATGATGATGTGCTCGTAGCCGAGCGCCCGGAGTGGCGCATAGGGGAACAGCTCGTTCGGAACCTTGGTTTCCTGCAGGCAGAGGATATCCGGCCGGGCCTGCATGACGAACTGCTCGACGATGGGCATGCGCAGCCGCACCGAGTTGATGTTCCAGGTCGCAATCGAAAATCCCATGCTCAAGCCTTTCCCTCAGAGCAATTCCAGGAAAAGTGCGCAGCGGTTTCCCATCCGGAATTGCGTCAAAACAGACAGCCGGAGCGGTTGAGCGATTCTCGCGAAACGCTGCACCACTCCGGTCATACTCAAGGCTTTAGACCGGCTGAGACGGAAAGAAAAGCGCCATTCGGCGCTTGCCCAAGGCCAAAGTACCGGCGGCGATCAGCGGGTATAGTCGATGCGGAAAACACTGTCGTCGAAGGCGACATTGGTCTTCACATTGTTGATGATGACATCCGTCGTCTTGCCCTGGGGGTCGATGACGGTCCATTGGCGCAGATCGTAGGTCTTCGAATCGAAGATCATCGTGATGGTGGAATCGCCGAAGACGGTACGGTTGCCGAGCGTGATCTTGGTGAGATCCGGCTGCGAATCGACATTGCGGACCATGTCGGCGGAGAGGTCGATCTTGTTGGCAAGCAGCAGGCTCAGCGGCGTCTTCGACAGCTGATACATGTTTCTCGTCTGCGTCTGGTCGTTGATGACCTGCACGTTGTTGCCGTCGCAGATCACGCGCATGCGCGACGGCGGATCGTAGTTGAAGCGCATCTTGCCCGGCCGCTGAATGAAGAAAGCGCCGCTCATCTGATCGCCGCGCGGCCCGATCTGCAGGAAGCCGCCCTTCATCGTCTTGATGGACGAGAAATGGTCGGCAATCGCCTGGGCGATGTTGGGATTGAGGGCAGCTGCCTGCGCCTGCGCAAAGGCCGAAACCGGCAGAGCGCCTGCCGCACCGGCCGCGACCACGGCGCCGAGGAAATGCCGGCGGGTCAGGGACAATCGGCTGGACGGCTGCGCATCAAACTTGGTCATCGAATTCTCCTTCATGCTTTGTCCATCGCGCGCAAAGTCGGCGTCTTCATGGCGCAACGGCCCGTGGCCGGTTGTGGGCGGCGATCAAATTTCGCTGAACATAGGCTGGATATACGCCACGGAAAGACCGCTGGCCTCAGCGATCCAGAATGTCCGCCTCGGTGGGAACGAGAATTTCACGCTTGCCGGCATGGTTGGCCGGGCCGATGACGCCTTCCTGCTCCATGCGCTCGATCAGCGACGCGGCGCGGTTGTAGCCGATGCCTAGACGACGCTGGATGTAGGAGGTCGAGGCCTTGCCGTCGCGCAGAACGATCGCAACCGCCTGGTCGTAGGGGTCTTCCGAATCGGAAAGATTGGAGGTGCCCGCCGGACCATGGCCGTCGTCGTCATCCTCGTCGTCATCGGCGGTGATCGCGTCGAGATATTGCGGCGAGCCCTGCGTCTTCAGATAGGCGACGATATCCTCCACCTCGCCGTCGGCGACGAACGGGCCGTGGACGCGCTGGATGCGCCCGCCGCCGGCCATATAGAGCATGTCGCCCATGCCGAGCAGCTGTTCGGCGCCCTGCTCGCCGAGAATGGTGCGGCTGTCGATCTTCGACGTCACCTGGAAGGAGATGCGCGTCGGGAAGTTCGCCTTGATCGTGCCGGTAATGACGTCGACCGACGGGCGCTGCGTCGCCATGATGACATGGATACCGGCTGCACGCGCCATCTGCGCCAGGCGCTGCACCGCGCCTTCGATATCCTTGCCGGCGACCATCATCAGGTCGGCCATTTCGTCGATGATGACGACGATATAGGGCATCGGCTTCAGGTCGAACTCTTCCGTCTCGTAGATCGCCTCGCCGGTCTGGCGGTCGAAGCCGGTCTGCACGGTACGGCTGATTGCCTCGCCCTTGGCGACGGCCTGCTCGACGCGGCTGTTGAAGCCATCGATGTTGCGCACGCCGATCTTGGACATCTTCTTGTAGCGCTCTTCCATCTCGCGGACGGTCCATTTGAGCGCGACGACGGCCTTCTTCGGATCGGTGACGACGGGCGACAGCAGATGCGGAATGCCGTCATAGACCGACAGTTCCAGCATCTTCGGGTCGATCATGATCAGACGGCACTGTTCCGGCGTCATGCGATAGAGCAGCGAGAGGATCATCGTGTTGATGGCGACGGACTTGCCCGAGCCGGTCGTGCCGGCGACGAGCAGATGCGGCATCTTGGCGAGATCGGCAATGACGGGCTCGCCGCCGATGGTCTTGCCGAGCGCCATGGCGAGCTTCGCCTTCGAGGTCTCGAAGTCACGGCTGGCGACGAGTTCGCGCAGGAAGACCGTCTCGCGCGTGGAGTTCGGCAGTTCGATGCCGATGGCATTGCGGCCGGGAACGACGGCGACACGCGCGGCGATCGCGCTCATGGAACGGGCGATATCGTCGGCAAGGCCGATGACACGGGAAGACTTGATACCGGGCGCCGGCTCCAGTTCGTAAAGCGTGACGACCGGGCCGGGGCGGACATGGATGATCTCGCCCTTGACGCCGAAATCCTCGAGCACGCCTTCGAGCATGCGGGCATTCTGCTCCAGCGCGTCGGCCGAAAGCGTGGCATCGCGGGCAACGGCCTTCGGCTCGGCGAGCAGGTGGACGGCCGGGAGCTGGAAACCGTAGGGACGGATGAAGGAGGTCTGCGCCTCGCGCTCGGCCCGCGCGCCCGGCTTCGGGCGCGGCGCGGCCGGAGTGACGCGATGGCCGGCAGCCGCTCCCTTCGACGCGGATGGCGTCAACGGCCAATCTTCGTCCTCGTCGTCAGGCAGGATGCCGGCCGGACGTGGCGGATCGCGATCGTAGACCGAATCCTCGTCCTCATCCTCGTCGTCGCCGAGACTGATCGAGGGGGCGGAAACGACACGGCGGGCAGCGGGGCCGTCCATCGACGGCTCGAGACGATCTCCGCGCGCAACCGGCGTCTTGGCGCGCACAGGCTCGTTCAGCGTACCGAATTCGTCATCGTTGAAATCGTAGGGCGCATCGAAGGCGTGGTCGCGGCGCTTGCGCGGCCCCATGCCGAACAAGCGGCGAAGGCGGGCCTGGGCATTGTACCAGGCGTGCATGACGGCACCGAAGGCCATAAAATTGACGAGGAAACCGCCGCGGTCGTCATCCTCGTCCTCATCGCCCACGCGTCGCGCGCGGCTGCGGGTCTCTTCGTAGTCGCTCTCATCCTCGTCTTCGTCTTCCACGAGGTTTTCGCCGATGATGCCGGAGGCGAAAAGCATGAGCCAGATGGCCGGAACGGCAAGAACCGAACCGATGACCGTGGCGACGGCGCCGCTCGGATAGGTGCCGATGAACAGAGCCGGAAGGCGCAGGAGAAGGTCGCCGACGACACCCCCGATGCCATTCGGGATCGGCCAGGTGGGCGGTGCCGGAAAGCAGGCGATCGAACCGGCTGCGACGATACAACCGCCGATCCAGGCGCCAAGGCGAGACGGCACGCGATGAAGCTTGCGGTTTGTAATCAACGCCAGCGCCCAGGCGGCAACCGGCAGCATCGCCAGCACCGAGGCAAGGCCGAGCGACTGCATCACGATGTCGGCAAAGGCAGCGCCGGGGAACCCGAGCAGATTGGTCGGCGCATTGGCGGTTGCGTAGGAATAGCTGGGGTCCATGACGTTCCAGGTCGCCAGCGCCGCGACGGCGAGCGCCAGCAGGAACAGCATTGCGAAGCCTGTCAGGCCCTTGACCTGACGCCAAACCACACTCGATAGCGATAAGCGGTCGGGGCGACCGCTCAACGCCGCCGAATTGCTTCTGCCCATGATATCCAGCCCCGTTCCTTGTCGATAGCGCAAGCGAATCGGTCTATGCCCACTCGCCGGCAGGTTAGCCCTACCTAATCAGAGGAGGGTTAATGGCGTGTTAACCATGCATTCCAACCTCTCGTGTCGTCCATCTTTGCCGCCGATTGGTACAGCACAAACAAAAAGGGCCCGAACCGGGGTTCGGGCCAAAAGCGGCCTATCTGCAATCAAATAGGACGCGACGGGACGTTCGGCGATGCCGGAGACGCTGCTCCGGCATCGCAAGCTCCAATCAGGAATTGTGGTAGGCGGCTTCGCCGTGGGAAGCGAGGTCGAGACCTTCGCGCTCGGCTTCGACCGTGACGCGCAGGCCGACGATGACGTCGACGATCTTGTAGAGGATCGCCGAACCGATGCCCGACCACAGAAGCGTGATGACAACGGCCTTCAACTGCGACATGACCTGCGTTGCCGTGCCGGCATAGCCAGCCGCGAACGTCGGCGAGCTGTAATCGACGACGCCGGCGCCGCCGAGCGACGGGTTGACCAGGATGCCGGTCATGATGGCGCCGAAGATACCGCCGATGCAGTGTACGCCGAAGACGTCGAGGCTGTCGTCGTAGTTGAACTTGTTCTTAACGACGTCGACGAAGAAGTAGCAAATCGGCGAAACCAGGATGCCGAGGACGATGGATCCCATCGGGCCGGCAAAGCCGGCAGCCGGGGTGACGGCAACGAGACCGGCAACCGCGCCCGAAGCAGCGCCGAGCATCGACGCCTTGCCGCGGGTGAAGGTTTCGACAACGCACCAGGAAAGGGCGGCTGCTGCGGTGGCGACGAAGGTGTTGATCATGGCGAGCGAAGCGCCGCTGCTGGCTTCGAGGTTCGAACCGGCGTTGAAGCCGAACCAGCCGACCCACAGCAGCGAAGCGCCAACCATGGTGAGCGTCATGGAATGCGGGGCCATGATCTCTTTCTTGTAGCCGGTGCGCTTGCCAAGGATGATCGCGCCGACCAGGCCGGCGATACCGGCATTGATGTGAACGACCGTGCCGCCGGCGAAATCAAGCGCGCCGAGGTTGAAGATCATGCCGCCCGGAGCCGTGTAGGAGCTCGGACCGCCCCAGTACCAGACCATGTGAGCCATCGGGAAGTAAACGAAGGTCACCCACAGGAAGACGAAGAGCATGACGGCCGAGAACTTGATGCGCTCGGCAAAAGCACCGACGATCAGGGCCGGCGTGATGCAGGCGAAGGTCATCTGGAAGCAGATATAGGTCAGCTCCGGGATGGCAACGCCCTTGGTGAAGGTCTCGGACAACGAGGAGGTGGTAACGCCGGCGAGGAAGGCCTTGGAGAAGCCGCCGACGAAGCTGTTCAGCGAACCGCCGTCGGTGAAAGCGAGCGAGTAGCCGTAGACGCACCAGATGATCATCACCATGGAGGTGATCATGAAGACCTGCATGAGGACCGACAGCATGTTCTTGGCGCGGACGAGGCCGCCGTAGAACAGTGCGAGGCCCGGAATGGTCATCAGGAGAACCAGAACCGTGGAAACCAGCATCCAGGTATTGTCACCCTTGTCCATGGTCATCGCCGGCGCTGCCGCAGCGACAGCTGGCGCCGCAGCCGGTGTGGCGGTCTGCGCGAAGGCGATCGCCGGCGCAAGCAAGGCCGCAGAAAGCGCGCCCACCCGTGCGAAGGTGGAGGAAAGCTTGGAAAATGACATGCAAATAACTCCCTGATCCGCCGTGTTCTTACAGCGCTTCTGAATCGGTTTCGCCCGTACGGATGCGCACGGCATGGTCAATGGAATAGACAAAGATCTTGCCGTCGCCGATCTGCCCGGTCTTGGCGGCGGATGCGATGGCCTCGACGGCCTTGTCGACGATTTCGGATGCGACCGCGACCTCGATCTTCAGCTTCGGCAGAAAGCTCACGGCGTATTCGGTGCCGCGATAGATCTCGGTATGCCCCTTCTGGCGCCCGTAGCCCTTCACTTCGGTCACGGTCAGGCCCTGGATGCCGACAGCCGTGAGGGCCTCACGGACCTCATCGAGCTTGAACGGCTTGATAATGGCCATCACAATTTTCATCTGGTTTCCCATCCTTTGTTTACCCTCGGCACGGAGCCGACTCTCCTTGCCGCCGACGAGTGTTTCTGCAGCGACTGGGTATACACATTCAAAGGACGTGCCAGATTCGTGACACATTTATAACACATTGAAATATAACGGATTTATTGTGAAGACCCAATAAAACAGCATTTCGCGCCGCAAGAGCAGCACAAATAAAGTGCAAATTTATAAGTTTGCCGTTTATTTAATCATTTGCCTTTTTACGAATCAGGCCTTCCTGCGCCACCGACGCAATCAGAACACCTGATCTCGTAAACAGGCTGCCGCGCGTAAATCCGCGCGCGCCGGAGGCGCTGGGGCTCTCCTGGCTGTAAAGCAGCCAATCGTCGAGCCTGAACGGGCGATGGAACCACATGGCATGGTCGAGGCTCGCCACCTGGACGCCCGGATCCAGAACCGACGTGCCATGCGCGTTCAGGGCAACATCGAGCAGCGTCATGTCCGAGAGATAGGCGAGCACGGCGTTTTGGCAGAGCCGGTTGTCCGGCACCGGTCCGGTCAGTCGGACCCAGATGTTCTGCCGCTGGCTCGGCTGCGATCGGGAGAAATAACTCTCGATCGAGACGGGCCTGATTTCGATCGCCCGCTTGCGCTCCCAGTAGCGGCGCACATTCTCGGGCGCATGGGCGAGGTAGCGCTGCTTGATCTGCTCCTCGTCCATCAGCTCCTCCGGCATCGGCACGCCGGGCATGTCGCCCTGATGGTCGAAGCCGGGCTCGTCGACCTGGAAGGACGCCGTCAGCGCAAAGATCGCCTTGCCGTGCTGGACGGCGAGCACGCGCCGCGTATTGAAGCTGGAACCATCCCGCAGGCGGTCGACCTGATAGAGGATCGGAACCGAGGGATCGCCCGGCAGCATGAAATAGGCATGCAGCGAATGCGCGAACCGATCGCCATCCACGGTCCTTTGCGCGGCCATCAGCGCCTGGCCGATCACCTGCCCGCCGAAGACCCGCTGCCAGCCGACCTGCGGACTGTTGCCGCGAAACAGGTTCATTTCGATCGTTTCCAGATCGAGCGTCGCCAGCACCGTTTCCATCGGGGTGAGCTTCTCGGTCTCTCGCGACATTTTGCTTGAACTCCAATGGTAGGAACCACGAACGGGATGCTCTATATAGAGCAGGACGTGATAGTAGGACACAGGGAAGCGCTATGTTGGACATGCTGGTAGTGGGTGGCGGATATGTGGGTCTTGCCGCCGCGGTCGCCGTCAAGCAGGCAGCGCCTCACCTCGATGTCATGATCGTGGAGGCAGCCCCGGAAACCGCATGGAAGAAGGACATGCGGGCCTCGGCGATCATCGCCGCCGCCTCGAAGATGCTCGGTGTCCTCGGCGTCTGGGACGAAATCGCACCCGAAGCCGAGCCGATCACCCGCATGGTCGTGACCGATTCGCGCACCAGCGATCCCGTGCGTCCGGTCTTCCTCACCTTCGACGGCGAGGTGGCCGAAGGCCAGCCCTTCGCCCATATGGTATCGAACCTGACCATGGTCGGCGCCTTGCGCGGCGCCTGCGAGCGTCTCGGCATCACGATCAGACATGGGCTCAGCGCCACGGACTTCGTCACGGACGACGCCAAGACGACGCTCACCCTCTCCGACGGCAGCACGCTGGAGACGCGGCTCCTGGTCGCCTGCGACGGCGTGCGCTCGAAGCTGCGCGACATGGCAGGCATCAAGACGGTCACCTGGGATTACGGCCAGTCCGGCATCGTCGTGACGGTCGAGCATGAGCGGCCGCATGGCGGCTGTGCCGAGGAGCATTTCCTGCCCTCCGGCCCCTTCGCCATCCTGCCGCTGAAGAACAATCGCTCCTCGCTCGTCTGGACGGAGCGCACCTCCGATGCCGAACGGCTGGTCGCCTCCGACGATCTCCTTTTCGAAGAGGAACTGGAGCGCCGCTTCGGCCACAAGCTCGGCGCGCTGCGCACTGTCGGAGACCGGCGCGCCTTCCCGCTCGGCCTGACGCTTGCCCGCGCCTTCGTCGCACCGCGCTTTGCGCTCGCCGGCGATGCCGCGCACGGCATCCACCCGATCTCCGGCCAGGGCCTCAATCTCGGCTTCAAGGATGTGGCGGCGCTCGCCGAAACCATCGTCGAGGCCGACCGTCTCGGCCTCGACATCGGCTCGATCAACATCCTCAAGCGCTACCAGACCTGGCGGCGCTTCGACACCTTCCGCATGGGGGTGACGACGGACGTGCTGAACCGGCTGTTTTCCAACGACAATACGCCGCTCCGCATCGCCCGCGACTTCGGCTTGGGCCTCGTCGACCGATTGCCAAGCCTCAAATCCTTCTTCATCGGCCAGGCCGCAGGCACGACCGCGAAGGACAATCCGCGCCTGCTCGCCGGCGAGGCGATCTGAACGGAATAGGCCGGAGCGCACTCCTCGATCTCAATCCTCGATACGGCGCGCTTCCGAAATCAGCATGATCGGAATGCCGTCGCGGATCGGGTAGGCAAGCCGTGCCTTCTCCGAAATCAGCTCGTTCTTGTCCCGGTCGTAGCTCAGCCGCCCCTTGGTGAGCGGGCAGACGAGCAGGTCGAGCAGTTTCGGATCGACCTTGCTGACGGTGACATCCATGGGCAAGCTCCTATTGCATCACGGAATCGGTGTCGCCGGAGCCGGCCAGCAGGATCTTGACGATGGCGATGAAGGTTTCGGCGCGCGTTTTCAGGTCCGGCGCCTCCAGAAGAGCCTGCTTCTCGGCGGGATCGAACGGCGCCATGATCGACAGCGAATTGACCAGCATCATATTGTCGGCCCGCTCGACGCTTTCCCAGTCCGCCTCCAGCTTGTTGGCCTCCAGATAGGCGCGAAAGGCAAACAGCAGCGCGCCGCGATCCACCGTATCCTCCTCATGGTGAGACTTGAGGTCGGAGATGAAGGGCGTGATGCGGAACGTGCGGTAGGGCTGGTGGCCGGTGATTTCGTCCATCAGCCGGAAACGGCATATGCCGGTCAGCGCGGCGATATAGCGTCCGTCGCCGGTTTCGGCGATGGAGGTGATACGCCCGAGGCAGCCGACATGGGAGAGATTCGGAGAGTCGGCCGGCTCGGAAAGCGCGGGCTGCACGATGCCGACCAGCCTGTTGCCGGCGATGGCCGCATCGAACATGGCGAGATAGCGCGGCTCGAAGATATTGAGCGGCAGTTGCGCGCCGGGCAGCAGCAGCGCACCGGACAGGGGAAAGACGACCACCGATTCGGGCAGATCGCCCGGCTTCAGATATCTGGCATTACCGACTTGCATCTTTTCCATCCCGCTAGATCACTGCGCTGCCCGCCGCAGTGGGCCGCGCAGGAACGACACACTCGCGCACGCCCCATTCCGCGCCGCGTCGATCGACAATGTGGGCCTGTCTGCCGAAAACACAAGAGCATTTTAGCAGACGCGCCGATACACCGCGCTCACGCTCCCATCCAACGAACGATCGCGCGAAAGGTTTCCCGCGATCGCCATGCCATTAGGAAAACAGGCCCGTTACGAAAACAGAATCGACGAAAGCCTGCGCCGTGCCGCGATGGTGGCCGGGTCCTTCGGTCCCCACACCTCGAAGAATTCCAGCAACTGACGGCGTGCGCCGTCATCGTCGAAGCTGCGATCCTTGCGCATGACCGTCAGGAGATGTTCGGCCGCTTCCTCGCGCTTGCCTTCGACATTGCGGATCTTGGCAAGCTTGATGCGCTGCTCGTGATTGTCGGGATTGATGGCCAGCTCATGCTCGATGGCCACGGGATCGCCGAGCTTGCGGGCCTCGTCGATCTGGTCGAGCTTCTTGACCACGGCCTGGATGCCGGCATCGTTGGCCAGCGTTTCCGGCAGGTCGGCAAGCGCCTCGCGGGCGCGCTGGCTTTGCCCGGCGGCGATCATGCATTCGGCCATGCCGGCAAGCGCCTTGGCATTTTCCGGGTCGGCCTGCAGCACCGCGCCGAAGAGCTCGGCGGCGCCATTGACGTCGCCAGCGGCGAGAAGGCCGCTTGCCTCTTCCAGAACGGCCGCGATCTCGGCTGCCTGATCGTCGGCGCCGCCCGCGGGGCCGCCGAGGCGATCGATGAATTGACGAACCTGGCTTTCCGGAACCGCGCCCATGAAACCGTCGGCCGGCCGGCCGTCGACGAAGGCGATGACGGCCGGGATCGACTGGATGCCGAGCTGACCGGCGATGGACGGATGGTCGTCGATGTTCATTTTGACCAGCTTGACGCGGCCCTGGGCTTCGGTGACGACCTTTTCGAGAACCGGCGTCAGCTGCTTGCACGGACCGCACCAGGGCGCCCAGAAATCGACCAGCACCGGCTGCCTGCGTGATTCCTCGATAACATCCTTGGCGAAGTTGGCCGTCGTCGTGTCCTTGATCGGCGAAGCGCCGCCGGCCGCAGGCGCGGCACCGAAGGATGCCGTGGCCGACATCTGCCCGCCGAAGGAAGCGTTATAGGGATTGTTCGAACCGCTCATGAGTGTCTCCCGCCTGCCGGCATCCTTGATCTTATGAAAAGCATGATTTCCAAACGAGCCCAATAGGGTCGCCTGGCAGCACGCCCGTTGAAATGGTCGGAGCGCTCGGACAATCCGATAGAGAAGCCGCCCGCCATGATCTTAGCGCTAAAATCGTATGTTAGCTCGTCACTTTCAAGACTAGCGGCTGATGACCCGTCGCCTCCATGAAGCGCAGGAGGTCGGCGCTGGCAATCGATGTCGTCGCGTCGTTCGACAGGGGATGGCAATTGACGACGTCATGCGCCATCAGCTCGACATCGAGGACGAAGGTGACATTGTTGGCCGTGTCGTTGATCGCACCGAACGCGGTGACGGAGCCGGGAATGACGCCGAGATATTCCATCAGCTTTTCCGGCTTGCCGAAGGACACCTTGCTGGCCGCGCCGATCAGCGTGTGCACGGTCTTCAGGTCGACCGTCGCGTTTTCCTCGACGGTCAGCAGGAAGAAATTGTCCTTCTTGTCCTTCACGAACAGGTTTTTCGTATGCCCGCCCGGAATCTCGTCGCGCAGCGACACCGATTCGGCGACGGTGAAGACCGGGGCATGATCCTTCGTCGCATGGGTGATGCCGAGCCCATCCAGGAATCGGAAAAGATCGTCGCGGGTTTTCGGGCTGGTCTCGGTCATGACATCTCGCAATGAAAATGGTTCGCCCCTGATACGTCGCCCATAATTTCATTGCAATCTTTCAGGCGAAAAAGCCCGGCATTTCCGGGCTTTCCGGCGGCGGTCGGAAGGAAGATGCAATTTTTCTTCGCGAACTCGTCATTTCCCTGTTGCATTTGAAAAATGGTTAGGCCATATAGCGCCCGTCGCCGCAAGACGACGCCCAGCGGTCCAACACACTACCCCGGATCGCGACGGGAATGAGCGGGTGTAGCTCAGGGGTAGAGCACAACCTTGCCAAGGTTGGGGTCGAGGGTTCGAATCCCTTCGCCCGCTCCAGTTTTCTCAAATATCCATTGGAATAACAGAAGTTACGGCTTCGCCGTAAGGCGCCCTCCCGGGAGGGCGGCGCATTTCTTTCTTCTCATACCTATGCAACCGCGCCACGCGGCCGGGGTCTCAAATCAGTCTCATTTGACGTTCAGGTCTGCCCATCACATCGATCGACGGAACGCGGTATTGGCTCGCATGAAAAGAAAGACGTCCCTGCTGGTTGCGATGCTGTCGCTTCTGCCCGTTCCCGCGCTCGCCCATCCGCATATCTTCATCGACGCCAAGTTCCAGGTCGTCGCGGCGCCGGACGGCTCCATCAGCGAGCTGCGCAACGTCTGGAACTTCGACGAGGTGTTTTCCTCCTCTGTGCTGATGGATTTCGACAAGGGCGACAATCAGACGCTGACGCCGACCGAGCTCAAGGCGGTGGGCAAGACGGTCCGGGATTCGCTTGCGCAATACGGTTACTATACGAACGTCACCAGCAACGGCAAAGCGGTGCCCATGGCCAAGCCGGATGCGATCCAGGCCGATTACAAGGACGGTTCGCTGATCCTCACCTTTTCGCTGAAGCCGGAGCAGAAGACCTTCCTCAAGGGAACCACGATCTTCGGGATCTACGACAAGACGCTCTACACCGCCGTCGATTTCAACACCGACAACGACATGGCCACTTCCGGGTCGGCCTTCGGGCGATGCAAGAGCAAGGTGGTCAGGCCCAATCCCAAGGAAGTCATGGCGGAGAACCAGGCTGCGCTCACCAGCATGTTCTTCAGCGACCCGCAGGGCACGGATTACTCGCTGCTGGTGGCGACACGGCTTGAAGTCCAGTGCTGACCCCACGCAGGGGATCCGTGTAGCCTGACGCCGGGTTCATTCGAAAGGCGTGGCATCGCTTCCTGCCGGACCGTTGCCGTTTCGGGAAAGCGCTATGAAGCGGCGGGCGACGATCCAGCAGCCGAGCGCCCAGGTCGCGCCGGCGCACCAGCCGCCGAGAACATCGGTCGGGTAATGGACGCCGAGATAGATCCGGCTCGCTCCGATCATCAATGTCAGCAGGATGCCGGCCGCGACCGTGAAGATGCGCGTCGAGCGGTGGGGGCGGGTGCCCGAGATCAGCGCGGCAAGGGTCAGATAGGTTACCGCCGATACCATCGCATGACCGCTCGGAAAGCTCAGATCGTGAACCTCGACCAGATGCGGCACGATATCCGGCCGCGGCCGCGCGACACCGATCTTCAGGGCGGCACTTAGCCCCCACCCGCCGAGCACGGAGGCAAGGACGAAGACGGCGATGGCGCGCTGCCGGTCCAGCAGCAGATAGATCGTCACAAGAACCGTCATCAACGCCAGCACGGTCATCCCGCCGAGGCTCGTGATGTCCTTGACCGCATGGGTCAACCATCCCGGCCCGATCGGCACCGAAAGATTTCCAGGCTGGCGAAGCGCCAGCAATATCGCCTCGTCGAAGCCCCTCGTGCTTCCTTCGAGCACCTCTCCCGTCAGGTAGATGAACAGAAGAATTCCACCCGAAAGGGCGGCGAACATCACGAGCAGCAGAGGCTCGTAGCGGTTCAGCCATCCAGGTATGCCCGACTTGCCGAATGGCTGATTCTTCATGCGCCGAAACCCGCTTCTCGTGCTTTCATGCCGCTACTTACACCTTCGGAACCCGAAACGGGACAACGCCTATCTAGGGATAAAATTCGCAGCGTCCAACCGCGACGAAATCCGAAACCGCGCGTTTGAAGCGGCAGGTGCTTCAGGTTCATGACATGTTGTATCTCTATCCTTGCGCGCATTTCCGGCAATCGCCGGCAACGGCGAATGAGGAATATAGTCCGCATCATTGTCGTTGAGAGATCGAATATCGGGGTTGCGACAGATGGACCAAAGGAGTGCCCGCGCCTTGCTTCCGCAAACGGTGCAAAAACCCTTCTGCCGCAAGGCAGGCGCAATGATCGGTCTCAAATTTTCTGCTATTTCTGGAACCTTGAGCTGTGCTAGTAGTGCGGCAAGGGCGATCAGGGACCGGGTGTTGTCAGAGTGTTAAGTGTTGGGACATCTTTTTCCGCCCGGTCGACGCTTGCCGGAATGGGCCTGCTGGCCGTCTCCTTAGCGGCTACGTTTCCCGCATCGTCCAGGGCGGAAGACACCCCCAAATCCTCGTCCGATACATGGGTTGTTACCCTTGGGGCGACCGTGGAGTACGGTCCCAGCTACGAGGGATCGAAGCACCATTCCTTCAGCGCCCTGCCTTCCTTCGATTTGCACCGGCTCGGCGAAGCGCAGGAATACAGCGCTCCCGACGACAATTTCGATTATCAGCTCTTCGATCTCCACGGCCTCGAAGTCGGCCCCGTCGTGGGCCTGCGGGACGACCGCTTCGACCTCAACGACCTGCATCTGCAGAGCCAGCGCAGGGTGCGCTGGAATTTCGATGCCGGTGGCTTTGCCCAGTATTGGCTGATGGAAAATCAGCTGCGGTTTCGCACGGAAGTGCGTCAATCGCTTTGGGGCGGCGATGGCCTGGTCGGCGATCTGGCACTCGACTGGTTTCAGCCCGTCGGCGACAAATGGCTGCTGTCCGCCGGACCTCGCCTGTCGATGGCGAACTCCATCTATATGCGCACCAACTTCGGTATCTCGGAAAACGAGGCTGCGAAACATGGCCATGTCAGCGCCTTCGACGCCGGCGCCGGCGTGAAATCGGTCGGCTTCGCCGTGGCGGCGACCTATACGATCTCGCCTGAATGGAGCATGCAGGTCTACGAGAAATACAACCGCCTGGTGGGCGACGCGGCCGACAGCCCGGTCACCTCGCAGTTCGGCTCACCCGACCAGAACATCATCGGCTTCACGCTGAACAGAACGTTCAACATCAACTTCTGAGGCGCTCCGCGCTTCATTCTCGGCGATGTAGCCGCGCGTCAGCGGGATGACGTCGTTTCGCTTGGTCATCTGGATCTGGAAGACGACGAGATCCTCGTAGCGGAAGGCGGCCTCCGCGGTCGAAAGATAGTATTCCCACATCCGGCAGAAGCGCTCGTCGTAAAGCTTTACCGCGTCGTCCCAGCGCGCCATGAAACGCGCGCGCCAGCTTTCCAGCGTCTTGGCGTAATGCAGCCGCAGCACCTCGACATCGGTAATGGCGAGCCCCGCCGCCTCGATCTCGGGCACGATTTCGGAAAGCGCCGGAATGTAGCCGCCGGGAAAGATGTATTTGTCGAGCCACGGCGTCGTGAAGCCGGGTGTCGCCGAGCAGCCGATGGTGTGCAGCACCATAATGCCGTCATCCTCGAGCAGCTCGGCGCATTTCCGGAAGAAGGTGCGGTAGGATGCCAGCCCGACATGCTCGAACATGCCGACCGAGACGATCCTGTCGAAATGGCCGGTGAGGCTGCGATAGTCCCTCAGCGCGAACTGAACTTCGGCCGGCATCCCCCCGACCTTGTCGGCCACGCGCTTCGAGGCATAGTCGTGCTGCTCCTCGGAGAGGGTGACGCCAAGCACATAGCCGCCGGGCGCATGCTCCGCCATGTGCAGCGCCAGGCCGCCCCAGCCGCAGCCGATGTCGAGAATGCTGTCGTTCGGCTCGATCAGGAGCTTGGCGGCGAGATGCCGTTTCTTGGCAAGCTGCGCGTCTTCCAGCGACTGGCCGGCATGCTCGAAATAAGCGCAGGAATATTGCCGGTCGGGATCGAGGAAAAGCTCATAGAGCCGGCCGTCGAGATCGTAGTGATGGGCGACATTGGCCTTCGATCGAACAGGCAGATTGCGATGGCGGAAAATCCGCAGCCTGGTCCGGGCATGGTCGATGATGCGGGCAATGAGCGGGTGGGTGCTGTTCTGCGCCTCCCGCAGCATCATCGCCACGAAATCGTAGAGCGTGCCACGCTCGACGATGAAACGGCCGTCCATGTAGAGTTCGCCAAGCCGCAGATCGGCATCGATGAGGAACGCCCATTCAGCCCGGTTGTCGGTGAAGCGGACATGAACGGGTTCGCCGGTGCCGTCGCCGAATGTCAGGATGCGGCCGCTCGCCGTCGTCACGGTCAGCGCGCCCCGCGTGACGATGGACGACAGTGCCCGTTTTACGCACCAGTCCGCTAGGCCTGAGAAAAGGACATTGCTTTTGCCGTTGCGGCGATTTTCATCGTGAGAACTGGGCATCATCCATCCTTGCCGGCGCCACTCTGCAGACCGTCACGCTTGGCGTGCCAGTCTCCGTGATCCTCCGTCTCCACATTGGCGCTCGCGATCAGCCAGACACCCGCCAGGATCAATCCGCTGCCGATCACCTGCAGCGCGACGACCCGCTCGCCGAAGACGAACCAGCCCGTCGCGATGATCAGCACGTAGCTGATGCCGGAAAGCGGAAAGGCGCGGCTGAGGTCGAGTTCGGCCAGCACGTTCATCCAGATGAAGAAGCAGGCGACCTCGACGGCGATCGCCGCCAGGATCCAGTATGACGACAGCGCCTGCCAGAGCCATCCTTCCGCGCCGCCGTCGCTCAGCTGCTCCGCCCCGTGCTTGACGAAGAACTGGAACAGGGTGTTCAGCACCGGCACCGCGAGCCAGGAAAAACGCATCGGCATCACGCATCCGCCTCGTCTGTGGAGAACAACGGCGACACCAGCCGCAGCAACTTCTGGAAGAAGGGGTTGCGATGGCGAAAATACATCGCATTGCCCGTCAGCTTGCTGCCGAGACGCACCTTGTTCTCATAATAGGCCTGACCGCTTTGATAGCGGTTGAGACCATGCTCCAGGCAATAGCGCAGGTTGGTAAACCAGCTCAGGAAATAGAGGTTGTAGGGTCGCCCCTTTTCGCCATCCATGCAGAAGAACTTGTCGATGGCGACGTGTTCGTCATGCACGATCAGATTGGCGGCAAGCAGCTTGTCTTCGACGAAGTAGAAGGCGCAGAAGGAACGACCGCGCATGCGGCTGAGAACACCCTGGAAATATGCGGGAGTGAGCTCTTCGAACTGCCATTCGCTGCGGTTGCGGGTGTCGTGATAGAGCGCCATCACCTCCGGCAGGAACTCGCCGAAATCCGTCCTGATTTCCACCCTGACCTGCTCGAAGGATTTCAGCTTGCGGCGCATATCCTTGCGGGTGCCGGATGAAAGCTTGGCGAGATATTCGTCGATCGTCTTGAAATCGATGTCGAGCCACGCCGTCGGGAGCCCGCCGATCGAGGCATAGCCGCGGGCGGCGAACAGATCGCCGAACTCCGCCGAAGCCTGCTCGGGAATATCCTTGAGGCCGACCAGCGCGCAATTCTCCGTGGCGGCGAGCTGTTCGAAGAAGGACAGCAACTCCCCAAGCAACACACTGCGGCGCTCGCCGGACACGTCGGCACGAAAGCCGATTGCCCCCGTCTCGGTGCAGGGCGATCCAAGGCAGGCAAGGCGCAGCTTCAGGAAATTCGGGAAATGGCGCTGCACGCTGCGCACGGACCTGCGCAGGAACCCCTCTTCCAGCGTCGTATCGAGGGCATAGAGGCAGAGAAAGGCCGGCATGGCGGCGCAGACGCGCCCGTCTTCCGTTACGGTGATATAGCGCCATTCGAAACCATCGAGACCAGCCTCCTCGATGGCAAGCAGGCAATCATAGTCCTCGACCTGACCCTGGAAACAGGCGTTCCACGCATCGCGGCCGATGGCGCGAATGCTGAAATGAACCTCGGCCACCGGGTTGCCTGCCGGCATCGGCAGCGCTTTAAGCAGCGGCTGCGACATGGCGGGCCTCGAAGAAATCTGCCGTGAAATCGGCCACCTGGCGATGCTGCCGGTCGACATGGATCATGTGATAGCTGTCCGCGATCCATTTCAGCTCGTGCGGAGCGCCGATATGCTCGGAAATGTAGCGGGCGTGCTTCGGACTGGCGAGATCGTCATCCTCGGCATGCAGGATCAGCGTCGGCGTCTGCATGACCGGCAACATGCCGCGAAGCGTCTTGCCCAGCCGATGCATTTCGACAAGGCCCTTGCCGGGAAATTTCTCCAGGACGCCTTCGCTGGCCATGCCCTCGATCAGCCGACGCATGCGCTCGTCCTTGATGCCGAGCGACGTCGTCTCGCGGAAGCTCAGGCGATCGAGGAAAGGAATGCGCGACAGCCATCCGATCTGCGACGCCAGGAGCGGATAGTAGAAGGGAACGTCCCAGCCGTCGTAGCTGAAGCAGGGAGAGTAGATCGCCACCGCGCCGATCGCCTTCTTCTGCTCGGCCGCCAGCATGGCCAGCTTGCCACCGACACAGATGCCGGCGGCAAAGACCTCCTGCGTTCTCGATGCCAGCAGTTCCGATGCCTCGACGACAGAGCCGAGCCAATCCTCCCAGCGCGTCTGGCGCAGCGTCTTCGCATCGACGCCATGACCGGCCAGCAGCGGCGCATGGATGCTGTAGCCCCTGCGGTTGAGATGCCGGGCCACCAGCTTCATCTCGGCAGGGGCGCCCGTCAGACCATGGATCAGAAGGACGCCTTTGCCGTTTGAGCCCTCCATGAAGAAGCTCAGCTCATCATGTTTCATGAGACAGCTCCGACGGCCGGTTTTCCTTGGCCATAAAGCCAAGCGCATGGCAGGTGCTGATGACATGCGTGCCGTTCTTTTCCTGCTCTTCCTTGATCTGCTCGTGCAGGGACTGGAGCTTCGTCCAGTGCGTACGCGGGCGATAGTGGTGTTCGGCATGGTAGCCGTTGCCGAACCAGAGCCAGTTGTAGAAGGACTTGTGGCTCGACACGCCCCAGGCGATCGGCTCGTCCGGATCGCCGTTCAGATGCTCGTAATAGCCGTTCAGCGACGACAGGCAGTTGCCGATATAGTAGAACGGCACGAAGAACAGCACCGCCTTCCAGTCGTAGATGAGCGCGAGCGCCGCAAGCCCCAGGAAGAAATAGAGCTCGAAACGGCCCCAGGCCGCATCGAAGGGGCGATTGCGGGCGATGGCCTTGTGGATATCGCCGAGGCTGTCGCGGAAGAAGCTCAGGAACGTGTAGGACCAGACGTTTTCCGGCTGGCCGTCATGGCCGTGGCGATAGATCGACAGGAGATCGACGGTCTCGCCCTTCTCGTTGGGACGGTCGCTGTTGCCGGAATGATGGCGCATGTGCACCCAATGATAATAGGTCTGCGAGAAGCCGATCGCGACCGACTCCAGCAGGCTGAAGGCGTAGTTCATCCAACGCGGCTTGAAATAGGGCGTATGGATGAAGTTGTGCGATATGCTGTTGATGTTCCAGGAGATCGAGACGGCATAGAGGCAGCCGAGGACGGCCGAGAGCCAGAGCGGCCGGCTTTCGAAGCCGACGATCAGGTAGACGTCGAAGGCGAGATGGGCGACGGCGGCCAGAACCGGTGCCAGATCCCATCGGGTGTGCGCAAAGATTTTCATAATCCTGTAACTCCCACACAGGCCACGCCGGCGGTGACGAGGAACACGCCGGTTGCATGGCGCAGGTTGATATTTTCCTTGAAGATGACGGCGCCGGCGAACACGATGACGACGTAGCTCAGCGCCATCAGCGGGAAGGCGATGGTCAGGGGGACATGCTCGAGAACGGCCGTCCAGGCGAGAAGCTCGACGGCCCAGAACAGAATGCCGAGCCAGGTGACCGGCTTGGCCAGCGCCGCGAGCAGCGCGTTTTCGCTGGCCGATTGCTTGAAGCAGACCTCGCGGGCGGTTTCCGCGAGCACGCAGAACAGGATGAGCCCAAGCATGGGAAGTGTCAGGCTGCCGGTCATTCCATATACTCCGCGAGAACCTCCAGCAGCGCGTGATTGGCGGCGCTGTTGATGTTCCTCGTCGTTT
Organism: Martinezella lusitana; assembly: GCF_010668395.1. Taxonomy (GTDB): domain Bacteria; phylum Pseudomonadota; class Alphaproteobacteria; order Rhizobiales; family Rhizobiaceae; genus Rhizobium; species Rhizobium lusitanum_A. Next base: position 205,078 of record NZ_WUEY01000005.1, read on the forward strand.
CCGCGCCCTGGCGCATGCGCGGCTGGTCGATGAAGATCTCCGCGCGCTTCAGGAACTGCGTCCGCAGGCTGCCAGCATAGTTCGGGGTCGAATAATCCCCGATGACATCGGCGCCGATGATGCGGTGACGGCTACCGATTTCGCTGATCAGAGCGAGAAGATAGGGTAGCCGCATGCGGCCCTGATCCCAATTGGTGACGGCATCGTCGGCGGCCAGGACATCCTTGTCGATCGTGACATAGACGGCCTCGGTGCGGATGCGGCTGAGCATCCGGTCGATGAAATTGTCCTCGCCGATCTCCGCGATCGATTTCCGGTGCAGCGCGCCCTTTTCCTGCTGATAGCTGGCGCCATTGCCGTAGTCGGCCAGCACGCGGCTCGGCGGATGTTCGTAAGGGTAAAGCTCCAGCTTGCCGTCCCCGAGCCAGTGCAGGTTCGCTCCCTTGCGCTCCGGGCTGCGAAGATCGCTGCTGCAGACGCCGATCGTGATGACTTTCTGGATATTGGGATTGGCAAGGGCCCTGTTGACCCAGGAGCCACAATGCATGCCGCCGTCGAACTTGACCCAATCGGGATGGTTGTCGAAATGGATCAATGTGGCGGGACCGGGCTGCCGCTCCAGCGCTCCCTCGAGCAGCAATGCCGTGATGTGATGGAAGTCGCCGGACCCCATGAAACACAGCTGCGGATCCTTGCCCGCCGCAGGCCCGTTCCTGACGATTTCCCGGCTGAGATCGTCGAGAGCGCTCTGCTTGCCCCAAAGCCGGACCTGCCGGCCCTCGTTCTTGCCGAAATACTGGTGCGCGCCGGCAAACTTGCAGGCGCGCACGAAATCAGGCTGCAACTCCAATGCGTCGTCGAGATGGAGAAGCAGCAGCTGCACGGTCTTATCTCCGGGCAGCGCGCGTCAGAAGCTGGTCGAGCAGCGCAAGCGCCAGGTCGATCTCTTCGTAGCTGATGAGCAGGTTCGGCGCGAAGGTGATGACGTTCTTGTGGTAGCCGCCGACGTCGAGCACGAGGCCGTAGGTCTTGCCGCCGACCTGCATATCGCCCTTCATGCCTTCGTCGCACATCCAGTCCATCGTCGCCTTGTCGGGCGTGTAGCTGTCGTCCTTGCAGATCTCCATCCGGAGCGCCAGGCCCAGCCCGTCGACTTCGCCGACGATGGCGTGGCGCTTCTCCAGCTGCTTCAGCCCATCGAGGAAGTGGGCGCCCTTGGCCATGACCGACGCGCCGAAATCCTCTTCCTCGAGCATCTTCATCGTCTCGAGCGCCACGGCGGTTCCCATCGGGTTGCTGGCGAAGGTCGAATGCGTGGAGCCGGGCGGGAAGATGGTCGGGTTGATCATCTCTTCGCGGGCCCATACGCCGGACAGCGGATTGAGGCCGTTGGTGATCGCCTTGCCGAAGACCAGCGCATCCGGCGAAACGCCGAAATGCTCGATCGACCAGAGCTTGCCGGTGCGGTAGACGCCCATCTGGATTTCGTCGACGACGAGCAGGATGCCGTGATCGTCCAGCACCTTCTTGAGTTCGACGAAGAAGTTCATCGGCGGAATGACGTAGCCGCCGGTGCCCTGGATCGGCTCGATGTAGAAGGCGGCAAATTCGGACTTGCCGGCCTTCGGATCCCAGACGCCGTTATATTCGCTCTCGAACAGGCGGGCGAACTTCTGCACGCAATGATGCCCGTATTCTTCCTTCGACATGCCCTTCGGGCCGCGGAAATGATAGGGGAACTCGACGAACTGCGCCCGGTCGCCGAAATGGCCATAACGGCGGCGGTAGCGATAGCTCGAGGTGATCGCCGAAGCGCCGAGCGTGCGGCCGTGATAGCCGCCCTCGAAGGCGAACATCAGGCTCTTGCCGCCGGTGTAGTTGCGCACGAGCTTCAACGAATCCTCGACGGCCTGCGAGCCGCCGACGTTGAAGTGGACGCGGCCCTTGTAGCCGAACTTGCGCTCGGCATCCTGGGCGATCAGGGCTGCAAGCTCCACCTTCTCGCGGTGCAGATATTGCGACGCGACCTGCGGCAGGCGGTCGAGCTGGCGATGCGCGGCCTCGTTCAGGCGCTCGTTGCGGTAGCCGAAGTTGACGGCCGAATACCACATCTGCAGATCGAGGAAGGGCGTGCCGGTCCGGTCGTAGACGAAGGAGCCTTCGCATTCCTCGAAGAATTTCGGGTTGGCCGTGTAGTGAACCGTGTCGCCATGGGAGCAATAGGCCTCCTCAAGGGCGCGCAGCTCCTCTTCGGAACGCACGGACTCGGTCTCGCCGCTGAAGGCTTCGGCTACATTCGTTTTCATTCAATGCCTCTCGGTCTGGTTCACGCTGTCTTGAACTGCGGCAGCGCGCGGGGGCGTCGTTCGACGCTCGGGAGAACGGCTTCCATCTTCGGAAGCAGGTCGGAAAAGTCTTCGAAACCGACATAGGGAATGCCGTGTTCCTCGCAGTAGTCGGCAAGCTTGGCCTTCGCGAAAACGAGGTCGACCTTGTCGGAAACGCAGAAGTCGCTGCGGCCGTCGCCGATATAGACCTGCAGGTCGGCGCTATCGACGACGCGGCATTTGCAGACGCCGGCGCCGGATACGCAGCCGGTCGTGGCGAACGGCGGAAACAGCGAATAGGACTCGCGGCCCTGCGCGACGCTGCAAGTCAGCACATTGGCGACGATGGGAAGACCCTCGATGCCGTGGCGTGCCAGAATGCGGCGGATAAAGTAGTCGACGCCATCGCTGACGATGGTGACGGGCAGTTCGCCACGGCTGCAAAAGGACAGGAAGCCTTCGAAACCCGGATCGATCGCTTGCGTGTCGAGAAACCGGTCGAGTTCGGCCCTGCTTGCCTGAATGAGAGCGATCTGCCGGCGCATGCACTCGCCGGAGCCGATCTGCCCCTGCTTCCACAGCTGCTCGATGTCTTCCCACTCTGAGCCGGCGAAACGGGATAGCACCATATCCGTCGCGTCTTCGATGGATATGGTTCCATCAAAATCGCAAAACACCTGCATGCAGCACCCTTTCGCCATATCCTAAGTTGCGTCTAACAACCTCAGATGAGCCGGGCATGAGCGGAAAATGATGCGAAAATGAAAAACGGCGAGACGTTGATTTTAGTTCAAAGGCAATCGCAGATCGACGCGGAGACCGTTGCCCTGACGTGACGAGGAAAGCTCGACCGTCGCCGAAAGACGATCCGCGGTGTCGGCGACAATGGCAAGGCCGAGGCCGGCCCCTTCCGTGTGAAGCGTATTGAGGCGGTAGAACCGCTGGAACACCGCCTCCCGTTCATGGGGTGGAATGCCGGGGCCGCTATCGCTGATCGAAATACGACCAAAACCGTCGTCGGAAGAGACAGAAACCGTGATCTCCCCGCCGACGGGCGTGTACTTGATCGCGTTGTCAAGCAGGTTGGTGACCATCATGCGCAGCAGCGATTCATCGGTCGTGACCTGGATTTTCTCGTCGCCTTCCAGCACCACCTCAAGCTCGCGGCTGGTGATGATATTGCCGAATTCGGCAATGAGCGACGCCACCCAATGATAGAGCGTCACCGACGTCAGATTGAGCGGGTGATGGCTGACCCTTGCCAGCCGCAGCAACTGCTCGATCAGATGGATGGTGCGGTTGTTGCTGGCGACGAGGTCGGCGACGATCGCCTGCCGTTCGTGGTCGCTGTCGCTGTGCTCGAGCATCCGCAGCAAAAGCTTCATGCTTGCCTGCGGCGTGCGCAGCTGATGCGCGGCAAGGTCGGAAAAGCGCCGCTCCAGCGTCAGCGACTGGCCGAGCTTTTCCAGCAGCTGGTTGATCGACCGGCCAAGCGGCAACAGATCGCGCGGCAGCCCTTCGACCGGAATGGCCGAGAGATCGTCGGGCGATCGCGTGCGGATCTGCCGAACCACGCCATGGATCGTGCGCAGGCCGCTGTTGATGCCGAGCCAGATGAGAAAGCCGATGACCGGCACGAGCATCAGCAGCGGAAAGAAGAGATTGAGCAGGATGTTGGAGACGAGCGTTTCGCGAAGCGCGATCTTTTCGCCAAGCTCGATCACGATGGTCGTGTTCGGGATCGGCAGCGAATAGACGCGCCACTCGTCCCCGCCATAGGTCAGGGTGGTGAAGCCGACCTTCTGCTGGGGTACGTCCGAAAGGAAGGCCGTGCTGCTGTAGAAGCGGATGCTGCCATCGACCCAGGCGCGAAACATGTGCGCATCGGCATAATCGTCGGCGTCTTCGTTGAAGGCCAGCTGATTGTCCATGTTGAAGTCGATATCGTCGATCTGCTTGGCCGCGTGGCCAGGCGTCTTTTCCAGAGGTCGGCGCAGCAGGCTCCAGATCACGTTGGCATCGTCGATGAGCTGGGCGTCGTAGATATTGTTGATTTCCCGCGTCGCGCTGTTGAAGGCGAAGGCGGCTATCACGACGATCGTCACGACGACAACCGGCGCGATGCGCAGAAACAGCTTGCGGGTAAGCGTGGAATTGTTCATCGCTCGATCATGTAGCCGACGCCGCGGATCGACTTGATGAAGTCGGTGCCGAGCTTCTTGCGCAGATTGTAGATCGTCACCTCGATCGTGTTGCTTTCGACGGTGTTTTCGGCGTCGTACAGCGCATATTCGATATCGTTCTTCGTCACGTAGCGGCCGCTGCGCTCCATCAACAGCTTCAGCAGATGGAATTCCTTCGCGGTGGTATGCACCTGCGCGCTGCCCTTGCGGGCCACCATGGCGGACGGATCGACCTCGACGTCGCCGCAGCGGATGACGCTTTCGGTCCGGCCGTCGCGCCGGCGGATAAGCGCGCGCAGACGCGCCAGCAGCTCGTCCAGGTCGAAGGGTTTGACCAGATAGTCGTCGGCGCCTTCGTCCAGGCCCTCGACTTTCTGGCGAACCGAATCCATCGCCGTCAGCAGCAGCACGGGCACGGAATTCCCCCGCTGCCGAATACGCCGCAGTACCTCCATGCCACTCAACTGCGGCAGGTTGATATCGAGAACGATCGCCGCGAAATGCGAATGCTCCGCAGCCTCCAGGCCGGATGCGCCGTCGCGCATCCAGTCGACGCCGTAGGCGTGCTTCTCCAGCGCCTTCTTGAGCGATGATCCGAGGATATTGTCGTCTTCAACCAGCAGAACGCGCACGACCGACCTCATTTAGCCGAATTTTCTTGGGCAATGTGAGCCGCAATTGGAACGGCCATGTGGCAAAGCTATGACGGATCATTTCCGCCTGGCAAGAGCGGCTGCTTCCAGCGATTTGCAGACCTTGCCGAAAACGATGCGCAATCCGGTCGCCCACAGACGCTAGCGCAGCTTTTTCATCGATGCTTCCAGCACCTCGAAAATCCTCGCATCGGTCGATTGCGCAACGTTGAAGCGCATGAAGCGCCCGGCCGTATCCGACAGGCTGAAGACATTCCCCGGTGCAAGGACGATCCCTTCGGCGAGGCAAGCCCGGGCGACATCGGCCGCATCCAACCCCTCCGGCAGCCGGCACCAGAGAAACATGCCGGCCTGCGGCTTCAGCCACGGCACGATGCCGATGGCCTCCAGCCGGGCCGACACTTCCGCCATCGCCTTGGCGAGCCGCACGCGCAACGCCTCCACATGCTTGCGATAGCTGCCGTCCTTCAGCGAGAGATAAACGAGCTCGGCCGACAACTGCCCGCAACTGAAACTGCTGGCGACCTTGAGATCGACCAGCCCGTCGATCCAGTCCCGCCTCGCCGCGATGAAGCCGCAGCGCACGGAGGCCGAGAGCGTCTTCGAAAAGCTGCCGATATGGATCACCCGGTCGAGCCCGTCATAGGCGGCAAGGCGCGGCGCCGGAACATCCTCGAGATCGGCGAAAATATCGTCTTCGATGATGATGAGCCCGGACGCATCCGCCAGCTTCAGCAACCGATGCGCCGTCACCGGCGAAAGCACGGCGCCCGACGGATTGTGAATGGCGGAATTGGTGATGTAGAGGCGTGGCTTGTGCCGTTCGAGAGCCTGCCCGAACAGTTCGACATCCGGTCCGGTCGGCGTGAAGGGCACCGAGACGACATTGGCGCGATGCGCCCGCAGGAGCGCATGGAAATTGAAGTAGCAGGGATCGTCCACCAGCACGGTATCGCCGGGCTCAAGCAGGAAGCGGCAGAGAAGGTCGATCGCCTGCGTGCCGGATTCTGTCAGCAGGATCTGGTCCGGCGGCACCGTGATGCCGTGATCGCCAAGGCGCCTGGCAAGCAGCTGGCGCAGCGGCGGCAGGCCGAGCGGCGTTCCGTAATTGGCAAGCGCGCCCATATCCCCCCGCGCCAGCGTTCGCAGCGCCCGGCGCAACGCCGCCTGCGGCAGCCAGGAAGGCGGAAGCCAGCCGCAGCCGGGCTTCAGAACGTCCTCGCCCACCTCCAGCGATTGCCGCGAGATCCACAGCGGGTCGACATTGCGGTCCGAACTGGCCCCGGTCTCGGACAGCGAAAGCGGAGGCAGCGGGCCGCAGACATAGAATCCCGAGCCCGGCCGTGAGCGGATCGTGCCCTCGGCGGCGAGCCGCTCATAGGCCTCGACCACGGTGGAAACCGACACCTGCATGGTCTTTGCGAAGCTGCGCACGGAGGGAAGCCGCGCCCCCGGCATCAGGCTGCGGTTCGCGATGCGATCGGAAACCGCTGTCATCACCGCATCGATACGCGTGCTGCCGGCAATGCCGGCCATCGAAAGATTGTCCATCCGTACTGCCCCCTCAACCACAACAGTTCGCGAAAATTGTACTGCACCGTCTCTGGCTTGGCCAGACAAATACGCCGATACCGCGAGGAGCAAGAAGGAGCATGCGCAATGGACAAGGCAACGACGGGATGGATCTACGGTTTGACGGGAGTTGTGATCTTCAGCGGCTCGCTGCCGGCAACGCGCGTGGCCGTCATGGATTTCGATCCACTGTTCCTGACCGTCGCCCGTGCCGTCATCGCCGGCCTGCTGGGCCTGTGCCTGCTGCTTGCCTTTCGTGAGAAGCGCCCGGCTCGCGGCGACATCACCTCGCTCGCCATCGTCGCCCTCGGCTGCGTCGTCGGCTTTCCTCTGCTGACGGCGCTGGCGCTCAAGCACGTCACGTCAGCCCATTCGATCGTCTTCATCGGCCTGCTGCCGCTGGCAACGGCCATCTTCGGCGTGCTGCGCGGCGGCGAGCGGCCGCGGCCGGCCTTCTGGATATTCTCCGCCATCGGCAGCGCGCTCGTCAGCGGCTATGCCCTTGCGCAGGGCGTATCGGCCTCGCCGGTCGGCGATCTCCTGATGCTCGCCGCCGTGATCGTCTGCGGCCTTGGCTATGCCGAAGGCGCGGTGCTGTCGCGCCGGCTCGGCGGCTGGCAAGTCATCTGCTGGGCGCTGGTCCTGTCCCTGCCCGTTACCATCGCACTCTGCCTCATGACCATGCCGCACAGCATCGACGGCATCGGTCGCCCGGCCTGGCTCGGCCTCACCTACGTCTCGCTCTTCAGCATGCTGATCGGCTTCGTCTTCTGGTATCGCGGACTGGCGCAAGGCGGCATCGCCGCCGTCGGCCAGCTGCAATTCCTGCAGCCCTTCTTCGGCTTCGCACTCGCCGCAGCGCTCCTCAAGGAAAGTGTGAGCTGGTCCATGCTCGTCGTGACGATCGGCGTCGTCGCCTGCGTCGCCGGGGCACGGAAATTCGCGCACTGAGATATCGACCCTGCAGCGCCTTGCCGCTTGACCTTCTAAACCGATCAGTCTATTAAGAACCAATCGGTTTAGAAGGAGCCCATCATGCCGACTTCTCTCGTCCCGCCTTTCACCCGCGACACCGCCATCGCCAAGGTCCGCCTGGCCGAGGATGGCTGGAACAGCCGCGATCCGGAGCGTGTTTCCAAGGTCTATACCGAAGACAGCCAATGGCGGAACCGCGCCGAGTTTCCGCGCGGCCGCAAGGAAATCGTCGAGTTCCTGACGCGCAAATGGGCAAGGGAGCTGGATTACCGGCTGATCAAGGAGCTCTGGGCATTCGACGGCAACCGCATCGCCGTGCGCTTCGCCTATGAATGGCGCGACGACAGCGGCCACTGGTTCCGCTCCTACGGCAATGAAAACTGGGAGTTCGATGCGGACGGACTGATGCAGCGCCGTTTCGCCTCCATCAACGACATGCCGATCAGGCAGGAGGACCGGAAATTCCACTGGCCGCTCGGCCGCCGGCCGGACGATCATCCGGGCCTGTCCGACCTCGGCCTTTGAAATGGTGCGGACCGTCTTCGAAAAGTCCGACGCCATCGCCCTTGTTGCCGAAGTCTTTCGCGAACTTGGCTACGAGGGGGCGTCGATGAGCCACATCACCGCCCGCACGAAACTGTCGAAGGGCAGCCTCTATCACTTCTTTCCCGGCGGCAAGGAGCAGATGGCGGCGGAAATCATGGCCCATATCGACGCCTGGTTCGTGACGGAGATGTTCAAGCCGCTCGAGGACGACGAACCGCGCGCTGCCATTGCCCGCATGTGGCAGACGACGGACAGCTACTTCCGTTCCGGCCTCCGCGTCTGCCTGATCGGCGCCTTTGCGCTCGACGAAACGCGCGATCGCTTCCCCGCCGCTATCCGCGGCTATTTTCATCGCTGGATCGACGCGCTCGCCGGCGCCCTGGTCAAGGCCGGCCTGCCCGGCGCGGAAGCGAAAACGCTGGCCGAGGAGGCCGTCGTCGGCATTCAGGGCGCATTGACACTCGCAAGGGCACTGGGGGACGACGCGATTTTCGGCAGAACTCTGGCAAGGCTGAGCCAGACGGTGGAATCCGCGCTCGGATAACACCGTCAGGCCAACGCGAATCACCGCCGGTCGCTTCGCCGAATATGGCGCAGAAGGATGATTCGCCCGGTTCGGCGGACCGTGAACTGCTGAAAAGCATATGGCGGACACCGGGAATTGACCGCGGGCAGTGCGTAAATCCCTGATCTTAAACAATCCTCCATAAATGCGTGGCAATATTAACCATGTTTGATTTGCAACTATCCAGGCTCTCGTGCTCAGCAGGGAACGGGAGCGCCGAGGAGACGGATAGACGATGCTGCAGCAGGTAAACGAGACCGACGACGCGCTGATCGATCGACTGCAACGTTCGGCGTTTGATTATTTCATGCTCCACACCAATCCGGAAAACGGGCTGGTGGCGGATACGTCCATCAAGACGAGCCATTGCAGCATAGCGGCGGTCGGCTTTGCTCTGTCGAGCTACCCGGTTGCCGTGGAGCGCGGATGGATCAGCCGCGCCGATGCCGCCAAGCGGGTGCTGACGACCCTCGATTTCTTCGCCAACAGCCAACAGGGCACCGAGCGCGGCGCCACCGGCCACCGCGGCTTCTACTATCATTTCCTCTACATGGAGACGGGCAACCGCGCCTGGAACAGCGAGCTTTCGACCATCGATACCGGTCTGCTGCTGATCGGCGTCCTGACGGCGGCCACCTATTTCAACGGTTCCACCCAGGCCGAACGCGACATCCGCAAGCAGGCGAAGTTCCTCTATGAGCGCTGCGACTGGCACTGGGCCCTGAACAAGGGGCAGGCCATCAGCATGGGCTGGAAGCCGGCCAGTGGCTTCCTTCGCTGGCGCTACCAGGGCTATGACGAGGCGATCTTCCTTTACGTGTTGGCGCTGGCCTCGCCCACGCATGCGATCCCATCCTCGAGCTACGAGGCCTTTGCCTCGACCTATACCTGGATGATGTTCAAGGATGAGCCCTTCCTCTATGCCGGGCCGCTGTTCATCCATCTTTTCTCGCATGCCTGGATCGATTTCCGCGACATCCGCGACAAGCATGTGGCCGACAAGGATACCGACTACTTCCGCAACACGCAGACGGCGATCGCGGTGCAGCGCGACTACACGGAGCGCAATCCCGGCCACTTCGTCGGCTATACGAAGGATGTCTGGGGCCTCTCTGCCTGTGACGGCCCGAACCCGACGGGAACGAAGCACAGCCGCCGCCACGCCCCGAAGGTTTTCGGCTATGCCGCCCGCGGCGCTCCGCTCGGCCCGGATGACGGCACCATCGCCCCCTGGGGGCCGCTGTCCTGCCTCGCCTTCGACCGCCAGGCCGCGCTCGACGGCACGAAGGCGCTGCTGGCGACCTATCCGAATCTGCTGCTCGACGGCCGCTTCCCCGGCGGCTTCAACCCGAGCGTCAAAGGCACCGGGCCGGAAGGCTGGGTGGACGATCGCTCGGTCGCCATCGACCAGGGGCTGCTGGTCATGATGATCGAAAACGCCCGCACCGGCATGATCTGGAACCTGATGCGGCAGTCGCCGATCCTTCGCAGCGGCCTGGAACGCGCCGGCTTCACCGGCGGCTGGCTGGACGAAAAGAAGGCAAAACCCGCCATCGCCTGAGCGATGGATCCCGGGGGCCGTCAGGCGTCTCCGTCAACGTCGCAAGAATGTGCCGCCCTTCTCCTCAAACGGGGCGAGGGCTGGGGTGAGGGAACGTGCATGCAAGTGCGGCAGAACGAACTCACCCGGCCATCATCGTCCGCGCCTCAAAGTCTCTCTATCGCCGCAATCACTTCGTCCTCGACCGTGATGCCCTTATTGAGGGCGAGGCGCCGTGCGGTCTGCCCGCGTCGGCCCGGCAGGCGGACATTCGGGTCGCGGGTGATTTCGGCGGCCAGCAAGGCCAGCCGCTGAGCCATTTCGGTGGCACTCGTCGCTACGGGATTGATCGCGATGATCGTGTGGCCAAGTGCCGGCGGCGCACCCTTGTCATCGAAGAGCGACGAGGACTCGAAGGCATAATTGGCGCCGGTGAGGCCCGCCGCCAGAATTTCCACCATGAGAGCGAGCGCCGCCCCTTTCGAATCGCCGGTGGGGATCATCGTGCCGGCCAAGGCCTCCTCGGCATTGGTGGTTGGTCTCCCCTCGCGGTCGAACGCCCAGTCGGCGGGAATGGGCGCTCCCTGCTGCCGCGCGGCCATCACCTTGCCGCGGGCCACCTTGGAAAGAGCCAGATCGATCACGATCGGCTCGTCATCGGGCAGCGGCGCGGCAAAGGCGATCGGGTTGGTGCCGAAAACAGGCGTCTTGCCGCCCCAGGGCGCCATCGCCGCCGGCGCATTGGCGACCATCAGCGCCACAAGCCCCTGATCGGCAAAGCGTTCCACCGTCAGGCCCATGACACCGGCATGATGCGAACGGCTGATGGCGGCGAGTGCAATCCCCTGCTCTCGGGCAATCGCGGGAAGTTCGGCAATGGCGAGGTCGAGCGCGGGATAGGCATAGCCATTGCCGGCATCGATGCGCAGCACGGCCGGAAAGGGCCGGCTCGCCTGCGGCACGGCGAAACCATCGGTCTTGCCCGCCTTGGCCTGCCCGGCATAGGCGGCGACACGCCGCAGCCCGTGACCGCCCTGCCCGGCAGCTTCCGCCGCCACGAGCGCAATCGCCACCGAACGGGCATTCCCGACGCTTACCCTGTTTCGCTGCAGCGCCTCCGCGACCAGCGTCTCGGCTTCGGGAAGCGACAGGTGCATGAGGCAAGACCTTGAAAAAGAACCAGGGAGGACAAAGGTTTCTACGCCTTCCTCCTCCCTATCGCAATGCAGCAAAGCTCGGGTGTCACGCCACGTCGAACTTGACGCCCTGGGCCAGCGGCAGCGTGCGACCGTAATTGATCGTGTTGGTCGCCCGGCGCATATAGGCCTTCCAGGCATCGGATCCCGACTCGCGCCCGCCGCCCGTTTCCTTCTCGCCGCCGAATGCGCCGCCGATCTCGGCACCGGAGGGACCGAGATTGACATTGGCGATGCCGCAATCCGAACCCCGCGCGGAGACGAATGTCTCGGCCTCGCGCATGTCGTTGGTGAAGATCGAGGACGACAGGCCCTGCGGCACGGCATTGTGCAGCGCCAACGCCTGATTGAAGTCGCTGTACTTCATCACATAAAGGATCGGCGCGAAGGTTTCCTGCTCGACCGGACCGGTCTGCTCGGGCATTTCGACCAAGGCCGGACGAACGTAGAAGGCATCGCCAAAGCCGTTTCCAACGCGCTCGCCGCCGGTGATCGTGCCGCCGGCAGCCTTCGCTGCCGCAAGGGCCGACTGCATCCGGTCGAAAGCCTGCCCGTCGATCAGCGGACCGACGAGGGTTCCCGCCTCAAGCGGATTGCCGATCGTCACCGAGCCGTAAGCTTTCTGCAGGCGCGGCACGAGCTGGTCGTAGACGCTGTCGTGAACGAAGAGACGGCGCAGCGTCGTGCAGCGCTGGCCGGCGGTGCCCATTGCGGAAAAGGCGACGCCGCGCAAGGTGAGATCGAGATCGGCCGTCGGGCAGACGATGGCCGCGTTGTTGCCGCCCAGCTCGAGAATGGCGCGGGCGAAACGGCCGGCCAGGCGCGGACCGACCGCGCGACCCATGGCCGTCGATCCGGTCGCCGAAACCAGCGGCACCTGCGGATGATCCACCAGCAGCTCGCCGAGATCGCGGCCGCCGATCAGGAGCGTCGAAAGATTGGCCGGCGCTTCGCCGCCTTCTGCGACATAGCGTTTCAGCGCCTTTTCGAACAGGGCCTGCACGGCAAGCGCCGTCAGCGGCGTCTTTTCCGACGGCTTCCAGATGGTGGAATTGCCGCAGACGATGGCAAGCGCCGCGTTCCACGACCAGACGGCAACGGGGAAATTGAAGGCCGAGATGATGCCGATCGCCCCCAGCGGATGCCAGCTTTCCATCATCCGGTGTTCCGAGCGCTCGGTGGCGATGGTCAGGCCGTAAAGCTGGCGCGACAGCCCTACAGCAAAGTCGCAGATATCGATCATCTCCTGCACTTCGCCGAGGCCCTCGGAGGTAATCTTGCCGACCTCGATGGAGACGAGGCGGCCAAGGGCGGCCTTGCCGGCGCGCAGTTCCTCGCCGAGCAGGCGGACCAGCTCTCCGCGCTTCGGCGCCGGCACGTTGCGCCATGCAAGAAACGCCTCGTGCGCGTTCCCGATCGCAGCCTTCGCCTCGCTCGTCGAATGTTCCCTCAGCCGGCCGATCTCGGCACCGGTCACCGGGGAGGTGACGGCAAGCGTGCCGCCTGTATAGCGATCGGCCGATACGCCGATATCGGTCAATATTGCCTTGGTCTCGGCAGCAAGATCGAGTGTCGTGGTCATGTCGTTTCCTCTTCCCGTAATGCTGATACGGCTTTCTTTTGAATTCTGGCTTCTAAGTTCTGGCGCCAACGAAATGCGCCGCCTGGGCGCCGGCCTCGTACCACATTTCCTTCACCGCCCTGAAGCTCGGCTCGACGATATCGGTCACCGGCAGCGGCAGATCGGCCTCGGAAATCTGCCCGAGGATATGGCCGGCAAGCACCTTGCCGAACACGGTGCCCGGCGCGATGCCGCGGCCGTTATAACCCGAGAAGCCGACGACATTCTCGGCCAGCTTGTGGAAACGCGGCAGCGCGTTGTCGGTCATGCCGATCTTGCCATACCATTCGCATTCGAAGGGAATGTCCCCGAGCTGCGGAAAGAGCTTTCTGAGCGAACGGCGGGCCCAGCTCTTGTGGATTGCAAGACCGGTATTGCGCAGCGCGCCGACACTGCCGAAGACAAGCCGGCCCGCCCGATCCATGCGGAAGGAGGAGAGCACTTCCTTGGTGTCCCACCCACCCTCGCGTCCGGGCAGAACGGATTTGCGCAGATTGTCGCCGAGCGGCACGGTGGCGAAATTGAAATAGGGCAGATGCACCTGTTCCTTTCGCACCTTCTCCCAGGGGCCGGTGCTGTAGGCGTCGGTCGCGACGACGATCCAGTCGGCGCTGACCCTGCCGCCATCGGTCGAAACCACCCACTTCGCCCCGTTTCTTTCCGTCGATATCACCCGGCTGCCGGTATGAACGGCAACGCCCGCCTTCACCACGGCATGGGCAAGGCCGCGTGCATAGGCAAGCGGCTGCAGCGTACCGGCCCGCATGTCGAGCAGCGCGCCCGCATAGGCAGAGCTGCCGATCCGGCGCTCCGTCTCCCGCGCATCGAGCACCGTGACCGGCGCGCCGCGCTTGCTCCATTGCCGCGCCCGCTCCTCGATTTCCTTCAACCCCTCCGGCCCGACGGCGCAATGCAGCGTGCCGTTGCGCTCGAGCTCGCAGGCGATGCCGTGCTTCTCGATCAGCTCCATGACGAGCGTCGGCCCGTTGCCGAGCAGGTCGAGAAGCCGCTCGCCATGAACCGGGCCGAGCTCGCCGGGGAGATCGTCCGGCATCACCCACATGCCGGCATTGATCAGGCCGACATTGCGCCCGGCACCGCCGAAGCCGATTTCGCTGGCCTCGAGCAGCACGACGTTCGTGCCGGCTTCCGCGAGATGCAGCGCCGTCGAAAGGCCGGTATAGCCGCCGCCGACCACCACGACATCGGCAAAAAGCTCGCCGGAAAGCGGCCTGGTTGCCGGCGGCGGTGGGGCGGTCTTTTCCCAAAGACCATGGGAGCGAGGGTCATTCAGCATGAAACCGGTCCGATCGACAGAGGTAATCGCGCCAATCTAGCGCTACGCCGGAAAGTGCGGAAGCGGCAAGAGCGATATCCGGTGGACAGAGAAAAACTTGCATGGCGACCGGGCTTTCGGCCATTATAGAGGAAAGGCCGGCCACCATCGTAGCCGCAGGTAGAACCACGCCACCATCGCGGCTGCGGACAGAAGCAGGACACACTCATGAAGCCCATTTTCGTTCAGCTCCAATGCGCTCCCGGCAAGACCTACGAGGTCGCCGACGCCATCTACCAGACGGAGCTGGTTTCGGAGCTGTATTCCACCAGCGGCGAATATGACCTGCTGATGAAGGTCTACATCGCCGAAGAGCAGGATATCGGCAAATTCATCAACGACCACATCGCCAATATCCCGGGCATCATCCGCTCGCTGACCACCCTGACGTTCCGAGCGTTTTGAGAGGGCGGGACTTCGGGTCTGAGCATCACAATTAAGCCCGCGTTGGTGGGATTGCCCCTCACCCCAACCCTCTCCCCGTTTTGACGGGGAGAGGGAGCTCATTGAATTTTGTGGGCGACACAAAGAGCACGCGGCAATCGCCGGACTGATCCCCTCTCCCCGCGCGCGGGGAGAGGGTTAGGGTGAGGGGCAGCTGCTCAACCCCCCAACATTAACCCTCTTGCTCAAAACTGCCTGGTTTTCTACCCACGGTTAAACGCTTTTTAACCGCCCCGATGATCTGCTTTGCCGACTGATCAACGGGCGGCGCGCTGTAGCGCCGGATTGCGGGCGCGTGGCGCGGCATAGGGATCGAGGGTGGATCGATGACATCGGCGGTTGCGGACATTCAGGCAAACAAGCAGGCCGGGCCGCTGATCGTCCATGTCGTGCGCCAGTTCCTGCCGAACAAGGGCGGCCTGGAAGACGTCGTTGCCAATCTCTGCCGTCAGCTGGTCACCCGTGGCTATCGCGTGCGCGTGGTCACCTGCAACAGCCTGTTTTCCGATCCCGGCCGGGAACTTGCGGAACACGAAACCATCGACGGCATCGAGATCGTCCGCATCCCCTGGTCCGGCTCCAGCCGTTATCCGCTGGCCCCCAAGGTCTTCCGCCATCTGGCCGACGCGGATCTCGTTCATGTCCACGCCGTCGATTTCTTCTTCGACGCGCTCGCATGGGGCAAGCTGATGCATGGGCGCCCCATGGTCGCCACCACGCATGGCGGCTTCTTCCACACCCAGAAATACGCCGCCATCAAGAAGATCTGGTTCAATACCGCAACGCGGCTGTCCGCGCTCGGCTATCATTCGCTCATCTGCTGCAGCCAGTCCGATGCGCGGCTCTTTTCCCGGATCGCCGACAGCCGCGTGCGCCTGATCGAAAACGGCGCCGACGTCGGCAAGTTCTCCAATTGCGCTGCCTTGGAAGCACGCCGCCGCATCGTGACCATCGGCCGCTTCTCGGTCAACAAGCGGCTCGATCATCTGCTTGATGCCATGAAGGTGCTGGCCGCCCGCGATGCCGACTGGCATCTGGATATCATCGGCGCCGAGTCGGACCTCAATCGCGCGACGCTGGAAAAGGAAATCGCCGCCCGCGGCATCGAACGCAATGTCGCGCTGCATGTTTCGATCGACGACTGCGCGATCCGCAACATCATCGCCCGCGCCTCGCTCTTTGCTTCGGCTTCCGAATATGAAGGCTTCGGCCTGGTGGCGATCGAGGCCATGAGCGCCGGCCTGCTGCCGGTGCTGAACACCAACGAAGCCTACAAGGCGATGGCCGAAACCCATCCGGCCCTCATGCTCTCGGATTTCTCCAATCCGGAAGCGGCAGCCGACACACTGACCGCCGCGTTCGAGCGCCTTCAAGCCGATGACCTGACTTTGCGGCAGGAGCTGTTGCGCGACGCCCGCGCTTACGCATGGGACGAGGTCGCGCAGCGCTATATGGACGTCTACGACGAAACGCTGACGCCGAAAGGCAAGTCGCCTCAGCTCCTGCGCCAGCGCGGCCAGGCGGCATAACCTTCGAGAATACCCGTGAGCCAGGCGCGCTTGTAGCGGGCCGCATCGAGGTTGAAGCGCGCCAGCGCCGCCAGCCAGCCGGCGACCGGCCGGAACAGCCGATACCCGACGTAGTAAAAGGGAAAGGCCTGCTTGCGCATCAGCGCGCCGAAGCCGCGTCCGTATTTGCGGGCGCGCTCCACCTGTCGCGGCCCGTATTCGCTGGTGACCTGATCGTGATGGACGATAAGTTCGGGAAAGAACATCGCCCCTTTGCCTGCAGCGAGCGCGCGTAGCAGAAAATCCGCCTCCTCGCCGCTTTGGAAAGGCGATTCCGAGCCTACGCCGAGATCTTCATCGAAACCGCCGATATCGCTCAGTGCCGCACGACGGACAAAGATCCCGTTGGAGTTGCCGCATTTCAGATAGTTCCAGCGGGTGAGTGCAAGCCGTGTCTCGCCCGTCGGGCTGACGGAGGGCATCCCCTCGGCATCGAGCGTGCGGCCCGTGACGATGGCCAGATCCGGATGAGCGGCAAACAGCGCCTCGGCTTTGGCGAGCGTATCCGCCTCGTACCAGCAATCGTCATCGGGAAAGCAGACATACTCGCCTTCGGCGACCGCCATGCCGTTGTTGCGCGCCCGCGAAAGCCCTTTCGGCGAGCGAATGTGGCGGATCGGGAAGGAGGAGGAAAAGCTGCCGATGAGCGCGCGCAACCGGTCGTCCGCGTTCTGGTCGACGACGATCACTTCGAAATCCCTGTAATGTTGCCCGGCCAACGAACGGAATAGCCGCTCCAGCTGATCGAAGCGATCGATCGTGCAGACGATGAGGCTGAACAATGAAACCCTCCGCACAAGCCCCAGGGGCAGCCAATATCAGAGAGAAAGAATATTAGCCGAAGTAAAAAATGAACTTAGGGCAGCATTAAACCCTAAATATTAAGGCATATGAAATAGAGCTGAGGCTATCCCCGCGAAAAGCCGGATCAGTGCGGTAAGTTCCGGCAATTTGAGGAGCAGTCTGTCTTCATGTCGAAGAGCATAATGGCAAATTCGGCCTTGAACGCGGCAGCGGGATTGACCCTGCTCGCGACCGGCTTTGTCTGCTCGATCATCGCGGCGCGCCTGCTCGGCCCGGAGGCCAACGGCATCATCGCCTTCTCCCTGTGGCTGACGACGACGGGCGCGCTCATCGCCGAACTCGGCGCCGGTGTCACGTTGCTGCGCGTCCTGCCGCAATTGAAGGGGCAAGGCTATTCGACCGAGGAACGGCGCGGCTTTGCCGCCTATCTCCTGCAGCCGACGATTCTCGCAACCCTGATCCTGCTCGCCGGCTATGTCGCTTACTATTGGGATGCGGAGCGACTGCACTGGGCCGGCGACGCATCCTACGTCATCACCATTACCGGCGTGTTCTTCGTTCTTCAGTCGCTCGGCGCCTATAGCAAGAACTACCTGATCGGCGAGCAGCAGCTCGGCGCGTTCCTGCGCATTACGGTGACAAGTTCGGTGCTGCAGCTCGCCACCGTCCTCCTGGGAGCCATATTCTTCGGCGTCGGCGGCGCACTGGCCGGCTATGCGATCGGCCAGCTGCCCATGTTCATCGCGACGCTCAGGATCGCGATTGCGCGCAGGAACAGCTGCGGCGTCGGCCTTTCCGCTCTCGTCAGCTCATCGCTCATTCTCTCGATCGAGCTCATCAACAGCTCGATCTTCCTCAATCGCATCGAGCTGCTGTTCCTGCAGCGGTACTGGGGCATCGAAGCGGTCGGCTTCTACGCCGTCGGCCTGTCGCTCGCCAATCTGGCGCTGCAGCTGCCGGTGCAGTTGAGCGGCAGCCTCCTGCCCTATTATTCCGAACAGATGCACGCGCGGGCATCGGACAAGCTGCCGGTGGAAGTCTTTGCCGGCGTGGCACGCAGCATAGCCTATATCACGCTGCCGATGAGCTTCGGCCTTGCGGCGATCGCGCCCGAGCTGGTGGTGACGATCTTCGGCGCGCCCTTCGCTCCGAGCGGAAACATGGTGGCGCTACTGTCGCTGACCGCCGTGCCCTATGTCTTCATGCTGATATGCACACAATATCTCTATTCGCTCGACCGCGTGCGCGAACGCACCGTCATGGGCGGTATCGCCAGCGCCGTCATGGTCGGCGGCTGTCTGATCGCGGTGCCCTTCTACGGCGGAGAAGGTGCCGCGCTGGTCCGCTTTCTGGCCTATACCTCCCTGTGCCTGCTGATGGTACGCCGCATGGAGTTCGAGGGATCGACGCGAGGCATGCTGACCAACCTTGCAAAAGTTACGGTTGCTGCCATTCTGTGCGCGGTTGCAGCCTATGGTTTCACGCAGGCGCTGACCGGTGTCGCTGGTCTTGTGGGCGCCGTCATCGCCGGCGCCTTGGCCTATGGCATCGCGCTCAGATTGCTGAAAGCCGTTCCGGACGAGGATATCGAAGTCCTGCAGAAAGTCGCAACGCGGCTGCCTGCCCGGGCTCATCCAATTGCCACTCAGGCTCTGGCTCTACTGGCGCCACGCCGAATGTGAGGAGATTGTCATGGCTGGTTGGGGAGCCGCCGAGGAACAGAACAAGGGCAAACAGACAAGATCGGCAGCGACACCGGTAACGTTCGCCGGCACGGTCGGCCTGTTTGCGCCGGCCGTTGCTCCCTCGCATGGCACTGCCGTCCTGTTTCTCAGCCCCTGGGGCTTCGAGGAAATGTGCGTCCGCAAGTTCTGGCGGGTTCTGGCGGAAGATCTCGCCGATATCGGCATAGCCAGCCTGCGTTTCGACTATGCCGGCACCGGCGATGCGCTTGATGGTGTTGCCGATGAAGGCAACGGCCTGACGCCGTGGCAGGAAACAGCGCTTGCCGCCGCCGCGAAGCTGAAAGCGCTTTCCGGCTGCGACCGCCTGATCCTCGTCAGCCAGGGCCTGGGCGGAACCATCGCCGCCGCGCTCGCCGAACGCATTCCCGACATCGCCGGCATCGCCTTTCTCGCGCCCGTCATCTCCGGCCGCGCCTATCTGCGCGAACTGACCGTCTGGTCCAAGATGATCGATGAAGGCATGGGTCTCTCGGAGGCGCTGCGCCTGACGGAGGGTGTCACCGTCGCCAGCCTGCGCATGCCGGATGGTGTCGCCGAAGTCGTCAGGAAGCTGAACTTCATGACGCTCGACCGGCTCGACGCACCGAACTGCCTCGTGCTGACGCGACCCGGCCGTCCGGGAGACGCTGATTTCGCACATCACCTCCAGACATTGGGTCCGCATGTCGAGCAGGCTCCATACGAAGGCTACGACGACCTCGTCTCGAACCCCACCGTTGCCGTCATGCCGACGGCAACCGGCCGGAGAATAGTCGAGTGGGTCCGGTCCATCGCCGTCCAGTCCGAGACGGCCGCATTGGCCGTCGCCAAACCGCCGGCCGCGGAACCCCTCGCCGGCGACGGTTTTCGCGAGACGCCCGTCCGCTTCGGCAAGGGCGAGCGCATGTTCGGCATCCTCTGCGAGCCGGAGGGCGACCGCACAGGCGCAACCGCGCTGATACTGACGACCGCCTATGACAGACATGCCGGCTGGGGCCGGATGTCGGTCACCATGGCGCGCTCTCTCGCCCGCGACGGCATCGCCTCGCTGCGTTTCGACACCGCCAATGTCGGGGACAGCCCGCCGCTTTCCGGCGCGCCAGACCAGGTGCTCTATTCCCGCGAACAGCATCAGGATGTCACGGAGGCGCTGGACTTTTTGGAGAGACGAGAGCTGCTGCCGGCCTATCTCGTAGGGCGCTGCAGCGGCGGCTACCTCGCCTTCCAGGCAGCCGTGCGCGACGCACGGTGCGATGGTCTCGTGACCGTCAACCCCTACAGTTTCCATTGGGATGAGAGCCAATCCGTCGACGAGGCGCTGCGTTTCGCTCCCCGCTCGCTGGAAACCTACGGTCGCAAACTCCTGCAGATGGAGACGTTGAAGCGACTCCTCGGCGGCAAGATCGATGCGAAAAACGCCATGCTCAACATGGCCACGGGACTCGGCAGGCGCGGGATGCGGACGAGCCGCCGGCTGCTCGGTGCATTCCCTTTCTTCGCCGCCGCGCAAGGGCCCGTCCTTGGCGGCTTCCGCACGCTTGCGAAACGCGGCGTCGACATGTCGCTGATCTACAGCGCCCATGACATCGGCCTCGATCACCTGCACGACCAATTCGGCGAGAACGGCGCCGGCCTGAAGCACTTTCCGGACATACGCCTGACCATCATTCCCGAAGCGGACCACAATCTGACCCCGCCCTATGCGCGCAAGGTGTATCTCCGGGAGGTCAGGGAGATGGGTTTGAGGCTCGCCAACCGATGATGCCCCGACTCGAAAACCATCGGAAATGTTCGCCATTTCCGATACTTGCTGTATAGTCGCCCAATGAGGCTCCTGATCGTCGAAGACAACCGCGAACTGGCGTCCTGGCTCGGCAAGGCGCTGCGTCAGGCGCAATATGTCGTCGACATCGCCTATGACGGCGAAGATGCCGAGCACATGCTGAAAGTCGCGGCCTATGCCATCGTCATCCTCGATCTGTCGCTGCCGAAAATGGACGGGCTGACGCTGCTGAAGCGTCTGCGCCAGAGCGGCAACAAGGTGCCGGTCATCATCCTCACGGCCAATGCGAGCCTTGACGGCCGTGTCGCCGGGCTCGACAGCGGTGCCGACGATTATCTCGCCAAGCCCTTCGAGATCGCCGAGCTGGAAGCCCGCATCCGTGCCGCCGTGCGGCGCGGCCACGATCATGCGGCCCCCGAGATCGCCGTCGGCGACCTGCTGCTCGACGGCGGGACGCGACAGTTCTACCTGGCGGGCGAGGCGCTGGCGCTGACACCGCGCGAACATGCTGTGCTTGAACATCTGGTCATGAAGGCCGGCACGACCGTCACCAAGGCGACGCTATCGGAAAGCGTCTTCGGCTTCGACGATCTCGCCGATACCAGCGCCATCGAGATCTATGTGCATCGCGTCCGCAAGAAGCTCGAAGGCAGCACCGTGCAAATCGCGACCCTGCGCGGCCTGGGCTACCTGCTTCGCCATGCGCAATGACGAGGTGTCCCCGCCCCAAAGCGTTCTCGGCCGCGCCGTCGGTGCGCTGACGACGAGCCTTCGGGCGCAACTGTTCGCCTGGGTCGTGCTGACCCTCATCGGTGCGATCTGCATCAATCTCTATCTGAGTTTCCGTTCGGCGGACGCCACGGCCAATCTCGTCACCGACCGCACCCTGCTCGCTTCGGCACGCGTCATCGCGGAAGCCGTGCATGTCGATGCCAGCGGCACGGTGCAAATCGACATTCCGCCTGCCGCGCTGGAAATGTTCGACACCGGCTATGGCGACCGCGTCTTCTATCAGGTCGTGACCGCATGGGGGAACCTGGTCGCCGGCTTCCCGGACCTGCCTCGGCCGAAGCGGGACCTCATCGGCGAAGACCGGACGTTCCGCGCTGATGGCGTCCGCGTGCTCATGCTCAGCCATCCCGTGGTCGGCCTCGATCAGGACAGCACGATTTCCGTCGCCGTTGCCGTCACCCACAACAGCCAGTATGCGATGCGCCGCAGGCTGTGGCTGTCGGATTTCACCAAGCAGCTCGCGCTCGTCCTGCTTGCTGGCCTCGTGACCATCATCGGCCTGCAGCGCGGCCTTGCGCCGGTGCTGCGGCTGCGCGACGCCGTGCGCGAACGAGGCCGCGAGCGTCTGGATCCGCTGAACCCGCATATGGTGCAAAGCGAGCTTCGGCCGCTCGTCCATGCCCTCAACGATCATATGGAGCGGGTGCAGAACCAGATGGCGGCGCAACGCCGCTTCGTCTCGAATGCCGCCCATCAGCTGCGCACGCCGCTGGCCCTGATCTCGACGCAGGCAAGCGTTGCTGCCCGCGAAGCCGATAATAGCCGGCGCGACGAAGCGCTGACGGCGCTGCGTTCCAGCACGCGGCAGGTAACCCGGCTCGCCAGCCAGCTTCTGACGCTTTCGCGCGCCGAACCCGGCAGCCGGCGACCGCGAAACGACACGATCGATCTCGCGGAGACTGCCCGGCGAGTGCTGGAAACCCTTGCCGAGGAAGCCCTGCGCCGCAACATCGATCTCGGGCTGGAGGCCGATGAAACGCCGGTGCATATCGAGGGCGACGGCACCATGCTGCGCGAGATGCTGGTCAATCTCGTCGACAACGCCCTGCGCTACACGCAGGCGGGCGGCCGCGTGACGGTCGGCATCGGCCGCGAAGGCGATACGGCTCTGCTATGGGTCGAGGACAATGGACCGGGCATCGCGGAGGCCGAACGCGCCCAGGTGTTCGAACGCTTCTATCGCATAATGGGCACGGAACCGGAAGGCAGCGGCTTGGGGCTCGCCATCGTCCGCGAAGTCGTCGACGGCGCCGGCGGCTCGGTCACGCTCGGCGAAGCGGCCGGCGGCGGCCTGCTGGTCAACGTGCGGCTGCCGGCTGTGTGAGAGCGCGAAGTGCGGTAATTGCAAGATAGTTCCCTCCCGCTCGCGGCAGGGCCGTCGCATATGCGCCGGTCGATGCGGCATATACCTTCTCCCCAAGGGAAGAAAGGGTCTCATTTGCCGATAAAAAAAGGCCGGGCAAGATGCCCGGCCCCCGGCCTTGGGAGGTGCCAGTAAAGTGGCTGCTTAATGCGTGTCGAGGCTCTGCTGCGGACGCCAGCGGGTGATGTGGTTCTCGATGAGGGTCATCACGTATTCGGCGCCGAGCGTCACGACCATCACGAGGATGATTGCGGCGTAGAGGCCGGCTGCGTCATAGGTACCCTTGGCAATCGAAATCAGGTAGCCGATGCCGGCCAGCGAGCCGACGAACTCGCCGACGATCGCCCCGATGATGGCGAACGAGAACGAAACGTGCAGGCTGGCGAAGATCCAGCTCATCGCCGACGGCAGGATGACGTTGCGGGTGACCTGCCAGTTCGAAGCACCGAGAATGCGGGCATTGGCGATCATGTTGCGATCGGCTTCCCGCACGCCCTGGAAGGCGTTGGCGAAGACGACGAAGAACACCATGATGAAGGCGAGCGCCACCTTGGACGGCAGGCCGAGACCCATGATCATCACGAAGATCGGCGCAAGAACGACACGCGGGATCGAGTTGATCGCCTTGATGTAAATCGACAGGATATCGGAAGCCAGCTTGTTGCGGCCGAGAGCGACACCGACGAGAACGCCGGTCACCGAGCCGATGACGAAGCCGATCAGCGCTTCTTCCATGGTGACGCCGAGATGATACCAGAGCGAGCCGCTCTCCGTGCCTTCGGTGATCCACTCCCAGAGGCGCAACGCAATGCCATAGGGGCTGGAATAGAAGAACGGATCGATCCAGTGCAGATCGGACGCGAGCTGCCAGAGGCCGAGGATGGCGGCGAGAATGCCGATCTGCCATGCCAGCACGACGTATTTGCGGCGGGTCAGTGCCTTCAGCGCCGCGGCTTCGATTTCCGCATCCGAGGTGCCGGCGCGGAAGATCGGGGCATTGCCTGCTTCGAGAGCTGTGTTTGCCATGATCAATCCTCCCTTATGCCGCTTCCGCGGCACGGCGATAGCTGGTTTCGACCTCTTCGCGCAGGTCGTCCCAGATCGTCTTGCAATAATCGATGAAGTTCTGCTCGTAGCGGATTTCCGAAACGACGCGCGGGCGCGGCAGGTCGATCGTGTAGACCGACTTCACCGTCGCCGGGCCGGCCGTGAGAACATAGACCTTGTCGGCGAGCGCGACGGCCTCTTCCAGATCGTGCGTCACGAAGACGACGGAGGCCTGGCGTTCCGCCCAGAGCTTCAGAAGCTCTTCATGCATGACCGTGCGGGTCTGCACGTCGAGCGCGGAGAACGGCTCATCCATCAGCAGGATTTCCGGCTCGTTGATGAAGGTCTGCGCCAGCGACACGCGCTTGCGCATGCCGCCCGAGAGCTGATGCGGATAGTGATGCAGGAATTTCGACAGCCCGACGCGGGCGAGCCAGTCTTTGGCGCTTCTTTCCGCCTCGGCCTTCGACTTGCCGCGAAACAGCGGGCCGGCCATGACGTTTTCGATGACGTTCTTCCAGGGAAAAAGCGCATCCGTCTGGAAGGCGAAGCCGACGCGCGGGTCGATGCCGTTGACCGGGCCGCCCATCAGGCGGACTTCGCCGGCGCTCGGCCTGGCAAGTCCGGTGACGAGATTGAGGGTCGTCGACTTGCCGCAGCCCGTCGGGCCGACGACGGCGACGAATTCGCCGCGCTCGACGGTCATGTTGAAATCGCGCAGTGCGGTCAGCGACTTGCCGGTCGGCGATACGAAACGGCGGCTGACATTGATAAGCTCGATCGCCGGCGTCCGGCGTCCATCCTGTTGCATGGTGCTGATCCTGACGCGTGCCTTCAGGGCGTGCACGCAAAGCCCAGTGAACTGCAAAGTCCCTTGAACTGCCGCTTCCGGACCCGGCCGGAAGCGGCGTTATGACTGCTTACTTGACGTTCTTGACGAATTCCGTCGTGTAGGTCTTCGACAGGTCGATCGTCTTGCCCTTGACGTTCTTGGAGAACTCGGAGAGCACGGCGAGAACGGTCTTCGGACCATCTTCCGGCATCACGCCGTCCGGCGTGAACATTTCCTTGCCGGCGTCGAGGGCCTTGATGTAGCCGTCCTTGTCGCCGACGTAGAAATCCTTCGGCATCTTGTCGGCGATTTCGGCGGCGGAGTGCGTGTGGATGAAGCGCATCGTCTTGACGAAAGCGTTCGCAAGCTTCTGGACTTCTTCCTTATGCGCGTCGACCCATGCGGCATCCATGTAGAGCGATGCGGCCGGATAGGTGCCGCCGAGCGCTTCCTCGGTGCCCTTGAGCGTGCGCAGATCGACGAGAACCTTGGCCTCGCCCGTCTTCAGAAGGCGCGAGATCGTCGGTTCCGTGGTCATGCCGGCTTGGATGGCGTCCTGCTGCAGGGCGGCGATGAAGGTCTGGCCGGCGCCGACCGGAACGGGCGTTACGTCAGCCGGGGAAAGACCGGCCTTGGAGGCCATGTAGAGCGTCAGGAAGTTGGTGGACGAACCGA
Organism: Martinezella lusitana; assembly: GCF_010668395.1. GTDB lineage: Bacteria > Pseudomonadota > Alphaproteobacteria > Rhizobiales > Rhizobiaceae > Rhizobium > Rhizobium lusitanum_A. The sequence goes on from NZ_WUEY01000005.1 coordinate 230,624, forward strand.
GACCGGTCACGCCGACGCTCTTGCCCTTCAGATCGGCGAAGGACTTGATTTCCGGATGCTTGGCCGAGACCAGCTCCACTTCGCCCGGTGCCTGGCTGAACTGCACGACGGACTTGATGAACTTGCCCTTGGCCTGCAGGTCGACGCAGTGGTCGTAGAAGCCGACAACGCCCTGAACGGCGCCTGCCAGCAGCTGGTTCTCGGCATCGACGCCGGCGGATTCGTTGAGAAGCTCGACCTCGATGCCCTCATCCTTGAAGTAACCGAGGGATTCGGCAAGCTTGGCCGGCAGATAGATCTGCTTCTCGTAACCACCCACCATGATCGAAATCTTGTCGGCGGCATTCGCGGCCGTGGCTGCAAGCGAAGCAGCGGTCATGACGAGGGAAAGGGCTACGGTATGAAAAAGGGCGCGCGATGAACGCATCAATGTCTCCTCCTGTTTGAATAGCTGCGCCATGCGACGCTGCACAAAATGCGCTTCCTCCACGAAGCTCAGCCAACCTAGCGCGGGCAACCTTTCAGTCAGCTTTCAGCGCGCAATCCCGATAACGTGACGGCGCAATTTTATTCCACAGGCGCCGGGGCCATAAATATGGTCGCCGATGTTTCCGCCCAGCAGGATACCAGCCTTGCAACGGGAAGCATCGTTCGATCTTGGCATTTCCCGCATTGCGGTTATCTTAGTGCATGCGCCTTTGCACAGGGGACCGATCCATGAAGACCATTGCCATAGCCTTGCTTCTGACAACGATCGCAACCGCCGGGCCGGCATCGGCAATCTCGCGCTACGAGTCGCTGGGCAAAACCTGCGCTGCCGTGCAGCAACTCGTTGCCGGCGAGCGTGCGGTGATACTGCGCTATCCCGCGCGGCGCGGCGGTCTCGTCCTCTACGATCGTTATGTCGCCGACAGCGGGCAATGCGGCATATCCGGTTATGCCGAGCGCACCTCCGTTCCCACGAAGGACAACCCGCAGTGCCCGGTCTATAATTGCAAGCCGTCTTCCACCTTCAATCCGCATTGACGCGAATCGTCTTTTCTGCGGTTTATGCGTGCGACGGAATTATAAAACATTACAGAAAAAGACCTTTAGTTGAGTCCCACCCATATTTAACGCACATTTTGCGGGCAGATAGAGCAGGCGCCCCTTCCCTTGAAGGGTCACGAGCATGGTGTTGTCCGCCAGCCCCTATTTGACAAGGAGATTGCGCAGTGAGTGCAAAAGTACCGAACCCGATCGATGCCTATGTGGGCTCTCGCGTGCGCACGCGTCGTCTTATGCTTGGCATGAGCCAGGAGCGGCTTGCCGAACAGATCGGCGTGACGTTTCAGCAGGTACAGAAATACGAAAAGGGCACCAATCGCATTGGCGCCAGCCGATTGCAGGCCATAGCCGGCGTGCTGGCGGTTCCGGTTGCCTTCTTCTTCCAGCAGGACACGACCCAGCCCCTGAACACGGACGGCCTCGGCGCGATCAACGGCCTTGAGGACCTGTCGGATTTCCTGACCTCCAAGGAAGGCCTCGGCCTCAACAAGGCCTTCATGAAGATCAACGATCCCAGCGTTCGCCAGTCCGTGCTGATGCTGATCAAGTCGCTGGCAAACGCCTCCGAACCCTTGGCGGACCATGTGCCGCACACGACGAGCTTGTCGGCAAGCCTTCGCAATTGAGATGTCGCCTTCGGGCATGGATGCCGATACGCGTGGCGTCGAGATACTCCGCACGACTCGCCGCGCCGGTCCAGGAGCAAGTGCCTTCGCCTGAAACCGCATGAACACGTCGCGTATTGGGCAGCCCCGCAGGCGCGATGGGCTTGTCATGCCCCTTCGGCCGCTTTTCCGGGCCATTTCGCGCCCTGTAATTGCAAACGCCGAATTTCGTCACAATCAAGCCTCGTGTCACGCTGCATGTCACGCGCCAAGCCAGAAAACATCCGTTACGGTTTGCTCATGTTCTCGGCCGGATACGATTCGTCCGCCGGGAACGGGGGCAATAGAGGGCATGAAATGACAGCAGCACTTCCGATCGGAGCAGCACACCAGGATCCGGACTCGCTCAAGGAACTGGCATCAATCGCTCGGCTCATTACCTATGCACGGCAGAGCGCCAAGAACCTGAATGCGGAATTCCCTGTCTGGTGCCTGGATCTGGCACTTGGGGCCGTGCTGCAGGAAATGTATGCAAACGGCTTGCCGAACCCCTTGTTCGATGAGGGAACGGACACAGCAAACATCGTGGCACACTGAATAGAATGATCCCCACTTTTCCGGGACAGGCAACAATGCCGATATGGCCGGATAGGCCATATCGGCATTGCCTTTCAATCAGCCGGAACTCTCTCGCAACAGTCTATCGGCAGCCTTTGCGCGGCTGAACGCCGGCAGTGAAAATCGCGATGCATTGGCGCAGGTGGCGCAGCCGTGTTTCGCGATCCGGCCAATCGTTCGGATGGCCCGGCTTGGAAATCATCGCACCGAAGATCATGTTCATGAGCATGCGCCCGCCGCTCGCGGCATCGTCGATCTCGATCACCCCGCGCCGCTGCTGCTCGGCAAGCCAGTCGGCCAGAATCCGCTGCGATTGCTGGGCGCCGTGGGTGTGCAGCAGCGTCGCAATCTCGGGAAATCGCTGCGATTCGCTGATGGCGAGATGAATGAAGGCATCGCGCTCCCGCTCCTGCTCTTCATCCATGTCGATCATGAAGATCTGTTCGAGCGCTTCGGCGAAAGGCAGATCCTCTTCGGGATCGCGCGGCAGGGCCAGCATGGATGCGCGATGCTCGGCGATGATCGCCATGAAAAGATCGCTCTTGCTCGGAAACAGCTTGTAGAGGGTCTGCTTCGAAATCCTGCATCGGGCGGCCACGAGATCCATCGTCGTACCGCCGTAGCCAAGCTCATAGAAGGTCGCGCGCGCCTCCTTGACGATCTCGGCTCGGCGAGCGTCGTCATTCACGGTTTTCGGGCGGCCGCGCGGGCGGCGCTTGATGGCCTGGTCGGCCTTGCCTGCTCGTTCTTTTGTCAGCACTTCCGTCTTGACCCCAACAGCCGAATGCGATTGACATTTGAAGCAGTATACATATTTTCTGTACGACTTGGTACTGTAAATAAGGCAACAGGAAATAGCAACGTGCGAAAGCTCGCTCCTCCCACTTCTGCACCCGCATATCCGACGATGTCCGCTCGCCTGTCAGCCGGCCGCGCTTCGATGACCATCGCAGGGCTTGTCGCTGCGGTGATGCTGGCCGGCTGCAACCAGCAGAATACCGCCCAGAACAACGCTCCCGCCGTCAAGACGGAAGTCAGCGCGATGGCGCTGCATCCGCAATCCGTCGCGATCACCGCCGAACTGCCCGGCCGCACCAGCGCCTACCTCGTCGCCGAAGTGCGGCCGCAGGTCGGCGGCATCATCCGCAGCCGCAACTTCAAGGAAGGCAGCGAAGTCAAGGAAGGCGACGTGCTCTACGAGATCGATCCGGCCTCGTATCAGGCATCCTACGACAGCGCGGTCGCTGCCTTGCAGAAGGCGGAAGGTGCCCTGCCGAGCGCCCAGTCGAAAGTGGATCGCTACAAGAGCCTCACGGCGCAGGACGCCGTCAGCAAGCAGAACCTTGATGACGCCGTCTCCACGCTAGCCCAGGCGAACGCCGACATCGCGTCCGCAAAAGCGGCCCTGGAAACAGCGCGGATCAATCTCAACTATACCAAGATGCGCGCACCGATCGCCGGCCGCGTCGACGCTTCCGCGGTCACGGTAGGCGCGCTCGTCACGGCAGACCAGACAACGGCGCTCACCACCATCCGCCAGCTCGATCCGATCAACGTCGACGTCACCCAGTCGAGCACAAACCTGCTGGAGTTCCGCCGCGCCATTACGGAAGGCCGCCTGAAGACCAGCGGCGACAATGTTTCGGTCCATCTGACGCTGGAAGACAACAGCCAGTATAAGGAAACCGGCAAGCTCGAATTCGCGGAAGCCGCCGTTGCCGAAACCGTTGGCACGATTACCGTCCGCGCCGTTTTCCCCAATCCGGACCGCGTGCTGCTGCCCGGCATGTACGTGCGCGCCACCCTCCAGGAAGGCATAGCCGAGAACAGCTTCCTTGTGCCGCAGCGCGCCGTGACGCGCAACACGAAGGGCGAACCGATCGCCATGTTCGTGACGGCCGACAACAAGGTGCAGCAGCGGGTGCTGAAGGTGCAGCGCAGCATCGGCAACAGCTGGCTGGTGAGCGAAGACATCAAGGACGGCGAGCGCGTGATCGTTGAGGGCAGCCAGCGCGTGCGCGACGGCCAGGAGGTCAACGTCTCTCCCGTGACCATCGACGATGCGACCGGCGAGGTTAAACAGGCGACCGCCGACGGCAAGCCTGCGGAACAGGCAGCATTGGAAAAGGCCGACACCAAGAGCGCCTCCTCCGGCGCTCAGAAGTGAGGTAGAGGATGTCCCGTTTTTTCATCGACAGGCCGATCTTTGCCTGGGTCATCGCCATCGTCATCATGCTGGCGGGGGCACTTTCGATCCTCACGCTCTCGATTTCGCAATATCCGCAGATCGCGCCGACCAGCGTGCGCATTAGCGCCACCTATTCCGGTGCCGATGCCGCCACCGTCGAAAACTCGGTGACCAAGGTCATCGAGCAGGGCATGACCGGCATCGACAATCTCGACTACATGACATCGACCTCGACCTCGACCGGCCAGGCTTCGATCACGCTGACCTTCACCAACAAGGCCGATCCCGACGTCGCGCAGATGCAGGTGCAGAACAAGCTGCAGCTCGTCACGGCGCAGCTGCCGCAGGCCGTGCAGAACACCGGCATCATCGTCTCCAAGTCGACGTCGAACTTCCTGATGGTCGTCGGCTTCGTATCCACCGACGGCAAGCTGAACTCCAACGACCTTGCCGACTATATTTCCAGCACGCTCAACGATACGCTGAAGCGCATCGAGGGCGTCGGCGATACGCAGATCTTCGGCGCCGGCTATGCCATGCGCATCTGGGTAGACCCGGACAAGCTCGCCAAGTACCAGCTGATGGTGAGCGACGTCACCAGCGCGATCCAGTCGCAGAACTCGCAGGTTTCTGCCGGCCAGCTCGGCGCGCTGCCGCAGCGCAAGGGTCAGCAGCTCAACGCGACCGTAACGGCCAAGAGCCGCCTGCAGACGCCCGAGCAGTTCGAAAACATCATTCTGAAGAGCCAGTCCGACGGCGCGCTGGTGCGCCTCAACGATGTCGCCACTGTCGAGCTCGGGGCCGATAGCTACACCACGTCGAGCACCTATAACGGCCATCCTTCGGCCGGCCTTGCAGTGATGCTCGCCTCCGGCGCCAACGCCATCAACACGGCGGAGGGAGTAAGGGCGACCATCGACAACCTGAAGCAGACCCTGCCGCCGAATGTCGAGGTGGTCTACCCCTACGACACGACGCCGTTCGTGAAGCTGTCGATCGAAGACGTGGTCAAGACGCTGTTCGAAGCCATCGTGCTCGTCTTCATCGTCATGTTCGTCTTCCTGCAGAACATCCGCGCCACGCTGATCCCGACGCTCGCCGTCCCGGTCGTCCTGCTCGGCACGTTCGGCGTGCTCTCCCTGTTCGGATACTCGATCAATACGTTGACCATGTTCGGCATGGTGCTCGCCATCGGACTTCTGGTCGACGACGCCATCGTCGTCGTCGAAAACGTCGAGCGCGTCATGGAGGAAGAAGGATTGTCGCCGCGCGAGGCGACGATCAAGTCGATGGAGGAAATCACCGGCGCATTGATCGGCATCGCCACGGTCCTTTCGGCCGTTTTCATCCCGATGGCCTTCTTCTCCGGTTCGGTCGGCGTCATCTACCGCCAGTTCTCGGTCACGATCGTCTCGGCGATGGTCCTCTCGGTCATCGTCGCCTTGATCCTGACGCCGGCCCTTTGCGCCACCATCCTCAAGAAGCCCCAGCATGGGTCCAAGGAAAAGGGCGCCTTCGGCTGGTTCAACCGCAACTTCGAGCGGGCGACGCACTACTACCAGCGCGGCATTCACGGGATGATCCGCCTCACCATCGTCTTCCTGCTGGCGTTCGTCGCGATCGGTGGCGCCGTCGGCTACCTGTTCAACCACCTCCCAAGCTCGTTCCTGCCGGACGAGGACCAGGGCATCCTGTTGACGGCCATCCAGCTTCCACCTGGCGCCGCGGATTCCCGAACCTGGGCCGTGCTCGACCAGGTGAAGGACTATTATCTCAATACCGAGAAAGACTATGTGGACGGCGCATTCGCGGTCGCCGGTTTCGGCTTCAGCGGTCAGGGCCAGAACGTCGGTATCGTCTTCGTGAGGTTGAAGGACTTCGAGCAGCGCAAGACACCGCAATCGAAGGCTCAGGCGATTGCCGCCCGCGCCATGGGCGCCTTCTCCAAGATCAAGGACGGCAGTGTTTTCGCGCTTGCCCCGCCGGCGATCCCGGGCTTCGGCAGCTCGAGCGGCTTCGACTTCTTCATCAAGGACATCAACGGTGCCGGCCATGCGGCATTGATCGCAGCCCGCAACCAGCTGCTCGGCGCCGCTGCGAAGAACGCCAAGCTGTTCGGCACTCGCCCGAACGGCCAGGAAGATACGCCGCAATATTCTCTGAACATCGATGAAGAGAAAGCAAGCGCGCTGAACATCCAGCTCTCCGACATCGACGCCACCCTGTCGACCGCATGGGGCGGCACCTACGTCAACGACTTCATCGATCGCGGTCGCGTGAAGAAGGTCTACGTGCAGGCCGACAAGAACTTCCGCATGCAGCCGGAAGATTTCGGCCGCTGGTATGTGCGCAATTCGGATGGCGCCATGGTGCCGTTCTCGGCCTTCTCCAGGGGCGAGTGGAACTATGGCTCGCCGCGCCTGGAACGCTACAACGGCTCGTCGGCCGTCGAAATCCAGGGCGCCGCCGCTCCGGGCGTTTCGTCGGGCGATGCCATGAACGAGATCGACAAGATCATGGCGAGCCTGCCGCCGGGCTTCAGCCACGAATGGACGAGCCTGTCGGCACAGGAAAAGCTCTCCGGCAACCAGGCAAGCCAGCTCTACGCGATCTCGATCCTGGTCGTCTTCCTGGCACTTGCCGCTCTCTACGAGAGCTGGTCGATCCCGCTCGCCGTCATGCTGTCGGTTCCGATCGGCATCTTCGGGGCGCTGCTGGCCGCAACGCTGTTCGGCCAGTCGAACGACGTCTACTTCAAGGTCGGCCTGCTGACGACCATCGGCCTGGCGGCGAAGAACGCCATCCTGATCGTCGAATTCGCCATCGAACAGCAGAATCAGGGCAAGAACCTGATCGACGCGACGCTGGAGGCGGCCCGACAGCGCCTGCGGCCGATCCTGATGACCTCGCTCGCCTTCATCCTCGGCGTTCTGCCGCTGGCGATCGCCAACGGCGCCGGATCGGGCAGCCAGAACTCGATCGGCATCGGCGTCATGGGCGGCATGATCTCGGCCACCGTGCTCGGCGTCTTCTTCATTCCGCTGCTCTTCGTCTCGGTACGCCGGATCTTCAAGGGCAAGATCAGGTCGACGCCGACGCCGGAAGCGGCGGCAACCGACAGCGGCGCCGCCACGCACTAACCACCGATATCCGTCCGCTCCCGGCACCCGCATGCGGACGGCTTCGACCGAAAATCAACCAAAAGGGCTCCCGCCATAACGGGAGCCCTTTTGTTTTGTGATCCAATGAAAAGCAGAAAGCCTTCCGGTGCAGGCACCGTGTGCGATGCTGCCTTTCCGAACGGCGCGGTAAGGGCTTGAAAGCTGCCGCTGTAAGGCGGGCGGGACACGTCGGGCTCACCTCGACGCTTGGAACGCAAATTCCCTTGATCTCCGCCGCCGCGCCGGGAACGATCAATCCCGTTCGAGATCGCGATCCGCGATCGATGGCGAAGACCTCGTCAGCTCGACGCGGCAGGCACCGGCGCCGTGGTCTGCGGCTTCGGCGACCATTTCGCATGCAGCTTGGCAAGCATCAGATAGATGATCGGCGTGGTATAGAGCGTCAGCACCTGCGACACGACAAGTCCGCCGACGATGGTGATGCCGAGCGGGCGGCGCAGCTCCGCGCCGGGGCCGCTGGCGATGATCAACGGAATGGCGCCCATCAGCGCGGCCAGCGTCGTCATCAGGATCGGCCGGAAGCGCTTGAGGCACGCCTGATAGATGGCTTCCTCCGACGACAGGCCGAGCGTGCGCTCGCCCTGCAGCGCGAAGTCCACCATCATGATGCCGTTCTTCTTGACGATGCCGATCAGCAGGATGATGCCGATGAAGGCGATGATCGTCAGCTCCGTGCCGCTGATGACAAGCGCGAGCAGCGCTCCGAGACCGGCCGACGGCAGCGTCGAGATGATCGTCAGCGGATGCGCCAGGCTCTCATAGAGAATGCCGAGAACGATGTAGACCGTCAGCAGCGCCGCCAGAAGCAGCAAGGGCTGGCTGCCGGACGATTGGGTGACGCTCGCCGCATCTCCGGCGAAATCCGCATGCAGCGTGTCGGGCAGATGCATTTCCAGCACCGCCTGCTGGATGGCGTCGTTCGCCGCCTGCAGGGGCGTATTGAGCGCCAGATTGTAGGAAATGGTGACGGACGGATATTGGCCCTGGTGATTGACCACCAGCGGCGCCAGCGTCCGATCGATCGACGCGACGGCACTCAGCGGAACCTGCGTGCCGCCGGAGGCCGGCACATAGAGCTTGGAAATATCGCTGGGATCGAGAGCGTAGGTCGGATCGGCCTCCAGCACAACGCGATACTGGTTGCGCTGCGTGTAGATCGTCGAAATCTGCCGCTGGGCGAAGGCATTGTTCAGGGCCGCATCGATGGATTGAATGCTGACGCCGAGCTGCGAGGCCATGCTCCGGTCGATATTGACGGTCGCCTGCAGGCCGTTCGGCTGCCTGTCGGTCGCAACATCGGTCAGCTCGTGCAGGGCCTGCAGTCGCAGCAGCACCTTTGGCGCCCATTCCACCAGCTCGTCGTAATTCGCGCTCCAGACCGTGAACTGATATTGCGATTGCGACTGGCGCGCACCGGCGCGGATATCGCCGGGCGAAAACAAGAAGGTACTGAGGCCCGGAACGGCCATCAGCTGCTTGCGAAGCCGGTCTATGACCTCGGCTGTCGGCGCACGCTCGGACTCCGGCTTCAGCGAAATATAGAGCTGGCCGCGATTGACGGAACTGGAAAAACCGCCGCCGCCGACGGAGGAGCCGAGGCCGGAAACCGCAGGATCCTTCGAGGCGATATCCGCCGCCTGTTGTTGCAGCTTGACCATGGCCGGATAGGAGATGTCGGTCGCCGCCTGCGTCCCGCCCTGGATGAACCCTGTGTCGTCCTGCGGAATGAAGCCCTTCGGCACCTTGACGTAGAGGTAGCCCGACATCACGACGCAGCCGATGATGACGAGTACGGAGAGCACCCGATGGTGCAGCACCGCTTTCAGCGTACGGCCATAAAAGCCGATGATCGCGCCCAACGTGCCCTCGACAAGGCGGCCGAACGGTCCGGGTCGCGCGTCGATATCGTGCTGACGCAGGCGATGCCCGCAGATCATCGGCGTCAGCGTCAGCGACACCAGTGTCGAAACGACGATGGTGAAACCAAGCGTCAGCGAGAAGGTCTGGAAGAAGCGGCCGACGATGCCGCCCATGAAGAAGAGCGGTATGAACGCGGCAAGCAGGGAGAGGCTAATCGAAATGACCGTGAAGCCGATCTGCTTCGCCCCTTCGAGCGCCGCCCGCATCGGCTTCATGCCGGTTTCCAGATTGGCATAGATGTTCTCGATCATGACGATGGCGTCGTCGACGACGAAGCCGACGGATACGGCCAGCGCCATGAGCGAGAGATTGTCGATCGACAGTCCGAAGAGCCACATCGCCGCGAAGGTTCCGGCAAGCGACAGCGGCACGGTAACGCCGGCGGCAAACGTCGGCGTCGCGCGTCGCAGGAAGACGAAGACCACCGCCATGACGAGGCAGATGGTGGCAAGCAGCGTCCACTGCATGTCGTTGACGCTGGCGTGGATCGTCGTGGTGCGGTCGGAAAGGATGGAAACCTTGACACCGGTGGGAATGAGCCGCTGCAGCTCGGGGATCAGCTCCTTGACGCCATCGACGGTGGCGATGACGTTCGCATCGGCCTGCTTGGTGATATTCAGCAGCACGGCCGGCTTGCCGTCATACCAGGCGTCGGAGCGGCTGTTGCGCACACCCGGCTCGACCGTGGCGATATCGGCAAGGCGAACGGCCGTGCCGTCGCCGCTCTGCACGATGATCTTTCCGTAGTCTTCCGGGGTCCGCAATTGCCCGTTCATGGCAATGGAGAACGCACCGCCGGCTCCGTCGATGGAGCCGAACGGACCGAGCACGTTGGCGTTGACGATCGCGGTGCGGACGGTATCGAGCGAGAGCCCCATGGCCGAAAGCCGGTCGGGATCGAGCCTGACGCGCACCGCCGGCTGGTCGGCGCCGCTGACGGTGACGCCGCCGACGCCGTCCACCTGCGAAATGCGCTGCACGACCACCGTGTCGGCCGCATCATAGATGGCACTCGGTGAGACGTTGTCCGAGGTCAGCGCCAGGATCAGCACGGGCGCCGCCGCCGGATTGATCTTGCGGAAGGACGGTAGCGTCGGCAGATCGCCCGGCAGGTCGGTCGCCGCCGCGTTCAAAGCCGCCTGCACGTCCTGCGCGGCACCATCGACGCTGCGCGAGAGGTCGAACTGGATGATGATGGTGCTCGACCCCAGCGAGCTTACCGACGTCAATTGCGTGACGCCGGCAATGGTGCCGAGATGCCGCTCGAGAGGTGCCGCCACGCTTGCCGCCATGCTGGCGGGATCCGCGCCGGGACGGCTGGACGAAACGACGATCGTCGGCAGATCCACGGTCGGCAGGCTTGCGACGGGCAGGAAACGATAGGCGACGATGCCGAGGATCATCAACCCGATCGCCAGAAGCGTCGTCCCGACAGGGCGTTTGACGAACGGCTCCGAGATGTTCATGTCCCGCCACCCGCCAGTTCGTTCATTTCGGCGCTCGGCGTGCCGGTGGTGCGGCCGACGACCTTGGCGCGCAGACGCTCGAAGGCGAGATAGATCACCGGCGTCGTATAGAGCGTCAGCAGCTGCGAAAGCACGAGGCCGCCGATGATGGTGATGCCGAGCGGAATGCGCAGCTCCGCGCCCGTGCCCTGTGCGAGCGCCAGCGGCAAGGCCCCGAAGAGCGCCGCAAGCGTCGTCATCATGATCGGGCGGAAACGCAGGATCGAGGCCTTGAGAATGGCTTCGCGTGGCTCGAGACCCTCCTTGCGCTCCGCCTCCAGCGCGAAGTCGATCATCATGATCGCGTTCTTCTTGACGATGCCCATCAGCAGCACGATGCCGATCAGCGCGATGATGGACAGATCCTGACCGAACAGCATCAGCGCCAGCAGGGCCCCGACACCGGCCGACGGCAGCGTCGAAAGGATGGTCACGGGATGAACGGCGCTTTCGTAAAGCAGGCCGAGCACGATGTAGATCGTCACCACGGCCGCCAGGATCAGCCAGGGCTCGCCCGCCAGCGACGAGGCAAATTCCTCGGCGTCGCCGGAATATTTGCGCTGGATATTGTCGGGCATGCCGATGTCCTGCTCCGCCGCCTTGATTTCGCTCACGGCATCGCTGAGCGACGCGCCCTTGGCAAGATCGAAGCTGAGCGTCACCGCCGGGAACTGCTCGTCATGGCTGATGACCAGCGGCGCGGTCGTGAAGCTGGCCGACGTGAAGGCGTTGAGCGGCACCTGCGTATCGCTGGCGCCGGCAACATAGAGCTTGTCCAGCGACTTCGGGTCCGACTGATATTGCGGCGCCGCCTCCAGGATGACGCGATACTGGTTGGCCTGGCCGTAGATCGTCGCGATCTGGCGCTGGCCGAAGGCGTCGTTCAGCGTATCGCTGACGGCCTGCATCGACACGCCGAGCCGCGAGGCGGTTTCCCGGTCGACGTTGACGAAGATGCGGCCGCCGCCCATTTCGACCTCGGAGGAGACGTCCATGAGCTTCGGGCTCTGCTGCAGCCGCTGTACCAGCTTCGCGGCCCAATCGACCACCGTCGCCGTATCCGTCCCGGTCAGCGTGTACTGGTAGGGTGCGCGGCTTGCCCGGGTGCTGATCGAGATGTCGCGCACGCTCTGGAAAGTAACGTGAATGCCCGGCAGGCCGGTGACCTCATCGCGCATCCGGTCGATGATCTGATCGGCGGAAACGTTGCGCTCGCTTCGGGGCTTGAGCACGAGGCTGAGGTTGCCGGTGTTCAGCGTCAGATTGCTGGCGCTGGTGCCGATGACCGAAACCACGCCGCTGACATCCGGATCCTTGCGCAGCCGATCGGCCACGGTCGCCTGCACCTGCTTCATCGTTTCGAAGGAAGTCGTCGGTTCGGCCTCGATCACCGCCGTAATCAGGCCCGTGTCTTGCGCCGGCAGGAAGCCCTTGGGAATGACGACATAGAGCGCAATCGTCGCGGCAAGCGTGACGACGGTGACCACGAGCATCAGGCCGCTGCGATCCACTGCCCAGACGAGGCTGCGGCGATAGCCTTCGATCAGCCGTTCCGTCAAGCGGTCGGCGCCGGCCAGGAACCCGCCTTCGCGATCCTTCGGCTTGCGCAGGATGCGCGCGCACATCATCGGCGTGAGCGTCAGCGAAACAAGAGCCGACACCACCACGGCGATGGTGAGCGTCAGCGCGAATTCGCGGAACATGCGCCCGACGATCCCGGTCATGAACAGCAGCGGAATGAACACCGCAACCAGCGAGACGGTGAGCGAAATGATGGTGAATCCGATCTCGCCCGCCCCCTTCAGCGCCGCCTGCATCGGGTTTTCGCCCTCTTCGATATGGCGGGCGATGTTCTCGATCATGACGATGGCGTCGTCGACGACGAAGCCGGTGCCGATCGTCAGGGCCATGAGCGAGAGATTGTCGAGGCTGAAGCCGGCGAACCACATCACGCCGAAGGTCGCGATCAGTGACAGCGGCAGCGCGACGCCGGCAATGAAGGTCGCCGTCATCGTCCGCAGGAACAAGAGGACGACGAGGATGACGAGGCCGATGCTGATGACCAGCGTCCATTGCACGTCATGGATCGAGGCGCGGATGGTCTCCGTGCGGTCGTTGACGATATCGAGGGAAACGCCGGCCGGCATCGCCTGCTTCAGCTTCGGGATCTGCTTCAGCACATTCTCGACCGTCTGGATGACGTTGGCGCCCGGCTGGCGCATGATGTCGAGGATGACGGCGGGCTGCCCCTGATACCAGGCGCCGACGCGGTTGTTCTCCAGCCCTTCGACGACTGTCGCCACGTCCTTCAATTGCACCGGCGCACTGTTGCGATAGGCGACGATGACGGATTTATAGACGTTGGGATCGACGATCTGGTCGTTGGCGGCAAGCGTGAAGCTCTGCTGGGTGCCGTCAAGCGCGCCCTTGGCGCCGGCAACGCTGGCATTGGTGATGGCGGTGCGGATATCCTCGAGCGCGAGGCCATAGGAGGCAAGGCGCGGCAGGTCTACCTGAATGCGGATCGCGGGCTTGACCCCGCCCTGGATGTTGACGTCGCCGACGCCGGACACTTCGCTCAGGCGCTGCGCCATCATCGTGTCGGCGAAATCGCTGAGTTCGCGGATAGAATAGCTGTCGGAGCGTAGAGCGAGCGTCACGATCGGCGTATCGGCCGGGTTCACCTTCGAATAGGTCGGCGGATAGGGAAGCGTGCGCGGCAAGGTCGAGCCGGCCGCGTTGATCGCCGCCTGCACGTCCTGCGCAGCGCCGTCGATATCGCGGCCGAGATCGAACTGCAGCGTGATCTGGCTGATGCCGAAAGCGCTCGACGAGGTCATCGAGGCGAGCGACGGGATCTGGCCGAGGGGGCGCTCCAGCGGCGCCGTCACCAGGGCCGCCATCGTGTCGGGGTCGGCGCCGGGAAGCTGCGTGGTCACCTGGATCGTCGGGAAATCCACCTGCGGCAGCGGCGCGACCGGCAGAAAGAGAAAGCCGAGAATACCGCCCAACAGGACAGCAACCCCGAGAAGCGAGGTGGCGATGGGACGGCCGATGAAGAGCGACGAGACGTTCATTGCTGCTGCGTCGGAGCTGCGGTGGAGTTGCCGGATGCGGAGCCGCCGCTCGTATCTGCCCCCTGCTCGGTGCCGGCGGCATGCTGGCCGCGATGGCCGCCGTTTCCACCCTGACCGTTATGCCGGCGATGGGGACGCTCGCTCGCATTCGCGCTGCCCGAACCGCCATCCTGCGGGTCGTTTTCCGCGATGGGCTGGCCTTGATCGTCCGTCGTCGGCGCATTCGGCGCGGCCTGATCCGGATTGCCCGAGATCTGCACCTTCGATCCGTCCTGAAGCCGCGCAAAGCCTGTCGTCACCACCTTGTCGCCCGGAGATATGCCATCGGCGATGACGGCGAGCGTATCGTCCTGCTGGCGCACCTTCACCGACTTCATCGCAACGGTCTGAGCTTGATTGATGACATAGACGAAGGTGCCGTTCGGTCCGCGCTGCACGGCGGCACTCGGGATGACGGTGACGCCCTTCAGCGTCTCCACGAGCAGACGCGCATTAACGAAGGCGCCGGGCCACAATGCCAGCTTGTCGTTCGGAAAATTCGCCTTCAGCCGCACGGTGCCGGTGGTCGGATCGACCTGGTTGTCGACTACGCCCAGCGCGCCGTTGTCGATCACCGTCTGGCCATCGCTTCCCATGGCCTGGACGGAGAGCGTTCCGGCGCCGCTGGCCGCATTGACGCGGGCGAGCTGCTGCTGCGGAATGGAGAACAGGACGGAGATCGGCTTGATCTGCGACAGCGTCACGATGCCTGTCGCATCCGACGAGCTGACGAGGTTGCCGACGTCGACGTTGCGGATACCCGTGCGCCCGTCGATGGGCGCCTTGATCGTCGTGTAGTCGAGGGTCGCCTGCGCGCTTTCGATGGCCGCCACGTCGACCTGGATCTGCGCCGTATATTGCGCGACGAGCGACATCTGGGTATCGACCTGCTGCTGCGTGCCGGAAGCGCTCTTCACCATGAGCTGGAAGCGGGCAAGGTCACGCTGGGCGCCGGCAAGCAGGGCTTCATCCTGCGCCTTCTTGGCGACCGCCTGGTCACGCTGCGCCTTGTAGACTCCATCGTCGATGCGGGCGATGACATCGCCCTTCCTGATGTCCTGGCCTTCCTCGAAATCGATTTCGACGATCTTGCCGCTGACCTGCGCGCGCACGGTGACGGTGTTGAGCGCCTTCACCGACCCGACGCCATCGATATAGACGGGGACATCCGCCGTCATCGCGTCGGCGGCCAATACGGGAACGGGACCGCTGAACTGCGACATGCTGCGCCGCCGTCCGCCGCCGCCACCCTGGCCCTGGCCGCCACGGCGCTCGCCCTGGGCTTGCTCGCCGGGTGCGGTTGCGCTCTGATAACCGAGCAGCTTCTCCGCCGGCCCAAGCCAGCGATCACGGGTCGCATAGGCGCCGTATCCCACAGCGCCGATCACCGCCAACCACACTACGACCCGAAATGTCCGAGCCATCCATACACCTTCCTTCAAAGCCTTCGGCGATCCACGATCCGCCGCTATTCATTGCGCGACTCTAGCTTGCATCGCACTGCTTAGGAATTTGGTATGGCCATTAAATTTTGTCCATTTTAGCGCCACTTAGCGTAACAAACTGTAACATTGGACGAAAAACCAGGGTTGTGGTTGCAAGGCTTGATGCTTCTGCGCGCACCAGCCGTTGCGGCGCTCAAAGCACGCCCCAGCCGCGATAGCGGCCACGGCCCGTCATTTCGCGCAGGCCGAGTTCGGCCACCAGATTAAGCGCGCCCCTGGACGTGACGCCGACATGCCGCGCGATCATTTTGGCCGAGACGATCGGCCGCGACAGCACGATGTCGATGACCTCCGGCAGGCTGCTGTTCGACCGCCGGTCCTTGAGCCGCAGCTCCATCTGCAGCCTGGCGAGCGAAAGGCGATCCAGCTCCTTCAGGCCTGAATCGGCCGAGAGCGCCATGGCCTCCAGGAAGGCCGCAAGACGCGTCGTGCGGTCCGGCGCGCGCCGCCGGTCATGCCGCACGGCTTTCAGCCCGACATTCAGGCAGAAAAGATGCGAGGTCACCTTGCCCCGGCTGCGCAGATAGGCGCTGGCCAGCAGGCCGCCGAGCCAGTGCTGTCGCCGCAAGGGCTCGATTCGCTCCCAGGCGTCGAACAGCACCGCCGCACCGAGAACCGGCGGCAGCAGATCCGCCTCGCGGATGGTGGAACGCCAGCTTTCCAGCCGCACATCCTCATCCCAATCCTCGTCGCGGATCAGGGCAAGAGGGTCGTCGGCATCGATGGACGCCGGTCGAGGTTCCGGGACGCCGCCGTTGAGGATCTTGTCGGATCGGGCGAGGATGGCGTCGATCTCGGCGAAATCGACACCGAAATTGTCTTCCTCGTCCTCCTCTTCGGGCTCCATGGTCCGGGCCGATGTCGGGCGCGGCGGGATCGCGTCTTCAGCCTCGCCCACGTCGCCGCGCAAGACGGCAAGTCCGGCAGCCTCGAGCCCCCAGGAAGGATCGGCGGTCCAAAGGCGTCGCCGGCTCCGCAGCACGGCATGGGCTATGGTCAGCTCATGCGTGGGCGTGCGCGTATCCATGCGCGCATCGTGCAACACGAGATCCTCCACATGCACCAGTTCGCCGCTGACCCAGAGCGCACCGGCGGCATCGAAAAAATGTCCGCGCTCGCGAAAACCATCCGCCACCGCATGCCGCTGGACACGCTCGTCCAGCCGCGCCAGCATGTCTTCCGCCCTGACGATGGCGGGCAGAAGCGTGGCAAGCGGAAGCGTGGTCAGATCATATCGCATTGGAATCACATCATTGCATCGATCTTACGGAACTTATCACCGCCCTTCGCGGCGAGATAGGAAGGGCACCCTGTGAACTGTGGATGGCAATCATTATTTTCCGCTTGACCTTCCAGTGACAGGAAGGTTCATAAAGCAGTCCGATACCCCCCACCGGGGCAAAGGAGTTCGATATGGCATTGCACGACGAGCAGGATCACAGCCATCACGGCCACGGTCATCACCACCATCACGACACCCAGACGCAGGATGCGGTGATCCGCGATCCCGTCTGCGGCATGACCGTCGATCCCAACGCCGGAAAGCCATCGCTGGACTATCAGGGCCGCAGCTTCCACTTCTGCAGCAACGGCTGCCATGCGAAATTCGAAGCTGCGCCGGAAAATTATCTTTCCGCCAAGGATCCGGTCTGCAGCATGAGCGTAGATCGCGCCACGGCGCGTCATTTTCTGAAACATGAGGGCGAGAAATTCTATTTCTGCTCCGCCGGCTGCAAGGCCAAGTTCGAGACGGATCCATCCGCCTATCTCGACGGCAACCGGCCGGCCCCCAAGCCAGTGCCGAAGGGCACGCTCTATACCTGCCCGATGCATCCCGAAGTCGTCAGCGACCATCCCGGCGATTGCCCGAAATGCGGCATGGCGCTGGAACCCATGGGCGTGCCGGCCGCCGACGAGGGCCCGAATCCGGAGCTTGTCGATTTCACCCGCCGGCTGTGGATCAGCGCCGCCTTGTCGCTGCCGCTGCTTGTCATCAGCATGGGCCCGATGATCGGCCTGCCCATGCGCGACTGGATCGGCGAACCCTTCGCCACATGGGTCGAACTCATCCTCGCGACGCCGGTCGTGCTCTGGGCAGCCCTGCCCTTCTTCCGCCGCGCCTGGAACTCGCTCGTCAACCGCAGCCCCAACATGTGGACGCTGATCGGCCTCGGCGTCGGCGCCGCCTATCTCTATAGCCTCGTTGCCACGCTTGCCCCCGGCCTGTTTCCCATGAGTTTCCGCGGCCATGGCGAAAGCGTGCCGGTCTATTTCGAAGCCGCTTCGGTCATCATCGCGCTGGTCTTCGTCGGTCAGGTCCTGGAATTGAAGGCGCGCGAACGCACCGGCTCGGCCATCCGCGCGCTTCTCGACCTTGCCCCCAAGACGGCACGCCGCATTGGCGCCGATGGCAGCGAGACCGATGTACCCGTCGACGAAATCCAGGCCGGCAACCGGCTGCGCGTACGCCCCGGCGAGCGCGTTCCGGTTGATGGCTCCGTCGTGGAAGGACAATCCACCATCGATGAATCGATGATAACGGGCGAGCCCCTGCCAGTCGAAAAGGCCAGGGGCGATACCTTGACCGGCGGCACGATCAACAAGAACGGCACGCTCGTCATGCAGGCCGAAAAGGTCGGCGCCGACACGACGCTGTCGCGCATCGTCGAGCTTGTCGCCAAGGCGCAGCGCTCGCGCGCGCCGATCCAGACGATGGTCGACCGTGTCTCCGCCGTCTTCGTGCCTGCCGTGGTCGCGGCCGCGGTCGTCGCCTTCGCCGTCTGGGCCTTCGTCGGGCCGGAGCCGCGCCTTGCGCATGCGCTGCTCGCCGCCGTCGCGGTGCTGATCATCGCCTGCCCCTGCGCGCTCGGGCTGGCGACGCCCATGTCGATCATGATCGCCACGGGCCGCGGCGCACAGGAAGGCGTGCTGGTGCGCGACGCCGAGGCGCTGGAACGCTTCGCGAAGGTGGATACGCTGATCGTCGACAAGACCGGCACCCTGACCGAAGGCAAGCCGAACCTCACGGACGTCGTCACGACGACGGGCATAGAGGAGGTGCATCTTCTGTCGCTCGCAGCCAGCCTGGAACGCGGCTCCGAACATCCGCTCGCCGAAGCGATCGTTGCCGGTGCCGAGGAACGCGGCGCAAGCTTCATCGACGTTTCCGGCTTCTCGGCGATCACGGGCAAGGGTGTCGAAGGCCGCGCCGGCGAAACCGCGATCGCCCTCGGCAATGCCGCGATGATGGCTGACCTTGCGGTCGCGACCGATGCCCTGAAGGCCGAGACCGAGCGCCTGCGCGGCGAAGGCAAGACCGTGATGTTCGTCGCCATCGACAACAAGCTCGCCGGCCTTGTCGCCGTCGCCGACCGGATCAAGCCGACCACCGCAGCCGCGATCAAGGCGCTGCACGAGAGCGGCCTGACGATCGTCATGGCGACCGGCGACAATGGCAAGACCGCCGCTGCGGTCGCCAGGCAGCTCGGCATCGACGAGGTGCGCGCCGACATGCTGCCCGAGGGCAAGAAGGCGCTGATCGACGAACTGCAGGCCAAGGGCCATGTCGTCGCCATGGCCGGCGATGGCGTCAACGATGCGCCGGCGCTCGCCGCCGCCGATGTCGGCATCGCCATGGGAACGGGCGCTGACGTCGCCATGGAAAGCGCCGGCATTACGCTGGTGAAGGGCGATCTCAACGGTATCGTCAGGGCACGCCGCCTGTCGGAAGCGACGATCCGCAACATCAAGCAGAACCTTGCCTTCGCCTTCGGCTATAATGCGCTTGGCGTGCCGCTGGCCGCAGGGGTGCTCTATCCGGTCTTCGGCCTGCTGCTGTCGCCGATGATCGCGGCCGCTGCGATGAGCCTGTCCTCGGTCTCGGTCATCGCCAACGCGCTGCGGCTGCGGATCGCGAAATAGGGAGAAGAAGATGAACATCGGCGAAGCATCCGGCCGCTCCGGCCTGCCGGCCAAGACGATCCGCTACTACGAGGATATCGGACTGATCCGGCCCGACCGCAGCGACAACGGTTACCGTGACTATGGCTCCGACGACGTGCACAAGCTGCGCTTTCTCCACCGCTCGCGAAGCCTCGGCTTCTCGGTGGAGGAGTGTCGGCAGCTGCTGGCACTCTATGAAGACAAGAGCCGCGCCAGCGCCGACGTCAAGGACATCGCCGCCACGAAACTCATCGAAATCGACCGCAAGATCCGTGAACTGACGGAGCTGCGCCACACGCTGGAACATCTCGTCCACGCCTGCCACGGCAACGAGCGGCCGGACTGTCCGATCTTGGAGGAGTTGTCGGAGGGGTGAGAATGGACGGCGGTTTGGATGGCTGCATGAAAAATATCCCTCCCCCGTAAGCAGCTGGGCTATCGCATATGGCGCAAGTCGATGCGGCATATACCTTCTCCCCTCGGGGAGAAGGGGGTACGCGACAATAACCTACGATATTTCCCGCAAGCTCACCGTCTGGCACGGTCGTCGCTTCTCCCCCAAGTGGGGAGAAGGCTAGGATGCGGGCCAGTCCACCGATGCCGATGAAACAAGCGCGCCTGAAGCGACGCCTATCCAACCCTCTCCACCGCAATCGCCGTCGCCTCGCCGCCGCCGATGCAGAGTGCTGCGACACCGCGCCTGGCGCCTTGGCGTTCCAGCGCATGCAGCAGCGTCACGATCAGGCGCGCGCCCGTGGCGCCGATCGGGTGGCCGAGGGCGCAGGCGCCGCCGTTGACGTTGAGGCGATCGCGCTCGATGCCGAGGTCCTTTGCCGCCGCCATGGCGACGACGGCGAAGGCCTCGTTGATCTCGAACAGATCGACATCGCCAATCTTCCATCCCGTCTTGTCGAGCACCTTGCGGATCGCCGGGATCGGCGCCGTCGTGTACCAGGCCGGCTCTTGGCTGTGCGTGGCATGGGCCTTGATCTCGGCAAGAATGGGCAAGCCCTCGCGCTCGGCGATCGAGCGGCGCGTCAGGATCAGGGCTGCCGCACCGTCGGCATTGGCGGAAGCGCTGGCGGCCGTGATGGTGCCGTCCTTGCGGAACGCGGGTTTCAGTGTCGGGATCTTTTCCGGCGACACCTTCTGCGGATGCTCGTCCTTGGCAACGGTGACCGGACCGCCCTTGGCCATCACCGAAACCGGCGTGATCTCCGCCTCGAAAGCGCCCGTTTCCAGCGCCTTGCGGGCACGCGACAGGGTCTCGACCGCATAAGTATCCTGATCGTCGCGGCTGAACTGATAGGCCTCGACCGCCATCTCGCCGAAATCGCCCATGGAGCGGCCCTTCTCATAGGCATCCTCCAACCCGTCGAGCATCATATGGTCGAAGATGCGGTCGTGGCCCATGCGATAGCCGCCGCGTGCCTTGGCGAGCAGATAGGGCGCATTCGACATCGACTCCATGCCGCCGGCGACCGCGATGGAGGCCGATCCGGCAAGAATGAGGTCATGCGCCAGCATGGTCGCCTTCATGCCGGAGCCGCAGACCTTGTTGATGGTGGTGGCGCCGACCGCATCCGGCAGGCCGGCCCCGCGCGCAGCCTGCCGTGCCGGCGCCTGTCCCTGCCCCGCAGGCAGGACGCAGCCGAACAGGACCTCGTCCACACTCTCCGCCGAAAGGCCGGCGCGCTCCAGCGCCGCGCGGATGACATGCGCGCCTAGCTCGGGCGCCTGCAGCGAAGCGAGTTCTCCCTGGAAACGGCCAAGCGGCGTGCGCGTGGCGGACACAATCACGACAGGATCGATAGCGGGCATGACAACTCCTCACGGTCAGCGAACGGCATCTTTGAACGCTACTGCTACCACGTTAGATGATGTTCGTCATCTAAATATCACAAAAGATGAGCTCAAGGCCGCAGACGGATCCGATTGCCCTCCCGGCATATACGCCTTAAGGATATCCGCAAAAATTGAAAGGATATTCCATGCCGCTTTACATCAAGGACGACGCCATCGATCGGCTGGCCCGGCGCTATCAGGCCCTGACCAAAGCTCCCACCAAGACCGAGGCGGTGCGACTGGCCTTGCAGAAGGCACTGGATGAAGAACTGACGAAACCGGCCCTTGCCGATGTCGCCGTCGCCTTCTGCCGTAATCTCAAGCAGAAAGCCACTGCCAAGGGCGAGAATGCCGGCACGACGGGAGACGTTTGATGTTTATCGACGCTTCGGTGCTGTCGGCAATGATGACCGACGAAGAGGAGGCGCGCGCCTTCGCCATCCGCATGCAGCCGGCAACGGCGCGAACGACGTCGCCGCTCGCGGTTATGAACGCCGCAATCCTGGTGTCCGCCATTTTGGGATTATCGCCGACCGAGGCCGGCGAAGCTGTCCGCACGTTTCTGCAGCTCATGAACATTCAGCAGCTTGCCGTGCCGCCCCGCGCCGCCGCACTGGCGACCGAGGCTTACGAGCACTACGGCCAAGACAGCCATTCGGCACGCCTCAGCCTTGACGATTGCATAACCTATGCCTGCGCTCGTTATTACCGCCAGCCGCTATTGTCGAAAAGCGACCGGTTCAAGCAGACCGATATCGAGCTGGCCTAGGCCGCCCCGAGTGGGCGAAGCCGGCTCGATA
Organism: Martinezella lusitana; assembly: GCF_010668395.1. Classification (GTDB taxonomy): domain Bacteria; phylum Pseudomonadota; class Alphaproteobacteria; order Rhizobiales; family Rhizobiaceae; genus Rhizobium; species Rhizobium lusitanum_A. Next base: position 252,897 of record NZ_WUEY01000005.1, read on the forward strand.
CCATCCAGCCGTTACGGGCAAAGCGAGGCCGAGCCTGCGGAGAACGTGTTCGAACGTGCGCCGACGGAGTTGGGGGCAGCGGCGCATTGCAGCCGGGAAATCGAGTCGCCGGCGCGGATCGGGCCGGTCACCGACGGGTCGGTATTGATCGTGCCGTCCGGAAGAATTGCATCCTTCGAATGGTCGACATTGCCGACATCGGCCTGGAACGCCTCGACATTGACGCGCTTGGGATGATGCTTGTGCACCTGCTCCGCCATGGCGGCGCTGGACATGCCGACAACGAGAGCGGAGATAGCGAGGGTTCTAAGCAGCATGGGACTGCCTCCTATGGGAGTTGTTGCGAAATTCATATGGGAACTGGCAAGCCATTTTTACAGCGGCTTGCGTCTCAATATCGTTAAGAGTTTGAAGGTTTTGATCAGGTCTTCACTTTGTGGCGGGACACCTCTGCGCCGGCATCGTGCGGCAGGCTGATAAAACGCAATGCGGAGATGCCACCGATAAGGCCAACGACGAGGAAAGCCCAGCGAAAATCGACAAGCGAGAGCGTTTCACCCCCATGAAACGTACGTGAAAGATTGAGCACCGCGGCCGCCACGGCAACGCCGAGCAACAGCGACACCTGCTGCAGCATGCTCGACAATGTCGAAGCGGAACTGCGCTGTGCGGCATGGATATCGGCAAAGCCGAGCGTATTCAGCGCCGTGAAGTTCATCGATCGCGAAAGGCCGGCAATGAATAGCAGGCAATATATCAGCAGATCCGGCGTGGAAGGCGATAGAAACGCACATGCGGCAATGCTGGCCGACGAGATCAGGCCATTGACGACGAGCACGTCACGGAAGCCGAAGGCTCTCAGCATCTGCGTCGTGATCGCCTTCATGCCGAGATTGCCGGCGAAATAGAAGAGCAGATAGGTGCCGGCGTCGATCGCCGTGCGGCCGAAACCGACCTGGAAGAGCAGCGGAATGAGGAAGGGCGTGGCATTGATCGCGACGCGGCTTGCCGTGCCGGCCGAAAGCGTCGACATGGCGAATGTCTGCACCTTGAAGGCGGAGAGATCGAGCAAGGGCGCATCGACCTTCATGAAATGCCTGGTGGCGACAACCGAGAAAACCACGCCCGCGGCAACGAGCCCGATGCTGGGCGCCAGTCCGGTAGTGCCCTGAACCACGAATTCCAGACCGGCGAGCAGAAACGTCAGCCCGGCAGCCGATTGGAGAAAGCCGATGAAATCCAGCCGCGCGACCTTCTCCTCCCGCTGGTCCGGCACGAAGCGCAGGACGAGACCGAGACCGATGATGCCGATCGGGATGTTGATCAGGAAGTTCCAGTGCCAGCTGAAATAGGTGGTGATGAAGCTGCCGAGCACCGGGCCGATGACGGGAGCGGTCAGCGCCGGCCAGGTGATCATCGACATTGCGTGTACGAGATCGGATTTACGCGCGTTTTTCAGCACGATGATGCGCCCCACCGGCGTCATCAGCGCACTGCCGACGCCCTGGACGGCGCGGGCGATGATGAATTCGGTGAGATTGCCCGACAAACCGCAAAACAGCGATGCCACGGTGAAGATGGTGATCGACGCGAGAAACACCCGCCTTGCGCCGTAGCGATCGCCCGCCCAGCCGGCAAGCGGCACGAAAGCCGCCATGGTCAGCAGGTAGACCGTGATGCCGATGCTCATCGAGACCGGCTCGACACCAAACGTTTTCGCCATCTGCGGCAGCGACGTTGTGACGATGGTGCCGTCGAGAATCTGCATGAAGAAGGAGACGGCGACGACAAGGGCGATGATGCGGGACTGCCGGCCGAAACTTGCTTCGGAAGGCTGATCTGTGGTCCTGGCAACGGTCATGGCATGAAATTTCAGAGAAGGGCGTTAAAGGGGCCGGTACTCCGGCAACAATCATACCATCATTGAATACGCCCATCGCGGCGGCTTGCAAAGCCGCAAAGCCACGTCGGCGCCATCAAATCGGCACGGTGACACAGGAAGTCGCGATCTCTTTCGCGTTTGCAGCCACCGCACGGCCTGGCGGCTCCGTCGTGCCCGAATCAATCGTCCGAGTAGCGCTGCTCCCGCCAGGGGTCGCCATACATGTGATAGCCGTTCTTCTCCCAGAAGCCGACCCTGTCGGCGCCGATGAGCTCGATGCGGCTCAGCCACTTGGCGCTCTTCCAGAAATAGAGATGCGGCACGACCAGGCGCATCGGGCCGCCATGCTCGCCGGCCAGCGGCTTGCCCTCCCAGGCGGTGGCGAGGATCGCGTCTTCGGCTGCGAAATCCGAAAGCGGCAGGTTGGTGGTATAGCCGTCATAGCTGGTCAGCAGCACATGATGGGCCTCGGCCGTCGGCATGGCGAGATCAAGGAGATCACGCGTCGAAACCCCTTCCCAGCGATTGTCGTAGCGCGACCAGGTCGTCACGCAATGGATATCGCTGACGCGGGTGCTCCGTTCGATCGCCTGGAAAGCCGCCCAATCGAGGCTGAGCCGCTTTTCCACGAAGCCGAACACATCAAGCCGCCAACTCGACAGGGAAACTTGTGGCTGCACACCGAGATCGAGCACCGGCCAGTTCTTGACGAGATGCTGCCCCGGCGGCAGCCGCTCGGTCTCGGGCCGGCTGATGCGCCCCGTCAGAAACTTGCCCTCCGCCGCCCAGCGGCGCTTGGAGGTGGTGAGCTTGCTATCGGCTGGGATCGGATCGTCGCTCATGGAGGCATCCTCTGAAACTGCCGCCAATGGAGCTGCACAGAGGCTCGAGTGTCAAGACAATCAATTCAACCCAATTCCAACAAGCTCAAATCAACGCCGGTCTGTTCGACCGGCGCTATTCAGACATCTGCAACATAGCGATGGCCTTCTATCGCGCGCATCGCTTCGGCTGGTTATCCCCGCCTAGCGTAGACGATTGGCCTGAATATCGATCTGAAACAGCTCCGCTTTTCCGGAGACGCTTGTTTCCTGTCCGCCTGCGTCCAGAAGAAGGCAATCCAGTGCCGAAAGCGAAAGCTTGGCGATTTCAGCGTGACCACGATGACAAAGGATAAGGGTCACGCCTCGCCGGGAAGCAAGACTGACAGTTCCGTCAACGGAAACGCGCCGCACGGAATGCGTGAAGCGGCCTCGCCGCGTCATGACGTTGAGATCGGTGATCGTCCCGTCGATCAAAGTGGCCGACGTCGGGGCATCGGCCGCAAAGGGAAGCGGCGCGCTTGCCTGTGTCAGGCGCTCGGGCGCGCGGCCTTCGATGAAGAGGGTCATGCCCTCTCCCTCCAGAATGGATAGTGTGCGATCGATGCCCGGAAAGACCGAAAACGGCCCGTCCGAGGCAACGGTCGCCATGCTGACGCGCCAGTCGAATTCGGCAAGCCCTGCGCCGTCGGGCGAAACGGCGATCTCCACCGTTTCCCCGCCACCGTTTTTCCAGGGCATGCGCTTGTGGTCACTGGCGCGTAGCAGCTTCATCTTAGTTCCCCAGGATAGCCGGCAGGCGCAGGCCCTGCTGCTTTGCCCAGTCGAGGGCGATGTCGTAGCCGGCATCGGCATGACGCATGACGCCGGTTGCCGGGTCGTTCCACAGAACGCGCTCCAGACGGCGGGCCGCATCATCGGTGCCGTCGGCGCAGATGACCATGCCCGAGTGCTGGCTGAAGCCCATGCCGACGCCGCCGCCGTGGTGCAGCGATACCCAGGTCGCGCCCGAGGCGGTGTTGAGCAGCGCGTTCAAGAGCGGCCAGTCGGAAACGGCATCCGAGCCGTCCTTCATGGCTTCGGTTTCGCGGTTCGGCGAAGCGACTGAGCCGGAGTCGAGATGGTCACGGCCGATGACGACGGGCGCCTTCAGCTCGCCGTTCCTGACCATTTCGTTGAAGGCCAGGCCAAGGCGGTGACGATCGCCGAGACCGACCCAGCAAATGCGCGCCGGCAGGCCCTGGAAGGCGATGCGCTCGCGCGCCATGTCCAGCCAGTTGTGCAGGTGGGTGTTGCCGGGGGTGAGTTCCTTCACCTTGGCGTCGGTCTTGTAGATATCCTCCGGATCGCCCGAGAGAGCAGCCCAGCGGAAGGGGCCGATGCCGCGGCAGAACAGCGGACGGATGTAAGCCGGCACGAAGCCCGGGAAAGCGAAGGCGTTTTCAAAGCCTTCGTCCTTGGCGACCTGGCGGATGTTGTTGCCGTAGTCGAGCGTCGGAACGCCGGCGTTCCAGAAGTCGACCATGGCTTCGACATGCACCTTCATCGAGGCGCGGGCGGCAGCCTCGACGGCCTTCGGATCGCTTTCGCGCTTGGCCTTGTGCTCGGCCACCGTCCAACCGGCCGGCAGATAGCCGTTCAGCGGGTCGTGAGCGGAAGTCTGGTCGGTGACGATATCCGGACGTGGACCGCCAGCCTTCATGCGCTTCACCAGTTCGGGGAAGATTTCAGCGGCATTGCCGAGCAGGCCGACAGACTTGGCTTCGCCGGCCTTCGTCCACTTGTCGATCAGGGCAAGCGCTTCGTCGAGCGTCTTTGCCTTTTCATCGACATAGCGGGTGCGCAGGCGGAAATCGATGCGGGTTTCGTCGCTCTCGACGGCGAGGCAGCAGGCGCCGGCCATGACGGCTGCCAGTGGCTGTGCGCCGCCCATGCCGCCAAGGCCGCCGGTCAGGATCCACTTGCCCTTGAGGTTGCCGTCATAATGCTGGCGGCCGGCTTCCACGAAGGTTTCGTAGGTGCCCTGCACGATGCCCTGCGTGCCGATATAGATCCACGAGCCGGCCGTCATCTGGCCGTACATGGCAAGGCCCTTCTTATCCAGCTCGTTGAAGTGATCCCACGTTGCCCAGTGCGGCACGAGGTTCGAGTTGGCGATGAGCACGCGCGGCGCATCCTTATGGGTGCGGAACACGGCGACCGGCTTGCCCGACTGCACGAGCAGCGTCTCGTCTTCGTTGAGCGTCTTCAGCGTCGCGGCGATACGGTCGAAATCGTCCCAGGTGCGGGCGGCGCGGCCGATACCGCCGTAAACGACCAGCTCGTTCGGGTTTTCGGCGACGTCCGGATCGAGGTTGTTCATCAGCATGCGCAGCGGCGCTTCGGTCAACCAGCTCTTGGCGTTGAGTTCCGGGCCGCGGGGTGCGCGGATTTCGCGAATGTTATGGCGTGGGTTGGTCATGTCACATCTCCAAAGAGGGCAGGATGTCGGTTGAAATCGAGGCATTGAGTGCGCCGGAAGCGATCAGCTCGCCGGCGGCTTTCAGGTCGTTTGCCATGTAGCGGTCTTCGTCCAGCGAAGGCACGGCCGCACGGATCGCGGATATGGCGAGCGTCAATTCCGGGCTGGTCGTCAGCGGCGCGCGCAGCTCGACACCCTGGGCAGCCGTCAGCGCCTCGATGCCGATGATGTTGAAGAGGTTTTCGGTCATGCCGAGCAGGCGGCGCGCACCATGGCAGGCCATGGATACGTGGTCCTCCTGATTGGCCGAGGTCGGTGTCGAGTCGACCGAGGCCGGGTGTGACATCTGCTTGTTTTCGGACATCAGCGCAGCCGAGGTCACTTCGGCGATCATCAGGCCGGAATTCAGGCCCGGCTTCTTGGCGAGGAAGGCCGGCAGGCCGTAGCTCAGCGCCGGATCGACGAGCAGCGCGATACGGCGCTGGGCAATTGCGCCGATTTCGCAGACTGCGATGGCGATCTGGTCGGCGGCGAAGGCCACCGGTTCGGCGTGGAAATTACCGCCGGAGACGACGGAATTGTCCGAAAGCACCAGCGGGTTGTCGGTAACGGCGTTGGCTTCGATTTCGAGCGTGCGTCCGACCGAACGCAGGAGGTCGAGGCAGGCGCCGTCCACCTGCGGCTGGCAGCGGATGCAATAGGGATCCTGCACGCGCTCGTCGCCTTCGATATGGCTTTCACGGATCACGGAACCGGCAAGCAGGCCGCGCAGGGCCGATGCGGTATCGATCTGGCCCTGATGGCCGCGCAGCGTGTGAATGTCGGGATGGAACGGTGCCGAAGACCCCATGGCCGCATCCGTCGACATGGCGCCGGTGATAAGGGCTGCCTGAGCGGCGCGATGGGCGCGGAAGAGGCCGGCCAGCGCAAGCCCGGTCGAAACCTGCGTGCCGTTGATCAGCGCCAGCCCTTCCTTGGCGGCAAGCACGACCGGCTTCAGGCCGGCCTTTTCGAGCGCTGCCGCGCCGGAGAGCTGCTCGCCGGCATAGAATGCCTCGCCATGACCCATCATGACGGCGGTCATGTGCGCCAGCGGCGCCAGATCGCCGGACGCGCCGACCGAGCCCTTTTCGGGGATGACCGGCACGACACCCTTTTCAAGCATGGCCTCGATCAGCCGCACCAGCCCCAGCCGCACGCCGGAAGCGCCGCGGCCGAGCGAAACCAGCTTCAGCGACATGATCAGGCGCACGACATTCTCGGGCAGCGGCTGGCCGACGCCGCAGCAATGCGAAAGGATCAGATTGCGCTGAAGGGTGGCGACATCGGCTGCGTCGATCTTGATGGATGCCAGTTTGCCGAAGCCGGTGTTGATGCCGTAGACCGGCGCATTTCCGGCCGCGATTTCGGCGATGCGAGCAGCCGCCTTGGCAATGCCGGCATCGAAGGAAGCATCGAGCCTGGCAGGCTCGCCGGCCCAGTAGATCTCTGCCAACTGCTGCAGCGAAACGGAACCTGGATGGAGAACGATGGTCATCGGTAGAACCTTTTTCCCTTGAAGACATGGGCATGGAGGGGATTGAAGCCGAAGCGGTAGACAAGCTCCGCAAGGCTTTCGACATCCCATATGGCAAAATCAGCCGACTTTCCGGCCTCGAGCGTGCCCGTCTCGGACAGGAGTCCGAGGGCACGCGCGCCTTCGCGCGTCGCGCCGGCGATGCACTCTTCCACGGTCAGGCCGAAGAGCGTCGCGGCCATGTTCATGGTCAGCAGCATCGAAGTCAGCGGCGACGTACCGGGATTGCAATCGGTCGCGACCGCGATCGGCACGCCCGCCTTGCGCAGCGCCTCGACCGGCGGCTTCTGCTTTTCGTGGATGGCATAGAAGGCGCCGGGCAGGAGAACGGCGACGGTGCCGGATGCCGCCATGGCGTTCACGCCATCCTCGTCCAGATATTCGAGATGGTCGGCGGAAAGCGCGCCATAGGAGGCGGCAAGCTTGGTGCCGCCGAGATTGGTGAGCTGCTCCGCATGCAGCTTCACCGGAATGCCGAGCGACTTGGCGAGATCGAAGACGCGAGCAATTTCCGCCGTCGAAAAGGCGATCCCCTCGCAGAAACCGTCGACCGCATCGACAAGCCCTTCCGCGTGCGCCTGTTTCAGGCCGGGCAGCACCACGTCGTTTATATAGTCGCCGTTGCGGCCCTTGTAGTCCGCCGGCGTCGCATGCGCGCCGAGATAGGACGTGACGACGCGAACGGGGCGGATCTCGGCCAGCTTGCGGGCGGCCCGCAGCATCTTGAGTTCGGATTCGACGCTCAGGCCGTAGCCCGACTTCACCTCGACGGTCGTGACGCCTTCGGAAAGCAGCGTGTCGAGGCGCGGCAGCGCGACGGCAACGAGCTCATCCACCGACAGCGCGCGCGTCGCGTTCACGGAGGAGACGATGCCGCCGCCGGCGCGGGCGATCTCTTCATAGCTCGCGCCTTCCAGCCGCATTTCGAATTCACGAGCGCGATTGCCGCCATATATGATATGTGTATGGCAATCCACGAGGCCGGGTGTAACCCAGCGCCCCTCGAGATCGATGCTTTCGGCACCGGCAACATCGGGAAGGTCGGCTTCATTGCCGGCAAAGACGATGCGGCCTTCCCTGGTCAGGATTGCGCCCTTCTCGATCGTGCCGAGCCGGACCTCGCCCTTTTTCAGGGTCGCGAGACGCGCATTGCGCCACACACGGCTGGTAGCCGCGTTTTCCTTGCTATCTTCAGAAAAATTGTTCCCACGCATCAGCTTTACGCCTTTCCTCTCTCGCTCATAATGTATATACATATTCGAAAGGCTGACAAGAGGGATTTTGGACTCTGCGTCCGAAAGAAAAGGGTGAGACCATGACGACACTTCATGCACGCACGGCATTGCTTGGCGACGGATGGCACGAAAATGTGCGATTGACCCTCGAAGGCGGCCGCATCGCCGCCATCGCGACAGGTGTCGCGCCCGAAGGCAGCGACGACAGGCAGGATGTTCTTGTCCCCGCGGTGCCGAACCTGCACAGCCATGCCTTCCAGCACGCCATGGCCGGCCTTGCCGAAGTCCGCGGCCCGGCCAACGACAGCTTCTGGAGCTGGCGCACCGTCATGTACAAGTTCGCCCTGTCGATGAACCCCGATCATGTCGAGGCCGTCGCCGCGCAGCTCTATATGGAGATGCTGGAGGCCGGCTTCTCCCGCGTCGGCGAATTCCACTACCTGCACCACGACAAGGACGGCAGCCCTTACGCCAACATCGCCGAGCTGGCCGAGCGCATCGGCGCCGCCAGCGCCGAAACCGGCATTGCGCTGACGCTGCTGCCCGTTTTCTATGCCCATTCCGGCTTCGGGGGCGCTGCCCCCATCGAAGGCCAGCGGCGCTTCATCAACTCGATCGAAAGCTTCGAGGCGCTGATGGCCGGCTGCCGCACGGTGACGAACCGCCTGCCGGGCGCCGAGCTCGGCATTGCGCCGCACAGCCTGCGCGCCGTCACGCCCGAGGAGCTGGCAAAGCTCGTGCCCATCGCCGGCGACGGACCGATCCATATCCACGTTGCCGAGCAGGTGAAGGAAGTCGAGGACTGCATCGCGTGGTCCGGCGCCCGGCCGGTGCAATGGCTGCTCGATCACGCCCCGGTCGATAGCCGCTGGTGCCTGATCCACGCCACGCACATGACCGAGGATGAAACCCGGCGCATGGCGAGGAGCGGCGCGATCGCCGGCCTCTGCCCGATCACCGAAGCCAATCTCGGCGATGGCGTCTTCCCCGCTCCGCTCTTCCTGGAGGAAGGCGGCCGTTACGGCGTCGGCTCCGATTCCAACATCCTGATTTCGGTCCCGCAGGAGCTGCGGCAACTCGAATATTCGCAACGTCTGGCGCTGCGCGCCCGCAACGTCATCGCCGCCCCTGGCGGGTCGACGGCGCGCATGCTGTTCGACGGCGCCCTGGCGGGCGGCGGCATCGCCCTGAAAGCTCCGGCGGGGCTCGCCGTCGGCAACTATGCCGACATCGTTTCGCTCGATATCAGCGCGGCACCCTACCTTTCCGGCGATCGCATTCTCGATCATTGGACCTTTGCCGGCGGCGTCACGGTCGACGGCGTCTGGACGCTGGGCCAAAAGCAGGTCGCTGGCGGCCGGCATCAGAAGAGAGAGGCGATTTCCGCGCGCTTCCGCAAGGCGATGGCTGAACTCATCGGTTAAAAAGCGCTTTCCCTCCCATCGATTGCCCCCTAAATAACTTGCGGGAAATCCCATGTCTTACACGGAACAGACGGGCGGCATGACGACAGGCAAAGAGGCGACTCTGCATCAGCGTATCCTCAGCGATATCGAGGGCCAGATCGTCTCCGGCGCCTGGCCGCCGGGGCATCGCATTCCGTTCGAAATGGACCTGGCGGAACAATATGACTGCTCGCGCATGACGGTGAACAAGGTGTTGACCCAGCTTGCGCGGGCCGGCCTCATCGAGCGGCGCAAGCGCTCGGGCAGCTTCGTCACCCATCCGCAGGCGCAATCCGCCGTGCTGGAGATCCACGACATCAAGTCGGAGGTCCTGTCGCTCAATCTGCCCTATTCGCACAAGCTGACGAAGCTTGTGAAGCGGAACGGACGGGCCGAGGACGCGCGCAGGCTGCAATATGTCGGCTCGCTTCCGGTGCTGGAGATCACCTGCATTCACTATGCGGGGCCCCGCCCCTTCTGCGTGGAGGATCGCGTCATCAATCTCGATGCCGTGCCGGAGGCCGCGGATGCCGATTTCGCGACATTGCCGCCGGGACCCTGGCTCATCAACCAGGTCCCGTGGAGCACCGCCGAACATCAGATTCGCGCCATCGCCGCAGAAAGCGATGCCGCCGCGAACCTGGATGTCCAGAAGGGCACCGCCTGCCTCGTGGTCGAACGACGCACCTGGAGCGCCGCCGGCCCGATAACCCATGTCCGCCTCACCTATCCGGGCGATCGCCATAGCCTGGTGGCGCGCTTTACGCCATCAAGCTGAAACATGCCGTCGCTATGGCCGCTGCTGAACAGGCTCGGTCTGCATCGGGATAAGGCTGTCGGATTGGCGAAGCGGGTGGTTTGGATTGACGAGCAGAATACTGAGCGCAATCAGAACCAGCGTCAGAATCAACAGGATTCCGATCAATAACGGACGAATCGCGGTCATGTCGTTCCCCAATCTCCCCAGCCCAGCGCAATGCGCGATAGGGAATTCGAGATAACCAGCGCAGTCTACCGGTAAACGTTAAGCAATGCTTGACGTTCCATGAAATAGCCGGCTTTTCCAAGAATTTCTGGCCTCGCTGCTCTCGGCGGCCGTCTCACGCTTGTTTGAATGGCGAATAAGGGAAGCCGCGCATAGGATCGCGGCGCGGATGGCTTCAGGCCCGGCACGCGGCCTGCCATCCATCAGTTCCAAGCTTCGTATCCAAGGCGACCGGCACATCGCGCGGCCGACATTCAAGGGAGACACTGCCCATGCATCGCAAACGTCTGATCGCGGGTGCGCTGACGCTCACCATAGCCATGCTCGCCGCCTCGCAAAGCACTTACGCCGCCGAGCGCGTCAAAGTGCGCGGCACCGTGGAAAGCCTCGATGGCGACACGCTCAAGGTCAAGTCCCGCGACGGCAAGGACGTGACGGTCGCGCTGAAATCCGGCTGGAACGTCGGCGGCGTCGTCCAGGCGGCCGTCGGCGACATCAAGCCCGGCGATTTCGTCGGCATCGCTTCGCAGCCGACCGACAGCGGCATCAACGGCGCCATCGAAGTGGTCATTTTCCCCGTTTCGATGAAGGGAACGGGCGAAGGCGACCGTCCCTGGGATTCCGCGCCGAACGGTTCGATGACCAACGCCACGGTCGCCAACGCCGTGACCTCGGTCAACGGCCCGACCCTGACGCTCACCTACAAGGGTGGCCAGCGCAAGATCAACATTCCGAAGGGCACGCCCGTCGTGACGCTGACGTCGGCGACGAAAGCCGATCTGAAGCCCGGCGCCGGCGTCTTCATCACCGGAGAACGAAATAGCGATTCCACCGTTTCCGCCGACCGCGTCGCCGTCGGCCTCAACGGCACCATGCCGCCGATGTGATCGTCGAGCAGGCCGCTGACGGCTTGGCAGCCTTGAATTCCATCGCCGGGAGTAATACCTTCGCTTAGAGAGTTATTACCGAGGAACGGATGAGCACGACCATAACGGCAAAAGGACAGGTTACGATTCCCAAGGCCGTTCGCGACATGCTTGGGATCGGGCCTGGAAGCCAGGTCGATTTTCGCCGGTTGCCCGATGGCAATATCGTCGTCGTCCCGGTGGATGCGCAAAAGCAGACCAGCCGATTCGCCAAATTCCGTGGTCATGCCGGAAAAGGAATGACCACGGATGAAATCATGGCGTTGACGCGCGGTGACGACTGACGTGATTTTCGTCGATTCCAACATATTGCTGGATATCATTACGAATGATCCTGTGTGGTACGACTGGTCGCTCGCGCAACTCGACGCCGCAAGTCTTCTCGGCCCTTTGTGTATCAATGACGTCGTCTATGCGGAAATTTCCGCGCGCTATGACAGGATCGAAGATCTCGACGACATGCTTGCCGAGACCGGGCTCAGCGTAACGCCGATTCCGCGCGCGGCGCTTTTCCTTGCTGCCAAGGTTTTCGCTCAATACAGGAAATCGGGCGGGACACGCAGTGGCGTCCTGCCCGATTTCTTCATTGGTGCCCATGCGGCCATCAACGGCCTGCCTCTCCTGACGCGCGATACGAGACGCTTCCGGACCTATTTCAGGTCTGTCACGCTCATCAGCCCGCAGGAGAGCTGAGAGAGGACGGAGCAGACAACCCTACTCCGCCGCCTGCGCGTGCGGGCGCTGCTCGATCGCGTCATCCTCGTCGTCTTCCGCCGGCTTCGGCTGCTTCCAGGCGATCAGGCGGTAGAACATCGGGATGAAGAAGGTGGCGATGAAGGTCGCCGCCAGCATGCCGCCGATGACGCCGGTGCCGATGGCATGGCGGCTGGCGGAGCCGGCGCCGCTGCTGATGGCCAGGGGCACGACGCCGAGAATGAAGGCAAGCGAGGTCATCACGATCGGGCGGAAGCGCAGCCGCGCCGCCTCGAGCGCGGCTTCCGCCGCACTCATGCCTTCCTTTCGTTTCAGCACGGCGAACTCGACGATCAGGATGGCGTTCTTCGCCGCCAGGCCGATCAGCGTCACCATGCCGATCTGGAAGTAGACGTCGTTGGTGAGCCCGCGCAGATAGGTGGCAAGCAGCGCGCCGAACAGCGCGAAGGGGATCGCGGTGATGACGGCGAGCGGCAGGCTCCACTTTTCATACTGCGCAGCCAGGATCAGGAACACCATGATGATGCCGAAGACCATTGCCTGCGTGCCGGCGCCGCTGGTCTCCAGTTCCTGATAGGCGGAACCCGTCCAGGCGATCTGGAACCCTTCCGGCAGGGTTTCCGCCGCCACCTGCTGCATGGCCTTGATCGCATCGCCCGACGTATAGCCCGGCGCCGGGTTGCCGGTGATCTTGGCGGCATTGAAGGCATTGTAGCGCTCGAGCTGGTCCGGCCCGATGGTGCGCGTCACCTTGATGAGCGTATCGAGCGGGATCATCTTGCCGCTGTCGGAGCGGACGAAGACTTGGCGCAGATCGTCGGGCGATTCGCGGAACGGCGCTTCCGACTGCAGGTTGACCTGATAGTTGCGGCCATAAAGCGTGAAATCGTTCACGTAGAGGCTGCCGAAGGTCGCCTGCATGGCGTCGAAGACGGAGTTGATCGGCACGCCGAGCGCCTTGGCCTTCTCGCGATCGAGATCGGCGCGGAACTGCGGAACGTTGGTGTCGAGCGTGGTGCGGACACCCGCAAGCTCCGGCCGCTTGGAGGCGGCTGCCACGAGCTTCTGCGCCTGATCGGAAAGCCCCGAGACGCCCTTGCCGCTGCGATCCTGAAGATAGACCTCGAAGCCGCCCGTGGTCGAAAGACCCATGATCGGCGGCGGATTGAAGGCAAGCACCATGGCATCCTTGATGCCCATGTTGGCGCCGATCATCGGGCCGGCGAGATTGCGGGCATCGAGTTCCGGCGTCTTGCGTTCGCTCCAGTCCTTCAGCGTCACGAAGGCAACGCCGGCGCTGCTCTTCAGACCGCCCGACAGAAGGTCGAAACCCGAGACCGCAAAGACGTTTTCGACGCCGGGCAGCTTCTGGGTGTTGACCATCGCCTCGTCCATGACGGCCTGCGTGCGCGTCAGCGACGCGGCCGGCGGCAGGATGGCGATCTGGAATAGCGAACCCTGGTCTTCGTCCGGCACCAGCGATCCCGGCAACGTATAGAAGAGATAGCCCGTCACGCCGAGCAGGCCGGCGACGAGCACGCAGCCGACGATGACGCGCTTCAGGAAGAAGGCGACGCCGGCGGCATAGCCCCGCGTCAACCCGTCGAAGGCCCGGTTGAAGATGCGGAACGGCAGGACCGGTTCATGATGGCCTGGCTTCAGGATCAGCGCGCAGAGCGCCGGCGTCAGCGTCAGCGCCACGATGCCGGACAGGGTGACCGAGATCGCGATGGTGACGGCGAACTGCTTGTACATCTGGCCCGCCAGCCCGCCCATGAAGGAGACCGGAATGAAGACGGCGCAGAGCACGAGCACGATGGCGATGACAGGACCCGTGACCTCGCCCATCGCCTTGATCGCCGCCTTCTTGGGCGACAGCTTCTCCGTCGACATCAGGCGCTCGACGTTTTCGAGCACGACGATGGCGTCGTCGACGACGATACCGATGGCCAGCACCAGGCCGAACAGCGTCAGAAGGTTGATCGAGAAGCCGAGCAGGTACATGCCGGCAAAGGTGCCGACGATCGAGATGGGCACGGCGATGATCGGAATGAGCGTCGCCCGCCAGTTCTGCAGGAAGACGAAAACGACGATGACGACGAGCAGGATCGCTTCGATGAAGGTGTGGATCACCTCCTCGATCGACACCTGGATGAACTTCGTCGTGTCGTAGGGGATCTCATAGGCGACACCCTGCGGGAACGACTTCTGCAGCTCGTCCAGACGCGTCCTGAGCGCCTTCATCGTGTTCAAAGCGTTGGCGCCCGGCTGCAGATAGACGGCGATCGGGATCGCCGGCGTGCCGTTGAGGCTGCTCTGAACCGAATAGCTCTTGGTGCCGAGCTCGATGCGCGCCACGTCCTTCAGCCGCAGCGTTGCGGCATTGGCGGTCGAGCGCAGGATGATTTCGCCGAAGGCATCGACGTCGGGCAGGCGCCCCTGCGTCGTCACGGTATAGGTGAAGGCCTGCGGATTGTTGCTCGGCTGATCGCCGAAACGGCCGGCGGCAAACTGCGAGTTCTGTTCCTGAATGGCCGCCGCGACATCGCTCGGCGTCAGATTGTACTGCGCGAGCTTGTCGGGCCGCAGCCAGATGCGCATCGAATAGTCGATATCGCCGAGCAGGTTGACGTCGCCGACGCCCGGAATGCGCTTGAGATCGTCGACGACGTTGAGCAGCGCATAGTTGCCGACATAGGTGCGGTCATAGCGGCTGTCGGTCGAGTACATGGCGATGAAGCCGAGGATCGACGTCGAGCGCTTGGTGACGACGACGCCAAGGCGCGTCACGTCCTGCGGCAGGGTGGAGACGGCACGCTGCACGCGGTTGTTGACGTTGATCGCAGCCTGGTCCGGATCCGTGCCGAGCGCGAAGGTCACCGTGATCTGCATCGAGCCGCTGTTGGAGTTCGTCGACTGCATGTAGAGCATGTTTTCGACGCCGTTGATCTGCTGCTCGAGCGGCGCGGCGACGGTCTGCGCCACCGTCTCGGCGCTGGCGCCGGGATAGGTCGCGGTGACCACGACCTGCGGCGGCGTCAGCTCCGGATATTGCGCGATCGGCAGGATGCGCAGGCAGACGGCGCCCGCAAGCAGGATGACGATCGAGATCACCGCCGCGAAAACGGGGCGATCGATGAAGAATCTGTTGCCCAACATCAGTTCTGCGCCACCTTTTTCGCGTCCTTGGGCGTTGCGTCCGCAGTCGCCTGTACCGGTGCGCCCGGGCGCACCTTGATGATGCCTTCGGTAATCAGCTTGTCGCCGGCCTTGAGGCCGGAGAGCACCAGCCAGCTGCTGCCGATCTTCTGACCAAGCGTGACCGGATTGACATGCGCCTTGCCGTCCTGGTCGATCGTGTAGACGAACTGACCCTGCGGGCTCTGCATCAGCGCCACTTCGGGGATCGTGATGGCGTTGTCGAGCGAAACGCCCGTCACCTTCGCGCGCACGAACTGGCCCGGCAGCAGGCGGCGGTCGGGATTGTCGACCACGGCGCGGGCCTGCAGCGTACCGGTCGACACGTCGATGGTGGACGAGGTGAAATCGACCATGCCGTCATGATCGTAGGTCGTGCCGTCGCCGAAGGAAATCTTGACGCCGAGATTGGGCGCTTCGCCCTTGGCCTTCTTCATGTCGATCAGCCGGCGCACTTCGGCCGCTTCGGCATCCGAGAAGGAGAAATTGACGTAGACGGGATCGAGCTGCGTGATGCTGGTGAGCAGACCGCTATCGCCCGTCGTGCCGATCAGGCTCCCCTCGGAAACCTGTTCCAGGCTGGTGATGCCGCCGACCGGGGCCGTGACCTGGGTATAGTCGAGATTGAGCTGCGCCGTCTGGACCTGGGCTTGCGCGGCGGCAACCGCCGCTTCCGCCAGCTGCCGGGTCGAAGTCGCATCATCGCGCGCCTTCTGGGTAACGGCGTTCTGGTCGAACAGGGTGATGTTGCGCTTTTCCTCGCGCTGTCCCTGAGCCAACTGAGCCTGGCTTTGCTGCAATTGCGCCTGAGCCTGGGCAAGCGCCGCCTTGTAGGTTGCCGGATCGATGAGGAAGAGCACGTCGCCAGCCTTGACCTCGGCGCCTTCGACAAAGTTTCTTTTCAACAGGATACCGCCCACGCGGGCTCGCACATCGACTTGCCTAAAGGCGGAGATGCGCGCAGCATATTCGTAAGCGAGGGCCACGGTCTGGGGCTTGACGTCGACCACGGTCACCTGTGGCGGCGGCATCTGTCCGGCCTGCTGCGCGAGGGAGGGAGATGCGCAGAAAAAGAGCAGTCCAGCGGCAACGAGACTGTTGCGCAGAAGGGGGGATTTATACGTCGTCATGGGAAAATCACCGCGAGATTCGACATTTTTGTTGCGTCGCAATATACAAACATACATGAATGATTGTAAATATCAAATCGACGTGACTTTTACCTCCGACATCGGAAGCCACATGCCGGCTTCAGATATTATCACGTAAAATCATGTAGATAGACCGAGGCGAAATCCCCCGTTTCGCTCGTGGAAGTTTTTGAGGAGGCGCATGCGCAGAACGAAGGAAGATGCAGCCAAGACCAGGGAGGAAGTCCTCACCGCTGCTGCCGAGATTTTCTATGAGAACGGCGTCAGTGGCTCGAGCCTCGAAAAGATCGCCAAACGCGCCGGCGTAACGCGCGGTGCGATCTACTGGCATTTCAAGGACAAGGCCGAGGTCCTGACCGCGCTGCACAGCGAGATCCGCCTGCCGCAGGAGGCCATCGTCGACTATGCCATCGAGCATGGACACGACGATCCCCTCGGCCTCATCGAGCAAGGCGCCATCGAGGTTCTGCAGATCCTGGCCGAAGACGAACACCAGCAGCGTGTCTTTGCCATCATGATCCTCGGCTGCGAGTTCACGGAGCATCTGACCGACGCGGCCCAGCGGATCGTCACCGCCAATGACGAGATGTTCGGCAAATTGCAGAAGCTGATCGAGATGGCCCATGAGCGCAACACGCTCGGACCGCTATGGACCGTCGATGCCGCCGCCCGCGGCATTCAATGCTCGATGAACGGCCTGCTTGCCGAGTGGCTTCGCTCGGGCAAATCCTTCCCTCTGGTCGATGTCGGCGAGCGGCTCATCCGCGGCCTCGTCGGTTCCATGCGCTGCGGCGACAGCCGATAATTATCCGCCGGCGTGCCGGGTCGCCTCGGCGAGGGAAATGTCCGACTTGATTTCCCGCGTCGACATTGATGTCACGGTGTGACGCACGCCGGGCAGCCGGTTCAGTTCCTGCCGGAGCAGACGATCGAGCGCCGCCATGTCGGTCGCCAGGATATGCAGGAGATAATCGGCCTCGCCCGTGGTGGCGTGACAGCGCCAGATCAGCGGGTGCCGGCGCACGGCGGTTTCGAAAGCGTCGAAGCGCTCCACATCGATCGACACCTGCACGAAGGCTTCCAGCCCGAAGCCAAGGCGGGCCGGGTCGAGAAGCGTCCTGTAACCCCTGATCACCCCCGCTTCCTCCAGCGCCTTCACCCGCTTCCAGCAGGGCGTCTTGCTGAGCCCGACCAGATCGGCAAGCGCCGCAAACGAGATGCGCGCATCGGCCTCCAGCGCGGCAATGATCTTGTGGTCGAGCGCGTCCAATTCCATCGTTCTCTCCAGAGCAGTATTCAGGATCGATCGTACTCTATTTCTCCAATTTTGGATGACAAATAGGAACAATGTTCAAGCCGAAATTTCGTATTCTCGAAAAAGAGCAAACGTGCTTGGCGGCAAGGAGCCGGGATAAAGGGAACGAAGATGCAGAAGGAAGATTATTACGCGCGCATCGAGGCGCCTGAGATGCGCGACTACGGTGTTTATCTGCAATGCGACAAGCTGCTCGCCTGTCAGAAGCCGTTGAGCGGCATGGTCAACGGCGATGAATTGCAGTTTCAGATCGTTCACCAGGTCGAAGAGCTCTGGATGAAGCTCATGGCCTATACGCTGGTCGATGTCATCGACTTCATGGAGAAGCACGAGACGCATCGCGTCGTCACGCTCATGGGCCGCGTGAACCGGATCATGCGCATGATGACGGCCCAGCTCGACCTCCTGGAAACCATGTCGCCAAGGGAATACCAGGAAGTCCGCCTGCAGCTCGGCAATGGCAGCGGCCAGGAATCGCCCGGCTTCAAGTTCCTGCTGCGCATGCCGCCCGACCTCTGGCACGCCTTCAAGGCGCATTATCTCGACGCCCCCGGCCTGACGGTCGCGGACATCTACGATGGGAAATACGATCACGGCGATAGCTATGTGGTTGCCGAAGCGCTGGTGGAATATGACGAGCTGTTCCAGAAATTCCGCGCCAACCACATGTATCTGATCCAGCGCTCCATCGGGCTCGGTTCGAAGTCGCTGAAGGGCCGCCCTGTCGAACTCTTGCAGGCCGGCGCGCGCCATCGCTTCTTCCCCGACCTGTGGGATATCCGCGCCGAGATGACCGATCGCTGGGGCAGCCAGTACGGCGTCGTCCGCGATTCCATTTCCAAGCACGACGCCGCCGAATAGGCGCCGGCCGGAAAACGCCTTCCGCCGCAGCTGAAACGCGGCGGAAGCCCCTTGGCTTATTCAGGCTCAAAGGCAGGCCTGTCATCCGCATCGATGCGGAAAGCGCGACCCGAAGCCCTCGCGATAGAGATCCTCCCGACTTTTCAGCGCCAGCCAACCCGGCCCTCCGGCCGAATATGGCGCTTTCTTTCGAACGGCTCACGCGTTTTGCCTGCTCCGCCTTCCGGCGCGAGGCGCACGGTCGCACTGCGTTCGCCAATGAACAACATGGCTCCTCCCTGCCACAAAGTCTGGAAACCGGGGCATTTCCGTCAACAAAAATGCAAAAACCATGAAATATAGCCTATTGCATAAATCTGTTGCCTGGCATATTTGTTTAGTAACCTCACAGTCCGACCCTCCCCCGGAGCCTGCCGCATGACGCAAATTCAGGAAGCCACGGCGCGACAGCGCGCATGGAAGTTCGCCAGCCCTGACGAGGACGACCGTCCCAGCCTTCCTGAAGTCAACGCCACCGTCATGGTGCCTCACACCGGCAGTTGGATCCGGCGCCTGATCGCCTTCATCGGGCCGGGCTACATGATTTCCGTCGGCTATATGGACCCCGGCAACTGGGCGACCGATCTGGCCGGCGGCGCGCAGTTCGGCTACACGCTTCTCACCGTCATCATGCTGTCGAACCTGATGGCGATCCTGCTGCAGGCGCTGTCGGCCAGGCTCGGCATCGCCACCGGCCGGGATCTTGCCCAGGCCTGTCGCGATCACTATCCGCGGCCGGTCAATCTGGCTCTCTGGCTCGCCTGCGAACTCGCGATCATCGCCTGCGATCTTGCCGAAGTCATCGGCACGGCGATCGCGCTGCAACTCCTGTTCGGAATCCCGCTGATCGGCGGGGCGCTGATCACCGCGCTTGACGCCTTCCTGCTGCTGCTTCTGATGAGCAGGGGCTTTCGCTATCTCGAAGCCTTCGTCATCGCGTTGCTGATCGTCATCGCCACCTGTTTCGCCATCCAGATCGCCGCCGCCGCGCCGCCGGTCGCCGCGATCCTCCACGGCTTCATCCCGTCGCCGGAAATCGTCACCAATCACGCGATGCTCTACATCGCCATGGGCATTATCGGCGCGACCGTCATGCCGCATAACCTCTATTTGCATTCCTCAATCGTGCAGACCCGCGCCTATAAGCGCACAGAGGAAGGCCGCCGCGATGCCATCAAATGGGCGACCGTCGACAGCACCGTCGCCCTGATGCTGGCACTCTTCGTCAACGCCGCCATCCTGATCGTCGCCGCCGCCGCCTTCCACAACAGCGGCCATGCCGATGTCGCCGAAATTGGCCAGGCCTACGAACTGCTGTCACCGCTTCTCGGCCTCGGTATCGCATCCACCTTGTTCGCGGTGGCCTTGCTCGCCTCCGGTCTCAATTCGACCGTGACGGCGACGCTGGCCGGGCAAATCGTGATGGAAGGTTTCCTGCGCCTGCGGATTCCGCACTGGGCGAGACGACTTTTGACCCGCAGCCTCGCAATTATTCCGGTTGTGTTCGTGACTGCCATTTATGGTGAAAAGGGTACTGCCGATCTGCTCGTGCTCAGCCAGGTCGTGCTCTCCATGCAGCTGCCCTTTGCCGTCATTCCCCTGGTCCAGTTTGTGACAAACCGCGAGAAAATGGGCAGTTTCACCGTCTCCAGAAGCATTGCCGTCCTTTCGTGGATCGTTGCGGCAATCATTCTTGTGCTGAACTTCAAGCTGCTCTACGACACCATCTTCGGTTGACGAATCACCCGGAACGCGCGAATCTGCACCTGTGGATGTTCACGGCAATTAACGGCCTCGTAATATTTGCCCAGATTTTGCCATGATTTGCCCTAGTTTGGGCCCACCGCAATCTGCAGGGTTCCTCAATTCATGGCCGAAAGTCCATTGCGCGTTCAATTTCCTGCAGAGGCTGCGATCCAGGCTCGGCCGCATCATGATTTTCATATTCCGTTTCTGCCGCGTTCCGCCCATCTGCGCCATCTGATCGCCATCGGTCTGGCAGGCACCGCCTCCTTCGGTCTTCTGGCAACCGTGCTCTATCCGCTGTTGGCCCATCATACGATCGAGCAGGCCGTGCCGATGCGCACGGCACAGCTGGCGCCGTCGCAGCCGGCAATGCACAAGAGCGAGCGGCTGGCCGCCAAACAGCGTTTCGACGGCGCCCGCTTCGCGCAGGTGGCCGAGAAGATGTCCAGCGGCGAGACCCGCATCTTCACCTATCACCGCACGACGCTGGTCTTCAAATCCGACGAAGCCGGAATGACCCGCGACAGCGCCGGCCCCATCAATGCTTCCTATGCCGGAGAACGTGTGGAAAACCTTGCGTTTTCGCCGCCCTCCCTGTCGGATATCCGTCATGGCATCTATCCGCAGGCAACGCATTATGATGCGGTCCGCCGCTCCCGTTTCCCCGTTCGCGGCGTGCCGCTGAACGTCAGCGTATCCCGGGCGACGACCGGCGAGCAGGGCCGCGAGTTCCGTCGCCTGGTCTCCATGCCGAAGGACAAGCAGGACCTGCAGGATATCCTTGCTTCCGCGGGCCTCAGCAGCGATGCGGGCGACGAGCTGCAGCGCGCGCTGGAGACCGATACCGTTTCTCCCGGCGACAGCCTGGAACTGCTGCTTGAAAAGAAGAGCCCCAACGCCCGCCCGAAGCTGGTCATGGCCCGCTTGAGCGGCGAAAAGACCCCCGAGCGGGTCGTCGCCCGCGACGACGCCAATGGCTTCGTGCCGATGGCAAACGACAGGCTGTTTTCCACGCTCTATAGCGAAAGCCAGGCGGAAGCACCGTCCTCTTCGGAAGTTGCGGCGGTCGATCTCAAGAATGTCGACGACAGCGACGAGACGACGGTCAGCTCCAAGCTCGAAAAAGCCGGCCTGAGCAAGGAGTATGCCGCCCAGCTCATGAAGCTCGCAAAGGCCAAGGGCATTTCGCTGACCAGCGCGGACGATGCACCCGACAGCGTCGACCTGCTCTTCCGCAAGTCGGATGACGGTCGCAACGAACTGATGTTCATCGAATTCCACGCCGACGGCGATACGCACCGCTTCTATCTGCACAAGAACGACGACGAAGGCTCTTCGGAATTCTACGATGAAGGCGGCCACTCGATCGCCAAGTCGCTCGTGCACCGTCCCGTGCCGAACGGCACGCTCGGCGACGGCTTCGCATGGCGCATCCATCCCATTCTCGGCGTGAAGAAGTTCCACAACGGCGTCGATTTCCGCGCCCCGATGGGAAGCCCCATCCAGGCCGCCGGCGACGGCGTCGTCGAGAAGATCTCCTGGGAAACCGGCTACGGCAAATATGTCCGCATTCGCCATGACGGCGGCTACGAGACCACCTATGCCCATATTTCGGCAACGCCATCGGATCTGCGGATCGGCCAGCGTGTCACGCAGGGGCAGGTCATCGCCTATGTCGGCTCGACCGGCTATTCCACCGGCCCGCATCTCTACTACGAGCTGCGCGTCAACGGCCGCTATGAAAACCCGCTGACGGCGCAGTTGCCGGCCGGCACCAACCTGACCGGCAAGTCGCTCGACAGCCTGCGCTCGCAGGTCAGCCACGTCGAGAACATCATGAGCTACCTCGACGTTCCGGCGGTGACACACGACAATCCGACGGCGGCCTTCTCCAGCTTCGATCGCGGGCCGAGCTTGGGACCAAGCTTCGGGCCGAACCATTTCGGCGCTCCCTCGCCATAAGCCTGCCGACGATCCATGCGCATGAGGTCGGCCTGGGCCCATGCGGGCAGCAATGGCGCCTCGTTGGCGAATGCGATATCAATTCTCCGATACATCTGTAGGGACGATATCCCCGATCCCCGCCTGCCATGCAGGCATGAGCCGGATATCGACATGCGGCAATCCGCAGGGAGCAGAAATTGGCGCGCAAGCCGTTGCCGGAACCGAAGGATACGCTGCCGAACGAGAGCCGGCCTCTGCGCGCCGATGCGCGCCGCAATCGTGACACGCTGATCGAGGTCGCGGCTCAGGCCTTCGCCAGCCATGGCACAGATGCCTCCCTGGAAGATATCGCCCGCCGGGCGGATGTCGGGATCGGAACGCTCTACCGCCATTTCCCGAGCAGGGAACATCTGGTGGAGGCGGTCTACCGCCACGAAGTCGAAGCGCTTTGCGAAGCGGCCGGGACGCTTGCCGGCGAACTTGCCCCCGACAAGGCCCTGGAAGAGTGGATGCACCGCTTCGTCGGCTATATCGCCACCAAGCGCGGCATGGCCGACAGCCTGCGCATTCTTCTCAACAGCAATTCCAAGCTCTTTGCCGACAGCAACGGCAGGGTGCCCGTCGCACTTGCAGGCCTGATCGAAAAAGCGGTCGCCGCCGGCTCGATCCGCGCCGATGTCGACAGCACGGATGTGCTGCATGCGTTGTCAGGCACCTACTCCATGCCCAATTCGCCGGAATGGCACGATCGCTCCCGCCGCCTCGTGCGCCTCTTGATGGATGGCCTGCGCTGGCCGGTGCAAAAGGGCTGATAATCCGCGCGGGCCTTCCTATATGTCTTGAAACAGGAACGGTGGAGTTGCCCCAGGCACGGAAACTGCCCGCCCTTTACCTCACCCCAGGAGGCCCATCATGTCGGAAAGAGCAGTCAAGATCCCCGGTCCCGATCACCCCATCACCATCGAGGACAAGCATGCCCATGTCACCGTCTCCGTCGCCGGCAAGATAGTCGCCGACACGCACGACGCGCTGTCGCTCAAGGAGGCGTCCTATCCGGCCGTGCTCTACATTCCCCGCAGGGATGTCCACATGGCGGCGCTGCAGAAGACGAGCCATGAGACCTATTGCCCCTACAAGGGCGAGTGCTCCTATTACAGCATCCCGGCCGGCGGCGAGCGTTCGGTGAACGCGATCTGGAGCTATGAAAATCCCTACGCGTCGGTCAGCCGCATCAAGGATTACATGGCCTTCTACCCGGACCGCGTCGATTCGATCGACATCGTCACCTGAGCGATTCCAGGAAAAATGCGTAACGGCTTTCCGTCCCGGCATTGCGGGACGGCAAAGAGATGGAGCGGCTCGGAGAGCCCGGTTGAACCGTTCTAAAGAGCCAGCCCGCTCGACGCATCGAAGACGTAGACCTGCTCCGGGCTGATGGAGACGTTCAGCGGCTGCCCGTAACGCACCAGCGCCTCGCCGTCGACCACGGCGGTCACCTGATCGCCCGCAAGATCGAACAGCACATGCGTCTGCGCGCCCGTCGGCTCGACCAGAAGGGTCTGGCCGGTGAGCGGCGAGCCATTGCTGCCAAGGCTCAAATGCTCTGGCCGCAGGCCGATCTTCACGCTCTGGCCCGCCTTGACCTTGCGTTCGTCAGCAATGCGGATCGGCGTGCTGTCCTTCAGCCGCACCGCAGGCGCGCCCTCGACGCCATCCACCACGCCGTCGAGGAAATTCATCGCCGGCGAGCCGATGAAGCCGGCGACGAACAGATTGGCAGGCTTGCGGTAGAGCTCGATCGGCGTGCCCTGCTGCTCGATATTGCCCTGATTCAAGACGACGATGCGGTCGGCAAGCGTCATGGCCTCGATCTGGTCGTGGGTCACGTAGATTGAGGTGGTCTGGACCTTCTGATGCAGCGCCTTGATTTCGGAGCGCATCTGCACGCGCAGCTTCGCGTCGAGGTTGGAAAGCGGCTCGTCGAACAGGAAGACGGCGGGATTGCGCACGATGGCGCGGCCCATGGCGACGCGCTGGCGCTGGCCGCCGGAAAGCTGCGCCGGCTTGCGGTCGAGCAGCTTGGTGAGATCGAGCATGCGGGCGGCTTCGTTGACCCGCTGTTCGATGACCTGCTTGGTCTCGCCCGAGAGCTTGAGGTTGAAGCCCATGTTCTGTGCGACCGTCATGTGTGGGTAGAGCGCGTAGGACTGGAAGACCATGGCGATATTGCGCTCGCGCGGCGTCATGGCGTTGACCACCTGCCCGCCGATCGACACGTCGCCGTCGGTGATTTCCTCCAGCCCGGCGATCATCCGCAGCAGCGTGGACTTGCCGCAGCCGGAAGGCCCGACAAGCGCGATGAACTCGCCGTCCTCGATCGCCAGCGAGATATCGTGGATGACCGTGAGCGCCCCATAGGCCTTGTGGATGTTGTGCAGTTCGACGGATGCCATGTTGTTTGCTCCGATGAGAGCAATTCCAGGAAAAGTGCGAAGCGGTTTTCCGTCTGGAATTGCGTCAAAACAAAAAGATGGAGCGGTTCAGGGTTTCCATGAAAGGCTGAACCGCTCCAGGCTCAGGATTTCACGGCGCCGGCGGTGAGGCCGGCGATGATGTGCTTCTGCGCCAGGAAGAAGACGATGATGGTGGGCAGGATGGTGAGCGTGATGAAGGCGAGCACCAGCTCCCATTCCGTGCCGAACTCGCCGCTATAGACCATCATGCCGAGCGGCCAGGGATAGATCGAATCCGAATTCAGCATGATCAGCGGCAGGATGTAGCTGTTCCAGCTGCCGACAAAGGAGATGATGCTGACGGTGGCGATGATCGGGCGCGAGAGCGGCAAGGAGATATGCCAGAAGAAACGGATATAGCCGCAACCGTCGACAAACGCCGCCTGGAACAATTCTTCCGGAAGGTTTCGAAAATAGTTTCTAAAAAGCAGGATGCTCATGCCGAGGCCGAACGCCACCTGCGGCAGCACCACGCCCCAATAGGTGTTGAGCAGGCCGAGATCGCGGATGCGGATGAACAGCGGCAGGATGGCTGTGGCGGCCGGGAACATCAGGCCGATGAGGAAATAGTTGAGCAGAAAGTTCGAGCCGAAGAACTTCACATGCGCGAAGGCGAAGGCCGCCATGGCCGAGACCGACAGCGTCAGGAACACCGTGAGAACGGCGATGATGAGCGAATTCATCATCTGCCGCCAGTAGCGGTCGCCGAACAGGATGCTCGTATAATTCTCGAAATGCCATTCGGCCGGCAATCCAAAGGGATTGGTGCGGAGATCGCCGAGCGTCTTGAAGCCGCCGAGCGCGGTCGTCGCGAGCGGGATCAGCACGATGGCGGCGATGATGGTCAGCGACACATAGAGATAGATCTTCGTGCCGGTGGTCAGTCGAACGGATGAGGCCATATCAGTCATTGCGCATAAATATCCGTTTGTAGCCGAAGGCGAGGGTGACGCAGATCACGAACAGCACGACGCCGACGGCGCTGCCGAGGCCGACCTGCATGCGGGTGACGCCGAAATTGTAGAGGAAGGTCACCATCGTCTGCGTCGAGTTGAACGGGCCGCCGCCGGTGAGCGGCATGATCATGTCGAAGAGCTGCAGCGATCCGACGACGGCGAAGAAGACGGAGAGACGCAGCGTCGAGCCGAGCAGCGGCAGGGTAACGTAGCGGAACTTCTGCCAGCCGGTCGCGCCGTCGATCTCGGCCGCCTCGAGCACGCTCTTGTCCAGCGACTGCATACCGGCGATGAACAGCATCATGTGGAAGCCGAAATATTTCCAGACGATGACGCCAAGCACGGCATACATCGCCAGATCCTTGTCGGCGAGCACATAGGGCGTGGCGGTGCCGAGGAAATGCGCGATCGCGGCAAACAGCCCGTAGTCGCCGTCATAGACGAAGCGCCAGATCAGGCCGGCGGCCACTTCCGCCAGCACATAGGGCAGGAAGAAGATCAGCCGGAAGAGCACGACGCCGCGAATGCGGTTCGCCAGCATCGTCGCGAGCCAGATGGCGAGCGGCACCTGAATGGCAATCGAAACCAGAATGATGAGCGCATTGTTCTTGAGCGACGTCAGGAAGGCACCGTTCTTGAACAGCACCTGGAAATTGCGCAGTCCCACGAATTCCGTCGGCGGGCCATAGCCGTTCCAGCGATAAAGACTGTACCAGGCCGCTTCGCCCATCGGCAGAATGACGAAGATGGTGAAAAGCAGCAGCGCCGGCGGCAGGAACAGCAGGATGACGGGCATGCGGCCGTGCGCCGACGGCGATTTTCGCTTGGCAGTCGGCCTCGCTCTTGCGACGGAAGGCATGGCGGTCGTGGCGCTGACATCGGTCATGGGCGGTCTCGACGATTGAAATTCAAAAGGAAGACTGGCGCCGGCGCAAGAAACGCCGGCGCCGGATGCCGTTAAAGCTGGTCCTGCTCGAAGGCGTCCTGAACCTGCTGCGCGCCATCCTTCGGCGACAACTGGCCGGAGACGATGCCGACGGAAATGTCGTTGACGACGCGGCCGACGGAGGGACCCAGATCCTGGTCGAAGAAGTTCTGATGCCACGTCGAATGCGCCAGCTGGTCGGCGGCTCCACGCATCAGCGGCGACTTGATGCCATCTTCCGCACCGACGGCGACGGGAATGATCAAACCGCCCTGTGCGATGGTGCGCTCATTCTCGGCATTGGTCAGATAGGCGAGGAAATCGAGCGTTTCCGGCGGCGCCTTCTTGGTGACGGCCCAGCCGTTCAGGCCGCCGAGCGTATCCGTCGGAGCGCCCGCGCCGCCGGTCACGGCCGGGAAGGCGAAGCGGCCGATATTGTCGTCTGCCAGGCCCTTGCCATCACCCGAATTGACGCGCTGGGTGGCGACCGTCGTCTCGAAGCTGAGGATCATCGCCGCCTTGCCGTCGCCGAAGACGCCGAGCGTCTGCGGCCAGGTCGCGCCGAGATAGCCGGGCTGGAAGGGATCGAGCTTGCCGAGTTCCGCAAGCTGTTCGCCGGCCTTGATGATGGCCGGGTCGTTGAAGCCGTTGCCCTTGCCGTTCTTGGCGTCGTTGAAGACCTGCTGGCCGCCGTCGCGCATGACGAGATAGCTCCAGTAGAAATGGATCGGCCACTTTTCGCCGCCGCCGCCGGCGATCGGCACGATGCCGGCCGCCTTGATCTTCTTCACCGCAGCCAGATAGTCGTCCCAGGTCTTGATGGCATCGGCATCGACGCCCGCCTTGGCAAACAGGGCCTTGTTATAGAAGAAGGAAACCGTGCCCATCTGATAGGGAACGGCGCTGATCTTGCCGTCGAAGGTCAGGCCCTTGATGGCGGCCTGGTTGTAGCTCTTCTTCCAGGCACCGTCCTTGGCATCCATCGCCGGGGTCAGGTCGAGCAGCGTGCCGGTCTCTTGCTGCTGCTTCAGCACGCCGCCGCCCCAGCTATAGAACAAATCGGGAGCATCGTTCGATTGCAGCAGGGTCGGCAGCTTGGCCTTGAAGGCCTCGTTGGCCAGGAACTGCATCTCGATCTTCGTGCCCGGATGCTTGGCCTCGTACTCGTCGGCGATCTTGCGCCAGATGGCGACATAGGCCGGATTGGCCTCAAGATGCAGCCATTTGACGGTGGTGTCGGCAAAAGCGCTCGTCGCGCCGGCCAGAACAGCCAATCCGGCAGTGGCGGCAATAGCGGCGCTGCGAAGGGCTTTCGCCCCACGTAGATGGATCATGATTTTCTCCTCCCAAGGGAACCAAGAGCCTCAATATTTTTTCCCTTATGCGGAATAATTCAACGGAGCTTTGCTGAAATGTCAACCACCGCCGCTAAATTTTCGGCAGATTGCCGGTAAAACGGCTTGACATTGGGCAATGACCATAGGTTATTTAATTCGCATTCCGTTAAAAATACCAGGCCGCAGCCGAGCGGGTCCGTCATTCGGCATCAGTCTCATGAAAACAGCAGATCCCGAACTTATGCGGGCGATAAACCGCTTCAACGTGCTGGATACGATCCGGCGGGCGGGCTCCATCGCACGTATCGAAATCAGCGACCGCACCCAGCTTTCGACCACCACGGTCTCGGCAATCACGGCATCGCTGCTCGATGACGGCCTGATCCTGGCGCGCACCGAGGGCGACCTGCGCGAGGCGGCGGCCCGGGGCCGGCCCCGCGTCATGCTGGAACTCAATCCGGATGCCGCCCGCGTCGTCGGCGCGAAAATCGCCGCCAACCGCATGGTCTTCGTCGTGACGGACTTTCGCGGCGAGGTTCTTTCCACGCTGACGCTGGCGCTGCGCGTCGACCGGCAGCCGATCGGCGTCATTGCCGACCTGATCGAGGATGGCGTGCGCCGCTGCGTGGTGGACGCCAATCTGGCGCTCGACGAGATCGATTCCGTCTGCCTCGGCCTGCCGGGGGTCATCGAGCATCGCACCGGCCATGTGCGCACCAGCCCGATCTTCCGCGAAAGCGGCGTCGATTTCGCCAAGGAAATGTCCGAACGCCTGGGTGTGACCACCATCGTCGAAAGCGACGCGCACGCGATCACGCTGGCGCATCACTGGTTCGGCAGGGCGAGAGACCTCGACGACATGGTTCTGGTGTCGCTGGAACAGACATTGGGGCTCGGCGTTCTGCACGGGGGCCAGCTGTTTCGCGGCGCCGGCGGCCTTAGCCACAATCTCGGCGATCTCGTGCTCGGCATGGGGCCGCAGGGTACCGTCCGGCTGGCAAGCCTTGCCGGCGAGAGCGCCATTCTCGGCGACCAGCCGAGCGGCCGCTTCGCCGAAGCCATTCGCCTCGGCCGGGGAATGGCCCATGCCAAGACGCTGATTGCCGCCGAAGACAATGCGCTGATCGGCGCTGCGATCCGCGCCGGCGAAGCCTGCGGCATAGCGCTCGCCAATATCGTCACGCTGTTTGCCCCACCGCGCGTCATTCTCGTGGGATCCAGCCTGGCGCTCGGCCAGCCCTTTCTCGACAGCCTTCGGGAAGCCTATTCGCTGGCCATTCCGCCATCGATCAAGGGCGTGACCGAACTCGTGTTCGACCAGTCGACCGACGAGACCTGGGCGCAGGGTGCGGCCGTCGTCGCGCTGCGCGAACTCTACGAATCGCCCTGGGGAACGACGGGACCGGCGCCGGCCCTCTGAGCCCTAAGCAATTCCAGGAAAAGTGCGCAGCGGTTTTCCGGCCGGAATTGTGTCGAAACAACAGGATAGAGCGGCTCAGCGCCTATGCGAAACGCTGAGCCGTTCCAGGACAGACAAAGACAATTCATCTGGAGGACGTTTATGAACAAGGTCGGCATCGGCATAATCGGCTGCGGAAACATTTCCGGCGCCTATCTCACCGCCATGAAATCCTTTCCCATTCTCGACATCAAAGGCGTGGCCGACCTTAATCGCGAGCTCGCCGAGGCAAAGGCCGCCGAATTCGGCCTGAAGGCGGTCGATATCGCGACCCTGCTGGCCGACCCCTCGATCGAGATCATCGTCAACCTGACCATCCCGAAGGCGCATGTCGCCGTCGGCCTGCAGGCGCTGGACGCCGGCAAGCACACCTATTCGGAAAAGCCGCTTGGCATCAATTTCGCCGAGGGCAAGAAACTCGCGGATGCGGCTGCAGCCAAGGGCCTGCGCATCGGCGCGGCACCCGATACCTTCCTCGGCGGCGGCCATCAGACGGCGCGCGCCATCATCGACGAGGGCGCGATCGGCATCCCCGTCGGCGGCACCGCAACCTTCATGTGCCCCGGCCACGAACGCTGGCATCCGAATCCGGTTTTCTACTATGAAGTCGGCGGCGGGCCGATGCTCGACATGGGGCCCTACTACATCACCGATCTCGTCAACCTGCTCGGGCCCGTCTCGCAGGTCGCAGGCTTCGCCGTGACGCCGCGCAAGGAGCGCATCATCACCAGCGAGCCGCGCAACGGCGAGCACATTCCCGTGCATGTGCCGACCCATGTCGCCGGCGTCATGGCCTTTGCCAGCGGCGCCGTCGTGCAGATCGGCATGAGCTTCGATGTCGCCGGCCACAAGCATGTGCCGCTCGAAGTCTACGGCACCGAAGGCACGCTGATCGTGCCCGATCCCAATCGCTTCGGCGGCCCCGTCGAGTTCCTGAAGAAGGGCGGCGAGTTTGCCGAACGCGAGATCACCGCGCCCTATGCCGATGGCAATTACCGCTCGCTCGGCGTTGCCGACCTGGCGCACGCCATCCGCTCGAACCGGCCGCACCGCGCCAATGGCAGCCTCGCGCTGCATGTGCTCGAGGTCATGGAAGCCTTCCAGACGGCCTCCGACGGCGGGCGCACGGTCACCATCACGACGCAAACGGAGCGTCCCGCCCCTCTGTCCGAATCCCTGGTGGACGGGCATATCGGCCGCTAACGACGCATTTTCAGGAGGATTATCATGCGTGAAGCACTTATCGTCTGGGGCGGCTGGAGCGGCCACGAACCGCAGGAATGCGCCCATATCATCCGCGACATGCTGGAGGAGGATGGCTTCAAGGTCTACCTCGAAAACAGCACCGAGGCCTTCGCCGACCCTTCGATCCACGATCTCAGCCTGATCGTGCCGATCGTCACCATGTCGAAGATCGAGAAGGAAGAGGTGAAGAACCTCGCCGCCGCCATCGAAAGCGGTGTCGGCATTGCCGGCTACCATGGCGGCGCGGGCGATTCGTTCCGCGAAAGCGTCGAGTACCAGTTCATCATCGGCGGCCAGTGGGTCGCCCATCCCGGCAACATCATCGACTACACGGTCAACATCACGCGGCCGGACGACCCGATCATGGAGGGGATCACCGATTTCCCCTACACGTCGGAGCAATATTACATGCATGTCGACCCCTCGAACGAGGTGCTAGCCACCACGACCTTCACCGGCGACCATGCCTACTGGATCGACGGCGTCGTCATGCCCGTCGCCTGGAAGCGCAAATACGGCAAGGGTCGCGTCTTCTATTCCTCGCTCGGCCACCAGGCCAAGGAATTCGACGTGCCGCAGATGAAGACCATCTTCCGCCGCGGCGCCAACTGGGCCGCGCGCTGAAAACAAAAGTCTTCGTGCGGCGGGGCATTATCCAGGCCCTGTCAAACAGGCGAAACGCCTCATATCGAAGCCGATTGCCGCCCGCATCTTTCATGATTGCGGGCGGCAATTTGCTTTACGATGACGGCGCAAACTGTCACAGACTTGACACATTCGCTTCGCGCGCAAACTATCCTTACCCGGATCATGATATCGAGACATATCAGAAGCCTTTGATATGCCTTGCGGATTTCAGCAAAAGGAGAACAGCGTGAGAAACGGATATACCGGGCGCCGAGCGCTCGTCGCAGCCATCAGCCTCGCCGCCGCCCTGCCGGCTCTGGCCGCCGATCTGCCGGACGCCATGCCGGACGACAATCTCAACGCCGTTCTCTGGGACCAGACATCGGTCGAGGCGCAGGCCAACGCGCTCGGGGCCTATACGCTCGGCCGCATCCGGCTCGACGAGGCATTGGCGGACAAAAACTGGACGGCAGCCCCTATCGAGCAGACGGGCAATTTCCAGGATTTTCCGCCGGCGATCATCCTCGATGTCGACGACACCATCCTGAACACCTCCCCCTATCAGGCGCGCAACATCACGACGGGCAGCAGCTTCACCGCGGACAGCTGGACGCAATATGTGAATGCCCAGCAGGACAAGCCGATCGCCGGCGCGGTGGAATTCACCCAATACGCCGCCTCGAAAGGCGTGAAGGTCTTCTACGTCACCAACCGCACGGCCGACGAGGAGAAGCCGACCGTCGAGGAATTGAAGCGCTTCGGCTTCCCGATGGGGGACAATGTCGACACATTCCTCAGCGTCAAGGAGCAGCCTGACTGGACCTCCGCCAAGGGCACGCGCCGCGCCTTCATCGCCAAGAACTATCGCATCCTGCTGATGTTCGGCGACAATTTCGGCGATTTCACCGACGATTACAAAGGCACGGTCGAGGAGCGACAGAAGGTCTTCGAAGCCAATATCTCCCATTTCGGCCACGACTGGATCGCCATCGCCAACCCGACCTACGGCTCCTTCGAAAGCGCGCCCTATAAGGGGGACTACAAGCTTCCGCCGGAACAACAGCGTCGCATGAAGCAGGACGCATTGACGCCCTGGGATGGGAAGTAGGAATTTGCACTGCGTTGGAGGAGGGTGCGATACCCTCCTCTGTCGCGAAGTGACGGAGGGGGCCGCTCCTTATGCGGCCACGACACCGATCACCCCTTCTTGAGCTTGGCCTTGCCTTCGTCCACCAGCTTCTGCGCTGCCTGGGCGACCGTGATCTTGCCGAAAGCGAGCTGGTCGGCGACGGGGCGCATGACGTTCTGGTCGAATTCCCCGGAGCCCATCGGCGCCGGCGGCGGATAGTCGCCCACCTGATCCTTCAGCAGCTCGACATATTTTACCGTCAGCTGCTCCACCGGATTGAGCTGCGGCAGGATCGCCTCGCGCACGGCCGGCGACATCGGCACGCCGCGTTCGACGCCGAGGATCTTGCCGGCATCGACGTCGTTGACGAAGAAATCGATGAATTTCGCAGCCGCTTCGCCATTCTTGCTGCTGGCGCCCACGCTCCAAATGAGAGCGGGACGATAATAATGGCCGGAAGGACCGTCCTTCTTCTCGCGCGGCAGCATGGTGACCGCCAGCTTGCTCTTGACCACGAGCTGATAGCCGACGAGCTGGTTGGAATAGGCCATGCCCATCGCCGATTTGCCGAGCGCCAGGCAATTGCTTTCGATGACGTTCTGGTCGAGCGTCTGCACGTCGGGCGGCACCGTGCCGCCGCGTTTGCGCAGGTCTTCCCAATAGGAATACCATTCCTTGGCGTCGTCGACGCCGAAGCCGAGATCGCCTTCCTTCGTATAGAGGCTCTTTCCGCGCTGGCGCATCCAGGCATCGAGCACGTAGTTGTAGCGCGCGCCATAAGGCCCGCCCCAATAGGCCCGCTTGCCGGCGGCCTTGGTCATTTCGACGGCCAGGTCGGCATATTCGGCCCAGGTCGTCGTCGGGCCGGGCGGGGTCAGGCCCGTCTTCTTGAAGATATCCTCGTCATAGAAGAGCGAAAAGGAATTCAGCCCGAGGCCGACGCCATAGAGCTTGTCGTCGATCGTGGTCAGCTTCAGCATGTCCTTGCCGAAAGCATCCACCTTCAGGGTCGAGGGCACGAACTGGTCGAGCGGCAGGCAGGCGCCGCGCTTCGAATAGTCGGAGATCGTGCTCGGCTCCAGCTGGAAAACATCGGCGATGTTCTGGCTTGCCATTCCGGTCGCAAGCTTGGTCCAGTAGCCATCGCCGCTGATGCTTTCGCCGATCACGGAAATATCGGCATTCTTGGCGTGAAACAGCTCCGCGACGGCGACGGTGCGCTTGCCGCGGTCGGGCGAGCCCCACCACATGGCGCGCAGCTGCGTCGCATCGGCGAAGGCCGGCATCGCTCCTCCCGCGAAGGCGAGGCCAGCCGCGGTTCCGGCAGCTCCGATCATGAACGAACGACGATTCATGCGCATGAGATTCCTCCTTCTCTTGCGTTGTCATCCGCGGCGGTCTCCCCGACGCCTCCCGCGGACAAGTCGGCGCGAGGATATGCAACTTGATTGCAGTACGCAATAAAAAATCTCTCTATTGCAAATTTGCGTAATTTTGCATAATTTTGCGATATGAACGACATCCGCTCCAAACGTATCAGGCAGGCCGATATTGCCACCGCAGCCGGCGTCTCCGTCTCCACCGTGTCGCGCGTTCTCACCAACGAGCCCGGCATCAGCGAGACGATCCGCCAGCATATCTTCAAGGTTGCGAGCGACCTCGGCTATCCGCTGAAAACGGCAGCCGAGACGACATCAGGCGGCCTGGCACTGATCGCCAGCGATAGCGTCACGGGCGGCTTGAGCGTCTTCTACGAAGGCATTCTGGAAGGCCTGCGCGCCGGTGCCGCCGAGCGCGGCATGCGCTTCGACATCCGCCTCATCCGCGAGGCGAGAACGGAGCCGGAGGTGGTGAAGGAACATCTACAGGCAGCCGGCGCCGAAGGCCTGTTTCTCGTCGGCATCGATCCCTCAGACGAGCTTCGCCGGTGGCTGGAGACGAGCGGTACGCCCGTCGTGCTCGTCAACGGTACCGATCCGAAGCTGCGCTTCGACGGTGTTTCGCCCTCGAACTTCTTCGGCGCCTATAGTGCAACCCGGCGCCTCATCGACGCCGGCCACCGCCGCATCCTGCATCTGGCCGGCTCGCATCGCCAGACGATCCGCGAACGCATCCGCGGCTTCGAAGCTGCCATCGCTTCCATGGAAGGCGCCGACGGCCGGCTCGTGCCGATGACGTTCGCCGGCAGCTCCAGCCAGGAAGCGCATGACAAGACCGCTGCGATCCTCGCTGAAAAAGGCGGCTTTACCGCCGCCTTCTGCATGAACGATTTCATCGCCGTCGGCGTGCTCGATGCCGTTGCCGAAGCCGGCCTGCGGGTGCCTGAGGATTTCGCCATCGTCGGCTTCGACGATCTGCCCTGCGCCCTGATGACCAATCCCCGGCTGGCGACCATGCGCGTCGACCGCGCGGCCCTGGGGCGTGAAGCCATCGGCCTGATGATCGCCCGCTTCCGCGACCGCGACGCGCCGGCCCGTCACATCTGCCACGGCGTCCAGCCGATCGCCGGCGGCACGCTGCCACCCGAAACCTGAAGCTCAATCCCGCCGCGGAAACGATCGAGAAAGCCGAACCGATGATCTATGACCCCGCAAGCTCCAATCCGCTCGCCGGCAACCCGTTGAAGACCCTCCCGGACATGCGCCGCGCGCTGACCGGCCTGTTCGATCCGCTGCTGCCCTATTTTTCCGAAGGCAATGCCCGCGTTCGCATCGATGCCGCCGGGGCGCATTTCGACCGTGCGGCCGCCGATCTCGAAGGTTTCGCCCGCCCGCTCTGGGGCCTTGCGCCGCTCGGCGCCGGCGGCGGCGAGTTTCATCATTGGGACCGCTATGCCGAAGGTCTCGCCAATGGCGTCGATCCGAGGCATCCGGAATATTGGGGCACGGTCAACGGCCGCGATCAGCGCATGGTCGAGCTTGCCGCGCTCGGCTTCGCACTCGCCCTCGTGCCCGAAAAGATCTGGGAACCGCTCGACCAGCGTGCGCGCGACAACCTGATCGCCTATCTCAAGCATGCGCGCACCTTCGACTACGCCGACAACAACTGGAAATTCTTCCGCATCTTCGTGGATATCTCGCTCGACCGGCTCGGCGCCTCCTTCGACCGCAGCCTGACGGAAAGCTACCTGAACGAACTCGACGGTTTCTACATCGGCGATGGCTGGTATCGTGACGGCGATGTCCGGCGCATCGATCACTACATTCCCTTCGCCATGCATTTCTACGGGCTGATCTATTCCAAGCTCGTCAATGACACCCGTGCCGAGCGCTATCGCGAGCGCGCCGTCCTTTTTGCCAGGGATTTCCGTCATTGGTTCGCGCCCGATGGCGCCACCATCCCCTTCGGCCGCAGCCTGACCTATCGCTTCGCCTGTGCCGGATTCTGGTCGGGGCTCGCCTTTGCCGATGTCGAGGCGCTGCCATGGGGCGAGATCAAGGGCCTGTGCCTCAGGCACCTGCGCTGGTGGGCCGGCAAGCCGATCGCCAATCGCGACGGCACCCTGCCGATCGGCTACGCCTATCCCAACCTGCTGATGTCGGAGAACTACAATTCCGCCGGCTCTCCCTATTGGGCCTTCAAGGCCTTCCTGCCCTTGGCGCTGCCCGAAACGCATCCATTCTGGACAGCCGAAGAAAAGCCGCTGGAAAATGAGCCGGCTATCGTCCCGCAGAAACATCCCGGGATGGTCCTGATGCGCAGCGGGGCCGACGTCGTCGCGCTGTCCTCCGGCCAGGAAAACCAGCAGATGCGTTTCGGCGCGGAGAAATATTCGAAATTCGCCTATTCCGCCCGCTACGGCTTCAGCGTCGAAAGCGACGAGCGCATCTTTGCCGGCGGCGCCTTCGACAGCATGCTCGCCTTCAGCGATGACGGGCTGCACTACCGCGTGCGCGAAACCAACGAGGAGGCCAAGCTTGCCGGCGATACGCTCTACGCCAAATGGTCCCCCTACGCGGACGTGACGGTGGAGACATGGCTCGTGCCGGCCGCGCCCTGGCATATCCGCCTGCACCGGATCAGCACCCCCAGACCATTGCAGACGGCCGAAGGCGGCTTCGCCATCGCACGGCGCGATTTCCAAGCCGACGCGCTCTCGTCCGCCATGAGCGCCGCCTATGCGATCGGCGAGGAGGATTTCAGCGGCATTCTCGATCTCGGCTCGACGATCGAGCGTGAGGGCGTGGCACAAAAAGCGCCGCCGAACACCAACCTGATCGTCTCGAAGACCCTGGTGCCGCAGCTGCGTGGTGGTATTCCCGCGGGCGAGACCATTCTCGTCTCCGCCGTGCTTGCGGAGAAGAATCCATCCGCCGTCGACCATGCCTGGACAAGGCCGCCCGCCCGGCCCGATATCGACGCCCTGCGCGCTCTCGTCCGTGACAAGGGCGTCACCGTCAGCGCCATCGAGGCGCCCGGTCGGCTGCCATGACGCAATCTGTTTCCGGCCGCCCGGCCATCGCCTTTGCCATGCAGCCGTCGCGCACGCGGCATGTTCTGCCGGAGGCGCTGGTCCGGCGCCTCGATACCATCGGCCATGTGCTCGACCGCGCGCCGATGCAGCGTTTCGATGACGATCGCGCCGGTAAGCTCCTTGCCGAAACCGAAATCCTGGTCACGGGCTGGGGCTCGCCGACGATCGACGCCGCCGCGTTGGCGCTGGCGCCGCATCTGAAGCTGGTGGTCCACGCCGCCGGCACGGTGAAGGGCCTGCTCGACGACAGCCTGTTCGATCGCGGCATACTGGTGAGCCATGCCGCACAGGCCAATGCCCGGCCGGTTGCCGAATTCACGCTTGCCGCCATCGTCTTCGCCGGCAAGAAGGTCTTCCAGTTCCGCGAACGTTATGTCGCCGACCGAAACCGCAAGCGGACGATACCGATGCAGGCAGAGGCCATCGGCAATTATCACCGCACCGTCGGCATCATCGGCGCCTCGCGGATCGGCCGGCTGGTGATCGAATTGCTCGCGCCCTTCGACTACCGGATTCTGCTCTATGACCCCATGGTCAGTGACGCCGAGGCCGCCAGGCTGGGTGCCGAGAAGACGGAGCTGGATGCCTTGATGGCATCGGCCGACATCGTCTCGCTGCACGCGCCTTCCCTGCCCGCCACACGGCACATGATCGACGCCCATCGTCTGTCGCTGATGAAGGAAGGAGCAACCTTCATCAACACGGCGCGCGGCGCGCTCGTCGATGAGGCAGCCCTCCTCGCCGTACTGAAGACGGGTCGGATCGATGCGATCATCGACGTCACCGATCCGGAAGTTCCGGAGGCGGCGTCGGCCTTTTACGATCTGCCGAACGTCTTCCTGACACCGCACATTGCCGGCGCTGTCGGGCTGGAGCGCACCCGCCTCGGTGAGATGGCGGTGGACGAAGCCATCCGCTTCATCGAGGGCAAGCCGCTGCTCCACGAAATCCGCCGCGAGGACATGGCGCGCATGGCATGATGCGGCGCAGCAAATCCATGAAAACTCCCCGAAATCGCCTCATTTCGGCACAGGCGAACAACCCGTTTTTAATCATTCCGCGCTAGCAATCTCTTCAGCAAAGAGGTTCTAGTCATGCGTACCCGCGTCCTTTCCATTCTGGCCGTGATGATGCTCGGCGTGCTGGCAGGCTGTGCCACCGCTCCGTCGCGTACCCGCAACATCTGCGCGATCTTCGATCAGCGCGATGGATGGTTCAACAATTGGCAGCGGGCCGCCGACCGCACGCAACGCAGATACGGCGTGCCGGTGCCGATCCTGATGGCGACGATCTACACCGAATCCGGCTTCCGACCACGCGCCCGCCCGCCGCGACGCTATCTGCTCGGCTTCATTCCCTGGAAGCGCCCCACGACCGCCTATGGCTACTCGCAAGCACTCGACGGCACATGGGATAAGTACAAGCGTGAAACGGGCAACTGGACGGCAAGCCGCACCAACTTCTCCGACGCCATCGACTTCGTCGGCTGGTATCACTACCAGACCCACCTGCAGACCGGCATTCCGCTTAACGATTCCTACAATCTCTATCTCGCCTATTATTCAGGCGCCAAAGGCTATCTGCAGGGATCCTGGCGCGGCAACGGGACCGCGCTGGCCGGCGCCCGGCGTTTCAATGGCATGACGAGAATCTATGCGCAGCAGCTGCCGAACTGCAGCTGACCGGCAAGGGGTCGAGACCTATTTTCAGCGCAGCTGCAAGGCCACGGCTCTCTAAGGCCGCGGCTCAAGCAGGTTGAGGCCGCCATCCTCGCCCCAGATATCGGCGATCGACACCTGCTGGCCGGTGCGGCTGCTTTGCAGCGCGGCAATGCCGCATAGCACCGACAGCGCCCCTGCGCGCGAGCCGGCGCGCTGCTTGAGCTCGTCGTTCGGGCCGGAGCGCAGCAGCATGTTGCGCAGCCGGTCGTCGCCGCCATAGTGCCCGCCAGACGAGTGCGGCACCCATATGCGCTCGACATCGCCGAAATTCTTCATGACGACGATCTCGTCGGCCGGCGGCGTCGTCCAGTTCTGCTTTTCATACTGCCTGAGTTCGATACGGCCCTTGTGGCCGTTGAAGGCAATGTGGTGCCCCTCGATCGGCATATACGTATTCAGGGAATAGGAGACGTTGACGCCGCTGCGGTAGCGGATGGAGGCGACCATCGTGTCCGGGATATCGATATCCTCGCGGAAGACACAGGCATCGCGCACATAGCCGTCGACGATGGACGGGTCCTCATACAGGCTTTCGAGCAGCGGCGTCGCGCTGATGTCGAGATAATAGTCGCATTCGCCCTTGTAGCGACAGCTACGACAGCGCTCGCCGCGGAACGGCCCCTTGCGGCCGTAATGCTTGAGATCGGCAAAGGCGGCGACCGTTTCCGGATCGGAATCCAGATACCAGTTCAACAGATCGAAATGATGCGTCGCCTTGTGAACGAAGAGGCTGCCGGAATTTTCGA
Organism: Martinezella lusitana; assembly: GCF_010668395.1. Taxonomy (GTDB): domain Bacteria; phylum Pseudomonadota; class Alphaproteobacteria; order Rhizobiales; family Rhizobiaceae; genus Rhizobium; species Rhizobium lusitanum_A. Next base: position 292,328 of record NZ_WUEY01000005.1, read on the forward strand.
CGAAAGCATGCCAGCGACGGAAGTAGTCGGCGCCGTGGCTGGTGTCGAGATACCAATGGAAGTCGACCGAGGTCACATCCCCGATGACGCCGGAATTGATCAGCTCCTTGATCTTCGCCGGCGTCGGGGCGAAGCGATAGTTGAAGGAAACGTCCAGCCGCCTGCCGGTGCGCGCCTCGGCGTTGAGAATATGCTTGATCTTGTCGACCGTCGTCGTCATCGGCTTCTCGCTGATGACATTGGCGCCGGCCTCCATCGCCTTGACGATGAGATCGTCATGGGTGGAATCGCGCGTGCAGACGATGACGAGATCCGGCTTCTCCACCCGCAGCAGTTCGTCGAAATCGGTGTAAACGGGGACGGAGGCGCCGATATACTCGAGCGCCCGCTTGGCCCGCATGGCGTTGAGATCGCACACTGCCACAAGCTCGACCTCGTCGCTCCAGCGCTCGACCAGATCCTTGCCCCACATGGTCACGCCACGATTGCCGGTGCCGACCAGAGCGTAGCGTTTCTTCGATGACGACTGCATGTCTCCTCCTCCAGAGTCTGCTTTTCCTTCCCCCTCGGGGGAAGGTGCCCAAAGGGCGGATGAGGGGGCAGCACGGCGAACTCGAGGGCAATTTATGGTGCAACGCCCCCTCAAGCCGCGCTACGCGCGACCTTCTCCCCGCCGGGGAGAAGGTGTTACGATGCCTCCATAGCCTTCCAATCCGGCTCCACGGATGAACCAAGACCGACAGCGCCTATAACCGAGCCGATCGCAAGCTGGCCGCCCTCGATCCGCAGCCGCGTACGGCCATTGCTGATGCGATAGAGATCGGAATGCGCCTGCGCGAAGGCCGCCTGCTCCGCCTCCGGCGCGCCGGCCATGCCGTCGACATAATGATGGCCGTTGCGCTCGATGTGCGTCATGCCGATCAGGGAGGCGAGCACCAGATCCTGCTGCACGGCAAGACCTCCCTGTGTCGTCAGATCCTCCGCCGACATGAAATAGGGAACGCCGTCGTCCGCACTCCATTTGGCAACGCGCGCGCGGTTCAAGAGCGAGCGATAGAAACCCTTGCAGGATTTCGAGGAGATGCCGGTATAGCCGAGCCCTCTCGCCGTGACGAAGGCATCGATGTCGGCATCGGATTCGTCTATTTCCACCGGCCTGAAGGCCGCGAGCGCCTTCACGGGCTTCTCGAAGGCATGCGCGCGGGCAATCGGTTGCTCGACGAACAGGATCGAGGCGGCAAATCGCGCCAGCCGCGGCTCTTCCTTCACGCGGGAAAGCAGGTCCGCGACCGCCTCGGCGGACGGGAATTGCTCGTTTCCGTCGAGCGTCACCGAATAGGCGGGCACCTTGGCATCGATGACAGCGGCGACACGGCAGAGGCGATCGATATCGGCCTCGGCCACGCCCGAAACCTTGACCTTGAAAAAGGTCAGGCCATAGGCGTCGATCGCCTCCTCGAAACTCTCCGGCAAGCCGTCGTTCAGACGCTCGGTCGCCGGAATATCGGCGGGCACGATGGCATCGACGAGGCCGACGGTATGACGGGCGGCAAGGCTTGCCGATGGCTCCAATGCCGACAGAAAGGCCGGGAGATCGAAACCCGAGAGATCGCGCGCCGTGGAGGCGTCGATGCCGGGGCGGTTCGCCCGGATCGCCTGCGCAATCGTCAACCCTTCCAGCCGGCAGAGGGCATCGAGGACGGCCCGGTTGGCGAGCGCGAGACCGAACGAAGCCACCAGCCCGTTCAGCTTTTCCGCCGCCGCCCGTGCGTGATGCGGGGTTTCGACGGCGGCATGCAGGCCGAAAGCCGTTCCCGAACCCGCACTCCTCAGCGCATCGAGCGCCAGCGCCAGGGACCGCCGCAGCTGGGTTTCATTGTCGGCGTTGGAAAGCTCGGGCGACTTGTCGAACCATTTCGGCACCATCAGCTCGGCCGCCATCCCCTGCGCCGAGCGTCCCTGCGCATCCTCGATGCGCACGCGCAGAAAAATCTGCCGCGCCTCCCGCAAGGTTGCCGCCCCGAAGCGGAACGGAAGCCGCAGCCTGACCGGACGCTCGAATGCCTCGGCCTCGACAAGCCTGATGTTCAATGGATCGGTCATTGTTTAGGCAGCTCCCGTGATGGTCAGGCAGGTCTGTTCGCATCGGCACCGGCGTCCATGCGGTTCGTTGCAGAAGCGGTTCTTCGAATCTCCAGCCACGCCACATTACAGCCGACGCGCTTCACGATATCTCCTCCTCGCCCTGATTCCCTCCAGAATCAGGAAAAGCAAATGCCTGGTCGCCCAAGAAATGTAACCATATGGTTACAAGATCGCGCGACAACTCCATTCTTGTCAATCGTCTTTTGAAAATTTGTCGAAAGTGCCGCAGGTTGCGTGTTTCGAGGCACCCTACATCCGGATCGAGGCGAGCGTGACGGCGACAATGTGCTCGCCCCAGGCATTGAGCGCCCCCTGGCTCGTCAGCTTGCGCGCAAAAATCGTCGACAGCGTGTGCCGGTTCGACAGATAAAAGAAGCCGAGCGCGGCAATCGTCAGATAGACGGATATCGGATCGACCGCCGGCCGGAAGATGCCGGCAACCTCGCCACGGCGCAGCACCTCCGAAAGCTCGTCGATGAGATGGGAATGCATGACCGAGACCTTTTCGGAGCGGCGCAGATAATGCGCATGATGCAGGTTTTCGGTGGCAAGCAGGCTCAAAAACTCCGGATGCGCGAGGAAATGCCGCCAAGTGAACAAGGCGAGTTCCCGCATTCCCTCCTCCGGATCGCGGCTCGCCAGATCGAGTTGCTTTTCTGCATTGCGAATCGTCGCATAGGTCGCTTCCAGCACGGCGAGATAGAGCCCCTCCTTGTCGCCGAAATAATGGTACAGCATCCGCTTGTTGGTCTGTGCCCGCGCGGCGATCGCATCGACCCGCGCACCGCCGAAGCCGTGCGCGGCGAATTCTTCCGTCGCCGCCTCGAGGATCGTATCCTGGGTGCGTTGCGGATTGCGCGATATCTTCCCCGACCGCGCCTTGATGGCCTTGTCGGCGTCCGTTTCCGCTATATTTTCAGTCCGTTGCTTCGCCCTGACCGCCATGGATGGCCTCCTTCCCGATCGGTGTCTCCCGCGATGGACGTTGCCGATTCCGGCATGCATCGTTTGATTGTGACGCGATTGGCGCTTGACAGCAGTTGTGTTTCTATCCAACTTGTAACCAAATAGTTATATCATGCAAAGCAGTTCGTAAATCATCGGTAAACTGGGGAGGAGACCAGGATGACGTTGACGATCGACCGCCGGCAGATGCTTGCCGGTATTGCAGCGACGGTAGCTTTCAGCAGCATGGGGCTTTCCCGCGCCAAAGCCGCGACCGCGATGCGCCTTCTGTGGTGGGGGTCGAAGGAGCGTAGCGACCGTACCTTTGCAGCAGTAAAGGCCTATCAGGCCAAGAACCCGGATATCGCCATCGCCGGCGAATCCTTCGGCTGGGACAGCTACTGGACGCGCCTTGCCACACAGACCGGCGGCGGCAATGCGCCAGACCTCATCCAGATGGACTACCGCTACATCTTCGAATATGCCCGCCGCAGCGCGCTGCTCGACATGACGCCCTATCTCGGCAAGAGCCTTGCCATCGAGGATTTCGGCCCTGCGAACATCGATTCCGGCAAGGTCGACAATAAAATCTATGGCGTCAGCCTCGGCGTGAATTCGTCGATGGTAGTCGTCAATACCGCAGCCTGGGCGGAAGCCGGCGTGGAACCGCCGCATGACGGCATGACCTGGGAACAGCTCGGCGATGCCGCTGCCAAGCTGACGGCCGCCAAGAAGCGGCGCGGCTTCTATGGCACGGCCGATTCGAGCGGGCTGGAGCCCGCCTTCGAATGCTGGCTGCGCCAGCGCGGCAAGGCGCTCTACACGGCCGACGGCAAGCTGGCTTTCGAGGCCAGGGATGCCGCCGACTGGTTCGATTTCTGGGGCACCCTGCGCAAGAGCGGCGCCTGCGTGCCGGCCGACATGCAGTCGCTCGACCAGCAGACCATCGAAACCAGCATGCTGGTGCAGAAGAAGGCGGCCGTCGATTACGCCCACTCCAACCAGTTCGTCGCCATTCAGGGCCTGGTGAAGGAGAAGCTCGATATCGTCTCCTATCCGACCGCCGGCGCGGACGGCAAGCCGGGCCAGTATCTCAAGCCCTCGATGCTGATGTCGGTTTCGGCCACGTCCCCGAACAAGGATGCCGCCGTCGCCTTCGTCAACTATCTGGTGGAAGACCCGGAAGGCGCCAGGACGCTCGGGGTCGAGCGCGGCGTTCCCGCCTCGCCGAAGATCCGCGATCTGCTGACGCCGGATCTCGATGCCGTCAGCAAGCAGGTCGTCGACTATATCGGCCGATTGACGCCGCATGTCGGCGCATTGCCGCCGTCTCCGCCGAACGGCGCCGGCGAGAATGCGTTCCTGCTGAAGAAGATCGCCGAGGAAGTCGCTTTCGGCAAAACCAGCGCGCAGGACGCTGGCGCGAAGTTCACCGAACAGGCAGCAGCAAACATTACGCGAGGCTGATACCGTGGGTACAAACAGCAAGAGCGTTGCCGGCGGCATGGCCGTCGGTACGCGAGCGCCGTTGCGCGTGGAAACCGTCTATAAGGCGCCGAGCGCGTTCGCGCGCAACGCGCCCGGCTATCTCTTCCTTCTGCCGTGGTTCATCGGCTTCTTCGGGCTGACCCTCGGGCCGGCGATCGCCTCGCTCTATCTGTCCTTCACCGACTACAATCTGCTCCAGTCGCCGAACCTTGTCGGGCTGGACAACTATGTGCGGATCGCGACGGCGGACGATAAATTCCTGTCGTCGATGAAGGTGACGCTGTTCTACGTCGTCTGCTCCGTGCCGCTGAAGCTTGCCTTCGCGCTTCTGGTGGCGCTGCTGCTCAACCGCGGCATTCGCGGCCTGCCGGTCTATCGCGCCATCTTCTACCTGCCGTCGCTGCTCGGCTCCAGCGTCGCGATCGCGGTGCTGTGGCGGCAGATCTTCGATGCCGACGGCATCGTCAATACGCTGCTCTGGTACGCCTTCGGCATCAACGGACCGAGCTGGATCTCCAATCCGGACTATTCGCTCTATACGCTCGTGATCCTCGCCATCTGGCAGTTCGGATCGCCGATGATCATCTTCCTCGCCGGGCTCAGGCAGATCCCGACGGATCTTTACGAAGCCGCCAACCTCGACGGCGCTTCCAAGACCCGGATCTTCTTCAAGATCACCCTGCCGCTTCTGACGCCGGTGATCTTCTTCAACGCCGTGGTTCAGACCATCGACGCCTTCAAGGCTTTCACGCCGGCCTATGTGATTTCCTCCGGCACCGGCGGCCCGATCGATTCGACGCTGTTCTACACGCTCTATCTTTATCAGGAAGCCTTCGGCTACTTCCGCATGGGCTATGCCGCCGCGCTCGCCTGGGTTCTGGTAATCATTATCGCCATCTTCACCACCTTCTCCTTCCTCTCCGCTCGTTATTGGGTCCACTACGATGACTGACGCGAAGCTCACCCATTTTGCCGAGGATATGAAGCCGCCGCGCGAGCGCCCGTGGTTCCTCTCCGTCCTCATCCACGTCGCCCTCGTCGCCGCTTCGATCGTGATGCTCTATCCGCTGCTGTGGATGCTCTCCGGTTCGATCAAGGACCAGAACGAGATCTTCGGCACGGCATCGCTGATCCCGTCGCAATTCGATTTCAGCGCCTATGCGCGCGGCTGGTTCGGCGGCCAGGTCACATTCGGCACCTTCGTCTGGAATTCGGTCGTCATCGCCGTGCTTTCCGTCCTCGGCAACGTCGTCTCCTGCTCGCTGGCCGCCTACGCCTTCGCGCGGCTGAATTTCTGGGGCAAGAATTTCTGGTTCGCGCTGATGCTCGGCACGCTGATGCTGCCCTATCACGTCACGCTGATCCCGCAATATATCCTCTTCCTCAAGCTCGGCTGGGTGAAGACCATGCTGCCGCTCGTCGTGCCGAAATTCCTGGCGGTCGACGCCTTCTTCATCTTCCTGATGGTGCAGTTCTTCCGCGGCATCCCGCGCGAGCTGGACGAGGCGGCGATGATGGACGGCTGCAGCCCGTGGCGCATCTACTGGCGCATCATGCTGCCGCTGTCGCTTCCCGTTCTGGCGACGGCCGCCATCTTCTCCTTCATCTGGACCTGGGACGATTTCTTCGGACCGCTGATCTACCTCTCGGATATCAACACCTACACCGTGCAGCTCGGCCTGCGCTCCTTCGTGGACTCCACCGGAAGTTCCGACTGGAGCAGCCTGTTCGCCATGTCGAGCCTGTCACTGATCCCGGTCTTCCTGATCTTCCTGTTCTTCCAGAGGCTGCTGATCGACGGCATCGCGACCGCCGGCCTCAAACGCTGAGACGAACCGCGCGGTCCCGAACACCCAAGGCTTGGGGCCGCATATTGAGAAACCCATTGAAAGGAATGTCGCATGAGCGCGCTGCGCTTTGCCGCCATCGGCCTCAATCACGATCACATCTACGGCCAGGTCAACGTCATGCTGCGCGCCGGCGCCGAACTCGTCGCCTTCCACGCTATCGAGGATGACCTCGCCACTGTCTTCGCCGGGCGCTTTCCACAGGCGAAACGCGTCGCCGACAAAAGGGAAATTCTCGAGGACAGCTCCATCGCGCTGATCGTCAGCGCCGCCATTTCCAGCGAGCGCGCCGGACTTGCCATCGAGGCCATGCGCCATGGCAAGGACGTGATGCTCGACAAGCCCGGCATGGTGACGCTGGATCAGCTCGCGGACGTGCGCAGAGTGCAGGCCGAGACCAGGCGCATCGTCTCCATTCTCTATTCCGAACATTTCGAGACGGCATCGACCGTCAAGGCCGGCGAGCTGGTGAAGGCCGGCGCCATCGGCAAGGTCATCCACACGACGGGCCTCGGTCCGCACCGGCTGCGCAAGCCGACCCGGCCGGACTGGTTCTTCGACCGCAAGCGCTATGGCGGCATCATCACCGACATCGCCTCGCATCAATGCGAGCAGTTCCTGTTCTTTGCCGGCTCTCTTGAAGCCGAAGTGCTGTCGGCGACGGTGTCCAACCGTGCCAATCCCGACACCCCCGGCCTGCAGGACTATGGCGATTTCCACCTGCGCACGCCCGACGTGACGGGCTATGTCCGCGTCGACTGGTTCACGCCGGACGGTCTTCCGACCTGGGGCGACGGCCGTCTCTTTATCGTCGGCACCGAAGGCACGATCGAGCTGCGCAAATATATCGATGTCGCCGGCCGGCCCGGCACCGATCACCTCTTCCTCACCGACCGCAAGGGCATGCAGCATATCGACTGCACCGGCCTCGACCTGCCCTATGGTCGCCAGCTTGCCGCCGACATAAGAGACCGCACCGAAACGGCGATGGGCCAGGAGCATTGCTTCAAGGCCATGGAACTGGCGCTGAAGGCGCAGGCGCTTGCCGAGGCAACATCGCTCAACAGCATTCAGAGGTAATCCGCATATGTCCGACATCAAGAAAGTCGCGATCATCGGCCTCGGCATCGGCCGTTCACACATAACGGAAGGCTATCTGCCTCACTCTGATCGCTATGAAGTCTCCGTTCTCTGTGATCTTAACGAGGAACGTCTGAACGCGGTCGGCGACGAATTCGGCATCAAGAAGCGCGCCAAGGATTTCTCCGAAGTCCTGAACATGCCCGAAATCGACATCATCGACATCTGCACGCCGCCCGGCTCGCATTTTCAGCTCATCATGCAGGCGCTTTCAGCTGGCAAGCATGTGGTCTGCGAGAAGCCTCTTGTCGGATCGCTCGCCGATATCGATGCCGTGATCGCCGCCGAGAAGACGGCCAAGGGCCAACTGATGCCGATCTTCCAATATCGCTACGGCGACGGCATCCAGAAGGCCAAGCGCATCATCGATGCCGGCATCGCCGGCAAGCCCTATGTCGCGACGTCGGAGACGCATTGGGTGCGCGGCGCCGATTATTACGCGGTTCCCTGGCGCGGCAAATGGGAGACCGAGCTCGGCGGCGTGCTGATGACGCACTCCATTCACCTGCACGACATGCTGACCTATCTGATGGGCCCGATCGCGGGCCTCTTCGGCCGTGTCGCCACTCGCGTCAACGATATCGAAGTCGAGGATTGCGCCAGCGCCAGCCTGCTGATGGAAAACGGCGCGCTCGCCACCATCAGCGCCACGCTCGGCTCGCAGGAGCAGATCAGCCGCCTGCGCCTCTGCTTCGAAAACGTGTTGATCGAGAGCAACCACGAGCCCTACAGCCCCGGCCAGGACCCCTGGAAGATCATCCCCGCCAATGAGGAAATCGGCGCGAAGATCGATGCGCTTCTCTCCGGCTGGACGCCGATCCCAATCCGCTTCAACACGCAGATGAAGCTGTTCCACGAAGCCTTGTTGTCGAATGGGCCGTTGCCGGTGACGACAGCCGATGCCCGCCAGGCGCTGGAACTCGTCACCGCGTTCTACGAATCATCAGAAACACGCGCCGAAGTCCGCTTTCCTGTCGGGCCGGAAAGCGCAAAGTACAAGAGCTGGAGGCCGGCATGAACGTTGCCCCGCGAGCCATCAGGACGAACAAGGAGGAAGCACCCATGGCGACAAGCGTATCGCTGCAGAAGGTCATCAAGCGCTATGGCGAGCTTCAGGTGGTTCACGGGATCGATCTGGAAATCGAGCCGGGGGAATTTACCGTTTTCGTCGGCCCTTCCGGCTGCGGCAAGTCCACGCTGCTGCGCATGATCGCCGGACTTGAGCCGATTTCCGGCGGCGGCCTCTATCTCGACGGCAGCCGCATGAACGATGTTCCCGCCTCCAAGCGCGGCATCGCCATGGTGTTCCAGTCCTATGCGCTCTACCCGCATATGACCGTTTACAAGAACCTCGCCTTCGGCCTCGAAACCGCCGGCATGAAGAAGCAGGACATCCAGCCGCGCGTCGAAAAGGCGGCCGAGGTGCTGCAGATCACCCAGCTGCTGCAACGCAAGCCGAAGCAGCTCTCCGGCGGTCAGCGCCAGCGCGTCGCCATCGGCCGCGCCATCGTGCGCGAGCCCAATATTTTCCTGTTCGACGAGCCGCTTTCGAACCTCGACGCCGAATTGCGCGTGCAGATGCGCGTCGAGATCGCCCGCCTGCACCAGCGGCTCGGCAACACCATGATCTACGTCACCCACGACCAGACCGAAGCCATGACCATGGCCGACAAGATCGTCGTGCTCAACGGCGGCAAGATCGAGCAGGTCGGCGCGCCGCTCGACCTCTACAACAAGCCGAAGAACAAGTTCGTCGCCGGCTTCATCGGCTCGCCGAAAATGAACTTTCTCGATGCGAAGATCGTGGCGTCCGACGATGGCTCCGCCATCATCGACCTCCACGGCCAGACGGTGCGCCTGCCACGCCGGCTCGGCGGCCTCCAGCCCGGAGAAGCCGTGACGCTCGGCGCGCGCCCGGAACACCTGAATGTCGGCGATCGGGGCGTGGCGCTCGGCAGCGCGCATGTCGATCTGGTCGAGCATCTGGGCGGCCAGACGATCCTCTATGCGACGCTGCACGGCGGTCAGACGCTGACGGTCGCATTGGAAGATCAGCAGGCCATCCGCGCCGGCGAGACGGTCGATATCCGCATCGATCCGGAGCGCTGCCACTTGTTCGGTCCGGATGGTGTGACGTTGTAGTTGGGGCTGGCGGTGATTTTGGGGTTATCTCGCTCCTGGCGGGCGAGATAAGTCTTCACACCTCGACGATCCGCCGGCTGCCTATCGTGTGGATCTGGCCGGACGGGATGACATCGGCCGGAACGCCCGGCCGCCGATGCAGGGGAATTCGCCAGCTGCTGCCCGGCGCGAGATGGAACCAGTCATCCTCCGCCCGATAGGATTCCAGATCGATCTGCACCGATTGCGCCAGCCGATCGCTGCTCAGCTCCAGATACCAATCCTCGCCTTCCTGAAGGACCGATGCGGTGATCTCGGCATCATGAAACGCCCTGGTTCGTCCAAGCGGGAAGTAAAAGGCCTGGGCGACCACCGCGCCGGTTGCCGCCGCCGTCAGCCGCGCCACCGTGACATCATGCGACGGCGGGCCGAAGCGGAAGGCGTAGGTCGTGTCGAAGAAGGCGCCGAAAAGATCGGTGCAGGCGATCTTGTGCTTGCCGCGCGCTTCGACCACGAGGTCGCGGCCGCCGCCGACCACGATCTGGCGGCCGTCGCGCAGGCAGGAGACCTCGACCGTCAGGTCGAGCGCCGCATCGCTCTCGTTGATGACATGCACGTCGAGGCCATTGGTGCCCTCGTCCATGAGCAGCACCTGCACCGGCCGAAAGGCCCGGCGCAATGCATACCAGACCGGCTTAGGCTCCCCGGTCGAGTCAATGACGCCCCAGCCGGCGCCGGGAAGCAGGTCCTGCAGCGTCCAGACGAGCGCGCCGCTGCAATCGGAACCGTGGCGCCGCCATTCGGCATAGGTTTCCTCGGCCACTTCGCCGGTCACGGCGCGCGAGAGATTGAGATAAAGATCGGGATCCTCCCGCCGCAACCGGTTGGGCTCGAAGCCGTAGAGCTCCTGAAGATAGTGGTCGCGCACATCCTCGAAATCCCAGGATGCGCCGCGATCCCGCGGCACGCGCTCTTTCCATAGCGGGCTATGAACGGCGGGGACCGGCAGGTATTGGCCCAGCGTGCGCGCCTGCGGCACATGCGCGAAAGCCAGGCTCTCGGCGGCAAAGCGGACATCGGCACGGCGCGCATCGGCAAGCGGCCGCATGTAGGCGCCGACGCCATAATAATGCGTGACGCCGGCGTTCGGCGAAAACGGCATGGCGCCGCCGGAGGGCGAATTGACCACATAGGGCACGTCGGGCCGAAGCGATTGCACCACCGGCGGGATGATCTCCTCGACGATCGGGCTTGACCAGAAGCGCTCGGGCAGGCCCATCATCGCCGCCTGCTGGTGGATCTCGCTGCCGCCGCAAAGGACGGCCAGGGAAGGCGACAGGCGCGTGCGGCCCAGAAGCTGCGAAACCTCCGCCTCGACATGGGCATTGAGGGCTTTGTCGTTCTTCGGATAGTCGAAGTTGGCGAACATGAAATCCTGCCAGACAAGCAGGCCGAGTTCGTCGCAAAGGCGGAAGAATTCCGGCGTCTCATAGGCCATGGTGCCGCCGATGCGGACCATGTTCATGCCGGCCTCGGCCGCCAGCCGCAGCCAGTCTTGGTAATCCTCCCGGCCGCCGGGCAGGCGCACGATGTCGGCCGTTGTCCAGACCGCCCCACGGCAGAAAACCCGCTCGCCGTTGACGATCAGGGTAAAACCCTGCCCATCGCTGCCGCGGTCGATCGACAGTCGGCGAAAGCCCGTTTTCCCGAGCGCATGTTCGATGCCGTCAACGACGAGCGCGACGTCATGGAGGTGCGGCTCGCCATGCGTATGCGGCCACCAGGGCTCGACACCGGGAATTTTCAGGATGGCGGTATAGCGGCCGGGACTATCCCGTTCGAAGGCCTGCTCGACATCGCCGCACCGCAGTACCAGCGCCTCGACATCGCCCTCGATCGAAAGCGAGGCATAGAGCCTGCCCTCGCCGTTTTCGAGCAGATCCGGCCGCAAGGAAAGATCACGAACAACCGGCGCACTCGGCCGCAGAAGCGAAATCGGCCGCCACGGGCCGACGGCCTGAACCTCCGGGCACCAGCCGGGCATATGGCCGAGCAGCGTCGTGCGTACCGTCCGCAGGCCCTGCGGCGTGATCATCTGCGGCCGCCAGCGGGCGCGAGGACCAGGTTCGGAAAGCCTTGGTTCCAACGCGCGGAAGCAGAGCGCCAGCTCGTCGCCGCCAAGCAGGGTGACGGCGACGTCATGAGCTTCGAACATGCTGTCGGAAACGAGGATTTTCTGGCCGTTCAGGAAGACCTCGCAGAGCGTCGCCAATCCTTCCAGCCGCAGGACGGCCTCGCCGGCCTCCGCATCCACCAGACGGCAGATGTACCAGGCATCGCTGTCATGAAGGGGATGAGGCCTGGTCCGGTCGAAACGCCCGGCCCTTTCCAGGGCTTCCGCCACCGTGCCGGGCACAGGCGCCGGGAGGAAGCCCGACGTCAGCGGCACGTCGGAAGGCGCGATGCAGGTGCCGGCCTCCGTCAATACCAGATTCCAACCTTCGCTCAGCCGCATTCCACCGCCGAGATCAGCCAAGCGCCCGCCCATGAGATTTTCCGGGGATGTCCCCGCCCCAATATTGTCAGAAATGACCCAGCCGTATCGCAATCGAACGGAAGCCGGTCAAAGCTTCCGCTCGAGCTCAGCCATCATGGAATCCCATGCATCGGCGGCCGGATCAAGCGCCGTGCGCAATGGCTCAAATTTCTTGCGCGTGATGGCGCGGGCAAGCTGGAACTGCACCGATTTCGCCGGCTCGGAAATCCGTCGTGCTTCCGCCGCTGCTTCGGACAAATCCGCAGTCAGCCAGTCGAAGTGACTGCCGGCAAGTTCGAAATTGGCGCCAAGCTGACGCAGCGTGTTGAAGGCGTATTTGTGGAAGAAGCCGAAAGGCCGTTCGGCAACCGCTTCAACCTGCGCCGGGAAGATCTCTGCAAAGGCGCGGATCGGATTGGCTCGCGGACGGCGGCGGAAATGGAAGGACAGGAGCTGCCGCGCCATCTCGCGGATGGCGGCTTCCGCCGGTGCTTTTTCAGGGAATTTCGCAAATTCCGTGTAGGGCAGGAAGGGCAGGTCCTCGTCCGTCAGATGCAGCTGGAACAGCCCGTCGAAATCCTCGCCCGACAGCTGGAAGAAGCCGCCGTTGTGGAAATAGTCGAGCGTGCGGCCTTCCATGTCGAGCCGGTTGATCGCGACCGTCGTCTTGCCGTGCTCGCGGCGATAGCCGACGCCTTGCGTATCCGGCATGAAGAAGGAATCCATCTCCACCAGGCAGAGCCGGCCGCGGCCGATCTGCTCGGCGACATGGTTCTGCACCTTGTCGTAGATCGCAAGCTCGGTGCAGCGGACGCCGTATAGCGCTTCCAGATCCTCGAGCGGCACCTTGAAGAAGGTGAACTGGTCGCCCTCGAAATCCTGTGTCACCGTGAAACCGAGCATGGCTTCCGGCGGCAGCTTCAGGGTCGAGAGCACCTCGATCCAGAGATCGATATAGCAGTTCGTCTCGGGCCACATGCGCTCGCTGTCGTGCAGCGCATGTGGCTTGTAGGCGGCGGGATCCAGTCCCTGAAACACGGCAGCCATGGAAGCGATCAGCCCCACAGCGCCTTGCGCACGCTCTCGGGCCATTCCTTGACGTCGAGACCGTGGGTGTGGAACAGCGCCAGCGCGATGCGCTCCAGGCCGAAGCCGACGCAGGCCGTGTGCACGACGCTGCCATCGGCGAAGTTCAGGCCCCATTTCGTGCCGAAGGCATCCTGGTGGTAGTTGAAGCTCATGCAGGCGGTCGGCTTGGCGGCGGAGGTGATCGGGATCAGCAGCTCGAACTTCAGGTTCTGGTCACGCTGGTTGTTGGCGAGCATCTTGCCGGCGCGGCCGAAGAACGGGTCGTTGGCGACGTCGATGGTGACATCGAGACCGACGGCCTTCATCATTTCGACGCCACGGTCCATCCAGCTCTGGCGGAAATCGGTCACATGCTTTTCGCTGCCCATGCAGACATATTCGCGCATGCGGAAGAGCTGCTGGCGGGCCGGGTCCTTGGAGGGCTCGTGGCGGAAACAGTAGGACTGCAGGTCGAAGAGCGCGCCGCTTTCCGAAATGGCGCCGCGCTTGGCAACCGTCGGATAGAGCGGATAGCAGGCCGCCGGCGTCAGCACGATATCGGTCGCCTGCTGGTCTTTCGTCCAGTCGTCGCCGACTTCCATGCACTTCAGCAGGCTCATGTGATCGAGCTCGTTGCCGCAGAAGCTGTGCACCGTGCCGGCGAGCTGCGGGAAGCTCTTCATGTAGCCGCTGGTTTCGAAGAAGGCGCGGTTCATGCCCGGCGGAAAGCGGATGGCTTCGGCGCCGTCGGCGCCGCCGAACTGGTCGATCAGCCGCTCGAAGGCGGCGATCACATCTTCGAACTGGCCGCTGCGGCCATAAAGGCCATCAACGCCGGTGTCGATCAGAAGGCCGGATTCGAAAAGACGGTCGAGAAACGAGGTTTGCATATCCATGACGATTACCCCAACAGGCTGGTATCTTGTTTGTGGACGAGCAGCATGGTCGACGTGTTGCCGAGAATGCGGTCATTCGAGATCATTAATTGCGCCGAGTGCGCGTCGCGCAGGTGGCGGCCGAGGCTGTAGGGCGTACCGTTCTTGTAGCCCATGATGCCGCAGATCAGCATGGCGTGGTTGATGATCGGCAGGATCATCTCGGACGATGCGATCTTGACGTTGTTCATCGCCACGGCGAAGGCCATCGAGGAGAGCCTGTCGGCATCCAACTTGGCTTCTTCATAGGCCTTGAGGCCGGCAACCACATTGGATTTGACCATTTGCAGCATGCTCGACGTCTCGGCCAGACGCAGCGCGCCGGGTGGCGGTGCGCCGGGGGATTTGCGGGCGGCGGCGCGCACGAAGGCTTGCGCGCGGGCAACCGCGTCGGCGGCTATGCCGTACCAGACGCCGCTCCAGAGGAGATGCGAGCTTGCCAGCATGGACTGCGCGGCAATTTCGGCAAAAGGCTTCGGCAGGATCTGCACGGCCGGGGCCTTGCCCTTGAACAGGAAGCCGTCCGAGCAGGTTCCGCGCATGCCGAGCGTATTCCACTCGACGGTGCGCTCGATCGTGTATTGATCCTTGAGGAAAACCGTCAGCACCTGATCGGAAGAGGCTGCTTCGGCGTGGCTGCGCGACGTAATCAGGATCGCATCGGCATGAGCGCCGTAGGAGATGACGGTTGCGTCCTTTTCCAGGAAGCAGGTATCACCTTCGACCTTGATGGCGCAGATGCTGTTGCGCAGGTTGCCGCCGATCCCGCCTTCGGTCGTCGCGGAGGCCAGCAGCAGCTGTTCCCGGGCGATGCGGCGCATGAAGTCGCGGTGCCAATCGCTGCCGGCGCCATGCTCGACCAGGCTCGACAGCTTGATGTGATGCATGGCGAAGACCATGGCACTGGCCGCGCAGGTCTGGCCGAGGATCGAGCAGAGCTCGGCAATTTCAGTGATCGACGCACCCTCGCCGCCGAACTCGGCGGGGATCTGGATGGAAAGCAGCTTCTCGGCGCGCATCGCGTCGACAGCTTCGCGTGGGAACCGGCCCTCGACGTCGACGGCATCGGCGTGTTGGCTGGCGATAACGGCGACGCGCGCGGCTCGCACCGCCAGCCCGTCTCCCGAGCCAACCTCAAGCAAAGCGATGGCCGCGCTCATCATGCGACCTTTCGGTTGTCCAGGATCATGCCGACGGTCTTTTCGATCGCGGCGATGCTGGCGAAGGACTTGCGGTTCAACAGGTTATCCGGAAACTCGATGTCGAAGGCTTCCTCGATACCGAGCATCAATTGCACGGAAGCGAAGGAGGAAAGCCCGGTCGCATAGAGATCGGCATCGTTTTCGATCTGGTCGACAGCAACAGGAAGCGCACCGAACTTGGCCAGCAATTCGCGAATCGTCTTGTTCATAGTCTAGTCCCTTCTGGCAATTGTAAGCATAACCACAGTTACGCCGTCTTATCTTTCACCAAGAAGTAACAGGCAAATTAGAACATTCCGCTAAGCGACGTGGTAAATACACGCAACTTATACTTCGTAGAAAATTGCTATATTCAACATTTGTCTGATTGAAATTTACCATATGTAAGCCATCTAACCGATGGTCCGTACGATTATATTATATATATCTAATATTAAGGTGTGGCGATTTTTGGAAAGATGAGGCCTGAAAGAAGGTTAATGCGACAAAATTCGCTGCCACGTTTTATTCGAAAAGACTCATAACAATCAGAGCGTCAGTGAAACTATAAGATCGCCAGAACGGACTTTAATCTTGCGGCGGATAGATGTGCTCGCCGCCGCGATAGTCGGAAATCGAATAGCAGCCCTCGCCCTGTTCCCTTACCGAGCTGCGGCCAATGTCCGCCTTGCCATGGCCGCCGGGGATGTCGAGAATGTAGGTCGGCTGGCAAAGGCCGGAGATGCGGCCGCGCAATGCCGCAACGATGGACCGCCCCTCGGCGATCGTCAGGCGGAAATGGCTGGTGCCTGGCGCGAGGTCCGGATGGTGCAGATAGTAAGGCTTCACCCGTGTTTCGACGAAAGCCTTCATCAGCGCCGCCAGGACGTCCGGATCGTCATTGACGCCCTTCAGCAGAACCGACTGGCTGACGAGCACGATGCCGGCATCGACCAGCCGGGCGCAGGCCGCGCGCGCCTCCTCCGTCAGCTCGCGCGGATGATTGGCATGCAGCGCCACATAGATGGTCTTGCCACTCGCCTTCAACGCCGCAATCAGCGCGGCATCGACCTTCGAGGGATCGACGACGGGAACGCGCGTGTGGAAGCGGACGATCTTCACATGGCCGATATCGGCCAGCTGCCGCAGGATGTCTTCCAGACGCCGCGGCGACAGCACCAGCGGATCGCCGCCGGTCAGGATCACTTCCCAGATTTCCTTGTGGTCGCGGATATAGGCAAAGGCGCCATCCAGCGCATCGCCATCCAGCGTGCCAAGCCCCTGCGGCCCGACCATCTCGCGACGGAAGCAGAAGCGGCAATAAACGGGGCAGACATGCACCGCCTTCAGAAGCACGCGGTCCGGATAGCGATGAACGATACCTTCGACCGGGCTATGCGCGTGATCGCCGATCGGATCGGCACGCTCCTCGGGCGTGACGGTCAATTCGGCCGCATCGGGCACGAATTGCCGGGCAATGGGATCCGAGGGATCGGCAGGGTCGATCAGGCGCATGACGGATGGCGTCAGAGCGACTGCATAACGCTCCGCCACGGCTTCGAGCGCCACCGCCTGATCGGCGTCGATCAGTCCGGTGCGCTCAAGCTCGCCGATAGTCCGGATTGGGCGCATTACATTCATGCGTCATACTCCGCGACCGGCGCCCACAGCACCTGGTCTATGCGAGAGGCCCCGGTTGCCAGCATGACAAGCCGGTCGAAACCGAGCGCAATGCCGCTTGCCTCAGGCATGACGGCAAGCGCCTGCAGAAAATCCTCGTCCAGCGGATAGGTCTCGCCATAGACACGCTGCTTTTCCGCCATCTCGATTTCGAACCGTCGGCGCTGTTCCTTGGCATTGGTGAGCTCGCCGAAGGCATTGGCAAGCTCGACGCCGCAGGCATAGAGCTCGAAGCGCTCGGCAACGCGATGATCCCCGGCCGACGGCCGGGCAAGTGCTGCCTCGGAGACGGGATATTCGTCGAGAATGGTGGCGCGCCCGAAGCCGAGATTCGGCTCGACCTTCTCGACCAGCACCCGGCTGAAAAGATCGGCCCAAACGTCGTCGTCGGCAACCCGTATGCCCGCCTGGCGCATATCCGCCGCCAGACGGTCGCGATCGGTCGACCCGTCGAAACCGATGGACGCGAAGAGGTCGATGCCGGCATAGCGTTCGAAGGCCGCCGCCACGCTGATGCGCTCTGGCGGCAGGAACGGATCCGTTTCCGCGCCGCGAAAGCTGAACTTCTTCGCCCCCACCGTTTCGGCCGCAAGCGCCAGCAATGCCGCACAGTCGGCCATCAGGGCCTCATAGCTCTCTCCCGCCCGATACCATTCCAGCATGGTGAATTCTGGATGATGCAGCGGGCCGCGCTCGCGATTGCGATATACATGGGCAAAGCAGGCAATGCGCTCCTCGCCGGCTGCCAGCAGCTTCTTGCAGGCGAATTCGGGCGACGTGTGCAGATAGAGGGGAAGCACCTTGCCATCGGTCGTCAGCGCCTCGGTCTCGAAGGCGTGCAGATGCGCCTCGTTGCCCGGCGATACCTGCAGCGTCGCCGTATCGACCTCGATGAAGTCGTTCTTCGCAAAGAAGATGCGCAGCGCCGCCTGGATCGCGTTGCGGCCGATGAGGAACGGCCGCCGGTCCGCATGGACATTGCGGGTCCACCAGGGGGACGCTTTGCTCGTCGTTGGCTTCATTCCTAGCTTTCTTCGGGGCGCAGGCCGCGTTGGGGGTGGCAATTTCCATTGATTTAGGGTAGTTGCGCCCCCAAGCAAACAATTGCTGCGTCTCGGAGAGCATTTCGACAGTCCCTCTACGACGCAAAACGCAGCGTTACAAGGAAGTCTTATGGTCAAGGTCATCGCCTCTTCGGTCCGCAAGGGCAACGTTCTCGACGTCGACGGCAAGCTCTACGTCGTTCTCACCGCCGCGAATTTTCATCCGGGCAAGGGTACTCCGGTCACCCAGGTCGACATGCGCCGCATCGTCGACGGCGTGAAGGTGTCCGAGCGCTGGCGCACCACCGAGCAGGTCGAGCGCGCCTTCGTCGAAGACGTGAACTTCCAGTACCTCTATGAAGATGGCGAAGGCTTCCACTTCATGAACCCGGCCACCTACGATCAGGTCGTCGTCGACGTCGAAACCATGGGCGACCAGAAGGCCTATCTCCAGGAAGGCATGACCTGCATCCTGTCGATCCACGAAGGCATTCCGCTGGCCCTCGAACTGCCGCGCCACGTCACGCTCGAGATCACCGAGACCGAGCCGGTCGTCAAGGGCCAGACGGCATCGTCTTCCTATAAGCCCGCCATGCTGTCGAACGGCGTCCGCACCATGGTGCCGCCGCACATCAACGCCGGCACCCGCGTCGTCATCGCAACGGAAGACAATTCCTACGTCGAGCGCGCCAAGGACTGAGCCTCAGCCGCCTTGCTTGCATTGAGAACGCCTCGTCGCCGCGACGGGGCGTTTTGCGTTGTGGAGGAATTGAAGCCACCCCAGAGCCTGGGCAACGCCGGCGAGATCTAACGATCACGTCACGGCGCGTTGGCTTTTTTCTCATCCTTCTGTTCCGCATCGGCGGTTTCGGAAGGCGCGGCCATCTCGATGCCATGCTCCTGCGGGGCCAAAGTCTGCAGATGCAGAACCCGCGGTGACATGGCGTGCATATAGGCATCGGAGCGGCCGATATAGATCATCGTCGCATCCGCGAGCTCCGCCAGCATTGCGCAGGCCTTTGCCTGAACTTCGGCCTCCAGCCCCTCGAAGGCATCGTCAAGGACGATCCATTTCGGCTTCGCCAGCAACAGATGCGCAAAACCGACGGCTTTCTGCTCCTCGGTATCCAGCAGCCGGTCCCAGCGGGCTTGCGTGTCGAGACGGCTCTTCAGACGGCCGAGGCCCACCTTGTCCATGACCGCATCAACGGCGGCATCGTCATAGGCGTCCCCATCGTCCGGGAAACAGATTGCCTCCCTGAGCGTGCCGGTCGGCACATAGGGCGTGTGCGGCACGAACAGCATGTCTTCCATCGGCGGCAGGCTGACCGTTCCGGCGCCGTTGTACCATTGATGCGCCAGCACCTCGAACAGCAATCTCCGGTTCACGCCATGATCGCCGTTGATCATGATGTGCTCGCCGGCATTGATGGTGACCGTGCCCTCGGCGATCCGGAAACCGTTCTCCGTCGCGTCGTCGTTGGTCTTCGTCGATACCTCCAGGTCGGTCCACACCATGGTACCGGGGGCTGCCCTGTCGAAAACGAGGGTATGCGGCATCGGCGTCTTGTCATCCATCTCCGTCAGCGCCTTGCGGAAATCGGTGACGCGCATCAGCGTGGCGCGCCACTCGGCGATCGGGCCGAAATTGGCGACATACCAGCGCAAGGCCGAATTGACCTGGTTGAATGCGCCGACGGCCACCATCAGCTGACCGAAGGTCAGTCCGCCCGAGAAATAGGCGGGGGCGGCGACGAGGATCGGGATGATGAGCACCAGCCAGCCGTAGCCGGCGGAAACCCAGGTGAGATTGGTATTGGCGATGGCAAGCTGACGGATGACGCCAAGCACGGCGGAAATGTCGAGATTGATCCGCCGGCGCTCGTTCTCTTCGCCGCCGGCAATCGTGATCGCCGGCATATGCTCGTTGGCATGCATCAATGCGAAGCGCAGCTCGGCTTCCTTCGAATAGCGATCGGCATTCAGCCGGACGAGACGGCGGCCGACGAACTGGCTGAGGAACGAGGCAGATCCGGCATAGAGGATCGCGGCCCAGACCATGTAGCCGGGGACGGAGAAATTCATGTCCCTGAAATGGAACACCATGCCGCTCGACAGTTCCCAGAGCACGCCGATGAAGCTGAGCAGCAGGATCGTCGCCTGCACCAGCCCGATGGCAAGACCTGTCGTGCTTTCGGCGAGATTGCGGGCATCCTCGTGCAGCCGCTGATCGGGATTGACGCCGATCAGGCCCGAGGAGGCAAGCCGAAGCGCGCGCTTGGCCTGCAGCCATTGGTTTACCAGATCCCTCGCCAGACCCTCGCGCATGTAGAGCGCCGTCATCTGATTGAGCCAGGCCTGGATGACGTTGAGGACCAGAAGCGAGCCGGCGATAATGCCGAAAACGCCGAGCTGGTGGAAGAAGGCGGAGATATCGCGCCGTGCCAGCGAATCGTAGAAAGGAGCGTTCCAGTTGTTCAGCAGCACCTGGACATAGGCGGTGACCAGGATAATCACGAAAAGCGCGACGGTAAGCGAAATGATCTTGATGCGTACCGGCGAATTCCAGAAAGCGGAGAACATCATTCTCAGCCGAAAGAAAAGGCTCAAATCGTACCCGACCTGCTCGTTTCCCTGGATATTCGGCTTAGCTTGCGTTTCAACTGCCATCAGCACTTCCCTGCGACGCACGTCCGTCAGTTAATCATGACCCGCCCTCATGTCCATCCTTCAATAGATCGATGCGATCACGTTCCTATATACACGTTTCACGCCTTGAACCGAATAAGGTCAGCAATTAGCTTGCACCTGAAAGATTGAGAAAGCCTTCCGATGCAATTTCAGGGAACAGCCGATTATATCGCCGACAAGGATCTGATGGTCGCGGTCAATGCCGCCATCCGGCTCGAGCGCCCCCTTCTGGTAAAGGGTGAACCGGGGACTGGCAAGACGGAGCTTGCCCGCCAGGTGGCGGCAGCGCTCGGCCTCGAACTCATCGAATGGAACGTCAAATCGACGACGAAGGCGCAGCAGGGCCTTTACGAATACGATGCCGTTTCGCGCCTGCGCGACAGCCAGCTCGGAGACATCAGAGTTCACGACGTCGGCAACTACATCCGCCAGGGCAAGCTCTGGCAGGCCTTCACCTCGGCGCAGAAATGCGTGCTGCTGATCGACGAGATCGACAAGGCCGACATCGAGTTCCCGAACGATCTGCTGCAGGAACTCGACCGCATGGAATTCCATGTCTACGAAACCGGCGAGACCGTCCGGGCGGCCGTCCGCCCGATCGTCATCATCACGTCCAACAACGAGAAGGAACTGCCGGACGCCTTCCTGCGCCGCTGCTTCTTCCACTACATCCGCTTTCCCGACATGGAGACGCTCGCCCGCATCGTCGAGGTGCACTATCCCGGCATCAAGCAGACGCTCGTGCATGCCGCGCTGACGCAATTCTTCGAAATCCGCGACGTGCCGGGCCTGAAGAAAAAACCCTCGACCTCCGAAGCGCTCGACTGGATCCGCCTGCTTGTCGCCGACGACGTCGATCCCGCCACGCTGCGCGCCGATGCCAAGAACGCACTGCCGAAGCTGCATGGCGCGCTGCTGAAAAACGAGCAGGACGTCCACCTCTTCGAACGGCTGGCCTTCATGGCGCGGGGGCAGGGCAAATAACGGCGATCGGCGCATCTTCCATCCACGGAACTGCACGCGCCCTCCCAAGCGAAAATGAAGTGACCATATCACCCGCCCTCGCCCTTCGAGGCTCCGGCTTTCAGCCTCCGCGCCTCAGGGTGAGGACTGATCTTCTCACCCCCGGCGGCGATACTCCCTCCACCTCACCCTGAGGTGCCTGGGGTTTAAGCGTAAGCGCAAAAGCCAAGGCCTCGAAGGGCGAGGTGGCCTCCGGACCGAATTACCCACAAGCCCATCTTGAACCTCCGCAAACCGCAACCGACATCAGGACGCGGCCGCCAATCCGCCTCCAAGCTTGCCCATTGACCCGCCGGGACAGCAGGTTTATGGATTTCCCCTTGTGGTGATTTGGCCGGCCGGCTTGCAGCCACGTTAAATAAATCGCTAAAGGGCCGCGTGCGGACCGGTAGCGATTCATGATCGCGGCCGGTTTTTTTGTATTTGGTCGAGTGAAACGATGCCCATCAAGATTCCCGATACGCTGCCCGCGTTTGAAACCCTCCAGAGCGAGGGGGTGCGGGTGATGACCGAAACGGTGGCGTTCCGTCAGGATATCCGCCCCCTTCAGATCGGGCTCCTCAACCTCATGCCGAACAAGATCAAGACCGAGGTCCAGATGGCGCGCCTCGTCGGCGCCTCGCCGCTGCAGGTGGAGTTCTCGCTGATACGCATCGGCGGCCACAAGGCCAAGAACACCTCCGAGGAACATCTGCTCTCCTTCTACCAGACCTGGGAAGAAGTGAAGCACCGCAAGTTCGACGGCTTCATCATCACCGGTGCGCCGATCGAGCTGCTCGAATACGAGGACGTGACCTACTGGGACGAAATGCAGCAGATCTTCGAATGGACGACCACCAACGTCCATTCGACGCTCAACGTCTGCTGGGGCGCGATGGCGGCGATCTACCACTTCCACAAGGTGCCGAAATATACGCTGAAGGAAAAGGCGTTCGGCGTCTATCGCCACCAGAACCTGAAACCCTCCTCCGTCTACCTCAACGGCTTTTCCGACGATTTCGCCGTGCCGGTTTCACGTTGGACCGAAGTGAAGCGCGCCGATATCGAGAAGGTGCCCGGCCTGCAGATCCTGATGGATTCGAGCGAAATGGGCGTCTGCCTCGTGCATGAACAGGCCTGTAACCGGCTCTACATGTTCAATCATGTGGAGTATGATTCCACCTCGCTTGCGGACGAATATTTCCGGGATGTGAATGCGGGCGTGCCGATCAAGATGCCGCACAACTACTTCCCGCACAACGACCCGGAAATCGCTCCGCAGAACCGGTGGCGCAGCCACGCGCACCTGTTCTTCGGCAACTGGATCAACGAGATCTACCAGACCACGCCGTATGATGTGGAGGAGATCGGCCAGGAAAGGGCATAGGCTTGTTCATTCCCTTCTTCTTGAAGCTGAAGGAAGCGAAGGTGCCGGTAACGCTCCGGGAATTCCTGTCGCTGCTCGAGGGGATGGAAGAGGGAATTGCCGACTACGACGTCGAGGCCTTCTATTATCTGGCGCGCACGACGCTCATCAAGGACGAGCGCTTCATCGATCGCTTCGATCAGATCTTCGCCGATTACTTTCGCGGCGTCGAGGCGATCGGCGGCAATGCCGACGCGGAAGCGGTCGAGGCGACCGCCATTCCCGAGGAATGGCTGCGCAAGCTCGCCGAGCGGCATCTGACCGAAGAGGAAAGAAGAGAGATCGAGGCGCTCGGCGGCTTCGACAAGCTGATGGAGACGCTGCGGCAACGCCTCGCCGAGCAGAAGGGCCGCCATCAGGGCGGCTCGAAATGGATTGGCACGGCAGGCACTTCGCCCTTCGGCGCCTACGGCTACAATCCGGAAGGCGTGCGCATCGGCCAGGAAACATCGCGCCATCGCCGCGCGGTGAAGGTCTGGGATCGCCGTGACTTCAAGAATCTCGACGACGGCGTCGAGCTCGGCACCCGCAACATCAAGGTAGCGCTGAAGCGCCTGCGCCGCTGGGTGCGCGAGGGGGCCGCCGAGGAGCTGGATCTTTCCGGCACCATCCGCTCCACCGCCGAGCATGGCTATCTCGATGTCCAGACGCGGCCGGAGCGCCGCAACGCCGTCAAGCTCCTGATGTTCTTCGATGTCGGCGGCTCGATGGACGACCATATCCGCGTGGTGGAAGAGCTGTTTTCCGCCGCCCGATCAGAGTTTCGCCACATGGAATATTTCTACTTTCACAACTGCCTCTACGAGGGCGTGTGGAAGGACAATCGCCGCCGGCGCGTCGACATCACCGCAACGACGGACCTGATCCGCACCTTCGGCTCCGACTACCGCGTCGTCTTCGTCGGCGACGCGTCGATGAGCCCCTACGAAATCACTCAGGCCGGCGGCTCGGTGGAGCACTGGAACAAGGAAGCGGGCGAAGCCTGGCTCGCCCGCATGACCGGCCATTTCCGCAAATGCATCTGGATCAACCCCGTGCCGGAGAACTATTGGGGCTATACGACCTCGATCTCGATCATCCGCCGCCTGATGACCGACCGCATGTATCCCCTGACGCTCGGCGGGCTGGAAAAGGCGACAAGGGAATTTTCGCGGTAACATTCGCACCTCCGACCTTACCCTAACCCTATCTGTCGCACACATTGCATGCGTTTGGTGCAGTCTATGAACCATGAGGCAGAGCCTGGGGGCGATAGCAGCCCCATGCCCCGACATTTCGCCATCGGACCGGTTGCGGAACGACGAGAATGGGGGCAGGGTCTGGCCACATATATTCGATAGCCATGGAAGAGCTGATATGACGGAAAGCACTTTGCAACGGGAAGTTTTTGGGACGACGGCCGATGGCGATACCGTCTATCGCGTCAAGATCGTCGGTGGCGGCCTGACGGCGCATATCATGTCGTGGGGCGCAGTCATCCAGGATCTCCGGCTTGACGGCCACGAGCCGGCGCTTCTGCTCGGTTTCGACGATTTCGCCGACTACCCCCTCCATTCCTCCTATTTCGGCGCCACGCCGGGACGCTGCGCCAACCGCATCGGCGGCGGCCGTTTCACGCTGGACGGCAAGCAATACCAGCTCGAACTCAACGAGAAGGGCGTCACGCATCTGCACGGCGGCAAGGACAACACCGCCAAGCGCAACTGGACCATCGTCGAGCACGATACCGACCGCGTCGTCCTGAAGATCGTCGACCCCGACGGCCGAGCCGGCTATCCGGGCAACTGCACCATCCACGCGACCTATCGGGTGCATGGCAACGGCGAACTGACGGTGACCTACGAATCGACCACCGACCAGCCGACGCTCGCCAATGTCTGCCAGCATGCCTATTTCAACCTCGACGGCCGTGACGATGCCCTCGGCCACGACATCATGATCGCCGCCGACCATTATACGCCGACGGATGACAAGCAGGTGCCGACGGGCGAGATCCGCTCGGTCGACGGCACGGTGTTCGATTTCCGCGAGATGACGCCGATGAAGCGCTTCGAGGGCGGCGAGCAGGCTCTCTACGACCACAATTTCTGCCTCTCCGGCGAACGCAGCGCCAAACGCTCCGTCGTGCTCGCCCGCAGCGTCAATTCCGGCGTGTCGCTGGAAGTGCGCACCACCGAGCCCGGCGTGCAGTTCTACACCGGCTTCAAGCTCAACGTGCCGGTTCCCGGCCATGACGGCCGCAAGATCGGCCCGTTCGCCGGCTTCTGCCTGGAAACGCAGGTCTGGCCCGACGCCATCAACCATGAAGGCTTTCCCAATGCCGTGCTCCGCCCGGGCGAGGTATTGCGGCAGGAAACGGATTATATCTTCACCAAGAACTGAGCCGGGCATGTCCGCTCTTCTGAAACTCGGCCGGGCGTTCGTAGCGCCCGGCCGATTCTTTTTCAGCCATGCAGGCAGATTCACCTTGTGAATTGGTTCTAAATAGGTTCTATATAACACTCATGGATAGAACCAGTTTGATCGCCGAATTGAACAATCGCGGCCTTGGCGACGGGACCGGGAGCGGGCCGCTCTACAAGCGCCTGGCACAGGCGCTGACAGGTCTCGTCCAGGAAGGGCTGCTGAAGTCGGGCACGGCTCTGCCGGGCGAGCGGGATCTTGCCGGAGCCCTGCAGATCGGTCGCGTCACCGTGCGAACCGCCTATCGCGACCTGCTGGCTTCGGGCGTCATCGAGGCCCGCCATGGCAGCGGCACCTTCGTCTCGCAGCATGTCGAACGCATCGAGCAGCCGCTCTGGCGCCTCTCCTCCTTTTCGGCCGACATGCGCTCGCGCGGCCGCGAGCCGGCGGCGCGCATCCTGTCGCGCACCGTCAGCGCCCCGGCCCCGGAAGAATCCTTCCTCCTCGGCCTCAGCGTCGATGAACCCGTCCTGCGGCTCGACCGACTGCGCCTTGCCGACGGCCAGCCGCTCGCCATCGAGCGCGCCGTCGTGCCCGTCAAGTTCCTCGGCGAGGATGCCGTATCCCAAGGATCGCTCTACGATGCGCTGGCGGCCAACGGCTTCAAGCCCGTGCGCGCCCAGCAAAGACTGACGGCCGTGACGCTGGACCCGACATCCGCATCGATCCTGACCGTCAAGGCCGGAGCGCCGGCGCTTCTGATCGAGCGCGTCTCTCGCCTCGCAGACCAGCGCGTCGTTGAATATACCCGCTCGCACTATCGCGGCGATGCCTATGATTTCGTTGCCGAATTGAGAATTGGAGATGACCTATGAGCAAGACCCAGTCCCTGATGCTGACGGAGGCCGGCCAATCGCCTGAGGTGGTTGCGACGCTGCTTGAAAAGGAAAAGCCCGCCTTCGCCGAGATCGCGAAGCTCTTCTCCTCGGGCCGTCCGTCGCTGATAACGACCGCAGCGCGCGGCTCGTCCGACCATGCCGCCACCTTCTTCAAATATCTCTTCGAGATATCCTGCGGCATCCCGGTCGCCTCCGTCGGCCCATCGATCGCCTCGGTCTACGGTGCGCCCCTCCATCTGAAGGACGGTATCCACTTCACGGTGTCACAATCCGGCGGCAGCCCTGACATCATCGCGCTGCAGGCCGCTGCCAAGAAAGGCGGCGCAACCACGATCGCCGTCGTCAACGTCACCGACAGCCCGCTTGCCAAGGAAGCGGACATCGTGCTCGGCCTCAACGCCGGCAAGGAACAGAGCGTCGCCGCGACGAAATCCTTCATCGCCTCGGTTGCAGCGCTGGCCGGCGTCACCGCGGCGATTTCTCAGGACAAGGCGCTCGTCGATGGCCTTGCAAAGCTGCCGGAGGCGCTTGCCGCGACCTCGGGCATCGATGGCAAGGCTGCCGAAGACGTGCTCTTCAATGCGTCCTCGCTCTATACCGGCGGCCGCGGCCCCGCCTTCGCCATCGCGCTCGAAGCGGCGCTGAAGGCCAAGGAAACCGCCGGCCTGCACGCCGAAGCCTTCTCGCTGGCCGAACTCATGCACGGCCCGATGCGCCTCGTGCAGCCGGGCTTCCCGATCGTGGCATTCTCGCCCGACGATGCCGCCTTCGCCAACAACGCGCAGGCCCTCGAGCGCCTGCAGAAGCTCGGCGCAACCGCCGTCTCCTTCTCGACCGCGCCGCTCGCAGGCATCAATCTGCGCATGCCGACCACCGGCAACGGCCTGCTCGATCCGCTGGTGTCGCTGCTATGCTACTATCGCCTCATCGAATCGGTGACGCGTCGCAAGGGCTTCGACCCGGACAAGCCGGCTAACCTTCTCAAGGTAACGGAGACCATGTGATGGACTACAAGGTCTTTACCGGCGCCCGCATCTTCGACGGCGACCGTTTTCATGAAGACAGCGCGCTTGTGGTCGGCAACGGCCGCATCCATGCCATCACCGGCGCCAACGATGTGCCCGACAATGCCGAGACCATCCGCCTGAACGGCGGCGTCCTGGCCCCCGGCTTCATCGATGCCCAGGTGAACGGCGGCGGCGGCCGCATGCTGAACGACGAACCATCGCCCGACTCCATGTACATGATTGCCGCCGGGCACCGCCCCTACGGCACGACATCGGTGCTGCCGACGCTGATTACCGATGTCGCTGCAGCGACAATGGCGGCGATCGAAGCGGCGGTCGAGGCCGTGAAGACCAATCGCGGCGTCATCGGCCTGCATCTGGAAGGCCCGCATCTGGCGCCGGCCCGCAAGGGCGCGCACCTCGCCGAGCTGATGCGTCCGGTCGAAGACAGCGACGTCAAGACCTTCATTCGCGCTCGCGAGGCGATCGGCACCTTGTTGATCACCATGGCGGCAGAACAGGTCACCGAGCGCCAGGTGCAGGCGCTGAGCGAAGGTGGCGTCATCATCAGCCTCGGCCACAGCGACTCCACCACCGAAGCCGCGAATGCGCGTTTCGATGCCGGCGCGCGCGGGGTAACCCACCTTTTCAACGCCATGAGCCAGATGGGCCATCGCGCGCCCGGCCTCGTCGGCGCGGCGATCGACCATCCCGCCGCCTGGTGCGGCATCATCGCCGATGGCCATCACGTCGAGCCGACGGCACTGCGGATCGCGCTGCGCGCCAAGCGCGGCGAGGGCCGGCTTTTCTTCGTCACGGATGCCATGTCGCTCGTCGGCACCGACCTTCCGAGCTTCACGCTGAATGGCCGCACGGTCTATCGCACCAAGGGCGGCTATTGCTCCAAGCTGACGCTGGACGACGGCACGCTCGCGGGCTCGGATGTCGATATGATCTCCACGATCCGCTATGGCGTCAATTTCCTTGAGTTGCCGCTGGCCGAAGCCCTGCGCATGGCGACCTCCTATCCCGCCCGCTTCCTGCGGCTTGCCGATCGCGGTCACCTGACGCCGGGAACCCGTGCCGATCTCGTTCACATCAACGACGGCATCGAAGTCACCGAAACCTGGATCTCCGGCCAGCCTTCGGCCTGACACAGCAAGCGAGGAAGCGCGGCATGACCGCAGTCACGGACAGCTATTTCTCCGCCCTCATCGGCCGGCTGGAAACCCTGCGCGAAGCGCTTGCCGAGCCCATGGCCAGGGCTTCGGAAGCCATCTGCGCGGCCGCGCGCGGCGACCGCCGCGTCTACGTCTTCGGCACCGGCCATTCGCATATGCTGGCGGAAGAGGTGCATTATCGCGCCGGCGGCCTTGCCTTCACCATTCCGGTGCTTGTGGGATCCGCCATGCTGCACGAGGGCGCCGTCATCAGCTCGGTCTACGAGCGCACCGAGGGGCTCATCCGCCCGATCTTCGAGCGCTACGGCATGCAGCCGGGCGACGTGCTGATCATCGCCTCCAACTCCGGCGTCAACGCCGCTCCGCTCGAAGCGGCGGACTATGGCCGGGAAATCGGCGCCACGGTCATCGCCATCACGTCGCTTGCCTATTCTGCCGCCATTGCCAACGGACGCAGGAAGCTCGCCGATATCGCCGATATCGTGCTGGATAACGGCCTGCCGCCGGGCGACGCCATG
The DNA here is from genome assembly GCF_010668395.1 of Martinezella lusitana. GTDB lineage: Bacteria > Pseudomonadota > Alphaproteobacteria > Rhizobiales > Rhizobiaceae > Rhizobium > Rhizobium lusitanum_A. The sequence goes on from NZ_WUEY01000005.1 coordinate 321,584, forward strand.
ATCGACCTGCCGCGCACCGGCTTGAAGGTCGGCCCGGCATCGACGGCCGTCGGAACGACGGTGCTCAATGCCATATTCGCCGATGTCGCCGCCGAGCTCTGCAAGGATGGCGATCCGCCGGTCTATCTCAGCGCCAACATGCCGGGCGCCAAGGAAATCAACCAGCAGCTGGTCAGGAAATACCGACCGCGCAATCCGCATCTCTGAACGATTGGCGGATTTCCGTCCTTGATTGCGGAAAAGCGGAAAAATGGCGCGGCCGAGCGATTCCCGTGAAACGCTCGGCCGCCTTAGAGCTTTTCCGCTTTTCTTCGAATCGCGAAAACTCTCTATCCCTTTGTTTTCACGCAATTCCGGACGCAAAACCGCGATGCGCTTTTCCTGGAATTGCTCTAGCCGATATCATTGCGCCGCCGCGTCGGTAGCCGAAGGCTCCTGTGTGGCGGCCTCCACCTTCTGGCGCCGCCGGCGCAGGACGACATAGAAGACGGGCGTCAGGAACAGGCCGAACAGCGTCACGCCGAGCATGCCGGAGAAGACGGCCGTGCCGAGCGACTGACGCATTTCCGCGCCCGGACCGGTGGCGATCATCAGCGGCACGACGCCGAAGATGAAGGCGAAAGCCGTCATCAGGATCGGGCGCAGGCGCAGGTGGCTGGCCTCGATCGCCGCTTCCACCGCGCTTTTTCCTTCGAGCTGCGCCTGCCGGGCGAACTCCACGATCAGGATCGCGTTCTTGGCCGCAAGGCCGATCAGCACGATCAGGCCGATCTGCGTCAGGATGTTGTTGTCCATCCCCCTCAAATGCACGCCGATCAACGCCGCCAGAACCGCCAGCGGCACGATGAGGATGATGGCAAGCGGCAGGATCCAGCTTTCATACTGCGCCGACAGCGCCAGGAAGACGAAGATGACCGACAGGGCGAAAATATAGATCGCCGTATTGCCGGTATGCTTCTCCTGATAGGCCAGTTCCGTCCATTCGAACGTCGTGCCCGAAGGCAGCAGGTTCTTTGTCAGGCCCTCCATGACGTCGAGAGCCGTACCGGTGGAGACACCCGGCCCCGGATTGCCCTGGACGGGAACCGAGACATACATGTTGTAGCGCTGCACGAGCGCCGGTCCGGTCGTGTCCCGGATATCGACCAGAGTGCCGAGCGGCACCAGGGCCCCGGTCGCCGAACGCACCTTCAGCGCCAGAATATCCTCCCGCTCCATGCGATATTGCTGGTCGGCCTGCGCCCTCACCTGGTAGACGCGACCGAAAGCATTGAAATCGTTGACGTATGACGTGCCGAGGTTGATCGACAGCGTCTCGAAGATATTCGGAATCGGCACGTTGAGCGCACGCGCCTTGTCGCGGTCGATGGCCAGGAAATATTGCGGGCTGTTGGCGGAGAATGTCGTGAAGACACCGCTGACGCCCTTGTTCTGCGCGGCGGCCCCCATCAGTTGGTAGGCAAGCGGCAGGATGCGGCGCATGTCCGGATTTTCGCGGTCCATGATCTGCATCTTGAAGCCGCCCGAATTGCCGACGCCACGGATCGAGGGCGGCGGAATGGCGATGATGAAGGCCTCCTGAATGCCCTGGAGGCCGCCATAGAGCGACCCGATGATCTTGGTGGCCGTATCGCCGGTTTTAAGCCGCTCCTCGAAAGGCTTGAACGGCGTGAAGATGACGCCGGAGTTCGAGGCATTGGTAAAGGTCGCACCGTTGAAGCCGGCGAAGGCGACCGCATTCGCGATGCCCGGCGTCTTGTCGATGATCTCGGTCGCCCTCTGTATGACGGCATTCGTGCGCGCGAGCGAGGCCCCGTCAGGCAGCTGGACGACGACGATGGCATAGCCCTGGTCCATTGTGGGAACGAAGCCCTGCGGCACGATCCTGCCCATGTACCAGGTGCCGGCCAGCAGCGCGGCAAAAACGAGAAGCGCGCAGGCGAGAGCCGTCCAGGTGGTGACGAGGTGCCGCACGATCCAGGAATAGCCGCCGCTCATGCGCTCGAAACCACGATTGAACCCGTCACCCAGGGCCCGGCCGAAGCGGGCGAAGACGTTGTTGGATTTCTCGTGGCTGTGCGGGCGCAGCACGATCGCGGCAATCGCCGGCGACAGTGTCAGCGAGTTCAGACAGGAAATCGCCGTCGCGACCGAAATCGTCACGGCGAACTGCTTGTAGAACTGCCCGGAAATGCCCGGAATGAAGGCGGTCGGCACGAACACGGCGATGAGCACCAGCGAAATCGCCAGGACGGCCGTGCCCACCTCGTTCATCGTTACATGCGACGCCTCCTTCGGCGTCATGCCGAGCGCGAGATTGCGCTCGACATTCTCCACCACCACGATCGCATCATCGACGACGATGCCGATGGCCAGCACCAGGCCGAACAGTGTCAGCATGTTCAGCGAGAAGCCGAAGGCCAGCAGGAAAGCGAAGGTGCCGATCAGCGAAACCGGGATGGCGATGATCGGGATGATCGCCGTCCGCCACGATTGCAGGAAGACCAGCACGACGATGGCAACCAGTACCGCCGCCTCGAAGATCGTCTTGTAGACCTCGGTGATCGATTCGGAGATGAACTCGGTCGGGTTGTAGATGATGCGATATTCGAGACCCTGCGGAAAATCCTGCGCCAGATCCTGCATGGTCTTCTGGATATCGGCGGCGGCGGCAAGCGCGTTTGTGCCGGGCCGCGCGAAGACGCCGAGCGCGACCGCCGGGTTGCCGTTCAGATAGCTGTTGGTGACATAGTCCTGCGCGCCGAGCTCGATGCGGGCGACATCCTGCAATTGCACGAGACGGCCGTTGTCCGTCGCCTTGACGATGACGTAGCGGAATTGCCGCGCATCGGAAAAACGCCCTTGCGTCGTCACCGTGTATTGGAAGGCATTCGTGCCCGAAACGGGTGGCCCGCCGATCGTGCCGCCGGAGACCTGCACGTTCTGGTCCCGCAGCGCCTGAACGATGTCGCCGGCGGTCATGCCGTAGGCGGCAAGCTTTTGCGGATCGAGCCAGATGCGCAGCGAATATTGCCGCTCGCCGAAGAGCTGCACATCGCCGACGCCGTCGAGGCGGACGAGAATGTCGCGGATTCGCGTGCGGGCGTAATTGGAGATGTAGAGCTGGTCGTAGCGATTGTTCGGCGACAGAAGATGCACGACCATCATCAGGTCGGGCGAGCTCTTGACCGTGGTGATGCCGATGCGGCGGACATCGTCGGGCAGGCGTGGCTCGGCGATGGCGACGCGGTTCTGCACCAGCACCTGCGCCTTGTCGAGATCGGTGCCGAGCTTGAAGGTGATCGTCAGGGCCATCGAGCCGTCGGCGCTGGAATAGGAGGACATGTAGAGCATGTCCTCGACGCCGTTGACTTCCTGCTCGATCGGCGTCGCCACCGTGTCGGCGATGGTCTGCGCGTCGGCGCCCGGATAGGACGTGCGCACCACGATCGTGGGGGGCGCGACTTCGGGATATTGCGCCACCGGCAGCTGGAAATAGGCGATGCCGCCGACGATCAGCAATATGATGGACAGGACCGACGCGAAAATCGGCCGGTCGACGAAGAAGTGGGAAAACCTCATTGGCTCGTCCCCTGTGCATCGGCCTGGGCCGGCGGCTCGTCATCCGTCGCCTGTTGCGGCAGCTCGATCAGCTGCGGCGTCACCTTGACGCCCGGACGGATACGCATCAGCCCGTTGACGACGACCGTCTCGTCGCCGGTCATGCCGTCGCGGATGACGCGATAGCCATAGAGTTTCGGCCCGAGACGCACGGATTTGGGCGTAACGTTGCCCGCGGTGTCGACCGTATAGACCACACGCTGGTTCTGATCCGAGCCGATGGCTTCATCGGGCACCAGGATCGCCTTGTAGCTGTTGGATCCCTGCACCTGGATGCGCCCGAACAGGCCGGGCTGAAGAACGAGATCGGGGTTCGGAAACCTGGCGCGGACGCGGATCGTGCCCGTTTCGTTGTCGACGCGGTTTTCGGCAAAGTCGAGCTTGCCCTTGAACGGCTTCTGCCGCGAATCGGCAATCGTCACGGCCACGTCAAGTCCGCCGCCACCCTGCTGCAGGGCGCTGCCGTTCTTGCGCGCCTCGTCGGCATAGGACAGCAGGCGGCGTTCGTCGACATCGAAGTAGAAATCGATGGGATCGAGCGAGACGATGGTCGTCAGCACCGTCTGGTCGGCCTGCACGAGATTGCCGACCGAGATCAGCCGGCGGTCGATGCGGCCACTGAGCGGCGCGGTGATCCTGGTGAAATCCATGTCGAGATTGGCGCGGTCGACGGTCGCCTGCGCACCCCGCACATTTGCCTGGGCGGAAATCAGATCGCGGCGGCGATCGTCAAGCGTCGATGCCGACTGGCTGCCCGTCGTCGCCAGAGATTCGGCGCGCTTGAACTGCGCATCGGCAAGCGTGAGCGACGATTTCGCCACTTCCAGCGCCGCCGTCGATTCGTTCAGCGTGGTGATGAAGGGCCGCTGGTCGATGACGAAAAGCAGGTCGCCCTGCTTGACCATCGATCCGTCCTTGAAATGGACCTCCTGCAGATAGCCGCCGACCCTTGAGCGCACGGAGACCTCATCGACCGCCTGGAAGCGCCCGATGAATTCGTCGCTGTCGACGACCTCGCGGACGACCGGCTTGGCGACGGTGACGGGTGGGGCCGGCGGAGCGCTCTGCGCCAAGGCCTGAGCACTCGAAAAAGCGGTAGTAAGACAGATGAACAAAACGGCACGCGGCAGCATCGGCATGAAGCCCCCCTCGAAAAACCGCGTACGGCAAGAAGCGCCGTCATCACGGTAAGCGCTCACGAAATTTGCCTGCAACTTTCCGCGAAGGACCTGTCGCCACTTGGCGCAATGCTATCAGGTCACTTCGGACTTTCCCAACATGCGCCACAGGTCTCTTCAACCCGGGTATCATCCGGCCTCAGGGCCGGCACCACGCGCTCATGTATAAACGGTTTATCGAATTCGACAACAGGCAATGAAGCGATAGTGCCCGCAACCGCTTGTTTTTCCTTGCAGAGAAGGAGGCTATCAGGATGAAGCGCAAGGGCTCTCAGCCCTCCAGCTCCTCGCGCAGCATTTCGAGCTCGAGCCACTCCTCTTCCATGCCCACAAGGCTCTCCCGCAGCTTTTCCATCTCCGCCGCAAGACGGTTGAACGTCGCGGGATCCTTGGAGAACAGGTTCGGATCGGCCATCTTCTTCTCGCGGGCGGCAATCTCGGCTTCGGCCTTGGCCATTTCCTTCGGCAGGTTCTCGAGAGCGAATTTCTGCTTGTAGGAAAGCTTGCCCTTGCCCTTCATGCCATCGCCGCCGGAAGCCGCGGCTTCGGCCGACTTTGGCTTCTCGGCCGCCTTTTCCGCCCGCTTGCGCTCCTCTATGGCGCCCTTGCGCTGGGCGAGCATATCGGAATAGCCGCCGGCATATTCGATCCAGCGCCCATCCGGATCTTCCGGATTGGCGGGCGCGATCGTCGAGGTCACGGTGCGGTCGAGGAAATCGCGGTCGTGGCTGACGAGGATGACCGTGCCGGCAAAGCCGGAGACGATTTCCTGCAGCAGGTCCAGCGTCTCGATGTCGAGATCGTTGGTCGGCTCGTCGAGGATCAGGAGATTGGTCGGCCGCGACAGGATACGCGCCAGCATCAGACGGGCACGCTCGCCGCCGGAGAGATTCTTGATCGGCGTACGCGCCTGCTCCGGCTGGAACAGGAATTCCTTCATGTAGCCGGTCACATGCCGCTGCTCGCCGTTGACGAGCAGGTTCTCGCCGCGACCGTCGGTCAGATAGTTGGCGAGCGTATCTTCCGGGTTCAGCTCCTCGCGCTTCTGGTCGAGTGTCGCGATTTCCAGATTGGTGCCGAGCTTCACCGTGCCGCTGTCCGGCTCCAGCTGGCCGGTCAGCATCTTCAGCAGCGTGGTCTTGCCCGCGCCGTTCGGGCCGACGAGACCGATGCAATCGCCGCGATGCACGCGGATCGAGAACGGCGCGACGATGACGCGGTCGTCATAGGCCTTGGTGATCTTGTCCGCCTCGATCACCAGCTTGCCGCTTTCCTGCGCATCGGACGCAGCCGCCTGCACGGTGCCCAGGGCTCCTTTGTGGCCGCGATAACGGGACCGCATGTCCTGCAGTTCGCCGAGCCGGCGCATGTTGCGCTTGCGCCGCGCCGTCACGCCATAGCGCAGCCAGTGCTCCTCGCGCTCGATCTGCTTGCCGAGCTTGTGCTGTTCCAGCTCTTCGGCCTCGAGCACCTGATCGCGCCAGGCTTCGAAATAAGCGAAACCCCGGTCAAGCCGGCGCGAGGTGCCTCGGTCGAGCCAGACGGTCGCGGTCGAGACTTTCTCCAGAAAGCGGCGGTCGTGCGAGATGAGCACCAGCGCGCTGCGGCTCTTCTGCAGCTCGCCTTCCAGCCACTCGATGGTCGGCAGGTCCAGATGGTTCGTGGGTTCGTCGAGCAGCAGGATATCCGGCTCCGGCGCCAGAACGCGCGCAAGTGCGGCACGACGGGCCTCGCCGCCCGAAAGATTGTTCGGGTCTTCTTCGCCGGTCAGGCCGAGATGGGACAGCAGGTAAGTTACCCGGTAAGGGTCGTCGCCTGGGCCAAGGCCGGATTCCGCATAAGCTGCGACCGTCTTATAGCCCGCGAAATCCGGCGCCTGTTCGAGATAGCGCACGGTCGAGGACGGATGGCGGAACACTTCGCCCGACTGCGCCTCGACGAGGCCGGCGGCGATCTTCAAGAGCGTCGATTTGCCCGACCCGTTGCGGCCGACAAGGCAGATCTTGTCGCCCGGCTCCACCTGCAGACCGGCACCGGCGAGCAATGGCGCACCGCCAAAGCTCAGGAAGATGTCGTCGAGTTTCAGAATGGGAGGGGCCAAGATCAGACTCCGGTAAGGTCATAAGGGCGGGCAAGAACGATCGCCCTGCCGCTGCCGAGCGAAAAACGCACATCGCCTTCCGCCACGTTGGAAATGGTGCGCGATGCGCCGAAGGGCAAATGAAAATCACGCAAGGGATATCGGGCATTCTCGATGAAAAGGCCCGTCAGATCGCTGAAGCCAAGGACCGAAAACAGCGAGCCGGCCGGCAGTGCGAGCGTGAGATCGCCCGGCGGAAGCGGCACGGCCTCCTCGTCGCCGGATGTCAGCAACACGTCGAGGCCTTTTTCGGCCAGATGAACGCCATAAAGCAGGTGCTGGATCGCATGATCGGACCGCTCGCCGCCCATGGCGCCCACGAGGATGAGCCTGACGGCGCCGCGCTGGATCGCCTCGGAAACGGCAATCTCGCCATCCGTCGCGGCCTTTGCCGCCGGATAGGGCTGTTTCGGAACATCCGGAAAGGCGTCCTGCAGATCGGCGGGCGTGGAATCGAAATCGCCGACCCAGAGTTCGGGCTCCACCCCGAGAGCGACCGCATGGCGCATGCCGCCATCGGCTGCGATGAAGCGGCTGCCGGCAACAGCGGCGCGCAATCGCTCCGTCAGGCGAAGCTCGCCGCCGAGCAGGATGGTGAAGGTGGTGGACTGGCTCATGGGCCAAGCCCATAGCGCAAAGTCATGTCCCTAGGGAAGAGCGCCATACGCAAGAACGACCGTGCCGGGCGCTCAGTCGTCCGTTTCCTTGAGGCGCGCCTGGAAAACCTGCTCGTAGCCGGTGACGTATCGGTCGAACAGCAGCGAGAAGCTTTCGATTTCCTCCGGCGTCCAATCGGCAAAGATGCTGCCGATGACGGAATATTTCTGCGCCTGGATTTCCGACAGCAGCCTCTGGCCGAGGGCGGTGAGCACCACGACGATACGCCGCGCATCCGCCTGCGACGCCTTGCGGCGCAGGACGCCACGGGCCACCATGTCGGCAACGATGCGGCTTGCCCGCGACGGATCGATGCGGACCATCTCGGCGATCGTCCCGACGGTGACCTCGCCCGTCGCCTCCGCCTGCCTCACCACATCGAGCACGTCGAGATGCGAAAGCTCAAGCCCGGGCGCAACGCTCTGGATGGCGAGCCTGCCAATCATGCGCCGCCCGGTCAGCAGGCGCATGCGCGTCATCGCATGGCCGATGCGCAGAAGATTCTCGTCTTCGGTCGGCGGCTGGGCTTCAACTTCTCGTGTATTCGTCGCGGATGTCATCTTTCCACCATATCAGAGGGAGAAAGGAAATAAAACATGCAAACAGCATTCACTTGTCATTGACAATTATATGCTAATGGCACATATATCTCAAGTATGAAAACCGGGGCGCCCCGCGCATTCGATCGACCGCGCAGCGTTTCGGCCAAGCTCGGATTTCTTGCTCCATGGACATGCAGACAACGTTCGCGCCGCTCGTGGCGGATCATAAACGGCGGCTTATCCTCTTCCTGTTTCTGATGACTGCCATGTTCATGGCGACACTCGACAACCAGATCGTATCGACGGCGCTTCCGACGATCGTCGGCGAGTTCGGGCATCTGGAGCGCTTCGGCTGGATCGGATCCGCCTATCTTCTCTCGCTCTCCGCCGTCATGCCTGTCTACGGCAAGCTCGGCGATCTCTTCGGCCGCAAATATGTGATGATGACGGCAATCGCCATCTTCACCATCGGCTCCGCCGTCTGCGGCCTTGCCGTGTCGATGAATACGCTGATTGCCGCCCGCGTGCTGCAGGGCTTCGGCGGCGGCGGTATCATGGTATCGATCTTCGCCGTCAACGCCGACCTTTTCGAGCCCCGCGAGCGCGCCCGCTACCAGAGCTATTCGAGCCTGGTGCTGATGGCTTCCGGCGCCATCGGCCCCGTACTCGGCGGCACCATGAGCGATCTGTTCGGCTGGCGTTCGATCTTCCTCGTCAACGTGCCGATCGGCTTCGTCGTGCTCGCCGGCCTCGCCTTCATGCTTCCCTATCGCAAGCCGGCCCGCCGCCCGAAGATCGATTACGCCGGCGCCATCGTCCTTGCCTTGACGACGACGAGCATCGTACTTGCCGCCGACGGCACCGAGCTCTTCGGATCGCTGCTGTCGCCGCAATGCCTCGGCATCATCGCCTTTGGCGTGATCTGCGCCGTGACCTGGGTCTTCATCGAGCGTCGTGCGCCGGAACCGATCGTGCCGATGACGCTGTTCCGCAATCCGACATTCGGCCTGCTGCTGGTCATCTCGATCACCAGCGGCGCGGTTGCCATCGGCATGGTCAACTATTTCGCGCTCTTCCTGCAGACGACGACCGGCCTCTCGCCTTCGATGGCCGGGCTGCTGTTCATTCTGCTGACCGGTGGCCTCGTCTGCGGCTCGCTGTCCGCCGGCCGGCTGATCGCGGCAAAAGGGCGCTACAAGCCCTTCGCCGTCGCCAGCGCCGCCTGCAGCACCATCGCATTTGCCTCGCTCGCCTTCGTCCACGCGGGCACGCCCATCGTCTTCATCGGCGGCCTGATGCTCCTGCACGGCATCGGCATCGGCCTGGCACAGCAGGTTCCGGTCATCGGCGTGCAGAATGCGGCCTCGGCCCGCGACGTCGGCGCCGCGACCGGCGCCGTCACGCTGTCGCGCATGGGCGGCGCCTCCATCGCCATCTCCATCTATGGCGCCATCATCGCCGCCAAGCTCGGCAATGTCGGCGTCTCCATAGCCGGCGTCTCCGACATCGAGGAACTGACTCCGAAGATGATGGCCGCATTGCCGGAGGCGACCCGAGAAGCCGTCGCCAACGCCTATGCCAGCGCTTTCAGCCCGCTGTTCATGACAGCCGCTGGCATCTGCCTGCTCGGCCTTCTGACGGCGCTGACGCTGAAGAATGTGCAGCTTCCCGGCGCAACGAAGAAATTCGAAAGCCCGGCCGCCGCGCACGCCGCCGAGTAGCGCCCTCCCGCCTGCAATCGACAAGGGAATCATTTCCCTTGTCATCCCTTCGTCACAAGGCTAAATCTGCCGACGCTCTAACGGGGTGCCTTATGTCCTACCGGACATCTGGCTGAGAGGCTTTGACCGGCCAACCCGCGGAACCTGATCCGGCTAACACCGGCGGAGGGATTAGACGCGTGACGAAATCATAGCGCCCTTTTCCCCTTCAAGACGAAACCAAAAAGGAGGCGCCGTCATGCAAGACCGTTCGCTATTGTCATTCTTCGCCGGCCTGGCCCTTGCCGCCGGAACGACCTTTTTCGCCATGCAGCCTGCTGCAGCGGCCGACAAGACCCTGACCATCTACACCTACGAGAGCTTTACCGCCGATTGGGGTCCGGGCGCCAAGGTCAAGGCCGCCTTCGAAAAGACCTGCGGCTGCACGGTCAATTACGTCAGCGTCACCGACGGCGTGGCGCTGCTCTCCCGCCTCAAGCTGGAGGGTGCGGGCACCAAGGCCGACATCGTTCTCGGCCTCGACACCAATCTTGTCGACGAGGCCAAGGATACCGGCCTCTTCGATGTGAGCGGCGTCGACACGTCGGCCCTCAAGGTTCCCGGCGATTTCAAGGACGACGTCTTCGTGCCCTACGACTACGGCCATTTCGCCGTCATCTACGACAGCCAGACGGTCAAGAATCCGCCTAAGAGCATGAAGGATCTCGTCGAGGGCGATCCCTCGCAGAAAATCGTCATCGAGGATCCGCGCACCTCGACACCGGGACTCGGCCTGCTGCTCTGGGTCAAGTCGATCTATGGCGACAAGGCGGCCGATGCCTGGACGAAACTCAAGGGCCGTATCCTGACGGTAACCCCCGGCTGGTCGGAAGCCTACGACCTTTTCACCAAGGGCGAAGCGCCGATGGTGCTCTCCTACACGACGTCGCCGGCCTATCACATGATCGAGGACAAGACCGACCGCTACCAGGCCGCCGCCTTCTCGGAAGGACATTACATCCAGATCGAGGTCGCCGGCCTCATCAAGGCCTCGCCGGACAAGGAGCTCGCCCGCGATTTCCTGAAGTTCATGGTCTCTCCCGGCTTCCAGGACATCATCCCCACCAGCAACTGGATGATGCCGGTCTCGGCAACCTCCGAGCCGCTGCCGGATGCTTTCAGCAAGCTCGTCGTGCCGACGAAGACCTTTCTGATGAGCCCCGCCGACGTCGACAAGAACCGCAAGGCCTGGATCGATGAATGGCTGACCGCCACCAGCGGCAACTGACGTCCTGACCATGCTGACGGCATCCGAAAGAAGACGCGCCATTTCCGGCGGGGCGTTCAGCCTCGCCGGCATCGTGCTCTTCGTCGGGGTTGCCGTGCTCGTCCTGCTTGCCGCCGGCATCGAGTCCGGCGGCGAAACCACGCTGGCGGATCCCTACCTGCTGCGCGTCCTGCGTTTCACGCTGCTGCAGGCGACGCTTTCGACGCTGCTCTCCGTCGTGCTTGCCATACCGGTGGCCCGCGCATTGGCACGTCAGCCGCGTTTCCCCGGCCGGCTATGGCTCATCCGGCTGATGGCCGTGCCGATGGGCCTGCCGGTGCTGATCGGCGCGCTCGGCCTGCTCGGCATATGGGGCCGGCAGGGGCTGCTCAATCTGGCGCTTGCCGCGATCGGCCTGTCACAACCCGTCAGCATCTATGGCCTTACCGGCATCCTGCTGGCGCACGTCTTCTTCAACATGCCCCTCGCCTGCCGGCTGATGCTGGCCGGGCTGGAGCGCGTGCCGGCGGAATACTGGCTTGTGGCCGGCGGGCTCGGCATGCGGCCCATCTCGGTCTTCCGTTTCATCGAATGGCCTGTCTTGCGGGGCCTCATTCCCGGCATTGCCGGCCTGATCTTCATGCTCTGCGCCACCAGTTTCACGCTGGTCTTGATTCTCGGCGGCGGTCCGGCTGCGACCACGCTTGAAGTGGCAATCTATCAGGCGCTCCGCTTCGATTTCGATCCCGCCCGCGCCGTGATGCTGTCGCTGCTGCAGATCGTCGTCACGGTCGCGATCCTCGGCGCCATGACGCTGTTCCGCTCGCCCGACGATCACGGCCTGACGAGTGGCCGCACACTGCGACGCATCGACGGGCAGATGCCGGCAGCCCGATGGGTCGATGCCGCGCTGCTGTCGGCGGCGGCGCTCTTTCTCGGCCTGCCGCTCGCTTCGGTCGTCGTTGCCGGCCTGGAGGCGAACCTTCCGAAGCTGGCTATCCAGCCGATTTTCCTGCAGGCGGCCGTCACGAGCCTTGCCATCGCCTTCGCCGCCGGGCTTCTCGCTGTCCTGACATCCTTGGCGATTATTCGCGCCCGATCGGTGATATCGGCGGATCGCCGCAAGACAATCAGCTTGCGCGGTCTGGCGATCGCGTTGAGTGGAAGCTCGTCCCTCATCCTGCTCGTCCCGCCGATCGTGCTGGCAACCGGTTGGTTCCTGGCGCTTCGGCCGCTGGGCGATCCCGGCGAATTCGCAGCCGTCCTCATCGTGATCGTCAATGCGCTGATGGCGCTTCCCTTCGTCATCCGCGTCGTCGAGCCGGCCTACGCCGTCCATGTCAGTCGCACCGGGCGGCTGGCGGCCAGCCTCGGCCTTCGCGGGATGTCTCGCCTTCGCCTGATCGATTGGCCGGGTCTGCGCAAACCGTTCTTCACGGCCCTATCCTTTGCCATGGCCCTTTCGCTCGGCGATCTCGGCGCCGTGGCGCTCTTCGGCTCCAGCAGCCTGATGACCTTGCCCTGGCTGGTCTACAGCAAGCTCGGCAGCTACCGCACGAACGACGCCGATGGATATGCCTTGATCCTCGGCCTGGTCTGCCTCCTCCTCACCATTGCCGGGACAGCGGGCCAGGGCACGGGCGACCATGAAAGCAGGCGAAATGACTGACCGCGACGACATGAAGGAACAAGGCATCGCCATGGCCGGCGTCGAGCTGCGCCTCGGCACGCATGATTTCCGCTTTGACTGCGCATTGCCGCAGGGCAGGATCATCGCCGTCGCCGGACCGTCGGGAGCGGGCAAATCGACCTTCCTCAATTTGCTGGCCGGTTTCGAGCAGCCCGATCGCGGCCGGGTGCTGCTGGCGGGACAGGACGTGACAGGCCTGCACCCCGCCGAACGGCCGGTGTCCCTCGTCTTTCAGGACAACAATCTCTTTGCCCATCTCGATCTGTTCACCAACATAGGCCTTGGCATCAGCCCCTCGTTGAAGCTCTCCGCGCAGGACCGTCAAAGGGTTTCCGAAGCACTCGCGCGCGTCGGCCTGCCCGGTTTCGAAAAGCGCAAGCCGGGCACGCTCTCCGGCGGCGAACGGCAGCGTGCCGCCTTCGCCCGCGCGCTGGTGCGCGACAAGCCCATCCTGCTGCTGGACGAACCCTTCGCGGCGCTCGATCCCGGCCTGCGCTCCGGCATGGTCGAACTTCTGAAAACCCTCCATCGCGAGACCGGCAATACCGTGCTGATCGTCTCGCACGATCCGGCCGAGGTACGGCGGCTTGCCGATCATGCCGTCTTCATCGATGGCGGTACGATCAGGCTCGCAGCCCCCGTCGAAACCTTCCTGAAGACAGACGGCATTCCGGCCCTGACCACATTTTTGCAGCATTGAATGCGACGCGGCATCTTGGCGCCGGCTTTGCCTTAATTTCGTCGCGACGGGCGGCTGAAAGTCCTGGGAAATGCTTGCTAAAATACAACGCTGCCACATTTAAACGGAGTCTCGCTATGCAACCGGTGCCCAAATCGGCTACAGCAAGGGGTGGAGACCGTCCGGGTAGATGCGGATCGATGGGGGTGGAAGCAACCTTTATCGGCGCACGACAATGATCGGCCCGGTAACGATCAACCGGATATGGCGCCGAGCCGGCATGGCAGCGAAATGAGTAGGATACAGGTACTGAAGCAGAGCCAGCGAGCAGAACGAAGGAAAAGTGCGACCGTCGCAGCCTATTTGCGCCGCCTTGTCCCTCTCCTTGCCGCCGCGATCATATTGGACAGCTGCCAGACGGTGCTGGACCAATCCTATCAGCCGAGCGTTTCGCCTTCCGCCAACCCGCAAATCGTCTCCGAGGTGCAGAAGAACGATCCGCGTGCACAGATGGGTGCCCGCGAGCATCCGCGCATCCTTGCGAGCTACGGCGGCGAATACAAGGATGCCAAGACCGAGCGGCTGGTTGCCCGCATCGCCGGCGCCCTGACCAGCGTGTCGGAAAATCCGCAGCAATCGTACCGCATCACCATTCTCAATTCGCCCTCGATCAACGCCTTCGCGCTGCCGGGCGGCTATCTCTATGTGACGCGCGGCCTACTGGCGCTTGCCAACGATGCTTCGGAAGTGGCCGCCGTGCTGTCGCACGAAATGGCCCACGTCACCGCCAACCACGGCATCGAACGGCAGAAGCGCGAGGAGGCCGAGGTCATCGCCAGCCGCGTCGTCGCGGAGGTCCTGTCGAGCGATCTGGCCGGCAAGCAGGCGCTCGCCCGCGGCAAGCTGCGCCTTGCCGCCTTCTCGCGCCAGCAGGAATTGCAGGCCGACGAAATCGGCATCCGCACGCTTGGCCAGGCCGGCTACGATCCCTATGCCGCCGCCCGCTTCCTGAATGCCATGGAGGACTACAGCCGCTTCATGTCGGCCAACTCCGACGTGGACCAGAGCCTGGACTTCCTTTCGAGCCATCCGAGCACGCCGCAGCGCATCGACCTCGCCAAGGCGCATGCGCGTGAATTCGGCGAGGAAGGCAAGGTCGGCGACACCGGCCGCGACTATTATCTGAACGGCATCGACGGCCTGCTCTATGGCGACAGCCCCGAGGAAGGCTATGTACGCGGCCAGACCTTCCTGCATGGCGGCCTTGGAATCCGCTTCGACGTGCCGCCCGACTTCCGCATCGACAACAAGGTCGAGGCCGTGATGGCGACCGGACCCGGCGACATCGCCATCCGCTTCGACGGCGTTGCCGACACGGCGAACCAGAACCTGACGAATTATATTTCCAGCGGCTGGGTGACGGGCCTCGATCCCTCGTCGATCAAGTCGATCACCGTCAACGGCATGCCCGCCGCAACCGCGCGCGCTTCCGCCGACCGTTGGGATTTTGATGTGACCGTGATCCGCGACCGCACGCAGATCTTCCGCTTCCTGACGGCCGTGCCAAAGGGCAATATCGCCCAGCTCGATCAGACGGCGAATGTGCTCAGGGCCAGCTTCCGGCATATGACGCCGGACGAGGCTGCGTCGCTGAAGCCGTTGCGCGTTCGCGTCGTCACCGTCAAGCCCGGCGATACCATCACCACGCTTGCGGCTCGCATGATGGGCACGGACCGCAAGCTGGACCTGTTCAAACTGATCAATGCCCTGCCCACCGGCGCAAACATCGCGCCGGGCGACAAGGTCAAGATTATCGCGGAATAACGGTCAGCCCGCCATGTCACAGGCGAGACGGCAAGCCTCGCTCAGGCGTAGCTTGCCATGCGGGGATCCGCATCCACCAGCGCGTTGCGGAGCTTGTCCATCGCGCGGCTTTCGATCTGCCGCACACGCTCCTTGGAAATACCGAGATCGGCCCCGAGCTCCTCGAGCGTCGCTCCGTCTTCGACCAGGCGTCGCGCCTGGATGATCTTCATTTCGCGCTCGTTGAGATGCTTCAAAGCCGAGGCGAGCCAGATGCGGCGGCGCTCGCCGTCGATCATGTCCGAAACCTGTTCGTCCGGAAGCGGCTCGTCGCTGATGAGAAAATCGATCCGTTCCGCGCTTTCGGAATCGCCCGATATCGACGGCGCCTGCAGCGAGGTATCGCTGCTGGAAAGGCGCGCATCCATCGTCTGCACATCGGCAAGGCTGACGCCGAGCGCAACCGCGATTTCCTCATGGATCGACTGGACGGTAACGCTCGAATTGCTGCGCGCGAGCTTGGCGCGCAGGCGGCGAAGATTGAAGAACAGCGCCTTTTGCGCCGAACTCGTACCGCCGCGCACGATCGACCAGTTGCGCAGGATATAATCCTGGATCGAAGCGCGGATCCACCAGCTTGCATAGGTCGAGAAGCGAACCTCCCGTTCCGGCTCGAAGCGGGCAGCCGCCTCCAGCAGTCCCACATAGCCTTCCTGGACGAGATCGCTCATCGGCAATCCGAAATTGCGGAATTTCCCCGCCATGGAGATGACGAGGCGCATATGGGCGGTTGCGATCTGATTGCGGGCACCCCGGTCGTCGTGATCCTTCCAGCGTATGGCAAGATCATGCTCTTCGTCGCGATCGAGATAGGGAGCAGCCATGGCAACTTTGATCATGCGCCGATCTGCAGACATATTCGTCATACGCATCTCCTAGGTTCGGCCTCAAATCGTCTCTATGCCGCGGTCGACGAAAAGGGCAGCAAGCAGCGTTTCCGAACATCGCTGTTCGGATGGAAATCAATGAATGAAATGCAAAACGGAGACCGATACCCGGTTCGCCGGACAATCGATGACTAGTCTAGTTCGATCTCAGCGAACGGATCTGACGATTGAAGCATCTTCAGATCGCCGGGGGGCTTCGGATGAAAACGCATGGGCCGGTCCTCGTGAATGTCAATGAAACGGCCATCCGGACATATCTCCCACAGGAGCGCGCCCACACCGACCGTCAACACGAAGCTTAAACGCGGCAGCACAAAAAAGGTTCCAAAGAAAAAACCCGGCGCGAAGGCCGGGTTTTTTGAAGCGGTATGTGGCGCCTTGGCCTTATGCGGCTTCGTCCTGGGAATCGTCTTCCTCGACAGCCTTGCCGCGCTTCGGACCCTTGTTGAGGTTGGCCTCGACAAGGCGAACAGCTTCGGTTTCCGACATCTTGTTGACGGCGGCAATTTCCCGGGCCATGCGATCGAGCGCAGCTTCGTAAAGCTGGCGTTCGGAATAGGACTGCTCAGGCTGGTTCTCGGCGCGATAAAGATCGCGAACCACTTCCGCGATCGAGATCAGATCGCCTGAATTGATCTTGGCATCGTATTCCTGGGCGCGGCGCGACCACATGGTACGCTTCACGCGGGCCTTGCCCTGCACGACCTTCAGCGCCCGCTCGACGAAATCCGTTTCGGAAAGCTTGCGCATACCAATGCTCATGGCCTTTGCCACCGGCACCTTCAAACGCATCTTGTCTTTCTCGAAATCGATTACGAACAGCTCGAGCTTCATGCCTGCGACTTCTTGTTCTTCGATCGCAGTGATCGTGCCGACGCCGTGGGCCGGATAAACGATCGCTTCGCCAGTCTTGAAGCCATGGCGTGCTGCTGAAGGTTTTTTCTGCTGGGTCGTCATTCTTTTCAAAAACTCCCTGTTACGCGCCCGGTTGGGGCCGGGGGCCGGGTCAGTCAGGCCCGGATGAGACGGACGTACCGTCGGGTCACTTCATCCTGGTCCAGCCAGACTTATGCAAAAAGAAACCATCCATCGCGATCCGGGACCCGACAACACAAAACGTTGATATGTCAAGGAAACCGCGTACGGATTGGTGATTTGCTTTCGTGATGGTTTTGGGCATGCGAAATGCCGCAGTGGATCAGTATGAGGAACCTATCACAAAAATCTGAGGAAATCAATAATTTGCTGCACGCGCGCCAAAAAGGTCACGTTGGCCGCACTGCAGCCCAACGGCAGTGATTCGCTGTCTGCGATATCGACTACACCTTTATCGAAAGCCTGTCACGGCCTTCGATCAATCGCCGGCGCCAGGATTTGTCGAGAAGTATTTCTCGAACTTGCCCTGTTCGCCATCCATCTCCTTGGCCTCCGGCATCGCGTCGCGCTTGACCGTGATGTTCGGCCAGATGGCGGCGTATTCCGCATTGATCTTCAGCCATTTGTCGAGGCCCGGCTCCGTATCGGGCTTGATCGCCTCGGCGGGACATTCCGGCTCGCAGACGCCGCAATCGATGCATTCGTCGGGATGGATGACGAGGAAGTTCTCGCCTTCGTAGAAGCAGTCGACAGGGCAGACTTCCACGCAATCGGTATATTTGCAGCGGATGCAATTGTCAGTCACGACATATGTCATGAAGCACTCCAGGAATGACTCTAGCTTCCGCGGATGCGCAACCTGGAACGTCGCACTTCGCCGCGGAGCCGAACGGGCAAACGGATGCGTCATGCGCAAACGCGCCGTCCAGCTGGTTACCGGCAGGTTGATCGTGAGGTATCGACTTTATCAGCCAATTTCAAGGACAAACAATCTTGAAAACCGCCTGTGACAGGCAGAGTTTTCTAATCGTCGTCGGCGGTGAGGCGATCAATTGCACGACGATCGCGTTTCGTGGGCCTTCCAGTGCCCGGCATCCTCAAAGCCTGCTCGAAAGCGGTGAGGCGTTTTGTCTCATCCGCCGGCGGCGTCAGATCGTCATAAAGCAGCTTCGCTTCCTCGAAAGGCCCCCTGCGCTCGCCGGAGCCGCGCACGACCAGAACGACGTTGCGCCGCTCCAGCGAGAGTTCGATGCGGTCGCCTGCCTTGACGCCATGGCTCGGCTGCACCACTCGCTCGCCATTCACCCGCACGCTGCCGTTCTGCACATAGAGTTGCGCCAGCGAGCGGGATTTCACCATGCGGGCAAAGAACAGCCATTTGTCGATGCGCTGACGCGAACCGGAAAATGGCTGTTTCTCGTCCGTCATTGCTTATTTCTTCATCTGCTCCTTGAGGGCAGCGAGCTTGGCGAAAGGAGAATCCGGATCGATCGGCTTTTCCTTGCGCGGCGGCTTGGCCTCGAAGCGCAACGGCTGCGAAGCGCCGCGATTGTTGCGGTCGTTCCGATCGTTGCGTTCCTGACGCTCGCCCCGCTCACCACGGTTGCCCTGATGCTGCGGACGTCCGCCCTCGCGATTGCCGCGCGGACCCTTGTCGCCACCGCGATTTTCACGACCGTCGCGACGGTCGCGTCCCTCGCGGTTGCCTTCGCCAGCCGCCTGCTCGCCACCGCTGCGGCGATTGCCGCCCTGATGACCGCGACCCTCGCCCTGCTGGCCGCGACGGTCACCATGACCCCGGCCACCCTGACGCTGCTGATGGTCGTTGCGGCCACCCAGACGCCAGAGCAGAACCGGCTTCGGCTCCGTCGGTTCGACAGCCGCATCGGCGGCCACGCTGACCTCCGCAACCGCGGGAGCGGCTTCGGCAGGCGCATCGCCGGCAACTGTCGTTTCCTGTGCAGCCGTTTCCGGGGCAGCGACTTCCGTCTCCTTAGCCGGCTCGTCGGTCGCGGCATCGGCGTCGTCGTGATCGGCCTTTTCAACGGCAGCATCCGCGGCCGGCGCCGGCGCGGCCGCGCTTGCAGTCGCATCCTGCTGCGCGAGGAAGGCTGTCGCCTCTTCGGCCTTCACGGCATCGGCACGATAGCCAAGACCCTTGAGGATCTCTTCCATATCCTCAAGCGTCGCGCCGAGGATGGAGAGCATCGAGGTCGTCGTCGTAAAGCGGCGGCCATCATAGGCGCCCTCGGGGCGCGAAGCCTGGCCGGGCTTCCACTGCAGCAGCGGGCGGATGAGGTCCGCCAGGCGCTCGAGGATATCGATGCGCACCGCGCGCTTGCCGAGGAACCGGAAGCCCGCAAGCTTGTAGAACATGCGCTCATAGCTCGGATCGGTGACGACCGAGGTGCGGCCAGCGGCGAGAACCGGAATGAGATCGCCATAGCCCGGCTTGTCCAGGCCGTCATTCTTCAGGGCCCAGAGCAGCGTGATGAGCTCGGCCGGGGCCGGCTTCAGCAAGGCGGGCACGAAGATATGGTAGGCGCCGAAGCGGATGCCGTAACGGCGCATGGAGGCGCGCGCATCCTGATCCAGCGACTTCACTTCATCGGTGACGTCGCGGCGGAACAGGACACCCAGATTCTCGACCAGCTGGAAAGCCAGCCCCTTGGCCAGCCCCTGCAGATCCTCGGCGCGCGACAGATCGTCGAGCGGCTTCAGGATCGTGCTGATATGATGATTCACGAAGCGCTCGATGCGCGCCGCGACATGATCGCGCGCATTGCCGGTCAACTGCTCGTCGGCGAGCAGGATGACGCGCGGACGCATGATATGATCGCTACCCGACAGGCGCGCAACGGGATCGCCGAGCCAGCGCACGAGACCATCGGCGCTGATCGCAAGATCGCTGTTACCGGCCGCATGCATACGCGCCGCGCGTGCCTCGAACTCCAGCGCAAGCGCCTTCAGCGAGGCAGTCTGGACAGCCTTGGCGTCCGGCCCCTCCGTTCCCGCGATAGGCGTGAACCGGAATCCGGTCAATTGTCCCACATGATGTCCCTCAACGAAGACATCCCCATTCACACTGATTTCAGCTTCCAGCATCGCATTCTCTCTCAGGCGCTTCATGAGCACAGATGTCCTGCGATCAACAAAGCGTTTCGTCAACCTCTCATGTAACGCGTCGGACAATCGATCTTCGATTTCCCGCGTCTTTTCTTGCCAGTGTGTCGGATCGGCAAGCCAGCCGGGCCGGTTCGACACATAGGTCCAAGTCCTTATCTGCGCGATTCGCGCCGAAAGCGTGTCGATCTCGCCATCCGTCCGATCGGCGCGGTGCACCTGTTCGGCAAGGAAGTCCTCTTTTACCGTGCCATAACGCACAAGGTCGGAAAAGAGGGCGGCAATGAGATCGGCATGCTGGGCAGGCGTAATGCGCCGATAGTCGGGAAGCGCACAGGCCTCCCACAATTTCTCAACCCGAGCCGGGCTGCTGGCAAGATCGACTATCTCCAGATCGCGTGACAGATATTCCAATGCCTGCTGGTCTACCGCAGGCAGCGCCCGCGTCAAGCCCTGCACGCGTGGCGCGTCTTCCAAACTTGCACGCAGCGCCGCGATCGAGGCGAAATCCGGATCCTTGCTGCGCCATTGCAGCACTTTCACCATGTCGAACTCATGCCCCTCGATCCGGCGCACCAATTCGTCGTCGAACGGATCCACCTGTCCCGTGACGCCGAAAGTGCCGTCCTTGAGATGACGGCCGGCACGGCCGGCGATCTGGCCGAGCTCGGCGGGATTGAGGTTGCGGAACTGATAACCGTCGAACTTGCGATCCTGGGCAAAGGCGACATGATCGACGTCGAGATTGAGGCCCATGCCGATCGCATCGGTCGCAACCAGGTACTCGACGTCGCCGGCCTGGTAGAGCGCCACCTGCGCGTTGCGGGTGCGCGGGCTCAGCGCGCCGAGGACGACGGCGGCGCCGCCGCGCTGGCGGCGGATGAGCTCCGCGATCGCATAGACCTCGTCGGCGGAAAAGGCGACGATCGCCGTGCGCTGCGGCAGGCGGGTGATCTTTTTCTGGCCGGCATAGAAGAGATGCGACAGTCGCGGCCGTTCAAGGACGGTGATCCCGGGCAGCAGCTGCTCGAGGATAGGCCGCATCGTACCGGCGCCGAGCAGCAGGGTCTCGTCCCGGCCGCGCAGATGCAGGATCCTGTCGGTGAAGATATGCCCGCGCTCCAGGTCGCCGGCAAGCTGCACCTCGTCGATGGCGACAAAGGAGGCGCGCGTCTCGCGCGGCATGGCCTCGACCGTGCAGACGGAGAAGCGCGCATTCGGCGGCGATATCTTTTCCTCGCCAGTCACCAGCGCGACATGCTGAGCCCCGACCTTCTCGACCACGCGCGTATAGACCTCGCGGGCAAGCAGCCGCAACGGCAGGCCGATCACGCCGCTGCCGTGTGCCACCATGCGCTCGATGGCATAATGGGTCTTGCCGGTATTGGTCGGTCCGAGCACCGCGGTCACGCCGCGTCCGCTCAGGATCATAGGCTGCGAAGTCTGAGTCATGGGTCCGTGCATGGGCGAGAAACCGCCGTCTTCCGATCTGCGAGTTCCTCTTGGAGGAAACGAACAGATGACGACCATATGTGACAAAGGCAAGACCTGAATAAAAAAACAGATGCGGCAACAATCGATTTCATAATTGGTCGTCTCAACCACAAGCTACATTTACGCTGCATCCCATACGAGTCCCGGAGATTCCGGAACAGCCTGGGAACGAATCGGCGACGAATCGCTGACTCTTTATAGTTCTTTATTTGTTCACTACAACATATGGATTTTCGCGGAAAGATTTCTACCAGATGCTGAATCGCGTTCCGACGTCTTTTTTGCGGAAATGAGAGTCAAGCAACGAACCCGGAATGCCCGGAAATTTACGTCGCGACATGGTTAATTATTTGTAAAAAATGATAATTTCGGCAAACTGGACGAAGGCGCCAGGAAACAGGCCAAAGCCGGAACGAATCGGCGACGAATCGCGGATTCCACATTATTCCGCTTTTGTTCTCCACAACATCTAGCGTTTTCCGGTCGGATTTTGCCGGACTCCGAATGGTTGAGCCGCGGATTCCGGCCGAATCTGTGATTGCGGCCGGTCTTTTAGCGAGCGGAACTATAATGAATCAACAAATACACCCATAGGATGCATCCGTTAACGCTTCGATCAAAGCCGGAACGAATCGGTGACGAATCGCGGATCGTCGCAGGTATCGTCTTTGTTCACGGCTACATGTCGTATCCCGCCGGGACAGTATCGCTACATGAAGAACAGCACGGGCGCCGGCTTTGATGGCGAGTGCGCGGCAAATTAACCAATCAGGGCAGGAACCACCACTTTTCGGCGATCCCGCCCTCATCTGCGTTGCTCTTCCGGCGCGCGGCCAAGTGCGGCGGAAAGCCCCGATATTAACAAAAGTCCAAACAAGGAACGAATCATCGACGAATCACAGACATTCGGCCTTTCCCGTTTCGTTCACCACAACCCATTGTATTTTAATCATATTTTAACCATAGAAACAGGTCTCGCGTTATTCCCGCCACCGTTGCGCCGCGCTATCGCGTTAACCTTTCGCTGACCATTGAGGCGGCTGCTTACCGGCATTTTTATTTCTTAGCCGGAACAATTGTCGGGGCCGCAAGTTTCTATGAGCAGAATTGAGAAACTCCGCCCATCACTGGGAATAGATTTGAACTGAAGCCGCTGAAACATGACGCTGCATCGAACATGGATGCCGGCGTAGCAGTCAAGCGACGGACATGGAGGAGACATATCATGCTTGGTACGGTATTGCTTGTCATACTGATTCTGCTGCTGGTCGGCGCACTTCCCAACTGGGGTTACAGCCGCGCATGGGGGTACGGTCCATCAGGCGGTCTCGGGCTTGTTCTCGTCATTGTCCTCATTTTGTTGTTGATGGGGCGGATCTGATCCGCAGATTATTGTTCAAACTTCGCAACACCAGGGAGCTAACACTATGAAGAAGATCATCGTCGCGATCGCCCTCGTCGGCGCGTTGGCGTCGTGCACTGCAACGGAAAAAGGCACAGCCATCGGCGCCGGCACCGGCGCCCTGATCGGCGGCGTGGCCACGCATAGCTGGGGCGGGGCGGCTGTCGGCGCCGTGGCCGGCGGCGTCGTCGGCAACCTTATCGGACGCTCGCACGAGCGCCGCGGCTACTGCATCTATCGCGACCGCTACGGTCACCGCTATGAGGCCCGTTGCCGCTAAGACCGGGCTCTTGTGACCGGCCGCAACAGGCGACCGGTCACGACCACCGGCCTCTGGCCCAAATTCGGGAAACACCAGTTTCTGAAAGACGATCCTCTTTCCGCGCTATCCCTCGCGGGGAGCAAGCAGTGTTTTGAGAAAGGACCGGCACCATGGCCGCAATCATCGCAAGCATTGCAGCATTTGTGCTGATCGGAACCACTTTCTACGCGCTCGGATGCGCGATAAGGGCGCGGGACAAGGAGAAGCGGGAGGTGGCGCTAGACGCCGTCATCCTCGAATTCAAGCCGCGACAGAGACAGCAGGCGCATTCAAGACGTGGATGATCGCCGGCTGGCCCGGCAATCCCGTTTGAGACGCAATCGACGAAAAAAGGCTCGGCGCTTCATGGAATCGCCGAGCCTTTCGATTTCTTTGCCTTATGCAATTGCGCACGGAAAACCGCCGCGCGATTTTCCTGGAATTGCCTTAGACGACGAACTGGCCGCCGTTGGCGCTGATCGTCGATCCCGTGATGAAACCGGCATCGTCGCTGGCAAGGAACACCGCCACGCGGGCAATTTCCTCAGGCTCGCCCAGCCGCCCCACGGGGATCTGCGGGATGATGCGTTCGTTCAGCACCTTTTCCGGCACGGCAAGCACCATCTCCGTGCCGATATAGCCGGGGCAGATGGCATTCACGGTAATGTTCTTGGCGGCGCCCTCCTGCGCGAGGGCCTTGGTGAAGCCGAGATCGCCGGCCTTGGCGGCCGAATAGTTCGCCTGCCCCATCTGCCCTTTCTGACCGTTGATCGAGGAGATGTTGATGATGCGGCCGAAGCTGCGGTCGCGCATCCCCTGCCAGACATGATGGGTCATGTTGAACAGGCCGGTAAGGTTGGTGTTGATGACCTCATGCCATTGCTGCGGCGTCATCTTGTGGAACATGGCGTCGCGGGTAATGCCGGCATTGTTGACCAGGATCTCGACATGGCCGAGATCGTGCTCGACCTTGGCGATGCCCTTGCCGCAGGCCTCGTAGTCGGTCACGTCCCACTTATGGACGGAGATACCGGTCACCTCATGGAAAGCCCGGGCCTTTTCGTCGTTGCCGGCATAGGTCGCCGCCACCTTATAGCCCGCATTGTGCAGCGCCATCGAAATGGCCGCGCCGATGCCGCGC
The DNA here is from genome assembly GCF_010668395.1 of Martinezella lusitana. GTDB lineage: Bacteria > Pseudomonadota > Alphaproteobacteria > Rhizobiales > Rhizobiaceae > Rhizobium > Rhizobium lusitanum_A. The sequence goes on from NZ_WUEY01000005.1 coordinate 346,145, forward strand.
GTTCCTCCGGTTACCAATGCCACTCTGCTCATGTGCCACTCCCCTTTGTTGTCGCGGAGACGGGACGCCCGAACATCGGATCGCCCGCCCCGCTTTCACCGCTTCTTCTGGAAAATCCCTTACGAGACGCTTCAGAGCGCCTCGAAGCACATGGCGACACCCATGCCGCCGCCGATGCACAGCGTGGCGAGCCCCTTGCGGGCGCCACGACGCTTCATTTCGAACAGCAGCGTGTTGAGGATGCGGGCGCCGGAGGCGCCGATGGGGTGGCCGATGGCGATCGCGCCACCGTTGACGTTGACGATCGAGGTATCCCAGCCGAGATCCCTGTTGACGGCGCAGGCCTGAGCGGCAAAAGCCTCGTTGGCCTCGACGAGATCGAGGTCGCCGACGGACCAGCCGGCCTTTTCCAGCGCCTTGCGGGAAGCCGGGATCGGCCCGGTGCCCATGATCTGCGGATCGACGCCGGCCGTTGCCCAGGAGACGATACGGGCCAGCGGCTGGATACCCCGGCGCGAGGCTTCCGCCTCGGTCATCAGCAAGGCGGCGGCGGCGCCGTCATTGAGACCGGAAGCATTGGCGGCGGTGACCGTGCCGTCCTTGTCGAAGGCCGGGCGCAGCTTCACCATGCCGTCCAGCGTCGCGCCATGGCGAATATATTCGTCGGCGTCGACCGTCACGTCGCCCTTGCGCGTCTGGATGACGAAAGGAACGATTTCGTCCTTGAACCGGCCTGCTTTCTGCGCGGCTTCCGCCTTGTTCTGGGAGGCAACGGCAAACTGGTCCTGGTCGTCGCGGGAAAGCTGCCACTGCCGCGCGATGTTTTCCGCCGTGATGCCCATGTGATAGCCGTAGAAGGCATCCGTCAGGCCATCCTTGATCATGGTGTCGATCATCTTCATGTCGCCCATCTTAGTGCCGGCGCGAAGGTTTGCGGCATGCGGCGCCATCGACATGGATTCCTGGCCGCCGGCGACGATGATCTTCGCATCGCCGGTCGCGATCTGCTGCAGGCCGAGCGCGACGGCGCGCAGGCCGGAACCGCAAAGCTGATTGACGCTCCACGCGGTCGCTTCCTGCGGAATGCCGGCCTTCATCGCCGCCTGGCGCGCCGGGTTTTGGCCTTCGCCGGCCTGGAGCACCTGGCCGAGGATCACTTCATCGACTTCCTTGGCATCGACACCGGCGCGCTCCAGCACACCCTTGATGGCGGTAGCGCCAAGCTCATGAGCCGGAACGGTCGCAAAGGCCCCGTTGAAGGAGCCGACCGCCGTACGGGCGGCGCTGGCGACGACGATGGATGGATTGCTCATGGATGCCTCCTCACAAGATGAACATGTATATGAGGCGAAACTGTCAAAGCTTTGCGTCCGAGTCAAACAGCAAGAATTCTCGGGGCATAGATTTCACAAGGCTGTCACCGCCTTCAAAAAAATCCAATCAAAGGAAAGGGCTTGCCGCATCGCACAAAGCGATTGTCACCAAGCTTCTTTTGCGTCTACACTCCGAGGTGGAGGAGTTTCCATACAATCAGACGGGGCCAGGAGACTGATAATGGCAAAGAATGAGGGCCAGATCGTAATCAAGAAATACGCCAATCGCCGCCTATACAACACTGGCACCAGCACCTACGTGACGCTGGACGACCTGGCGGAGATGGTCAAGAAGGGTGAGGAGTTTACCGTCCAGGACGCCAAGAGCGGTGAGGATATTACGCATTCTGTCCTGACGCAGATCATTTTCGAACAGGAATCGAAGACCGGCAACACGTTGCTGCCGATTTCATTCCTGCGGCAGCTCATCGGCTATTACGGCGACCAGATGCAGATGGTCGTGCCGAGCTTCCTTGAACACTCGATGCGTTCTTTCACGGAACAACAGACCCAGATGCGCGAGCAGATCAATCGCGCCTTCGGCGAAACGCCTCTCGGCAAGAACCTGCAGTTGCCCATGCAGATGGTCGAGGAACAGGTCCGCCGCAATACGGAAATGTTCCAGCAGGCGATGCAGATGTTCTCGCCCTTCATGAAGCCGCCGGTCAAGGAAGGCCGCAAGGCCGAGGCAAAGGATATCGACGAGCTGAAGGAACAGCTCCGCGCCATGCAGAGCAAACTGGACAGCCTTTGATGCAAGGCAATGTGCTTGTGAATTCGTGGAGAGTTTTCACCCGCCTCTGTCACTAACGTGACATCTCCCCCACAAGGGGGAGATTGTTAATCTCGCAGACTCCTCCCACCTCAAGCGAATATCGAATCCGCGGAAACCGCGGTCTATCGCTTTGGCGATAATGGCCGGCATACCCCAACAATCTCCCCTTGTGGGGGAGAGGTCCCGAAAAGGACAGAGAGGGTATCGGCAGCGCGGCACACGAGCGGCTGCTTCCCCCACAAGCACATGTCGATCAAAACGAAAAAAGGCCGGCAAAGCGCCAGCCTTTTTATTCATGCCATCGAGGCAGCGCTAAAATTATGCGCTTTCCTTCGGCGTCAGAACCTGACGGCCGCGATACATGCCGGTCTTCAGGTCGATGTGGTGCGGGCGGCGCAGTTCGCCGGAGTTCTTGTCTTCGACGTAGGTCGAAGCCTTCAGGGCGTCAGCAGAGCGGCGCATACCGCGCTTGGACGGGCTCGTTTTTCTCTTCGGTACAGCCATTCTCGTTACTCCATGTACGGACGAAACATATCCACGGCCAGCAAGGCGGCCGAAAAAGACATGCATCAATTTCGGAAATTGGGCCGGCTTATACATGGCTTGCCGGGCTTTGACCAGTCCCTTCCAGCATTTTTTGCCCGTAGCGGCGGATTCCCGAATATTCGACCCCGAACGGTGATCAGGCTTCGTCCTCTCCGACGATCCAGGGTTCGTGCAGCGCGGCCTCTTCCCACGCCCTCCAGGCCGGCAGCGCCTTCATGGTCGCCATATATTCCAGCGTGTCGGCCGCAACCGGAATGTCGTATCGCTCCAGACGGCTGACGACAGGTGCAAACATTGCGTCCGCGCCGGAAAACGCGCCGAACAGGAACGGACCGCCGGATCGCGACCGAGCCTCGCGCCAGATGGTTTCGATACGCGCCACATCCGCCATGACGTCTTCGGAGAGATCGAGGCGGCGAACCGGGCGGCGCATGTTCATCGGACAGGCGCTGCGCAGCGCGACGAAACCGGAAAGCATCTCCATGCTATAGGACCGCGCCAGCGAGCGGGCCTGCCGATCGTGGGGCAGAAGCCCGGCATCCGGGAACAGCTCGGCCGCATATTCGATAATGGCGAGCGATTCCCAGACCCTGAAGCCGTCATGGACCAGCATCGGCACCCTGCCTGTCGGCGACACTTCGCGAATGCGCGGATTGCCGCCCGGAAAATCGAAGGGGATCAGAACCTCTTCGAAGGCGATGCCGCACCCCGTAAGCGCGATCCATGGCCGAAACGACCAGGAAGAATAATTCTTGTTGCCGATATAGAGGGTCAGCTTGTCCATGACGCGTGCGTTTCCTTTCTACGTTCGAAACTCGAAGACGAAGAGTTCCTCGAAATGGTTCATGTCGTCGAAGGCGCAGAAGGCCGGCGGCCGCAGCTCGAGAACAGACTGTTCGGCGCGAAGTTCGGCAGCGGCCTCGTCCAGCATTGCCTGCCAGCACGGCAGGGCCTCGTCGGCCAGCCGCTCGATGGCATAGGCAAACGTGATGTGAAACGGATAGGCCTCATGATCGGGGTGGCGATAGCCGAGAAGATCCGCCAGGGCATTGCGCCACTCGCGCATCGTCCTGCGGTCCGCTTCGGTTACACCGTCGACCAGCAGGCCGCTGGGCCGCGCCTTCGTCACGGCGACCTTGAACGGATCGCGCATCGAAAAGGCCTTGAGGCGCTCCCCCATGATCTCCGTCATCTCGTCGATCGGCGTATCGAGCGCCATGTCCGCGGGCCAGTGGGGTCGCGTGCGGCGATACTCGATGATGCCCTGGAACAACGTCATGTGCAGGCTGGAGATGGGCGTGAAGACGAATTGCCTGGCCTCCGGCATGTCGAGATATTTCTGCCGAGCCGTAACGATGGCGCGCTGGGTCTGCGAACCTTCCGCCACATGGCAGACGATCGTGTTGCCCGGTTCATGCAGGAAGACGCCGGAGTGATCGTAGCGCGTGCCGAAATGGCGCGGCGGCTGCGGATGCAGGCTTTTGGCATACTCGAGCAGTTCTGGGGAGAAGGCGTTGAAATCCATGGAGCAGGTCCGATCTTCGTTGGCAGATCACCCGCCCTTACTTCATGGCCAAGAATGCCAGATGACGATCAGCCGGTCGAACGACAAGTTATGATCTCAGTCATAAAGGCATTTGATGTATGCATCCGCATTCCGGGCGCGGCGCTGGATCAGCGAGGCAAGCTGGCCGAGGCCCCGCCCCGGCTTGCTCGCCACCCGATCGATCGGGTTGGGAAGCGAGACGGCAAGAAGGGCTGCCTGACGGGCCGAAAGTTTGGAGGCCGGCACCTTGAAATGGTAGCGCGCCGCCGCCTCGATGCCGTAGATGCCCGGCCCCCATTCGGCGACATTGAGGTAGATTTCCATCATGCGGCGCTTCGACCAGACGAAGGAGGCGGAAACCGCAAGCGGCAGTTCCAGGGTCTTGCGCACGAAGGAGCGGCTGTTCCAGAGAAACAGGTTCTTCACCGTCTGCATCGGGATCGTGCTGCCGCCGCGCGTGGACTTGCCGTGCAGCGTCTCCTGGACGAGCATCCGCATCTCGCCCCAATCGACGCCGCCGTGGTAACAGAATTGCCCGTCCTCGGAGACCATCACCGATTTCACCAGCACCGGCGCGATATTGTCGAGCGGAACCCAGCGCCGGTCATAGCCCTGAAAGGTAACGGCATCGCCGATCATCAGCGTCGAGACAGGGTGGATGAACGGCAGCAGATAGACGAAGATGAAGAAATAAGGCAGCAGCAGGACGCCGATCAGCACGAGGACGATGCGTTGCCAGAGCGGCCTTGTCTTGAAGCGCGCAAGCAGGCCGGACCGTCGCGGCACCTCGGCTTCCTCCTCATTGTCCGTCGATATGTCCAATTGCCTGAGGTCCACGATGGCTCCATCCCGGAACGCCTTGGCTGCAACCGGGAAACGCTCTGCTGTTGCATTCGTCATACCGCCTACACGGAGCGATGACCAGAGTGCGGCGTCATTCCCCACGCGGCTGTTGACAATTCTCGTTGCCAGCAACCGCCTCTCATGCCAAACAGCGGCCATGGACAGCACCCATTCCTCATTCGAACAGCGCCTCAGGGACAACGCCGGCAAGATCGAAGCCATGTTGAACCGGCTTCTCGGCGACACCGCCCTCAGCGACGAGATCGTCCGCCCGGCCCGGCTGCTGCACGCCATGCGTCACGGCGTCCTGAACGGCGGCAAGCGGCTGCGCCCTTTCCTCGTCATGGAATCGGCAGCCCTTCTCGGCGGCGATGCGGAAGCGGCCCTTCGGATCGGCGCCGCGCTCGAATGCGTGCATTGCTACTCGCTCGTCCATGACGACCTGCCCGCCATGGACGACGACGACCTGCGCCGCGGCCAGCCGACGGTGCATATCGCCTTCGACTACGCAACGGCGATCCTGGCAGGCGACAGCCTGCTGACCTATGCCTTCGACATCATCGCCGCCCCCGAAACGGAGCTGCCGGCGGACCGGAAAATGGCGCTCGTTCTGGCGCTGGCGCGGGCAGCCGGCATCGGCGGCATGGCCGGCGGCCAGGCCCTCGACCTTGCGGCGGAGAAAGAGACGCCGGACGAAAGCGGCATCACCACGCTGCAGGCGATGAAGACGGGCGCGCTGATCCGCTTTGCCTGCGAGGCCGGCGCCATCGTCGCCGGCGCCCCCACCGAAGACCGCAAGCGCCTTCGAACGTTCGGCGAAAAGATCGGTCTTGCCTTCCAGCTTGCAGACGATCTTCTCGACCTCACCGCCGATGCCGCCACCATGGGCAAGGCAACCGGCAAGGATGCCGCACGCGGCAAGGGCACGCTGGTCGCCCTGCACGGCCAGGAATGGGCGGAAACAACGCTCGCAAGGCTGGTGAGCGAAGCGGCAGACCTGCTGTCCGTCTATGGCGACAAGGCGACCGTCCTCACGCAAACCGCCCGCTTCGTCGCAAACCGCAGGAACTGACCCCGGTGCATTGGTAGGGCGTTGCCCGACCTCGTGCGAGCCCGAGGCCTCCATGGTCGCAGGTTCGGATGCGGCGAAGGCGCTCCGGCCGCGATAACGGCTCATCCATTCAGCGACGGAATGTCACCATAACAAGAATCCATGCGTTGCCGGGTGATTTCCGCTGCATTTTGTGACACATTCCCATTCCGAAGCTGGCCCGTAGACGCAGAATTGTTCGCGCCGGCCGACGCTTCGGGAAATCTCTCCATGCACGAAACGCTTGCCTACCTGCCGCAGATCCTGCCGGCCTACATCGCTTACATCGTCGCTGTCGTCAGCCCGGGCCCCGCCATCATGGCGATCATCGGCACATCGATGACCCACGGCCGCAAGGCCGGCATGACCCTCTCGCTCGGGATCTTCGGCGGTTCGCTGACCTGGGCCTTCGCCGCCGCAGCCGGCCTTGCCACGCTGCTGCAAACCTATGCCATGGCGCTGGAGCTGCTGAAGATCTTCGGCGGCATCTACCTGCTCTATCTCGCCTACAAGGCGTTTCGCGCCGTGCGGGCCAACGGCGAGATGCCGACCGCGGCCGAAGGCCCGAAAACGCCCGGCTTCAAATCGCTGATCCTGCGCGGCTACGGCATCCACGTCACCAATCCGAAGGCCATCTTCGCCTGGCTCGCCATCATCGCGCTCGGCATGCCGCAGGGCGCGCCGGCTTCCGTGGCGATGCTGATCATCGCCGTCTGCGGCGTGACCGGTTTCGTGGTGTTCATGGGCTATGCGATCCTGTTTTCGACGCCGCATGCGCTGAGGATCTATCGCAATGCCCGCCGTTGGATCGAGGGCGCCATGGCCGGCTTCTACTGCTTCGCCGGCATCAAGCTGCTGACGAGCAATATCTGATCCGGTTCAAGCGGCGGATCACTCCGCCGCGACGCTCTTCTGGCCGAAGCGCTTCTCGATGTAGTCCGTCACCAGCGCCTCGAAATCGGAGGCGATGTTCGGGCCACGCAGCGTCATGGCCTTCTGGCCGTCGATGAAGACCGGCGCGGCCGGCGTTTCGCCGGTGCCGGGCAGGGAAATGCCGATATCGGCATGCTTGCTTTCGCCGGGTCCGTTGACGATGCAGCCCATGACGGCGACGTTCAGCGCCTCGACGCCCGGATATTTCTCGCGCCAGACCGGCATGTTCTTGCGGATGTCGTTCTGGATGTTCTGCGCCAGCTCCTGGAACACGGTCGACGTCGTGCGGCCGCAGCCGGGACAAGCCGCGACGACGGGAATGAATTGACGGAAGCCCATGACCTGCAGCAGCTCCTGCGCCACCTGCACTTCGCGGGTGCGGTCGCCGTTCGGCTCCGGCGTCAAGGAAACGCGGATGGTGTCGCCGATGCCGTGCTGCAGCACATAGCCCATGGCGGCCGACGAGGCGACGATGCCCTTGGAGCCCATGCCGGCCTCGGTCAGGCCCAGATGCAGGGCGTGGTCGGAACGCTCCGACAGCATGGAATAGACGGCGATCAGATCCTGCACCTGGCTGACCTTGGCCGACAGGATGATGCGGTTGCGCGGCAGGCCGATGTCTTCGGCGAGATCGGCCGAGATCAGCGCCGACTGCACGATGGTCTCGCGCGTCACCTGCCGGGCCGACAGCGGCGAGCCCTCGGCGGCATTCTTGTCCATCAGCGCGGTCAGGAGATCCTGGTCGAGCGAGCCCCAGTTGACGCCGATGCGCACCGGCTTGTCGTAGCGGATCGCCATCTCGATGATCTCGGCGAACTGCTTGTCCTTCTTGTCCTTGAAGCCGACATTGCCGGGATTGATGCGGTATTTCGCCAGCGCCTCGGCGCAGGCCGGATGATCGGCGAGCAGCTTGTGGCCGATATAATGGAAATCGCCGATCAGCGGCACGTCCATGCCGAGCCGCAGCAGCCGCTCGCGGATTTTAGGAACGGCGGCAGCGCTCTCGTCGCGGTCGACGGTGATGCGCACCAGCTCCGAGCCGGCTTTGAAAAGGGCCGCCACCTGCGCCACGGTCGAATCGATATCGGCGGTGTCGGTGTTGGTCATGGACTGCACGACGACGGGCGCCCCGCCGCCGACGATCACGCCGCCGACATCGACGGCAACGGAGGAACGGCGCGGTTTCGGGTCGAAATCACTGGCTGACGACATGGAAAGCTCTCGCAGGCCTTTGCAATTGGTGCCTTTCAGGTGGATCACGAAACGGTCGTTGTCAACCGCTCCGGACATCTCTTTTGATCGGACGGGATCTACCCGTTACCGAGCAAAAGCGACGAAATTAATGCTTGCTCTCGCCGATGCCATCAGCGTAGCGCGCCAGGGACGACAAGGCCAGCACGACAAGCAGCAGCACCGGCAGCGCCGTCAGCACCGGCGAGAAGCCGACATGCTCGGCGGCAAAGCCAATTGCGGACGGCGCGACCAGCATGCCGGAATAGCCGAGCGTCGTGACGACCGAAATGCCGATACCGGGCTGCAGCCCGGGAATGTTGCCGGCGGCGGAAAAGGCGATCGGCACCATGTTGGAAATGCCGATGCCGCAGAGCGCGAAGCCGAGGATGGCGATCTCCGCATTCGGCGCCAAAGCTGCCGTCAGCATGCCGACGATGGCAAAGACCGTGCAGACGCGCAGCGTGCGCACGGCACCCAGCCAGTCGCGGACGAAATCGCCGGCAAAGCGCATCGTCGCCATGGTGGCCGAGAAGGCGGCGAAGCCGAAGCCGGAGAGCGCCACCGATGCACCCTTTTCCTGGCCGAGATAGAGCGCGCTCCAATCCAGCACCGCGCCTTCCGGCACCATGCAGAACAGCGCGACGATGCCGAGCAGCCAGGGCAGCGGGATCATCGGCAGCTTTGCCTTCGGCTTGGCTTCGTCGGGATGCGGCTGATCGCCCAGAACCATCGGCCAGGCGACGACCAGAAAAAGAACGGCGAGAACGGTCGACGCCTCGGCATGGCCGAGAACGCCGCAGCGCGAGATCAGCAGCCCGCCGATCGCCGAGCCCAGCAGGCCGCCCAGGCTCCAGAAGGCATGGCAGGAAGACATGATCGCCCGGCGCATGGATTTTTCGACCGAAACGGCATTGGCGTTCATCGCCACGTCCATGGCGCCGATGAAGCCGCCGAAGAGGAACAATACAACGGCCGCGGTCCATACGTTCGGCGCCAGCGTGAGGGCGAGAATCATCGGCAGCAGCAGCACCGCAAAACAGCGCACCACGATGCGCGAGCCGCGCACGGCGATCTGCGCGCCGGCAAGCGGCATCATCACGAGCGACCCGACGCCGAAGACGAGGATCATCAGGCCGAGCTCGAATTTCGTGAGGTGCAGGCGCTCGGCGAACTCCGGAATTTTCGGCGCCCAGCAGCCGACCATGAAGCCGTTGAGCAAGAACAGCAGAGATACGGCCGCGCGCGGTTTTGTGAAAAATCCGCTCCTTCGCGCCTCAAGACCCTCCATTCTCGTCATCTCGTCCATGAAAATTCCTCCAAATCAGCACCGCAGTCTATTTAAATCGATTGAAATCTCAACGATCGAAAAGAGCGGAAACAGTCACATTTCGTCTCTGTCTGTTAAAGCGGAGGCAAAGACGCCACAACCCCGAATAAATAATTCGTGACCGTACGGCATCGGCAAAAACCGCTATTGACGGCGAAAAAGTAGGCTCCTATCCGTTGAGACTTGAAAGATTATTCGGCCGGCCCGCGTCGGGGCCATCCTCTGGTGCTCCCGTGAAAAATTCCATCAGCTATGGCATCCTGCTTACGGTGTTTGCCTACATGCTGTTCACCGCCCACGATTCGGCGGTGAAGCTGCTCGTCGCCTCCATTTCCGTCTGGCAGGTCCTGTTCATACGAAGCTGCACCATCCTTGCCGGCTGCTTCGTCTTCGAAGGACCCTCGCTCGTCCACAAAGTGGCGCGCTCGCCGATCCTCAAGCCGATGATCGTGCGCAGCATCATCATCCTGATCGCGTGGATTTCCTATTATTCGGCAGCCTCCTACCTGCAGCTCGCCGAAGTGACGACGCTCTACTACGCGGCGCCGATCGTCGGCACGATCCTTGCGACCATCGTACTGCGCGAAAAGGTCACCTTCGCCCGCTGGATGGCCGTCGGCGTCGGCTTCTGCGGCGTCGTGATCGCCTCCAATCCGGTGGGCCTGTCGATCTCCTGGCCGGTTTACCTGGCGCTGCAAGCCGCCGTCCTCTGGGCAAGCGGCATGGTGCTCCTGCGCAAGACCGCGCTGCACGAGAAGAGCCATATCCAGATGGCCGTCTCCAACATCATGTTCATCGTCCTGACCGCCGGCATGGCGATTGCCCACTGGCAGACACCGACGCTCTTCCAGATCGTGCTGCTTGCCCTGACCGGCATCATCGCCGGCGCCGGCCAGCTCGCTCTCTTCGAAGGCATGCGCCAGGCCCCGGTCTCCGTATTGGCGCCGTTCGAATATACCTCGCTCGTCTGGGCCTTCCTGCTCGGCTACCTGATCTGGGGCGACATCCCCGGCGCCAACACCTTCATCGGCGCCATCCTGATCCTCAGCGCCGGGTTCATCATCATTATCAGCGAACGGATGAAGCGGCGCACCGCGGCGGCTTGAGGCAGAGCGCTGGACGGTGATTGTCGGTCGCGTTACGTGCCGTCGTTATCGATTGGCCCTGCTCGCGGTTCGATAGCAATTTCCATCCCGGTCGAACGGCAACTTCGCGCCATCAACGGACATAAGGTGTTTGCTCAAGTTCAAGCACATTGCCTTCTGGATCGCGAGCGTAGGCGATCAGATAAACCGTCTCTGGCGTTCCGAAATCGGTAATCTGACCAATCTGGCACCCTCCAGCTTCGATGATGCTGGAAAGGGTGCTGTTGATATCCTCCACCTGAAACGCCAGGTGTCCGTAACCGGGTTCATTTACCCTCGGATGGTTGCGATGATGAGTCACCGAATGCTCATGAATTTCCAGAAAGGGGTGTTCCAGCCCCGGAAATCTAAGCCAGATTGACCGAATTTCCGAGTTTGGAAGTCCATTCCCTTTGGAAACAATTTCACCGGACAATGTTTTCGGTTCACGAAATATATGGCATTTCATGACACTCACATAGAATGCAGCGAGCGCGTCTGCATTACGGGCAACCAAGTTGATGTGAGCAAGTCTCATAGTGTTCGGCATCCTCGTCTCTGAGGGCACGGTAACAGATTTCTTCTACTACTTGGAACGAGTCCGCTTCGGGCCGAAAGCGCAAGTGTCGTTGGTTTGCGAACACAGCGAAGTACAGCGGCGGCGGCCGCTGCGGTCTTGTCTTCATGCCAAAATCACCGCCCCTTCCATTCTTTGAGAAAAATATTCGCAATTGCCCTTTTTTCTCGCAGTTTTCTACGCTTCCGCGATCCAATTTTTCTGCGATGTATGCGACATTGAATGAAACCGCTCCAGGAACGGAAGAAAACGATGAACTGGTTGAAGACTGCCGCTGCTGCCGCGCTTGTACAGGCCGCGCTCCTCCTGCCCGCCCATGCCGGCGATAACCTCAAGGCGATCCAGGCCGCCGGCGTGCTGAAGGTCGGCACGGAAGGCACCTATGCGCCGTTCACCTATCATGACGAGAGCAACAAGCTCACCGGCTTCGACGTCGAGATCGCCGAGGCGATCGCCGCCAAGCTCGGCGTCAAGGCGCAGTTCCTGGAAGGCAAGTGGGACGGCCTGATCGCCGGTCTCGACGCCAACCGCTACGACACCGTCATCAACGAAGTCGGCATCACCGACGCCCGCAAGCAGAAATATGATTTCTCCGATCCCTACATCGCCTCCAAGGCCGTACTGATCGTCAAGGAAAACAACACCGACATCAAGGATTTCCCCGATCTCAAGGGCAAGAAATCCGCACAGTCGCTGACCAGCAACTTCGGCAAGCTCGCCGAGAAGTCTGGCGCCGAGCTCGTCGGCACCGATGGCTTCGACCAGTCGATCCAGCTCGTGCTGACCGGCCGCGCCGACGCCACCATCAACGACAGCCTCTCCTTCCTCGACTTCAAGAAGCACAAGCCCGATGCGCCGGTGAAGATCGTCGCCCAGGAAGCCAATGCCGATTATTCCGCCGTCATCATCCGCAAGGGCGAGCCGGAACTGCTGGCCGCCGTCAACAAGGCGCTGGCCGATATCAAGGCCGACGGCACCTATGACAAGATCTCCAAGAAATATTTCGGACAGGATGTTTCGAAGTAAGAAGGCATAGGCAGAAACGTCAATTTGTGAAAAAGATGCGTCCGGGGTCACTTCCGGACGCATTCTCTTATGGAAAGGCTTCTCCTTGGAGCATTGGTTGCAACTGATGTGGGAGTCACTGGGCACGCTGCTTTGGGCAGGGCTCGTCTTCACCATCCCGCTTACCTTGATTACCTTCGTCCTCGGCCTGTTGCTCGGCCTGCTCACCGCCGTCACGCGCCTGTTCGGGCCGCGGCCGCTGGTGGCCGTTGCGCGCTTCTATGTCTGGGTGATCCGCGGCACGCCGCTGCTGGTGCAGCTCTTCGTCATCTTCTACGGCCTGCCGAGCCTCGGCATCTTGCTGGATGCCTTCCCGGCCGCCGTCATCGGCTTCACGCTCAGCGTCGGCGCCTATACCTCCGAGATCATCCGGGCCGTCATCTCCTCCGTGCCGAAGGGCCAGTGGGAAGCCGCCTATTCGATCGGCATGAACTGGCGCCAGGCCATGAGCCGCACCATCCTGCCGCAGGCGGCGCGCGTGGCCGTGCCGCCGCTGTCGAACACCTTCATCTCGCTCGTCAAGGACACCTCGCTTGCCGCCGCCATCACCGTGCCGGAGCTGTTCCAGGCAGCGCAGCGCATCGTGGCGACGACCTACGAGCCGCTGATCCTCTATATCGAGGCCGCCATCATCTATCTCGTGCTCAGCACGTTCCTTTCAACGCTGCAGGGCTACCTCGAACGCCATTTCGCTCGCTCCGGCGGTACGCTGGAGGCACAGACATGATCGAGCTGTCGCATATCGAAAAACGCTTCGGCGACAATGTCATCCTCAAGGATATCAGCCTCCTCATTCCGGAAGGCACGGTGACAGCGCTTGTGGGACCTTCAGGCGGCGGCAAGAGCACGCTTTTGCGCTGCATCAACCTGCTGGAGATCCCGACCGCCGGAACGATCAGCATCGGCGGAGAGACGGCCACCTTCCTGCCGGGCAAGAAGCCGACCTGGCAGGACATCCAGAAGATCCGCCGCCAGACGGGCATGGTCTTCCAGAATTTCCAGCTCTTCCCGCATCAGACCGCCATCGGCAACGTCATGGAAGGGCTGACGACCGTGCTGCGCTGGCCGCAAGACAAAGCCCGCGCCCGTGCCGTCGAACTGCTGACCAAGGTCGGCATGGCGCACAAGATGGATGCCTGGCCCTCGACGCTGTCAGGCGGCCAGCAGCAGCGCGTCGCCATCGCCCGGGCGCTCGCGCCCTCGCCGCGCGTGCTGCTCTGCGACGAACCGACCTCGGCGCTCGATCCGGAACTGGCGGCCGAAGTGGTCGATGTCCTCGGCAAGCTTGCCAACGAAGGCACGACCATGGTCATGGCGACGCACGACCTGCGCCTTGCCTCGAAGATCGCCAACAATGTGGTGTTCCTCGAGGCCGGCAACATCGTCGAAACCGGCTCCTCGCGCAGCATCTTCGGCTCTCCGGCGCAGGAGCGGACAAGGCAGTTCATCTCGACGCTGAATGCCGGCCATAGCTACGACATATAAGAGGCCCTGCGCCTAAAGCGCAGACAAGCCCGTTTGCCCTGCCGGCGGACCGCGCATTGACGATGCGCGGCTTTCCGTTTAGCTCTTATGCCATGAACACGGCTTTGGTTCTCGCAGTGGTAGGAAGGCGCATGGGCAGGATGGTGTAACCATCCGGCGAAAGCACCCATGCGCGGTAAGCAGGCTCCTGACGGGGCCTTTTTTATTGCCCTCATTCCGGGCGGCACCCGTCAGATCTCCCTCGACTTCCCACCACACGACGGACAAGGCCATGACGCGCACCGAAAGCCGCATCGAACGTTCAACCACGCAAGCAATCGAAGACCCGACGACCGGGACAGCGGCCCGACAACCGCGGCTGGCGACCCTCATCCTGCTTTCTGCCGTTGCCGTGCTGCCGGTCAACATGATCCTGCCGTCGCTGCCGAAGATCGCCGCGGCATTTCACGCCGATTTCGCCCTTGTGAACCTGTCGGTCGCCGGCTTTTCCATCGTCACCGCGTTTCTGGAGGCGATCGGCGGCGCGATATCGGACCGGTTCGGCCGCAGGCCGGTCGTCCTGACGGCGCTCTCCATCTTCATCGTCGCATCGATCGGTTGCGTTCTCGCGCCCGATATCGGCACCTTCCTCGTCTTTCGCTCGATGCAGGCGTGCATCGGGCCGTGCTGCTCCGTCGCTCTCGTCGTCATCAAGGAGACATCGGGGGAACGCGAAGCCGCGAGCAAATTCGGCTATCTCGCCATGGGATGGGCGCTCGCGCCCATGGTCGGCCCGCTGTTCGGCGGGACGTTGGACGAGCTTTTCGGCTGGCGCGCAAGCTTTGTCGTGCTTGCGGTCCTCGGCATTGCCGCCTTGGCTCTGTCCATGCGCGAATTGAAGGGATCGAGAGCGCCGTCGTCTGGGACGGACAGGAACTACCTCGCCTCCTATCGGCTGCTTTTGTGTGCGCCGCGATTCTGGGCCTATGCCCTTTGCATGGCCTGCTCCATGGGAGTGCTCTACATTTTCCTCGGCGGAGCGCCGCTCACTGTCGGCGATGCGCTCGGCGGCTCGAGCGCCAGGCTTGGCTTCTACATGGGCCTGGTTCCCGCCGGCTTCATCCTGGGCAGTTACATGGCCGGCCGCTACGGCGCGCGGATCCCGCTCGGCAGGATACTGGTCGTCGCGCGGCTTCTGACCTGCATCGGGCTCGCCTTCGGCCTCGCCCTGTCGCTATCGGGCATGACGCAGATACTGGCACTCTTCGGCCCCTGCATCTTCATCGGTCTCGGCAACGGCCTGACCATGCCGGCCGCCAACAGCGGCGCGATGTCGGTACGGTCGGATCTCGTCGGCACGGCCGCGGGACTCGCCGCTGCCCTGCGGATCGCAGGCGGCGCGCTCATCGGCTCCATCGCAGGGCTGTTCCTTGCACGGTCGGCAACGATCCACACGCTGTTCGTCCTGATGCTGGTATCGGCGATGCTCGCACTGCTGGCGGCGCTTTGGGCTGCCGTGATCGAGAGGCGGGCATGCTGAGGGGAGGCTTTCGCGCAGCTATTCGATACGCTTGCTCATGTGGACGAGAAAACCGTCCTTGAGCGGTTCTTCGCGATCGATCGCATAGCCATTCCTCAGATAAAGCTGCACATTCTCGGCAAAGCGCTTGTTCGTGTAGAGCCGAAGGTCTCTTACGCCGAGCGAGGCGCCGACCTGCTCGGCATGGGCAAGCAACCTCCTGCCGATGCCCTGGCCCTGATGCCGAGGCGATACGGCAATATTCTCGATCAACAGGTGGTCCGCGCCCGGCACCATCTCGATCAGCGCCACAAGCTCGCCTTCGGCCTCCACGAGGTCAATGCGATGCTTGCGCACGGCCTCGGCATAGTCCGCCATCATCGGCAGCGGTTCGCGACCGATAAGGGGCACCCATTTGCCGTAGGCCTCGCGCGTCAAGGCGCGAATGCCGTCGATATCGGCATTGGTCGCCGCGCGCAGGGAAACCGCTCCCGTCACTCCTCCACCTCCATGGATCCGGCCTTGGCCGCGGCCTGACGAAAAAAAGCGGAATATTTCCATCACGGCCACATGCGAAGGTTCGACCTCCGGCTGGCCCGCGATGGAAAGCTTCCGCATTTTCATTGGCGGCCAGCTTCGCCGGCCGCCTCTCGCATCTCAATTACGCGCCATAGACGACGAGCAGATCCTTGGCATCGATCTGGTCGCCTGCGCGCACGAGCACTTCGGAGATCGTGCCGTCCTTTTCGGCGTGCAGCGCGGTCTCCATCTTCATCGCCTCGATCGAAACCAGCACGTCTCCGGCCTTGATCGCCTGGCCGGGCGAGATGAAGACCGTGGAGATGACGCCCGGCATCGGCGCGCCGACATGGGCGACATTGCCGCTCTCGGCCTTGCGGCGCACCGCGCTGCCGGAAGCGCCATGGGCACGATCCGGCACCTTGATGCGGCGCGGCTGGCCGTTGAGTTCGAAGAACACCGTCACCATGCCCTTGTCGTCGGTCGCCGTCATCGCCTGGTTGACGATGACGAGCGTCTTGCCCTTCTCGATTTCGGCAAACAGCTCGTCGCCTTCCTTCAGCCCGTAGAAATAGGCCGGCGTCGGCAGCACCGAGACGGGGCCGTAGGTGTCGGCCGCCAGCGCATAGTCGGTGAAGACCTTCGGATACATCAGGTAGGAGGCGAATTCGAAATCGTCGACCTGGCGCTCCAGCTTGGTCTCGATCGCCTTGCGCTCGGCATCGAGATCGGCCTCGGCCAGCAACGAGCCGGGACGGACGGTGTAGGGCTTGTCGCCCTTCAGAGCCTTCTTCTGCAGGGCTTGCGGCCATCCGGCGGGCGGCTGGCCGAGATCGCCCTTCAGCATGGAGACGACCGAGTCCGGGAAGGCGATGTCCCTGGCCGGGTTCTCGACGTCGGCAACGGTCAGATCCTGGCTCACCATCATCAGCGCCATGTCGCCGACGACCTTGGAAGACGGCGTCACCTTGACGATATCGCCGAACATCTGGTTGGCATCGGCATAGGCCTGCGCCACCTGATGCCAGCGGGTCTCAAGCCCGAGCGAACGGGCCTGTTCCTTGAGATTGGTGAACTGCCCGCCCGGCATTTCGTGCAGGTAGACTTCCGAAGCCGGTCCCTTGAGATCGCTTTCGAAGGCGGCGTACTGGTGGCGGACCGCTTCCCAGTAGAAGGAGATCCGGCGAATCCATTCGGGATCGAGGCCCGGATCGCGCTCGGAGCCCTTCAGCGCCTCGACGATCGAGCCCAGGCATGGCTGCGAGGTATTGCCCGACAGCGCATCCATCGCCGCATCGACGGCGTCGACACCGGCGTCAACGGCCGCGAGCACGGTGGCGGCCGCGATGCCCGAGGTGTCATGCGTGTGGAAGTGGATCGGCAGGCCCGTCGCCTCACGCAGCGCCTTGAACAGCACCTTGGCCGCGGCCGGCTTCAGCAGCCCGGCCATGTCCTTCAGCGCGATGATATGGGCACCGGCCTTTTCCAGCTCGACGGCAAGATCGGTATAGTATTTCAGATCGTATTTCGGCCGGGCGGAGTTGAGGATATCGCCGGTATAGCAGATCGCCGCCTCGCAGAGCTTGTTCTCCTCGGCGACGGCATCCATCGACACGCGCATGTTCTCGACCCAGTTCAGGCAGTCGAAGACGCGGAACAGATCGACGCCGCCCTTGGCCGCCTGGCGGACGAAGTATTTCACGACGTTGTCGGGATAGTTGGTGTAGCCGACGCCGTTGGCGCCGCGCAAAAGCATCTGCAGCAAAAGGTTCGGCGCAGCTTCGCGGATCAGCGACAGGCGCTCCCACGGGTCTTCGGTGAGGAAGCGCATGGACACGTCGAAGGTAGCGCCGCCCCAGCACTCCAGCGACAGGAGCTGCGGCAGGGCGCGCGCATAGGTGCCGGCCACGCCGGCGATGTCGTGGGTACGCATGCGGGTCGCGAGCAGCGATTGATGCCCGTCGCGCATCGTCGTGTCGGTCATCAGCACGCGCTTCTCGCCGCGCATCCACTCGGCGAATTTCTGCGGACCGAGCTTGTCCAGCAATTGCTTGGTGCCGTCCGGAATGGCGCTGTCGATATAGGGCAGCACAGGGTTGGCGGCCTTGGGCGAGGGCGCGGGACGGCCGCGGGTCTCCGGGTGGCCGTTGACGGTGACATCGGCGAGATAGGTCAGCAGCTTGGTGGCGCGGTCCTGGCGCTTGACCTGCTGGAACAGTTCCGGCGTCGTATCGATAAACCGCGTCGTGTAGCTGTTGTCGCGGAATTTCGGGTGGGTGATGATCGCTTCGAGGAAGGTCAGGTTCGTCGCGACGCCGCGGATGCGGAATTCGCGCAGGGCGCGATACATGCGGGCGATCGCCTCCTGCGGGTTCGGCGCCCAGGCCGTCACCTTCACCAGCAGCGGATCGTAGTAACGGGTGATGATCGCACCGCTGTAGGAGGTGCCGCCGTCGAGACGGATGCCGAAACCGGAAGCCGAGCGATAGGCGGTGATGCGGCCATAGTCGGGGATGAAATTGTGTTCCGGATCCTCGGTGGTGACGCGGCACTGCAGGGCGTGGCCGTTGAGACGGATGTCCTCCTGCTTCGGAACGCCCGATTCCGGCGTGCCGATGGCAAAGCCGTCGAGGATATGGATCTGCGCCTTGACGATATCGATGCCGGTGACGACTTCGGTCACCGTATGCTCAACCTGGATGCGCGGATTGACCTCGATGAAGTAGAATTTGCCGGTATCGGCATCCATCAGATACTCGACGGTGCCGGCGCCGACATAGTTCGTCGCCTTGGCGATCTTCAGCGAATAGGCAGCCAGTTCCTGGCGCTGCGCCTCGCTGAGATAGGGCGCGGGCGCGCGCTCGACGACCTTCTGGTTACGGCGCTGAACCGAACAGTCGCGCTCAAAGAGATGAACGACATTGCCGTGCGTGTCGCCGAGGACCTGGCTTTCGACGTGGCGGGCGCGCTCGACCAGCTTTTCGAGATAGACTTCGTCCTTGCCGAAGGCGGCTTTCGCCTCGCGCTTGGCTTCCGTCACTTCCTTGGCGAGATCGGCCTCGGAGCGGATGGCGCGCATGCCGCGGCCGCCGCCGCCCCAGGAGGCCTTGAGCATGACCGGATAGCCGATTTCCTCGGCCATGCGGGCAACTTCCGCCATATCGTCCGGCAGCGGCTCGGTTGCCGGCACGACGGGCACGCCGACCGAGATCGCCAGATTGCGCGCCGCGACCTTGTTGCCGAGCTGGCGCATCGTGTCGGCCCTCGGGCCGATGAAGATGATGCCGGCGACATCGCAGGCATCGACGAATTCCGGGCTTTCCGACAGCAGGCCGTAGCCCGGATGGATGGCATCGGCACCGGAGAGCTTGGCGACGCGGATGATCTCTTCGATCGACAGATAGCTCTCGATCGGCCCGAGATCGCGGGCAAGGTGCGGCCCGCGGCCGACCTGATAGCTCTCGTCCGCCTTGAAGCGATGCAGCGCCAGTTTGTCTTCCTCGGCCCAGATGGCGACCGTTTTTATCCCAAGCTCGTTAGCGGCGCGGAACACGCGGATAGCGATTTCGGAACGGTTGGCGACCAGGATCTTGGAAATAGGCAATGCGCTCTCCTCACGACATCGAAACGGGCAATGCTGCACCCGCGAAGAGAATTCTTAACTTCTTGTCACAGGAAGTTCAATTTCCCCAGGGCGTCGGACATCAAAATAGTTACCGCTACGGAATAAGTCCGTTTCTGAAAGCGATGGCAACGATGTGCTGCCGGTTCTTGGCCTTCAGCTTGTCCTGGATGCTGTTCATGTACCAGTCGACGGTATGATTGGAGATTGCCAGCAGTCGGCTGATCTCGATCGACGTCATGCCGTCGGCGAGATGGTTCAGCACCTCCATCTCGCGTTTCGTCAGCTTCACATCGGCTTTTCCGGGCTCCTCGAAGGATTGCGCCTCGTCGTTCAGCTCCAGAAGCCGCCAGAAGGCCTTTCTGGCAACCGCATCGAAGAGGGAAAGCTCCGTCGGCGAAAGATCGACCGCCTCGCCGCCGATCGTCATGCTTCCGAGCAGGCCGCTGCGCCCATGGATCGGGAAAATATAGCCATCGACAAGCCCGTTGGCGCGGGCATCCGCCATCATCTGCTCCATCCGCCGCTGGAGCGGGTCTGTCTTCAGCGCCGCGACGGCATCGCGCCAGCGAAAAGGGCGCTGCGCCCGGGTGGCATAGCGCGCGACCGGATCGACCAGCATGTACCGCTTGCGAACGTAGGTCAGCGGCCATTGATCCGGCCACCGTCCCGCGAGCATGAAGTTGGTGACATCGACATTCGGCCGCGTCTGTTTCAAGAGGCCGTAGAAATCGAACTTATAGGAACGGAGCACGAGCTCGAGCTCAGTGACGACATTCCTGGCAAGCTTGCACTCCTCGATGACCACAAGCAATTGTAATAGCGAATGGATATTCACATCTACCCCTCGGCTTTTCAGCCTGACTTATTGGCGGACGAGCATTGTAAACCATGCCCGCTCGGCCCCACAGCGCGCGCTCAATTGCCGGCAACATACTCGGGACGGTACAAAATTGAACGCCCTTAGAGAATTTTTTACCATTCACCCGCGAATGGCGATCTCTGCGTAGCTCGATTAAGAGCGGACAATGCCGCGGCAGGTTCGTCCTCAAATTGTCACATTTCTGCGGCGACCGATAGCACCCTCCTCGTCTCATCGCGCGCGCCGCGCGAAAAATTCCCTTAAGAAAACAGCTGTAGATTCCGTTAATCGCCGGTTCAGGTAGCAATCTGTAGCATCCGAGCATTCCGAAGTTTTGCTGATGCACAGAGGGTGCCAGACGTGTCGCTGTTCAAAGTCTATGCCAGAGCCCTGAAGTATCTTGGCGCGTATCGATACCGCGTATGGATGGTCGTGATCGCGAACATCGCGCTTGCGATGACCACCATCTACGAGCCGGTTCTGTTCGGTCGCATCTTCGACGCCATTGCCAAGAAGGACCCGGTCGCTCCGACCATGATGCTGTGGGCCGGCTTTGCCGTCTTCAGCGCCGTGGCCTTCATCGTGGTGTCGCGCGAGGCCGACCGCCTTGCGCATGGCCGGCGCGCATCCCTGCTCACCGAAGCATTCGGCCGCATCATTTCCATGCCGCTGTCCTGGCATAGCCAGCGCGGCACGGCCAGCGCGCTGAACACGCTGCTGCGCGCCTGCGAAGCGCTGTTCGGCCTGTGGCTGGAGTTCATGCGCAACCACCTGTCGACCGCCGTCGCCCTCGTCATCATGATCCCGACCGCCATGGCCATGGACCTGCGCCTGTCCGCAGTCCTCATCCTGCTCGGCGTCTTCTACTGGTTCATCGGCCGTCTGGTCATGAGCCGCACGAAGGATGGCCAGACCTCGGTCGAAAGCCACTACAACACCGTCTTCTCGCATGTCAGCGACTCGATCAGCAACGTCTCGGTGCTGCACAGCTACAACCGCATCGAAGCGGAAACCAAGGCGCTGAAGTCGTTCACCGAGCGGCTGCTGGCTGCCCAGTACCCGGTTCTCGACTGGTGGGCCCTGGCCGGCGCCCTGAACCGCACGGCCTCGACCGTCGCGATGATGGCGATCCTGATGATCGGCACCGTCCTCGTTCAGGACGGCAGCCTGAGCCTTGGCGCGCTGATCACCTTCATCGCCTTTGCGAACGTGCTGATCGGCCGCCTGGAGCAGCTGCGCAACTTCGCCAACCAGATTTTCGAAGCCCGCGCCAAGCTCGAGGACTTCTACACGCTGGAAGATTCGGTCCGCGACCGCGAAGAGCCGGCCGGCCTCGCCGAAATCAAGGACGTCAAGGGCGAAGTGGAATTCCGCGACGTATCCTTCGGCTTCGCCAACAGCTCGCAGGGCCTGCACGGCATCTCCTTCAAGGTGAAGGCAGGCCAGACCGTCGCCATCGTCGGCCCGACCGGCGCCGGCAAGACGACGCTGGTCAACCTGCTGCAACGTGTCTTCGACCCCCAGAAGGGCCAGATCCTCATCGACGGTCAGGACATCACCAAGGTCACGCGCAAGTCGCTGCGCCGCTACATCGCCACCGTCTTCCAGGACGCAGGCTTGCTGAACCGCTCGATCAGCGACAACATCCGCCTCGGCCGCGAAGGTGCGACCCAGGAAGAAATGATCCGTGCCGCCCAGGCCGCGGCCGCCAACGACTTCATCGAAAACCGTGAAAGCGGCTACGATACCCGCGTCGGCGAGCGTGGCAACAAGCTCTCGGGCGGCGAGCGCCAGCGTATCGCGATTGCCCGCGCCATCCTCAAGGATGCGCCGATCCTCGTGCTCGACGAGGCAACCAGCGCTCTCGACGTGGAAACGGAAAACCGGGTCAAGGCGGCAATCGACAACCTGCGCCAGAACCGCACGACCTTCATCATTGCGCACCGCCTTTCGACGGTACGCGAGGCCGATATCGTCCTCTTCCTCGACAACGGTCGCATCATCGAGAACGGCAGCTTCAACGAGCTCAGCCAGAGCAACGGCCGCTTCGCCGCCCTGCTGCGCGCCAGCGGCATCCTGACGGACGAGGAAGTCCGCAAGGCACACACGACGGAACACGAAGCCGCCTGATTTCGCAAGCGGCCCAAGATCGAAGCCGGGAAAGCACCGCTCTCCCGGCTTTTTGCTGTCAAGGACTTGGGCCTGACAACGCTTGTCAGGCAAGCCCAGCGCGATCGGCAACCCCGTGCCTGGCCCCTTACCCCAACCCTCTCCCCGCAAGCGGGGAGAGGGAGTTTACCGCGCAAAATCAGGACCTTTCTTTGCAGGTGCCGCAAGCACGGAACAGGTCCCCTCTCCCTGTTTCAACGGGGAGAGGGTTAGGGTGAGGGGCAATGCCCGGGAGGAATGCACCCGGAAAACACAGACGAACCAAAAACAAAGAAAGGCCCGGCGGGAAAACCGGGCCTTTCCGCTTTTCTGATCGGAGGTCAATTCGGCTGGATGCCACCAGGAGTTAACATCGGCACCCAACCGGGATCGGATCAGAATTTGCGCTCGAAGCGGAGTACGCCGGCCCACTGGTCGCGGTCGGCGGCATCCCAATTGGTGTAGGAAACTTCCGGCTCGACCAACAGATCCTTGACCGGACGCCAGGCGACATTGGCGGTGGCGGCGAAGATCTTCGAATCGGTATAGGCAACCTGGGCATTGGCCTGCAGCTTCGGGGTCAGCTGATAGCTGGCACCCGTCCAGAAGGCCCAGTCGCCCCAGCCGCAATCCTTGCCGTCGGTCGAGCAGGCGGCACGGTTGCTGTTCAGGTAGGAACCGGCATACTTGTTCAGCTTGTCGCCGTCCGTATTCCAGCCGCCCATCAGGAAGGCTTTGAACGCACCGAAATCGGCGTCGATACGGGCCTTGACGGCACCTTCCTCGACGACGCTGTCATAGCCGCCGATAACGCGGAGGGTCCAGGCACCCGTCTTGTAGCCGGCACCGAGAACAACGTCCGGAGCATAATGGTCACCCTTGCCGGTACGCCATGCGCCGCCGTAGGAAGACGTATCGCCCGAGGAATTGGAATCTTCGAGCGAGATGACGGCCGTGAAGCCATTGCCGGCATCGTATTTGTAGGTGAGCTGGTTCAGTTCCTTGGGGCCGTCATAGATGACGTCGTCGTTGATGACGTTGCCGGCATAGCCCATGAAATAGTTGTATTGCGAGTCGGCCTTGCCGACGAGGAAGCCGCCGAGGCTGATATTGGCCCAGAGCAGCTTGGTGCTGGTGGTGTTGCCGTCGTTCCAGTCCCAGCGGATGACCGTGTTGGTCTTCAGCGGACCGTATTCGGTGTCGGTCGCCGTGTCGACGGCCAGCTCCGCGCGGGTGTGCCACAGCGTACCGTTCTTGCTGCGGGCATTGTAGGCATCGTACCATTCGCCCTCGGTGCGGACGCGGCCACCGACCTTGAGGCAGGTTTCCGTGCCGGGAATAAAGAAATAGCCGGCGCCATAGGCGTCGCAAATGCGAACATATTGAAGCGGTTCCGGCTCGGCAGCCACGATGGCGTCAGCCGCCTGCGCCCCCGTTGCGGCTGCCAGCGCGGCAGCCGAACCGAGAAGAAGACTTCTGATATTCATAGATTACTCCAATCCAGTATAGATTGGGCATGAGTTATCGCGCCGAGAATTCGACGTCCCTACCCCATTCCCCACTTTGACAATCCCCACGAAGGCGCGGCCATCCGTGCGGATGCGCCGGCGACGCGATGCCGGCGCTCCCCGAGCGCCGTCACATCGACCATATAGCAATTAAATTTTGCACAACAAGATTTTGGGCACTTTAATATCTACCGCAACGCAGCGTGATTATTTCGCGTTGCAGAAAAATCACGTCACACTTCCTTCGCGAAAGTGTCACAATAGAAAATTCCAGGAAAATCAAATAATTGAGCCGCATGTCGGCACGCGGCTCGATGGAAGGCTCAACGATGCCTGCCGATATGGAGGGGCAGAGAGATGCGCTCCGCCGGGGCCTTCTGCGCGCGTTGGCCGGCAAGCTGCAGCCGCTTGTGCTCCAGGTGATAGGCATAGAGAAACTGTGCGGCGATGCCGATGACGACATAGATCGCGCCGACGATCGGGCTCTTGTTGGTCACATAGAGCAAGACCTGACCCGCCATGGCCAGGATCGTACCCGCGACGAAGATGCTCAGTGAATGCCGCCCGAGGATCGTCAGCGGATGGTTGGCCGAGCGACGCAGCAGCTGCGACAGCGAGGGGATGCTGATGATCAGATAGGCGAGCGCCAGCACATGCAGCAGCCGCGGCAGCGACAGGAAGGTCTTGTCGAAACCGGTGACGACGGTGGGCAGGCCGAGCATGGCGAGGTAATCGCCAAGGATCCAGAGCTTGTCTGTGACCCAAATGAAGGAGACCAGCACGTAGGCCGAAGCCAGCGCAATCAGCACCGGATGAACGGGAATGCGCCCGCCACGCTTGACATGCATGGTGCCGATGAAGCCGATGACGAACAGGAGCTGCCAGGAGAGCGGATTGAGGAACCAGAACCCCTCCAGCAGTGTCGTATGCGGCGCAATGTAGTAGATGCCGGATACCAGCCACACGCCGACCGAAATCAGCAGCAGAAGCAGGGGGCTTTTCGCCTCCAGCGCCATAATCAGCGGCAACATCAGGAAGAGGGCGCCGTACATCGGCAGGATGTTGTTGTAGCCGATCTGATGCCCGAGCGTCAGCAATGCGGGAATGCCGCGTGCCGGGTCCATCAGCAAAGCGAGGATGTTCACTTCGCAGAGCAGGCCCTTCTGGTGAAAGATCCATGCGCCGGAAATGAACAGCACCAGCGTCACGAAGGTCGTGATCATGTGGGCGTTGTAGAGGGTAAAGGCGCGCTTGACCGCCTTCAGCATCGTTGCCAGCCGGTTGCCGGGAAGAAATTTCGTTCCGTAGGCGAGGCCGACGGAAATGCCGGAGATCAGGACGAACGCCTCGGCTCCATCGGAAAATCCGAAATTCTTCGAGGTAAATTGCTCGAAAATCTGGCCGGGCACATGATTGATGAAGATCATCAGCAAAGCGAGGGCCCTGAGGACATCCAGTCGGGTATCCCGCGGTGCCGCCGGCTTCGGCAAGCCCACCTGCTTCACCGTTGTCGGCTCGATTTTCGCCCTGGAGTTCATGAACATCTCCTGTTCCGACAATCAAATGCAGTCGGGGCCAAAGAGTTCCCTCTTTGGCCCCGATCGCTGACGTAAAACAGTGCAGGAAACGCTACTGTCCGATCGGATGGCCCTCTTCGGGATGGGCGATCGCCCTGTCATTAATCGTGACCGAGTATCCCGTCGCATCGGGCGCTTTTGAGACGGAAATACGGTAATTTCCGCTCGACAGCTCGAGATCCGCCGCGAAGCCATCCCAGTTCGAAGGCAGTGCCGGCTTGACGAAAAGTCGGCCGTTCTTCACGCGGATACCGAGAATGCCTTCGACAGCGACGCGATACAGCCAGCCGGCGGATCCCGTATACCAGGTCCAGCCGCCACGGCCGGTCAATTGTCCTTCGCCGTAAATATCAGCCGCGACCACATAGGGCTCTACACGATAGGTATCGGCCTGATCACGATCGCGTGCATGGTTGACCGGGTTGAGCATGTCGAAGCAATGCCAGGCATCGTCGCCACGATTCATCTCTGCCAGCGCCATGACAACCCAAGTCGCGGCATGGGTATATTGACCGCCATTTTCGCGGACGCCCGGCGGATAGGACTTGATATAGCCCGGATCGCGCGCCGACTTGGCGAAGGGCGGGGTGAAGAGCCGGATGATACGGTTTTCATCGTCCACCAGCTTGTCGAGAACGGCATTCATCGCCTTCTCGCCACGCGCCCTGTCGCCTTCGCCGGAGAGAATGTTCCAGGACTGCGCGATCGAATCGATCTGGCATTCGAAATTCTCGCTGGAGCCGAGCGGGCTGCCGTCGTCGAAGTAGCCGCGACGATAATGGCCGCCGTCCCACCCGGCCGTCTCCAGCGCCTTGCGCAGTTCCGGCAGATGATCCGACCAGCGCTTGACGCGCTCCTTGTCGCCGCGCGCTTCGGCGTAAGGCACGAAGGCGGTGAGCATGCCGGCCAGGAACCAGCCGAGCCAGACGCTCTCGCCACGGCCCTGCACGCCGACGCGGTTCATGCCGTCGTTCCAGTCGCCGCCGAGGATCAGCGGCAGGCCGTTACCGCCCTTGCGCTTGACCGCGAGATCGAGGGCGATGGCCGCGTGCTCGTAGACGCTGACCTTATCCTGCGACACGGTCGGCTGATAGAAGACGTCATGCGTGCCGGGCATCAACGCCGCACCTTCGACGAAGGCAAGCTCCTCGTCGAGGATCGATTTGTCTCCCGTCACCGTGCAATACTGATCGATGGCGTAGGCGAGCCAGACGACATCGTCGGAGATGGACGTACGCACACCGGCGCCGCTGCCCGGCAGCCACCAATGCTGCACGTCGCCCTCGCGGAACTGACGCTGCGCCGCATTGAGGATCTGGTTGCGGGCAAGCTCCGGCTTGTGCATCAGGAAGGCCAGCGTATCCTGCAGCTGGTCGCGGAAGCCGAAGGCACCCGACGACTGATAGAAGGCCGTGCGCGCCATGATGCGGCAACCCAGGCTCTGATACGGCAGCCAGGCATTGATCATGTTGTTCATCGCCTTGTCCGGCGTCGAGATTTTCACATGACCGGTGAAGCCGTTCCAGAACTCCCGGTTCTCCGAAAGCACGGCCTCGAAATCCGCCTTGCGGATCTCGGAAACCAGCGCACGGGCTTCTTCGACCGTGGCGGTATCGCCCATATAGAAGCAGATTTCCTTCTGCTCGCCGGCCGCGATCGTCACATCGAATGCCAGTGCGCCGCAAGGATCACCGTCCAGATCGGCGGAGTTGGAGAGCGCGGCAGCGGCAACGACGGCTTCCGGCATCTGGATCGTGCCGTGGCGGCCGATGAACTCGCGACGGCTTGCCGAGAAGCTCGAATGCGTCTCGCTCGCCGCCATGAAGGCGGTCCGCTTGAAGTAGTCGATGCTGTATGGGTTGTTGGCAAACAGCGCCCCCGTCTCCTCATCCAGCGTCGACAGGATGAAGGGTCTGGTCTTGTTCTGATTGATGCCGAGCACCCATTCCGCATAATTATAGATCCGCAACCGCCGGCTACCGGCGCCGTTGTTGCTGAGCCGCAGGCGGAAGAGCTTGACCGGGCGCTCGCGATCGACAGTCTGCGTCAACTCCAGCGCCACGCCGTCCTCTTCGCTCGAGAACACGGAGTAGCCGAGACCGTGACGGGCCTCGAAACGGACCTTCGCGTTGCGCGACAGGCCGGCATAGGGCGTCATGACCTTGTTGCCGTCGAGATCGGCCACATAGAGCGCCTCCCCCGGACGGTTCACGACCATGTCGTTGGTCCACGGCGTCAGCTGGTAGTCGCGCGAATTGTGGCTCCAGGTGAAACCGCCGCCTTCGGCGGGGACATGGAAGCCGAAGCGCTCGTTCGAGATGACGTTGATCCACGGATGCGGCGTCGACTGGCCACCCGGAAGGCGGACGACATATTCGCGGCCGTCCTTGGAGAAGCCGCCATAGCCGTTCCAGAAATCGAGATCGTCCTGCGCTTCCAGTGCAGCGGCCGCAAAGACCGATTCCTGCAATGCAGCAGGCACGGTGAGGCGATTGACCGGCGCCGGCCCATCGGACTGGGCGGAGGCAAACAGCGTCGCCGCGCGTGCGATCTGGTCCACCAGCTTGCCGTTGCGGGCATGGAAGATCACCCGCGATGCGGCAAGGATCTCCTGGTAGGTCTCGTTCTCGATCAGGTCCTTGCGAACCGAGAAGATGTTCTGCCTGAGACCGTCGCCCTGATTGTGACGGACGTGCTCGACGAGCTTGTCCAGCTCGCGCTGCATGTCCTGAATATGGTCGACGGCGCGTTCGTTGACGATCACCAGATCGGCGTTGATGCCGCGCGAGCGCATATATTCCGCCGCCATCAGCGCTTCCCTGGCGATTTCGAGATCGACGTCGTCGTTGATGCGCAGCGTGAAGATCGGGAAATCGCCCGAGATCGTCACCGGCCAGAGCGCGGACTGCGAATGCAGGCCGGCCTGCACGGTGGCGCCGTCGGCGCGCAGGTGCATGTCTGGATAGACGAGATAGCGTGCGAGTTTCTGGAACGCGGCCGCCTGCTGCGAGGTGACGCCGACATGGCGCATCTGCATCTGCGTACGGGTCCACGCCTGCGTGAGCTCGATCCCGAAAGTATCGGGATTGCGGTAGCGCTCGACGGCCTTGTCGACCTCCTCGCGGTTCGATGCGGCAATGGTCCAGAAGATCACGCTGACCTTCTTGCCCGCAGGAACGCGCACGACGCGGCGCAGCGACAGGCAGGCGTCCATGGTGAAGCCGTCCGTGCCGGAAAGGGTCGCCCCCGGATCGAATGCCGCGGCTTCCGCAAGCGTGCGGCCACGGCCGAGGAACTTGCGGCGATCGGTTTCGAACTCTGTCGGGCGTTCCGATCCGGCATTGTCGACCACCAGATGGGCGACCGACATATCCGGCTCGTTATAGTCGCGCTTGTTGCGCTCGGCACGGATCACGTCGCCGCTATTGCCGATCTCGGTGCGCACGAACATGCGCGTGAAGACCGGGTGACCGGAATCGACGTCGTCGCTGGCAATCGCCGGCTCGAGATAGGAGGTTACTTCGATGAAGCGATCTTCCGCACCCATGTTGAGCAAGGTCACGCGGCGGCCTTCGGCATCATGCTCCGTTGCGACGATGCATTCGACGTCGCTGGTGAGATCGCCGACCGTCTTGCTGTATTCGGCCTTTTCATCGCTAAAGGAGACCTTGGCCTTCTCTCCTTCGATGCTGCGCGGCTCGGCAGTCGCCGACCACCACTGGCCGGAGGCCGTATCGCGCAGGAAGATGAAGGTGCCCCAACGGTCTTCCGTCGGGTCGGCGCGCCAGCGCGAGACCGTCAGGCCGTTCCAGCGCGAATAACCCGCGCCGGTCGCCGTCAGCATGACCGAATAATGGCCGTTGGAAAGGAAGGCGAGCTCGCGATCTTGCGTGGCCGGATCGGCGATCTTGCGGATTTCCGGACGCAGCATGTCTTCCTGGATATTGGCCGGCTGGTCACTCTCGTGCTTGGCGGCCATGACCGGAATATCGCGCGGGGCCTTTTCCTGCAGCAGCAGTTCGGCCGCTTCGATCACCGGATCGGAATGGAAGAGCTCACGCAGGCGGCCGTTGAAGGCGACGTTGGCGATCGCTGCGATCGACATGCCGTGATGGTGCGCATAGTAGTTGTAGACCACAGCGCATTTCTTGCCCTCGGGAACGCGCGTCGGCGTGAAGTCGACGGCATCGTGGAAGCCGTAGACGCCGAGTGCGCCCACCTTGCGCAGCTTCTGCAGATTTTCCAGCGCCGCGGCCGGGCGATACTGGCTGGCCAGGATCGAGGCGTAGGGAGCGATGACGGCATTCTGGCCGAGACCGCGCTTCAGGCCGAGGGAAGGCACGCCGAAATTGGTGTACTGGTAGTGCATGTAGTGGTCGCGGGCGTTGAAAGCCGCTTCCGAAATGCCCCAGGGGATATCGGAGCCCAGGCGCTTGGCGTAGTTCATCTGCTCCTGCACGACCAGATTGTTCGTCTGGTTGAGGATACCGCCCTGCCGCTCCTGCATGACGAGCGGCGGCATCAGATATTCGAACATCGAGCCGGACCAGGAGACCAACGCGCCGCGCGAGCCGACGGGCACGACCTGGCGGCCGAGGCGATACCAGTGCTCGGTCGGCAGATCGCCCTTGGCGATGGCGAAAAGGCTGGTGAGGCGGGCTTCGGAGGCCAAGAGGTCATAGCAGGCGGCGTCGAGCTCGTTGGTCTCGACGCGGAAGCCGATCGAGAGCAGGCGCCGTTCCGGACGATAGAGGAAGGCGTATTCCATGCCGAAGGCGAGATTGCGCATCTCGTCCCGCAGCTTCGCCAGACGCTGGCGCAGCGAATCCACATTGGCGAGGTCGAAGATGCTGTCGGCGATATGGCCTTCGCAGACCTTCACGAGGGATTGCGACCAGGTGAGCACTTCGCCGCTCTGTGTCGACTTGACCTCATGGTCGAGATTTGCCGCCAGCTTCTGGATATCCTGCGCCAGCACCGAGAGGTTGATGACGCGGATGGAGGCGAACTCATGCTCGCGCTTGACGGCGGCAAGCGCGCTCTGGAAACCGGCGATGCGCTCTTCCAGGCGGCGGCGCAGCGGGCGCACCGTCTTGCGGTCGTCCGGGAGCTCGGCAAGCGTTTCGGCGAGAATGCCGGCAACATCGCCGATACCGTCGAGATTGCCCTGCATATGCGCTGATGGTGCTTCCGCCCAGATGCGGCAGGCGGACGAAACGGCGATCAGATGGCCGGCGAAGTTGCCGCTGTCGACTGCCGAGATGTAACGCGCGCCCATCGGCTTCAGCGTGTCCGTGTGATACCAATTGCAAAGGTGCCCGCGGAATTTTTCGAGCTTCGCCACGGTCGCCATGGTCTTTTCCATGCGATCGATGGTTTCCTCGAACGACGTCCAGCCGAAATGACGCGCCGAGATGACGGATAGCAGGTAGACGCCGATATTCGTCGGCGAGGTGCGCGAGGCGACGACGGCATTCGGGGTCTGCTGCACGTTGTCCGGCGGCAGATGGTTCTGCTGTTCGACGACGAAGGTCTCGAAATAGCGCCAGGTGCGGCGGGCAATCTTGCGCAGTTCGAACGAAACGCTTTCCGGCACTTCCAGCCGATCTTCGGTTTCGGCCGACTGGCTGACATACCAGGCGATCGCAGGCGACAGGACCCAGAGCAGCGCAAAGGGGATGCCGACGAAGAAGGCGTTGTCGCCGGAGAGCGACGCGAAGGCCAGAGCCAGCAGTGCCAGCACGGGCGCATGCCACATGACGCGATAGTGACCGAGGATCGTCGTCTGGGCTGCTGCCTGCGCGCTTGCGGCGGTCCGCCATTGCAGCATCAGCTTGCGGCTGACGAAGGCGCGGTAGAGCGAGCGGCCGATGGCATCGGCCATGATGCAGGCACCGTCGGCGATGAAGACGATACGCAGCGCGACCTGCGCGTTGGCGGCGCGAATATCCGTCCACACCGTATAGAGATGGGCGCGGGCGACGATATCGCTGCTGCGCGGAATGATGCCGTTGATGAGAGACAGCGTCGGCGCGACGAACAGGCAGAAGATCAGCAGGATCTGCCAGATCAGGGCAGCGAACGGCCCCATGAAGTACCAGCCGAGGACGGAGGCGAAGAACCAGGCGATCGGCGTCAGCGAGCGGCGCAGATTGTCCATCATCTTCCAGCGGCCGAGACCGGTGACACCGCGCTTCGGATTGAAGAGATAGGGAAGCAACTGCCAGTCGCCGCGGGCCCAGCGATGCTGGCGCGAGACCTCCACTTCGTAGCGGATCGGGAAATCCTCGACCAGTTCGCAATCCGTGACCAGCGCGCAACGCGCCATCGAGCCTTCGAGCAGGTCATGGCTGAGAACGGCGTTTTCGTCGATCTTGCCCTTCAGCGACGCTTCGAAAGCGTCGATATGATAGAGGCCCTTGCCGGTAAACGTGCCTTCCTCGACCAGATCCTGGTAGACGTCGGAAACGGCAAACACATAGGGGTCGAGACCGCGATTGACCGAGAAGACGCGCTGGAACACCGACGCATCCTTGCCCGTGGTCAGCGATGGGGTCACGCGCGGCTGCAGCACGCCGTAGCCACGCACGACGCGCTTGCTTTCGGGGTCGAAGACCGGGCGGTTGATCGGGTGATGCAGCTTGCCGACGAGCTTCGTCACCGTATCGCGCACTAGGCGCGTATCGGAATCGAGCGTCATGACATACTGCACGTCCTTGGGCACGATATTGGCGCCGGGCAGGAAGGTGGTGTCGCGGTCGCCGCGCAAAAGCAGGTTCAGTTCGTGCAGCTTGCCGCGCTTGCGCTCCCAGCCCATCCAGGCGCCTTCGGCCGGATTGTAGAGACGGCGACGATGCAGCAGATAGAAGCGCTGCGTGCCATCCTCATTGTAGCGGGCAGCCAGATTGGCCACTTCGCGGCGGGCATAATCGAGGATTTCCAGATCGCGCTCGCTCTCCTCCTCCTGGCTGTCGGGCCAGTCGCTGAGCAGCGCGTAGTAGATTTCGCCGCCCGGGTTCGCGAGGTAATGGACTTCGAGATTGCGCACGAGTTCGTCGACGCTGTCGCGGTTGCCGATCAGCGTCGGCACGACGACCAGCGTGCGGGCCTCTTCCGGAATGCCATCCTTGAATTCGTAGCCGACCAGACGTGCCGGCGTCAGATACATGGTGACGAAGAAGTTGAAGAGGCCGGTGGCGCCTTCCGACGCCGGCAGCGAGAACATCAGCAGGAGCAGAATGGTCTCGGCCCAGCCCATGCCGGCGTGCAGCATGAAGTAGCCGACGACGACGAGCGCCACGACGGTAAGAAAAAGGACCGGCGCGGCGATCGACAGCCAGTTGAGCTTGCGCCACTGGCGCACGAAAGTCACGGACAGCGGCGCACGATAGCCGATAGCCTTTTCCAGCTTCTGCGTCTGCTGGCCCATGATGTAGTCACCGATATTCGGCTCGCGCGGATCGCTCTCGGCCGATGTCTTGGCCGCTTCGGTCATCGCCATGGCGACCTGGGCGATCTCCATTTCGGTCTTGTCGGACCGGCGGGCAAGCTTTTCGATGCGGCGGCGATAGCTGTTGCGCGAGCCTGGATCGAGCTTGGCGTAGTCGGTCTCGTCCCAGAGCAGCTTGTCGACGGCGCTGACCTCTTCGACCCAGACGGACCAGTCGGTATCATCGATCAGGCGCAGGCTCTTGATGATGTTGCCCATCGTCACGTTGCCCGACGAAAGGCGGTTGTGCTCGGCCATCATGACGCTTTCGGCGTCGGTGCCAGCCTCGGCGAGCCGCTTCTCCAGCCAGGTCACGGCAAGGCCCGACGTATGCGAGCCGTCGCGAAGGCGGTAGAGGAACTGCGTGGCGAAGGTATTGTCCGAGGTATAGGGCTCGAGCGTCTTCAGGAACTCGGCGACCTTGGCATCGTCATTCAGGCGGATCAGCTCGTCGGCGGCGGCATTGGCCTTCTTGCGCGTGATGCGGCTCTGCTCGACGCGGCTCGAAATGCGGCGCAGGTTTTCGACGAGGATGTAGCGCACCAGCGAGGGCACGGCCCAAAGCTCGCCGATCTTCAGCATCTCCACCGACTGGAAGCCCTCGACCAAAGCCAGCAGGCCCTGGTTGGAAACCGTGCTGTGCGTGTGGGCGACGTAGAGCCAGGCCAGCGCCATGGTGCGCGGCATCACCATGCCGCCGATGGTCAGCGTCTGCAGCTGGTCGTAGAACTTCTTCGGAAAATCGCGGCGGACTTCCTGAATGGCCTCTTCGATGATGTAGTGGTTGTCGAGCAGCCATTCGGCCGCCGGCGTGATCGATTCGCCGGCATCGACATCGGCATTGGCCGAGCGATAGACGCGCAGGATCTCTTTCTCGTTCTCCTTGTGCCGGGCGAAGAAATCGAAGGGGGCAAAGCCCGGCAGCTTGGTGCTGGCGCCATTGCGGGCGAAGGTCGCGCCGCATTCCCGTATCTGCTCGTTGGAGAAATACGAAGCGCGGATCGCATCGTTGTGATCGATCTGCTTGGCTTCAGAATCGCGCGGCGTAACGGTGGAGAGATTTTGAGATGTCATGGATTCGGGTTCTGGGTCCAAACAGAGTGAGTGGCATTATCGCCTTTATCGTTTTTGCCCTGCCTGACACAAGAATTCACGCATCTGGACCCTTTTGCTTCGCTTCCCGGCGGGCGAAGGGGGTGAATTCGAAGTGACAGCTTAGAACAAACATATAGAGGCGAAGATTTTCACGGGGCCGGTCTTAGGGATCATGGCGTCTTTGCCATCACCCCCGGTGGGTGTCCGTGAAACTGGATACGCGGCCAAATGGTTCCGGCAGCGATCCGCACACGTCAACGACAATCGATCAAGGTCATGAGGCATTCTCCTTCGGCTGATTGATCCCGTTTCGGAAATTCAGCATGGTTCGGCATATTGAACCCTCAATATCCCGCAGAAGATGAACTTAAACTGAACCCCCTCAAAAGATTCGCGAATTCCTTTCGAAACATCCCTTTTGCGGAGCGATGATCCATCCGAAACGAAGCCACGTGCAAGCGCTCGCATGGGATGCATGCGCCGGCAAAGACGGCCGCGCTCTCATGTCACGCCGTGCGGAAACGGCTATTTTTCAGTCCTGGAAAACGTGCAACGCACAAATCCGAATGGCTTCTTCACGCCGCCAAATCCTGACTGCGCCCAGCCGCCTCCCCGAAAGCCTCTTGTTTGCGTGAAGCTTACTGTTTTCACGCCGTATATGCCATCAGCCCGGCCAAATTTTCTTTGCCCGGCGAAATTCCGCCAACGAAATGGGAGAGGGATTGCCTTGAAGGGATCGCTGACGTTGGAGAGGACGAGCCAAACAGGCTTCCGACCCCCGGCCGGCCAAGCCCGTCACCATCCATATATCAGGAGATCGGCCGCATCGGCCAAGCGATCAGCGGCGGCACGGGATGCCGCCCCGCAAAACATCGTTTTCAGACAACGATGCCGCAAACAATGGCCGCAACGAACAGGAATGCAGCCGAAAACAGAGCGACGTGAACCGCGGTCTGTATCTTGTGCCGCGTCTTGGCGGCACGCTTGGAACCATCGAACTGATTCACATGCGTATTCGAAATACCCAAATTCGCCATGTGTTGCCTCCGTTCGTTTCTTATGTATTTCGCGGGCCAAGCCCAAGACGGATATTCATACATTTCCTATCAATTAGGTAGAGATGAATTTCCGTCCAGAACGCGACCTGAGAAAAATTAAACCACTGGATTTCGGGGACCCGAAAGATCGGCAATGCCAATTCAGCAGAGAATGCGGCGGGCCCAAATCAAGCTGCGCTCGATGGCGCTGGTATCGGCCGTCTGCTCTTCGGCAGGCCCGGCCTGGCGGCGGCAATTGTCTTCGGAAAGAGAGGCGGACCGTGCACCTTCCTGCTTCGCCGGAACCGGCGGATGAAGATAGCCCATGGTCATGCCACCCATGAAAAACATGCCTGCCTCCACTCGCGTGTGACCCATGATCGGGATCACGAAAGTTAACTGCCATTAACGAGATCATGACAGAATTGCGGCAGGTGTCAATAGTCTATACGATTGGTCGTGTTTAGCCGGCCCATTCGTTAACGGGCCGGGAGCGCAAAAGTCGTCCGCTCAGGCGCGGACGAACCCCTTGCTGGCAACCATGAGATTGCGTGTGTAATCTTCCTTGACGTCGCCCGCCGCGAGCTCCCTCGCCGTCAGTCTCTCGACGACTGCGCCGTTGCGCATGACGGCCAGACGCTCGCACATATGGGTGACGACGCCGAGATCGTGGCTCACCATCACGAAGGTCAGATTGCGGTCCTTGCGCACCTGTTCGAGCAGGTTGAGCACCTCGGCCTGCACGGAGGCATCGAGTGCCGAGGTCGGTTCATCGAGCAGCAGGATGGACGGCTCGACGATCAGCGCACGGGCAATGGCGACGCGCTGGCGCTGGCCGCCGGAAAGCTGGTGCGGATAGCGGAAGCGGAAACCGGTGCCGAGGCCGACTTCATCGAGCGCACGGGCAATGCGCGTCTCGGTGTCGCCGATGCCGTGGATCGCCAGCGGCTCCAGCAGCAGCCGGTCGATCGTCTGACGCGGGTGCAGGGAACCGTAAGGATCCTGAAACACCATCTGCACCTGCCGATAGAAGGCCTTGCTGCGTCTTGCTCCCTTCAACTGCTCGCCACCGACGCGGATGGTGCCGTCGGTAACGGGCGCCAGACCCGCCACGGCGCGCAGCAGCGTCGACTTGCCGGAGCCGGACTCGCCGACCAGGCCGAAGGACTCTCCCTTGTCCACGTCGACGCCGACGGCATCGAGCGCATAATAGCCGTCATAGACGACGCTGAGGCCATGAACTGCAAGTGCTGTCGTCATGCCGCCCACTCCGGCTTGCGGTCGAGCACCGGCAGCGGATGCCGGTTCTCGCCGACGACAGGCATGCAATTCAGCAGGCCGCGCGTATACGGATGCTGGGCATTGTTCAATTCGGAAGCCTTGAGCTCTTCCACCACCTTGCCTGCATACATGACGATCACGCGATCGCAGAAGGACGAAACCAGCCGCAGATCGTGCGATACGAAAATCAACCCCATGCCGCGCTCCGAAACGAGCTTGTCCATGATCTTGAGCACATCGAGCTGGACCGTGACGTCGAGCGCCGATGTCGGCTCGTCGGCGATCAGCAGCTCAGGCCCGGCGATCAGCATCATCGCGATCATCACGCGCTGGCCCATGCCGCCGGAAACCTCGTGCGGGTGCAGGTCGTAGACACGGCCGGGATCGCGGATCTGCACGGCCTCCAGCATGGCCAAAGCACGTTCGCGCGCCTCCGCCCTGCCGACCTTCTCATGCGTGCGCAGCGTCTCGGTGATCTGCCGGCCGATGGGCATGACGGGATCGAGCGAGTATTTCGGATCCTGCAGCACCATGGCGATGCGCTTGCCGCGCAGCGACCGGCGTTCCCTGGCCGAGGTCGACAGCAGATCGATGCCGCTGAAATCAAGCCGGTCGGCCGTGACGATGCCATGCGGCGGCGTCAGGCCCATGATGGCGCGGCCGGTCTGCGACTTGCCGGAACCGCTTTCGCCGACGATGCCCAGCCGTTCGCGGCCGAGCGTGAACGACACGCCGCGCACGGCATCGATGACGCCCGTGCGCGTCGGATAGCGAACCTTGAGGTTCTCCACGGTCAAAAGCGTCGTCATTGCCCGCTCTCCTTCGGATCGAGCGCATCGCGCAGGCCGTCGCCGAGCAGGTTGAAACCGAGGCTGACGACGAGGATCGCGATGCCGGGCATGGCCGCCACCCACCACTGGTCGAGATAGTATTTGAAGCCGGTCGCGATCATCACGCCCCATTCGGGCAGCGGCGGCTGCGCGCCGAGCCCCAGGAAGCCGAGGCCGGCGGCCGTCAGGATCACGCCCGCCATGTCGAGCGTGACACGCACGATCACCGAGGAGATGCAGAGCGGCATGACATGACGGAAGATGATCCGCAGCGAAGACGCGCCCATGAGCTGCACGGCGGCGATATAGTCCGAACGCCGCACCGTCATCGTCTCGGCCCGCGCCAGGCGCGCATAGGGCGGCCAGGAGGTGACGGCGATGGCGATGATGGCGTTTTCGATGCCGGCCCCCAGCGCGCCGGCAAAGGCAAGCGCCAGCACCAGCTTCGGAAAGGCCAGGAAGATGTCGGTGACGCGCATCAGGATCGTATCGGTCCAGCCGCCGAGGTACCCGGACACCATGCCGATGATCAGCCCGATCGGCGCCGATATGATCGCCACCAGCACGACGATGTAGAGCGTCCAGCGCGAACCGTAGATGAGGCGGGACAGGATATCGCGCCCGAGGTCGTCGGTGCCGAGAAGGTAGCCCGGCGTGCCGGGCGGCTTCAGATAGGCGTTGGTCAGGTCGCCGATGACAGGCGAATGCGGCGCGATGACATCGGCCAGCGCCGCCACGAGCACGAGCGCGACGATGATCAAAAGCCCGATGACAGCCAGGCGATTGGCGGAGAACTGCCGCCAGGTGACGTAGGCACGCCCCAGTCTGGCCTGCCGGCGCGACTGCGGTCGGTCTGACAGCAGCCAGTCACGCCAGCCGGGTTGGGTGGTCTCAGCCGTCATTTACGTCGGGTCCTTGGGTCGAGGGTCCGATACAGAAGATCGGAAATGAGATTGATGCCGATGAAAACCGTGCCGACGACGATGGTGCCGCCGAGAACGGCGTTCATGTCGGCATTGCGCAGCGAGCTGGTGATATAGAAGCCGATGCCCGGCCAGGAGAACACGATTTCCGTCAGCACGGAGCCTTCAAGCAGACCGGCATAGGAGAGCGCGATCACCGTGATCAGCGGCACGGCGGCGCTGCGCAGGGCATGGCCCCAGATCACCCTCGTCTCCGAAAGCCCCTTGGCGCGGGCCGCGACGATATATTCCTGCCCCAGCTCGTTCAGCATGAAGCTGCGCGTCATGCGGCTGATATAGGCGAGCGAGAAATAGCCGAGCAGCGAGGCCGGCAGGATGATGTGGCGGAAGACGTCCCAGAAGACATCCCACTGGCCCTGCAGCACGCTGTCGAGCAGGAAGAAGCCCGTGATCGGCGTGAAGGTATATTCGAAAGCGATATCGATGCGGCCGGGATAGGCCACCCAGTTCAGCTTCGCATAAAAGATGACGAGCGAAACCATCGCCAACCAGAAAACCGGCACGGAATAGCCGACGAGGCCGACGACACGGACGATCTGGTCGATGAAGCTGTTGCGGCGGACGGCGGCAAGAACACCGAAGGGAACGCCGAACACGGCGCCGATGATCGTGCCGACGGTGGCAAGCTCCATCGTCGCGGGAAAGACGCGCTTGATGTCATCCATGACCGGGTTGGTCGTCAGCACCGAAATGCCGAAATCGCCGCTCAGGGCGCTCAGCAGATAATAGTAGAACTGCAGATAGAGCGGCTGGTCGAGGTGCATCTCGCGCCGCAGACGTTCCAATACCTGCGTCGGCGCGTGATCGCCGGCGATCGCCAACGCCGGATCGATCGGAATGACGCGTCCGATGAAGAAGGTGACGGCCAGAAGGCCGAGATAGGTGGTGACTGCCACGACGAGGAATCGCAGCAGTCCCATAAGAAAAGGAGCGGCACGGCCCTTCTTGGGCCGCACCTGCATTTTCCGTTCAACTGTGCTCAAAAGACCAATCCTACCGGATCATCACTTGGAGATCGGCCAGACGAAGTTGTTGTCGAAGCTCGGGCCAAGCTTGAAGTCCTTCAAGTCCTTGCGATAGCCGGCAACTTCCGTCTGCTGATAGAGAATGATGAACGGGCTTGCGTCCAGGAACTTCTTCTGGATTTCCTGATACATGGCGCCGCGCTTGACCGCATCGCCCTCGAACAGGGCCGCCTTGGCTTCCTTTTCCAGCTCAGGCGAGGTCCAGGTGTTGCGCCAGACGAGCGTCTTGTTGGTGCTGGTGTCGGAATTGTCGTCGTTGGTCGTGAACGTATCGGCGTTGGAATGGGGATCCCAATAATCCGGGCCCCAGTTGCCGAAATAGATGTCGTGGTTGCGGGCGCGGTACTTGGTCAGCTTCTGCTTGCCGTCGCCGGGGATGATCTCCACCTTGATGCCGGCCTGGCCGAGCGTCTGCTGGATCGCGGTCGCAATGCCCGTATCCGGCTCGATGCTGCGCACGTCCATGGTAATCGAGAACCCATCGGGCAGACCTGCCTTGGCGAGCAGTTCCTTGGCCTTGGCGACGTCGAGCTTGAACGGATTTTCATCCAGCGAGCCGAGCATGCCCTTCGGTTCGAAAGTCTGGTGGATCTCGCCGATGCCCTTGATCAGGGTCTTGCCGATGGCGTCGTAGTCGACCAGGTACTTGAATGCCTGCTGCACTTCCGGCTTGGCAAGATTGGCGTTCTTCTGGTTGAGGCTCATGTAGTAGATCGTGCCCTTCGGCGCGCTGGTGGAAGCGAGCTGCGGGTTCTTTTCGACGGCCTCAAGGTCGGTCGGCGAGAGATTGCGGGCAATGTCGATATCGCCGTTCTCAAGCGCCAGGCGCTGTGCGGAGCTTTCCTTCATGAAGCGATAGATGACGCGGTTCAGCTTCGCCTTGTCGCCGTAGTAGTTGTCGTTGCGCTCCAGCACGACGGCTTCGTTGGCGCGCCATTCGCGCAGCTTGAACGGGCCGGAACCGGCAAAACCGGTCTTCAGATAGGCATTGCCGAAGTCGTTGTCGTATTTGTAGTCGGCGGAGGGCGTCACCGGCTTCACATGCTGCAGGACCAGCTTCTTGTCGACCACTTCGGCGACGGTCGCCGTCAGGCAGTTCAGCACGAAGCTTGGCGCGTAGGGCTTGTCGACGGTGAAGCTGAAGGTGTTCGGATCGGTCGCCTTGGCCTTTTCCGTCACGTTGTCGCCGTTGAGGCCGAACTGGGTGAGAATGAAGGCCGGGCTCTTGTCGAGCTTGACGACGCGCTCGAAGGACCATGCGACGTCATCGGCGGTGATCGGGTTGCCGGAGGCAAACTTCAAGCCGGGCTTCAGCTTGAACGTATAGGTCAGGTGATCGTCGGACACCGACCAGCTCTCGGCAATATCGCCCTTGATCTTGGACGTGTCGTCGATGTCGAGGCGAACGAGCAGGCTGTAGGTGTTGCCGGTGATTTCCGCAGCCGACAGCTCATAGGCCTCGGCGGGGTCCATGCTCAGGATGTCGTCGAATGCAAAGCCTTCGACCAGCGTATCCTTGGGCGTCGCAGCATATGCGTTGGGCGCCGCCATCAGCAGAAGCGAGAGAGCCGCGCCGGCGGAAAGCGCGCGGAAACCGCGGTTCATCTTGGTAATCATCATTGTTTTCATTCCCCTCTTAGTAAACTTTACGCAATATCAGGACGCACTTGATCGGCTGCCTTCCTTCCAAGCGGACGCGAGGACGCGAAGCCAGTTCTCCCTGCACAGCTTTACAAGATCGGCTTCACCATAGCCAACGTTCCGAAGGGCGGCAATCAGGTTTTGATTGCCTGCCGCATCGCCGATTTCCTCCGGAATCGTCGCGCCGTCGAAGTCCGATCCAAGGCCGACGCAATCGATGCCGACGCGACCGACCAGATAGTCCACATGCCGCACCATCGCCTCGAGCGGCGTATCGGCATCCGAACGGGCGTCCTCGCGCAGCATCGCCGTCGCATAGTTGAGGCCGACGATGCCGTGGCTCTCCTTGATGGCGTCGAGCTGCTTGTCGGTGAGGTTGCGCGCAACGGGCGTCAGCGCGTGCGCGTTGGAGTGGCTGGCCACCAGCGGCTGGTCCGAGGTCTTGGCCACGTCCCAGAAGCCCTTTTCGGTGATGTGGGCGAGATCGACGACGATACCGAGCCGGTTGCATTCCCGCACCAGCGCGAAGCCGGCCTCCGTCAGACCCGGTCCCGTGTCGGGCGAGCTCGGAAAGGCAAAGGGCACGCCATGGGCAAAGACGTTGTTCCGGCTCCAGACGGGGCCGAGCGAGCGCAAGCCGGCGGCGTAAAAGGTTTCGAGCGCGATGAGATCGGCATCGATCGCTTCGCAGCCTTCCATATGCATCACGGCGGCGAAGATACCCTTTTCGATGCTGTCGCGGATATCAGCGGTGGAGCGGCAGAGCTTCCAGGCGCCGGCACGGTCGAGCCGCAGCGCGATCGCCGCCATGTCAAGCGCGATGTCGAGCGACGGAGCGCGCTCCAGCGGGGCCGCGAGCGGCGTGGCATAGTGACCATTGCTGTCCGGATCGGCAAAGACGAGATCGCCTGACGGGATGTAGATGGCGCAGAGCCCGCCGGCCAGCCCGCCCGCCTTCGCGCGCGGCGCATCGATATGGCCGCTTGACGTCCCGTCCCTGAATTCGGCGATCGGGTCGGCGCCGTCACGCGCGTGATGCCAGAGCCTCAGGAGAACGTCGTTATGACCATCGAATACGGATTGCATCGTCTATCCTGGATGAAGCGCTCGGGAGAGCGAATGGAAAGCGGCAACAATAGAAAAGCTGGCGGAATTCGCCATACCCAAATGAAAAAAATTTGCATTTGCATGGAATGGCATATTCAAACGGAAAAGGCGGGGCCAAACCCCGCCTCTGGAATGTGGTCTGTATCGCTGACGATGCTCGGGCGTTTCAGCGCTTGGCCCGCTTCTTCTGGCGGTAGACGTCGATGGCGACGGCGGCGACGATGATGAAACCCTTGGCGATTTCCTGATAGTAGGCATCGACGTTGAGGAAGGTGAAGCCGGAGATCATGACCCCGAGGATCACGGTGCCGATCACGGTGCCGGCGATGCGTCCGACGCCGCCGGTGAGCGAGGTGCCCCCGATGACGGCCGCCGCAATCGCGTCCAGCTCGTAGTTGACGCCCATGCCGGCCTGCGCCGTCTGCACGCGGGCCGCCGTGATGATGCCGGCGAGACCGGCCAGAAGCCCTGCAATTGCATAGACCTTGACCAGATGCGCCTCGACATTGATGCCCGAAACGCGCGCCGCCTGCACATTGGCGCCGATCGCATAGGTGAACTTGCCGTAGCGCGTGTAGCGCAGCACGACATGGAAGATGACCGCGATGATGAGGAAGACGACGACGGGCCAGATTCCCGAACCGATGAAATTGAACTGATCGGTCAGGCCCGAGATCGGCTGCCCCTTGGTGTAGAGTTTCGACAGGCCGCGGGCCGAAACCATCATCCCGAGCGTGGCGATGAAGGGAGGGATCTTCGTCTTTGTGATCAACTGGCCGTTGACGTAGCCGGCGGCCAGGCCGATCAGCAGGCCGATGCCGATCGGCACGAAGAAGGGCATGTCGGTCAGCGCCGGATAGACGGCCCTCGCCCATGTCGACGACTGTGCGAAGCTCGCGGCGACCATGGCCGTCAGGCCGACGACGGAACCCGAGGACAGGTCGATGCCGCCGGTGATGATGACCTGCGTCACGCCGACCGAGATGATGCCGATGACTGAGACCTGCAGGATCATGATTTTCAGGCGCTGCAGGTTCATCAGGAAGCTCTGCCCGACGAAGATCCAGCCGAGGACTTCACAGAGGAGCGCGATGCCGATCAGCACCAGGAAGATGCCGAGTTCGGGCGGCACACGGCGGCGTCTCGGACGTGTCAGCGGCTGCACCGCCGTCTCCGCAACTTTGGTAACCATGGTTCAATCCTCCCTTGCGATGATTGGCGGCGTCACTGCGCGGCCAGCTCCATCACCTTCACTTGAGTTGCGTCCGCACGATCCAGGAATCCCGTGACCCGCCCTTCATGCATCACCATGATGCGGTCGCTCATGCCGAGCACCTCGGGCATTTCCGACGAGATCATGATGACGGCGACGCCGTTGCGCGCCATTTCGGTGACGAGACGATGAATTTCCGCCTTGGCGCCGACGTCGATGCCGCGCGTCGGTTCGTCCAGGATCAGAATGCGTGGATTGGTGAGCATCCACCGGCCGATCAGCGCCTTCTGCTGATTGCCGCCGGAGAGGTTTTCGATCCGCTCATCGAGGTTCGGCGTCTTGACGCGCAACTTCCTCGCCATTTCCTCGCAGGCCTCTTCGATGGCGCCTTCCTGCACGAAGCCGCCGCGCACGAACTTGTCGTGCAGCACGGCCACCTGCATGTTCTCAAGCACGCTGAGGATGAGAAGACAGCCCGTATCCTTGCGGTCTTCCGTCAGGAAGGCCATGCCGTGACGGATCGCCGCCGCCGGCGAGGAGATTTCCGTCTTCTTGCCGAAGAGCTCGATCGTGCCGGAAGAGGCGGGCGTAACGCCGAAGATGGTCTCGGCGACATTGGATCGACCCGAGCCCACAAGCCCGGCAACGCCGAGAATCTCGCCGGCCCTCACCTCGAAGGACACATTGGAGAAGACACCGTCGAGGCAGAGATCCTTGACGGAGAGCAGGGTTTCGCCGATCGGCACCTCCTCCTTCGGAAACATCTGCGTAATCTCGCGGCCGACCATCATGCGGATGATATCGTCGCGGGTCACATCGGTGGAGGCGTGCGTACCGATGTATTTGCCGTCGCGGAACACCGAAAACTCGTCGGCGATCTCGAACAGCTCGTTCATCTTGTGGGTGATGTAGACGATGCCGATGCCCTGGGCGCGCAGGTCGCGG
The DNA here is from genome assembly GCF_010668395.1 of Martinezella lusitana. GTDB lineage: Bacteria > Pseudomonadota > Alphaproteobacteria > Rhizobiales > Rhizobiaceae > Rhizobium > Rhizobium lusitanum_A. The sequence goes on from NZ_WUEY01000005.1 coordinate 390,442, forward strand.
ATAATCTGGAAAAGATGCGCCACCTCGCGCTCGGTCAGGGCCGAGGTCGGCTCGTCCATGATCAGCACGTCGGAATTATAGGACACCGCCTTGGCGATTTCGACCATCTGCCGGCTGGCGACGGAAAGCTCGCGCACCTGGATCTCCGGGTCGAGGGAGATGTTCAGGCGACGGAAAAGTTCTTCGGTCTTGCGGCTCATTTCCGCGTGGTCGACGAAGCCGAAACGGTTCTTCGGTTCGCGCCGGATCCAGATGTTCTCGGCAACCGTCATGAACGGCATCAGGTTAAGTTCCTGATGGATCATCGCGATGCCGTTTTCCAGGGCATCGAGCGGCGACTTCAGCCGGATTTCGACACCCTTGAGGCGCACCTCGCCCTGGTCGGGGATATAGATGCCGGCAAGGATCTTCATCAGCGTCGACTTGCCCGCGCCGTTTTCGCCCATCAGCGCATGCACGGTGCCGCGCTTCAGACGGAAGGAAACGTCGTCGAGGGCCAGAACGCCCGGAAATTCCTTGCGGATGCCTTCCGCGCTCAGCAGATAGGCGGCATTGGGAACGGCGCCGCTGCTGCGCACCGCCGCCATGGTGGATGGGCTCACAACCATTTTTCCCTCCCGGGCAGATCGGATTTCAAAGGGTGCGGGATCAGACGCCCGCACCCGTCGAGCATTGCGTCATCAGTTCTTCTTGACGAAGTCCTTGACGTTGGCCGGCGTCACGAGCTGGAAGGGGATGTAGACCTTCTTCTCGATCTTATCGCCCTTGGCGAGCTTGAGCGCGGCATCGACTGCGCCCTTGCCCTGGCCGGCGGCATCCTGGAACACCGTGACCTTCAGGTCGCCGGCCTGCATGGCGGCAAGCGCGTCCTGCGTCGCATCGACGCCCGCGACGACGATCTTGTCGAGAGGCTTGCCGGCAGCCTTCAGAGCCTGAATGGCGCCGATCGCCATTTCGTCGTTGTTGGAGATCACGGCATCGAATTCGAGGCCGCTGGAGAGCCAGTTGGTCATCAGGTCGGAGCCCTGGGTGCGCTGCCAGTTTGCAGTCTGCTCCTGCACGATCTGGATGCCCTTGCACTCGTCGGTCGCCACCACGTCATGGACGTCCTTGGTGCGCATGCGGGCAGCCTGGTTGGAGAGCTCGCCCATCATGATGACGGCCTTGCCCTTGCCACCCAGCAGCCTGCACACTTCCTTGGCTTCCAGCGTGCCGGATTCCTGCTCGTTGGAGGCAACGAAGGCCTGGTTGTCGGGAAGGCTGTCGACGTTCGCCGGCTCGCGGTTGACGTAGACCAGCGGGATCTTGGCTTCGGCGGCCAGCTTGGAAATGGCAGCCGTCGCGTCGGTATCGACCGGGTTCACGATGATGGCATCGACCTTGGACGCAATGAAGTTCTGGATCTGGCTCTGCTGCTTGGCGATGTCGTTCTGCGCGTCTTCGACCTGCAGCGTCACGCCCTTGTCCTTTGCGTAGTCCTGCATGCCGTTGCGCAGAACGGTCAGAAAGTTGTCGTCGAACAGGGCCATCGAAACGCCGATGGTTTGAGCGTGGGCAGCGGTCGACAGCAGAAGCGCCATTGCAGTGCCAAGGATAAATTTCTTCATGTTTTCCTCCCAGATACGGTGCCCGGCCGCACCCCTCCTGAATGCCGGAGCCCCCAGTCTCAACCGCAGGGCCTTTCATTAATTTGGCCGCCACTCCCATGGTGGCCACATTAAAAACGGAACAAACAAACCGTAAAATTCATTATGCGGAATATTCATTCCATTTTTCACTGCAAAGGTCAACACTAAATTCTGGCCCCCCGCCAGGAGCGGCAAAAGCGAGATTTCGTGCCGCCACTACTGCAAGAAATCGGGATAGAGCCACATAGGGGCGCCCATGTCGATGGAATGGACATTCCATCGACATGGGAATGGAATAGAATGCCAGCGAACAATCGGCCGCACCGCGGCCTGCAACGGAGAACACGCATGCCCTCGATGTACAGTTTCTCGGTCCCCGTCTTTCAACGCGGCCTCCAAAGCCTTTCGGCCTATCTCGACAAGATCGAGGCCCATGCCGCAGAAAAGGGTATCCCGCCCGAGGAACTCGTTTCCGCTCGCCTGATCGACGACATGCTGCCGCTCTCGGGCCAGTTCCAACGCGCCTCCGACAGCGCGAAGCTCGCCATCGTCCGGCTGACCGGCATCGAAGCGCCGCGCTTCGAAGACAACGAAACCACCGTCGCCGAGTTGCGCGAGCGCCTGAAGAAAACGCAGGATTTCCTGGCGACGATTACGCCGGCCACGATGGAAGGCACCGAAACGCGGGAAGTGACGGTGTCGCCCGGCGGCAACAAGACCGTGTTCACGGGCGAGGATTATCTGGCGAAATTCGCGTTGCCGAATTTCTTCTTCCACGTCACCACGGCGCACGCCATCCTGCGCAGCCGTGGCCTGCCGGTCGGCAAGATGACCTATCTCGGATCGTTCGCCTGAGGCAGGATCAGGGCCGGAGCGAAACCGGCCCTTTTTCCGTCAGCTCCGTGTAGGCGAGCGTCTGGTCCAGATGCCGGGCGCGAAGGGAAAGAAGCTTTTCGGCATAGGCAAGCCTGATCGCCGCATAGCCGCCGTCGTCGGCAACGTTGGAAAGCTCCGCCGGATCCTTCGCCAGATCGAAGAGCAGCGGTGGCAGACCGGCGCAATGAACATATTTGAAATGTTCGTCGCGAACGACGGCCAGATTGCAGGCATTGGACCTGAGGCCGAAATGCCGCTCGGGAATACCCTCGGCGATATCCCGGAAATCGAACTCCCAGAAGGCCGCCTCGCGCCAGTTTTCCGGCTCGGAACCGGAGAGGAACGGCAGAAGGCTCTCGCCATCGACATGGTTTTTCGGGGCAATGCCAATCCGGTCGCACAGACTTGGAAAAATATCCGCCGCACTCGTGAAATGCGCCACCTGCCGGCCATGCGTGGCAGGCTGGCCGGGATCGCGAATGACGAGCGGGACATGATAGCTGCCGTCGAAGAAGCCGCCCTTGCCGAGCGTCCAGTGATCGCCCATCATCTCGGCATGGTCCGACGTGAAGACGATCACCGTGTCGTCCCAGGCGCCGGCATCCTTCAACGCCTGCCAGATCCGGCCGAGCTGCGCGTCGACTTCGGCGATCATGCCGTAATAGATGGCGCGGATCGCCGAAAAATCCTCCGACGTCCACTCATTGATCGGGCCTTTGCCGCCATACATGAAACCGCCCTTGCCGATCAGCGGCAGGCCGAAGGCAAGCAGCGGATGCAGCGCCATTTCCGCCGCGCGGTCGGCCGCGCGCGCAAAGGCCGGACCGTCGGCGGCCGAGAACATGCGGTTGTAGGGTTCCGGCACGGAGAAGGGCGGATGCGGCCGCAGGAAGGATACATGCGCAAACCAGGACTGATCCTGCTCGCCGAGCCAGCGGATGAATTCGCCGGCCAGAAAAGCCGTCTGCGTCTCGTCCTTGGAATAAGCGGGCGCATTGCTGGAAATCTCGCCCGGCGCAGCACCGACCGGAATGTGAATGTCGCGGCTAACGGCATCGGCATGGCCGCGCGAGCGCAGCCAGGATAGCCATTGCTTTTCGTGCTCGGGCAGAAGCTGCCGCGCCGTAAAGCCGGGCAAGACGCCTTCATAGGTCGTCAGATGCGGGTCGCGGGGATCCCGGCTGCGCGGGTCGGGCGCCGTATCCGTGTAGCCGAACAGCGTCGGATCATAGCCGGCCCGCCGCGCCGCAAGCGCGGCATTGTCGAAACGCGCATCCAAGGGCGAGCCGTTGCGGCAAACCCGGTGGTTCATCTGGTAGAGGCCGGTATAGAGCGTCGCCCGCGCCGGCGAACACGGTGCCGTGCCGGCATAATGCCGCCGAAACAGCACGCCTTCCCGCGCCAGCGCATCGACGTTCGGCGTCTTGACGCACGCGTGTCCGACGGCGGAGAGACAATCTCCCCGCCATTGATCGGCCGAGATCAACAGGACGTTCGGGCGCTTGCCCCCAACGCCGGAGGCGCGCTCAATGCTGGTTGGATTTGGCATGCCAGTTCCACGCGGATTCGATGATGCGGCTCAGATCGTATTGCGGCGACCAGCCGAGAATATCGCGCGCCTTGTCGTTGTTGGCGACCAGCGTCGTCGAATCGCCCTCGCGGCGGCCGACATACTCGACCGGGAACGGCCGCTTCGACACGGTTTCGATCGTTCCGAGCAGTTCCTTCACCGTCGTGCCTGTCCCGGTGCCGAGATTGAGCGCGACGGATTCGCCGCCATCAAGTAGATATTCGACCGCGCGGACATGGGCGTCGGCGAGATCGAGCACATGGATGTAATCGCGCACGCAGGTGCCGTCGCGCGTGTCATAATCGCTGCCGAAGACCTTGAAGCCCTGGCGGCGGCCCAGCGCCGCCTCGATCGCCAGCGGAATGGCGTGGGTTTCCGGCGTATGCCACTCGCCGATACGCCCTTCGAAATCGGCGCCGGCGGCGTTGAAGTAACGCAGCACCACGGAGCGCAGCCCCTTGTACTGGTCGTAATCGGCAAGCGCCTGTTCGACGATGTATTTCGTGCGGCCGTAGGGGTTGATCGGCACCTGCTGATGGCTCTCGTCGAGCGGCACGCTCTGCGGCAAACCATAGGTCGCGCAGGTGGAGGAAAAGACGAAAGCCTTCACGCCGGCCGCCTGGGCAGCCGAAAGCAGGGTCAGCGTGCCGATGACGTTGTTTTCATAGAATGAGACGGGATCCTTGACCGACTCGCCGACCTCGATCAGCGCGGCGAAATGCAGGATGGCGGCAGGCTTGTGCTTGGCCAGCACCTCGTCGAGGCGTGCCCGATCGCGGATATCGCCTTCCTCCGCCGGACCCCATTTGACGAACTCACGATGGCCGTTGGAGAAATTGTCGTAGACGACGGGCTGAAACCCCTTGTTCGCCAGATCCAGACATGTGTGCGAACCGATATAGCCGGCTCCGCCTACCACAAGCACCGTTTCTCCTGCCATGACCACCCCTTCTCAACCCTGAAATTTGACGCCCGGACGCCTCGGACCAGGCTCGATCCGACGCGTACACTTAGAGAGCTGTAGCCGACTTGCAAGGCTGGAGAAAGGAGCAAGATTGGCAGTATCGGCAATGGACGGAGAGGAAGAAGCTAAGCCGGCTTTGCCTCTGCCTTGGCGGCATGCATCAGAATTCCGGCGAGCGCGAGAACCGGCGGCAGAAGGAAACAGGCCATGCCGACGAACAGGAAAAGCGCGGCAGCCACGCCGCAGCCCAGGGCAAAGCCGCCGACGGCGGCCCCCATGCGGGCAAGCCGCGTCTTCATCGCAGCTTTCTCCTCGGGCTTGGCGCCGCGCAGCAAGTCGGCGATATCGATCATGATCTGCGTCGTCGTTCCCGTCATCATCGTCGTCGGTGGCGTCGAACCGAGATGAATGCGATGCGCCGTCGTCTGGATGGCCATTGCGGCAATCAGCGTCATGCCGGTCAGGATCGCCTGCCAGCCGTCGCCGTCGGCGAAAGGGCCGAAGAGCAAGGCCAGGATCGCCGCAACGACGAGCAGCACGAATTTCAGTGTCAGGATGATCTGCAGCGTCGGCAGATTGCGCCGCGTCAGATCGCCGCCGAGAAGGCGGGCGAAAATGACGACGACGCAGAAAACCGGCAGTGCCAGAAGCTTGGCGACGGCGCCCGAGGTGCCCAGCGCCAACGCTGCGCCGAGCGTCACGAAATTGCCGGTGACATGCGCCGTGAACAGGCCATGCAGGGCGAGAAACCCGGCGGTATCCACATAGCCGCCATTGATGCTCAGAAGGGTGGGCAGGCTCGGCTTCATCGGTTCCTCGCTCACGTCTATCGTCTCCGACCTTATCGCGCAGAACGGCCGTCGATGTCGAGATGTTTGCGCGGCCGCGGGGCGAAACGCCGTTACTCCAGTCGGCCGAGGGACCGGCGCGTATCTCAGACCCAGGTTGTATCCTCTTGCTTAACGGAGTTGTGTTTTGCTAGCTCTCTGTTCGGTGGATGTTGGGGAGTGTCGGTTCATGATTCTCGCGGATTTCTCGCATCTTGCGCGTCGCGTCGGGCACCTCTGTCGGCTCGCGGCCGCGGCGGGACTGGCGCTTGGCGCATTGACGGCGGCGGCGTTGGCCCAAGTGCCGGGAGCGCCGATGCAATTCATGCTCGTCCATGCCGACCCCGGCGGCGGGAACTGCCGGCCCGAGGGCTGCATGGACTGGATCGCGGCCGAAGGCATGATCGATGCGAGGTCGCCGGGAGACCTGCGCAAGCTTCTGGCCAGCATCGGCAACAGGAAACTGCCCGTGATCGTGAATTCGCGGGGCGGAAACGTCGCGGCTGCAATGGAAATGGGTGAGATCATCCGGAAACGCGGCCTGTCCGTCGCCGTGGGCGGCACCAGGCTGCGGTCCTGTCCAAGCGGCCAGCCGCTCTGCGGCGAAGGCTGGCGCGCCGGCGCGAAAGGCGTAGCCTATTCCGCCGGCACCGAATGTCTCTCGGCCTGCCCTTTCATACTGGCAGGCGGGGTCAGGCGCGTCATCAGCCCCTTCGGCATCGTCGGGGTGCATCAGGTCAGGACCACCTACGATCAGGAGCGGATACTCTACCGGATGAAATATCAGGTCGTTAACGGCCGGAAGCACATCATCAGCCGCCAGGAAATCAGCCGCAATTTCGTCGGGCTTTACGACAGTACGAAGCTGTCGAAATCGCTGCGATCGAAGATCCTTGCCTATTTCAAGGAAATGGGCATCGATCGGTCGATCCTGGACATGGCGATGAGCGCCGCACCAAGCTCGATACGGCTCATTCCGAGGGACGAGGCGACAAAGATCGGGCTGATGACCGACCAGGCCACCACCGACGACCTCATAGATGCCGGAGCCTGCGCGGTCGGCCAGCCGTTCTCGGCCTGCGTCGCGCCCGTATCCGCCGACGCAACGGCTCTTCTTGCCAATCCGCCCTTTGCGGACTGGCAAACAAGCCCCGTGCAGGATTTCCTGCCGTCTTTTGCAACGCCGAACACCAGCCAGACCCCGCAAAGCGGCAACTGCGTCCGGCAACAGGCGAATTATTCGCCCCACTGGGATTCAAGCCCGGCGATCTCCTCGGATATTTCCGTGATGCGTTGCCGGAGCTCCGCCTCGGTGCCGTCGTCCACCTCGCCGTCGCCGAAACAATAGCGGGCCCTATGCAGCTCGAGCTTGGCCTCGAGCTCCTCGCGCTTAGTGCGCAGATGTTTGAGATAGCTGTTTCGCATTGCGAACCACGCTTTCGAATAGAATGAGTCTCACCTCATAAATAGGTTTGGCAGCGGAAAGTTTCGATAGGCACCCTACCCATCCGTTCGAGATTGCCGCCATGAACTGCGGCAATGCCCCTAGTTCATACCTGTTGCAAAGACATCGACCGGTCATCACATTGATGCGACCGGCACCTGAAATGATCCCGAACGCGAATATTGGCGCTGACACGCGCCGCGGATTCGGGCTAATTCAGGTGGATTGTTCGAGGTAGATTGTGTTGAACGAAAAAATTGCCGTCATCGGCCTGGGTTATGTGGGCCTGCCAGTCGCGATCGCACTTGCCGAAAAATTCCATGATGTGATCGGTTTCGACATCAAGTCCTCCCGCGTCGCCGCGCTGAAGGCGGGCGAGGACGACACTCGCGAAGTGTCCGCCGAGCGCCTGAAATCGAGCGGCCTGCGCGTCAGCAGCGAGATCGAGGACCTGCGGGACCGCGACATCTTCATCGTTGCCGTGCCGACGCCGATCGACCGGAACCGCCAGCCGGATCTGCGGCCGATGATTTCGGCCTCGCGCACGGTCGGCAAGGTTCTGCGCAAGGGCTCGATCGTCGTTTATGAATCGACCGTCTATCCCGGCGTCACCGAAGAGGTCTGCGGCCCCGTACTGGCCGAGGTTTCCGGTCTGCGGCAGGGCAAGGATTTCCATGTCGGCTATTCGCCGGAGCGCATCAACCCCGGCGACAAGGAACACACCTTCGAGCGCATCGTGAAAGTCGTCGCCGGCGACGACGAGGAAACGCTGGAGAGGATCGCCGCCATCTATGGCGCGGTCGTGCGGGCCGGCATCCATCGCGCCCCCAGCATCAAGGTCGCCGAGGCCGCGAAGGTGATCGAAAACACCCAGCGCGACGTCAATATCGCCCTGATGAACGAGCTTTCGATCATTTTCGAGAAGATGGACATCCGCACGGCCGATGTGCTGCAGGCGGCGCGGACGAAATGGAACTTCCTGCCCTTCACCCCCGGCCTGGTGGGTGGCCACTGCATCGGCGTCGATCCCTATTATCTCACAGCCAAGGCCGAAGAGCTCGGCTACCACCCGGAAGTCATCCTTTCCGGCCGCCGCATCAACGACGGCATGGGCGCCTTCATCGCCCAGAAGCTCATCAAGATGCTGGTCTCGGCGAAGAAGCCGATCAATGGCGCCCGCATCGGCATCTTCGGCCTGACCTTCAAGGAAAACGTGCCCGACCTGCGCAACAGCCGCGTGCCCGATATCATTCGCGAGCTGCATCAGTTCGGCCTGGAGCCGCTGGTGCACGACCCGATGGCCAGCCATCAGGAGGCCGAAGAGGAATACGGCATCCGCCTGGTCGAACTGAAGGATTTCGGCAAGCTCGACGCGCTCGTCCTCGCCGTTCCCCACAAGTCCTATCTGGCCGATGGCGCTGCCGAGGTCCTCGATCTGCTCAGCGAAAGCGGTGTGGTGGTCGACGTGAAGGCAGCCATCGATCGAACCAATCCCCGGCTGGAGGGCTATTCCGTCTGGAGCCTATAAGGCTTGCACTCCGGCTCAGTGCGCCTTCGCTCCGGCATCGGCGGCCGTCACCGCCAGTCCCTCGTCGACTGAAAAAGGCGGCGACCAGCCCGTGATCGCCGTGGTTTCGCCGATATCGACCTGAAGCGAGCCAAGGAGCCGTTGCGCGGCGGCACGACGCCCAAAAAGTGCGGCCAGCCCTTCCAGCAGCACCGGCGGCACTGGCAGCATCAAGGCCTTGCGCCCCGACGCCAAGGATAGTTTGGCGATCAGCTGGCCGATGGAAAGATCTTCGCCGTCGCTGACCAGAAACACCCGATGCCCCACGGACGGATGGCTGGCACAGAGCAGCATGAAGTCGACGAGATTGCCGACGAAGACGAGCGACCTGCGGTTTCGAGCCATGCCGAACGGCCACGGAAACGGCCGGCCCGCCCATGCCATCAGGCTTGCGAAATTCGCCTTCACGCCGGGGCCGTAGACCAGCGGCGGCCGGATGACGACCACCTCCATGCCGGTTTCCGCGCCGATGGCGAGCAAAGCCTCCTCGGCCTCCAGCTTCGAGCGGCCATAGGCATCCTCGGGATGCGGCGCATCGGAAGCCCTGAACGGCTTTCCCGCCGCCGTCTCCTCGCCATTGACCTTGATCGAGCTCAGGAAGATGAACCGCCTGACGCCGGCGCTGGCGGCCTGTCGCGCCAGATTGGCCGTCGCGTCGACATTGACGGCGCGAAATGCGGCCAGCGGATCGGCGGCGCTTTCGTTCATGACATGGACGCGGGCCGCCAGATGCATGACGACATCGACACCGGCAAGCGCCTCGGACCAATCCGTATCGCCGTCGATCGCCCCGATGGCGACGAAGCCCGGAGCGGACGCGCGGCTGACCGGCCGATAGTCCGTTTTCCGGCGGGAAAGCTCGGCACACAATGCCTGTCCGACGAAACCCGTCGCACCCGTCACCAGGATCATGCGTCCACCCGCCTCCGCTCTTTCGTGTCCATCATCGTCGCAGACATGCTTTGCACGGGATATCACCCCGGAACAAGGCCGGGGAATCTTGGTGGGGGCAGTTGTGCTTAAATTCGCGATATGAGATGCACTGAGCAACGACGCCCTTCATCGCCGCCCGACCGCTGACGATGCAACGACAAGAGACGATGTTCTATACGATCGCCAAGCGCCTTTTCGATTTCCTCGCCGCTCTTGCCGCGGCCATCGTCTTTTTCATTCCGTTCCTGATCGTCGCCATTGCCGTGCGGCTGACCTCGCGAGGCCCGATCCTCTATTGGTCCGATCGGGTCGGCCGGAAAAACAGCATCTTCCGCATGCCGAAATTTCGCAGCATGCGCACCGATACCCCCGCCGTCGCGACGCATCTCCTGAAGGACCCCAGGATCTACCTGACGCCGATCGGCTCCTTCCTGCGCAAATCGAGCCTTGACGAGCTGCCGCAGCTTTGGTGCATCCTGAAGGGCGAGATGAGCATCGTCGGCCCGCGCCCTGCTCTTTTCAACCAGCACGACCTCATCGCCCTGCGCACGGAACGCGGCGTCGACGCGCTTCTGCCCGGCCTGACGGGCTGGGCCCAGGTCAACGGCCGCGACGAACTGCCGATCCCGCAGAAGGTGGCGCTGGACGAGGACTATCTGCGCCGGCGCTCCTTTCTCTTCGATCTCAAGATCATCCTCCTGACCGCGTTGAAAGTGGTTCGACGCGACGGAGTTGCCCATTAGCAAGCATCCGGCAAAATCGACATCGCCGATATGCCGGCATGGGAAAAATGCCGCATTCCTGCCCCTTTGCGACAATAGGGGCCGTCGTGGGGGCCAGGAATGCCGGAAATAAACCGACTATGGACGAAGGCGGACGACGACATTGGACGACTCGCGCATGAACACACCGCATGCTGATCTCGCAGCCGGACCGATCGGCGTCACCAGGGCTGGAAGCAGCATGGCAAAACCCGTGGCGATCATCGGCGGCCTTCTCTGGCTGATCGTCGCCTCCCCGACCGTCCTCGAGACCGACGCCTACCGCTATGCCACTGCGCTCCTGTCTCTGATCGCACTCGTCTACTATATGAGGGCGCCGGTGCGGCCGCGCACGGACTGGATCGGCTGGCTCTGCATGGGCTGGGCCTTCTATGTCGTGGTCCGTTTCGGCATCACCCTCTGGCTGACGCCACAGCACGATATCGGCGCCTCGGACTGGCTCTACGCCTTCCCGTTCTTCTTCCCCATCATGGGTGTCGCCCTCCTGCTTTACGAGGAGGTGATGGAAAAGATCGTTGCGGCCTATTTCGTCATGGTCCTCGTCATGCTGATCGCCACGCAGCATTTCCGCGAGGTCTTTGCCGGCGAAACCGTGCGCCCGCTGATCATGAACAATCAGATTCACGGCGCCGTCGCCTGCGGCATGATCGTGATCTTCACCATATTCTGGCTGCTGCACTACGTGACCGAAAAATCCAGCGACCGCCGGATCGCCCGCTACGCCTATGTCGTTTCGCCCTTCATCCTCGCGCTCTGTCTTATCGCCATCTATGGCGCCAAATCGAAGGGTGTCTGGTTGGCGCTCGGCATAACCCTGCCGCTCCTCGCCCTCCTTTCCCTGACCTATCTGCGCATGAAGGCCGGCCTCATTGCCATTGTCGTACTGGCGGCCCTGCTGATCGCCGGCATCTATGGCGTGCGGCACAACCTCGACAAGACGGCCGGCCCGACCGTGTCGGCAGCCGTTTCCATGGTGGAAAACATGGCCGACGGCCATGAGGTGGGCGGCGTGGTATCGAATGCGATCAGCTCCACCAACACGCCGGTATCGATGGACGAGCGCCTGCAGCTCTGGTCCAACAGCTGGGAGGTCTTCTCCTCCGCACCGATCTTCGGCTGGGGCAACCGCTGGCTGGAGCGCTGGGCCGAGACGCGCTATTCCCACGTCCAATACACGCTGCTGCACAATGGCTATCTGGAGATCCTGGTCCGATACGGCCTGTTCGGCGCGGCCGTGATGGGCTTCATGCTCGGTGTCTTCATCCGCGCCGTATGGCGCGCCTGCAAGGCGGGGGTCATCCCCCGCGCCGCATGGCACGCCTATATCGTATGCCTGTTCTTCTTCTCGCTGACCCTGCTCAGCAATTCCAACAACCGCCTGGCCATCGGCGAAAGCCTGGCCATAGCCTCCTCCGCCTTCGCCTGTTGGTGCCACATGCGCACCAAGGGCGAATATCTGGCGGCGGCAAGGCCGGTTTCGCAGGGAGCAGCTGCAGGCGCTTGAGCTTAAATACGGCCCACGCCTATACCTGCCAGGCAGAAAACCGCGACTTTCCCCGGTCGCTGTTCAAACACTAAGTGTTCTCTCCCAGCTGAGCGCTGTTTTAACAATGAATTCCAAATCATTGTGCTGAGGAATCCAATCCAATTCCGACATGGCTTTTTGTGCATTGGCAACAACCGACGCAGCGTCTCCTGGACGGCGGGGAGCTAAATTTACTGTAAAATCAGTCCCCGAAACACGCTTGACGCAGTCCAGAACCTCCAGGACAGAGTATCCCGTACCGTACCCGCAGTTGGCGATTAAGGAATCGCCACCTTGGCGCATCCGGTCAACTGCTTTCAGATGCGCATTGGCAAGATCACTGACGTGAATATAATCACGCACGCAGGTGCCGTCTGGCGTCGGGTAATCGGTTCCGAACACGCTGAGGCTTGCACGTTTCCCTAAAGCCGTCTCACAGGCGACCTTCAACAGGTGCGTTGCACCCGCTGTGGACTGACCGACGCGGCCTTTTGGATCACTCCCTGCAACGTTGAAGTATCTAAGTGCGGTATAGTTGAATTCGGGGTGCGCAAAAGCAGCATCGCGGAGCATAATTTCGGTCATCAGTTTTGACGATCCGTATGGTGATTCAGGATGCAGTTCTGCGGTTTCCAAAACCGGGTCTGAACTTACGGGCGTTCCATATACAGCCGCAGTTGAAGAAAATACGAAGTTTCGGATACGCGCTTCTATCGCTGCAGCAATCAACGCACGCGATTTTGCTGTATTGTTCTCGTAGTACTTAAGGGGATTTGCAACTGATTCTGGAACAGCGACAGAGCCAGCGAAATGAATAATGGTGTCGATTTCGTGGCTTGAGAATATCTGGTTCAATAGCGCCTGATCGGCAATATCGCCTTTGTAAAGAATGGCCTCTGGCGCTACTGCCCATTCAAAACCGGTTGAAAGACAATCTAACACAACCACACGTTCTCCCGCTTCAATGAGCGACCAAACCGTATGGCTACCAATATAGCCGGCTCCGCCTGTAACTAGAACCGTCATGATGTTCTCCTAAGTTTGTATTCTGTGTGAAGGCAAAAGCGAGCTGAGACGCTCCGTTGCAACCCCTAAACGCGCAACCATCAAGCCGGCCGACTTGCGTACCGCCGACCGGCCGACGTTAAATCAGGAATAGGTATCCACTTTGACGGTCTGCGCGTTTTTCTCGCCCTCTAACCATCGTTTCGCTAGATCGGAAATCGTTTTTTCGGCTTGGGCAATCATCTTGGAATATTTGTCATTCTCAAATCCCCAAAGAGTCGAGGCGACATCTTCTCTATGACCAACGAGAAATGGGAGGGCGACGACGATCACCAAGTCATCGCTGTTCTCAAGATATCTGTCGATCGCATTGCTATCCACGTCGGTATTCTCAGGATCCCAACGCGCCAGGAGATTTAGTGCACGATTGTTGTAAATGTTAAAGACTGTGCTTGTCATATGGTCCAGCCTGACAAACATCATGCCTTTCCATACCTCTACACCAAGTACACGAGTATTAGGATGGACCGAGGCTATCACTCCCGAGAAGATATCCCATCTACCGGTCTGTGCGAGGTACTCGCGGATGATCTCAACCTTGCCTTCATGACCTTCATGAAAGAGCACATCATCTTCGAACACGGTCAATTGAGGCAGCCCCTTGGCTAAAGCATAGCGTGCCAAAGCGGAATAGCTTGCCCCGCAGCCGACCCAACCTTTCGTATTGCGAATACCGTCGAAAATTGCGCAATCCTTGGGTTTCTCAGCGAGAAATGTCTGCCGGCGATCAATCGTTTCGGGCATGGAAAGCACGACCTGGGCACCGTCACTATCGAGATAAATCTCGCCTTCGAGCATTTTGCCCATGCGAAGGGAACCGATGTTCGCCAAGAAGCGATCGATCATGAACGTGAAACGGCTCGCGCTTGCTTGCGCCGATTTCCGGACAGCAACATCAATCTGGTCGCCTTCAGCGATGATTGCCTTTGCGGCCTCCAGCATCGCCTCGATCGAACCCTGCTCAAAAAACCGAACAGCGTCTCCGAGCTCCGGGTAATCTTGCTGATCCTGCGAACTCTCCGACAAAACCGGAACGCCTAGCGACAGACATTCCTGTATACGCGGCATCTCCAACAGGGCGTTCTCATAGTAGTGAATATTGATGACCGCCCGCGCTTTGCGAATCAATTGGTGCATTTCGTCGCCAAAGACGTCGTTGCAGAGCTTCACCGAAAAATGCTGCTTGAGAGCATCAAGCATTGGGCTTCGCCTCGGCGAGCTGTAGTAGTCACCATAGAAGATAAAATCGTATTCCTTCTGAGAAGGATCGACTGGCGCCGGCGGTTCCAGCGATGTGCCAATGGGCAGATAATTGACGTGTGGATAGGCTATGCTCTTGCTTGCCAGGAACTCTATATTTACGGTTGCATATTCCAGGACCGCCAACGAGTTCTGCAGAGCATTTAGGTAGGCCGGGGTGAACCAACGAGAGCTTACGGATTGCTCAAGTTGAAAGATGACACGCTTCTCGCCAGGCGGCAGCCGCTCGAACATCTGCGCACAAAGCACTATGTAGAGATCGTGATTAAACACCCTTGGAGCTTCAGTCATGATCTCTGTGGCGATACCGTGCCGCTCCAAGCGCTCCGCAATACATTGCGCAATGAAAAGGGTATGAGGGGTACTCATGATTCCCCAAACCCGTCCATTGGCCTGCTGCAGCCGACTACGGATATACTCCAGTTTCGCCTGCCTGCGATAATACGTTGCTCTGCTCAAAAGACCCTTCACATCGCCTCTACGCAAATACCCAAGAGCATTGACGGCGCGGCTACGCGATGCGCGAAGATGGGCTGAAAGCCTAGGCGCTTGGCCGAGAGCACGCCTGACGACGCGCAACGGTCTCGTCACTTTCCACGACGAGGATGCAAGAATCGCTTGGTATTTCTGCTCCGACACCTCTCGCGAAAGCTGCTCCGCCTCAAGCCCCGCCTGAAGTTTCGGTATTTCAGCAACTAGGTTGCGCAAGCGATCCAGCTCATCGTCTCGCCAGGCGACTTCCTTGGTCCAGGACTGCACCACTTCCGTATCGTTGAGTGGCTGCTCCAGAAGTCCGGTCTCCATGGTTCCTATCTCGCCGTCGGAGGCCAAGGCAAGCAGGTAGAGCGGTTCAGTGACACCCCGAGCGGCTTCTAGTTCTCCTGATCTGAGGACATAGCTCCGTGCCGATGATAAGCCATCTGTCGGAAGAAGTAGCGATCCATAGCAAATTCTCTGCGAGAAATAATTAACATTCCTAAAGTATTTTTCCATAAGTTCATGGAACTCCTCCTCGTAGAGTTCCTTGACATGAAATTCGTTATGGAAATTACGAAGGTCAGAGTAGTATTTCTTATCAGGGCTTGAGATTAACAACTGCCCACCGGGCCGCAGGACGCGCTTGAACTCCCGGAAAGTTTCATCGTGCTTGTCGTGATGCTCAAGCGTTTCGAAGCTCACGATCAGATCAATACTATTATCTGCACATGGGATCGCCGCACATTCGCCTACCCGGAAGGTAAGATTGGGTCGCTGATATTTCGCATTGGCATGGTCAACGGCTTCAGCCGCGATATCGACACCGATAACCTGGGCGGCATGGAGCGAGAGAAGATCGCTTCCGTAGCCTTCGCCACTGGCTATATCAAGAACCACTTTACCCTTCGCAAGCTCTACGGCACTTAGGTAACGATGCAAGTGCTCAATAACGATATTGCCAGAGACTTCGGGTACAAATCGTTCGCCAGTGAATTCCATTTTATCCTTCAAACCAGACATATCACGCCTCCGCTCTGAGGCTAACATTCGACATCGGAACCCCAACAAGACCTGTCGCGACCATCGAGGTTTCGGATCGTATTACCATGGCGTCATAAATCCAATGATGCTGGACATGTACGTTCTGGTTACCATCCGCGATTGCTACGCCTAGCGCGTAGTCGCCTGCAGGCAGAATGGGCATACGGAATGCGAACTCAGCCACCAGCTTTCCCCCGGCCGGGCAAGATACCCGATGATCTATTGTCGTCAGATAGGTGTTTTCACCAAAAAGAGTTTGCCCGAGCCTATCCTTGAACATGAACCCAATAATCGGCGATGCAAGATCCTCGTAGATTTTCGCTTCGACTTGCACGACCACATACTCGCCGCCAATAACCCAGCTCAATGGATTTCCAGCTCTATTGCGTAAGGTCACATTGACGATCTCGGCATGCTTCTTCCCAAAGCTGTCGCTATCTGGGTTGAACGTGAAAACCTGCAAGTCGTTTCTAAGGTTGGATGCATTCAGAAAAGCCAGTCGGCCATCGATAATTGCTTCCATCTGGGCGTCTTCCCGCGTGCTCTCCATTCCCTCAGACACGGTAGAATTCATCGTTGGCGTAGCGTCGTCCTGTGAATAATAGGCTTCCAAATAGCGGTTGCAGACATCTTTTGGCTGCCCATCCATAACGACAGCACCCTTATCCAGCCAAATCGCCCTCGTGCAGAGCCCACGGACAGCCGCAGTGTCATGGCTAACGAAAATGATGCTCCCGCGCTTTATAAAATCATGCAGAAAACGCATGCACTTCTGCGTGAAGAATGCATCCCCCACGGAAAGCGCCTCGTCAATGACAAGCAAATCCGCGTCGATGTGAGCTATGACCGCAAATGCCAAGCGTACATACATGCCGCTGGAATATGTCTTTACCGGCTGATCGATAAAATCGCCAATATCAGCGAAGCTCAGGATCGCATCGAAGCGATCCTTAATCTGCTGATCCGTCAGTCCAAGAAGGGAAGCGTTGAGAAAAACATTCTCACGTCCAGTGAACTCAGGATTGAATCCCGAGCCTAGCTCCAGCAGGGCCCCGATGCGACCGACGGTGGACACCTCTCCCGCAGTTGGATTCAATGTTCCACAGATCATCTGCAACAGCGTCGACTTGCCACTGCCATTACGACCGACAATGCCAACCGTTTCCCCCTTCTTGATGGTGAAGGAAACGTCGTGCAGAGCCCAAAATTCACGAAAATAGTTGCGCGCACCAAATCCAAACAGTGATCGCATTCGTGGTACGATCATCTGCTTGAGGCGATCACGAGGATTGTCATAAATGTGGTAGCATTTGGAGAGCCCGCTTGCTGCGATCACGGTGTCAGAGGACATCAGCAAAGCCCTTGCGTGTTTTCTGGAACCAAGCAAACCCCAGCCAAGCCACAACAGCGGATCCGAGGAGTTCAAGCCAGTAATATGTCAGGTCCGTCGGCTGCCTCCAAAAAAGGATCTGCCGCATCTGCTCGATCACCATTGCCAGAGGATTCAGCAACACTATGGACTGAAATCTCTCCGGCAAGGCGGAGACGGGGTAGAAAATCGGCGAAAGGAACATCGTTATCGTTACGACGATGCCAACGAGTTGACCCACATCCCTGACATAGACACCAAGAGAAGCAAGCCCCCACGATAGCCCCATAATGAACAGGATCAACGGAAGAATAACGAGCGGAAGCAGCAATAATGATGGCGCCGGAAGACCAAAAAGAAAAACAAACACCACAAGCCACACCGAAAGACTAATAAGAGCATTTAGCAGGGCAACAAAAATATTCACCCACGGCAATATCTCCAGAGGAAATATTAGCTTTTTGACATAATTACTATTACTGATAATAGTTGCTGGCGCTCTGGATATACACTCGGAGAATATATTAAAAATAATTAGCCCGAGAAACAGCAACAAGGCGAATTCGGTTTTAGAGTCGCCGCCGCCGCCCCAGCGCGCTTTGAAAATGACGCTGAACACAAATGTATAGACGACCAGCATCAAGAGAGGGTTGAAGAGCGCCCATAAGATACCAAAAATCGACCCCCTATATCGCGCCGCCATGTCCCGCCGCACGAGAGTCATGATAAGGTGCCGATGAACGTAGAGACTGCGAATTGCCGCGACAGGGTGTATTGGATATTTATTCATAGCTGATGACACATCTTTCGGCCGTTGCATCGCAGATTTGAAGCCCGCCTGGCTAGAACGTCAGCATCTTTAAGGGATAAAGAAACAGCGTCCCTTCAATAGGCCAGTGAATACCCAGATCAACACCACGCCAATCTGCGTTGAACTCGGATGCGGGAATGAAAAAAATCGGCAGTTTTATAGAGGGAATGCGCGTACTTGTTCAAAATGACAAATCCATGCAAAAACCCTCTCTGGCCCCAAATTGCTTCTGTTCTCCGTGTTAAGGTATAGGCGTACCCGGTGTCCCAAATAAGATGAAGAGCGTCGGATGTCTACCGAAACATCGCGCATTTCACCATCCGCCATGAGTACCGACTTATAGCGCTTCATATCTTGCACCGTTTCAACACGAACGACACCGAGGGACTAAAACTTTGAAACTTTCATCGATTTTCCTTTTTTCTAGTGGAATCATAAGTGGAAATTCCGGTTCCAGTAGTTCAATTTAAAAGATGCGCGGCATGCCAAATATTCATGGAAACACAATTCTCACTCGCGCGCCTTAATGCAGCCTTGCATTGGTAATCGCCATGGATAGTACAATGACGATTGATATCGTTGAAGATCAGTGTCAACAGGGCGCGGCGCTCCTCTCTATTTGCATCGTCACGTATCGCCCGGAGCTTGCGGTCCTTGGCGCAACTCTCGAAAGTCTGAGGGTTGCAATCGCTCGGCTCGATGGCAACCATGCAGCCGTAACGATCGTCGACAACTCGCCGGAGGGTTCCCTTTCCGGCTGGTTGGCTGATCATTTCCGCGATCTTTCCGTTCGCCTGTTGAGCGGACACGGAAATGTCGGCTTTGCGCGCGCGAACAACATGGCGATGGATGATGTCGGCGATCTCCATCTCGTACTCAATCCGGATGTCGTTCTGAGCCCCGACAGTCTCGCAAACGCGGTGGACTTCCTGAAGCAGCACCCTGACTGCGGGCTGGTGACCCCTTTGGCCGTGGGAACAGATGGCACGCGCCAATATCTGTGCAAGCGGTATCCCGCTCTCTTCGATCTCGCATTAAGGGGTTTTGGGCCAAAAAGCTTGCGCCGGCTTTTCAAGAAGCGGCTTGACCATTACCAGATGGCGGACATCTCCGACGACGGCGTATTCTGGGACCCGCCGATCATCAGCGGATGCTTCATGCTCTTCCGTGGCGAGATTTTCCGAAAGCTTTCCGGTTTCGATCCCAGCTATTTTCTCTATTTCGAGGATTTCGACCTGTCTTTGCGCGCGGGCGGCGTGACGCGCATAGCCTTCCTTCCGACGGTTAGAATCGTTCACGGTGGCGGGGACGCGGCGCGCAAGGGCCTCTGGCACATCCGGCAATTCGTTCGCTCGGGATATACCTTCTATCGGAAATTCGGCCTGAAGCTGCTTTGACGCAATATGATGGCGAACGTCATTCGTCCCGGCAGCTCTTCCGAGATACTCCTGTTGCCGTCTGGCAGAAGGCCGATGATACCCAACACCGGTCGTAGATCGATACCCCTGTTCAGACGGGAGCTATTCCGGACGGAAAACCGCTGCACACTTTTCCTGGAATTTCTCTAAGCTCTGAACAGTTTGCTCGGGACGGACGCCGCTTCAGGCGAACGTTTCGGCATCGGCGAGCAAGGGCTGGCGCTGGTCCTTCGGTGAGAGAGTCGGCTGCCCGGTGAGGTTCCAGTCGATGCCGATGCGTGAGTCGTCCCAGCGAATACCGCGGTCGCTCTCCGGGGCGTAGTAGTTGGTGGTCTTGTACAGGAACTCGACATGATCGCTCAATGTCAGGAAACCATGGGCAAATCCCTCCGGAATCCACAGCTGGCGCTTGTTGTCGGCCGAGAGAAGAACGCCGACCCATTGTCCGAATGTCGGCGAGGATTGTCTGATGTCGACGGCGACATCATAGACTTCGCCGACGACGACGCGCACCAGCTTGGCCTGGGCGTTTGGCGGCAGCTGATAGTGCAGGCCGCGCAGGACGCCCCTTCCAGACCGGCTATGATTGTCCTGCACGAAATCGACGCTTTTGCCGACCGCTGCCTCGAACTTCGCCTTGCTGAAGCTTTCGAAGAAAAAACCTCGGTCATCTGCAAACACCGCGGGCTCGATGATCTTGACGTCGGCAATGGCGGTATCGATGGCTTTCATTCGTCTTCCTGCTCGGATGATTCATATGGAAAGGCGGCGGCGCGGGCGCGCCGTAGCGGCTTAGAATACCTTTTCGCGCAACATGCCCAGAAGATATTGCCCGTAAGCGTTCTTCTTGAGGGGATCCGCCAATGTCTCGACCTGCGATGCGCTGATCCAGCCGCCGCGATAGGCAATCTCCTCGGGGCAGGCAACTTTCAGGCCTTGCCGGTTCTCGATGGTGGCGATGTAGTGGCTCGCCTCCAGCATCGATTCATGCGTGCCGGTATCGAGCCAGGCATAGCCGCGGCCCATGGTCTGCACATCCAGTTGCCCGGCTTCGAGATAATGCGTGTTGACGTCGGTGATCTCCAGCTCGCCGCGCGGCGAAGGCCGGATGGACTTTGCGACGTCGACGACACTCTCGTCGTAGAAATAAAGGCCGGTCACCGCATAGTTGCTCTTCGGCAGCTTCGGCTTTTCCTCCAGGCTGATTGCCCGGCCCTGGCCATCGAACTCGACCACGCCATATCGATGCGGATCCTGCACATGATAGGCAAAGACGGTCGCGCCGGCCCCCTTCCCGTTCGCCTCGTGGAGCAATCGGGTAAAGTCGTGCCCGTAGAAGATATTGTCTCCCAGCACCAGGGCCGACGGCGCGCCATCGAGGAACGCTTCGCCGATCAGGAATGCCTGGGCAAGCCCATCCGGGCTCGGCTGGACCGCATATTCAAGCCTGATCCCCCATTGGCTGCCGTCGCCAAGCAGCTGCTCGAAGCGAGGCGTGTCCTGCGGCGTCGAGATAATCAGGATCTCGCGGATACCCGCCAGCATCAAGGTCGTCAGCGGATAGTAGATCATCGGCTTGTCGTAGATCGGCAGGAGCTGCTTGCTGACCGCAAGCGTCACCGGATAAAGCCGTGTTCCCGATCCACCGGCGAGTATGATCCCTTTGCGTGCTTTCGTCATGGTCCAGCGCCTCGTCTTCAATCCATCTATGTCTGGCCGCTTCGCAAGGGAGGTTCGGGTCTTTATGGAACCCGCAACCCTCTCAATTCGACGCTGGCTGCAATCTTTCAACGACGTCGCTGACGCCCTCCTGCCATGCGGGAAGGACGATACCGAAGCGATCCATCAGCTTTGTGCAATCCAGCCTTGAATTGGCCGGGCGCTTGGCAGGCGTCGGGTATTCCGATGTCGATATTGGCTTGAGCGCATCAAGGGAAAGCGCAAGCTTGAAGTTTCCTGCCGATGCCTGGCGAACGATATGGGCGGCATAACCATGCCACGAGGTGCTGCCCTGCGCGGTGAGATGATAGGTTCCCGAAAGATCGTCCGGCGCATCCGAACCTGTCAAGCGTTCGATCACCGTGCGCGTCACATCGGCGATCAGAGCCGCCGAGGTCGGCGCGCCTACCTGGTCGGCGACGACATTCAACGCGCTTCGCTCCTGCGCCAATCGAAGAATGGTCTTCAGGAAATTGCTGCCGTGATGGCCGTAGACCCAGCTCGTCCGCAAAATGGCGTGACGCGCGCCGGATGCGCGTACCGCCTCTTCGCCCCGCCACTTGCTTTCGCCGTAGACGGATTGCGGGTTGACTGCGTCCTCTTCCACATAGGGAACGGCTTTCGTGCCCTCGAAGACATAGTCGGTCGAGTAGTGGATGAGCCAGGCGCCGTTTTCCGCAGCCCAGCGCGCCATGACGCCGGGTGCGGCGGCATTGACCGCCATCGCCAGCTCGGCATCGCTCTCGGCACGATCCACTGCCGTATAGGCGGCGGGGTTCACAATGATATGCGGCCTGTGTTCCCGAAGGGCGGCAAGAATGCTTGCTTCGCTGGCGAGATCCATCTCCGCACGCGTCAGCGCGACAACGGTTCCCAATGGCGCAAGCGAGCGCTGCAGCTCGAAACCGACCTGCCCATTGGCACCGGTCACGAGAATCGCGCTCACAGCTCGACCTCGTATTGCTTGCCGACCCATTCGCGGTAGGCGCCGCTGGTGACGTTGCGCACCCAGTCCTGGTTTTGCAGATACCATTCGATCGTCTTGCGGATGCCGGTCTCGAACGTCTCCCGCGGCTTCCAGCCGAGTTCGCGCTCAAGCTTGCGTGCATCGATCGCATAGCGGCGATCATGGCCGGGCCGGTCCTTGACGAAGGTGATCTGATCGCCGTAGCGGCCGCCATCGGCCTTCGGCCTGAGTTCGTCGAGGATCGCGCAGATGGTATGCACGACATCGAGATTGGGCTTCTCGTTCCAGCCGCCGACATTGTAGGTCTCGCCGACCGCGCCGGCTTCCAGCACGCGGCGAATGGCGCTGCAATGGTCGCGGACATAGAGCCAGTCGCGAATCTGCTGTCCGTCGCCATAGATCGGCAGGCTCTTGCCCGAAAGCGCATTCAGGATCACCAGCGGGATCAGCTTTTCCGGAAAATGATAAGGGCCGTAATTGTTGCTGCAGTTCGTCGTCAGCACCGGCAGGCCATAGGTGTGGTGCCAGGCGCGGACCAGGTGGTCGGACGCCGCCTTGCTGGCGGAATAAGGGCTGTTCGGCTCATAGCGGTTGAGCTCGTTGAACGGCGCATCGTCCTTGGACAAGGTGCCGTAGACCTCGTCCGTCGAGACATGAAGAAAGCGGAAGGCCTGCTTCTCGCCCTCGGGCAGACCGTCCCAGTAGCCGCGCACCGATTCCAGCAGATTGAAGGTGCCGACGATATTCGTCTGAATGAAATCGCCAGGCCCGTGTATGGAACGGTCGACATGGCTCTCGGCAGCGAAATTGATCACCGCGCGCGGCCTGTGCATCGACAGCAGATCGCCCACCAGCTCGCGATCGCCGATGTCGCCATGTGTAAAGACATGACGATTGTTGCCCTTCAACCCCTTCAGCGTATCCAGATTGCCGGCATAGGTCAGCTTGTCGAGATTGACGATCGTTTCCTCTTGCAGTTCAAGCCAGTCGAGGACGAAATTCCCGCCAATGAAACCGGCGCCACCAGAAACCAAAATCGTCATTTAAAGCCCATTTCCACCGTGCCTTATCAACTGCGACGGTTCCACTCACGACAAGCCGATCTCACAACAGCAAGAAGAATCTTACCTCGCAGAGATCTCATGAAATAAAGGAGATATTTCCCGAGTACCTGAATTGTACAAACCAAATAGCCCGAGATACTCCCGAACACAACACAGTAGGCCATACATAGACGAAGATCGCAATCTTCTCGCGAAACTTCAGTTTCAGAAAACACGACAGAGAGGCAAAACCAGATTTCCCCACAACGAACACGTCGCGGCAGAACCGGCAAACAATCAACGAATTCAGTGAAGGCGCGGGATTGGCTGGGGAACCTGGACTCGAACCAAGATTAACGGAGTCAGAGTCCGTCGTTCTACCATTGAACTATTCCCCATCGACCGCTGGACATTGTATGTCCGGCGGGGAAAGCATGGCCTCTATAATCGAATTTTCCGCGGATGCAAACACTTTAACGCGGGCAGGCGCAATTTTTTGGAGGATCGGCACGGCGAGCGATGGTAGCCCCGAAGTTCGGTGTTTGCGGCGGATATTCCAGACCTTGCCGTCGTTGCCGTTCCAAAGCCCGATCGAGGAAAACCCCTCTCCTGCTCGGCGGATGCGGCAGCCGCTTTCACCAGCGCAGAATGCGCTTGCCGAGGACGTATCCCACGGCTGTCACCAGGGCAATCGCGATCGGATACCAGAGCAGCACGAAAAGCGGGCTGTCATCCGTGCAGTTGGAGGCATAGAAGGTCGCGGCGATGCCGCTGGCGGCAAGCCCGGCGACGGCGCCGGCCACGCCCGGCTTTTCCGGCGCGCTATAGCGCAGCGCCAGAAGAAAGCAGGCGAGGGGGCCAATCGACAGCAGCGGAATGAGCGTCAGGCAGAAACGGGCATTGTGCCCGATCATTCGCGCACTCCAGCTGTCGGACGGCATGACGGCCATTTCGACGGCAGCGGCCGCAAGCAGCAAGAGAGGTGCCGCCAGGAGCGCCCAGCCCGAGACGCGCAACGACGTGCCCGGCCGCCCGATGCGGAAGACGACGGCGCAGGCCGTCACGGCAAGCGCGATCGTCACGACGAACTTGAACAGGAAGCGTATGGTTTGCATTGCGGTGTCTATGTCGGCGCGAAAGCCGATCATGGCGAAGAACAGACCGCCGCTGATCAGGATGCCCGCGACGACCGCAATGGTCAGGGCCTTGCCGATCCGCATGCGGACCGGCGCGTCCTGCGCCAGAAGATTGATGAGGTCATCGGTTTTCACTGGTTTCACTCCGATAGAGGGCCGCAAGCGCCTTCAGCGCGCGGTGCAACGCCACACGCACCGCCCCTTCCGTCATCTTCAGCCGGTCCGCCGTCTCCCGCACGCTGCTTCCCTCGACGGAAATCGAGCGCACGATCGTTTTCTGCGGGTCCTTCAACTGTTCCAACATACGATCGACATCGAACCGATCCATGGAGTCGGTATGCTCTTCCGCCTCGAGAAAATCGATCACGTCATCGATCGGCACACTCACATGTCTCCCACGCCGGCGCAGGCTGTCGATCAGCTTGTTGCGCACGATCGTCGACAGCCAGGGTCCGATCGGTCGCGATGAATCCCATGTGCCGCGCTTCAGATGGATAGCCAGCAGCACCTCCTGAACCACATCCTCGGCCTCGCTCACGGGCGCACCCAGCTGATCGCAGCGCCTTCGCGCCATAGTGCGCAGATGCGGCGTCACCGCGGACAGGAAACGGTGGTAGGCCTGCGCATCGCCGCTGATGGCGGCGCGCATCCAGACTGCCCATTCCTCTTCGCGCGCCGAATGATTCATCCGACATCTCCTCTACGCGGGACCGCAGGAATTCGTTACCGGCAACGGCACTTATTTTTCAAGCCCTTTCTCCTTCCTCAGGGCTATCGAATTCAGGCGCCTTTCGCCCGTGCACGTATCAGGCTCATATCTTGCCATGCCGGTATATGCAAAAGTCGGATAACCTATCCAGGCCGATAGCCGGCACAGTAAGGTTGAAGCCGTCTCGAAAAATTTCCGATACGGCTGTAACATCTGCCCGCGACGCTCCGTAGACCTTGATGCAAGCCAATGACGGCTCGCATCCATTGAGGAGACAGATCCATGAAGAACAGCATCATCACTCTGGCTATCGCGGGCTCGATCGCATCGGCACTGGCATCCATCGCCGTCCCGGCATCGGCAGCCGACTCCAAGGAAAAATGCTACGGCGTTGCCCTCAAGGGCCAGAACGATTGCGCCGCCGGCAAGCATGATTGCGCCGGCAAGTCGACGATGAACTACGACAAGATGTCCTTCAAGCTCGTTCCCACCGGCAGCTGCGTCTCCATGAAGACCCCGAAGGGCCATGGCTCGCTGACCCCGGCGTGATCGGAAATCGGACCAACGGTCAACCACCTGTCGTAAGGAGTTTCTCATGAGCAAGATGTCCGCACTCGCCTTGGCCGCATCGGTCGCAACCGCGGTGACGCTGGTCGCCGGCGCAACGACCGCCTCGGCCGCAGACGCCAAGGAAAAATGCTACGGCATCGCCCTCAAGGGCCAGAACGATTGCGCCGCCGGCCCCGGCACGACCTGCGCCGGCACATCGAAGGTCGATTATCAGCGCAACTCGTGGAAGCTGGTTCCCGGCGGGACCTGTGAAGCGATCAAGACGCCGAACGGTCACGGCACCTTGGCACAGGGTCCGGCGCCGGTCTGACAAGGCAGCGCGAACGCGTGGGCGGCGCATCTTCTCACAGGCGCCGCCCGCCTCCCGAACGGAACATTCTACCCCGGAGGCCCGCAATGAAACCGTCAGAACTTCCCCGTCGCGCCGGCGTCGGCTTCAAGCCCGAGCATTTCGCCGCGATCGATGCCGCCAGCCAGCCGATCGGCTTCTTCGAGGTCCATGCGGAGAACTATATGGGTGCCGGCGGGCCGCCGCATGCCCAGCTCGGCAGGCTTCGCCGGGATTATGCCCTGTCCATTCATGGTGTCGGCCTTTCCGTCGGCTCGATGCAGCCGTTGGATACGGACCATCTTGCCCGCCTGAAGATCGTTTGCGACCGCTACGAGCCCGAAAGCTTTTCGGAGCACCTGGCTTGGTCGAGCCACGACACGACCTTTCTCAACGATCTGCTGCCCCTGCCCTACACCGAGGCGACCCTCGCGCAGGTCTGCGCCCATGTCGATCAGGTCCAGACGCTGCTTGGCCGCCGGATGCTGCTGGAGAATCCGGCTACCTATCTGCTCTTCGAGGAAAGCACGATAGAGGAAACGGATTTTCTGGCCGAAGTCGCCAGGCGCACGGGCTGCGGCCTGCTGCTCGACGTCAACAACGTCTTTGTTGCCGCCACCAACCATCGCATGGATCCCGGCGCCTATCTCAAGCGCTTTCCGGTGCAATGGGTGCGCGAAATCCATCTGAGCGGCCATTCGGAAACCATCGACGATTCAGGCGCGCCGCTCCTGATCGACAGCCATGATACACCGGTGAAGGATCCCGTCTGGGAGCTTTACGAGGAGCTCATCGGCCGCACGGGGCCGATCGCCAGCCTGGTCGAATGGGACAACGACGTGCCGGAATGGCCTGTCCTGAGGGCCGAGGCCGAGGCTGCCGACGCCATCCTGAAACGCGCCGCGCGCCGGGCGGCCTGAGGAGGAGACGATGTCTCTCGCCACTCAAAACGAATTCGCCGCAGCGCTCGTCGATCCCGGCTTGGCCGTGCCCGAAGGGTTGACGGCCTGGAACGGCCCCCGGCCTGAGCGGCGCTTCGCCGTGTATCGCAACAATGTCGCCGTCGGCCTGAGCGGTGCGCTCGCCTCGCGTTTTCCGGCGGCACAGAGGATCGTCGGGGAGGAATTCTTCGCCGCCATGGCGTATGAATTCATCGGGCTGCATCCGCCGCGATCGCCGCTGCTGCTTGCCTATGGCGATGATTTCCCGGACTTCGTGGAGGCTTTCGAGCCGGCGCGGGAAATCGCCTATCTGCCCGATGTCATGAGATTGGAGGCAGCCCGGGGTCGGGCCTATCACGCCGCCGATGCAATGCCGCTTGATGCCGCTCTGCTGGCGAGCGTCGAACCGGCGGGGCTGGCCGAGATGGGCCTGGTGCCGCATCCCTCCGCCTCCGTGCTGCGCTCCGCATACCCGGCCGTCACCATCTGGGCGATGAATACCGGTGAAATCGAGCTCGGCGATATTGCCGACTGGATGGCCGAGGATGCCCTCGTCGTTCGCCCGCAGATGATCGTCGAGGTCCATCGCCTGCCGCCAGGCGGCGCGACCTTTCTGGAGCGACTATTTTCCGGCGACGATCTTGGCCGCGCCTTCGAGGCTGCTCTTGCCGAAGCCGCGGATTTCGATCTTTCCGCCAACCTCGCCGGCGCGTTCACGGCGGGCGCTTTCATGGCCATCCGCTGAACGCCAAGGAGACCCGACATGCAGGACCAGATGATGACGGCCGCTTCGGCCGAACGCGAAACCGTGCCGCAAAGGTTCTATGGCGCCCTGAGACTTCTCGACAGCATTCCGCATGACCTGATCGCGCTTGTCGCGCGGCTGTCGATTGCCGCCGTCTTCTGGCAATCGGGCCAGACCAAGGTCGATGGCTGGCACGTCACCGACAATGCCGTCTATCTCTTCCAGACGGAATATAAGCTGCCGCTGGTCGATCCCTGGATCGCCGCCCATATTGCCGCCTTCAGCGAGCATTTCTTTCCCTTCCTGCTCGTCATCGGCCTCGCGAGCCGGCTTTCCGCGCTGGCGCTGCTCGGCATGACGCTGGTGATCGAGATCTTCGTCTATCCTGATGCCTGGCCGACACACGGCACATGGGCGACCTGCTTTCTGGTGATCATCGCCGGCGGGCCCGGGCGGATCGCGCTCGACCACCTGATCGCCAGATGGTTCGTCCGCGCATCCTAGGGCCGCAGGAGGAGAGCGCCGAATTCGAACGGCGCTCTGACATAGAGGCTATCCTTTCCGCACTTTTGCAAAATCCGCGACTGCAG
Source organism: Martinezella lusitana (assembly GCF_010668395.1). GTDB lineage: Bacteria > Pseudomonadota > Alphaproteobacteria > Rhizobiales > Rhizobiaceae > Rhizobium > Rhizobium lusitanum_A. Next base: position 418,747 of record NZ_WUEY01000005.1, read on the forward strand.
GCCCGCCGTCCTGTTGTCGCGGTGTAATCCTTTGAAACTTTGATATTTATTCGCACTATTAAATATATACTGCGACACGGTAGACGGATGTCTCCCAACGTCGATCAAGAGGGCGAGCGATCAACGCGATTGAAGCGAAACGGTCGTCTGCAGGCTTGAACGATCCGGCTGACACAAAGAGATTCTGGAACAGTGCATTTCATTTGCCGTTGCTTAGGATAAAGGCGCTAAAAATCCAGAGGCGCAGATGGAAGAACGAAGATTGCGGACGCCTAGCGGCGGCTGCGATTCCGATAGTCTTCTAACAGTCATATTCCTGTTCGCATTATTGGTTAGATGAGCGAAAAACGTCAAAGAAAGCCCCTTATATGACAGAAGCGAAAACCTTTGATCCGGCGGAAGGCATAGTCGATTTCGATGCGGGCGAGGGCGAAACCCCGACCGTGGTCGAGATGGACGACTATACCAAGAGCCTCGCCCAGGCGAAGGCCAAGTCCGTCAAGCTTATCGACGCCATCACCGGGCAGGTGCTGAAGAAAAAAGATGCGGTCCACGTCGATGATCTTCGCCCCTCGCTGGCGGATTTCATGCGGCTGAAGCATCCCGAACTTCGCGCCGACGACTATATCAGCCGCAAGGTCATGGACGATTATCGCGCCCAGTATATCGCCGAGCTTCTGACCGACGAGCGCGGCGAGCTTTCCACCCTCGAGGACGAGGTGGTCGAGAGCCTGAAGACGCATGATACGCTCGCCGAGAATATTGAAGAGGATTATGAGGATCACCGCTCCATCGGCGACCGGATGGCCGACGGGGTCGCGATATTCGGCGGCAGCTGGACCTTCATCATCTCCTTCTGCCTGTTTCTCGCGGTCTGGATGGCTATCAATCTCCTGATGGGCGAGAGGCAGGCCTTCGACGCCTATCCGTTCATCCTTCTCAATCTGGTCCTCTCGACCATCGCGGCACTGCAGGCGCCGATCATCATGATGAGCCAGCGCCGCCAGGAAGAGAAAGATCGCCTGCGCGCCCTCAACGACTACAAGGTCAACCTGAAGGCCGAACTGGAAATCCGCCATCTGCATGAAAAGGTCGACCATCTCCTCAATCGCCAATGGGAGCGGCTGACCGAGATCCAGCAGATCCAGATCGAGATGATGCTGGAACAGGCCAAGGCCGCCACGCGCGCGATCAAGGCCAACAAGGCGGCGAAGGCAAAGACCGGGGCACTGAAGAGCCTGTTCAGCAAGGTCAAGGACCCCGATCCGGATCCGGACGAATCCTTGAATTGAGCCGCGGGTAACGCGCGATGCCATGGCCCTCGGCCACGGCATCGCCGCATCGTCGGCCATCCAGCGAGCGTCTATCGATCACCCCGCCGAGCATTCTTAACGGCGAACCGTCTTGCAGAGAGACAACGCCTTCAGGAGATTCATGCGCCCGCTGCCCGCCGCCTGTTTGCGAGCAGAACCAGCATGCATATGAGCAGCAGCGAAGCGCCGAGAACCCACACCAATCCTGGAAAGACCTCTCTCGACGCGAAATAGATCTCGCTGATCGCCAGCGGTGCTATCATCGAGGCGAGGCTCGTCAAGCTGCCCAGCACACCCTGCAGGCGCCCCTGCTCGTCCGCAGCCACCCGTTTTGTCATCAGGGACAGCAGCGCGGGCTGACCGATCCCCCCGAGGCAGAAGAGGGGAAACAGCAGGAAGGCGACGAAACCGCGCGTGGCAAAAGCAATCGCGATATAGGCCGCACTGTCGCAGATCATTGCGACGACGAGCGCGCTGCGCTCACCCCAGCGTTCGCTCAACGGGCCGGCGACGAAAGCCTGGGCCAAGGCGTGGAAAAAGCCGAAACCGGCGAGAGACAGGCCGACGGTCGCGGTATCCCAGCTGAACTTGTCCTGACCGTAGAGCACCCAGACGGTGCCGCCGACCTCGCCGACGATGCTGAGGACGATGAAGATCGACAGCAGCGGCAGCAACGCCGGAAAGGCACCGATCCAGCGCAACGGCGCCAGCGGATGAAATGCGGCCGGGTCGATCCGCTCCGGCTTCACCGTCCGCGTCTCCGGCAGCACGAGCAGCGCGACGATGAAATTCACCATCACAAGCAGCGCAGCGGCAACGAACGGCGCCCGCACGGAAATCGTGCCCAGCATCCCACCGATGACCGGCCCTAGAATGAAGCCGACGCCGAAACACGCGCTGAGAAGCCCGAAGGCGCGGGTCCGCCGCTCGGGTGGAGTGATGTCGGTGAGGCAGGCGGTCGCCACGGCGGCATTGGCCGCCGTCAGGCCGGCGATACCCCGTCCGAGGAACAGCCACCAGAAGCCCGGCGCCCACGCCATGAAGGCATAGTCGATCATGCCGCCCGCCAGTGAAACGAGCAGCACCGGCCTGCGGCCATAGCGATCGCTCAGCGTCCCGAGGATGGGTGAGGCCAGAAACTGCAACGCGGCATAGAGCGACAGGAACGCGCCATAGCGCCAGCTGAGATCCGTCGTATGCGCGACGCTGCGGAGAAGCTCCGGCAGGATCGGCATGACCAGGCCCGTGCCGGCAGCATCGAGAACGACGACGGCCAGAATCGTCCAAAGCATCTTGTTCATAGCAGAAAACTTATCATTGATAAGGAACTTTATCGGCGATAAATTATCTGCGGGAGACTGTCAATCGGAGACGCAATGAAAATCGATCGGGATCAGATCGTCGATGCGGCGCTGACCATCTTGAACGAGGTCGGTATCGACAAGTTGTCGACGCGGCTGATCGCGCAGCGCCTCGGGGTTCAGCAGCCGGCGCTCTACTGGCATTTCAAAGGCAAGCATGCCTTGCTGGCGGCCATGAACACCGAGATGCTGAAGCGAAGCCATACTCGCAACATTCCTGTGCCTGGGGAGAGCTGGCAGGAATTCCTGCGCGCCAATGCCCGCAGCTTCCGCTCTGCTTTGCTGGCCTGGCGTGACGGCGCGCGCGTTCACGCGGGAACGGAGGCTGACCCCTCGCATCTCGATGCTATCGAAGCCCAGCTTGAATGCTTGCTCGCCGCCGGCTTCGATCCCGGAAGAGCTCTGGAAATTCAGATTGCGATTGGCCGCTATGTGGTGGGATGCGTGCTCGAAGAACAGGCGGATGGCGCCGATCCTTCGGACCAAGCCGCGCTCGACGCTGCGGCTGAACGCCACCCCAATCTTGCCAGAGCCCTGGCGTTCTACCGCGCCAGCGGTCACGAGGCCCTCTTTGAAGCTGGCCTGGAGCTGCTGATCGGCGGCGCTGGAGCCGCTGGGGGAGTTGGCGTTCGCTGCGACGGCTTTATCCGGACTGCATCATCTTTCGGCCTTGAAGGTACGGCCGAGATCCGGTCCCGTGCCGAAGTAATGTCGAAACACGTATAGCAGCGGGCTCCAGCGACTTGTGTCGATATGGTTGGTGCCGGCAATCACGATATCCCTGTGCGCGTGGACGCGAACGACTTTCGCTTCGACGATCCAGAAAGCCTCCGGACGCTCCAAGGGCCATTCCGCACCGGGAGAATGCGCCGCCACGACCTCCGCTTCGAATTGAATCGGGCATTCGGCGATACGCGGCGGCCGAACGAGATCGGCTGCTTGAGGTGTCAGGCCCGCCACGTCGAATTTGTCGGCCTCGAAACGATAGCCGTTTTTCTCCTTATGCGGGGGAACCGGGTCGCGACCGGTTGTCGGAGCGATCGCCTCGATCTTCGGCCACAGGTCCGGCGACGGAAAATTCAACACCAGCTGCCGCTCGCGCATGAGATTTTCCCGGCCCTTGCTTGTCGATGTCAAACCCAGAACGACACGGTCGAAGAGGCTCCAGACGGAGGACATGGGAGAAATATTCGTCGTGCCGTCAGGATTGAGGCTCGTAATCAGCGCCACGGGCGTACCGACATAGAGCACGCTGGGCTTGATCTCGATGTGCTCGTGGTCGCCTTCACCAGCAGCTAATTCGGTCTTGTTCGTCAACATCGCAAACTCTCCTCTGAGAGTTCCAGTGTAGTCGATCGGAACCCGCGACAGTTCGGCGACGAACGAACTGTCGCGCCGGCGCTCGAAACGATCGGCGTCAGCCAGCCGAACGCTGCCGGGCATGAGGTCAAGCCCGGCGGTGCCCCCTCATCTTCGTCAGGATTCCGGCGCCAGCGTCACCCTGTTCCGGCCGCCTTCCTTTGCCTCGTACACGGCCTTGTCGGCACGCGCGAGGATGCGCTCGTAGTCGAGCTCGCCCTTGAAGGCGGCAACGCCGATGCTGGCGGTGACGGCAAATTTGCCGCCATCGGCAAGCGGGATCGACAGTTTCGCTATTTCCGAGCGGATCTTCTCGGCAACCTGGAGGCCCATCGCCTCGTCGCACTCGACAAGCACGATCAGCATCTCCTCGCCGCCATAGCGGAAGACGAAATCGGTCTGGCGAACGGTTTCGGTGATCGCGGCAGCGACGGACCTGAGCGCCAGGTCGCCGACCTTGTGGCCATGCGTGTCGTTGATGGTCTTGAAGTGATCGATATCCAGCAGCAAGACGCAGAAACCGGCGGCGGCGGACACCTTCTGCAGCTGTATCTCGCGCATCATCACGGACGGCATGAACCGGCGCGTCAGCAGCTGCGTCAGGGGATCGCGGCCGCTTTCAACCTCGATATGCGCCTCGAAGATACTGTTCAGCAGGAACTTTATCGCAGACAGCTCCTCTTCGATCCGCCCCGCGGCATCGCTGATCTGCGACCTGTCGCCAAAGCTGACGCGCTCCAGCGCCGGAACGAGCTCATTGTCGATGCGGTTGACGAGCTGCTTGATGAGTTCGAGTTTCGGCTGGCGCTCGAACAGAATATGCGCCTTGTGGTTCAACCACAGGCCGAACTCGCTTTTCCAGAGCCGAGGGAGCTCGCTGGAAGCGGCGTTCTGATAAAAGGCGGCCAGGATGCCGTGGCCCCATTCCATCAGCGCGGCCCTTTGCCGTTCCCGTTCCATCCCGAGGTTCTGACCCAGCAGGTGCAGGCGATAGGCTTCGTTCACCCGCGCATTGGAAGCGACGCCCTTCTGATAGCTGGCTTCGCGGACTTCCAGGGCAATATCGAACAGCCCGATGACGAAGGTCATCGCATCGACAAGCTGCTGACGGGAGACATCGGCCTCGGCCAGATGCCGCAAAAACCAGAGCTTGATCTTGCGGATCGACCGCGAGACGGCGTGCGGCGGAAAACCGATGCGCGCCATCGTGTCGCCCAGGCTATCCTGCTCGGAGAAAAATATCTCGCCCGAAGTGGCATTCGGATCGACGAGCTTCTTCATCCATTCCAGGAACCGGTCGGTGAATGCGGTCAGGTTGGTGCTCTCCCCGATCAGGGATGCCAGGTCCGGATCTCCTTCCAGATAGGCTCTATAACGCTGCTTCAACTCGTCTTCATAGTCATGGACGATCGAATAGACGATCTGGTGCGTTTCCGTCGACGTCTGCTCGACGAGACTGTTCCATTCCCGCGCGATACGTTCAGGCATTACGGTGCTTTCTCGGCTCAAAGATCGATTCCCTGATGTTGTGCCATTCGATCGGCCCCCTGCCCTTGAGACCGGAGTTCCGAAGCACACTCATCGCAACGAATTCTACCTCCGTCTCGAAGCCGCAAAGGAGTTCAAGAATCGACGGGCAAGATAACCTGCCGCCGGATTTCCACCCGAGCAATTCGATTGCAGATCGAAGCGAACTGGAATTGAACAACCGAGTCGGGTCGCTCAATAACCCATTGAAGGGAAGAGTAAACCCCTTTAGTCATACTAAATGGGAATGGCTGTATTGCCGATCTAATCGATCAAAAGCTTATTATTAGTAAAATAGCGGTCATCGACAACCGCTATGGTCTGCGATCAACTTGCGCAGGCCGCGGATGTATCTGTCCTCCTTTGTGAGAGGATTGTCGTGCCATCCGCCTCCATCGCGGCACGCAGTAAATTCGTCACACCATTGTCACGCAGTTGTCATGCGGCGCCTCTACTCAGGCTTGTAGTTTTTCGAAACGCTGAATTTTTAGATGACAAGTGACGCAAACCGAATCCAGGCTGCCGTTTCGGCAACGGGATTGGAACTTCATTACGACAAGACGATCGTTCTGGGCGGTATCGATCTGTCGCTTGCCAGGGGACAGACGCTCGCGCTGCTCGGCCCGTCCGGCTGCGGCAAGACGACCCTTCTGCGTCTGGTCGCCGGCCTTCTCGCTCCGACCAAGGGCAGGATCAGCATTTCCGGTCAAGTGGTTGCCGATGCGGCGACGGGGACTTTTGTGCCGCCGGAGAAGCGCAATCTCGGCATGGTCTTTCAGGATTATGCCCTCTGGCCGCACCTGACGGTCGGCGGCAACGTCTCCTTTCCGCTCGAAATGCGCGGCGTCCCGAAGGCGGAACGGGAAAAGCGCACCATGCGGGCGCTTGAACGCGTCGGCCTTGCCGCCCTTGCGCAGCGACGCCCGAGCGATCTTTCCGGCGGCCAGCAGCAGCGTGTCGCGATTGCCCGCGCTATCGTCGCCGAGCCGCAGCTGATCCTGTTCGACGAGCCGCTCTCCAACCTCGATCGCGAATTGCGCGAAAACATGGTCGGCGAGCTTGCCGCGCTCATCGCCACGCTCGGCCTGACGGCGATCTACGTCACGCACGATCACAGCGAAGCCCTGACGCTGGCCGACGAAGTCGCCATCATGCGGTCAGGCGAAATTGCCCAGCTCGCCTCGCCGGATATCCTGATCGAAAGCCCGGCCTCGCCCGAGGTCGCCGAGTTCCTGCGGCTCGGCAGCACGGCCGACCTGGAATGGCGCGACAATGGCTGGCGGCTGACGGGAAGTCCGCATGTGCTGTCGGACGCGGCGCGGCCCGGCCAGCAGAAAGCCAGAATTCTCATCCCCACGCGCGCCATTTCGCTTGGCGAGACCGCATGGCCGAATCTGCCGGCGACAGCCCTGCGTTCGCATTTTCGGGGAGACGGCCATCTCGTCACCGCCGTGCCGCACGGCACGACCGGCGTCGAGCTTCAGGTTCTGAGCCCGGTCAAAATTCGCCCCGGAGAACTGATCGGTCTTTCGGTCGATGCCAACAGCATCCTGTGGTTCTAGCAGGACCATCACGAAGCCATAGAGAGGAAATCATGTTTAAATCTTTGAAAACAATAGCAATTGTTGCACTATCGACCGCCCTTCTGGGCGGCGTCGCCCATGCCGATATCACCGTCTACACCGCCGGCCCGCAGAACCTCATCGACAAGCTTTCCGCCGGCTTCACCGCTCAGACCGGCATCAAGGTCAATGTCTTCCAGGCAACGACCGGCAAGGTCATGGCCCGCATCGAGGCCGAAGCCGCCAATCCGGCCGTCGACGTGCTGATCTCGGCATCCTGGGATACGGCCACCGATTTCGCCAAGCGCGGCTGGCTGGTTTCCTATACCAGCCCGAACGCTGAAAAGGTTCCGGCATTCCTGAAGTCGGACACCGCGGTCGCTCAGGGCATTTCGGCTCTCGGCATCGCCTGGAACACCAAGAGCGGCACGCCTGAGCCGAAGGAATGGGCCGATCTCGCCAAGCCCGAGTTCAAGGATCTCGTCAATATTCCCGATCCCGCCCAGTCCGGCTCCTCCTTCGAGCTGACCGCCGCGCTCGGCGCCAAGGACAACGACAAGCTCTTCAAGGATCTCAAGGACAACGGCGCCATCATCGCCGGCGCCAATGCCGAAGCGCTGAACCCGGTGCTGCAGGGCGCCAAGGCCGCCGTCTTCGGCGCGGTCGACTACATCACCTTGGCCGCCAAGGCCAAGGGCGAAAGCATCGACGTCATCTTCCCGCAGTCAGGCACCGTCATCGCGCCGCGCCCGGTCATGATCCTGAACTGGTCCAAGCATCAGGACGAAGCCAAGAAGTTCGTCGACTACATGCTCTCCGATGAAGGGCAGAAGCTCGTCGCCGACACGTATCTGATGCCGGCCCGCTCCGATATCCCGGCCTCGCGTCCGCTGATGAGCGATCTGAAGCTGCTCGATTACGACGTCAACGCCGTCTACGGCAAGCGCAAGGAAATCCTGAAGCAGATCGGCGATCTGTTCGGCGGCAAGTAAGGCTTCACGAGAATGAATGCAAAGGGAACAGGCGCTCCGGTGCCGGCAGCTTGGCTCGCAGCCCTGGGGCTGGTCATTATCGTCGCCTTTCCCTTCGCCGCCGTCGTGCTGCAGGCGGTCTTTCCCTCTTTGGGGCAAGGCTCGTTTGCGGCGCCCTTCTCGGCCATCGGCAAAACGCTGGCCGACGAAGCGCTGATCGGCATGACGGCGAATACGATCATTCTCGGCTGCGCCGTCGTTCTCGCCTCGGCACTGATCGCAGTCCCCCTGGGCGTGCTGCGCGCGCTTTATCGCATTCCCTTCGCGCCGATGTGGGACGTGCTTCTGCTGACGCCGTTCATGATCCCGCCCTATATCGCGACGCTCGGCTGGATCATGACGCTGCAGCCACGCGGCTATCTCCAGCAGATCGCCGGTTTCAATTTGGCCCCAACCCTCTTCTCGCTCGCAGGCATGACCGTGGTCATGACCTTCAACACCTTTCCGGTCGTCTATTTCGCCGTCTCGCGCACAGTCGAGGCCGTGGGTGCCCGCTATGCCGATGTCGGCCGCGTCTTCGGCGCCTCGCCGGCACGCGCCTTCTGGCGCATCACGCTGCCGCTATCCGCCCCCGGCCTTGCCGCCAGCCTGCTGCTGGTGTTCGCCGCCGCGATCGAGGAATACGGCACACCCGCCGCACTCGGCCGCCGCGCCGGTTTCCAGGTTCTCGTGACCGGTATCGACACCCGCATCGGCGATTGGCCGATCGATCTGCCGGGCGCGGCCGTCCTGTCGCTGACCCTCGTCGTCATCTCGCTGATCGCCTTCCTCATCCAGCGCCGGATCCTGTCGCGACGCTCCTACCAGACGGTGAGCGGCAAGCCGCAGAACAAGGACAAGCGCCCGCTCGGAGCAATGACGGCACCGGTCCTGCTGGCCTTCGGCATCGTCTCCTTCCTTGCGACCGGCGTGCCCATGCTTGCGATCCTCGCAACCGCCCTCTCGAAAACGATCTCGCGCGGCCTCGTCGTCGACAATCTCGGCCTCGACAATTTCGCAGCCGTCTTCGGCAACAGCGCCGGCGCCCTCGCCGCCCTTGGCAATAGCCTGGCGCTCGGCATCGGCACCGCCGTCATCACCGGCCTGATCGGCGTCATGGCCGCCTATACCGTCGTGAAGACGAAAATGCGCGGCCGCATGCTGATCGACATCATGACCGTGCTGCCCAATGCCCTGCCCGGCATCGTCGTCGCCGTCGGCCTGATTCTCGTCTGGAACATGCCCGGCCTGCCGTTCACGCCCTACAATACCGCCCTCATCCTGCTGCTCGCCTATTGCTGCATCCTGCTGCCGCAGACGGCGCGCTATTCGTCCGCCGCCTTCCAGCAGATCGGCGACAACCTCGAGGCCGCCGCCCGCGTTTCCGGCGCCGGTACGCTGACGGTCTTCCGCCGCATCCTGCTGCCGCTGGTGCTGCCGAGCCTGGCATCGGCCATGCTGCTCGTCTTCGCGCTTGCCTCCCGCGAACTCGTCGCCTCGATCGTGCTGGCACCTGTCGGCATGCAGACCATCGCCACCTTCATCTGGCGGCAATTCGAGCAGGGCTCCATCGGCCTCGGCATGGCGATGGCCTTCGTGACCATCATCCTGACGACGCTGATCCCGCTTCTCTTTCTTTCGCTCCTGCGCCGAAGCGGTCTGGTCGCCGAATAAGCAGCGAACGACGCCCGCCGGGACTTTGCCGGCTAACTTATCTGCTCCCGCTTTCCGGCGGCGCCACGACCACCGTGTCCTCCGCCATCAGCATGCGCCCATCCTGGGCACGCAGCTCCAGCCGCCGCACCGGTTGATTGGTCTTCCGGTCGACCAGCATCACATGCGGCTCATCCGGCTGGAAGAAGAAATCCTCACCCCATTGGCGAAGTGCGACCAGCAGCGGAAACAGGCCGAGCCCCTTCTGGGTCAGCACATATTCCTGATAGGGGCTGCCGTCCGATGCCGGCACGGTATCGAGGATGCCGTGAGCGACGAGATTGCGCAGCCGGGCCGAGAGGATGTTCTTGGCAAGGCCGAGACTCTTCTGAAATTCTCCGAAACGGCGCAGGCCATCGAAGGCATCGCGGACGATCAGCAGCGACCACCAGTCGCCGATCGCATCCAGCGGCCGTGCAACCCCGCACAGGGAATCCTTGTGGCTTACTCTCTTGGCCATCCGACCCGCCCTCGCTTCCTTCCGATCTTTGCCGGCGCCTCATCCCACCGTGAACAAGTGCCCGCCGAGCCGGCTCAACATAGCGGTTGCAAATTAAAACTACAAGGACTACAGAAATCATGGTTTCAAATTAAAACCACATATGGAGAGCAACCTATGATTCCTTCGGATGCGACATTCGCCGGCACCTTTCCCTTCGCGCCGCGCTTCACCGAGGCGCCTGGTTTCCGGATGCACTACGTCGATGAAGGACCGCGTGATGGCGAGGTCGTCCTCTGCCTGCACGGCGAGCCGACCTGGGGCTATTTGTTTCGCCATCTCATTTCGACATTGAGCCGAACATACCGCGTCGTCGTTCCCGACCATATGGGCTTCGGCAAGAGCGAAACGCCGGCCGGCCGCAGCTATTGGCTGCAGGACCATGTCGCAAATCTCGAAGCCTTCGTGCTCGCGCTCGACCTTACCGGCATCACCCTTGTCATGCATGATTTCGGCGGCCCCGTCGGCATGGGCTTTGCCGCCCGCCACCCCGATCGCATCCGCCGTATCGTCTCGGCCAACGGGCCGACACCCTTCGGCCAGCCAGACCTCTTCGACCGGCTGGTGGCGAACGCAGCCGTATCGCCGTGGTTCCAATGGATCGCCAGGGCCGCGGCAGACGGCACACTTGAGCCCGTGCTCGGCAATCTCGGCTTCAACATTCTCAGCACGCTCAAGCTCAACGGCTTCGAGAACAACGCCATCATCACCGACACCTGGATCGATGCCTACGGCGCTCCCTTCGCAACGCAGGCCGATTGTCTCGGCGCGCTCGGCTGGGCCAGGGGCTTCGCGAACGACGCCCACCGCTTCGAAACGCCCACCCCGGCGGCCGACCGCACCATCCGCGACAAGCCGGCTCTGGCAATATGGGGCGAGGCGGACAGGACGCTTCATGCCGGGCATTTCCTGCCGCTCTTCTCCGCCATCTTCCCGTCCGGCCACATCGAGCGGCTCGCGGGCGTCGGACACTATTGCTTTGAAGATGCGCCGGATGCGATCTCGGAGCTGATCTCCGACTTTCTTCGGCGGACCTGAGCCCCGCATCTGGCAACAAGACCGGATCGAAACGCGGGAACGGGAGGGCCGTCCCGTTCCCGCGCGCAGCCATCTCCCTTCGACGTTGCCTTTCATCGGAACAAGTCCCGGCATGCCGGCGGGCGCCGCGTCCAAGACCAGCCCGATTGACATTCCCTGCCGTTGTGACACCGTTCCGGACCGTTGCTGACACACTGTTTCGAGGCGAAATGACCAAGCGATCGCAAGCTGTCATCACCACTGCAGAAGAACGCCCCCGCGACGGATGGAACGATCCGGTCCATGGCCGCATATCCTGGCATACGCTGCTCAGCAGCGACATCACCCCCACCGACAGCATGAGCGCCGGTATCGCCGAACTTGGGCCCGGCGACGAGCTCAAGCCGCATCGGCATGATCCGTCGGAAATCTATTTCATCGTCGAGGGATCCGGTATCGTGCGGATCGACGGCGAGGAGACGACGGTCAGGGCCGGCACGACGGTCTTCATCCCCGGCAATGCCGAACACGGCATTCGCAACGAATCAGGCGCTATCCTGAAATTCTTCTACGTCTTCCCAACGGGGTCGTTTGCGGACGTGGTCTATCGCTTCCCGGAGAACTGACGGCGCCGCCGGCCCATCGTGGAATATACGCGGAATCGGGGCGGCCCGAGCCGCCCTTTCGTTAAAACCATCGGGCGCTGTAAGTTGACTTCCCGCCTTTCATCGAACCCCGGTCGCTTTCACCCCTGCTTGTGCTGGTCACGGTGTTGCGTTGCATGCCGGATGCCAGCTGGGCCAGACCGCCGGTCTCGACCGTGGACCGTTCGGTTTCCGACTCAGACCGCAAGGCTGCGAACGCGGCCATGACGAATGTGACCGGCGCCAAGACGGCAACGATGTTTTCCTCGAAAGCCTCCTTGGTTCGAACCGCGCCGGATAGGCGCGGGAACCTGGCGTGGAGGCGTCGGCAGCCGATAAACATGGGACACATGCCCTATTTCGGCGCGACAAAGGCCTGCGAAATCATGGCTCGGTTTGACATGTCGAGGCCACGGCCGCCGATCAGGCACCTTTGACGATCGGCATCAAACGATCAATTGTTGCCGCCTTGGCGCGGTATCCTGCGATGATGACCACCACCCGATCGACCATCATGACGGTATCCGGGACGATGCCCGGAATATTGAGGCCTGCCCGGACGATTATAATGGCGGCGATCGCCGCGGTAGCGATAGGAATTATAGCGATATCCGGGCCGATAGTGGTCACGGCTGCCGATGATTACACCGCCGCCGCTATAATAACCACTGCTATATCCCTCGTATCCGTAAGACCCGCCACCCTCGACGCAGCTCGATAGAGACAAGCCGGCGAGACCAAGAACAGCAGCCACAAGCAGAGATTTCAGTTGCATGGACATTCCTCCTACGCAGGGATGTAGATAAACCTATCCTGTCGTCAATGGAACGAGAATCACGCAACCCCAACCTGATTAGGACAAAAGACCCCCAGTATCATCATGGTCGTCCACGCATGGCCGGGAAACAAACGGAATTTGAGGGGCGCGGTTGTCGATAAATCAGGGAATATACGGCGATACTGGCCTGTCACAGAAAGCAAATGGCGGAGAGGGTGGGATTTGAACCCACGATACCCTTGCAGGTATGCCGCATTTCGAGTGCGGTGCATTCGACCACTCTGCCACCTCTCCGGTTATGCTGGTCGGCGCTTGTTCGGCGCGGGCTGTCTCATAGCGACAGACGGGAAGGATGGCAAGGGCGAATATGAAAGCTTTTCATCCTTTTGCCTTGACAGATCAGGGACGCTTATATATCCCGTGCGGCGCAATAGGTGTGGATAAGTCCGCGCCTGGCCAGCCCGGCCTTTTGGCGGGGCTTCACCGGCAGAATTTTTTGAGGGCCTGAGGCCTTTGGAATCCCTGCTAAGTTTCGACTGATAAAAAGACGGCCGCTCGTCCTTGAGGCGAGAGAGCCGGAACGAACATGAAAGGATAAAAAATGTTCGCAGTCATCAAGACCGGCGGTAAGCAGTATCGCGTGGCAGCCAACGACGTGCTGACCATCGAGAAGCTCGAAGTCACCGCCGGCGGCACCGTAGAATTCACCGAAGTCCTCGTTATCGGCGAAGGCGCCGACGCTGCGATTGGTGCTCCCTTCGTTCAGGGCGCTTCCGTCAAGGCCGAAGTGGTCGAGCACAACCGCGGCAAGAAGGTCATCGCCTTCAAGAAGCGCCGTCGTCAGAACTCGAAGCGTTCGCGCGGCCATCGCCAGCACCACACTGTTGTCCGCATCACGGACATCGTGGCTGCCAAGTAAGTAACGGGATCAGGGTTTAAAGGAGAACTCCAATGGCACACAAAAAAGCTGGCGGTTCCTCGCGCAACGGTCGCGATTCCGAATCCAAGCGCCTTGGCGTGAAGAAGTTCGGCGGCGAAACCGTCATCGCAGGCAACATTATCGTGCGTCAGCGCGGTACGCAGTGGCATCCGGGCACCAATGTCGGTCTCGGCAAGGATCACACGATTTTTGCGCTTACGGCAGGCAACGTGAATTACCGTACGAAGGCCAACGGCCGCGTATACGTATCTGTAATGCCAAAAGCGGAAGCAGCGGAATAAGCCGGTAGCGCTCTAAAACAGCCGGCGTCTCATCGACCCGGCTGACCGCATCAGGTTCAGACCAGAAAAAAGGGGAGATGGGACGCCATCTCCCCTTTTTCTTTACCCTCAACCAAGGAGGACTGAACCATGCAAGGCGAATTGTTAAGGGAAGACCAATCACGGTCTCCCGAAGAACGGCTGAGGCCGGATAGGTTAAGGACCGATTGCCCCGTCTTACTGTCGGAAAGGCTCGTTCTGCGCGCGCCCCACGAAGAAGACATCGACGCCCTTGCCCATCTCGCCAACAACGCCAATGTCGCTACTATGGTATCGCGTATGCCGCACCCGTATACGACCAATGATGCCGCCGATTTCGTGCGACGCACGAAACTTGGCGAGATTGGCAAGTGCGTCTATGCGATTACGAAAGCTGAAAATGGCGCCTTTCTCGGATGCTGCGGTGTCGAGCCGACGGCCGACCCCCGCACCGTCGAGATCGGCTACTGGCTGGGCGAACCCCACTGGAACCAGGGCTACACGACGGAAGCCGCACACGCCCTGATCGACATGGTCTTCCGCACGCGCGAAAACGTCGCCCAGATCGACGCCCGGTGCCGGGTCATGAACGTCGCTTCGAGACGGGTCGTCCAGAAGTGCGGCTTCCAGTTCCAGGGTTCCGGTCTTGCCGCGTCCCTGGCGCTCGGCGGCACCGTGCCGGTCGAGTGGTACAGGCTCGACCGCAAGACCTGGATATCGTTGCGCAGCTGGGGAGGCTTGAGATGAACGCACTCGCCCTCACCAGCCGCAACGCCAGGATCCTGATGCCCGGCCCGACGCCTGTCATCCAGACCGGTCGGCTGACCCTGCGCCCGCACAGGCTCGGCGATGCGGACGCGATTGCGGAATCGCTCTCCGATTTTGCCGTCACCCGCATGCTGGCCCGCGTGCCCGCGCCATACGATCGGCAGGATGCGCTGGACTGGCTGGTCGAGCACACCTCCGGTCTGGGCATGGATTGGGAACTTGCCATCACCGAGCGGGATGATGCCCATGTCGGCTGCGTCGGCATCGAGCTCCGCCACGGCCGCTGGCACCTCGGTTACTGGCTGAACCGCTACTACTGGCGGCAAGGCATCATGACCGAGGCGGTCAAGGCCGCGCTCGAACGCTTTGCCCGCCGCATGCCCGAAGTCGCCGTCCATTCCGGCGCCTTCGCCGACAATCCGGCATCGCTCAAGCTGCAGCAGAAGCTCGGCTTCGAGATCACCGGTTGCTCGGAGATCTACAGCTTCGCCCGCAACACCATGGTTCCGCATATCGAAACCGTGTTGAGGCCGGGCGCGCTGCGGCTCTCGCAGGCGGCATGAAGCCCTGAAAATCAGCCATCGCCGGCCCCGCCGGCGATGGCGCCACGCCAATCGCGCTGTTCTTGATGTTATGACACGTCGGCTGCACGATATTCTTTGACCTTAGCCCGAAGCGCCTATATCGAAGGCGCATGACGGGTAAATGGCCGGCCGATGCGTCCGTATGGATGCGCAAAGGACGGCTGAAATCGATAAAGAGCGCATAGGCTTTTCCCAGTCCCATTCGATGCGAAGGGATATGCGCCGACACCGGGTGACGGACGTAAGATGAAATTTCTCGATGAAGCAAAAGTCTATATTCGCTCAGGCGACGGCGGCGCGGGCAGCGTCTCCTTCCGGCGCGAGAAGTTCATCGAATTCGGCGGGCCGGATGGCGGCGATGGCGGCCGCGGCGGCGATGTCTGGGTCGAAGCCGTCAACGGTCTCAACACGCTGATCGACTTCCGTTATCAGCAGCATTTCAAGGCCACGATCGGCACGCACGGCATGGGCAAGAACCGCGCCGGCGCCAAAGGCGAAGACGTGACGCTGAAGGTGCCTGTCGGCACGCAGATCTTCGAGGAAGACGGGGAAACCCTGATCTGCGACATCACGCAGGAAGGCCAGCGCTTCCGCCTCGCCGCCGGCGGCAATGGCGGCTTCGGCAACGCCTATTTCAAATCCTCGGTCAATCAGGCGCCGGACTGGGCCAATCCCGGCCTGCCGGGCGAAGAAAAGACCATCTGGCTGCGGCTGAAGCTCATCGCCGACGCCGGCCTCGTCGGCCTGCCGAATGCGGGCAAATCGACCTTTCTCGCAGCCGTCAGCCGTGCCCGGCCGAAGATAGCCAACTATCCGTTCACGACGCTTCATCCCAATCTCGGCGTCGCCACCATCGACGGCCAGGAATTCATTCTTGCCGATATTCCCGGCCTGATCGAAGGCGCGCATGAGGGCGTCGGCATCGGCGACCGCTTCCTCGGCCATGTCGAGCGCACACGCGTGCTGCTGCATCTGGTCTCCGCCCAGGAAGAAAAGGTCGGCAAGGCCTACAAGACCGTGAAGCACGAGCTTGAAGCCTACGGCAACAGCATTCCCGACAAGCCTGAAATCGTGGCGCTGTCGCAGATCGACGTGGTGGACGAGGAAACGCTGAAGAAGAAGACGCGCGAGCTCGCGCGGGCCTGCGGCAGGACGCCGTTCCAGATTTCCGCCGTCACCGGCCGGGGCATGACCGAAGTGCTGCGCGCGCTGCGCGATGTCATTGTCGAAGCCAATTCAGGCGAAGCGGACAAGCCGGCAAAGACGCACAAGCTGCGACACCGCGACATGCAGCTTTCCGACGATGCGGGCGAAGATGAAGGCGAGGACGAGGATCATCAGGGATGACCGCCCGCAAGCCGCTCGACCGTTACCGCCGCATCGTCATCAAGATCGGCTCCGCCCTTCTCGTCGATCGCAAGACCGGCTTGAAGAAATCCTGGCTCGACGGCATGTGCGCCGACATCGCCGCATTGAAGGCCAAGGGCATTGATGTCCTCGTCGTCTCCTCGGGCGCCATCGCGCTCGGGCGCTCGGTGCTCGACCTGCCTTCCGGCGCGCTGAAGCTGGAGGAAAGCCAGGCCGCCGCGGCGGTCGGGCAGATCTCGCTCGCCCGCGCCTGGTCCGAGAGCCTGTCGCATGACGATATCGTTGCCGGCCAGATCCTGCTGACGCTCGGCGACACCGAAGAGCGCCGCCGTTACCTCAACGCCCGCGCCACCATCAATCAGCTTTTGAAGATCGGCGCCGTGCCGATCATCAACGAGAACGACACGGTCGCCACCAGCGAAATCCGCTATGGCGACAATGACCGCCTCGCCGCCCGCGTCGCCACCATGACCGGCGCCGACCTTCTGGTGCTGCTGTCGGACATCGACGGGCTCTATACCGCCCCGCCGCATCTCGATCCGCAGGCGAAATTCCTCGATTCGATCGCGGAGATCACGCCCGAGATCGAGGCCATGGCCGGCGGCGCCGCCTCGGAACTGTCGCGCGGCGGCATGCGCACCAAGATCGATGCCGGCAAGATCGCCACCGGCGCGGGCTGCGCCATGATTATCGCTTCCGGCAAGACCGACCGGCCGCTGAATGCCATCGAGAATGGCGCCCGCTCCTCCTGGTTCGCGCCGTCGGGAACGCCCGTCACCGCCCGCAAGACCTGGATTGCCGGGCAGCTGCAACCAGCCGGCGAACTGCATGTCGATGATGGCGCCGTCACGGCGCTTGGCGCCGGCAAGAGCCTTTTGCCCGCGGGCGTGCGCAAGGTCGTCGGCCACTTCGGCCGCGGCGATACCGTCGCCGTCGTCGGCCCCTCCGGCCGTGAGATCGCCCGCGGCCTTGCCGGCTACGATGCCGAAGAGGCCCGCCAGATCACCGGCCGCAAGTCGGCGGAGATCGAGGCCATCCTCGGCTATGCCGGCCGCGCCGCCATGGTGCATCGCGACGACCTCGTCATGACCGCTTCCGTCAAGACGAAGGCCGAGAAGTTGAAGAAGGATGAAGCCCATGCTTGATACCGTCGCACAAAGCCCCGACATCGATGCGCTGATGAACGATATCGGCCGCAAGGCCCGGGCTGCGTCGCGACCGTTGGCCTTCGCCACCACCGAGAGCAAGAACAAGGCCTTGAGCGCCATGGCGGACGCCATTCTGGCGCGCAAGGATCACATTCTTTCCGAGAACGCCAAGGATTTGAAGGATGTCGAGGGCACCGATATGCTCGCCTCCTTCGTCGATCGCCTGACGCTGAACGACAAACGGGTCGCCGAGATGGCAGAGGGTATTCGCGCCATCGCAGCACTTGCGGACCCGGTGGGTGAGGTCATCGCCGCCTGGGATCGTCCGAACGGGCTGAAGATCGAGCGCGTCCGCACGCCGCTCGGCGTCATCGGCGTCATCTTCGAAAGCCGGCCGAATGTCACTGCCGATGCCGGCGCGCTGTGCCTGAAGGCTGGCAATGCCGTCATCCTGCGCTGCGGCAGCGATTCGCGCCGCTCTTCCCAGGCGATTCATGCCTGCCTGGTCGAAGGGTTGAAGGCGGCGGGCCTGCCCGAGCATGCCATCCAGCTCGTTCCCGTCAGCGACCGCGCCGCCGTCGGCGCCATGCTGCGCGGCCTGGAAGGCAATATCGACGTCATCGTGCCGCGCGGCGGCAAAAGCCTGGTCGCCCGCGTGCAGACCGAGGCCCGCGTGCCGGTCTTTGCCCATCTCGAAGGTCTTTGCCACATCTACATCGATGCCTCGGCCGATCTCGACATGGCGAAAGCCATCGTCGTCAACGCCAAGATGCGCCGCACAGGCATCTGCGGCGCGGCCGAGACGCTTCTGGTCGACAGAAAGGTCGCCTC
The DNA here is from genome assembly GCF_010668395.1 of Martinezella lusitana. Lineage (GTDB taxonomy): Bacteria > Pseudomonadota > Alphaproteobacteria > Rhizobiales > Rhizobiaceae > Rhizobium > Rhizobium lusitanum_A. Next base: position 437,468 of record NZ_WUEY01000005.1, read on the forward strand.
CACGCATCTGAAACCGCTGCTCGACAACCTCGTCGAAGCAGGCTGCGAAATCCGCGGCTCCGCCGAGGTGCTGAAGCTCATTCCCGGCCTCAAACCGGCGACGGAGGAAGACTGGACGACGGAATATCTGGCGGCCATCATTTCCGTTGCTCTCGTCGACGGCATTTCCGGCGCGATCGATCATATCGGCAAATATTCGTCCAACCATACCGAGGCCGTCATCGCCGAGGATCCCGCGGTGGTCGAGCGCTTCTTCACCGAGATCGACTCGGCGATCCTGCTGCACAATGCCTCGACGCAATTTGCCGATGGCGGCGAATTCGGCATGGGCGCGGAAATCGGCATCGCCACCGGCAAGATGCATGCCCGCGGCCCGGTCGGCGTCGAACAGCTGACCTCCTTCAAATATCGCGTTCGCGGCAACGGACAGATACGGCCCTGACGTGCTGAAAGAAGAGGTCGATCAACGCTATCTGCGCATGCCCCATGCCGAGCGCGGCATGGTGGTCGGTCTTTTCGGCGGCTCGTTCAATCCGCCGCATCGCGGCCATGCGCTCGTGGCCGAGATCGCCATACGCAGGCTCGGCCTCGACCAGCTCTGGTGGATGGTCACGCCGGGCAATCCGCTGAAGAACCACAATCACCTTGCGCCGCTCGCCGAACGCATCGCGCTCAGCGAGCAGATGCTCCACAATCCGCGCATCAAGGTGACGGCATTCGAGCAGGCGCTCGGCATGAGCTACACGGCCAATACGCTGGCGCGCGTGAAGGCGCGCAACAGCCATGTCCACTTCATCTGGATCATGGGTGCCGACAGCCTCAATACGTTTCATCGCTGGCAGAAATGGGAAGAGATTGCCCGCACCTTCCCGATCGCCGTCATCGACCGGCCGGGATCGACGCTATCCTACCTCTCCGCCAAGATGGCAAAGACATTCCACTACGCGCGCGTCGACGAGGATGACGCCCGCGTGCTGTGGAAGAAGCGCGCACCCGCCTGGACCTTCATCCACGGACCACGCTCGGCGCTCAGCTCGACGGCCTTGCGCGCCGCACAATAACCGGATCGAATTTTTGGGATGATTGGAAAATAAAAAGCCCGACGGGGGAGGAGGATCCGTCGGGCTTTTGAACCTGATCAGCAACTGGGAGGAGGATAGTTGCTGATCCACATCGAACGGCATTGGGAGGAGGAGATCGCCGTTTCGATGTTTATGTTTTAGCAGATTTTACCGATTGATAAATGGCCGATTGCGCAATGCAGCAATGTAATCAGAGCATAGCTTCAAAAATTTTCTGCCCAAAAAACGCTTATTTCAGGAAAAGGCGATCTTTGCCTTTTGTTACCACAGCGAAACTTAGCGCTGAATAGTCCGCAATTCCACGGTTTGTAACGTTACGTTTCGCTTCGTGAGCGTTCGCCAATCAAGTGGGCGAATCCAGCCATGCGTTATCGTGAAGGCCACGACCCGTTCATATGCAGCGCGATATCGAAAGTCCATAAAATTCGTAGGGTTACGCTGTGGGATCACGATGTATTTTTGCAGATACATCCCTAGCCAAGCTTCGCGCATCGTTATATCTCTCGAAATATGTCGACATCTTTGGGGAGAAATAAGATGGCCACCAGCCGCCGCAGATGGATCAAGCTTGCAACCGCCGCACTATCAGCCGCATGGCTCAGCCTCTCGGTTATGCCGGCACCGGCCTTCGCCGCCGACAAGATCGTCGTCTTTGCCGCCGCCAGCATGAAGAATGCGCTCGACAATGCCGATGCCGCCTTCACCAAGGAAACCGGCAAGGAAGTCACCGTCTCCTATGCGGCGAGCGGCCCGCTCGCCAAGCAGCTCGAAAACGGCGCACCGGCCGATGTTTTCATCTCCGCCGACACCAACTGGATGGATTATGTCGCCCAGCGGAAGCTGATCAAGGACGACAGCCGCGTCAACCTCCTCGGCAACAAGCTCGTCCTCGTCGCCGCCAAGGACAAGGCCAAGCCGGTCGAGATCAACCACGGCTTCGACCTGGCCGGATTGCTCGGCGATAGCCGCCTCGCGATCGGCCAGCCGGAATCGGTGCCGGCAGGCAAATACGGCAAGACGGCGCTGGAAAAGCTCGGCGTCTGGGCTTCGGTTGAAAAGAAGGTCGCCGGCGCTGAAAGCGTGCGTGCCGCGCTTGCGCTGGTTTCGCGCGGCGAGGCACCCTACGGCATCGTCTATCAGACCGATGTCTCGGCCGATCCGGGCGTTGCCGTCGTCGGCACCTTCCCGGCCGACAGCCATCCGCCGATCGTCTATCCGTTCGCCATCACTGCCACCAGCAAGAACCCGGACGTACAAGCCTATTTCGACTATCTGAAATCGGCTAAGGCTGTTCCGTTCTTCGAGCATGAGGGCTTCACGATCCTGAAGCAGTGAGCGTCGTCACCGCACGTCAGGCATGACAGTTCAACCATCAGGCTCGCCGACCAGTGGCGGGCCTGAGACGTTTTAAGGGGCAGGGTTTGGACGCATTGGGTTTGAGCAGCGACGAATGGACGGCCATAGAGCTGAGCCTGCGCGTTTCCGTCGTCGCCATGCTGGTGAGCCTGCCCTTCGGCATCGCGGCCGCCTATCTGCTTGCGCGCGGCCGCTTCTGGGGCAAGTCGCTCCTCAACGGCGTCATCCACCTGCCACTGATCCTGCCGCCTGTCGTCACCGGCTTTATCCTTCTCATTCTCTTCGGCCGCAAGGGGCCTATCGGCTCGCTGCTCGACCAGTATCTCGGCATCGTCTTCTCCTTCCGCTGGACGGGCGCCGCGCTCGCCTGCGGCGTGATGGGCTTTCCGCTGATGGTGAGAAGCATTCGCCTGTCGATCGAGGCGGTCGATCGCAAGCTGGAGGAAGCCGCCGGCACGCTGGGGGCCAGCCCAGCCTGGACTTTCCTCACCGTGACCCTGCCGCTGATCCTGCCCGGCGTGATCGCCGGCATGATCCTGTCCTTCGCCAAGGCCATGGGCGAATTCGGCGCCACCGTCACCTTCGTCTCCAACATCCCCGGCGAGACCCAAACCCTGTCTTCGGCCATCTACACCTTTACCCAGGTTCCGGGCGGCGATGCCGGCGCCATGCGGCTGACCATCGTCGCCATCGTGATCTCCATGGCGGCGCTGCTCGCATCGGAATTCCTCGCCTATCTCGCCGGCCGGAGGGTGGATTTCGAATGACGCTCTCGGTCGATATCCGCCATCGCCTCGGTGCCTTTTCGCTGGAGACGTCATTCACCTCCGAGGGCGGGGTGACGGCCCTTTTCGGCCGCTCCGGCTCCGGCAAGACGTCGATCGTCCGCATCATCGCCGGCCTCACCCGGCCCGATCATGGCCGCGTCAGCCTCGACGACACGGTACTTGCCGACACCACCAGACAGATCTTCGTTCCCCGCCACCGCCGTCGCTTCGGCTATGTCTTTCAGGAATCGCGTCTTTTTCCGCATTTCTCGGTACGGCAGAACCTCAATTACGGCCGCTGGTTCGCGCCCCGGAACGAGCGTAGCGAAAGCTTCGACGGCGTCGTCGATCTGCTTGGCATCGAGAAGCTGCTCGACCGCCGGCCGGCAAAACTCTCCGGCGGCGAAAAGCAGCGCGTCGCGATCGGCCGCGCATTGCTTTCCTCGCCGCGGCTTTTGCTGATGGACGAGCCGCTTGCCGCACTCGACGAGGCGCGCAAGGCGGAAATCCTTCCCTATCTCGAACGGCTGCGCGACGAGACCAGGATTCCCATCATCTATGTCAGCCACTCCATCGCCGAGGTGGCGCGTCTGGCAAGCCGCGTCGTCGTCATGCGTGACGGCAAGGTCGAGACGATCGGCGCTGCCGTCGATATCTTCAGCCAGCTGTCCGGCCCGCTGGCAACCGACCGTCGCGAAGCCGGCGTGCTGCTGGAAGGCCGCGTCGAGTCGATGGATGACCGGCATCGTCTGACCGTCGTCGCCCTGAAGACGGCAAAACTCGTCGTGCCGGGTCAGGCCGCCGCGATCGGCAAGACCGTACGCGTCCATATTCCCGCCCGCGATGTCATGCTGGCGACAGCCCGGCCCGAGGGTCTCAGCGCCCTCAACATTCTCGATGGCGTAGTGCGCGACATAGGCGCGGCCGCCGATGGTACCGCGGAAGTCAGGGTCGATTGCGGCGGCGACATCGTCACCGCCCGTATCACGCAGTTCTCGGCAGAGCGTCTTGGATTGAAGGCCGGCCTGCCGATCCATGCGGTCATCAAGACGGTGGCGCTGGAGCAGTAGAACCGGTCAAGCCTTCTTGGACGAACCGTCCGCCGGGTTGCGGTTGGCTTCGAGCCAGTTCAGATCGTCGGCGATGGCGGCGCGCAGGGTCGTTTCCATGTCGCGGAAGCGCCGCAGCAACTCCTCGCCGAACGGGGTCAGAGCAGCCCCGCCGCCCTTCTGGCCGCCGCGCTGCGATTCGACGACCGGCTCTCTGAACATGTGGTTCAATTCGCTGATGAGCATCCACGCCCGGCGATAGGACATATCCATGGCGCGGCCGGCGGCCGAGATCGAGCCGGTCTCCTGAATATGTTCGAGAAGCTCCATCTTGCCGCGCCCCAGCCGGTCCTGCCCGGAAAAACTGATGCGGAGGATGGGCTTCAACGATGGCTGCGGAGCGTCTGTCATGGCACCTGTGGCGGTTTGGTCCTCATGGTGTATACGCGGCCTTCGCCTGGCTGTACATGCCACAGGAAATGGGTTGTTGCGAGCCGGTTGTCCCGCGATCTTCATCCCGGAATAGAGCAGGCTCAAACCTGATATCGCTCGGCAAAATATGCGCTCGCCTGCAAAATTCGCGATCGGCCCCCTGGCCGCACCTCTGGCCGCAACCTCATTCTTCTCGACCAAGCGGTCCTGTGAAGGCCGGTCCGATGGCCCCCGAAGAGGCATTCCACCCATATCTGGTGCGAAAATGCCGGTTTCGGACACAAATCCTTGTCTTGTGCGCCATCTCGACACCGCCTGCGTCTTGAAACCTTAATGCTTTGATGCCTATCTTTGTAGCGTGATCGACTCAGATCGCGTATGTGCCTGTTCTGTTACTCAAGGAAGGAAGAGCACTGACAACAGTACACGCCAAGGGAAGAACGCCTGTCGTTATCCCGAAGAGCCCGGAACGTGGCGCTGATGCCGCTGCCCGCGCCCTGCAAGCCGTCCTCGCAAGCCTCGAGGACTCCAAGGCCGAAAATATCGTCACCATCGACATTGCTGGCAAGTCTGCGCTTGGAGACTACATGGTCGTCGTCTCCGGTCGATCGAGCCGCCATGTCCTGGCGATTGCCGACCATCTCACGACCGATCTCAAGGACGAGGGCTTCGGCAACGCCCGCGTCGAAGGTCTCGATGGCGGCGACTGGGTGTTGATCGACACCGGCGACATCATCATCCATGTCTTCCGACCGGAGATTCGCGAGTTCTACAACATCGAAAAGATGTGGGCCGCACCCGATCTCGACGAAGGCACGCTGCACTAACCGAGCGACGGCATTCCGAGGAAAAGCGCGCAGCGGTTTTCCGTCCGGAATGCGGAAATGCTCCAGGGGGCTTTCCCGGCCCCGGTTGGCAGCCTCACATCGCCGGACATGATTGTCCGGCAAGAGTTTTGTTTTGTGCCGCCATAAAGGCGGATAGGCTTGGGAGCGGGAATGCGGATAGGTCTTTTTGCGGTGGGACGGTTGAAAGCCGGCCCTGAAAAGGATCTTGCGGCTCGCTATCTCGACCGTTTCGCCAAGGCCGGGCCGGCCATCGGCCTGGAAATGGCGCGCATGACCGAAGTCGCCGAAAGCCGCGCCTCCAACAGCGAGACCCGCAAGCGCGAAGAGGCGGGCCTGCTGCAGAAGGCACATCCGGACGGCGGCGTCCTCATCCTTCTCGACGAACGCGGCAACGCGCTGGACAGCGAAGCCTTCGCCACCATGCTTGGGACGTTCCGCGATCAGGGCAAGCGCGACCTGACGATCGCCATAGGCGGTGCCGACGGCCTCGACCCCTCGCTGTACGACAAGGCCGACATGACCGTTTGCCTCGGCAAGCTGACCTGGCCGCACCAGCTTGTGCGCATCCTCATCGCCGAGCAGCTCTACCGCGCCGTCACCATCCTCTCCGGCCATCCCTACCATCGGGTATAGGTGCCTCGGCCCGGCTTCGAAAACAGTTTGGCTTTCGGTCTTTTTGCGTTAACGAAACGCTCACACAGGCGTGTTTTGATTCCCGCCTCGAAAATGACGATGCTTCCTAGCTGATCGCGGCAAATCAGCCTATTTTTACGCGATCCGAAGGGACCAGGCCCGAACCGACTGGATGAGAAAAGCCCCGCCCATGCTTTCGCGTCTCGTGCTGCCAGCTTTGGCGGCATGTCTCGGTGCGGGCGCTTACATGGCCGGCCCCTTCTCGTTGAAGGACGTGGCGCTGGCGCAGGAGACCGATGCCGCCACACCGCAAGGCCCCGACGACCGTCCTTCGACGACGGCATCGACCCCGCCTGCGCAACAGGCAGCCGATCCGGCGGCGGATCTCGCCCGCAAGCGCGATGAAACCCGCACGCAACTCGACGAGCTTTCCAGGACGATCAGCCTCTCCTCCGACAAGACCAAGGAACTGGAAGACAGCATCGCTTCGCTCGACAAGAGCACGAGCAGCCTGCGTCAGGCACTGATCGACAGCGCTGCCCGCCGCAAGGAACTGGACCGCAAGATCCAGCAAAGCGAGAAGACGCTGACGGATCTTGCCGTCAAGGAAGACAAGATCCGCGCCTCCCTGCACGATCGCCGCGCCCTTCTGGCCGAAGTGCTGGGCGCGCTGGAGCGCATGGGACGCAACCCGCCGCCGGCGCTGCTGGTGACGCCGGACGATGCGCTCGCCTCGGTGCGCAGCGCCATTCTTCTCGGCGCCGTCGTGCCGGGAATGCGCAAGGAGACGGACAAGCTCGTCGCCGATCTTACGGATCTCAGCAAGCTGCACGCCGATGCCGCCGCCGAAAAGGCCAGCTTCACCGACACCATGACCAACAGTCTGGAGGAGGAGCGGCGCATGGATCTGCTGATTGCGGAGAATGACAAGCATAGCAAGGAGAATGCCTCGCAGCTCGAGACGGAGCGCAGGCGCGCCGAGGAGCTGGCGGGCCAGGCAACCAGCCTGGAAGGGCTCGTCGCCTCGCTGGAAAGCCAGATCGGCTCGGTGCGCGATGCCGCCGCTGCCGCCCGCGCCGAGGAGGCGCGCCGGGCGCAGATGACCGAACAGCAGCGCGAGCAGGCGAAAGCCCTAGCCGAAAACGGCGTGCCCGATAAAAACCGCATTACGCCCGCATATCCCTTTTCGGACCTTAAACAGAAGTTGGAGCTGCCCGTGGCGGGCGATATTCTCCGCCATTTCGGCGACGACGACGGTACCGGCCATACCGCGATGGGACTGACCGTCGCGACCGGTCCGGATGCGCTCGTGACGGCTCCCGCCGATGGCACGGTCGTCTATGCCGGCGCGTTTCGCAGCTACGGACAAATGATCATTCTGGACACGGGCGACGGCTATCACATGGTGCTGTCGGGAATGGACGCGATCAAGACGCGCCCGGGCAGATTCGTCTTCGCCGGCGAGCCGCTCGCCACGATGGGCCAAAAAAGAGTCGCGAGCGCGACCGCATTGGCGCTGGAAACGGATCGGCCAACGCTTTACATTGAATTCCGAAAAGATGGGAAGCCGGTCGATTCTCGGCCCTGGTGGACCTCCAAAGACACTGGAAAGGCACGCAATGATACGTAGGGCTTCTCTTGTTCTCGTTGGCGCATTGATGGGTGCGACCGCGATGAGCGTTATCTACTCGGCGGTAGCGCCGGCGGAAGCCGCTGGCACTTCCACCTACAAGGAGTTGTCGATTTTCGGCGACGTCTTTGAGCGCGTCCGAGCCCAGTATGTAACGCCGCCGCAGGAAGACAAGCTCATCGAAGCCGCCATCAACGGCATGCTGACCTCGTTGGACCCGCATTCGAGCTACATGAATGCCAAGGACGCGGAAGACATGCGCACCCAGACGAAGGGTGAATTCGGCGGTCTTGGCATCGAAGTGACGATGGACAACGATCTCGTCAAGGTCATCACCCCGATCGACGATACGCCCGCCGCCAAGGCGGGTGTGCTTGCAGGCGACTATATCACCGCGATCGACGGCCAGTCCGTTCGCGGGCTGAAGCTGGAAGACGCCGTCAATAAGATGAAGGGCGAAGTCAAGACGCCGGTCAAATTGACCTTGATGCGCAAGGGCGTCGACAAGCCGATCGAACTTACGGTCGTTCGCGACGTGATCGCCATTGCTGCCGTCAAGTCGCGCGAGGAAGGCGGCGACGTCGGCTATATCCGCATCATCTCCTTCACCGAAAAGACGACGCCGGACCTCGAAGCCGCGATCGCCAAGATCAAGAAGGACATTCCGGCCGACAAGTTGAAGGGCTATGTCCTCGACCTGCGCCTCAATCCGGGCGGCCTGCTCGACCAGGCGATCAACGTTGCCGACGACGTGCTCGAGCGTGGCGAGATCGTCTCGACCCGCGGCCGCAATCCGGACGAAACCCGCCGCTTCAACGCCACCCCCGGCGATCTGACCGATGGCAAGCCGATCATCGTTCTGATCAACGGCGGCTCGGCTTCGGCTTCGGAAATCGTGGCCGGTGCGCTTCAGGATCTGCGTCGCGCCACCGTCCTCGGCACCCAGTCGTTCGGCAAGGGCTCCGTTCAGACGATCATCCCGCTCGGTGACGGCAACGGCGCGCTTCGCCTGACGACGGCGCTCTACTATACGCCGTCGGGCCGCTCGATCCAGGGCACGGGCATCACGCCTGATGTCAAGGTCGACCAGCCGCTGCCGGACGATCTGAAGGGCAAGCTGACGACGGAAGGCGAATCCAGCCTGCCGGGCCACATCAAGGGTCAGAGCGAAACCGACAAGGGCTCGGGCTCCTCGGCCTACATGCCGCCGGACCCGAAGGACGACATCCAGCTCAACTATGCGCTCGACCTGCTGCGCGGCGCCAAGACGGATCCGTCCTTCCCGCCGAACCCGGAAAAGGCAGTTTCCTCCAAGTAAGGAGATCGCGCCGGGCTGGAAACAGACCCGGCGCTTTCACAACCGGGGAGCGGAACAACGCGTATCGTTCCGCTCTCTCCGGCCGAATGAGTTCGGCCCTGTTCAAAACAGTTTCGTTCATGTTTTAGCACTTTCAGTGCTGCGGGCATTCTTTTCGCTTCGGCGAGAGCGGAACGCTCGAGGCCGACACAATTTTCCGCTTGGGGTGGATAGGAACTTTGGGAACGGATTTGCATGCACCGTTGGGACAGAATCGCGGCCCCGGCCGGCCGCGCCGCCCACCACCCTTTGGGCGCATTCTCGGCGGTTTCTGCCTGATCGCGATCGCGGGCTTTTCCCTGTATTCGGCGCTTATGCGCGACGACCTGCGAAAGACCCAGCCGGTCGAGACGGCAAAGAAAGAAGATCCGGCGCCGCCGGCCGACGCAAAGCCGGCGCCGGCCAGCCAGGCGGGCCTGACCCAGGTCGATCCGCAGTCCGGCGCCAACACGACCCGCGTCGTTACCGGCGACGGTTCCGTCGTCACCATGTTCAGCCCGGGCAACCGCGACGGCAGCGGCCCGGTATTGATCAACGCCAACCAGGTGGGCCAGGACCCGCGCATGGCGGCAACGCCGAACGACAGCCTCCTGGAAGACTCGCCCTTCGGCAAGCTGCCGATCGTCTCACCGAGCGGCCTGAGGCCGATGGATCAATATGCGCGGCCGTGGTCCGGTGCCCGCGGCACGCGCGTCGCCATCGTCGTCAGCGGCCTCGGCCTCAGCCAGACAGGCACGCAGCGCGCCATCGAGAAGCTGCCGGAGGAGATCACGCTCGCCTTCGCCGCCAGCGGCAACAGCCTGCAGCGCTGGATGCAGGAAGCAAGGCGCGGCGGCCACGAGATCCTGATCCAGGTGCCTTTCGAGCCCTTCGACTATCCCAGCAACAATCCGGGACCGGAGACGCTGCTGACCTCGCTATCGGCCGCGAAGAACATCGACAACCTGCACAAGGCCATGGGCAAGATCACCAACTATACCGGCGTGATGAACTATCTCGGCGGCCGCTTCCTGGCCAATCCCGGCGCGATGGAGCCGATACTGCGCGATGTCGGCAAACGCGGCCTGCTGTTCCTCGACGATGGTTCTTCCGCGCAGTCGCAATCCGGAACGCTCTCCAAGACACTGGAGGTTCCGCATGCCTTTGCCGATGTTCAGCTCGACGGAGAGCTGCAGCAGGACGCGATCATGAAGAAGCTCGACGAGCTGGAGCGCATCGCTCGCCGCAACGGTTCCGCGATCGGCGTCGCCTCCGCCTTCGACGAAAGCGTCGACGCCATCAGCAAATGGAGTGAGGAGGCCGCCATGCGCGGCATCGAAATCGTGGCGGTCTCGGCGCTTGCCGACGACCCGAAACATCCCTGACCGCTGGAGAGAAAGATGAGCACGCCCCACGCGCCCGTGAGAGCCGAAGACCTGCCTTACCGCCCCTGCGTCGGTATCATGATCCTGAACCGGGATGGCCTCGTCTGGGCCGGCCGGCGCATTCCGATCGGCAATTCCGAATATGACGGCTCGCCGCAGCTCTGGCAGATGCCGCAGGGCGGCATAGACGAGGGCGAGGATTCGCTGAAAGCCGCCTATCGCGAGCTCTACGAGGAAACGGGTATGAAAACCGTGACCCTGCTGGCCGAGGCGAAGGACTGGATCAATTACGATCTGCCGCCGCAGCTGATCGGCATTGGCCTGAAGGGAAAATATCGCGGCCAGACGCAGCGCTGGTTCGCCTTTCGCTTCGACGGCGACGAGAGCGAGATCGCCATCAATCCGCCGCCGGGCGGCCACGAGCCGGAGTTCGATGCTTGGGAATGGAAGCCCATGGCAACGCTACCGGGCCTGATCGTCGCCTTTAAACGATCGGTCTACGAGCAGGTCGTTTCCGAATTCAGCCATCTGGCCGGCCTGAAGGCCGAAGACTGAGCGGGGAAGGCCGGCCGCCCGAGCGGCCGGTTCCATGGAGCATCGATTATTCTGCGGAATCGGCGGAATCAGCGTTGAGCTGGCCGTACTTGGCTTCGCCGATCTTTCCGAGAAGGTCGAGCTGGGTTTCCAGGAAGTCGATGTGACCTTCCTCATCCGCCAGCAGCTCTTCGAACAGCTTCATCGAAACATAGTCGCCGGCGTCATGACAGATGTCGCGCGACTTCTTGTAGGCCGTGCGGGCGTCGTATTCGCCGGCAAGATCGGCCTCCAGCACTTCCTTGACGTTCTGGCCGATGCGCAGCGGCGCCAGCGTCTGGAGGTTGGGGTGACCTTCAAGGAAGATGATGCGTGCAACGAGACGATCGGCGTGCTGCATCTCCTCGATGGATTCCGCACGCTCCTTCTTGGCGAGCTTCGTGTAGCCCCAGTCCTCGAGGAGTCGATAGTGAACCCAATACTGATTGACTGCGCCAAGCTCGAGGAACAGCGCCTCGTTAAGCCGCTCGATGACTTTTTTGTCGCCTTTCAATGTCCGCTCTCCTGTTTTCTTCGTGGAATTTTTTCAGGCGGGACATGAAATCAAATATTTCGGCTTCCGTCGAGTGGCGACGGGCGTGATATTCTTCGGTTGTCTGTATAATGATATCAACGACATTCGGGAAACAGCCGCAGCAACGGCCGCGCTTTTCCATGGCGTGATAGACCTTGGCGGGGACGATGAGCTGCCAACAGTCCTGATCAAGGAGTTCAGTGATGACGTCCCGGATTTCCCTGTCAGTGATGTAATTACAGCTACAAACCAGCATTCTTCGTTCAGCCCGTCAAACATGACATTTGCTGTCTTGTTATCTGCTAAAGAAGACGCCCTTTGTCAAGAAAGAAACGATTCGAATTAATGCGCCCGTGCGGCCGGCGCTGATCGTCTCCGGATGCGAAGGCCGCAATCTCAATGGAAATTGCGCCCCCGCGGCATGACTTGCGCCGGTTCGACACCATTGGTGCGGCCTTCCGCCGCTGTCCCGGTGTCAGGCCCGCGCGGCAGCAGCGCACGCTTCTTCTGCCTGTGGTCCATGGTCGGCCGCAACGCCTCGTCCGCCCGATCGCTGACGCCGAAGCGCCGCGCCTCGCGTTGGAGAATGCCGAGCGCCGGGGTCATGTCATCGATGTGATCGACCACCACATGGATGACGCCGCTTTCGCTCTGTAGGCGGCCGCGGATCTTCACCAGCCGCGCGCTCATGACGATGGCGCGGTATTTCTCGAATTTTTTCGGCCAGACGATCGCATTGGCGACGCCGGTTTCGTCCTCGAGCGTCATGAAGATCACGCCCTTGGCCGAGCCCGGCCGCTGGCGCACCAGCACGAGCCCGGCGATCGTCACCATCCGGCCGTTGGCGACATCGGGCAGGTCACGGCTCCGCACGATGCCCTGCCGCGCAAAATCGTCGCGCAGGAAGGAAACCGGATGCGCTTTCAAGGAGAGCGACAGGTAGCGGTAATCCTCGATGACCTGCTCGCCGGGCAGCATTTCAGGCAGCGAAACCGCCGGCTCGATCTGCAGCTCCGCCTGACCGCCGAGATCGAAGAGGGGGAGCTTTTCGGCAGCGCTGCCGGCATCGAGTGCCCGCACCGCCCATAGCGCCTCCCGCCGGCTGAGGCCAACGGAACCGAACGCATCCGCATCCGCCAGTCGTTCGATCTGCGCCTTGGCGAGGCCGGACCGCAGCCAGAGATCGCGCACGGACCGATAGCCATCGCCGCGATGCTCGACCAGCTGCTGCATCTCATCCTCGGACAGGCCCTTGACCTGTCGGAAGCCGAGACGAACAGCACACTGCGACTTGATATGGTCACGCATCGTCGCATGACGTGACTCGACAGCACCGCGATCGAAAGGCGCCTTCTCCAGCAGGCAATCCCAGACGGAATGATTGACATCCACGGGCCGCATCTCGACGCCATGCTCGCGCGCATCGCGCACCAGCTGCGCCGGCGCATAAAAACCCATCGGCTGGGCATTGAGGATCGCCGCGCAGAAGACATCGGGATAATAGGCCTTGAGCCAGGAAGAGGCATAGACGAGCAGAGCGAAGGAGGCCGCATGGCTTTCGGGAAAGCCGTATTCGCCGAAGCCCTTGATCTGCTCGAAACAGTTCTTGGCGAACTCACGGTCGTAACCACGAGTAACCATGCCGCTGATCATCTTTTCCTCGAAGGTATGAATGGTCCCGGTTCGCTTGAAGGTCGCCATCGCACGGCGCAGCTTGTCCGCTTCCGCAGGTGTAAACCCTGCCGCCGTAATGGCGATCTGCATGGCCTGTTCCTGAAACAGGGGAACGCCCAGAGTACGCTTTAGCACCGCCTCCAGCTCTGGACTCGGATAGTCGAGTTTTTTTCCCGCCCGTTTGGCCTCCCGCCGCTTGAGATAGGGGTGCACCATATTGCCCTGGATCGGGCCGGGCCGAACGATCGCTACCTCGATGACCAGATCATAGAATTCGCGGGGCCTGAGACGCGGCAGCATGCTCATCTGCGCCCGGCTTTCGATCTGGAAGACGCCGATCGTGTCGGCGCGGCAGATCATGTCATAGACCGGCCCGCCATCGGGATAATTGGCGTAACCGAGATCGGAGAGCTGTTTCTTTACGTCGTAGTGCAACAACAGCAGGTCGAAAGCCTTGGCGAGACAGGTCAGCATGCCGAGCGCGAGCACGTCGATCTTCAAGATATTGAGATTGTCGAGATCGTCCTTGTTCCACTCGATCATGTAGCGATCGTCCATCGCCGTGTGCATGATCGGCACCACCTCGTCCAGCCTATCCTTAGTGATGACGAAGCCGCCGACATGCTGGGTCAGGTGCCGCGGAAATCCCATCAGCGTCGAGGCATAGGACAGGACGTTCTTCGTTGTCTTGTCGATGAGATCGAGACCGGCAAGCTTGGCCTCGCGTTCGGACAGTCCCTCCGTCGACCAGCCCCAGACGCCGCTCGCAAGGGCCGACTGCACATCCTCCGACAGGCCGAAGGCCTTGGCCACCTCACGGCCGGCCGAACGCGCCCGATAGCTGGTGACCGCCGCCGTCAGCCCGGCATGCTCCTTTTCGTAATGCCTGTAGATGAACTGGATGACTTCTTCGCGCTTCTCATGCTCGAAATCGACGTCGATGTCAGGCGGCTCCTCACGTTCCGTCGAGATGAAGCGTTCGAACAGGAGCATCGTGATCTCGGGATTAACCTCCGTAATCCTGAGACAGTAACAGACCGTCGAATTGGCCGCCGACCCGCGCCCCTGGCACAGGATATTCTCGCTGCGGGCAAACTCCATGATGCGGTGCACTGTCAGGAAATAGGGCTCATATTGCCGCTCGCGGATGAGCTTGAGCTCATGCTCGATCTGCGTCGAGACCTTTTTGGGAACCCCGTCGGGATAGCGCCAGTTCGCCCCCTCCCACGTTAGTCGCTTCAGCGTCTCTGCAACGGTCTCGCCGGGAACGCTTTCGTCGGGATAATTATGTTTCAACTCGTCCAGCGAAAAAGACAGTCGGCTAAAGAATTTTCGCGTATTGTCGATGGCCTTCGGATAGTCTCGGAAAAGGCGAGCCATCTCGGCAGCGCCCTTCATGTAGCGTTCGGCATTGGCCGCCAATTTGAAGCCGGCCTCGGCGATCGGCACATGCTCGCGGATCGAAACGACGATATCGGCAAGCGGCTTGCGTTCGGTCGCATGATAGAGTGGCTGGTTGCTGGCGATCAGCCGCACCCCGTTGCGCTGCGCGATGATGGATAATGTGGTAAAGACCAGACGGTCTCGTCCGTCATAGGCCGGCGACAAGACCATATGAAGTTTTCGGCCGAAGCGTGTCCACAGTCGCACCAGGCATTGCTCCAGTCTTGCCTGCCCCTCTTCCGTCTCGACGCTCTCCGCATCGGGAACGAGCGCCAGCATCATCTCGTCGCCCCATTCCGTCAGGTCGCTTTCGTTGAGGATACAGGCGCCTTTCTCGGCCCTGAGGTTGCCGGCGCTCAACAGCCGGCAGAGATGCGCCCACCCCTTGCGGCTCTGCGGATAGGCAAGGATGTCGGGCGTGCCGTCCGAGAACACCAGACGAGCACCGGGCTGGAAACGGACCGGCTTCAGGAGCGGTTTCACCGGTTCTTCCTTGGCGCTGAGTTCCAGATTTTCCCTGATGGTTCTCTCATATTCCGCCTGGAGAACTTTGGTATGCGCATGCGCCTTGACCACGCCGGCCACCGAATTACGATCGGCAATCCCGAATCCGGAGAGCTTCAGGAGGGCGGCCTGTATCACCATCTCCTCCGGATGCGAGGCACCTTCGAGGAAGGAAAAATTCGTCCTCACTCCTATTTCGAGGAAGGGTACGGGTTCGTGAAAGCTCGGGCGCGCGTTCATGCGAAGACCCCATGCATATACCAGTCCGGCGCCGTCCCGCTCCGGCCATAAAGCCCCTTGCGGAACAGCCAGAAGCGATGACCCTCTTCATCCTCGATCTGGAAATAGTCGCGGGCAGGCTCTTCCTTTTCCTCGGTCCACCATTCCGCCGAAAGCCGCTCCGGCCCTTCGGCCCGGCTGACCCGATGCATGACACGCCGCCAGCGGAACTGCCGGGGCGGACCATCAGGCACTTCGGCGGCAATAGCCTCGATCGGCTCCGGCATGCGAAACAATCGCAGCGGCCGCTCGCCGCGGAAGAAGCCGTGCCCGGCATCCTCTTTGGCGGTCCGCCGCCTGGAGGCGAGGATAGCCATGGCCGGCAGCGGCCGCACGGCCCGCTCGGGGATATGGCTCTGCCGCAATTCGAACCCTTGCAGGCAATCCGGACCCAGCCGTGCGGCCACCCGGTCGACAAAGGCGGCAAGCGAGCCGTCCTGGCGGCTTTCTCCGACGAAATCGCCCTGCATCGCATCGAAGGGCGCATATTGGAGCACATTGAGGCGGATGATCTCGAAGCCGTAACCGACATCCAGATCGTCGTGAATGGCACCGAAGCGCTCCGTGAACAGGCTGGCGACCCGGCTCGGCTCGCGCAAGGGCTGCGATGCGCCGGCGGCGATGCGGAAGACCGCGCCATCCACCCGGAAGAGCAGAAGCTCGAAGGTGCGGCCGCCGACGCCGCGTGCCTCCAGCCCCGGTTTCAGGGTTTCGGCAAGCTGGCGGGTAATCTGCAGAATATCGTCTTCCGCCTGCACCGGTTCGGCAAGCCGGCGCTCGGCCGACAATTGCGCGACCGGCCGGCGCGGCGAGATCGGCTCTTCGACCAAGCCGACAGCCTGATCGAGCCGCAATAGCAGCGGCGCGCCGAACCTGCGGGCAAGCGGCGCCCGCGGCGCGGCCAGAAGATCGCCCACCTGCTTCAGTCCCAGCTTCTGCAACGCGGCAATCGTCTCCTCGCCGAGCCTCAGCGACGCCACGGGCAGCGGCGCCAGCGCCTCTTCCATGGCTTCGGGGGGAACGATGCGACTCTCCTCGAAGCGGGCGACCGCCCAGGAGAGGCCGGGCGCGGAGGAAATGGCGCCGCGCACGTCGAGCCCCAGCCGGGAAATCCGGATCAATATATCCTCGAGCAGCGCCTCCTCGCCGCCGAAGAGATGGGCGCAGCCGGTAATGTCGAGAAACAGGCCGTCCTTGCCGTCGATCGCCACCAGCGGCGTATAGCGGTCGCACCAGTCGGCGATCGCCTCCAGCAGCTTGCGGTCCGCGGCGAGGTCTTCCTCGACGACATCGAGATCGGGGCAGATCGCCTTCGCCTCGGCCACGCCCTGCCCCTGCTTCAAGCCGATCCTCTCCGCACGCTCGTTGAGTGCGGTCAGACGCATGGTGTTGTTGAGCTTGCCGGCGCAGGCCAGCGGCGGCGCTTCAAGCCTGCCTGCCGAACGCCAGGACAGACCCCAGCGCTTGCGCGCGATCCGGTCGGTCGGCAGATGCGGGAAGGTCAGCGCCAGAATGCGCTGCGTGTTCGCCGGGAAAGGCAGGGCATTGAGTGTCGAGGATAGGGGCAAAGCGGCGGTCATGGGCATTCCACTCCAGGGTTATGGAAAGAGGCGCCGGGTTTCGGCTCTTTTCCAAGGTCAGACGAAAGGCCGGATGACCGATGCTGCCGCCAAGCACCGATCCATCCGGCAGGGGCCGCGCCTGCGCCGGCGCGGGTTCGACGGAAAAGCGGAAGAGGGCGCTGCTCGCTTCCTCCTCGCCTCCCTGTCGCAAGAGAAACAAGGGTCGCCCCGCCGCCTTGGCCCTGAGCGCCAGCCGCCGGCTTTCGGTCAGGCCGAAACGGGCCGGATTGCCGCGCACCTCCAGAATGACGACAGCAAAGGCGGCACTGCCAAGTGCGGCTTCCGCCACCCAGAGCGCGTCTTCCAGCTTGCGCGGCGACGCCTGCAGAAAGGCCGCCGGCTCCAGCCCGAAATCCCGGATGCCGATGGCATAGGGCAGGCCCGCCTCCATCGTGGCGACCGTATCGCCGATCCACAGGATCGGAGACGGGGCCGTATCCGTACCCGAAGCCTGCGCATGAAGCTGCGCGGCAAGCGCAAGGACAAAGCCGCTCGCCACCGCCGCATCGCGCAGGCCGAGCGAGCGGATTTCCGTGAGGGCGTCGAGGGGAATACCGCCCTGCATCGCCCCATCGAGATCCTCGACCCCGGTCGCAAGCAATGGCTGGGCAGCATCTACCGACGCAGGCGCCTGCTTCTCCGCAAGCGCTTCACGCGCCGACGCGGCCAGTGCCGGTAGCGGCCTGCCTTCCAGTCGGGCAATGGTTTCACGCAGGGCAAAAAGCGTTTCCCGCGCCACGGCGGCCTCAGCCATGACGTTAGCTCCAGATCAATAATGTTCCTGTTATGTTCTTATGGATTCCAGAGGTCGGGAAAAGAGTCAACACCATTTTATGAGAAAATATTCCTGTGCCTGGAGTCAGGCGATTTTGAGCCCATGCGACCGAAAGTCTGAATCCGCTCTAAAATCAAACGGGTAGAGCACGATCTCGTCCGAAAACCGCTCAAATACTTTTCGGCATCATGCTCTAATCCGCTCTCGTAAAAGCGGCGCAAAGTCTCTATATGACCAGCCAAGGAAGGAAGCATTCATGGCTCGCATTGACCAGAGCGAGGATTGGCGGGATCGCCACGCGCCCTCAATCAGCACATTCGAATCTCTGGCAATGGAGGCCTACAGCCACCTGCCGGATGAATTCCGCTCGCTCACCGGCAACCTCATCATCCTCATCGAGGATTTTCCCGATGACGACGTATTCGAGGATATGGCGCTGGAAACTCCCTTCGACCTGCTCGGCCTTTTCGAGGGCCGTGGCATATCGGAACGCTTCACCGCCCAGACCGGCGACATGCCGAACAAGATCCGCCTCTATCGCCGGCCGATCATCGATTACTGGGCTGAGAACGACGAAACCTTGGGCGACATCATCACCCATGTCCTGATCCACGAGATCGGCCACCATTTCGGCCTGAGCGACGAGGACATGGAGCGCATCGAGGAAAGCGCCGAGGAAGCGACGGATCGCTGACGGCATGCCCTGACCGCAAGACGGTCAGGGAGAGGCATAAAACCTTTTATAAGGCGATTAAGCCCAGCTTATTGCTCGGAAAGCTTCATATCCGGATCGTAATCCTTGCCGGCGACTTCCTTGACGACGGCCTGGCCGCACTGCATCTGACCGCTCGCATCATTGAAGGCATAGGTCGGCGAGCCCGACAGCTCCCAGCCCTTGTTCAACGCAGCGGATACCTTGTGGCAGAAGGATGCGTCATCGGGTCCGGTGAGAAAGCGGTAGAGTTTCATCAAGACATCTTTCGTAACATATCAGCCTTCATCCTGAGCCTGTCGAAGGGCGATGGAGCGCTGCGCGATCAGGCGAGCTTTATGGACGAGTCTTTCCGCCTGGACAAGGTGCAGCCGCTCCACCATCCGCCCACCGATATTCACGACATTGAGAGCGGCGGCACCCGGCTCGGCGAAGGCGGCGATGATGGCTTCAGCCTCGGCAATGGCTGCCGCATCCGGACCGAAATGCCGGTTGGCGGCCTCGATCTGGCTCGGATGGATCAGCATCTTGCCGGAAAAGCCCATGCTGCGGCCCTGGCCGCATTCCGCTTCGAACGCCTCCGCATCCTTGAAATCGTTGAAAACGCTGTCGATGGCCTCGAGCCCATAGGCGCTGACAGCCAGTATCACCTGCATCAGCCAGGGCACGAGATAGGCCCGGCCCGGCTGCGGCAGTACCCCCGTTTCCTTTCTGAGGTCGTTGAGGCCGACGACGAGGCAATCAAGCCGGCTGCCAGACGTGCGCCCGGCCTCGGCGATCGAAGCCGCATTCAGGATACCGCGCGGCGTCTCGATCATCGCCCAGATGCGCAGGTTTTCCGGCGCATCGGCCTCGGCGAGCCTGTCGCCGACGAGCATGACATCTTGCGGCTCGTCCACCTTGGGCAGAAGCACCGCATCCGGCTCCAGCGCCAGGACCAACGCCAGATCGTCGACGCCGAAATTGGAGGAAAGCGCGTTGATGCGGATGATCCGCTCCTTGCCGGGAAGGGGCGAAGCGGCAAAGAAGGCCCGTAAATTCTCCCGCGCCTCGGCCTTCTTCTCCGGCGAAACGGAATCCTCGAGATCGAAGATGACGGCGTCGCAATCGAGGCTCGAAAGCTTGTCCAGCGCGCGTCGGTTGATAGCGGGAACGCTCAAGACCGAACGGCGCAGGCGGACGGGGCGGGAAGGGGAGGTTTGGCTTGCAGATTGGCTCATTGTGCCGTTTTGCCGCGCTTTTAATCGCCAGGCAAGTCAACAAAAAGCCATGCTCCTCTTGCAGAGGGGAAGAGAGAGGACCACATTGCCATGAGTAGAGAGGTCTCGACCATGCAGAATATCCGTTCCCTGTTCATCGCGCTTGCCGGCATCACCGTATTTGCCGCCATGGCGTTGTTTACAGTTTCGATCACGCTTGCCGTCGGCGCTATCCTGACCGTGCTCATGGCAGCCCGCGCGATTTCGCTCCGCATGAAGCCGGCACCGGTGCATGCCAAGGCGAAGACGAACGGCCAGCGCGAAATGCGCATCTGGAACGACGGTCGCGGCACGATCATCGACCTCTGAGGTCGAACACAGGCAAGGGCAGCCTGTTGCCGGCTGCCGAACGCGTTTGCCCGAGGGCTGACATGTTCCGGAAGGCAGGCTGCGGCCAAAGCGCCGTGTTTTAGAGCATTTCCAAGATTCTCCTTCATTTCGGGCCGGATTTGCTCTATTGGCAGGATAATTCGTGCTTTAGACGAGAATGAAGGCAGGACCCCATGGACAAGTTCGTGAAGTTGACCGGTGTCGCGGCACCCCTCCCGGTCGTCAATGTCGACACCGACATGATTATCCCGAAGGATTATCTGAAGACCATCAAGCGCACAGGTCTCGGCAAAGGGCTCTTCGCTGAAGCCCGTTACAACGAAGACGGCACGCCGAACGAAGAATTCGTGCTGAACAAGCCGGCCTATCAGAACGCCAAGATCCTCGTCGCCGGCGACAATTTCGGCTGCGGCTCCTCGCGCGAACACGCTCCCTGGGCGCTGCTCGACTTCGGCATCCGCTGCGTCATCTCGACCAGCTTCGCCGACATCTTCTACAACAACTGCTTCAAGAACGGCATCCTGCCGATCAAGGTCAGCCAGGAAGATCTCGACAAGCTGATGGACGATGCCTCGCGCGGCTCCAACGCCATCCTGTCGGTCGATCTGGAAAACCTCGAAATCACCGGCCCGGACGGCGGCTCGCTCAAGTTCGAACTCGACGAGTTCAAGCGCCATTGCCTGCTGAACGGCCTGGACGATATCGGCCTGACGCTGGAAAAATCCTCCGCGATCGACAACTTCGAAAAGTCGAACGCCGCGTCGCGTCCCTGGGCCGCCTGATCGGTCTTACCATTACCGCATGTTTCGAAGCCGGGCCCTACGCCCGGCTTTTTCATGCAAACATAAGGATCTCCGCTTCCCGTTTTGACGGCAGGGCCGTCGCATATGGCGCCGATCGATGCGGCATATACCTTCTCCCCTCGGGGAGAGAGATCATTCCGCACCTGCCATGCTCAAGAACTGGGGAATGCAGATCCCGGAAAACAAATCAGGCACCATCTTTCCTGTCCGCTGTAATATGATCGACAAGAAGCAGGTCCATACAAGCCTGCCGAGGCCGTTGCGGCCTCTCCTCCCGCCCTGATTCCTCTCCACGCAATGGAGCCTCTCCATGACAACTCTTCCTATTGTCGGCGCCGCCATGACGCTTGACGACGTCGAAACCCATCGCAACTGGCTGCTCGAAAAGCCGCGCGATCTGGAGCTGCAGAGCTTCGTCGAAGCCGATGTTCTGAACGGCGACTGGGCTCCGCTTGCCGAGCGTGCCCGCAAGCTGCTCGACGGCCATCAGGGCCGCCTCGGCATTCACGGCCCGTTCTGGGGCTTCGTCATCGCCTCGCAGGACCCGGATGTCCGCGCCGTCGTCACCCGGCGCCTGCTGCAGGCGCTCGATGTCTGCGCCAATATCGGCGCCACGCAGATGGTCATCCATAGCCCCTATACGTCGTGGTCCTACAACAACCTCGACAACAACAAGGGCGAGCGCGAGAAGATCATCGAATATACGCATCTGACGCTGAAAGATGCCGTCAAGCGCGCCGAGGACATCGGGCTGACGATGGTCATCGAGAATATCGAGGACAAGGATCCCCATATCCGCGTCGGTCTCGCCGACAGCTTCAACTCGCCCGCCGTCGCCGTCTCCATCGACACCGGCCATGCCCATTACGCCCATGGCTACACCGGCGCTCCGCCGGTCGACTACTACGTCCACGCCGCCGGCAACCGCCTGCAGCATATCCACCTGCAGGACGCAGACGGCTATGCCGACCGTCACTGGAGCCTCGGCGAAGGCAACATCCACTGGCGCGCCGTCTTTGCCGCCCTTGCCAAGCTCGACAGCAATCCGCGCCTGATCATCGAGATCAAGGACAAGTCGAAGATCCCGGCATCGGCCGCCTATCTCGCCTCGCTGGGTCTCACCGAGTAAAATATAAGGCAAAGCAAACCACCCGCCCTCGTCCTTCGAGGCTCCGCCTTTGGCTGCGCGCCTCAGGATGAGGGCTAATCTCCTCATCAGCATTTCAGCTCATTTCACCCCTCGCCAAAGGATAAGCGCGTCGAAGGATGAATTTGCCGGGTTATGGCGCGGTACTGTCTCCGCCCTCATGGTGAGGTGCGAAGCCCGGAGGGCGTAGCCTCGAACCACAAGGGCGGGTGAGGCTCTCAAAAGCCCGAAAACCGTACCGTTTCGGCCGCTTCCTCGCTTGAAAAGCCGCATTTGCAGGTCTAAAAACCCCGCAACTTTTTCTTTCGCGGAGGCTTTCCCATGACAGTGCGCAATCTCTTCCTCCTGCCGGGCGACGGCATCGGCCCCGAGGCCATGGGCGAAGTTCGCAAGATCATCGCCTATATGAACGAGGCCAAGAATGCCGGCTTCGTCACGGATGAAGGCCTTGTCGGCGGCTGCGCCTATGATGCGCATGGCGCCGCCATCTCCGAGGAAGACATGGGCAAGGCGCTTGCGGCCGACGCCGTGCTCTTCGGCGCTGTCGGCGGCCCGAAGTGGGACAGCGTTCCCTATGAAGTGCGCCCGGAAGCCGGCCTGCTGCGCCTGCGCAAGGACCTCCAGCTGTTCGCCAACCTACGCCCGGCCATCTGCTACCCGGCGCTGGCATCCGCCTCCTCGCTGAAGCCGGAACTGGTCGACGGCCTCGATATCCTCATCATCCGTGAGCTCACCGGCGGCGTCTATTTCGGCGAGCCGAAGGAAATCATTGACCTCGGCAACGGCCAGAAGCGCGGCATCGACACGCAGGTCTACGACACCTACGAGATCGAGCGCATCGCCGGCGTCGCCTTCGAGCTGGCGCGCACCCGCAACAATCGCGTCTGCTCGATGGAAAAGCGCAACGTCATGAAGTCGGGCGTGCTCTGGAACCAGGTCGTCACCGCGACGCACAAGGAAAAATATGCCGACGTGCAGCTCGAGCATATGCTCGCCGATGCCGGCGGCATGCAGCTCGTGCGCCAGCCGAAGCAGTTCGACGTCATCGTCACCGACAACCTGTTCGGCGACATGTTGTCCGACGTCGCCGCCATGCTCACCGGTTCGCTCGGCATGCTGCCGTCCGCTTCGCTCGGCGCGCCCGACGCCAAGACCGGCAAGCGCAAGGCGCTCTACGAGCCGGTACATGGCTCGGCGCCCGATATCGCCGGCAAGGGCATCGCCAACCCGATCGCCATGATCGCCTCCTTCGCCATGTGCCTGCGCTACTCCTTCGGCCTGGTTGCCGAAGCCGACGCGCTGGAAAAGGCGATCGCCAACGTCCTCGACAGCGGCATCCGCACCGGCGACATCATGTCGGCCGGCAGCCGCCAGGTCGGCACCGCCGAAATGGGCGACGCCATCCTTGCCGAATTCAAGGCTCTGTCCGCGTAAGCCACCTGATATATTTCACGTGAAACACAAGACCCCGCCCTGCCACGCAGCGCGGGGTTTTTGTTGATTGCCGCGGGGATGCGCCGGGAAGCCTCGAAGAGACGGTCGACGGCTGGCCGTCTTAAAAATACTGTTACAGGAGCCTGCTAGTCGTCCCCTTGATTGGAAATCGACAATGGGCGGTGGGTTATGCAGGCGATCTTGACGTCTCTCGACAGGCGTTGGCGGCGGAGCGATGCGACACTTGCGCCATGCCATTGGAAGATCTGCCTTTTCCTGACGGCCAACGTCGTTCTTCTCTCGGCCCTCCTGTTCGATTGGCCCGTCGGTGCAACCCTCAAGAGCCTCTCGCCATCCATCCGCTTTATCGGCGAAATGCTGACCGGCTTCGGCAATTCCGAGTGGATCATCGTCATCAGCGCCTTCCTCTTTTTCGAAGGATGGGCCGGCAGCAGGCTCCTCCATTCGCAACGCTGCCGCTGTCAGGCGTTGCGTATCTGCCAGATCGGCGGCTATCTTCTGACGACGGTCGTGTTTTCAGGTCTTCTCGCCAACGTTCTCAAGCGCGCCATCGGCCGCGCGCGGCCGACGCATTTTGCGGATTGGGGACCTTTCGGCTTTTCGCCCTTCAACGGCCGCGCCAGCTTCGAAAGCTTCCCCTCCGGGCACGCGACCACCATCGGCGCCCTGTTCGTGGCGCTTGCCTTCATGTTCCCCCGCTATCGCTATATCTTCGCGGCATGCGCCCTTTGGCTCGCCGTTACGCGCGTCATGGTCGGCGCCCACTATCCGAGCGACGTCATGGCCGGCCTGGCGCTTGGCGGCTGGTTTTCCTTCATGACGGCGATCGTCTATTCCCGCTATGGCCTGCTCTTCCGCATCAATGCTGCCGGCTGGCCGACACCGAGATGGCCGCTGCTGAAAGTCAGCAAGCCTTGATCCGAGCTCATCTGCGGCGATCGCAAAGGTTGCCATCGACCTCGAGCATTCATATATCTCTAAGCGTAGGTTGATCGAAGGCGGTCAACCCGATTTCGTTTCCCTTTGCGATGAAAACCATGGATACCGAGCCGATACGTTTGAGCGAAAGGCAGATGGGACTGATCTCCCGGGCCCTTGCCGAGCCGCGACGCGTCCAGATCCTGAAGGAAATCGGCACGCGAACCGAGCCTTTGCCCTGTAGCACCCTGAACGAGTGCCACGCCGTCAGTGCCGCGACGATGTCACATCACATCAAGGAACTTGAGAACGCCGGACTGATCGAGATCCAGCGCGAAGGCAAGTTCGCAAACCTCGTGCTGCGGCGCGATACGCTGAACGCCTATATGGCGGAACTTTCCAGGATCTGACGATTCCGCGTGGCCTCGGCGTCTCCTCCTCTTGTATCAATTAGATGATTATCTAAATATCAAACTGACGTTGCGGATCGGTTTTCGGGTCGCATGCGCCAAATGATTTGATGATTGTAAAACTGTCGAACAATTTCCGAAGGAAAATGACATGAGCAAACTGGCAGGAAAGGTCGCGATCGTGACCGGAGCATCCAAGGGAATCGGTGCAGGGATAGCCAAGGCGATGGGCGAGGCGGGTGCTGCCGTCGTCGTCAACTATGCCTCAAGCCGCGAAGGTGCCGACAGGGTCGTGGCGGAAATCACCGCCAAGGGCGGCAAGGCGCTCGCCGTCCACGGCGACGTTTCGAAATCCGAAGACGTCAGCCGCCTCTTCGCCGAAACCAAACAGGCATTCGGCCGCGTCGATATCCTCGTCAACAATGCCGGCGTCTATCAATTCGCGTCGATAGAGGAGTTCACCGAGGAAGAATTCCATCGTGAATTCAACATCAACGTGCTGGGTACGTTGCTGACCACGCGGGAAGCCGTCAAGTATTTCGGCCCGGAGGGCGGCAATGTGATCAACATCGGCTCCAACGCCGTCAGCATGAACCTGCCGACCGCCTCGGTCTATACGGCAACCAAGGCTGCGGTGAGCTCCATCACCCAGATTCTCGCCAAGGAGCTCGGACCGCGCAATATCCGGGTCAACAACCTGGCGCCGGGCGGCGTCGAGACCGAGGGCGTCGTTGCGGCAGGCGTCATCGGCAGCGATTTTGAGAAGCATCTCGTCTCGCAGACGCCGCTCGGCCGCCTCGGCCAGCCGACCGATATCGCCCCGATCGCCGTCTTCCTCGCGTCGCAGGAAGCCGCATGGCTGACGGGCGAAACCATCTACGCCGGAGGCGGCCTCAAGTAACGTCCCGCCAGCAAAGCCGCCCTCCTGCAAAGAGGGCGGCTCATTCGGCGGCCGTGGCGACAAGCCGGATCGATGCGTCGGCAAGCAATTGCCAAACCGCCACATTCTCCTATTTAGTAGATACGTTCGGGTTTTCCGCATAGCATCGCAGACGACATGCCCGGAAACGGCGCCCCTGCCGTGCAATTTCAAAATGCATCCTTTTTCAATGCGATCCCACGCAACAGCGAATGTCATCGAACTCCCTTCATTATCCGCCGGCGATCGCTGTCGTGAACAACAAACGGAGGACGTCTTTATGAACACCGCCAACACCAAATCGAAATTGGGGACTCGCACCAATCTCAGCGAGGAGGCGACACGCGATATTTCGGCAGCATTGAACGCGCTGCTGGCGGATGTCTTTGCTCTCTATCTCAAGACCAAGAATTTTCACTGGCACATGAGCGGGCCGCATTTCCGCGACTATCATCTGCTCCTCGACGATCAGGGCGACCAGATCTTCGCGATGACCGACCCCATGGCCGAGCGCGCCCGGAAGATCGGTGGAACGACGCTGCGGTCGATCGGCCAGATCGCCAAGCTCCAGCGCATTCCCGACAACGACGCCGAATATGTCGATCCCCAGGATATGCTTGCCGAACTGGCGGACGACAACCTCAAGCTCTCGGCCGAAATCCGCGCCGTGCATGACGTCTGCGACGAATATGGCGATATCGCCACCGCCAGCCTTCTCGAAAACTGGCTGGACGAGACCGAACGCCGCACCTGGTTCCTGTTCGAGATCACGCGCAAGACCAATCGCTGACATTCGAAACCGCGCGCCCTCGAACACGACAGGGCGAAGGCGGGTTCCAATGTTCCCGATTTCCTCGCTCCCGCAGCGATGCCGGCGAGGAAATCCTTGACTCCTGTGGAAAACGTCTTAGAACCGGCGACGGAAAAGGAAGACTTCCATGGCTCGCTTCGAACAATTCGATAGCCTCCGTAACTTGGCAGACCATGCCGGGCGGGATGTCTATTTTCCGGTTTCTTCCAAAACCAAGGCCAAAACGACGACGAAAACCGTCTGACGTCTCTGGCCTGCCGCTCTCTCCCCGGCTCGGTCGGGGACAGGAACCGGCCGTCATGGCCGCGGTTCCCCCCTCGCCAAAGAGGAGAGAAGAGAAAGAGAGCTTGAGAAATGGGTTTCAAAGTTGCAGTAGCGGGCGCGACCGGGAATGTCGGCCGCGAAATGCTCAATATCCTCGCCGAACGTGGCTTTCCGGCCGATGAGGTCGTAGCGCTTGCATCGGCCCGCTCGCAGGGAACCGAGGTTTCCTTCGGTGACCGGACGCTGAAGGTTTCCAACCTGGAAAACTACGATTTCTCCAACACCGACATCTGCCTGATGTCGGCCGGCGGTGAAGTCTCGAAGAAGTTCTCGCCGAAGATCGGCGCCCAGGGCTGCGTCGTCATCGACAACTCGTCCGCATGGCGCTACGACGCCGACGTGCCGCTGATCGTGCCGGAAGTCAATCCGGACGCCATCACGCAGTTCACCAAGCGCAACATCATCGCCAACCCGAATTGCTCGACCGCGCAGCTCGTCGTCGCGCTGAAGCCGCTGCACGACTTCGCCAAGATCAAGCGCGTCGTCGTTTCGACCTACCAGTCCGTTTCCGGCGCCGGCAAGGACGGCATGGACGAGCTGTTCAACCAGACCCGCGCCGTCTTCGTCGCCGATCCGATCGAATCGAAGAAGTTCACCAAGCGCATTGCCTTCAACGTCATTCCGCACATCGACAGCTTCATGGAAGACGGCTACACGAAGGAAGAGTGGAAGGTGCTGGCCGAAACCAAGAAGATGCTCGATCCGAAGATCAAGGTCACCTGCACGGCTGTCCGCGTCCCCGTCTTCATCGGTCATTCGGAATCGGTCAACATCGAATTCGAAAACGAGATCACGGCCGATCAGGCCCGCGACATCCTGCGCGAAGCGCCCGGCTGCCTCGTGATCGACAAGCAGGAAAACGGCGGCTACATCACGCCTTACGAATCCGCCGGCGAGGATGCGACCTATATTTCGCGCATCCGCGAAGATGCAACTGTCGAAAACGGCCTCAACATCTGGGTCGTCTCCGACAACCTGCGCAAGGGTGCAGCGCTCAACGCCATCCAGATCGCCGAACTGCTCGTCAACCGTGGCCTGATCAAGCCGCGCAAGCAGGCTGCATAAGGGTTCATAAACCAATTTACGGTTTATAAACCTTCATTAGCTATGCAGGATTGAATGGAAGCCTCGCCATTTCGAACGAAAGGCGGGGCTTTTGTAAATGTTTCGGCGCCGATGTTTCACATGAAACGAAAACATCGATTGCTAAAATGTGATGATGACAGGACTGTCGGATGCTGGCATGGTCCGGTAGCGACGAACCACGCGTGAATCCCTGGCTTGGAAGGGTTTATGCGCCATTGAAAACGGTTACCGCGTTCGCAACGCGGTAAGAATTCGGGGACATTGAATGCGCTTCACAAAGTCTGGAATGGCAGCTCTCGTGGCGGGCGGGTTGCTGCTGGGGATGCCGCTTGCGACAAATGCCGCATCCTGCGGCAACACTTCCGCCGGCTTCGAGAACTGGGTGCAGGAATTCAAGCGGGAAGCGCAGGGACAGGGCGTCAGCCCCTCCGTCCTCGACAGGGCCTTCGCCAACGTTCACTACAACCAGCCGACCATCCGCGCCGACCGCGGCCAGAAGAGCTTCAAGCTTTCCTTCGAGGAATTCATGAAGAAGCGTGGCGGCCAGACCATCATCAGTCGCGGCCGGAGCATGAAGCAGGCCAATGGGGCGCTGTTTGCCAAGATTCAGAAGCGTTTCGGCGTTCCGCCAGGCCCGATCATCGCGATCTGGGGCATGGAAACGGGCTTTGGCAGCTACATGGGCGACCAGCACACGCTTTCTGCGGTTTCGACCCTCGCTTATGACTGCCGCCGTTCCGCATTCTTCACCGAGCAGCTCTATTCCGCCCTCAAGCTCGTCGGCGAAGGCTATCTCAGCCCGTCGGCTCGCGGCGCCGCCCATGGCGAAATCGGCCAGACGCAATTCATGCCCAAGAACGTCGTCGCCTTCGGTATCGACGAAGATGGCGATGGCAGGGTCGATCTTGTGGGATCGCGCGCGGACGCGCTGGCATCGACGGCAAACTTCCTGCGTGGCCATGGCTGGCAGCCAGGCGCCGGCTATCAGCCGGGCGAGCCGAATTTCGCCGCCATCGCCGGCTGGAACGACGCAAAGGTCTATCAGCAGGCAATCGCCTATATTGGCCAGCAGATCGACGGCAAGTAATCTGGATCACAAACAAAAGGCGCTGCGACCGAAAGGTCTGCAGCGCCTTTTTGTTTGATCTGGTTTCCACCTGGAGCAACTCCAGGAAAAATGCACAGCGGTTTTCCGTCCGCAATCGCTTAAAAAGAGCGGCTGCGCGCTTCGAAAAAGCCGAAACGCTATACGTCCGGGCGGATGAAATCGCGCGTTGCCGGATCCATGATCCATAGCTCGCCGGTCGAAATATCGAACCAAGCGCCATGCAGCTGCAACTTGCCTTCTCCCTCAAGCGCCTTGATTTCCGGGAAGCTGCGCAGATTGTTCAGCGAATTGCGGATCGATATGCGCTCCAGCGCCGTCTGGCGCTCGACAGGCGTCATGATGTCATTGCTCTGGATCTGTTCGGCAGCCGGCTTCAGCAGGCCCATCCACCGACCGATGAAATCGCCCGGCGAGAGCGGCTCGGCATTGGGATCGAGCGCCGCGCGGATGCCGCCGCAACGGCCATGGCCCATGACCACGATGTCGGAGACCTTCAACGACTGCACCGCGAATTCCAGTGCCGCCGACGTCGCATGGAAATTGCCGTCCGGTTCGTAAGGCGGCACCATGTTGGCGACGTTGCGGATGACGAAGAGCTCTCCCGGGCCGGCATCGAAGATGATCTCCGGCGCCGCACGGGAGTCGCAACAGGCAATCACAAGGGTCGAGGGGCTCTGACCGCTCTCGGCCAGACTGCGATAACGTTCGCGCTCGTCCGCATAACGTCCGCTCATGAAGTTGCGATAACCGCTCAGAAGGGAGGTGGGAAAGCTGTCCATGCAGATTGAATTACAGCGCCTCGCTGCCGATGGCAACTATTGCACTGCAAAAAGCTCTGGGCGACCGACCTCGACCGCTATCTCTTCCGCTCCGCCGGATGAACGAGGTGCCGCAGCTGCACCATCGCCATCGGTGTCGACAGACTTGACGAATCCGCAGCCAGCGTCAGCTCGTCGCTGCCACGCTTGACCGCCCTTGCCAACACCTCATAGACGCTGGCCGTCGTCAATTGCAGCGCCCGCTCCTCGTCCAAGCCGGACAGCAGCCGGGACAGGAACACGGCCGACAGCAGGTCGCCAAGCCCATTTGGCGCATTTTCTATGCTGCGATGCTCGGCAAGCAACGCGTTTCGGCCGCTGAGGTAGAGGTTTCCGATGCCGCCGGCCATCATCGGCACTGCCGAGGTCACCAACATGCGCGACGGCCCGAGGGCGAGTGCCGCTTCCATGATGGCATTGTTGTCCTCGAGCGGCGCCCCGGCCAGCCAGGCAAGCTCATAGCGGTTCGGCGTCGCCAGCGACGCCAGCGGGATGAGATGGTCGCGGATCGCTTCCGCCGTCGCTTCGGGCACATAGAGGCCGCCGGCATCGCCGATCACCGGATCGCAGGCATAGAGGAGGTCGGGGTTTTTCTCCCGCAAGGCCGTCACCAGCCGGGCGACCGACCGCGCCTGTGCGGCGTTGCCGAAATATCCCGACAGCACGGCCTTGACCTCGGAGAGCCATGGCGCGGCGATGAGATCGTCGATTGCGTGGTCGAAATCCGCCTCGTTGAAGGTCAGCCGCGTCGAGCGGCCGTGACCCGGATGCCATGGCAGAACGATGGTCGGCAGCGCCCAGACGGGATGGCCAAGCGTTTCCAGCGCGAAGACGGCAGCACGATTGCCGACCGACCCTCTGACGACATGGCTGGAGATAACGATAACGGCGCCGGCCGACACTTGCGACATGATGCTTTGCTTTCAAGTTCAGGGCTTCAAACTGCAATGTCGCCGTTGATGGTCCCTTTCGCGCCATTCTGTCAACGGCACTTCACAGAGTCATGAAAACCTCTGTTGACGAACTGATTCCGCCAATTCCATCCGCTTTTCGCCAGGATCGCGCATTCCGGCAAATTTTTTAAGAAAACGAGGCAAAATCAGTCCGAAAGCAACCAAATTCGCATTCTTTTTGCCAGTTTTTTCGCTAAACCTTCTGCTACTGTGGTCAAAATTCGAAAATCGGGAGGAATTCCATGGCGCCCAAAACCAATCCGAAACGGGAAAAACAGATCGAAGCGGCACGCAAGATAGCCGCGGCGACGGGCGAGGCGCACCTCGATCCCGAAATCCTGTTCGGCCGGGCTAGCAACGACGATATGGAGCTTTACAGCCCGGAAATGCTGGCCCTTGCCGCGACGCACGCGGCCAAGGAACTGGCAGCCTGGAGCCGCACGTCTCCGCGCGTCAGCATCGAGCAGGTCGCCAACATCGAGCCTGATGGCGTTGCCGTTTCGATCCTTTCGATCACCGACCACAACATGCCCTTCCTGTACGAATCGATCATGGGCGAGGTGACCAGCAGCTATCGCGACCTCTACATGGCCGTGCACCCGATCCTGGTCATCGAAGACGGCAAGCAGCCAAGCCTCTATTCCGCCGACCACCCGAGCGATCCTGCCCACCGCGTCAGCCATATCCAGCTTCATCTCTCGCCTTTGACAGCGGCGCAGGCGACGGATCTGGCCAAGCGAATACAGGCCGTGCTCGATCAGACGCATCTCACCGTTTCCGACTGGAAACCGATGCTGTCGCGCCTCGATACCGTCATTTCAGAGCTTTCCACCTACGAGGCCGCCGGCCGCCGCAAGAACGATCGCGACGAAGCGCTCGCCTTCCTTGCCTGGCTGCGCGACGGCAATTTCACCTTCCTCGGCATGCGCGAATACGTCTATTCCGGCAAGGGCGCCAACGCCAAGGTCGAGCGTGATCGCGGCACCGGCCTCGGTATCCTCTCCAATCCGGATGTCCGCGTGCTGCGCCAGGGCAGGGATGCCGTCACCACGACGCCGGAAATCCTCGCCTTCCTCGATGGCCCGGATTTCCTGATCGTCACCAAGGCCAACGTCAAGTCGATCGTCCATCGCCGCGCCTATATGGATTATGTCGGCGTCAAGCGCTTCGACACGGATGGCAACGTCACCGGCGAACTGCGCATCGTCGGCCTCTTCACCTCCACCGCCTATACCAGTGCCGCCGCCGAGGTTCCGCTGCTGCGCTCGAAGGTGCAGAAGGTCAAGGATCATTTCGGCTTCGATCCGACCAGCCACTCCGGCCGCATGCTCGACAATACGCTGGAATCCTATCCCCGCGACGACCTCTTCCAGATCGACACCTCGCTGCTGGCAAGCTTTGCCGAACAGATCAACGATTTGACCGACCGGCCGCGCGTGCGCGCCCTGCCGCGCATCGACCATTTCGACCGCTTCGTCTCCGTCATCGTCTATGTCCCGCGCGAGGAATACGACTCCGTCGTCCGCGAGAAGATCGGCAACTACCTGAAGACCGTCTATGACGGCCGCGTCTCCGCCTATTATCCGGCCTTCCCGGAAGGCGGCGTTGCCCGCGTGCACTTCATCATCGGCCGCAGCGCCGACAAGACGCCGAATGTTCCCCAGGCCAAGCTGGAAGAGGCCATCCGCGCCATCACCGCCCGCTGGGACGAACGCTTCGTCACGCTGGCCGGCCCGAAGGCGCCAAGCATCTCCGTCAGCCAGGCTTTTCAGGAAGCCTTTTCGCCGGAAGACGCTTTCGCCGATCTCGCCGACATGACCGCGACCGCCGGGGCGGAACCGATCCGCATCGGCTTCTATGTCCGCAAGGACGAGGCAGGCGACATCCTTTCGCTGAAGATCTTCCATGGACAAGGCAATCTGGCGCTATCGCGCCGCGTGCCACTGCTCGAAAATCTCGGCTTCAACGTCATCAGCGAACGCACCTTCGATATCTATGTCACCGCCAGGGACGGCTCGACCGGCCATGTCGTGCTTCACGACATGGAGCTCGAGGCTCGCAACGGCCTGACGATCGATCTTGCCCGCCATGGCGCGGCACTTGAAGAAGCCTTCCTCGCCGCCTTCGGCGGCACGATCGACAACGACGCCTTCAACAGGCTGATCGTCTCTGCCGATCTCTCCGCCCGCGAAACCAACGTATTGCGCGCCTATTCCCGCTATCTGCGCCAGGCGGGCATTGCCTATTCGCAGGATTATATCTCGTCGACGCTGGACAAATATCCGCACATTGCCGGCTCGCTCTTCCGCCTGTTCCACGACACGCTCGATCCCAAGCTCAGCGACAAGAACCGCACGAAAAAGCTCTCCGAGCTGCATGCCGCCATCGAAACCGAGCTCGCCGACGTTCCGAGCCTCGACGACGACCGCATTCTGCGCCGCTATGTCAACGCCATCGACGCGACGCTGCGCACCAACTACTTCCAGAAGAACGCCGACGGCACGCCGAAGGCGATGCTTGCCTTCAAGCTTGATCCGAAGCTTCTCGACGGCTTGCCCGAGCCGCGGCCCTTCCGCGAAATCTTCGTCTACGGCGTCGAAGTGGAGGGCGTGCATCTGCGCTTCGGCAAGGTGGCGCGCGGCGGCCTGCGCTGGTCCGACCGTGCCGAGGACTATCGCACCGAAGTGCTCGGCCTCGTAAAGGCGCAGCAGGTCAAGAACGCCGTCATCGTGCCCGTCGGCGCCAAGGGCGGCTTCTATCCGAAGAAGCTCCCCGTCGGCGGCAGCCGCGACGAGATCTTCAATGCCGGCCGCGAGGCCTACAAGACCTATATCCGCACGCTGCTGTCGATCACCGACAACATCTCCGGCGCCGATATCATTCCGCCCGCCGATACCGTGCGGCTCGATGGCGACGACCCTTATTTCGTCGTCGCCGCCGACAAGGGCACCGCCACCTTCTCCGATACCGCCAACGCATTGGCGCAGGAAGCCGGCTTCTGGCTGGACGACGCTTTCGCCTCCGGCGGCTCGGCCGGCTACGACCACAAGAAGATGGGCATCACCGCCCGCGGCGCCTGGGAAACCGTGAAGCGCCACTTCCGCGAAATGGACATCGACATCCAGACGACGCCCTTCAGCGTCGTCGGCGTCGGCGACATGTCGGGCGATGTCTTCGGCAACGGCATGCTGCTGTCACCCAAGATTCGCCTCGTGGCTGCCTTCGACCACCGCGACATCGTCATCGATCCCGATCCGAACATGGAAAAGACGCTTGCCGAACGCCAGCGCCTGTTCGACCTGCCTCGCTCAAGCTGGCAGGATTTCAACAAATCCGTTCTGTCGAAAGGCGCGATGGTCATTTCCCGCTCGGCAAAGTCGGTCACGCTGACGCCGGAAGCGGTTGCCGCCATCGGCATCGACAAATCGGTCGCCACGCCCTTCGAGATCATGACGGCGATCCTCAGGGCGCCGGTGGACCTGCTGTGGTTCGGCGGCATCGGCACCTATGTCAAGGCACCGGCCGAAACGGATTCGGAGGTCGGCGATCGCGCCAACGACCCGATCCGCATTTCGGCTGAGGAGGTTCGCGCCAAGGTGATCGGCGAGGGCGCCAATCTCGGCGTCACCCAGAAGGGCCGCATCGCCTATGGCCTCAAGGGCGGGCGCTGCAACTCCGACGCCATCGACAACTCCGCCGGCGTCAACACCTCGGACGTCGAAGTCAACATCAAGATCGCGCTTGCCAACGCCATGCATGACGATCGCCTGACGCGCGCCAAGCGCGACACGCTGCTTGCCTCCATGACCGACGAAGTCGCAGTCCTCGTATTGCGCAACAACTACCTGCAATCCCTGGCGATCTCGCTGACGGAGCGCAAGGGCACCGGCAACGGCCTGGAACTCAGCCGCTTCATGAGCGTGCTGGAAGCGGCCAAGCAGCTCAACCGCAAGGTTGAAACCCTGCCTGACGACCAGACCTTCGCCGAGCGTTACGCCAACGGCCGCCCGCTCACCCGCGCCGAAATCGGCATACTGCTCTCCTATGCCAAGATCGTCCTCTTCGACGCGCTTGTCGCGAGCGACCTGCCTGACGATCCCTACTTCGCTGCCACGCTCAGCCGCTATTTCCCGGCCAAGATGCAGCGCTCGAACGCCGTCGATATCGAAACCCATCGGCTGCGCCGCGAGATCATCGGCACGGCGCTTGCCAATGAAGCGATCAACCGTGGCGGCCCCGGATTTGCGGTCAGCATGATGGACGCGACGGCCGCATCGGCTGCCGAAGTGGTCAAGGCGGCCGTGATCGCCCGCGACGGCTTCGATCTCGACCGGCTCTGGAACGAAACCGACGCGCTGGATGGCAAGGTCGGCGGCCAGATGCAGAACCGCGTCTACGGCGAGATTACCGAAGTCTATACCGTACTGACGCGGCTCCTGTTGAAGACGGGCGCGGTCAAAGGTGGCATCGAGGAAACCGTTAGCCGGCTTCGCTCGGCCCTCAAGAAGCTGCGGCCTGTCTTCCTCAGCCATATCCCGGCCGATTTCGCAGCCGAGATCGCCGCCCGCGAGGCGGAATACCAGGCCGCCGGCCTGCCGGAAAAACTGGCTTCGGAGATCGCCACCATCTACGCGCTCGTCCTCGTGCCGGAGATCATGCAGATCGCCGAGCGCACGGGCGATACGCTGAACCGGGCGGCGGAAAGCTACTTCACCGTCTCGCAGACCTTCCGCGTCGGCCGCCTGCTGCTGGCCGGCAGCAGGATCGTCACCGGCGACCACTACGAGAGCCTCGCCCTGGCGCGCAGCCTCGACCAGATCGCCGGCGCGCGCCGCGATATCGTCATCTCCGCGCTGTCCAACCACCCGAAGGACAAACAGCCGGTTCAGGCGTGGCATGCGGAAGACCGCATCCGCATCAATCGCATCGCCGAGGAGCTCGGCGGCCTCAGTGAAAGCGGCGATCCGAATCTCGCCCGCATCACCGTCGCCGCAGGCCTGCTCAGCGATCTTGCGAACGGCCGGGCAAGGTGACACAGTCCGCCCCGACCCGGCAAAGGCCAGGGGAATCAGGGGCTGGATCTGGTGGTGACTGACATTGACAATGACGTGCCGGCAAAAGTGCCGGCACGAGGCATCTGGGGCTGGATGTTCTTCGACTGGGCGGCGCAACCGTTCTTCACCGTCGTCACCACCTTCATTTTCGGCCCCTATTTCGTCGCACGGCTGACGGCAGATCCCGTCTCCGCCCAGACGACTTGGAGCAACATGGCGACGATCTCCTCGGTGATCATCGCCATCCTCTCCCCGGTGCTCGGCTCGATCGCCGATCAATCCGGCGCCCGCAAGCCATGGATCGCCTTCTTCGCCGTTATCAAGATCGCCAGCCTCTTCTGCCTCTGGGGCGCGGCACCGGGATCGCCGGTCATCTATCCGGTGATCTTCATGATCCTCGCGTCGATCTCCGCCGAGTTCTCGATCGTCTTCAACGATTCGATGATGCCGAGACTGGTGGGCAAGGACGATGTCGGCAGGCTGTCGAACACCGCCTGGGGGCTCGGCTATCTCGGCGGCATGATCGTCCTCATCACCGTCGTGGCGCTGCTCGCCGGCAATCCGCAGACCGGCAGGACCATCCTCGGCCTGACGCCGCTCTTCGGCCTCGACGCGACGCTCGGCGAGGATGCGCGCATCACCGGGCCGATTTCCGCCGTCTGGTACTTCCTCTTCATTCTGCCGATGTTCCTCTTCACGCCCGATGCCGCGCGCGGCCTGCCGCTGCGCGCCGCAGTTCGCTCCGGCCTGCGTGAACTCTCGTCGACCCTGCGAGAGCTGAAGCGCCGGCGTGGCATCAGCTTCTTCCTCATCGCCCGCATGATCTATCAGGATGGCGTCAACGGACTGCTGATCCTTGGCGGCACCTTCGCAGCCGGCATGTTCGGCTGGGCGACGATCGAGATCGGCATTTATGGCATCATCCTCAATGTCATCGCCATTTTCGGCTGCTTTGCCGCCGGCTATGTCGACCGCTGGCTAGGCTCGAAAACGACTGTCGTCATCAGCCTGACACTGCTGCTGGTCGCCACTTTCGGTATTATCTCCACAGGCCCCGGCTTCACGCTCTTCGGCCTGGTTCCGCTCTCGACGGCCAGTTCCGGCGGCCTGTTCGGCACGGCGGCGGAAAAGGCCTATATCGGCTATGGCCTGCTGATCGGCATCGCTTTCGGGCCGGTGCAGGCCTCCTCGCGCTCCTATCTCGCCCGCAGCGTCAGCCTCTCGGAAGCGGGACGCTACTTCGGCATCTATGCACTGTCAGGCCGCGCCACCAGCTTCATGGCGACGCTGTTCTTCTCGCTGGTGACCTATTGGAGCGGCTCAGCCCGCCTCGGCATGGCGACGCTCGTCATCTTCCTTGCCGGCGGCCTGCTGCTTCTGCTGCCCACACCTTATCCGGCCGACAAGACGAGGTAGGGATATCTCCTTATCTTAATAGGGATATGCTCATCTCCTTCTCCCCAGCGGGGAGAAGGTGCCCAAAGAGGGCGGATGAGGGGGTCGCGCCGCGCATTCGGACCAACCTATATCGTTGCGAACGATATGCAGACTCCCGGTAATGCCCCCTCACCCGGCGCTGTTGCGCCACCCTCTCCCCGATGGGGCGAGGGCAAAGTCATCAATGGCGGAAATGGCGGATGCCGGTGAAGACCATCGCGACATTGTGCTCGTTCGCAGC
The DNA here is from genome assembly GCF_010668395.1 of Martinezella lusitana. Lineage (GTDB taxonomy): Bacteria > Pseudomonadota > Alphaproteobacteria > Rhizobiales > Rhizobiaceae > Rhizobium > Rhizobium lusitanum_A. The sequence continues at coordinate 475,176 of NZ_WUEY01000005.1, forward strand.
GTCGATGACTTCCTGGTCGCGCATGGAGCCGCCCGGCTGGATGACGGCTGTGGCGCCGGCGGCAATCGCCGACAGCAGGCCGTCGGCAAACGGCAGGAAGGCTTCGGAGGCAACGGCGGAACCGCGCGTCAGCGGCTCGGCAAGCCCCATGGCCTTGGCGGCTTCCTCGGCCTTGATGGCAGCGATGCGAGCGGAATCGACGCGACTCATCTGGCCCGCGCCGATGCCGGCCGTCTGGCCATCCTTGGCGTAGACGACGGCGTTCGACTTCACATGCTTGGCGACGCGGAAGGCGAACTTCATGTCCTCCAGCTCCTGTGCCGTCGGCGCGCGCTTGGTGACGACCTTGAGCTCCATGTCTTCGACCAGTGCGTTGTCGCGGTTCTGCACCAGCAGGCCGCCGGAGACGGTCTTGGCGGTCAGGCCGGGCGCGCGCGGATCGGGCAGGGCGCCGACCGAGAGCAGGCGGAGGTTCGGCTTGCGGGCGATGATTGCCTTGGCTTCCTCGCTGACCTCGGGCGCGATGATGACCTCGGTGAAGAGCTTGACGATCTCCTCCGCCGTTGCCGCGTCGAGCAGGCTGTTGAGCGCGATGATGCCGCCGAAGGCCGAGGTAGAATCGCAGGCAAGAGCGCGCTTGTAGGCTTCCACGAGGCTCGGGCCGGTGGCGACGCCACAGGGATTGGCATGCTTGATGATCGCGCAGGCCGGCCCCTTTTCCGGCAGGAACTCGGCAACGAGCTCATAGGCCGCGTCGGTGTCGTTGATGTTGTTGTAGGAAAGCTGCTTGCCCTGCAGCAGCGTCGCCGTGGAAACGCCGGGGCGGTTCTCGCCTGTCACGTAGAAGGCGGCCTTCTGGTGCGGGTTTTCGCCGTAGCGCATTTCCTCGCGCAGAACCCCGCCGATGACGCGGTGGCGCGGCGTGGCGATATCGAGCGCCTCGGCAAACCAGTTGGAGATCATCGCGTCATAGGCGGCGGTGCGGGCGAAAGCCTTGGCGGCCATGCGCTGACGGAAGGCATAGGCCGTCTGGCCGGCATCGGCGGAAAGCTGCTCCAGCAGTTCCGGATAGTCGGCGGGATCGGTCAGGATCGACACATAGGCGTGGTTCTTCGCCGAAGCGCGGATCATCGCCGGGCCGCCGATGTCGATGTTTTCGACCGTCGTCGGATAATCGCCGCCTGCCTTGCGGACGTCCTCGAAGGGATAGAGATTGATGACGACGAGATCGATGCCCTCGATGCCGTGCTCCTTCATCGCAGCCTGGTGCTCGGCATCGTCACGGATGGCGAGCAGGCCGCCATGCACCTTCGGATGCAGCGTCTTGACGCGACCGTCCATGATCTCCGGAAAATTCGTCACCTCCGACACGTCGGTCACGGCAAGGCCGGCCGCGGCGATCGTCTTGTGCGTGCCGCCGGTCGACAGGAGGCGCACACCCTGCGCGCTGAGGGCGCGTGCCAGCTCGACGATGCCGGTCTTATCGGAAACGGACAGAAGCGCGGTCTTCACCTTCACTTTGTCAGGAGCAGGGATTTTCTTGGAAACGACGGCCATGGGCTTTCTCCGATCTAGAGCAATTCCAGGACAGGTATACGGCGGTTTTCCGTCCGGAATTGCGCGATAACAAAAAACAGAGCGCACCCGCTCTGGCATGAGGAGACGAGATGTCCGGCGGAAATGGCGCGGGACGATAATGCCGCCCCGTTAGCATAGCTGACGCGCTTAGCCTATGGCCGATAGGATAAAAACCAGCGGATTTCCGGCTTTTCGGTGATCCGGAAAACGATCTCGAGCTGATCGGAAGAGCGCATGCCCGAGGGATCGGCAAAGAATATATCTTCCGCCACCAGCACCTCGTTGCCCGGCGAGGAGAACACCCAGGTCTCCCCATCCGGCGCGATCAGCAGCGCGGCGTCCGTCTCGGTCTGCAGCAGGCTGATGGAGGGGTGGATGTGAAAGCGCGCGGAGGCGACGCCTTCGCCTCTGGGTGGCTGCTTCCTGCCTTCCGGTACCAAAAACCGGTCGCGGCCGGCGACGATCGTGCCGCTGGCGTTGAGGCTCAGCTCGCGCTCGTGGACATAGCCGAAGGCAGGGAGATAGCCGTCATGGGCCGCGCGGACATAATCCCGCCCGTCCTCGGTCTCGGCACGCTCCACGATAATCTTCTTCACCCCGCCGACCATGATCGGCCCCAGCGATTTCGCCTTGGAAAACTGACAGGACGACGTGTCGTTGAGCGTAACGGTCGAATGCGCCGCGGTCGCCCGCGCGGCCTGGATGAAGCGATCGCCCGCGAACTCGGGCGAGCCGGAATTGATGATGAAGCGCGTTTTGCCCGACGACATCTCGAAGGAGAGGCAGCCCGCATGCGCCGTGCGGCTGAGATCGGTGGACGCGGCAGCCCCGACATCCATGATGACGACGGCCTGGCCGGCCGCCAGCCGGTGATATCGGGTGTGCGGCAGCGCCTTGAATGCCTGTCCCGCAGTCTCGTCATAGCGCAGCACCGACATGAGCTCGTTGGCAAGCGTCGACGTCGCGCCGTTGAACAGCGCCAGGTCGCCGTCCTGATGGCGGAAGAAGCGCAGCGCCGGATACATGCGGTCAATGCCGGGAATGAGCCGCACCGGCACGTCATGGCCGAGATTGACGTAGGTCTGGCGCAGCGGCAGCAGATCGAGCAGCAGCTCCAGCGATGCGCGCGGATTGCGGGAGATATGGCCGCCATCCTGCAGGATCTGCCGGTCGATCTCGCGGTCGAGCGCCTGGCCGGCCCGCTTCAGCGTCAACGCGCTGCTCGGCATGGCGACCGACGACATGGCAAGCGCGATGCGCACGCGGAACCGGGTGATGCCGTCGGGTGCCGATGCCGCCATCCGCCGCAGAAAACGCACATGAAAGACGAGCATCCGCATGAAGCGGCGATAGAATCCGCTGTCCGTGCCATGCAGGAGCACCGGCGAATGCGACAGCAGCGCGATCAGCCGTTGCGCCGCTATGTCAGGCGACCAGGCGAGACCGTGCAGCCGGCGGCCGTGAACCGCAATCCAGTCGGTGAGGATCGCGCGCGCCATGGCCGAAGCCTGGTCGCTCTTTTCCGCCCGCAAATGCCGCAGCCAGCGAAAGTTATGCAGCTTGGCGGCAAAGGCCAGCGACGGCAATTCCAGCGAAAAGGGCGATGCCCCCTGCGTTTCCAGAACACGTCCGGCAAGCAGGATGCGCCCGTTCAGAAGCTCTTCGACGAAAAAGGGATCGACGCTGCGCAGATCGGTCGGCGCCACGATCAGGCGTTCCGGCACACGCAACGTGTGGCGGGTGAGACGCAATCGCGTCAACGCCGCGCGGCGCGACATCCGCCGCCATGCTTCCCGCATGTATGAACTCACTAAACCCTGCCGCAGATCTGCATATTTGCTTCTGCTTACTCTCATTATCCGTGGTTAAAAAGAGGTTACAAATATACCAATTAAGGACATGTTTGCAGGTTTTTAACCGTTCGATGCGTGAGAAACCCGGATGCCGCTAACGCGCACGCCGAAGTACGACGGCAAAAAAGCCGTCGAGCCCTGAGGCAAAGCCATCGGAAAGCGGCAGCATGTCCGGCGTGGTGCGGAAGGCGCCAAGCGGCGAAATCGCCGCTTCCAGGCCCGGCCAATCGGCCGCTGCGATCGGAACGCGTTCGGCATTGTCCGTATCGGCGAGCAGGCGCGCGACCAGATCCTCACCCTCTTCGGGATCGAGCGAACAGTTGGAAAACACCACCAGGCCATCCGGCTTGACCAGCGTCAGGGCATGACGAAGCAGGCGCTCCTGCAGGCCGGCAAGCTTGGCGATATCCTCCGGCCCCTTGGTCCACAGCACGTCGGGATGACGGCGCGTCGTTCCCGTCGAGGAGCAGGGGGCATCGAGAAGGGCAGCATCGAAGAGTTCCTCGGGCCGATACTTGCTCATATCGGCCACGACGGTCTCTGCCTCCAGACCGAGGCGCGCGAGATTGGTGGATAGTCTTTTCAGTCGATTGGCGGATTGGTCGAGCGCCGTGACCTTGCCGCCGGCGAGGACGAGCTGCGCCGTCTTGCCGCCGGGCGCGGCGCAGAGATCGACCACCCGCTTGCCGGCAAGCGAGCCGAACAATTTCGCCGGGATGCTCGCGGCCGCATCCTGCACCCACCACTCGCCGTCATCGAAGCCTTCAAGCGAGGGAATCGATCCTTCGAAGGAGGCAAGCCGCACGCCACCGGTCGGCAGAACAACGCCATTGAGGCGCTTCGCCCACCCATCGGTATCGGATTTTACCGTGAGATCGATCGCGGCCGGCTCCAATTGCGTGTCCGAAATTTTGATCGCCGTCTCCGCGCCATAGGCGGATTCCAGCCGGGAAAGAAACCAGGCCGGCATGGCGGGCACACCCGCGACCTGCTCCAGAACTGCCTGCTTCTCACGGCCGATACGTCGCAGAATGGCGTTGACCAGCTTGGCAAAGCGGCGGTTGCGGGGATCGCGGTTGGCCTGCTCGACGGCGAGGTCGACGGCGGAATGATCCGGCACATCGAGGTAGAGTATCTGCGCGGCACCAACGACAAGAACATGATGCAGCGCCCGAGCGCCTTCGGGCAAAGGCGAATCGAGCAGCGACGATATCGCCGCCTCGATGCGCGGCAAGTGCCGAAGCGCGCTGTTGAGGATGGCGCGCACCAGCGCCCGGTCGCTTTCGCTCAGCGCCCTATAGGCAGGGTTGCCGCCTTCCGCATCCAGCATGCCGTCGAGCGGCGTCTTGCGATCGATGACCGCGGCCAGGATCTTCGTCGCGGCGGCGCGCGCCGCAAAACCGGGCTTGGAAGACGCCGAATCATGCCGCCGAGGCTCGGCCGGCCCTTTGCCCGATCGTCTTCCATCCTTGTTGAACGTTTTGTTTTTATTGTCAGAACTCAAGACCAGGGTCCCTTCGGCGGTTGCGAACCACCGCGACCCGTATTCGGCACGGAGCGCGATTTTCGCTCCGGATTAGCAGTCAAGACCGGTCCCGTCGAGCCAAAGCCCGAAGATGGGGCTGCAGACGAGGCACTGCCGCCGCCGTAACGGGCCATTTCATGCAGCGCGGCGATACGATTTTCCGTGTTCGGATGGGTGGAAAACAGGTTGTCCATGCGCTCGCCCGAGAGCGGATTGATGATGAACATGTGCGCCGTCGCCGGATGGCCTTCGGCCTCCTCATTCGGAATATGCGCGGCGCCACGGGCAATCTTGCCGAGTGCGGAGGCGAGCGACAGCGGATTGCCGCAAATCTCGGCGCCGCGACGGTCGGCTGAATATTCGCGCGTGCGGCTGATCGCCATCTGCACCAGCATTGCAGCCAGAGGGGCGACGATCATCGCCAGCAGAACGCCGATCATGCCGAGCGGATTGTTGTTGTCGCGGCGGCCGCCGAAGAAGAAGGCGAAATTGCCGAGCATGGAAATGGCGCCGGCAAGCGTCGCCGTGATCGTCATGGTCAGCGTGTCGCGGTTCTGCACATGCGCAAGCTCATGCGCCATCACGCCGGCCACTTCGTCCGGTGTCAGCGCGTGCAGAAGACCGGTGGAAGCGGCAACGGCGGCGTTTTCCGGATTGCGGCCGGTGGCGAAGGCATTCGGCTGCGGGCTGTCGTAGAGGTAGACCTTCGGCATCGGCAGGCCGGCATTGCGGGCGAGATCGCGGACGATCCGGTAGAATTCCGGCGCGCTGCGCTCGTCCACCTCCTGCGCATTGTAGGTGGAGAGCACCATGCGGTCGGAATTCCAGTAGGAAAAGAAATTCATGCCCGCGGCGACGACAAATGCGATCAACATGCCGGATTGACCGCCGATCAGATAGCCGACGCCCATGAACAGGGCAGTCATGAAGGCAAGCAGCATGGCGGTACGCATGAGATTCATCGACGGGTCTCCAACTCATCTGTCGTCCAAACCTTTTTCTTTGCGGCCGGACGCACTATGATTTGGCTATTCCTCCCTTCATTTCAATATTTCGGAGGTCGTGCGAGACCATGCAAACCGCAGATAACGACAATAAAATCGACACCGAAGCCGGCGATACCGCGCGCAAGCCGCTCTCGCCCGCAGCCAAGCGCGCGCTGGCCGAAGCCGAGGAGCGCCGCCAGGCGCAGGCTCAAGCCGAGCTTCCCCCCGAAATCGGCGGCCGCGGCGGCGCCGACCCCGCCCGCTTCGGCGACTGGGAGATCAATGGCCGGGCGATCGATTTTTAGGATTTAACTAACGGCTGAGGTATCTGATGCCAAACGCATCTTGGATGCACAGTCCAGAAGAAGTGATAAGCGCTCGAACTTCCGAAGTTCATTTGAAAAGGCGCCGTACCGATCGTACGGCGCCTTGAAACATCAGGCCGCATCCGCCTTGTTCTGCCGGTTGGCGATCAGATCATCCACCACGGCCGGATCGGCGAGCGTCGAGGTATCGCCAAGCGCGCCGAAATCGTCCTCGGCGATCTTGCGCAGGATACGGCGCATGATCTTGCCCGAGCGGGTTTTCGGCAGGCCGGGGGTGAACTGGATCTTGTCCGGCGAGGCGATCGGGCCGATTTCGGTCCGCACATGCTTCACCAGCTCCTGACGCAGCGCATCCGAGCCTTCGAGGCCGACCATCAGCGTCACGTAGCAATAGATGCCCTGACCCTTGATCGAGTGCGGATAGCCGACCACGGCCGCTTCCGACACATGCTTGTGCGACACCAGCGCCGATTCCACTTCCGCCGTGCCCAAGCGATGGCCCGAAACGTTGAGAACATCGTCGACGCGGCCGGTGATCCAGTAATAGCCGTCCTCGTCGCGACGGCAGCCGTCACCGGTGAAATACTTGCCCTTGTAGGTGGAGAAGTATGTCTGGATGAAGCGCTCGTGGTCGCCGTAGACCGTGCGCATCTGGCCGGGCCAGCTGTCGGCGATCACCAGATTGCCGTCGGCGGCACCTTCCAGCAGGTTACCCTCGTTGTCGACCAGCTGCGGCTGCACGCCGAAGAAGGGCAGGGTGGCGGAGCCGGGCTTGAGATCGGTGGCGCCGGGAAGCGGCGTGATCATGTGGCCGCCGGTTTCCGTCTGCCACCAGGTATCGACGATCGGGCAGCGGCTGTCGCCGACCACCTTGTAGTACCATTCCCAGGCTTCCGGATTGATGGGTTCGC
>NZ_WUEY01000060.1 GCF_010668395.1 Martinezella lusitana
GGCGCTCAGAGCGCCTTTTGCAGTTCGGGCAATGCTTCGAAGAGGTCTGCGACGAGGCCGTAGTCGGCGATCTGGAAGATCGGGGCTTCCTCGTCCTTGTTGATGGCGACGATGACCTTCGAGTCCTTCATGCCGGCCAGATGCTGGATGGCGCCCGAGATGCCGCAGGCGATGTAGAGCTGCGGCGCCACCACCTTGCCCGTCTGCCCCACCTGCCAGTCGTTCGGCGCATAGCCGGCATCGACGGCGGCACGCGATGCGCCGACGGCCGCCCCGAGCTTGTCGGCGACCGGAAGGATGACCTCGCGGAACTTCTCCGCAGACCCCAGCGCCCGCCCGCCCGAGATGATGATCTTCGCCGACGTCAGCTCCGGACGGTCGGACGACGACAGCGCATCGCCGACGAAGGAGGAAAGACCGGGGTTGGCGGCAGCCGCCACGCTCTCGATCGCGGCATTGCCGCTAACATCCGCTGCGGCAAACGAGGCCGTGCGCACCGTGATCACCTTCTTGGCATCCGTCGACTGCACCGTCTGGATGGCATTGCCGGCATAGATCGGCCGCTTGAAGGTATCGGCCGAGACCACCTCGATGATCTCCGAGACCTGGGCGACGTCGATGAGGGCGGCAACGCGCGGCAGCACGTTCTTGCCGACCGAGGTCGCAGCACCGATGATCACGTCATAGGAACCGGCGAGTGACACGATCAGCGCCGCCAGCGGTTCGGCCAGATTGTTGGCAAGGCTTGCATCCTCGGCCACCAGCACCTTCGAGACGCCGGCAAGCTTGGCCGCCTGTTCGCCGGCAGCCTTGGCGCCGGCACCCGCGACGAGCACATGCACATCGCTTGCCGTTTCCTTGGCGATTTTCGTCGCTGCCGTCAGCGCCTTGGCGGTCTGGTCGGAGAGATGGTCATTGTCGTGATCAGCCAGAAGAAGAATGGCCATGATGAAGTCTCCTTTTCCTGGACCTTAGAGGACGCCAGCTTCGTTTTTCAGCTTTTCGACCAGCTCGGCGACGGACTTGACCTTGACGCCCGCCTTGCGGCCACCGGGCTCCTCGGTCTTCAGCACCTTCAGCCGAGGCTCCGTGGAAACGCCGAAGTCGGACGGCGCCTTCTTGTCGAGCGGCTTCTTCTTGGCCTTCATGATGTTGGGCAGCGAGGCATAGCGCGGCTCGTTCAGCCGCAGGTCCGACGTGACGACCGCAGGAAGCTTGACCTCGATCGTCTGCAGGCCGCCATCGACTTCGCGGGTGACCTGGGCCTTGCCATCACCGATCTCGATCTTCGAGGCGAAGGTCGCCTGCGCGGTGCCCAAGAGGGCCGCCAGCATCTGGCCGGTCTGGTTGCTGTCGTCGTCGATCGCCTGCTTGCCGACGATGATCAGGCCCGGCTGTTCGGCCTCGGCCACGCCCTTGAGGATCTTGGCGACCGCCAGCGGCTCGACGGCGTCATCGGTCTCGACCAGGATGGCGCGATCCGCACCCATGGCCAGCGCCGTCCGCAGCGTCTCCTCGGCCTTGGCAGGTCCGATCGACACCACCACCACCTCGTCCGCCTTGCCGGCTTCCTTCAGCCGCAGCGCCTCCTCAACCGAAATCTCGTCGAACGGGTTCATCGACATCTTCACGTTCGAAAGCTCAACGCCCGATCCATCCGCCTTCACGCGGATCTTCACGTTGTAGTCAACAACCCGCTTCACTGGCACGAGTATCTTCAT
>NZ_WUEY01000061.1 GCF_010668395.1 Martinezella lusitana
ATGACTGACGCGATCGAGTTGCCGGAGCGGGAGAGCATGGAATTCGACGTCGTGATTGTGGGTGCGGGTCCTGCGGGCCTGTCGGCTGCGATCCGGCTGAAGCAGATCAATGCGGATCTGACAGTCGTGGTGCTCGAGAAGGGGGCGGAGGTCGGCGCGCATATTCTGTCGGGCGCCGTCGTCGATCCGATCGGCATCGACCGCCTGCTGCCGGACTGGCGCGACGAGGAGGATCACCCGTTCAAGACCAAGGTGACCTCGGATCACTTCCTGTTCCTCGGGCCTGCCGGCTCCGTCCGCCTGCCGAACGTCCTCATGCCGCCGCTGATGAACAATCACGGCAACTATATCGTCTCGCTCGGCAATGTCTGTCGCTGGCTGGCCGAAAAGGCCGAGGCGCTCGGCGTCGAGATCTATCCCGGCTTTGCCGCGAGCGAAGTGCTCTACAATGACGAGGGCGCCGTCATCGGTGTCGCCACCGGCGACATGGGCATCGAGAAGACCGGCGAGCCCGGCCCGAACTACACGCGCGGCATGGCGCTGCTCGGCAAGTATGTGCTGATCGGCGAGGGCGTGCGCGGCTCGCTTGCCAAGCAGCTGATCGCCCGGTTCGATCTGGCGCGCGACAGCGACGTGCCGAAGTTCGGCATCGGCATCAAGGAGCTCTGGGAGGTCAAGCGCGAGAACCACAAGAAGGGCCTCGTGCAGCACTCCTTCGGCTGGCCGTTGGGCATGAAGACGGGCGGCGGCTCGTTCCTCTATCATCTGGAGGACAATCTGGTCGCCGTCGGCTTCGTCGTGCACCTCAACTACAAGAACCCCTATCTCTATCCCTTCGAGGAGTTCCAGCGCTTCAAGACGCACCCGGCGATCCGCGGCACGTTCGAGGGCGGCAAGCGCCTCTCCTATGGCGCCCGCGCCATCACCGAGGGCGGATATCAGTCGGTGCCGAAGCTGACCTTCCCGGGCGGCGCGCTGATCGGCTGCTCGGCCGGCTTCGTCAACGTTCCCCGCATCAAGGGCAGCCACAATGCGGTGCTGTCGGGCATGCTGGCGGCCGACAGGATCGCCGAGGCGATCGCCGCCGGCCGCGGCAATGACGAGGTGATCGAGATCGAGAACGAATGGCGCCAGAGTGACATCGGCAAGGACCTGAAGCGCGTCAGAAACGTCAAGCCGCTGTGGTCGCGGTTCGGCACGGCGGTCGGCGTGGCGCTCGGCGGCCTCGACATGTGGACGAACCAGCTGTTCGGCTTTTCCTTCTTCGGCACGCTGAAGCACGGCAAGACCGATGCGCAGAGCCTGGAGCCTGCCGCCCGGCATCAGAAGATCGACTATCCGAAGCCGGATGGCGTGCTGACCTTCGACCGCCTGTCCTCGGTGTTCCTGTCGAACACCAACCACGAAGAAGACCAGCCGGTGCATCTGCATGTCAGGGACATGGCGCTGCAGGTCTCGTCGGAGCACGATGTCTTTGCCGGCCCGTCGACGCGCTACTGTCCGGCCGGCGTCTACGAATGGGTAGAGAAGGACGGCAAGGAGACCTACGTCATCAACGCCCAGAACTGCGTCCACTGCAAGACCTGCGACATCAAGGA
>NZ_WUEY01000062.1 GCF_010668395.1 Martinezella lusitana
GCGGGTCGAGAGAGTGTTGCGCAACTCCTCCTTACGCATCTCGAACGCGGCCAGCGCATCGATGCCGCTACGTTGCGCGACGGTTCCAACCTGTTCAGGAACGCCAGCCTCGACGATGTCCGACACGGCGCGATACCCTGCGACATTGCTACTCAATTCGCGTCGATTGGCCCGAGGGCTCCGGCCTTTGGCTGTTCAAGGCGTCGCGCTCCGCGAAAACGCGAGTAACTTCGGCCATGTTTTCCGTGCCCCAAGAGCAAAGGGGAACCAGGGCTTCGGCCAAGCTGCGGCCCAGCGGAGTGAGGCTATAGTCTACCCGGGGTGGGATCTCTTTGTAGTCGGTCCGCTTCACAAGGCCGTCGGCCTCCAACTCCTTGAGTTGCTGGATCAGCATCTTATCGCTCACATCACGCACGGCTCGCCGTAGCGCGCCGTATCGGGTCGGGCCGCCTTGCGCCACGAAGTACAGGATCAACGGTTTCCACTTGCCGGCGATGACCCGCAAGGTCGCGTCGAGACCACAGGTGAAGCCGGGCAGCGTCGGGGTGCAAGCCTGAGCCGTTGGCAAGGTCTGCTCCGACGGCGAATTGGAATTTGATCGATCTGAAGACATTTCCAGATACTTACCAAAAGGTGCATACTTGTCAATGGGTGCGTATACCGCCAGCTTAGTGCAATCTCAATGAAGGAGCACATCATGAGCAGATTACAGGGTAAGACGGCCGTAGTGACGGGCGGCGGAAGCGGTATCGGATTCGGGGCGGCCAAGCGGTTCGTCGACGAAGGCGCGTTCGTCTACATCTTCGGGCGGGGGCAGGAGAGGCTGGACGCCGCCTTGGTCGAGTTGGGGACGTCGGCGCGGGCCGTACAGGGCTCCGTGACCGACCCGGCCGCCCTTGACCGGCTGTATGAGACGGTCAAGGCTGAGCGCGGAGGGCTGGACATCCTGCTCGCTAACGCCGGGACCGGGTCGTTTGCACCGCTCGGCGAGATCACGACCGAGCACTACGACCAGATCTTCGACCTCAATGTGAAGGGGTTGGTGTTCACGGTGCAGAAGGCCCTACCGCTGATGGGGGAGGGCGCGTCGATCATCCTGACGGGATCCAGCACGGGAGTGATGGGGACGCCGGCGTTCAGCATCTACAGCGCGACCAAGGCTGCCGTCCGGAACTTGGCGCGCAGCTGGGCGCTGGACCTGAAGGGCACCGGCATCCGCGTCAACGTCCTCTCGCCGGGACCGACCACGACAGAGCTGGCGATCGAAGTGCTGGGCGATGAAGGCATCGCCAGACTGGGGGCCAGCACAGTCCTCGGGCGGATGGGCGATCCGTCCGAGACAGGCGCTGTTGCCGCCTTCCTGGCGTCTTCGGACAGCAGCTTCATGACCGGCGGCGAGGTTTTCGTCGATGGAGGCCTGGCGCAGGTCTGAAGCCCCTGAGCGTTGGGGCTTGAGAGCTTCGATAACGTGGATCGAAGCTCTCAGGGCGC
>NZ_WUEY01000063.1 GCF_010668395.1 Martinezella lusitana
TTCTTCTCGTTCGGGTTCGGATCGACATCGGCGAAGAGCGCACGGCCGAGACCCGCATCCTCGAGAATGTCCAGAGCCGTCTTGGTGATCGCCATCGAGGCAAGTCCCCGGTCAGTGACCAGAAGCGGCTTCTTCATGCCCAGGCTCTTGCAGGCGTCCGCGAGTTCCTTGATGCGGCCACGGCCGAGCTTGAAGGCGTTCGGATAGCTCCAATTGGCTGAGATAGTGCTCATGCTGTTACTTTCTTCAGGTGATAGGATTTCGGACGCGTCAGGTTGTGGAAGCCGATGACCGACAGCGAGCCGCCGCGGCCGGTTTCCTTGACGCCGGTCCAGCACAGAGCCGGATCGAGATAGTCGGCGCGGTTCATGAAGACGGTGCCGGTTTCGATCTCATGGCCGATCCGCGAGGCACGCTCGACATCCTTTGTCCAGAGCGAAGCCGTCAGGCCATAGGGGCTGTCGTTCATCAGCCCCAGCGCTTCCGCATCGCTCTTCACCTTCATGATGCCGACGGCCGGACCGAAGGTCTCTTCCCGCATGAAGGCCATCGAATGATCGACGTTGACGAGGATCTGCGGCGCGAGATAGGCACCGCCGTCATCGGCCGGGAACAGCTTGGGATCGACGAGCGCCTTGGCGCCTTTGGCGACGGCATCGGCGATCTGGTCGCGAACCACCTTGGCGAAGCGCTTGTGCGCCATCGGCCCGAGCGAGGTTTCCGGATCGAGCGGGTTGCCGAGCTTGTAGTTCGAAACCCATGCGACCGACTTTTCGACAAAGGCGTCGTACAGCGATTCATGCACGTAGATGCGCTCGATGCCGCAGCAGCACTGGCCGGAATTGAAGGTGGCGCCATCCATCAGCGTATCGACGGCGGCGTCGAGATCGGCATCCTCCATGACGTAGCCCGGATCCTTGCCGCCAAGCTCGAGCCCGAGGCTGGTAAACGTACCGGCAGCCGCGCGCTCGATCGACCGTCCGCCTTCGACGGAGCCGGTGAAATTGACGAAGTTGAAGCTTCCGGCCGCAATCAGCGCCGAGGTCGTCTCATGGTCGAGGAAGATATTCTGGAAGACGTCGGCGGGAACGCCGGCCTCGACAAGGGCCTGCACCAGCCGCTCGCCGACGAGCAACGTCTGGCTCGCATGCTTGAGGATCACCGTATTACCGGCCATCAGCGCCGGAGCAACCGTGTTGATCGCCGTCATGTAAGGATAGTTCCACGGTGCGATGACGAAGACGACGCCGTGCGGCTCGCGCTCGATGCGGCGGGCAAAACTCGCACTGTCTTCGACAACAAGCGGCGCGAGCGCATCGGCGGCGATCGACGCGACGTAGTTGGAGCGCTCGTTGAAGCCCCGATATTCGCCGCCATACTTGATCGGCCGGCCCATTTGCCAGGCAAGTTCCGGCACGACGACATCGGCCATCTCATTAAGCCGGGCGACGCCCTTCAGCACGAGTTGGACACGATCTTCCA
>NZ_WUEY01000064.1 GCF_010668395.1 Martinezella lusitana
GAGGAAGCGCCGGTGACGAGTGCGGTCTTGCCGTCCAATCGGAAGGAGGGTGTCCTGGGTAGGGGTGAGGTCATGGCGTGGGTCGTCCCGTCATCGTCTCACTCGGCCGCCTGGCCATAGGGCACGTTCCTGCCGCCATAGCGCCGGACCCTGACATTGGCCTGCTCGGCATGGCCGACGAAGCCTTCCAGCATGCACAGGCGCGAGCAGTAGGCGCCGATCTCGGCCGCCGCCGCATCCGTCAGGATCTTCTGGTAGGAATGCGTCTTCAGAAACTTCCCCACCCAGAGACCGCCCGTATAGCGGCCCGCCTTCCTGGTCGGCAGCGTGTGATTGGTGCCGATCACCTTGTCGCCGTTGGCGACGTTGGTTCGCGGCCCAAGGAAGAGCGCACCGTAGGAATGCATCTTCTCCAGGAACCAGTCGTCGCGATCGGTCATGACCTGCACATGCTCCGAGGCGATGTCGTTGGCGACATCCAGCATCTCCTCGTAGCTGTCGCAGACGATGATCTCCCCATAGTCCTGCCAGGAGATGCGGGCCGTCTCCGCCGTGGGCAGGATGGCAAGCAGCCGGTCGATTTGCGAAAGCGTTTCCTGCGCGAGCTTGCGCGAGTTCGTCACCAGCACCGCCGGCGAGTTGTAGCCGTGCTCGGCCTGCCCGAGAAGGTCGGTGGCGCACACTTCAGCGTCGACCGTCTCGTCGGCGATCACCATGGTCTCGGTCGGACCGGCAAACAGGTCGATGCCGACACGGCCATAGAGCTGTCGCTTCGCCTCGGCGACAAAGGCGTTCCCCGGCCCCACCAGCATGTCGACGGGCTTGATCGTCTCCGTGCCGAGCGCCATCGCGCCGACGGCCTGCATGCCGCCGAGCACGTAGATCTCGTGGGCGCCGGCCAGATGCATGGCGGCGACGATCGCCGGATGCGGCTCGCCCTTCTGCGGCGGAGCGGCCGCAACGATGCGCGGCACGCCGGCGACCGATGCCGTCAGCACCGACATATGCGCCGAGGCCACCATCGGGAACTTGCCGCCCGGCACATAGCAACCCACCGACTGCACCGGAATGTTGCGGTGGCCGAGGATCACGCCCGGCAGCGTCTCCACCTCGATATCGCGCATCGAGGCCTTCTGCGCCTCGGCAAAGCGCCTTATCTGCGCCTGGGCGAACCGGATGTCGGCCATGTCGCGCGCGGAGACCTTGCTCATCGCCGCATCGATCTGCGAACCCGTCAGACGGAATGAACCCGGCGAGAACTTGTCGAACCGCTCCGACAGCTCCCGGACAGCCGCGTCCCCGCGCGTCTCGATCTCCTTCAGCGTCGCCTCGACAATCGAGCGAACCTTCGCATCCTCCTCCGCACGCTCCGTCGCAGTCTTCCCAACCTTCAGATAACTAACCGTCATGAT
>NZ_WUEY01000065.1 GCF_010668395.1 Martinezella lusitana
ACCCCGAGCTTCGGCGTCAGCTTTGCACCGCTTTCGAGCGTGAACGACCTGGCGATCTCCGCGCCGAGGCTGACGCGGAACTGCTCCTCGTCGAAGCCGTCGATGGTGAGGGCGTCGCCGGCACCGTTCTTGACCGTGTAGTCGTCGACCGTTTCGGAGAAGTAGATCGCCCGCAGCTTCGGCGAGACCGTCGTGTCTTCGTCGAGGTTCCACTGCCCCTCGATCGAGGTATCGGCCATCCAGCGCGTCGTCCTGAAGCTGCCGTCCCAGAACTGCGTGTCGATGGTGTTGCTCGAGCCGCCATAGCGCAGGCTGCCGTTCCAGAACACGCCACGGCCGAGTTCCAGCGAGGCATAGGGTCCGGCAAGCCAGCCGTTGCCGGTGAGCTTGGCATCCTCATCGGTCGGATCCGTCATACGGTCATAGTGGAAGGAAAGCCCGATCAGCGCATGGTCGGAGATCAGATAATCCGCCCCCATGTTGATCATGGCGAAACTGCCCCACTTGCCGGTGCTGTCGTTTCCGCTCTTGTCGTTATGGGCGAGGAAAGCGCCGCCGATCCAGACGTTGAAGGGGGCGGACGCCGCATCCGCATCGCCGCCGGCCGCCCGGATCTGCGACAGGCTGGTGGAGAAGCCGAGCGTCATGCCTTCTTCCGACGGCGTCATGCGGCCGGTGACCGGATCCGTCGCCTTCTGCATCTGACGGCGCTGCAGCAGGCCTGGCACCTCGATCGTGTTGGCGATCATGTTCTGCCGGGACTGCACGAAGCCATGCACGAGATTGTCGATATCCTCGGCAACCTTGCCGGCGTCATAGCGGATATTATAGGTGACGGTGCCGGTATTGGAGGCCCCGAACGCGCTGACGAGCTTGTAGCCGATGCGCACCTGGCCGGAATAGGCCGGGTTCGGCGTATAATGCAGATACCATCCGACCGGCGTCGCCACCGGGCCGGCTGCGGCGAGCTGGCCCTGGATGATCGTCGCGGTGCCGGCATTGGCCGGTTCGACGAACGCCAGGTCGGCCGAGGTGAACGGACCGCCGGTCGCCCCGCCATTGAGATAGACGTCGGCGGGCGTCGAGCCGGCCGGCACGTCGATGACCTTGTCTGCGACGGTGATGGCACGGGCCTTGACCTTCAGCGTATAGGACGCGCTTGCGGTCGCGCCATTGCCGTCACGGACCTGGATGGCGAAGCTGTAGTCGCCTTCGGTTCCGGCTGCGAGCGGGCCGGTCAGCTGGCCGGTCGAGATATTGAGCACCAGGCCGTTCGGCAGGCTGCCGGAGGCAAGGCTGTAGATCTTCGTACCGGTGCCGCCGCTTGCCGAAATCTGCTGGCTGTAGGCCTCGCCCGCCATGGCCTCGCTGAGCGCCCCGCCAGCCGGCGTGAA
>NZ_WUEY01000066.1 GCF_010668395.1 Martinezella lusitana
AAAAGGCCCGGTTGGGATACCGGGCCTTTCCTCTCCTGCTCGGAGGTCTGAGCGGGAGATGTGTCGAACTTGGTTCAGCTGCGCGGCTTAGAAGCTGCGCTGGAAGCGGAGGATACCGGCCCACTGGTCCTGGTTGACGGAATCGAAGTTGGTGTAGGTGACTTCCGGCTCGATGAGCAGGTTCTTGACCGGGTTGAACTTGAGGTTCGTGGTCGCTTCGAAGATCTTCGAGTCGGTGTAGGCGAGCTGCAGGTTCCACTTCAGCTTGCTGTTGATCGGAACGCCGACGCCGCCCCAGACGGCCCAGTCGCCCCAGCCGCACAGATCGCCGCGGCCAGCCGGGCAAGCCGATGCGTTCAGGTTCGAGCCGGCATACTGGTTCAGCTTCTTGCCGTCGGTGTTGTAGCCGCCCATCAGGAAGGCCGTGAAGGCGCCGAAGTCGGCGTCGATACGAGCCTTGACGGCCCCTTCCTCGACGATCGAGTCATAGCCGCCGACGACCTTGAAGCCGAAGCCGCCGGTCTTGTAGCCGGCACCGGCAACAACGTTCGGAGCGTAGTGGTCAGCCTTCGACTGAACCCAGGCGCCGCCGAAGGACGACGAGTCCGAACCGGAGTTGGAGTCTTCGAGCGAAACCACAGCCGTGAAGCCGTTGCCGGCATCGTAGTTGTAGGTCAGCTGGTTGAGTTCGTACGGGCCGTCCCAGATCACGTCGTCGTTGATGACGTCGCCGGCGTAGCCGGTGTACAGGTTGTACTGCGAGTCCTGCTTACCGACCAGGAAACCACCGAGGCTGATGTTGGCCCAGAGCAGCTTGGTGGTGGTGGAGCCGCCGTCGTTCCAGTCGAAACGATAGACGGTGTTGGTCTTCAGCGGACCGTATTCGGTGTCGGTCGCGGTGTCGACGCTCAGCTGGGCGCGGGTGTGCCAGTAGGTGCCGCGGTTGCCGCCAGGGCCCGGATTGTAGGCGTTGTACCAGCCGCCTTCGGTACGGACCATGCCGCCGACCTTGAGGCAGGTTTCCGTGCCCGGGATGAAGAAGTAGCCAGCACCATAGGCGTCGCAGATGCGGACGTATTCCAGCGGCTCCGGCTCGGCAGCGACGATCGCGTCAGCCGCGTGAGCACCCGATACTGCTGCCAGCGCAGCAGCGGAGCCGAGAAGAAGGCTCTTGATGTTCATAGTAACTCCAGTTCCAATATCGATTAGGTATGACTATCCACGCCGAGAAAATCGACGCGCCCTACCCCACCTGGTTTTCAAACGTTGACCCCTGATCTGGGAGAACCAAGACAT
>NZ_WUEY01000067.1 GCF_010668395.1 Martinezella lusitana
GCGCCGGGAAGCGGCGTGATCATGTGGCCGCCGGTTTCCGTCTGCCACCAGGTATCGACGATCGGGCAGCGGCTGTCGCCGACCACCTTGTAGTACCATTCCCAGGCTTCCGGATTGATGGGTTCGCCGACCGTGCCGAGCAGGCGCAGGCTGGAGCGCGAGGCGCGCTTGACGAAGTGATCGCCGGCGCCCATCAGCGAGCGGATTGCCGTCGGGGCGGTATAGAAGATATTGACCTTGTGCTTGTCGATGACGTCCCAGAACCGGCCCTGGTCCGGATAGTTCGGCACGCCTTCGAACATCAGCGACGTCGCGGCATTGGCGAGCGGCCCGTAGACGATATAGGAGTGGCCGGTCACCCAGCCGACATCGGCCGTGCACCAGTAGATATCGCCGGGGTGATAGTCGAACGTATATTCGTGCGTCATCGCCGCATAGACGAGATAGCCGGCGGTCGTGTGCAGCACGCCCTTCGGCTTGCCGGTGGAGCCGGATGTATAGAGAATGAAGAGCGGATCTTCCGCCTTCATCTTCGCCGGCGGACAATCGCCCTTCACCTTGGCGATTTCCTCGTGATACCAGAAATCGCGGCCGGGTTCCCAGCCGGTCTTGCCGCCGGTGCGGCGCACGGCGATGACGGTCTTGACCGCGACCTTCTGCTTGGCGGCGATATTGATCGCCGTATCGGTGTTTTCCTTCAGCGGGATGGATTTGCCGCCGCGAACGCCTTCGTCGCAGGTGATGACGACGGTCGATTCGCAATCGACGATGCGGCCGGCAAGCGCTTCGGGCGAGAAGCCGCCGAAAACGACCGAGTGAACCGCGCCGATGCGCGCGCAGGCGAGCATCGCATAGGCTGCTTCGGGGATCATCGGCATATAGATGGTGACGCGATCGCCCTTCTTGACGCCGTGCTTCTTGAGCACATTCGCCAGCCGGCAGACCTGCTCGTAAAGCTCGTTATAGGTGACCTTCTTGTCGATGTAGGGATTGTCGCCTTCCCAGATGAAAGCGACGCGGTCCCCATGCTTCTTCAAATGCCGGTCGATGCAATTATAGGAGACGTTGGTGACGCCATCCTCGAACCATTTGATCGAGACCTTGCCGGTAAAGGACGTATTCTTGACCTTGGTGTAGGGCTTGAACCAGTCGATACGCTTGCCGTGCTTGCCCCAGAATTTGTCGGGATCCTCGACGCTCTGCTGATACCATTTCTGGTATTTCGCCTGATCGATCAGGGCA
>NZ_WUEY01000068.1 GCF_010668395.1 Martinezella lusitana
CGTCTCCTTATCTTGCGGCGAGCGATGGGACGTCGATCCATCGGCGTTCTGCCCAGCTCTTCTGCGCCAGCTCGGCCAGCTGCACGCCCTTGGCGCCCTCGCGCAGGCTGTACCGCCACGGCGCGTCCTCCGCCACATGGCGCAGGAACTCCTCCCATTGCGCCTTGAAGCCGTTGTCGAACGCCTGCGTGTCCGGCACCTCGTCCCAGGTGTCGAGGAAGTTGATCGGCTGCGGCTGGTCCGGGTTCCACACCGGCTTCGGCGTGTTGACCCGATGCTGCGTGAAGCAGCGCATCAGCCCGCAGACGGCTGACCCATGCGTGCCGTCCACCTGGAACGTGACCAGATCGTCGCGGCGCACCCGAACCGCCCAGGACGAGTTGATATGGGCGATGACACCGCCTTCGAGCTCGAACGTCGCATAGGCCGCATCGTCGGCATCCGCCGCATAGGCCTTGCCGCTCTCGTCGACCCGGCCTGGAATATGCGTCGCACCCAGGCAGCTGACCGAGCGGACCTCGCCGAACAGATTGTCGAGCACATAGCGCCAGTGCGGCAGCATATCGAGGATCATGCCGCCGCCGTCCTTTTTGCGGTAGTTCCACGACGGACGCTGCGCCTTCACGCCCCAGTCACCTTCGAACACCCAGTAGCCGAACTCGCCGCGCACCGACAGGATCTTGCCGAAGAAGCCGCTGTCGCGCAGCAGGGCGATCTTGCGCAGGCCCGGCAGGAACAGCTTGTCCTGCACCACGCCGTTCTTGACGCCGCGCCGCTCGGCGGAGGCGGCAACCGACAGCGCCTCCTCCAGCGTCTCGGAGATCGGCTTCTCGCAATAGACATGCTTGCCCGCGGCAATCGCCCGCTCCAGAAGCTCGACGCGCATCTGCGTCGAGCCGGCGTCGAAGAAGATCGTGTTGGCGGGATCGGCAAGCGCCGCATCCAGATCGGTCGTCGTCTTCGACAGGCCGTGCCTGCGGGCGATCGCCTCGATCTTCTCGGCATTGCGGCCCACAAGCACCGGCTCGGGCATCAGCCGGTCGCCGTTCGACAAAACAACGCCGCCCGCATCGCGGATCGCCAGGATCGAGCGCACGAGATGCTGGTTATATCCCATGCGGCCGGTGATGCCGTGCATGATGATGCCGATCGGCCTTGTCGCCATGAGTTCTTCCTCCCGTAAATAACTATATAGTTACATAACTGACATGGCTGAGCAACGCTGTCAACG
>NZ_WUEY01000069.1 GCF_010668395.1 Martinezella lusitana
CACCACGCTTCTGATGCTTTCGCCTGAGTGCATGAGCTCGAAGCCCTTGTTGATGTCCTCGAGCGGCATGGTGTGGGTGATCATCGGATCGATGATGATCTTGCCCTCCATGTACCAGTCGACGATCTTCGGAACGTCGGTGCGGCCACGCGCGCCGCCGAAGGCGGTCCCCATCCAGCTGCGGCCCGTCACCAGCTGGAACGGACGCGTCGAGATCTCCTGGCCGGCGCCGGCAACGCCGATGACCACCGATTTGCCCCAGCCGCGATGGCTCGCCTCCAGCGCCTGGCGCATCACCCGGGTGTTGCCGGTGCAGTCGAAGGTGTAGTCCGCTCCGCCGATCTGGTCGGCGCCGCGCTTCGTCAGGTTGACGAGATAGGGCACGATGTCGTCGCCCACTTCCTTCGGATTGACGAAATGCGTCATGCCGAAGCGCTCGCCCCAGGCCTTCTTGTCATTGTTGAGATCGACGCCGATGATCATGTCGGCGCCGGCAAGCTTCAGGCCCTGGATGACGTTGAGGCCGATGCCGCCGAGACCGAAGACGATCGCCGTCGCCCCCATCTCCACCTTGGCGGTGTTGATGACCGCGCCGATGCCGGTCGTCACGCCGCAGCCGATATAGCAGATCTTGTCGAAGGGCGCGTCGGGATTGACCTTGGCGACGGCAATCTCCGGCAGCACCGTGAAGTTGGCGAAGGTCGAGCAGCCCATATAGTGATGGATCTTGTCCTTGCCGATGGAGAAGCGCGAGGTGCCGTCCGGCATCAGGCCCTGGCCCTGGGTCGAGCGGATCGCCGTGCACAGGTTGGTCTTGCGCGACAGGCACGACGGGCACTCGCGGCATTCGGGCGTATAGAGCGGAATGACGTGATCGCCCTTCTTGACCGAGGTGACGCCCGGTCCGACATCGACGACGATGCCGGCGCCCTCATGGCCGAGGATGGCGGGGAAGAGACCTTCCGGATCGGCGCCCGACAGCGTGAAATCGTCGGTGTGGCAGATGCCCGTCGCCTTCAC
>NZ_WUEY01000006.1 GCF_010668395.1 Martinezella lusitana
TGCTCATCCATATAACCTCCTTGTTTGAAGTCTGGGCCACGCCAGCGGTTCAAGCAGGAGGTCTCTCAACTACCGTGTAAAACTCGTCCAGTCCTCCACCGTAGGTGGAGGTTTATTCTTGATATAATGAAAGGCCGCCGGTTTCCCGGCGGCCCTCATAGCCTGTCTGTAAACCAAGGCTTACCGATTGGACGCGACCGGGCGCACCAGCGGCGTGATGCGGCGGATCGTGACGCGGCGGTTTTCCTGCGATGGGCCGAGCGTATTCACCTTGAGATACTGCTCGCCATACCCCTGGGTAACCAGGTTTTCGGCCGGAATGCCGTAGACATCCGTCAGCACATTGGCGACCGATTCCGCGCGGCGGTCAGACAGGATCAGGTTGCTCTCCGCCGAACCCACGGCATCCGTATGGCCTTCGATGAGGAAGGTTTCGGTCGGATCACGCTTGATGATCTGCGATATGCCGTCGGCTACACCGCGCAGCGTGCTGGCCTGAGTCATGGGAATGTCGGCGCTGCCCGTTGCGAAAGTGATCGTATCCAGGTCGATACGGCGGATCTTGTCACGGATACGGGCCGAATAACGGACTTCGTTGACCGAATAGATACGCTCGACCGGCTCGACCGGCGGTTCGCGCAGGAAGTCGTAGTAATCAGCATTGCGGTTGGATGCCGTGTCGATGATGTACTGGCTCAGCGGAATGAGCAGGCGCATCGGCGGCAGATCGTCGCCCGGATCGCGGAAGTAATCGTCATTGTCGGGCCGGTCTTCCAGCTCCGGCGAATAGAACAGCACGTATTCATGGCCTCGGGCATCGATACGCGAGCGCTGGATGATATCGCCGTAGCGGTTGCGGATCGTTACGACGCGATCGCCGTCGGGCTGATCGATCGTCTCGCGATAGCGGTCGCGCGGCAGCTGTTCGTAGATCGGCCGCTCGCCGCCTCGGATGAAGCGCTCGCTATCGTCGTGACGCACCACATAGGTATTGTCGACGTTGACGATCGTCCGGTTGTCCTGATTGATAATGGTCTGGACCGCGGTTCCCTGCGGCGGGACGAAGTCCGGCCGGCGATCGATGCGGCGGCCCTGCTCGCTGGTCACGGCTTCCATCTTCACCGGCGGCTGCGGCTGTCCGCCACCTGCGGCGCGCTGCGCCTCGGCGTCGGAGGTCGGCGGCTTGCTGTAAGCCGGCGGCGGCTGCTGTCCCGGATTGTTCTGAGCCTGGCCTTTCTGGCCCTGACCGGCCTGACCACGACCGCCCTGGGCGCCCGGCGCACCGGGATTCTGACCGTTGTTCAGATGTTCGCCCCGGCGAAAGGCACCCTTCTGGCTGTCCAGAACCGCGCTGCCATTTTCAACCGGCAGGATGACCGGGCCGTTGGCGGAAGCCGGATTTTCCGCGATCTTCTTGCGGCGTTCCAGTTCCTGGGGCGAGACCTGCTCGGCCGGAGGCAGCTGGATTTCGCCGGCCTGCTGGCCGTTGCCGTTGGCCGGTGCGGGCGTGGCCGTCCCCTGGGCGGGCGTCTCCGCGCCGTTTGCCGGCTGCTGCTTGCCGGGTTGCGGCGTGGTTGCCTGATTGCCGGGTTGCGCGGGCTGTGCCTGCGGCTCACCCTTCTGCGCCGGCTGCTGCGGATTGGCGCCGGGCTCCTCGCCCTGCTGCTGGTTCTGCGGCTGCTTGCCGTGGTTCTTGCCTGCGCCCGGCTTCTGCCCCTGTTGGGTGCCAGCGGTCGCCGGCGTTCCGGGCTGAGCTTCAGGCTGCGCCTGTGTCGCGGGCTGCGTCTCCGTGCCCGGCTGAGCCTTGTGACCCTGCGACGGTTCGCCGGCAGGCGCCTGCGGCTGTTCGGCCGGCTGCTTCGCCGGGTTTTCGGACTGGCCCTGCTTTGGATTGGCGTTTTGTGCGGGCTGAGCCTGATTTTCGGGCTGGGCCTTCTGATTCTGCGGCTCCTGGGCGGCGGGAGCCTCCTTCTGTGCCGGCGCAGGCTGCTGCGGCTTCGGCTTGCCCTTGGGCTCGGGTTTGGCTTCCGGCTGCGCTTCGGCGGCAGGCTGCTGCTGTTCTACCTTCGGCTGCGGCGCTTCCGCAGGCTGCTTTGCCTCGGGCTGCTTGGCCTTCGGCTTCGGCTGGGGCGCCGCAGGCTCCGCTTCCGGGGCGGCGGCCTTGGGCTGCGGCTTTGCCGCAGGCTGGGTCTGCTGCTCCTCGGCCGGCTGCTGATGCTGCTTCTTCGGTTCCGGCTGAGCCTCCGCCGCCGGCTGCTGGCGCTGGGGCTTCGGCTGCTCCTGCTCCGCGGGCTGCTGGTGCTGCGCCTTCGGCGGCTGAGCTTCCGGTTGCTGCTTTGCGGGCTTCTGCGGCTCGGCTTCGGGCGCCGCCTGCTTCATCTGGTGCTGCTGCTCCGCGCCACCCTGGTGGGCAGGTTCGCCCTGGTGCTTCTGGCCCTGCGGTTCACCCTCTCCGCCACCGGCCTTCTTGTGCTTGAGCTGCTCTTCTTCCGACTGTGCTGCCGGCTCCTGCTGCGCCACCTCGAAACTTGTGTCGGCGGTCGCCGTGGATGCATCGGCCGCGCCGTTGTTCAGCAGTGCGATGGGCTGTTCGCGAAGCGCCGCGGCTGCCACCGGCTCGAATGCGAGCGATAGCGAAAGCAGCGGAAACGCGGCGCTGGCAAATAGTCTGGATCGCTTTCCCATATGGGTCTCCTCTTGTGATCTTTGTCCGCCGAATTGCGAATCTCAGCGGGCAAGGCGATGCCTCAGGAACCCGGCCAATTTTCGGTTCTCGTGAGGCTGAATCGCGGCAGGCCGCTATATGTTCCCGCACTATTAAGTTGCTGCAATTAACCCTGGCTGAATGCGGCGGATAGCTTTCGTTCAGATTTCGCCGTCGCGCGCCCGCATTGCGGCGGGATCCGGCAACGGAGGTCAGGCTCGTAATTCCAGTTGCTTTTTCCGAAAAAAAAGTACGAATATCGCCGCAAGGCGGGCCACCGGCCCGCTCCACTCGAGCCGTCTGCCAAAAACAATAATGGGCTGCCGGCCACCAACAGAGAGGATCAAAATGCGCATCTCCACCCGTCTCTTTGCCGCTGCGTCCTTTGCCGCGATGTCGCTTCTCGCCGGCGCGGCGCTTGCCGACGGCGACTCGCTCGTCTTTGGCACGGACGCGACCTACCCGCCGTTCGAATCGCTTGACGCCGGCGGCAAGTTCATCGGCTTCGACATCGATATAACCAATGCG
This sequence comes from Martinezella lusitana, assembly GCF_010668395.1. GTDB lineage: Bacteria > Pseudomonadota > Alphaproteobacteria > Rhizobiales > Rhizobiaceae > Rhizobium > Rhizobium lusitanum_A. Next base: position 3,233 of record NZ_WUEY01000006.1, read on the forward strand.
CTTTGCGATCAGATGAAGATCAAGTGCACCTTCGTGAACCAGGATTTCGACGGCATCATTCCTGCCCTGCAGGCCAAGAAGTTCGATGCCATCATCTCGTCCATGTCGATCACGCCGGAACGCCAGAAGATCGTCGACTTCACCAACAAGATCTACAACACGCCGCCGGCGATCGCCGTCCCGAAGGACTCTCCTCTCAAGGACGCAACCGACGAAGCCCTGAAGGGCAAGACGATCGGCGCGCAGTCCTCCACCACGCACGCCAACTACGCCACGGCCCATCTGAAGGACGCCGAACTCAAGCTTTATCCGTCGGCTGACGAATACAAGCTCGATCTCAGCAACGGCCGCATCGATGCCGCCATCGACGACGTCGTCGTGCTGTCGGAATGGGTGAAGTCGGATGCCGGCAGCTGCTGCAAGATGCTCGGCACGCTGAAGATCGATCCGGTCGTCAATGGCGAAGGCGCAGGCATCGCCATCCGCAAGGGCGACACGGCTCTGAAGGACAAGCTCAACGCCGCGATCGCTGCGATCCGCGCCGACGGCACCTACAAGAAGATCCAGGACAAGTATTTCGATTTCGACGTCTACGGCGACTGATCGCCGGTCGATTTCCTTGGAAAAGATCACGGCGGAAGCTTGCTCTTCCGCCGTTTTTGTTTGACAACGAGAAGAATATAAGCAGAAACGCGGCAAAAGCCGCTAGGGGAAATACAGCATGAGCGGATTGTTTTCCGCCCTTGGTTCCTTGTGGACCTGGTTGAGTACGATTTTCGACCCATTGTGTGGTCCGGTCGGACTGTTCACAATATTCGGCCAGAATACGATGCTCGCCTGTGGTGATACGGGATGGGGCGATGAGTTGGCCGGCGGTCTGAAGATCACGATTGCCGTCTCGGTCTTGACACTGCCGCTTGGCATTATCATCGGCTTCTTCGTCGCGCTCGCGCAGCAATCGGAGGAAAAGTCGCTGCGGCTTGCCGCAGGCATATTCACCACGATTTTTCGCGGCTTGCCGGAACTGCTGACGCTGTTCATCATCTACTATGGCATGCAGATCCTGCTGCAATCGCTGCTTGCCAAGTTCGGTTACGATGGTCCCATCGAGATCAATGCCTTCGCGGCCGGCATGGTCGCCCTGGCGATCGTGTTTTCAGCCTATTGCTCGGAAGTGCTTCTGTCGGCCTTCAAGGCGATCCCCAAGGGCCAGTACGAGGCGGGCGATGCGCTTGGCTTCCATCGCGCGCGCACCATGCGGCTCATTATCGTGCCGCAACTCGTCCGCATCTCGCTGCCGAACCTCGGAAATCTCTGGATGAACCTGCTGAAGGACACATCCTACGTGTCGATCATCGGCCTTGCCGACATCATCAGGCAGACCGGGATCGCCGTGCGCGCCACCAAGGCGCCCTTCACCTTCTATTCGATCGCCTGCCTCTTTTATCTGACGCTGGCCGTCATTTCCTCGATCGGCCTCTTCTACCTCGATCGCTGGGCCAAACGTGCGGAGGTTCATCGATGAGCCATGCCGAAATTCTGATAGCGGCGCAGCCCGCGCCACCCAAGGCAGTCAGGACAATATCCAAGACGGCCATTGCCGGTTATTTCTTCCTGACGCTCTGGGCCATTCTCGGCGTCGCCCTGCTGGCGATGATCGTGACCGGCTGGGATGTCGACAAGCTCGAAACCTATGGGCCGAGGCTTCTCCACGGCCTTTGGATCACCGTAAAGCTCGTCGCCCTGTCTTTCGTTCTCGGCGCGATCCTGTCGATACCGCTGGCCTTCGCCCGCATGTCGAGCAACAGGATCCTGAGCACGCTGACCTATTGCTATGTCTACCTGTTCCGCGGCACCCCGCTGCTGGCGCAGATCTTCATGGTCTACTACGGCTTTCCGAGCTTCCGCTGGTTCTTCGAGGATATCGGCCTCTGGTGGTTCTTCAAGGATCCCTTCTATTGCGGCGTCTTCGCCATGACGCTGAACACGGCCGCCTATCAGACGGAAATCGTCCGAGGCGCCATCCAGAGCGTGCCGAAGGGCCAGACGGAAGCAGCAAATGCCCTCGGCATCCATACGTGGATCGCCTTCCGCAAGATCATCATTCCCCAGGCCCTCATTGTGGCGCTGCGTCCTTACGGCAACGAGATCATCCTGCTGATCAAGAGCTCGGCAACCGTCTCCATTATCACGGTCTTCGATCTCATGGGCGAGACACGCTATGCGTTCTCGCGCACCTACGACTACCAGATCTATCTCTGGGCGGCGATCTTCTACCTGGTGATCGTCGAGCTGATGCGCAACGGCTGGGCGCGGATGGAAGGCCGGCTGACCCGGCATCTCAAGCGCTGATCTTTCAGAAGCGGCGCGCAAGGCGCCGCTTCTGGCAGCACTCACGCATCATCGCTGCCAACATATTGATTTATCGCAATAAATTTCCTTCATGACGGTTTTGTAAAGCTTGAGTTTACCATGAGCTGTTTCCATATTCTTGTGACCATGAGTCACGAAGAACGGAAAGTGAAAGCTCATGCACGAAGACATGCAAAAGCAGTTGCAGGGTTATGGGTTGACGACGGCGCAGATTTTCTATCGCCTGCCCGATCATCCGCAGTTTCTCCAGACCTATATCTGGCAGGACTATGACCTTGCCCCGAACTTCCCGGAAATGCGCGGCTTCCTGAAATTCTGGCAGGAGAAGCTGGACGGGCCGCTTCATTCCGTGCGCTATGTGCACCGCAAGCTGATTTCGGCAAGCGAATGGCGCGCAGTGAAGGGGGAGTTCATCCTTCACTAGCCGCCTCCCCAAGCATTCCATGCCGTGAGCGCCCGACTGCGGATTATGGCGGCACGCCATCTCTCGCCGCGCCGCAAGCATTGCAAAAGCCGATCAGTCGTCTTAATGCCTGCGTAACAAAAGGAAGGGCCGGCATCCATGGCAAAGAAGAAGATCGACGAAGACGCGCTTGCGGAAGCCTATAACCGCGCATTGGCGCTGGAGAAGGCCGGCGACATCGATGCCGCCGTGCAGGCCTATGAAGAAGTGCTGGCCCTCGATCCGGAAGATCACGGCGGCGCCGCCGTTCGCATCGCTTCGATGGGCCGGGGCGAAACGCCCGTCAAGGCGCCCGACGCCTATGTCGAGACCCTGTTCGATCAGCATGCCGAGGTTTTCGAAGACGTGCTGGTGGAGCAGCTCGGCTACCATGTCCCGGTTCTCGTTCGCCAGCGCCTGCAGACGCTCGGCCTCGGCCCCTTCAAGCGCATGCTCGACCTCGGCTGCGGCACGGGCCTGACGGGCGGCACGCTGCGCGATATCGTCGGGGATATCACCGGCATCGACATTTCCGAGAACATGGTCGAAGTCGCCCATGAAAAGGACATCTACGAAACCCTTTTCGTCGCCGAGGTCGAAGACTTCCTCGACGACAACGACGAAGAGCCCTTCGACCTGATTACCGCGACCGATGTCCTGCCCTATCTCGGCGCGCTGGAACCCCTCTTCTTTGGCACCGCCGAAAACATGACGCCGGGCGGCCTCTTCATCTTCTCGTCGGAAACCTTGCCCGAGGCCGCCATGGCTGGCCGTCCCTACATGGTCGGTCCTCACCAGCGTTTCGCCCATTCCGAAGCCTATGTGCGTGAACGGCTGACCGCGACCGGCTTCGAACTCGTCGAAATCACCGACATCAACGTCCGCATGGAAGACGGCCAACCGACGCCGGGCCATCTGGTCGTCGCTCGCCGCCTTGCCGATTGAGGCTAAATATCCCAGGCAGGAATAGTTATCCTTTTGGATAACTATTTTCTTGCGCAACGACGCGGCAGTTGATACTTAGCCATTCAGATAAGTTTCAGCTCGATCCTTGATGTGGGAAAGGTCGTCGCATGTCCCTTGTTCTCTACCAGCATCCCCTCGCCTCGTTTTGCCACAAGGTGCTGATGGCGCTTTATGAAAACGGAACGCCGTTCGAAAGCCGGATCATCGATCTCGGCAACGCGGAATCGCGCGCCTCGCTGGCGCGCCTCTGGCCGCTCGCCAAGTTTCCGGTCCTGCGCGACGAAGCACTCGACAGCACCGTTCCGGAAACCAGCATCATCATTGAATATCTCGACCGGCACTATCCCGGCGTAACGCAACTCTTGCCGACGGACCTGTCGGATGCCCTGTGCGTCCGGCTCTGGGATCGCTTCTTCGACCTCTATGTGCAGGATCCGATGCAAAAGATCGTGGCGGACGTGCTGCGGGCAAATGAGGACAAGAGTCCTCAGAGCGTATCCGAGGCACAGGCATTGCTGTCCACGGCTTATGGAATGATCGAAAAGCAGCTGGACGGGAAAACCTGGATCACAGGCGACAATCTGACAATGGCCGACTGCGCCGCGGCGCCGGCCTTGTTCTATGCCGAAACCCTTGTTCCCTTTGGTGAGGGGCATGAGCGCTTGAAGGCATATTATCGGCGCCTCCTCGAGCGCCCTTCCTTCGCCCGCGTTCTCAAGGAAGCCATGCCCTATTTCCACATGTATCCTTACAATGAGAAACTGCCGGCACAATTCCGGCCGGAAAAACCGAATGCTTGAGGAACCGCAGGCACTCGACCGCATGTTCCAGGCCCTTTCCGATCAGAGCCGGCGCGGCATGATCGACCGGCTCGGTCGCGGACCCGCTTCCGTCACGGAACTGGCGCAACCGCTGGACATGGCGCTACCGACCGTGATGAAGCATCTGCAGGTGCTGGAGACAAGCGGGCTGGTACTATCGGAAAAAGCCGGCCGGGTGCGGACCTATCACCTGCGCAGGGAGGCGCTGGCATCCGTCGAGCGCTGGATTGCCGAGCGCAAGGCATCCTGGAACAAGACGTTCGACCGGCTCGACCTGTTCCTGGCGGAGACATCGACGGAGACGACAGGCGAATGAGCGAACGATCGACCGAGCATACGACCATCACCATAGAACGCCATTTCAACGCACCGCTGCCGCGGGTTTTCAGCGCCTGGGCGATCCCGGAGCAGAAGCGGCAATGGTTTGGCTGCCATGGGGATTGGAAGCCGCTGGATTTCCATCTCGATTTCCGCGCCGGCGGCAGCGAAAGCAACCGTGTCGCCTCCACGGATGGCGTCGTGCATGCCTATCAGGCGCGCTATATCGACGTCGTCCCGAACGAGCGCTTCATCTACGCCTTCGACATGATGCTCGACGACGTCAGAATTTCCGTGTCGCTGGCAACGGTCAGCTTTGCCGAGGAGCCCGGCGGCACGAAGATGACCTTCGTCGAACAGGTCGTGTTCCTCGACGGCTACGGCGACAACGGCTCTCGGCTCGCAGGCACGGAAATAGGCTTCGATAATCTCAGGCTCTATGTCGAGGGAGACGACACCAGACCCAATTAAAGCAACTCCAGGAAAAATGCGCAGCGGTTTTCCGCCCGGAATCGCGTAAAACAAAGAGATAGAGCGGTTCAACGATCCCGTGAAACGCGGAACCGCTCTAAGACCGCGCCTCGCCAAGGATCGCCGCGAGGAGCTGGCCCTCGAGTTCGGCCAATGCCGGATTGCCGTGGCGGCGTGGATGCGGATAGGGAATGTCGAGATCGAGCACGATCCTGCCCTCGTCCAGCACGACGACCCGATCGGCCAGATGCACGGCCTCGCTGACGTCGTGGGTCACAAGCACCGCGGTAAAGCCAAGCTCGCGCCAGACGCGGTTCAGCAGTTCCTGCATGCTGATGCGGGTCAGGGCATCCAGCGCGCCGAGCGGCTCATCGAGTGCGAGGATGCCCGGCTTGCTGACGAGCGCGCGCGCAAGTGCAACGCGCTGCTTCTGTCCACCGGAAAGGCTGGAAGGCCATTCCCCGGCTTTTTCGGCCAGTTGCACCTCGGAAAGAACGGCGGCCGTCTCCTTCCGCGACAGATCCTGCGGCATGCCCTCGCCCAGACCAACGGCGACGTTGTCGGCGACGGAGAACCAGGGCAGCAGACGCGGCTCCTGAAAGACGATGCGCGTATTGGGTTGCGCGTCGCGACCGTCTGCGGCCTCGAACCGCAGATGACCCGCGCTCGGCTCCTCCAGCCCCATCAGGATGCGCAGCAGCGTGCTCTTGCCGCAGCCGCTCTTGCCGATGACGGCCACGAACTGGCCGGCGGGAATATCCAGATCGATGCCGCGCAGAACGCGGTTGCTTCCGAAACTCTTCTCCAGACCTTTGATATGGATGGCCGCAGCATCGGTAGCTCGCGGCGCGACATTTTGGGCTTCCGCCCGTGAACGATCTACCGCGATGACGCTCATGGCAGGCTCCTTAATTCTGATAGGCCGGGTTCCAGCGCAAGGCCCTGCGCTCGATCGTCCGCGCGACGACATCGGCAAGCTTGCCGAGGATGGCATAGATGACCAGCGTCAGGACGACGACATCGGTCATGCCGAACTCGCGGGCATTGTTGGCCATGTAGCCGATGCCCGACGACGCCGCGATCGATTCAGCGACGATCAGCGTCAGCCACATGATGCCGAGGGCAAAGCGCAGGCCGACGAGGATGGACGGCAGCGCGCCTGGGAAGATGATCTTCCGAAACAGCGTCCAGTTGCTCATACCGTAGACCCGTCCCATTTCGATCAGTCCGCGATCGACATTGCGAACGCCGTGATAGGTATTGAGATAGATCGGGAAAAGCACGCCGAGCGCCGTCAGGAAGAGTTTCGATTCCTCGCCGATCCCGAACCAGAGGATCACCAGCGGCACCATGGCAAGGTGCGGAATGGTGCGCAGCATCTGCAGCGTCGTATCCGTCAGTTGCTCCGACAGCCGCGACACGCCGTTGGCGATGCCGAGGAGGAAGCCGATCGAGCCGCCGACCAGAAGGCCCGCGAAAGCCCGGCCGGCGCTGACGAGGATGTTGTTGGGCAGCTGCCCGGAAATCGTAGTCTGCCAGAAGGCGACCACCACCGCAGCCGGTGATGGCATGATGCGCGTGGAGATCCACCCGAACGACGAACCGAGCTGCCAGGCCGCGATAACCACGACCGGCAGCAGGAAGGGCAGGAAACTCTGCAACGAGATGGCCTGCCTTGCGGCCCTGGCGGAGCGCGTGCGGCGCTCCGGGCCGACGCGTACGAAGGACGTGTCGAATGCCGACATGGGGATCTCCCTTCAAAGGTGGCGTTACGAGCCGGAAACGACCTTCAGATTGCCGCCGTGGCTGCCACCCGCGAAGATCTGCTTTGCGCCGAATTCGTTGCGGAAACCGGCCCGCTGCTGCTCCTGGTTCAGGCCCAGCTCGGGGAAGAGCAGCTCCGCCACGCGATAGGCTTCTTCCAGATGCGGATAGCCGGAGCCGATCACGGTTTCGATGCCGAGCTCCTGATATTCCCGCAGTCGCGCAGCCACCGTCTTCGGCGAGCCGACCAGCGCCGTGCCGGCACCGGCGCGCACCAGGCCAACGCCGGCCCAGAGGTTCGGCGACACTTCGAGCTTATCGCGACGGCCGCCGTGCAGTGCCGCCATGCGCTTCTGTCCGACGGAATCGGACTGCTTGACGAATTGCTCCTGCGCCTCGCGGATCGTCTCGTCGTCGAGCTTGGAGATCAGCTTCTCGGCCGCTGCCCAGGCCTCGTCGTCCGTTTCGCGGACGATGAAATGCAGGCGGATGCCGAAGCTGACTTCGCGTCCGCGCTTGGCGGCCGCAGCCCGCACCTTCTCGATCTTCTCGGCAACCTGCGCCGGCGGCTCGCCCCAGGTCAGATATTTGTCGACGCGGCCGACGGAGAATTCGATGCCGGCATCCGAGGAGCCGCCGAAATAGAGCGGCGGGCGCGGCGCCTGCACCGGCGGAAGGCCCAGCCGTGCATTGGTCGCCTTGATGTATTTGCCCTCGAAGGTGGAAGACCCCTTTTCCAGCAACTCCTCCCAGACATGGAAGAATTCGTCCGCATGGGCATAGCGCTCGTCGTGCTCCAGATGAATGCCGTCACCTGCAAGCTCGGCCGGGCTGCCGCCAACGACGATGTTGAGCAGCACGCGGCCGTTCGAAACGCGATCGAGCGTCGAAGCGAGGCGCGCGTAATAGGCGGGCGAAGCCGTACCGGGACGGATCGCGACCAGGAACTTCAACTTCTGCGTATGCGCCGAAAGTGCAGCGGCCGTCACGAAGGATTCCTCGCAGGACACGCCCGTCGGCAACAGCACTCCGGTATAGCCCAGCCGGTCGACCGCCTGTGCGATCTGCTGGAGATAGCCGATCTCCGGCCCGCGATTGAGATCGCCCGTGCCGAGATAAGTGCCGTCGCCAGAGGTTGGAATGAACCAGAGGAAGTCGATGGGTTTTGCGGTCGCGGTCATGAAGTTTTCCTGCCTTCTGGATGCGCATTGTCGGGAGCCACTTCCCGATGCTCGACCCGGATAGTGACATAGACCATGGATTATATCGACAATGCAGATTTTCTATTGCCGTGCGTCTGGCGGAATATTTTTGCCGACGCAGCCCCTTCCCGTAGTGTTTCGGGCACAGGCTGCATCGGCGGGATAGCGGCGATCCTCAGCTTGCCTTCGGCCGCCAGACGATATCGGTGACGGTCAGCTTCTTGGGAACGATCCCGAGATTGTAGAATTCGTCGGCCAGTCCCTGCTGATAGGCGATCGCAGCATCGGTGATGGTGGAGACGCCGCCGAGATCGGCGCCCGGGCGCGTCAGCGTCACCCGCGTCACGTCGGCCGGAACGCCGGTGATTTCGGACAATGCCGTGACCGTGTCGTCCAGATTGGATTGAGCTGCGGTGCCGACCTTGGCCAGCTCATCGATGACATCAACGACGACCTGCGGATTGTCCTTGGTGAAATCGCTATTCGCGAGGAAATAGCTGAAGGAATCGACGATACCGCGCGCCGTGGCGAGAATGCGCGTATCCGGATCTGCTTCCGCAATGGCAAGATAGGGATCCCAGATCGACCAGGCATCAATGGCGCCCGTCTTGAAGGCGGCGGACGCATCCGGCGGCGCAAGATCGAGCGCCTCGATATCGTTGATCGTCAGGCCGCCCTTGCGCAACGCCTTGACGGTAACGTTGTGGGCACTGGAGCCGCGCTTGAAGGCGAGCTTCTTTCCCTTGAGATCGGCAAGCGTCTGGATCGGCGAATCCTTGCGCACGAGAATGGCCGAACTTTCGGGACTGCCGGTATAGAGCCCCACATAAAGCAGATTGCCGTTCGCGGCCTGGGCGAAAAGCGGCGGCACGTCGCCTGTCGCGCCGAAATCGAGGGCGCCGGCCCCGAGCGCTTCGAGCAGGGGCGGACCGGATGTGAACTCCGACCATTCGACCGATATGCCGCGGTCGGAGAGCCGCTTTTCAAGCGATGCCTTGCGCTTGGCCAATGCCAGCACGCCGTTCTTCTGCCAGCCGATGCGAAAGGTCGTGGCCGCGGCTGCACGCGCCGGCCGCAGGGAAGGCAAGGCGAAGGCCGCTGCCGTGGCACCGAGAAGGCCGAGTGTCTGTCTGCGCGAAATCATCGAGGATCCTTTTCCATCCCGCCTTGGCGCTTCCGCCACCACCGGCTCGTTGTCGATGTCCAAGGATCGCAAATCCACAGATTATATCGACAAAGGATATTATGAAGTTTCACGCCGATATCGAAATTTAATTCCACAAAACCATGAAATCGGAAATCAGATTTCAAAGCCTATGCCACGGTGACAAGTTGACCGACAAATCGGTCTTCCGTCCCCCTGGCCTTTCCGCTAAGCCTTCGAGTCAAATTCGGTTAGGGAGTTACAAAAATGGCAAAGGTCTCGTTCATCGGCATGGGCGTCATGGGCTATCCCATGGCCGGACATCTGAAGGTCAAGGGCGGGCATGACGTCACCGTCTACAACCGGACCGTCGCCAAGGCCGAGGCATGGGCCAAGCAATATGACGGCAAGTTCGCCCCCACGCCGGCGGAGGCCGCTGACGGCGCCGACTTCGTCTTCACCTGCGTCGGCAATGACGACGACCTACGCTCGGTGACCACAGGCAAGAACGGCGTGCTTTCAACCATGAAGGCGGGGTCCGTCCTTATCGACAATACGACGGCAAGCGCCGAAGTCGCTCGCGAACTCTACACCGCCGCCAAGGAAAAAGGCGTCGATTTCATCGACGCTCCGGTGTCCGGCGGCCAGGCCGGAGCCGAGAATGGCGTCCTCACAGTCATGTGCGGCGGTGATGAGGCCGTATTTGCCAAGGCTCGTCCCGTGATCGACGCCTATGCCCGCATGGTCGGCCTAATGGGGCCGGTTGGCTCGGGTCAGCTGACCAAGATGATCAACCAGATCTGCATCGCGGGTGTCGTCCAGGGCCTTGCCGAAGGCATTCACTTCGGCAAGCAGGCCGGGCTCGACATCGAAAAGGTCGTGGAGGTCATTTCCAAGGGTGCCGCCGGCTCCTGGCAGATGGAAAACCGCCACAAGACGATGAATGCCGGCAAATATGATTTCGGCTTCGCGGTGGACTGGATGCGCAAGGATCTCGGCATCGTACTGGAAGAAGCGCGCCGCAATCAATCCAAGCTGCCGCTTACAGCCCTCGTCGACCAGTTCTACGGTGATGTTCAGGCGATGGGAGGCAATCGCTGGGATACATCCTCGCTGCTCGCACGCCTGGACAGGAAGTAACGAAAAAGGGGCTCAATCGATATCAATTGAGCCCGTTTTTAAAAACGTCGCTCAGTCTTCGTTCGACTTTGCGTTTTCCAGCAGCATGTAGTCCAGCGGCAGTTCCGTCGAATACTTGATCTGTTCCATGGCGAAAGCCGAGGAGACGTCGCGGATCTCGATCTTGGCGATCATGCGCTTGTAGAAGGCATCATAGGCCGCGATATCCGGAACGACGACCCGCAACAGATAGTCGACATCGCCGCTCATGCGGTAGAACTCGACCACTTCCGGAAAATCGGCGATCACTTCCGAAAAGCGCTTCAGCCATTCGATCGAGTGGCTGTTGGTGCGGATGGAAACGAAAACCGTGACCTTGGTGTTGACCTTTTCAGGATCGAGCAGCGCCACGCGGCGGCGAATGACGCCATCCTCTTCCATCTTCTGGATACGTCGCCAGCATGGCGTCGTCGACAGACCGACCTTCTTGGCCAGATCGGCCACGGCCAGAGTGGAATCCTCCTGCAGCAGACGCAGGATTTTGCGGTCAAGACGGTCCATTTAAGCATCCCTTCGAATTATATTCTCTCTATAGCCTACTTTAAGCGAGAGAAAAGAAACTTTTTCTCAAGAAAGAAGGGTTTTCACACGTTGTTGCAATACTGGAAGCAGTTCGGCCTCGAACCAGGGGTGGCGTTTCAGCCAGCCACTGTTGCGCCAGCTCGGATGCGGAAGCGGCAAAATAGCCGGTGACCGGTTGGTCAGGAGATAACGCCGCCACTCCGCGACGGTCTCCGTCATCGAGGACATGCGCTGCGCGCCGAGGTGCCAGGCCTGCGCATATTGCCCGATCGTCAGGATCAGCTCGATCTGCGGCATCGCGTCCATCACCCGCTGCCGCCACAACGGCGCGCACTCCCGGCGCGGCGGCAGGTCGCTGCCGGCCGCATCGTAACCGGGAAAGCAGAACCCCATCGGCACGATGGCGAAATGATCCGGATTATAGAAGCTCTCGCGATCCACCGCGAGCCATTGCCGCAAACGGTCGCCGGAGGCATCGTTGAACGGCAATCCGCTCTCGTGAACGCGCAATCCAGGCGCCTGCCCCGCAATAAGTATCCGCGCCGTCGACGACAGGGTGGCAACCGGCCGCGGCTCATGCGGCAAGCGATCCGCCACGCCCTTGGCCGGCATGTCCCGACAGAGGCGACAGGCGGCAATCGCGGAGCGCAGGGCCTGCAATTCGTCCTCCTGCCTCATGGCGCATTCCATCCGACGAGTTGTCGCAGATATCCGAACAACCCGGCAATCGGATCATTTCCATCGGCATGCGTCGTATGCTCTTCGCGCCGATAGTCGCTCGGCCGCTCGAAATCCCCGGCCCAAAGCCCGGCCTTCGCCTGCCGCGCGATACGCTCCTCATTGGAATAGCCGCCATACGAAACCGCCATGCCTCTGCGAACCATGGCGGCATTGATATCGAGATCCCCGGCGACGCAAGTCACCAGCAGGCGACCATAGCGATCCCTCTCCTGTCCCCGGCATTCGGGCGCCGCAGTCTTAATGATTGTGGCAAGCGCTCGACGCGCCTCCTCACCGCAAGCCCAGTCAGCGCCATCGCGCCGGCAGCGCTGCCGATATTCGGGGGCGTCGATCCCTTTCAGCCTCAGGCGCTCGCCATTGGTAGAAAGCGTATCGCCATCAATGACGTAAAACTTGCCGTTTTGAACGATTTCCGGTCGATTGTTCATCTTCAACGCGAGTAATGCAAGAATGGCAAGCAGAGCGAAAGTGGCCACGCCGTCACGAAACAGGCGGCCTGACCGCATCACCTTGTTGCCTCCTTTAAGAACAAATCCTTGGCGAAGATGGCAAACAAATCATTTCGGCGCAGCATCTTCTTAAGGTTTGGACGCTAGTCTGTAGTCTCAGGCAGGCCAAGTATCAATGTAACCATGAGCACCGGCGTCAGCACATCGACAGATAAAAACATTGTCGACCGATCGCGCAGCCACCGTAACCGGGCTGTGTCGAAGGCGGTGCGGCAGACGCGTGAGCGCCTGCAGAGTGGCCATAGCCGCAACTTCGACCGTGAACTGATGATGATGCACATCGACACGCTGCGGCAGAGCGCCGCCGTCGTGCCGATCTTCGTCATCGTCGTTGCCGTGCTCGGCCTCTACCTGACGCGCGAGGCGAGCATTTTCCTGTGGACCGTTCCGATCCTCACGGCGCATGCCATCAACATGCTGATCGGACGGCGCGCGAAGAAACAGGAGATCACCGTCGAGAGCGCCAGGAAATGGCGACAGCTTCTATTGCTGGGACAATTGCTCGTCGGCTTCTGTTGGGCGCTCTTCGCCATGCAGAATTGCGCGACATGCAGCGGCGACAGCTTCGCCCTCTACAAGGGCACGATCCTGCTCGTGGCGATCTGCATCACGGCGATGTCCAGCTTCATGCTGCCGCGCGCGGTGCCTTTTTCCTTCGCGCCGGCCACGGTGGCATTGGCCGTGACGGCCATTGTCACCCGCACCCCGTCGGACATCGCGCTCACCGCCGCCGTCTCGGTTGCCGTGGTGTTCTTCACGTTCATCACCAACCGCATGTATCAGTCCAACCTGAAAATCCTCTCCTTTCAATCGGAGAAGGATGATCTGATCGCCGAGCTGGAAGTGGCGAAGTCCATGTCCGACGAAGCGCGCCGCCGTGCGGAGGAAGCAAACCTCGCCAAGTCGCGCTTCCTCGCCTCCATGTCGCATGAGCTCAGAACGCCGCTCAACGCCATCCTCGGCTTTTCGGAAGTCATGTCCGCGGAAGTCATGGGGCCGCTGAACAATCCGACCTACCGCGAGTACACCAGCGACATCCATCGATCCGGGCAGCATCTGCTCAACCTGATCAACGAAATCCTCGATCTGTCGCGCATCGAGGCCGGCAAATACGAACTGAACGAGGAAGCGATCTCCCTCCTCGATATAGCGGAGGATTGCATCGGCATGGTGCAGCTTCGCGCACGGGCCAAGAACATTTCGATCTCGTCGCAATTCGAAGCGCAGCTCCCCTCCGTCTGGGCCGACGAGAAATCGCTACGCCAGGTGATCCTCAATCTCCTGTCGAATGCGGTGAAGTTCACGCCGCAGGGCGGTGAGATCAGCGTCAAGGTCGGCTGGACGGCCGGCGGGGGCGAATATGTGGCCATCAAGGACAATGGGCCTGGCATTCCCGAGGAAGAAATACCCGTCGTGCTCTCCGCCTTCGGACAGGGCTCCATCGCCATCAAGAGCGCCGAGCAAGGCACGGGCCTCGGCCTGCCGATCGTGCAGGCCATTCTCGCAAAGCACGACGGTCAGTTCGTGCTGAAATCAAAGCTGAGGGAAGGCACGGAAGTCATCGCCATCTTGCCCGCCAAGCGCGTGCTGCAGAGCCTGCCGGCCGTCGAGGATGCCCCGCTTGTCGAGCGGCGCAAAAAGAGCTTCGCCTAAGAAAACCGCAGACTTCGTCGCCTGATGCAGGTCGCGCAAAAGGATGCGCGATTTGCGACAACGACATCCGCAAGGTCAAAGACCTAAGGCGCGGAAAGCGGATCTGACAGATCGCGACGCCCTTAGCGGAAAAGCAGATGGCTGCCGATGATGTAAAAAAGATAGATGCCGGACGCGACCAGCATGCAGAAAACGGCGAAGGAGCCGAGATCCTTGGCGTGTTTGCCGACATTGGAGATTTCCGGCGAAATCCGGTCGATCACCTCTTCCACCGCCGTATTCATGGCCTCGACCGCGAACACGCCGAGGAACAGCACCATGGCGATGACGATCTCGCCGATAGTCGCTCCGACGGCGATCAAGAGGATCAGCGCCACGGCAGCAAAAAGCAGCTCCTGGCGGAAGGCCGACTCCTGCAACAGCCGTTGAAAGCCGCCCCAGGAATAGCCGGCAGCGGCAAAAAAATGCCGGATACCCCTTTCCTTGGTGACTGCTGGTTTCGAAAACTCGGCCATTCCCGTTCCGTCCGTCATGTTCCGGTTGCAGGTTTCATGCTTTGCGAATACCGCCTCACTAAGGGCGAAGCAAGGCGGCACCTTCAGCCGCCCTCAGAATTCATTACAGATTTGTGACGGAAATCGATAGTCTACAGGAAATTTAGCGGCGAAACGCTTGTCTCAACGCCTCGCCGCCTCCGTTTCTAGTGCTTGTTGGTGACTCCGGCGCTTTCGAACGTCGCCATGCCGGAATGGCAGGCAGCCGCAGCCTTGACGATGCCGGCGGCCAATGCAGCCCCGGTGCCCTCGCCAAGCCGCATGCCGAGCGCCAGCAGCGGCGTCTTTCCAAGCTTCTCGATGGAACGCAGATGCCCCGGCTCGGCCGAGACGTGGCCGATCAGGCAATGATCGAGCGCCGAGGGATTGGCCGCCTTGAGAATGGAGGCCGCAGCCGTCGCGACATAGCCGTCGATGATAACGGGGATACGCTCCATGCGCGCGGCAAGGATGGCGCCGGCCATGGCCGCGATCTCGCGGCCGCCGAGGCGGCGCAGGATTTCCAGCGGATCGGACAGATGATCGCGATGCAGCGCCACGGCCTTCTCGACGGCGGCGATCTTGCGCCTCAGCATCTCGCCTTCGGAACCGGTGCCGGGGCCGACCCAGTCTTCAGCCTTGCCGCCATACAGCGCGTAGTGAATGGCTGCGGCGATCGTGGTGTTGCCGATACCCATCTCGCCGACGCAGAGCAGGTCTGTGCCACCGGCAATGGCCTCCATGCCGAAGGCCATGGTCGCGGCGCAATCACGCTCGCTCAGCGCAGGCTCCTCGGTGATGTCGCCCGTCGGAAAATCAAGCGCGAGATCGAAGACCTTGAGGCCGAGATCGTAGGCCACGCATATCTGGTTGATCGCAGCGCCGCCGGCGGCGAAATTCTCCACCATCTGCTGGGTGACGGATGGCGGAAACGGCGTAATTCCCTGCTTGGTGACGCCGTGATTGCCGGCAAAGATCGCAACGAGCGGCCGGGTCACGGCCGGCGGACGTCCCGTCCAGGCAGCCAGCCAGAAGGCGATTTCCTCGAGCCTTCCAAGCGCGCCGGGCGGCTTGGTGAGCTGTGCGTCACGCTCGCGCGCGGCCACGAGTGCCCGGGCATCCGGCCCCGGAAGGTCGCGCAGCAATGCGCGGAAATCGTCGAATGGGAGGCCGCTGACGCTCATGAATGCGTTCCTTGTCTTTTGGTCTCAAATCGGGTTCTTTGCGTGCGACTCTATTAGTCTTCGGAATCGGCGCGAACAACTCCAAAAAACGCCCGATGCTGTCGCGCGTATGGCGGGGAGAGGAAGAAATGCGGGAATACATGCGCGACATCGCGCGCGCGGTCGCCTTTCTCAGCCGCATTCCCGTGCCGGCATCCTTCTTCGAAGGCTACGACGGCAAGCTCGCGCGCGTTTCCCGCGCCTTCCCCTTCGCCGGGCTGCTGATCGTCCTGCCTGCCGCCCTCGTCTTCGGCACGCTGCTTGCCGTCAACGCCGATCCGCTGATGGCCGCGATGCTGGCGCTCACCGTGCAGACGATCACCACGGGCGCTCTTCATGAGGATGGGCTGAGCGACACCGCAGACGGGTTAGGCGGCGGCAAGGACCGCGAACGCGCACTCGAAATCATGAAGGACAGCCGCATCGGCACTTATGGCGCGGCGGCACTTATCCTGTCTTTCGGATTGCGTGCGGCAGCGCTCGCCGACCTCGCCCGCCACCTTGCGCCCTCCGACGCCGCCATTGCAATTCTCGCGACTGCCGCCTTGAGCCGCGGCGCGATGGTCTGGCATTGGTATGCCCTGCCATCCGCCAAACCGGATGGCATAGCCGCCTCCGCAGGCAAGCCGGAAGGAGATGCCATGCAACTGGCGTTGATTGCCGCACTCGGCCTCACAGTGCTGCTCGTCGCGCCTGCCCTTGGCGTTCCGGCACTTGTTGCCTGCCTTCTCACCACCAGCATCGCTACATTTTTCGCCACCGGCTACGTGCGCCAGAAATTGTCCGGCCATACCGGCGACACCATCGGCGCGACCCAGCAGATTTGCGAGATCGCATCCCTCTGCACCCTTGCCATGTGCGTTTGAAGCCTCGATATATGATCTCATGCTAACACCCTGCATCCTTGTCTGCTCCATCGACACAAATACCGGCTATTGCTTCGGCTGCGGCCGTACTGCCGCTGAAATCGGCGCTTGGATGACCTATAGCGACGACGAACGCCGCCAGATCATGGAGACGCTTCCGGAGCGCCTGACGAAGGTCGAGCGCAAGCCGCGCAGGGAAACCCGCCGTCAAAGGATGGCACGGGAGCGCAGTGCCGTATGAACCGCCTGAACGTCGTTCTCGCCATTCTCGGCATCGGCCTCGCCCTGCTCATCTTCAACAATAACAGCGGCACGACTCTCGGAATGCGCAACGACGACTTCGCCCGCGTCGTCTATCTCCTGCCGATCGCCCTGATGATCAGCGCCGCCGTCTGGGCAAGCCGCCACACGGTCAGCCAGTCGATCCGCAATCTGTTGATCTGGCTGGTCATCATCATGGCGCTCGCCACCGCCTACATCTATCGTCACGATGCCGAACAGGTCGGAAACCGTGTCTTCGCCGGCTTGATGCCGGGCCATGCCGTCGTCGTCACCACGAGCGAAGGCGGCCAGGAGGTCATCCTTCACAAGCGCTCGAACGGGCATTTCGAAGCCCAGGTCATGATCAACGGCCAGTCGATCGACATGCTGATAGACACCGGCGCCAGCACCATCGCCCTGTCGCAGGAAGACGCAGAGCGCGTCGGCATCATTCCGGAAAACCTCACCTATTCCATGACCGTCCTGACGGCCAACGGCCGCGCCAGGGCGGCTCCCGTCGAACTTGGCTCGGTTTCGATCGGCCCGATCAAGCGCAGGGATGTCGAGGCGAGCGTGGCCGAAGCCGGCAAGCTCGATCAGAGCCTGCTCGGCATGAGTTTCCTCGAAACCTTGGGGTCAATGCAGATGCAGACGGACGAGCTTCGGCTTCGCGATTGAGGGAAACGAGTTGTCGGATGCGATAGTTCGGTTGGGACCGAAGCATTCCTCGACCCCTTCACTCTAAAAGACGGCAGATCCGAACCGCACGAAGAGTGAAACACCATGGCGCCCGCAAAGACCAACATAACGACGGAACTGCTGCTTCTCCTTGCCCTCGCGACCTGCTGGGGCGCCTCCTATACCTTCATCCGCATCGGCGTCGCGACCATTCCGCCGATCACGCTGATTGCCGCGCGCACCTTGATCGCCGGCGGCGTCCTGCTCGCGATCATTCGCTGGCGCGGCCTGCGGCTGCCCAGGGACGCGGCCACCTGGAAGCGCTTTTTCATCCAGTCCTGCCTCAACAGCGCGATTCCCTTCACCCTGATCGCCTGGGCCGAACAGACCGTCGATGCCGGTCTCGCAACCATATTGAATTCCACGACGCCGATATTCGCCTTCCTGATCGCCGCATTCCTGCTGCGCAGCGAACCGCTGACGGGACGCAAGCTGTTCGGCGTGATTGCCGGCATGGCGGGCATTTGCCTGATCATCGGCCTCGATGCGCTGCATGGCATGGGCAGGCAGTTGCTGCCGCAGCTCGCCGTCGTCGCGGCATCGATCTTCTATGCCTGCGCCGCCTTGTTCGGCCGTAATTTCAAGGGACTGGATCCGATGATGCCCGCAGCCGGCTCATTGCTCTGCGGTGCTGTTTTTCTCATTCCCGCCAGCCTGATTTTCGAGCATCCCTGGCAGGTTGCACCGTCTTCGAGTTCAATCCTGGCGCTGCTCGGCCTGTCGGTCGTGTCAACCGCCCTCGCCTTCAGCATCTACTTCCGCCTCATCCAGACCCTCGGCCCCGTCGGCACGACGGCGCAGGCCTATCTGCGCGTCCCGATCGGCGTCGGCATCGGCGTGGCTTTCCTTGGCGAGCCGCTGTCCCCGACGGCGGCGATCGGTCTCGTCTGTGTCGTGGCCGGCGTCATGGCGATGACCATCGCGCCGCGCAAGCGGGTCGTTGCCGGCTGAAAGCCGCCGGTTTCGACCAGCTCCGATCGATCAGATCAGCAGAGACAGGTCGTCCCACGCGAAAATGAGGTTGTCGGAACGCCAGATCGGCCCCGGATCGGTGTACCGGCCGATCAATCGTCCGCCCAGCGCGCGGTAGAAGGCGATTGCCGGTTCGTTGCCGACGACGACGCCGAGCCCGACTGCCGAATAACCCAGCTCCCCAACCTCGCGCGCCAGCTCGCGCATCAGCCGGCGGCCGAGCCCCTGACGCTTGACGGAGGGATCGATGTAGAGCGACTTCACTTCGCAACGCCCTTCGAATGCCGGCTCGGACGGCGCGGCAATCGCGCCGATGCCGACGAGCCGCCCGCCCTGCACCGCCAGAAGCACGCGCTGATCCTTCCGGGGTCTGGAAAGCATATCCGCCCACCGAACGCGGCGGTATTCCTCATCGAGCGCTCGGTAGACTTCGTCGGGTGCAAGATCGCGATAGGTCTCGCACCAGATCGCGCGATGCAGCCTCGCGATATCGGCGACATCATCGGCGAGAGCCGGCCTGATGGAGATTTCAGTCGTCACCCGGCATTCCTCAGGACCGTGTTACGCAATGCACCGACAAGATAGAGCGAGCCGGTCACAAGAATCCAGCCACCGCCTCCGGCAGCTTTCGCCACGGCACGATCCAATGCTTTCAGCGGGTCCGGTTCAGCCTCGCCCACCATGCCCATGGATGCCCAGAGTGCGTCCAGTTCCTTTGCCGCATGGGCTCGACCAGAGCCGGATGCCTCCGTGAAGATGGCATGGGAAACGTAGCGCGACAGCACGTTCAGAAAGCCCGGGGCATCCTTGTCGGACGCCAAGGCAACGATGGCGATACAATCGCCGCTGACGCCAGGCGAACGGGTGATGTCGCGCAGCACAGCCTCGATATTGAACGGCACATGCGCGCCGTCCATCACCATGGGCGCCGTCTGCCGCTCATTCCGCAACGCCGGCGGCAGGGCGAAGTCGACGCGCTCCATGCGACCCGGCAGACGTGCCTTGTCGACCACGGCGGGTTCAAGCAGCCACGCGCCGATGGGCTGGCCCGCGTCGCTCCCACCATGAACACGCTCGCCCTGTTGCCCCAAGTGATTGAACACCAGGCCGACCAGCGCGATATTCGTGTCCGCAATGGTCGCATCCCGGGGAAGATCTGTCCGCAGCACCTCGCACCCGAGTTCATCCGCGCGCTGCTGCAGCACCTGACCCGCTGCATCGCCAGCGGCAAGCGCGGTGACAAGCACCGCACCGGGCTTCAATATGCCGACCTTCTCGCGTGCGATCGCCTCCCGCGTGGCCCCAAGAATTTCCGTGTGCTCGAGCCCGATATTGGTGACGATGGCGACTTCGCCGAAGACCACATTGGTGGAATCCAGCCTGCCGCCGAGCCCGACTTCGACGACGACCCAGTTCAAGCCGGCGTTTCCGAACACGACGAAGGCGGCGGCCGTTATCACATCGAACCAGGTCGCATCCTCCGCGGCCGTCGCGGCTTGCTTCGCGCTTTCATAGCAATCCAGAACCTGCATGATCGCCTTCGCCAGCGCATCGTCCTCGACCTCCCGGCCCAGAACGCTGATGCGCTCGTTCACCCGGTCGACATGTGGGGAGGCATAGCGGCCGACCTGCCAGCCGGCCCGCAGCAATCCGGCTTCGAGAAGGGCCGATACCGACCCCTTGCCCTTGGTGCCGGCGACATGAATGGCGCGAAAATTGCGATGGGGATTGCCCAGGCGCTGCATGAGATCGAGCATCGGCTCGAGACCGACCCGCATCTCCCCGCGCGGCTTGCGCTCCCAATTGGTCAGTTGGTCGAGCCGACGAAGGGCATCGGATAGCGCCTGGCTGGGATGGGACTGCGACATGGGGGGCCTTTTCAACGATTTCCATGCGGCCGCAAAAGCCGCAAGCTTCCTTAAACCCGCCGGACCGGCGCCGCCATCAGTTTCTCAGGCGATAACCCGTCCTGAAAATCCAGCCGAGGATAGCCAGGCAGACGACGAGGAAAAGCGAGATCATCGCAAGGCTCAGCACCGGATTGACGTCGGCGATGCCATAGAAGCTCCAGCGGAATCCGCTGACCAGATAGAGAACCGGGTTGATGTGGCTGACCGCCTGCCAGAAGGGCGGCAGCATGTTGATCGAATAGAAGCTTCCGCCGAGGAAGGTCAACGGTGGCACCACCAGCATCGGGATGAGGTTCAATTGCTCGAAATTCCCGGCCCAGATGCCGATCATGAAACCGAACAGGCTGAAGGTTATCGCCGTCAGCACGAAGAACAGGATCATCATGAACGGATGCTCGATCCTGATATCCACGAAGAAGCTGGCCGTGGCGAGAATAATCAGGCCGATCAGCATGCCCTTAGTCGCCGCCGCGCCGACATAGCCGAGAACGATCTCGGTCATGGCGACGGGCGCCGACAGCACCTCGTAGATCGTGCCCGTGAATTTCGGGAAGTAGATGCCGAAGGAACCGTTGCTGATGCACTGGCCAAGCAAGGTCAGCATGATCAGGCCGGGGGTGATGAACGCTCCGTAGGAAACGCCTTCCACCAGGTTGATGCGCGACCCGATCGCCGCGCCGAAGACGATGAAATAGAGCGACGTGGAAATGACCGGGGAGACCACGCTCTGCAGCAATGTGCGGCGCGTGCGGGCCATTTCGAAAGCGTAGATGGATTTGATCGCCTCGAAGTTCATTTGCCCGCTCCCACCAACGATACGAAGATATCCTCGAGCGAGCTCTGACGCGTCGAGAGATCCTTGAAATGAATTCCCTCGGCAGCCAGCTTCGACAGCAGGGTCGCGATGCTCGACTGCTCGTTCTGGGTATCGAAGTCATAGATCAGGGTCAGGCCGTTCGGCCCGAGCGAAAGCCCGTTGCCGTCGAGACAATGCGGGATGGCCCCCAGCGGCTCGTTCAAATCGAGGATGAGCTGCTTCTGGCCAAGCTTGGCCATCAACGCTTTCTTCTCCTCAACCAGCAGCAGCTCGCCGCCATTGATGACGCCGACGCGATCGGCCGCCTCTTCAGCCTCTTCGATGTAATGGGTCGTGAGAATGATCGTCACGCCGGAAGCACGCAGACGCTCGACGACATGCCACATGTCCTTTCGCAACGTCACGTCGACACCGGCAGTCGGCTCGTCGAGGAAAAGGATCTCCGGTTCGTGCGAAAGCGCCTTGGCGATCAGCACACGCCGCTTCATGCCGCCGGAAAGCTGGCGAAGCATGTTGTCCTTCTTCTCCCAGAGAGAAAGATCGCGCAGCACTCTTTCGATATATTCCGGGTTCGGCTTCTTGCCGTGAAGCCCGCGCGAAAACCTCACCGTATTCCAGACGGTTTCGAACTGATCGGTGGTCAGCTCCTGCGGCACCAGGCCGATCAGGCTGCGCGTGGCACGAAAATCCCGCACGACGTCATGGCCGCCGACGGTCACCGAACCGCTGCTCGGATTGGCGATCCCGCAGACGATGGAAATCAGCGTCGTCTTGCCGGCGCCGTTCGGCCCGAGCAGCGCCAGGATTTCACCCCGTTCGATATCGAGGTCGATACCTTTCAGGGCCTGGAACCCGTTGGAGTATGTTTTCGTAAGATTGCGAATGGAAATGATCGGAGCCATGATGCGGCAAAGTCCGGCTTTTGTGATGAATTTCGCGGCGTTTGCCCGCTATATAACCGGTCTTCGGCTTTTACCACCCCACGGTGGTGAAACACAGCGTTCGTCTAAGCCAAATAAGCTGTCATCAAATCGTGACCTTCGTCGGGCATATAGCTTCTTAGGTGAGCAACGTTTGTCGCAACTCCGCCCAACGCCTCTTGGCGGCATCGTCAGCGCCTGCTGTATTGGCCGATTTATTGCCTTCGCATTCGTATTGCATACATCATTGCAACATGAAGTTCTTTTTTGGAGCAGGCAAGGATCCCCCGTCGTTGTCATGCACCGTTTCAAGCCGGCAATAGCCGGCTTTTCTTTTTTTTCGCGAGCCTGCGTTCCGCAAAGCGGGCGTTACCAGTTCCCGTTCACGCCGCAACCGGCCGGCGGCAACGTCTTGTGCTCGAACCGCGCCTTCAGCATCTCGCAACCCTTGTCGCGAATGGGTCCGGGCATCATCGTATTGAGACCAATGCCGACTTCATCGAAAGGATCGTCGGCATACGCAACATAGGCGTACCACCGGCCGCCAATCACGATGACGATGGCAACCAGCGCGGCAATGAGCGCCCTTCCCAGGCTTTTCTTTCGTCTCGGTGCTTCTTCCATGAAACCCTCTCCTGCCCTTGGCACGCGCACTTAAACGCGATTCCCCGCATACGTAAACCAGCTTCGCGGTTCGGCAAGAGCGGATAGTGTTCCGACGAAACGTCAATCAAAGGCTGCAATAGCGCCGGCCGCCCTTTCGATCCCGGAGGTCGAAATGGAAGTGGTTCCAATGCTCCGGATTGCTGCCCGGCCCGAGCACCGTATCGAAATAGCGGCAGCTGTCGACACGAACGGCCTTGAGCAACTGACCCTCGCGGAAGGAGAAAAGGCCTTTCTTGCGTATATCGATCACATGGCCGTTCTTCAGGACGAAGGTGCCGACGTCGATCGCATTTCCGTGTGCATGCTCCGACATGGGATTATAGCGTTGCCGGCTATTGTTCATCCGCCGGCACGAATAGCCGCCGAGCGGCACGATCGTACCGATGCCGGACCAGTAGCGCGTGCGCGCCGCCGGAGCCAGCTCGTTCTTCACCCACTTGGCGAAGGCAAGCGTCACCTGGCAGTTCAGCGTGACGGCCGGTCGGACGGCGATGTTGCCGGAAAGTCCGCTCAGCGAAATCGGGTAAGGAACCTGACAGGCCGGACCGTTCGAGATCGCCGGCTTGTCGGTATAGGCGACGCCCATGCGCCGCAGCTCCTGGCGGCAGGCGATTTCCGAAGGCGGCATCATGCCCGGCGTCGATTGCGGCGCCTCGAACTGCTGATCGAGGCGCGGTATCGGATTTTCGACGCGCGGCAGCATGGCGACCTGGGTTCCCGGCTGCTGCCTCGGTATCCGCGACTGGTTGAGTTCGGCCTGTGCCGCCGGCCGTTGAAGAGTGGAGCGATTGGTCTGCACCGGCGCATCCGTGCCGATGCCGTCGACGACCGGCTGATCGGACTGGCCTTCGGCGATATTCTGCTGTTCTTCCTGCGCAAGCCCGACCACCGATGGGGACTGTTCCTCCTCGCTCGGACCGACGCCGAGCTCGGCATCCATATTGACGCCCTGGGAGGGAACGTCGGATTGCTGCGCCAGCCCGGTTTCGACATCCGACGTGGTCACGGCCTCGCCGCTTCCGCCGGAGCGAACGGGGCCGCCATTATAATTGCTGGAGGCGGAAACGACGGGATCCTGCACGCCCTGATAGGCGAACTGCCGCTGCTGCACGCTTCTATGCGGCTTGATGGAGCCGACGCGCGCGGAACTGTCGATGCCGGAGGGCGGCACGAGACTATCGGCCGTACAGGCGACCAGCGCCGACGACAACAGCAATGGCAGCGCAACCCGCCGTAGAATGGGTAAAATGGTCATATTCCTGATCCGCTGCCCCAGCCACGGTCGGTAACGATTACAAATTCTAAACGGGAAGGGTGAACGAATGCTTACCGCCGCGGATCGTGATGTTTCAGGCCGGCACTTCATAACGCAGAAGCCAGTTCAAGCAGGGCTGTCGCCCCAGTAGAAGTCCTTTGCACAAATGCCGATACGGCTTTTCCAATTCGACCGGATTGCATAGGTTGAATATCGGAATCGGGCAGCGCAACAGGAGCAGATGAATGAACGACAGCGTCAAACCGAGAGGTGAGCTCACATTGCGCACGCTGGCCATGCCCGCCGACGCCAATCCCGCCGGCGATATCTTCGGCGGCTGGGTCATGGCGCAGATGGACTTGGCAAGCGGCATCCGCGCGGCGGAACGCGCGCGCGGCCGCGTCGTCACGGCGGCAGTCAAGGAGATGGCCTTCGAGCTGCCGGTCAAGATCGGCGACACGCTGAGCGTCTTCACCGATATCGAGCGCGTCGGCCGCACCTCGATCACGCTGAACGTCGAGGCGTGGGCGCACCGCGCACGCTACAACACGCTGGAAAAAGTGACCGCCGCAACGTTCATCATGGTCGCGCTCGACGAGAATGGAGAGCCGAAGGCCGTGCCAGAGGAGAGCTGACGCCATGGGTTCCGTCCATACACCGGAGGTCTACGTCTATATCAGGACTGTCATGAGCATGGTGATCGGCCTTTCGCTCGCCCAGCTTCTGACCCGGCTCGCCGGTTTCGTGCAATCGCCCGGCAAGAACAAGATCTACCTCGTCCATATCGGCTGGGTGCTGTCGATGTTCCTGTTCATCATCCACTTCTGGTGGTGGGAATACCGGCTGCAATCCGTCGCGCAGATCAATTTCGGCGTCTACCTCTTTCTCATCTGCTTCTGCTGCCTCTTCTACTTCCTCTGCGTCCTGCTGAATCCGCCGTCGGTCGAGGACTATGGCGGCTTCGAGGAGTATTTCATCTCCAGACGCCGCTGGTTCTTCGGCCTGCTTGCCGTGACCTACGCCGTCGATCTCATCGACACGATGCTGAAGGGCGAGACCTACTTCCACTCCCTCGGCTGGGAATACCCGACGCGCAACATCGTCTACATCGTCCTTTGCATCGTCGCCGCGATCACCGCCAACCGGCGTTTCCAGGCGGCATTCGTGATTGTCGGGCTGATCTACCAGATCACATGGATCTTCCGCCTCTATGACGTGCTTCCGGTATGAGGATCGCATTCCGCCGGTCGTAAAACGGCCGCCATTTCTGTGCTCTACGATCCTTGACCAAGACATCGCCATATTGTTCAGATCGATTGGCTTCCGAGACGCAGGTGGGAGACGCAGGCCTTGAAGACGAAGAGCTATGTATTGGGACTGGCGATTGCTCTTTCGTTGCCGTGGCTTGCTCATGCCGAAGACCCCGCGCCGGGGCCGGCCAACACCACGATCGACCTGAAATATTGGGTGGAATTCGCAAAACAGGGCAATCCGGCCGCACAATACGGCCTCGGCTATCGCTACGCCAACGGCCAGGGCGTAGAGCAGGACGACGAGCAGGCCGTCGATTGGTATCGGAAATCGGCCGAACAGGGCAATGCACAGGCGCAATATGCGCTGGCCTATATGTATGCCAGCGGCCGCGGCGTCGATGTGGATCTGAAACAGGCGAATGACTGGTATCTGAGGGCGGCGCAGCGCGGCAATGCCGACGCTCAATATGCCATCGGCTATTCCTATGCCAATGGCCGCGGCATGGATGTCGACAACGAGGGCGCCGTCACCTGGTATCAGAAGTCCGCCGCCCAGGGGCAGGCTCAGGCGCAATATGCGCTGGGATACATGTATGCCAACGGCCTCGGCGTGCAACAGGACGGAAGCATCGCACTCGGCTGGTATCGCAAGGCGGCCGATCAGGGCCGCTCGGACGCCCAGTATGCGCTCGGCTACATGTATGACAATGGCCAGGGCACCACGGAAGACCCCGCCCAGGCCGTCGCCTGGTATAAGAAGGCGGGCGATCAGGGAAACGCACAGGGCCTGTACGCCGTCGGCTACGCCTATGCCAATGGCAAGGGTGTCGAGCAGAGCGATGCCGAAGCCTATTCCTGGTACATGCGAGCAGCCGAGAAGGGGCGCGCCGACGCGCAGTATGCGGTGGGCTACAGCCTTGCGAACGGAACGGGCGTCGCACGCGATTACAGGCAGGCGCTTCAATGGTATCGCAAATCCGCCGATCAGGGGCGTCCCGACGCGCAATATGCCATCGGCTATCTCTATGCCAACGGCGACGGCGTGAAGGTCGATGAGGGCAGCGCGGTACGGTGGTATCGCAAGGCCGCCGACCGGGGCTATGTGCAGGGTGAATTCGCCCTCGCCACGATGTATGCGGCCGGGCGCGGCGTCGCAAAGGATTATGCCAAGGCGTTCGAATGGTATGGAAAGGCCGCGGCTCAGGGCGATCCGGATGCGCAATATGACCTGGGCTATTTGTATGACAGCGGCCAGGGAACGGCGTCTGACAAAGCGGCCGCGGCAAGCTGGTACCGCAAGGCGGCCGACCAGAACAATTCGCAAGGGGAATACGCCCTCGCCTATCTTTATTATCAGGGCGCAGGTGTAGCCAAAGACTATGCCCAGACGGTAGACCTGTTTCGCAAAGCAGCAGATCAGGGCGATGCGCGTGCGGAGTACGGTCTTGGTCATATGTACTATAACGGCTATGGCGTGCCGAAGGACTCGAGGATTGCCGCCGATTGGTTCAACAAGGCTGCGGCCAAGGGATTGCCGGAAGCGCAGCACGGACTGAGCTATATGGAAGCCAACGGCGATGGCCCGATCAGAGATCTCGGACCGCTGGGACAGGGAGCGGCCGGGCAGAAGGGTGCCGGCGACATGACGGGCTGGGTCATATTTCATTTGCTGATGGCGCTCGTACCCTGACGGGTCACAAAGCGTTCGCCAGCTCGACTAAACGGATTTTCGACTGAGGGGTAGACTGTGAATTGGAAGAAGGGGGCCGTGGCTTTGCTCTTCGCGCTGGCGTCCATGGGTGCCGCGCACGCCGATGTCGGCCGCAACGACTATGATCGCGGAGACTTCAAGACCGGCCCGGATTACTGGCGCCCCTTGGCGAATAAGGGCAACGTCGCAGCGCAGATGAAGCTCGGGCAGATGTACGAGGAAGGCGACGGGGTCGAAAAGAACCTGAGCCGGGCCCTCGATTGGTACAGGAAGGCGGCCGATCAGGGCAATGCCGAAGCCCAGTTCAATGTCGGCACCATGTACGACCAGGGCCAGGGCATCGCCGTCGACAAGAGCCAGGCCATTCTGTGGTACAGGAAGGCGGCTGCGCAGGGGTATCTCAACGCGCAATACAATCTCGGCGTCGTCTACGACACGGGCGAAGGCGTGGCCCAGGACAAGCCGCAGGCCTTCGCCTGGTACAGCAAGGCCGCCGAACAGGGCGACGCGGACGCGCAGTTCAACGTTGGCACCATGTACGACCAGGGCGACGGCATCGAGAAGGACAAGAACAAGGCCGTCCTGTGGTATGGCAAGGCCGCAGCGCAGGGCAAGGTCGAGGCGCAGTTCAATCTCGGCATCATGTACCGCGATGGCGAAGGTGTCGCCAAGGATGGCGCTACCGCCCTCTCCTGGTTCCGCAAGGCGGCCGACCAGGGTGATGCCAGCTCCCAGTTCAATCTAGGCGCCATGTATGCCGATGGCGATGGCATCAAGCAGGACGATGCCCAGGCGATCGCATGGTTCCTCAAAGCCGCCGCGCAGAACGACGTCGAAGCGGAATACAATCTCGGTGTCATGTTCCGCGACGGCGAAGGCATCGCCAAGAACGGTCCCCAGGCGATCTACTGGTTCAAGCGGGCGGCGGAGCATCGCTACGCCGACGCCGCCTACAATCTCGCCATGATGTATCGCGATGGCGACGGCGTCTCGGCGGACCCGGTCAAGGCCGAGGAATGGTTCCGCAAGGCAAAGCGCCTGGGCTATGAAGGCGGCGGCGATGAAGAACCGGATGACTCATCCGGCGCACAGAGCATCCCGATATGAATTGAACGGGTGCCCTACCCGCATCGTTCAGCCTCGTCGATCACCCGCCACCCCTCCCGGCGAATCACGGCAAAGCGTGCTAGTTCATGCAAAACTTGAAGTGCGTGCAGCGACATGTGGGCATCGCGGCACGCGTTGAACCGGGGGGA
This sequence comes from Martinezella lusitana, assembly GCF_010668395.1. Classification (GTDB taxonomy): domain Bacteria; phylum Pseudomonadota; class Alphaproteobacteria; order Rhizobiales; family Rhizobiaceae; genus Rhizobium; species Rhizobium lusitanum_A. The sequence continues at coordinate 31,719 of NZ_WUEY01000006.1, forward strand.
ATTCATGAGTTTTGCTGCTTCCGATCATCAAATGGCCACCTTGCCGCCCCGCCGTTTATGGCGGCGGCTGGGTGCCTATCTGATCGACATCGTTATTTTCCAGATCGCTTTTACATTGCTGTTTCTGGCCATATCGGCGGTAACGCCGTGGGACCTGACCCTGCCGTCTCTGCAGAAGCGGCATTGCGAGATAACCACCTCGTCAGGAGCGCTCGTTGACAAGATAGAGGCCGAATGGCCGCTGCAGCCCGGCGAAACGAGAACCAATCAGCTGTGCCGCATATCCTGGCTGGGCAGCAAGGGGTACACCGTCCTCGTTTCGGAAGTCACTTCGCAACAGGGATCCACAACCTCGACACGCGCCCTCTCCGTGCCCGTCAACGACAGCGGCGATGCCATCGATCTCAACGCAACCGTCAGACCGACCTCCAGTATCGTGCTGCTGCTCCTGCCGCTTGCTTTTGCTCTTTTCACGGCAAACGGCAGGCGGACGCCGGGCAAGAGATTGACCTCGCTGCGCGTAATAACCGTCGAAAACGACACCCTGCCTCTCGGACTTGCCGTCAAGCGCGAAATACTTAAACTCCTGCCGTTGACGCTGCTGGGCGTCTTCAATCTGGCCAGCCTGCTTTTCTTGCGGCCGTCCATGCCTCCGCTTGAGGACTTGATCCAGCAAGCGCGTGACGCCAGCCTTCTGTCCGCCAGCGGCTTCCTCGCCCTGACCGGCGCCTTGGCGCCGCTCCTGTTCGTATTTACGCTCGTCTGGTGGATATTCCCTTTGATCGTATGGCGTGGCCAGACCTTTTACGACCGCCTCTGCGACACCTTGGTCGTCAAGCCATAACCGTCAAATGATGGGGATTGCCTTGGCAAGTGAAGAGATGGAAGACTATACCCGCCGGGCCTGATTTGCTGCTTCTTCTCTTGCAAGGATAGATCGCCGTGAACCTGAAATATCCCATATCCTCCTTCTCGTTCCTGCCGCCTCTTCGCATGGCTTTGCTCGCCTCAGCGATTGTGTTGCCGTTCTCTCCGCTTCCGATGGCGGCGGGGCCGGCGCAAGCGGCGCCCGGCTCGTGCTGGTCGCTGCTGCAGAGCAAGTTCGGCCCACAGATCGAGAAATCGGTGAACGAGGCCGATCCGTGCAAGAAACTGCCGGGTGTCGATCACAAGGACAAGTTCGAGGTGAAATCGCTCGATGTCTGTGATGCTGCTGGCGGCGGAGTGCAGATCAACGCCCATGCCGAAATAGCCTGCAAGTCCCATGGCGTGCTGAAGACGACGATCAAAGGCCAGCTGGACGCCTCCATGACGGTCGATGTCGGCGCATGCCACATCACCGACATGCAGCTCGGGATCAACGGCCCTATCGGCGAGCTGATATCCTCCGTCGGCGGATTGCAGGACATCGCCCGCGGCTTCGCCCAGGCCAAGATCTCGGAGATCTGCGGTAAATAATAATGGCAAAGGGCCGGCGTAGAACACCGGCCCCTCCCAATTCCGATAGCAAAGCGGCTCATACGCGCATGGCGCTATCGGTTCGCTCGGCATCCTTGCTGCCGAACCGGACGCCCTTCTTCTCGAAGCCGAAGCCGGCGAACAGCGCCACCACGACGGCCACGATGCAGGCGACGATCAATAGCGCGAGCGCATAGTCGCCGTTCCACTGCTTCGCCAGCCCGGCCTGGATCGACGCGTTGCCCGACGCCAGCAGATTGCCGAGTTGATAGGCAAATCCGGGAAAGGTGCCACGCACCTCGTCCGGCGACAGTTCGTTGAGATGCACGGGCACGATGCCCCAGGCGCCCTGCACGAAGAGCTGCATCAGAAAGGCGCCGATCGCGAGCATTACCGGTCCCTGCCCGTAGACCCAAAGCGGAGCGACGGGAATTGCCAGAAGGGATGCGATGACGATGGTCCGCCGCCTGCCCCAACGCTGCGACAAAGCGCCAAAAGCCAGGCCGCCGACGATCGCGCCGATATTGTAGACGATGGCGATGGCGCCGACCGTATAGGAATTATACTGCCGCTGGGTTTCCAGAAATGTCGGATAGAGGTCCTGGGTGCCGTGACTGAAGAAATTGAACGCCGTCATCAGCAGCACCGCCCATATGAACAGCGGAATATTCTCGCGCAATACGGTTAGGAAAGGCCGCCGCGGTTTCGATTGCCGCTGCAGGAAGGCGGGAGACTCCTCCACGTTACGCCTGATGTAGAGCACCAGCAGCGCCGGCACCGCGCCGACGATGAACATGCCGCGCCAGCCGATGACCGGAAACAGCAGGAAGAAGACGATCGAGGCGATCAGATAGCCGGAGGGATAACCCGCCTGCAGTATCCCCGACACGAGGCCGCGCGAGTCCTCGGGTATGGTCTCCATGACAAGCGACGCCCCCACGCCCCATTCGCCGCCCATGGCGACGCCGAACAGCGCGCGCAGCACGAGGAACATAGTCAGGCCGGTCGAAAAGCCGGTCAGGAACTCGAAGATGGAGTAGAGCAGCACATCGACCATCAGGGTCGTGCGCCGTCCGAAGCGATCCGCCGCGAGCCCGAAGATCAAGGCGCCGACGGGCCGCATGGCAAGGGTCAGGAAGATCGCCACGGCGACCGCCGGGACGTCCGTGTGAAACTCTTCGGCTATGTGCTTGAGAACGAAAACCAGAATGAAGAAATCGAAAGCATCCAGCGTCCAGCCGAGATAGGCCGCGATGACGGTGTTGCGTTGCTGGGGGGACAGGGAACGTAAGCTATCCAATGCGGTCATCATGATCCTCCGACCGGATGGCGGCGGCGAGGCGGGCGATACCGGATGCCGTCGAAGCTGGGGGAACCCGGCATCGGGCCGGGCATATCGACGTTGCGGCCGGCTCCTCCTTCGGCGCCTGCGAGGATCGCGCTATGCGGACTTTCAGGTCAGCGATAACGCATCGGCCGCCCTTGGGTTGTAACATATTTGACATCTCCGGCGAATGGAAAAATCCACCCTTTCGTTTCCCTTTTGTACTCTTTCCCCCTTCACATCCGGGCGATCTGTCGCCATATTCGCCCCATGGCCAGATCACCGAAAAAATCCCCCGCCCCGACCGGTTTCGAAGAGGCGCCGCAGGCGCCGTTTGAAGGTGCGCCGCTCAGCGGCAGCGTCTCCGACTGGGTAAAGCAGCTCGAAGCCGATGCGGAGATGTCCGGCATCGAGACCCAGCGCGAGATTGCCTCGAAAGCCGGCAAGCACCGCAAGAAGGTGGAAATCGCCGCCTCCAAATCGGCGCGCGGCACTTCGATGGGCGGATCGACCGATCCGAAGACGCGCGCCGCCGCCGGCCTCAATCCGGTGGCGGGCATGGATACGTCGCTGGAAAACGCCGCCAACGCCGGTACTGCAGTGACGGCGACCGTGGAAGCGCTGTCGAAGCTGATCGAAAGCGGCAATCCGCTCTTCAAGGACGGCAAGCTCTGGACGCCGCACCGCCCTGCCCGCCCGAACAAATCCGAAGGCGGCATTCCGATCCGCATGGTCTCGGACTACGAGCCGGCCGGCGACCAGCCGACCGCCATCCGCGATCTCGTCGAGGGCCTGGACAACGGCGACCGCAGCCAGGTCCTGCTCGGCGTCACCGGCTCGGGCAAGACCTTCACCATGGCCAAGGTGATCGAGGCGACGCAGCGTCCCGCCGTCATCCTGGCGCCGAACAAGACTTTGGCCGCCCAGCTCTATTCCGAATTCAAGAACTTCTTCCCGGACAACGCGGTCGAGTATTTCGTCTCCTACTACGACTACTACCAGCCGGAAGCCTATGTGCCGCGCTCGGATACCTTCATCGAGAAGGAAAGCTCGATCAACGAACAGATCGACCGCATGCGCCACTCGGCGACGCGCTCGCTGCTGGAACGCGACGATTGCATCATCGTCGCCTCGGTCTCCTGCATCTACGGTATCGGTTCGGTCGAGACCTACACGGCCATGACCTTCCAGATGAATGTCGGCGACCGGCTGGACCAGCGCCAGCTTCTGGCCGACCTCGTGGCGCAGCAATACAAGCGCCGCGACATGGATTTCATCCGCGGCTCCTTCCGCGTGCGCGGCGACACGATCGAGATCTTCCCGGCCCACTTGGAGGATGCCGCCTGGCGCATCTCCATGTTCGGTGACGAGATCGACGCCATCACCGAGTTCGATCCGCTCACCGGCCAGAAGACCGGCGATCTGAAATCGGTGAAGATCTACGCCAATTCCCACTATGTCACACCGCGCCCGACGCTGAATGGCGCCATCAAGGCGATCAAGGAAGAGCTGAAGATCCGCCTCGCCGAGCTGGAAAAGGCAGGCCGCCTGCTTGAAGCGCAACGGCTGGAACAGCGCACACGCTATGACGTCGAAATGCTCGAGGCGACCGGCTCCTGCGCCGGCATCGAGAACTATTCGCGCTACCTCACCGGCCGCAATCCCGGCGAGCCGCCGCCGACCTTGTTCGAATACATTCCCGACAACGCCCTGCTCTTCATCGACGAAAGTCACGTCTCCGTCAGCCAGATCGGCGGCATGTATCGCGGCGACTTCCGACGCAAGGCGACGCTGGCCGAATACGGCTTCCGCCTGCCGTCCTGCATGGACAACCGGCCATTGCGCTTCGAGGAATGGGACGCCATGCGCCCGGACACAATCGCGGTTTCGGCAACGCCGGGCGGCTGGGAAATGGAACAGTCCGGCGGCGTCTTTGCCGAACAGGTCATCCGCCCGACCGGCCTCATCGACCCGCCGGTCGAGGTCCGCTCCGCCCGCACCCAGGTCGACGACGTGCTCGGCGAAATCCGCGAGACCGCCGCCAAGGGCTATCGAACCCTCTGCACCGTACTCACCAAGCGCATGGCCGAGGACCTGACGGAATATCTGCACGAACAGGGCGTGCGCGTGCGCTACATGCACTCCGACATCGACACACTGGAGCGCATCGAGATCATCCGCGATCTTCGCCTCGGCGCTTTCGACGTGCTGGTCGGCATCAACCTGCTGCGCGAGGGTCTCGACATTCCGGAATGCGGTTTCGTCGCCATTCTCGACGCCGACAAGGAAGGCTTCCTGCGCTCGGAAACCTCGCTCATCCAGACCATCGGTCGCGCCGCGCGTAACGTCGACGGCAAGGTCATTCTCTATGCCGACAACATCACCGGCTCGATGCAGCGGGCGATGGATGAAACCAGCCGCCGCCGCGAAAAGCAGATGGCTTACAACCTTGAACATGGCATCACGCCGGAATCGGTGAAGGCGAAGATTTCCGATATCCTCGACAGCGTCTACGAGAAGGATCACGTTCGCGCCGATATCGGCGGCGTCTCCGGCAAGGGCTTTGCCGATGGCGGCCACCTCGTCGGCAACAATCTGCAGGCCCACCTCAACGCTTTGGAAAAGGCGATGCGCGATGCCGCCGCCGACCTCGATTTCGAAAAGGCTGCCCGGCTGCGCGACGAGATCAAGCGCCTCAAGGCGGCGGAACTGGCCGTCATGGACGATCCGATGGCCCGCGAGGAAGCGAAAAGCCTCGAGAGCCGCGGCGGCGCGGCGGGCAAGCGCGCTCCTCCCGCGCCGGAAGCCTCCGGTTCCTATTTCGCCAAGCCGAACCTGGACGAAATGGGTCCGGGTAGCGACGCCGGCACACCGCTTTTCCGCAAGAACACGCTGGACGAGATGACCGTCGGCCGTACCGAAAAGCCGGTGACGGGCAATGTGCCGGACAAGCCGATCACGCGGGCAAAGCCGGGTGTCGGCTCCTACGAGGATCCGGTGGACGAAAAGCAGCGCAAGGGACGCACCAAGGGCAAGACGGGCCGACCCGGGCGCTGAAGCGACAGCGCCTGGCAGGTGTTCGCAAACCAGAGTTGCCGATTTTGTGCGAGGCGACACCTGCAAGGCATCGCTTGGCGGGTCTGTGCAAACCACTCGGCCGCAATATCCTCATTTCCGGTTCCGTCGCGATGGAAACGACAACGCCAATGCTGTCTTTGGGAGATTGTCAGCGGCGCGGGATTGCCGAACCTTGCACTGTCCCTGCCTTGGCGGAGAGCTGAACCGCAGGCAGCCCGCCCTTCAACGCGCATCATAGTCCCGGCGATACATTTGCATGGAGAATGGTTTGAAAGAGGTTTTGCCTTGGCCAAGGCGAAGCTGTTCATATGAAATATGTACCCAGCAAACTGATGACTTTTGCAAAAGCCGCAATGGTAAGTATCGTCCAGGGAGGCACTTTGATCCGTGTCGCAAGAATAGGAAGCAAGCTTATTATATGATTCCGAAATAATAGATTCGTCGGCTATTCGAAGTTCAAAGCCAACAACCCATTGATTTATATCATATTCCACCCGCCAACTAAAACACCCCTTGCCTTTTTCTCAAAACCCTGTCACCCATATGCATGCTCGGGCATTTGCATGCCGGTGACTGGACTGATTTGATGATCCGCTGGCGGCAGGCAGTGGTTGGGTTTCAGAGACCCGCGCAGACGTTCTTTCCCCGTACGTGACTTCTCGACTGGCTTTCGCATGGCGCGGAGGCAAAGCCGTCCGGGGTTCCCGGATAAACTAAGACTGATGGGTAAAGGACTATCCCCCATGGCCACCAAGGGCACCGTAAAATTCTTCAACCAGGACAAGGGTTTTGGTTTCATCACTCCTGATGGCGGGGCAAAGGACGTTTTCGTCCATATCTCCGCTCTTCAGGCTTCTGGCATCCAGTCGCTGCGCGAAGGCCAGCAGGTCACGTTCGATACCGAGCCGGATCGCATGGGCAAGGGCCCGAAGGCCGTCAACATCCAGGCTAACTAAGCCTCGAGTGACTGCCTGAACAAGGTTTCCGACGGCGCGGTGCAAACCGCGCCGTTTTTGCGTTTTCAGCACTTATGTCGTTGGGGCCACCCTCGCGCTTCGAGGCCGCAGCCCTTCGCAAGGCTCAGGGCTTCCGCGCCTCAGGATGAGGGTGGAGTGAGCTTCGCTGGATCGCCCAAAATTAATCTGCGGCGGTTATGGCCGATCGTGGATAATTAGCTCTCATGACGAGGTCGCCCGAAGGGCCCCGAACCATAAGGGCAGATTGGGAGCGTCTCAAGCGCTCACCCGTTCGCGCTCGCCGGCAAAATCCACCGCAGCGAACGCCGCCGCAATCACCTCCGGCCCCGCTCCCGCCTTGTTGGCATCGGTGGAAAGGATCTGGCGATAGCGGCGCGAGCCCGGCAGGCCGGTGAAAAGACCGACCATGTGGCGCGCGACATGCTGCAGGCGACCGCCATTGGCGATATGGTGCTCGACATAGGCCATCATCCGGTCGCGCAGCCCATTCCAGTCAGCCTCGACGGCCGGTTCACCATAAAAGCGATGATCGACATCGGCAAGGGTCGCGGCATTCTGATAGGCGGCACGGCCGAGCATGACGCCATCGACATGGGCAAGATGTGCCTCGACCTGATCCAGCGTCTGGATGCCGCCATTGATACCGATGAAGACATCCGGCCAGCGCTGTTTCATGCGGTAAACGATATCGTAGTCCAGCGGCGGGATCTCGCGGTTTTCCTTCGGCGACAGGCCCTTCAGCCAAGCCTTGCGGGCATGGATCCAGATCGCATCCGCGCCGGCGTCGAGCACGCGCGTAATCAATTCGGGCAGCGCCTCTTCCGGCTCCTGCTCGTCGACGCCGATGCGGCATTTCACCGTCACGGGCGCTTTCGAGACCGCTTTCATCGCAGCGATACAGGATGCAACCGTCTCCGGCGTCAGCATCAGGCAGGCGCCGAAAGTGCCGGACTGCACGCGATCGGACGGGCAGCCGACATTGAGGTTGATTTCGTCGTAGTCATAAGCCTCGGCAATCCGCAACGCTTCCGCAAGCTTGACAGGATCGGAACCGCCGAGCTGCAGGGCGACGGGATGCTCGGCCGCGTCATGGCCCAGCAGCCGGTCGCGCGGCCCATGAATGATCGCATCGGCCACCACCATTTCGGTATAGAGCAAGGCATGCCGGCTGATCTGCCGGTGCAAGTATCTGCAATGGCGATCCGTCCAGTCGATCATCGGGGCAACGGCAAAAACTTTCTTGTGAGAATGCAACAGCTTCCCTATATCCTCTGAAATTTCCCTCGTCACATTCTTATGCGAATGCGACTGTCAGGCCCTATTTTAACACAGCTACTGCTACGGCGTAGCATTCGAGAGAGGTTTGTAGCACTCAAATGGGCACCATATCAGAAAGAACCCGCGCGAACGGGACGAAATCATATACCGCACAGATCAGAATTAAGCGAGACGGGAAGCTAGTCCACACGGAGGCACAAACCTTCGACCGCAAGCAGGCAGCGAAAGCGTGGCTCAAAAAGCGTGAAGTCGCCCTAGCAGAACCAGGAGCCCTACATCGAGTTTTGAACTCGGAGGTTACCCTCTCCGAGGTGATCGATCAATATGTGAAAGACTCGGTGAGGGAGGTCCGTCGCACAAAGTCCCAGTGCCTCAACGTGATAAAAAGGCACGAACTCGCTCAAATGAAATGTGGAGACATAACGAGCGCTGACTTGACCAGCTTCGCCAAAGATCTCGCGAGTGGGTGGCATCCGGATTCTCTCGACGATGAAGGTGCAGATGTCAGCGAGCGCCAACCGCAGACGGTCGGAAACTATATGTCCCATCTCGGATCGATCTTCGCCATTTCCAAAGCAATGTGGGGATATGAGTTGAGCGAGGAGCACTTCAAGGATGCCATGAAAGTCATGAAGCGCCTTGGAATTATCGGCCGTAGCTTCAAGCGGAACAGACGTCCTACGATCAAAGAGCTCGAGGTATTGCTCTCGTTTTTTTACGACCGATGCAAACGCTCGACTGAAGCTGCACCGATGCACAAGATCATTTTGTTCGCGATTTTCTCGACGCGCCGGCAAGAAGAGATAACCAAAATCTTATGGGACGATCTCGATCGGGACAACTTGGAGGTCTTGGTGCGGGACATGAAGCATCCTGGCGAGAAAGTCGGCAACGACGTGCGCTGCAGTCTAACTCCTGAAGCACTCCTGATTATCGATTCCATGCCCAAAATCGCGCCGCAGATTTTCCCTTTCCATCCCGGTACAATCTCCGGCAACTTCACCGACGTTTGTAAACTGCTCGGAATAGAGGACCTGCACTTTCACGACCTTCGCCACGACGGCATCTCCCGACTGTTTGAGATCGGTTTGGACATCCCGCGGGTCGCGATGGTTTCCGCGCATCGGTCGTGGAATAGCCTGAAGCGCTATACCCACATCCGCCAGTCCGGCGACAAATACGCCGATTTCCACTGGATGACGACGATCAAGGACGAAGCTGCGTTGGTTGGGCAGTCCGAGCTAAGGGCTCGAAAGAACCTTGGTCGCGGCGTACGGTATGTGCAGAGAGACGCATCGCCGGCCGAAACCATCGGGGGCGAGCGAGAAAGAATCTCCGGTATTGCATCTCGCAAATCAACATTTTTCTCGGGTCGGAACGAATCGCTTCCGGAACGGTTGATAAGCGACTCAGTGATTCGGGAGTAAAGCGTCATGGCTAGTCACCGCGCCCAGTGGAAGGGCTTCTTGAAGTTCGGGCAAGTAAGTTGCGGGATTGGGCTCTATACGGCAGCGAGCTCTTCCGAGCGGATTTCCTTCAACACGATCAATGAAGCTACCGGCAATCGGGTGAATCGTATCTTCGTCGACAGCGAGACCGAAAAGCCCGTCCCTCGTGAAGCTCAGACCAAGGGCTTTGAAGTTCAGAATGGCCAATATATCATGATTGAGCCCGAGGAGATCGCAGCGGCGGTCCCCGAGAGCGACAAGACGCTTGAAGTGGAGGCGTTCATCCCTTGCTCCGAAGTCGACGACGTCTATTTCGATAAACCCTACTACCTGACCCCAACCGATAAGATTTCCGAAGACGCCTTCATCGCACTGAGAGACGGGATGGAGAAGTCGAAAGTTGTTGCGATCGCGCGGACCGTGCTCTTCCGTCGAATGCGCACGGTTCTCATCAGGTCGCACGGCAAAGGCCTGATCGCCACAACTCTCAATTTCGACTACGAAGTTCGGTCGGCGGAAGAAGCATTTGAGGAAATGCCGAAGCTGCGCATCAAAGGGGAAATGCTTGATCTCGCAAAACACATAATTTCCACGAAAAAGGGCACCTTCGATCCGGCGGAGTTCGACGACCGCTATGAAGAAGCCGTGGCCGAACTGGTCAAGGCCAAGATTGAAGGAAAGCCGCTGCCCAAGCGCAAGCAGGTAAAGGTATCCCAGCCCAACGACCTCCTGGCCGCACTTCGGGAAAGTGCTGGCATGGCACGACCAAAGGAGCCGAAGACTCCGAGCGCAAACGCAAACAAGGCGAGCACGCGAACGGCAAAGCGGTCTGGCGGCGCCGAGCAGCATCGCAAAGCCAGCTAAGGAGGTACGGCCATGGCACCTCGCCCATATTGGAAAGGCTATCTCAAGCTATCCCTGGTCACCTGCCCCGTCGCTATGACGCCGGCAACGTCGGAATCTGAAAAGGTTAGATTTCACACCCTTAACAAGGAAACCGGTAACCGCGTCGTCTCCCAGTATGTTGACTCAGTAACGGGAAAGCCGGTCGACGAAGACCACCAAGCCAAAGGATACGCCCGCGGCGAGAACGACTATATTGTCCTCACCGAGGACGAATTGGATGCGGTTGCGCTCGATACTGTGAAAACGATCGATATCGATAAATTCGTGCCGCGGGACTCGATTCAATGGATCTACCTGGAGAAACCACATTACTTGATGCCCAATGATCCTGTGGGCCAGGAAGCTTTCGCGGTGATCCGCGACGCAATGGCCGCCGGCAAAGTGCTCGGAGTGTCGCGCCTGGTAATAGGAAGGCGCGAACGGGCTGTTGTCCTCGAGCCTCGGGGAGAAGGTATCGTTGTCTGGACCTTGCGTTTTGGCGACGAGATACGACCAGAGAAGAGCTACTTCGAAGGAATTGACGAGACCGCCGATCCGGAGCTCATCCCCTTGGTTCAGCAGTTGATCAAGCAAAAGACCAAAAAATGGTCGCCCCAAATGGTGACGGATCCAATTCAGGAAAGCCTTCTGCAGATTATCGCAGAGAAGAGAAAAGCCCTGCGATCGCCCAAACGGGCCAAGGCTCAGCCGAAGGAAGTCGGGGCACCCTCCAACGTCATCAACATCATGGATGCCCTAAGGAAGAGTATGGCCGCCGAAGCGAAGCGTGGGAAAGGGGCGCGTTAGATATCCGTAGATATCCGTTTCTCAGCACCTTGCGCGAAAACGTAGCGGGAGTTCTTGGAAGTTCTGCTCGCCAGTAGATTGGTCTCCTCAAAAGCGTGTCGGCGTAACAAGGCGAAAATTGTCTCGTTCACATCGCGGCCGTCCAACAATTCTGGCTCGTGGCACAAAACTTCGATGGTCCGCTGAACGACACGATTTGCCGCCAGGTCGGAGCAAACCTGTTTTCTGGCAAAGCGAAAGAGATTTTCGCGAAAATGCGGATCTAGGGGTGTTGCTGCATACTTTCGAAAGGGCATAACGCTCCCTCCTCGGTCTTGCAGGCGGGAGCAGAAACCCTCAGTCGTCACCGCCTACGGGATCGGTTGGCAACGATCACTCATCGTACGCCCTGAAAAGACAAAGTCCAGAAGATTCATAGAATGCTACCGAACCGCGCCTTCAAGCGCTCTCGACATTTTAAGGCGGCTATCGCAGTTGTCTATGAGCTGCCCGGCAGGTCTCGCGCTATCGGTGAAGGTCATTCTCCAGCAGTTCAGGTGCGGATCGCGCGATGCCTTTGCGCTTCATGGGCTGCCAGAAGTTTCATCCGCTGACTTTTCGTCATATCACAGCTGAAATTCGTCATTGCCCACAGGACAGCTATGGTCTCCAGCTGGGTCGAATTTGCGATACCGGATCGAACCAAATTGATAAGCCGAATGGCGAAACCATCGAGGCAATATTCGCTTCTGTCGAACCAAGGTTGGGCCGACACCAGATCGAATACCCGTTCGGCAATCTCCAGTTCCTTTGGGCGCAATGCCCTGCCTGCAAGGCGTTCCATACGCTTCATGCTGTCCCCCATCCACAGGTTCCATGATAGCCTCCGGCAAACAGCGGTGGAAACATCGTTCATCGATGGGGCCCATAATGAACATGAGGTAGGACTGAACCTTGTCCTGCGCCAAAAGGCGTAGTTGGTTGCTACGGTGCCTCTGCGAAGGGCAATGCCATAGGCCACGGCAAATTGGAGATAGGAATGACGGAAAGAAATTTGGAGGCGATGGAGAAATTTGTGCAGGAACTTGAAGAATATAGGGATTCTCTGGTGATGACTGTCATCGAGCAAGAATATGGTTACGACACACGGGACCTCGAAATGATCTCCTTATATGGCAATGCGGTAACTTCAATCAGAGACGCTATCAAGTGCCGGAAGGATCGGCGGCTTCGCGCCTCCTAGGCTGCGAGCATATTCGCTCCTTTTGGAAGTACGCCGCGGCTTCCGGGAAGGGGGGACCGCGGCGCACCCTGCAGGCGCGGAAGACATGGGCTAGTATCTTCCGACAACAGAACGGCTTTCAGCCATGTATGTTCCGCATGTGCAGATCCGTCGTCAGAAGAAAGTCCGGAACGAAATAGCCACATCCCCCTGCCGACGGTCCGCTGCAAGCGCATGGGTGATTGAGAGCGCATCGATTTTCGCGGACCGGTATGCTGCGCAGAGCGGGCCAGCGAACATCATAGCTGAAAGCAAGATAGCTGGATTTCTCATTTATGCTCCGAGGCATTTTTCCGTGTTGACTCTTTCTGCGGCGAGAACATAATAGGAACATCTTAAGGAACACCCCATGAGTGCGACCGAAAAATTTATCGTACTGCCATATCGAAAGAACCGTGGAAACCTCGTGCCGGGCGAGATGCGCGCGGCGTCGAATGCTGGCAGCGCCGAGCGGATTGCTTTTGCGATGTCAGAGCGTTTCGTCGGTGTCGCGGCCTACGCCGTTATGGTGGATGAGGAAACTGGCGACATGAGTTCTCCTCGCCTGCTGGTAAAGCATGGCGAGATCGCGGACATAAGCGCCACCTAACTGAACTAACGACTTGACATAGAGAACCGCCGGCCGCCGGCGGAACGGAGACGTGTGTCATGCAACCTGATCAATATTTTATCAACCGAGCTGATGCCAATGCGTTCAAAGCACTGGTGGCCTTCGTGAGCCAAGATGTTTTCGACGAGCGCCGACACGACGGCGCCATCTCCAAATCTGATGAATTCCTGCGGGTCATCAAGGATGCCCAGCAAGTGCTCGAGCAGATTGGCGCTTACGATTACGATCACGAGAAGGAGGACGACGACCGGCCGCCTTATACCTTTTGGTGGGAGGGGCCTTTCGACTTGCCAAAGAAGGAAGTCGAATATGCTCTGGCCAAGGAAGTCGAGGGCCGACCAGACATGCCCTTCAAGCGAGTGCATGTGAACACCGCAATGCCGTCTGGGCATTTTGCAGATCTGCAGTTCGCGTTGGACGAAGTAAACGGGAAAATCTGCACGCTCGTCAACATCGCCATGGCCAGGACCGAGCTTAACTTGGGGCCGAACTGGTACGATATCGGTGAAGATCTGGAGACGACGCTCGGGCTCATTGTCGACGGGATCGAGACCCATCCTACCTGGGTTTGGTACTGTGGTCTCCCATTGGAGCCATGAACGATGAACTGCCAAAATGGACAGACAAGATTCCGTGGCTGTCCTACCATAAGGGCGAGATCGCCTGTTTTTGGTGTCCCAAGTGTCGCAAGGCGAAGAATTACAACGTTGACTCCATGCTCGAAGTTTTGGGCGACATCAGCATCAGAAGCTTGCCCGACATCGTCGCAAAGGGGGCCGGATGCCCGGACCATGCAAAGACTGGTTGGGATCGCTGCAAGATGGAACCTGCCTACGATGCATTCGTAAAGCTCGAATGGTCTCCTGAAGTCAAAATTCCAAAAGGCTATTTTGAGCTGGGCGATACAACGATCGACAGGATTTCTGAGTGGCAGATCCTGCACGCCGTATGTCGGTGCGGCGCGCTGCGCTATGTAAACAAACAGCAGCTGCTGCAAAAATACGGCGTCGGCGCCAGAACGAAGGATCTGGAAAGGCGTTTGAAATGTAGGCGCTGCAAGAAGCGCGGTTTGGCCGTTTTCATTTTCATGTCAGAAAAGCGTTAGACTGGTACAAGGCGACGTGGGAGCTGATTATGTGCAATCTTTATAACGTGACGACCAATCAGGAAGCCATCCGACAGATCACACGCGCGCTGATAGACAGCATCGGCAACCTTGAGCCCGAGCTTGATCTATATCCCGATCAGAAGGGCCCGATCGTGCGGAATACGCCTGCCGGCCGTGAACTGGTCAAAGTCCGATGGGGATTGCCGTCACCTCAAAATGTGCTTTTTGCCGCGGCGACGAAGCGCGCCGACAAACTCCGCGCCAAGGGCAAGGAGGTGAACTTCGCCGAGCTTCTGAGGATGGAGCCGGACGGTGGCGTCACGAACGTCCGAAACATTCAGAGCAAGCATTGGAAGCGGTGGTTCGGCGTGGAAAACCGTTGCGTTGTGCCTTTCACGCGATTTGCAGAGCCAGACCCGGCAAGCAAGGTCGAAGGCGGGAGAACGCCGAACGCTTGGTTTTCAGCCACGGCGGATGAGCCGCTGATGTTCTTTGCGGGCATCTATGTGCCGCAATGGACATCGGTTCGCAAGGTGAAAGAGGGAGAGATTACGGTCGATCTCTTCGGGTTCCTGACGACAAAACCGAACGAGGTCGTACGGCCAATCCATCAGAATGCCATGCCCGCAATCCTGAGGAATCAGGATGAGATCGAAACCTGGCTGACGGCGCCATGGGAAGAGGCAGCGAGTCTTCAGCGCCCTCTCCCGGATAGCGACCTTGTCAGAGTGAAATGACAGATATCGGGGTGCGGCGGCCGCCCCAACGCGACCTACATAAAAATAAGGCCCCAGATGCGCGACTACTCAACACCCGATTGGATCCGCTTGATTGTTAGTATTCACTTTGCCTGTATGCGCCGGCGCGAGGTTCGGAGCTTTTCCGGATACGCCCTTGGCAAACGCCGCGAACCTTCGCGCTTTCCAGGACTAGCAAGCGGAATTGCGGAGACACTTTTCCAATCCCTCGAATTCTACGAGGATGGGGAGACGCTCCAGCGCCCAGCGATCGCGCCGGTCATCTTGGAAGCGTTGCAGCGCGTAACGGCCGAAGACGCTTTTGCATTGGCGTCGCGCAACAACGATCTTGTCCGCCTGACACGGGATGTCATCAGCCAAGGAATAGCTGACGCATTGGTTGGAGCCTTTGACGTACGGAAAAAGACGAGGCCCGAGTACGATGTCATTCGCCCAAAGCCAAAGCATGGATCGGCTGCGAACGACGCTCTGGCGCACCTCGAACGCATGGGCCAGTTGGTACCGCGCTATACATGGCGCCGAGCGAACGGACCGTATCTGGCTGATTTTTTCGGTTCAGATAGAGAAGTGACGTTTGGGAGGATTTGGCAGGATGCTTCCTTTGATTATGACGAACAATGGCAATGGACATGCCTCGTCAGCATGAAGCGGATCCTGAATAGCCCACCTGAGGGGCGGACCGATATCGCACGTCAAGCCGCGCGCGATGTTGAAGACTATTATGATGCTTTGAAACGACTCAACGGGACATCGGAATGAGTGACGAAACGCGCACAGCTATTTACCCCTTCCCGCCAGTTCGATTTGAACATTATTGCGAAGAGCCCGGCTGCACTGTCTGGGGTATGCTCGGCTACGAACCCGTCAAAGGCCAAAACAGTTACTGGTGCTGGGATCATTTTCCGGACAGAGAATGGGTAGCGCAGCGGCGCGCGGAAAGACGCCGGCGGGACGTCCAATGACGATCAGAAAACAAGATCTCATCAAGGTAATTGAAGCGGCATTGCGCGACGCCTATCCAGGCGCCGAGATCACATCTGGCGATCTCGGAGTGACAATCTTCGAGCGTTCTAACCAATCGAATGGTTGGACGATCGCGCCTCGGAAAAGCGATGCCGTGCTCAGGTCTGCTGTAAGGGTCGCGAAGAGATGGCCCCCGAAGTGATCACGGACCGGGCTTGCCACCCCTCACCCATCGCGAGACGATTTCAAATACGAGATCTGACACCCACATGCCGCCGATACCCACGATGAAGGCGGAGACATTCGTTGCCGTTATGTCACGGTCCGGCAGCGGCCAGTTAATGGCCCGCAGATAGAAAAGCACCGGTTCCGTCATATAGGCCGCCGCGATTGCCCCGACGATCGGTGTGACGAATATTTCTCTGGCGGTATAGCGTCGTCGAGATAAGCCGCGCAGAACGCCACCCATAAAGCCAGCTACGACAACGCCAACTTTGATGCCGAGTGCATCCAAATACTCATTGATGGCCATACCCGCCCCTCAAAAGCTTGATGTGAAATGAGAAGGGCACTTCCCGAAACCGGTCGGGATGCGCATCGCCCCGTATGTTCAGGCGGCGGCCTTCATTTCGGTTGAGAGCCGAAGCTGGACCGCGTGTCGTCATAGAAATCAGCGCAGCGCCCATTGCGCGCATTCGCGCGGTCAAGCGCCCCCCGCTCCTTCACAAGGACGGAACGCAGCTCGTCGCCGACCCGTATACCGGCGTGCGGCTCGTTCTTCCGGCAGTCGTCGGGCAGCGGCGGCAGATTGGTGCCCGCAGCAATCTTGCCCTGTTCTGAGGAAGCCTTTTCGAGCCGGTCAGTGAGATTGCAGGAATTGAACGTCAGCGGGATCAGCAAGGCACTGACGGTTCGCAGCAGCGAGCTTCTTTTCAAAGTCGGCGATTGCAACATCGGTTTCAACATCCTTTGCCTGCTGTGCGAGTTCGTCTGCGGCCTGGCGCTTGGCGGCTTCGGTGAGGGCCAGAGATGCGGCGTTGCGCTGGCGTTCCATTTCGGCCGCTTTGGCTTCCGCCGCCGTCTTCTCGGCGAGCGCAACATAGCCCTCGCGTGCCGCCGCAGCGGCATTGGCTACGCGCCCATTGATCACTTGGCCGATTAACGGGAGATGCAGGCCCTCGTAGAAGAAGACCAGCACGATTGCGGAGATAGCCATGCCGATCAGCAAGGCGGCCGGGATTTTGATGATGTCGGACAGATTCGCGAACATCAGAGACCACTCACACAGGTTTCGGCCTCGCCAAGTCGCTGGGCGTCGCCCATCTCGCGGCGTTTGACGAGGCCATTGACGACTTGACCTCCAGCCTGATTGAACCGCGTCTGCATTTCGCAGGCGAGCCGATAATTGCCCTTTCCGGCCTCTCGCATGGCGCTGGAGCGGACTAATGCTCCAATTCCGAAGTTATAGCCGCCGGAGATCTGGGAGGCCTGCAAGCTGATGGGGAAGCTCGTGAACTTCGGCACCTGCTTTGTGAGCGGGAGATAGTATTCCTCGTAGACTTCCTGCTCGAGGAACGCGTCGCACTGGGCCTTGGTGAAACTCATATTGGCGGTAACGGGCTTGCCATTGATCCGCGTCTTGCCATAGCAGATGTCGTAGATTTTTGCGAACGGGTCCCAGTGCGCCTTGAGCACCAGTCCTTCCCACGGCTTGATAAGCTTGTCGGTCGCCAGGATGACGGCCGGTGGATAGACGTGCTTTGCTGGGTTTGTATCCTTGATCGAATGCCAGCCGCCGGCCGCGGCGGCGATAATGGCAGCAGCTATCGCAGCCTTGCCGCGCTTCGTTGCGACAATCTTATTGATCGGCATCAGAGTCACCTTTCAGGTTTTCTTGAGCGACGAGGCGCGAGATTACGGCGCCACAGGTGACCAGCCCTGATAGGGCGGCAAAAACGCCCCGGGGGATGCTGATTGCCTGGTCGATGATTGGGAGGGCAATTTCGCAGCCGGAGAGAAAGCCGGCCAAAATGCCAAGTCGGATGCTCCACGCATGGCGGAGCACTCGGCCCCATTCGGGTACGAGTTTGGGTTTCATGGGATGTCCTGAAATTTAAGGCGGAGCCGGAACTTTGGCTGCTGATCGCCGTTACCTGTGCGGTAGGGTTTGACCTCCCCACCTCCCACAACACTTATCGGCCCGACGCAATCGGGCCGTTTTTTTTCTACGAACAACGGAAAAGTTGCATGGACGATATCGACGACCAGGCGTTTTATGACTTCCTCAGAAACGTCGGCCCACGCGGGGTTAGAGCATTTGCCTTCTGGCTAGCGTCTTTCATTCTGCTGTTGTGTTTGCCCTATGAGCATCCCAACAGTTTTCTTCTGTCCATTGGCCTTGGGCTGCTCGCGAGCGTAAACCTTGGCGCTCGAATAGCCGCCATCGCCGTCTTCGTCGTTTTCGTTCTAAACGTCTTGCCGCCGCAGGTATTCTCAGCCATCGGGTGATTATCCGCAGGCGCCGATTGGGTGTTAGTTTCCGTCTCATAACTTTTCCCATCGGGAGAGCTTGAGCGCGTCCGTCCGGCGTGCCATGATCCTGTCGCCTACAAGGCACAGGTGCGATAAAATGTTGCGACATTTATCCAGCGGGACGTTGGCCAAGCCCCTCCCACTGCCGGTGCAATCCTCAGAGCGCCGGGCACCCGCCTTTCCCTTGACTTTTACGTTGGGATGAGGAACTTCGGATGGGGATAACCGTTTATCTCTCGAAGGGTATTTTCACCCTTCGACCCGCAGCACTTCCCTAAAGGCCCGTTAGCGCGGGCCTCTTTTTTTGACGATGTGCAACCCGGTGCCGTGATCTCTTGAACGCGCGCATGTGACGTGTAAGTATTCGCATGCCTGCAAGGCAAGGGTGCGATAGGGTTCCTGTTTCCTGTCGGATGAGCTTCGCCACACCCCTGCTCATCGCTGCGACGCCCCTTACACTGTCAGCGGCCACCCTCCCAAGAGGCGCATAGCCTCGTTTCAAAATGACTTCGTGGGATTGAAGCTGCTTTTTTAGAGTGGCATGATCGCTATGCCTATACGGCACGGGCGGGCAGCTATCGAGAAGTGCTGCCAGACGGGTTACCCCTATCGACCCGTCGCCGGAGCGAGGGGCTTTGCTCCGGCCGCCCGATCGACGTTCTGCAACAGCTCGACTCCAGACTGATCTCGTGATCATTTGAGCGCCGACAAACTGATGGCGAGGCGTTATGTTCGAAGTCGACAAATCGATAATCGATGAAATTGAGAACGGCAGCGATAGGGCGTGTGCAATTGCGGGACACGCCTACATCGAATCTCTACTTCCGAAAGCCCTTCGTGCTCATTTGATCGAAAGTGAGGAAGATTGGAAAATCCTCTTTGGTAGTGATCGACGCCAAGGGCCTGTCAGTTCGCATGGCATCGTTATTCGATTGGCGTATCTCACTGGACTGATTTCGACGCCACTAAAGGCGGACCTCTTGAGGCTCAAAAACATCCGAAATATGTTTGCACACAAGGCCGACATCAATTCCTTCGAGCACGCCGACATTGTCCGCATCACGAGTAAATTCGAGGTCCTGACAATTGGAATACGAACGGAGGCACTGGCAACCCAGCGCGCACCCTCTTCACGACGAAAATTCGAGATCGCGATCGGCGAAGTCAGTCAATTGCTGAAGTCGCGTCTTCGGTGCGGGATGCCAGCTCCAATTCTAGCTCCGCCAACCTGACACGTTCCATAGCGACATAGATCCGATAGAACATCGCCGGCTTACTAAGTTCTGTGACTGTAGCGCGCGGTCGCCTTCTGGACGGCGTGGCGTTAGCTTCTGGACAAAAAAATGAATCGATAACTGCCCTGGCGCGTTGCAGTCTGCACATTGAACCCTCTGAACAAAAGTGAGAAGATGAAATCCCCGTTTGTGGGGACAGGTGCGACAGTCCCTAACTTTTCGCTGTCGGGTGGGCGACAGTGCCGAGCTCAGCCCATCGTCGCAGGCCCCCCCAAATTTCCTGCGACCGCCTGGCTGAACCAATCGCTGCTGCGGTTTCACCGCAGCGGCCGCCCGGTTAAAGGCGGCCGCATCGTTCGCGTGATCAGGCTTCTGCAGCCTCTTTCTTTTCCAGCTCGTTGGCGGGCACCATCTGCGAGATATCGACGCCGATCGGCTGGCCAAGGAGTTGCAGCTTCGTCTGCGCGGCGGCGAGCTGGCCAGCGAGGTTATCGACCGCGTTGGCGTAGGTTTCGACCTCGGCCTGCAGCAGCTCGATTTGCTTCTTCAGAGAGTTTACGTGGGTGGACATTCAAGGGTCTCCTTCAGGTGTTGGACGGCCATGCAAAGGCGTCGATTTCGGCCGTGGTGGTGATGGTGCCGGCGACGATCCGGCTGTTGACTTCGCCCTCGGCGGCGAAGGCCGCCTGGACATGTGCGCCGACCGCATTGGCGATCGCGGTCATCTGCGCTGCCGTCAGCTCGACAAAGCCGGCCGCAGTCTTGAACTTCACCGTTACCTCCGGGTTCGCCTGCACATAGTTGTAGGCTCCGGTGATCAGCGATTGGCTTCCCCGATCGGTCATGACGGACATGCCATTGATGACGATGCCGCCCGTCTCGACGGCATAGCGCTTGGACGCGGCATAGGCATAGAGATCGACCGGTGCCGGTTCCGGAGACCAGCCGGCGACGACGGCCAGAAGGCTTTCCGGCGTTTCCGGCCAATCCCCGGCCGAACTGACCAGGGCCGCTTCCTTGTTGCTGAGCTGATCAAGGATGGCCTCCTTGTCGGCAGCATCCAGTCCGGACGTGATCCTGGCGGCAAGCGCAAGCCAGAAGTCCGGCACATTGTAGATCTGCTGTCGGCCGAGCCAGAAGGCGGCGCAGGCCATCCAACGATCGGCCTTGTTCTCCGATCGAGCCGAAAGCAGCGCCTCGACCATCGGTTCATACATGCTGTCTATGCGATACATGGTAGTCCTTTCCGTTGTTAGGCTTGGGCAAAAACACGCACGGCCCGCCAGTCGATGACGGTGGCGGCGCGGATTTCGGGAGCGGTTTTGGCGGCGGCAAGGGCGGCATTCGCCGATCGGCGGATCGCTTCGATCATCTGCGAGCCGACTTTCCAATGCTGGTCGCGCGTTAGAATTTCGGCCGCTTTCTCGAAACGGCTAACGCCATCCTCAGTGGCCTCGGCCGCGATGTGAGGCGTCTCGCCCTCCGGCACATTATGGTAGTCGGCTGCGATCCGCTGCGCCTCGGCAAGCTTGATGGCATAGACGGCTTCCTGACCCGGTGTGAGCGTGATGAAGAGAGCGCGAGCCTGACTGACCTGCTGGTCTATGTCGGCCTGCGCCTGGATGCGTTCCAGTATGGGATCGGCGAGCACCTCAAACCGCATGGACGGTCACCTCGAAATTGAAGAACGCGGCGGGGGCGATGAAGCGGAACTGATGATCCCCCACGACGTCGGTGGAGAATTCGAACAGGCTGTCCTCGATAAGAACGATCCGGTTTTCGTGGACGACGGACGTGCCGGCGGGCACGGCGAACGAAACGGTGTCCTGCCCGTTCGCCTGGATGGAGAATTCCGTCGTATCGACTGCCGCGACTTTGGCCGTGATCTTCCCGTCCAGCACATACGACAGAGCATCGATATCGTGCCGGTAGTCCTGCGCCGGAACCGTCATGATGGAGTACCCCGGCCCGAAGGCTGTGGTCATGAAAGGCAAGGTCTCCTGATCGCAGGAGCCGCTCTGCCGGATCATGCCGTCAGTGTCGGAGTACAGGATGTAGTTGACGTTTGGCATCTCGTTACCTCTTGAACGCCGTTGCGATAATGTTGCTTTCGTTCCAGACGATCGTGTTGTCGGGGCAGTTAATCCGCAGGGTGTAGACGTGATATCCCGCGCCCGGCTCATCGTAGAGAACGGGTATCGAGACGAGGCCTGCGGTGTAGGTTGTCTGGGTTACGCCGCCGCTGCCGCCGCTGCCGCCATTGCTCGTCACCTGGGTCTGAACGACCCCGAGATAATAGACCTGGCCGAAGATCACCGTTCCGTCTCGGAGGATGCTGACGTTAATAGGCTGGGCGCTCTGGCTGTTGCCGTTTTTGTTATAGAGCCCGAGGGTCATCGTGCTGACGTTGACACGTCCGTCACCCGCAACCACCACGCCAGCAGCAGTAAGATCGACCGTCCCGTTTGCGGGGATGGTCTGGCTGTAATAGGCACGGGCGGAGGTTATGGCGGTGACAGCGCCAGTGGCAATCTTGTCGTAGGTGACGCCGCCCAGGATCAGCTTGTCGGTGGTAATCGCGCCCGTGGCGATCTGCGCGGCCGTGATCGCATTCGCGGCGATCGCGCTGGCGGTGATCGAACCATCCACGATCAGCTCGGCCGAGACGGCACGACGCATGACCGGATTCGACCAGTAGCAGGAGCTGCCGGTGCCAGCGGTCTTGACCACCTGAAGGAGCATGGCGAGCTTTGAGACGCCGCTCGCAACAGTATACCGCCCCTGCAGCCGCACCCAGCCGTTCTTCGTCGTCGTGCTCGTCACTGCCGCATAGGCGACAGTCCCGCTCGGCGTCATCGTTATCGCCGTGACCTGAGCCACGTTCGCATCGGCATTCTTCACCCAGACGTCAAAGGCGTAGACATCCCCCGGTGTGACCGCGACGAAGTTCGAGCGGGCGCAATCTCGGCCGAGCGATTGCAGAACGTAGCCTGCAGCATCTCCAGCCGTGGGATCGTTAGCAAAGCTCTGGACGTTCTGTGTCGTCCAGCCGTCGAGCGTCCCTGTCTGCCAGCCGTTGTCCGCCATGTTGGAGAAGTCGGTGAGAACAAGCTGCTTGGCGGTGATGGCATTCGCGGCAATCTGATCTGCGCCGATCGTGTTGGCGGCGAGCTTGTCACCGGTGATCGTGCCACCCGCGATCGTCGTCGCGGTGACCGCCCCGGCCGCAATCGTGCCGGCCGTAACAGCGTTGGCGGCGATCTTGCCGGCCGTCACGGCATTCGCCGCAATATCGTCAGCCGTCACCGCGTTCGCGACGATACCGTTCGGGGTGATCAGGACGACGCCGGCATCACTCCAGGGCGTCGGCTCGGTCGCCCCGGCCGGGATGCGGCACAGCATCGGCTTGTTGACGAACATGTAGCTGGTCGTCTGGCCCGCGTTGGTATCCCGCTTGCGCATATGAATGCCGGCGCAGACGGCACCAGTCGGAGCGACACCGACTGTCCGCAAACGCGGCCATGTATCGGGGTCCGTTGAACTCGACGAATTGGCGTTGTTGGTATCAACGGAGGAATAGCCAAGGGTAGCCCCGGTCGCATCTCTCCATTCGATGCGCAGCTCGCAAATGCACCGATGAGCGGCAATATAAGCAGTGGCCTCGAATGACTCTCCTGCCGTGCAAGGAACCCCATATTTGAGGTTGACGACGGCAAGAGACGCCTCATCCGGCCGCTTCCAGCGGACATCGACGTAGGTTGATCCTGTATCCGGCCCGCTTTCCTTGTCCACCATCAGCGTTGGCTGTGCTGCGCCTGACCATGTAGCGGGAGGCTGGCGAAGCGCGAACGTGACAGGCGTCGAACCGCCGCCAAGAGTGTAAGCCCAGCAATCGGTACCTGAAGCGAAATTGGCGTTCTGCAGCAGGTTCTTGCCCGAGCCAACCGCCAAAGCATTCGTCGTCACCGCATTGGAGGCGAGCTTATCAGCCGTGATGGCACCGGCTGCGATCTGCGAGGCCGATACCGCGCCGGCTGCAATCGTGCCGGCCGTGACGGCGTTGGCTGCAATCGTCCCCGAGGTGACCGCGTTCGCGGCGATCTTGCCGGCCGTGACAGCGCTTGCCGCCAATTCGTTGGCGGTGACCGCGCCGGCTGCGAGTTTGGCGGTGGTCACAGCACCGGCCGCAAGCTGGGTTGCCGTGATGGCGCTCGCTGCAATCTGCGCTGCCGTCAGAGTGCCGGCCGCAATATTGCCCGCCGTGATTGTCGTGGCCGCGATCTTCGTACCGGTTATGGTGCCATCAACGATCAGGTTGGCCGTCGCCTTTCGGAGGAAGCTGATCCCGCCGATGGAAACATTGCCATCTGTATAGTCGCGGTGGATGTAGCCCCTGACCAGTGCACCAAACGCCGTTGCAGGCGGGGTGATCTCCGCAGAAAAGGCCTGCATCCCGGCCGCAGTGCCGCCGCCCGCCGTCCCATAGGAAACGATCGTGACGTAGGTGTCTGGGTTCAAAAGGTTGCCATTGGCGTCGAGCCAATGGACGCGCAGCCAAAGGCCGTACATCGTGCCTGACGTCCTTATAGCCTGGGCGGAGGCAAGATAGGGCTGACCGGAGACGACGGCAAAGGGTTGGCTCTGCAGGATCTGCAGATAGCTCGCTCCAGCAACATAGGTGTAGTCGATCGCTCCTTTGCTGCTGAAGGCCTGTGTGGTGGCTGGATTGACCACCGCATTGTTTAGCGAGGACCATGCTGCCGGTGACTGCAGCTGATTATCGGGAATGAGATTTTCCCAATCCTGCAGGATCAGCTCACGCGCCGTAATCGCGTTCGCCGCGACGTTGCCGGCGACAACGGCATTGGCCGAGATCTTGCCGGCCGTGACGGCGTTCGCGGCAAGCTCGCTCGCGGTGACCGCGCCTGCGGCGATCTTCGCTGTCGTGACCGCATCGGCGGCAATCTGTGTCGCGCCGATCGCACCGGCTGCAATTTGCCCAGCCGTTAGGGTGTTTGCCGCGATCTGACCAGCCGTGATGGTGTTCGCAGCGATTTGCGAGGCCGTGATCGCGCCGGCAGCGATCTTCGCCGTCGTGACTGCATTCGCAGCCAGGGCGTCCGTTGTGATCGCGCCGGCAGCGATGGACGCGGCGGTGACGGCGTTAGCGGCGATCTTGGCGGCGGTGATCGCACCATCGACAATGAGGCTGCCTGTATTGCGCCGCTGGCAGGAGACGAAGCCGATCTGGTAGCTGCCGGTTGTGATCGCGCTGCTGTTCGTCGTGAAATCGACCCAAGCATAGACAGCGCCCGCAGGGACCGACGAACTGAAATTATACTCTGTGTAGGTCGCTGCACCATTAGCTGGGATGGTAACGGCACCCGTTCCGACCAAGGTCGATTTGTCCGCTTGCATGTAACGAATGCGGAGCGAGATTGCCGTATTCGGAGCGCCGGTCACTTTCGCAAAAGTCTGCAAAAAGTATTGCTCGCCCGCGACGACCGGGAAGATATTGATGTTTCGCGAGACGATGCCGTTAAGGCCGGGACCCACATTGAGGTAGCAGTTCCCGACGTAGGCGCTTGCCGGATCGTTTACGATGGAGGAAGCCGCCGTCATGGTCCAAGAGCCATTGCCATCGGCGAAGTTCGGGTTCTCAACGCGGTTCGTGAAGTCGGCCAAAACCATCTTGTCGGCGGTGATCGCACCGGCCGCGATGTTCGCGGCGACGACGGCGTTTGCCGCGATCTTTCCAGCCGTGACAGCGTTCGCGGCAAGCTCATTGGCAGTGACCGCGCCGGCAGAGAGCTTCGCCGTCGTAACCGCACCGGCCGCGATCTGTGTCGCGCCGATCGCGCCGGCAGCGACCTGACCAGCCGTGATCGTGTTCGCCGCAATCTGAGCAGCGGTGACAGCGCCGGCCGCAATTTTTCCGGTGGTGACCGCATTGGCGGCGATCTCGTTCGCTGTCACAGCTCCTGCAGCAAGAGCAGCCGTCGTCACCGAACCGGCAGCCAGGGCGTTGGCGGTGATGCCGCCATCAACGATCAGGCTTGCCGCGTTAGCCCGTCGCAGCACGATGCGATCATATTGCAGCGTGAGAGCCGTCGTGCTGGTGTTGTAAAGCCTCGGCTGCGCATAGGCAGCTCCTGCCGGAACAGTGACTTGTCCGCTGTACGTTGCCCAATCCGTGCTGATCGGCTTGTTACCGACTATATCGGTGAACTGGGTCCCCAAAGCCGCCTTGTTGGCGTCGAACCACATAAGCCTGTAGTAACCGCCATTGGAGGATGTATCGGTGGTCCCGCTCTTCAGCGCAGTCTCGAAATACAGGACCTCGCCTGCAATGACCGGGATCATCGCCGCAGTCCGAAGTTCTCCGTTGACGGCAGCTGCGCTCTTCACAGTCTGAAGGCTGTAGGACCCGCTCTGCCCCCCAATGATGTAGGAGGCCGTGACCTGTGCGGGATTCGCTGGAGTCCAATAATCGCCGATATTTGTCGTGTCTTCCCAGCGCCCATTGGGGACGAGGTTCTCGAAATCCTGCAGCTGAAGGCTCTTCGCGGAGACGGCACCCGCCGCGATGTTCGTGGCGACGACGGCGTTGGCCGCGATCTTCCCAGCCGTGACGGCACTCGCGGCAAGCTCATTGGCGGTGACCGCGCCGGCAGAGAGCTTCGCCGTCGTAACAGCGCCGGCCGCGATCTGTGTCGCGCCGATCGCGCCGGCCGAGATCTGCCCGGCCGTGATCGTGTTGGCCGCGATCTGCGTTGCCGTGACGGCTCCTGCTGCGATGGCGTTTGTGGTGATTGCCCCAGCAGAGATCGCCGCCGCAATAACGGCGCCGGCCGCGATCTTGGCGGCAATGACGGAATTGGCGGCCAGTTCGTTCGCGGTGACAGCGCCAGCCGCGAGCTTCGGCGTCGAGATCGCGCCATCCGTGATTTGCGTGCTGGTGATTTGGCCGGTGACCTTGGCGGCGGCGACCGCACCAATCTGCGCGTCGGTTAGCTGACCGGTGATGTCGGTCGCAGGCGTGGCCGACGTCCAGGCCGTCCCGGTGTACCGATAGAGCTTGTCATCCGTGGTCAGGTAGACGGTGCGCCCCTCGATATTGCCCGTCGTTGGCAGCACGGCAACGATCTCGACCGGCCGGATACCGTTCGCAAACTTCGTGGTCGTGACGGCAGCATCAGCGATCTTGGCGGCCGTCACGGAAGCGTCGGCCAGCTTGGTGGCATCCACCGCTAACGCTGCAAGCTTCGAATTCGTGACGGCAGCATCCGCAATCTGCGAGGAAACCAGCGTGCCGGTGACCTTGGCAGCAGCGACGGCCGCAATCTGACCGTCCGTCAACTGACCGGTGATATCGGTAGAAGGCGTGGCCGACGTCCAGGCGCTCCCGGTGTATCGATAGAGCTTGTCATCGGTGGTCAGGTAGACCATCCGTCCCTCAATATTGCCCGTCGTCGGCAAGGCAGCGACGATCTCGACCGGCCGGATGCCGTTCGCAAACTTCGTGGTCGTGACGGCAGCATCAGCGATCTTGGCGGCAGTGACGGAGGCATCTGCGAGTTTGGTGGCGTCTACCGCCAATGCGGCGAGCTTCGAATTCGTGATGGCCGCGTCGGCGATCTGCGAGGATACCAGCGTGCCGGTGACCTTGGCGGCGGCGACGGCCGCGATCTGCGCATCCGTCAACTGACCGGTGATGTCGGTCGAAGGCGTGGCCGACGTCCAGGCGCTACCGGTATAGCGATAGAGCTTGTCGTCGGTGGTCAGGTAGACCATCCGCCCCTCAATATTGCCCGTCGTCGGCAAGGCAGCGACGATCTCGACCGGCCGGATGCCGTTCGCAAACTTCGTGGTCGTGACGGCAGCATCGGCGATCTTGGCGGCCGTCACGGACGCATCAGCCAGCTTGGTCGCATCCACCGCCAATGCGGCAAGCTTCGAACTCGTGATGGCGGCATCGGCGATCTGAGAGGAAACCAGCGCGCCGGTGACCTTCGCGGCGGCAATCGCGGCAATCTGATCGTCGGTCAACTGACCGGTGACCTTGGATGCGGCAACAGCGGCAATCTGGGCGTCGGTCAGTGTGCCGTTGATATCGGCCGAGGCGACGGCAGTCGTCCAGGCGCTGTTGTGGTAGCGATAAAGCTTGCCGTCCGTCGTTAGAAATACCTGCCGCCCTTCGACGTTGCCCGTCGTTGGAAGGGTCGAGACGACTTCCACCGCCTTGATGCTCGATGCAAGCTTGGTGGCATCAACCACGCCCTGGGCGAGCTTGGCGGCGGTCACCGCACCATCTGCGAGTTTCGTCGAGATAACCGCGCCGCTGGCCAGGACGTCAGCGGTGACTGCGGCAACTTGAAGTTTCGCAGTCGAGACCGCCTCGTCGGCGAGCTTGAGGTTCGTGACTGCCTCATCCATGATCTTGGCGGCTGTCACGGCAGCATCAGCGATCTTGGAGGCGATGATAGACCCATCGAGGACGTCAGCGCTCTGGATGAGGACGTTCGGCGTCTTGACGGGCAGCCAATCCGACCAGCTGGTGGTGCGGTTGGATTTCGGGAGGTATCTCCCCCTCGCCTCGTAGTCGGTATTGGAGATCATCCATTGGCCGGAGATGATCCACGAATATGGTTCGTCATATCGGTTGCTGTCGCTGTCGAAGACAAGCACACCGGTCTCCTTAAGCCGAACCTGGACCCAGACACGAGTCACATCGTCCTGGTCGGGCGCGCAGCTGATCTTGATCGCCGGCCGGCGATCGATGCCTCCCGAGTCCTTGATAGTCGACGGCTCGACCGACCATCCGTACATCGGCTGCGCAGGAGCCGTGATCGGACCAATCCATCCGGTCGCGGTCGGCAACTGCATGCTTGCATTCCAGTCGTAGTCCGAAGGATCAATTTCCTTCAGCATCACCAACTGATTGAAGGTCTGATGCCCCGTGATCGTGGTGACGAGGAATTTCTTGTTGACATAGCCGTTCTTGTCGGACGTCCAAGACACCACATCGTTCGGCTCGAGCGGATACGCATCCGGCGGCAGATGGAACTGGTGAATACGGAAACGACGCTCCTCCTGGAGGATCGCCACCATAAGGCGCTGCACCTGGTTGGCGAACGGCACAGCATCGAAGGTCACACTATCGGGTAGCCGGCGATTTCCGTCTTGCGCCTCAAGAGTATCGGAGTACCGACCAGGTGCGTCCTTGTTCGCCCACTTTTCCGTAGGCTCGGGGTATGTGGCTTCGATCGCATTTACGGTGTCGTCGAGGCTCGGGAAAGGCTCAAAACTCTGACCTTCGGTGACAAGGACATCATTGTCAGTGAACGCATAAACGGCGCCGCCGGGGGCGCCAACGAGCAATTTGAAAATGCCTCCGACTTCCGCGAGACGTCCATTGCAAGCCGCGCGGAGCTTCTCGATCGCATCAGACGGCTTCTCGTCTCCGTGAAACTCGTACCCAGCCTGATAGGCGGGCTCTGTCGTTCCATCAGCGAGAGCCACCCTCGCATCGCATGCGTTCGCCGCCGCAATCCAGTTCGACGAGGGCAATCGATAAGCGGCAAGGTTCTGACCGCCATACACCCACGTTCCGTTGTAATAGATGCCGCGGATGATGTTGTAGATGATAACGGCAGGGTTCTGTGTCCGCTCCCAAGTGCCCGGATCATTCCAACGATGAGAGCCATTGCCGCCGTTGGTCGAGTCCTTGCGAACATCGTAGAACTTCGCCGGATGCGGCTCGTACATTCCCTGCGGGATGCCCGAGAAAAGATCTGTGTTGTAGCGAGCCGTAAGGATCACAACCTGGCAGCCGAGGCCGATCATGTCGTCGTTCCACGGACGATCCGGATCCGAGCCAAACTTCGCACGCAGGAAAGGATCGGCCGCGGTCTGCGTTCCATCTAGATATTTTATCCAGAGATAGTCTTTCCCGTTGGCAGTCCGGTATTGGATGACAGGATAGCCCCGACCGTCCGGATGTGGCTGGTCCCAGAGGACCCCGCACAACTGGTCATCGATCCATACGCTGGTGATGCCCAGTGGACCGGCGTAGTTTGGGATGTTTCCGACCTCGATGACGTCGGTGACGTAGGCGTTCGGTGTCTTGCCGTCGTCGCCCCACGCACCGATATACTTGCGCCGCCCGGCGGTTGCGAATTTGCCTCCGATGAAAGTAATGGGCTGATCATCGCCCATCTGGACTTCGATCTGTGTACCGGTCTGTTCGGCATCTGGCTTCTTTGTCTTTTGGAGAAGCGAGAGCCCAAAGGTGAATGCGAGCCCGAAACCGAGTGAAACGATCTGACCAGCGGTGGTCGCGGCAAACGCGGCGCCGAACAGCGCGATAGTAATCGGTTCCGCATGGGCGAGCGACGTCGACGCCGCGTAGATCGCAGTCGAGGCAATCAGCAGTTTTTTCAGATTCATTATCCGACCTTGAAGGCTCGCTTCGCGTCGAGAAGATCGACTGTGCCGACGCCGTTAGGCATCAGGACGAAAATGCGCTCGCCGTTCACAACGCCGAGCGCGTAGCCAAATGGGGATTCGACTGGGATCGCGGCTATATCGCCAACATGAGCAAGCGACGGATGTACTTCGGGCAAGAAGCTGGCGACCATGTCACCGATATTTTCAAACCCTGCAGCGCGCATCACCTTCAGCGCGCCAGCTGCCGTTTTATACGTGCCGCGATACTCGGCAGCGCAATCGACACCGGTGATCGCAAGTGCCATGTTGCCAGCGAGGCCCACCACGCAATCGTGGCCATCCCAGTTGAAGGGCGTCCGCCACATCCTGTCGATCTCTTCGGCGAAGCGCCGGCGCCAATCGTCGACTCTCGTGAGTTCAATCATTTGGACTTCTGCCCCCAAGGGATGGACCAGTTTTTCACCGTGCTGGAATATTTGCCGAACTGGTCGTTGGACCGGCGCTTCTGACCCTCGTAGGAACTCTTCTGAGGGTTAGTCCGGTTGAGCATGGAGATCGCATCCGAGATCACGTTCACGGTGATTTTGCCGTCTTGGCCGATCGAAGGGGTATCGATCGGAGCACCATCGACCTGGCCCAGGAATGCTATCGAGGGGGTTGCCGACAGTGCGCCAGTGCTCGGGTTGATCGTCATCTCGTGGATTTCGACCTTTGCCAGACGAAGATCGTACCCGCGCACCAGCTGCTGAGCGATGTCGGCAATCTGGCTCATCTCGAGGCTGATTGTCTGAGCGGTCATGTCCGAGACGCGAGGCGTGTCTCCAGTGTCCAAATTCATTGCACCGTAATAAGTACGGGCTTCAGGAAGCCCCGTGGTGCCGCTGGTCACAGACACATTGATATCGTCATCTCCGGTCCAGAGCCCGAGCGTCACAGGGGCTCCCGACGCTATCGTCTTTGCGATGAACCAGACGAAGGTCCGCGGGATGATCCCGGTCTCCCGTGCGGAAATCAGCGCGTTGTAGAAATTTCCGTCTATCGCACGCATCGGAGCTCACTTCTTTTGAATAGCTTTGAAGGTCGCCCCAGTGGTCGTGTGGTCGACACCGGTCGTTCCAGGATTGTGGCTGCCCGGGAAAAGCACGCATTTGCAGAACGGCTTGATGAGTGCGACCGAA
This sequence comes from Martinezella lusitana, assembly GCF_010668395.1. GTDB lineage: Bacteria > Pseudomonadota > Alphaproteobacteria > Rhizobiales > Rhizobiaceae > Rhizobium > Rhizobium lusitanum_A. The sequence goes on from NZ_WUEY01000006.1 coordinate 63,068, forward strand.
ATCCCTGTGGCGGATCCGACAGCCAAATTCGGGAAGATGCCGAACTCCGGCGTTTTTCCGTTCGAGCCGGCAGTGACCGTTTCCGAGATCTCGTGGAAGGCGTAGCGCTGGACGCTGCTGCCGAAAATGAATGACAATTTGTCGCCAACCGTCAGCACATAGCCTGGAGGTAAGCCAGCCAAACTCAAAGAGGCATTGTCGGCGCCGAGGCTATTGATGGTTACGGCATTCTGGCCAAGCCTTGCGCCGTCGGGATCGGCTTGGGGGAAGCGGCTCAACGGATCGTAAAGGAAGAAGGCGAGCCTCGATCCCTGGAGCTTCCGGATCCGCGCCGCTGCCTGCTTGGCCTGGTCTGCCGAACACTGTTTCAGGTTGATGGTAGCCAACCAAAGGGGTGGCGCGAGCTCTGCTGTCCAAACCCGTCCGTCGCCAGTACCGGACGACTCGTCGTTGCGTTGGATGTCCCAGATTACAGTTTCGATATTCAGACGATCGGCAAAATCCGCGAACGAATATGGCGTCACAATTGTCATGTGATTTCAATACCTAGCGATTGATTTCTTAAGTTTCGCGCTATCGCTTGTTGGGATTGCGCTTGATCTGATTCATGCGGTCCGGCAGCGCGCTGTCGTATTGGGAGATGCCCGACTTTACGCTCTTCGAACTTTCAGTCTTGGCAACGCCTGTCACGTAGGTTTGCAGCGTTCCGTCTTCGGCGACCTTCGTCTCAAAAGAAATGTGGAGGCCATCGACCTGCTTGCTTTGAGAATGCCTGGACAGGCCGGTGGCCATCTTGTTTCCGTTGGCCGCGAGCATTTTGCTGCCGTCGGGGAGGTACTGAGACGGGGGCACGACACTATTGGGTCGCGCAACGGGGCCACCATCTGCCATCTTCTGTTTTGGCTTCAGCAGGTCCGTTAGCCGACCGCGCTTCAGGTATTGTTGAAGCGCCATCAAGTTCTCGACGCCGGCATTCTTGGTGGACTGTTCGTCAAACACGAACTCGCCGTTGGAGAGCTTAACAAGCTTCTTGTCAGACCGCGGTCCACCCGGTCCGCGTACGGGACCGGGTTTCTGATCTTCGACGTCAACGGGACCGCCATCAGCAAGCCCCAAAAGACCGCCAAACAATCCCTTCCCTCCAAAGATGCCTCCAATAATCCCGCCAAGACCACCGCCAGACGAGCCGGTGGCGGCTCCTCCTGCGATGTTGCGAAAGCTCGACTTCAGGCTCTCGACGAGCGGCTCGACGATTAGGATTTGCACGACGAGCTTCTCGAGGTTCTTCAGAAGGTTGCCGAATGCATCATCGCCATCGAGCATGTCAGTGAAGAGATTTCCGATGGAGTCAGCCAAGCCATCCGTGAACTTGATCAAGCGATCGTTCTCGGTGGACTTCTGCAGTTGATCGGTGATCATCTGGAACTTGGCTGGAACTTGGTCCAGACGGCCGTCAGTTATTGCGTCGACATAGGCCTTAATCTCTGGTTCAGAGAGACCAAACTGCCGAGCCGTCTCGACGACTTTCTGCTGAAGGTCCGAGAGGAATTTCGTTGCCTCGCTGTTGCTCAGCTCATGAAGCTGGCGCGTGAAATTGCTATCGATCCCGACTTGAAGAGCGTCTTGTATTGCCTTGAATTTAGCGGGGATTTGATCCAGCCGGCCATCCGCGATCGCATCAACGTAGGCCTTGATCTCTGGCTCGGAAACCTTTGCGGAACGCGCAAACTCGACCACCTGTTGCTGAAGGTCGTTCAGCCCCTTCTCGTGGCCCGTCGCGACCAATTCCTTGACCTGTTTGGTCAGTTCGTTGTCGGTGCCAGCTTTCAGGATTTGCGAGATGGTCTTGAGCTTGTCCGGAACCTTATCCAGATCGCCGGAGCCGACCGCATCGGCGTATTGTACAAGCTCTTCGCGCGTGACGCCCATCGACTGACCGGTCTGCAGGACAAGCTGGTCGAAATCGCTCAGGGCCTTGACCTTGCTCTGAAGGTCCAAATCCTTCAGGCCATCGACCCACTTCTGCGTTGACTCATCCAAACGAGGCAGACCAGTGAATGTCTGGTCACTCGCTGTCTTGATCGTCTGGTCGGAATAATTGTTGAGGCTGGGCCAGCGCCCGCGCAATTTGCTGAGGCTACCGCCGGTCTGACGGATGAGCTCCTGCGCGATCCTATCCTGTGTCTCTTGATTGAAGGTCGTGTCGCCCGAGATCCCAAGCTGCTTCATGAAATCCTGGAGCGTGGTACGGGTGATCTGATAGCGCCCAACTGCGGACGAATTGTACAACGGGTCGCTGGACGGAAGAGCCCGCGTCTGATCGAGGATCTTGCTCTGAAGGGCGAGCACCTCATTGATCGTCATCTGGGTCAGATTGACGGGACCATCAGTGAAGCGGCCGTAGCCAAGCGTCTCGTTATATCCGCGGCCCTTATCTGTACCCTCGGTCGTGCCGATGAGATCAAGGAGCCCGCGCTTCGCCTGCTGGCTCGCATAGATCTTCTGCGCGGCGTCGCGGATGGGGCCGAGATCGACAAGCTTACCCGCCTTCTCCAACTCCTTGGAGACCTTGTCGACAATGCCTTTGATGGCAGTCTCATAAGGTGTGAGGTCCGCCTCGCGAACGTCCTTGTCGATCGTCGGCTGAGCTTCCGTCTTCAGCCGCTGATAATCCGTCATCGACTGATTTTCGGACTGCCGATACTGCTGGGCGGGATTCATGTTTGCCGCCCGAGCGGCATCCTGAATGCCCTTGACCCAGTCGTCCGTCGCCTTCTTCAGCGCATTGAGGCGCTCACCAAGGTTCACCACGGTCAACGCGATCGAGGCGATGTCCGGATTGGCCAGCGCCATGTTCTCAAGCGACTTGCGTGCCTCTTCGCTCATCGCCTTGTTCTTCACGATTTCATCGCGGACCTTTTTCAGGCTCGCCTTGATGCGATCGTTGCTGTCGAGAACTTTCGAAGAGGTCGAAAGGGCGGCATCGTATTCCGATTGAATTTGGTCCGTGCTCGGCCCGATCTGGCCCAGATCGATATTGCCAAGGCCATCCAGTGTCTTGGCAATGTCTTGCTGGAAATTTGTGAGCTCGGTCTGAAGCTTCGAAATGCGGATATTGGCGACGTCGTCCTTATAGGACTTCATGCCGTCCGCCGCCTTATCGGTCAGATAGCCGAGATCGGTGAGTTGTTTGGTGATCTTCTCGGTCTGCTGTGCCGAAGCAGCGGACTCGGCGGCGAACTTCGTCATCAGCGCCGTCGCCGCGACGAGGGCTCCCGTCATCACCAAGCCAGACCAGCCGCCGAAGAAATCGAGAACTGCACCACCAGCCCGGCGCAATACATTGAGACGCTGTTGGGCAACTGCAATGCGATTGGTCGTCTGGACCTGGCGTTCCAAAAGAACCTGAGCTTCCTTTTGAAGCTTGTTCAATTCCTCGGCCGCCACCGACTGCGCCTTCAATGCCGAGTTCAATTGGCCGATGTTCCCGCCCTGCGCGTCGGAAATCGCGGCGCTGGCCGTTTTCAGATTGTTCTGGGCAACAAGGATCTTCTGATCGAGATCATCGATCTGAGCCGACATCTTCGCTGCGGCCTTCCCGGTGAACGCTTCGTTTGTTGCGTCCGAAAGGGTTCGCATGCGCCCCTGCAACTCAGTGATCGAGTCCTGATAGGCCTGAATTGCCTTCGCTTCTGCAGCCAGCCGCCGATCCAACGTGGCGCTGCCGATATCGGCCGATGCGATCTTGGTACGATTTTCCTCCGCCAGCGAGAGCGCGTTGACGGCTTTCTCCGCCGCCTGCACAGCCTGGGTGTGCTTCGACATCGCGGCGGTAATCCCGCGCGTCGCGGCCTCTCCGGCATCGATGCTGGCGAGCTTCTTTTCGAGGCTGTCAATTTCCTTGTAGAGGGTCTGGGTGCTTTGAAGTGCTTTCTGCTGTTGGCCGAGCAATCCATTGTATTGCTTACCGAAGGCGTCATCGAACCCGCTCAGATCCTTGATCGAGCGAAGCTCAGAGATCTCAGACCGGACACCCTTGAGCCGCTGGGTTTGCGTTACGAGGGACTGGCGCCGGGCATCGATCTCACCATTGAGCTTGACCTTCGCCAGTTCGCGTTCCGCGGCAATAGCCGCCTGCGTCTCCGCCACCCTGCTGTTCGCCGTCGTAACGTTGCCGGCGGCGACACCGACCACCTGATCGGCACGCGACAGCTTCTGCGCCTGCTTTGCGCGGAGGGACTGTTCCTCGGCTGCAGCGGCCTGCTGAGCCTGGATAACCAGCGTCTGGTTATCGCGAACGATCTGCCGCTGCAGTTCGATCTGCCGTTGAAGGCGACCAATCTCCTCGTTCGAAGCGAGATTGAGCTTTTCCGCCAATGCCGAACGTTGCGTCTCGAGCTCACGCAACTTTTGCTGCGCCGTGAACTCCTTCTCCTTCGCAGCATTCACCTCGTTGGACTGCTTCACAGCGATTGAGTCGATCGCAGCATCGCGCGTCGACGAAACATTCGCCTTCTGCGCGTCGATTTCAGCGAGGTGCTTGGTGATGCCCTTCTGCTCATCGACATAGTCGCCGATCTGTTCGCGAATGCCGGCATTGGTCTTGCTGACGCCAGCGGCCACGCCCTGCCCCGTGAGCACCAGTTTTCGCGCCGCATAGAGCGCGACCAGGCCACCCGTGACTTTGGTGATGTATGGCATGATCTCGTCGAAGTTATCGGCGAGGCCCTTGATGGCGCCGGCGAGAGCTCGCGTGCCGCCATAGGCGTCATCGGTCTGACCGACATAGCGGAGGAAAGCATTATCAAGGAGGGTGAAGGACTGAGCGACAGTAGGGATGGTCTTCGCGAACTCGGCATCGATCTTGTCGCTTGCCTTGACGATCGCTTCTGTCACCTTCTGGGCGGTGAGCTCGCCAGCCTGGGACATCTTGCGGAGAGTGCCGAGATCGACGTTCAGTGCATCGGCGATGCCCTTGAGCAGAACCGGGGCATTCTCTGCTACCGAACGATATTCGTCACCGCCGAAGCGATTGGAAGCGATACCTTGGGACAGCTGGAGCGCCGCGCCGGATGCTTCCTGCGGGGTCGCGCCGCCGATCGCGAACGCCTTCTGGACGGTCTCAGTGATGCGCAAGAGCTTCTGCTGGGAATAGCCGTATTGATCGGTCGCGCGCGCGGTGCGTGCGTAAATCTGGGTCGTTGACTCGAGGGACGAGCGAGTGCGCTGGGATACCGCGTAAAGGGCATCCTGAACCGCCGCAAGCGACGAGCTCGAGTCCGTGACGGTCGAGATCTGGTTGCTCAGCAGCCGATACTTGTCGGCGGTCTGCACGAGATAGGCGCCGGTGAACGCGCCCGTGAACCCTGCGCCGGCGACCGCCGCAATTCCAAGCATAGCGGCCCGCAGACGGCCAACTTCATCTGTTGCCCGCGAGAGATCCTTCAGAGACTCGTTGGCGAGCTTGATCCGAAGGTTCGTCCCCATCTGTGTCCGCAGAGAGCGAACCGCATTGGAAGTATTCGCCAGAGACGAATTCATCCTTCGCGAGTCGCGCTCTACAAGATTGGCAACGTCGGTAAAACGGCGGCTGTCCCCAATATCGACATACAAGCCGATATGGATATTGCCGACTTCTCCAGCAGACATCCGGGCCCTATTCTCGCTTTTTGGGTTTCTTGGCTTTGTTGCCGCCGGTGAGGTGCTTGATGATCCCCAGCCATTGCTTGGGGTTCATGACCTCTTCGACGACGCCCCTCTTTTTCAGAAGGTCGTCGGGGCTCTTCGGGAAGTTCTTGGGAGCGTTGGTGCCCGTCGACGTGAGCAAGGCAGTAAGCCAGGCCGAATTGACGAGACGCTCATAAGAGTGCTCGCCGGCCAACTTGGCGTACTTAAAGATCTCAAATGGGGTGTAGCGGCGTACCTCGTCGGGCTTCAGTCCGACTCGGTATCCTGCTTCGTGGGCAGCTTCGATGAGAGGTAGGCCGCCATCTGAGGGTTTGCTTCGAGCCTGGACTGGAGGTCATCCAGCTCCTTCTCGACCTTTTTCCGCTCAAATTCTTGCTGTTCAGCCCAGTCGCGGCCGTGGATGGTCAGGAAGAGAGCATCAAGAATTTTGATGTTCACTTCCTCCAACGTCAGTCCCCACGGGAATGCCGCAAGGATGCCGTCGTCGTTCGCTGCGCACGCAATGCAGAGCTTGTAGGTCTTGACGTCCACCTTCGCGAGCTTGCTGATCACGACATTGATGTAGTCATCTCCCACGGCAGCCTGAAGGCGTTCCAGCGCGTCGACCGAAAAGCGGATGAAGGCACCCTCACCCGCTTCCGGAATGGCCACCTCGCCGCGCGATTTATTTGCCGGCTTATCCATCGGCCACCTTAGTTATCGACTTCGCGCGGTGCACCCGACGGACGAATGGTGCACTGCTGGGTCATGATCGCCTCGGGTGAAATGTCGATGTTGCCGAGCTGCGAAACGAACGCGTCCGCCTCGAGGCTGATCGGGAGGCCGATGGCCTGGGTGTTGATGCGGAAGGTAACGAGCTCGCGTGCCTCGAGCTTCGCGCGAAGGCCGGTGGTCCCGCTTTGCGTCGGATCGGTCGGATCCCACTGCATCGTAAACGTCCACTCGTCGGCGCTCTTCAGGCCGGCGATGAATTCCTGGTAGAAGTTCGGCGAATTCAGGTGGGTCGCATCGATGGTATTGAGCGTGACGCCACCGACGCTCATTGTGGTGACGTTGGCGACGGTGGTGAAGACTTCCGGCGACGCGCCGTCGCCAACCTGCATGGTAACGCCGATACCGGCCTTACCAGTGGACTTCTGGCTCATGATTCTCTCCTATGGTGGGATTTGCCAAAAAGGCGCACGAAAAAGGCCGCCGTTGCCGGCAGCCTGAACGGGCCAGAGGCCGCGTTAGTGATCTGTCAGAGACAGAGCGTTATTGAATTTTGCGGAGATCGAACGTGGTATCGCCGGTCCGCTCGTGAACCCAATGATCAAGGCCGCCCCAGGGCTTGTATTTCCACTCGCCATGATCACGGCTGGCTGCAGCAGCCTTCTTCGAGACTTTGGTCGTCTCGGGAGCGGCAGAGGTTGCCGCCTCGGTTATTTCCCGCGCGGCCCCTTTTTCATCCTCGCTATTTTGTCCGTCATTGTGTTCCATATTGACCTCCCGAAGGTAGTGGGCACCTTGTTCGCCTCCTCATCGAAAGAGGGCAAAAGCGATGGATGAGCTCGAGCGCCTGGATGATCGAAGCCGCCGCGAAAATTTGGCTGGTGGTGGGGAGCGGTACCGAACTCGACCAGATGGAGCAGGTACCGCGCTCGCTTGGTGGCGCCGAGCTTGTAGATGAACTTCGTCTTCGATGACCCGCTGCTCTTTTTGACAACGATTCCTTCGTCGACATGGCCGCCCTTGCGCGGAGACTTCGGCTGCGGAAAGCCAGGATACTTGCCGAAGAAGTTCCGATTTTCTTTCAGGCGTTGGATGGTCTTATCGAGCATCGGCTTGAGCGATTGGGTCGCAGCCTGATCGACCTCTGCCTTGGTCGGCCCCTTCGCCAGTTCACGTAGGTTGGCGATCAATTCCTTGTCGCCCGTGATGCCGGACTTCTTAAAAGGCGCCATCTGTCACCCCTTCGCGCGCCACCAAATGAAGAATTGCTTCACGTCACGGAATGCGGTTTGCGTGTCATTTTGGTCTGAAAAGTCGACGTCGGCGAACCGAATATCGACATCAATGAAGTCGGCGATGGAGCGCTTGGTAATCCCGCTCAGGCACCCCATAACCGCATCTCCCAGCTTGATGGAGGTGAGCGCTTCATCAGTGATGCACTCTACGGTCAGCCTTTCCCGGTAATATTTGCCGGGTGCATTCACCAAACCGTGGTCTTTTGAACCCACCTTGTTTGTGACGATGTATGGTCGCGTGGCGCCCTGCGGCGCCTGAATCGGGTATATGCGATTGCTCGCGATCGCCTTCACCGACGCATCCCGGGCTAACAGGTAGTTTGCGATGATGATGGAAGACATCAGGTTTCCTCCACCAGGATGTCAAACGCCGGTAGATCCTCGTGGAGGCCGCTGGCGTCAGTCACACCAATCTCGACGGAGAAAGCCCCCGGCGTGGACGGAGTCCCTGAGATGATTGCCGTGACTGGGTCGAGAGCAAGACCTGGAGGTAGCCCGCTTGCGACAAGAGAATAGGGTTGGGTTCCGCCGGCAACGTCTATGGCCAAGTCGTCGTATGGTTGGCCGACGATACCTGTCGGGATCATCGTCAATATCTGCGCAAGCAGCGCGGTCCCGCCGAGCGCGCCGTCCTGAAGGGTCGCTTCGATCACGCAATCCCACTGCTTTTGGCCATCGGGCAGAATGGCCTTGATGTCATAGGTGTTGCCCTCGTGGAGGATCTTCATCGCGGCATCGAGGCCCCTCACCTCGTCATACCGGGTCCGAAACTGCCAAACATCCTCCGCGTATCGCTTCTTGCCGACGGGATCGAATTGCTCCTTGCCGCGCTTTAGTGTCACTTCACAGAAAATGTCCGGACGCCAGTCTTGCCAGACGAAGTTCGGTTCATTGGCTGCATTGGTGCCGACTTGGACGCGGCGCCGCACGGTCATCAGGTTCCATTGACTGCCAATTCGCATTGAACATTCCTATGAGGTCGCCACGCGACGCCGATCACAGCCAGTCGTCGTAGGACACCGGGATTCGCAGAGCAGCGCGCAGACTGTCGATACCGAACTCCACCTTGCGATTGATTTGCATTTGGCGGGGCTCCATGATTGTAGCCTCCGGGTTCTCCATCATGTGAGCGGCAAGGATCTTGACGTATCGCTTGATGTTCAGGGGGAACTGTGTGTAGCCCGCCTGATAGGTCACCGAAACGCCCCTGGGGCGTGCCGGCAGTGGGGGCCAACCTTGAACCGCGTAGACTTCCGGCACCAAAGAGTCTGTCACTATGTAGGCTGCCGGATCCAGATTGTTCGGCGGGCTCGACCCATCCTCAATCGTTATCGCGTCGAGCGAAATCAGATCCGGGTATGGAAGCTGGATCGGTCTGCCGTCGGCCGGAAACGAGCTCAAGTACCGTTTGAGCGTACAAGGCAGGACCATTCTGTTGAGCTCGCCAGACAGGCCATGGATCTTATCGACCGCCTCTTTGAGCGCATCTGACATATTCGCCACCCAGTCGGCGTTGTTTCGCAACGTCGAAGAGAGGTGTAAATGGCGAGCGAACTCAGCAACGGAAACGATATCCAGCGCCGTCTTCGTTGGCGGAGTGACGATCTCAATGTCCAGCATATGTCACCGAGTGGTGTAAGAGCCGTTGCGACGCCCGGCGACGATGTCGCGTGTCACCTGAGGGATACCTTTCACCGGCTGAACCGGTCGCGGCTGAACCGGAGTCTTTTCAGTAGCCATCGCCACCTCCTGGAACTCGAAGGGCGGATTGAGCCGCCCTTACGAGGGGACTTCATCGCCTCAGAGGGCGTCGACGGAGCCGATATTGACCGGCGACTTCGTGATCGGCTGGCGGTGATCGCCGAAGAAGACGAAGTCCATATGCCAGGCGGCGGTATCAGTTGCACCGGCTGACAGGTTGGGTGTCATCTGCCCCCGGATGAATTCGCGCGCTCCGGAGAGATCTACGTCGATCTCAAACGTACCCGTCTCCGTGGATCCCCCGGCTGCGCCGGTCGCTACAACCGTTGCCGGCACAGATGCGCCGAAATCAGCCGCGCCAAGGCCGGTGCCGTCGAGTGCATCCTGAAAATTACCGGCAAAAGTCAAAGTGGCTCCTGCGGCAAGCGTCGTCGTGAAGCTGACGATCAGTTTGGCCGAAAGGGCGATACCCCCCTCGCTCATTCGCGACTGCCAGGCGGAGTTCACCTCTACCGCGTCGCCCGCCCCGGCGGCTACCACGGCGTTGTTTCCAGAGCCCCGGGCGGTCCGAGCGAAGGCACCCCCGTTATGAAATTCTGCGCGCATGGATTTTCTCCTTCATGCGTTCATCCGACTTTGATCGGCGATTGATGGTGGTGGCTTATTCAGCCGCGGAAGCAGCGCGGCGCGCTACCTCTTCCTGGATGATGTCGCGAGCGACTTCGGCAGGCTTCTTGTCTGCGATTTCCGGAAGCTCGCCGCCAAGGAGCGACCTCGCGAGCGCGATCTTCGTGGCGTAGTGCAGATCTTCCCAGTTGTCGGGAATCTGCACGACGCCATCGACCTCGAGCGGTTCCAGTGGAACGGATGGCGCCGGAGCGGCTACATCCGTGGTTTCGACGCCTTCCGGTATGTCGGCGAGAAAAAGCGAACCCTCGGCGACGCCCTTGGCGGCGACAGTCGGTGACACACCAAAAACCTTGGTGTCGTGCTTGGTGTGAACCGGCACAAGGCCGGTCTTCTTTACGACCCTCATTTAGGCCCTCCTTCAAAAAGGGTTGGGGTCTTATCGACCCCAACGTACGCCTTCGAGCACAGCGACCGACTCCAGGTAACGCATGTCGACGTCCGCCTCGGCCGAAGCCTTGATGAGCGTGAGATCGTTCTGGAAAGCCGAGACGGCGACACCATCCTTGACGAAGGTGGCTTCCGTGGAGACGGAGAAGGAAATTGAGGTCCCCTCGCCGAACAGAACATGTCCGAATGCGACCAGCATGATCTCGGATTCGTCCGTCGTGCCGCCGCCGTTTGCAGGAACCTGCGTGGTGACAAACACCCGCTTGTTGCGCCACGTCGGAGTGGCGTTCTGCAGCTCGGGGTAGTAGCGGTTGCCGTTGCCGTCTCGGAGGTTCTGGAGGTAGATGAACGTCGTCGGGTTCATCACCCAAGCCGCGCCGAGCATCGGCAGGTTAGCATTCATCATCGACAGTTCGAGCGCGGATGCATCTTCTTCGAGCTGAGCGATGGACGGCGACACGCCACCCTGGGCCCCCTTGCGGAAGATGCCGGGGATCTTGGTGATCCCGAGAGGCTGGTTGACGGTGCCGGAGCCGTAGTATGCGGCGCGATCGAGCTCGACGCCCATGGACTGCGACATGTCCATCTCGACCCACGCGCGGACATCCGGCAGCGAGAAGCGAATGATCTGGTTGGTCAACGGAACCAGCGAGTCCAGGAACTTCGTGGTCATGTTGATGTCTTTGAAAGTCGGCTGGCTCGTTGCCACCGGCTTTCCTTCACCGCGCCAACCCGCGGTCGCGCCAGAGGCGGCGGCCGGCACCTTATAGTTTCCGCCAACCAGCGGGACACGACGCGGACCGGCCTGCAGGAAGGTGGTATTCGGGCGAAGAATGTCGATGATCTCATTCGCCATATTCTCCGGAACGAGAACACCGCCCGAGGCCGCGGAACCGGAGTTCAGCGCGCGCTTCTTATGCGCGTCGGCGAATTCCTTGGCGACGTAGCCGAAGCCGGCTTCTTCCATAGCCTTGAAGGTCGCGGCCGCCCCCTTCATGCCGGTCTCGATATGAGCCTTGGCCATACCGGCAACCATCAGACCGATCTTCTCCGAGGTGGACAGCTTCTGTTCGGGCTGGGCCGGAACCGTACGCTGCTGTTCGTTGATCGGAGTGTCCGCGGGAAGCGCTGCTCGAGCCTTGGCTGCCTCCGCCTTTTCGAGGATGCCGATGCTCTTCTCGACGTCTTCGATTTCGGTGGTCTTGGTTTCGATCGCCGTGATGTCTTCGGCGGTCAGTGCGTCCTTTACGGTGAGGACATCGAGTTCGCCGGTGAGTGCCTTCAGCCGGGCGCGAAGCTGTGCCAAGTTCATGGATTGTTCTCCTATATGGCAATAAAAAAGGCCGCCTTTCGGCAGCCTGTTGGTCCCTTCGGTGTGCCCGGGAGGGAGTTCTGTGATCCGGCGGGACTATTCCGCGGCGATCATTCCTTTGCTGATGAGGCGCTCACGAAGAGCGGCCGCATTCGCCTTGGCGGCAGCAATCTGTGCCACCGTCGGTGGCTCTTTGATTTCGGGCTGAATATCGACGACAGGATCCCTCTTTTCCGGGGCCGGCTGTTGTTCCTTGGATTTGCCGAAGAGTTTGCCGATCTTGCCGATGACACGATCAACAACTGACTCGAGCTCCTCGACCTGCTTCTTCGTCTGATCAATATCGGAGCCGACGGAGACCTTGATCTTCAGGCTGGGGACCTCTTTGACGACGTCTTTCTCCTCGTCCAGATCGCCCTCATCTACGTCCTGGACTTCGGAATCGTCCTGGTCGTCCGGTTCGTCCTCGTCTTCGGAGGATTCATCGGAATCCTTGACGAGTAGGAAGCGCTCTGCCTTCGCGCCGCGGATCATGCCGCTCACGCCGTGATCGGTCAGGAACTCCACAGCGAGAGCATGGGCCCCTTTGAATTCCCCCTCGAGAACGATCCAGCTGGCGATGATCTCGCCGGTGTCCTTCGACCAGAACTCGAGCACATCCTTGTTTTCGGAGTGAGCCGGATCGAGTGCAACCTTTGCACCGACATAGGCCTTGGCTTCGTCATCCGAGGTCGCCGCAATCTTCATGTCTGTCGGCGCCACGAATTTTGTGTTGGGCAGCAAGGACTTGTCGACGATAATCGAGGTGCGATGGCCGCCGAGCTCGAAGTGCTTCTCCGCATAAGCGTCGACCGGGACCAGGAGACCTTCCGGGGTCTTGGTGTAGGTGTCGAGAATATCTTCGATGAGATCTCGTGCTAGTTTCATGTCGCCGCCGGCGTCCTTCACGAGAGCGTCGGGCTGCGCCGGGATCGGCACGAGAGAGCATTCAATCAGCTCGCACTTGTTGAAGCGGAAGCCGCCGGTCCAATCCTCGTCTTCGTCGAGGATGAAATCGACCTCGTTCCAGTCCGGGATGAATCCGATCGAAACGGTGCGGATCGAGCCGGCCTTAACATGGCGGGCTGCGCGGTCCGCATCCTCATCCGTCCCTTCCGGGAGAAAGTTCAGCACGCCTTCGGTGCGCTTCGGACGTCCGGAAAGAACCTTGGTGACAGCGGACCAATTGCCGATCGGCCATGCCCTGCTGTTGTGGAAAAGCAGCCCCTGCGGATTCGCTTCGAAGTTCGTCGTATCGATGCCATTCTGAACGACGATATCGCGATAGCGATCGACATTCTCGGTCGACATGATGAACCGGGCGCTGCGTGTGTCGTCGTTCCAGGACGGCGGAGCCCGAAATCCCTTCACAACCGCGACGCCGCCGGCGACGTCCTTCACATGCTCCTTGCGCTTGGCGCGGGCCTCGTCGGCCGAAGCCTTCTTGAACTTCAAAGCCATCAACGGCCTCCTTATTTCACCAGTCGGAGACCGACGCCCTTTTCAGCGGCCGTCTCTTCTGTTTGCTGTTCGTTGGACTGATCAGAGGCATCAGCGTTGTCGCCCGACGGCGTTGAGGCGCCTCCGACGACGACCTCGTTCTTCCGATTGACCAGTGACATGTTCACCGGCACAAGACGGACCTGGCCGGAACCATTGGCGAGCGGGTTCAGACCGAATACGGCTCGAGCTTCGTCGATTTCGATGATACCGCGCTCGACGGCGCGGATAGTGCGATCGGTCTCAGCCTTCGTATCCCGAAGGGTCATTTCGCTGCGATCGAACTCAAAGAAATAGCTCAGCCTTTCCTTTCGGCTCAGCAAGATTTTGGCGAACTGTTCCTCGAACGCTTCCGCCCGCGGTATCAGCGTGTCGCCGACGTACATCTTCTCCTGGGTTTCCAGATTGTCGTACTTGGAACCGTCCATCAGGAAGATTTTGTGGGGCGGCATGCGGAAGAGACGGCAGATTTCGTTGATCTGCGCCTCGAATTCCTTGACGAGCTCCATCTCGGCCGGCTTCGACGAGACCGCCTGAAACTTGACACCACCTTCAAGCACGATCGGCTCGGTCAGTTTCCGGAACCGATGCATCAGCTCCTTGAACTGACTCCTGAGCCGCTGAAAGATCGGATCTGGTATAGGCTCGAGATTGTCTCGGCTAAAAATTCCCCGGAGCTGCCCTTCGTCGCCGAACAGGTTTTTCCGGTAGTCCGCGAGGTTGTTCATGATATCGAGCGTCTTGCGCCCCGCCGTCAGGGTGGAGTAGCCGCACATTCCGTCGAGCATGCGAGTGCGAACATGGATCATGTCCCGTTCTGCGAATGTCCTAGACACTGCGCCAAGGAGAGCCTGCTCTTGCATGGTGCCGGCAGTAACCTCGTAGAAGACCTCTCGGCCGTAGATCTTCTCCTGGACCCTGCCCGTCTGAAACGGGATGATTTCGAGCGGCGTGCCGTCATTGGCGCGAATGACGCCGGCGTAGGCATTGTCGGTCAAGCATGACCAATAGACCATCATCTCGATGCAGTTGCGCCAAGTATGGCGCGGGTTGGGCTCCAGCTTGAGGAACGCGGCCATATCATTGCGGCGAGGGTCGACGACCTTCGACGTTCCGTTTTCAAGAAGCTGGCGAAACCGGAAGGTTGCCTTCGAGATGTCCTGCGCAATGACGTCGCAGCAGAGCATCAACGCCCCGATCTGCATGGCGCCGGCAACGCCCGTTCCTGCGAAATTGCCCTCAATCCATTCCGCGAACTGCGTCATGGTCATTTCATCGCCATGGCTCTTTTCGAACAGCTCCAGCTGATGCCCGCCGTCGATTTCGTTCTGAACGATCAGATCATCAGCCATTTGCCATTTCCACATTTTCAAAACCGATCAGCCCGCGATGCTGATAGGGATCGGTATTGATGCCCTGAGCCTCTCCAGCCGGCTTTGCTTCGGCCGGATCCAGCCGGCACCCGTTCGCGAAGCACATGGCCACGAAGCCATCGATCTTCCGCGGCGAGTCCTTTTTATCTTTCCTCGGCAGGATCGATCCGTTTGGCCAACGATCGCCGTGGGTGTTGCCGACCATCCAGGACAGAACCGGGTTGTTGTCATGCAATATGCGCTGCGTCGCGACACGGCCGATGATGTCGTCGGTCGGCGCTGTCATTGTCTTCTGGTTGTTCGGATAGACCATGACGGGCTTGTTCCCGTCCCAAAGATGCTTGACCGTGTTGTGAGCCTGCATCGGGTCACAGGCGATAACCTGGACATCGAAGAGCTCGCAAAACTGCTCGATATGGCTCCGAACCAAGTCGTGATCCGCAAGTGGCCCCGGAGTCAGGTATAAATATCCCGCCTCCTGCCATAGGGCGAGGTTGTCGACTAGATCGGCATTTTCCGCCGTCGGCGACTGCTCCGGAAGATAAAATTGACCGAACACTGCCAACTTGTCGTTTGGCATCTCGAACAGCAGGATGATGGCGCACATATCGAGCACCTGACCAAGGTCGACGCCGATCCAGCACCGCTTCCCGATGAAGTGTGAAAGGTCCAGCCCCTTCAGAAAGCAGGCAGCCCATGCAGCCGCTTCAATCAGCGTCATGCCGGCGCCGGTCCATAGATTGAACCTTGTTCTGGCGATCTCGCCGCGCTTGTCCGGTCGAAGCTTGTGGCCCTGAAGGACCGACGCATTGATCTTGATCGGATCCAGGCTGATCCCGTACATCGGGTTTGCCTTGGCGATTAGTTCGGGTGTCCGAAGCAATCGATCCCAATCGATCGCCTTGGTTTCCGGATTTTGATAGTCCTCCGGATCCAGGGTGTAGATCGCTGCGAAGAAGGTGTAATCCTCCATACCGTGGAGGAGCACCATCTCTGCTTGCTTTAGAAGATCGAAGCCAGGTCCCTCGGCCCGGTAACCCGCCGTGGTGATCATTCGGCGTTGAGCGTTCGGCCGCGCACCAAAAGCGGAATCGACTACCTTATAGACGCTCGCGGCGCCGGCGTGCCCCTCTTCGAAAAGTGCAAGGCTCGGGTTCAGACCGTCAAGTCGCTCGCCCTGAGACGAGAGCTTGAAAATCTTGCTTTCACCCTTTGTGACCTCGTCGTTCGTGACCCGAAGTCCGAATTCTTCAATTAGCTCCTGGTCGTTCTTGACCATTTTGACGATATCGCCAAACAGCGTGTCGTCAGCCTGTTTGGCGGTAGCCGCGGCGATCGGAATTTCCTGTCCAAGGCCAGGCGCGCAGCAAAGCTCATAAAGAGCGGCTCGAGCCGCTCTCAGCGACTTCGCATTCTTGCGCGGGATGAGCTCCAGCGCCGTTTCGACCAGCCTCGTTCCGTTGAGCCGCCGGCGGAAGCCTTGGCACGCGGACTCAATCCAGATCTCGAAGGGCTCAAGGATGATGCTTGGATCAGGTTTCCCATCCGCATCGATCTGGTTGATTTCCCAGTTGCCACTTTCGAAGTGCCGGAGCCGCTCGCCAAACCGGCAGAAATCGACAACATGCTCAGGCGAATAGTAGAACTCGTTCCTGTCGTTCTTCGCCATCTCCAGCATGCGGAGGTAGCGTTTGGCTGCCGCCACGAGGAGACGATTGCTGGGCAGGCGTCCCGATACCACGCACTCTGCATAATAATGCGCGATCGCCGGGTAGTCTGGGACAAGCTCCTCTTCCCCGGTCTCAGAGTTTTCCAGGATCAGAGGATCGAGATGAGCGCAATCTGAACGGTGAAGCCCGAGAATTACTGAACCCTGCGCCCTCGAACCGGCTTTTCGCTTTCCCTGCGATGACTGGCGCGTTTTCGGCAACTCCGAGCATCCTTATTACCGAAGTGCGCTGCTTCATGTCGTCAGCTGTCGGGATCTTGCCGGCTGTGATCTTGCGGTTTATGCGCATGTCGATCATGCCCAAAGACTCGCAGTGGGCTGCTGTGACCGACGTCAATTTTCCCTGGTCCAACAGCAGTTGTGCGAATTTCTGGTAAGTGGCTCTGCCGAACTCATCCAACGGAAAGGTAGGCAGCGGGATATCGGAGAGGAAAACACCGGTTACGACGGTCGCAGCAGCCCGCTCGCCGTACGCTGCTTCAGATCGATCCGGACGAAAGGTACCGCGACGGATCTTTTCGGCATCCGAGAGCCTGTTGGAACCGCCGCTATTCTTGTTTCCGGCCATCACGCACCTTTGCGGGCTTCTTGCCGTAGAGGCGCTCGCCGATGCCCTTCAGCAGTTCCCTGTCCGGCCATGGCAGGTTGGTGTCGTTGATATTGACGATCAGGACATCCTGATCATGGAAGACGTTCTTCTTGATCGCCTCGTAATCCACGGAATGCGGCGCGCGGTTCGCAGATCGGAATCCCAGAAATGTCATGCAGCCAGTGCCGACTAGAGACGGATCGCACGGACCAGCATCGCCACGTTGCCGCCGGTGTACGTGATCGGGATACGGTTGTTCGCGTTGACGTAGGCGCCGATCTGGTCCGATTTCAGCAGAAATGCACCGTCCGAGCCGGCCGGCAACGCAAGGCTGCGCGTTGGAATCGTAACCGGCCCAGCACCGGTGACGACGCCGGTGGTTTTGGTCGGAGCAACGTTCACTGTGATCGAGCCGGTGTGACCGTTGCGAAATTCGATCAGAAGATCGCCGCCGCTGTAGCTGATTTCGTCACCCGCAACTGCGGTCGCGGCGAAATCGGCCGCCGAACCCGCAATAGTGAGGGACTTAGGGGTGATCGTGGACATGAGGCTCTCCTTAAAGTTCCTGCCCGAGGTCAACCCGCGGCAACCACGTCAGCGTGGATTTCATACCGGCATTCAGGATCTCGACGCCCATGCCGTTCAAAAGGTGGGTCAGTTCGCGCAACCGAATTCGCCACTGCCGGACGTCCGACTGCTTGTCCATGCCCGGCCGGTGGTGGCCGAACCAGTGCGAGCGGGCGCCGTCGTCGGTGTAATCGAGCCCCAGGATAATTATCTTTCTCGCGCCAAGTTGGGCAGCGAGATGAACAGCCTGGTAGCCGGAGTTGCCACCGCTCCGAATGCAACAGGGTCGCGGGTCGAAGCCTTCAACGCCTGTGACCCGTAGCATTTTGACGTCGGAATAGCTCACCGGCTCAAGCGAAGTCTTGCACCCGGTGAACGCCGGCACGCCGGCGTGTTCGAGCCACCAACGGCGATCTGCGGCGTGCAGCCAATCGGCAAACCAGCACGGATAAATCGCATCATTGACGGCGATCACTCTGCACCGATCGGCAGCACGAGCAATTCCGATCGTTCGGATCTCGTTGACGGTGACGGATGGTCCCCCGGCCACAACAACGGCTGGGTGATCAGTAAACGCTTTCGCTTCCATCTTTGTAGATGATCTTGGAGATCAATTTGCCGTTCGGGCCGTAGACGACCGCTTCGCCGTCGATGACAGCTGGGATCAGAACGAGCCCCAATTCGATCTCAGGAGATCCACCGCCCTGATGTTTGAATATGATTTCGGTGATGCCTTCGATCGGATTGCCTGCGACGTCGCGGACAATCGTTCCGCGCTTGGTCCCGTCGGCTACGATGTTCACTTTCATCGCACGGCCACCCAAATCGCCAACCAGAGAAGCTTGCTGACGAGGTGAAGCGCCTGGTCGACAGCGAACGAGATCTTTCTCTCGACCTTCAACTCATCGATGACGGTATGTGCGAGCCATTCGGCAAGACCGAGCCAGACATTCCCCGTGACGAAGGCGACCGCAGCGCCTTGGATACCGGCATGAGCGACCAAGTGATAGATCCGAAGGGGACCGGCCGCCTTTGCCGTGGAGAGGAAGTCGCCCTGGAGGGGGTAGTCACAAACCCAATGTGCTCCGAGCAGCATAAGGGCGAGCATGAAGATCTGTTCCACGGCTACTTCCCCCGGACCTATTCCGCATCCGCTTCGGCAGCGAGTTCGTAGGGCTGAACCTCATGGATAAGGAGATCCTGGCCGCTGTGGACGTAGAAAGGCACTTCGTGGTCCTTTGGGACACGCGCCGTGGTTCGCGCCTCATTCGTGGCGGTGTCGATCACGGTGACGTCTACCGGCCAGCCGTGGTTCGCCTGCACGATTACTGTGGTGGTCATCGGAGGTTCCTTTCGAACTGATGATGAACCGCAGATCCTACCAAGATCCGCGGCAAAGTTTCGCGATACGTCATCGACAATGTCCTGGATCGTCTCGATGCCAAGGTATTTCCTGATATCGGCGTCTATGCATTCGAAATCATCGTCGGTCGGATGGCAGCATGGCGTGGAATGCATCAGATCAGAGTGATGACAGGCACACCGACAATTGCCGTACGCAGGCGGAAACGCACGTCTATGGCGGCCGGCGCTGATCTCATAGTCACCTTCGAGAGCAGCCATTCGCTCGAACCACTCTTTGGTGATGTTTGAGAACATTTTTATACCCGGGAGATTTTTTGTCTCAGAATTCCAATACAAATCCGGAAATCTACAGAGGCTTGATCTCCACTGCTTTTCGGTGGAGATTAAAAATTATCCTAGGGAGGAAACCGTGACTACAGATACTTCGAAAGAGAAGGTTAGCTATGTGTGCGATTGGGCAGTAGCTAAGGATAACATGGATTGGGTAATCGATCGCGATCCCGAGGCCGGCCGTTATTGGCGAGACGCCATGAACAGAGGCATGGATCCCTATGATGCGTTGTTGGGGCGGCTGCTGCACAACGACAAGGCGCACCACTCCGTCGTCTGTTGCCGAACGAAAGGCATAGAGTATCTTGAAGAGCGCGGCTTCCAGCGCAAACGATGAAATTCCCAATTCTCAGATTATCTTCGAGGCTGAGGCTTCCCCACTCCACGCCGTAGACCGGTTAGATAACCCGTTCCGCGCCTCGCTATCAGGCTCGTGACCCTCGTCAACGACGTAGAGGCGTCAATGCCTGCCGGCTATCGTTGTCCCTCGCACCCGGATTGCCGGAGACGGTATGGAGGTAAGCCGGGGGGGGTGCCGGCGCTGGTGAACTTCAACAGGTAGCAATCAGCGAATGATCGCACAGGCTTACGTATTGCCAGTGCAGCCTTGCGCTCTAGTTAGTAGGGATGACCCGTAAAACCGATACCAAAGCCGAAATCACAAATATCGAAGCCTATGCGCTCATCATGGAGCAGAAAGTCGCCCGCGATAAGAAGACCGCTCGGCTTCGAGATCTACGCCTCTCCAAGGACGCTGAAATGGAAGCTGCTAAGCCGGCGAAAACCGCGAGAACAGCGAATTCCAAGCGCAAGTGATGCCGAATTCATGCCCGAGCCGAAGCCCGGGCTATGGGGCGGCGCTGCAGCCTTACCTCGCGACCAGGATGCCCCGATCCCTTGGAACCTACCCCATGTTTGGAGCGGATAGCGGGAATCGAACCCGCGCGCGCTGGATGGAAACCAGCTGCTCTACCATTGAGCTACATCCGCAATTGGCTGCGAGGCAGGACTCGAACCTAAAAACTCCGTAGATCATCATGGATTTCCCGGTGGCAGTTTGCGCAAACAAGTTCGCACTTGAGCACTTCTGCCTTTACCTTTTCCCAAGATCTCGTGGCACCGCTCTTGCTTATCGAGAAATCCTTACCGCCGGGCTCTTTGTGGTGAAACTCTAAGGCCGAAATGCTGCGAGAATAACCGCATCGAACACACTCGCCGCCCAGCAGTTCTACAGCTTTCGCTTTAAGCGCCCGACGCTTATTGGAAACATGCACGACCCGAGCGGCTCTTACTTTCTCAGGGGTATCATTGACCACGAAGCACGATCGCTTGCAGTATTGTTGCGAAGCTCTCTTCGGCGCGAAAATCTGTCCACACCTCGCACAAGGCTTTTCAGCCTTTGTAAATTTTCCGGTGTACCGACCGGTCTGCTTCAACTTTGCTATTACACCAGCGCTAATTGCTAATCGTCTTTTCTCGTCCATGGCGACCCTATAGCACGCGCTCCGCACGTCGAGCTACATGCCGATGAAACGGGACGACTTCATAGCAACCAGGTGATCAAATCCGGTCCCATCCATCGCCCCTGCTCTCACAAGTATTCTTGGCGGTATCGGAAGGGATCGAACCTTCGCAGCGTTTCCGCTTCGCCAGTTTAGCAAACTGGTGCATTACCACTCTGCCACGATACCGTGGCGGAAGGTGAAGGAGTCGAACCCTTAACCGTTAGGTTAGTCCGGTTTTCGAGACCGGTCGCCAGCCATCCCAGCACCACCTTCCGCGCGCAAGCTTCCCTCAGGAAGCGCGACTGCTCGAAGACGATGATGAGAACGACTGACGCATTATCCATTCCCCTGGTTCTGGCTCCTGGATTCGAACCAGGGGTCTCGGATCCAAATTCCGATGCCTTACCGCTTGGCCAAGCCAGATCAATTTAGGCTGGTGACTGCGGCGAGCCTCGAACTCGCGACCCTTCGGTTAAAAGCCGAATGCTCTGCCAACTGAGCTACGCAGTCACGCTGAATAGCGCTGCTGTGCCCGTTTGATTTGGTCGAACATTCATTCTCTCGCTTGATTCGGTCCCCACCGGAACCATCAGATTCGCTGCTGATTTGAGTCTAGGATTCCAAATCCGTCAACCATGGTATCGCGATTAATTTTTGTTGACTAACTTGATAGCTCGATGAATTCAATTCATGGGGCTAGTTTCTCGGACTTCTGCAGCCCTCGAGATTAATTTTTGTTGATTCACGGATTTTGGCGTCCATTGCTCAAATCTGCTGCACACCTAACAGACTATCTTTCGCCGCTGGTCGGATAATCATTCAAGTCAAACAACGGTAACCATTGCCGTCGCCTGGCGCATTTCATCATTGACCATATGCCTCCGCGCATGTTTTGATTCAATTCCGTTCAAACAGGGATCACATCGATGGCCATTCTCGAAGAAAAGAAGAAGATCGAGGTCACAGATATCGAAAAGCTGCGACCCGAACTCCTGGAACTGTCGGTCAATGAGATCGATCGAAAGATCGCTGAACTCATGATGGCGAAGGAAAAGAAAGCGGCGATAGAGGCCGAAAAGCAACGCGAGATCGATCTTCAAATCGCGCAAACGGCATTCGACAACATGATAGATGCTTTTCAGGTCCTCAATGGCCTCGGCCGTCTGCCGGATCGGATCAAAGCCGTCCTGACATCGGAAGATGGTTCTTTCCAGCCAGGCCGATATCTTAAGAAGCCAAGGACATAAACGGCAGATCGCGAGACAATGGCGTCCATTTTTATCAACAATACCGAGTACGATAGCGAAACGTTCTCGTCGTTGTCGCGGGAAGTCCGCGTTGATCTAATGATTGACTGGTTCCTCCAGAACTTCGAAGAGCCGGGAAACCAACTTCCTTACGACCCGGAGGAAGGAACGTACGACTTCACCCAGCAAGGCGGCCCTTTTGATGCAAAGGAACAGTTGGAAGAGATCTTTGCAGAGAAGGTGCCCTCTGAGGAAATCGACCAGGCGGCGAGCGCATTAGATAGGCGCAGTTTCGATTGGACACGGCGAGATCCGCCACCGCAGCAGATAAGTATTGGCGCGAGCTATGGCGCGTTATCGATGGACGCAAGCGTGATCCAGATTCCGCCGCTTCTCACGTTTGCTACCGAGACCTACGATCCGCAAGCATTTCGCGCGCTAAAAGCAGCCAAGCGAATAGCGCTGATAGCAGAATGGTTTGAAGATCGATACGAGGTTTCACCGGCGGATTTCAACGACAGAAGCGTCCTGAGCGGTGAACGCGACCTCCAGACTTTTCTCAAGGCGAATCTGTTCGGATATGCTGAAGATGACGAGGTATCCATTGCTGCCCGACTGCTTATCAAGCAGGATATAAGATGGAGACCGGCATTATCTTCACAGTTCGGCTTTCAGAGCTCCGCCTTTTCTGATGCATTTCAAACGAGCGAAGTCATCGGCATACCTGTTCCTCGGAAAATGCGCCGAGCGGCTAGCCGCGCTCAGGAGTATCATCGGTCCCGTGAATCCGGGCTAGCTTCCGTTGAAGCGCTCGCGACGGAACTGCGGGAAATGATCAACCGAAGCCACAACATGGGCCCGGATCTCGTTGATCCCGTTATCGAGCATGCACCGGAGACTTTGCGCGCAGCAGAGCGAATCTTAGCTGTTGTGAAGGACCCAGAGCCCGACAAAGACGAGCTCAAGAATCTCCATCGAACCATTAGACGACTATGCATCATTGTCGGAGCGATGCCACTTGTCAGTCCGCTCAGTCATTCGATCATCGACGCCGCCGTAAGTAATCATTACACACAGCTCGAAACCATTTTGATCAACGCCGTTCAGTCGTTAGGACGTTTCATCGGAATGCTCTAGCTTTGCTAAGTCGTCCTGTTATAGGCATTCGGTCTTTCCTTCCGCCCAACTGAACACTAGGTTCATATCGTGCGACTTTGCGAGGGTGTTTCCGGACCAGACCGTCATTTCCGAACCATTTCCAGCCTTAGAGATTTTCACTTTGATGTAGTAATTCCTGCCGGCAATGCTGGTCCTGGAATCTGTTATCTCTCCGAAGCCGAGATCGGGATAGAGTTGCGCGTCCACCGTCAAACGATTTGAGATCCCGCCGGCGAGGCACCGCTGTGCTGGCTCGAGCACCTTGCGATATAGAGCCTGATAGTTGTCTGGATATTTTCTGGTTTGCGTCGCCGTCCCGCTCGCTGACTCTAATTGTCCGGAAGACGTCGAGCATCCCGCCAAGCAGGCAAGAACGAGAGCGCCCCAAATTCGATAGTTCACTATCCCCTCCTCCTCTAAAGATCGAAGATTATTTCAACGCAGGTCGAAAGCCAGCCACCGGGAAGTCGAACACTCGAGACCCTTGATGAAAAAAGGAAGCTTCAATACGAAGCCGCTTGGCTCTGCTGAGCATTTTCGCCAACGCTTTGGGGTTCTCGATAAAGCGGCCCGTCGTCCCATTGTCCTCCGGCGCCGAGATCACAAATGTCTTGATCGGTCCGTCATCCACTCTCACTTGGATCCTACAACCTTCCGATCTCCCACAGAAAAACTGCCCTTTGTCGATCACGAGCAGAGCTAGAAGCCCATGCTGCGGGTTGTTGAACAGAGCAAGCCTTGCTCTTTGATCTCCCTCGTATGGGAATGTGAAATTAAATGTGTTGCTCGAAGTGACCTGCGCCACATTAATTTCCTTGTCGGACAGATCGTCGGTTTGGGTATAATAGGTCCAATCGGACCCGGCGGCCTCGCGCTCTATCGTATTGGGCGCTACGCGGGTCGAAGTTTCCGCTCCAAACACTTGCCCCCCCGACAGCGCCAGAACGAAACTTGCAACAATCAGTCTTATGATCATGTGCCTCTCACTCAGCCTGCAATCGACGCTTATTTCCTTTGTTTCAGCACTAAGAGTCAGGTTTTCCTTTGCTCTTGATTAGCGACTGTATTTTGACCTTTAGTTTCGCCTTTTTCTCATCGACAAGCTCTGCCAATGCGTCCTCCAGAATTTCAAAGCAGTCCAGTAGCGTCTGCGTTTCGCCCTCACCTTCATGGCTCCCGAAATTTCCAACAATACGCAAGGCATGAAGGGCGTCTTTGTGTCCCGGCTTAATCTGGTCAAATTCCTCGATTCGCTCTGACAGATCTAGCTTATGTTTCTTTTTCTTATTGCCCTTCCCTTCGGTTGGCACATGAAATTGGTCCATGAGTTGCTCAACAAATATCCTCAGACGATTTGCAGTTGCGGCTTTATCTACCCAATACAATTCAAACGCCTTTTTCAAATGAGATGCGCAATTGTCCGAAAGGTTCTTGGACACTTTGATGATGTGGGGGGCCGGTCGGATAAAGCACGGCTGGAAGTTGGACTCCCAATTCTGTGTTTCTTCTTCGTAATCTTCGTATAAGACGACAGGTCGGTCACCAGCCACCGTGACGATCTCACCACAATGCGGAATATCGCACTTAAGCATGCCAACAAAGCGACTAGTGATCCAGTCTGGCTCAAAATCCTGATGTGTATGGTTAGCAATTGAGTACTGTGTCTCGTGGTCCTTGAGGAACCCGGGTATCGGCACGAGCGACCCACTTTCACACTTTGGGCACGTCCATTTGGGTAATGACAAAAATGCCCTCTGCCACTGGTCCGGTCTCATGCTTTCCTCGAATCCTTACTGGCTCTTCGAGCAACTTATGCGAGACACAGCCATCACCGCAATACTCGTTTCTCGGCTACTGCAAACGGGCACCATCTGGCATATTTCACGCGTACCACCGCTGCCGCAAAGTAGAATTCGTTTTCCAACGCCACAGCATGCTCACCGGATGCAAACATCTCCTTCGGCGGCCAAGAGCGCAACGCATGGAGATTGACGACTAGGAGGAATGCCGATCGCCGCATGAAAAGACTAGACGTGAGAGAGCCCGTAATGGCCCAGCCACCGCCGCCAATTGAGTTCAACCGCCTTCTTTGCAGTTGCCGCGCGGGAAGCTTCCCCGAAGCCGTTACCGAGCCATCCCATTTGGACTGCCGTAATTTGCCAAGCGAACTTTCCGTCGTAGCGCTCCGTCACAATGGCGACAGTTCCCTTCCCGCACTTGGCAGCCCAGGACTTCGGGCCACCGAACGACTCCCAGCGGAGTTCGCCGCCCCCTCGAGCGCCACTATTCATGCGAGATTTCACCTATTGCCTCTGCGATTAGTTCTGGAAGTCGTTCCTTCAATCGCCTAAGAGCCATCGATCTGATCAATTCCACTTGCCTCGCTGGTGTCGGGGGTGGAGGTCGAACCTCTCCCCCCCGTTGCTCGACTTGTCGCTGGAGCTCGCCCCACAGCCGATCGCAGGCCTCGGCGTGGAGTCTATCCGCCTCTTCAGGATCCAACCTCCAGATAGGCGAACTTTCCATTTCAATGGCGTGTTTCGCCAAGGCGAGGATGGTGGCGTGCTCGTCAGTCATCAGATAGCCCGGTCATTCCTGCTTGAAGATAAGGGCGCGAACGGCCGAGTCCTTGGCTTCGAGGAGATGCCGGAGCATGGCCGACTTCTCTGGATTGTTGGGCAAATCCGTATCCATCTGCCTGGCGAGATCGCCGAACGGCTTGCTGACCGCCTGCAGATGCTCCGGAAGATGCTCATAGGCGAAGAACTGCATGGTATAGTGGGGTGTCATTTGGTTTCCTTTTCCGCTTTCAGGCGCTTTCTGCGCGCCAGTTCGATATCCCGAGATACGGCCGAGCCGCCGCTCTCGTAGTCCTCCGGCAGCAAGCCGCCGCCGCAGTGGGTGCAGCAAATCGCCATAGGACGCTGGCGATTCCAGGCGCGATCGATGTTCTTCGTCGCCTTCTTGACCAACGTCGCCTTCTCCGCCTCCGCGGCACGGGTGAGTTTCGCTTGCGCGGCCCGCTCCATGTCATGGAAGTGGGAAGTGATCGTCATGAATGCATCGAAGTTATCAACGGTGCTCTCGCAGTCCTGGCACCAAACTCGCCGCTCGCTCGGATTGTAGGTCAGGCGCCGGTGCCTGCAGATCTTGTTGTGGAACTTCGGAAGGCCAAAGGCGACGCGAACCTGGGCGAAGTCGATCACAGGTGAACTGTAGGGCGTCGAGCCCGGATTTTCTTCAATCGGATTGTTGCGATGGTCGTCGCGATCGTCGCTCAAAGGTCGTCTTCCCGAAGCGAAGCCAGAAACTTTATCGCCAGCGGATCGCCGGCGGCAGCCTTGCGTATCGCAATCTCGCCGAGGAGCGCGCCCTTCGGCTCCCCCTCGAACAACGGCATGAACTCCATCAGTGCATCGGCCTCGGCGTCGAGATCCGCCGCCCGCTCCTTCTCGCGATCGGCAGCATCAGACATCGCCCTGTCGAGTTCGTCGAATGTGATCTCCGCGAATTGCGAGACCAATGCGTCTTCGAGTTCTTTGCGGTTTTCAAACCGATCGCTGGTCAAAATGAAATCGACGAGTTCATTGTGCCTGGCTGCCGACAACATCGCCAATCTCCTCTTTCAATCGAAAATCTGATCTGTGGCTGAACCGAAGGGAGCTCGCTCGCACGTATTCAAGCATCGGCTCCGAAGCGATAAACCGTCGGCCGAGCTCACTCGCGACCTTTCCTGTAGTGTTGGAACCCGCCATCGGGTCGTAGCAAATGTCCCCAGGCGCGGTGGCCAATTGAATAATCCTACGTGGTATAGCCTCCGGGAAACGTGCCGGGTGGCGCCCAATACCGACGTCACGCGCCCGGCGTGAATACGTATCATTGCCAGATGCGCCGCCGGCTATGATCAAATTCGATGGTAGGCCTTGGCCAGATACAAAGGCGCTTTCGCATATATCCATCCCAGATGGACGGATCGTATCCCTTTTCACCTTCCGGCCAGATGATGATTTGACCGGCATTTCGATGCGGGTGATATCCCAAGACGGCCGTGGTGCTTTAGAGAAGAGCAAGACGTGCTCGAGCTTGTTGCGAGGATGCACCTTTCGTTTGGCCGTCCATTCGATATTTCCCAGTTTCGTTGGCGAATACCACATCATCCGGCCGGCGAAGTGCAATCCGACATCGTCTATGCTCGAAAGCGTAAAGCGCTCGACATATGGCGATAACATCGGGGTCCCTTGTACGAAAACATCCATCAGGTTGACAGCAATGGTGCCGCCCGACGCGACGAGGCTCTTCCATATCCCCATGCAGTGACGCATCCACCTAAGCCACTCCTCCACCGTGAAGCGTCCGTATTCCCGGTTCACGACCGGATACGGCGGCGAAGTCATCAGCAACTGGACAGAGCCATCGTCTATATAGCTGGCGGCATCTTCAGCATGGGCCCAGAGCGCAAACCCGTCACCGGTGGTATAGATCAGCACCACAGCACCGCGTCGGATCTTTCCGAGCTTCAAATATGCGGAGTCGGTCAGTTCCCAAATACCGCGATCGCCGGCAATCAAGCCTTCTGCGACAGCGGTCTGACGCGCCCATCGAACCTGCTGATCAAAAACACGGTAACTTTGACCGTCACCGCACGTTCGGGTTTCTTGACGCGACTTTTCGCCGATGCCGATGGCGTCGGCCACACGCTCGTAGACTTCAGACGGGCGTGCTCGGCCGCCGACTTCTTCTAACACCTCAAACAGCGGCAACTGGATTGATTTCTGGATGCTCACGTCCGTGCGCTCCTTTCCAATCCGTCTTGCAGCACGAAACAGGCAAGCTCATGCATAGCTGCTCTGGTGCCGTTCTCTTTCATCGCCGGCTCGCCAAGGTCGTTCCACCTGATCGCCTGGCAAATACGCATCAGTCGGTTCATGCGCGCGGATGAAGCGATAGCCATCGTTCTGGCGTCGTCTTCATCGAAAGATGCCGCCTTCGCGAGTACAGCAATTACGATCCGCTCATATTCCTCGTCATCGATCCATACGGACCGTAGACCCAAGGAGAGCTTTGCCTCGGCAATTAGTTCATTCATCATTAGAAATGTCCTTGACGGTCTCTGTCGGCAAGCGCTTTGACATGCGCCCATACCAACAACGCAACGGTCAGCAGCGAAGCGGCGAAGAATCCCAGGAAGAAGCCGATGTAAAAGCAGGTCCAATCAGTTGTTGCCACCTTCGGCCTCCGCAATCGCGCTGCGCAGTTGCTCCAAGGTATCCGGGGCGGCATCGCGCTCGGCGGCTACCGATGCTATGAAGCGCTCGGCACTGGCGGCGGCACTCAATAGCACGGCCAGCCGCTGTCGATCGGCATCGAATATCGTCCCGATCTTCGTTAGTTCTGCTTCGTTATCGATGCGGAACTCGCCGAGGCCGCCACTCTTGAACCGAATGACAGCGTGCCGGCCGGGATTTAGGCGACCAGTGCGCGTCTTATAGTAGAGAAAGACGCCGCGCTTGGTCGGGTTTGAATCGGAAGCCCAGCCATTTTCAATAATGTCGCCGAACTGAAAGTCGTTCATCTCGAAAAACCGTTCGGGCGGCGTTGCTTCCACACCCGTTTGGGCAGTTTGCTCATTGATCTTCTTCTTCGCGATGAGCATCGACACGCACAGCGCCAACGCCGGCCGACCGCTCGGTGAAAGGGATATGTCGGTGCCGAACCACTCGAGTGGGTCGCGCATGGCGTCCGGAAACCGCATTTGAAGTTCAGCGCCATGTTCAGGGTGATTAAAATCCGGAGTCACCCAAGCATCGTCGCTGAGGCTGCATTCCATAACTCGATACAGCCAGCCTGGAAGCGCTTCTTGGAAGAGATCGCGCGCATGATCCAGAGAGGTGGTGACCATTCCATAAGGATGCTGTCGATCCCACGTCATCCGTCGATCGCGGCCGAGCAGCTCTTCGATCATGATCATTTCAAGCGATTTGCGGAGCATTCGGTTAGTGTCAGTCAGGCTGCTGAGCCCAGCGATAATCTCATCAATCATCATCTGTCCGTCCCGTTCGATTGCTCGATCCGGAGATTGAGCGCCTTCTGGCGTTTGGCGTCCTTCTTCGATCGTCGGCGAACGCCGTCGATTAGATCCTGCCGGGCCTCAACGATCTTTCGGTGGGCCGGTCGCACATCGCGATTGATTGCGTCGAAGAGAGAGCGTATTCCTTCTTCGTGGTTGCGAATGTAAGCCGTGCCCAGGTTCTCTTTGAAGACCTTCAGGAAGGAATCGGCGCCGTAGCATACAAGCGCTTCCAAGGCCTGGATCTCGCTTTCATTGAGCGTGAGCGTTGTGGAAAAAGCGACCGTCGCCTTGTTGATTGCCGAAGCCATAGAGATCTACCTTGCCATTGCATTACGCAGTTTTTTGAGCGCTGCAGCCTCGATCTGGCGAACTCGCTCATTCGTGATCCCGTACCGGCTACCGATCTCCCAAAGCGTCTCTGACTCATCTTTCAAGAACCGCGAGTTGATGATGTCCAACTCTCTTGCATTGAGCCGACGAAGGGCGGTGCGTAGCGATCGAGCCGCAGTCTCTCCGTCAAGCAGTGCTTCGACGATTTGGTCGGGCTGAGGTTCCGAACTCTCGAGCTGTTCTTGGAGGGTCATTCCGTCTTCAGAGACGGGAGTGTCAATGCTGACGTCGTGATGCGGACGGGCCTTAAAGAAAGCGGCCTTAGCTTCATGCGAGGTCCCGGGCCTGACTACGGAATGCATTCTAATCACCAGGTCCCGCATTTTCGCCTGGGCCCACCAGTGAGCATAAGTGGAGAAGCGAAAGCCACGATCAGGCTCAAATTTCGATGCTGCAATAATCAAACCGACGTTCCCCTCCTGGATGAGATCATCGACGTCCACGCCATAGCGAGAGAACTTCATCGCCAGGTGCTGAACCAACGGCCGGTGCGATCGAACAAGCGTTTCCGATGAAGCCGTCTTCTCTTGCTCATGCGTCAGAAATGTCTGCTTGCTCGTTCGCATCGGTTCGTCCATCGGATTCAGGAGGGGAAAGTGGAGAGCGATGCCTACTTGATGTTCAGAAGCGGCAACGCAGAGCCGGGAACAAAGGTCGTTGGCAACTTGCCGTCCCACCGTTCCGCCTTGGTGAGCTCGACGAGGTTCGGCGACTGCTGCAGCGCGTCGGATTTCGCCTTGATTGCCGCTGCCTCGGCTTCGCCCTTCAGACGGACACCCTCGGCATCCGCCTTTGCGCGAGCAAGGTTCGAGTCCGCTTCTGCCTGAGCCTGTGTCGTTTGGATGTCGGCTTCGACTTTTGTGCGTTCCAGCTTTTGCTTTTCGGTCTGAACAAGCATCTCGGCCTGAGCTCGTTGCTCCGCAGCTTGTTCGACCGCGTCGGAGAAATCGATGTTCTCGATATTCACCCCTTCCACCTTCACCAGGCCTTCCCCGACGCCGGCGATGGCCTTCGCGACCTCGGTGTTGAGGCGAGCTCGCTCGCGGATCGCCGTATCAGCCGTAAACGTGCCGAAGACATTCTTTATCTGCTCGCGGGACTGCCGAACGATCGCGCGGCTTTCGATCCCCTCGAGCGTCTGGAAGGTGCGGTAGAGGGTGATGACTTCCTGGTCGGTCGGGATCGCCGAGTAATTGACCGAGAATGTCACCTGAGCGGTCTGGCGGTCGGCCGTGTAGACCGGCTCGTTCTTGAATTCCAAGGCCTGAGTTCGGACCGAGATCACATGGGCATCGGTGATAAACGGAGCCTTCCAATGGAAGCCCGGCTGGGCGACGCCGACGATTTTTCCTTGGGTGACGATAACGGCGCGTTCACCTTCGTCGACGGTGTAAAAAGATCCGCCGGCGAAAGAGAGCGCGACGATGGCGACTATTGCCGCCAGAACAAGCTTCAAGATATTCATGTTACTCCTTGTCTTCCTTCGTGCCCTTAGGGGCGAAGAATTCAATTGCCTTGACCACGCCCATGGCGATGATGACGGCGACAACTAATCCACCGATGACCTTCAGCATCAGAGGAGAGCCTTCGCGATGGCCGCGACGATCACCGCGGCGACGAAGGTGCAAGCGACGACTACCGCGCCGCTGTTACCGTTGAACGCCTTTCCATTGGCGTTCGTCGTGTTCATGTCTTCCGGTTTCATTCGCGGTCTCCCATGTGGGCTGTTATTTGGCGGTGGAGGGCTTTCCGACGAACTGAGAGAGTTTCGATACCGCACTCATTGCCTTGATCCGCAACGTCGAAGACTGCGTCTTTCGGTTCTCCAGATCGACCTGGCGCTCCTCCCGAGTCTTCTGCCGCCGGCGTTGCGCGCCGCGTTTCATTTCCGCGCGGAATTCAGCCCGCTCGACCTGTCTGGTCTTCATCATTCTTCCTCATGTCTGTTGATTGATGATCCGGAGTCCTCTCCGAGATCGAGCGGAAGCAGGGAGGCGCTTCTAGTCGGGCTTTGCTTCGATGACATCTGCATCTCCACTTTCATCCGACATCTTTCTCTCAGCCACGCCCGGGCTGCTTCCGCTCTGACTCCCCGGCGCCGGGGAGCGTTTGAATGCGAGGCAGATTTCAGCCTTTTCAAGGGTCCGTTCGCGACCTCGCCCTTTACTTCAACCCGCCTGCCAGACCGGGTGCATGCATTCCCGGATAACCTGGTGCTCGCCCAATTCCGTTAGGGTCCGCCTCGCAACTGTGTGCCGTCGCCACTGCAGCGCCAGCGAAATGGATCTGGAGGGGCAAGTAAGGGTGTACCCGGCTCGAAGAGCATTCCTGCCATAACCTACTGGGCTTTCGCTTTCGGTTTTACGTTCGCAACCATGGCGTCACCGACATGGACACTCCAGAGGGATCCGGAAGAGGGAGATAGACCTCCAGCACTTGGTGCCTTTCCGAGGAGCCCTACCCTCGATCGTCCGTCCGTTAGATGGCCCATCCAACATCGCGGGATCGGATCAGCGCCGAAGCGCCTTCCAGAACCTGGTGGAAGCTGACCGGATTCGAACCGGCACCCCCGCATTCCTCGGCCAACCACGGCGTCACTGGTAAATGCGGCGCTCTACCCTTGAGCTACAGCGATACGGGTTGGTTACTCCCGCCTTCCATACTGATTGAGGCTATGGCCTCGAATTCGGTGACCGCTACTCTCCCGGCCTGGTCAAGCCTAGTTGGCCGACGCCATATCTCACGCGCAGCGGCTTTCGCGTCGTGTTCCCTCTCGTCGGAGAGCCATACCCCCGGAGTGATAGGAGGCAGGGGCGACATCTACCGGCTCGGAGAAACCGGTCACCCTGGTCGAACTGGAGCGGCGGGGAGTTTCGCAACTCTCCTTCACGTATGGCGCAGATCGGGCGGCCAGTCCCGTCCACGGCCAACGCTATGCGTCTAGCGCGCCGCTTATGCCCGAGCGAGCCACCATTCGGAGCCGATGGTATGGTTCCCAGCCTGGAGCAACTGGGTAGGCTCTGCACGGTACCGCCGTGCCGGATCTGCTTGAGGCCGGTATTCAGCAGCGCTCTGCTCCTGAGCTACCTGCGTCCAGGGCGGGAACGCACCCGCGACCTCTGCCTACTGACCGGTGTCGTGTCCTGCCCGGCATCTAAGGGACCGTCTCCCTACTCTGCCGGCACGCTCCGAGAATCTTTTCCTGCATCCTGTCGGAAGCGCGGTGTGCAGGAGTGCCATACCAATCGATACGGACTTGGCGGGGCGAGCCGGATTTTAACCAGCGATCCTCCGGGGAAACTCCACGGTCCCTTGTCGGTGACCCGAATGACAGACGGCAAATCCATCAAACCGTGCTTCCCCGGCGTATTCAGTCGCAGACGAAGTTTGCCGCCCGTCCGTCCCTACTTCCGCCCCGTATCCGCTTTCGCGGAAATCGCATGCTTACTTTCCCTCGGCGCCGAGGAACGCGGTCCCATAGTTCTCGCCACGCTTAATGAAGGTGAACTTACCGCTGATTGAGCCCCTGATGAGGTGAGGCATCATTTCAGAGAACTCTTTCATGAACACGGTAACGCGAGTTCCCGTACTAGATCGGACGAAGTAGAAGTAGGCGGCGCTGCGACCGCGCGCCGTCCCATCAAACTTCAGCGTATCGTCGAAAACGAAATTGTCTTTCATCACCGACTCAACGCGCTTTCCTGAAACCCATTCCATTTCGGGATAGTGCTGTTGGTCACCGGCCGCGTTGAACGGGATCTTATAGTTCCCCTTCTTCGATGCCATTCCGTCTTCCTTCCAAAACTGGCTGCAGGGGGCGGATTTGAACCGCCGGCCTCCAGGTTATGAGCCTGGCGAGCTACCGAGCTGCTCCACCCTGCATCGTGCCCATTCGGGCGAAACTCTTCTTCCCGTTCGCCAGTCTTGGGATGACCGACTGTGTTCAGCACGGGACCACACCTCGTCGCGATTGTAGCAGCAGGAGTTCCCACCTTCGCCGCATCAACGCCCAGAATTGTTGAAGGTTCGCTATCCTCCGGAAGGATTGGTCGCCAACCGACAAGTACCCACCAAGGCCCATAACACCGTGACCATGCGACCGAACTTTGCCTTTAGGTGGAACTAATCTTCGGCATTCCCCACCGCACCTCTTCTATGGTGAAGGTGCATTCCCGCCGTTCATGGACATTTAGAGGCCGTCTTGAACGACAAAGTCATCCAGCCTTCTCACGGGGTGCCGACCGATTATCAGGCCGATCGGCGCGAACGGCTGATAAGGCCGCTCCCCCTCCTCGGATGCCCGTTTAGGCAAAACTCGTCCAGGACCTACTCCACTTCATCAATCGCAGCACCACCTGTTCAACTTCCGCTTCGTTTCGGTTGCCCGGACCTCGGCGCTTCGTAAGCGCCCATCTGAATTCTTTTCTCGCCCATGGCTTCTGCCGGATCGTCCGGATCTGAACCATGGGCATACCGGCGTCGGTTCCGGCTTATCCACCATTAATAACCCTGTCGGCCTGGGGCTCTCCAAATGACCACAGTCGCGGCAACGTGCCAGAAGTGAACAATTGGATTTGGTATGGCTGAAGCACGCCCGCGGCTAACGTTTCGGAGTCCCGCGCCTCTTCCCGTGACCGTAGATCCGCTCCGTCACCGACCGCTTCCCAATCTCTTAGGATGAGCGATCATTGCAACATTCCCATACGAATGTCAATAGAAAATTCTCATAGGAATTAATTTGACCGGATCAAACCCTTTTTCCGGCGCCGACAAAGGCGCGTTGAAAACCCACGACATCTTGATGGGAATAGTCACCGATATGGGGGAAGCCCATAAGCTATCGCTGCACAGGCGAGAGCAATATATCTCGGGATCGGTTGACCTTTTTCCCAACAAACGATGCTTGTTTTGGAACACCCAAGAGCCGTTGCGGCGCTTGCTTGCGATAGTCGAAGCCGATTGCGCCATTCTGTGAGATCAAACGCCGTCATAGTCCAAATCTGTCCTTCGCCATAGGCCGGTACATATTTGTACCGCAAATCTACAACCTCAAGACCGGACGG
This sequence comes from Martinezella lusitana, assembly GCF_010668395.1. GTDB lineage: Bacteria > Pseudomonadota > Alphaproteobacteria > Rhizobiales > Rhizobiaceae > Rhizobium > Rhizobium lusitanum_A. The sequence continues at coordinate 97,777 of NZ_WUEY01000006.1, forward strand.
GTTATGTCCGTCTCAATGCGGTGTCTGAGGCAAATCACAGAACGCGATCGTATTGTCGCCGCTGAACGGGGATTTCAAATTGAGCTTCCAGGGCTCGCCATCAAAATAGACGTGCTCTTGCATAAGCGAAACCTGCATCGTGTGGCAGAGCTCTTTGGCATCCGAGCCGCTAAGATCGACAGAGACCGTGACTGTTTTGGCCGTCTCTGAATACTGGCAAGGTGATGTCGACATGTGCGCATCCGCCGCCTTGCAAACGAACTTTGCGCTCACCACCGGATCACTATCGGCAAGCGCCGGCCAGTTCGCCGATATCGCCAACGCTGCAGCAATCGCCAATCGACGCATGTTCCCTCCAAAACAAGGGCGCCTAACGAAATTGAGGCGGCCGTTGGTCGGGAATCTTACACCAAATAGGAAGCATGTGAAGTAGACCGTTATCGCGGGCGTATACCTCCATGCTGAATTTTCTGCCGTGATGATGCGTGCAAAGCGACCATAGATTCTTGAAATCGTGAACCAAATCCGGCCTATCCTGAACTGGGATCATGTGGTCGACGAGATCAGCGAGCGAAGCATCCCTGCCCTCTTGAGTGCACCAGGCACAGAATGGGTTCATCCGGCGAAAGCGAAGACTGATCGCGTTCCATCTAGCGTCATATCCGCGGTCTCCTGGTGCGCCACGGAACCGTCCAACCTTAGCCGCCTTTTGAGCTGCGATCGCGACTGGCGCCTGCCTAGAGAGCCTGAAACGTGGGGGTAATCGATCCTTGGCCATTTCAAGGAAATAACAAAATCCTGCTGCGAATAAATATCGCGCAGCACGATTTTGATATTTCGGTTGCCGGAATCCTTTTGCTGACGCCGGCGGAAAATGAGGGCCAACGCGGTCGCGGAGTTGGGCTCGCGGATCATTAACGCGACCCCCCATACCCCTCGAGCGCTGCCCTCGTCGATGAGGCGGGCCGTGGGCGGGCGCTAGCCGGTCGGCGCGACGCTCGACACTGGTCTGAGGCGCTAGCGCGCCGGTGGCGCTCTGTGTGGCGTCATGAGCAAGGGCGAGACCGCAAGCGGTCATCGTGGGTGGGCGTGTCATGTCATCGATGAGTGACGCGGTAGTGTGTTGCTCCCCCCGCCGTGGCGGCGGGGTGTGGATGCCTGGCATTGGGTGATAGCGTGGGGTGGAGCGTCGGCGCGGGCACGGTCGGCGGCGGCGGCTGTCATCATCGTCGATGTGGCAGCGCTCGACTGCCTCATGCGTGCGCGTGCTGATATCCAGCGATTGCGGGATACTCTAATAAAAATATTCTTATGCGCATTTTTACCGTTGACATGCTTACGGGAATGTCTATCTTGGGTGACAGATCAATCGTGATCGCACTGGAGACCGACGCCATGAGCCGCAAGCCTTCATCCCGCACCGCCCGCCGCGCAGCTGCCAAGCGCGCAGCCATCATCCAGAGCGCATGTGTATGCGTGATGCTGGTGTCGGGCGCGCTGGTGGCGCTGACACTCACCTTTGCCTACGGCACGATGATCTAACAGCAACCCCTGCCAATCGTGGCACCAACGGAGACCGATCAATGCTCAAGCTCACCCGCACCAAGTCCGGCATGTCCATCATCACCGTCAAGGCGTTCGGCTTCTATGCCAACGTGTCGTATGGCAAAGGCGCAAAGGCAAAGCGCAATGCGGTTGCGGGCGGCCATGGCCTTCCGCTCGACTGGTTCGGCATGGCGGCATGCGCCGTTCTTCTCGTGCCCGTGATCCTCACCATGCACTGACCTTTCGGCAGCCGCCCCTAGCGGGCGGCTATCGAAATGCCAGCCTCACAATCCGGCATATCCCCATAACAAGCATGCGAGACGCGATGATCGTCTCAGTTCTTTGACAAATACCGCCGCAAGCATACGCGGACCGGTCATAGCGCTAGCCCACCGTGCGCACGGAATAACGGAGGCATCAAACGGCGCGCTATTGCGCCGTGGGTCGCGGTCTGGAGCTGACCGCCTGATGAGGCCTAGCAAGGCCGAAACCCTGCCAATGGTGGCATATCGGAGAACGAACAATGGCAAGTGCCTTTGATACCCTTGGATACGCGAAACGGCTTGAAACCGCCGGCATTTCGCGCAAGCATGCGGAAGCCCACGCGGAAGCGGCAAAGGATTTCATCATGCCGGAATTGGCGACAAAGGCGGATATCGCGGAACTGAAACACATTATCGAGCGGCAAAGCCTTGCGCTTACCGTCCGCCTTGGCGGTTTGATCATTATCGGCGTTGGCGCTCTGGCAACGCTTATCAAGCTGTCCTGACAATCGAAGGCGCGGCAATTCCGCGCCTTTCCCTTGCCAATTGTGGCACATCTGGAGATCGATCAATGAAATTCGCGCTTGTCGCATACGCTCTTATTTCGGGCGACATTCATTCATTCGTGCTTGACGAACACCTGACCTATCAGGATTGCCAGCAGGCAATTCATGAAGGCGTGCGGGCGGCGGAAATCGTGCCCGGCGTCACTGTCGACCTACGGCGCGCGCCGCTGGTCTGTGAGCTGGAAAGCCCGGCTCAAGTCATCATGACGGCTTCGAAGTCCTAGCGCCTTGCGTATCGGCATGCTCCGGCCTGCCGATATCAGGACGCTAGTGTCCTGCCGGTCAATCGTGACCGCAACGGAGATCGAACCATGAGCAACGCGACGGAAACGAAAGTTCGCACCCTGAAAGCACGTATACGGCGGGAGTCCAATCCCGTCCGCCTGTCCAATCTCAAAATCCAGTTGAGCACGCTCGTTTCGGAGCTCGGCGCGAAACATGAGAAAGAGCAGGTCAAACGCTTCAAGGGAAACGCTTTCTAATCCCTCAGCCAATCGTGGCACAACAGAGGAGACTGAATCCATGACTAAGATGCTTACCGCTTCCGAACGCCATTCGTTCGCGGTCAACCTTGACGACTATCTGCCCCGCCGCGAAGCCGTCGGCAAGCATGCCGCGCCGTTCTCGAAGACTGAAGACGGCCGCCAGCGTCGCGACGCCAGGCGCAAGGCAATCGCTCGCAAGCGTGAATTCCTCTCCTGATCATTCAACCGGCCTGACGGCCAATCTCGCCAATCGTGGCACAAACGGAGTTTGAAAATGTCTGTCCTGTCTGAAAAAGCAATGCTTTCCCACGTCCGCGTTTCCTCTTGGACGGCGCGGCGGATCGATCGCAAGGTGACGGATGAGGTGAACGAGTCGCACGGCGCGGCCAATGATGCCGGGCGCTATAACAAATTGCTGCTGAACAAGGACGCGCTTGCGCCTATCCAGTCGGCAATTTCCGCCGCTCGTACCTTCCATTATTCCCGCACGCTTCCATGGCAGGATGACGGCGCGCGCCTTCTCCCGGCTGCCGCCTATCTCGACTATACGGCGCGGTTGCGCGCCATCCGTGCGGACTTTGAAAAGGCCGTCGATGATTTCATCGATGGATACGAAAAGCACGTCGAAGACGCAAAGCAGCGTCTGGGCAATCTCTTCAAACCGGAAGATTACCCTAGCGCAAAGGAAATCCGCCGCCGCTTCGGCTTTGATACCATCATCAACCCGGTTCCGTCTGGCGATGATTTCCGCGTGGCGCTGGGCGACGCGCAAGCGCAAGTCATCAAGGCCGAAATTGAGGCGCGGGCGCAAGAGCAGTTGCAGGAAGCAATTCGGGACGTCTACCGACGCATTTCGGAAGTATGCGAGCGCATGGTCGAAAAGCTTCGCAACTATGTGCCCGGCAACGATAACCGGAAAGCGGAGGGCGTTTTTCGCGACTCCCTTGTCGAGAACGTTCGCGACTTGGCGCAAGTCCTGCCAATCCTGAATATCACGGCTGATCCGAAGCTTTCGGAGATTGCCGAACGCATGCGGCGCGAACTGACGCGGCATGACGCGGATACGCTGCGGGAAAACAACGATTTGCGGGAAAGCGTGGCGGATGCCGCCGCATCCATCCTCGCGGACGTTTCCGACTTCCTCGCCTGATTTTCAATTCGCCAATCGTGGCACCTACTGGAGACTGATTTCATGAACATGATCACGCAAGCCGACAAGGGCGTCAAAATCGACTTCGCCGCCAAGATGCTCGAAGCATACATTGAAGGCGACACGCCTGTAATGCTCTGGGGCGCTCCCGGCATTGGCAAGTCGGATGTTGTCGAGCAAACTGCCCACAAACTGGGCATGGCGCTGATTGACCAGCGCCTCACCACACTCGAGCCGGTTGACTTGCGCGGCTTGCCGCACATCCGCGACGGCGCAGCTGTATGGGCAAACCCCGATATCCTCCCGAATGCGAAGCGCGACGGGGAACGCGGGATTCTCTTCCTCGATGAGATCAACGCGGCGCCCGCGTCGACGCAAGCGGCATGCTATCAGCTCATCCTGAACCGCCGCATTGGCGAGTATCGCTTGCCGGACGGATGGCGGATCGCCGCCGCCGGCAACCGTCAATCTGACCGGGCGAGCGCGCAGCGCATGCCCTCCGCACTGGCAAACCGATTCGCTCACATCGATGTCGTTCCCGATGTCGAGGCATGGGCAAACTGGGCAATCGGCGCGAACATCCATCCGGCAATGATCGCCTTCCTACGGTTCCGCCCCTTGCTCATGCACCTGATGCCAGGCGCTGCGACCGATAAAGGCGAAGTGACCATTTCCATGCCGTCGGATGCCCGAGCATTCCCCACGCCGCGCTCTTGGACGGACGCCGCGAAATACGTGGATCGCGACGCGGACATGCGTCAACCGCTCATTGCCGGGCGCGTGGGCGTCGGCCCATCTGTGGAGTTCGAGGGCTTCATTCGGACCTTCCTCGAAGTTCCTTCAATCCGCACAATCCTCGCTGATCCGGCTGGCGCGAAGGTTCCGACCGGCCCGGGCGCTCTCTATGCGGTTTCCGCCGCCCTCGCCCGGGCCGCAACGCCGGTCACATTCGGCCCTATTCTGGAATACGTGAAGCGCATTCCGAAAGCCTATGAAGTCCTGACGGCCGTTGATGCTCAAAACCGCGACAAGGCTTTGACCGAAACTCAGGCCTTTGTGAACTGGTGCGGCCGCAACGTCGAGGTTTTCGCATGAGCGCCCTTCAACTCGTCGATAACGCCCGCGCCATCCTGATGACGGAACAGCCATTCTATGCCACGCTTTCGTTGCATCTGGAGCTTTTCGAGGATGCCACATGCAAGGAAATGTGGACGGATGGCGCGCGCCTTGGCTTCAACCCTTCCTTTGTCGAGGGGTTGAAACCGTCCGTCTTGCGGTCACTCGTCGCCAGCGCGGTTTCGAGTTGCGCCCGCCTTCATCATATCCGGCGCGGCAACCGCGCGCCGGAAGACTGGAAAAAGGCATGCGCCTATTCCGTCAATCCGGAACTGAAGCAAGCCGGCTTCAACCTGCCTGAAGGCGCGTTGATCAATCCCGCCTATGCCGACCTATCGGAGGAGGAGATTTTCCAGCGCCTCCAGAAGGCGAAAAAGGACGGCGGCAACAGCAAGCCGAAAGACCAGCAAGGCGGCGGCACGCAAAGCGCACCGTCAGCAGGAAGCGGAAAGCCCGACGGAAACCAGCAAGGCACGCCCGGAGATCAATCCGGCGCTGCTATGGTCGAAATCAGGGATGCCGCGCCCGCTCATGAACCGGACAAGCTCACGGCAAGCGAAAACGACTGGAAAGCGAACGTTCGGCAGGCGCTGGCAGTTGCCAAAGCCCACAACGCCGGCAGCATTCCGGGATTTTTGCAGGAAATCGACGCGGTTACAATCGCGCCGGTCTACAACTGGAAAGAGGAATTGCGGGCTTTCATCGATCAATCGTCCGTCAAGGACTATTCGTGGATGAACCCGAACCGGCGCTATATCGGCGCTGGCTTGATCCTTCCCGGCCTTGTCGCCGACTCTCTGTCACATGTCGTCTATGTCATCGACGATTCAAGTTCGATCGATCAAGACGCCTTCGGCTCTTGCAGCGCCGAAGCCAAAGCGGCCTTGGATGAGGGCGCGGCGGACAGGATCACTGTTGTTTTCTGCAATGTCGTCGTGCACCACACGCTTTCATTCGAGCGTGGCGACGATATGCAAATCACAGCTCGAGGAAGTGGCGGGACGCGCTTTGCTCCAGCCTTCGAATGGATCGAAGACAATGCGCCGGACGCTTCCGCAATCGTCTATTTGACCGATCTGGATTGCAAGCTTGAACATTTCGGCCAACAGCCAGCCGCGCCGGTCATCTGGGCGGCATACGGCGAACGGAGCACGATCGCCCGGCGCGCTGCAAAGGTGCCGTTCGGAGAAGTGATCCACCTCCCGGCATAACCAATTGGGCGGCGTTCGTCGCCGCCCTCCCCTAAATCGTCCAAAGCATCTGAGCGGTCATGCCAGGACGAACATCTGTCAATTACCAATCGAGGCGGATGACCGCTACGAACGCCCTATTGGGACGCCTTGAACGGCAACTTAGGAGGCCTATCCCGTGCCGGATCAATAAAGCCGGCTGTCATCGATATCACTCCCCAGAGACAAAGCGACGATAGATGAAAGACCGACAATGACCATTCGCCGATATCTTCTATTCGAATCCGCATGCGGGTGGCTCCCGCTGGAGTAACAGCCAAATTGACACGGTAAATTGGATAATATTCCTGTCGCCTCGCCCGTACCGGGTAGCCTAGGTGAAATCATCCTAAGCGCCACGCTTGCCAGTAACCGGAACACCCGGCGAAAGCATTCCGCGCATGACGATCGCTTGATTGCTCACGATCCGCTCCCTTCGTTGTATCCGACTGGAACCTTGAACCCCTCGGTTAGGTAAGCCAGCGGCATGACAACTCGGAGCGTGATCAATGAACAATCGAATTCTCGCCAATTGTGGCACTGAGAGGAGAATGAAATGACTGATTTCTGGGCGCGCTTCGAAATGATGAAATCCGAAGTACTTGCAACCGATGACGGCAAGCTCTTCGCCAGCGCTGGTTTTGAATTGTATGCCAACGGTGGCAATTGCACGGCATGGCGCAAGGCCTTTGGCGATGGCGGCTACATCCTCATCACCAATGATGACGGTTCGAGTCATCATCTGATCGATACCGATGACTCTTTCCTCATCGGCTTTTACAGATCCGAGGACGATACTGACCCCGGTTGCAGCAAGGGGCAGAAGACGGCAGCCGAGGTGATCGCCGCCGTTGAGCGCGGCCCGCTCGAAAAGATTGGTGTCGATGTCTGGATCGCGGGGACGATCTACGTTGACGCTGCCACCGATGAAGAGGCCGCACAGATCGTGAAGGAACGCTATGCGGGATCGCGGGATAGCTCGCTCGGCTATGACCTCATGTCCGGTGAAGATTTTCCCATGGACGGCGATGATTTCATGTCGCCGGCGATAACACTCTATGGACTCTGCAAGGAATCGGAATTGCTTCCCGCAATCGACCCGGTTCGCGATGCCGCGCACGAAATGCTAGCTATCCTGAGCGAGATTGCAGCTCTTCCGGGCGCTGCAGTCGAAATTGAGCGAGCTGGCCACGGCGCTGCCTTTCGCGCAGCGTTGGCAAAAGCGGAGGGTCGCACCGATGGCTAATCCGCTCAATACCATGGAATGGCTCGCCGCGCAGTTCCGCGCCCGCGCCAACGACGACCCGGATGATCACACCGAAAAGGACGCGGACGAGGTGGACGAGGCGAAGGCATGTTTCATCGCCATGCTAGCCGCCCTCAAACACATCCACCACGCTGTCTCCCTCAATGAGGCGGACATGAAACCCGGCGTACGGAACTACCTGCAAGCTATCATCGACCCAGTGGTCGCAAAGGCGGAGGACCGCGCCGATGGCTAAACACACCCCCGGCCCATGGAATGACGGGATTTATCACGCGACCCCAAGCGGTGGCCGGCTGATCGCATACATTCGAGCACCGAATTGCGCCGTGCCGCTCGCCGCCGTTCCGATCGAAGTTGACGGGTATGGCCGTGAGGAAGGAGAAGCCAATTGCCGGATCATGACCGCCGCACCTGAGATGCTTCAGGTTCTAATCGACCTTCTCAAGCCGGGAAACGTGAACGCGGGCGTGATCGAGGTCGGTCGCGACCTTCTTGCGCGCCTTGACCATGATGTTCGTTCGAAGGACCGCGCCAATGGCTAAGGGCGTTCTCCGCAATCTCTCTTGCTGCGTGTGCGGCGAAGACGCCGGGCGATGGCACCAGCACTGGAACCGGGACACCGGCTATGGAGTGTGTGCGTCATGCGTGGATTGGCTTCGCTCGCGCGACGCAACCGATACGGAAATTGCCGACCTCTACGGGATTGAGGGCGAGAATTGGGGCAGAGGCTCGCTTCCTCCGGGGGACATTCCATGAGCACACCCGCCATTGTTTCTCTACCGTGTGGCTGCTTCTTCCAAGGCCGAAAGCTGATCATCGCGGACGACTGCATTTCGCACGGGGACAAAGAATGGTCCTGCGACAACTGCGGCGAAACCGCCATGGACGGCAGCGACCGTTGCATCACTTGCGGATGCCAGGTCGAAGAGGTCGCATGCTGTGACGCCTGTGGCGAGTGCTTTCCTTTGGACGAGTTGGACGGAAAGCCCACGATCAACAGCCGCTTGCGGCGCATCCGAGCCAGCGAGGGTCAATTGGCTATGCTCCGCCGCGCCGCCGATAAAGGTCTCGAATTCGATCGGCTGGAATGCCGCCGCTGCTATGGGCCGGGGTACCTCGCGGCTCAATAATTTCTCTAAACGCCAATCGTGGCAACAAAGGAGACTGAACATGGAAATCGCAGAACGGCTTGTGAAGGCGAAGGCAATAATCGCGAACCCGCGCGACTGGGGGAAAGGCGAAGATCGTGATTGCGCCTGCGCCCTCGATGCGCTGCGCGTCGGGATCGACGAGACCGACAATGAACAAGACGTTATGCGGGCCGCAGGTCTATTGCGGGATTGTCTTCCTTTTTCATTCAAGGCTGATCCAAACAACTGGAATACTCCGGTCGCTCAGTTCAACGACGCGCCTGAGACCACCCACGCCGACATCATGGCGCTTTACGATCGCGCGATTGCCAAGGCGGAGGGCCGCTCGCATGCCTAAGCGAAAGCGCGTGACAATGATTGTGACCGTCTCTGTTCCCGTCGACCTAACAAGTAGCGAAGCACGCCGGGAAGTCCGCACACTGATCAATCACCAATCCAATTGGCTTTCACGTATCGATGAAGGCGACGTGAAAGCCATCAGCATTAAGCCGCCGGCAAAGCCGAGATGGAGCCGGAAGGTTTTCCCGGCCATTGGCTAAGCCGAACACACCTCAAACCATCATCGGCAATCGTGCCACTTTAGGAGACTGACGGATGCAAAAGCATCAACCCTCGAACATCGCCACCTATTCCGACAACGCCGGCCGGCCGGTCTTCGACACGTTCTTTGTCATGTCGGACTGGGGAAACGGTGAAGAACTCTTTGCCTTCCGTTCGCCACATGATCGTGACCGGGCAGCAGAGGCCTTCATGAACAAGGGATTTCCCAGCCAGACTGTTTCCCACAAGGAAGCATTCCTCCGGATCCGCGGGGGAATGCGTGCGTGGGTGCATAACGGCGACGTGCCGTCAGATTTCGTCTGGAGCCCGCTCAAGATCAACTTTCCGGCGGCATGCGTCGCCTAGCCAACCGTGGCACAAAGGAGTTTCGATATATGACCATCCAGATATTACTTGATATCTCGACCGCCCATCTGTCGCCCGCAGCTAAGGCTTGGCTTTCAGAGGGCGCCACTCTCAATCATGCCGCCAACTATCATGGTGTGGGCAACGGTGCTTCCTCCGGCACATTGGGCGCGACGATGTTCGGCTACTTTATGCGAGTGAGCGACATAGGCGTCCCGGCTGACTTACTCCCGATCATGGAGTATGCAAGCCGGCTGGGCATTGGTTTCATTCTTTTCGACGCCGATTCCGAAATGCTCGATGAATTGCCTCTCTTTCTTGACGGCGAGCACGAGGGATCGGACGACGATGACGGTTTGATCACTGAGACCGTCGGCAAGCAGGATCGCGACGTTTTCCAGCCCACGAAGCCCATGAGCTTCAAATATTTCGAGGTGCGCCCGTGCATAGAAACATTCACGCGGCTTGCTGATCAGACAGAAGACGGCAGCGCCGATAGCTACCGCACCGAGGAAGATTACGAAGCGGCACTTGCTCAGGTGGAAGCCGCCGGCAACCGCTTCAAGACGTTCTGGACGCTCTACGGCATCGACGCGGAGGGCCTTGCCTTCGCGATTGGCGACTTCACCACAAAGAAGGACGCCCACGAGATCATGAATGCCATTCTTGCGCCCATTGCCGCCGCGCGCGACGCGCTCGACGCCGGCAGTCGGTTCACCGCGCACGAATCCGATTTACTCGGCAGAATCACAACCGCTTCCGACATGCTGGAGGACTTCATCAACCAGTCCAGCAACTCGGAAAGGATTTGAGCATGCCGAAGTTCACAGTCACGCTCAAGGAAACCGTCTTCTATACCGTCGATGTAGAAGCTGAGAGCGAGGAGGAAGCGGGCGACATCGCCCGTGACGACTGGGCCGCGTCTGACGATCCGACGCAAGATTTCAACGGCAACGGCCAAGGCGTCGAAGTCGATGATGTAGAACCCGCCTAGCGCGGCACACAACGCCAATCGTGGCACCAAGGAGATCAAAAATGACTAGGTTTAATCATGCAGTATCGGTCGCATTCACAGTGATTTCTTCCGACAAGGAAGGGAATGACTTCACACCCGCCATGCTGAAGGAGGCGCTGCTCAATCGCATCCGCGATATGGACAATTCGCCGAAGGGCAACGAATGGCTGGATGCCGTCGGCGCACCGTTCGACACCGTCGAAGAGGAAGAACAGACACCGAAGCGCTTCAAGTTCGAGGCCCGCGTATTCTGCGAATTCGAGATCGTAGCCAACTCCGAAGAGGAGGCTGTGAGCTTGCTCGAAAGTGCCACGATGGAAACCGGCAATCTTGGGTGCCTCGCGAACGGTGATCCAATCGTCGCCAAGCTTACCGAGATCGAGGACGCGGGAAGAGGCAATTGGAGCGCCGTTGCCATCGATGGTGAGGTGATCTGATGCCAGTGTTTCAAACCGATGTTCTCATCTGCACCGTCGCCTACGTCAAAGCCAAGTCGAAGAGCGAAGCCTATCGCAAGCTGATCGCCCACGACGAAACATCGGTAGAGTTTCGAAATCAGGTGATCAATGAAATCGAGGTATCCGGCCTCCCCATTGACTCTCCCGATCTGCCGGAACTGTCAATTTCTCCTTACATGACCGTCCTTGTGCGCACCAAGAATGGCCGAAAGCTTTTGCCGCGTGACTTCGCCAAGTGCGTCTAGTCGGCCGCAAACTCGGCTGTCGCGAGCAGGCGCGTCTACTTCTAAAAGCCTATGGTTGGCCTACCGAATTCGTTTCCTTCCTGCCTTCTCGGTGGATTGAAACCAACACCGATCGACTGGATAATTGAATTATGAGGGGACCAGTCATGGGGTTGAATTTTTCGGGCCAACTACTCCTTTACAAGATCACCTGCTTAGCCGTCGGTGCTGTCTGCATCGTCTTGGGTTACGAGCTATTCTTGAGAGGTTTCCTGGATCCAGCATCGATCAATGCAACCAGAGGCGACGCGTCGGTCGAGATCCGCAACGCGGCGCCAGGCATCTTCTTTGCGCTTTTCGGCTCAGCAATCGTTGGCCTGACCGTATATCGAGGCTTCCGCGTCAACTCGCAGATTGCATCAAAACTGCCGGAGCGAAGCCTCTTGATCGACACCGTTGTTTCCCAAGGCAAGCGGAACTTCATTGCGTTCTTTGACTCGCTGGAGCATTTTCGAGCCAACGGTACGCTTTCCGAATTGGACTACAAGTTTCTGCAGTTGCAATTGGTTAGCCTGAAGACAGACTTCCTTATCATTGCGGGCGAGTTGGGCAATCAAACAGATACAAGCGAGGTCGGAGGGTACTCATTGAAAGAAACCGCTGTCGGCAAGGCTTTGGCAAATCGGGACTAGTCCAAGCGAAAGTCGAAGGGAAAACGGCATGCAATTACGATTTTAGCTTTCACCGGCTCCAGCAGCCGGTGCGAGGTGCAATCGGCACCACCCGCCAATTGTGGCACTCATAGGAGACTGAACGAATGACCGCACATATGCAACGCATTCTGCAATCCGCTTCCGAGATCGCTATCGAAGCTGCTATCAGCCAGAAGATTTCGGCCGAAGTGATCCAATTCCGCCCGCGTCAGCCACAGAAGGAAGTGGGGGTCGAAACCGCTCCGACCGCGATCGAGGTATATGCGACGTCATTGATCGCGGAAAATGACAACACGCCCGGCACCGAACAGCCCATCGCGCCGGTTATCGGATCATCCGTCGTGATCGAGCGCGCCCTTCTGACGCGCGCCGTTGAAATCGTGAACAACGTCATCGAGCGACGGAACTCTATCCCGATCCTCTCCAACATCGCCTTGCGTGGCAACGGCAACACCCTGCAGCTGATCGGCACAGATCTGGATATCGAGATCGTTGCATCCGTCCCGGGCGCCGCTGATCGCGAATTCGGCACCACCCTGCCGGCCCATATCCTTAAGGATTTGCTCAAGCGCGCCACCGCCTCCGATTTCGTTGCCATGACGACCGGAGAGACCCGCGACGCCTTGGATTTCGAGCGAGTACACTACGATCTGCAGTCCCTCTCGCTCGCAGATTGGCCGCATATGAGCGGCCCCGCCGCCGGTGCATTTGAGTTCCATCTGCCAGGTCGCGCGCTGTGGGAGGGTCTCGACTCCACCATGGGTGCGATATCTACTGAAGAGACGCGCTACTATCTGAACGGCATCTTCCTGCATACGATCGAACATGCAGATGGGGCGAAGCTGGTCATGGTTGCCACGGACGGACACCGTCTATATCGCCAGGAATTCGACGCTCCATTCGGATCATGCGGAATGCCGGCGGTGATCGTGCCGCGCAAGACTGTCCAGTTGCTGCACAAGCTCATGAAGGGGAAATCTTGTCCGGATGACGTTGCGATCGTCGTGGACAGCTCAAAGATTCGCATTTCCTTCGGCGATATCATCACCACCTCGAAGCTGATCGATGGCACGTTTCCTGACTATCAGCGCGTCATCCCCATCCATAACAACAAGCGCGCCACCCTGCACGCCGAAACCGCGATGGAAGCCATTCGGGCCGTGACCCTGATTTCCACCGAGCGCGGTCGTGCCTGCAAATACACCTTTGCGCCGGGCAATTGCCGTTTGACGGTGAGCAATCCAGACAGTGGAAACGCCAGCGCCGACATTCCATGCGACTACGACGGCGAGCCGATGGAGATCGGGTTCAACGCCAGCTACATGCTGGCCATCATCGAGGACGCGGTCGGAAATGGCTCATCAGTGTCGATGCAGCTGTACGATGCGGCCTCTCCCGCCGTGATCACGGGCGACCGCAAGGGTTGGACCGGCGTCTGCATGCCGATGCGCGTCTAACAGTTAATCTCAGGAGCCTGTCGCGTCGGCCGGCTCCTTCTCTCCTTCCACCAGCAAAGCAAGGAAACAAGCATGAAGAATTCCGCTCATCCCGTTGATGTCACCGTTGGCGCGAACGTTCGTAGGATTCGTGTCGCAATGGGTCTCAGTCAGGAAAAGCTTGCTGAACAGCTCGGCGTCACGTTCCAGCAAGTTCAGAAATACGAGAAGGGTACCAATCGCATCAGCGCCAGCCGTCTGGTCTTGATCGCCGGCGCGCTCCGGGTCGATATCAATGATCTGTTCGCCGGCGCCAATGTCGAGAACGCCAGCCCAATTGCTCCCCGGCTGTCGCGCGACGCACTCCGCATCGCCGAGGTCTTCGACAAGATCAAAAACAAAACGTCGAGGCAGTCGGTCATGAATGTCGTGCGCGTCGTCGCAGCCTCCCACGACACGGTGACCGAAGCCGCCGCATGATCGTCACGATATGCTGGCCGCTTTTTTGCGGCCAGCTACCAGCGCCCGCTCGAGTCAGTAACGCTCATCGCGAGCATCGCGCCTCCAACAAACCGATAGGAATTAAGTCCACATGAACCATCAGAGCAATCGTGCTCATTTGGGAGATCGCCCATGAAAATCTATCTGCTCGAAGCCGAGTCGTTTCACGTACCCGGCCATACAAAATCGAGCCACGCCACGATCGCATCAATGGACGTGGAAGCTGCCAGGCTCGTTAACATGCTCCGAGACGAAGTTGATCTTCTACAAGACGCATCGCCGGCCGATTGGCAAGCGAAGTGCCTGGAGGCCCGCCAAGCGCGCGCTGACGAGGCCGGGCTCGCGTTGGACGACCTGAACGAGGGCGACGTCTGGTTCACAGAAATGGACCTCGCCGGCTTCTCGGAGCGCCCCGCCGGCGATGTCGAGGCATTTGCTTCGGATCTGTTGAAAGACGTAATTGGCGACATCAACACCTTCCGCGACATGGAACCGAAGGAGGATGAAAGCTGGCAGAGCTGGTACGAGGCCGCATTCGATATGGTCGCCCAGCGGATCCGTGAGACGTTCGAGCGTCACCGCCTCCCTGCCACCGCTATTGGAGGTGCGATCTGATGGCCCATGGCGACTACGACGGCCCCGACAGGCCAGACAAGGGTAAGGAAGGTGGCAGTTGCAACCGTACGCTCTGCCAATGCGCGCCGGCGCGCTGGTATAATCACGGCTCCTATGCCTGGTATTGCGACGACTGCCGCGACCAGATCTATGACGCCGTCGGCCGCCTGCATTGGGAGCGCGACTTCCCAAATGCCGGTCATCCCATGTTCGAAACCCGGGAAATGATGAACGCGAGGGGTCGGAGATGACCAAGCCACCCCTCTGCCGATATTGCGGAAAGGCACTGAAGAAGAAGGTCGTCAGCGTCTCATTCAACTCGTATCACAGCAGGACGCCTGGAGGCCGCCGGTCCGACCGTCCAGCATCGCGCGAAGAAGCCCAGAAATTGTTCAACGAGAAAATCGTGTCGATCAAATATCGGCACGACGAACTCGGTCGCTATGTTGCTGAAGTCGGCCTCTGGGATCGAGAAAGCTATGTGGACAAGTTCTTCTGCAAGAATGCCCATGCTCAGGATTTCGCCTATTCGGCGCTGAGATACAAACCCGAGCTTGGTACCCAAGTCTACTTCGAAGCTCTTGAAAAGCAGACCGCCGACTGAACATCGGCAGCTGCGCTCACATCGCCAATTGTGGCACGCATGGAGACTGAAGAATGCACCACCCCTCATGCATGGTTGTGGGCGGATGAGCAATCCGCACTTGCAAAGTATCATCAAGCTTTTTGAGTCCCTGCGATATCGCCACGACCTCTATGGTGTCTTCTCTGATTGGTGCGAATGCGCAGCGATTTCGCTTTCCAATGCCATTGATTTGAATACCCGCGAAAAGCGCGAGCAACGATATATGGATATCGTCAAGCGCTATGAACGCCACGAACTCGAAGTCTTCCCTCAAATCTTGGGCGAAGTCGTCATGGCATTGGAGACCGCTCCTCAGGATATTCTCGGCTCGACATTCCACGCACTCGAGCTCCATAACAAGGCGCGTGGCCAGTTCTTCACACCGTACGAACTATGCAGGCTTATGGCCCAACTGCAGGTCTCCGGAAAGGAACCTGAAGCGATCATAAAAGAGCGCGGTTTCCTCACCGCACACGAACCGGCGGTCGGCGCCGGCGCCACCGTCATAGCGTTGGCAGAAGCGCTGATGGATGCTGGCGTAAATTACCAGCAGCACCTTCATGTCGTCGCGGTCGATGTCGATCCCCGCGCGGTCCACATGTCGTATGTGCAATTCTCCCTGATGCACATCCCGGCCCATGTGATTGTTGGCGACACGTTGCGGATGACGTTCAGCGAAGATTGGTACACGCCGGCCCACATCATGGGGGGCTGGTCACGCAAATTGCGGTCGGCACAATTGAAGGCGCCGACGGTCGTGGACGCCCCTCCTCTCGAAACGCCTGATATCGAGGCAGAGCCACCAGCAAAGATTGGTCTGCCGCTCTTTGATTTCGGGCTTTGACAAGCGTCCGCCGTTCAAACAACAGGAGATTTCAGATGAAGGTTTTTGCCTCAATCCGGCGGTGGCTCGCCGACGTGCGCTATCGTCGATTGGTACACCAAGTCGCGCTCCATCATCACCGCGCCGGCGCGATCGCTCCGTACGCCATCGCAGCGCATGAACTGTACCTCAGGCGCAAACTGGAGGATTTCCGAGACTTTGCCAGCCAACGCTATATCGAAGAGCGGAGCCTCACACTCAACGAGATCAAACAAGAATGGCTCAACCTCGTCGTCAAACCGATGGCGAAGTCAGAATTCACGCGCGACGATGCAAAGGCTCTGAAAGCTGCGATCGTCGCGATTGGCCACAATGAGGCCTTCGTCGGTGAAGCCCGTGCTGTTTACCAGGACGATCTTCGACAGGCGATCGACAGCGCGAAACAAGGATCCGTTTACAAGCCATCATCCGTCTGAGATAAAATAGTATCGCCAATGGTGGCACAAAGGGAGCTTACGTGAACCAGAATTCCAAAACATCTAAATCAGGCCGTGAGCTCGATATCATCTATGGCGCCGAAGCAATTCCGAATGCGAACGGGGAAGGCTTTCTTGGCCTCTATCGCGCTCCAGGGCTGGCACCCGGGTATGTGCGAGACCCGGAGACAAATCGGGTGCGCTTTTTTCCGACCGAAGACGCGGCGATAGCAGCTGCGTCGCTTCGCCTCTTCGATATCCTCAACACCCCACGGCTCCGCACGGTCAACCGATCTGGAAAGACAGAGCGCTACCAAAAGCTCACGCCTACGGAGCTCAAGGTCCTCGTCAATGAGGCCGGCATCACTTGGACTATGCTGGCATATCTCTACGGCACCAGCGAACGGCGGCTGACGGAGTGGATGAATGGTGTCAACGATAAAGGACAGGAGGAGCGCGCGCCCCATCCGGTACGGGTTTTGCTCGAGCTATTCAAAGCGGCCTCGCAGAACATCGACATAGCCGAGCGCGTCACTGACAGCGTCACCTCACATTACTCCGAGAAGCGCTGAGCGATAGATCCAAGTCTTCTGGCTAGAGTGATCCAAGAAAGAATAGAGCCCCCTTCGCAGACGCGTTACTCGATGCATCAAAAATGCGAATTGCAACATTGCTGTTGCAACTTGTTCATCTTCGAATAAAAAATCATGATCAAGAAAGCGACTACGTCGATAGGACACTGCAATGCCAATAACCTTCCAAGTAGGTAAATTGTCCGACAAAACAATTATCGAAACAATAGAGGCAATAGAGGCCAGATTCGGCGTAATAAGCAAGAGCTTTCAAAGCGCAGAGATTCAGTTTGGAAGCAATTTATCTGTATTAAAGGATAAATCTGCACCGACGTACTTGCTCACAAATGCTAATATTCAAGTTAAAGATAAAATGTTTAACATCGCTTTTCAGCGAGATTACGGCCAGCCAAATTCTGTATACTTCGACCTTATCACTATAACTCCTCGAAATAACCCGGCACCAACCGGCGCCGAATTGGTCGACCTAGAGGCCGTTATTCGTGAGAAAATCAGGATGCCATCGCTCAATGTTCCGATCAACAATGAGATGTCGGTAAGTGGGCTCCTTGAAAAGGAAATGGCCACCGTCGCAAGTATGCACGAAAAACTGATGTTCGACGCCCTCGAACTGCGCAAAACCTATGAACAGCAGGACGTACAACGCAAAGAACAATTCGAACTGGAGAGGCGGGAGGTCGAGCGCAACCAAAAGGAGAACGAACAGGCGAGTTTGGCAAGAATTGCCGTCGAACGCGAGGCTTTGGAAGAAAAGCTTAAAGAGTTTGATTTCTCGGACCATATGAGGGCCCGCAGAAAATTGCGCGATGACATCAGCCAGCAAGTACAGGAATTTCTTAAGAGCCCCCAGGTCCCGGTAGGGTCGTCAATCAAATTCCAGCTTGTGCTGTTGTTTTCGCTCGCAGCAGCGGTGTTATCGGCCATATTCGCCTATCAAAGCTTCGAGTCATTCATTGCCGAAAACAATAAAGACGCTATTCTCGAAGCCCAACTAAACGACGCTCAGCTCAAGTCTGGGACAGCGGGTGCGTTGAACGTTACCGGCGGGATGGGTATTTCGCCATCACTGTCACCCCAATTATCGGGATCAAACCTTGCTGAGTCTCAAAGCTCCGCCTCCGCGTCGTCATTGAAAACAGGCGGACCGTATCTGCTTTGGCTCCTCGCGCTTCGAGCTGCATTGTTATCTGCCGTAACGATAGGCTTTATTATCTACCTGATTAGCACGTTGCGAAAGTCCTACGATGAAGAGGTCCGATCTCATCGTGAACTGCAGCGCTATGGCATGGATATAAATCGCGCCAGCTGGGTAATAGAAACGGCGATGGAAATGACCACAAAGGAGGGGGCAGCACTCCCAGATAAGTGGGTGGAAGGCGCGGTTCGGGGCCTTTTTCAGCCATCGACCTCCAACGACGGCGAAGTCACATCTCTGGCAGCACTTGGTAGCCTAATGGGGCTTGCGCCGAATGTAACGATCTCGCCTTCGGGAACAGTCATTGAATTCCCACCAAAAGCCACAAAAAAAGCGTCCAAGGACGAGGCCTAATGCTCGGACACCATCCTGCCGAAAATCGTAGACACCTCGACCATTGAACAGGCCATTTCATTTAACCTCTCGCTGGGCAGTGGCTATCGCCTCTCTCGCTGATAAAGCAGACGCTCTAACTGCCTTGGCTTCCGCGCGTTTTGGAATATCATGAGCTTGACGCTCTGCCGGCATCATCCCGAGAAATTGCGACACCTTGTCAAGCGCACATCGGATATCTGCCATTACCGCTGTCGGATCGTCGGCACCAGGGATTTGCCAGACGAACATGCCATACATAAGCATCTGCTCGAGCTGGACGAATAACTTCGCCGCCACCATCGAACGTATTGCCGCGACATTCTTAATATTTTCGGCGACGACCGCGTGGATTACGACGCCCGCACCGCCGCCCCCACCGGCGCTTTCATAGTCAGGCGATTTCACCCCTGAGCCGTAAATGGACTCCATCATCGATCGAAGTCGAACGCCGGACTCGTAACGGCGCATGGCATTGTTCGTCCGTACCGCTACCTCGCCTTCTTTTCTCTCCTTTGGATCGGACAGCATTTTCTCGTTATAGAGATATTCGAGAGGGGCTAGATCAACGCCGCGTGGAGCATGTCCAGCCTCTCGTCGCGCGCGCTCCTCTTGCGCGTCGCGCTCCTTTCGTTCCGCCTCCTCCCTCCTTCTCTTGATTTCCCTCCGGCCGGCTCTGGTTTTCGGATCGGGCGCCGGCGCTTCAATCGGCTGTGCCTTTGCTTTTCGCTCGGTCGGAATTACGGCCTTTTTCTGCTGATCCGAGGCCAATGGCTTGGCAATGAAATAGTCCGCCGGCAGCATTCCGTCATCGATGCGAGCCGCTTTCAAACCATCCAGAAGGGTCTGACGCTCCACCCGCGTCACCGACTGGCGACGTTGAGGCAGCTTATTGATGATCCCCCGTACCGCATGTTCTGTCTTGCCATGCCGCTTGGCGAGACTGAGATGAATCTTCCTGATGGTCCAGCCATGCATCCAGGTCACGATGATGCAGAACTCAAGGGGGGTCAGTTTACCGGTATCCATGTCAGCGCTCCACTTCACGCAAGAGACTGGCTCGCCCGTCGAACGTCAGTTCGCAGGACAGCTTCGGGGTTCCGCGTCGCCGCTTGAGGTTCAATACCTCTATCTTTCCCTTGCATCGGCCCATGTCCTCTGCCCACTTGCTGCCCTCCGGCGTGCCCATATCGTAGGGCTTTTGAGACAGGAGCCAGTCCTCACGTCGGAATAGCCCGATCGCCCAATCCGCGTCCTGCTCGACGCTGGATCCGCCGTCAAAATCGCTTAATCGCGGTCGCGGATCATCCCGTCTTTGCGAAGATCTCGTTATCTGTGAAAGAGCTATCACGAGTAGATTAAGTTCCTTCGCCAGCGTCTTTAGCGTGCCGGTGACGATCTCTGCCTTGTCGAAGCGGTTGAGGTTTCGGCCCATGACCTGAACCAGCCTGATATGATCCACGACGATCGCCTTCAGATCGTGGGTGCGCTTGAGGACGAGGCAACGTTCGCGGATTTGGTCGATACGCAGTCCCGGCCGGTCATCAAGTAGCACCCTGGAGCGATCCAGCATTTCTTGGGCGCTGCGGAGTTCGTCGTATTGAAAGGCGTCATAATTTCCTTCTTCGATCTCGGATGCCGAAACGGACGACTTCCCAGCGAGGGCTCGGCGGGCGAGATCCTCATCCCTCATCTCCAATGAGAAAAAGCAGGCGTGCCCATGCTGCTCCTGAACCCGATCGAGGATTTGCAGGCCAAGCAATGACTTTCCGCCACCCGGCGCCGCGCCAATAACCCCGAGATCGGAAGGAAACATCCTGCCCAAGATCTCATCAAGCGAGGCAATGCCCGTATCGAAACCGGGTGAAACTCCAGTATCCCTTGTCCTCTTGGATCCCGCCATAGCTTTCGCCACCGCGGCTTTCATGGTCTTCACGGGTTCGGCCTGGCTGTTCACCGAGATGTCTTTCACGCAATTCTCGAGGTCGGCGAGCATATATCCCGTATCGGTCTGCGCGCCCTTGGCCTCCTTTATGAATTGGTCGCAGATCTCTATCGTCCGCCGACGCTGCCACATCTCGATAATCTTGGTCACTTCGTCGCTGATGTCGTCGATTTCTGCGGTATTCCGGATCAAAGCGGTCATCAGCGTCATGGTAGACGACCCGTCCCCGTACTCGGGCCCGACGCGGCTTTGCAGGAGCGATAGTGTGGGCTTTTTCCCCTCCATCGTCAGGAGATGGTATGCGGTGAACACGTCTCGGTAGATTTCGACCGAGAAATGAAATCCCTGTAAGGTGCCATTGATCTGCCAAAAGGTGACCTCGTTCTGCAGAATGCGGCCGAGCACGATCTTTTCGGCTTCAGGATTCGACAGCTGTGCCGGCTGGCTCCGGTCTCTTGATCTACTTCTTTCGTTCAAGTTCATTCCTCGTCTGCAGCAAATCCAATCCGTCGCCAAGGATTGGCATTTCATTCCGGTTCGTGCCGACGCCGACGGCCGCCATATGTTCGGCGAGAACGTCCGCGGCGTTCGTCCCCGGCGGTTTCAAAATCCTGCCGTTCTGAATGACGCCCTTGTCACCGTCATGGTAGATCGATAGCCGCTTGAGGAAGATCGGCGCTTCAAATGCCATCATTCCCGAGGTTGAGAGCATCGACCAAACGGGCATCCTGAAGCCCTCTAGTGCCCAGAGGCCAAGTCCCGTTTCGAGACCTTCGCAACCGCCAACACGCTCGGCATCACCCCCAATGCGAACAGCACCGCCGCCCGCCGGCCCTCGCCCAACCTTGGGGTTGATGACATTGGCTTTGATCGGCTTAAGAGGGTCGAGAAAGATCTGCCAAACGGCAATCAAGCTGCCAAATGGATCGAGCACCGCAGCAACGATCGCCGGCAACCGTCCGACTTCTGGATCGAGCTCATAGCGAAGCGATGGGTGAAACCGGATGGTCGATGAACAGTTCCAAGGCCAGGTTTCGACGGGTGGGATGCCACGCCCCACAAGGTATGCCTCACCTTGGCTGCCGTGGAGATCCTGCGACTGTCCGAACACCTCTTGCGCGGTGTAAGTGCGGGCCGCATCCTTCGCAGCTCTCTCCTCGGCATCTCGCCGTTCTCGCTCGTCACGGTCCCGTTTCTCTTTTGCGCGCCGCGCGGCACGGGCATCCTGATCTTCAATGCTCTTTTCATGTTCCCGAGTGATGCCCAGGAATTTTCGGGCGAGTTTGTATGCTTCGGCCCAGTCGGTCTTGCTGTTCGGAACATTGCCAAATTCGCCGTAGTAGAGCAGACCCAGCATTCCTCCGCCCAATCCCTGCGAAAAGCGGTACCATTGCCCGCGGCGTTCGCCGGAGAGGTTCAGGGTGAAGCTAGACGTCGGTCGCTTGGACTTCTTTCCAGACTTCGGATCGATTTTGATCCGTGGAGTGAGCAACGCCACGTCCTGCGATTTGACGCGCGTCTTCACCCAGCCGGGCCAATATTCATTCAGCACCGCCTCCATGTCGTCTTCCAGCCGCCGAGCGAGTTCGGCGCTGTCGTCGCGGAAAGCCACGCTCAAACACCCTCGTCCCGAGCGGCCTGCGGGCCGGGTTCCTGGTTCTGATACTTTCCGGAGTATCCCCGCTCCGCCGGCGCCTCCAGTCTCATGAAGATGATCTGTGCGATCGGCATGCCGCGCTCGATAACGAGCGTTCCGTCAGGCCGAGGGTGGAGGATATGCCGCCAGCGGCGAACCTGGTGGTTGGTAAGCTCTAAGGTCAAGAATCCGCGCCAACCCGGTTCAATGATCGTGTTCTGGACGGCAAGACCTCGACGAGCCCACGTCGACTTGTCAGCGACCTGTCCCAATACATCCAGAGGCATTTCGAACCGCTCTAGCGTCGAGGCTAATTTGAACTCCCCCGGCGCGAGGATGATGTCTTCCGCTATCCGTACGTCGTATCCCGCGACCGACAAGCCGAAGGACATGCCGCCGGCGAGGCCGCGTTCCCGGAAAGGACGCACTATCGGAGGAGTGATTGCGCGGATAGCTTGGGCTGGTAGGATCATGCATTGCTCCTTTCGAGATACTCTTGGGCGAGCAGTTTGATGTGCGAGACGTCTGTATGAACCGGGATGATCCCAACTCCAGGATCGGTAATGCCGCGCGCCTGATCACGCTTGACCGCATTGACTGACATAATCGTCGGATCCGACCCGAAGTCGCATGTGCAGAAGATTGCCGTAATCTCGGTTTGCTTCTGGCCCTCGCGATCGACGCGGCCAAACAGTTGCTCATAGATCTGGGGCGACCAGTCGAGCTCACCGACTATCACGGTTGCG
The DNA here is from genome assembly GCF_010668395.1 of Martinezella lusitana. Lineage (GTDB taxonomy): Bacteria > Pseudomonadota > Alphaproteobacteria > Rhizobiales > Rhizobiaceae > Rhizobium > Rhizobium lusitanum_A. The sequence continues at coordinate 120,828 of NZ_WUEY01000006.1, forward strand.
CAGCGTTCCTGGAGACCGTCTAGGCCGGCCCCGGACCGCAGCGAGATTATGAAACAGTCGCTTTCCCTTCGAAGGTAGGCTGCAACCGCTTTATCCTTCTGGCGACCGGTCTCGGACCCAGTATACATGAGCGGTTTGAATTCCTTGAGCTCATCAAGCCAGATTTGGTATACGTCGCGATGCCACCCGGCGAGGATGATGGGGATGCCTGAGGACAGCAGGATTTTGGCATAGGCGGCGACTCCTTTGGCCTTTGCCATGCCCGTGACTCGTCTGGCGAGCGCGTCAAGCTCACGCGCCGCCTGGCCGCTTTCTCCAAAACTTCCCTCAACGACTTTCATTGCAAGCTGGCGAGCGAGATCCTCGGTCTTTGCCGCCTCGCCGTGATCGTATGCCACGTCGACCACGATGCGGTTGATCGGCCTTCCATCGCGCACGCGCCGCAGAAATGCACCAGCTTCACGCAGGTATGAGCCTAACGCGTCTGGATCGGTGACCATCCATTTGCCGCCGGCGCCCATATGACACCATTCGCGAATGAATTCCTCCCACGGCCCCAGAAGGTCCGCGTCGATATAAGACATGATGCTCCAGATTTCGGAGCCGTAGTTGAACACCGGCGTCGCGGAGAGACCGAGCCGTTCCTCGGCATTCTCTGAGAACACTCGAGCCGCACGTCCCTTTTCACTGGTGTCGCCGGTCCGCAGATCCTGGATTTCGTCGTATGCAACGAGCTTGAAGTATCCGGTTGCGGCTACATCGGTCCAGCCGTGGATGTTCGAGTAGCGGAAAATGTAGGTATCCGCGGCCGGCAAGCTGTAGGGCTGCGTTCCGTCGATGATGTGCGCAGTCAGCTCCGTATTTGGCACTATGAACTTGTTCACCCATTGCGTGGCTAGGTGCGATTGGACGACGACAGCGGCGGGACGGCGCTCCATCGCGCGCGCCATTGCTACCCAGGTTTTGCCAAACCCAACGTCATCCCCGAGAAGCAGGCTCCCACGGCGCTTTACGAGTTCGAATGCTTGCGCCTGGTGAAAACGCAGCCCGCGACCGGGCCGGAAGCCACGGATGGGGGGAGCCTGCCAACCGGGAAGCAAAATCGCCTCCGTTGATGCCCGATCGTCATTGAAGCTCCTCACCCGCCTCTTCAGGAATCTTGCGTCGGACGCGCTCATCTCGAACGGATACCGCTCCATGAACCAAGCGAGATCTGCCGACATCTCATTCGATGCCGGGAGCGTGAACATCTTGGTCTGCGTCTTCGAAATCCGCTGGAACATATTCTTGAGACGGATTGCGACGTGCGGCGGCACATCGCTCAAAACCCAGCGGTCGCCGTCGAGTTGCAATCGCCCGTACGGTGCTTCCGCTGCGTTCACGAACGCCTCCGTTGCCAGAGTCCCTTAGCTACCCGTTCAAAGCGTCCCCGTTGAAGCATCTGTCGTAGCTTGTCGCGCCAATGAGCGTTGTGTTTCGTTTTCGGATGATCGATGAAGGCTCGATACAAGTCCTGAAGATGGATTGGTCCTTCTTGGCCGTCGAAAAACTCATCGAGCGCGGCGGCCCAGGTGGGACTCAGCGCCGAGACCAGCAAGAATTTTTGAAAGCGCAACGCGACGAAAGTTCCCTCGATCGGCGCCACAGACAACATGTCTCGGTCTTGGCTTCCGTAAGAGATCAAGACAGACGGGGCTCCGCCGTCTTTCCGCGCCGGGCGGCCGTCGATGTGATGGAAGTTCAATCTTCCGCGAATGAACAGAATTCCCGATGCGGCGCTCCAGACGAACCGGTGGAAGACCTCCGTTTCCGTCCGCGCGAAGACAAGCGCGATTCCATGATCGTGTTCGGCCATGCGAGCCATGAAATTGGCTACCAGCGGATTGCTATACGGTGGATTTAACCAGACACGACCGAACCACGGCAAAAACAGACCGTTATCCTCCGGAGTGTAATGTTCCTTGGCCGTCGGCCACGGTCGATTCAAAAGGCTGCATGGATCAAGATCGAAGGATGTCGGTCCGCCGACGGCTTCGATGATTGCCGGCGGCGTCAACCAGATATCTGATTTCGACCGGGCGCTTTGATGGCTGCCCATCCCTGCAAAAAGGTTGACTGTCATTCCCAGGAAACCCCTCGGAAGTAGCCCTCAGCTTGGAAGGCCTCGAGCATCTTGCGCGCTTGTTTCTGTGCGGACGCATCAACCTTCGGGATATTGGCGTAGTCTGTGACGGTCCCGTCCGGTGCCAGCACAGCCGAGACCACATTATCCAGGGCGCTCTCGTCAACGAGCCCGAAGGCGCCGTTTTGGCGGAGGCAGTCGAGGAGGTAGAAGACGCAAAGGCCGAACTTCGCCACTGCGGCGTTTGCCTCCACAAACGGCTTCTTTGCCATATCGACAGCGCGCAGAACGCGCCTGAGAATGGCCGCGGCTTTTCTGGGGTCGAGCCCATTCAGGATTTCGTCTTGGGCTTGACGCAGCCACAGTATGAGCGTCCGTGCATCCTGGCTATCAGGCTTGTCAATGCCTTCTGCAATGACCACCGCAAACAGGCGGACCGGGAGCAGCTCCTGTACAATTTGACGATCAGACCGATAACTCATTCGGCCTCCCCAGGTGCGGGAAACAGCAAAGCGAGTTTCCCAAATTGAGGATTGCCATCTACGTCGAGGCATTCGGTCGAGACCTCGTACAGCGGCGAACGCATTGGGCGGTCTCCATCGGAGACCTTTTCGTTGACCGGCTGATCGCCGTGGTAGCAGACCGGCGACCAGCGGCCTGTTGATGATTTCTCCCAGCAGAACCAGATTTTCATTACAACCATGCCTTTGCGAGATTCACGATATAGACGGGCTTGCCGTTCACGAGCGGCGGCATTCCCATTGGGACGTTGGTGACGAGGATGAGGGTGTTGATTTCGTCGAACCCAGCGTAGCGTTCGACCTGGCGAAAGATATTGAGCTTAGAACCCTTCACCTTCACCTCGATGCCGACACCATCGATCAGAAAGTCGATGATGCTATGGGCGTCCAAGCGATGCTCACGCTTGAACGATACGTCGGCGGCTTTCAGAGCTTCGGCGATCGCCGGCTGAAGCCGGCCCTTCTCGTCTGTCACCGGCAGGCGCTGTCCAACGAGAAGGAGCACGATCTTCTTTGCCAAGATATCACTCAACGGGGACATTCCCCCGCTGATCGATCGACAACGCCAACGCGACCGGCCGCACCCAAATGGGTTGGCTACTAAGCATGAAGGTCTGGCCTGTCATCGCCAGCAGCAATGTTGTGCCCATCACACCGGCGATTGCTGCGGCTGCATCCGGTGGAACCGCATTCCCTATTCTTTCGCGCCATGCAGAATCGGATTGCCCGTCCAGTTGGAAGCGCGACAGTTCCCATCTACGAATGTAATCGGCCTTGTCATCCGGGATCGGCTGGAACTCTTCGTCCGGGTCGAACAACGATTGAAGAGCAGCGAGCTCGAGCGTCGTGAAGGGCCGGTGCCAGGTGCCGTCCAACGCTCTAATTACCGCTATCAACCGGTCGCTAGCTTCCGGGAGTCGATCAGAGCTTCCACCTTCGCCGCCTCGCGGATCCGCAACAGACCACGGACCGCGATCGTATTTGCCGAAGGCGGGAACGGCGCCGGAGTGTTCGGCCCACGGAGTCACTCCGTAGTGACCGCCCGACTTGTAGTGGTCACGGTTTTCATTCAACCCAACGGGTCGAGGATCGGCTACGGCGAAGGCGCCGTTTGATGGCAGTGACTCTCCCCGCACGGTACCGGAGCTATCGTCCCAACCGTGGACTCCGTGGACACCGCCCTGAAGCGCATGCGGCGGTCGTGGATCGGCCACGCTGAGGGCACCTCTAGCAACATGGCGCGCGCCGGTCACGGTTTTGGCCCTATCGTCCCAATCGGTAACCGCTAGAATATTCTGGTGAGCTCCCTCTCCATATCCTGGCCGCGGATCGGCCACCGCGCCAGCACCGGAACCAAAGCGCGCGCCAGTGACAGCGTCTGCATTCTCGTCCCAATTCTTAACCTTCAACTTGCCTGGATGGGTCTCCGGCCCCCAGTCGACGTTCGGATCCGCCACTGCGAATGCGCCATTGCCCGTAGTTGAGGCAGAGATCACAGTACCTGCGGCTTCCTCGTAAGAAGTCACTCGATATTTCGTTTGCTTGTAGTCGTCTCGAGGTGCCGGACGCGGATCCGAAACCGCCAACCCACCAGCCGGACCGCCGGGCACGGCTATTGCCGGGGATTCCTCGCACCAGGATACGATCCGGAAGACATTGGTGAACCGCGGCTTTTCTTCCAACCGAGGATCGGCGACCGAAAATGTGCCCTGGCCCGGCGCCTTGACGTTTATGATTGATCCGCTGGGCTCACCCCATCGACGAACGCCATATTGGTGGTACTCGAGACTTCCCTCGGGCGGACGAGGATCCGCGACGCTGAAGTTGCCGGATCCCGGTCTGCCATTGGCGGTAACGGTCCCAGACGGTTCCGACCACTCCCTCACTCCCAGGAATCCAGATCCTTCGAGGCTCGAGAACGAACGAGGATCGGCGACCGAAAACCGGCCAGTTGTCGCGCTGGCATTGCCTGTCACAGTCCTAGACGTTTCGTTCCAGGGCAGCACGCCAAGAATGTCGTCATGCCAGTTCGCCACCGGCAAAATGCCGAAATCACGAAGTACGCCTTGCTCAACTTCCAACTTGTTAAGCGACCGCCAATCGGATCCGGCCTCCACGAAAGCTAGGCGGACCCACGTCTTCCATTGGAGCGCCGGGATTCGATGCAAGGGTCCACCTCGGGCGTCTCCGGGTAGCGGAAGTCTTTCAAGGATCTCGCCCACGCCCCTCAACCGTTTTTTCTCCGGTTGGTACAGAAAGGGCGGCACCTTGGCCTCATGACGAGCCACCAGGAGGAAGCGCTTGCGACTCTGCCCCAGACCTCCGATCTCCCCGCAGTCGTGGGTGGTCTCGGCTACGGCATAGCCATAGGCCCGCAAGAGGGCGACGATCTGGTCGAGCAATCCGCGTCCTCGCTTCATGATGCGAGGCACATTCTCGAAAATGATCAGTTTTGGCAGATCATCCTTGAACGCTTCAAGCATCAGCCAGACGCCCCGTAGCGTCAAACGGTTGAGTGCTTGGTACTTGGCTGTCTTGCTTGATGACTCAGGAAGCAAGCCTGAAAAACCCTTGCACGGGGCACTCAGAAACACGACGTCCGGAAACTCGCCGCCGGCAGCGCGTCTTATATCGTCGGGCGTCGCTTCACGCCAACCAGCATCAGGATCCCGGCCATGAAATGCACGGTACTGCTCGCGGTCGAACATATCCAGCAAGGTACCGGGCACCTTTGCAAGCCGACCGAAATCCCGGACCGCAGCCGGATCATTGTCGACACCGCCAACGCATCTGAACTTCGCGCGGAAGTTTCCAACTCGGGCCGTTCCCTTGTTGAATCCCTTCGCCGCGGCTCCGAGACCACAGAACAGATGGAAGTGGGTAAACACCACTTCATTCAAGAGTGGGACGTCGTTCAATTCTTTTTACCCTTCTTAGAGTTTGGCCATTTCTTTGCAGCTGGCGTATTCGCTCTGGAGACGTAGCGATCGAGGTGCGTTTCGATATCCATCATCATCTTCATCTCACATTGAGTGAGGCCAAGGATCAGATCGCATCCGCCCTGGACCTTCATTTCATTCACCTTCTCGGTGATCATCCATTGGAGCTCCGCGAGCGTAAAATCGAAGCTCCCTTTGCTTTTCACTTCGGCCAACTGCAGGACTTCCATCCATTTCGAGGCCGCCCAAAGGAGGCGGGCCTCCTCGACGCATAAGATGATCGAAACCTCGCGATAGAGGCCGCCTCTTCTGTCCCAACAGCGGTCGACGATCGTTCTGACAAATTCGAGGACGCTTCCGACCGGGAACTCCTCTAGTGCTGCCAACGATGAAACGGCCTCCGTTTCCTTTCCTTCGGCTTAAGGGGGTCACCTTGATCGTCGACGACCTTTCGATTCATCGTTCTGGTTGTCGTCAGTTTCTTTTGGCAGTTGGGGCACCACGAGCTTTCCGGCGCAGTCGCCTCTCCGCAAAACATCATCTCTTCCGGCTTCAGTCCGCGGTATCCGTCGAGCAGGGGAGCACGACAGTTATTCTGTCCCAGATCAAGGATACTCATTGGACCTCGGCTCTTCCGGCGCCGATCATTGAGCACGACGACATCCGCCGTCGTGTCGATCTCCTTAGGCTTTCGCGCCTTTCTCGGCTGTCGCGGTGCTCTCGAGATCGGCACCACATTTGGCTTCTTTGCTGGCGAGTGATTGCCCCTCGGCTTGCTGCCATTGAGATGAATCTTTTTGCGATGGCAGAAGCCTATGATGGCATTTCTCGTCGCGCCGTCAATTTGATCCGCGATCTGAGCGGCGCTCAAGCCGGCCGATGTCATGCTCGCCAGGACCTTGCATTTCTCGTCACTATTCATTGCTTGCCAACGAAGGCGCATTCACAAACTCACTTCTTGAACAGAGCTTCGGCTCGCGCCAATGCATCTTCTTGGGCCGGCGTCTTTGGCATCGGCTTCTTAGGGCTGAAGAGATCATTCGCGCGGCCGCCATACGGGTTCTTCTTCAGCACCAGCGAGCGGCAAACGCCGACACTCTCCGCACCGTCGGCATTCGGGACTTCGATCCCAAGCGACTTGCACATCTTCATCGCCAGCTTCTTACAGGTCGCACTATCTCCCGGTCTGCCATTTCCAAGGAAGTCTTTCCTCCAGGTCGTTTGGTCGATGTATTCGCATTCAATGTTGAATCGAGCACAGACCTTGGCGGCCGTTGCCGCTAGGGCATTCGCCCTATGGATTGTCGCTTCATTGGTTCCGGCGACTGTCTCGCGGCGAATTGCTTTCCCGGCCCACTCTGTCTGGGTATCGATGACAGTCTTCTTGCGCTCGTGGTTCGGAACCAGTGGCTTTTCAATTCCTACAGCAAGGATGGGACCATAGAGCTCTGTCACATCAACGAAGTAGATCGTAAGGCGACGCTCAAAATCGTCGAGGATAGCGCCGGTGAGAACGGCGTCCAAAGATGACACCTTCAGTCCCAGTGCTTCCTCAACGCGCTCTTTTTTTGTCTTCTGCTTGTAAGGCGCCGAAGCTGTGAAGGTGGACGCTATGTATTTGCCATTCACAAAGGCCGTGGCTCCGGTGGTCGTCGCAACATCAAGTCCGATATAAACGCCTGTCATTCGGAGCCCTTCCCGGTCATCCGGAAGCGACCTTCAATAAAAGGGTGAGTGAACATGAAGGCGGTGACAGAAACACATTCCTTCACAAATCGGTTGAAGGTTGCCGTGACGTCTTTCTGCCAGTAGACGGCGTAGAGAGATCCATCAGCGTCGACATGGTCATTTCGCACCATTCCGGCGGGCTTCGGAGCATACGGCGATTGCCGCATCACTTCGTCGATCACGTTGACCGAGAGACCATGTTGGATACCAATTCGGATGCGGATGTGAGAGATCGCCTCGGCATTGCCTGGCCGGGCGCGCAGTACAGATTGGGCGAGCTCGACGCGATCGACTTTCTCTTCAAGACGTTGGAGTGCTCGAGCCTGCTCAAGCTGCGTCCGCTCCGCATTGGCAATCATCTGGAATGCATGGGCGAACGCTTCCGCTGTGGTTGGCACCTTGACTATCTGCTGGCTTTTGTGGCTTTGCCAAAAATCCACGAGACGGGCCGTGAACTCGGGGGAAAGCTGAGCAACAACTACATAGCTGTCGCGCTCGTCGACACGATAAACCTCAACAGATCGGGCGCCGGCGCCGGAGTGAGAGGTTTCCACCAACGGTGTAAACCTCACCAATTGCTTCTGCGCCAAGCGCTCCATGGTTCGCTTTACGCTGTCGTGCCGCACATCAAGCAATTCAGCTATCTCGCGGCTCGACATCAGGAGCGTATCGGCTGCCAGCGGCGTAGACTGAAATAGAGGGAGGTTGGGCTGTTCCTGCACGTCGGAAACCTTTTGTGCGATTGTTTCGTGCTTAGTGCCTGCGCCGAGCGCCGCCATCTGCATTTCCTTCAGCGTGCGCCGGAGTTGAGCCGAGTAAGCAACTGGAGCTTTGCCTCTAGTCTTTGGCGTGCACGGGATCGACATTTCCCGTTCCTGGCCGCAATATCGGACCGTGAGTATCGGGTGCGGCCTCTTATCAAGGACATCAACGTCCTCCTTCGGAATCCGATATTCTTCCAGGACGCGCATAAGCGCCTTGAAGACATCGGTATTCCGGAGCTTCGCCAACTTATTCTGGCTCATCCCCGGTGCCTCCTGTTACTTGCTCGCAACCTCGTCGAAATCGTCGACCTTCTTCGCATCGACTTTTTCGGAATCCCGCAGGACTTCCGGCGTAGCCGGCCCCTTCGCGAACTTCTGAGCAAGAATCGCCTGGCCGGCATGCCAGCCTTCGATCCACTTGTTGCGCGCCTCATCGCCCATCGCGTTGTCCGGAGCGCAATCCTTACCTTTAAGCCCCGCCTGCTTGCCGTCTTCGAACGATCGCTCAGCAAGTGGCCGCGGATCCGAGTCGAACATCTCGAACTGCGTCCCGATCGGATGATTGAGAAGCCGAGCAAGCTCTGTCTCGCGCCGGCGGCGCTGGATCATCTTGTCGTCATCGTCCTTTTCGAGCGCGATGGCGAAATCGATGTCTTCCTTCGGCACGCCGTCGGATTTGGCCGTCTTGTAGGCGTTGCGAAGCTCTGCAGTTGCGGACGCTACCTTAGCCTTCAGAGAGGTGATCTTGTCGACGTGACCACGGAGGAGCCGGAGCTGTTGCTCGTCGGTGAGCTCCGAATTGTGCCCCTTGCCCGCCTCACTCGGCCCACCGACAACTTTCAGGTTTGGTTTCCTACCTCGCGCCATCGTGTCAGACCGCCTTCTTTAGTTCGAGCGACGGTTTGAAGCTGATCTTGCGGCCAGCCGGAACGATCACCGTCTCACCGTTTCGCGGATTGCGGGCTTGTCGCTCCTTCGTGTCGCGGACAGTGAACTGACCGAAGCCATGGATCTTGACATCGGTGCCGCTCGCCAGAGCAGATGAAACCTGATCAAACGCCTGGTTGATGATATTGGAAACGGTGGACTTCGCGACGCCGGTGCCTTTCGAGACTTGGTCGACGATATCAGATTTGCTCACGCTCACCTGAACTTCCTTTTGCTATGCCGCATCAAGCGGCTGGTTCGAAGAGCGGCATGGGTTGAAGTGGCCGATCCTCAGAAGCGGGCTTCTCCCGCCTCACCGACACCGTTGCGTCGGCGTCGAATAAAGTCCTTTCGCGTCCCCAGTTCGTGAACCCTGGACGCGATTGGCGCGAAAACAAATCAGCTCGAGTCATTCCCGGTGTCGCTTTGAGTACGATGTCGTAGAATTCCTCAGGCTTCCTGCTGTGCTGCCTGGCAAGTCCGTCGAACACAGACTTGAATGCCCGGTGCTTTGGATTGCCGGTCGTCGCAAGGATGAGGCGTTCATGCATGCTGCGAACCCTGTATCCGGTTCCGAGCCGCCGCTTCCCGTTCTTCGTCGTCTTAAGCCAGACGAGCGCCGACTTGTAACTAAGGCCATGTGCGTTCAAAATCCGCTGCTGGTCACCCGGCCTCATCCATTCGCAAGTCCATATCAGCCAAAGGCTATCCGGCCGCGCTAGATGACTGATCACCGCAAAATCGATGATCTCCTGAAGCGTCATCGTGTCGTATTGTGCTCGAGCGGACTTCTTCTCCCCATTCTCGGAATAGAGCTTGAAATCCCAGGGCCAATCAACGATGAGCACGTCATAAGAGAATGGTTGCATGTCTCCAAATGGCCAGGTCAAAGCGCCCTCGCCCGTACTTGGACAACCCACGGCGCCAGTTTGTTGTTCCTGGTTGGCTGACTTTTGATTTGAATTTTGCCTTTGTTCGCCAGCCTCACCATTATGGGCAACAGCGGGACGGTTAAGCCGGATTTTCTTGCGATCACCCGGGCCGGCAACTTTGTGCGCCCTGACGAATCCATTTCGGCTATCAGAACGCTCAAAATGGCCCTTTCATTTTCACCATTCCGACGACGATCGGAGGAATACTCCTCGGTTATCGCCTGGGCGACTTCGCCATTCATTACCTGTGCAAGGAGCTCTCGATCGTGAAGCTTATATCCAGAGCTATGGATCGTCTCGATCTTCAAACCGAATGGGAAGATCTTCTTCCGCAGCTTGCATATAAAGACGTCGATGATTTTCATTTCAGGAGCATCGTCGAACTGATCATGATAGACATATTCGAACAACGCTCGCTTCGAATGCGGTCTGCCATCGCCGAGCGCCGTGAGAAATCGGGCTTCGGTCAAGGTTAGTTTGAATTTTTCCTTGATCGACAGAACCATATTGTCGGTATTGAAGACCTTCAGGGACTCCACCATCGCCTCGAGATCATAAATCTTCGCGATCAAGCGATCTTTCGGCCAAGTCTCATAGTTGGTGTCCATTCAAGCCATCTATTTTTGGATGTCTTGCCGGCCTCTTCGCCGGCGCGCTCCGCCATGACAGATAGCGAAGTGCCCTATCGAATTAAGCCCACGGTGACGCCGAGTGTGATACAAAAGGCCGTCGCGACAACGATCTTGGGAAAACCAACGGTGGCGATCTCCTTGAGATCAAGCCCGAGCCGCGTTGCCTCTTGCATTTTTCTGCGCAGATCCCTTGAGGTCACCACCAGAGCCAGTATCGCCTTCATCAGTTTCATGATGACTCCCCTTCGCGATCCTGAGCAGGTTGTCGATATGGTCAATCTTTCGGCGGTTGGCGGCCGCTAACTCTTCCACGATCCAGACCAGGCGCTCGTAGTAGTGAAGGTGTATCGTCACTCTCTTTCGGTGGAACAGCTTATGTAGCCATGAACCGAAGTCGCCTTTCTTTGTAAGTGAATCCAGGGCTGGCCCGATATAAACGGTCGACACCTTCTCCATTCTCACGGCCTCATGGCAAAGCCTATATGCCCGCTCATAGGCCCCTTCAGGAGAAGAGACGTCTTGACGAATTCGGCAAACACTTTGACCCATCTGTCATCTCCTTTCCGCTATTACTTCGAACAACAAACGGAAAGGAGACTTGAATGACTGAAAATATCCACCCAAGCCCCAATCAAGTCGGCTCACGCCGAGCTGTCTTTCCTTTCCAACGAAACATCCTCGCCAGACTGGTCGAAGAAGTAGGAATCGTCCCATGCGACACCGCGGCTGGCAGCAGCCTTTCGGATCGATATGAGGGTATTGTAGCTTGGGTTCGGATCTCCGCTCTCGAGCCGGCTAACGGCACCCTGCGTAATCCCGACCGCATCAGCGAATTCCCCCTGCCGAAGGCCGAAAATATTGGTTCTGATGTGTCTGAAGACGTTCATGTAGACCACATATATTCTTACAAGCATCTAATGTCAACATTCTTGTACGAATTTGTTTTATGCGCGCGGGAATGTTAAGGTCTCAGCCATGGAAAAGACGATTCTGCTGGACCTATTGCGAGAGATCGAGGCGACTTACCAGGCCGACGGCATTGGAAAGGCACGCGTGCGAATGGCAAACGATATGGGCGTGCCTCAGCCTTACATAAGCAAATGGCTCGGCACGAAGAATATCAGGCCCCAGACGCCCGACGCGAAGTATGCTGTGAAGATCTACGCTCTCTATGAGCAGGTCACCGGCAAGACACCGGCGGTCCATTTAACGACAAAAGACAGCGATCCCTATATCCAGCGCGTCATAACCTTAATGGAGGGTATGGACGACGAGCAAAAGCGGCAGGTTACCCAGACAGTGGAAGCCTTCGTCATTGTGCACGAGCGCCAGAAAGCCACCGTTTCATAAGATTTTGCATAGCAGCATGACGTCTTGCCCAGCGGTCAGCTGGAATTGCCAGGTGCCCCCATATTTTCTCGAGAGAGAGTCGCAGAGTTTGTGGGCATCTCGCTCACAGTCCTCAACCTGCTCCGCGGCGATAGCTACGCCAGGTAGTGACGTCGCCGCCGCGGCAGCGAAAATTGTTGCCGTTTTCAGTAATTGCCTTCGAGTCTCCATCGCTTTCTCCTTACCCCAAAATTGGATCAAAACGTGAACATTGGCAAGGGAGATCTGAAGATTGTAGGTATTTATTCCTGCCACTCATACGATTTCCACACACCCGGCGGCTGCGCCCTACAGCCACATGCACTAAAAAACTAACAGTATGTTAATGTCATTTTACACAAGCGAGTGTCAATAAAACTTTTCCTTGAACTTGCATGCCCTATGTCTCTCTAATGGTTGCAATGGAGAAAAAAGTGGCACCAATCGCAAAACCCAAGCATCAGTTGCAAAAGACCTATTTGCGGGAATGGCGTAGGTTGCGCGGAATCTCCCAGGAGAAGGCGGCAGTCGAATTAAATGTTTCGAGGCCGCTTCTGTCTCAGATAGAAAACGCGAAATCTCCCTACACGCAACGTCTGCTTGAGCGTGCTTCCGAAGTATACGGCTGCACCCCCACCGAATTGCTATGCGGACCGAAACACAGTTTTGATTTCGACCTGCTCTTTCGCGTCGTGGTTTCGATCGAAGAGAGCGCCGCCAAGCTCGAGCTGTCATCGAGAGTGTCACCCCAACACAAAGCAAAAGCGATCATTGAGCTCTATAAATTTGGCTCAACCAACGACAGTCGCCCCCCGACGCCTGAACAAGCCATCGAATTTCTCTCGCGGGCACAGAGTCACTAACAGGATCTATTTTCTCAATAGAAAGAAGTGGTTGGCTATTACAGCAACGACTAGGCTTCTAGGAATACGGGCAGAACAATCCCTATAGGCCGGAAGAGACCGACCGATAGGAACTGCACGTTTCAGCACTCGACTGAGTATTCTGAGGTGTCCGTGCATCCCCGGCATGCCATATGACGGCACTTACCAGCCCGGTTCATGATCCGTTTCTTTAGCCCCTGGAAGGCTGATCTCACGAGCAGGGTTTCGGATCCCCATTGCGCTACGCTCGTCCCTTTCCTCTGATAAACGGCAGAGGCACCTGAACCACCCGTGTCCTAGCGCAACTCCATGGGCCGAACATCGTGGCCCCCAACACCCGACAGTAGCTCGGACGCGCCGAGGCTGCGGGATCTCACCTCTCGGTCGAGATTTCCCATGGAGTTCGGAACGATAATTTGGGTTGAAACAAAAAGAGAACATTGATATGTATTCTCTTACTGGATCAGCCGCAAAGCATTCATTCCAGTCCGACCCCGGGGCGCTTCCAACGCCGCCGGGGTTATTTTTTGTCAGCAGCTCGTTCAAGCCGTTGACGATGTGGAACATACAGCGTCCGAAAATTTCGTCAAACGGAAAAATTCTTATAAGCATGTTGACAAGACATTCTTACACGAATATATACTGTACCTATTGGACAAACATTCCCAGGAATATTCCAATGGGAAATGTCTTTCGAGCCGGTGGCCACCCCGCCGATCCTTTTGGATGAACCTGGACTTCCAGGAGGCCTGAGGAGGTGTGTCTTCAGTAAGCAGGCAGCGCGGCGCGCGCGGATCGCACGATCCAGGGCAGAACTCACATGAACGGCTCCGGGGCCGCTGCCGACAATTAGGCCCTACCCCATTCAAAATTAGAAGGATGGCTTATTGCCATGAACGCGATCTCTATCGACGAGGCTTTCGCGCAAGGAAGCTCGTGGCATCAGATGGCATCGATTGCGAAATTCCATGAGAGCGCAATCAACCAGAAGCTCAACGAGGCAAACCGCAACAGAAAGCGCGATGCCGACTGGAAGGCCCGAGCAGCAAGGCAGCAGCTCGAGCGTGAAGTCGAACAACATCGCCGGCGAGTAGACTATTTCCGGGGCTTGGCGCACCGGATGAGAAAACTCTCTGAGGATGGATCGCCTCATGCCGGATGATTTTGCCCGATCGATCCGGAACGTGATCTCGGCCCTGATGTTCGTGGATCCCATCGACGTTTTTCCCGAACGCGGCCAGTCAGAGCGTCGGATCCGGTTCAGGCAAAACCCGCATGTGGAATTTCTCCAAGCGGACGATGACACGCAGAGCCGCATCGCCGACCTCGTCCGCAGCGCGCTCCCCGACGCCATTATCCAGCCGTTGGAGAGCGCCGCCGCAACCGACAACCATTAGGCCACCGGCCAGTGCCCTCAAACCGACGGAACCGAGATGCCCATCTCCTACCTAAAAGTTAACAACTACATGAAGGTCGAGAACGTCGAGTTCGACCCCAAGAATGGCGTGAACGAGATCACTGGCGCCAACGGTATGGGTAAATCCAGCACGTTGAACGCGATCGCCACAATGGGCGGCAAGAAGGAAATCGTCTGGAAACCCATTCGTGATGGCGCAGAGGAAGCGTTTATCGAGATCCATCTCGATGGTGTTGGCGCTTCCACCGTGCGTGTCGTCCGCCGGTTTTGGCGAAAAGAAAACGGCGAAGTCGGGGACTCCGTCACGGTTGAGACCGCCGACGGAATGCGCGCTCAGAAGCCGGAAACTCTTCTGAAGAGCTGGCTTTCTGCATTTACCTTCGACCCTCTTGCCTTCACCCGCGCCGATGACGCGCAACAAGTCGAGATCCTGAAGACCTTCGTGAAGGATTTCGATTTCGACAAGGAGGCCGAGAACCGGAAAACCGCATATGAGAAGCGGACCGACGTCAATCGCCAGGTGCGGGACCTGAAGTCGCAAGTCGCTGGAATATCGGTTCCTGCGGCAACTCCGGAAGCCGAGATCGATATATCTGCACTCACCGCAGAGCTGCAGGAAGTCGGCGAGTTTAACGCCGACATCCAACAGCGTGCTGCAAACCGTCAACGAGTCTCGGATGAAGCTGATCGCTTCGTCATCGAAGCGGCGCAGTTGGACGAGCAGGCGGCAACCCTACGCCGCCAGGCGCAAGAAGCCGAGGATCAGGCGATTTTGAAGCGCGAGATGGCGGCTAGTAACCGCAAGCGTCTCGAGGATGCTGGGCCGTTGCCCGAGCCTAAAGACCCAGGCGCCGTGCGCGAGAGAATTGCATCCGCGGACGCGATCAACTCGAATGTCCGCCAGAAGAAGCAACTGGATGCACTGATTTCCAGAGTGAACGCCCTAGAGGAGCAGGCGGCAACCCTCACCAAGGAAGTAGAGGAAAGCGATGCCCGCAAACTCGAGGCGGTAAAAAAGGCAAACCTTCCGGTCGACGGCCTTTCGTTCGGCGACGACATCATTCTTTTCAACGGCCAACCACTTTCCCAAGCGTCGCAGGCGGAGAAGATCCGCGTGTCAGTCGCGATTGCCACAGCGATGAGCCCGAAACTGAAGGTCGCCCTGATCAAGGATGGCAGCCTTCTGGACAAAAAGTCTTGGGCTCTTCTCGAGCAATTTGCCGACGAAAACGGTCTCCAGATCTTCATCGAAACCGTCGACTCCGAGCGACCGACCGCCGTCGTCATCGAAAACGGCAATATCAAGAACAATGGTATCCTGGAGGCCGCAGAGTGAGCGACACCCTCGCCTTCGAAGCGAATGAAGCCGGAGTTTACGAGTTCGAGCCGGGCATCTATTTGAACCTGCCGGAAGACCAGTACCACGCAGACACGTCGTTTGGTTCCACGTCGATCAAGACAATGGCGGTCGATATCTTCGAGTTCCAGTTCGATCGCCTCTATGGCGAAGACAAGGACACGGATGCTCTCGTCTTCGGCAGCGCCCTTCACGCCCGCATGCTCGAAGGACGTGAAGCTTTTCTTAGCCGCTTCTGCACCGAGTTCGACAAGTCCAAACATCCGAACGCGCTCGTCACCACCGACGATTTGAAACAGTGGTTGGACCAGCACGGGCAAAGAGGTATTTCCGGAAAGCGCAAGGATGATTTGATCAAGGCAGCGCTTGATGTCGACCCAGATCTCGACATCCTGGATGTGCTGAAGGCACGATGGGAAAAGGAGAACGAGGGCAAAACCGCCTTGAAGCCCAAGCGATGGGCGCAGGTCGACGTTGCAGCCCGATGGGTCCAGCGTGACCCGCTTCTGTCCGCCGTAATGGAGGATGGAACCTTTATCGCCGGCGCACCCGAAGTTTCGGTTTTCTATGTGGATCGCGGCGTTCGCCTAAAAGCTCGCTTCGACCGGCTGCTCCGGCATGCGATCGTTGACGTCAAAAGCTTCGCTCCTCGCACGCCCGGACCAATCGACGGGCCAAACGGCTCGGCGCTGAAGGCCATCAACAACATGCGTTACGACATCCAGTCAGCCGATTATTTGCGCGCTTGGAAGTATGCCAAGGAACTCCACCAACAAGGCTTGGTGTTTGGTGACGAACCATACGGTGGCTTCCTAGCCGAGTGCTTCGCTCGCGATGAGCCCAAGTGGATCTGGATCATGGTCAAAAGCACCGGAGCTCCGCAGCCGCTGGTGATCGACTGGGTCGCCAAGTTCGCCAAGGCCCGCGCCGCTGAGCAGGTTGAAGCCGCCATAGATTCGTACATTCAGCTTCGCGATGCATATGGCGATGACCAGGAATGGCCCCCGATGCGGCCGGCTATGACGGCCGATGACACAGACCTTCCCTCATATTTCGGACGATAATTCATGACCAACGAGATCGCTGGCTATGCAGCCGTCGGCAATGACGATGATACGTTCCTTCCTGCCACAGTCTTCGACACCGAGCGTTTCGAGCAGGTGATGCGTGTTGCCGACATTATGGCGCGAGCAACAACCATTCCGGATCACCTGAAGAGTAAGGCCGGCGACCCGACTGAAAGGTTCGAGGAGACACGCGGCAACTGTTTCATGATCTGTAACCAATCGAGCCATTGGGGGATGGATCCGTTCGCCGTCGCTCAGGCGACCGCCTTTGTCTATGGCAAGATCTGCTACGAAGGGAAACTGATCCGTGCCGTGATCAAGAAGAAGCTCGGATTCGATCTTCACTACGCGTTCTTCGGCGACGCAGGCAACATGCAGCGAACTGTGTTCGTTTCCGACAAACCGTTCGTTTCCTCGGACGGCGTACCTCTCTCTAAGGCTGAGATCGAAGACCTATGCGAGTTGCCTGGGAATCGAATTACGGTCGGTACGTTGGAGAAGTGGCACTCCAAGTCGAAAGGCGGCGGAGTTAACGACAACTGGAGGCTCGACGAAGACAAGATGTTCCGTGAGCGCGGCTCGCGTGAATGGTGCCGGCAATGGGCTCCGGGTTTGATGCTGGGTGTCTATTCGCCGGACGAGTTTGACGACGTGGAATCGACTTCGCGGTCCAATCGGGCTCGCGACATTACCCCATCCAATCCTTTACTCGAAGACGCCGGCGCCGTTGCGATGGAACGCTTCGACCGCCAGACCGGCGAGATCGTCGATCAGAAAGGCGGCACCCAGCCCGCATCCGCAAAATCGGTTAGTCGGTCCGAGACCTCCGCCAAGTCTGGGTCTACTGCCTCTGATCCGAACAGCAGCCGGAGCGCAAGCAATTCGTCGTCACACCCCTCCTCCAATGGTGGCGACGATGCAGCCGGCGGAGGTGCGTCGCCCCGCGCTTCCGCCGGCACCTTCACCGAGTTCTCGATGGCGCTCCTGCGCTTCGGTGGAACGGGCAACGGTCGCGATGCTGACATGCAAAAGCTGTCTTCGGCGAGCGATCAGTTCTGGGCCAACGGCAAACCATCCCACCGAGCGGACGTCGCTCTCTCGAAGGCGATCATCGCGGCGCATTTGAAGCGGATGAACGGCGAGATCACCGCGGATGCGCTGAAACAAGAAGTCTCGAAGATCATCGACGGCTCATTCAACGGGCTCTGAAGGGGAAAACTATGAAATCGATCATCAGAGTAATCGACCTCGAAACCGGTCCGGCCCCGATTGAGGGTGAGCCTGGCATTGTCGAGTATGGACATACCGATGTGTTGACCGAGCAGCACGATATGCTCGGAAGTCCATTTGGCTGGCTGGTTGGAGAATTTCCAACCGATCAGTTACGAACATTTGTGAAGCCGTACGCATCAATTCCGCCGGAGACGGCTGCGATCCACAATATCATCGACGAGGATGTGAGTAACTCCCCGTCATGGGCAGAGGTTGCGCCGTATGTCACCTTCGCCGCAAGCCCCATGAAAAGAATCGTGGCTCTCGCCGCACACAATATCGAATGCGAAAAGCCTCTTATCGGCTCGGCGGCGGGAGAACTCCCATGGATCGATACATACCAAGTCGCCCTTCACCTGTGGCCTGACGCGCCTTCTCATTCGAACAACGCGCTCAGGTACTATCTCCGCCCCGAGGGTCTCCTTCGTGATCGTGCCCACCCGATCCATCGTGCGCTCCCGGATTCGTACATAACCGCCTTCACCCTTCGAGAAGCATTAAACGCGGGGAATTCAGTCGAACGACTGATCGAACTGACCAATAAGCCAGCTCTTCTTGCGCGCTGCAAGATAGGCCAATGGAGAAACGGCGGAAGAGGAACGCCGTGGGAAGAGGTTGATAGTGGTTTTCTGAGATGGATCACCGGCAAAGACTTTGACTGGAACACAATGTTCACCGCCCGGTATCACCTCGAGAAGCGCGAGATGGATCAGCGC
Organism: Martinezella lusitana; assembly: GCF_010668395.1. Lineage (GTDB taxonomy): Bacteria > Pseudomonadota > Alphaproteobacteria > Rhizobiales > Rhizobiaceae > Rhizobium > Rhizobium lusitanum_A. The sequence goes on from NZ_WUEY01000006.1 coordinate 139,474, forward strand.
GAGGAGAGCGAACTCGCCGAGCTGAATCGCCAGTATCGAGCAAATGGCATGTCGGAGACAGCTGGGTTCGGTGTCCACCAAGAAGGAAAGCCGGCTAGAGACTTCGAAGCCAGCCGTTCAGACCAGCGAGAGCATCCGCGGCCGGGACAACCCGGCAGTACGCTGGAGCTACCGCTTTGAGGTCAACGTTCACTGCATACATCACCAAGTACGCTCTCTCTGATGGCATTGCCGCCATTGAAGTCGAAGACTGTTTCAATGTCAGTGCCGATATGGTGCGGGACGCCAAAGGGGCGTCTTCCTACTTCCACCGCAACCAATGGCATCGCACCAGAGAAGCTGCGATCGCTCGCGCAGAAGAAATGCGCACGAAGAAGATTGCCTCACTCAACCAGCAGATCAAAAAGCTCCAGGAGATGACCTTCAAATGAAATTCACTATCGAAAAGTCGGTCATCTCCAAGGCGATCTCCCACGCAACCGGTGTTGTTGAGAAGCGGAACACGATCCCAATTCTCGCCAACGTTGCGTTGAGCGCAAACGGAAGCAGCCTTTCGATGCGCGCGACCAACCTCGATATAGAGGTGAGCCTCACCGTCCCGGCCGAAGTTGCTGTAGGCGGCGAGATCACGGCGCCGGCGCAACTGCTGAGCGATATCGTCCGTAAGATGTCGAGCGATGTTGTTTCCTTCGAACTGAGCTCGGACAAGTCGACGCTCTCGGTGGGCGCCGGCCGCTCAAAATTCAAACTGCAATGCCTACCCACCTCCGACTTCCCGGATATGAGTGCCGGCAAGTTCACGCATTCCTTCCAGATCGCGGCCGCCGATCTGAAGATGCTGATCTCCAGGACACAGTTTGCGATCTCGACCGAGGAGACCCGCTATTATCTGAACGGCATCTTCATGCACACGGTTGAGGACATGGGCCGAGATGTCCTTCGCGCGGTTGCGACCGACGGCCATCGTCTTGCTCGAGCACAGATCGCCGCGCCGTCGGGTGCCTCGGGAATGCCTGGCATTATCATTCCAAGGAAGACGGTGGGAGCTTTCGAAAAGCTGCTCGACGCCGGCGTTGCTTCGATCGACGTTTCAGAAAACAAGATCCGGCTCCAGAGCGGGGACGTCGTGCTGCTGTCGAAGCTCATTGATGGCACATTCCCTGACTACACCCGTGTCATACCGACCAAGAACAACCTGATCGCCATTGCTGACTCGGACAAGATCAGGGCGGCGACCGACCGCGTGTCAACGATCTCCAGCGAACGCGGCCGGGCGGTCAAGATGACCTTTGATGAAAACAACCTGCACCTGGAGGTCAACAACCCAGATTCCGGCAGCGCCGACGATGACGTCGAAATCGATTTCCCGACGGATCAGCCGAGCATCGAGATCGGCTTCAATGCGAAGTACGTCAACGATATCCTCGTCAATATTCAATCCAAACGGGCGCGCATCAGCCTGTCGGATCCCGGCAGCCCGACCCTCATTCAGGACGAAGACGGCCCCGATGTCCTTTACGTCCTCATGCCGATGAGGGTCTAAATGGAGAAGATCGTGAATTCCGCGATTCAGGCGGACCAGTGGGACGAAGCCCTCCGCGGCAAGAAGATGTCCGATGTCACCGGACGGACCATCTTCAAGTACCAGATGCCGGTCAAGGAACAGTTCACCCTCAAACTGCCGAAGGGCGCCGAGGTCATCCGGGTCGCGTCGATCCATGGCCTGTTCTGGCTCTGGGCCGTCGTCAGAACCGATGTGCCCGACGAGGAACGCCGGTTCTGGTCGTTCAAGTGCGGCGGCAAAATCCCTGACCACCTGCAGCTTCGGTACATCGGCCTCTGCACGATTTTCGTCCAGATGGACCTCGACCTCTACATTTTCGAGGAGGTCACCCATGGAGAATAGATACGGCGTTGCCCCGCTGGATCTTGGGCTGCTGGACCTTTCCTTCCCCGAGATGATGTTCTGGCTGTACTGCCCAGTAAAGCTGCCGGGTTGTTTTCCTGTATCCCTGCCCGAGAACCTACGCCAGTTCGCGCCCTTCCTCTCGAAGGTATATCAGACCATCCAGCAGCCTCGCTGGAATGACAGTTACATCTACCTGACCGCCAAGACCCTCTATGTCACGGCAGACAACCCCGGCAACCGGCCTGGCTGGCATTCCGACGGCTTCATGACCGACGACCTGAACTTCATCTGGTCAGACTGCAATGGGACGCTTTTCTGGGAACCAGATGAACGGATCGGTTTCACGCAAGATCATCATGCGTCATTAGCTGAGATGGAAGCGGCGGCGGAGCCCGACGTCGACCATCATCGCATTTATCCAGACAAGCACCTTCTCTTGCTGGACCAAGGGGTAATCCACCGCGTCGCCAATGTGAAGCAGCCTGGCATGCGCACCTTCGTCAAGGTGTCTGTGTCCCGCCACAAATACAATCTGGTCGGAAATTCCATCAACCATGCTCTCTCCCTGCCCGCGGACTATGTCGAGCGGTCGGAGGGACGCAACCATCCGATCGGAGGCGCCTTATGATTGAGCACGATCCCATCGAAATCATGCGAGAAAACTCATACCAGAACTTTCATGTCAAAGGGTTCGACTACCTTTGTCTGTTCCGCTCGCCAGCGTGGACACGCAAGGTCTATTTTTTCAACGGCGACATCTCGAAGTTGCCCGAGATCGTAAACCCCCATGATCATCGTTACGACTTTGCGACCACGGTGATCGCCGGCGCCATTTCGAATTCTTACTATTCCGAAGACCCGGCCGGCGATCTCTATGAGGAGTTCGAATGGCGAACGCCTCTACTTGGCGGCAACGGCTTTGAGTGGAAGCGAGAAACGCACCTCCTGGAAGAGCAAGGCTTCGTTCTCCGTCGAGGAGAGTCTTATCGCATGAATACCGATCAACTCCACACTATCCGTGTCCACGCTGACCAGACAATCATCGTTCTCGACCAGTGGGCGGACAAGGTACCTGCGGATGTACCAACGCGGACTTTTATGCACACTAAGTCGCCCCCGTCGATCGACGGTCTCTACGACCGCTTTTCCGAGGACGCCTTACAGTCACGTCTGAGGCAGTACCTCGCTGCAGTAGAGGATTCCAGAGCATGACCGAGGGACACTTTAAGCGCCCGGCGCCGTTGCCCATGCCGGCCTACGAGCCACTGATCGTCACACCGGTCGCCTCGAAGAAAAGGCCCGGGAACGTTATCGCGTTCATCGGTCGCCAGATGTGCTTCTTTGAAAAGGAGAAGCCACAGCCGGCCGTCGACGTTCCGATCGAGGTTATGATCCTTTGCCCTATATATGGGCGCAATGCGGAAGGTGTGATCGAGCACCATCGCGTATTTGCTTTGGTTCTCCGAGTGGTCACCGAAGAATGGACGCTGATTGAGCACGACGGCTTCGAGTGCGCCGGCTCAATGTGCAGCACCACGGCCCGAATGACGGGCCCGAAGCACCTCATTGAAACTCGTGGCAGCAGGATTGGTCCGTGGCTGACCCCAGGCCGCAGCCAGATCTTCGAAGCAGACAACGTCAATGCTGGCTCAACATGGCGCCAGCCATACGTAGCGCTGCGTCCCGGTAAGGCGTGGGTTTCCACCAAAAAGTTAACTGGCGGCGACTTCCCGCTGCGGGTTGAAGGCCTCGCGCGGGTCGAGGACGGGATGTACGCGCACGCCGTCAAGAAGGACGAGGTGCCGGCTTGATCTACCCTCACCTTCCGAAATTGGCACTTTCCATTCGTCAACCTTGGGCGTGGCTCATTGTTGAAGGTTACAAACCTATCGAGAACCGCGACTGGAAGCCGTGGAACCCCGGTCTCAAATTCCGAGGCGAGTTCGCAATCCATTGCGGCATGCAGGTTGAAGAGAGCTGTGCAATCTCGTTGGCACGCGGATATCACCCCGTCACGAATGAGCGGCAAGTGTTTCCGGTACCAGCGAGATATCAAACCGGCGGCATAGTCGGCACTGGTGAGATCGTCGACATCGTGACGTTTCACGACGACGACTACTTCGTCGGCGTCTACGGCTTGGTTATCGCGAATGCCAAACCCGTTGATTTCATCGCCGTCAAAGGCGCGCTCGGCTTCTTTGACTGGCGCAAGAAACTGGAGGCCGCATGATCAGAATACCGTTCATCCTCATTTTCCTCGTGCAGATCTGCATCATCTTTTTGATGGGATGCTTCGTCTACGCGCTCGTCTTCCATCCCGAGGCTATTGGCGCGACCGCCGCTCGGATCATTGTCGGCTTTCAACAAGCGTTTGGTGGTCGGCCATGACCCCCGCTCCTGTCCGTTTGCGGCTTTCCCGGCTTGCCGGCTTTGACCTTCAGGCGCTGGCGCGGGCGACGAATGGGCTCGCCGCCGTTAACGTGGCTCGCCCGTCCGAATGGGGAAACCCTTTCGTAGTCGGTGGCCCGGTGGACAAGAAGCAGGCGAAGCGCTGGGGCTGGTGGCCACTGGGCTTTCCAGACTATGTGGCGCCCGACAACGAAGCTGCGGTCCGTCGCTTCGCCGCCGTGCTCGCTGGAGATCAGGCGATCCATCGCCATGTGCAGGCAAAGCTCGCCGGCAGGAACCTTGCCTGCTGGTGCAGCGCGACCGAAGCCTGCCACGCAGACGTTCTGCTGAAGCTTGCCAACCCTTCCTGTGAGGAGGTGAAGCAGTGACGGCAGCACCAATAGCAATTCCGAACATTCTCTTCCTGGATCTGCAGACCAGCGGGCTCTATCTCCGTAACGAGTCAATCGACAGCAATCAGCAGCCGTGGGCGCCCTATATCGCCGCGATGCAATGCAATGGCGGCGGCCAGGTCATCAACCACTTCGCCGCGTTCATCAAGCCTGACGGCCGGATGGTGAAGGGAGGAGCGCTCGAGAAGCACGGCATCGATCACAAACTGTGTGGTCGCGTCGGAATTCCGGAGTCCCGCGCACTTGGGATACTCTCTGATATGTTGAAGGTTGGGCCGTTCGAGTCCGAAATGAAAGTCGTCACTTATGGTGACATGGACAAGATGGTTGTTGCCAGCCTGTTCGCTCGCTTCGCGGTATCCCTCAGCAAGCCGTCGAGCGCCTTCGACCGCCTTTGGCTTACCCGGCCGATGACAACGTTTATCGATCTGCAGAAGCCGTACGCTCAGCAGATCTGCAAGCTAGAGAGCGAGGTGTCCGACGCCACAGAGTACCGCTGGCCGCGGTTTGGCGAGGCCGTTGAAGGAATCCTGGGCCGGCAGCCGAACGAACACCGTGACAGTCTGCAAGACATTCTACTGCTCAAGGAAATGTATTTCGACCTGGCTCGCCGGGGCTTTTTTCCGGAGGTGAATGCGGCATGATTGAGATCATCAAGTCGCTGATAACCCGTTTTCGTTGGCAATGGGTCGGAACCGTCGAGGGCCAAACTCAACTCACCGACGAGAACGGCCACCCCATCAAAGCTGGGGCTTGCAAAAACGCCTACTGGAACTTGTACGTTCGCGGCGACGGAAGGCGGGCTTTTGAGGAAGTCGGCAATGTCTACCGCTATCACGCGTCGCAGGCATGCCGCCGCACCAAAGCGCAAATCGATGCTTGGAAGTTTGGCGGACCGCTACCGCCGCTGCTGTACAAACCGACGCCGCCAGCACCGCGAGGAAAATTGGTGCTGTTCCCCGGTGGGAAAAAGGATCACTGATGCAGTTCTCACCTCAACAATCCAGAGCGATCGACCAGGTCGCAGCATGGTTCCGGGACGGCGGGAAGCCGGTATTCCGTGTATTCGGCTACGCCGGCACAGGTAAGACGACTCTTGCCCGCCATTTCGCCGAAACAGTCAAAGGTTCGGTCCAATACGCTGCGTTCACCGGCAAAGCAGCGATGGTGATGCGGAAGAACGGTTGCGCAGGCGCAACCACGATCCATAGCCTGATCTACAAATTCGAGCAGGACGAAGAGACCGGCATCACCAAATACACTCGCCGGCCACGCTTCGAAATGGAGAAGATCAAACTCATCATCATCGATGAGTGCTCCATGGTCTACGAGGAGCTCGGCCGCGACCTTCAGGCGTACGGGATACCAATCCTGGTACTGGGAGATCCTGGCCAGCTGCCGCCAGTGAACGGCGGAGGCTATTTCACTGATCATGAACCCGACGTCATGCTCGAGGAGATCCATCGCCAAGCGGCCGACAACCCGATCGTCCGGATCGCGACCGATGTTCGCGAGGGTCGTCGTCTTGAACGAGGCGACTACGGCGCGGTGCGGATCATCTCACCCAAGGAGATTGACGCATCGCTCGTCACCGGAGCCGACCAGGTCCTCGTAGGCGTCAACAAGACCCGCCATCGCTACAATGAACGACTTCGCCAGCTCGCCGGCCGCACGTCCCCCATGCCGGAAGTAGGCGACCGCCTTGTCGCGCTAAAGAACGAACACGCACTCGGCATTCTCAACGGTGGCCTTTGGGAGGTGCTCGAGCTGAAGAACCGTCGACGCGGCGCCGTCAATGATCATTGCGTGAGTATGATCGTGAAGTCTTTGGATTTCGAGGGCACGGAGCCGCGCAAGGTTCGATGCCGCCAAGAGCTTTTCGTTGGCAAGGGCAACGAAGTTTCCTGGAAGGAGCTCCGCGGAACACAGCAGTTCGACTTCGGGTATGCCCTAACGGTCCACAAGAGCCAGGGCAGCCAATGGAACAACGTGTGCCTCTTCGATGAAAGCACGGCGTTCCCAGAGCGCGGGCGCCATCTTTACACTGGCATCACAAGGGCGGCCGAACGGCTGACAATCGTTGCTTGAGCGATCGTCACTGTGAGGAGTTTCTGGAGTTTTGCGAGCGATACGGGGACGATTTCGCCGCCGGGATTCTGGAAGATATATGTTGCCATGAGACGGGCCGAGAATGGCCTTGGCGGATCACTGATTTCCATCGCGAGATTCATGATCGCGAAGGGAACAATGAAACGTTGACCGGGCACGTTCGATACCGGGCAAAAGCATGGTCGTTTGAAGTTCAGAACGGCAACTGGAACGGAACGGAAGTTCAAAATTGGGAGCGATCCTCGTTGATGTCGGCGTGGCCTCCCCCAAATCAATCCCATTGGCTCTACGCCGATGTGAAGGCAATCGGTGTCCGATTGATTGTCTCTGGAACGCGAGCAGCGCTGACGAAGCGGTACCTGAAAATGATGGCGTCAGAGCGGATTCCCAAACGACGAGGATGTTGAATGAAGCTTCAGCTTCGCAACCTGGAAAAGGGTAATGACCTTGAAGTTCGAATGGCAACGCATGACGGATATATATGGCATCCTGCCGTCATAACTCACATCGATCCGGACTTTATATTCGCACGTTATGCTTCGGGACATTCGGTGAAAATCCGGCGCAATGACTTCGAGAAATATAGGCTTCCGAGAGCGAAGAACTGTGGCTGACCGGATCGGGTGTTGCGTTCCATTTTGCCGTCGCACCGTCAAGAATGATGGAAGCTTCCAGGAATGGATATGCGGGAAACACTGGCCGCTTGTTCCACGGCACATCAAAGCCGAATGGCGGACAGTCAAGAAGCGAGTGAGGTTGATTCTTCGGAAGAAGCCAGAGTACGCCGAATTCTGGAAGATGCCGAAGGGAAACGCTCGAAATTCGGCGGCCGTGATTTGGCGCCGGCACCACAACGCCTGGAAGAAATGTAAGAACGCGGCGATCGAAGCCGCAGCGGGGGTCGGATGATGAGAACGAGATACAAGGTGATCACCCTTGAAATTGAATGCCAATGCGGCAACTGCGAGGGCGACGAAACCTTCATTGTTGTGGAGGAAAGCCTCACGGAGAAGCAGTTCGTCGAGAGCGGAAATAGTCCAGATCTGGTTCTCTGCGAATGCGATAGCGAAGAGAAGGCAATCTTCATCGCTAGCTCAATGAACAAGCTGGCTATGAACTGAGTTGCTGCATGCTTGATATCCCGAATTCGTTTCATTCCGAGCGTTCAGAGCGCGGCATCGCCACCGCGGCAGAAGCCCAAGGCATAGGAGTGCATGTCGATGGCTGAAGAAACTCTCATCTCTTGGGCAGACATGACCTTTAACCCATGGATCGGCTGTACGCGGGTTTCTCCGGCGTGCGACCATTGCTATGCCGCTCACCTCATGGAAACCCGCATGGGGCGCGTCCAATGGGGCGGCCCGGGCGCCGGCGCCGGCACTCGCAGCCGGACAAGCGCCAGCAACTGGCGCAAGCCACTGGCCTGGAACAGGCAGGCGGCAATAGGCGGTAAGCGTCCATTTGTATTCTGCTCGAGCTTGGCCGATGTGTTCGACAATGAAATCCCAGCCGATTGGCGTCGGGATCTGTTCGATCTGATCCGGTCGACGCCCAACCTTGTCTGGCTGCTGCTGACAAAACGCCCGCAGTTGATCGTCAAGCTCTCCGACTCGGCCGGTGGACTGCCCAAGAACGCTGCTCTCGGCACAACCTGCGAAGATCAGCCGCGCGCCGACAAAAACCTGCTAGCGCTCCAAGTCGCCAAGATCGAACTGCATCCCCTATTCACATTCGGATCCTTCGAACCACTTCTTGGCGATATCATCGTCCCGCACGGCGTTATGCCCGATTGGGTGATCACCGGCGGCGAGACCGACCAGGGTAGCCAAAAGGCGCGGCCAACCCATCCTGCATGGATCCGCAGTCTACGAGATCAGGCCGCCCGCCGCGGCGCCGTCTACCATCATAAGCAGAATGGCGAGTGGGTCTCAGTTTCGGAGATCTCCGGTTCCGGCAAACACTTCACCTTTGACGATGGCGCCACCGTGCGCCGGGTTGGCAGGAAGCATTCCGGCCGAACGATCGACGGCGTTATCCACGACGCATTTCCGGAGGTTCCTGCACTATGATTCCCTACCCGCTCCAATGGCCAGACCATATTCCGCGCTATCAGAAGCCGCGGGAAAACGGCCAGTTTCGAACATCGCTCGCCGGCGCGACCAAGAACGTCAAGGAAAGTCTGCGCCTTTTCGCTTCCGACAGCGGCAAGCCCCTCCAGAACGTGGTGATCTCGAGCAACTATACGCTCGGGGTAGACAAGCCATCTGATCCCGGCGTCGCGGTTTGGTTCGTCTGGGATAGCCTGTCTGTCTGTATACCGGTCGACCGCTACTCTAAGGTCGAGGCCAACCTGCAGGCGATCCACCATATATTGGAGGCAAGGCGCGTGGAACTGCGGCACGGCACGCTTGCACTTGTGCGCGCAACCTTCGCGGGCTTTACGGCACTTCCCTCACCAGAGACCGTCGCCAAACGCTCTTGGCGCGAAGTGTTCGGATTCGGTCCGACGGAGCCGATCAGTGAAACCTACCTGAAGGATCGCTACCGGGCGAAGTCCAAATACACGCATCCGGACCAGGCCGGCGGCTCGAAGGAAGCCTTCGAGGAACTCACCCGAGCCCGAGATGAAGGGCTTGAGGAAATTCGTCGAGGTCGTCAATGAGCGCGCACCGGATCGCTTTTCCCAAGAGCCCCCCGCGGCCTCAGCGCCGGCCGGCGAAGCGCGGTGACTACCTCGAGTTCATCCACGAACTGCCGTGCGTTGTAACCGGCCGCTACGGCGTCCAGGCAGCGCATGTCTCGTTCGCGAGTGATTGGTTCGGCCACTACGGTAGAGGCAAAGGCACCAAGGCGCCCGACCGCTTCGCCCTACCCCTTTGTCCGGAAGAACACGATCTGCAGCACAGCTGTAAGCTCGGCTCAGAGCGAGACTACTGGCTCTCCAAGGGCATAGATCCCCACCAGTTGGCCAATACCCTTTGGGGAATCTTCTCCGACTACGACCACGACGAGGCCGTTTTGCTCTGCAGCGAGCGGATCCAACAAGGTCTGAGGAAAGCGCGAATGGCGGCGCCGGCTGATTGGAAAGGAAATCCATGACCAACGATAAAATCCAGCGGTTCGAAGCGGCCGTGCGCGCCAACAGCTACCGAACTTGTGACCATGGTACCGAGGCGGAATATCAGGCCGCTAGGGACGATTTGAGCTCTGCCCTTGCGCTCCCGCCGGGCAAGCCCGTTGCTCAAATGCACGATAGCGGTGATGGATTGGGGCTTCGTCCCATCTGGTTTGGACGCGTACCTCCTGAAGGTGCGCAGCTTTTCGCCGCACCCGCGCCGCTGCCTCTGGCAGTGAAGGCGCTGGAGTGGAACCGAGATGACGACATGGCTTCTGTTGAGGTCTCTGTTACGTATTATCTCGAAAGACGCCCAGGATATTGCGCGTTGGTGACCATGGCGAAAGGCGAACCGATACGACGGGAACCTTTTCCATCGGCTGAACTCGCCAAAGCCGCCGCCCAAGCTGATTACGAAACTCGTATTCGCTCCGCTCTCTCCTCTCCGGTAGGAGGGATGGAGGAAATCAAGGAACTGCAAGAGCAGCTTCGATCCGCAAGATGGGCCAATGAACGCGACCGCTCTACCGTGTGCGATCAGGTCAATATCATCAAAGACGAAATTGCACGCCGGTCTTGGCTCTGCTCATCGCGCGGCTCCTACGAATGGGATGACGAACGATACCAGCAGGAGTTCAGTGCCGCTCTCGAAGTAATCGGGAGCGCCGTCGAGAAACTTTCGTCGATCGCGAGCGACTGGTCGCATTGCCCGGAGACGGATGCCGAAATTCAGGCTGCTCGCGCTTCCTCCCCCACCCCCGCCTCCGATATCGCCAATCTGCAAGAGCGGTTGATGGAAGCTGAAAACATCATCAAAGAACGCGATGACCGATTGGCGTTGGTCGACCGTATCTCCGACCTTATCGGCCTCCCCGAATACCAAGAGCTTGATCAGGTCGCATTCGAATTGTGGATGGATCAGAACCGAGCCGATATCGCCGCGCTGAGGGAGGAGAACGGCATTCTCAGCGAAGCCTTGAAGCGAATGGAGAATTGCTACGAGCAACTTGCCACGACGAGAACCCACGAAATCTACACGGCAATGATCGATGGCGGACAAGCCGACGCTCTCCTTGATCTCGACAATGCACGGCGAAATGCCCGTTCCGCCCTCCAGCATGTAGCGAAGGGAGAGCGGGGATGAGCATTCAAGACCTTATCGCCAAATTGGAAAGCGCCGACGGGGCGAGCCGAGAACTTGATTGGCGAATAGCTGAAGCTTTCGACATTCCAGAGAAATGGATGCGATCAAGCGATTGGCCACCATTCATGGTCGGAAGCAAGTTCGACAAAGGGATACCGGCCTTTACGGGATCGCTTGATGCAGCCGCAAAATTGGCGGAACGGCTCCTCGCTGGCGCTCAAGTTATGATCGGATGGAATCAGACGCCCAGCACAAAACCATGGGCGCGATTTGGCGCTTGGACCGGCGCAGACGCAACCGGCGCTACACCCGCCATTGCGCTGATTATTGCAGCGCTTTCCGCCCTCTCCCAGCAAGAGGAGAGCAGAGGATGACTATTCGACCGATTTTCGCTTGGTACGATCTATGGATCGGCGCGTTCTACGACCGGACGAAGCGACGCCTGTACGTATTCCCTGTGCCGATGCTCGGCTTTTACGTGGAGTGGTCTGATGCTGTTTGACCCTTTCGATCCTTTGGGGTTGTGGCCCGAACATGAGGCCAAAGAGAAGCGCCGTCGTGACCAGATCGGCATGCTCGGGCGTTTGAAAGAAGATATTCCACCGTTCGTCGTCGGATGCCTCATTCTCTGCGGCTACTTCTCAATAGCCGTTTTTCCTTGGCTGATCGGCATCCACAACATAGGAACATGGATCTTCGGGAGAGCGCTATGACCACCCCGCACGATAAGGCTCTGACTGCCGCCGCACACGAAATCACCGGTTACATCGGCGGTACCTGCTGCCATCGCACCGGGGGCTTGAAGGACGATCCGACCTGCGAATGCCGCCAGATCGCTGAAGCCGCGATCTCCGCCTATCTCTCCTCTATAGGCGGGGTAGTCTGCGCGAGGGAGCCGGTAGGCTTCGGCGTTCAACGTGATGGCCGCATTATTGGCTTCGTTCCGGGCGGTCCTCTCGATTACGAATTTCGCCTGCCTGAGGATGACCTTCCGAGAATCCCTCTCCACGCCCCTATAGAAGCCGGAAACGGCGGAGATGGGCGAGCCTTTGCCATCGGCGATCGGGTGCGAAAAACGAAGGGCTCATCCTGGCAGGGGCGAATTGTCGGATTCTATAGCACGGAACTGACGCCGGTCGGCTATTGCGTCGAAAGCGAGCGAGAGCCGGGATCGGTGCAGATCTATCCGGAGACCGCACTTGAGGCCATCCACTCCCGCGAAGGGAGGCATAAGGCATGAGCGAGACATCAAGCTCCGAATTTAATTCCCTCACAAAGCGTTGTGCGGAAATATTGGGCTGGCACGCGACCGGCATTCTCACAGGCGACGAATTGCGTCGATCTGCAGACTTTGCCACATATGGCGATGAGGCTCTTCGCCAACTTGAGGCCAAGACGGCAGGAGAAGCAATGCGATTTGTGATTGACCATTCCTCAGAACGCCAGCGCCATGCAGAGGTGATGGAAGAGGTGAGGAAGGTGCTAGGCAACATCGTTACCGCCGTCGAGCGCGAGCCGGTTGTCAGCAACCTGGATTATCCACACGCTCACAATGACTGGAGAGGATGGCGCAAGAAAATCATGCGTCCTGCGGTAGATGAAGCCCGCGCCCTTCTGTCTAGGCTAGGAGAGCGGTGTGTCGATCTCGCACCCATTTCAACGCAGCCTACCGCCGTGCCGGAGGCAAAATGACCGAGACGCCACGCCAAAACACGCGAATGTTGAACGAAAAGGAGAAGAGCTATGAAACCCATCTCTTCTCTAACGATCATGGCATGTGGACGGTCTACGAGATCATCAAACGGCCTATCGCGAAAGTCGCAAGCCAGGTCGCAGCTGAAGACCTGATCCGCCGCCTCAAAATCGCCGACACTGCCCCCACTTCATAAATCGGCTCGAGCCGGCGCCGGCCGCGTCCGCTGCGCCCTAAAACAATCAAGGAAGATTTGATGAGCACACCGACGACCCTGTCGACCCAGTTTCTGCTTTTCGCCCAGTACGGGGGCCAGGCCGTGATACCGGTGGAGGACGTCTGCCGCGACTACTTCAGCCATCTCACTCCGGACAAGTTCGTTCGCAAGGCGTCCGCCGGCGAAATCGAGATTCCAGTCATCCGTGTGGAGTCATCGCAAAAATCTCACAAGGGCGTCTACCTCCATGATCTCGCGGAGTACATCGACCGCCGTCGCGAAGCCGCCCTCAAGGAGTTCCGACAGCTTCACAGATAGCCGCTTTGCCGCGGCTGTGTCGCTAACTGCTTACCCTCACAAGCCGGCGTGGTCACATGGCCTGCGCCGGCTTTTTCTTGTCGGTTTGAACGGAAATCTCGGGGCACTTTAACCACGGTGTCATTGCGGACAGCTGCTTGACGACAATGCCCATTTTGTGAAAGCTAGTCGGGTAAGATTGAGAAACTATGCAAGCCGCGGTCGATGCTACGCAAGTGCTACAGACCGACGTGGAGACTGCATTCAACCTTGATTTTACTGGGCTTTTTCTTCTAAACGATGCAGTCGATCATCGGGGCTACCGCAAAGATCTTGCGGCCATTTTTCAGCACGTCACTATACATGGGAAACCTTTCTGATCCGCGCTCTACACCAAATCCCTCAAAAAGGCCAGTTTTCGCGGCAGCAACAATGATGCTAGTTTCCCGAATGGAGTCGGAGGGCGATGCGCCCGTCCGAAAAAGATGAAAGTTTCGAAAACCTATATGAACGCCCCGCTCACCACAGTCATTCCAGCACCCGCCCCGGTTCTTCTGCCGATCGAGGGTGAAACCGAGCTTTTCCCGGTGCGCCGCGTCTACTGCGTCGGCCGCAACTATGCCGACCATGCCATCGAGATGGGGCATGACCCCAGCCGCGAGCCGCCATTCTTCTTCCAGAAGAATCCGGATAATCTGCTTGTCGCGAGCGATTTCCCCTACCCGTCGTTGTCCTCGGACGTGCATCATGAAGTGGAGCTCGTGGTGGCGCTGCGCAGCGGCGGCGTGAACATACCGGTGGAGCAGGCGCTGGATTGCGTCTACGGCTACGGCGTCGGCATCGATTTCACCCGCCGCGACCTGCAGGGCGAAGCCAAGAAACTTGGCCGCCCCTGGGAAATCGGCAAGGCTTTCGATCATTCCGCCCCGGTTTCCGCGCTGGTGCCGGCGACCCAGGCAGGCCACCCCGACAAGGGCGGTATCTGGCTGATGCGCAATGGCGAAGCGGCGCAAAGAGGCGATCTCTCGCAGATGATCTGGAAGGTGCCGGAAATCATCGCCGAACTCTCCAAGCTCTTCACGCTCGCACCGGGCGACATCATCATGACCGGCACGCCCGCCGGCGTCGGTCCCGTTACGCGCGGCGACCGCATCAGCTGCGCCGTCGATGGCGTCGCGACCCTGGTACTGAACGTCGTCTGATCGAGGAGGATCGACCATGCCGCTTTACGCCCTTGCCGGCCTGACGCCAAAAACGCCCGGTCCGGACCGATACTGGATCGCGCCGGACGCAAGCGTGATCGGCAAGGTTGAAATCGGCGAGGATGTCGGCATCTGGTTCGGCTCGGTGCTGCGTGGCGACAACGAGCTGATCGCCATCGGCAAGGCGACGAATATCCAGGAAGGAACGATGGTACATACCGATCCCGCCTTCCCCGTCACGATCGGCGAAGGCTGCACCATCGGGCATCACGCCATCATTCATGGCTGCACCATCGGCAACAACTCGCTGATCGGCATGGGCGCCACCATTCTGAACGGCGCGAAGATCGGCAACAACTGCCTCGTCGGCGCCAATGCGCTGGTGACCGAAGGCAAGGAATTTCCGGATGGTTCGCTGATCGTCGGCGCACCGGCAAAGGCGATCCGCACGCTGGACGAAGCCGCGATCGAGGGCCTGCGCCGTTCGGCCCGCCACTATGTCGCCAACTGGCAGCGCTTCGCGCGCGATCTTAAGAGATTAGATTAGCATACGTCGATAAACAGTTGACGAACCTGGCGAAAGATATTCGCCGCGAACTTATGCCGCGCAATTGGCACAATGTCCGCGAATTTCGATGGTCGACTTCTCCGCCTTGAACTTCTGCGATTTCAGCCAATCCATCAGCCGATGGTCCACCTCGTGGTCGTGAAACTCGATCACCTGTCCGCAGCTTTCGCATATGGCGAAAGCGACGAGACCATGGCTATGGCAATCCTCATGCGGATGCGCGCAGGCCACGAAGGAGTTGATGCTCTCGAGCCGGTGCACCACGCCGTATTCCAGAAGCTTGTCGAGTGCGCGATAGACCTGCAGTGGCGCGCGAAAACCCTGATCGCGCAGCTTGTCGAGAATGGTGTAGGCGCTGAGCGGCGCTTCCGCCTTGGTCAGGACGTCGAAAACGAGGGACTGGTTCTTGGTGAGCATCGGAGTGGTCATGATGACTGTCCTCTCTGTTGCGCCGCTGGCGTGCCGCTCCTGCGAACGAGGGGCAGCAGACTGATGATAAACAGAACGAGCGCCGCGACGACGATGGAAGGCCCGGACGGCGTATCATAGCGCAGCGATCCGAAAAGCCCGCCGACAACGGCGATGGCGCCGAGCAGCGAGGCGAAAATCGCCATAGTCTCCGGCGTCGCGGCAAAGCGGCGTGCCGTAGCGGCCGGAATGATGAGAAGCGCGGTAATAAGGAGGATGCCGACGATCTTCATGGCGATCGCAATCACCACGGCCATCAGCAGCATGAACAGCAGCCTTGCGCGCTCCGGCCGCAATCCCTCGGCCTCCGCAAGCTCGGGATTGACCGTCGAGGCCAGCAGCGGCCGCCAGAGCCAGGCAATTCCCGCCAGCACGAAAATGCCGCCGCCCCAGATCACCGCGATATCGGACGGGCTGACGGCCAGGATGTCGCCGAACAGGAAGGCGATAAGGTCGATCCGCACCCAGCTCATGAAAGCGACGATGACAAGACCGATCGCGAGCGTCGCGTGCGAAAGGATGCCGAGCAGCGCGTCCGCCGACAGCGCCTGCCGCCGCTGCAGGAACAGGAGCAGGATCGACACGAGCGCGGCGACCGCGAAGACGGAAAGCGTGAGGTTGAGCTGGAAAAGCAGCGACAGAGCCACGCCGAGCAGCGCCGAATGCGAGATCGTATCGCCGAAATAGGCCATGCGCCG
The DNA here is from genome assembly GCF_010668395.1 of Martinezella lusitana. GTDB lineage: Bacteria > Pseudomonadota > Alphaproteobacteria > Rhizobiales > Rhizobiaceae > Rhizobium > Rhizobium lusitanum_A. The sequence goes on from NZ_WUEY01000006.1 coordinate 155,695, forward strand.
CCAGATGATGAAGCAACCGAGCGGCCCGGTCGTCAGCGCCAGTCCGACACCGGCAAGAATGGCGCGCAGGAAGAAATCGTCAAACATGGCGCTCACCCTGGGCATGGTCGTGGCCGTGATGATGGCCATCATGATCGTGGTGATGGTCGTCATGCTCATGATGGTGATGGCCATCGTCGGCATGGCAATGGTCGGTGATCGAGCCGTCGCTATGCTGCACGCGCCCGTCGGGCAGATGCGTATGATCGTGGTGATGGCTGTAGATCGCCAGCGACTGCGCCGCACGCGTGCCGAACAGCCGGACATATTCGGGGCTCTGGCTGACGGCTTGCGGCGTGCCGCGGCAGCAGACGTGGCCGTTGAGGCAAACCACGGTATCCGTCGCCGCCATGACGACATGCAGATCGTGCGAAATCAACAGGATGCCGCAACCCTCGGAATTGCGGATCGACTTGATGAGGTCGTAAAGAGCGATCTCGCCGTTGAAATCCACGCCTTGCACCGGTTCGTCGAGCACCAGCAGGTCGGGCTTGCGGGCAATGGCGCGCGCAAGCAACGCTCGCTGGAATTCGCCGCCGGAAAGATGCTGCACCTCGGCCTTGGCGAGATGGGCGATGCCGACGGCTTCCAGCGCGGCAATCAACTCACGCTCCGGCAAAGGCCCGGTGAGGGTCATCAATCGCTGCACGCTGAGCGGCAGGGTCCAATCGACGGCAAGCTTCTGCGGCACATATCCGACCTTCAGGCCGGCAACGCGATCGACGCGCCCCTCGTCCGGCTTCAGCACGCCGATAGCCGCCTTCGCGCTGGTGGACTTGCCGGAACCGTTCGGGCCGATCAGGGTAACGATCTCGCCTCGGCTCACGGAAAAATCGACGCCGCGCACCAGCCAGCGACCGCCGCGACGGACGCCGACGTCATGGAGCGACACGAGAGGCCGGCTCTTGCTGTCGATGGAGGGAAGCATGAAATTTCCAATTGCACTATTGCGCCATGCTATCGCACACGTTATAGCATAACGCAATTGATGTAATAACATAACAGACCCATTCAAGGGCATTTATCGCATGTACGCAGCAAAAAGCTTCCTTCCTGTCGCCGCCTCCCTTCTCTTTTCGGGCCTGCTGATCAGCACGACCGCAACTGCCGCCGATGCCCCGCGCGTCGTCGTCTCCATCAAGCCGATCCATTCGCTGGTCGCCGCGGTCATGCAAGGGGTCGGCACGCCGGATCTGATCGTCGACGGCGCGGCATCGCCGCACACCTATGCGTTCAAGCCCTCGAATGCCCGCAGCCTGCAGCAGGCGCAGGTGGTTTTCTGGGTCGGCCCGGACATGGAGGCCTTCCTGCAGAAGCCTCTCTCCTCGCTCGGCTCCAACGCGACCATCGTCGAACTCGATGATGCGCCCGGCATTGCCAAACTCAAATTCAGGGAAGGCGGCGCCTTCGAACCGCATGACGACGGCGACGAGCACGAAGCCGGCGAAGAACACGCCGACGGCCACGATCATGACCACGGCGAGTTCGACACTCACCTCTGGCTCGATCCCCACAATGCCAAAGCCATGGTCGCCGAAATCACCACGTCCCTGGTTGCGGCGGATCCCGCCAACGCCTTGACCTATGAAACGAACCAGAAGACGCTGAACGACAAGCTCGACGCGCTCGATACCGAAATCGCTTCGACGCTCGCCCCGGTGAAGGATAAGCCTTTCATCGTCTTCCACGATGCCTATCAGTATTTCGAGCACCGCTACGGCGTGCGCGTCTCCGGCTCCATCACCGTCAGCCCGGAGAGCATTCCCGGCGCGCAGCGCGTGGCGGAGATTCACAGCAAGGTCGCCGATCTCGGCGCCACCTGCGTCTTCGCCGAGCCGCAATTCGAACCGAAGCTGGTCAACGTGGTGCTGGAAGGCACGTCCGCAAAGTCAGGCGTGCTCGATCCCGAAGCGGCAACCCTGCCGCAGGGACCGGATCTCTATTTCAACCTGATGCGCGGCATCGCCAATTCCCTGAAAGCCTGCCTCTCCTAAGACAGGCTTGATATCTCCGAACGAAGCGAGCCCATTGCTCGCTTTTTTCACCACAGCAAATGTAATGATATTACATTACAATGAGGTTGCCATGAACAAGAAGCTCCCGGTTACCGTCCTCTCCGGCTTTCTCGGTGCCGGCAAGACGACTCTGCTCAACCATATCCTCAACAATCGCCAGGGTTTGCGCGTTGCGGTGATCGTCAACGACATGAGCGAGGTGAACATCGACGCCGCGCTGGTACGCGACGGCGGCGCCAATCTCTCCCGAACGGAGGAACAGCTCGTCGAGATGACAAACGGCTGCATCTGTTGCACGTTGCGCGACGACTTGCTGAAAGAGGTCCGCCAGCTCGCCGAGCAGGGCCGGTTCGATTATCTGCTGATCGAATCCACCGGCATCGCCGAGCCCCTGCCCGTCGCAACCACATTCGAATTCCGCGATGAGGACGGCAGCAGCCTTTCCGATGTCGCAAGCCTCGATACCATGGTGACCGTCGTCGATGCGGCCAACCTTCTGGCCGATTATGGCTCGACGGATTTCCTTGCCGATCGCGGCGAAACCGCCGGCGACGGCGACAACAGGACGATCGTCGACCTGCTGGTCGAGCAGATCGAATTCGCCGATGTCGTCATTCTCAACAAGGTCGGTTCGGCAACGCCCGGGCAACGTGACGCCGCGCGCAAGATCATTGTCGGCCTCAATCCGGATGCCCGACTGATAGAAGCCGATTTCGCTGCGGTGGAACCGGGTGAGGTTCTCGGCACCGGCCGATTCGACATCGATCGCGCCGAGACCCATCCGCTTTGGTACAAGGAGTTGCACGGCTTCAAGGATCATGTTCCGGAAACCGAGGAATATGGCATCCGCTCCTTCGTCTATCGCGCGAAGAAACCGTTCGATCCCCTTAAATTCCAGGATTTTCTCAACCGCTCATGGCCCGGCGTCGTCCGAGCCAAGGGGTTCTTCTGGCTCGCGACCCGACCATATCATGTCGGCGAAATGAGCCAGGCGGGTGCTTTGGTGCGGACAAGCAAGATGGGCCTCTGGTGGGCGGCGGTGCCGCAGGAACAATGGCCGCGCGATCCGGGTTTCAAACAAGCTCTGGCGCCCTATCTCGACCCGGTCTGGGGCGACCGCCGTCAGGAGTTGGTGTTCATCGGTGCCGATCCGATGAGCGAGGCTCGGATCACGGAGGAGCTGGACGCGTGCCTGGTCAAGACGGATCGTTTCACGCCGGAACGCTGGCGGGACCTGCCGGATCCCTTTGCGAGCTGGAACAGGCCGACGGCATGACGAAGCAGAAAGTGATCAGATTCCGTTGTCATTGCTTCGAATGCGACAGCGACGACGAACGGGCGGACGACGCATCGCGATCCGACGCCGCCGAACAGAATCAGGACAACAAAGGATCAGACGAGGTAAATCCTCGCCTGATACCCGATGCGATCGGAAAGCTGTTGTTCGGGGCCTGAGCGCGAGTTCAGGCCACCAACATGCCCGCGGGGACGGCGATGATCTCGTGCATGACCAGCAACGCGCCGATCACTTCCGTCTTGGAGCGCAATGGCGTCATGGAGCAGTGAAATACGTTGTCGGGTTCAACCTGACGATAGGATGGATAAAGGCATTCCACCTTTTCTCCGGCAAAGCACGCATCCAGCTTTGCCTTCACGCTGCCTTCGAAAGATTCGGAACCCACGAATTCCGAGATATGACGCCCCAGAAGCTCCATCGGCTTCGATTTCAGAAATTCCGAATTGGCCGCGTTGCTATAGAGATAACGATAATCGCGCGTAATCACGGCCACGCGATCCGGCAGATTATCCAGAATGGCGTCGTTCAGAACGACACCCTCCTCCAAACCGAACACCGTCTCACGATCGACTTTCTCGCTCGAAAACGTCCTCAAAACTTCGCCGGCCGCTTCGCTCGCTCCACCGAAGTAGCGGTCGATCAGCACCGAAAGCGATCCAGAATTGCGCAAGACTCGCGAACGATCGTCTGCTTCTTCCCGTATGAGGTTGTTCATGAACTGGAGCTGCATGTATATCTCAAGCAGACTCGTGGCCTTATATGCCAGGATAGCCGCAATAAGAGGCCCCAATTCGCGATCAAGTGACGCTACAAGCTCGTCGTCGCCAAGTTTTATCGCACGCTGAATCTGACTGCATTTCATGGAGAAGGCATGAAAGAGTGCCAGCAAAATTGCCCTCCTGTCCTTGACCACGTCAGGACGCAGGGCCTCGATTCCCGGCGTTGCCATGCCCAAGGATATTCAGTTTGGTGTCCGCAATCTCACCAAACTTTCTACATTGTGAATTATCATGACTTACCCGCACTTTCAATCCGGATGAACGGAAGTTCTCGGGAAACGAGAACTTTCTGAAATGCAAAGCTTACCGAAGGCAATGACTGCATAAAGACCGGATCGAAAGGTACACACGGCCTGGAGGCGCGCGCCTCGCCGCAAAAGCCTAGAAGACGGTCTTCTTGATATTCCAGCGATCGTGATACCAGAGCCATTGTTCGGGATGCTCCCTCACCCAGCTCTCGACCTTGTCGTTCAGCATCTGCGCCGTTGCAGCCAGATCGAGGCCGCCGGCTTCGTTGCGCGGCATTTCCAGCTTTGGCTCGATTTCCAGCCTGTAGCGGTTGCCGGGCAGGCGAATGCAGCGGGCCGGATAGACTTCGCAATTGAACTGGCGCACGAGCTTCGGCAGGAGCGGATTGGTCTTTACGTCCCGCCCGAAAAACAGGGTCTTCAGGCCCTTGCGGAATTTCTGATCGACCAGCACGCCGACACCGCGACCAGCTTCCAGCTCCCTGGCAAGGGCAAAAGACGACCCGGCGTGCGAGGGCACGAGATTGCCCATGCGCTTTGCGCGGAAGTCGAAAACCTTCTTGGCCACATAGGGGTTGTTCGGCGGGCGGAAGAGCACCGTCACCGTCAGGCCAAACGCAGCCCCCGCAACGGGCAGCAGCTCGAAATTACCGGTATGGCCCGTAAAAACGATGAACGGCCGCGGATTGTCCCGAAGATCGAGAAAGATCGGAATGCCGGAAACTTCGACGCGACCGGGCTTGTCGCTATGCGGATCGAAATCGAACAACCGGTCGAGAAAGACGTATTCCGCCGCCAGCCGCCCCATGTTGCCCCAGCTTGCGAGCGCGATCTCCTCGATTTCCGCCTCGCTCTTCTCCGAAAAGGCATTGCGCAAATTGGTCAGCATCAGCTGGTGCCGCCGCATACGCGGACCGATCTTGCGGGTCAGCCAGTCGGCAAATCGGATTCCGCCATCGGCCGGAAACAGCTTCAGGAAATTGAGGAAGCCGAATATGACCTGCGCCACCAGCCACTGCCGGAAATTTCTGAGCGCAAGGACGATCCGGGTAATGAACAGCTTCACGCGGCTCAGTCCATCTTCAGGATGATCTTGCCGAAGATCTGGCGCGATTCCATCCGCTCCAGCGCCCGGTCGATATCGCCGAAGCTCACTTCGGTATCGATCACCGGATGCACCAGCCCGCGCGCCATCTTCTGCATGGCGTTGGCCATGTTCTCCATGCGGCAGCCGAAGGAGCCGAACAGCTTCAGCTGCTGCTGGAACAGCATCATCAGGTTCATTTCGGTGGAAACGCCTGAGGTCGAGCCGCAGGTGACGAGGCGGCCGCCGCGCTTCATGCAAAGCATCGAGCCGGCCCAGGTATCCTTGCCGACATGTTCGAAAACAACGTCGACGCCCTTCTTCTTCGTGAGCTTGCGCACGACGCCCTCGAAGCGGTCGGTGCGGTAATTGATGACGTGATCGGCGCCAAGAGCCTTCGCCTTCTCGATCTTGTCGTCCGAGCCGACCGTGGTGATGACGGTGCAGCCGATCTTCTTGGCAAGCTGGATGGCCGCCGTGCCGATGCCCGAGCCGCCGGCATGAACGAGAATCGTCTCGCCCGGCTCCAGCTTGGCATTGTCGAACAGCATGTGCTCGACGGTTCCGAAGGTCACGGGAGCCAATGCGGCGCCGATCGCATCGACGCCGGGCGGGGCCGGAACGAGCAGACGCGCCGGAAGGTTGACCTTCTCCTGCGCAAACCCGTCGAGATGGAAGCCATGCACGCCGCTGACGTTCTCACAGAGATTGTCTCGGCCCTCGCGACAATGACGGCAAAGGCCGCAGGTGCGCGCGCCATAGATGGATACCAGCTGGCCCGGCAATACATTGGCGACACCCGGCCCGATCGCTTCGACCACGCCCGCGGCCTCCGCGCCGATGACCAGCGGCATCTTGCGCTTGGCGAAAGCCATGCCACGCCAGCCCCAGACATCGATATGGTTGAGGGCGACGGCCTTGACGCGCAGCGTCACCTCGCCTGCGCCCGGCGCTTCCGGCTCCGGCAGATCGGTGATCTCAAGTTTGCGGTCGTCGATCAGTTGCAAAGCACGCATGGCAAAGTCCTTCGCCTCTCGGCGCATTATTATTTGTTCTTCGAAAGTCCGATTAAGCCGGTTCAAGCGCCATGACAAGGCTGGCGTTCTGGCCGCCGAACCCAAAGGAGTTCGAAAGAACGGCGTTCACCTGCTTTTCACGCTTCATGTTCGGCACGACGTCGAGGATGATCGACGGATCGGGATTGTTGTAGTTGATGGTCGGCGGCAGCGTTCCGGTCAGCATCGTCTGCAGCGAGAACACCGCCTCGACAGCACCTGCCGCCGTCAGCGTATGGCCGATCATAGACTTGTTCGATGAAACGGGGATGGTGGGAAGCCGCTCGCCGAAGACGGCTGACATCGCGCCATATTCCATCTTGTCGTTCTCCGGCGTCGAGGTGCCGTGAGCGTTGATATAGCCGATATCGCTCTCCTCCATGCCGGCATCGGCAAGCGCCGCGCGGATCGTCGCGATGGCCGGGCCGCCATCGGGCGAAGAGCGCGTGCGGTGGAACGAATCGGCCTTGTCGCCGGCACCCTTCATGATGCCGAGGATCTTGGCGCCGCGGGCGACCGCGGATTCCAGTGATTCCAGCACCAGCGTCGCGGCTCCCTCGGCGATGACGAAACCGTCACGATCCTTGCTGAACGGCTTGGAGGCCTTCGTCGGCGGATCGTTCTGGGTCGACAGGGCCGACAGCAGCGAGAAGCGGATCAGCGCCTCGGCGCTCAGCGAACCATCGGTCGCAACCACCAGCGCCCGCGCCGTGCGTCCCTGGCGGATCGCCTCGATGCCGAGCTGGATCGCGGTCACGCCCGATGCACAGGCAGTCGACAGCGTCACAGGCAGGCCGCGCGTGCCGAAGCGGTCGGCAAGACGCTCGGAAATAGCGCCGAAGAGGGCAGCTTCATGAAAAGCGGGATCCGGACGCTGGCGCATGGCCGCGAGGAACCGCTCATAGGCGTCGCCCTGATGATCCGCCGGCGGCGAACGGTCGGCAAGCGCGAAGCGGGCACTCCATTCCGGCTCGATCGGCGGTGCGGCCAGGAAAAGCGGCGCATCGAAATCGCCGGAGATGCCGGCCTGCGCCAAAGCCTCGATGGTCGTCTCCCGCGCGAAGGCATAGGAGCGTTCGACTGCGTTCGGCGCCGGGATATCGATGAAATCCACCGTGCCGGCGATACGCGTCGAAAGCCCGTCCGTCGGGAAACGGGTGATGTTATGGATACCCGAGGTGCCGGACGAAAGCGCGTTCCAGTTGTCCTGCAGCCCCTGCCCCAGCGACGTGATGATCCCCATGCCGGTAACGGCGACGATCGGACGTCCGAGATGATCCTTGTAAGCGGTCATATCCTGTTCCTCACGCTTCAGCGGAAAGTACGGCGATGCCTTCGCCGCGCGCATGGCCGACAGTGGTTACCACCGCCTTGCGTGCGCCCGTCGCCATCGGCTTTTCATGCGCGGCATCGAAGGGAGGCACCTTGGCCCGGTTCGCGACGGCCAGCGCTGCAAAGGCGAGCCCGAGCGGAAACTGGCTTTCGAGCCCATGGCCGGAAACGCCGGAATAGGCGCGGATGGCCGAGCCCGGAAGCTGCGCTTCGAGCACCGCCTTTTCGCGCTGCGCCAGATCCGGGATTGCGGTCGTACCGGAAAAGACGACGGTCGCCTCACCTGTTTCCTGCTTGGCAGGTGCGAGCATGCGCTCCAGCCGTGCCTCGAACTTGCCGTCGTCGCGACGGCCGCGATCGCCCTCGACCGCATCGAGCGTCGCATAGATATGTGCGCCGCGGCCTTCGGCATGGGCGCGCGATTCAAGCACCAGGAAGGCGCTCAGCGAGCCCATGATCATGCCGCCGCCGTCTTCCGGCTTGCGCGACCAGACCGGATGCCAGTCGCCGATCGCATGTGCATTGATCGATTCGATCAGCAAGATCATGTCCAGACGCTCGGCCGAAAACGCGCCGCCGACCAGGGCATGGCTCGATTCGCCCGACTTGATGCGATGGAAGGCGGTCTCGACGGCGGAAATGCCGGAGGCTTCCTCCCCCATGAAGGTGCGCGACGAGCCCGTGACCTTGTGGACGATCGAGATATTACCCGCGAGCAGATTCGAAAGCTGGGCCAGGAACAGGGTCGGCCGCAATTCGGTCGTCAGCTTCTCGTTTAGCAGCAGCTCGCGGTCGTTGCGCTTCAGGCCCTCGTTGACGATCAGCGTATCGACGTTCGTATCACGCTCGCCGCCGCCGGCCGCGACGATCATGTCCATCGTGCCGCAGGCATCCAGATCATCCTTGAAGCCGGCATCGTCGAGCGCCAGGCCGGCGGTGAAGACGCCGATGCGCTGCCAGTTTTCCATCTGCCGCTGATCGCCGCGCTTGGGAATCTGCTGCGACCAGTCGATGTCAGGCAGCGGATGTACGGGATAGGGCTTGAATTTCTCGGTTTCGACGATGGTCGGCGGCGCCTTGTCCGCAGTCAGCAGGGCCAGATGCGCATCCTTGCCGACACCCTGGCAAGTAACGACGCCGATACCCGTGATCACCACATCATTCTGAGCCTTGCTCATTCATCAATCCTCTTCGAATGCGGCGCCGAACAAGCCGGCGGCATCAACCGTTGGCGGCGATGGCGTCGAGAAGCCCGACCTCGCCTGCCCGCTTGCGCACGATATCGCCGAGCGGCACCTCATTAAACGGCATGGTGCGCAGCTTCAACTGCGCATCGCAGACCTTCTTTCCAGCTATGGTGATGCGTGCCTTGGTCACGGCAAACCCCGAACCCTCGTGCTCAAGATCGGCCTCGATGTCGAGTTCCGCTTCCGGCTCGACGAAGGTCCGCATCTTGGCGCCGTCGACCGACATCAGAAACGGCATGTAGGCGAATTTCGTAGCAGCCAGGACGAGCATGCCCGATGCTTGCGCCATCGTTTCGATGAGAAGAACACCGGGAACGAGCGGCATGCCGGGGAAATGGCCTTCGAAGACCGGACTTTTCGCCGGAACGACGGAATGCGCCTTCAACAGGCCCTTTGACAGATCGACAGATTCGACCTTGTCGATCATCTGGAAATATTCCAGCAGCATCAACGCCTCCGATCCAACCCGGCAACGCAGGATGCTCCGGGCGGGATACGCTATTTAAGAATGAAACAGCCCGGCCGCCATAATCAAGGGCGGCTGGGCGTCAAAAAAATGCAAAGGATGATGCTCAGCCCTTGGCGGCGCGCAATTCATCGATCTTGGCACAGAGATTCTTCAGCACGAAGTACTCTTCGGTCGAAACCTTGCCTTCGTTGACTTCCTGCGTCCACTGCTCGAGCGGAATCTTGATGCCGAACTCCTTGTCGATAGCGAAGACGATATCCAGGAAGTCCAGGCTGTCGATGCCGAGGTCGTCGATCGTGTGGCTATCCGGAGTGATCGTGTCACGGTCGATTTCGCTGGTTTCAGCGATGATGTCGGCAACTTTGTCAAATGTAGCAGTCACTGCCCATACCTCTTGAAATAATAATTCATCCCCCTCATAGGGAAATCCATCCCAAAAGCCAATGGTTTCCGCCAGAAACCCCGGTAATTTGGTGAAGCACTGTTGCGCAAACAGCAAAATGACACTTGCGTCACAATTGCGGAATCATGGCGACATGCGCGCAAGATGCGGCAGCATTGCGGCCTGATTGCAATGCTGCGCGCCTCTCCCTCGGCGAAAGATCAATCGCTAATCACGATACGCGTATTGTGAAGCCCCGCATCCGACGTCATGGCGAAGAATGTGGCGGCGTTGCGCGTATCGAGCCGCACGCAGCCATGCGATGCCGGCCGGCCGAGCTGCCGCACCTCGTAGGTACCATGAACCGCATAGCCGCCGTTGAAGAACACGGCATAGGGCATCGGCGCATCGTCGTATTTCTTCGAGCGATGATCCTTGGACAGCCATTTGGCGGTATAGGAGCCAGTGGGCGTCACATAGCCCCTGCGGGCCGTCGATACTCTCCAGCGATACCTGAAAGCTCCATCTTCCGACACCGTCATTGTTTGCGATCGAAGATCGACCACCGCAAGAACAGATCCGGCATGGGCCGAAACGGTATGAAATTGCATGAATAGACATGCCGTTGCTACTAACGCGACGCGTTTCATCTTGTCCCCTCCGACTGTTTGCTTCCTTCTGAAGCAATTCAGACGATGAGGGAGTGTATCGCCATGCCAATTATACCCAATTAATACATATAGTGAGCGATCCATTAATATGGATGACATTCACAGCAGCAGCAGGAATCCGAGGAAAGCGAGCAGCGTCAGCATCGTGCATGCCGAATAGAAGATGGAAATCCCGGCTTCGATGTCGTTGACCGTCGCCGTATCGCGGCCGGCGCCATTGATCATCGGCTCGCGCACGAGTTCTCCGCCATAGATCCGCGGGCCGGCAAGCTGGATGTCGAGCGCCCCGGCCATGGCTGCTTCCGGCCGGCCGGAGTTCGGCGAACGGTGCAATCCGCCATCCCTGACCGCGATGCGGATCGCATTTCCAAGCGCCGAGATACCGCGCTTGACCAGCGCGCCGGCGGCAATCAGCAGGATGGAAAGCCGCGCGGCCGGCCAATTGGCGATATCGTCCAGCCGGGCGGCGGCACGGCCGAAATCGATATAGGTCTCGGATTTGTGGCCAATCATCGAATCGGCGGTATTGAGCATCTTGTAGACAAACAGTCCTGGCAGGCCGAAAACGCCGTACCAGAGGGCGGGCGCGACCACGCCGTCGGAGAAATTCTCGGCAAGGCTTTCAATGGCCGCGCGGCAGATGCCCGGCTCGTCCAGCGTCTCCGGATCGCGGCCGACGATGCGCGACACGGCAAGACGCCCACCTTCCAGACCGTCCGCGCGCAGCGCCCGCGACACGTCTCCGACGTGATCGGCAAGGCTCTTCTGCGCCAGAAAAACCGCGACGAGCACCGCCTCGACCAATATGCCGAGCCAGCCGAAGAAGGCGAGAAACCCGTGAACCGCCCAGCCGGCGATAAGCGCGCCCATCAGCAACGCGACGATCGACATGATCCCGTTGCGGCGGCGAAGCACGCCCGAAAGGTGCTTTGCGTTGAACCGGCGGTCGAAAGACGAAATCGCCTTGCCAAACAGCACGACAGGATGCGGAAAGCGCTGCCAGAGCCAGTCGGGATCGCCGACGATGCGGTCGAGCAACAATGCAAGGACCAGAATGAGCAGATGTTCGTCGGCGGTCATGTCGAATAATCCTCAAGAGCATGATGCCGAAAAGTGTGAGCGGTTTTCGGACGCCATCATGCTCTACTTATTTGTTTCTGGAGCGGATTCAGATTTTAGGTCGAACAGACCTAAAATCATCCGACTCCAGTGCCCCGGCGAGTCTTTGGTCTGCCTCCTCATCCGGAGCCAGCCCGAAGCGCAGCCAGTTGCGCGCATAATCGAACTTGCGGACCAGAATGTGGTGACGGCAGAGATGCGTATATATGCCCTCGGCACGGTCGTCTGCAACCAGTGCAAACAGGGCCGTGCCTCCAGCGACATTCAGCTGCGAGCGGCGAAGGACCGTTTCCAGCGCCGAATGCCGTTGAAGAATGCGGTTTCGGATGGCGCCCGTGTCGCTTTCCATCAGGGACGCCGCGAGCGAAAGCGCAGGTCCTGAAACAGCCCAGGGCCCAAGCCAATCCTCGAAACGGCTCATGATCGAGGCTTCGGCAATGACGAAACCCAGCCGCAGGCCGGCCAGGCCGAAAAATTTCCCGAAGGAGCGGAAGACAATCAGGTTCGGCATCGACGCCGCGAAAGGCACGATGCTGGCCGCGGGCTCGACATCCCCGAAAGCCTCGTCGACCAGGAGAATGCCGCCTTGCCTGCGTTGCCTCTCATGCAGGTCCCGCAATTGCTCGACGGACAGCATCCGCCCGTCCGGATTGTTGGGATTGACAGCAACCACCAGTCCGTCATCGGCGGTGAGTTCGGCAATCGTCGAAACCTGACGGACACGCAAGCCGGCCAGCGTGAAGGCGCGCGCATATTCGCCATAGGTCGGGGAAAGGATCGCGACGCCGACGCTCCGCACGAGCCTGGGAAGCAGCTGAATGACCGACTGCGTGCCAGGAACCGGCAAGGGCAAGATATCGCCGCTGCGGTAATAGCCCCGCGCCGCCTCCCGCGCCTGCTCCTGCAAATGCTGATCCGGCAGCCTATGCCATGCCGTAACGGGGATCTCGGGCAAAGGCACCGGATTGGGGTTGATACCCGTCGACAGATCCAGCCATTCCTCCGGACGCCCGCCATATTGGCGCGCTGCCGCGGTAATGCCGCCGCCGTGGATGATCCTGCCCGTCATGCTGCCTCGCCGGCGAGGTCGATCAGATGCATATAGGAGCCGGCGACATTGCCGCGCTGCAGACCGGCCGCACCCAGATCGACGTCGAGTGCGTCCCTGACCGCAAACAGACGGTCTGCCTCGCCTTCCGATACGATGGTCGAATAGTGAAACTCGTGCGCCGTCATCGACTCGTCGAAAAAGGAGCCGGCAAGCGGCGTCACGCGGCGATAGCCGAGATGGCGCTGCCGCTTCTCGTAGCTGGTGACGACGGGCAACAGGCCGAGCATCTGATGACGGGTTCCCGCCGCATCCACGAGCCCCTCGCCTAGCACCATGTATCCGCCGCACTCGCCATAGATGCGCGCTCCCCGCGCGGCTGCAGCCACCACCCCATCCTGAAAGCGCCGCGCGGCGGCAAGCTTTTCGGCATGCAGTTCGGGATAGCCGCCCGGCAGGTAGACGGCATCGGCATCCGTCGAGGGTGCCTCGTCTGCGAGGGGAGAAAAGAAGGATATTTCCGCACCACGGCGTTTCCAGCCGAGCAGCATATGTTCGTAGGAGAAGGCGAAAGCGATATCCCTCGCCACGGCAATGCGCTGCCCGAAAGGCATGAGGCGCGCGATATTCGCCACGGACGGACGGACTACATGCTGCTGCGCCGCGCGCAAGAGCACGCCGAAATCGCATGCCTTCGACACGATCTCGGCAGCCGCCTCTATGAAATGCTCGAGCGCCCCATGCTCTCCCGCCTGCACCAGCCCCAGATGCCGCTCCGGCAAAGCAAGGCTACCGTCATTGCGGATGACCGCGACAACCGGCATACGCACCGTCTCAAGCGCCTGACGCAGCATTCTCTCATGCCTGTCGCTGGCAACGCGGTTGAGGACGACGCCGGCAATGCGGATGTCAGCTCGAAAATTGGCGAAGCCGCTGACCACGGCCGCGACCGATTGCGACATGCGCGAGGCATCGACGACAAGCACGACGGACAGGCCAAGCAGGGCGGCGAGATCGGCGGGCGTCCCGGTGCCATCGGCGGCGCCATCGAACAGGCCCATCATTCCCTCGATAACGAGCATCCGGCCGCCGGCGCGATGAAGTGCCGAGTTGGCGGAAATGAGTTCGGCGCGCATCGCCCATGGGTCGAAATTGAGACAGGGCGACCCTACCGCCGCCGCATGAAAGGCTGGATCGATATAGTCCGGCCCGGCCTTGCCGGATGCGACCGCAACGCCCCTGTTTCGCAGTGCCCGCAGCAGACCAAGCGTGAATGTGGTCTTGCCGGAGCCTGAGGAGGGTGCTGCGATCAGAAGGCCGCTCATGCCGACACCTTGTGTCCGCTCTCGCCCGGCCTTTCGGCCAGGGGCAGCAGCTTCCGGCCGGAAAGCGCGCCCAGCCAATCGAGCGACGGCCGCAATTTCACCACCTCGCCGACCACGACGATGGCAGGCGGCTCGAGGCCGGATGCCTCGACATCGTCAGGGGCGCGTCCGAGCGTCGTTTCCAAAACCTGCTGGGAGGATGTCGCCGCATTGCAGACGAAGGCCACGGGCTCATCCGCCGAACGGCCCGCGGCAATGAGATTGGCGCTGATCTGGGCGATGTGCTTCATCGCCATGTACATGACGATCACGGGCGAGCCCTTGCCGATCGCCTCCCAATTGATCGCGTCCGGCACGACGCCGGACGAATCATGACCGGTCAGGAAGGTAACGGCATGGTTGACGTCGCGATGGGTGACAGGGATGCCGGCATAGGCCAATCCCCCGATGCCGGCGGTGATGCCCGGCACGATGCGGAAGGGAATGCCATGCTCGACCAGCGTCAGGGCCTCTTCCCCGCCGCGCCCGAAAACGAAGGGATCGCCGCCCTTGAGGCGCAGAACCCGCTTGCCGGCCCGCGCCAGCTCCACCAGCCGCAGCGAAATATCCCGCTGCCTGGCCGAAGGCTTGCCGCCGCGCTTGCCGGCATATTCCAGTACTGCGCCCGGGCGGGCAAGCTTCAGGCAATCCTCGTTCACGAGCGCATCGTGCACGACGATATCCGCCTCCGCCAACCCCTTGGCAGCCAGCAGGGTCAACAGCCCCGGATCGCCAGGCCCGGCGCCGACGAGCCAGACAGACCCCGGCTCCAAGGCCGGCAGATTGGAGAAAATGGTATCGTTCATCCTCTGTGTCCTATGCCCGGATGGCAGAAATTGCAACGTTGAGAACGGGATAAGACGGTCGCAGCCCAATGTCGTTCCGCCACGGATAGTATGCCACAGACGGTCTGAAATGCGGCGATGACGCGCTATGGGCTTTGCCAGCGGCGACAGACCGTGAAAAAACGACGGTCAATCGCAGGGACTTCCGGATTCAATATGTCCGGACATTTGAGTATCTATATGAAAAAACGGTAAAATATAGGCGTGCCTGCGCGGGATCGAGAAGGGAGCGTGACCGCTCCCTTCTCCTGGATCTCAGTGCTTCACCTTGCCCAGGATCACGTCGCGGATCAGATCGACGACCGGCTGCGAGCGAATACCGGTGCAGACGATCTGGCTCGGCAGATTGTCCCAATCGCCCGGCGGGAAGCGACGGCCGTCCGGCTTGACGATCGTCTGGCCATCGGCGATGCCGCCGCAGACGACGCGAACCGCCCCTTCGATCGTGTCGAACAGCTCAGGCGCGACGACATAGACGCAGGCGCAGCTGTCGTGGACCATCATGCCGTCTTCGACCGCATGCTTGTAGAAATCGATATAGGACTGCGACAAATCCGCCAGCAGCTGCACCGAAGGTCCGCCGGCCTTTGCCATGTCGGCCAGATAGCTGCGGCTCATGGTCGTGATCGACGTCACGTCGAGACCGACAACGACAACCTTCCAGGCTGCCGTCATGACGAAATCGGCGGCTTCCGGATCTCCGTGAATATTGGCCTCGGCCACCGGGGTGACATTGCCCGGCACGTAGAAATTGCCGCCCATGATCACGACGTCCTTCACGAGCGAGGCGATTTCGGGATCGTGCTTCAATGCCAGGGCCAGATTGGTCATGCGACCGACTGCGACCAGGGTCACCTCGCCCGGATTGGCGCGGACGGTATCGATGATGAACTGATAGGCCGGCCGCGGATCGGCCGGCAGGTCGATCGTGTCAGGCACGTCGATGTCGCCGAGGCCGTTATGGCCATGAACCATCGTCGGCCACGGGCGTTCGTGACGCGAAGGATCGAAGGTGACGCTGGCGCCACGCGCGACCGGGCACGGAATATTCCACTCGCGCTTGAGGAACAGCGCGTTGCGTGTCGTCGTGTCTACCGAGGCATTGCCGAAAACCGTCGTCACGCCGAGAAGGTCGATATTCGGGTGACGATGCAGGAAGAGAAGCGCCATGGCGTCATCGACGCCCGGATCCGTATCATAAATGACCTTATGCATGATTTTTCCTTACCAACATACTGAATAAGCTTGATCTTCCGGAAAACTCCTCCCGTCGCGGATCATGCTTGACCTATCGGCATACACGAGAACAGCCGACGGCGAAATGCCGCCATGACGTCCTATGGGGCATTTGTGAGATTTGGATGGCGATTCCGAAGCTCAAGCGATCCTGGCGATCGCCGCCGTTGCAGAACCGGACTTGATCTTGGCAAGCACGAGCTCGGCCTCCAGACCGGCTGCCGCAAGTGCTGCGGCTTCGGCAACCCCATGACAGCCGACACGAGCGAAGACGATCTCGGACGGATTCTTCAGCCGGGGCGTCTCCCGCTCCAATACGGCCGCCTCGAAGAAACGTGCCGGTAGCCGAAAATGCGCCGCCGTCTCAAGGATGGCCGGCTCTTCCATGCGCGTATCGATCGACACCACGGCCAGAACCTGCTCGCTCCCGATCCCCACTTCCTGAAAGGCTCTTTCCGCGAGCATGCGCACGTCGTTCCAGTCCGTGCCGCGCTCGCAGCCGAGACCGAGAACATAGCGGCGGGTGGGATGGGCATGAGTCGTCATTCTCGCTCCCAGTGGCGACAACCGATATCGCAGATGTAGCCAGCCATTCCCGAACCGTCAATTTCGCGCAGTGTGTCCCCTCGGCAATTGCCTTGGGATGATCGAAGTGCCAGAAGGCCGCTGATTTCCCGCCGTCGAGTTCCCACCTTGCAAGACATCACATTTCAGATCCTGCTTCTGCTCTTTGCCGCCGCGTTCTTTGCCGGTTTTGTCGATTCCATCGCGGGCGGCGGCGGATTGGTGACGCTGCCAGTCATGCTGCTGGCCGGCATTCCGGGCCTTCAGGCGCTTGGCACCAACAAGGTGCAGTCGATCTGCGGCGCGGCCTCGGCGACCATCGCCTATGCAAGGCAGGGGCATGTGCAGCTTCACAAACAGCTTCCGATGGCGCTCATGGCCGTCATTGGCGGCGTGTTCGGCGCCTTGCTCGCGACCGTCATGCCAAGTGCGATCCTGAATATCATCCTCCCCTTCCTGCTGATCGCCATCGCGCTCTACTTCGCCATCAAGCCCAATCTCGGCGACGTCGAACGGCATCAGCGCATCAGTGCCGGGCTCTTCGGCGTGACCCTCGTTCCGTTGATCGGATTCTATGACGGCGCATTCGGGCCCGGCACCGGTTCGTTCCTGATGCTCGCCTTCGTAACGCTTGCCGGCTTTGGCCTGCTGAAGGCGACGGCGCATACGAAGCTCCTTAATTTCGGCTCGAATCTCGGCAGCCTCATCGTCTTCATCTTCTCCGGCGCCATCCTTTGGAAGGTCGGGCTGGTGATGGGACTCGGCCAGTTCCTCGGCGCCCAGGTCGGCTCGCGGCTTGCCATGCGTATCGGCGCCAGGCTGATCAAGCCGCTGCTGGTCGTGGTCTGTATCGCGCTGGCCGCCAAGCTGCTGGCGGATCCCCATCATCCCGTAAGGATATGGCTGGGGCTGTAAAAACGAGCCTTTGATTACCTCGGACGTAATTGATAGTCCTTCGGTGCACGCCGATGATCGCCCTGCCTGAACGGTTCAGGCGATCCAAAGGAGTTGACCGATGACTGATGCGACCACCATTGCAGAACGCTATATCGCCATCTGGAACGAAGCCGATACCGAACGCCGGCGTGCGCTCATTGCCGAGGCATGGACGGAGGCCTGCAGCTATATCGACCCAATGATGCGTGCCGACGATCGCGAGCAGATCCACGCTCTGGTCACGGCGGCGCACGAACGCTTCCCCGGCTTCCGCTTCAGCCTGATCACGGACGGCGACCGCCATGGCGACAATCTCCGCTTCTCCTGGGGTTTCGGTCCGGTCGATGCCGAGCCGATGATCAAGGGCACGGATTTCGCCATCCTCGAAGGCGACCGGCTGAAGTCCGTCCATGGCTTCATCGACCAGCTGCCGGCCGCCGCATGACGAACCCGGCCCGCTCTCTCGGCGATCACCTGCGCGAATGGCGGCAACGCCGCCGCCTGAGCCAGCTCGAATTCGCCCTCGAAGCCGATATCTCGCAACGACATCTAAGCTTCCTCGAGAGCGGGCGGGCGCTGCCAAGCCGCGAGATGCTGATGCATCTCGCAGAAAGGCTCGGCATACCCCTGCGCGAGCGCAACCCCATGCTTCTGGCGGCGGGTTTCGCTCCGGTCTTTCCGGAACGCAAGCTGGACGATCCGGCGCTGGCGCCGGCGCAGCGCGCCATCGATATGCTGCTGAAGGGGCACGAGCCCTTCCCGGCCCTGGCCGTCGACCGGCACTGGACGCTGGTCGCCGCCAATGCCGCCGTCGCACCGCTTCTTGCCGGGGTAACCGATGTCTCGCTGACCACTGCGCCGGTCAACGTCCTGCGGCTCAGCCTGCATCCGCAGGGGCTGGCGCCCCGGATCGCCAACCTGGCCGAATGGCGCGCGCATCTGCTGGAACGCCTGCGCCAGCAGATATCGGCAACGGGCGACCCCGTGCTGATAAAACTGCTGGAGGAATTATCGGCCTATCCCGCGCCCGCAATGCAGAAGACAGTTGCGGCGGAGCGGGATTTCGCCGGAATCGCGGTGCCGCTCGAGCTTATCACCGAAGCGGGACACCTCTCCTTCCTGTCGACCACGACCGTCTTCGGAACGCCGGTCGATGTCACGCTGTCGGAGCTCGCGATCGAATCCTTTTTTCCCGCGAACCCGCAGACGGCGGAAGCGCTGAAGGCGATGCTGCCCGCCAGCTGAAAGCCGCGTCGATCAGAACTCGACGCCGGGCTGCCCTTTGATGCCCGAGCGGAAGGGATGCTTGATCAATTCCATCTCGGTGACGAGATCGGCAATCTCGATCAGCTCTTCCTTGGCGTTGCGGCCGGTCAAGACCACATGGGTCATATAGGGCTTTTCGGTCTTCAGGAATTCCAGCACCTCGTTGATGTCGAGGTAATCGTAGCGAAGCGCGATATTGATCTCGTCCAACAGCACCATCGAGTTCCGTTCGTCGCGGATCAGCTCCTTGGCCTTTTCCCAGGCAGCCGAGGCCGCCGCGACGTCGCGGGCGCGATCCTGCGTTTCCCAGGTGAAGCCTTCGCCCATGGTATGGAACTGGCAGATATCGGAGAAATGCTTCTCGATCAGGTCGCGCTCGCCGGTCCACATGGCGCCCTTGATGAACTGGACCACGGCGCTCGGCTTCCCGTGCGCGATGTGGCGGAAGATCATGCCGAAAGCGGAGGAGGATTTTCCCTTGCCCTTGCCGGTGTGGACGATGATCAGGCCCTTCTCGTCGTTCTTGGTCGCCATGATCTTGTCGCGCGCGGCCTTCTTCTTGGCCATCTTGTCGGCGTGGCGAGCATCGTCGCTCTTCGGAGGTTCCGCGCCGGTTTCGGCCAATTCGTCGCTCATTGCATTCTCCCTGATATGATCGATTTCTGTGCCAGCGGCCCGCCGCGCCAGAGGTAGAGCGCGACAAGCGGCTCATCTTCCGTTCGCATGGCATGGCGGATATTCGAAGGGTGGCGGATCACCTCGCCCGACCAGCGCGGCAGGAAAGGCTGGGCATCCTTGCTCCACAACGAGCCGTCGCTCAGAGGGATATAGATCTCCTCGGCCTCGTGATGATGGTCCGGATAGTGCACCCCGGGACCGAGCAACAAGAAGCCGCCGGCCATGTCTTCGCTGGCGAAATGCCCTCGCGTGCCGAACAGCTCGACCCAGCCATATCTCCGCAGGAAATCGGCGCCGAAATCGGTGATGCTGTAGGTCTGGGCCCAATGCAGCGCATTCGCGGCATCTGAAAGCCTGTCGAGCAAAGCGCCTTCCGCCCCATTACCTGGCCGGTGAAGCTGCCGAAGATAGCCTGCGACAGGCAGATCGTGCGGCGCGAGCGGGCGCTCTTCCGTCGGCCAGCGAAAGCCCCGAATGAAATGCTGCAGCCCCGGATCGCTCCGCGACAGCAGATAATCCCGAAAGGCTGCCAGAAGCTCGTCGACCGCACTCATGCCGCCGTCTCCTTGCCCGTGTCCAGGCTTTCCAGATCGAACCGCGCCGAATTGCTTCTCGGCGTCCATAAATGGCGATCGACCGCCTCCAGCAGACGCTCGCGCAAATCCTGCAGCGCGGCCGGGTTCTTTTCCGCCATGAAGTCTCGCACGCGCTGGTCTACGACGAAAGCCTGGTACACGGCCTCGAAATGATGGTTGCGGACCGCGCCGGTCGTCGCCGCAAAGGCGAAGAGATAATCCACCGTCGCAGCGATCTCGAAAGCGCCCTTGTAGCCATGGCGCATGATGCCCTCGATCCACTTGGGATTGACGACGCGCCCGCGCACGACCCGGCCGATCTCCTCTTCAAGAGAGCGGATGACAGGCTTTTCCGGTCTGGAATGGTCGTTGTGATAGATCGACGGGCGCGCGCCGCCAAGCTGCTCGGCCGCGGCCGCCATGCCGCCCTCGAACTGATAGTAGTCGTCGCTGTCGAGCAGGTCGTGCTCGCGGTTGTCCTGATTCTGCACCACCGCCTGGATCGAGCGCAACCGTTCCTCGAAGACGCCGCGCTCGGCCGTGCCCTCCTCGCCGGCGCCATAGGCATAGCTGCCCCAGACGAGATAGGCCTCGGCCAGATCCGCGCGTCGCTCCCAGCCCTTCTCGTCGATCAGCGCCTGCAGCCCGGCACCGTAAGCGCCGGGCTTGGACCCGAAGATGCGATATCCGGCTCTGCGGCTGGCGGAGGCCTTGTCGAGGCCGGCTGCCTCCAGCCGCGCGATCTCGCCACGCATGCGCGCCGCAATCGGATTGTCTGTCTCATCCTCGTCGAGCATGCCGACGGCCCGGATCGCTTTGTCGAACAAGGCTATCTGCTCGGGAAAGGCGTCACGGAAGAAACCGGAGATGCGCAGCGTGACATCGACTCGCGGCCGCCGCAGAATGGCCGGCGGGATGATTTCGTATCCGGTGACGCGGCGCGAGGTCATGTCCCAGATAGGCTTGACGCCGATCAGCGCCAGCGCCTGCGCCACGTCATCGCCGCCCGTGCGCATGTTCGACGTGCCCCAAGCCGTGAGGCCGAAGGAAACGGGCCATTCGCCATGGTCCTGAACGTAGCGGCGGATCAGCAATTCGGCCGATTTCCGGCCAAGCTCATAGGCCGCCGGCGTCGGGACGGCGCGGCTGTCGACCGAATAGAAATTCCGTCCCGTCGGCAAGACATCCGGCCGGCCCCGCGTCGGCGCGCCGGAGGGACCGGGGGGCACGAAACGCCCGTCAAGGCCTTTGAGCAAGGCCGCGATCTCGGCATCGCCGCAAGCAAGAATGGACGGCTGCAGCTTTGAGGCTATCTCGCCCAGAACCATGCGGGTGTTCGGCCAATTTTCCGGGCACGCCGTTTCGCCCGAGACCAATTGTGCAGCCAGCAATTCGATGCGTTCGACCGTATCGCCTTGCGTGCGCCAGGGCGCCTCGGCAACATCCTGGAGGATAAAGGGTCGCGGGCCATTCCATTCGGCGGCCATGTCACAGTCCAGCGGGTCGAATGGTTTGCTTGGAGAGATACCCCCCTCTGTCAGCGTTGCTGACATCTCCCCCACAAGGGGGGAGATTGGGGGGAGCATGCCGCTTCGCTTTCCCGATCCATCACCAATAGTATCAACGGCCTCGACATCAGTTTGATACGAGCGAGCGCCATGGGTTAACGATCTCCCCCCTTGTGGGGGAGATGTCGCGGCAGCGACAGAGGGGGGTATCGCACCCTCCACACCCTCAAAAGCATCCCGCGCAATCGCGCGCTGCAGGCTCTGATCGCCGCCCTCGCCCAGCCCGCGCGGCACCCGCGCCAGCGCCACCGTCAAATCCGTCAACAGCCTTCCGGAAGGCGAAACGCCGAAGATGTGCAGGCCATCGCGGATCTGCATTTCCTTGAGGTCGCAGAGATAGGCGTCGAGCTTGCGCAGTGCCTCGTCTTCCCCCTCGCCCTTGGCGATGCCGGCGTCCTGATCGAGACCGATATCGGCGACGAGGTCGAGGATCTGTTTGCGCAGCAGACGGATACGTCGCGGATCGCCGCCGGACGCCTCGTAATATTCATCGACCAGCGCCTCCAGATCCTTCAGGGGACCATAGCTTTCGGCGCGTGTCAGCGGCGGCGTCAAATGATCGATGATGACGGCGCTTGTGCGGCGCTTGGCCTGCGTGCCCTCGCCGGGATCGTTGACGATGAAGGGATAGAGGTTCGGCAGCGGCCCGAGGATTGCCTCGGGATAGCAGTTCTCGGAGAGCGCCAGCGCCTTGCCCGGCAGCCACTCGAGATTGCCGTGCTTGCCCATGTGGATGACCGCATGCGCACCGAAGGAGCGGCGCAGGAAGGCATAGAAGGCGAGATAGCCGTGCGGCGGGACGAGATCGGCAGAGTGGTAGCTCTCCTTCGGATCGATGTTGTACCCGCGTGCCGGCTGGATACCGACAAGCACCGCGCCGAAACGGGCGAACGGCAGGGCGAAGGCACCGTTCAGCGCGTACGGATCCGCCTCCGGATCGCCCCAGCGACCCGTAATCTCATCCTGAATCTGTTTCGGAAGCGACGAGAAGAAATCCTTGTAGTCGCTGAAGGAAAGCGTCTCGCGAACCACGCGGCCGTCACGGCCCGAATTTGTCGGCCCCTCCGCCAAGTGCCGCATCAGCGCATCGCCATCGGCAGGCAGGTCGGCAACACGATAGCCGCCCGCCCGCATCGCTTTCAGCACCTCGATGGTACCGGCAGGCGTGTCGAGCCCGACGCCGTTGCCGAGGCGCCCATCGCGATTGGGATAATTCGCCACGACAAGCGCAATGCGGCGATCGCCGGGCAGCGTGTTACGCAGCCGCGCCCAGTTGGCGGCGAGCCGCGCCGTGTAGCGCATGCGATCCTCGTGGGGTTCGCTGGCGACGATATTGGCCTCGACCCGCTCGTCGTAGCGGGCGGCCGCCTTGAAGGACACCGCGCGGGCGAGAACGCGACCATCGACCTCGGGCAATGCGACGTTCATGCCGAGATCGCGCGCCGAAAGCCCCTGCGAGGATGCCTCCCAGGCTCCCCTGGACGAGGCTGAAAAAATGGCCTGGAGAACAATGGCGTCACCCGTTTCGAGAACCGACGGCTGGCGATCCGCGCCCGGGGCAGAAACGGCAAAACCGGTGGTATTGATGACCACGCCCGGCTTCAACCCGGTAAAGACGCTTTCGAGGATACCGACCGACACGGCATCTTTCAAACTATAGGCAAAGACCGGCAGCGGCCGCATGCCTTCGGCGATAAGCGCCTCTATCATGGCTTCGACAGGCTTCGTCTCACCGCTCTGCACCAGCGCGCGATAGAAGGAAATCGCGACCGTTGGGGGTTCGAATCCTGCAGGGACCGCCATGTTCGCCGCAGAAACACTCTTCCATTCCTCGACACCGATCACGCCCCTGCCCGGCCACCAGATGCCGGCCTTCATCAGGGGCATGGCGGGCATCGGCTTCTCCGCACCCGACAGCATCGCCTCGGCATAGGCAAGGAATGCACTGGAGTTGGCCTCGCCGCCTTCGATCAGATACGACCAGAGCGCATTGAGATCGTCGAGAGCGACATTGGAGAATGGCGTCAGTCCGGGATCGGGCTTCGAATCCCCCGGCAGCACCGCAATCAAGGTGCCTTGCCGCGCCGCACAGGCATGCAGCGCTTCCAGCGCATAGTGGAAGTAACTCGCGCCTCCGAGCGCCCGCACGATGATGAGCTTCGCATGCCTGGCTGTCCTGTCGACATAGCTATCGACGGACATCGGATGCTTGAGGCTCATCAGGCTCGCAAGCCGAAGGGAACGGCCGCCCTCGCCGTGGGCTGCGGCAATCGCCGCAAGCTCGGTGTCGGCGGCCGACAGAAAGAGGATATCGCCCGCCGATTGGCCAAGGTCTATCGCCTCCTCGCCGTCGCTGATCGTTCCCTTTTGCGCCAGGAGGAGATGCATTAGGCTTTAGAGTATGCGTCGGCATACCCCCTTCTGTCTCGTTGTGACATCTCCCCCACGAGGGGGGAGATCATTCGGTGCCATGCCTCGCCCAGTCGGCCATCCGAAATTCCTGAAACTTCAGCAGTCAGCCATTTCGCGACAACGTAGTCACGAGCTTCCAATCTCCCCCCTTGTGGGGGAGATGTCGCCAAAGCGACAGAGGGGGGTATCGCACGGCAGAGACGCAGCATCGATCAGACCAGTGCCTCGATCGACTTGCGCACGATCGCCTCGTCCATCTCGTGCAGGCCGATGACGACCAACCGGGTCGCCCGTGCTTCGCCCGGCGTCCAGGCGCGATCGAAATAGGTGTCGATGCGGCTGCCGACGGCCTGAAGCTGCAGGCGCATGGGCTTACCGGGCACGTCGACAAAACCCTTGAGGCGCAGGACATCGTGTTCCGCGATCACGCTCTTCAGCGCATCGACGAAGGCAGCCGGGTCGGCAACCGGGCCGAGCTCGACCACGAAGCTGTCGAATTCGTCGTGATCGTGCGGCGTGCCGTCTTCATGCTCGAGCTCGTGATGCGATTTGCGGTTGACGATATCGCCCTCGGTGCCGATGCCGAGGCCGAGCAGGACGGCAGCCGGCACATCGCCGTTCTTGGCTTCGATGATCGTCGGCTTGCGGGCAGTGCGCGAGGCGACTTCCGCACGGACACGACCGAGGCCGGCAACATCGATCAGGTCGGTCTTGTTGAGAACGATCAGATCGGCGCAAGTCAGCTGGTCCTCGAAAAGCTCCTCGATCGGGCTTTCATGGTCGAGCGAATCGTCCTCGACGCGGCGAGCCTCGACGGCATCGTGATCGTCGGCGAAACGGCCGGCGGCAACGGCGGCGCTATCGACCACGGTGATGACGCCGTCGACGGTGACCTGCGTGCGGATGTCAGGCCAGTTGAAAGCGGCGACCAGCGGCTGCGGCAGCGCAAGGCCGGAGGTCTCGATGACGATGTGATCCGGGCGCGCATCGCGCTCGAGAAGCTTCGTCATGGTGGGAATGAAGTCGTCGGCGACGGTGCAGCAGATGCAGCCATTGGTCAGCTCGATGATATCGTCTTCGGTGCAGTTCTCCGCGCCGCAGCCCTTGAGCACGTCGCCGTCGACGCCGAGATCGCCGAATTCGTTGATGATCAGCGCGATCTTCTTGCCACCGGCATTCTGCAGGAGGTTGCGGATCATCGTCGTCTTGCCGGCTCCCAGAAAGCCGGTGATGACGGTGGCGGGAATCTTTTCCTGGTTCATATGGATCAACCCTTCATTTTCAGCGGCAAGCCCGCTGCGATAAAATAAACTTCGGCACTCGCCGCCGCGACCATCTGGTGCAACCGGCCGGCATGGTCGCGAAATTCGCGCGCCATGCGATTGTCAGGCACGATACCGAGACCCACCTCGTTGGAGACGAGAACGAGCCGCGCTCGCGCCGTCGGCAGAAACGCGGTAAGGGCCGCAAACTCCGCGGCAATGTCGCGCTCCGCCATCATCAGATTGGTCACCCAGAGCGTCAGGCAGTCCACCAGCACGGAGCGCTCGTCGGCATCGATCGCGGCAAGCCGCGCCACGAGATCGATCGGCTCTTCATGCGTCTGCCATAGATCGCCGCGGTCGGCACGGTGCTGCGCGATGCGCTCGCGCATTTCATCGTCCCACGCCTGCCCTGTCGCCACATAGTGACGTTCGAGCCCCGTGTCCGAAACCAGGGATTCGGCAAATCTGGATTTGCCGGAACGTGCGCCGCCGAGGACGAAAACAGACCGGGAATTCGAAGAGGACATGCGTTATTTCCGCTCCCACGCGACAGCGAGGGTCGGCAGCATCGGGCTGATACCGGAAAATTGGCGTCTACACGCCGAAAACTCGTCTTGCGCCATGACAACCTCCGTGCTGGCAGCGGAACTCGCGTTCCTGGAACAGGCTCTGCGCCCGGCACGCATGGCAGGTCTCCTGGCTCGCGGATAAGGCGCCACGATCGGGGCGGACCGAAACCGGTCGCTCCCGATCGTAGCCCAGCGGGTCTTTCTCGCCTTCCCGGCAGCGCATCATGAAAAGGCGGACGATTCGTAGACTTGAGAGGCGTCCAACCCCGGTAGATCATGATGCCACACCAGTGGCTTTTCCGGCTTGAAGCTGCTCCGCCTGTTCGCCCCATGCGAACGATCGGCGGGATGGCTGTCAAACCGGACGAAAGTCCCTGACCGCTCTACAGTCGCGGGGTCGGCTGTGATGAGAACGCCCGGATTGGGTCCGCCCCTTCACATTCCCTTTTCATCCCATGCGACAGATCGCCGCTCGGGAACCATTCGTTATGCCGGCAATGATTAGGCTTTCACTTAGTTCAAGTCAATCAAGGGCATGGATGCGACGCGCACCGTCCTGATTGCGAAATCGGCTGAAAATTCCCAAAAGACCGGCGGCTTTTTTGCCGTATTTCTTTGATGTTAGGAGTTTATAGAGGGTAAGCCCTCACATTCTAGTAAAAACGTATCGTCCGCTCCCAATGTTGCAGAAATTCCAACCGCGCCGCCTCGGCGTCTTCTCGGCCTTTTTCGACCTCGGTCGATTCAGGGCATTGCTGCGCCGTGGCGAATTGGGGCTTGTGTTCGCCGGCGCGCTGGTAGGGGTAGCCTCCGGCTGCGCCGTGACCGCGATGAGCTTCGTCTCGCGCAAGCTTCACAGCGTCATCTACGGCATAACCGACTACGAGCGCCTGAGTTCGGCGGCGGTCGCGATTCCCGATAAATCGGTGGTGTTTATCGCGCCGGTCGCCGGCGGCATCATCCTCGGCATCCTGCTCTACATATTGTCGCGCACGCGCAAGAAGCCGATGGTCGACCCGATCGAAGCGAATGCGTTGCACGGCGGGCGCATGTCGCTCACGGACAGTATCCTCGTCGCGGTACAGAACCTGATCTCGAACGGGTTCGGCGCCTCGGTCGGGCTGGAGGCAGGCTATACGCAGCTTGCCGCCGGCATCGCCTCGAAATTCGGCTACAAGATGCAGATGCGCCGCGCGGACCTGCGCATGCTCGTCGGCTGCGGCGCTGCCGGCGCCATTGCCGCCGCCTTCAACGCGCCGCTCACCGGCGCCTTCTACGCGTTCGAGCTGATCATCGGCAGCTATTCCATTCTCACGCTGACGCCCGTCGTCGTCTCGGCGTTGATATCGACGATGATCGCAAGGCTGCTCGCCGGCGACGATTTCGCCATCGATATCGGCCATTTCGGTGCCATTGCGCCCGCCGACTATCTACCGGCGGTTCTGCTGGGCGCCTTCTGCGCCGGCATCGGCATCCTGATCATGCAGGGCGTCGCCTGGGTGGAGGAACTGGCGCGCAAGAGCTCGATCGCTCCCCCCTTCCGCCCCGCGCTCGGCGGCCTCGTTGTCGGAATGCTGGCGCTGATCTCGCCGCAGGTTCTGTCGGCGGGACATGGCGCGCTGCATCTCAATCTGTCGTCGGATGTGACCCTTGGGGCCTTGGTCGGGCTATTCCTTCTTAAATCGCTGGCCTCCGCGGTTTCGATCGGCTCCGGCTTCAGAGGCGGCCTGTTTTTCGCATCGCTGTTCATGGGCGCTCTGCTCGGCAAGATCTTCGCCTATTGCGCGCCCTATTTCGACCACGCGACGCTGACGCCTGTGGTCTATGCCGTGGTCGGCATGAGCTCGCTTGCCGTGGCGATCATCGGCGGCCCACTCACCATGACGTTCCTGGCGCTGGAAATCACCGGCGACTTTCCGATCACCGCCCTGGTGCTGGCCGCCGTCATCACCTCGTCGCTCGTGGTGCGCACGACCTTCGGCTACTCCTTCGCCACATGGCGTTTCCATCTGCGCGGCGAAAGCATCCGCAGCGCCCACGACGTCGGCTGGATCCGCAGCCTCACCGTCGCCCGCATGATGCGCCCCGACGTACATACGGCAAGCATCGACATGAGCATCGAGGAGTTTCGCAAGAACTTTCCGATTGGCTCGGCCCAGCGCGTCATCCTGATCGACAAGAACGAGAAATATTCCGGAATGGTTCTCGTGCCCGATATCTATGCGAGCCCGGTCGAGAAGGACGACGAGGAACATGGACTTTCGGATTTCATCCGGCTTCGCAACGAATTCCTGCAGCCGCAGATGAACGCCAAGCAGGCCGCCGCCATGTTCGACCAGACCAAGAGCGAAGCGCTCGTCGTGGTCAACGACCTGATCGAACGCAAGGTGATCGGCCTGCTGACGGAAAGCTACACGTTGCGCCGCTATAGCGAAGAACTCGACCGCCGCCGCCGCGAAGTATCGGGCGAACTCTGAAGGGCAGCGACAGCGCAAGAGCGCCGAACACGCTTGCGCGACATGCTTTACCGGGCGAGGCTGTCGAGCCAGGCCGGATCGAGCACGCCTTCCAGTTCCGCCGCGATTTCGTCCAGCGCCGCGTCGACACCAGCGCGATAGTCCATCCGCTCGCCTGAAAGGCCGAAACTTGCGAGCAGCCTTGCCCGATAGGCATCGCTGCCGAAAAGCCCGTGCAGATACGTGCCCATGACGCGGCCATCGGGCGACACCGCCCCATCGGGCCTACCGTCAATGACAGTCGAGGGCCGTTCGCAATCCGCGCCAGTGGTCACGCCGAGATGGATCTCATAGCCCGATAGCGGCACGTCATATTCCTTCGAGACGGCAAGGCTGTTGCGCACCGTCTTTTCCGGCGCCATTTCCGTCTCTATGTCCAGAAGGCCCAATCCGGGCATCTCGGTGACCGATCCTTCGATACCGAGCGGATCGTGGACCATGCGGCCAAGCATCTGGTAGCCGCCGCAAATGCCGATGACGCGGCCGCCGCGGCGCACATGCGCGGCAATGTCGCGATCCCAGCCCTGCGCGCGCAGATCGAGCAGGTCGCCGATCGTGGACTTCGATCCCGGCAACACGACAAGCCCGGCATCCGCAGGCAGATGCTCGCCGGGCCGCACGAAGACAAGATCGACATCCGGTTCAGCCCGCAGCGGATCCAGATCGTCGAAATTGGCGATGCGCGACAGTACGGGCACGGCAACCTTCAGCGCACCGGAAGAGCCGCGGGCAAGCCGCTCCAGCACCACGGAATCCTCGGCCGGCAGGCGGGCCGCCGCCTTGAGCCAGGGCACGACGCCATGGCATTGCCAGCCCGTGAAACCGCCGATGGCCTCTATGCCTTCCCCGAACAGCGAGACGTCGCCGCGAAACTTGTTGATGATATAGCCCCGGATCATGCGCCGGTCCTCTTCCGGCAGGATGTGATAAGTGCCGACCAGCGACGCGATCACGCCGCCGCGGTCTATGTCGCCGACCAGCACCACGGGGACGTTGGCGCGTGTCGCAAAGCCCATATTGGCAATGTCGCCGCGCCGCAGGTTGATTTCGGCGGGAGAACCGGCCCCTTCGACGATGACGAGATCGGTTCCCGCGCGCATCGCGGCGAAGCTTTCGAGCACCGCGCCGAGCAATTGCGGTTTGAGCGCCTGATAGTCCCGGCCCTTGGCATGGCCCCAGACCTTGCCCTGTACGATGATCTGGCTACCCGTCTCCGACTGCGGCTTCAGAAGCACCGGATTCATATGCACGGAGGACGGGACGCGCGCCGCCAGCGACTGCAGCCACTGGGCCCGGCCGATCTCGCCTCCGTCCTCGGCCACCGCCGCATTGTTGGACATGTTCTGCGGCTTGAACGGACGCACCCTCACGCCCCTGTTGGCGAACAGCCGGCACAGCCCGGCGACCAATACCGTTTTTCCGACATCGGAGCCGGTTCCCTGCAGCATGATCGCTTTTGTCATTCCCCACCACCTCGATGCGCCGCAGCCGCTGAAAATACGGAGTTTCGCCTTGTTTCCGCCGTGATCCTTAACCGCTGGAAACGGCCGTGGCGATACAAAAATGCATCACCTTCCGGTATGCTCCGTTTGCGACATCGGATGACGATTTCATCCATTGTTAGTTACGATGAAGAGGATTATCTCCATCGCGAAAACACACAACAAAGCGGGCCGATCCGGCTCGGAGGATACCCCAATGCTCTTCATCTTCAACAGACAGAATTCCATCCAGATCGCCTGGAATGGCAAGATCCCGGCCTATCGCCCGGAGAACCGCCTGCAGCAGCTGGATACGCGCTTCGGCACGGTCGGCTTCATCCGGACGTATAATGTCGGCTGATATCGCGTCAAGCCGCCAGCCAGCCCCATGAAGAGCCGCCATGCAATAGCATCGGCGGCTTTATTTTTGATCCCTGTCGAAGATTGGATATATGGGCAGGTATCCCGTGTCCGCCTGAAACCGTTTCAAAACGGGACCCTCTGAAACGCGAAAACCGCGCGATCCGTAGATCCGCGCGGTTTGCCAAAAACGCCGGCTTCCCTGCACATACACCGCAAGGTTCGCTTTCCCCGGCAACGCAATACCTGAGCCGGAGAAGCGGCGGTATGTCCCCCGCCACGCGTCGATTGATAAACCGACATCGTTACCGGAGGGTTATTAAGTGCTTAAATTAGAGTGAATCCGAAAATTTTTTGAAAATTTTCCCCTTCGCGTTGAGAATTCGCAAACGACGCAAATGAAATAGAAAACGTCTTTCAGGGACGCGATATTTCGGCCACACTTAACTTCGCCGGTATCGAAAAGCTTGATCGAAGCCGCGCCTTGCCCATTTTGCAGCCGTGAATAGCAGAAAATAGGCTAATTCAGACGCTTATATCGGCTTCTCCAAGAGGCACGATAACTACACTTGGCCGGCGGGCTGTTGATTTCTTCATTCAAATCCTTAGGCTGCCCGTCGTCGATGCAAAGAACATCCGACCGCGACAGGGTTCCGCGGTCGCAAAAAGGCCAAATGCACGACGGCAGCAAAGGGGACCGTACTGGCGTCGTCAGCGGCGTTGAACGGTTGTGGTTGGACCGCGCTGACTGGGATCGACGAACATCGAGAACATTGGGAGTCGATTTCCACAACGTAACGAAAAATTGGGAGACGATATCAAATGAAGAAGCTTCTCGCTTCAGCCATATTCGCATTCGGCGCCTATGCTTTGGCTGGCTCGGCGCATGCTGCGGATTGCGGCAGCGTATCGATCGCTGAAATGAACTGGGCGTCCGCAGGCGTTGCCGCCCAGGTCGACAAGATCATTCTGCAGAACGGTTACGGCTGCAACGTTACTCTGGTGACGGGCGACACGCAGCCGACATTCACCTCCATGGACGAAAAAGGCGAGCCGGACGTCGCACCGGAACTCTGGGTCAATGCCGTGCGCACCGCGCTGGACAAGGCCGTGTCGGAAGGCCGGCTGATCGAGGCAGCGCCGCTCCTGAGCGACGGCGGTGTCGAAGGCTGGTGGATTCCGAAGTATCTCGCCGATGCCCATCCCGACATCAAGACCGTTCAGGACGCATTGAAGCATCCGGAACTCTTCCCCGCCCCTGAAGATTCTTCCAAGGGCGCGGTTTACGACTGCCCGGCCGGCTGGAACTGCCAGATCTCCACGACCAACCTCTATAAGGCCCTCGGTGCCGACAAGCTCGGCTTCACGCTGGTCGATACCGGCTCTGCCGCAGGTCTGGACGGCTCGATCGCCAATGCCTTCGAAAAGAAGATCGGCTGGCTCGGCTACTACTGGGCGCCGACCGCCATTCTCGGCAAGTACGACATGGTTCGCCTGAGCTTCAACGTGCCGCACGACAAGAAGGAATGGGACGCCTGCACCGCGATCCAGGATTGCGCCAATCCGAAGGTCAACTCCTATCCGGTTTCCGACGTCTATACGGTCGTGACCAAGGCCTTTGCCGACAAGGCCGGCATTGCCCTGGACTACATGAAGACCCGCAAATGGGACAACGCGACCGTTGGCAAGGTTCTGGCCTGGATGACGGACAATCAGGGCACGAACGAGGACGGCGCCAAGTACTTCCTCAAGACCTACCCCGATATGTGGACCAAGTGGGTTTCCCCGGACGTCGCGACCAAGGTCAAGGCTTCGCTCTAATCCATACCGCGGAATCGGCGGCCGGCCCCGTGCCTGTCGCCGATTTCATATTCGCACGCCGCAACCGGCATGACGCTCATACCGACAGAGCGACATGGCGTAAGGTCGCAACGAGTGCAGATTGGCGAACGCGAATGTAGTAGAAATTGAAAGGCAGGCTGAAGAACCGGTCGCAGCACTGCATACGATCCGGGCGTGAAGGCCACACGCACCGGACCGGTACAGAACCGGACTAAGAAGGGGAAATACATGGCTATTCAGTGTACGATCCTGCCGAATGTGCTTTGCAACTTTCCGGCAATAGATGAATCGCTCATACGCCTGGCGCGCAAGAACATCGATGACGGCTTCAGAGCATCCGTGCGCGCCTATGGCAACCTCATCGATGCCATCGTGCAGCCTCTGCAGTGGTTTCTGAACTATCTGGAATGGATTTTTACCAATACGCCCTGGTTCATCATCCTGATCGCCATGATGCTGGTCGTCTATGCCGCCAGCCGCAATCTGAAGATTGTCGCCGGCACCGCGATCTCGATGATTCTCATCGGTGTCTTCGGCCTCTGGACAGACACGATGACAACGCTCGCCATGGTGACGGTCTGTACGCTCATCGCCATTATCATCGGTCTGCCGATCGGCATATTCATGGCCCGTTCCGACCGGATGCAGTCGATCGTCAATCCCATCCTCGACGTCATGCAGACGATGCCGAGTTTCGTCTATCTCATTCCCGTCGTGGTCATCTTCGGCATCGGCAAGGTTCCGGGCCTCATCGCCGTCGTCATCTACGCCGTCCCGCCGATGATCCGCCTGACCAATCTCGGTATCCGCCTCGTGGACAGGGAGGTTCTGGAAGCCGCCGATGCCTTCGGCTCCTCGCATCGGCAGAAGCTGTTCAACGTGCAGATCCCGCTCGCGCTGCCCACCATCATGGCCGGCATCAACCAGACGATCATGATGTCGCTCGCCATGGTCGTCGTCGCCTCCATGGTCGGCGTCGGCGGACTGGGCAAGAACACGCTGCAGGCGATCAACAACCAGTTCTTCACCGTCGGCTTCCTCAACGGTTTTGCGCTGGTCGCAATTGCCATCATTTTCGACCGCACGAGCCAAGCCTATGGCAGACGGCTCCAGAAGCACTCGGAGGTCATTCATGGCTAGTCACGCGATCCAGATAAAAAACCTGTACAAGATTTTTGGTCCTCGCGGACGCGACTATGTGGACCAGGTCAAAAGCGGCATGGGCAAGGCCGAACTCAACGAGACGCACGGTCATGTGCTCGGCTTGCAGGATATCAGCATCGACATGCCGGCCGGCGCCATCACCGTCGTCATGGGCCTCTCCGGTTCCGGCAAGTCGACGCTCATCCGCCATATCAACAGGCTGATCGAGCCGACGGTCGGCGAAGTGCTCTATGACGGCGTCGACGTCTGCAAGATGAACGAAAACGACCTGCGCGAATTCCGTCGCCACAAGACGGCGATGGTGTTTCAGAAGTTCGCCTTGCTGCCGCATCGCACCGTGATCGAAAACACGATCTATGGACTGGATATCCAGGGCGTGCCCCGCGCGGAAAGCGAGAAGAAGGGCCAATACTGGATCGAGCGCGTCGGGCTTAGAGGCTTCGAAAGACACTATCCGAACCAGCTCTCCGGCGGCATGCAGCAGCGTGTGGGGCTTGCCCGCGCGCTGACGAACGACGCCGACATCCTGCTGATGGACGAGGCCTATTCGGCGCTCGACCCGCTGATCCGCGTGGACATGCAGACCGTCCTGCTCGACCTGCAGAAGGAGCTGAAAAAGACCGTCGTGTTCATTACCCACGATCTCGACGAGGCGCTTCGTCTCGGCGACAAGATCGCCATCCTGCGCGATGGCAAGGTGGTGCAGCAGGGCACCGGCCAGCAGATCGTGCTGCAGCCGGCCGACGACTATATCACCGCCTTCGTCAAGGAGGTGAACCGCGGCCGTGTCATCCAGACCCAGACCATCATGAAGCCGCTCGCGGGCGAGCCCGGCGGCATACGCGTGCCCGGCGACATGACGCTGGAAATCGCGGCCAAGCAGATGACCGACGCAGGCCAGACCGGAGCGACCGTTACCGATGCAAGCGGGAAACCTGTCGGCTTCATAGACCTGCAAAGCATCATCTCCGCCATGGTCACCCCGACGACGCACGAGACGGCCGAGATGGCGGCCGCGTAACGCCCATCACCAGCAATCAAAAGCGCTCCGAACGGGGCGCTTTTTTCTTGCCTGCCCACCACGCGCAGACGAGCCCATCTAGTTATTGTGCTCACATAAAGAAATGTTTATATCTGCATTTGATATCCAGGTATTCGACGCATCCGAGGACACGCCATGACCGTCGCCATCAATCCCTTGACCAAACTCCTTGCTGAAAAGGGCGTGCTGCTTGCCGACGGCGCGACAGGCACCAACCTCTTCGCCATGGGCCTGGAGGCGGGCGAAGCCCCCGAGCTCTGGAACGAACAGCACCCGGAGCGGATCACCAAGCTGCATCAGGATTTCGTCGATGCCGGCGCCGACATCATCCTGACCAACACCTTCGGCGGCACCCGCCATCGCCTGAAGCTTCACCACGCGCAGGATCGGGTGCACAGCCTCAACAAGACCGCCGCCGAGATCGCCCGTGCCGTTGCCGACAAGGCTGGCCGCAAGGTCATCGTCGCCGGTTCGGTAGGCCCGACGGGCGAGTTGCTGATGCCGCTCGGCGCCTTGACCTATGAAGACGCCGTCGCCGCTTTCGTCGAGCAGATCGAAGGCCTGCAGGCCGGCGGCGCCGACGTCGCCTGGATCGAGACCATGTCGTCGCCGGAAGAAATCCGCGCCGCCGCCGAAGCCGCCGTCAAGGTCGGCATGCCCTACACCTATACGGGCTCATTCGACACCGCCGGCAAGACCATGATGGGCCTGCATCCGAAGGACATTCACGCTGTCGCCACGGATATCGGCGAAGGCCCGCTCGCCGTCGGCGCCAATTGCGGCGTCGGCGCGTCGGATATCCTGTCGAGCCTGCTCGACATGACGGAAGCGGATTCAGCCGCGATCGTCATCGTCAAGGGCAACTGCGGCATTCCGGAATATCGCGGCGCCGAGATCTACTATTCGGGCACGCCGCCGCTGATGGCCGATTACGCCCGACTGGCACGCGATGCCGGCGCCAAGATCATAGGCGGCTGCTGCGGCACCTCCTGCGGCCATCTCGCCGCCATGCGGGAGGCGCTGGACAGCTACGAGCCCGGCCCTCGCCCTACTCTTGAGACCATCGTCGAACGCATCGGTCCGCTGCGCAACAAGACAGCCAACGAAGGCGCCGCCGCCCCCGCGCGCGAACGCCGCAGGCGCTCCTAAGAAAACGGAGGAAAGCCCGGTTGCCGGGCTTTCCTCCGCAGTTTCAATGCTTTTCATTTCGACATTCGCCCGGCATCGTCTTCAAGCGAATGCCGAACTTTGGCGCCGCCGAAACCCCGTCTATTTTTCGCCGCCGATAGCGCGGCCTTCGGTGAAATGCGGAGCGATGCGGCTATCGAACGCCTTCAGAGCCGCGCCGATTGCCTGATGCATGTCGAGATAACGATACGTGCCGAGCCGCCCGCCGAAATGGACATTCGCTTCCGCCTCCGCCCGCTCGCGATATCGCAGGAAGACGTCCTTGTCCTGCCGCGTATCGATCGGGTAATAGGGCTCGTCCGCGCGCTTTGCCGAGCGTGAATATTCCCGCACAACGACCGTCTTCTCGTTCTGGTAGCTACGCTCGGGATTGAAGTGGCGAAACTCCAGAATACGGGTGTACGGGATCGTCTCGTCGGCATAATTCATGACTGCCGTACCCTGGAAGTCACCGGTACTCAGGGTCTCTTTCTCGAAATCGATGGTACGCCATCCCAACTCGCCTTCGGAGTAGTCGAAGTAGCGATCGATAGGCCCGGTATAGACGATCGGAAGACCGGCCGGCAGCGAGGATTTCAGCGAAAAGAAATCGACGCCCAGGGCGATCTGAATTTTGGGATGCTTCAGCATCCTCTCGAAGATTGCCGTATAGCCATCGACCGGCAAGCCTTCGTACCTGTCGTTGAAGTAGCGGTTGTCGAAAGTGTAGCGGACCGGCAGGCGCGTGATGATATGTTCCGGCAGGTCGCGCGGGTCCGTCTGCCACTGCTTGGCCGTATAGCCGCGAATGAAGGCCTCGTACAAAGGCCGACCGATCAGGGAAATCGCCTTCTCTTCCAGGTTTGCCGGATGGCGGCCTGCCATCTCGGCAGCCTGCTCGGCGATCAATGCCTTCGCATCGGCGGGAGAAAGGCGCTGGTTGAAGAATTGCGAGATCGTGCCGAGATTGATCGGCATCGAATAGACCTGGTCGCGATAGGTCGAATAGACGCGGTGCTTGTAGTCGGTAAATGCCGTGAACCTGTTCAGATAGGTCCAGACCACCTCGTTCGGCGTATGAAAGAGATGGGCGCCATAGCGGTGAACCTCGATGCCGGTCTCGCCGTCGAACTCGCTATAGGCATTGCCGCCGATATGGCTGCGCCGGTCGATCAGAAGCACATTCTTCTGCAGTTCGTTCGCCACCCGCTCCGCAATCGTCGCGCCGTAGAACCCTGCGCCGACGATCAACAAGTCTACCTTCGAAAAATCGATCATGCCTTCAAACTTTCAGCGCCGGAAAATCTCGGCGGTGGTTGCAACCGGATATCAAATCGGAATGGGAATGCGGTGAGCCATATCGGCGCGGGGAACGCTTGCCCCGACGCCAAGCACAGCGGCGGCGGGACAAGGTGGTTTCAGGCGCGTTTCACCAGACGCCGGCATATTTCAGGGGCGTATATTGATACGACCTGAACAGCGCTGCCTGCTCTTCCACCGCTGCGTTGACATTGTAGGTCGCGCCCAGCGGCCGGGTATGAGCGACCGAAATCGCGTCGATGATCGCCATTCTCGCGGCCGGGCGGCCGAGGAAGGACGGCCAGAGATGGTCGAGGCCGTATCCCGATTCGACGTCCCTCATGGATTCGATGCAGATCTGCAGCGCACGCCGCGAGAAGACCGGGCACATGATTTCGACGAAGCCCTCGAAGCGCACGACGCTGTTGGACCTCTGAACCGTCAATGGATGGTTGGGGTAGGAACCGGGGCCCTTCTTGAGCGACGGCTGGGCCAGGTCGAGGCCGTGCTTGTGCGACAGATGGAACATCCTGTTGATGTCTTCGCCGTCGCACAGCAAATCGTCATCCGGCAACCAGATCCGCTCGTAGTTCCAAAGCGGGCTGCCGTCGTGAAAGAGATCGTAGATGATCTTGAATTTCTTGGTCTTCGGCTGATGCGCCAGATATTCGTAGGGGCTGCTGGAGACTTCCGGCGTCTCGGCGCCATAATAGCCGATGCAGAGATCCCAGTTGCGCGTCGCCTCGTCGATCTTCTCGAACCAGCGCGGATGCAGAGACTTCGAATTGGCCGGCACGACGACGAGATTGGGACGTCTTAATCCCTCCTGAGGCTGCACGAGAAAGCTTGCCTTGCGCTCGACGCCTGCGGGTGTCGAAAACAACGGGTGCGGGGGATGATCCGCAGGCACCAGCAGATAGGTCATATCGATGCCCCCGATGACGCCGCGTCCCGCAAGCGCCATGAGATTGCCGTCCTCGATATGGGCGGAGTCGAAAATGACCGATGGCAATCCATCCCTGTCGATCAGGCAGAGCCGGCCGCCCATGACATGCCAGAAATCAACGGCGGGGTCGAAGTAGTTGCCGATCATGCCGTCGGGCGCCAGAACCATGAAACGCACGAACATGCCGCGATTAACATCGCCAAGGCTCCAGAATGTCCCGCTCAACATGCCCTCGGTCAATGGCGGCGCATCGGACCATTGTATCTGGTTTGCCGGATGCGCTTCATAAGTGGGCGTGTGCAGGCTGCTCGCTGCCAATGACATGTGGACTGTCCCCTAATTCCGAACCCCAAATAACGGCCCGATCCGAGGAAAGCAGCCGCATGACCGGCTCCCGGAGATTCGCTCGCAATCGAGCTCGTTTGATCGGCACCTTGGCGAACGTTCCTTTTG
The DNA here is from genome assembly GCF_010668395.1 of Martinezella lusitana. GTDB lineage: Bacteria > Pseudomonadota > Alphaproteobacteria > Rhizobiales > Rhizobiaceae > Rhizobium > Rhizobium lusitanum_A. The sequence continues at coordinate 194,028 of NZ_WUEY01000006.1, forward strand.
CGAAGCTTGTGCGGGAAATCCGAGGCTGCCCGATGTCCAGGAGGCATCGTGCGCAATCCAGCCTCGCGAAAGTTGATTGGCATAATCTTAGGGCTGGGATTTCTACGCGGGGGCAATCGCGCGTTCAGAATATTGCCAAGAACGTCGGTGCTCGGCGGACACGAAGGTCGGTCGTGTCGTCCGTCAGGTCGAGACAAAGAACCATTCGTCTCTTTTACGGTAGCAGAAGATGCATCAGAAGAAAAAGCTGGCCATAATCATCGAAGTCGACAGTTTCATCGGCGACATAATTCAACATCTGTCGAAGACCTACGAAGTCCTGGCGATCCAGCCGAAGACCTACAAGGAAATCGAGACGGCTGCGGAATGGGCCGACATCGTCTGGTTCGAATTCTGCAACGAGCTCTTCGTGCATGCGATCAACCAGAACCTCCGGCGGCGCGGCAAGCGTGTCATTGCCCGCTGGCATCGCTTCGAGATCGTGGAATCGAATTTCCCGGCTCGCATCGACTTCGGCGCGATCGACGACCTGATTCTGGTATCCCATGACATGTTGCGCGTCCTGAAGCTGCGCGCGCCGCAGATCACCCAGAAGACGCGCACCCACGTCATCTGGAACGGCCTCAACCTCGACAGGTTCAAGCCGATCCCCTCGCTCGACAAGAAGAAGATCGCGTGGGCCGCCAAGCCTTTCATGCGCAAGAACCAGCCTCTGTTCCTGCAGATCATGCATTCGCTGGTGAAACGGGATCCTTCCTACACGCTGCATGTCGCCGGCGAGCAGGAAGAATTCGTCATGATGCCTTACCTGAAGCGCACGACGGAAAAGCTCGGCCTTACCCGCAATGTCTTCTTCCACGGCTGGCAGCGGAACATGCCGGCATTCCTGGCCGACAAGGGAGTGCTTCTGTCGACGTCGGTGCACGAGAGCTTCGGCTACAACATCGCAGAGGCCATGGCCGTCGGCGCGCTGCCCGTCGTTCACGACTATCCCGGCGCGGAAGAATTCTGGCCGGACGAGATCCGCTTCTCGTCGGTGGATGAAGCCGTCGAAAAGATCATCAGCGGCCAGACCCATCAATGGACGCAATATGTCCACGAAAAATTCCCGCTCGCCAAGCAACTGCGCGAGCTCGATATCGTCATGGGCGACCGGATACCGGAAGTGGCGAAACCGCTGAATCTGGCGTCGCTGGAGCAGCAGGCCGCGGGGCACCTCAAGCGGCCGGTCCCGCTTTGGCTACAGCAGCCGGCGCCCGCGCAGCAGGTGCAGCAGCCCGCGGCCATTCCGCAGGTCATATCGGTCCAGCAGATTCGCGACGCCATGCCGGCCGTCGAGATGGCGATGCAGCCGATGCAGCAGCCATATCTGATACAGCCGAAGCCCGCCGCCATGCCGGCTGTGGAACGGGTCGCCCCGGTAGCCGCCCTGCAACCAGCGCAAAAGGCAATCGAAGCTGTTCCCGCATTCAGCCCCATCAACCATCAGGAAGAGCGCCATCGCGACGGCAGCCATTCGGCAGACGGCTCCCACGATCTCCTCGCCAGATACAAGGGCCAGTTCCTGAATTCCTTCGCCCGTAAGAAGCAGCTGTCCTCCATGGCGGAACTGGGCTGCGGTGACGGCAATCAGCTGAAATACTTCTCTTTCGATCGCTATACGAGCTTCGACGCCTCAAAGGCCACGATCGAACGCACGCAGGCGACGCATAGGGATAAGGCGAACTACGAGTTCATCTGGCTGGGCAACCAATCCCTGGATTGGGAGATGCATGAGGACGCCTATGATTGCGCCTTCTCGCTCGACCTGCTCCATCGCCTCACGGACGACAACGGCTACATCAGCTACCTCGACCAGCTCTTTTCGCTCTCCCAGCGCTATGTCGTTATCTACGCCGCCGACTTCGAAGGCCCGGACATCCGCGGCGCGGCGGATGTCCGGCATCGCAAGTTCACGGCCGATATCGCCAGCAGATTCCCGCAATGGACATTGCTGAAGCTGTTCGAGAACCCTCACAAGTTCAAGGAATCGACCGAGGCGGATTTCGCGATCTACACGCGCGACGAATTCGAAGATGCGTCGGATCTGAACGAGCTCAAGAACGTCCGATAGAATAGATCCGGAAAAGAAGAAGGGCGCAGCCGGCAAGACCGCTGCGCCCTTCTTTTATTGACGAGCGCTCCTTCAAGCGCGGTCGATATTAGCCGGCTAACTCGGCCCGGACTATCTCGGCGTTGTGCCGAGCACCAGATGCGGCACCTGCTTCAGCCTGAGCGCTATGTCTGCGGTCTCGAAGGATTGTGTCCGGACATTCTCATAGTCCAGCTGGCCGTATCCTTCGTAGCATTGCTTCACCAGCGCGAAGAAACGGTCTCTGAGTTCGAACGGCAATTGCGGGCAGATCCAATCGAGCAAATCGAACTTGCTGCGAAGGAACCACTGGTAATAGGCTGTCTTCATCTGCGGCAGGCGGGCAAACAGCGCCTCCACCTCGGCAAACGCCTTGAAAACCTCGAACCGCTTTTCCGTGAAGACATTGGTGAGCTGCGCCCCGTCCTGGTAGACGCGGTGGCCGATGAGATAACGGTTCATCATGCCGATTTTCCGCGCATGCATATAGATATGCCAATGCGCGTAGATATCGTTGTGAACGCGCGTCTCGGAGAAGCGCAGGCCGGTATCGCGGCAAAGCCTGGCGCTGACGATCTTGTTCCAAGGAAAGTTCACGGTGAAGAGCAGTCGCCCGCACTGGTCGAGCGTGAAGACACGGATGTCGGTATCGCCGACGAGCTCCTGCCAGGCATCGTTGTCGATCGGCAACATCGGGTCGAGACGGCCGCTCTTGTCGGTGACATAGCGATAGCGAAACACCATCACGTCACAACCGCTGGCTTCCATATGATACACGACTTCATCGATCGAACGATGCGCGAGCATGTCGTCGGCGTCGAGAAAATAGTAGTAGTCGCCACGGGCGGCCGCCATGCCGGCATTCCGGCTGTATCCGGCCCCGCCATTTTGCGGATTGCGCAGCAACCGCACGCGGTCGTCGCGCTGAGCATGTCGCTCGACGATCATCGAGGTCGCATCGCGGGACATGTCGTCGACGACGATCACCTCCAGGACGTCCCGGTTCTCAAGAACCGCCGCAATCGTTTCGCCGATGGACTCCTGCGCGTTGTAGGCGGGGATGATGACACTGACTTTGCTCACAAGGTCTCCTGATAATGCCATGGATACCGAATCTCTGGGTGCCGGTCATACCATGTGCTTCTTGCCGTCCGGCCTTTTCCAGGGGAAGCGGCCCCGGAGCCGGTACGCCCTCGCCTGGATACGCAGGATGGCGCCTCCGGAAACATAGGGGGTGGAACTTGCACTGAACTGGAGCACGGGGATCCCACGGCAAGACAAGCAGGTTGGGCTCTCCAGCCCCGCGAAAGCAATCCGGCTTATGCAGGGATCAAAGTCGGCGCACGGAATCGCGCCGATGCACTGTGGAGAAATAGATGTCTTCTGCCCAAGCCCCTGTTCTTTCGATCTGCGTTCCGACCTATAACCGTCAGTTCATGCTCGAGCGGAACATCAATTTCCACTTGGAGGAATTTCGCCGGCTGGGTCTCCCCTTCGAAATCGTCATCGTCGACGACTGCTCGACAGACAGCACCGCCGCCTATATCCAGTCGATCTCGCATAATCCGGAAATCAGCGCCTATCGCCGCGCAAGCAATTCCGGTTTCATCAGCAATTACGCTTTCGCCATGCAGAGAGCCCGCGGCCACTACGCGGTCTTTCTCGGCGACGACGATCTCCTGATTCCGGAAAAGGTGGTCGAGTATCTCCGTATCATGGTGGACGACAAGAACATCGGCATGATCCAGGCGCCGTGGCTCCTGGTCGATGGCCGGCCGGGCGGCGGCGATATGCAGCCTTTCTATCACCTCTCCTATCCGACGCGTCTTTCAAAGGGCGATTTCCGCTCGATGCTCGAATTCATTCTCGATCGCCATATCTTCCCCGAATTCATGATTATCCGGCGCGACGTTCTGACGAAGTCGATTTCCAGCCCCACGCCCTTTATCTTCTGGGCATTCCTTTACACGACCCGCGCCTTGGACAAGGCCGACGTGCTGTTCATGCCGGAGCCATTCGCTCGCGTGACCGCCGTTTCCGACGATCCGCGCCTGCAGCAGGGCAACAAGGAATGCATGTTCCAGTGGGATACCTACAGGGGCGGCCTCGAATATCTGGCCTCGCAGGCGCTCCGCGACAACAGGTATCCGCCGGACTATCGCGGATCGCTGATGCCGCGCATCACCGAGTTCATGCTGCAGCGTCAGGCCGTGGCCATGCGCTTGCATGTCAATGCGCAGAACTGGGTCGAAGCCTATATCATGTATCACCGCATGGCGGCCTACCTGCCGACACCGCTGCCTCAGGAATCCTACGATCAGATCCGCAAGCTGGCGGGTATCGCGACCGCGGCAACGGAGGCGATCGCTTTCAACGGCGAGCCGGTCATTCTCGAGCCGATTATCGACGACGGCACAATCAATCTTCTCTCTCCGTCGATCCGGCAGCATCTTACGAGAGAAGCGCCTCAGACCGGCGGTTACGGCAGCAAACCGAGGGCATACCTCCGCTTCACCGAGGATTTTCCGGCCAATCCTGGCCCGAAGGACGGCCTGTTCAACATTCTCAGCTACATCGACCAGTTCGTCTGAGATTCTGCGGATAGCTGAACCGCTGCTACAGGGCTCCGCCGCGCAAAAGCGCAGCGGAGCCTTTGACGTTACGGGCTCGTTCAACCCGGCAGCATTTCCGTCACGGCAATGATGGGGCCGAGCGGAAACAGACCGTCGCGCCTTCGCCATTCGGGAATGTCGAGGCTGGAGATGCTGCCGTCCAGAAACAGCGCGTTCCCGCATTGGAGGTCGTCGCGGAAAAGGGTCGCAAAATCATGGAAGCGCACCGCCCCATCGGAAATGGCGAAAACGACTTTGCCGTCAGCGGCAACCCCGACGCCGTTTCTGACCTTCAGGCTGGTGCTGTCGGCCAGAAATGACGGATGAAGCTTGCCGTTGACGACAAGCATGGGGCCGGATTGGGTTGCGTAGAACGGCTTGATGCCGGAAGCGGCGAAGGCCTTGCTTTCCATGATCCCGGCCTTGCCCGATCCGAGATAGAACACCCCGTTCGGCAACAGGTGGAAATTGCCCCATCCCCTGTTGGTATTGATCGCCTTCAGTTCACGCCCGTTTTCGACGAAGAGGCCGACAGGAGATTGGTCGTCGAGATACATGCCGCCGTTCATGGCAAAGCGCACGTAGATGCGATCCTGGTGCAGGTCGTTCTCCAGGGCCCGAAACGAACCATAGGGCTTGCCGCTGCGGTCGTTCTGGAAAATCTGGATATCCTCTGCAGCCGGATCGAAGGTGCACACCGTATAGCCGTCGCCCAGATGCTGGACCTTGCGGCAGGCTTCGCCGGCCGATGCGGCGGCCGCATAGCCAAGAACGGCAAGGATGACCATCAATCGAATCAAACGCATAGCTCCGCATGAACACCACAGGCTCCAGAACACATCGCAATGCGGCGAAACAAGGAGCGCTTTGAAACTAAAGGTGAAGTGCCGCCATGTGGAATGCAAGCTGCGCGGCGGGATAGCGATAGTCGGCCCCGATCGGACAGGCGTTGCGCGCAAGACAACCGGCTGTCACGCACCCTGCCCGCCCGTCCTGCGTCCGCAAATGCGAGCGGCAGCTTTGAACGTCGAATGCCGCCGCCGTGACGGCATCGGCCGGACAGGCCGCAAGACAGGGTTTCCGCGCACACCGATCGCATGGGCTCGCGGAAAGGTCCCGTATCTCGGCGTTCTCCAACGCTTCGGCAAATCCCAAAGCACCGCGATAGCCGTGCCACAGGCCATATTCCGGATGGATCAATATGCCGAGCGGCGATGCCTTCAACCCCTCGGCCTGCATGGCCCATCGCTGGAACGGCTGCCAGGGAGGATCCGAAGGGAAATAGGCCGTCGCCCCCAGGTTCTCCGCGACCGGCCGGATGATCACCTTCGACCAGTCGTCGAGGGGGTCTTGGCGCAGCCTGTTGTCCGGCATATCCCGCCAGGCCGAAAATGCCGGCCAGATCGAACCACCGATATTGCCGAGCAGGACGACGCTGCGGGCGCTTGTGCCATCCGTCAGCAACGGTCCCTCGCCTTGGCCGAAAGACAGGTTGCCACGAACGAAAACTCCGTGGACGCCGAGCGCCGCACGGAGCTGTTCGAATAGTTCAGGGCCGCGGCTCACCGCGGCCCCTTATATTGATAGTGCGGCCGCCAGACCTCCTTCTGGATCAGATCGGCAACGCGTGTCGCTCCGCCTTGCTCCCTGGCGGCCTCGGGCTCTCTTCAGGTGAAGGCGTCCGGCATCGAGTCCTTGCGCTTCTGGATATAGGCAAGCAACGCCTCGTCGACAGCCGGATCGAGCGGCGGCGCTTCGTAGTGGTCGAGCCAGGAGCGGCAAAGCGCATTGGCGCGATCCTCGATGCGCTTCTGGCCCTCGATCTCCCACTGCTCGAAGGAATTGTTGTCGGCAAGCGCCGAGCGATAGAAGGCGGATTGGAAGTTGGCCTGCGTGTGGCCGCAGCCGAGGTAATGGCTTCCGGGTCCGACCTCGCGGATGGCATCCAGCGCCTGGCCGTTGTCGGACAGATCGATGCCTTCGGCCATCTTCTGCATCATGCCCAGCTGATCCTGATCGATCATGAACTTTTCGTAGGAGGAGACGAGACCGCCTTCCAGCCACCCTGCCGCATGAAGCACGAAATTCGTGCCGGCCAGCAGCGTCATGTTCAACGTATTGGCCGATTCATGCGCAGCCTGCGCATCCGGCACCTTCGAGGCGCACAGCGAACCGCCGGTACGGAACGGCAGGCCGAGACGGCGGGCGAGCTGCGCCGCGCCATAGGAGACCAGCGACGGTTCCGGCGTGCCGAAGGTCGGCGCACCCGACTGCATCGAGATGGATGCGGCAAAGGTGCCGAACAGCACAGGCGAGCCCTTGCGGATCAGCTGCGTGAAGGAAGCGCCCGCCAGCACCTCGGCCAGGATCTGCGTCAGCGTACCGGCAACCGTCACGGGGCTCATCGCGCCGGAAAGGATGAAGGGCGAAACGACCGATGCCTGATTGTGCTTCGCATAGACCTTCAGGGCGCCGAGCATGGTCTCGTCGAACACCATCGGCGAATTGGCGTTGATGAGGTTCAGCGTCACGCAATTGTTCTCGACGAAATCGTCGCCGAACACGATTTTCGCCATCGCAATCGTGTCTTCGGCGCGTTCCGGCGCCGTGACCGAACCCATGAACGGCTTGTCGGAATATTTGATATGGCTGTAGATCATGTCGAGGTGGCGCTTGTTCACCGGAATGTCGACCGGCTCGCAAACCGTGCCGCCGGACGAATGCATCGACGGCGCCATATAGGCGAGCTTCACGAAATTGCGGAAATCCTCGATCGTCGCATAACGGCGGTTGCCGTCGAGATCACGCACGAAGGGCGGGCCGTAGACGGGAGCGAAGATCGTCGCCTTCCCGCCGACATGGGCATTGCGGGCGCTGTTGCGCGCATGCCAGGTAAATTCCTTCGGCGCCGTCTTCAGGAGTTCGCGGCAAAGCCCCTTCGGGAAGTGAACGCGCTGGCCGCGCACATCGGCTCCGGCTTCCTTCCACAAGGCCAGAGCCTCCGCATCGTCGCGAAACTCTATGCCGATCTCCTCCAGCACCGTATCGGCGTTGCGTTCGATAAGTGCCAGACCCTCTTCATCCAGCACTTCGTAGACGCCGATCTTGCGGACGATATAGGGAAGCGAAGGGCCAGCTCCGCCGCCGGTGCGCGACGCGCGCCGTGCGGCGGCACCCCTGCCCTCGCTGCGCGAACGCCGTCCACCGCCTTCATTGCCTGCAGCCGGTTGCTCAATCATATCGTCCATGGTGTTTCCTCACTCTTGCGCATGGAAGCGTCTATCATGACCCTATGCTACCCGATTCCGCCAGACGGACGTTCCTTAATGCGCCAGCAACTAGCATAGGACAGACATCGGCGCGCCAATAACGACTGTTCTCCATTCGTCGCGATTGATCCGCGCGACGTCGCTTTCGAAAAGAGTTTTGGCAGACTTCGGGTCTATCGATAATAGCGACAGTGTTTTATACAAGCCTCTGATGCATTGCACGAAAACGGGATGGAGCGCATGTCTGACGACGAAATCATTCTCGCGGAACTTTCTGATGAGGAACTTGTGCAGCAGATGCATGACGACCTCTACGACGGGTTGAAGGAGGAGATCGAGGAAGCAACGCAGATCCTTCTCGATCGCGGCTGGACACCCTACGATGTTCTGACGCAGGCGCTTGTCGAAGGCATGCGCATCGTTGGCATCGATTTCCGCGACGGCATTCTGTTCGTTCCGGAAGTCCTGCTTTCCGCCAATGCGATGAAGGCCGGGATGTTCATCCTGCGGCCGCTGCTGGCGCAGACCGGTGCGCCGAAACTCGGCAAGATGGTGATCGGCACCGTCAAGGGCGATATCCACGACATCGGCAAGAATCTCGTCGGCATGATGATGGAGGGCGCCGGTTTCGACGTCATCGACCTAGGCATCAACAATCCGGTCGAAAACTATCTCGACGCCATTGAACGCGAACAGCCCGATATTCTCGGCATGTCCGCCCTGTTGACGACGACGATGCCCTATATGAAGGTCGTCATCGACACGTTGAAGGAAAAAGGCCTGCGCGACGACTATGTCGTTCTCGTCGGCGGCGCACCGTTGAACGAAGAATTCGGCAAGGCGGTGGGCGCGGATGCCTATTGCCGCGACGCTGCTGTCGCGGTCGAGACCGCGAAGGAATTTATGAAGCGCAAGCATAACAGCCTGGCTGCAGGCGCCTGATTACGGCAACCTTGTACCGGCGGCAACCGAAGGGGTTGTCGCCGGCCCATCGGCATCCCAAATCAGTTATTGAGCAGCTTTCTTGACGGTGTGACCGGCATCCTCGGTTGCGTTCACTGCATTTGCAGTGTCTTTGCCGACGCCGCGAATGGTATTCGCGCATGAAGCAAGGACCATGAGGACTGCGCAGGCGGTGGCAATTTTGCTGAGTGTCGGTGCAGTCATGATTGGGAACCCTCTCTGAATGGATATCGATAGACAAAAGCCGGAGGCAACTCCTCCGCGTGGTAAACGCACGACAGAGAAAAAAGTTCATGTGATCGCGTGCGGCGCAATCGCGCGCGAAATACTGGCGCTCACCAGAATAAACAGGCTCGATCACATCGATCTGCACTGTCTTCCCGCGATCTACCATTCCTATCCGCAGAAGATCGCTCCGGCTCTGGAACAGGCCATTGCGGATGCCCGCACGCGCGGCTTCGAGAAGATTTTCATCGGCTATGCGGATTGCGGCACGGGAGGGGATATCGACAGGATCTGCGAGCGCGAGAAGATCGAACGGCTTTCCGGCCCGCACTGTTATTCCTTCTTTACGGGCAATGAGGCTTTCGCGGCGCGCGACGACGACATCACCTCGTTTTTCCTGACAGACTTTCTGGCCCGTCAGTTCGAAGCCTTCGTCATCGTTCCGCTCGGTCTGGATCGTCATCCGGAACTGCGCGACATGTATTTCGGCAACTACCGCAAGGTGGTCTACCTCTCGCAGGAGGAAGATCCCGTCCTGCAGGCAAAGGCCAAGGAAGCGGCCGCCTATCTCGGCCTGGACTACGAATATCGCTACACCGGTTACGGCGATCTCGCCCGCGAATTGCCGACCGTCTGATTGCGACGCACATGTCGCTTTTTCGCCTTCCTATTCTTTACCGGGACCGACATGCTGGACGAGTCACGGACATTCAACCACAGTTCGAACTCGGCCGTTTCAAAGGATAATGTGCGCTGAGGATGCTTGAAGGCGAGGTTTTCATGTCGCGTCGCTTTTCGGCATGTGCCGCGTCGTGGCGAGCGCAGTCCGATGGTCGGCCGGCGTGCATTCTTGCGTGAAGAGGAGATTATGTGCATGGCGGATCGCATTGTCGTCTACTGGCGGGACATCCCGGCCCAGGTGATTATCAAAAAGGGCAGGCAGACGGCAAAACGCGAGCTTTCGCTGCGCTTTACCGAGGCAATCGACATGTGCGCCATGCGCACGGGTGCGGCGGAAACGGATGACTATCTCGCCGAATGGCGCAAGGCGGACCCCGTGCCGGTCTCCGACGATCTCGAAGCCGAAGCAGACAAGGCCGCGGGCGAACTCGAGGCCGCCTATGATCGCGAACGGCTGGTGGCGCTGGTGAAGGCCGGAGGCCGCGACAATGGCTGACGCCCTTCCGAAGCCAGGCAACGCCGCGGCGGGAGCGAAGGCTGCGAGCGGCGCCTATACGCCGGCCGGCGTCTCTCCCAATCGCCGCGCCCGGCGCAAATACACGGTCCGTCTCTGGGCCGTGCGTCACTCACGCTTCCTCGAGTGGTTCTATCGCCGCTTTGCCGACGCCTTCCTCGTGCTTCATCCATTGTGGAAGGCATTCGGCTACGAGCGTGTGGAGCGCCCGATCACCTTCATCGAACGCAACGTGAAGGGCTTTCTGTTCGATTGCCGCATGTGCGGCCAGTGTGCGCTGTCTTCGACGGGCATGTCCTGCCCGATGAACTGTCCCAAGCAGTTGCGCAATGGGCCATGCGGCGGCGTCCGCGCCAACGGCAACTGCGAGGTGGAGCCCGACATGCCCTGCGTCTGGGTGCAGGCCTGGAACGGCTCGAGAAACATGACCCAGGGCGACGCGATCCTGAAGGTGCAGAAGCCCGTGAACCAGTCGTTGCGCGAAACCTCCTCCTGGCTTCGTGTCACGGCGGAAGCGGCAGCGGCCCGCGAAGCGGCGAAAAAGGAAGCCTGAGCGATGGCGCACATCGATGAAAATCCGCTTGGCGTGCATCTGCCGCTCGATCCCCTGCCCGGCCATTATTCACTCGGACGGCTGGAGCGTGTGCTTCGCCGCGGCGAATTCGCCGTGACCGCCGAGCTGAACCCGCCCGACAGCGCCAATGCCGAAGACGTCTACGAGCGTGCCGCCATCTTCGAAGGCTGGGTGGACGGGATCAACGCCGTCGATGCCTCCGGCGCCAACTGCCATATGTCCTCGGTCGGAATCTGCGCCTTGCTGACGCGCATGGGCTACGCGCCCATCATGCAGATTGCCTGCCGCGACAAGAACCGCATCGCCATTCAGGGCGATGTGCTGGGCGCCGCCGCCATGGGTGTGTGCAACATCATGTGCCTGACCGGTGACGGCGTGCAGGCCGGCGACCAGCCGGGCGCCAAGCCGGTCTTCGATCTCGATTGCATGTCGCTGCTGGAGACCGTGCGCGTCATGCGCGACAACGCGAAATTCCTGTCCGGCCGCAAGCTGACCTCCCCACCGAAAGTCTTTCTCGGTGCCGCCATCAACCCCTTCGCGCCGCCTTACGACTTCCGCCCCTATCGGCTGGCGAAGAAGATCGAGGCCGGGGCACAGTTCGTCCAGAGCCAGTATTGCTACGACGTGCCGATGTTCCGCGACTATATGAAGAAAGTGCGCGACCTCGGCCTGACCGAGAAATGCTTCATTCTCGTCGGTGTCGGACCGCTCGCATCGGCAAAGACCGCCCGCTGGATGCGCTCCAACGTGCCCGGCGTCCACATTCCCGATGCCGTCATCAAACGCATCGAGGGCGCGCAGGATCAGAAGAAGGAAGGCAAGCAGCTCTGCATCGACATCATCAACGAGGTGAAGGAGATCGAGGGTGTTTCCGGCGTTCACGTCATGGCCTACCGCCAGGAAGAATATGTCGCCGAAATGGTGCATGATTCCGGCGTGCTGAAGGGCCGCCAGCCGTGGAAGCGCGAGGCGAGCCGCACCGACGCCCTGGTTGCCGAGCGACTGCACCAGATCAGCGAAGGCAGGGAAGAAAACCAGCAGGCAATGGCGGAAATTGCGGCCCATCATACGCCCCAGCAGGCACATTGATTTCAACAGACCACAACAGGCCGGCGCAGCAGCCGAGCGGCTTGTAACCCAAATCAGGGCACGATAGACCAGCTATCGGGCCAACCGACCAGAGGATCTGACATGACGCGTACCATCGTTGCCTCCGCCACTCGCGAGATCGTCATCGGTTTCGACCAGCCCTTCTGCGTGATCGGCGAGCGCATCAACCCGACGGGGCGCAAGAAGCTTGCCGCCGAGATGATCGAAGGCAATTTCGACACCGTCATCAAGGATGCGCTGGAACAGGTGGCCGCCGGCGCGACCATGCTCGACGTCAACGCCGGCGTCACCTCGGTCAACCCGAACGAAACGGAACCGGGGCTTCTGGTAAGGACGCTGGAGATCGTGCAAGGGCTGGTCGACGTACCGCTCTCGATCGACAGTTCGGTCACCGCGGCCATCGAGGCCGCGCTGAAGGTCGCCAAGGGCCGGCCGCTGGTCAATTCGGTGACAGGCGAAGAGGAAAAGCTCGAAGCCATCCTACCGCTGGTCAAGAAATACGACGTGCCCGTCGTCGCGATCTCCAATGACGAAACCGGGATTTCCATGGACCCGGACGTGCGCTTCGCCGTCGCCAAGAAGATCGTCGAGCGCGCCATGGACCACGGCATCAAGCCCGAGGATATCGTCGTCGATCCGCTCGTCATGCCGATCGGCGCGCTGGGCGACGCCGGCCGCCAGGTTTTCGCGCTGCTGCATCGCCTGCGCAACGAACTCAAGGTCAACACCACCTGCGGCCTGTCCAACATCTCCTTCGGCCTGCCGCATCGCCATGGCATCAATGCCGGCTTCATTCCGATGGTCATCGGCGCCGGCATGACGTCGGCCATCATGAACCCCTGCCGTCCGCAGGAAATGGAGGCGGTGCGCGCCGCCAACGTGCTGAACGGCACGGATGCCAATTGCACCAACTGGATCATGACCTATCGCGACTACAAGCCGGCGGAAGGCGGGCCGGCAACGCAGGCGACCGCTGCTCCTTCGGCGGGCGGCGGACGTCGTGGCGGCCGTGCGGCGCGCGCCGGCGCCGGCGCGACGAGGGAATAGCGATGACCTACCCAAGCCGGAAGCTTTCCGACGACCTTGCCACTTTATGGATCCAGGCACCCATGGTCATGGGTATGCGCCTGTCGCAAATGTGGATGACGGCTCTGACGGGCGGCCGCGTGAACACGACCGAATTCAACCGAATGATCACCGAAAAAGTGGCCGCCGCCGGGGAAAGCTTCATCGCCGCGAACATGGCGATGGCCGAGCAGAATATCGCGGCAATGACAGCCATGGCGACCGGACGAAACCCCTCCTCGCATCGGGCGGCGGATTCCATCGCCCAGGCAGCCGTCAAACCTTATAGCAAGCGCGTTCGCTCGAACGTGCGCCGCCTTAGCAAACAGAAAGACTGATCCGTGGCTCAAGCCGGCGACAGCGCGAATCCACTCGTCCTTTTCATGCCCTCCGGCAAGCGCGGCCGTTTCCCGGTGGGAATGCCCGTGCTCGAGGCCGCTCGGCAGCTCGGCGTCTATGTCGAAAGCGTCTGCGGCGGCCGCGCGACTTGCGGACGTTGCCAGGTCTCGGTGCAGGAAGGCAATTTCGCCAAGCACAAGATCGTTTCGTCCAACGACCATCTCTCGCCGATCGGCCCGAAGGAGCGCCGCTACGCCGAGGTGCGTGACCTGCCCGAGGGGCGCCGCCTCTCGTGCTCGGCCCTGATCCAGGGCGATCTCGTCATCGACGTGCCGCAGGATACCGTCATCAATGCCCAGGTGGTGCGAAAGGCGGCCGACGAGCGCGTCATCGCCCGCGATCCGGCCGTGCACATGTGCTATGTGGAGGTCGAAGAGCCCGATATGCACAAGCCGCTCGGCGATCTGGACCGCCTGAAGGCGGCAATCGCGGCGGATTGGAAATACGACAATCTCGAGGTGGATTTTCACCTCATTCCACAGGTGCAGTCGATCCTGCGCAAGGGCGAATGGAAGGTGACGGCAGCCATTCATCGCGACCAGGACAACGAGCGTCCTCGCCTGATCGCGCTCTATCCGGGCCTGAAGAACGAGGCTTACGGCATCGCCTGCGATATCGGCTCGACGACGATCGCCATGCATCTTTCATCGCTGCTGTCGGGCAGAACCGTCGCATCGGCCGGCGCCTCGAACCCGCAGATCCGATTCGGCGAGGATCTGATGAGCCGCGTCTCCTACGTGATGATGAATCCCGACGGCCGCGAAGCGATGACCAACGCGGTCCGCGAAGCGCTCAACGGCTTGATCGACAAGGTCTGCGCCGATGGCGGCGTCTCGCGCGAGGATATTCTGAACGCCGTCTTCGTCGGCAACCCGATCATGCACCACCTCTTCCTCGGCATCGACCCGACCGAGCTTGGCGGCGCCCCCTTCGCGCTCGCCGTCTCGGGTGCGGTGCATCTGAAATCGGCGGAAATCGGCCTGCCGATGAATGCCGGCACGCGCGTCTACATGCTGCCCTGCATCGCCGGCCACGTCGGCGCCGATGCCGCTGCCGCCACGCTTGCCGAGGGGCCGCATCGACAGGATGAGATGATGCTGCTGGTCGACATCGGCACCAATGCCGAGATCGTGCTCGGCAATCGCCAGCGCGTCGTCGCAGCCTCCTCGCCGACCGGTCCCGCCTTCGAAGGCGCTGAAATCTCCAGCGGCCAGCGCGCGGCACCCGGCGCGATCGAGCGCGTTCGCATCGATCCTGTCACGCTGGAGCCGCGCTACCGCGTGATCGGCATCGAAGCGTGGTCGGATGAGCCGGGCTTCGAGGAAGACGCCGCCAAGGTTGGCGTGACGGGCATCTGCGGCTCGGCCATCATCGAGGTCGTGGCCGAAATGTTCCTGACCGGCATCATCTCGGAAGACGGCGTGGTCGACGGCTCGATGGCGGCGCGTTCGCCGCGCATCCTGCAGAACGGCCGCACCTATTCCTATCTTCTGCGCGACGGCGAACCGCGCATCACGGTGACCCAGAACGATATCCGCGCCATCCAGCTTGCCAAGGCCGCGCTCTATGCGGGCGTCAAGCTGCTGATGGACAAGCAGGGTATCGATCATGTCGACCGCATCGGCCTTGCCGGCGCATTCGGCACCTTCATCGACCCGAAATACGCCATGGTGCTCGGCCTCATTCCCGATTGCACGCTCGACAAGGTGAAGGCCGTCGGCAACGCCGCCGGCACCGGTGCGCGCATGGCGCTTCTCAACCGCGGCCATCGCCGCGAGATCGAGGAAACCGTCAGCAAAATCGAGAAGATAGAGACGGCGCTTGAATCAAAGTTTCAGGAGCATTTCGTCTACGCCATGGCTCTGCCGAACAAGGTGGACAGCTTCCCGGAACTCTCCAAGGTCGTGACCCTGCCGGAGCGCAAACAGATCCCCGACGAGACAGGAGAAGGCGGCGGCCGCAGGCGTCGCCGCAGCCGCGAATAAGATGCAAATGGCCGCGGTTCACGCGGCCATTTTGCGCCCGATCTCGACAAAGGCCTGACGAATGCTGTCGGCCACCGCCTTCATCGGCCCGGTCATTTGCGACGCCGTCAAAAGGCGAATGTCGAAGGACGTCAGTTCCGGCAGCCCTTCGCTCGGTCCGAGGATCTCCATATCCTCGGTGACGTAGGACCGCGGAAACGGTGCGATGGCCAGATCGGAAACGACCGCGGCACGTTGCGCCATTGTGTGGGCGCTGAGATAGGAGACGCGATACGGACGTTTCTGCCGCTCCAGCTGCGCCATGGCCTCCGACCGCCAGATACAGCCTTCCTCCCAAATGGAGATCGGCAAGGGATCGCGCCGATAGGCGGTGCCGCACTTGGCGCCGGCCCAGACGAGACGCTCCGTGTAGATCACTTCGCCGTTCGTCGGGAACGGCCGCGTCGCGCAGTTGATCAGCGCCAGGTCCAGTCGCTGTTCCTCGATGCGCTTCTTCAGCTGTATGCTCATATCGACCGTCACATCGACCATGATGCCCGGATAGCTTTCGGAAAAGCTCTTGAGAATGCTCGGCAACAGCCGCTCGCCTATATCGTCGGGCGCACCCAAACGGACGACGCCGCTGAGTTCGGGCATGATGAAGCGCGATACGGCCTCGTTGGACAACGCCAGAATGTTGCGGGCATAAGAAAGCAGCATCTCTCCGTGCTGCGTAAGGCTCACGGAGCGGGCATCACGCAGAAACAGCATCACGCCCAGCTGCTCTTCCAGCTTCTTGATCTGCATCGAAACGGCGGATGGCGTGCGGAACACGGCGTCGGCGGCGGTGGAGAAATTTCCCGTCTCGGCAATGGCGACGAAAGTGCGCAGAACTTCATTGTCAAGCAACGGTATGGGCCGGCGGAACGGAACGGTCATATCGATCACCTTTCAATTTTTCTGATGATAAGCACCATATCATTTCATTTGTCTGAATGTCAACGAAGCCCCATATTAGTTGTCATGGAAATTCACGCGGACAGCCGCAAAGGAGCAAAATCATGGCTGGCACGGCATTGGGCGAGGCATCCCGCCTTTATACCCTTCTTCAGGTTCGGAAGATTCAACGGACGGCACAACACACGCTTGACGAGATCGCGACACGCTTTCCCGCCCATCTGATCGATGACGTCAATGCGCGCGGCCTGCCGCCGGACAGAACACTGACCCCTCTCGAACGAAAGTCCGGCCAGATACTTTCGTTCAAAAATACTAATGGCAATCATAAGATCTATTCGTTTGATTGATGAATTCGCTCGATCCATATTGAGGCGTCGATGGACGTCGGATTTCGAGCGATCGACATGGAAAGGAACCCGGAAATGACCACGATCAGTTACAGACATCCAAGCACCATGGGGACCTCGCTTCCCTCCAGTGGTGGCTATATGCCTCTCTTCTCCCGCATTGCCCGTCGCTGGCAGCAATGGCGTTCGCTCCGCGAACTTGAGTCTCTGTCCGACGACATGCGCAAGGACCTGGGCTGGCCGGCCGCAAGCGATGGCAAGAATTCGCAGGCGATGCGATGACTGCAGGAAGCCATAAACACTGAAGGCGGCGCTCAACCCAAGAGAGTGTCGCCTTTTGAACATTTAGCATCCAGACGCGCATTCAGACTTAATCTTGAGAATTACCCCCATATATATTTAGTTGTCCGGGCATATTGCTTGCCTCCCCTCTGCCTCCCTCCTCCAGCGTCGCATTTTTCATAGCAAGCGCAAATATCTCTTTGCGGCCGCGATTATCCATGCCAATGTCGCTAATAGACCATCGAGCCGACGTATTTGACGCAAGGAATACGTAACGGCCTGGAGCATGGGATTTTCACAATATGAGCAAGACCCCGATCAAGACGCGTTCCCTGGTTTTCTTTCTCGTTCCGCATTTTACCATGCTGCCGTTTTCCGCCGCGATTGAAACGCTGCGGATTGCCAATCGCATGCTGGGCTACCCCGCCTATACATGGCGGCTTGCCTCCAGCGACGGTCAGAAGGTCTATTCTTCCAGCGGCATCGGATTGGAGGTCAACTCCTCCCTCACGGACGAGCGCCGCTATCTCGGCGGCGAGAACCGCCCGAACATGGTGCTGGTCTGTTCCGGCATCTATGTCGAGGAGTTCCACAACAAATCGGTCAATGCCTGGCTGCGCGAGACATACAATCGCGGCGTTGCCGTCGGCAGCCTCTGTACGGGCGCCCATGTGCTTGCCCAGGCAGGCCTGCTGAACGGCAAGCGCTGTGCGATCCATTGGGAGAACCTTCCGGGCTTCTCGGAGACCTTCCCTCAGGCGGAAGTCTATGCCGACCTCTACGAAGTCGACAGCAATATCTACACCTGCGCCGGCGGCACGGCTTCGCTCGACATGATGCTGAATCTTATCGGCCAGGATTTTGGCGAAAACCTCGTCAACCGCGTCTGCGAGCAGCAGCTGACCGATCGCGTCCGCAGCCCGCACGATCGCCAGCGCCTGCCGCTGCGCGCGCGCCTCGGCGTGCAGAACGCCAAGGTACTGTCGATCATCGAGCTGATGGAGAGCAACCTCGCCGAGCCGCTGTCGCTTCTGGAAATCGCCGACGATGCCGGCCTGTCGCGCCGCCAGATCGAGCGTCTCTTCCGGCAGGAAATGGGCCGCTCTCCGGCCCGCTACTATCTCGAAATCCGGCTGGATCGCGCCCGGCACCTGCTCGTGCAGTCCTCCATGCCCGTGGTCGAAGTGGCGGTCGCCTGCGGCTTCGTATCCGCCTCGCACTTTTCCAAGTGTTATCGCGAACTCTACAATCGCTCGCCACAGCAGGAGCGCGCAGAGCGCAAGCTGACCATGTCGACGAACCGCACCGGTATCGTCGTCTGAGAGTGTCGAAAATCAAGGCAATGGGATCGATGAAGGCGGCCTACTCGGCCGCCTCTTCCGTCATTTTGAAGTCGGAATAGACCTGATTGCGGCCATTGTGCTTGGCCATGTAGAGAAACTGATCCGCAGCATTGAGATAGTTGTCGAAGGATTCGTATCCGACGATCTCGGCCACGCCGATGGAAACGGTCACAGACAGCTCTTCGTCATCTGCGTGAACCTTCAGATCCGCAATACTGAGGCGAACCTCGTCGCATAGCGCGGTTGCAGCGCGGGAATTCATTTCCGTAAACAGAATGGCAAACTCCTCGCCGCCGAGGCGGGAGAGCAGATTGTCGGTGCCGTCAAGCAATTCGTGAAGCCTGCCGGCAACGGCCTTCAGCACCTGGTCCCCGATCTCGTGACCATAGGTGTCGTTCAGATGCTTGAAGCGGTCGATATCGAGAATCGCGACCGAGCTCGGACGCTGACGGCGCAGGCACTCGTTCACCAGGCGCGGGCCGTGATCGTAGAAATAGCGCCTGTTGTAGAGGCCGGTCAGATAGTCGCTCGCCGCCGCCGCGCGCAACTGCTTCAGCTGCGACAACGTCTCCACATTCAATGCGATGCGGCACTGCAGCTCCTCCGGAACGAAGGGGCGATAGATGAAGTCGCTCGCGCCCGCCTTCAGAAATGTCGCAGATAGCAAACGATCGTTGGAAGACGAAATGCCGATGATCCGCATCCGGTCCGACCCGTAGCGATGGCGAATGCGACGGGTCAGCTCATGGCCGTTCATGTCGGGCATGTTGTAGTCGGTGACGACGACTTCGATATCGTCGAAGGTTTCGAGCATCGCCAAAGCTTCGACGCCCGTGCCGGCTTCGGCGACCTTGAACTGCTGAGCGTGAAGCAGATCCGTCAGCATCGCCCGGGCGGACGGCACATCATCCACAACCAGAACGCGCGTCGAACGGTTGGCGATGGCGCGCCTGAGGGACGAGACCAGATTGTCGAGCGCGAACTCGCCATCCTTGAGCACATAGTCGACCACGCTGCGCTCCATGATGCGGTTGCGCGTCGTCATATCGAAAGATGCGGTGAAAACGATGGTGGGAATATTATGGGCAACGGCCACGTCCAGGGCCTCGCCATGAGCGGCATCGGGAAGATTGAGGTCGATGACCGCCATGGTGAAGTCGCGGCCCGTATCGGCCAGCGCTTCGTTCAACATCTTCAACGATGAGCAATGGACCACGGCGAGCCCGAGCTCAGTTTCAAACCGATGCGACAGCACAGCTGAAAACATGCGGGAATCCTCGACCAGAAGTATCTTCTGGTTGCCATTGCGGTGGCCGATGCCGCCGCTGAGGTATCCCACCTGCCGTACCATTTCCCTTCAATTCCTCCCGCATCCCCGGATGCATGAATATTCAGTCAATCGCTACTCTGGCTAAGCCGCCTTCTCCGTTATCCTGAACAGGATTCGTGAAAAATTGGAACCACAGATTGCGGAGATTTACATAAAAATGATTTCTCCTCACTTTTTCAGAGCCGCTCTTGCCAGGTATTTCAATGCCTAGGCGGTTTCTTCGACCTTACGAGCGACCTGTATCTGCAGCAGGGTGTCCAGATTTTGATTCACGCGGCAGTAGAATTCCTCATCGATAAACGGCCGCAAGATGAAGTCATTGCCGCCCGCCTTGAGGAAACGGGCCGAAAGCAGCCGGTTGTTGGATGAGGAAACACCGATGATGCGCAGCTCGTGCGAGCCGGTGGTGGAACGGATGCGTCGCGTCAGATCGAAACCGTCCATGTCGGGCATGTTGTAGTCCGTCACCATGAGACCGATATCCGGATTGGCCTTCAGGACCTCCAGCGCCTTGGCACCGCTCTCCGCGACGCTGACACGGAAGTTGTAGCGCTTCAGCCGGCTGGACAACAGGGCGCGCGCCGTCGCGCTATCGTCGACGATGAGGACATGATGACGGTGGTTGGTAAGGAAGCGGCAGATCGACTCCGCCAGCATGTCGACCGCGAACACATTGTCCTTGAGAATGTAGTCCACGACATCCTTGGCGATCAGTTCATCGCGGGTGCCTTCCAGGAAGGTGCCGGTGAAGGCGATCGTGGGAATGCTGAGATCGAGCAGGTAGGTCAGGGCCTCGCCCTTTTCCGCACCGGGCAGGTTCATATTCGAGATTGCCAGCTTGATCGGCTCCGACGACTTGTCGTAGGCGAGCTGCAGCTCCTCGAAGGTGCGGCAAATCTCGACGTCGATATCCAGGAGCTCCTTCATCCGGGCTCGGATCATCGACGTAAAAAGATTGGAATCCTCGACGAGCAGAATGCGCGGTCCGGCAAGCGACGCACCGGAATATTGCATTCCAGAAACACCCAGAAATGGCATAATGAAAACCTGCTTTTGAAATATCGTCCCCTCTGTACCGTTCTAGGACAAAGCCTTTGCGGATGTGTTAAGCCGACTGGTTTCCCGGAAATGAAGAAACAGCGGTCTTTGCCGCAGCTTGGCAGGCGTGCACCGCACTTCCGCGCTCGTGAACCGGTATCGGTGGTCAAAATTGACAGTGGGAATCCGAACCCGACAGGCCGGACGAGAGGCACGAGCCCCGGCCATCTCCGTTCGAAATGGTCACACAGGCGCTTCTGTCGGCCACCCGATCATTGCGCTACCGTCCTGCCACGGCGGCGGCCGGCGCCTTTCGCCTCAGGTGCATTCTCTTCCGCCGGCAGGGCCAGGCGTTCCGCGATGTGATTGTCCGCCTCCGGGCCGTCGGCAGAATCCGTCAGCTCATTGGCGGCAACCTCCGCCTGACCATTCTTCCTGCCGTCGCGAATGATATGCAGTTCCTGATGCGGATAGGGAATGGAAATCCCCTCCTCCTTGAACCGCTTCAGGATTTCGATGCGCAGATTGTTGCGGATCTCCATGCCGTCGGAAAGATCCGACAGGTAGAAGCGCATTTCGAAGTCGAGCGACGACGGACCGAAACGCAGGAATTCCACATGCGGCTCGGGATTTCTGAGAACCTTCGGGATCCCGCGCACCAGTTCCAGCAGAATATCCATGACCCTGCGCGGATCGGCGTCATAGCTGACGGATACCGGAATTTCCGAGCGGGCGAGCCTGTTGCGATGCGTCCAGTTGCCGACCGAAGCGTTGATGAGTTCGGAATTCGGCACGATGATCGACTGCTTGCGGAAGGTCTCGATCTCGGTGGCGCGCACGGAAATGCGCTTGACGATCCCCTCCGATGTGCCCGACACGATCCAGTCGCCGACCTTGAACGGCCGCTCCACCAACAGGATCAGGCCGGATACGAAGTTCGACACGATGTTCTGCAGGCCGAAACCGATACCGACCGACAGGGCGCTGGCGACGAGCGCCAGACTCGACAAGTCGATGCCGGCGGCCGAGATGGAGATGATCGCCGCGACCGCGATGCCGAGATAGCCGATACCCGTCTTCACCGAGTTTCGGACGCCGAGATCCACCTGCCCGCGCGCCATGACATTGCTGTCGAGCCAGCGCTGGAACCAGCGCGTGACAAGATAGCCGCCGGCGAAGAGCAGGATGCCGACGCAGATACCGAGCAGCGAGATCGATATGTTGCCGATGCGGATTTCGGTAAACAGCTTGTAGGCGAAGAGTTCCAGATCCTGGATGTGGAAACCCCAGGACAGCAGGATCAAGGGAATGCCCGTCAGCAACGCGACGGCATAGGTCGCAAGCCCGGCAGCAAGGCCCGCCTGGTCGAGCGCCACTTCGCCGAGCGTCAGGCGGTTCTCCAGAAAGCGGCCTATGATCGTTTCGGCAAAGACCCCCTGCTTGGACACGGCCTTGCCGAGCTGGAAGCCGAGATACATGGTCGCGATGACGGCGCTCGTCACGATCAGCTGCGTCGCCATGAACCGGGCCAGGCCGACATAGCCGATGAACGAAGTGAAGATCACCAATATGCCGAGAACGCGCAGGATGATCGCCATGCCGTGCGGCCAGCGGCGGCCGGGCGCATCCGGATCGCCATTCTTGGCAAGCATCGGCGAACCGAAGGACGCCGCAATGAGAATAAGGCCGATCAGCAGCGCCGCGAGAAAGCTCTTCGCCACGGTGACGACGACAGGCGAGCCCATGGACTCGCTGATGCGATCGAAGACATAATCCAGGCCGTTGACCACGGCCATGGCCTGCAGGCACCAGGTCAGCGAATGCGCGCCCTTGTTCGACAGCTTGACGAGGCGCCAATGCGGCCGGAACGGCGCAAAGACGGCATTGCTCAAGCGACCGACGAAATAGACGAGGCCGATGAAGCCGAATATCGCCGCCAGGATCGGCGCGATATCCGGCCGCAGCACGTTGAAATTCGAGAGGAAGAAGAAGGATGTGACCAGGAAGGCCGCCAGCGACAGCGTGCGGATCAGGGTCGACCAGAAGGCGACTGAGAGCCGGCTGATATAGGGTGGGTTCTCGATCGTTTCGTCCTGCACGTAGTAACGGCGGAACAGCCGATATCCCCCGGACAGGAACAGCAACGCCGCGCCGATCGACAGGCAGACCGCGGCAAGGAACGAGGCAAGCTTTGCCTTCAGCACGAAGCCGATCCAGCTCGTCACCGCATCGCTGAACTTTATGCCCTCGTCGACGAGGGCTGCTCCAGCATCGCCAAATGTCGTCGCGGAAATATCCGTCCGCTTGAACAGCGTCTCCGCAAACAGCTTCCGGCGCATCTCCATCAATTGCATCGAAAGCCGGTTGGTCTCCGCCGTCAGGTTGTCGGCGTCGAGGATGACGGCGCTGATCTGCGAGCGCTCGGCGTTCAGCCTGTCGCGTTCCTGGGTAACGATCGGAGCTTCCGGCGGCTGCCCCTCCTTGGGGGCGGCGCCGAGCTGGGTCAGGCGGGTGTCGATCTCGGCGGTGCGGGGCTTCAGGCGTGCCGAAATTGCCGTGACGGAGCGGTTGAGATCATCAACCTGGCCGGATAGCGCCACCAGCGTTTCATCATCCATTTCCGACTGCTTGGCGCCGTCCTGGATCGCCGCGAAGGCCCTCTTCGCCTTGGCGAGATCGGCGACGGCGGCCTCGAGCAGTCCGTTGGCCAGCTGCGCAGGCTGTTGTTGATCCGTTTGCTGCGACGGTTGAGCCGGTTGCTGATCCTGCGCAAAGGCATACCCTCCGGCCGGCGGGACGGCAGCCGCAATGAAGCCCAGTCCCAGCAGCAAAAGGGGCAGCAGAAACAGACGGAATTTCAGCGGGCGCAAGCAGAGCTCCTCGTCACACATGGGTCGCAGGCAGTGGATGACCGAAATCGCCGCAGAGAATGGAGAGCCGAGTCGTCCAGTATTGTGATTGCGAATTTCATAGTCTTTACGCATACGGCTTGTAAGACAAAGAAAGGCGACACAAAGGCATTTCACGCCTTTATCCGGTCCCGAACCCTAGCCGGAGCCGGATATAGCCCACCTCATCTTGAAGACGACGTGCCAGACTGATCATTGCCCGCCCGGAAATAGGCCAGAGAAAGGCCTTGGCAATGGGTCAGTCCACGCCACGACCCTTTCGCAGGATCAGGATGAAAGCCACGCCACCGGCGAGCCCGGTGACGATGCCGATCGGCATATCCTCCGGCGCCATGATCAGCCGCGCGACGATATCGGCCCAGATCAAGGTCAGCGCGCCGAAAACGGCGCTCAACGGCACGACGCGAACATTGTCGCCGCCGACCATCAATCGCACGAAATGCGGCACCATCAGCCCGACAAAGCCGATGGCGCCGGAGAACGCGACCATCACGCCGGTCAGCAGCGCTGTCACGACGAAGAGCAGCAGGCGAAACCGCGTGACGACTATGCCGAGCGTGACGGCGGTTTCGTCGCCCATGGCAAGTGCGTTCAGTTCCCGCGCCTTGGGGAGCAGCAAGGCAAGGCAAAACAGCAGTATTCCGGCCGGATAGACGAGGTGCTGCCATTGCGCCAGCCCCAGCCCGCCCAGCATCCAGAAGACGACGGTATTGGTGGCTCTCGGATCTCCGAGAAAGATGAGAAGGTTGCCGAGCGCCGTAAATACGAAAGCCACGGCCACTCCCGACAAGACCAGTCGATCGGCCGAATGGGAGCGTGTCAGGCGCGTCGTCAGCCCCACCGCCGCAGTTGCAGCCAGGGCGCCCGCGAAAGCAAACAGCGGCACCGTCAGCAGGCCGAGGATGAGGCCGGTGTGCAACAGCGCCAGAATGGCGCCGAATGCCGCTCCGGAGGAAACGCCGAGAAGATGCGGGTCCGCCAGGGGATTGCGCGTCAGCGCCTGGAGCACGGCGCCGGTCACGGCAAGCCCCGCCCCCACGAGCGCCGCCAGCACGACGCGCGGGAAGCGAACGTCCCAGACAATGCTCTCCTGCCCGCCGGACCATGTGACGGGAAATGTGCCCGCGTGCAGCTTGTTGCCGACGATCGACCAGACGGTGGAGAACGGGATGGATGCCGAGCCAAGCGACACGCCTGCGGTAATCGACAGGATGAAGCCTATGGCAAGCAAGGGGATGAGAATGGAAAGGTTGAGGCGCATGCTCGAATCTGGAGAAGGAGATCCGCCCAATGATCGACTGGACGGATCGGCATTGGCGACAATCACATCGCGTTCGGATGAAAGGCCTTGGCCAGGGCGGCGATGGCCTCGATGTTGCGCGGCCCCGGCGTCGCCTCGACGTAAGGCAAGACGACGAAACGATCGTTCTTCACCGCATCGATGTTCTTGAAGGCCGGATTGCCCTTGAGGAAGGCGATCTTCTGCGCGGCGGTCACCTGCCCGTAATCGACGATGATGATGACTTCGGGATTCTTCTCGATGACCGGCTCCCAGGATACTTCGGTCCAGCTCTTCTCGACATCGTCCATGACGTTTGTGCCGCCGGCCACCTCGATCATGGCCGTCGGAATGCCGTACCGGCCTGATGTGAACGGTTTTTCCTCACCGGAATCATAAACGAAAACGCGCGTCGGCTTGTCGGCATGGCTAACCTTCGCCTGGATCTCGGCGAGCTGCTTGCGATAGCCGGCAACCAGCGCCTCGGCCCTGTCCTCGACGCGAAAGATCTTGCCGAGATTGAGAAGGTCGACAAACATGTCGTCCATGGTCGGCTTGTTCTTCTGCATGACGAAAATGCATGATTCCGTCAGCTCGTAGACCTTGATGCCGAAGGGTGCCAGGGTTTCCGGCGTCACCTCGCCCCCGACCTTCATGCCGTAGTTCCAGCCGGCAAAGTAGAAATCGGCGTTGGCGCCAAGCAGCACTTCCTTGCTCGGATATTTCGGAGACAGCTCCGGCAGTTCCTTGATGCCCTCGCGCAGCTTTTCGTCCAGCGTCTTCCAGCCGGAAACGCCGGTGTAGCCGACCATGCGATCCTGAAGTTTCAGCGCCAGCATCATTTCGGTCAGATTGACGTCGTTGGAGACGGCACGCTCGGGCGCCTTCTCGAACGTCACGTCACGATTGCAGCTGCGTACCGTGACAGGCTCGGCCAGCGCCGCGCCCGCGAGCAAACCTCCCAGGAGCAAGGCTGCGGCAGATAAGGATATGCGAGAAAACATGAATGACTCCAATGATCCTATTATCGAAGAGAGAAGGAAAAACGTTGCGGACCGCTATCGGCCTGATGAAGGCGCGCGCCAACGCGAAACGCGTTGGACACATGTTCGACGGTGAGCACATCCGCCGGTTCGCCATGCCCCGTGAGACGCCCGCAATCGAGAACGGCGACATGTGTCGCAAAGTCCGCTGCAAGGTTGATGTCGTGCAGCGTCGTAATGATCGTTGGCCCCAACCCCTTCAACAGCTCGAGAATCTCAAGCTGGTGGCGGATGTCGAGGTGGTTGGTCGGCTCGTCGAGAATGATGAGCTCAGGCTCCTGCGCCAGCGCACGCGCAATCAGTGCCCGCTGCTTTTCGCCGCCGGACAGCGACGCGAACTGCCGCAACGCCAAAGGCTCCAGCTCCAGGCGTGCAAGAGCCTTGGTCGTGACGTCGTGATCCCGGTCGCTCCAGCGCGCCATGCCCTTGCGATGCGGAATTCTGCCCATCAGCACCACGTCGCGCACGCTGAAGGGAAAATCGCCCGGTGTCTCCTGCGGCACGACGGCGATCCGTTGCGCCGCCTCCCGGGGAGCGATGGACCAGAGATCGACGCCATCGAGCCGCACCGTGCCCCGCTGCGGCTTGAGGCCGCGATAGAGGCAGCGCAACAGGGTCGACTTGCCGGCTCCGTTCGGGCCGATGATGGCCAGCCGGGCGCCGGCTTCGATAGACAGCGTGATGCCGCTGATGATCGGCATGCTTTTCTGAGGCCCCCAGGTGACGCCATCGGCGTCCAATCGCGCGCTTCGTTCGGACATCGTGGGCTCCTATTGCAACGGCGACAGCTGGTATTCGGCCGAGACTATGGCAGCCGGAATGCGCGCCAGCGTCTTGCCGCCGAGCGCTCTTGGCCTCTCGCTCTCGCGCGTCAGCCCATCCGGGCGATCCTGATACAGCCGCGCAAAGGAAACGAGCGCTCCAATATCGGCAGCATCCTCGATGTCACCGAAAAGATAGGTCGCTTTTGCCGTTGCCTGGAACGCGACCGTGCAGGGTCGTTCGCAGCCCGCCATGCAGACGCTGCCTTCAAGGCTGAAATCATCGGAAAGCACTCTGCCCGCTTGGGAAATGGCCACTTGCAGATGTTTCAAAAGATCGAGACCGGGCCGGCATGGCCTGCCGACGTGGCGGCAATTGGTGCACACGGTAATCCGGTGCGCTGCCGCTTTTGCTTTGTCCATGAAATGCCTCCCGGAGAATTCGCCGGAGGCAAAGTCAAGATAGGGCCAACGGACGCAACGGCGTCCCCGCCCAACCACTGATTTTCCATCGGAACACCCCGTCCGTTACGGTTGATATCATCGATGGCAGGTCTCCTGGCTCGCGGGTCACAACCCGTTCGCGCCTTCCCGGCAAAAAGCCAGTGGCATGCTGCGAACGCGCTCTCCGCTTACAGTTGCGGGGGCAGCCACGGTTTTGGCCCCTGATGGGTAGTCCGCACCGTGTTCCCTTTTCAGCCACCTTCAGGATCAATCCGAGGGCAGCACCATCGAGGCTATTCATCTCATAGAAAACGGAGGTGGGCAACGGCGATGTCATGTGCGCTTTCGTTTGTCCTTGGGTTCGGCATAGGCCGCAGCTTTTGTTACGTTATTACATAACAAATGACAACCCGCTATTTTCACCCTCCGACGTCGCACCTGTGGGGAAGCGACAGAACAACAGCCAGCTTGCTTACAATGAAAGGAAACCGGGGAGTTGCTACACCGCCTTGCACTGCGGATGGAAACGCTCGGCGACACTTTCCGCTGCCGCATAGGCCTGTGTCACGATTTCCGGCACCAGATCGATGTCGGGAAGACTGCCAAGACCCAGGGGACCGATGGCAAAGAGCCCTTCCGTCGTGCGGCCGTTCACCTCGAGCGCCCCTGCTGCCTCGACGGCAAGGCCGAGACCGAGCTCGTCCGGCACCGCAAGACCGGTGTCGATCAGGCTCCGCAGCAGCGGGGCATTCAGATCGGGCGCCTGGCATCGACAGTCGATCACATCGTCGGCATAGAGCTGCTCGGTCTCCTGCCGCCCTGCCGGTCGCAAGACCAGCCCGGTCGGTGTTCGCCGCATGAAATGGCCACGCCGCAGCAAGGTATTTCCCTCGGCCAGCTCCTGCTTCAGGCGAACATGCAGCGCCTCGGGCAGCCGGTTGCGATGGCTGTCGTAGAGCGCCCTGAGGTGCCGGTTGAACTGCTGCTTCTGGCCGGCCGGCAAGGACCGCCAAAGCGACCGCGCATGCTTGCGCAAGCCGTTCATGACGGATTGCCAGCTTTGGCCGTTCGCCTCCGCCTCACCGCAAGCCTTGCGGATGAAGCGAATAATCTCGCTGAGGTTGCCGGGCATTTCATCGGCGGGGAAAACCGGATCGGCATTGTTGCGCGTATGGCTTTGCGGCAGAAAACCACGTCGCGAAACGATGGTGATCTGCCCCGTATAGCCGTTTTCACGCATCTGCAGCAGCCGGTCGACGACACGCAGCCCGCTGCCGAGCAGGATCGTGTGCGGGCGCGAGACAAGACGGCGTGCGCGCACGGTCGTTGGAACGGTCACGAGATCGCTGGCCTGCGTTTCCTGATCGGTAATGCCATAGCCGGTTGCCAGCACCACCATGTCGAACGGCGCGTTGACGGCGCCATCGCTTTCCACCACGAAGCGGCCGCCTCGAACGCGGCGAAGACCGAAGACCGTCTCGCTGCTGACCTGCACCGCAACATCGCGCCGCGACGAGAAGGCCTCGGAAAAACGCTGGTAGACATAGTCGCTGAAAATGCTCTTCGGCACGAAAATCTGCAAAAAGCCCGGTATGGCCGCCGGAACGGCGCTCCGGAAAGGCGCATTGCCGCTCAGCCATTGATTGAAATCATCGGGATCGCCGGCGGAAACGGAGAGATCGCGAACGCGGCTGTTGAGAATCTCGCTGCTGTGTCCGGAGGCCAATGCCTGTCCGCCGCTGACGCTGGAATTAGGATCGAAAAGCTGCAGGTGGAAAGGAAAGCGCACTGTCTTCAACAGGGCTATCGCCATCATCATGCCGGAAAAACCGCGCCCGATCACGGCGATGCGCGGCATCGCATAGGACTGCGCCGCCGCATTCGTCCTGGCGGAAAAAAATCCCTGAACCGTCATATCAACTCCTGGGGCGAGAGGTGGTCGATCATGCCTTTCTTGGGGCTTACTCACTTTACAGGCCCAGAAACACGAATTCCGATCTCAGTTGCTCGTCAGCGGAACAATTGCGGCCGACAAAACGCGCGGAAATCGCTTCGGTTCTCAACTCGACGCATTCTTTCGATCCCGGAGTCCCTTCCATGGAAGAAAGATGCGACAGGCGGGTCCAACTCCGATCCAACATCGGATGCCCGCAATCGGCCGCCACTGAATGACGTCTCAAACACCATCGGGCGGCAGTCTATTGCCTTTGTCTACTTATTTAGTCGTATATGAAAGCGCGAAAATGCGCCGCTAGCAAGTGCTTTCTTGTGAGGGCAAGATCGGAGCAATGATGCCGTGGCACAGAGAATGCTGCGCGACCAGATCCCGGCTTTTCGTCGGCACCTAACCCGATCGGCGAAAATGGAAAGCAATTCATAGCCCTGAAGCCGGTGCGCGAAGCCGCTTTCGATGCCGTTATGGCCGGAAAATGAGAGAGCGGAAAGCTCATCGCCCGACGGCAGCATCTCGACCGCCGCCCATGCGATTTTCCATTTGCCGCCTGTCATGCCGAAGGGCGCGGCACGCACGAACTCAGAAAATTCATTGTATAGTACCGCTATCGAAATTAGAATCCTGGTCATTTGCCGCGCCTGAGAAACTGATCTGGCGACGGCGGAGGAGTGGTAAATGGGGACTGTTTCGCAGTTGCACGAACGCGTCAGGCCGCCCGCGCATCGCATTCAGAGCGAAGAGGAAGCACTCGATATCGCACGTTCGCTTGCAGCCAGTTTTGCGCAGCAGGCAAGCGACCGCGACATCAACCGCATCCTGCCCTATGACGAAGTCGAGGTCCTGTCCCAATCGGGCCTGCTCGGAATTTCCGTTCCCTCGGAGCACGGCGGCATCGACATTTCAAATTGCGTTCTCGCCGAAGTCGTTGCCATCCTGGCGGAAGCGGATCCCTCTATCGCCCAGATAGTGCAGACGCATTTTCATGTGCTGGAAGCGATACGGATCGGCGGCGGCGACGATCAGCGAGCCGCTCTCTTCGATCGGGCCATCATAGGCGATCGCTTCGGTGGTGTGTTTTCCGAATCCGGCATCGGCGGGGCGGATCAGGATGCGCCGCATCCGATAGCGGATGGGCCTGGCTTCCGCCTCAGCGGCCGCATTTCCCCTTCCGCCAGCATTCTCTTTTCAGACTGGATTGCCTTGTTCGTCCCGGACGAGCGCAAGAGGCTCTTGGCAGCCGTCGTGCCGAGGAACACCGAAGGCATCCAGATCATCGACGACTGGGACGGCTTCGGTCAGCGAACCTCAGGAAACGGTACGACCATTCTTCACAATGTCTATCTCGATGCCGATGCCGTACTGCAGAATCGGGAAAAGCTGGCCGAGCCTACGGTGATCGACAGCGTGAGCCAGCTCACCCATGCCGGCATCAATCTTGGCATCGCCCGATCCGCACTTGCCGCGACGATGAGTTTCGTGAAGGCATATCCCTCGCCATCGACGGATAGCGGCACCCAAAAGGCGGCGGATGATCCGCTGATCGTAACGAGGATCGGCGAGATTGCCGTTCGCATCGAAGCGGCGACTGCGATAGTGGAGCGGGCCGGCGGCAAGATCGACGCCGCTCAGATCAACCTCACGGAGGATCATGTCGTCGATGCCGCTCTCTCCGTTGCGGCAGCCCAGGCGATTACGGCTGATATCGCGATGGATGCGACCAATACGCTGTTCGATCTAGCCGGCGCGACGTCGGCGCGCATCGGGCTCAATCTCGATCGCCACTGGCGCAATGCCCGCATTCACACGCTTCATGACCCTGCGCGCAGGAAATACAGCATCGTCGGCAATTATCATCTCAACGGCATGAAGCCATCGAAGAAGTCCTTGCTCTGACCCGCAGGGAAGCGCGGAAAAGATCAGCCGATCTGCGAGGCGCGGCGGTCTTCCCGTTCGGGAATGTCGATATCCGAACCGCCGGCAACGAACTGTTCCAGCGACATGTTGTCGAGAATTTCGGCAATGGCGTCACGGACTTCCGTCATGGAGCGCCGCACCTGACAGCGCTCCGGATCGGAACAGTCGTCGCAAGCCTCATAGGCCGTGCGGCTGGCGCAGCGAATCGGCGCCAGCGGGCCATCCAGCGTGCGGATGACATGGCCGATGCGGATTTCCGACGCGGGGCGCGAGAGCGAATAACCACCGCCCGGCCCTTTTTTCGAGCGCAACACGCCGGCGTTGCGCAATTCGAGAAGGATGGTATCGAGAAACTTCTTCGGAATATTGTTGCGCAACGCGATATCGTTGATGAACGCGGTTTCCCCCGGGCCGAGGCGTGCGAGATCCACCAACGCCTTCAGTCCGTATTTTCCTTTTTTCGTAAGCATCGCCGTCCGCTTTACTGCAAAGTCGATTGTTGAAAACCCGGCTTGGCCGCCCAAGAGAGACTCAACCGGCCCGTCCTGTCATCATGGATTGCGGAAGTAGACCCGCGCATCCCGACGAACAAGACAGTAACTCACAAATTGTATAGTTTATATGAGTAAATTTAGGCAATTGTATCGTCTAAGCAACGAATTTGCGGCTTTTCTTGGATTCAGGCAGCGCTGCTGTCCAAATATGCCTTCCCCTGCTCGGCTTCATGGTTGGTGATCGCTTCGGCGACCTGTTCGGCGACAAGAACGGCGTGCTCGACCACCTCGGGCAGCCCCATGAGTTCGCCGAAAGTGCCGCGCGCGAGCGGCCCGGAGATAAACAACGACGGCACCACCGTTCCATCGGCCGCAAGCGCGCGCGATCGCGTATCGCAGGCAAATCCCAGCCGCGCGGGATCCATGGCGAGATATCCGGCCTTCGACAACGCGTCGATCCAGCCCTGCGACTGCAGAATGCCGCGATGGCCCGGACCCGTGGTGACGACGACCGCATCGAATTGCTTCTCGATACGCCGCCCGGAACGGCTGAGCTGCAATGCGCAGTCGATGACACCGTCCACAGCCCCCACGGCCGCGACCGATGCCGCCAGCACCTCGAGCCTGCCGGCTTCGATCACCCTTTCGCTGACCGCCTCCACCTGCGGCGCCACGCGAAAGCGATGCACATCCCAGAACGGTCTCAGATGCCTGACGAGACGCCGCCGCTCCTCGACCGGCAGCGCATGCCACACATGCCGGCCCTGCGCCCTCACCTGATCGATGACCACATGCCAGCTGCGCCCTTCGCCCTCTGCCTGGCGGATGGTGGCCCGCACGCGGCGCAGGAGAGCGGTCGCCGTCTTTGAAGGCTCGCTGGCGAAATCGCCGAACAGCTCCTGCTTCACCGCCGCATGGCCACGCGAACGCAAACCACGTCTTGATATGGCGGTGATGGGGCCCTTGTGACCTCTGAGCTCGAGCGACGCTATCACATCGGCCGAGGTCAAGCCGTTACCGACAACCAGGACACGATCCCCTGCGCGGATGGCGGAAAGCGCATCCGGTCGCGTCGGATCCGGAACGAAACGCGGGTGATCGGCAAGCGCATCCTGCAGCACCTCCGGCGGCAGAGGCGACGGATGGCTGGTGGCAATGACGAGAATATCAGCATCCACACGCTGCCCTGCCGCGCTGACGAGCGTCCAGCGACGACCCGCCCTCTCGATGCGCTCCACGCCTTGCCTGACGTGAACGAGGCGTCCATCCTCGACGTAGGGCGTAATCATGCTGTTGATATAGTTGCCGAATGCGGAGCGTCGCGGAAAAAGGCCGCCATTGGCGGCAACGGCAGCCTCGTCATCGGCGAGCACATTCCGCTCCTGCAACCAGCGCTGAAAGTGCTCGATGTCATCCGGAAGCAGGCTCATCTTCGCCGCCGGCACGTTGATGCGATGGGCGGGGTCCTGCGTATCGTAGGCGAGCCCCTTCCCCAACCGTTCCCGCGGCTCGAATATGAAGAGTTGACCGGCCTGCAATGATCGCCGCTGCAGCAGATGGAAGGCAACTCCGGTTCCGGAAACGCCGCCGCCGACAATGGCGATGACCGGCAGATCACGCGCCTGTTGATCATTGCCAATGGTCAATAGCCAACTCCCTCCAGATCGGTCGCCGCGCGAACTCTTCGCGCCACGAGCAATCGCAATCATCGTTGGGGAGAAAGATATACTCTATAAAATTTGTTGACAACACGATCGCAGCGAGCGCGGACGACCCATCGACCAAAAGCAGTCAATGGAGTGCTGATATGCATTTACAAACAAATGGTTATTTGTGCCGCGCACAACATTGTTTTTGCACCGCAGGATGTAAAAAACTTGGCATACGCCTCCGCGAGGAACATACTAGCGGTTGTTCTGGTTCGTATTCTCTTTGAGAGGAGAAACATCATGGAACTGCTTCACATCCTGACTCCCTTCGACTATGCGCTGATGCTGCTTCTGGCTGTCATCTTTGTGTTCAGCGTGATGGAAGGCGTGCATAAAAAGCACTGACTACGCCCCATCGAGGCGATGACAATGCCGCCGGGCGGACACGCCGGCAGGTTTTCGAATGTGCGGATAGCTGCATAGCCGCCGAGGCGCGTTATCGATCCGTGTAAGTGGACGGTTTGCCCCGCCAGCGAAGGCATTGCGTGCAGATACTTGAGCTGCGACGGCCTCTGCTGGAATGTTTGATGTTCCGTCCTGTATCGAGTCTCCTACCGCTTGTTGGACCATAGCGACCAACCCGCTCATATCGGCGATTGAGCAAGCTTTCAAGCTTGGCTCCTCGAGAAAATTCCCAAGATATCACAGACTATTCAATATGATGTGAGAAACCCCCCCTCATTTCGAGAATGAGGGCATATGTGCGCGCCCATCAATACAACAGCGGATATATCAATACGCAGCACCGCTGAGTAAAACCGAAAAATCACTCCAGCCAATGGCAATATTTTCGCAAGCCTCGCGCAAACAATCCATAAGATACTCTTACCCATCGACAAGAAACATCAAGAAGAAAGGGTATACTTATGGGTTACGACTGGGATGGTATCAAAACGCGCCGGATGAGACGGCTGAAATACGGGATTTCGCTATTCCTCTTCACGATGTCCCTAACAGCGCCAACCATGTTCCTGCTGCATCTGCATTAAGCCGACGCGGCAGATCGCTCGTATTCAGGCAAGCGATAACGTCACGCTGTTTGCCAGTGTGGTTGGCCATACGGAAGGCCACGCCGTTGAATGACGAGCCTCACATTGCATTGAGCAGTTTGGTGAAGGACGCGGCGAAACGGATGGAAGAACGCTGCAGCGAAAAGGCCACCCGCGTTCAAGAATAAAACGAAAAGTGAATTGGAAACGGCTTCCAGGAAACCGTGGTCAATCAGCGCAAATTTAAGCTAAGTGCTTGAAATTTGGTGGGTGATGTAGGGCTCGAACCTACGACCCGCTGATTAAGAGTCAGCTGCTCTACCAACTGAGCTAATCACCCGCACCGCTTGCTGGCGGCGTGATCGGGCATATAAATAGGATCGGTTTGATTGTCCAGCGGCCAGACGAATTTTCTTTGTCTTTTTGTCAAAAAAATTTCAGGAGCCGCAAAAAATCCAATAAAATCAAAGCTCAAGAATTCCGGACGCAATACGCACCGCTTGGCCGCCAATCCGCGCATTTGCGATCTGCCCGCCCTCGACATCGACATGAAGGTGAATCAGCGACGGCCGGCCCATCTCTATGCCCTGCTCGATGATGAAGGGATGATGCCCGTCCGGCAGGGCATCGAACTGGTTGATGGCTCCGGACATCGCGGCGACCGCGGAACCCGTTGCCGGATCCTCGACGATCCCCATGCCGATCGGAAAAACGCGTGCATGAAACTTGGCTGCATGATTGACGCCGCCACGGCAATAGATGAAAGCCGAGGCAAGCGCGCCGTCGACAAAGGGAACCGTCTTCTCCCAAAGCTGCGCATCGAACTCCAGCCGTTCGGCCGCACCGATATCGTGCACCGGCACCAGAAGGAACGGTACGCCGGCGCTCCATATGGACGGAACGTGATTCTCGAAACCGATCTCGGTGATCTTCAGGCTGAGCGCATTGGCGATGTCGGCCTTGTCGAGCGGCAAAAGGATCTGCTGCGATTTCTTCGGCAGGTCGAACTCCGCAAAGCTCGCCTTGTTCTGCCGTAGCTTGATGGCACAGCGCACCGGCCCGACGCGCTCGTCCAGCACGGAAACGAGATCAAGCTCGCCGCCATGGCTGGCATGGGCTCTCTCCGCCAGGGCAATCGCCGTACCGACCGTCGGATGCCCGGCAAAGGGCAGCTCGCGGCCGGGCGTGAATATCCGCAGATTTGCAGTATGGGCCGGATTTTGCGGCGGCAGCACGAACACCGTCTCTGAAAGGTTCAACTCCCGGGCGATCGATTGCATCGCCTCGTCGCTCAAGCCCTCGGCATCGAAGATGATCGCCAGTGGATTACCCGCCAGCCTGCTGTCGGTGAACACATCATAGACACTGTAGCTGCGCGCCAATCCTGCCTCCATCATGCTGTCAGTCTAACCATACCGGCAAGCGCCCCCGGCGCAAGCCCAAGCTATTTCCTCTCGCCGAAGAACCAGGCGAGAATGGGCAGCATCGCAATATTGTAGCGATGCGCCGCCGGGTCGGCCGATCGGATCGCGACCACCCCGTCGACCTCGTCCTCTTCGGAAACGAGCATATGCGCTTCGATCCGCCGCAGCATATCCTCGGCGGTCCAGGGAAAGCGGAAAATGCGGAAAAGCGTAACCGAGCGGTTTACGTGCGTGCCGTAATATCCGGACTCGGGAACCGCGTCGTTCAGGTCGAGGCCGGTCTCCTCCAGCACCTCGCGGCGCATGTTACCCTCGACATCGCAATGCCCGTCGACAATGTCGTTCTCATCCATCGATCCTGCGGCGCAATAGACCTGGCCGGGATTGGCCGTGTGCGGCGCCATGCGGATCGCGATGAGCGCTCCGTCCGAGGAAACCGCGACAGCAAAGGCAAAGAGGTGAAAGCCTCCCGGCGGCCTCTGCTTTCGCCACCAGAGAAACGTCGAAAAGGGTGTCACATAGGCCTCCCCTTTCACGGCACCATCGGCGATCGACAGTCGGTGCTGGAAGATCATGCGGCCGTCGAAAAGCGATGGATTGGCGGCGATTTCCCTTGCCCAGTTCTCCTGCGCCGCCTCCTGCTCGCGTATATGAAAGGGATGCTCGCCCGAAAGCACGGCAAGCTCGATGCTGGAAACGGGAAATACGGTGCTTTCCGGCGGCCAGCCGGCCCTGTCGTTCTGTTTTGAAACGGTCATATCAAATCCAATGTCATGACGACGGGGCAATGGTCCGAGGCTTTCGGCCTGTCCCAGCCGACGCGCGGATAGCGCCCCACCTCCTGTCCCGGTGGAAATATGGTGCGGAAAGGCTGGCCCGACCGGACGATATCGGGAACACGCGTTGCATTGGCGCGTGCCAGAGCCGGCGACAGCCAGATATAGTCGAGTTGGCAAAGCCGCTGCTCCTGCGGCCCGCGCGCATGGTAGAGCGTCCAACGGTCGAGCGCGTCCCGTCGCCGCATCGCATTTTCGACGAAACCATCCTGGCTGAAGATATCGAGCGCGCTCCCGTTTTCCTCGTTGCGCGGTTCGAAACGATAGCCCGTGCGGCGCGTGCCGATGACATCGACCCATTCCTGGTAATCGTTCATGTCGCCGCAGATGGCGAAATTCTTCGTCGCCGTGTGACCGGCACCGAAGCGGCTCTCGATGATGCGACGCACCGCCATCGTCTCGGCGCGGCGTATGGGCATGGTCGCGCGGCGCCCATCCATCCCTTCGCGCGCCGGCCC
The DNA here is from genome assembly GCF_010668395.1 of Martinezella lusitana. Classification (GTDB taxonomy): domain Bacteria; phylum Pseudomonadota; class Alphaproteobacteria; order Rhizobiales; family Rhizobiaceae; genus Rhizobium; species Rhizobium lusitanum_A. Next base: position 231,049 of record NZ_WUEY01000006.1, read on the forward strand.
CATCGATTTGAGATGCACGACATAGAGCGAAAACGGCACGCCGCCGATGTGAAGATGCAGTTCCAGGCAATCGCGCTTGAAGATCTTGTCTTCCGAATGATGGCCGAGCTCCGCCAGATCATCGTTGAAAAGGCCGAAATTGCCGTACGTCACCATGGCGTGACTCTTGATGTCGTTGAGCACGATCGGCTGGCCGTCGCGCGTCTCCTCACGCATCATCACGGCCACATCGATGCCGCGGCTGTCATTGCCCTCGATAAGGTATTTCTGCCGATAGCCGTTGCCCACCATGCGATAGAGGTAGCCGTATTCGAACGCCTGCAGCGCCGCCATGTTGTCGACTTCCTGCAGGCAGATGATATCGGCATCGGCGTCCGCGATCGCTAGCGCCGTCATCTGCCTGGTATCGTCGGTCGCGGCCACCACGCGCGCCGCCTCCAGCTGCTGATAGACCTCCTCGTTGCGGACGTCGAAGAGTTGCAGCACGCGATCCTGGCGCAGCTGATTGCGAAAACCGGTATAATCGAAACGGGTCAGAAGGTTTTCGACATTGAAGGTCGCAAGACGCAGGGACATGAAGCATTCCGATTTATGAAGAAGAATGTGAGCCGGCTCATTCGGTCGGCATCACCCGGCTTTGGGCGTAACGGTCGATTTGAACTTGCCCATCAGGTACGGCCCGGAAAGAACGGGCGCATATTTCGGCTCCTCGCCTGCTTTCAAACAAGACGGCAGGCAGGCGATCTCGGCAAACCAGTTCGGTTGATGGAAGAAGGCCAGGGATTGCCGCCGCTGCATGCCGCCCTCCTCCGGCGGCGGATTGACGACGCGATGCACGGTGGAAACCCAGCGGTCGTTGGTCCAGAGCGCCATCAGGTCGCCGATGTTGATGACGAAGGCACCCTCAACAGGCGGCACCGGCGTCCAGCGACCATCGGGCGCAATAATCTCAAGCCCTTTCGAGCCTGGCTGCGGCAAAAGGATCGTCAGGCTGCCGTAATCGGTGTGCGCCCCGGCGCGAAGCTGGCCCGGTTCGGGCGGCACATGCTGCTCGGGATAGTTCAGCGCCCTTAGCGCACTGATCGGCGCGTCCACATAGGCGTCGAAGAAATGCTCGTCGAGGCCGAGCGCGGTTGCAAACACCCGCATGATGCGGGCCGCCAGATCCTCCATCGCCCCGTAATAGGCCTTCCACGCCTGCACGAACCCTTCAGGCCCTTCCGGCCAGATGGTGGCGGCATAGCAGAAGCCGAGCGCTTCCGGATCGCTCATGCCTGCGGGAACGGAAAGCGGACCGCCATTGAAGCTTTCCTTCAGGTCCGGCGGAGTATCGACATTGCGGGATTTCGCCAGAGCTTCCGTCCCCGGCCCGAGATAGCCATAGGGATAGCCGGGATAGAGCGTCTTGGCGCGCTGCTTCACCTCGGCCGGCAGATCGAAGAACGCCTGGGTCTTCTTCCAAACTTCGGAGATAACCGCATCCGCAACGCCGTGATTGGCAATCGCCAGGAAGCCCGTCGAGCGGCATATCCGATCCACCTCCGCGCCGAGGCGCTTTTTCTCGTCGTGGCCGGCCGCCTCGAAGGCGCCGAGATCGAAAATCGGAAAGTTATGATCGGACATGCGCGACTCCCCTTCGTGACGTCGAGCAAATCAAGCATAGGAGACGACAGGGAACAACCATCTTGTCCCCTGCCAGCTCAAAGCCGCCAGGCCGAGCGGATGGCGACCGGATAGACATCGCCCGCGGCGACTGCCTCACGGCTATAGGCCCGCAGCATCTGCCCATCCGGCATCGACAGCCGTATGGCATAGCGCTCGCCCTCATAGAGAACGGAAACGACCCGGCAGGCGATACCCTCCGCATCGGCAACCACATCCTCCGGCCGCACGAGGATATCCGTCTGCCCACAGGCTTCCGACTGTTGATCCCACATGCCTCTGAAGGCTGGCCAGTCGATGCGGCGCGGCCCGCCGTCGGGAACGGCGAGCGACAGGATGGCGCCCTGCCCGACAAGACCGCCGACCATCCGCCCCTCGGGCCGCGCATAGATCTCGGCCGGGGGCGCCACCTGCAACAGCCGCCCCTCGGACATGACGGCGACGTCGGTGGCGAGCGCCATGGCCTCGCTCTGGTCATGCGTGACGTAGACCATGGTGGCGCCCGAGCGCTGGTGAAACTCGCGGAACGTCTCCTCCATCTCCTTCTTGAGATGGCGGTCGAGGTTGGCGAGCGGCTCGTCGAGCAGCACGACATCGGGCGATGTCACCAGGCAGCGAGCGAGCGCCACGCGCTGGCGCTGGCCGCCGGAGAGATCGGCGGGTCTGCGTTCCGCATAGTCGCCAAGCCGCACGGTCGCGAGCGCCTCGCGCACCTTTTCGCGGTAGCGCTCGCCAGAGATGCCGCGCACCTTCAGCGGATAGCCGACATTGTCGGCGACGTTCATGTGCGGCCAAAGCGCGTAGGACTGGAACACCATCGCCATGTTGCGTCGTTCCGGCGGCAGCATGTTCGCGGCATCGGCCAGCAGCCGCTCGCCGAGATGAATGGAGCCCTCCGTCGGCTGCTCGAAGCCGGCTATCATTCTGAGAACGGTCGTCTTGCCGCAGCCGGAAGGACCGAGCAGCGCCAGGAAGCCGCCTTCACGGACGTCGAGCGACAAGGCATTGACGGCAGCACGGCCGCCCGTACCGAAATCCTTGCTGATGTGATTGAGGATCAGCTTCGCCAAGGCACCACTCCCTTCGGCAGGCGCTTGGCCATGATTTCCAGAAGCACCATCATGACGACGACCATGGCGATGACGATGACAGACATGGCGGAGGCAAGATCGGCGCTGCCGCCATCGTCGAGATTGTAGATCACGACGCCGAGCGTCTGCGTGCCCGCCGACCAGAGCAGCGCCGAAACGGTCAGCTCGTTGCAGGCAATCAGGAAGACCAGGATCACCGATGCGCCCGCGGCCGGCGCGATCAGCGGCACGATGATATCGGCAAGGCGACGGAAGAACCCTGCGCCCGAGAGACGCGCGGCTTCCTCGAGCGCCGGATCGAGCTGCAGGAAGGCGCTCATGACCGGCTTCAGGCTGACGGCGAAGTAGGCGGAAAAATAGGCGAGTAGGATGATCCAGATCGTGCCGTAAAGCGTAACGTTGAGGATCGGCAGCGGGGCCGCAAACACCAGAATGAAGCAGACGGCGATGATGATGCCCGGAAGCGAATACGGGATCTCGATCATGCCGCCGACGATGCGGCTCAGCATATCCTTGCGCCGGGTCAGCGCATAGGCGGCGAGAACTGTCACCAGTAGGAGACCAAGCGCCGTCATGCCCGCCAGGAACAGTGAATTGGAAAAGGCGGTGCGCGTTATGCTCTGCCGAAACAGGATTTCCGTAAACGCGTTCAGCGAAGCTGTCTTGAAGGTGAGCGGCACGCCATAGGTCGGCACCAGCGCACCGGCGACCAGCGCCAGAAAGGGAGCGACGAGCATCACGAACAGGATACCGCAAAGCACCGGCATGGCAAGATAGCGCCATCGGCCAAGCGAAAAGGCAGCCGTCGCGCCGGAAATGCCGATGACGCGATAGTCCCGCCCCTTCAGGGCCCTGCCCTGCACGGCAAGCCCCGCCACGGCGATGACGGCGATCATCGTCGACAGCACGGCGATGTCGCCGAACGTGCGCGGGCCGAAATTGGAGAATTTGGTGAAGATCAGCGTCGACAGCGTATAGATCGAGGCGGGTATGCCGAGGATCGCGGGTATGCCGAAATTGCCGATGGAAGAGACGAAGGCAATCGCGGCTCCGGCGATGACACCGGGCAGCGACAAGGGCAGGATGATATCGCGGAAGACGCGCAGGCCGGACGCGCCCGAGAGCCTCGCAGCCTCGACGCCGTCGCGCGGCAGCGCCATCAGCCCCGCCCGCAGCGCCAGATAGACCAGCGGCGCGTGCTGAACGCCGTAAAGGAGCGCAATACCGCCGACCGAATAGAGCGGCTGCGGCGAGCCGAGCGGCGGCGCGATGTGCAGCGCTTTCAGCAGGGGGCTCGATGGGCCGGACATCTGCACCCAGGCAAGCGCCGTCACCTGCGGCGGGATCATCATCGGCAGCACGAAAAGAAAGCCGAGAAGCCCCCTGCCGGAAAGATCGGTCAATGTCAGCAGAAAAGCAAAGAGGCAGCCGAGAGCCACGGAAACGATGGTGCCGAGCACGGCCGTTTCGATCGTATACCAGGCCGAGCGCCAGAGCGCGGGATCGGTGATGAGTTCATAGGTGCCGCCGCGCAACAGCGCCTCGATACCGGCAAGCGCCAGCCGCGCCAGCGGCAGGACGCTGAGCAGCAGCACGACAGCAACAACAAAAGGAAACAGCCAGGCCGGCTGGCTGTTTCCCTTACGCACATATCCGTACATTCCAAATCCGGGCGGATTACTTCGACGTGAAGTAGGTGGAGAAGGTCTTCAGGTCCTGATCCGTATTCTTGAGAGCATCGGCTGCATTCAACGGCAAAACCTTGATGCTGTCACGCGCCGGAAAACCTTCCGGCAGCGGCGTGCCGTTGCGGGCCGGAATATAGCCGAGCTTAAGGAAGCCTTCCTGGCCCTTTTCGGACAGGACATAATCGACGAACTTCTTGGCCGCATCGGCGTGCTGCGTACCGGCGAGAATGCCGACCGGCTCGGTGACGGCCGAAACGCCTTCCTTCGGGAACACGAATTCCAGCGGGGCGCCCTTGGCCTTTTCGCGGATCGGCATGTAATCGACGATCATGCCATAGGCCTTCTCGCCGGAAGCGACGGCCTTGAGAACCGCGCCGTTGCCGCCCGAAGCGACCGCGCCATTGTCGGCAAGGTTCTTGTAGTAGTCCCAGCCGAGGCTGCTGACGCCGGCGAGCGTCTGCGCGTGGATGAGAGCGGCACCCGAAGCAAGCGGGCTCGGCATGGAAACGAGGCCCTTGGCTTCCGGCTTCACCAGGTCCTGCCAGCTTGCCGGCTTCATTGCGGCAGCCGTGTTGTAGACGATGCCGGTCGTGATCAGCTTGGTGGAATAGTAATAGCCGTCAGCGTCGTAGAGCGAGGCGTCGTAGTTCGCGGCTTCCGGCGACTTGTAGGCCAGGAGCTTGCCGGCTTCCTTCAGGCGCTCCAGCGTCACCGTATCGGCGATCAGCAGAACATCGGCAACGGGAGCGCCGGCCTGCATTTCAGCCTGAAGCTTGGCGATGATCTGCGGCGTGCCGTCGCGAACCCAATCGACCTTGATGCCGGGGTTGGCGGCCATGAAACCGTCGACGGTGGCCTGCGCGTCGGCGTTCGGCTGGCTGGTATAAAGAACGAGATCGGCGGCATTGGCACCGCCGGAGAAAAAGGCGATGGCCAACAGGCCGGCAAAGGCGGAAACAAAGGTCTTCATAAAACGTCCTCGGCTGAGTTGTAGGAAGGTTCTGTAGACGCGCGGCTTAACATGATTGTGACAGTTGAATTTGAACAGATTGCTGTTCGTATGATGATTGAAACTTGACCATCGTCATCCGGCGCTATTTTCTGAGGCACGTATTTCAGAATGGGATCGAGGAGAATAGATCGATGGAATATCGCCTGCTTGGCCGCTCCGGCCTCAAAGTTTCCACCATCACCATGGGCACCATGACCTTCGGCGGAGTCGGCTGGGCAAAAACCGTCGGCGATCTCGGCGTCAAGGAAGCCAAGAAGCTTGTGGATATGTGCATCGATGCCGGCGTCAACCTGCTCGACACGGCCGACGTCTACTCGCAAGGCGCCTCGGAGGAAATCCTCGGCGAGATTATCGGCGGCCCGCGCAAGGACGGCGTGCTCATCGCCACCAAGGCCCGCTTCCCGATGGGCCCCGGCGTCAACGATACCGGCTCCTCCCGCCAGCATCTCATTCAGGCCTGCGAAGCGAGCCTGAAGCGCATGAAGACCGATGTCATCGACCTCTATCAGCTGCATGAATGGGATGGCCAGACCCCGCTGGAAGAGACGATGGAAGCGCTCGACACGCTGGTTCGCCAAGGCAAGGTCCGCTACATCGGCTGCTCCAACTTTTCCGGCTGGCACATCATGAAGGCGCTCGGCGTCAGCGAGCGCGACAGGCGCGAACGCTTCGTCAGCCAGCAGATCCACTACACGCTGGAAGCGCGCGACGCGGAAAACGAGCTGGTGCCGATCAGCATCGACCAGGGTCTTGGCATCCTCGTCTGGAGCCCGATTGCCGGCGGCCTCCTCTCGGGCAAGCATCGCCGCAATCAGGCAACGCCGGAAGGCACGCGCCAGTTCGCCGGCTGGACGGAACCGCCGATCCGCGATGAAAACCGCCTGTGGAACATCGTCGATACGCTGGTGGAAATCGCCGAAGGTCGCGGCGTGTCGGCTGCCCAGGTGGCGCTTGCCTGGCTCATCGGCCGCAAGGGCGTGACCTCGGTCATCATCGGCGGCCGCACGAAAGCCCAGTTCAAGGACAATCTCGCCAGCGCCGAGCTCAAGCTGACGGACGAGGAGCGCAAGCGGCTCGATGACATCAGCCTGCCGCCGCTGATGTACCCATACTGGCATCAGCGCAACACCGCCAGCGACAGGTTGAGCGAGGCAGATCTCTCGCTGATCGGCCCGCATCTGACGAAATGAAGAGACTCCTTCTTCCCTCGGGGAGAAGGAGTTGCGCGGCAACGATTTCATTTCACATACGATTGCCCTTCTCCCCTCCGGGAGAAGGTTGAGATCAGGCCGCCATCGCCCCGATCTCGCCGGCAATCAACTTGCCAAGCCGCGAAATGCCCTCTTCGATCATCTCGTCATTGGCGCAGGAGAAGCTGACGCGGAACGTATTGGCGCCCGTGCCATCGGCAAAGAAGGCCTGGCCGGGAACGAAGGCGACCTTCGCCGTCTCCAGCGATCTTGCGAGCAGCTTCGCACCATCCATGCCCTTCGGCAGGGTGACCCACACGAACATGCCGCCCTGCGGCTTCGTCCAGCTGACCCCGTCCGGCATGTATTTGGCGAGCGCCGCCAGCATACAGTCGCGACGGTGGCTGTAGGTCTTGCGGACCTTGGCGACCTGCGCGTCGAAACCGCGCTCGGCAACCTGATGGATGGCGATCTGGTTGATGGTCGATGAATGAAGATCGGCCGCCTGCTTCATCAGCACCAGCTTGCGGATGACAGGCGCATTGGCAACGACGAAGCCGACGCGAAGACCCGGCGCCAAGGTCTTGGAAAAGCTACCGCAATAGATCGTCCGGGTGTCGTTGATATGGCCCTTGCGGGCGATCTCCAGCGCCAGGATCGGCGCGATCGCCTCGCCGTCATAACGCAGCGACTGGTAGGCGGCATCCTCGATGACGGCGATATCCAGCTCTTCGGCAAGATCGAGCAGCTTCTCGCGGCCGGCCAGATCGACTGTCTCGCCGGTCGGGTTGGCGAAATCTGCCGAGAGATAGGCGAACTTCACCCTGCCCCCCGCTTTCGTCGCGGCTGCGCTGTAGGAATCCGGCGTGCGGTTGCCGTTCGGCGTCAATTGGTCATAGGTCGGCTCATAGGCGTTGAAGGCCTGCAGCGCGCCGAGATAGGTCGGCGCCGTGACCAGTGCCGTATCCTTCGGCGACAGGAAAAGCTTGCCGAGATAGTCGAGACCCTGCTGCGAACCGGAAACGATGAAGACGTTTTCGAGCTCACAGGACACACCGAGCGCGGCCATCTGTCCGACCAACCATTCCCGCAGCGGCTTGTAGCCTTCGCTGACCGAATATTGCAGCGCCGCGTTGACGGTCGGGCCGGAAAAAATATCGGCATAGGCCTGCTTGAATTCCGCATCCGGAAACAATGCAGGGTCGGGAATGCCACCGGCAAACGAGATGATATCCGGCCGCTCCAGCAGCTTCAGCAGCTCACGGATTTCGGAGGCGCGCATACGGCTCGAACGCGTCGCAAAGATATTTTCCCAATTCAACATGGGGCTTCCTCGTAATTTTTGGTCTTTCTGACACAAAATCACGCAACAAAAGATAAGTCAACAATGCTGACCTATTTTGTTTTCATTGTCTCTGAGAATCGCAACTTTTCCTGATAGGAATGAGCTTCAGAAGCCAGTAGCCGAGAAAAAAGAGAGCATGAGTACAGACCCGACATCATCGTTCTACGCCGACAATGCCAGCATCTATGCCGCACGCGAACGCAACCTTCCGACAAGCCGGCTCGACGCCTTTCTTGGCACCCTTCCCGCCGGAGCATCCATCCTGGAGCTCGGATGCGGAGCCGGTCAGGATGCTGCCTACATACTGTCGCGCGGCTTCGACATTACCCCGACGGACGGTTCGGCGGAACTCGCGGGTGAAGCTGAAAAGCGGATCGGCAAACCCGTCCGGATCATGCGGTTCGAGACGCTGGACGCCAGTGCCACGTTCGACGGCATATGGGCAGAAGCCAGTCTCCTTCATGTACCGCGATCCGACCTCCCGAACATCTTCAGCCGGATTCTGCGTGCTCTGAAGGACGGCGGCATCTTCCACAGCAGTTTCAAGGCCGGCGATGCAGAAGGGCACGACACACTCGGCCGCTACTATAATTATCCCTCGGCCGAATGGCTGACCGCTCTCCTCAGCAAAGGCGGCTGGCGAGACATAGCGATGACCGAAGCAGATGGCGGCGGCTTCGACGGCAAGCCGACGAAATGGCTCTATGTCTCGGCCCGGAAATAGAAAAGGCCGGAGCTTCCGCCCCGGCCCTCCCTTCCAGCAATGCCGAAATCTTAGTTGACGGCCTTGTCGACCAGCTTGTTCTTGCCGATCCAGGGCATCATGCCGCGCAACTTGGCGCCGACTTCTTCGATCTGGTGGCTGTCGTTCAGGCGGCGGATACCCTTGAAGCGGGCAGCGCCCGAACGGTATTCCTGCATCCAGTCCGAGGTGAACTTGCCGGTCTGGATGTCCTTGAGGACGCGCTTCATTTCAGCCTTGGTTTCAGCCGTGATGATGCGCGGGCCGGAGACGTATTCGCCCCATTCGGCCGTGTTCGAGATCGAGTAGTTCATGTTGGCGATGCCGCCTTCATAGATCAGGTCGACGATGAGCTTTACTTCGTGCAGGCATTCGAAATAGGCCATTTCCGGTGCGTAGCCGGCTTCGACCAGGGTTTCGAAACCAGCGCGGATGAGCTCGACGAGACCGCCGCAAAGGACGACCTGTTCGCCGAAGAGGTCGGTTTCGCACTCTTCGCGGAAGTTGGTTTCGATGATGCCGGAACGACCGCCGCCAACGCCGCAGGCGTAGGAGAGAGCGAGTTCAAGAGCGTTGCCGGAAGCGTTCTGATGAACGGCAACGAGGCAGGGAACGCCGCCGCCCTTCTGGTATTCGCCGCGAACCGTATGGCCCGGGCCCTTCGGCGCGATCATGACGACGTCGACCGAAGCCTTCGGCTCGATGAGGCCGAAGTGAACGTTGAGGCCGTGTGCGAAGGCGATCGCAGCGCCGTCACGAATGTTCGGAGCGATTTCGGACTTGTAGATGTCGGCCTGCAGTTCGTCCGGGGTCGCCATCATCATCAGGTCGGCCCAGGCGGCGGCTTCCGCAACAGTCATGACCTTGAAGCCGTCGGCTTCAGCCTTCTTGGCGGTAGCCGAGCCGGCCTTGAGCGCAATCGCAACGTTCTGTGCGCCGCTGTCCTTCAGGTTCAGCGCGTGGGCGCGGCCCTGCGAACCGTAGCCGATGACGGCGACCTTCTTCGACTTGATGAGGTTGAGATCGGCATCACGATCGTAATAGACGCGCATTGTTTGTCCTTCCCTTTGCTTGTCTGGGTACAGATTTCGAATTGTCAGACGGTCGCTGCCGCGTCCGCCAGTACCTTTTCCGTGCCGTAAAGCCGGAGGAAGGCGCTGACCGCCTTTTCCGCCTGACGGCTGGTATCCTTCAAACCGGGCTCGCCGAGCAGCATGCGGACATGCAGGTCGGAAACGATGAGCCCGTAAAGCGTATGATATGCCTCGTCGGCATCTGTAAAGCGCAGCAGCCCTGCCCGCTTGCCGGCGTCGATCAGACCGCTGGCGCGGCGGTCGATCTGCCGGCGGCCGCGCTCCAGCAGAAGCTTGCCGAGCTTGGAGCCGTCACGATTGGACTGGCCGATCGCCAGGCGGTTCAATGCGAGCGAAACGTCGCCGGCCAGCACTTCCAGCAGATCGCGGGCGAAAATGACGAGATGGTCGTGCAGGCTCGCTGCATTCAGCCGCTCGCCATTGCGCTCGAAGGTACGGACCTTGCTCGCCTGATAGGCAATCATTGCCGACAGCAGACCGTCGCGGTCGCCAAACCACTTGTAAAGACTTTCCTTGGAGCAATTGGCGGCGCGTGCGACGCCCGAAGTCGTCAGCGCCTTTTCGCCGCCATCGACGAGCAGACGCAGCGCCTGTTCCAGAACGGCGTTCTGGCGCGGCGAAAACTCGCTCGACTGTCCTACTTCGCTCAGCACGATGGCCACTCCCAAATGCGTACCGTACCGTACGGTTCGCGGCGCTTTATGCTATACGGCAAAGCGGTCGTCAAGCGGAATTCGTTGCTGCACTGCGCCAAAAAATGAGAGTGCTTGTCAGCGGATGCATGCGGCAGCTAGAGCTTGCGACGCATCTGCTTGTTCGCTGGAAAACCCCGATGAAAATAGAGCAATCGCTTCCCTCCGAAACATCCGGTAGCCTCGCGCGGCCTGTTGGAGACAAGCGGCGTATATTCGTCCGCATCACAGGAATTTGCCTTGCAGCCGGCCTGCTTCCCCTGCCCGCCTCAGGCCACTCAACGGTAGAGCTGGGCGCCGGACCCGCCGGACGCTATTGCGGCAAGCTTCTATCGAGCGGAGAACTGCTCCAGGCCGAGACATCCATGCAAGTCGACGGGCAAGGTCACATCTCAGGGACTTATCGCTTCGACGACGATGGAACGACGACAATCGGAACGCTGTCCGAAGTCGGGACGGCCAGCGACACGACGCGAACGCTACGCTGGTTTGACAAATACGGAACGGGGTCCCTGATAATCCGCTTCACATCGGACTATCAACGCTTCGAGGGCCTGTGGGGATCGCAGGGTGCCGCTCCCAGCTACACCTGGGATGGCGGCGAATGCGGTACTCCCATCAGTTGATCGAAGGCCGGAGATAGGGTCGAAGCCTATTCCGCTGCCGCCGCGCTGCGCATGGCCTCGACGTCCTTCAAGGGCGGCAGGCCGTAGAGACGGCTGTATTCGCGGCTGAACTGCGAAGGGCTCTGATATCCGACGCGGTGGCCGGCCGATCCGACGTCCAGTTGCTCGACGACCATCAGCCGCCGCGCCTCATGAAGCCGAAGCTGCTTCTGATATTGCATCGGCGACATCGCGGTTACCGCCTTGAAATGATGATGCAGCGACGAAACGCTCATGCCGACGCGCTCGGCCAGCTCCTCGATGCGCAACGGCTGGGCGAAGTTGCTGCGCAGCCAGCTGACGGCACGCGCCACCCTGTTGCTCTGCCCTTCCGCCGTGGCGATCTGCAGCAGCCGTGGCCCGTCCGGACCGGTCAGGAGACGATAGAGGATTTCCTGTTCGATCAAGGGCGCCATGGCCGGTATGTCGTCCGGCGTGTCCAGCAGCCTGATCAGCCGCAGCGTCGCGTCGAGAAGCTCCGGCGGGGCATGGCTGACGGCAAGGCCGCGCATCGCATCCCCCGTCAACGCCTGACGCGGAATGCTGACCCGTGACAGCAACTCGTTCAAGCGCTCGCTTTCCAGCGACATGGCGAAACAGAGATAGGGCGTGGCATTGGCAACGCCGGTGATCTGCGTCGATACCGGCAGGTCGAGCGCGGTCAGCACATACTGCCCGGCGCCGTAGTGAAAGGTGTCGGCGCCGAGCGTCAGGGACTTGCGGCCCTGAACGACCACGGCAAAAGCCGGCCGGTAGGCCCTGTGCTGCAGCGGCGTATCCGCCGATTGCCGATGCAGAGTGACGCTGGGGATCGGCGTGGCGAACTCCCCGTCCTCCACGGCGAAACGTGCAACGATGGAAGCGAGTTCCTGATTGGGATTGAAGGGCAGTGTCATGCGCAACCGATTGTTTTTGAGAGCCTGTCGACACTTATCTAGGTGGCCTCTGCCGCCGGCAAAAGAGCAGCCGCCTATTTAGATTCGCAGGATCGTACATAAAGCTTGCAGGATCGCTCTAACGCAGTGGTCCGATCCCGATGCATAGTCGGCCATCCCAATTCCACTCCCAAACCATCCGAAAAGATAAGGAAGTTTCCCATGCCTATCGCAAAGGGTTATGCAGCAACCGACGCGTCCAAACCGCTCGTCCCCTTCACCTTCGAGCGCCGCGAGCCGAACGACGACGACGTCGTCATTTCGGTCCAGTATTGCGGCGTCTGCCATTCCGACATCCATCAGGCCCGCAACGAATGGGGCGGCTCGAAATATCCGATGGTGCCCGGCCACGAAATCGCAGGCGTCGTGACGGCTGTCGGCTCGAAGGTGTCGAAGTTCAAGGTCGGCGACCGCGTCGGCGTCGGCTGCTTCGTCGATTCCTGCACGACTTGCGCCACGCGCGACCTGGATTACGAGCACTACATGCCGGGTCTGGTCCAGACCTATAACGACGTAGAAGCCGACGGCAAGACGCCGACTTTCGGCGGCTATTCCGACTCGATCGTCGTCAAGGAAGGCTATGTCCTCTCCTTCCCCGACAACATCCCGCTCGACTCGGGCGCGCCGCTGCTTTGCGCCGGCATCACGCTCTATTCGCCGCTGCGCCACTGGAAGGCCGGTCCGGGCAAGAAGGTCGCGATCGTCGGCATGGGCGGCCTCGGCCACATGGGCGTCAAGCTGGCTCACGCCATGGGGGCCGATGTGACCGTTCTCAGCCAGACGCTGTCGAAGAAGGAAGACGGCTTCAAGCTCGGCGCCAAGGATTATTACGCCACCAGCGACGCCGAGACCTTCACCAAGCTCGCCGGCAGCTTCGACCTCATCATCAACACGGTCGGCACCGCCATCGACTGGAACGCCTACCTCAACCTGCTGAAATATGATGGCAGCATGGTGCTGGTCGGCGTTCCCGAACATGCGGTTCCGGTTCATGCCTTCTCGCTCATCCCCGGCCGCCGCAGCCTCTCCGGCTCCATGATCGGTTCGATCAAGGAAACCCAGGAGATGCTCGATTTCTGCGGCGAGCACAACATCGTCGCCGAGATCGAGAAGATCAGCATCCAGGAGATCAACGAGGCCTATGAGCGCGTGCTGAAGAGCGACGTCCGCTACCGCTTCGTCATCGATATCGCCTCGCTGGCCTAACCGGACAAAGGGCGGCGTCTTGTCGGACGCCGCCCTCCTTCATTCCTCGCGCATGCTTTCTCTCTGCGTGATCAGCCGGGCGCTGTGCTGCCGGCTGATGTAGATCCACAGCCAGCTCCAGGCGACGGCGATGCGCCAGCGCACGCCGATCAGGAAGTAGATGTGGGCGAGACCCCAAACCCACCAGGCAAGCCATCCCCTGAGTTTCAGCCAGCCGAAATCGATGATCGCGGCGCTCTTGCCGATCGTTGCCAGGCTGCCTTGATGGCGATAGCGAAACGGACCGGGCGCCGGTTTGCCGGCAAGCTTTGCCTTGATTACCTTGGCGACATAGGCGCCCTGCTGCTTGGCGGCCGGTGCGATTCCCGGCACGGGGCTGCCGTCGTCGCGCATCACGGCTGCCGTATCGCCGATAACGAAGACATCTCCCTTGCCCGGCGCTCTCAACTCCTTGTCGACCACCGCGCGGCCGGCACGGTCGGCGGGGATATCCAGCCACTTTGCAGCCGGCGATGCCTGGACGCCCGCTGCCCAGACGATGGTGCGGCACGGTACGAAGACATCGCCGATCGTCACCCCTTCCGCGGTGCAGGAGGTGACGGGCTTGCCGAAGCGGAGGTCGACCCCATGCGATTCCAGCTCCCTGCGCGCATAGTCGGACAGGTCTTCGGCGAAAGCCGCCAGCACCCGCGGGCCGGCTTCCACGAGGATGATTCTCGCCTTGCTCGTATCGATATTGCGGAATTCCTTCGGCAATGTCGTCCTTGCCAGCTCCGAGATGATCCCGGCAAGCTCCACGCCGGTCGGACCGGCGCCGACGATGACGAAGGTCAGGAGCGCGTTGCGGATGGCCGGGTCCGTTTCCAGCTCGGCCTGTTCGAAGGCCAGCAGCACACGGCGGCGGATGGTCGTGGCGTCCTCCAGCGTCTTCAATCCCGGCGCCACCGGCTCCCATTCGTCATGGCCGAAATAGGCATGGGTGGCCCCGGTCGCCAGCACCAGCGTATCGTAAGCAATCCTTTGCCCGTTCTTCAGAAGAACTTGACGCGCCTCGCTGTCGACACCGACGACTTCGGCAAGCAGCGTCGTCACCTCCGGCCTGTCCCTGAAGAAATTGCGGATCGGCCAGGCGATCTCGGAGGTGGCCAGCAAGGTCGTCGCGACCTGATAGAGAAGCGGCTGAAACAGATGATGATTGCGCCGGTCGACCATCGTGACACGAACGGGTGCGCCTTTCAGATCGTTGACGAGCTGCACCCCGCCGAAACCGCCCCCGACAACGACAACGTGATGATCCTGCATGGCAACACCTCATGGCTACGTTTCGCGGAAAACGTAGGGTTGAGAAGAGTAAGCAGCAACACTCTTTTATGCATGGCACCCGTGCGCGGCCACGATACTGCGAAACATCTACTGCGCATAACTCACTGGAATGGACGCTCCGCTTTTCAGCTCTTCCATGGAGATCGAGGCCGAAACATCGAAAAGCTCGATCTTGCGCACGAGCATCTTGTAGATGACATCGTAATGCTCCACCCGTGGCAGCACGATTTTCAGGATGTAATCATAATTACCGGTGAGACGGTGCGCCTCGACGATCTCGGGAATGTCGCCGATCGCCTTGCGGAAGGATTCGATCCACTCGTCGGCATGATGCGCCGTCTTGATGAGGGCATAGACCGTCGTCGGCACGCCCATCTTCTCGCGATCGAGCACGACGATGCGCCGGGCGATATGCCCGCTTTCCTCCAGCCGCTGGATGCGGCGCGAGCAGGCAGAAACCGACAGGGCGACGCGGTCGGCCAGTTCGGTGACGGATATGCCGGCATCCGCCTGCAAGAACTCGAGAATCTTTCGGTCGCGGTCGTCAAGCATGTGCGGTAATCCTGTTCCGTGCGCCTCCATTTTGCATATAATTCGAAAAATGCGCAAACTATTGCAGCCAAGCTCTGATAAGTTTCGAAAAATGCAAACATGCGGCGGCTGAATCGCAGCACTATTGCTCCAACCACAATCCAGGAGCGGAGAACAGCATTATGCGCACCATTGGCCTGATCGGCGGCATGAGTTTCGAGAGTTCGGTCGTCTACTATCGCCTGATCAATGAAATGGTCCGCGAGCGGCTGGGCGGTCTCTCCTCGGCCGAAATGGTCATGTACTCCGTCAATTTCGAGGAAATCGTCGCCCTGCAGAAGGCTGGACGCTGGAACGACGCCGCCGATCGGCTTGCCGATGCCGCGCAGCGCCTGCAGACGGCCGGCGCCGAATGCGTGCTCATCTGCACCAACACCATGCACCTGATCGCGCCCCAGGTTGCCGAACGGGTATCCGCGCCGCTCATACACATTATCGATGAAACCGCTGCGGCACTGAAGGCCGCCGGTCGGGCAAAGCCCCTCCTGCTCGCCACGCGCTACACCATGGAGCATGGCTTCTATGCCGAGCGCATGGCCAGGAACGGCGTCTCGATCATGGTCCCGGGCGCGGAAGATCGCACAGTGACGCATGACATCATCTTCAACGAGCTCTGCGCCGGCGTCATCAAGGACGAGTCGCGCCGGAAGCTGAACGCCATCATCGAGCGCGCCAAGGCCGAAGGCGCCGATAGCGTCATTCTCGGCTGCACCGAGATCTGCCTCATCCTCGATCCGAAAGCACTGATCCTGCCCGGCTTCGACACCACGACGATCCACGCCGAAGCCGCCGTCGACTTTGCGCTGGCGAATGAAACGGCCAGCAGCAGCTGCGCCGCTTGATCTCGATCAATTTACTTGACTGAGTCAAATAAATAATGGACATCGTCTCCTATATTTGAGGAGACGATGTCATGATTCCTGCCGCCGAATTTGCGACCATCGATGCTGTCCGCGACTTCAACCGCTTCTACACCAACTTTCTCGGCGTTCTGAACAAAGCCTATCTCGACAGCCCCTACACGCTGACGGACGTGCGCGTGCTGTTCGAAGTCGGCTTTCGCGGCGGCGTCGCGGCCTCGGCTCTGACCCGCGACCTCCACCTCGATCCCGCCTATCTCAGCCGCATCGTCAAGCGCTTTCGCGAGGACGGGCTGATCGAAACGACGCCGGACCCGATCGATGCGCGCAGCCAGATCATAAAAGTCACCGATAAGGGACAGGCGAAATTCGAGGAATTCGTCCGCCGCTCGCGCGCGCAGATCGCCGGATACTTCGAAAAGCTCGCGATCGGCGAACCCGAACGCGTCGTTGCGGCGATGCGGACGATTCAAGACACGCTCGGCACCGACGAAACCGCCGCCGCTCCCGCCATCATCCGCCATCACCGCATCGGCGATATCGGCTGGATCGTGCAAAGCCAGGCACGATTCTACAGCGAGGAATATGGCTGGGATCATCGCTTCGAAGGACTGGTGGCCGAAGTCGCCGGAAAGTTCCTCTCCAATTTCAATCCGCAGAAAGACCGGTGCTGGATCGCCGAAAGAGGCGGCCTGAATGTCGGCTCCGCCATGATCGTCGATGGCGGCGATGGCGTGGCGAAGCTCCGGCTGCTCTATGTCGACAAGGCCGCACGCGGCCTCGGCCTCGGCAAGCTGCTGGTCGACGAATGCATCCGCTTCTCGCGCGATGCCGGCTATAAGAAGCTCTCGCTCTGGACCAACGACATCCTCGACGCCGCGCGAGCCATCTATATCAGGGCGGGATTCAAGCTCGTCGTGGAGGAAAGGCATCGCATGTTCGGCCCCGAGCTGAACGGTCAGACATGGGTGCTCGATCTGTGAACCTGTCGGGCGCATAGACACGCCCAGGGTTGAGCCATATTCTCGATACACCCTCATTTGTGTCGAGATATCAGCTGATGATGACGAATGCCGAAATCCGGATACTGCCGATTGCCGCCGAATATATCGAAGGCTTTCACAAGGCGCTCGATACGGTCGCGCGCGAGCGGCAATATCTGACCTTGCTCGAGGCCTCTCCATTGGAGAAAACCCGCGCCTTCGTGCTCGGCATGATCGAGAACGGCAATCCGCAATTCGTTGCCTTGGCAGATGGGACGGTGGTCGGCTGGTGCGACATCAGCCGCCACACATTTCCCTCACACGCCCATGCCGGTCGTCTCGGCATGGGCATCATCCCGGCTTATCGCTGAAAGGGGTTGGGCCGTCGATTGATAGAAGCCACTCTGCAGGCTGCCCATGATGCGGGAATGGAACGCGTCGAACTCAGCGTACATGCCGACAATGACAGGGCCATAGCGCTCTATGAGAAAATCGGCTTCGTCCGAGAGGGTCTGGCCCGCAAATCCGTTCGCATAGATGGTCGTTACAAGGACGCGATCCATATGGCGCTGTTCCAGGAATAACAGGACCAATACCCACAATTTCGATCGGATTTTTTTGCATCGCAAAAATTCGCTTGATTTGGAAACGATCATTTCCTAAAAGAGTCGCATGACAACAGGCACGCTCGACATCGCACCGAAGCTTCGTGGACGCCCGCGCGAATTCGACATGGATTCCGCGCTCGACGAAGCGCTGCGCGTCTTTTCGGAGCGCGGCTATTACGCCGCCTCGATCAGCGAGTTGACCGAGGCCATGGGCCTGACCGCCGGCAGCGTCTACAAGGCGTTCGGCGACAAGCGCGGCGTCTTCCTCGCGGCTTTCGGACGGTATCGCCACGTCCGTCAGCAGATGATCGACGACACTCTCGCCGAGGCTCCGAACGGTTATGAGAAGCTGCGCGCCTTGGTGACATTCTTCGCCGAAGCCTCCTGTGGCGAGATCGGCCGCCGAGGCTGCCTCGTGGTCGGCAGCGCGACCGAGCTTGCGCTTTTCGATGAGGAAGTCGCCAGCCGCGTCGGCGTGGCGTTCGATTTCGACGAACGCCGCATTCTGGATCTCATCCGCATGGGTCAGGCTGATGGCTCCATTGCCGAGCATGTCGACCCGGAAAGCACCGCCTGCGCCTTGCTTGCCCTCACCAAGGGCATGCGCGTGATCGGAAAAACCGGCCGCAAGACCGAACATATGCTCGCCGTCGCCGAGGCGGCCATGAAACTGCTGAACTGATTTTCATCCAAATTTTCGGGGAACGCATCCCCCTGCCCACATCGAGGACGAGTCATGCCCGCAACTGCCGCCGCCAGACGGGAGAGCACGCCGCTCCCTGAAAAGACCATTTCGCCACTGCTGACATTCATGTTCGCCGCCGCCTGCGGGCTGGTCGCCGCCAATCTCTATTACGGGCAGCCTCTTGCCGGCCCGATCAGCCAATCGCTCGGCTTCACGCCGGCCGCCACGGGCCTCATCGTGACGCTGACGCAGATCGGCTACGGCCTCGGCCTGTTGCTGATAGTGCCGCTGGGAGACCTTTTGGAAAACCGCAGGCTGGTGCTGACGCTGGTGGCGCTTGCCGCCGTCGCGCTGGTCGGCGCGGCCTTCGCGTGGTCGCCGTCCCTGTTTCTGCTGGCCTCCCTCTGTATCGGCCTGGCCTCCGTCGCGGTGCAGGTCCTCGTCCCCTTCGCGGCCCATATGGCGCCAGACGCGAGCCGCGGCGCGGTGGTCGGCAATGTCATGAGCGGCCTGCTCGGCGGCATCATGCTGGCCCGCCCAGCGGCCAGCTTCCTGTCCGAGCTTCTGTCCTGGCACGCGGTTTACATCATCTCGGCCGGCATCATGGTCGGGCTGATCGTCATCCTGCGCGCAGTCCTTCCGACCCGTATACCGCACACCAAGCTGCACTATGGACAGTTGCTGTCCTCCATGGGGCATCTCGCGCTTCACACGCCGGTCCTGCAGCGTCGCGCGCTCTATCAGGCCTGCATGTTCGCCTCCTTCAGCCTTTTCTGGACAACGACACCGCTATTGCTGGCGAGCCCGGCCTTTGGGCTGACGCAGAACGGCATTGCTCTCTTCGCCCTTGCCGGCGCGGCCGGCGCGGTCGCCTCGCCGATCGCCGGGCGCGTTGCCGACCGTGGCTGGACGAAGCTTGCCACCACCTTCGCCCTGGTGCTTGCCATCGTCGCCTTCCTGATCGGCCATTTTTCCGGTAGCGGCTCGTTGCTGGCGCTGATCACGCTGACGCTCTCCGGCATCATGCTCGACTTCGGGGTGCAGACCAACCTCGTGCTCGGCCAACGCGCCATCTTCGCGCTCAGCGCCGAACACCGCAGCCGCCTCAACGGCCTCTACATGGCGACCTTCTTTGGCGGCGGCGCCCTCGGCTCCGCGCTCGGCGGCTGGGCCTATGCGACCGGCGGCTGGACCATGGCCTCCTGGATCGGCGTCGCCTTCCCGGTCATTGCGCTACTTGCCTTCCTGACCGAGCGCAAGAACTGATCAGGACGGCTGCGGCGCGGCTCGCCGCAGCCAGTCGCATTCCCGCAAACCCGCTCCGTTAAACGGATCGATCAGCGTGCCGGAAACGATGCCCGCGAGAATTTGCGGGGCCGGCGGCACCTTGGCGATGGTGGCGACCAGCCGGTCCCGGATCCATGCCAGAGCCGCCGCATCCGATTGATAGAACGGTGTGAATGCTGCCGAGAGCAGCTGGAATAGCCGCACATGCATCCGCCGCGCTCTGGCATAGGCCAAAAGCGCGGCCTCGATGCTTTCATGTCCGGCAAGGGCGTGCGCCAGCGCCGCCACATCGAGCAGCGCCATATTGGCGCCCTGCCCCAGCTGCGGGCTGGTGGAATGAGCCGCATCGCCAACAAAAACCGTTCGCCCGCTGAAGGGCGTTCTCACGGTACGGTGAGCATAACGGGCCAGCGTCAACTGATCCCAATCGGTGATCTGCTCCAGCAAGGGCTCACATTCCGGCCAATAGCCGCGGATCGTCTGCTTCCAGCGATCGAGCCCGCGCTTGCGCACGTCGTCCGCATCCGCGACCTTCAGGCTCCAGAACAGGGCCGCCTGTTTCGGCATTTGCGGCCGTCTGCTGCCGACCGGCAAAACACCGATCATCACGCTCGCCTTGTCATAGCGCTGCGTCAGCGCCGCCTGATCCACCAAACCGTCCGGGCACTCGAGCGTCGCCCAGAAGGCGCCGTAGACGAGATTGCGTGCACGCGGCGCCACGGGCGACGACGCCACCAGCTCCGAGCGCGCGCCGCTGGCATCGATGACGAGATCATAGGGTCCGAGACGGTCGCCCCCTTCGACGGAAAGATAGCTGCCGCTCGCCTCCTCCGTCACGCCGATGACACGCAACCCGGTGTGAATTGGATGTCGCCGGGCGGAGACCTCGTCGTGAAGCGTGTCGAACAGGGCGGCGCGATGCACGCCAAGCCCGTAGCGGCCACCGGGCAAGGCGCTGTAGCGCACATCGAGCACGATGCGGCCATGGGTGGTTTCCGTGCCGAACAAGCGATCGATGCGGTTGCCGGCGGCGTGAATCGCCGGGCCGAGCCCAAGCGATTCAAGGACGGTCAATCCGGTCGGCTGAAGCATCAAAGCGGAGCCGACAGGAGCCGGGCTGTCAAAGCGCTCGATGATGTCGGTCGCATGGCCGGCGCGGGAGAGAAGAAGGGAAGCGGCAAGACCGGCAGGCCCGGCGCCGACGATGGCAATCTTGAAAGGCTTCACTCTGCGATGCTCAGTCCGGCGATTGATCGAAACGCGTTCTTGCGGCCCTGACGGCCTCGTGATTGGCTTCCGCCCAGTTCAGAAGTTGCGCCAGCGGCACATAGAGCGAACGTCCGAGCTCCGTCATCCGATATTCGACGCTCGGCGGCTTGGTGGGAAACACCTCGCGATCGACATAGCCGTCGCGCTGCAGGTCGCGCAAAGTCTGCGTCAGCATGCGTTGGGAAATATCGGGCACCAGCCGGCGCAATTCGCCGAAGCGATACGGCCGTTTTGCCAATGTTTCCAGCAGCAGCACCGACCACTTTCCGCCGATCTGCGAGATCAGGTCACGCACCGGACAGTTGCCGAAATCGAGATTGCTGAGGTCGACGTCGCGCAATGGCGGGTCTATGCTGCGCAGGTTGACGACGGTGCTGGCGCTCATGCCGGTTCCCTTTTGGTAACTTGGAGCCGAAAAACTGCCTCCTTTACACCGTGAAGTCAATTCCTATTCTAGTGCTAGTCTCTTTTTGAGAGCAACCAGGCCCCCGCAAATACGTGGCGGTCAAACAAGGATAAAGACATGAGCAGCACTCTTCTCGTCACCGGCGCCGCCGGTCAGCTCGGCCAGCGCGTCATCCATCATCTGCTGGAGACATACAAGGTCGCGCCCGGCCGCATCATCGCCGCAACGCGCAGCCCGGAGAAGCTTGCCGATCTCGCCGCGAAGGGTGTCGTCACCCGCAAGGCCGATTTCGATGACGCCGCCACCCTGTCGGCCGCTTTTGCCGACGTCGATCGCCTGCTGATCATCAGCACCGATGCGCTCGCCGTTCCCGGCTTGCGGCTGAAGCAGCACACGGCCGCCATCGAGGCCGCCAAGAAGGCTGGCGTAAAGCACATTCTCTATACCTCCATGCCCGCTCCGGAAACGTCGCTCGTCACCTTCGCGCCCGACCACCTCGGCACGGAAAACGCCATCAAGGCAAGCGGCATCGGCTACACGATCCTGCGTGACGCCTGGTACTTCGACAATTATCTGATGGGCTTGCCGCACAGCCTCGAAGTCGGCAAGTGGTACACCGCAGCGGGCACCGGTCGCGTCAGCAACATCAGCCGCAACGATTGCGCGCTTGCCATCGCTGCGGCGCTCGCATCCGATACGACCGATAACGCGACCTATACGCTGACGGGTTCTACCGCTCTCACCATCGAGGACGTGGCAAGCGTCGTCAGCAAGATCACCGGCCGCCCGCTTGAGGTCGTGCAGGTCAACGACGAACAGTTCGCCGCGGGCCTCACCGGCGCCGGCCTGCCGAAATTCGTCGTCGACATGCTCGTCTCCGCCGACGCCAACACCCGCGCCGGCAACTTCGACCTCCTCACCAACGACTTCAACAAGCTGACCGGCAAGGAGCCGCAGACGCTGCGCAGCTTCATCGAGGAACACAAGGCCGCGTTGCTCGGCTGAGTTTGCGGGAGGGGCAGGCTGGTCTGCTGTTGCAGCATTTCTATGCCTGCCCCCTCACCCCAACCCTCTCCCTACATGCGGGGCGGGGGAGCTTCCTGCCTAGAGGTGAACCACAACTGAGTGGTGTAGGCCCCGATCTATGCTGAATGAAATGGACACGCCTCCAATACACGACACCGCCGTAAGTTGACGCTTAATTCGTCTAATGGTTGTCCTGCTCAGCTAACCGGCAATTCCTTCTGCTTCAAGATACCCGCCTGAGGCAGCATTGTTATGCAATGCGAATCCGATGTCTCTTGGCTGAAGAGAATCTCTGTAGGCGATGGATCATAGGGGCGCGGGTCTCCACAATATCTCGTATCGACGTCAATGCCCTTTATCTTGGCCAGCTCATCCAGAAGTCGATACTGGTTATAAACCTCGTCTACCTGGGCTACCGCGACGCCTTTTACCGAAGTCATAAACCCCCAGTAGACATAGACCCAAAATGGGGTCATCGCTTTGCCGGCCCTTACCATGGTCTTTTGAACAAGTAACGTCTCGTGACCGGCCTCAACTTTCGATATTCGTAAGCGCTGGACGTAATCAATGCCGATCAGACTAAACCGAGGGACCGACCATCTCTCAATTTCCTTTTCTTCGACGCTCACGCCGTCATGCATTGCCTCCCCATTGGTGGGTGTGATGCATTTGTTCTCAGCGATAGCCTTTCGTGTCGAGGGCAACACCGGCGTCCGGCTTGTAAAGATTTCTGGGCACGATGAAAGTTGTTGTACACGATAAGTTACAACTGTGGGCGATCCTAGGCGTTGATCTCTACGGACGGTAATTGACTGCACCGAACCCGTTAACAACAACCTTTGACATACGACCTTGCAAGGCGCGCGCTCCCAGGGCGCCAATCCATAGCCGTCGTATCCGCTATCAACGATAAATTGGATCGATGTGGGTTTCTGCTGTAGGTCAAGGCGCATATCGTCGGCGAGGTAACCGTCCAAAGTTCGCTGAAGTTCCCCGTCAGCCAGTTGTCCCGGCAGCGTTGCAAGGGCAATCATGCTTGCAATGCCAATAACTCCGGCGAGACGCGTTCGTCGGGTCATTCGCCAGACTGCATATGCCGGAAGCGCTACGGTAGCATACAACCATAAAATCGGCAGCAGTATCGCCGCCCCGAAAGTAAAAACTTCCAGAAACGCTCCCAGCGTGGGAAACAACAGCATGCCACCGCCAAATATGGCTAACAATAAATAGATTTTTTCGGCCACGTATCGCCGAGCGACGTTTTTAGTACACATCGTACTGCGTAGCTCCGCATGCGAGTGCCAAATGGCA
Source organism: Martinezella lusitana (assembly GCF_010668395.1). GTDB lineage: Bacteria > Pseudomonadota > Alphaproteobacteria > Rhizobiales > Rhizobiaceae > Rhizobium > Rhizobium lusitanum_A. Next base: position 254,720 of record NZ_WUEY01000006.1, read on the forward strand.
CAGTTCTATTAGTCACCAATTTTGGCAGTAACTATAGCGGCGTCACCTTAGCTAAAAGCAAAAATATTCTCTAAAAGGCACATGTTCTCCACCCGGCCGATACCTTTCCGGCAATTTCATAGCGGTGGAAGCGACTCTTGCTGCAAGATAGCCTCGCCTAACCAGCTGCAGACGCCTGTATCAAACCGCCTGCCCACAGGCCCGCCGGAAACGGCGTACCGTCTCGGCCATGCCATATTCCAGCGCATCGGCGGTCAGTCCGTGACCGATCGAAGCCTCGGCGAGCTTCGGAATACGCTTCAGAAGCGCAGGCAGATTGGCGACCGTCAGATCGTGGCCGGCGTTGACGTCGAGGCCGTTGGCAAACGCGGCATCGGCGGTCTTGCCGAGCGCTTCGAGAATGACGGCAGCCTTCTCAGGGGCGTCGTAACAGCCGCCATAGGGGCCGGTGTAGAGTTCGATGCGGTCGGCCCCGACCTCCCTGGCGATCTTCACGGCGTCGGCATCGCCGTCGCCATCGGCAAACAGCGAAACGCGGCAGCCGATCTTCTTGTACCTGGCGACGACATCGACCAGCAGCTCGCGATTCCCGCGGAAGTCCCAGCCATGGTCCGACGTCGCCTGCGTCGGATCGTCCGGCACGAGCGTCACCTGCTCGGGCTCGACGGAAGCGCAGAGATCGAAAAACTCATCGGTCGGATAGCCCTCGATATTGAACTCGGCCTCCGGAAATTCGTCATCGATCAAGGCCCGGATCTCGGGCAGGTCGGAAAAGCGGACGTGGCGCTGATCGGGACGCGGATGAACAGTCAGGCCGCTTGCGCCGGCAGCCAGTGCGATGCGCCCGAAGCCCGTGACGCTCGGCCAGGGAAGATCACGCCGATTGCGCAGCATCGCGATGGCGTTGAGGTTCACGGAAAGCTTGGCGGGCATGATCGAAATCCCTGATTTTCAATGCGGATGATAGCGCCGTTTTATGCCATTATGGCCAGCGAAACCAACGAGATTCCGACATCAACCCATGCAAAAGTTTGATGGGCACCCTTGATCGGCATCACCATGCGGTGACCTGGCGACGAGCTGACCTTTTTCGGATATTTTTGCCGAAGGCGCCGCCCTATCGAACGATCGTCAGCGTTTCGGCGGCGCGGGTAATCGCGGTGTAAAGCCAGCGCTCGCGCGTGTCGCGAAATGCCCAGCTCTCGTCGAACAGGACGACATTGTTCCACTGCGAACCCTGTGCCTTGTGCACCGTCAGCGCGTAGCCATAGTCGAATTCGTCATAGCGCTTGCGGGTCGACCATGGAATCTCCCCCTCGACATCCTCGAAGGCCTGCTTCAGCAGCTTGATCTTGGCCGCGCCGCGATCCATGTCGTCGTCTTCCGGCCGCACCAGCAGGTTGATGCCCGGCTTCGTGGTTTCCCTGGAAGAGGTCATGACCTGCCAGAGCGAGCCGTTGAGCAGCCCCTTGGCGGGATCGTTGCGCAGGCAGACCAGCTTGTCGCCGGATTGCGGATAGTCGGCCGTAAAACCTTTAAGCTCGCGCAAACGCTGATTGTAGCGCCGACGCGTCCTGTTGGTGCCGACCAGGACCTGATCCGCCTCCAGCACCAGCGGCTGCGTGACCTCGTTCTTCGAGATGACCTGCGCGGTGCCATAGTCGCCGTGCATGATCTCCTTGCCCTCGCGCACCTGCATGGCAAGCTGGATGATCGGATTGTCGCGGGCCTGACGATGAATATCCGTCAGCAGATAATCCGGCTCCTCGTTCGTGAAGAAACCGCCGCCGGAAACAGGCGGGAGCTGCCCGGGATCGCCGAGCACCAGAATGGGCGTTCCGAAGCTCATCAGATCCTTGCCGAGCGCTTCGTCCACCATCGAGCATTCGTCGACGATAATCAGCGCGGCCTTGGCAACCGGGCTCTGGCGGTTGATGGTGAACATCGGGGCGATCGATGTCTTGCCCGTCTCTTCGTCCTCGACGGCTTCCTCGCCGCGCGGCCGGTAGATCAGCGAATGGATGGTCTTGGCATTCGAAGCGCCGCGCGAGCGCAGCACCTGCGCCGCCTTGCCGGTAAAGGCCGCAAACAGCACCTCGCCATCGACATTCTCGGCAAAATGCCGCGCAAGCGTCGTCTTGCCCGTGCCGGCATAGCCGAAGAGGCGAAACAGCGGTGTGCGCCCTTCCTTCAGCCATTTGGCGACGGCCTTGAGCGCTTCATCTTGTTGCGGCGCGAATTGCATGGGCCGAATTGGCAGGATTCGGCCGCAGGAAGCAAGCAGTAAAAAATACCCGGCACGCGGGGAATAAAATCCGGCGTACCCGTGTCTCATGTCCGGCAACGCAAAATGCGACGCCTGGGCTACCACCGCTCACCACCCGAGGAGAGACATCATGAAGACTATGAGATTCCTGGCCGCGTTCGCCGCGGCATCGGCCTTTGCCACGGCCGCCTTCGCCGCAGCCCCCGTCAAGACGGTCGACAGCACCAAGGGCAAGGTCCTCGCCGGCGAAAACGGCAAGACGCTCTACACCTTCAAGAACGACAAGGCTGGCGAATCCAATTGCAACGGCGATTGCGAGAAGGCCTGGCCGCCGCTCATGGCCGATGACAAAGCCAAGGCGGAGGGTGCATATTCGATCATTACCCGCAAGGACGGGATGAAACAGTGGGCAAAGGACGGCATGCCGCTCTACTTCTTCGTCAAGGACGCAAAGTCCGGTGATGTCGCCGGCGACGGCTTCAAGGGCGTTTGGGATGCCGCACGGCCCTGACCGGACCGGAAATGGCGCGGCGGGAGCCGCCCCCGCGCCCGATAGTTTCGAGGCGGAGGTGCTCGCGCTCCTCCCCTCGTTGCGACGCTATTCGCGCAGCCTCACCCGCTCGGACGCCGATGGCGAGGACCTGCTTCAGGATTGCGTCGAAAAGGTCCTGACCCGGCGCGGCCAATGGCGCGGCCTGAACCTGCGCGGCTGGGTCCTCACCATCATGACCAATCTCTATCGCAACGGGCGGCGTCAGCAGGCCAACCGCAGTTTCGTCGATATCGATGAAAACGACCACCTGCCCGCAGCCGAGACGGACAACGACCCGCTGCAACGCTCACGCCTGGAATTGGCGCTGAACAGCCTCGGTGAAGACTATCGGGTGGTGCTGATGCTCGTCGTCGTCGAGGGCTACAGCTATCAGGATGTCGCCGACATGCTCGATATCCCCATCGGCACGGTGATGTCGCGCCTGTCGCGCGCCCGCCAGAAAATGACGAGCCTGTTGAGTTCCGACAATGTCGTCACGCTTCGGAGACCAAGATGAACGACCGCAAACCGACCGTGACCGAAGCGGATCTTCACGCCTTTGCCGACGGCCTTCTGCCGCCGGAAGAGCGGACGGAGCTGGAAGCATGGCTGGCCGGGAACCCGGAAGACGCCGCCGCGGTTGCGGCATGGCAGGCCCAGAACGATGACATCCGCGCCATGTTCGCACCCTACGCGACAGCGAAGGATGGCGACGCGGACCTTGTCCTGAAAGGCAGAAAGATCTCCGCTGAGCGAACGGCCACGCCGCAACGAAGCCGCAGGCTGATGATGCTTGCCGCCTCGCTCGCATTGTTCTTCGCCGGCGCAGCCGCCGGTCGCTTCGGCCCCGATCTTTTCGCCAAGCCTGAATTGCAGCTGACCGCGATCGAGGCACTGCCGCAGCAGGCGCATTCGGCTTTCGTCGTTTATGCCAGCGATGTCCGCCACCCCGTCGAAGTTGGCGCGGATCAGGAAGCGCATCTCGCCACCTGGCTCGGCAAGCGCATGAATATCGCCGGCCTCAAGGTGCCGAGCCTGCAGACGCTGGGCTTCCAGCTGGTCGGCGGCCGGTTGCTGCCGATCAACGGCACGCCGGGAGCGCTGTTCATGTATGAAAATGCCAGCGGCCAGCGCCTGACCGTGCTGGTGGGGCGCAATAGCGGCAACAGCACGACCAGCTTCCGTTTCGCCAGCAGCGGCGACGTCGAGACCTTCTACTGGATCGACGGCGATCTCGGCTATGCCGTCACCGGCGAGATCTCCCGCGACATGCTGCGACAGGTGGCGGACGAGTGCTACAAGCAGTTCTCGTCCTAGCCTTCCTTTGGAAACACTTGCATACCACATGAAGATTGGGAGACCAGCCACCCGCCCTCGTGGTTCGCGACGGCCCCACGGGCCTCCTCGCCATGAGGACTGGTCTTTTGCGCATGTCGATAAGATGACGCTCATCGAATACGGCGCTCGCCTCATCCTGAGGCGCGGAGGTCGCAGACCGAAGCCTCGAAGGACGAGGAGGGCCCTAAGGGAGCCAGTCCTTCAACGCCGGGGATCGTTTTCCAGCGTGATCGGCTTGCCGTGCGGCGTAGCCTCCGCCGCTCGCTGCCAGCTTTGCTGCAGCGCCAGGATCGCCTCGGCATCGGCAATGCCCTTTGCGACCAGCAGACCGGAAAGCGCCGCCACCCAGCAATCGAAATAGTCGCTGCCGTCGGGCGCGCGGCCGGGCTTGTGCAATTCGGCCGACAGCCGCTCCGCCCATTCGCTCCAGGCAAACAGACCCTTCTCATGCAGGTGAACGGTCATCGCAAAGGCGTCTGCCGCCCAGGGCTCGGGAAATACCGGCTCGCCATCGGCGGATTTCGGCAGTTCAGGCGATTGCGCCAGAGGCGAGACGACCTCACACGCGCTCAAGATAGGTCTCCCAGGCATCGATCGACACCGTCAGCGATGGATCGGCCCCCTCGCCCCATATCTCGGCGCCGTCAAAGACGACCGTGTAGACCCATTGCGGGTTCTCGCCCCGGCCGTGAGCGTTGTCGTCGGGGAAGACGAAGGAGCCCTGCACGGCCTCGACGACCCCTGTCCTGGCGCGGGCATAGCGCGGCAATCTCGTGTGGCCGGTCGGGTTGAAATTCTTCGTGCGCACATGATCGCCGACGGCAAAGAGCGGCGCTGAAGCGACCGGCCGGTCGCAGGGGCCGCCCTTGGCCAGCACGCCATCGACCATGTCCGCCTTCAGAATCCGCTTCGGCGCCCTGCCCTCTTCGAGCGCGTGGCCGGTGCGCAGTTCCTCGGCGGTCGCAAAGCCGTGCCGCTCCAACAGCGTGTCGACGGCACGGGTCCAGATTTCGTAATAGCTGGCGGCAAGATAGCTCGCCGGCGGAATGTTTTCGCGCGCATGCCGGCTTTCGTCGATACTCCAGGCACCGAAGGCGCCGCAGGAGAGCGTGATGCCGAGCGCACGCTTTTCCCATTCGGCATGGAAATAGGGCTCGTTCGGTTCCGGCGCGACAGGGCCGAATCCCATCTGGCCGCCGAGGTCGTGCGGGCCGTTCATAGCGCAGCCTCCGGTGCTTTGGCGACCGCGGTTCCGATCATGGCGTCGCGGCTGACGAGATCCGCCAGCGCCGCCTCATCCATGCCCTCGGAACCGGCGGGCCGCTGCGGAATCACCAGATAACGAAGTTCCGCCGTCGAATCCCAGACGCGGATCTTCGTTTCCTGCGGCAGCGTCAGTCCGAACTCGGCCAGCACGCCGCGCGGGTCGATAACCGCACGGGACCGGTAGGCGGGCGCCTTGTACCAGACCGGCGGCAGCCCCAGCACGGCCCACGGATAGCAGGAGCAAAGCGTGCAGACGATCAGGTTGTGCGTTTCCGGCGTGTTGAACACCGCGCGCATATGCTCGCCCTGACGGCCGGTGAAGCCGAGGCTCGCGATCGCCGCCGTCGCGTCGCGCCGCAGCCAGTCGGCAAAGGTGGGATCGCTCCAGGCCTTCGCCACCACCTGAGCCCCGTTGCGCGGCCCGACCTTCGTCTCATAGGTCTCGACGATCCGGTCGATCGCGGCCGGATCGATCAACCCCTTTTCCGTCAACAGCGTCTCGAGCGCCTTCACGCGCGCCTGCATGTCCGAATAGTGGTTGTCATGATGGTGATGGTCGTGATGATGGTGTTCGTCGTCATCGTGGGAGTGTCCGTGGGACATGGCTGCCTCCTGTCTCTTCCGGACTACTTTAACATCGGCCAGAGGCTGAGCACCAGAAGGACGGCCATGGTTATGTTGAACCATTTCAGCCGAACGGGATCGGCCAGCCAGTCGCGCAGCACCGAGCCGAAACCGGCCCAGGTCGAAACGCTCGGCAGGTTCACCGCGGCGAATGCCAGCCCGACGAGAAGGACTGTGAGCAGATAGAGCTGCTCGTTGGTGTAGGTCGCCATGGCGGTGACCGCCATCACCCAGGCCTTGGGATTGACCCATTGGAACGCGGCAGCGCTCATGAAGCTCATCGGCTGCGCCGAGCCTTCGCTTTCCGCAAGGCTGCGGGATGTGCCGATCTTCCAGGCGATCCAGACCAGATAGGCGCCGCCGGCGAATTTCAGCACGGTGTAGAGCAGCGGCACGGTATGCAGCAGAGCGCCCAGACCCAGGCCAACGCCGAGCAGCAGCGAGAGAAAGCCAACGCCGATGCCGAGCATGTGCGGAATCGTGCGCCGGAAACCGAAATTCACGCCCGAAGCAAACAACATCATGTTGTTCGGCCCTGGCGTGATCGAGGTCGTGAATGCGAATAGTAAAAGAGCCAGAAATGTATCCAGCGCCATAGTGCCTCCCTGGACACCGTATGTGACAAAGGGCGGCATCCAAAATATGTCTCATGCGCGCCAGATCCGGCGACGCACATCCGGGGGCGACAATAATTCGCCGGTATTCGGAAAGCCATAGGACGTTTGTCACAGTGACATGAAGGACATCGATTGAATTCCGCGAGGATGGACCTATCCTTCGGCTTTCTGCAGCGAGGACAGACCATGCGCGAGCCCATTCCCACCGTCACCCTCCCCTCCGGCATCATGGTTCCGGCGCTCGGCCAGGGGACATGGAACATGGGCGAGAATGCCGCGACTGCCCGAGACGAGATCGCCAGCCTAAAAACCGGTCTCGACCTCGGCATGACGCTGATCGACACGGCCGAAATGTATGCCGATGGCGGCTCCGAGGAGATCGTCGGCAAGGCGATCGAAGGGCGGCGCGACGAGGTCTTCCTCGTCAGCAAGGTCTATCCCGCCAATGCCAGCCGCAAAGGCGCGGTCGAGGCGTGCGAACGCAGCCTGAGGCGCCTGAACACCGATCGCATCGATCTCTATCTGCTGCATTGGCGCGGCAACCATCCGTTGGAGGAGACGGTGGAAGCCTTCGAAGGCCTGAAGGCCGCCGGCAAGATCGAGGCATGGGGCGTCTCGAATTTCGACGTGGCCGATATGGACGAGCTGCTTTCCGTGCCGAACGGCGGCAACGTCGCGGCCAATCAGGTGCTCTACAACCTCGCTCGGCGCGGCATCGAATATGACCTGCTGCCATGGTGCCAGGAGCGCAGCATTCCCATCATGGCCTATTCCCCGATCGAACAGGGACGCCTGCTCCATCACCCCGAGCTGATCCGCATCGCCAAGACCTATCAGGCAACGCCGGCCCAGATCGCGCTTGCCTTCCTGCTGGAGCGTGACGGCGTGATATCGATCCCGAAATCCTCGAACCCGCAGCGCGTCGAGGAAAACCGCGACTCCATCGACATCGACATGACCGACGAGGATTGGGCCGTCATCGACGCCGCCTTCCCGCCGCCATCGCGCAAGAAGTCGCTGGAGATGCTGTAGCCTTTAGATATCACGCAGCCGCCTTCTGCTGCGCGACGATAAGCTCGATCGCCCGAAAGACGTCGATCTCCCGCCAGTCCGCGGGATCGCGATAGGTCGGGTAGAGCGAAAAGGCGGCGGCGGCGATCTGGTCGACGGTCCGCCGTCTCGTCCGGCGCCCGGCAAGCGCGGCCTTCGTGTAAACACCGAAATGATCTTCGGTCACGCCCCAGCCCGCATAGAAAGGCGCGGCATAGCAGCGAACCGGAATACCGCGCAGCAATGCATCGAAACCGAACTGGCTCGATACCGTCCAGACCTCGTCGACAACATCGAGGATCGACGCCACCGACACAGCGTCGTCAAGCAACAGCACATCGCCCGTCGACACGCCATTCGTAAGATAACCCTTACGAAGTCCCGCCATCACATCCGGATGGGTGCGGATGATGCACTGGGCATCGCTGGCCAGCCCATCGGCAAGCATCTTCTCGAACGAGGCCTTTGAGCCGAGAGCCCTGCCGACGGAAACATCGCCGACGACCTGATCGACCAGCAGGATACGACGCTTCGCCGTCCGTTCGATGCGAGGCGGCTGATGAGGAAGATGATTGTATTTCGACAGCCTGTTGAGAACGATCTGCTCTCGAATGGCGCGGCCGAGCTCCGCCGTTTCCGCGCCTCCCTCAATCAGGCGCTCAAGCCGCGACGGCCGGCTGACATCGACGGGCAGGCCAAGATCGTCAATGACGATGGAAAGCGGGATGGCGCCGGTCTTGCCAAGTCCCATGGATCGCAGGAAGCCGTCCTCCAGATGCCAATGCCGCAATCGGCGGAACCGTGCGATCCGCGCCGCCATCTTCGCTGGCGAGCGGCCGCCCCACGAGACGATGCCGCCTATATCAGGAGAAAGGATCGATGCCAGCTTCTGCGAGCCGAAATAGTGCCCGAGCCAGGGGAAATCGCCGCGCACGAAGAACGCCGCGCCAAGACTCATCCCGGCCGGTGGATGCCACGGCTTGGCGCCGGTATCGGGCAAAATCTCGCCGGCAACGACTGCCACCTTCTTCCCCCGCTGCAAATGAGGCCGGCAATCCGGACCGGGCGTCGCGAAAGCTAAGCGACGCCCGCAGGCCGGTCAACGACGGAGGTTTCTTACATGCCCTGCGGACCGCGGTTCATCGCAGCGATGCCGGTGCGGCAGACTTCGATGAGGCCGAGCGGCTTGATGATGGCAATGAACTGATCGATCTTCGAGGATTTGCCGGTGATTTCCAGAATGAAATGCTCGATCGTCGCGTCCACCACCTTGGCGTGGAAGGCATCGGCCAGCCGCAGCGTTTCCGCGCGGGTCTCGCCGCTTCCGGTCACCTTCAGCAGCGCCACTTCGCGCTCGATCGGCCGTTCCTGGCCGAGTTCGCGGGCGCGTACCGTCAGGTCCACGACGCGGTGGACAGGAACGATGCGCTCAAGCTGCGCCTTGATCTGCTCCAGCACCTGCGGCGTGCCGCGCGTGACGACGGTGATGCGCGAAAGATGGGCCTGATGCTCGGTCTCCGAGACGGTGAGGCTTTCGATGTTGTAGCCCCGGCCGGAGAAGAGGCCGATGACGCGTGCGAGAACGCCGGGCTCGTTGTCGACAAGCACGGAAAGCGTGTGGCTTTCCGCCATCGCGGTTTCCGGCGAAATGAAATAGGCGGAGCCGGTGGGTTGAAGGTGTGCGTTCATGATCCTTGTTCCGTTTCCTCGGTTCTTGTTCGGTATGCCAGCGCGATGGGCGGCCGGGGCGCTGCTTCCGCCGTGCCCCGGCCATCCGATCAGACCAGCTGGCGACCCTTGGCGTCGATCGCGTTGGCGACGGCCTCGTCGGTCGCTTCGTCCGGCAACAGCATTTCGTTGTGCGCCTTGCCCGAGGGGATCATCGGGAAGCAGTTGGCAAGATTGGCGACGCGGCAATCGAAGATGACCGGCTTGTTGACGTCGATCATCTCCTGGATAGCGGCATCGAGATCGCCCGGCTTCTCGCAGCGCAGGCCGACAGCGCCATAGGCCTCGGCGAGCTTGACGAAATCAGGCATCGCTTCCGTATAGGAATTGGATAGGCGATTGCCGTGCAGCAGCTGCTGCCACTGGCGAACCATGCCCATATACTGATTGTTCAGGATGAAGATCTTGATCGGCGCGTTGTGCTGGATCGCCGCCGACATTTCCTGAATGCACATCTGGATCGAGGCATCGCCGGCAATATCGATGACGAGGCTTTCCGGATGGGCGATCTGCACGCCGAGCGCGGCCGGCAGGCCGTAACCCATGGTTCCGAGGCCGCCCGAGGTCATCCAGCGGTTCGGCTGCTCGAAACCGTAAAACTGCGCCGCCCACATCTGATGCTGTCCGACTTCGGTCGTGATGTAGGTATCGCGATGCTTCGTCAGCTCGTAGAGACGCTGGATCGCATACTGCGGCATGATGACGTCGTCGCTCGGCTTGTAGGCGAAGGAGTTGCGCGCGCGCCAGCGGGCGATATCGCTCCACCAGTCGCCGAGCCGCTCCGCAGCGGGCTTTTGCGGCAGCGCCCGCCACAGGCGGACCATGTCTTCCAGAACATTGCCGACATCGCCGAGAATGCCGACATCGACGCGGACGTTCTTGTTGATGGAGGACGGGTCGATATCGATATGGATCTTCTTCGAATTCGGCGAGAAGGCATTCAGGCGGCCGGTAATGCGGTCGTCGAAGCGCGCGCCGATACAGACCATGACGTCGCAATCATGCATCGCCATGTTGGCTTCGTAGGAACCATGCATGCCGAGCATGCCGAGCCAGCTCTTGCCGGAGGCCGGATAGGCGCCGAGACCCATCAGCGTCGACGTGATCGGGAAATCGGTCAGTTCGACCAGCTCGCGCAGCAGCTTGCAGGCTTCCGGCCCGGAATTGACGACGCCGCCGCCGGAATAGATGACGGGACGACGGGCGTTCTTCATCAGCTCGATCGCCTGGGTGATCTTGTTGAGATCGCCCTGGACCTTCGGCTGATAGCTCTTCTGGACATTGTGCGCTTCCGGCGGCGTGTAGGTGCCGGTCGCGAACTGGATATCCTTCGGGATATCGACGACGACCGGACCGGGACGGCCCGTCTGCGCGATGCGGAACGCCTCATGAATGACGGCGGCCAGTTCGTTGACATCCTTGACCAGCCAGTTGTGCTTGGTGCAGGGCCGCGTGATGCCGACCGTATCGCATTCCTGGAAAGCGTCGGAGCCGATCAGCGTGGTCGGAACCTGGCCGCTCAGGCAGACGAGAGGGATCGAATCCATCAAGGCGTCCTGCAGCGGCGTGACGGCATTCGTCGCACCCGGACCCGAGGTGACCAGCATGACGCCGACCTTGCCGGTGGAGCGGGCATAGCCTTCGGCCGCATGGCCGGCGCCCTGCTCGTGGCGGACGAGAATGTGCTTGATGTCCTCCTGCTGGAAGATCTCGTCGTAGATCGGAAGCACAGCGCCGCCCGGATAACCGAAGATATGTTCGACGCCATTGTCCCTGAGCGCCTGCAACACGATCTCCGCGCCTGTCATTCGATTGCCGCTCGCCTGATTATCTGTGCCGGTCATACGTTTGTTCCGCTGTCTGCTGGAGGTTTGGAAAAGATGAAATCTCGATTTCGGGCATAAAAAAAGGCCCCTTGGGGAGCCTGTCATCTAGCGCATGGGTGGCTATCGCCGGATGGTTACACCATCCTGCCCATGCGCTTTCCCACCACGATAAGAATAATCGAGTTTTTCATGGGGCGAAGTGATAGACAGAAAATTTCGAAGCGTCAACGCGTCAAGCAATAAAAAATCGCCGCCGTTGCGGAACCCCATAAAAAGCACGGGTAACCGACAGGGTTTTGTTAAGCCACCGCCTCTATGCTCCGGCCCCTAAACGCTTGGGGTAGCTGTTTGCTGAACAACGATCTGCAGACGTCCGGCAAGGCTGGAGATTTAGACCGCCGTGACAAGTTGAAGCCGGGAAATCGCTTCCTTGGCCGCGTTGTCGCGTGCAGCGGATCGCGGGCGACGATTGCCGCCGTCGCCGAGGCAGGGGGCACCGATCTCACGGAGCTCTGGTCGGTCGGCAGGCTGATTTCCATCAGCGTCGGGAAGAACCGCGTTGCCGCCCTCGTCTATTCCATGAATACCGACAATACAGGCTGGGGCGAAGGACAGGACAACCTCTTCCGCATCGAAGTCGAGCTGTTGGGCGAAGTCCGCATCGGACCCGACGGCCGGGAAGAGTTCTCGAGCGGCATTTCCGCATACCCTTATCTCGGCGCCATCGCGCATCGCATCCGCGCCGCCGACCTCATGCGTATCTTCGATGCCGGCAAGAGCAGCAGCTGCGTTATCGGCAAGCTGACGCAGGACGAGAGCATCGACGCCGCCATCCACATTCCCTCGATGCTGTCGAAGCATTTCGCCGTCGTCGGCTCGACCGGCGTCGGCAAATCCACCGCGGTCTCGCTGCTGCTGCACAAGGCGATCAGCACCGATCCGAAGCTGCGCGTGCTGATCCTCGACCCGCACAACGAGTTCGCCGCCGCCTTTCCCCGGCATGCTATCGTCATCGACACCGATACGCTCGACCTGCCCTTCTGGCTGATGCGGCTGGAGGAATTCAGCGAAGTCGTCTTCCGCGGCCGCCCGGCGGTGCCCGAAGAGCTCGACGCGTTGCGCGATCTCATTCCGGAAGCGCGGCGGGCGTTCCGAGGCAGCGATTCAGCCTTGATGCGCCGCCAGACGGAAAAGTCCTCCGTGACGGCCGATACGCCGATCCCCTACCGCATGGCCGACCTTCTCGCCCTCATCGACGAGCGCATCGGCCGGCTTGAGGGCCGGCAGGAAAAGCCGCACCTGCGTTCACTGAAGATGCGCATCATCTCGGCGATCAACGATCCGCGCTATCACTTCATGTTCTCCAACAACACGATCACCGATACGATCATGGAGACGATCGCCAAGATTTTCCGCATTCCGGGCGACGGTAAGCCGATCTGCACGTTCCAGCTTGCCGGCATTCCTTCGGAAGTCATCAATTCCGTCGCCTCGGTACTGTGCCGCATGGCATTCGAACTGGCGCTCTGGAGCGAAGGCGCGATCCATATGCTCGTCGTCTGCGAGGAAGCGCATCGCTACATTCCCGCCGATCCGAACCTCGGCTTCCTTCCGACGCGGCAGGCCATCGCCCGCATCGCCAAGGAAGGCCGCAAATACGGCGTATCGCTCGGCATCATCACCCAGCGCCCTGGCGAACTCGACCAGACGATCCTGTCGCAGTGCTCGACGCTTTTCGCCATGCGTCTCGCCAACGACCACGACCAGGAAATCATCCGCTCGGCCATCCCGAACTCCTCGATCTCGACAACGAGCTTCCTGTCATCGATAGGCAATGGCGAAGCGATCGCCTTCGGCGAAGCCATTGCCGTGCCGATGCGCATGCGCTTCGCTCGCGTCGATGAGTATCTCGTGCCAAAGGCCAGCGGCAGCGCGGCAAAGATCAGCGAGGATTCGCCGGATACCGTCGATCTGCGCACCATCATTGGTCGCATGCGCTCGATTTCAACGCCCGATATCGGCGGCCTGCAACAAAGCTACAGTGCCGCCGCGGAGGCCATAGCCGAGATCAGGAACGAGTTCGATGATCTGCCCGCCGAACAGGCAGCACGATATCAGGCGGAACCCGACTTGCCATCGAGCGAACCCTATCGTCCCGACATGCTGCCCCGCACCCCGCCACAGGCCACTGCTTCGATACCGACGTCGATCGACAGCAGGCTTGCCGAACTGCGTCGCGAATTCCGCAGCGACGACGCGGCAAGCCCGCGCCCGATGCCGACAAGGGAGCCCTTGCCGTCGCTGCGGCGGGAACCCGGCCTTTCGCTGCGCGACAGCATCTTGAAGAAGCCGCTGAGCAGCCTCTACGACAAGGAATGACGCATCGGGCTCACGGGCTCAATCGCTCCCAGCTCTCGTCCATCTGATTGCGGAACCACGTCATTTGCCGCTTGGCATATTGCCGCGTCGCGGCCGCTCCGGTTTCAAGAACGTCGGCGCGCGTCATCTCGCCCTTCAGCATCGCAGCGATCTGCGATACGCCGATTGCCTTCATGACAGGCACCTCCGGCGGCAGATCGAGAGCCAGTAAGGCCCGCACCTCGTCGTCGGCACCCATCGCCAGCATCTTTTCGAAGCGGTTGTTGATGCGCTCATGCAACAAGGCCCGCTCCGGCAGCACCACGATCTTTCGCGCGCGATCCGGATCGATGACCATCGGCCCGGTCTTGCCCTGAAAGGCCGCAATCGACCGGCCCGTCGCCTCGACCACTTCGAGCGCGCGAACGATGCGCTGCCCGTCCTGCGGCTTCAACGCTTCGGCAACGGCACCGTCGCGTTGCGAAAGCTCGCGGTGCAGCGTTTCCGCCCCTTCCGCCAGCAACCGGCCGCGAAGACGATTGCGAACCTCGGGCGGAATCTCGGGCATGTCGGAAAGTCCGCCCGTCAGCGCCTTGAAATAGAGTCCCGTACCGCCGACGAATACAGGCATGCGCCCCTCGCCGCGAAGGCGCTCGACCAGTGCGCCCGCCTCGCGCAGCCAGGCGCCGGTGGAATAGGCCTGCCCCGCCAGAACCTGGCCATAGAGATGGTGCGGAATGCCCTCCATATCGGCTTCGGAGGGCCGCGCGGTCAGCACGCGCAAGGTGTCGTAAACCTGCATGCTGTCGGCATTGATGACGACGCCATCATGCGAACGAGCCAATTCAACCGCCAGCGCGGACTTGCCGCTCGCGGTCGGCCCGGTTATCAGGATCGCGTCGATATTGCTCATAAGGTTTCTGCTCATGGCCTTCGTTGCCACGCTTATTGCCAATCCGTCAAACCCCGTTCTTGTTCCGGCCATCGCCGAACAGGCGGCCGAAGCCGTCAAGGCGTCCGGGCTCTACTGGCTGGCCGACGGCATTGCCTGCGATATCGCGCTACGCGACGATACAGATCTGCAGGCAGCCGAGGCCAACATTCTGGCCGCGATCGGCGATGAACCGATAGACCTGGTGATCCAGGAAACGGAAAGCCGCCGCAAGAAGCTGCTGATTGCCGACATGGACTCCACCATGATCGGCCAGGAGTGCATCGACGAACTGGCAGCCGAGGTCGGCCTGAAGGACAGGGTTGCCAATATCACCGCCCGCGCCATGAATGGCGAGATTGCCTTCGAGCCGGCCCTGCGCGAGCGCGTGGCCTTATTGAAGGGATTGCCGCTGTCCGTGGTCGACGATGTCATTGCCAGACGCATCACCTTGACGCCGGGCGGCCCCGAACTGATCGCCACCATGAAGGCGAAGGGCCATTACACGGCGCTCGTTTCCGGCGGCTTCACCGTCTTCACCACCCGGATCGGCGCCACGCTCGGCTTCGACGAAAACCGGGCCAATATCCTGCTGGAAGAAAACGGCATACTTACCGGCTTCGTCGAGGAACCGATCCTCGGCAAGCAGGCCAAGGTGGACGCGCTGAACGACATCGCCGCGAAGCTCGGTATTTCCGCGGATGACGCTTTGGCCGTCGGCGACGGCGCCAACGACCTCGGCATGCTTCAGCTTGCCGGCTCCGGCGTCGCACTTCACGCCAAGCCGACGGTCTCGGCGCAGGCCGGAATGCGTATCGACCACGGCGACCTGACCGCCCTGCTCTACATCCAGGGCTATCGCAAGACGGACTTCATCAAACCATAGACCGGCGCAGGTCGCTGACATCGGGGTACAAAGATGATCATCACCGAAACCGACCGCCTCATCATCCGCAACTGGCGCGAGACGGATCGCGATCTGGCCTACGAAATCAACTCCGACGAAGCGGTCATGGAATTCTTTCCGTTTCGCCGCAATCGTGAAGAAGCGAACATCTTCTTCGATCGCATTCACGCGATGATCGCCGAAACCGGGCTTGGCTTCTTTGCTTTGGAGGAAAAGGCGACCGGCACAACGATCGGTTTTTGCGGGCTGGCGCGTGTCGATCATCTCGAACCCCACGTCGCCAAAGGCACACTGGAAATCGGCTGGCGGCTGGCCGCGCGTTTCTGGGGCAAGGGCTTCGTGACCGAGGCGGCACGCGCGCTCCTCGCCCATGCGTTCGAGCGGCTCGGCGCCGGCGAGATCGTTTCCTTCGCCGTCCGGAACAATGTAAGGTCGACGGCGGTGATGGAGCGGATCGGCATGCATCGCGTCGAGGGCGGCGATTTCTATCACCCGAACGTCCCGGATACTCACCCTCATCTGAAGCGCCATGTGCTTTATCGCCTCACGGCCGCCGAATGGCGCTCCGGGCGATGACCTTCATCGAAACGCCGCGATTGATGCTACGGCCATGCCTGGAAGAAGATCGCGAGCTGTTCCATGAACTCAGCGCCGATCCGGCCGTCCTTGAGTTCTTTCCCTTCCGCCGCAGCCGCGAAGATGCCGATGCCGTCTTCGACCTGATCAGGAACGCCACACCCGAACCCGGTTTCGATCTTCTCGTCATGGTGCTGAGGGATAGCCGCGAGGCAATCGGGTTCTGCGGGCTGTCCAGATTACGGATCGAGCCTCTTTTACCGAAAGATGCCGTCGAAATCGGCTGGCGGATCTCAGCATGCCATTGGGGCAAAGGCTATGCGACCGAGGCCGGCATGGCGCTTGTGCGCAACGCCTTCGATGTCCTGACGCTCGAAGAAATTCTGTCGATCGCGGTGCACGATAACAAGCGCGCTCTGGCGGTGATGCGCAGGATCGGTATGCAGCCCGATCCTGCCTGCGATTTCGACCATCCGCAAATTCCGGATACGCATCCGCACCTGAAGCCGCACCGCGTCTATCGCCTGAGCGCCGCCGAATGGCGCGCGCAGCACGGGCAATAAGGCAAGGCCTGAATTTACTCCAGCGCAACGGCGATGAAGCGCAAGTCACCATTCGGAGACGCGATCATCATCTGTGCGTTACGGCGGCCTTCGCGCTTCAGCGAAGCCACTTTCTCGGAAGCGGCACTCGGGGTCTGCACGAATTCCTGCGCGACCTCGACGATGACATCGCCGGGCTTCAGTCCTTTTTCGGCCGCAGCGGAACCCGGCGCCACTTCGGTGACGACGACGCCGTCGACGCTATCGGCAATACCGAAGCTCTTGCGGTTCTCGGCCGACAGTGTCGCGAGTTTCATGCCCAGTATGTTCGAGGTCGCCTGGGCCGGTGGCTGAGCCTGAGGAGATTGCTGCGGATCCTCGCCCTGATCCTGTCCATCCATGCCGTCATCGCTGCCCTCGTCGCCGTCGTCGGGATTGATGACGCCACCGTTGTTGCCGTTGTCGTCGGGCGCGAGTTGCGGCTTCTTGTTCTTTTCGGTGCTGGCCGCGGCCGCCTGATCGCTGTCCTCCAGCCGGCCCAGCGTGACCTTGACGGTCTGCTCCTTGCCGTCGCGGTAGATAACGACATCGACTTCCTTGCCGACAGGGCTTTCGGCAACAACGCGCGGCAGATCGCGCATCTCGTCCACATCCTTGCCGTCGAATTTCAGGATGACGTCGCCCGCCTTGATCGAGCCGTTGTCGACGGGGCCGCCCTTGATGACCCCGGCCACCAGCGCGCCCTTGGCGTCGGCAAGGCCGAGGCTGTTGGCGACATCGTCCGTCACCGGCTGGATACGCACGCCGAGCCAGCCCCGGCGCGTCTCGCCGAAGTCTCTGAGCTGATCGACCACACCCTGCGCCAGCTCGGACGGAACGGCAAAGCCGATACCGATCGAACCGCCGCTCGGGGAGATGATGGCGGTGTTGATGCCGATCACCTCGCCCTTCATGTTGAAGAGCGGACCGCCGGAATTGCCCTTGTTGATCGCGGCGTCCGTCTGGATGAAATTGTCATAGGGGCCGGCGTTGATGTTGCGGCCCCGCGCCGAGACGATGCCGATGGTCACGGAGCCGCCAAGACCGAAGGGATTGCCGATCGCCATCACCCAATCGCCGATCCGCATCTTCGAGGAATCGCCGAACTTCACTGCCGTCAGCGGATGCTTCGACTCGACCTTGAGGACCGAAAGATCGGTCTTCGTATCGGTGCCGATGAGCTTCGCCTTCAGCTTGGTGCCGTTGGGGAAGATGACCTCGATATCGTCGGCGCCTTCGATGACGTGATTGTTGGTGACGATGTAGCCGGCCGGATCGATGACGAAGCCGGAGCCGAGCGAGCTCACCTTGCGGTTGCTGTTGTCGTCTTTCTTGTTGTTGAAGAAGTCGTTGAAGTAGTCCTGGTAGGGCGAATTGTCCGGCACCTTCGGCGTCGCCGGCCCGTCGCCCTCGTCCTTCACCTTCTGCGATGTGGAAATATTGACGACCGCGTCGAGCAATCCGGAAGCGAGATCGGCAACAGAAGCCGGCCCGGCGCTCATCGCCGGGTTCATCGTGACCGTGGGGGATGCTGCTGGCGGCGTCTGGTTGCCGGTGGTGGCCGGCGCCTGTGCACCTGCGGCCGCCCCGCTATTCTGCGCCTGTGCGTAAGCCTGTTCGGTGACGCCCACAACGGGGCCAGCAATCAGCGCAATGCTCGCGAGCAAGGCAAACGAACGGCCGAAAGGCAGGCGATTGGTCGAAGCCATCAGGCATCCTCATCGAGAAAGGGAAAACTTGTATAAGCATCAACATAAGGCGGAATGATGAAGCGTGAAATCACCTTTTTGCGAAATCCCCGGACCTCGGCGCCGCTGTTGCCGGCATGGTAAAGGTGATGCAAGCCGTCATAAAGAAAAGGGCCGCCCGAAGGCAGCCCTTTCATTTCCTGAACTGACGGCTTAGTTCGCAGGCGCCGTCGGATTGGCAAGCGCCGGCGCCGCGGAATTGGGCGCGGAGCCCGCAGGGCTGTCGAAGAACTTGAAGAAGTCCGACTTGCTGGGAGGCAGAACCAGCGTCTTGCCGCCCGAGCCAAGCGCCTTGTTGTAGGCGGCCATCGAGCGATAGAACTCGTAGAAGTTCGGATCGCGCTGCGATGCATCGGCAAAGATGCCGTTGCGCTCGGCTTCACCCTGACCGCGAAGGATTTCCGAATCCTTCTGCGCATCCGCGACGATCTCGACGACCTGACGATCCGCGATCGCGCGGCGGCGCTGGCCTTCTTCGTTACCGCGGGCACGGATCAGTTCGGCTTCCGCCAGACGTTCGGCCTTCATGCGGTCGTAGGTCTGCTGCGACACTTCCTGCGTCAGGTCGGTGCGGCGGATGCGGACGTCCTCGATATTGAGGCCGAGCGTTTCCGCATCGCGATGCAGGTCGTCACGCACTTCCGTCATCATGGACGCACGCTCGCTGGAGAGAGCCGCATCGAAGCTGCGCAGACCGTAGACACGGCGCAGCGAGGCATCGAGGCGGGTTCTGAGACGAGATTCCGCCGCATCGCGGTCACCCGACACCGTTTCCCGGAACTTCCGGGCATCGGCGATCTTGTAGACGACGAAAGCATCGACTTCGTAGAACTTGCCGCCCGAGACCTGAACGCGGATGTTGTCCAGATCGAAGCGCAGTTCCTGCTGCTGGATGTATTGAACGCGATCGGCATCCATGAAGGCGAAAGGCAGCTTGAAATACAAGCCCGGCTCCGTCTTGACCTCGCGGATCTGGCCGAAGCGCAGGACGATGGCCTGTTCGCGGGCATTGACCACGAACACCGACGAATAGACGAGTAGCAATATCACCGCGAGCGCGATGAGAATGGCTGGCAAACGGCTGGACGTCATTATTTGGCCTCCGGCTGAGTTGCAGAGGCGGGCGTGCCTGCCTGCGTCGCGGGCTGCTTGCCGATTTCATTCAGCGGCAGGTAAGGCACGACGCCCTGCTTGTCGTCGATGATGATGCTGTTGGAATTGCCGATGACGGACTCCATGGTTTCAAGGAACAGCCGCTTGCGGGTCACTTCCGGAGCCTTGACGTATTCGTCGTAGATGGAGATGAAGCGCTGCGCCTCACCCTGGGCTTCCTTCACGATACGATCCTTGTAGGCCGCAGCTTCTTCGCGAATCTGCGCCGCGCGACCGCGGGCCTGACCGAGCTTCTGGTTGGCGTATTGATTGGCCTCTTCCACCTGCTGGTCTTCGTTCTGCTCGGCACGCTGCACTTCGTCGAACGCGTCTGCGACCTCGCGCGGCGGCGACACGTCTTCGATCGGCACGGCATTGATGGAAATGCCGGCACCGTAGCGGTCCATCGTATCCTGGATGATGTTTCTCACCTGCACCGCGATTTCCTGACGGTTGTCACGATAGATGTCCTGTGCAGGACGCCGGCCGACGATCTCGCGCATGGCGCTTTCGGCCACCTGCTGCAGTGTTTCGTCAGGGCTTTCGACGTTGAAGAGATAGGATTGCGGATTGGTCACGGCATAGAGGACCGAGAACTGCACGTTGACGATGTTCTGATCGCCCGTCAGCATCAGGCCGGCAGTCGAACCGGCGCTGGAGCGTCCGCCGATGTTTCGCTGCTGTTCCGTGATCTTCACGAATTCGACGCGGTCTATCGGCCAGAAATGGAAATGCAGGCCGGGCATCGAGACTTCTTCGCGCGGCTTGCCGAAGCGCAGTTCCACGCCGCGCTCGTCCGGCTGCACAGTATAGATGCACTGGATCAGCCAGAAAACGGCGATTACAGCGATGATGATGAGGACGACGCCCGCATTGAAGCCACCAGGCACAAAGCCTTTCAATCGGTCCTGACCGCGACGAATAATATCCTCGAGATCCGGAGGCCCTCCGTTGCCGCTTCCCCGCGGCCGGTTCGGTCCTTGCCCCCAAGGTCCCTGATTATTTCCGCCGCCACCGCCGCCCCATGGGCCACCGCCGCCGCCATTCTGATTGCTCCAAGGCATCAAAACCTCTTTGTTTGTTGACTCCCAGCATCGCGCCGAATCCACGGACCTCATGGCTCGAAATCCGCAGGCGGCAGCGATTGTTTCCCGTTATAGGTATCGAAGCACCTGCTTTCAACGCGACTTCAGGAAGTTCGTCGGATTCATTGGAAAATATTTGCTTTTCGGGGGCAGCTTTTATGTTTTTCGCTTGGAATAGCTAACGAACCGCGTCGGATAAGTGTCCTTCTCTCCAGCCGGCACGGCCAACTCGCTATCGGCCTGCCAGATGCCGGGATCGATCTTTGGAAAGGCCGTGTCGCCCTCCACATCCGCCTCGACATGGGTCACCAGCAACCGGTCGGCCAGACCGATCGCCTGCCGATAGATTTCACCGCCGCCAATGATGCAGATTTCGTCGACATCGCTCTCCCGGGCAAGGCGGGACGCAGCCTCGATCGCCTCGGCCAGCGAATGCACCACCGCTATCCCCTCGGCAGAGAAACCGGTATCGCGGCTGATGACGACATTTGGCCGGCCCGGCAGCGGCTTGCCGATCGACTGAAAGGTCTTGCGCCCCATGATGACCGGCTTGCCCAGGGTCATCGCCTTGAAGCGCTTGAGATCGGATGACAACCGCCAGGGCATATCGCCATCGCGCCCGATGATGCCGTTGCGCGATACGGCAACGACGATGGTTTTGATCGGTTGGGTCATGCGTCTCCCTCAGGCTATCTCACCGGCGCCGAAGCGAGTCGGCGCGAAGACTTTACATCATGATGGTCACGACGGGAGGTGAAAGGCGTCCCGTCCCAAGCACCGCCGCATTAGGCGCCACTATTGAGCTCATCGAGCTGGTCGGCCAAAAGCCCTCCATCTTCCCGATCCTTCGCCATCTTCCTATAGAGCCCGGCCATGCCCCTGAATATCAGCGCGGCGGGATCGTCCTTGCCGAGGAAATCCGAAATCTCCTCCATCTCAGCAACCCAGCGATAGGCTTTGGGATACATGTCCGGAATGCCATGGACCAGCTTCGCATAGAGATCGGGCACGCTTTCCTGAAGCTCGCGTTTCAGAGCCTCATCGGCGCCCGAGTGGATCGCGGCCAGCAGCATGGCCGTGCCGAGACCGGTTACGCCTTTGTTGATACCGGCGTAGCACATCTTCAATGCGGAGGCCGCGCCGATCGACCCCTCGATGCGGCGGACCTGCAGTCCGTGCTCCACCAGCACGCCGCTATCGTTGGCCTCATCGCCGCTGACGTAGAGTTTCGGCCCCTTCTGCCCGGGTTTCGGCGGTCCGCCGACAATGGAGCCGTCGAGAACTACGCCGCAGTCGCTACCGAAGATCGCCGCAACCTCGGCCATGGTC
The DNA here is from genome assembly GCF_010668395.1 of Martinezella lusitana. Classification (GTDB taxonomy): domain Bacteria; phylum Pseudomonadota; class Alphaproteobacteria; order Rhizobiales; family Rhizobiaceae; genus Rhizobium; species Rhizobium lusitanum_A. The sequence goes on from NZ_WUEY01000006.1 coordinate 276,634, forward strand.
CTCGGGGAAATCGCGTTACAGTCCATGAACGTCGTCCGTCTACCTGTCCGGCGTAGCTCGACGGCGATCTGCTCGGCCACGGCAACGGCCTCGGCGGGCGGCACGATGGACAGAATGAGGCGTGATGCGGCCACGGCATCCAGGCCGACCGGCTCCATGCCAGCCGCTTTCGCCCGCTGTATGGTCGAAGCCGATCGCCCCTCGAGATAGGTGACCACCCTCGCCCCATTTTCGACCAGGCGTCCGGCGATGGCGCTGCCCATCGCGCCGGCTCCGATGACTGCGATCTCCACGGCCAATCTCCTTCTTCGCATGGGGAAGTCGGCAGCATATCGTCTATCCCTCGACCGGACGAGCAGAATGCCGTGCAGTAACGCTAAGTTTAGCGTCCGCCCTTATCCGCTGCGAAGAACGAGGACGGCGTAGGTGCACGGTTCTTGGCTTTCATTCCTGAAGACGCAATCCGTCGGCGGACCGAGCTCCAGGCAGTCGCCCGCCGTCATGAAATGACTGACTTCGCCTTCGAGAAAGGTCAGCCGTCCCTCCAGCACCCAGATAAGCTGCCGCATGAATGCGTAAGCCGATGCGGGCATCGGCACTTCCGCTCCCGCGGGCAATTCGATGCGGACGAGGTCCAGCGGCAGATCGGATTTCGGGGAGACGTGCCGGCGTTCATAGCCTGTCTGCGGATCGATCCAGACGGGTTGCTCTTCCTTCCTGAGAAACCGGCCCTGCTGCATCTCCGCGCGCGCCATCAAAGCGGACATGCTCAAGCTGAAGGCGCCGGAAAGCTTGCCGAGCAGCATCGCCGTCGGGCTGCTCTCGCCACGCTCGATCTTGTGGATCATGGCGCGGGAAACGGCTGAGCGCCCGGCCAGCTCCGTCAACGACCAGCCTCGGCTCTCGCGTTCTATGCGGATGCGGGCGCCAATGCGCCTGTCGATATCATCAAGTTGAGACATGCGTGTTACTATAGTAGACGCCCATGCGAATGGCAATCGACCCGACTACCTCGTTGAGCAACTCGCGTGGACAAACTCGACGACGCAAAGGCAAACCTGCCATCCAATCGAAAAATCATACTCTGCTGAAATCAAGCGATATTTCGCAAATATGGGAATGACCTCAACTATCAGAACGACTTTTGGCTCGCCAAAGTCCATGTAACAATATAGTGGACAGACATACAAATCGGTGTATGACAGGCGACACCAGAAACGACAGATCCATCCAGTCTAGTGGATGGTCAACGGAGCCGCCGATGCAAATTCGCGATGCGAGAGAGGAAGATCTCGCCGGAATAACCGCGATCTACAACGATGCCGTCGCCAATACCGCCGCGATCTGGAACGAGACGCAGGTCGATATCGACAACCGCAGGCGATGGCTGCAGGATCGGCACAAACTGGGCTATCCGGTGCTGGTGGCTGTCGGCGATCACGGCGATGTGGTCGGCTACGCCTCGTTCGGCGACTGGCGCGCCTTCGACGGTTATCGCCATACGGTCGAACATTCCGTCTATGTCCGCAACGACCAATACCGAGGCGGCATCGGCAAGGCGCTCATGATCGAGCTGATCGAGCGCGCCCGCGCGATCGGAAAACATGCCATGGTCGCCGGCATCGAGGCTGGCAATGCCGCCTCGATCAGGCTTCACGAAAAGCTCGGCTTCCAGCAGGTGGGCCTTCTTCCGGAGGTCGGCACCAAATTCGGCCGCTGGCTCGACCTGGCATTCTTGCAGCTGCTCCTCGATCGGCGCACGGAGCCCGATTCCGGGCCGACCGCCTAGACCGCGACTTCGGCCGCGATCGCGGCATGCGGCTCGTATCCCAGAACCTCGAAATCCTCGATGCGATAGCCGTCGATGCTGTCGGGCCGGCGCAGCAGGCGTAAGGTCGGGAATGGCCGCGGCTCGCGGCTGAGCTGTTCGCGGATCGCATCCAGGTGGTTGAGATAGAGGTGCACGTCGCCGCCGGACCAAACCACCTCGCCGACATCCATATCGACCTGCTGCGCAACCATGGCCAGCAAGGCCGCCTGCTGGCAGATATTGAACGGATTGCCCAGGAACAGGTCGCAGGAGCGCTGGAAGACCATCAGGCTCAGTCGCGGGCGCTTCCCTTCCTCGGCGGCCGATATGTTCGACACATGAAACTGGTAGACCATATGGCACGGATGCAGCGCCATATCGCCAAGTTCGCCGACATTCCAGGCATGAAAGATCATGCGGCGGCTGCTGGGATTGGTCTTGAGATCGCTGATCACCGAGGCGACCTGGTCATGCACCCGCCCCTCGGCATCACGCCATTGCCGCCACTGCTTCCCGTAGACCGGGCCGAGATCACCCCATTGGAGCGCGAAAGCCTCATCCTCCAGAACCCGCTTCTCGAAGGCCACCTGATCGATATCCTCTCCGGTGGCCTTGCGATATTTCGCCAGCGGCCAGTCCGTCCAGATCCGCACGTTCTCCCTCAGGAGATTGCGGATGTTGGTATCACCGGTCAGAAACCAGAGCATTTCCTTGACGGCGAGCTTCCAGTAGACGCGCTTCGTCGTGAAGATCGGGATCTGCCCCTTGGAAAGGTCGAAGCGCATCATCGCGCCGAGGCCGCTCAGCGTGCCGACGCCGGTCCGGTCGATCCGGCGGTCACCGTGCTCGAGCAGGTGCGCCATCAGGTCGAGATATTGATACTCCGGGTGACGAGCCATCTTCCGCTCCGAAATCGCTTGAAGTTTCCGGATGGCGCGGTTGCCGTCAGCGGCTGCCCGCCGCCGCGTGCCCGGCCGATTCCTTGTTTGGCGATTTTAGTGACAAGCCGGCACAAAACCAACCGCGCCGCTACATAATACAGGAAAATCTCGCAGCCTCGCGCTCAAACCGATGTTTCCGCGAAGCATTTATGACAATTCCCCTTCCCTTCGCCTGCAGAAAACACTATATCAGCCATGCCGGTCTTCGGGCCGGCTATGGCGATAAATGAGCGGTGTAATAAACCTATTGGACCCGGGGGCGGTACCCGGCGCCTCCACCAAAAACCGGCCGGCAAACTTGCGACAGACCGGCTTTTGATGGGGGCGAAACAGGATCGACAAGGGTGTAAAGATCGACTTTTTGCTCGGCATTGTACCACCGTTATCGGGCTAAAATTGTAGTTGCAAACGACAACTATGCGGAAGCTCGTCTCGCTGCTTAATCGCGGTGTGACACTTCAAATAAAGTCCTAAGGGGTCGCACTCTTAGGCGGGGTTCGAAGGCACCTGGCAACAGAAGCCTTCACCTTCTTCTCCAGTGCTATATTATAGGTGACCAAGCGATGACTCGCGCATAGGGCTTTTCCGGCGGCGTTCAGCGTGGCATAAGCCTTAAAAAAACATGGCCAACGAAAGACAGGAAAGCATGGGGCAGGATCATATCCGCTACGACATTTTGGCACAGGACGCCCTGCGTGGAGTGATCCGCAAGGTGTTGACCGAGGTCGGCGCCGCAGGCCGACTGCCCGGCGACCATCATTTCTTCATCACCTTTCTGACAGGCGCTCCCGGCGTACGCATTTCGCAGCACCTCAAGGCGAAATATCCGGAGCAGATGACCATCGTCATCCAGCATCAGTTCTGGGATCTGAAAATTACCGAGAGCCAGTTCGAGATCGGCCTGTCTTTCTCCGACGTGCCGGAAAAGCTGGTAATCCCCTTCAACGCCATCCGCGGTTTCTACGACCCTTCCGTCAACTTCGAGCTGGAATTCGACGTGCCGCTGGCCGACGAGGACGAAGTCTCCTCCAGCGAAATCACCGCCTATCCGGTGCCGGTCGAGGGCGAAGAAGCGCCGGCGGCAGCCGCCAAGGAAGGCGAGGAAAAGAAGCCGGGATCGGTCGTCTCTCTCGACGCATTCCGCAAGAAGCAGTAGGCATGATGGGGGGAGCATTCGCTTCCCCTTCGCATATCAGCCACGGGGAGATCGATGAGCGCCGAAATCGTCAATCTGCGTCAGTTTCGCAAGAAGCAGGCCCGCTCGGACAAGGAAAAACAGGCCGAGCAGAATCGCATCAGCTTCGGGCGGACCAAGACGGAAAAGAACCTGACGAAAGCACTCAACGAGAAGACTGCAAAAACCCATGAAGCAGGCCGGATCGAAACCCCGGAGACCGACGACTAGTTACTTGCCCGACATAAAAATCTTCCGAAATCAGTTGCTTACTCCTGCATTTTGAATCAGTTTTACAAATATCCCTCCATTTACGATTTTTGATCGATCCGCCGATGATCCGCAAACATTCCGCGACGCTGCATGGCCATCGCACGAGCTTTTCCCTTGAGGATGCCTTCTGGACAGAACTGAAGGCTATCGCCAATGCGCGCGGCACATCGCTTGCGGCGCTGATCTCCGAGATCGACGACGGCCGCGAGGCCGGCAGCAATCTCTCCTCCGCGCTGCGCCTCTATGTCCTCAGATGGCTGAAGGATCGCAATTAAGCGATTGCAGGAAGGCGCACCGCGGTCTTGCAGGCGCGTCCGACCGACCCGGCAAGGATCGGCTCGCAAGTGCCCGGTCTATTACTGGGCAACTCCCGGCAATTCATTGAAGTTCAACGGCGCTGCCGTTTGTGGAACAGGACTGTTGGGCGAAGGCGCGCGCTGGGCTTCGGCCTTGGCTCGGGCCTCCGCAGCCGCCTTGGCCTTTGCCGCCTCTTCCGCTGCCTGTTTGACTCGCGCCTCTTCTTCCGCCTGCTTCTGCGCAGCTGCCTGCCGTGCCAGATCGCGCAGGCGCTGCTCTTCGGCGCGACGCTGCTGCTCGATGGCGGCATCCCGCTGGCGCTGGGCCTCGCGAACGCCTGCTACATACTTGTAGAGTGCCACCTCCCGCCTGAGCCGCTGCTTTTCAAGCACATTGGCCTGCAAGCGCTCGACACGGCGGCGTTCCCGCTCGAATGCGCGAACCGACAGGAAGCTGGTTACGTCGGTCACGTCCATCGTACGGCCCGGTGTCGCCAGCGGCCCGCCGAAATCGAGGCGCAAGGCCGGCTCTGCACCGCTCTGCGCTTCGGCGCCGGCATTGAAATCGATACCGAGGGATCCGCGCAGGCGCTCATCCGGCAGGCTGATTTCGGCATTGCCCGAGAGCTTCGCCACGCCGTTGCCGGCTGCGATATTCGTCGCCCGGGCGACGCCCGCCGAAATGTTGAAGGGGATGGCCGTCGCCGGAAGGACCGCTTCGCCGTTGTTGAGCAAAGTCTGCACGATCGGCAGCACGTTGGCGGCGGTAATGTCGCCCTGGATCTGGTCCGTCGCCGACAACAACGGCGGCAGGATGGAGAGATTAAGTCCGCGCACATGCGTCTCGCCAAGCTGAAGCTCGCCCGAGCCGCTCGCATTGGCGGCAAGCTCGGCGATGCTCTTGCCGCTCGCTTCGGCATTCATCGCGATACCGAAGCGGCCGCTCGCAAGCGGCGCTCCGTCACGCTGCCAGGCAACGGCGGCAAGATCGCCATTGGCAAGATTGAGCTTCGTCTGCAGCAGGCCCGTGCCATCCGAATTGGCGAGCATCACGCTGCCGTTCAGCGTACCGCCGTTCCAGCCCCCGGTCAGATCGTTCAGCCGCAATTCCTCGCCCTTGTAGGCCGCATTGGCGGTGAAGTTCGAAATGGGGCCGAATATGCCGGGCCATACCTGCTTTGCAGAAAGCTTTACGCCGATATCCATGCCGGTGAAAGCAGGCAATCCGAGCTTTTCCTGGTTAAGGGCGCCTGTTTTCGGGTCTGTCATCGGCCCGTAGATCGCTTCCGCCAGCCAATCGAGATCCGCCTTGTCGAGCGTCAGCTCGCCCGTTGCCTTGAGGTTCGGCGCCTTTCGATCGAAGGTCAGCGTACCGGACATGTTATTGTCGGCAAACACTCCCTTCATGTCGGAAAACACGATCTTGTCCGGATTCAGCGCGGCATTGGCCTGGAATTTCACCGGCAGGCCTGCCCCCATCTGCGGGACGCCGATACCGTTCATGACGAAATAGGGATCGATATCGGCGCTTTCGAGCGATAGCGCCATGTTGCCGTTGAGGAAAGTATCGGGTCGCACGTCGACCTTGCCGTTCGCGGTGAACGATGTCTTATCCGTCGCAAAGGTCAGCGCCGCATCCGCCGGATCGGTGCCGCTGGCGGATACCTTCAACGTCAAACGGCCATTGGCGTCCGCCTCGACCGGCAAGGGATCGAGGCCAGCCTGGCCGAACAGGATCGACGTGACCGAATTTTCCAGCGTGCCTTCGAGGGTCGTGGTGCCCTTGCCCGCGAAAGCCGAGAGATCGGACATGCGGTAGTCGAAATTGACGCGGCTGCCGTTGGAGACGCCCGCCAGCGTCACCGTCAACGCATTGTCCTGATCGCCGCCGAGCGTCACCGCGCCGCGAAGGGCCGTATTTCCGTACCAGGCGGCGTTGCGCACCAGGCGGTCCATGACGGGATGATGCGGCAGATGCTGGCGCAGCATCTCGAAGAACGGTCCGGGATCGGCGGCCTTGAAGGTAATCTCTCCCGACCCCTTGTAGTCGGAAGGCGAACCGTCAGCACGACCCGTGGCGGTGATTTCCGCACCGGCGACGTTGCCTACCGAAAGCTTGTCGAGGGTCAGCGCGCCGCCAGCTACCGAAAACGATGTATCGACATTGTCGGCCGGCACTCCGAAGGCCATGAACTTGCCGGCCTGCAGATGCGCAGTAATCCGGTGATCGAACAGGGCCTCGCCATTGTCCTGGCCCGTAAAGAGCCCCGTCAGTGCCCGCAGCGCGTCAAGATCGAGGGCGTCTCCGGTCAGATCGACGGCAAGCTTCGGCGGGTTCTTGTCCGCGGCGCCCTGACGATCGAGCCGCCCCTTGAGCGTGGCCGAGCCGATTGCGATTTCCAGATTCTCGAAGCGTTGCTCCTCATGCCGCAGGCTGACATCGGCGGAAAAACCGGCCTGCCGCAGCTGGCGGATCGCCGGATCCACGGACCCGACAAGCCAGGAAGCCAATCCGGAGGGTTGGTTGGATGCGACGACCAGATTGCCGATGAAGTTCGGCTCGCCCTGCAGCATCAGGTTGCCGCGCGCCTCGACCTGCGTGCGCCCCGGCAGCGTGCCGACGGCATGGTCGATCTTCCATCCCGTCCCCGCCGGCTCGAGATCGAGCTGCACGTCACGGATGGTCGTGTCACCGGCGACGATCGCCGGCAGCCGGAACGTCGCCTTGCCGGGGACCTGCGGCACCGGGATTTCGGCGGCGATCGCGATCAGGCTGTTCAGGCGCTGGCGGGCGGAGATTGTCGGGTTACGGTTCGTCTTGCCGTTGGCGCCCTTGTTGTTGCCGAGCCGATTGACATCGATCTGCTGGCCATCGGCAGTCAACAGAAACTCCGGTTTTGAGCCCGTATCCAGCGTCGCCTCGCCGGTTACCACATAGGGATCGTCATCGGCACCGACTTCGAGCCGGTATTCCGGCACGCGAATGCGATCATTCGTCAACTCGAAGCGGCCCTTGATACGTGGCTGCGCCTTTTGATCGGCAACATCGTGGACTTGCTTGTCGCTGACGCCGGCCGTGAAGGAGCCCATGTAATCGGGCTTGCTGTTGACGAGCTTCAATTCGCCGTCGAGATCGACATTGAGAGGATGGCGGTCCGGCATCAGCCGGGTGCGGACGCGCAAGACGCCGTTGTCGTCGGGCTGACTGCTGGAAATCGTGAAGTTGCCGTGCTCGCTGTCGAGCGCCGCATCGCCCTCGATGCGCCAGGGGCCGGCAAGCGACCTTGCCGACATCTGTGCGTTCAGGCCGGTGACATGCCGGGTCCGGCCCGTTTGCTCGTCGATAAAGAGGACATCGCCGTCTTCGACGTGAACGCTTTCGAGCACCACCGACTTGGCGGGAATCTCAGGTTGGCTGCCGCGCATCCAGTCCAGCGTACCGTCCTTCAGCAGACGCAGGCGCACCTGGGGCTTGGACACGCGCATGTCGAAGATCAGCGCTTCGCCGGAAAGGAAAGGCGCAAGTTCGGCATCCATGGAGAATTCGGCAATCTGCACCAGCGGCGTGCCATCCGCCTCCTGGCCGACACGGACATCGTGCAGCGTCACCGACGGGAACGGCAGAAGACGGGCATCGACCGTGCCGTGGACGGTCACCTTCTTGCCGATGATGCGGCTCGCCTGATCCTCGAAATTCTTGCGAAAATCGGTCCAGTCTATGAAGAGCGGAGCGAGCAGCGCCACGAAGAGCACCACCACGAGCAATCCACCCAGAAAAACCAGGACCTTACCTAACAACGCGCACCGTCTCCAATCTTCATTCCCAACACATGCCAAGCTGCCGTTTATCCAGGCACATACACGACATAGCCCGGAATATGCACAGTTCTACCCGATCCCTGCCCGCGACAGCAGCTCTTTTTCAGAGGCTTGCCACCCATCTAAGGCACACATGCGGCTTTTCATGACAAAAACCGGAAAAGAGCGGCTGCAGCCTAGCGTCATTCGCGTGCGTAGCAAGCCAAGATCATGAAAATATTCCATCTTTCAGTGCCCACGGAATATCTTTCCGGGATTGAAGATAGCATCCGGATCAAGCGCATCCTTGATCTGGCGCATCAAATCGACGGCATCGCCGAGCTCCTGCTCGAGAAACGCCATCTTGCCCTGCCCTATCCCGTGTTCGCCCGTGCAGGTGCCGTCCATCGCCAGCGCGCGCGCATTGAGGCGCGCAACGAAATTCTCGACGACGGCGATCCCTTCGGGGGTCTTGTCGTCGAACAGCACCAGCACATGAAAATTGCCGTCGCCGGCATGGCCGACGATCGGCGCCAGCAGGCCGTGCGCCTCGATATCGGCCTGGGTTTCCGCGACGCATTCGGCCAAGCGCGAGATCGGCACGCAGACATCCGTCGACAGGGCGTTCAGCTCAGGCGCCAGCGCGCGGCAGGCCCAATAGGCGTCGTGGCGGGCCTTCCAGAGCTTGTTGCGCTCTTCCGCGTTGCTCGTCCACAGAAACTCGCCGCCACCGCATTCCGCGGCGATCTCCGCAAACTGTGCCGATTGCAGCGCAACGGTTTCGTCCGTGCCGTGAAATTCGAGGAAAAGCGTGGGCTTCTCGTCGTATGTGAGGCCGGAGTAGCGGTTGCAGGCCCGCATCTGCATGGCATCCAGCAACTCGATGCGCGCGACGGGCACCCCCATCTGGATCGTCATGATGACGGCATCGCACGCCGACTTGACATCCGGAAAGGCGCAGGCGCCGCCGGCTATCTTCTGGGGAATGCCCTGCAGGCGCAGCGTGATCGAGGTCAAAACGCCAAGCGTGCCTTCGGCGCCGACGAAAAGCCGCGTCAGATCGTAGCCGGCCGAGGATTTCCTGGCGCGGCGGGCGGTGCGGATTTCCTCGCCATTGGCGGTCACGGCGGTCACGGAGAGCACGTTGTCCTTCATCGTGCCGTAACGCACCGCATTCGTTCCCGAAGCGCGCGTCGATGCCATGCCACCGATCGAGGCATTGGCGCCCGGATCGATCGGAAAGAACAATCCGGTATCGCGGAGATAGGTGTTGAGTTGTTCGCGCGTGACGCCGGGCTCGACCGTGCAATCCAGATCCTCGGCATTGACTTCGAGAATACGGTTCATGCGGCTGAAATCGATGGAAATGCCGCCTTGCGGTGCATTCACCTGCCCCTCCAGCGACGAACCCGTGCCGAAGGGAATGACGGGAACCCTGTGTTCGGCGCACGCCTTGACGACGGCCTGCACGTCTTCGCGCGTTTCGGCAAAAACCACACCGTCCGGTAGCTGCGAGGGAATATAGGTCGTCGTATGCGCGTGCTGGGCGCGAAAACTCTCGCCAGTCTGGAAACGTTCTCCGAAAGCCTGTTTCAGAACGCCGAGAACGGCAGATATCCCCGCCTCGTTGCGTGTTCCCGCCTTCGCATCAGCCAGAACCATAGTCCGAATCTCCCATCGCGATCACCGGAAGGCGTTAACCTTTTAATCGGTTCTATGGGACATCGGCGCGGCGCTGTCCAGTCAAGAAAAGGCCGCACCTGGCGCTGTCTCAACCACGACGCATGCGATAGGTTCAAGCAGGCCTGCTACCCGTCGTCGAGCGGTCAGCCGTGCGCTTGCGCGCCGCGCACCATGCTGCCCCATGCGCCCGGCGGAATACCGAAAGCCTTCTTGAAATGCCGCGTCAAATGACTCTGATCGGCAAATCCGGTTGTGGCCGCGACTTCGGCGATCGACTCGCCCTCGCCGATCAGCGTCTTTGCCTGCTGCAACCTGCGCATCAGCAGGAAACGATGCGGACTGGTGGCAAAGGCAGCGCGGAAATGCCGGGCAAGTGCAAAGCGGTCAAGGCCGGTGATCCGTTCCAGCTCCTGAGACCGCACGCCGCGCATGACATGCGCCTCGAGATAGTCGCGGGCGGTTTTCACCTGACCCCAGGCTATGCTGCCCAGGGGTCTCTGCGGCAGGCGGGCGTGCTGCACGAGGCCATCGGCCAGACGCGAAACGAAATCGTCGACGAAGAGTTCATCCAGCTCGCGATCGAGCTCCCCCAGCGCCGCCAGCAACAAGCCTGCGAGGCGATCATCCTCCACGACCGGGTCATCGACGAATGGCAGGCCGATGCGTGCCGCCTCCAGGCACTGGAACAGCATCGAAGGTTCCAGATACAGCATGCGATAGACAAGCCCGTCCTCGGTCGCGGCCCCGCCATCATGCAGCTCATCCGGATGAAGGATAATCACCCGCCCCGGCAGGCTATAGCGCTGCTCGCCGCGGTAGCGAAATGTCTGCACGCCACGCAGGGTAACGCCGAGCGCATAGGTATCGTGCCGATGCAGATCGAACGCATCGCCCCGAAACTGCGCCTGGATGCGCTCGATGCCCGGATAGGCCGGCGCGGACAGGATGCGGTTGGCTTCGGGCGTCACGCACAAACGTTCAAGACCCGTGGCGATCTGTCCGGCTACATCCTCGCGCAACGTCCCATTCCCAGACCGCATGAAAGTGACCACCGATGTTCGATACCAAAATCGCAATCGTTCTGCGAAGCGACCTTCAATCCTGGCAGAAGCTGAATGTAACCGCGTTCCTGTCGACAGGCATTGCCGGACAACATCCGGAAATCATCGGCGAACCCTATCGCGATCGGGCCGGCAACGTCTACAACGCTTTGTCGATCCAGCCGGTAATCGTCCTTGCGGCCGATCCGGACGATATCGCCGCCATTCACCGCCGCTCGCTGGAGCGCGGCGTCATCTCTTCCGTCTTCATCGAGGAAATGTTTTCAACCGGCCATGACACAGCCAATCGCGCCGTCTTTTCAGAATTTGCGCCCGAAGACGCCAAGGTCGTCGGCATCGCGTTGCGCGCGGACAAGAAAATCGTCGACAAGATCACCAAGGGCGCGAGCATGCATCGATGATCGGACTGGAAAGCGGCCGGATCGTTGGACCCGGCCACCGCCGTTGAAAAAGCTTAGCCGTTCTGCGTGATCGGCGCGATCTGGATCTCGACGCGGCGGTTCTGGGCGCGGCCGGCTTCGGTCGCATTCGATGCGACCGGCTGCGACGGGCCGAAGCCGATAGCCGACATGCGGCGCTGATCGATACCCTGGCTGCCGAGATAGGACGCGACCGAGCCGGCGCGGCGTTCCGACAGATCCTGGTTATGCTGCAGGCTGCCCGTCGAATCCGTATGGCCGTTGACGTCGATCAGCGTGCGGTTGAACTTGCGCAGAACGATGGCGACGGAATTGAGGGTCGCGAAGAATTCCGGCTTGATCGCATCCTGGTCGATATCGAAGGTAATCGCCGACGGCATGTTCAGGATGATACGGTCGCCGACGCGGGTCACAGAAACGCCGGTGCCCTGCAGCTGCGCGCGCAGTTCGGACTCCTGCTGGTCCATGTAGTTGCCGATACCGGCACCCGCGAGTGCGCCAACGCCGGCGCCGATCAGCGCGGCATTGCGGCGCGAGGCCGGCGAGTGACCGATGAGAAGGCCGGCAACCGCACCCACACCGGCGCCGATCGCTGCACCGCCGGCCGTGTTGGAGACTTTCTGCTCCCCCGTATAGGGATCGGTGGTCGTGCATGCGTTCAAAAAGGCTGCCGCTAGGGCAAGCATGGCAATTTTCTTGATCATAGAATCGTCGCTCTCCGGTTCGATGGCCGCAGCAGATATGAAGCATTGCGGCAATATCATGAAGAGAAATCTTATCCAGGCCTTTGTCCCCTGTGCATAGAGCCGCGGAGAAGCTTTCAGCCCGCGAACGTGTCAGCCGGATGCATGGAGCCGCCCATCAACGCGGCTCCGCGATACCCCATCCGCGATCACTTGAAGAGCTGCAGAACCGTGTTGTAGCTCGCATTGGCGATCGAGAGCGATTGCAGTCCGAGCTGCTGCTGGGCCTGCAGCGCCAGAACCTTGCTCGATTGCTGCTCCATATCGGCATCCACCAGCTTGCCGACGCCGCTGGTCAGCGAATCGCTGAGATTCTTGGCGAACTCGGTCTGAAGGTTGATGCGCGATTCGAGAGAGCCGAAGGCCGATCCGATCGTCTTGAGCTGGTTCAGCATCCCCGTCACGGTATTGACCATGTCGACGATGGCGCCTTGGGTCGTATTCGCATCGAGCGAGATTTCCACCTGTCCGCTCGTGTCCCCGTTCTTGGTGCCGATCAACACGTAGTTCTTCGCGGAACCGGCCTCGGTCGCAAAGGCGGTTGAGGTCAGCACCCCATATCCACCCGTGCCGCTAGACTGATCGTCGATCAGATAACGCGCGTCGCTTGACGTGATGGGGCCGGTCGTCGAGCTCACGCCTGCGTAGTTCAGCATGCCGATGCTGACGGTGCCATTGGAACCGCGGATGAGGGAGCCCGGAACCTCGTGCGGAGCGGTCGGGTCCGCGCCGTCCTGCAACACGGTCCAGTTGACGCCGTTGAAGGTCGCCGACTCCCCGATACTGCGCAGCTGCTGCTTGAGCTGGGTAATCTCGTCGTTGAGCTTGGACTTGTCGATACTTGTCTCATAAGCGCTGACAAGCTTCGTCCTGATTTCCGTCACGACGTCGATCGCGCTGCTGACGCCCGTGGAGGCCGTACTGACCGTCGAGGCGGCAAGACCGAGCGCATCCTGCACCGACGAAATCGCGCCGATGTCGGTATGCGTCAAAGTCGAGATTTTCCAGTAAGTGGCATTGTCCTTGACCGTCTGCACCCGCAGACCCGACGACATCTGCCGTTCCGCGTTGGTCAGTTTGGTCTGGGTGTCCTTCAGCACTTCCAGTGCTGTATTCACAGAGGGACTGACCCTGATGAAGGTCGAAAAAATACTCACGGCACACGAACTCCGGACGCAACAATACGCAACAAATACAAGAAGACATTGAAACCTTGCCGCGGGCGCTCATGCGCGCGGGCCGACCGTGTCGGCAAACAGGGAGACAGGCAAAAACAACGCCTGCGCTCCATCGGTTACATGCCGCTATGATTAGCAAACATGCTTAAAAAAGCGCTAAGCGATACGCATGATTTACCATAAATAAGCGCATTAAATGCGGCGGGCGCAACCCGCCCGTGCTCGCCCTACTCCGCGGCGCGCAGATTGCTCAGCTTCGAGCGCAACGCCGCATCCGACATTTCCTCATGCAACCGTTGCTCTTCATGCGTCTGCGGCTTGGCGAATCGGGCAATCAGGAGATAGGCGACCGGCGTGATGTAGAGCGTGACCAGGGTCGCGAAACCAAGGCCGCCGACGATCACCCAGCCGAGCGCGATACGCGCCTCCGCGCCCGCGCCTTCCGCAAAGACCAGCGGCACGCCGCCGAGGATGGTCGCGATCATCGTCATCATGACCGGGCGCAGGCGCAGGGCGCACGCCTTCTCGATCGCCTCGCGCACGCCTTCGCCCTTGTCGCGCAGCTGGTTGGCGAACTCGACGATCAGGATACCGTTCTTGGCCATGACCCCGACCAGCAGCACCAGGCCGATCTGGCTGTAGATGTTGAGGCTCGAGCCGGTGATGACGAGAGCAAAAATGGCGCAGGCAAGGCCCAGCGGCACCGTGGACATGATGATGAGCGACGACAGCACGCTTTCGAACTGGGCTGCGAGCACCAGGAAGATGATGACGATGGCGAAACCGAAGGTCAGCGCCATGCCGCTGGAATTCTCCTCAAGCGTCGCCGCTTCGGCAAGAGGCATCAACCGCGATCCCGGCGGCAAGAGCGGTGTCGCGATCCGCGTGACGTCCTCGACCGCCTGCCCGAGCGACATGCCGTTCTTGAGGCCCGCCGTGATCGCGACCGACGCCAGCTGCTGCTCGCGGGTCAGCTGCGGCGCCACCGCATTCTCCTTCAGCGCTGCGATCACCGACATCGGCACGATCTTGCCGTCGCCGGTCTTCAGATAGACGTTTTCAAGGTCCGTCGGATCATCGATCGGGCGCATGGTCGAGGTCAGCAGCACCGGATAGGATTCGCCGGCGACGAAAACATCGACAACGGAACGCCCTTCCAGCAAGGACTGCAGCGCGACCGAAAGGCCTGTTATATCGACCCCGAGGTCGGACGCACGCTCGCGGTCGATGGTGACGGAGACCTGGGCCTGCGTCGGCTCGTTGTTGAGCCTCGGCGTATCGAACCGTCCGGTCGCGTCAAGCGCCTGCACCAGTTTCAGGGCCGCCTCGGTCAGCGCTTCGTGATCGTTGCCGACAAGCGCCATCTGCACGCCGCTGCCGGCGCCGCGGATGCGCAGGCTGTTGGCCTGAACGACGTTGCCGCGAAGGGCCGGAACGTCAGCCATGGCCTGGTTGATATCGGCGACGATGTCCTGCTGCGTGCGATGGCGCTCGCTCCAGGGTGCCAGAGTCAACACCATGAAGCCGCTGTTCTTCTGGCTGCTCATACCCGAAATCGCATAGATGTTGCGGATATCGCCGCTGTCGCGCAGCGGCTGCAACCGCTCCTCGACGCGCTGCAGCTGATCCTTCGTATAGTCAAGGCCGGCACCCTGCGGCGTGGTCAGGCGCAGCATGACCATTGCCCGATCCTCGCTCGGCGTCAGCTCGCTTTTGACATTGACAAAGGCCAGGACGGCGGCAGCCGAAAACAGGGCGCAGAAGATGATGACGACCAACGGCGCGTTCAGGCAGGCTCTGAGCGTCCGGCGATAGACGGCGGCAAAGAGCTCGCCGAAACGGCCGAGCGCCCCGTGTTCCTCGCGCATCTCCTTGGTCAGCATCCGCGAGGCGAGCATCGGGCAGAGTGTCAGCGCGACGATCGACGACAGTCCGACGGAGAAGGCCAGCACGAAGCCGAACTCCCGGAACAACCCGCCCACCTGCCCCGGCAGGAAGGACAGCGGAATGAATACGGCGGCGAGCGTCGCCGTCGTGGCGATGACCGCAAAGAAGACCTCCCGGGTGCCGAGCACGGCGGCGGCGCGCGGACCGATCTTCTCAGCCCTGCGGCGCACGATGTTCTCGAGCACGACGATGGCGTCGTCGACCACGAGGCCGGTCGCCAGCACGATGGCCAGCAGCGTCAGGATGTTGACCGAGAACCCGACCATATAGAGCGCGGCCAGCGTGCCGATGAGCGCCACCGGCATGGTGACGACCGGTATCAGCGTCGCCCGCCAGTCACGCAGGAAGAGATAGATAACGACCGTGACGATCAGCGCCGACAGCACGAGCGCCAGCACCACCTCATGGATCGCGCCCTGGATGAACAGCGCGTCATCGCTGGTGATGACGATTCGCGTTCCCTCCGGCAGCGATTTCGACAGTTGCGCCACAACGGCCTTCACGCCCTCGGAGATATTCAGCGTGTTCGACTGCGCCTGGCGGATGATGCCGAGGCCGACGCCCTGCACGCCGTTCGAGCGCAGCGCGGTCGTGCCGTCCCTTGGCCCAAGCGTGACGGTCGCGACATCGGAGAGCCGCACGCGATCCTTAATGATCAGCCGGGAGAAATCCTCTGGGGTCTGCAATGCCGCCGTGGCGCGCACGACGATATCCTGACGCGCGCTCTTCAAGGATCCCGCCGGCACATCGAGCGCCGCGGTCGCAAGCGCCGTCGTCAGATCGCCGATCGTCAGGCCGCGGCCGGCAAGGGCCGCCTGGTCGACGTCAATACGGAAGACCTTTTCCTGATCGCCGTAAAGCTCGACATCGGCAACGCCTTCGACCGATGCCAGCCGGTCGGTGATTTCCTTGTCGACGAGCTGCGTCAGGTCGTCCATCGTCATGGTGCTCGATGTGACGGCAAGGCGCATGATCGGCTGCGAATCCGAATCCGCTTTGACGATCTGCGGCGCATCCGCCTGATCCGGCAATTGCTCGGTGATGCGGCCGATGGCGTCGCGGACATCGTTGGCGGCGACCGAGAGATCCGTGGCATCGGAGAATTCGAGCGTCACCCTGCTCTGGCCGAAGGACGAGCTGGAAGAGACGGATTTCAGGCCGCTGACGCGGGCCACCGCCCCTTCGATGATCTTGGTCAGCTCCTGATCCACCGTCTGGGGCGATGCACCGTCGAACACGGTTCGCACGGTCACGACGGGGCGATCGACATCCGGCAGCTCGCGAACCTCGACGCCGAAATAGGCCGCGAGACCGGCGACGACCAGCAGCGTATTGAAGACCAGCGCCAGGATCGGCCGGCGTACGAAAAGCGCCGTGAAGGATTGCTTGCCCGCAGTCGCGCCAGCATCCGTCGTCTCATCACCGCCATGGGACATCATTGGATGACGATCTCCTTGGCTTCGGCGACATCGCGGGCAAAGCGAACCTCACCGCCTTCAGTCACGCGCTGCAACCCCTCGATAACGATAAGATCGCCGTTGCGGAGATCGCCGCGAACCAGGACCGCATCCGGATTGCGTTGCACGATGCTGACACGCACCTTCGACGACTTGCCGTCGACGACACGCCAGACATGCGCGCCCGCGCCATCCCATTGGACCGCAAGCGGATCGACCGAGGGATAAGATTCACCGGAAAAGCGCATGCCGACATTGAAGGACATGCCCGCCCGCAATTCGTCGGAAGGGTTGTCGATGCGGCCGCGCACGCGGAGCGTCCGGCTGGCGCCATCGACGCGATTGTCGACAGCTTCCACGACGCCGGAAAAGACGCGCCCCGGCAGTGCGACCGAGGTCGCCTCGACCGGCTGGCCGACCTTGACGGTGTTGGCAAAGCGTTCCGGCACCCAGTAGTCCACCAGGATTTCGGAACGGTCGTCCAGCGTCACGATATTGCTCGTCGTCGTGACGTTGTCGCCGATGACGACAGGCACGATACCGACAATCCCATCGATCGGCGCGACGATGTTGCGGCGCGAGAGCGCCAGCTCCGCCGACTGCAGGGCCAGCTTTGCCCCCTGCTCGGCGATCTCGGCATCGAAGACATCCATGCGGGACACGCTGGATTTGATGGTGTGGTAGAGCTGCGCCTTCTCGGCAGCGCTCTTCAGCGCCACTTCCGCCTGGCCACGGGCGATGATCTGCTCGTCATCGTCAAGACGCGCCAGCACCTGCCCCTGCCTGACCCTGTCGCCGGACTTGATGAGAATTTCCCGGATCGTCCCTGCCGCCTGCGGCATGACGGCAACCGAGCGGATGGCATCGCCGGTGCCGATCGCGCTGAGGCGATCGTTGACAATGCCGCTCACGACAGGTTCCGTCACCACGAGCGGTATGTTCTGACCGCGCCGCGCGCCGCCACCGGCCGCATCGCCACTCTTCCCGGCGCTGGCATCCCCGTTGCGCGTGATGGCTGCCACGAGCGTCTCGGGGACCCCGGCTTTCTGCAGCAGGCCCGTCGCGCCGGGCACGAAAGCCACGACAGCGGCAATGCCTGCCACCAGCAAAAGAAAAGACAAGGAAAGCTGCTTCCAGGCGGTCATGCACGTCTCCGGCTCGTTGTGTCAGAGGCGATGAAATCGCGTCGTTGATTTTGGTACGGTCCCTGTCACACCCAGCGCACTTAAAGGGACCAAATTTCATGTCGGGCGGTTCTATAACGCAAGATTGTGCCCGATTTGCTGCAATATCGTGTTTTTGAGCATATGCGGCAAGCTTTGGGGCGGATTATGACAAAGTTGTAATCTTGGAGTGGACAACGAGGCGTTTCATTTGCGCATCCGCAAGCCCGTTCGTGCCCCGAATCGAACTTTCCGCAGGTGCGGCGCGCCTGTGAATGTGCACTTTTTGTTCTAATTTCGGCCCGTTTCTTTTGCCTTTCGGGGTAGAATCATTACATTGGGCCGCATGACCATTGGACATGACGACATTCCCTTCTTTGACGAGGAGCCGGAGCACATGGCGCCGCGCCGTTCCGCGCCGGCTGCCGGCGGCATCGGCGGCGGCATTGCGGCCCGCGCCATGGCGGCACGCGACAGCGGTCGCCGGCCGGACTATCTCTCCGGCCTCAATCCGGAGCAGGCTGAAGCGGTCGAGACGCTCGACGGGCCGGTTCTGGTGCTTGCCGGTGCCGGCACCGGCAAGACACGCGTGCTGACCACCCGCATCGCCCATATACTCTCCACCAACCGCGCCTTCCCCAGCCAGATCCTCGCCGTCACCTTTACCAACAAGGCGGCGCGCGAAATGAAGGAACGTATCGCCCTGCTCGTCGGCGGCGCGGTCGAAGGCATGCCCTGGCTCGGCACCTTTCACTCGATCGGCGTCAAGCTGTTGCGCCGCCATGCGGAGCTGGTCGGCCTTACCTCCAGCTTCACCATTCTCGATACCGACGATGTCATCCGCCTGATCAAGCAATTGATCCAGGCAGAGGGGCTGGACGACAAGCGCTGGCCGGCCAAGCAATTCGCCGGCATGATCGACACCTGGAAGAACAAGGGCCTCAGCCCTGCCGATATTCCCGAGGGTGACGCCCGCGCCTTTGCCAATGGCAAGGGCCGCGAACTCTATGCCGCCTATCAGAGCCGCCTGAAGACGCTGAACGCCTGCGACTTCGGCGATCTTTTGCTGCATCCGATCAATATGTTCCGGCGGAACCCCGATATCCTGAAGGACTATCACCAGCGTTTCCGCTACATCCTCGTCGACGAGTATCAGGACACCAACACGGCGCAGTACATGTGGCTTCGCCTGCTGGCGCAGCGGCCGAAGGGCGAGCTGCAGAATGTCTGCTGCGTTGGCGACGACGACCAGTCGATCTATGGCTGGCGCGGCGCCGAAGTAGATAATATCCTGCGCTTCGAAAAGGATTTTCCCGGCGCCAAGGTCATCAAGCTGGAGCGCAACTACCGCTCTACCGAGCATATTCTCGGTGCCGCCGCGCATCTGATCGCTCATAACGAGGGCCGTCTCGGCAAGACCCTGTTCACCGACCGCTCCGATCCCGACGACGTCAAGGTGCAGGTGCATGCCTCCTGGGATTCCGAGGAGGAAGCCCGCGCTATCGGCGAAGAGATCGAGCAGTTGCAGCGCGGCAAGCACAATCTCAACGATATTGCGATCCTCGTGCGCGCCTCCTTCCAGATGCGCGAGTTCGAAGACCGCTTCGTGACGCTCGGCTTGAACTACCGCGTCGTCGGCGGCCCGCGCTTCTACGAGCGCCTCGAAATCCGCGATGCCATGGCCTATTTCCGCCTCGTCTGCCAGTCGGCCGACGATCTCGCCTTCGAGCGCATCATCAACACGCCGAAGCGCGGCCTCGGCGACACCACGGTCCGCGCCCTGCACGACTATGCCCGCGTTCGGGACATTCCGATGCTGGCGGCAGCGGCCGATATCATCGAAACGGACGAGATGAAGCCGAAGGCGCGCAAGGCGTTGTTCGACGTCGTGCAATCCTTCCGCCGCTGGCAGGGCCTGCTTGAAAACACGCCGCATACCGAGCTTGCCGAGCAGATCCTCGAAGAGTCCGGCTATACGGACATGTGGAAGAACGACAAATCGGCGGAAGCGCCCGGACGGCTGGAAAACCTTAAAGAACTCATCCGCTCGATGGACAGCTTCGAATCCATGCGCGGCTTCCTCGAGCATGTGTCGCTCGTCATGGATGCCGAGCAAAATGAAAATCTCGATGCCGTCTCGATCATGACGCTGCACTCGGCCAAGGGCCTGGAATTCGAAACCGTTTTCCTGCCCGGCTGGGAGGAAGGCCTGTTTCCCCACCAGCGCTCGCTCGACGAGAGCGGCCGCGCCGGCCTGGAGGAAGAGCGCCGCCTCGCCTATGTCGGCATCACCCGCGCCAAGCGCCGCTGCCACATCTGGTTCGTCTCCAACCGCCGCATCCACGGCCTATGGCAGTCGACCATTCCGTCCCGCTTCCTCGACGAACTGCCGGTCACCCACGTCGAAGTCGCCGAGGTCGAGCAGTCCTATGGCGGTTACGGCCGCGGCGGCTACGGCCAGTCGCGCTTCGACAAGGCCGAACCCTTCGCCAACTCCTATTCCACGCCCGGCTGGAAACGCGCGCAGGCGAACCGCAACGACGCAACGCGCGACAACTGGGGCAGCCGCTCCGGCCATGCCGTCGAGCGCATCGGCTACGGCGAAAGCGGCCCGAAGGTGCGCACCATCGATGGCGAGCTGGTGGCCAAATCCACCTCCTCCGAACCCTCCAAATTCGCCATCGGCGACCGCGTCTTCCACATCAAGTTCGGCAACGGCAACGTCTCGGGGATCGAGGGCAACAAGCTGACTATCGAATTCGATCGCGCCGGCCAGAAGCGTGTGCTGGACGGGTTTGTGGAGAGGGTTTGATCAAGAACTGACGTATGACTGGATCACAGCTTGAATTTGCGCTTTGGCCTTAAAGATATCTGTGGTCTGTGTAATGTCGAACCGAGATCCAGCCTTTTCCGCATCGAAGATCGTTAGAAATTTGGTTTTGGAATTAAAATGTAATCTGACAATTGGTTTGCGATTGTTGTCGTCGAAATTGATGCCGCAGTAAGATTTTTGATCGCGCATGACAATGCGAGAGACATCAGCGAGCTCGGCTCCGATCGCTCGAACAATATTAAACCCGTCAATCTCTTCTTGCGTAGTTTCGATACCGTCCCCATCGTCATTGATTTGAGTGACTGAATCTACATCCTTGATCGTTGGAATATTGACGTTCTCATTAAATGCAGCACTTAATTTCCTTTGGATTTTTTGACGAACAAGATCTTCAAAGGCCCGTTTGATTATCGGTTTGAACTCAGCAACAACAGCTGCAGTAAGTTTGCCATCGTGTATTTCCTTCGAAATGAGCCGAACGAATTCGTCATCAGGATCATTAAACTGCGCTTCTATGCAGCTAATAGTCGCTTTCATCCGTTTCAGGGTACTGGCCGAACTCTTGATGTCTTCAATCGAAAATTTCTCTTTATGAAATTTTTCCAGCTCTTTCAGATCGTTGTCGTCGTAATCGAAAAGATCAAACTTAAAGAACGGATTACTATCAAGCTTGTTTGGTGCATCAAGATCGGTAAAAAACCAGATCTGTATGCCATTTGTGAGAATCGCAATCGAGCAATCTGTGGTCGAAAAATACCGGTAGAGTTGGCTATATTGGGCTTGCGAGAGATTCGCGCTAACAGCCTTTGCTTCCAGAATAAATTCAATACGATCATTTATCTTTACGGCGTAATCGACCTTCTCTCCCTTTTTCAAGCCGACATCAGCTATAAACTCCGGCACAATCTGCGTTGGATCAAAAACATCAAAACCAAGTGTGCGCAGAAACGGCATTACAAGGGCGTTTTTTGTCGCCTCTTCAGTGAGAGCGATATTTTGCGCAGCAATTGCACGCTTCGATAATTCTGCAACTTGTTCCTTGAACGACATAACTACCCCCCGAATTCGATCCCCGAGCAAACAATATTATATTCGTCACCGGATGCAATCGATGCGAGCACATATTTTTGATTGAGTTTAATTCAATCAGCTCGCCTCAGCTGAGGAGCTAATTTTCTCCAAGTGGAAGGTACAGAGCCACCTACACCGTCGCTCGCAATCTCGCCTCTCAACGGCCTTCATTCCTATCCGCACATCACATGCCTAGGTAGATATCAATTATATCATCACCAACAACAAGCGAGGCACTCTGTACATCGGCGTCACTGCCGATCTTGAGTGCCACATCTACGAACATCGCGAGGGTCTGACGCCCGGATTCGCATGGAAATATGGATGTACACGGCTGGTCTGGTATGAAGACCATGCCGCCATCGCTTCGGCCATACAGCACGAAAATCGCTGAAACGCTGGTATCGCCAGTGAAAGATCGAGCTTATTGAGAAAGCAAATCCGGATTGGCGGGATTTACGCTACGAGCTCTGGTGAAGGCTCATGCTCTCCGAGCACCCGTACATCCCGATCTTTCAGCCACAGACCAAATTCCTTGACCACGGCCACCACCTTTTCCAGGCGACGCCCATCCTCCGTCAGCGAATACTCTACCTTGACAGGAACGGTCGGATAAACGGTCCGCCTGATAAGGCCCGCCTCTTCCAGCGCGCGCAGGTCAAGCGTCAGCATTCTCTGCGAAATGCCCGGCATCAGCCGTCGAAGCTCGTTGAAGCGTTGGGGACCATCGACGAGATAGGACACGATCAGCAGCCGCCAGCGGCCTCCCAGCAAATGCATGGCCTCCTCGACGGAGCATCCAGTCACGGTCTTCTTCATCGCGCATACCTCATGCCGAGGCGGTATAATTTTTGTACCTAGATGTCAAACTTTTCCGTTCTTACTATTCCATACCGAGCAGACTACATGGTTCAGCGACAGTCTTTCCAAGCGAAAGCTGGCACCGGAAACGCCATGGAGACCTCTCGTGAAACTGTATTATATGCCCGCAAGCTGCTCGCTCTCGCCCCATATCGTCATCAACGAACTCGGTTTGGACGTAGACCTGGTCAAGGTCGATCACACCAGCCACAGGACCGAGACGGGGCTGGACTTCTACGGCATCAACCCACACGGCTATGTCCCCGTTCTCGAACTCGGCGACGGCAATCATCTGCATGAGGGGCCGGCCATCGTCCAATATCTGGCGGATCTGAAGCCCGAATCCGGGCTGGCGCCCGCCTCCGGCACGATGGAGCGCTACAAGCTGCAGGAGATGCTGAACTTCCTGTCGACGGAAATCCACAAGGGTTTCATTCCGCTTCTCTATGCACGGCTGGCGAGAAACTATGTCGAGACAGCGAGGCCGAAGCTCGAAGCGCGATATCGATGGATCGATGCCCATCTTGCCGACCGCCCCTTCCTGATGGGCGAGAGCTTTACGGTTGCCGACGCCTATCTGTTTGCGCTGACGGGATGGGGGCAGGCTCCATGGCTCAAATCCTACTACAAGGCTGACATCCACTTCGATGAACTCGACAATCTCAAGGACTGGTACGCCCGCATCAGGCAACGCGATGCCGTGCGGAAATCCATCGCGGAAGAAGGGTTGCCTTTCGACTGACCCCAGCAGCGGTGAGCAATGGGCGAACCGCCGCGAGACGCTGTCGGTCTCGCGGCAGCGCCACGCGTAGCACCACAAAGGCTCGAGTGCCGCCACGACCCGATTTCAATTGCGCCCGCCGTTTGCCCGGATGATCTGGCCGTTGATCCAACCGCTCTCGGCGCTGGCGAGAAACGACACGATCCGGGCGATATCTTCCGGCAACCCGAGGCGGCCGAGCGGAATATCGTTTATCAGGCGCTGAATCAGCTCCTCGGACCGCCCCTTGAACAACAGCTCCGTGGCGATCGGCCCCGGCGCCACCGCATTGACGGTGATGCCGCGTGTGCCGAGTTCCTTCGCGAGGGTATGCGTCATCGCCTCCACCGCCGCCTTCGTCGCCGCATAGACGCCATTACCGGGGGAATAATGGCCGATGATGCTCGTCGACAGGTTGATGATACGGCCGCCATCGCGCAGCCGCCTCGCTCCTTCACGCATTCCATTGAAGGTGCCCGTCAGGTTGACGGCGACCTGCTGCTGAAAGTCCTCATCCGAAACCTCGGCCAATGGCGAGAATTTGCTGATCCCGGCATTGTTGACGAGCACATCGACCCGTCCGAACTCCGCTTCGGCGCGATCGAACAATGCGGTTAGCGCTCGGGCATCGGCAACATCCGCGCGGACCGCAAGCGCCCGGCCACCGGCCTCCTCGATGCCGGAAACGATTTCCGCCGCCTCATCGGAACTCGATGCGTAATTCACGATGGTCTGAAAGCCATCGGCGGCAAGCTGTCTCGCAATGGCGGCCCCGATGCCCTTCGATGCGCCGGTCACGATTGCGGTTCTGATTTCACTGGTCATGCATGGATCTCCTTGTCATCCGACCCGACCGAGCAGCATCGCGCGCACGCGCTCGCCGGAGAACTCAATCCCCTGACGTCGCTGAAACGCTTGTTTCGTCGGGCCTTGACCTGTAATATGAGCGATAATTCGCTTTTCGCCACTCGCATTCCAGGAACATGTCCGAAAGCCCTCTGAAGAGCCGCCCCGCGCCGAGAAAAGCACCAAAGCAAGCCCGCTCGCTCGCGACCGTCGAGGCGATCGTGGAGGCAGCGGCTCGCATTTTGGAAGAGCGCGGCCATGAAGCTTTCTCCACCAACGCCGTCGCGGAAAGGGCCGGCGTCAGCGTCGGCTCGCTCTACCAATACTTTCCGCGCAAGGACGCATTGATCGGAGCCCTGATCTTTCGCGAGACGTCCCGCCTCGTCGAAGAGGCGGAAAGCGCAACCACCAGGCTCACCGGCAGCGAGGCGCTGTCGGCCCTCATTCTTCCCTGCGTCGAGCAGCAGCTTCGCCG
Source organism: Martinezella lusitana (assembly GCF_010668395.1). Lineage (GTDB taxonomy): Bacteria > Pseudomonadota > Alphaproteobacteria > Rhizobiales > Rhizobiaceae > Rhizobium > Rhizobium lusitanum_A. The sequence goes on from NZ_WUEY01000006.1 coordinate 301,423, forward strand.
CCCCGCCCTTGCCCGCTTGCTCGACTTCGAAGAAGCGCGCCTGCCGCTCGACGCTGCCACCCAAGAGGTCAAGATGCGATTTTTCGAGCTCACGCGGGCAACGCTTCTGCGATCTGATCTGCCGCCGCAGGCCGATATCGATGTCGCAAGCCGCGACGTGGTGGCGATCATCAAGGGGATGGTCGACGCAGCAGGAGAACATGGCGAGCAGGACAGAAACCAATTGGCGCTACGCGTAAAGCGAGCTGTGCTCGGCTATTTGAACAACGACGGCTGATACAGGCGGCTGGCGGCAAATCGAACGCATCGCCACAAAGCTGGCGAGCTTCGCCTGGTATTCCCCTGTTGCAAATGATTGCATTGCAGCATTGCAAAATCCGCATCCCTAGCAAGCTACCAATAGCGATCCAATCGATTATATCGATTTAAACGGCTTCGGGATTCTGCATTTCCTGCGGGCATCTCGGCAAGCCGCTGCCAGCTGTTCTTCTGGCCCATTCGGGCTTTCGCCCGGATCGAATCTCGAAGCCTGGCAACAACAAGAACCGAGGATAAAAAAGTGGCTGGCTCAGCAACAAGCTCTGCGCCCACCAGCGCCCGTGCATCCGCACACCATGGCCAGGGCAATTACCAATTCGCGCTTATCGCACTCACCTCACTCTTTTTCATGTGGGGCTTCATCACCTGCCTGAACGACATTCTGGTCCCGCACCTGAAGAGCGTCTTTCAACTCAACTACACTCAAGCGATGCTCATCCAGCTCTGCTTTTTCGGCGCATATTTCATCGTATCGCTGCCGGCCGGAGCGCTGGTCAAGCGTATCACCTACAAGTGGGGCATCGTCGTCGGCCTCACAATCGCGGCAGTTGGCTGCGCCCTCTTCATTCCGGCCGCCAGCTATCGCGTCTATGCTCTTTTTCTGGGCGCGCTCTTCGTGCTCGCCACCGGCATCACCATCCTGCAGGTCGCCGCCAATCCCTATGTCACCGTGTTGGGACCGCCCGATACCGCCGCCAGCCGCCTGAACCTGACGCAGGCCTTCAATTCGCTCGGCACGACGATTGCCCCCTACTTCGGCGCGATGCTGATCCTGTCCGCGGCGACGGTCGCCGCCGCCAACGCGACGCCGGAGCAACTCGACGCCATGCGGCTTGCCGAAGCCGGCGCGGTAAAATTCCCCTATCTGCTTCTTGCCGTGGCCTTCCTGGTCCTCGCCGCCGTCTTCGCGGCTCTCAAGCTTCCCGAGGTCGAGGATGAGGAAACGGTCGAGCCGATGCGCGGCGGCGGCTCCGCCTGGCAATATCGCCATCTCGTGCTCGGCGCTGTCGGCATCTTCGTCTATGTCGGCGCCGAAGTCAGCGTCGGCAGCTTCCTTGTCAACTTCCTCAGTCAGCCCGACATCGCCCATCTCTCCGAAGCCGATGCCGCCCATTACGTCTCCTACTTCTGGGGCGGCGCCATGATCGGCCGCTTCGTCGGCTCGCTGATCATGCGGCATATCGATGACGGCAAGGCGCTTGCCTTCAACGCCGCCGTGGCCATCGTCCTGCTCGTCGTCACCGTACTCACCACCGGCCATGTCGCCATGTGGTCCGTGCTGGCGATCGGCCTGTTCAACTCGATCATGTTCCCGACGATCTTCAGCCTGGCTCTGCACGGCCTCGGCAAGTACACCAGCCAAGGCTCGGGTATTCTGTGCCTTGCCATCGTCGGCGGCGCTATCCTTCCAGTGATCCAGGGCGGCCTTGCCGATACGATCGGCATCCATCTCGCCTTCCTGATGCCGATCATCTGCTACGTCTATATCGCCTTCTATGGCCTCAAGGGCCACAAGCCCGCGTAAGCCTTCGCCAACCATCGCGCCCCGCCTGGTTTCCCGGCGGGGCGCAAAGGGCTTGATCCCAGGCGCGCCGCTTGGCATCGTGCGGCGCACCAAGACGGAAGGACAGGCCTCATGAAAGCACTGCTGCTCATCGACATCCAGAACGGATTCTGCCCCGGCGGCAATCTTCCCGTGCCGGATGGAAATCAGGTGGTGCCCGTCGCCAATACCCTCATCGACAGCGGCCAGTACGATCTGATCGTCGCATCGCAGGACTGGCATCCGGCCGGTCACGGCAGCTTCGCCTCCGCCCATCCCGGCAAGAAGCCGTTCGAGATGGGCACGCTCTCGGGCAAGCCGCAGATGATGTGGCCGGATCATTGCGTCCAGGGCACCGCAGATGCCGAACTGCACCCCGACCTTCATGTCGGCGACATCGATTTCATCCAGCAAAAGGGCCAGAACCCCTCGGTCGACAGCTATTCCGCCTTCCGCGACAACGATCAGGCGGCCCTTACCGGCCTGGCGGCCTATCTGCGCGACAAAGGCGTCACCGAGCTCGATCTTTGCGGGCTGGCAACGGATTACTGCGTGAAATTCTCGGCCCTCGACGCCGTGGACATGCTGCCCGGCGTCAACGTTCGCTTCATCGAGGATGCGAGCCGCGGCATCGACCCTGTCGGCGTCAAGACGGCAATCGACGAAATGCGAACCCGCGGCGTCACCGTGATCGACAGTAAGGATGCGCTTGCGTAAAATCGCGCGAGCCAAGCTAAACCTTCTCTAAACAAAATGGTGCAAGCTGTTCCCGATCAAAGAAATATCGGGACCTCTCGCGTGCAGTCGATTGTCATCAACGGGCGTTTCCTCGGCCAGCCGCTCTCCGGCGTGCAGCGCTTCGCGCGCGAACTGACGCTGGCGCTCGACCGCAAGATCTCCGCGGGCGCTCTTCCCGCCTCCTTGAAAGGCGCGCGCTGGCGCTTGGCCGTACCGCGCAATACGCCCATCGACATCAGGCTCTCCGCCATAGAGATCGACAGTTTCGGGTCCGGTCCCGGCCACGTCTGGGAGCAGACGTCGCTGCTTTCGCGCTCGCGCGGCAGCCGCCTCATCGGCTTCGGCGGCAGTGGCCCGCTCCTGCACCGCCGCCAGGCCGTCGTCATCCATGACGTGACGATCTTCCGCCACCCGCAATCCTTCAAGCGCAGCTACCGCCTGCTGCACGGCGCACTGGGTACGGTGCTGACGCGCACTGCCAAGATCGGCACGGTCTCCGAATTCTCGAGGCAGGAACTCGCTTCCGTTTTCCGGGTTTCTTCAGCCGGCATCGACGTCGTCTACAATGCCGTCGATCATTTCGCCGCCATCGAGCCCGAGGATGCGGTGATACAGCGGCTTGGCCTGAAGACGAACGGCTTTTTCCTGCTCGTCGGGACGATGAAGCCCAACAAGAACCTCGACTTTGCCATCCGCGCCTTCGAGGCGCTCAATGACGAAAACCAGAAGCTGGTGGTCGTCGGCGGCTCCGCGCCGACCGTGTTCAAATCGGACGGGCAGAAATCCAACGATAGCTTGCTCTTTCCCGGCCGGCTCAGCGATGCCGAGATCGCGGCCTTGGAGCGGCACGCCACCGCTTTCGTCTTCCCGAGCCTCTATGAAGGGTTCGGCATCCCGCCGCTGGAGGCGATGACACAGGGATGCCCGGTGCTTGCGGCCGATATTCCTGCCGTGCGCGAAGCCTCGGGCGATGCCGCACTCTACTTCGATCCCTTCCGGCAGGATGAACTCATTGCGGCCATGCGCAGGATCGCGACGGACGACGCGCTGCGCAAGGATTTGCGCCGGCGCGGCTACGAGAACGTCACCCGTTTTTCCTGGGACGGCAGCGCCGACCGCGTGCTGACCATTCTGGAAGATCTCTGAGAGATTTCACGACCGCGCCTGCGGCCGGAACATGGTGATGAAGTAGCTGTAGAGACCGAGCAGGCAGAAGAGCGCGCCGCCGACAACGCCGACCGCCACCGATATCCAGAGCGAATAGCCGAAACCGGCCGTCGCCAGCACCGGCACGGCCAGCCCGATGGCGGAGAAGACGACCGGCGGCCAGACGAAGTCGAAGGAAAGAGACATCATGACCTTCAGGCCGATCGCTATCGCGCAAAGCGCGCCGATCATGCCGCCGGCCATGAGCGCAGCGTCGTTGTAGGAGCCGAGATGACCGCCGGCCAGCACGCCGATGTTCAGCAGCACACAATCCAGGACCGCGAGCAGGAAGATCGCCAACAGCCGGTGCTGCAGATGCGCCGGCGTCGGCAGCATGTTGAACGTCAGCGCCCGGCATGTGGCGAGGCCGATGACGAAAGGCGCCGCCGCCAGAAATCCGTCACGCAGGCCGGCCGCGATGACGAATTGTCCAATGGGCTGCAGCAGCGCAAAAATGCCGGCAGCCGTCATCAGCGTTAAGCCTGTGAGCAGCGAATAATACTCTCCGAGCTGCCGTCTGAAGGTCGGCGTCGCGCCTTCGCGATCATAGGTCGAAACGACGTCGGGATATTGGATCGCCTGCAAGGCGGAGACGATCAGAACGAACGGCCGCTGCAGCAGGTCGAGGGCCAGCAATGCGCCGGCGGCGGCCCCTGCTCCAAGCACCGCGGTCAGGATCGTCTTCAGCCCCAATGGTGTCAGAAGGCCGATGACCGATGCCGAGGCGGCGACACTGCCATAGACGAAATGCTTGCGAACCAGCGGCGGCTCGAAACGCGCGGCCTCGCGCAGGCTGTTGCGGGTCAGGAACAAGGCCAGTAGCCCATAAGCGAGATAGCCGGCCATCAGGCCGATGACGGTGCATGTAAATGTCGGAGCGACGGCAGCACCCGCGAGCGTGCCGACCGCGAGAATGGTGGCGCGCGAGCCTTGCAGCCGCGAAAAAATGCGAAACTCCTGACGGAAGCGGAGCATGGTGAGATGCAGGTCGCTGCCGCCCTGGAAAATCGCGACAAGGCCGCCAAGCACGGCAATCTCTGTCGGCACCGAAAAGAGGATCGAAGCGGAAGCGGCAATCAGACAGATCGCCGAGCAGGCCGCAAATTCCACGCTCAGCGCCTTGCGCTCAAGCGCTTCGCTGCCGGCCCCCTGCCCGGGATAGAAACGGCTGCAGGCAAAACGAACCCATTCGAAACAGAAGATCGCTGCGAACTGGCTGATCGAGATGAACAGCGAATAGGCCGCATAATCCGCCGGTGTCAGCAGATGCGCGACCGCGATCAGCAGCCCGAAAGCCACCGCCGCCTGATAGAAATATGCAGCCAATGCCACGATCTTCGCCATGGCGGCAGCTAACAGCAAAAGATTGAGGAAAGCGCTAATCGCAAGCGGTATATCTCGGCAGAAAACGCCAGTTGCGACGCTGACTTGCCATCATATTACGTCAAACCCGGCGACGCCCCCCTGCGAGCTGCTTCGCGGCGGAGTGCCGGTTCGGGTGGGATCAGGTTCCGTTCAATCCCCGCCGACCGAAGCTGTTCTTGTTGCTGCCGGCTGCGACCTTGGTCGGAGCAACATAGGCCGCAACTGGAGCCCGCCGTCCGTTTTTATCCGTATCCTCGGGATCAGGCGACGTCCGCTGCGAGACGAAACCACTGGGCGCGAAGAGAAGCAAAACAGAATAAACAATTCCCACGCCGCGGTTTAGCAAAGTAAGCGCCCTCGGCACCGCGCCGTCAGGCATGACGATCCTAGCAACTGCGGCAACGACGAAAATCAACGCAACCGTCAGCATGACACCAAGGGCCCGCAACCCGATGTCTCGTAGTCTTGCGGACTGGATACTGAAACCCATCCAGATAAACGGAAGAAAGAATACCAGGAAAGGTAGCATGATCGCGGGATGGATAAGCGTTTGCCTCCCCTTATCGGCGAACGCCATGGCGATGAAAACGAGGGAGAGCAGGAACCCCGCAAGAAAACCCCCGCAAATACACCATAAAAAATACTGCCGTCTCCCCAGTTGCCCTCGGAATCCGAAAAGAATGTCAATCACGCGATCCCCCACGAACCGTTGCCCCACGGCAATACAGCACGCAGACCCTTAAGCTCCATGAAGGATATTTTTCAAATTTTACTTGAAGAACGCTCTTTTGATCGCAACGAGCCCGGCAAACTTGCAGATAAACAGGTAAAGCGGAGCCCATCACATTAAGACTTAATCAACAGACGTGAGAGAAAAGCGAAACAAAGTGAGGTCGCATATGACGAAATCCCTTTGGCTCTTTGCTTTTACTTGGATCGTTCTCGTCCTGCAGTACGTGCCGATCATAGGCCCGATATTGATGATCCTGGGCGCTTCGGTCTGGCCAATCCTTACGATCAACCTTGCATTTGCCTCGCTTGCGATGGAGGCTCTGACTGACAGGGATTATCGCGTCTGGCTCATTCTGCCGCTTCTCTATTTCGGCGGAAACTTCGTTCTCGCAGGCATTAGCGAGTATAAATTTCTGCAGCTGTCTCGCGAAATCCAAGCAAAAAATGCCAATCAAGCATTTGCATTTTCAGGAAGCGATGCGCTCGTCGTCAACACCGAAGCAGCGCCCGTTCTCGGGCTGCCGGTATCGCTCGTAGAGAATTTCGTTGTTTCGAAAGTGTACGAAAAATCCGAGTCTGACGATGCGCCGATCAGTGCCTGGAAAATCGGCACGGACCCCTTGTGCAGCAAACTTTGGGCGGACAGGAGCGGAAACAATCTTCGCATCGTTCCGTTCGGATTGCTCGAGAACGGCAAACTCGTTGCCGGTATGTGCATGTATCGGCTGGTCGAAAAGCCAGCAGGCCGGATCGTGACCCTCACAGTTACCGAACCGATAGAGCATCAGAGTTTTCTCCTGCCGTATAAGACGCAAATCATCACCATCGCCGACGAGACGGGAAATGCGGCAAGACTTTCGTATGCGGAGGCAACGCCGTGGACATGGATTCCCATGCCGATTGGCGGCTGCTTCTATGGCGAAGGGCGGCACAAGCCGACCTGCTTTTTCGGTCCCTTGCGCATTTTTTCGATGCCCGCGCTCGGCGCGGCGAAAGATGCAACGGCGCTGGTCGCAAAGGCGCTCGATCTCGAATGGAAACCAGCAAGCAAACGCCGGCGTGAGATCGGTCTGCAGGATATGAAGTCTGACATGCGGCCAAGCGTTTCCTTCTGAAATATAGTGGCTGCGCGCGGGCTGTGAGCGGCGTTTCGCTCCCTCATATCGTCAGCCCCATCGGGTGCTCGCCCGCGCCTCGAATTGCTTTTTTGCACTGCACACGTTAGAAGACCCCGCAAAATTCATGGGATGGAAGCAGGCGGCGTGGGAAGGCGCTGTCGGCGGAGGAGCGAATTTGGAGATCGTCAACACGATAGCGGCCTTGCGCGAAAAGCTTGGCGGGCACCGCAAGACCGGGAAACGCGTCGGTCTCGTGCCGACCATGGGCTTCCTGCATGCCGGCCATATGGAACTGGTCTCCCGCGCCAAGGCCGAGAACGATATCGTCGTCACATCCATCTTCGTCAATCCGCTGCAGTTCGGCGCCAATGAGGACTTGGCGAAATATCCGCGCGATCTCGAGCGCGACAGCGCCATGCTGCGCGAAGCCGGCGTCGATTTTCTCTTTGCGCCCGGCGTCAGCGACATGTACCCGCGCCCGATGGAAACGGTCGTCGACGTGCCGAAGCTCGGCGGTGAGCTGGAGGGCGCGGTTCGCCCCGGTCATTTCGCCGGTGTTGCCACCGTCGTCACCAAGCTCTTCAACATCGTCCAGCCGGACAGCGCCTATTTCGGCGAAAAGGATTATCAGCAGGTCGCGATCATCCGCCGGATGGTCGAGGATCTGGCGCAGCCGGTTCGTGTGGTGCCGGTGCCCACCGTTCGCGATGCGGATGGCCTGGCGCTCTCTTCGCGTAACGTCTATCTCTCGAAGCAAGAACGTGCCGCCGCCGTCATCGTCCCCAGGGCATTGGCGGAGGCGGAAAGGCTCTACGATCTCGGCGCGAACGACCCTGCGGCGCTGGAAGAGGCGCTGCGCGCCTTCATCGACAAAGAACCACTCGCGGCAGCGGAAGTCGCCGCCGTTCGCCATCCCGATACGCTGGAACCATTGACGACATTGCAGGGCCATCCCGTGCTCATCGCGCTCTTCGTCCGCATCGGCAGCACCCGCCTGCTCGACAATCGCGTCATCGGCCGCCGGCCGGCCGCCAATGAAAGGACCGTCTGAGATGAGCACCGTCGGACAGACCAAGCGTGTAACGCCTGCAGCGATCGAAGCGATGAAGGGCACGCGCCCGATCGTCAGCCTGACGGCCTACACGACGCCGATCGCCCGCCTGCTTGACCCGCATTGCGACCTGCTGCTGGTCGGCGACTCGCTCGGCATGGTGCTCTACGGCATGGAAACAACCGTCGGCGTCACGCTGGAGATGATGATTGGCCACGGCCAGGCCGTCATGCGCGGCGCGAAGCACGCCTGCGTTATCGTCGACCTGCCCTTCGGCTCCTATCAGGAATCGAAGGAGCAGGCCTTTCGCAGCGCTGCGCGCATTCTGAAGGAAACCGGCTGCGATGGCGTCAAGCTGGAGGGTGGCGAGGAAATGGCCGAAACCGTCACCTTCCTGACCGGCCGCGGTATTCCGGTCTTCGGCCATGTCGGGCTGATGCCGCAACAGGTGAATACGACTGGCGGCTACCGCTCCCTTGGACGCACGGACAAGGAAGCAGACAAGATCCGGCGCGATGCCAGGGCGATCGCCGAGGCCGGCGCCTTCGCAATGGTGATCGAAGGCACGATTGAGCCGCTCGCCCGCGAGATCACCGCCGCAGTCGCCATCCCCACCATCGGCATCGGCGCCTCTGCGGCTTGCGATGGACAGATCCTCGTTTCCGACGACATGCTCGGCCTGTTCAACGATTTCAAGCCGCGCTTCGTCAGGCATTTCGCGCAGCTGGCACCCTTGGTCTCGGAGGCGGCCGAAGCCTATGCCGAGGACGTGAGGGCTCGCACCTTCCCTGCTTTGGAGCATACGTTCCAGCCAAAGAAATGAGGCTCCGTCAGCCTTTGGCCGGCTCCTTCTCCAAGAGATAGATGGCTTCGCCGAAATCTTCCATCTTGCTCACCAGGGCGGCATGGGCATCGCGCAGGCCCTGATTGTAGTAATACGGGCCGATTTCCGCCGTGAAGAAATCCAGCAGGAATTCGGCAGGCAGCGCGCCGATCGACTGGTCGAGCTCATCGGCAAAATAACGCTGAAGACGGGCGACGATGGCAGCCTTCTCTTCCTTCGAAAACGTGATCTTCTTCATCCTCGCTCCACTTTCTGATGCGTTCAGGGAACTGCTTCAAGGAAATCAATTGATCCATCAAGGAAATTCAATTGCCGGGTTTGTACGCACGGCTTACTGCTCCGGCCATTGAGCGGCGGGAGGAGCCGGTGCGCGGGGCTGCGCCCCTGCCGCACGCGATTCGCGCCACGGAATGCAAATATAGCATCCGGCATATGCCGGGTTTTCCATGAAGGGCAGAGCGGACCATGAGTCGCGCGGAATTTCTTGAAGGGTTGAAGGGTGGCATTCCCGTCGGCCTTGCCGCAGCGCCCTTCGGCGCTCTGTTCGGCGCGCTGGCGCGCGATCAGGGCATGTCGCTTGGCGAGCTGACTTTGATGAGCGGCACGGTCTATGCCGGCGCCAGCCAGATGGTCGGGCTGGACCTCTTCGGCCACAATGTCCAGGCTTGGCTTATCGTGCTGTCGATCCTTGCGGTGAACTTCCGCCATGTGCTCTATTCGGCTGCAATCGCGCGCTATATCAGGCACTTTAGCCCGGTGGAAAAATTCTTCACCTTCTTCCTGCTGGTCGATCCGCAATTTGCAGAAACGATCAAACGCCAGGAAAGCGGCAAGCCCATCACCTTCGTCTGGTACATGGGCTTTGCGACGATGGTCTACATTCCCTGGGTGCTCATAAGCCTGATCGGCGGCCTCCTCGGCAGCCTGATCGGCGATCCGAGGGCCATCGGCCTCGATATCCTGTTGCCGATCTATTTCCTCGGCATCGTCCTGGGCTTCCGCAAGCGCGACAACTTCCTGCCGGTCGTGGCCGCGAGCGCCGTGGCATCGGCCATCGCGTATCGTTATGTCGGCTCGCCCTGGCATGTCAGCATCGGCGCGCTCGCCGGCGTTGCGCTTGCCGCGGTACTGCCGCCGGTCAAAGCCAACCGCAAGCCAGACCTCGCTCACGAAAACCACGAGGTCTGACCATGCTCGATTTCAACCCGCACATGGTCCTGCTGATTGCCGCCGCGGCCGTGGTGACCTTCCTGACCCGCATCGGCGGCTACATCCTCATCGTCAAGATGACCCGCATTCCGCCGCGCGTCGAAGCGGCATTGAATGCCGTGCCCGCCGCCGTGCTCACGACCCTCGTCGCGCCCGCCTTCTTCATCGGCGGCTGGGACACCAAGGTAGCGATGCTGGCAGCCCTTCTCGTCGGCCTGCGCTATCCGTCGACCTATATGCTGGTCGCGGGCTGGATCGTCGTGATGGCATGGCGCCATTCCATCGGCGCTTGAGACGTTTCAGGACCCCATCCGGCTTTCAAGGCCGGATGGGGTCAGCGTTTCTCAGTGGCTGAGCTCGAGCGTGGCATTTTCAAGCCAGGCCCGGATGTCATGATCGTGGATCAACGGCATGAGCGCCTCGCGCGTCCGGGCGTGGTACTCGTTCAGCCAGTGCAGCTCCTCATGCGTCAGCAGCTCGACAAGCACGAGACTGCGGTCGATCGGGCAGAAGGTCAGCGTTTCGAAACCCAGCATCGGCATATCGCCGCCCTCGATCTCCTCGGGATCGCGAATATAGATCAGGTTCTCGATGCGGATGCCGAAATGGCCGGGGCGATAGTAGCCGGGTTCGTTGGAGAGGATCATGCCCGGCAGCAGCTCCTGCACCGCGAGCCGCGCTATGCGCTGCGGTCCCTCATGCACCGAAAGATAGGAACCGACACCGTGACCGGTGCCGTGGGCGAAATCGACGCCAGCCTTCCAGAGCGCGATGCGCGCGAGCGGATCGAGGTCGCAGCCGCGCGTGCCCTTCGGAAAACGCGCCGTGCTGATGGCGATCATCCCCTTCAGCACCAGCGTGAACAGGCGCTTCTGCTCTTCGGAGACGAGGCCGATGCCGACAGTGCGAGTGATGTCCGTGGTGCCGTTGATGTATTGCGCACCCGAGTCGATCAGGAACAGTTCGCCGGCCTGTATCGGCCGGTCGCTCGCCGTCGTCACGCGGTAGTGCATGATGGCGGCATGTTCGCCGGCGCCGGAAATCGTATCGAAGGAAATGTCCTTCAGCGGGTTCTGCATGCTTTCGCCGACTCGGGCACGGCAGGCTTCCAGCCGTTCGGCGGCGGCAATCTCCGTCACCGTTCCCGGCTTGCTCGTCTCCAGCCAATAGAGGAATTCGACCATGGCGGCGCCATCCTGCAGGTGAGCGGCTGCCGATCCGTTGATTTCGGCGGCATTCTTGCAGGCGCGTGGCAGCTTGGCCGGATCATTGCCCTCCACGACATCGCCGCCCTCGTGGCGGATGATGTCCGTAAGCGCGTGGGAAGCAAGATCCGGATCGATCAGGATGCGTCCGCCATTGGCGGCGGCAACGGCCAGCCGCTTGACGAGTTCGGATGGCGGCAGCTGCTTGCAGATCTGAGTCAGATAGGCTTCCGCCTCAACCTTGGTCTTGCGCTTGTCGAGGAAGAGTTCGGCCTCGCCTTCCGCATAGATGATGGCGCGCGCCAAGGGGTGCGGCGTGTGCGGCACGTCGCTGCCACGGATGTTGAAAATCCAGGCGACCGAAGACGGATCGGTAATCAGCACCGCCTTCAAATTCTTTTCCTTGAGATTGGCGGCGATGGTCGCAAGCTTGTCCTTCGCCAGGACGCCGGCCTGCGCGATATCCTGAATGATGACGCCGCCGAGCGGCTCGGCCGGCCGGTCCGTCCAAAGCTTGTCGAGCGGATTGTGCGGGAGAAAGACAAGCTTGCCGTCGATTTCAGCCAGTGCCTTCTCCAGCCGGCGCACCTCTGCGCCGGTATGCAGCCACGGATCGATGCCGAGCCGGAAGCCTTTCTTCGCATGGCGTGGCAGCCAGAGATGCGGCGGCTCGTTCACCAGATCGCCGCCGGTGAAGACGGTTCGGTCCACCTGCTCGGCAAGCTGCGTCACATAGCGGCCATCGACGAAGACGACTGCCTCGGACTGTGTCACAAGGGCAACACCTGCCGATCCCGTGAAGCCGGTGAGCCACGCAAGGCGCTCCGAACATCTGGGCACATACTCGCCCTGATACTCGTCGGCACGCGGCACGAGGAAGCCGTCAATGCCGAGATCGCCGAAAGCGGCGCGCAGACCGGCGACCCTCTCGCGACCGAATTGCGGGGTGGAAGTGACGTCGAAAGACTGAAACATGGCCTGATCCAAGACTGGTGAAGAATCCGCGAAACTGAATGCTGCCAGTATGTTAGAGCATGATTGCGCGAAGTGCGACGTGATTTTCGGTCACGATGGCAATATGCGCGACAAGGGCCACGTCTCCCCCTCCTCCAGCGCTCTGACAGGTCTCTCGCCGTTAACGAATCCGCCCATTTCATGGGCATGGTTGGCCAAATATGACATCTTCACGGCAGGCAATATGCATAACGCGCATAGCTCCCATGAGGCCGCCCCCCTGCCACGCCGACGGACGAGTCGCTATATCCGCGTCATCAAACGGGGTTCACGAAGAACCAGCTCAAACTAAGGACTGAAAACAATGCCTATCACCCGCTCCGCATATGTTAGCCCGGCGCTGGCTGGCGAGCGTCGCACCGTACGCCACTCTGTCGGCTCGCTTCGTCAGCTCGAAGTCGAAACCGCCAAGGCAATCGGCGCAAGCCGTGGCGGTCACCGCTAAGAGATTTATGAGCTACGCGTTCTAAGCCGATCGCAATCCGGTTCTCCTCCTCCCTCCCGGACCGCGATCAGAACGCTAGAGCCCGCTTGAGCACTCCTCCTCCACACGCTCGCGGGCAAGATCGGCGAAAGTCGATCTTCAAGGCGGTGCTTCGGCACCGCCTTTTTTTGTCTGCGCTCGTATCAGGAAAGTGACCGGCTCAAGGCCGGTCGAGATGGATGGTAACCCAGCCATTGCGCCAGATCGTGCGCACATGACGCAGCTTCGCGCCATTATAGGCGGCAAGAACCTTCCAGCGCTGCTCCGCGAGGATGCCTGATAGAATGACCGAGCCGCCCGGCGCCAGATGAGCGACAAGCTGTGGCGCCATCTTGATGAGCGGACGCGCAAGAATGTTGGCGATAATCAGGTCGAAGGGTCCGTGACGGGAAAAGGCCGTGGAATGAAAGCCCGGCGCGGTCTCCAGCGCGATACCCGAAACGATTCCATTGCCGCGAACATTCTCGCGGGCGACCCGCACGGCAACCGGATCGATATCGGTCGCCAGAACCGGAATGTTTCGCAGTTTGCGCACGGCAATCGCCAGAACGCCGCTGCCGGTGCCGAGATCGAGCGCATTGCGCACGCGGCGGCTGGCAAGAACCGTCTCGATCGTCTCAAGGCAACCTGCCGTCGTCCCATGATGGCCGGTGCCGAAGGCCTGGCCGGCCTCGATCTCGATTGCGATATCGCTGGCACCGACCTTGTCGCGATCATGCGAACCATGAACGAGGAAGCGGCCGGCACGCACGGGCTTCAGCCCTTCCAGCGACTTGGCGATCCAGTCGATATCGGGAAGCACCTCCCTTTGAATGGCAAGTCCAGCAAATTGAGGCTTCAGAAGAGCTTCGAACCGGCCGTATACCTCGTCTTCATCCGCGGCATACAGATAGATCGAAGCTTCCCAGACATCGTTCTTCTCGTCGATTTCCGTCGTTGCAATCGGAAACTCTTCGTCCTCGAAAACCGGCGTCATCAAATCCAGGATCTGCTCGGCCCTTTTCTCGGTCGTCGTCACATAAAGGCGAATCTCGCTCAACTCGTCGCTCTTTCTCGTTTCTATTCGGCCCAGTCGATCCAGGGCGGTCTTTTCGTGTCATAGCCGGCTATGCTCTGAAGGAGAGCCCTGCGCGCCGGACCGAAACGCAAAAGCAGCGGCGCAAGGAGATTGCGCGCTGCGATCGCAAGCGGATTTCTCATGGTTACCAGCCGCGTCAGGCCGTAGGTCTGCTTCAAAACCTGCTTCACGGCGGGAATTCTGAGGCCCGAATACTCCTGTTCGCGGCCTTCCGCAATGAGCCAAGCAAGCCAGCAAGCATCCTCGATGCCGAGATTCATGCCCCGTGCGCCGGCAGGCGAATGGATGTGCGCGGCGTCGCCGGCAAGAAACACATTCCCCTTGGCCATCGGCTCGACATGCCGGAAGTTGATACGAAATTGCGATGTCCACGTCTTCTCCGCAACCGGAGCCGGATGAACGATGCGGCTTTCGAAATCCTCCAGCGTCGAAAGATAGCGGATGATGTCGGCCGCCACCGGCAAGCGCGCGACCATGCCAGGATCGAATATCGATACCTCGCCGTAATGCGTGTCGACCGGGCCTGCATAACGAAAATCGACGAGATAGAAGGAGGCCTCGAGCGCCTCGCCCGGAAAACCGGCACCCAGCGCCTTGCGGATGACCGAATGCGCCCCATCGGCGCCGATCAGGATATCCGGCCGAACCGTCTCCGACGACCCGTCGGCCTTGTGCAATACGACCTCTGGCTTCCGAAAATCGGCTATGTCCCCGGCGGCAACCGCCGTCTGCCATTCGGGCACGATGCCATGGGTGGAGAGTGCCTCCAGTAACAGCCGCTCGGTATTGCCCTGCGACAAGGCACGAATGGCGCTGAAGCGGCCGGGCACCTGTCTCGTATCCAGCTGGATGAGCATCTTTTCGCCGGAGTGAACGCGAAAATGCTCGATCGGCTGCGCGGCAGCGATGATATGGTCCGTAACACCGGAGGGAGACAGGAGCGTCAGCGTACGCGCGTTGACACCGAGTGCGCGGCTTTCTTCCAGCGGCGTCGGGCCTGCTCCATCATCGACAATGCGTGGCGAGAAGCCGCGCCGGGCAAGTTCCAGTGCGGCAGCAAGGCCGACCGGCCCCGCCCCTGCAATCAATATGGATCTGGACTTCCCCTCTTCGCCGATCCCTACGGCCATGCGGCGCCTATCCCTTCTTGATCAGGTTCTCCAGCTTCTTCACCGCCACATCCGGATCCTCCTCGTAGGCGATGGTTCCGGCAAAGCGGCCTGCCGAATCCAGCAGGAAGACGGAAGCGGTATGATCCATCGTATAGTCGCCGTTCGGCTGCTTGTCGTCCACCGGCACCTTCTTGGCGTAGACACGAAAGCCCTTCACCATGTCCATCACCTTCGCAGGATCCCCGGAAATGCCGGTGATGCGCTTGGAAACGTTGGAGACATACTGGTCCATGATGGCCGGCGTGTCACGATCGGGATCGACGGTCACGAAATAGGCATTGAGCTTGCTGCCATCCGGATCGATCTTCTCCAGCCAGCCGTTCAGCTCGAACAGTGTCGTCGGGCAGACGTCCGGGCAATGCGTATAGCCGAAGAATATGGCCGATGGCTTGCCGCGAAACGCCTGCTCGCTGATCGGCTGGCCCCTCTGCGAGACGAGCGTGAAAGGCACGCCATAGGGCCCGGATGCCGCCACCTCGGGCGATCTGCCGCCGCCAAAGCTCAGCCAACCCAATATTCCGGCCACGACCAACACGGCCACCCAAACCAAAATCCGCACGCTTCTCATGACTGCATTCCTCGCCAGACCCGGCGACCGCGCCTCAAAAGCAGCACGGTCGGCCTCCTAGCCGATGTAACGGCTCGAAGTGGAGGACGCAATTCAAGAAGATGTTCAGAAGAGGCCGAAATCGTCGCAGCATGAGCTTCGAGGTCCTTCAGGGCACGATCATTCCGTTTTTCCGCTCTTCGCGGCCTGGCGGGACGAAATCTACATCGATGTTAAACCAATCCTAACCTGTCCGCGCCAACATTCCGGATAAGGATCGAACTCCACTTCGCTCGCCGACGGAAAGTCCGGCAAGCTTCTTTATCTCAGAAGGGCATGACGCCCGCCGGACAAGCCAGGCGCCTCGCGCCGAAGCACCGGACGCTGTCGCTGCCCAAGCTGCTCCAGCCGATCACTCTTTTTCAATCGAGAGCGTCGCTTGCCGGCGATGCCAACCGGGAAGTCTTCGAATATGACGAACGCCATCAAGCAATCCGGCGCCTATCTGGAAATCGTCTCCTTCCACCTTGGCGATCAGGAATTCTGCATCGACATCATGGCTATCCGCGAAATCCGCGGCTGGGCGCCGGTGACGCCGATGCCGCATACGCCACCTTACGTGCTCGGCCTCATCAACCTGCGCGGCGCGGTGATCCCGGTCATCGACATGGCCTGCCGCCTTGGCATGAAGATGACGGAGCCTTCGGAGCGCTCAGCCATCATCGTCACGGATATTGCCGGCAAGCTCGTCGGTCTCCTGGTCGAGCAGGTATCGGACATGATGTCGATCAAAAGCGAGGATTTGCAACCAGCACCGGAAATCATCCCGGAAGCCCAGCGCGCTTTCTGCCGCGGCATCGTGGCGCTGGAAAAGACCATGGTCTGCTTCCTCAACCTCGATACGGTCATTGCGGATCAGCTGGCACAAGCCGCCTGATTTCAACAAGTTAGCCATAAAAAGAAGATCGCCCTGGAGCCAAGCTTCAGGGCGATCGTTTTTCGTGTAGCCGGCCTTGGCAGGGGTGTAGCCAATGACGCCGGTATTGCAGGCCGTGAACAGGGGCAAGAGTCGCCTCCCTGTTCGTTTGCAAAATTGCATCAAAAAGGTGCAAACCGAAAGCAACCAGAAGGAATTCGACAACCCAAGAGTAAGACTTTTTTTGGTATTATTCCTTTACGGGTTGCTTTTGCGGTATCCTGGTAACGCTAATTGGGCTTACCCTTCTTCCACGTAACCTGCTGACCGAACAGAGGTATCGTCGAAATAGCCATCTTGGCCGAACCGTTCACCAGCTGACGCGAATGGATGAGATAGACCAAAGTGTCGTTCTTCTTGTCGTAGATCCGGGTTACCACCAGCTTCTTCCAGATCAGCGACAATCCGGCGCGAAACACCTCCTCCCCGCTCTGGGAGAGATTGATGTCGCCGATCTCGATCGGGCCGGTCTGGCGGCAATCAATGGAATTGTTGGAGGGATCCTCGAACCAGTTGCCCTTGCGCAGCCGGTCGATAACGCTGCGGTCGAAATAGGTCACATGGCAGGTCACGCCCGCGACCTCCGGATCCGCCACCGCATCGACCAGAATATCATTGCCCGTCCAGTCCACGCCGACCTTGCCGACAACCTCGGCGGAAGCGGTAACGGGCGCCAGGGCCAGAAAAGACGCGGCAATGGCGGTAAACAACTTGGGTGAACGCATCAATCATCCTCCAACTACGGCCGCCGGGAGCGAGAGCGGCATCGCTAAGGTAAGATGACGGACGGGCGATGCAAGATAGGATTGCCATCCCGCCGCGTGCCGCCGCCGACAAACGAACCCTCGCCGGCGGAAAACGGCACGGCGTTGCCCATCGGCGCGTCGGCGTCTCCGGAAAAATCGCTAGCAGCCTGTGCTATTTCTGGCTGATTGCGACCGTTCCGGTTTCCAGCAGCGATTTGAGATTCGACAGGATCTTCGGCCAGCCACCGGAAACAGCCTCGATGAACTTGGAATTCTCGACCTCGATCGTGTGAGTGACGGTCAGCTTCACGGCATTGTCCGCCGGCTCCAGTTCCATCACGCATCGCGACCAGCCTTCGGCCTTCAGCTCCGGACGAAACTCGTTGCGCCATTTGATGGCGAGCCGTCGCGGCGGGTCGAACTCCGCGATCTCTCCCGTATCGGCAACACGGCCGTCCGGAAAGATCATCCTCCATGATGATCCGACTTTCCACTCGGTATCGTGGGTCATGTCGAACCAATACTGCTTGATGAATTCAGGCGCCGTCAGCGCCGACCAGAGTTTCTCCGGCGTGGTACGGATGAAGGTGACGTAGACGAATTTGCTTCCAGCCATGTCATTGCTCCTTGTTTGCATATTCAAGCTTGCCGGCTACTGACCGCCCTCGTCTTCCAGCGCCTTCTTCAAGGCCGAAAGCGCGCTCAGATGCCGGCGCTCGAACTTGTTGATCCAACGTTCGGCAATGCCGTTGATCGGGACCGCATTGATGAAATGCAGCTTCTCGCGCCCCTGCTTCTCGGCCGACACCAGATTGGCCTCTTCCAGAATGGCGAGATGCTTGGCCACCGCCTGCCGGGTCATTTCCAGATCTTCGCAGAGCGCACTCAAGGTCTGCCCGTTGCGCTCGTAGAGCCTGTCGAGCAACTGTCGTCGGCTGGCATCCGCCAACGCCTTGAAGACTGCATCATCATTCACAGATACGAAACCATTTGGTTGCCTATTATCCTCCTTATAAGCAACCAAATGGTTGCCTGTCAAGCCATATTGAGAGAGAACGGCAATCTCGCTCCGCTCCGAAAGCACGGTGGCATCGTCAACGGAAACCGACGAAGGCGATTGACAATGCCGACGCTGCATCGGATCATGCGCGCCATGATGGCAAAGCGTATCGTCACAATGCACCTTCACACCATCTCTCCCTTTGCGGGGCGAGTGGACGGCGTGTTGCATTGAGCTGACCGCGATCCATCTCAACCCTGCCGAGGCGAGCAGGGTTGAAGGCTCCTTGCTCTCCTCATCACTATCAAGGAGAGCCCATGTCCTTCGAAGAGCAAGACCCCGTTAAACGACGATCAGGCACGATCGGTCCAATCGAGATTCGCGCAACGCGCCCGTCCGATGCCGAGGCAATCGCCGCGATCGCCAACCTCCCCGGCTTCCGCGCCGGCACCTTGCGCCTGCCCTTCCAAAGCGTCGAGGAAACGCGGCAATGGCTGGAGAAGCCGGCGCCCAACTCGATCGGCCTTGTCGCCGAGGTAGACGGACAGGTCGTCGGCAATGCCGGCCTGAACCGGCTCGCCGGCCGACGGATCCACATCGGCCAGATCGGCATGGGCGTACACGACGATTTCACGGGTTGCGGCATCGGCTCCGCGCTTCTTGCGGCGCTCGTCGACAGCGCCGACAACTGGCTGGCGATCAAGCGCCTGGAACTGACCGTCTATGTCGACAATGCGCCCGCGGTCCGGCTCTACGAGAAATTCGGATTCGAAACCGAAGGCCGGCTGCGCGCCTTTGCATTCCGTAACGGCGAATATGTCGATGCGTTCACCATGGCGCGCCTGATAGTCTGACAACGATACTGGCGGCGGGTTGTGAGCCCGTCGCCATCCATCATCAGCCGATCAGATCCAGCCACTCGTCCTCGGTCATGACCTGGACGTTGAACTCCCGAGCCTTGTCGAGCTTCGAGCCTGCGCCCGGCCCCGCGACGACGATGTCGGTCTTCTTCGAAACCGACCCGGAAACCTTGGCGCCGAGGCTCTCGGCCTTCGCCTTGGCCTCGTCGCGGGTAAACTTCTCCAGCGAGCCGGTAAACACGACTGTCTTGCCGGCAACGGGACTGCCCGAGGTCAGCGGTTGCTCGGCCTCTTGAGGCTGAACCTCCTCCAGCAGCTTCGCGATCACCTGCGTATTGCGCGGTTCCTTGTAGAATTCGACGATGGCGCGCGCCACGACTTCGCCGATGCCCTCGATATTGTTGAGGTCGTTCCAGGCATCGCCCGCGAGCGGTGCGGCTTCCTTCATCGCAGCCTCGAAGGCGTTGTACGTGCCGTAAGAGCGCGCCAGCAGCTTGGCCGTCGTCTCGCCCACATGGCGGATGCCAAGCGCGAAGATGAAGCGATGCAAGGCGATCTGCCGCCGCTCGTTGATCGCGGCATAGAGCTTGGCGACGCTGACCTTGCCGAAGCCATCGATATTTTCCAGCTTGGCGAGCGAAGCCTGCTGCCGCCTTTCCAGCGTGAATATGTCAGGCGCAGTCCGCACCTGCAGCGCCGGATCCTCGCTTTCGAAGAAGAAGTCGATCTGCTTGGAACCCAGCCCCTCGATATCGTAGGCGTTGCGCGAGACGAAATGCTTGAGATGCTCGGTCGCCTGCGCACGGCAGATGAAGCCGCCGGTGCAGCGGGTGACGGCATCGACCTTGCCGGTCTTTTCGTTGATGTCGCGCACCGCATGGCTGCCGCAAACCGGGCAGACCTTGGGGAACTCGTAAGGCGTGCTCGACGTCTCGCGCTTCTCCAGCACGACATCGACGATCTGCGGGATGACGTCGCCTGCCCGCTGCACGATCACCATGTCACCGATGCGGATATCGCGGCCATCCCGGATCGGTTCACCCTTGTTGCCGATACCCTTGATGTAGTCGGCATTGTGCAGCGTCGCATTGGTGACCACGACACCGCCGACCGTGATCGGCTCCAGTCGCGCGACCGGCGTCAGCGCCCCCGTGCGGCCGACCTGGATATCGATATCGACCAGGCGCGTGAACGCCTGTTCCGCCGGGAATTTATGCGCGGTCGCCCAGCGCGGCGAGCGAGAACGAAAACCGAGGCGTGCCTGCAGCTCCAGGCTATCGACCTTGTAGACGACGCCGTCGATATCATAGTCGAGATCGGGTCGTTGCAGCCCTATCTCCTCGTAGTGGCCGAGAATATCGGCAACCGAATGCAGCCGCTCCATGAGCGGGTTGACCGGAAAGCCCCAGGATTTGAAGACCTGCACCATGCCGTATTGCGTATCGGCCGGCATGTCCGACATCTCGCCCCAGGCATAAGCAAAGAATCTCAGCTTGCGGCTTGCCGTGACCTTCGCGTCGAGCTGACGCAACGAGCCTGCCGCCGTATTGCGCGGATTGACATAAGTCTGCTTGCCCTCAGCTTCCATCTGCGCGTTCAGCGCCAGGAAGTCGCTCTTAGCCATATAGACCTCGCCGCGCACCTCGACGACCGCAGGCGCCCCGGCCGGCAGGATCTGGGGAATCTCCTTGATGGTCCTGATATTGGCGGTGACGTTTTCGCCCGTCGTGCCGTCGCCGCGCGTCGCGGCATTCACCATGCGTCCATTCTCGTAACGGATCGACATGGAAAGGCCGTCGATCTTCGGCTCGGCGGTAAAGGCAATCGAGTTGTCGGGAAGACGGCCGAGGAAGCGATAGACGCTGGCGACGAAATCCTCGACGTCCTCCTGTGAGAACGTGTTGTCGAGCGACAGCATCGGCCTTGCGTGCACGACGGGCGCAAACGTCTCCGACGGCGCGGCGCCAACCCGGCGCGATGGGCTGTCGGCGCGAATCAGTGCTGGAAAACGAGCTTCGATGGCGTCATTGCGCCGCTTCAGCGCATCATAATCCGCATCAGAAATCTCCGGCGCATCCTTGCCATGGTAAAGCGCATCGTTGCGCGCGATCTCCGCGGCCAGATAGGCAAGTGCCGCAGCCGCTTCCTCTTCGGTCAAATCTTCGACGGGTCTCTGTTCGGTGCTCATGAATCTACACTCCCCGATTTTGGAGATGTTTTAGAGCACTTCCCGGAAAAGTGGGAAGCGGTTTTCAGCCAAGAGGTCGTAAATACAAAGGGAAAAACTCGGAGTCGCGGGGCGTATGTGAACGATTACGACGAAGCGGAAACGGGAAAATCGATCTTTATCTGGAGATTCCCATTCCGTGATGATCAATCATCGGACGAGACGAAAGAAAAGCTGCGCAAATAGAAGCACCCAACTAATAGCTGCGAAGCACGCGAGCACGAATAATACTATCATCCAAAGGATCCCGTAGGCCATTACACAGGAGGAATCGCCTGCAGTACAAAGGTCTCCGTAGATAAAGCAGGCATAAAGCCCATAAATCGCGGCGGGAAATAAGATGCTCAGAACGGTAAGGGTTGAAATTTTTTCGGGCAACAAAGCTAACCCCTAATAGAAGAGTTTTACAGCGCGACTCTGTAAAGTCGGCACGGCATTTTGTCACTTATAACGCCGTTAAGACAAAGCACTGCATTGCCTTTCTACATAAGATCAGCATCATTCAACGATCAGCCGTTGCCGGCCAGCAAGCGCTTGGCGGCAGCCCTTGCCTCTTCCGTCACCGAAGCGCCTGCGAGCATACGGGCGATTTCCTCGGTGCGGTCCTTCGGCTCCATGGTTGCAACGCGCGTGGAGATCTTCTCCGAGCCGTCCGCAACGGGTCCTTTGGAAATCAGCAGATGCGTGGCGGCGCGTGCGGCGACCTGCGGCGCATGCGTGACGGAAAGCACCTGCACGCGGTCGGAGAGGCGCTTCAGCCGCTGGCCGATCGCATCCGCGACCGCACCGCCGACCCCGGTATCGATTTCGTCGAAGACCAGGGTCGGTGCCGAGCCGCGGTCGGCAAGCGCCACCTTCAGCGCCAGCAGGAAACGCGATAGTTCGCCCCCGGACGCGACCTTGGTGATCGGGCCCGGACGGGTGCCAGGGTTGGTCTGCACATGGAATTCGACCACGTCGATGCCGTCCGCGGTCCCCGCTTCGGGATCGCTGGTGATCTCCACCATGAAACGCGCCCGCTCAAGCTTCAGCGCCGGCAATTCCGCCATGACGGCCCCGGCAAGCGCCTCACCGGCACGGTGGCGTTTTTCCGAAAGGCCGCGCGCTGCAACATCATAGTCCGCCTTGGCGGCAGCGAGCTCGGCGTCGAGCCGTGCCAGCCTCTCTTCGCCCGCATCGACATCGGCAAGATCCGAAACCATGCGCTCGGCCAACGCCGGCAGTTCGATGACCGGCACCGAATATTTCCGCGAGGCAGCCCGCAGCGCAAACAGGCGCTCCTCGACCTTTTCCAGCTCGCGCGGATCATACTCCGTCTTGCGCAACGCCGCCTCGACTTCCATCTGTGCGTTGGAAAGCTGGTCGAGAGCGGCATCGAGCAGCGCCACGGTATCCTCAAGCAGCCCGGGCGCTTCATGGCTCTTGCGCTCTAGCCGGCGCACCAGCGATGCTATGTGCGGTACGGGTGATGCATTGCCATTGAGGAACTCCGAAGCCTCGGCGATGTCGCCGGCAATGCGCTCGGCCTTCATCATCCGCGAGCGTTTTTCGGCCAGCTCGTCCTCTTCGCCATCCTGCGGCGAGAGCTTCTCCAGCTCCTCGACGGAAGCGCGCAGATAGTCCGCTTCGCGTGCGGCCTTCTCCACCTGTTCCCGGTGCTTCTTCAAGGTACGGTCGGTATCGCGCCAGATCTTGTGAAGCCTGCCGACCTCCTGCGCCTCGTCGGCAAGGCCGGCGAAGGCATCGAGCAATGTACGATGTGCATCGGTATCGACGAGCGCGCGGTCGTCATGCTGGCCGTGAATTTCGACGAGAAGCTGCCCGATCTGGCGCATGAGCTGGACGCTGAGCGCCTGGTCGTTGACGAAAGCCTTGGTACGGCCGTCAGCGGACTGGACGCGGCGAAAGATCAGGTCGCCGTCATCGTCGATGCCGTTTTCACGCAGGAGTTTGCGGGCCGGATGTTGCGTGCCGACATCGAAAACCGCGGTCACCTGGCCCCGGTCTTCGCCATGACGCACCAAACCGCCATCGCCGCGCCCGCCAAGGGCCAGCGACAGACTGTCAAGCAGGATGGATTTGCCTGCACCGGTCTCGCCGGTCAGCACCGAGAGCCCGGACTCGAAGGCAAGATCCAGCCGCTCGATCAGAACGATATCGCGGATCGAAAGCTGGATCAGCATCTGCGCTCAATCTCACGTCCCGAGAAGAAGTTTCTTGCCCGCTCTGGAAATCCACGAGCCCGAATTTTCGCTCGGCTCCACGCCACCCTTCTGCAGCAGCTGATAGGAATCCTTATACCAGCGGCTGTCCGGATAATTGTGGCCGAGAACGGCGGCTGCCGTCTGCGCTTCCTGCACGATGCCCATCGCATAATAGGCTTCGACCAGGCGCGCCAGCGCTTCCTCGATCTGGTTCGTGGTCGGATATTGCTCCACGACGATACGGAAACGCGAAATTGCCGCGAGGTAATCCTTGCGTTCCAGATAGTAGCGGCCGATCTGCATTTCCTTGCCGGCGAGCTGGTCGCGCGCAAAGCGGATCTTTTCCTGCGCGTCGCTGACATATTGCGACTTCGGATAGGTGTTGACGAGCTTGGTCATCGCCTCGATCGTCTGCTGCGCCGCACGCTGGTCCTGCGTCACGTCGACGATCTGCTTGGCATAGGACGAGCCGACCAGATACTGGACGTAGTCGGCATCTTCCGAACCGGGATACTGCTTGAGATAGCTGTTGCCCGTCTGCACGGCATCGTCATATCGGCCCGTGCGATACTTGACGAACGTGCTCATCACCATCGCCTTGCGCGCCCATTCGGAGAAGGGCTGCTGCTGGTTGATGGCGTCGAACTTCTTGCCGGCTTCCGTCATGTTGCCTGCCTTGATATTGGCAAGGCCTTGGTTGTAGAGCATTTCCGGCGGATCTGTATCGACACCGAGCTTGGTGATGTCGATATCCTTCTTCGTATTGCAACCTGTCACCACCGCACCGGTGCCTGCCAGAAGGAGCGATACGAGCAAAGCCCGTGCTGTGATATTCATGCGTTCAGACCTTGCATAACCCATCGAATGACTGTCCCACTAACCGTCGTTGCGGAGGCGGCGTTCTCTCGCTGGCGTTTCTAGCCGCAAAAACACCATCAGGGCAACGCATTGATGATGCATTAACGCATTTTTGTGGCAAAGGCCGCATATAGGCAGCCTTTAATCACTGTTTTGACAGGGAATTCCCATTGAGGTCCGCGCTGTCTCGCCATCGAGCAAGGATCGAAGGCAAACCATGCGAGTCGCCCGTCAAAAAAAGAGCCGCTCCTCATCGGAGCGGCAGCTTTCTTTCATTCCAGTCCTGAACGATCACGCCGACCAGGGAGCAAATTCCGGAGCGTTGATCGCAACGAATTCGCGGCTGTGGGCGCGCTGACGCGGCGCCGAAGTTTCGACGACGTCGTAGGCCGTAGGATCGCTGAGCAAGGCCTTCAGAGCGTTGGCGTTCATGCGATGGCCACCGCGATAGGAACGGTAGCAGCCGATGAACTGCGCGCCGGCAAGCGCCAGGTCGCCGACGGCATCAAGCGTCTTGTGGCGGACGAACTCGTCCTTGGCATAGCGCAGGCCTTCGACGTTGATGACCGTGTTGTCGTCGGAGATGACGACGGAGTTTTCCAGCGACGAGCCCAGCGCATGGCCCGAAGCCCAGAGGCGCTCAACATCGCGCATGAAGCCGAAGGTGCGGGCGCGCGAAAGTTCGCTCTTGAACGTCTCGGCGGTCAGGTCGCCTTCCCACTTCTGGCGGCCGATCAGCGGGCATTCGAAATCGATCTCGACTTCGAAGCGCGTGCCATCATAAGGACGGAACTCGCACCAGGAACCACCAGCTTCGATACGCACCGGCTTGGTAACGCGGATATAGCGGCGCTTGGCGCCAAGCGGCACGACGCCGACCTGCTCGATCGCTTCGATGAAAGGATAGGAACTGCCGTCCATGATCGGCATTTCCGCGCCGCTCACTTCGACGACGACATTGTCGAGGCCGATCGCGTAGATCGCTGCCATGACGTGCTCGACCGTCGCGACGGAGCGCGCCGGCGAGAAGCCGAGAACCGTGCAGAGATCCGTATTGCCGACCTGG
The DNA here is from genome assembly GCF_010668395.1 of Martinezella lusitana. Lineage (GTDB taxonomy): Bacteria > Pseudomonadota > Alphaproteobacteria > Rhizobiales > Rhizobiaceae > Rhizobium > Rhizobium lusitanum_A. The sequence goes on from NZ_WUEY01000006.1 coordinate 326,984, forward strand.
GAGGAAACGGCGCGAAACTCGCTTACATCACCATTATCGTGCAGACGCTGGAAAACAACGCCGGTGCCGGCTTCGGCGGGATAAAAGGTGATCGACACATTGGCGCCGGAATGAACGCCGATACCCGAAAGTGTCACAGGGTTTGCAATGGTGGTCTGAAAACCAAGCAATCCGATTGCCATGTAATTCTGCCTTCGTCTATCTGATCCAGGCCGGGCGGTCTCTTCGGACGCTTACCCTTATCGCCGGTTCAGTCTGTTAACTATGCTGCGCACGTCACATACATTCATTGTTGAATGTGATTCCGCAGGCTTGCTTGGTAACTACATACGCGCCGAGGCATCGCATTCCAAATCACTGTTTCTTTCGTTTTGTTACGAAAGCAGCAGGTTGAATTCGTTGGATAATTTCAGATACGACATCAGGTCTAAAATAAGGAAATCCGGGGTCTTTCGGCCCCGGATTTCATCAGGATGGTTAGCAACCTATTAAAAGGTCGCCCTATCTCGGGTCAGTTCGACTGGCGGCGCAGGAACGCCGGAATCTCGAGCTGATCGTCCTCATGGCTCGTCATGCGTGCCTGCGGAGCCTGGCGGCCGTGATCGTCGAGGTTGCCGCGACGCGGAGCATAGAGGCTGGCTTCCGGCGACGGTGCGCGACGCTGCGGCGCCGCATTGTTCGTCGGGGCCATCATGTCGTCGAAAGCCGGATCTTCTTCGCGGCGGCCGAGCGAATTCGTGATTCGCTTCAGCAGGCCCATCGGGCCACGCTCTTCGGTAGCCTGAGCAGCTGCCGGCTGTGCGCGATGTTCCAGCTCTGCCTTAACGACCGGCGGGAAATCTTCCACCTTCGGCATGCGGACCTGCTCAGGAGCCTGACGGATGATCGGCTGCTGATGCATGACCGATGCCTGCTGCTGAGGCTGAAGCTGCGGCTGAACCGGAGCCTGACGGACCGGCTGAGCTTCCGGCGCTGCCGCGAAGATGCGGCTCTGCGGACGGAAGTTATCTTCCGTCGCGGCAGCCTGCTGCATCGCGGGCTGCTGCTGAGCATGAGCCTGGCGAGCCATCTGGATTTCCAGCTCCCGCTCGAGATCGGCCTCTGCCGCACGAATGGTCTGGGCGACCGGGTCCACTGTGCGAGGAGCCGGCGCGGCAGCCTGTGCGGTATGGGCCTGCGCGACGTGGGCAGGCTGAGCTGCGGCCGCTACCGGAGCGGCGGCCGCGGAAGGACGCATAGCCGGCTTCGCGGCCGGGCGGAATTCCATGCCCCGGTCGGCGGCTTCGTTCATCGCGCGGTCGATGCCGGTTGCGACGACGGAAACGCGGATGATGCCTTCAAGCGATTCGTCGAAGGTGGCGCCGAGGATGATGTTGGCGTCGGGATCGACTTCTTCGCGGATGCGGGTCGCGGCTTCGTCGACTTCGAACAGGGTGAGGTCACGACCGCCGGTGATCGAGATCAACAGGCCCTGCGCGCCCTTCATCGAGGTTTCGTCGAGCAGCGGGTTGGCAATGGCGGCCTCGGCGGCCTGCATCGCACGGCCCTGGCCAGAAGCCTCGCCGGTACCCATCATGGCGCGGCCCATTTCGCGCATGACCGAACGAACGTCGGCGAAGTCGAGGTTGATGAGACCTTCCTTCACCATCAGATCGGTGATGCAGGCAACGCCCGAATAGAGAACCTGGTCGGCCATCGAGAACGCGTCGGCGAAAGTCGTCTTGTCGTTGGCGATACGGAACAGGTTCTGGTTCGGTATGACGATCAGCGTGTCGACCGACTTCTGCAGCTCCTGGATGCCCATTTCGGCGAGGCGCATGCGGCGGCCGCCTTCGAAGTGGAACGGCTTGGTAACGACGCCGACGGTCAGGATGCCCTTGTTGCGGGCGGCCTGTGCGACAACAGGCGCCGCACCGGTGCCCGTGCCGCCGCCCATGCCGGCGGTGACAAAGCACATATGCGTGCCGTTCAGGTGATCGATGATTTCATCGATGCATTCTTCAGCAGCTGCACGGCCGACTTCCGGCTGCGAACCGGCGCCGAGGCCTTCCGTGACGTTGACGCCGAGCTGAATGATTCGCTCCGCCTTCGTCATGGTCAGCGCCTGCGCATCGGTGTTGGCGACGACGAAATCGACGCCCTGCAAGCCTGCCGTGATCATGTTGTTGACGGCATTGCCGCCACCGCCACCAACACCGAACACGGTGATTCGCGGCTTAAGCTCGGTGATATCTGGCTTATGCAGCTTGATAGTCATTGTACCCGTTCCTTCTCTTTATGGCCGCATCGCCACGCCGGCCAATTCACTCGATTTCACTTGTCTGACGCTTACCCCGAAGAAACATCTCCGGGTCAGGCACTCAAAAACTCTCTTTCAACCATTGGCCGACACGGCCGATCCGGCTGTTGTTACCGCCAAGCGACGAGAGCAGACCGCTGCTCGGCGCATGTGTTTCCATGTCTGCGACCTGCGGATAGATCATCAGACCGACCGCCGTCGAAAAAGCCGGCCCCTTGGCTGCAGTCGGCAAGCCGGACACGCCCATCGGACGGCCGATACGGACATTGCGGGCAAGAACGCGGCGCGCCACATCGGGCAGGCCGGTCAGCTGGCTGGCACCGCCCGTCAGGACGACGCGCTTGCCGACGATCGGGCTGAAGCCCGAACGCTGGATGCGATCGCGAATGAGCTCGAGGGTTTCCTCGATACGAGCCTTGACGATGCGCGACACGAGCGCCTTCGGCACCTGCGTCGGCTGGTCACGCTCATCTTCACCGATCGGCGGGATGGAAATCAGTTCACGTTCTTCCGAAGAGTTCGCCAGCGCCGAGGCATGGACGACCTTCAGGCGCTCCGCATCCTCGATGCGGGTGGAAAGGCCGCGGGCAAGGTCCGTCGTGACGTGATGGCCGCCAAGGCTGACGGCATCGGTATGCACCAGCTTGCCCTCGGCGAAGACCGAGATCGTCGTCGTGCCGCCGCCCATGTCGATGGCGGCGCAGCCAAGCTCGACTTCGTCGTCGACGAGAGCCGCAAGACCGCTGGCGTAAGGTGTCGCCACCATGCCTTCGACCGAAAGGTGGGCACGGTTGATGCAGAGCTCCAGATTGCGAAGCGCCGCCCGCTCCGCCGTCACCACATGCATGTCGACACCGAGCGCGTCGCCGAACATCGCCAGCGGATCGCGGATACCGCGCTCGCCATCGAGGGAGTATCCGGTCGCCAGCGAATGCAGCACGGCGCGTTCCTGGCGGATCGACTGCTGGCAGGCCGCGGCAAGAACCTTCTTCAGGTCGTTGGCCTCGACCTCCTGGCCGCCGAGATCGATGGTGGCGGTATAGATGTCGCTGCCGAGTCGGCCGGCCGACACGTTGACGATCAGGCTGTCGACCGTAAGGCCTGCCATGCGTTCGGCGGCATCGACGGCGAGCCGGATGACACCTTCCAGAGCATCGAGGTCGGCGATCACACCGGTCTTGATACCGCGGGAACGCTGATGGCCGATACCGATAATCTCGATGTTATGGGTGCGGTTCGGCAGAACCTGGCTTTCTTCGCGCGGCGTCAACCGGCCGATCATGCAGACGACTTTCGTCGAGCCGATGTCGAGAACGGAAACGATATGCGACCGCTTCGACGAAAGCGGCTTCAACCGAGGCAGGCCGAAATGGGACGAACCGAATAAGCTCATGTATCCTGCCCTGCTTTCTTCAAAGCCTTGTTTCTTGCATCGACGGCGGCCTGACGGCGAGTTGTGGCATCCGGGGTGAGTTCAATCGCGGTGCGATCGTCGAGACGGAGATCGACCGCAGCGATATCGCGCTGCAGAAGATTCTCATCCTTGTCGAGCGTGGTCAGCCGGGCGAGCGCGCCATCGATATTGTCCTCCGGCAATTTAATGATGACGCCATTGTCGAGATAGAGATCCCAACGGCGGCCGGCGACACGGACGAAAGCCTTCACATGGCTGCGGATATCCGGCCATTTGCCGAACTCGTCTTCCACGGATGCCGCCGCGATTTCAGCATCGCGGCCAACGAAAAGCGGCAGCTTCGCAAACTTGTTGTCGCGCAACGGCGCAATCACGCTGCCATCCTTCTGGATCAGCGAAAGCTCGGAGCCGTGCTGCCAGATGGCATAGGCCTTGCGCTCCTTGAGCTTCACCTCGACGGCCTTCGGATAGACCTTCCGGACTTCGACATTCTGCACCCAGGGCAGATTCGCAATCTTCTGCCGGGCCGCATCGGCATTGAGCGCAACGAGCGACGTCGTGCCGTCCAGGCCAAGAAGCTGTAGGATCTCGATTTCGGAAGTCTCGTCGTTGCCGGAAACCTTGACGTCCTCGATGGCAAAACCCGCAGCAGACGTGGTGGCTTCCGCAACGTCCTGCGTATGGCCGCCGACCGACATACCGTAAAGCCCCGTCGCAGCGAGGAGCGCGAAGGCGGAAACCGTGCCCGTATGAGCGGGAATATTGACGCGACCCGAGCCAAGGCTGACCAGGAAACGAACGGCGCGGCGCAGCGGACGCGGCAGAACGAACGCATCCTCGACATCGTCGATGGCGAGCGGAACGCGATGACGAGACCGCCTCATATTTTTGAGCGTCAGCGCAAACAAGACGCGTCCTCCACCATCCACCGGAGAAATTCACCAAACGAGTAGCCGGCATGAGCGGCCATTTCAGGCACCAGCGAGGTAGGGGTCATGCCGGGCTGGGTATTGACCTCAAGCCAGACAAGTTCACCTTCTTCGGAAAAGCGATCATCGAAGCGGAAGTCAGATCGACTGACGCCGCGGCAGCCGATAGCTTCATGCGCCCTTAACGATAATGTTTGTATCTTTTGGTAAAGATTCGGTGAAATTTCCGCCGGCAAGACATGTTTTGACCCACCTTTGGCATACTTGGCATCATAGTCGTAGAAGCTATGACCCAGCGGCACGATCTCGGTGACGCCGAGAACCCTGTCGCCCATAACCCCGCAGGTCAGCTCCCGCCCATGGATATAGCGCTCCACAAGCACCTCGTCGCCGTAACGCCATTCGGCCGACGTAACGATCTGCGGCGGATGCGCCTGATCTTCCTTGACGATCACCACGCCGAAGCTCGACCCCTCGCGCACCGGCTTGACGACGTAAGGCGGTTTCATCGGATGCTCTCCGACGATATCGAAGCGATCCATGACGATCGAGCTCGCGACCGGAATGCCGGCAGCAGCCGCAACCGTTTTCGCGCGGGACTTGTCCATCGCAAGCGCGGACGCAAGCACGCCGGAATGCGTGTAGGGAATCTGAAGATACTCAAGGATGCCTTGAATGGTCCCGTCTTCACCGAAGGGGCCGTGCAGCGCATTGAAGACGACGTCGGGCTTCAGCTCGGCCAGGCGGCTGGCAACGTCGTGATCCACATCGACGCGGGTAACCTCAAAGCCTTCCGCTTCGAGGGCATCGGCGCATGCCTTCCCCGAAGAAAGGCTGACGGGCCTCTCCGAGGAAAATCCGCCCAAAAGGACAGCCACATGCTTGCCACCCATTAATACCCCCGACTTCACGGTCTCTGCTCTGCGCTTGCCGGGCATCGCTAACAGCGATTCTCGCCCCGCTTTCAATAGGTCGATTAGAACGACATTAAGGTTAATGAAGCGTTTACTTTCGTTAACTTTCCGCCGCTCCACGGATGGCCGGATGATACGAATCAAATCGACTTAAAGAATTCTGCCATTGGAATCAGAGAGTTGCTACTTTTGAAAGTGCTACATTTGGGTTTTTTTAAACAAAGAGGCCCGCATCGAGGGGTCGATGCGGGCCTGAGAGCGTTAAAATGAAGCCGATATCACTCGCTGTCGTCGACCAGTTTCCAGACCAGACCGCCCAATGCTCCGCCGATGATGGGAGCAACCCAGAACAGCCAAAGCTGCTGCAGCGCCCAGCCTCCGACGAACAAAGCCTGCCCCGTCGAACGGGCGGGATTGACCGACGTATTGGTGATCGGGATCGAGATCAGGTGGATCAGCGTCAGGGTCAGGCCGATGGCGATCGGCGCGAAGCCCGCAGGCACCTTGCTGCTCGTCGCACCGAGAATCACGACGAGGAAGAACAAGGTCAGCACGATTTCGGCCACCAATGCCGAGACCAGCGAATAACCGCCGGGCGAATGTTCCCCATAGCCGTTCGCAGCAAAGCCACCGAGTTGGAAATCGGCCTTGCCGCTCGCGATCAGGTAGAGCACGGCGGCAGCGACGATGGCACCGACGACCTGCGCGACGATATAGGGAATGAGCTGCCCGCCGGGAAAGCGGCCGGCTACCGTCAGACCAACCGAAACGGCTGGGTTGAAATGCCCTCCCGAAATGCCGCCGACGGCGAAAGCCATGGTCAGCACGGTCAGGCCGAACGCAAAGGCCACACCCAGAAAACCGATACCGAGGCCCGGAAACGCCGCGGCAAAGATTGCGCTGCCGCAGCCGCCAAATACGAGCCAGAATGTCCCAAGAAACTCAGCGATGAGTTTTTTCTGCATTAAACCCTTCTCCTTTGCCCTCAACCGAAGCGAAGATCGACCATCGATGAAAAAGATCCGGGAAGGACTCTCCGGAGATACGCCCACTCGACGATAAACGTCCGCCCAATTGCTCACGAATCAACAATTGCGGCTAAATAATAGCACGCAACCGCTGATTTCTTGCGCGTTTGGCGTTTGCGTCGAACAAAAATTACGCTAAGGACACGGCTTACCTAATAAGCAAACCTTAGAACCCTCTAAATGGTGGGATCATGACTGACGCGATATCTCCCCTATCGCCGCCCCCCTCGTCATCGAGCAACGCTGCGGCAAATTCTCCGGCACGCGTTCTGATCGCGAGCCTCATCGGCACAACCATCGAATTCTTCGATTTCTACGTTTATGCGACGGCGGCGGTTATCGTCTTCCCGAAACTGTTCTTCCCTGCGAGCGATCCGACTTCGGCAACCTTGCAATCCTTCGCAACCTTCTCCATCGCCTTCTTCGCACGCCCGATCGGCGCGATGATCTTCGGCCATTTCGGAGACCGGATCGGCCGCAAGGCGACGCTTGTCGCGGCTCTTATGACCATGGGTCTTTCGACCGTCATCATCGGCATACTGCCGACGTACGAATCGATCGGCGTTCTCGCACCGATTCTGCTGGCGCTTTGCCGCCTCGGCCAGGGTTTGGGCCTCGGCGGCGAATGGGGCGGCGCGGTATTGCTTGCAACGGAAAACGCTCCGGAAGGCAAGCGCAGCTGGTACGCCATGTTCCCGCAACTCGGCGCGCCGATCGGCTTCATCCTCTCCGCCGGCCTTTTCCTGATTCTGCGCGAAAGCATGGCCGATGCGGACTTCCTCAGCTACGGTTGGCGTATCCCCTTCCTCATCAGCCTCGTGCTGGTCGTCGTCGGCCTCTACGTCCGCCTGAAGATCACGGAAACCCCGGAATTCCAGCGCGCGATCGAGAAGGAAGAACGCGTTTCGGTTCCGATCGCGGTCATCTTCCGCTCGCATCTCCGCAGCCTCATTCTCGGCACGATCATCGCCGTCGCGACCTTCGTGCTGTTTTACCTGATGACGGCTTTCACCCTGAGCTGGGGCACCCGGCCTCCGGGCAATGGACCATTGCCGGCCGGCCTCGGCTTCTCGCAGGGCCAGTTCCTTGTCGTCCAGCTCGTCGGCGTCGTCTTCTTCGGCCTGACGATTCCGATCTCCGGCCTGCTGTCCGACCGCTATTCGCGCCGGCTGGTTCTGAGCCTGACGACCGTCGGTATCCTTATCTTCGGCCTGTTCTACTCGTCGCTGCTGACGGCCGGGCTTGCCGGCGCCTTCGCCTGCTCGATCATCGGCCTGGCGTTGATGGGCTTTACCTACGGTCCGATCGGCGCAGCACTTGCCGCGCCCTTCCCGACCACCGTGCGCTATACCGGCGCATCGATGACCTTCAACCTCGGCGGCATCGTCGGCGCGTCACTGGCTCCCTACATCGCCACATGGCTCGCAACGAATTACGGCCTTGTCTATGTCGGCTACTATCTGGCGGCCGCCGCCTTGCTCTCGCTGATCGGCATTCTGTTGTCGGGCAATGAGGAAGTCTGAGGACGTCGAGATAACCAATTGAAAAGGCCGGGTTTTAAGCCGGCCTTTTTCTTGAATCATTTCATGAGGTTTGAGCGGCTTGCAGCGCGAGCCTACTCCGTGGTGACGCCCTGGAACGGACGAACCTCCCGGCCCGGCATGAAGCGGCCGAGACGCTTGATTTCCCACTCCAGCTTGACGCCGGAATTCTCGAAAACCTCGCGACGTACCTGCTCGCCGAGATATTCCAGATCGTAGCCTGTCGCCTGCTCCATGTTGATCATGAAGTTGCAGTGCAGCGATGACATCTGCGCACCGCCGATGACGAGACCGCGGCAACCCGCTTCATCGATCAGTTTCCATGCGGAAAGGCCTTCAGGGTTCTTGAAGGTCGAGCCGCCGGTCTTTTCCCGAATCGGCTGCACCGTTTCGCGATGCGCGCGCACGGCGTCCATCTCCGCACGAATCTTGGCCCGATCCTCGGCATACCCCTCGAAAAGGACATGCGTGAAGATCAGCCCTTCGGATGCGTCCGAATGACGGTAGCTGTAGCCCATTTCGGCATTGGTCAGCACATGCTTGTCGCCCTTCCGGTCGACCGCGTGAACCTCGACCACGCGCTCGCGGGTCTCCGCGCCATTGGCGCCCGCATTCATCCGCGCCGCGCCGCCGATGCTGCCCGGAATGCCGTAGTAGAAATGGAAACCGCCGATGCTGTTGTCCATCGCCATGGCCGCGACGTGCTTGTCCGGGCAAATGGCGCCGGCCAGGATGCGATTCTCGCCGGCAAGCTCCACCGAGCCGAAGCCCTTGGCAGAAAGCCTGAGGACGACACCCGGAATGCCGCCGTCGCGCACCAATATGTTCGAACCCACGCCGACCACGGTCAGCGGTACTTCTTCCGGCAGGATCTTCAGGAATGCGATGAGATCGTCCGTGTCATGCGGCTGGAACATCAGTTCCGCCAATCCGCCGGCGCGGAACCACGTAACACGATCCATCGGTGCGTCCGGCGTCAGCCGACCCCTGATGTCCTTTACACTGTCGCCGAGCGACGCCAGAAGCTTTTCCCCATTTACCTGTTTCATGCGGACTTACCCGAGAGGCCTTCCAATTCCTTTGGCAATGATGCTGCCCAATATGTGATGCTGCCAGCCCCCAACAGAACCACAAAATCACCCGGCTGCGCAATCTCCGCAACCATCGCGGCAAGATCTTCCTGCGATGGCAGGTAGCGCGCATCGCGATGACCGCCGGCCTTGATGCGTGAAACCAGCGTCTGCGAATCCACGCCCTCGATGGGATCCTCGCCGGCGGCATAGACCGGCGCCAGGAAGATGCTGTCGGCATCGTTGAAGCAGGCGGCGAATTCCTCGAACAGGCTCGACAGACGTGAATAGCGGTGCGGCTGATGAACGGCGATGATCCGGCCCTTGCAGGCTTCTCGCGCTGCCTTCAGCACCGCCTTGATTTCGACAGGGTGATGGCCGTAGTCGTCGAAAACCTTGATCCCGTTCCATTCTCCGGTCAGCGTGAAGCGGCGCTTGACGCCACCGAAGGATGCCAGCCCCTTGGCGATCGCCTCGCTGGAAATCCCGAGCCGGTTGGCAACGGCAATGGCGGCGGTCGCATTGGAAATATTATGCCGGCCCGGCATCGGCATGACGAGATCCTTGATCTGGATCACCTTGCCCGTGCGGCGCCTGCGGATTTCGACATCGAACAGCGAACGCGTTCCATCGATTCGCACATTCGAGAAACGCACGTCTGCCTGTGGATTCTCGCCGTAAGTGATGACCTTGCGGTCCTCGATGCGCCCGACAAGCGCCTGTACTTCCGGATGGTCGATGCACATGACGCCGAAGCCGTAAAAAGGCACGTTCTCGACGAACTGCCGGAAAGCGGCGCGAACGGCATCGAAATTGCCGTAGTGGTCGAGGTGCTCCGGATCGATATTCGTGACGACAGCGACATCGGCCGGCAGCTTCAGGAAGGTGCCGTCCGACTCGTCGGCCTCGACCACCATCCACTCGCCAGCTCCCATGCGCGCATTCGTACCATAGGCATTGATGATGCCGCCGTTGATAACGGTCGGATCGAGACCGCCGGCTTCCAGAAGTGTCGCAACGAGCGACGTCGTCGTGGTCTTGCCGTGCGTGCCGCCGATGGCGATCGCGTTGCGGAAGCGCATCAGCTCGGCGAGCATCTCGGCACGGCGCACGACCGGCAGCAGCTTTTCGCGCGCGGCGACAAGCTCCGGATTGTTCTTCTTAATGGCGGTGGAGACGACGACGACTTCGGCATCGCCGAGGTTTTCCGCCTTGTGGCCGATATGGACCGGAATGCCCTTGTCGCGCAGCCGCTGCACGTTGGCGCTTTCCGATTGATCGGAACCCTGAACGCGATGGCCGAGGTTATGCAACACCTCGGCTATGCCGCTCATTCCGATACCGCCGATACCGATAAAATGCACAAGGCCGATTGCCTTCGGCAGCTTCATACGCCTGCCCCCTTGAATTGCTGAATTGAACGTCCCGCGGCAATAGCCTCAACCATGTCGGCAAGCAAGTTTGCCGCATCCGGCTTGCCCGCCTGCTTGGCTGCCGCAGCCATCTTCGCGAGCTTTTCCGGCATGGTCATGGCGCCGCGCAGAATGGTGGAAAGTTTCTCCGACGTCAGCTCCGACTGCACGATGACCTTGACGCCGCCCGTTGCCGCCAGGGCCGCGGCATTGGCCGCCTGATCGTGATCGAGCGCATGCGGATAAGGCACGAGGATCGCCGGGCGGCCGATGACGGCAAGCTCGGAGACGGTCGAGGCGCCGGAGCGGCAGAGAACCAGATGCGCGGCGCCGATACGCTCGGCCATATCGTTGAAGAACGGCGCGACATCGGCGCCCATCTCAAGCTTTCTCGTGCAGCTGTTGACCGTTTCCATATCCTCGGGGCGCACCTGCTGCGTAACCCGCAGGCGCTTGCGCAGCGGCTCCTCGAGCAGGCTGATCGCCGTGGGGACCGCCTTCGAGAAATATTGCGCACCCTGGCTGCCGCCGAAGACGACGAGATTGAACGGATCGTCCGGACCGGACGGCACATAGGGACGCTTGGCAGCCTCGATGACAGCCGGACGCACGGGGTTGCCTGTCGTCACCGTCTTTTCGGCAAACGCGCCGTTTTCCGTGAGGAAGCCGCCCGCAATCGCGCGAACGCGCGTTGCCAGCATCTTGTTGGCCCGGCCCATGACCGCATTCTGCTCATGCAGCATGGAGGGCACGCCCATGCGCGTCGCAGCCAGAAGCGGCGGAACGGTGGGATAACCGCCGAAGCCGACGACGCAGACGGGCTTGATCCGCTGGATCAGCTTGCGCGCCGCGCGCATGCCGGTCCACAGCGTCCAAAGGGCTCGCGCAACCTTCAACGGGTTCTTCGAACCGATCGTTGCCGAGGGGACGACATGGATCTCGTCGGCCGGAAACTTGCCGGCATAGCGTTCGGCGCGGCTGTCGGTGACGAGGTGCACGGAATAGCCGCGCTCCTTCAGCTTATAGGCCAGTGCCTCGGCCGGAAATACGTGACCGCCGGTTCCGCCGGCGGCAAGAAGGACAATGCCTTTACTCATAATTTCGCTCCCGCGAACACCCCATTACTCGGGGCATCTCCCTAATATAGGAAGTCGCCACGGCCGCGTCATCGACGCAGGCCAAGCCTCCCTCATAGCTCGCCGCTTTCTGAAAAGCGACCGCAGAATGAAGGGCAGGCAGGAGATAGCGGGAGCAAATGGTCGATGGTCCCAAGACGATCACTCCGCCGGCAATCCGTGCGTCACGCGGAACATGGTGCGATCCTGCGCACGCTTTTCCGGCCTGTGACGCGTCAACGCCAGGATGAAGCCGGCAGTTACGCAGATCGCGGTCATCGACGAGCCGCCATAGGAAATGAGCGGCAGCGTCATGCCCTTTGCCGGCAGCAGCTGCAGGTTCACGCCGATGTTGATGATCGACTGAATGCCGATCTGCAGCACGAGGCCGGCGACGGCAAAACGGTTGAAATCGTTCTTTTCCTTGTAGGCGTGCGAAAGTCCGCGCAGCACGAGGAAAGCAAAGATGAGCACGAGCACCATGCAGAAGATGGCGCCGAATTCCTCGGCCGCGACAGAGAAGATGAAGTCGGTATGGGCGTCCGGAATGATACGCTTGACGGTACCTTCGCCGGGACCGACGCCGAACCAGGTGCCGTGAACGATCGCTTCCTTGGCGGTATCGACCTGGAACGTATCGCCCTCGCCCGTCAGGAACTTGTTCACGCGTTGCGCGACGTGATCGAAGACGTAATAGGCGGTGACGAAACCGCCGGCGCCAAGGCCGCCAAGCACGATGATCCAAAGCCAGGGCATGCCGGCCATGAAGAACATGCCGCCCCAGACGGCGGTGGTCAGGATCGTCTGGCCAAGGTCGGGCTGCGCGACGAGCAGTGCCACGACGATACCGAAGAGGATGATGGCGAAGAGATTGCCCGGGATTTCCGGCTGGCGCGCATGTTCGGAAAACAGCCAGGCGCAGACGACGACGAAGGCCGGCTTCATGAATTCCGAAGGCTGAATGGACAAGGACGCGATGTTGACCCAGCGCCGGGAGCCCTTGACTTCGACGCCGAAGAAGAGCGCGAACAGCATCATCGCCAGCGCCACGATCAGCAGGATGACCGCCGTCCGCCGCACCTGTCTGGGCGTCATGAAGGAAATGCCGATCATCGTCGCGATCGCCGGGACGAGGAACAGCGCATGGCGCTTGACGAAGTGGAACGGCTCAAGCCCGATGCGTTCCGCAACAGCAGGCGACGCCGCAAAGGAAAGCATGAAACCGATGCCGATCAACAGGATGAAAAGGGCGAGAAACACGCGGTCGATGGTCCAGAACCACTCGGCCAAGGCCCCACGTTCAACGCGGCTTACCATATCATTTGCCTCCAGCTGCTGAACCGATCAGCATGGTGACGCCATCGATCGCAGCTACATGGCTGACGAAGGCGTCGCCCCTGACCTCGAAATTCTTATACTGATCGAAGCTTGCGCAAGCCGGTGACAACATCACGGCCGCGGCCTCATGTTCGTCGCCGTCCGCATCGGCGGCAGCATGCGCGACGGCGCGCTCCAGCGTGCCGGAAATTTCGTACGGCACCCGGTCGCCGAGCGTCGCGGCAAAGGCCGGAGCGGCCTCGCCGATCAGATAGGCCTTGGTTATGCGCGAAAAGAGCGGCGCCAGGCTGGTGATACCGCCCTCTTTCGGCAGGCCGCCGGCGATCCAGTAGATATTCTCGTAGCTCGAAAGCGCGGGCGCCGCCGCATCCGCATTGGTCGCCTTGGAATCGTTGACGAAGACGACCCGGCCGCGTCTTCCGACAGGCTGCATGCGATGCTTGAGGCCGGGGAAGGATGTCAACCCGGCCCGAATCTCGTCGGCGGAGACACCGACCGCCAGGCAGGCGGCAATTGCCGCCGCGGCGTTCTGTGCGTTGTGGCCACCGCGCAAGGTCTGGATACCGTCGAGATCGGCAATCTCGCTTGCGGCCCCGCTCGATGCCTGCATGATGCGGCTGCCCTCTGCGTAAAGGCCGTCCGCCAGCGCATGCCGGCGCGATATTCTTGTGACCTTGCCGCCCGCCCGCTCGATGCGGTCGGCGATCAACGAAGAATAGCTGTCGTCGACACCCACCACGGCAACGTCGCTGCCCGCGACGAGCCGCTCCTTGATATCGGCATAGTGCTGCATCGTGCCATGCCGATCGAGATGGTCGGGCGTCAGGTTCAGCAAGATACCGGCCGAAGGATTGAGCGTCGGCGCCAGGTCGATCTGATAGGAGGAGCATTCGACGACATAGAAGCGCCCTGCCTTCGGCGGATCGAGCGTCAGCACGGCCCTACCGATATTGCCGCCGAGCTGCGTATCGCGCCCGCTCGATTGCAGGATATGGGCGATCAAAGCCGTCGTCGTCGATTTGCCGTTCGTTCCGGTAATGGCGATGAAGGGGCAATCCGGCGCATGTGCCCGCCGCTCCCGCACGAAAAGCTCGACATCGCCAATAACCTCGACGCCGGCGGCGCGAGCGAGATCGACGGTCCAATGCGGTTTCGGGTGGGTCAGCGGCACACCGGGCGACAGGACGAAGACCGACAGGCTGTTCCAGTCGATCGTCCTGAGATCGGCGACCGCCATTCCCTCCGCAGCCGCCTTGGCCACGCTGTCCGGATTGTCGTCCCAGGCCGTGACCTCGGCGCCACCGGCAACCAGTGCGCGCGCCGTGGCAAAGCCCGAGCCGCCAAGGCCGAAGAGAGCGACCTTTTTTCCGTTCAGCGTGGTGACGGGGATCATTTCTGCCTCACCGCAGCTTCAGGGTGGACAGACCGACCATCGCCAGGATGACGGCGACGATCCAGAAACGCACGACGACCTGGCTTTCCGTCCAGCCCTTCTTTTCGAAGTGATGGTGGATGGGCGCCATCAGGAAGACACGGCGCTTGGTCATCTTGAAGAAGCCGACCTGGATGATGACCGAGAGCGCCTCGAGCACAAAGAGACCGCCGATGATCGCCATGACGATCTCGTGCTTGGTGGCAACCGCGACCGAGCCGATCATGCCCCCAAGCGCAAGCGAGCCCGTATCGCCCATGAAGATAGCTGCCGGTGGCGCATTGAACCAGAGGAAGCCGAGACCGGCACCGATGACCGCACCGAGGACGACGGCGAGTTCACCCGTGCCGGGCACGAAATTGATCGCCAGATAGTCGGCGAAAACGAAGTTGCCGGCCAGATAGGAGATGACGCCGAAGGAGGCCGCGGCGATCATCACTGGCACGATGGCAAGCCCGTCGAGACCGTCCGTCAAGTTGACGGCATTGCCGGCGGCGACGATGACGAAGGCACCGAACAGCACGAAGAACATGCCGAGATTGAGCAGCAGGCTCTTGAAGAACGGGAAGGCGACCGACGAGCCGAAGGTGGAGCCCGCCGGACCGGAGGCGAGCGCCGTGGTCATCATGAAGTAGACGGCGATAGCGGCGATGACGAATTCGATGCCGAGACGAGCGCGGCCGGAAAAGCCCTTGTCGCTCTGCTTCGTCACCTTGAGATAGTCGTCATAGAAGCCGATAGCGCCGAATCCGAGCGTCACCAGCAGCGTGGCGACGACGTAGACATTGGCAAGATCCGCCCAAAGCAGGGACGAAACGACGATGCCGGCAAGGATCATCAGGCCGCCCATGGTCGGGGTGCCGGCCTTCTTGAAGTGCGTCTGCGGGCCGTCGGCACGGATCGGCTGCCCCTTGCCCTGGCGCACGCGCAGGGAGGAGATGATTCGCGGCCCGAAAAGAAAGACGATCAACGCTGACGTGAACAGAGCGCCGCCGGTACGGAACGTGATGTATCTGAACAGATTGAGAAATCTGAAATGAGTAGTGAAAAAATGAACGTGGTCCGACAGTTCGGCAAGCC
This sequence comes from Martinezella lusitana, assembly GCF_010668395.1. GTDB lineage: Bacteria > Pseudomonadota > Alphaproteobacteria > Rhizobiales > Rhizobiaceae > Rhizobium > Rhizobium lusitanum_A. The sequence continues at coordinate 342,556 of NZ_WUEY01000006.1, forward strand.
AGATCAGCATAAGAGCCCTTTCTAAAGCCCCTGATGGGTGTGAGGGCCCGTGTCGGAAAATGCGGGAAACTTGTCAAGCAAGCCCGCAACGATCTTTCCAAACCCCATTCCCAGCGACGATTTCACCATCAACACGTCGCCGGGGGCGACAGAATTGAGCGCGAATTCCGAGAGTTCCTCCGTCGTCTCCCGATATTCGACATGAACACTTTCCGGCAGCTCATCCCTCAAAGCCGCCATCTCCGGACCCGCCAGCCAGACATGCTCTATGCCGGCCGCAAGCAGCGGCCCGGCAAGATTTGCATGCACGCGCTGGGCATAATCCCCCATTTCCAACATGTCGCCGAGCACGGCGATCCGCCGGCCCGTCCGTCCGCCCGGTCCCTCATGCGGCGACGTCGTCGCCAGCAGCGCGATAGCCGCGCGCATGGATGCGGGATTGGCGTTGTAACTCTCGTCGATCAGCGTGAAATAGCCGCTACCGACCGCGCGCTTGTGGCGTTGTCCCCTGCCCTTTTCCGGCTGAAGATCCGCCAGGGCGTTGATGGCGCTGTCCAGATCGGCCTCCAGGAGCATGACCGCGCCAAGCACGGCAAGCGCGTTTTCGGCGATATGGCGGCCCGGCGCACCGAGCGCCACTTCCATGGTCTCGCCGCCGATCGTCAGCCAAAGTGTCGAATTCTCTTCCGAAGCGTTGAATTCCGCGAGACGCACGTCCGCCTTCGCATGCTGGCCGAAGCTATGCACATGCTCGATACCGGCCGCGACCGCAGCCTGCTCCAGCATCTCGAACTGGTCGTTGTCATGATTGAGAATGGCATGACCACCCGGCACCACACCCTCGAAAATTTCCGCTTTCGCGGCGGCGATTTCACCGATGCTGTTGAAATTGCCGAGATGGGCCGGCGCGATCGTGGTGATGATCGCCACATGCGGCTGTACCATTTTGACGAGCGGGCGAATTTCCCCGGGATGGTTCATGCCGATTTCGAAAATCCCGAAATCGGTATCTTCCGGCATCCGCGCCAGAGTAAGCGGAACGCCCCAATGATTGTTGAAGGAAGCAACGGATGCATGCACCTTGCCCGACGGGGTGAGCGCCCGGCGCAACATCTCCTTCGTGGTCGTCTTGCCGACCGAACCCGTCACGGCGACGATCTTCGCCTGGCTACGCTTGCGCGCGGCAACGCCAAGCCGCGCAAGCGCCGCCAATACGTCGTCCACGACGACCTTCGGCACGGTGAGGCTGCCCATCGCCGGCAGACGCGCCTCGCTGATCACGATGAACGCGGCGCCGTTCGCCATGGCCAGATTGGCGTAGTCGTGCCCATCGACGCGATCGCCCTTGATGGCAAAGAAAGCCTCGCCCGGCTTGATGGAGCGACTGTCTATGGAAATGCCCGTAATGCCCGCGGGCAGCGATCCGACGAAGCGGCCCGAGATAGCGGCGATCAGATCCTCAGAAGTCCATAGCCAGTTCAAGACGTCAAACCCTCCAGTGCTTTGCGCAATTCGACATGATCGGAGAACGGCAGCGTGACGCCGCCGATCGTCTGACCTTCCTCGTGGCCCTTCCCCGCGACGATCAGCGTGTCGCCGGATTTCAGCAGCCCGACTGCGTTACGGATCGCTTCGGCCCGATCGCCGATCTCCGTCGCGCAGGCAGCAGCCGCCATGATCTCCGAACGGATCGCCGCCGGATCTTCCGAGCGCGGATTGTCGTCGGTGACGATGACGACATCGGCCAACCGGCAGGCTATTTCACCCATGATCGGACGTTTGCCGCGATCGCGATCCCCACCGCAGCCAAAGACGACAACCACGCGGCCCGTCGTGAACGGACGGACGGAATTCAGAACATTTTCAAGCGCATCCGGCTTATGGGCATAGTCGACATAAGCAAGCGCGCCGTCATGCGTGTGGCCGACGAGCTCGAGCCGGCCCGATGCGCCGACGAGTTTCTCAAGGGCCGCCATGGCAACCGGTGCCGCAACGCCCGTCGAAATGGCCAGACCGGCCGCCACGAGCGCATTGGCGATCTGGAAATCGCCGGCCAGCGGAATATGAACCTCGGAGATGTCGCCGCCGATATGGACCTCGGCGATCTGCTTGTGGCGAAAATGTTCGACGCGCTTCAGCGTCAGGAAGCTGCCCTTGCGCCCGACGGTGCGGACATCCTGCCCGGCATCGCGGGCGGCGGCAATTGCCTGAGCCGACCAGGCATCATCGGCGAAAATGACGGCCGGAGAGCCCTTCGGCAGTAGATCCCGGAACAGCCGCATCTTGGCGGCCATGTAATCCTCGACCGTCGGATGATAGTCCATGTGGTCGCGGCCGAGATTGGTAAAGGCGGCGGCGGCAAGCCTGACGCCGTCGAGCCGGAATTGATCGAGACCGTGGCTGGACGCTTCCATCGCCGCGTGCGTGACGCCTTCCTCGGCGAGTTCGGCAAGCAGTTCGTGCAGCGACACCGGATCGGGCGTCGTCAGCGCACCATACTCGTTGCGGGTCGGCGAAACGACGCCAGTCGTGCCGATCATGGCCGCCGGATGGCCGGCGTGGGCCCAGATCTGCCGGGTAAAGGAAGCGACCGAAGTCTTGCCGGCTGTCCCCGTCACAGCCACCATCGTTTCCGGCTGTCGTCCGAAAAACCGCGAAGCGGCGATGGAGAGAAACCGGCGTGGCTCTGAAACCTGCAACACGGGCACACTGCCGGCGTCGGCCTGATGACCGGCAACCACGACGGAGGCCCCGCGCGATACGGCATCTGCGATAAAACTCGCTCCGTCAGCCTTCGTGCCGGCCACGGCAACAAACGCCATGCCGGGCGAAACCTTGCGGCTGTCGGCGGAGATCCCGCTTATCTCAAGATCGCCGAGCGCACCGCCAATTTGTGTGTTGAGTTCCGGAAATACATTTCCGGCAATATCCCGCAAGTTCATCGAATGTACTTTTCGCCTTCTCGATCAGTCCGCCCCTCGCGAATCGACGTGTGTATTCTTTCACGCTTAATAAGACACCAGCAAGGCCGAGTTGCCGTTTCCAAAACTTGGCTGAATGCCGAGGATAGGCGCCGCCCGGGCGATGATGTCGCGTGCAATCGGTGCTGCCGTATAGGCCGAGATCGTGCCGCCATGCTCACCGGTCTTCGGCTCGTCGCAGAAGGTCATGATGATGTATTGCGGATTGTCGATCGGGAACACGGCCATGAAGGTGTTGAAGTTCAGCGTGTGCGAATAGCGGCCGTTGACGACCTTGTCGGCCGTGCCGGTCTTGCTGCCGACGTCGTAGCCCGGCACGCGGGCGGCGCGGCCCGAACCCTTCGAACCGTTGAAGTCGAGCAGGAAGCGCACATCGTCGCTCGTGCTCTTCTTGATGACGAGCTTGGCGATGTCGTCCGCCTCGTCGCGGGTGCGCGGCAGGAAGGTCGGCTCGATCAGCTTGCCGCCATTGACCAACGCCGCGCCGGCAACGGCCGTCTGCAACGGCGTCGTCGAGACGCCGTGGCCGAAGGAGATCGTGATCGAGTTGATCTTCTTCCACACGCGCGGCTGCGACGGCATCTTCACTTCCGGCAACTCGGTCTGCATCTTGCTGAGCAGTCCGATGCGGGTAAGGAATTCCTTGTGCCCATCGATACCGACGAGGTCGGCGATCTTCGCCGTGCCTATGTTCGACGAATACTGGAAGATTTCCGGAACGGTCAGCACGCGACGCTGGCCGTGGAAGTCGTGGATGGTGAAGCCACCGATACGGATCGGATTGGTGGCATCGAAGGCATCGCGCAGCGAGACCTTGCCGGAATCGAGCGCCATCGCCATCGTGAAGGTCTTGAAGGTCGATCCCATTTCGAACGTACCGTTCGTCATGCGATTGAGCCATCCCTCGGCAGCGCCATCGTTCGGATAGTTCGGATCGAAATCGGGCGCGGACGCCATGGCCACCACTTCGCCCGTGTGCACGTTCAGCACGGCCGCACCGGCGCCCTTGGCCTGGAAATTCTTGACGGCGTTGACGACGGCGTCATGGACGATGTCCTGCACCCGCAGATCGACCGACAGCTTCACCGGCTGCAGCGGCTGGTCGTTGGTCATGCCGGCGGCGGCAAGATCGGCGAGCCCCAGGTCGTCGATATATTTCTCCATGCCGGCAACACCGCGATTGTCGATGTTGACGTAGCCGAGAATATGGGCGGCGGTGGAACCGCCCGGATAGAAGCGGCGCTTCTCGGGACGGAAGCCGATACCGGGAATGCCGAGCGCCAGGATCTGGCTCTGCTGCTTCGGCGTCAGCTGCCGACGCAGCCAGGCGAAATGCGAGGACTTCGTCGAGAGCTTCTTGTAGGTGGATTTGGCATCGAGATCCGGCAGGACCTTGCGCAGCTCCTCGACAGCCTCGTCCGCATCGATGATCTTGTTCGGCTCGGCAAACAGCGAGACTGTGCGGATATCGGTGGCGAGAAGAGCGCCATTGCGGTCGATGATGTCCGGACGCGAGGCCATCAGGCGATCCGGCGGCAGAATGCTTGAAGTCATCTCCGGCAGCGTCATGGCGAACTGGGCAAGGCGGCCGCCGATCACGCAGTAGACGGCGACGAAACTCGCGACCAGCAGCACGACACGACTTTTTGCCTGATTGGACTTGCGCTTGCGCGCGCCCTCGAAGATCGAGCGCGCGAACCCGTCGCTCGGGCGATTGTTGCCGTCGGTCGCGAAGTGCGCCTTGCTCTTCAGGACCATGATACGAGAAAGAAAAGACATTATTCCGCCACCGATCCCGTTGCCATGTTGTCGACATCCGGCTTCTTGCGCTTGGCAAGGGCGGGCGATTTCGGTCGCGGCGCGGGAGCGGCGGCCACATCAGCAATGGCCTTCCTGATCTCCGCGTCCGTGGTGTCGCCATTCTTCGAGGCCACGGCTGCATTGACCTTGGCGCCGGTCGCCTTGCCGCTCTTCGGGTCGTTCGATGCGGTCACGGTCGGCGGAGGAAGCTGCGAGCGCAGCATCGGCAGCTCGCTGGGCTGAACGATCGAGGTCGACAGCGTCGGCTGCAGCTGCAGTTCGCTGCTGTAGTTGTTGACGAGACGCTCGAGGCGGTTCGGCTGAGAGACCAGCGCCCAGTCCGCCTTGAGAAGCTCGATCGTATCCTTTTCAAGCTTGATTTCAGATTCGAGGCGATGAACCTCTTCCAGCTTCAGCTCGGCACGATGCTTGATCGTATAGGTCACGCTGGCCGTAGCCGTCATGACGCCAATCAGCACGATGTCAAAAGTCCTCAGCATTTCAACCCCCGAGCTTTCCGAGACTTGCAAGACTGGGCAGATCGAAGATCGAAAGATCTTCCGCCTCTGCCGGAGCCGAAGTGCGCGCCCCCGCACGCAGCTTGGCCGAACGAGCGCGCGGATTGGCTTCCGCCTCGGCGTCGCTCGCAGAAATCATCGACTTGCCGACCGGCTCGAAGGTGGCCGGCCGCTCATTCACGATAGGCATGTGACGCGACCCGGCGGCGCGGCCGGAGCGGTCCGCGAAGAACTTCTTGACGATCCTGTCTTCCAGCGAATGAAAGGTCACGACCACAAGGCGTCCGCCCGGCTTGAGCGCGCGCTCGGCAGCAAACAGCGCCTGAGCCAGCTCGCCAAGCTCGTCATTGACGAAAATACGCAGGGCCTGAAAGACGCGCGTCGCGGGATGAATCTTGTCCTTGGCTTTGCGCGGCGTGACGAGCTCGATCAGGCCGGCAAGGTCGCGCGTGGTGACAAAAGGCGCCTCGGCGCGCCGCTTTTCGATGGCGTGCGCGATGCGCGGCGCCTGCTTTTCTTCCCCCAGGAAGACGAAGATGCGGATGAGGTCGGCCAGCTTGGCACGGTTGACGACATCCGCAGCCGACACGCCGCTGGCGGACATGCGCATATCGAGCGGGCCGTTCTTGCTGAACGAGAAACCGCGCTCCGCCTCGTCGATCTGCATCGAGGAAACGCCGATATCGAGGACGACACCATCGAGGCCACCCGCCGGCGCATGATCGGCCAGCTGGGAAAACTGCGACTGAATGAGATTGAGGCGTCCGGCATGGGCGGAAACGAGCGCCCGCCCCGCCGCGATTGCCGTCGGATCGCGATCGAGCGCGATCACGTCGGCGCCGCCGGCGAGGATGGCCGACGTGTAGCCGCCAGCCCCGAACGTACCATCGAGAATGATCTTGCCGGGCGCGGGAGCCAGCGCCTCGATCACCTCGGCAAGAAGAACCGGAATGTGACGAACTGGTCCGCCACCGGCATCAGAAGAACCTCCGCCCGAATTCGCCGCCATTCCGTTTCCCCGCTCTATTCCGAGCGCCTGCCCGCCAGCCTGCGCTCCTCTCGTGCCTGCGCCTGCAAGGCCAGGAAGGCCTCCGGTCGCCATAATTGAAAATGATCCGCCCGACCGACGAAGGTCACTTCGCCTGCAATTCCGGTGAAGTCGCGGATGAAATCCGTGACCATCAGCCGCCCTTCCGCATCGAGCTTCATAAAGACCCCGCCCCCGTGAATGAGGAGCGACATCTGATTCGCCGCCGGCGAAAACTGATCGTCCGCCGCAATCTGCCGCTCGAATCGATCGAGCAGGTCGAGACCGCCGACGCTGATCGCCGGAAACACAAAATCCTGGAAGCAGTACAGCTCCTGGATATTGCGCTCGGCCAGCACGGAACGAAACGCCGCAGGTACGGAAACCCGTCCCTTGGCATCGATCCGGTTGGTCGCATTTGACAGGAAGCGGTTCATGACGCGAAACACCCGTCCCCCATGATCCGCAAGCAACGACACGCTCGCGGGCATAGCCAAAATCGGACACAGCTTCGCAAGCCGAAAGAGCCAACACCCCTTCGACACTTCCAGAACGGAAGCGATCATGGCTTTGCGATGAATGGGCTCCGATTTGCCCGTATGCAGTGTTCTTTTGGGATACCATGGGACCATATGGGCGTCAATGGGATGAAGCCACGTCAGCCATGGCAACAGCTCGAATATTCATAAGCCGTTAAGTTTAACGAAAGGTTAGGATTGGCTTCAGCCGGCGTCCTGAAACGGGTTGTTTTCACAGGCGAAAACCCTCCCCCGGCAAGGCTGCGAACCCTGGAAACCAAGGGTGTCCGGCGGCCCCCGAAATTATTCGCAGGAAGCGGGAAACGCGCGCTTGGTGGAAGCGCGATGATTTGCCAGTTGGCCTGTAAGCCGGGTTCTGTATGGCTCCGGCCGAGGCCGGAACGTGGCAGCCATTCATCTGGGACGCCGCTTGCGCGACGCCTCGTGCAACCCACCCGGATGACCGGCCCGGAAACGGGCTGGAGCGCTTGCGCGCTCCGCGTCATCCCTATTCGGTTTTGCTCCCGGTGGGGTTTTCCGTGCCGCCGCTGTTTCCAGAGGCGCGGTGGGCTCTTACCCCACCCTTTCACCCTTACCCGATCCTGAGATCGGGCGGTTTGCTTTCTGTGGCACTTTCCCTGAGGTTGCCCTCGCCGGACGTTATCCGGCACCGTGTTTCCGTGGAGCCCGGACTTTCCTCACCTCATCGCCTTTCGGCATTGATGAAGCGCGGCTGCCCGGCCAACTGGCACTGGCTCATTAACCGAGACCGCCCGCAATTGCCACCGAAATATGCGGCTTTCTGCGCAGCGGATGTCAGTTGCGGAAATGTGCAGAGAAATCCGTATCGTAGCCCTCGTCCTTGATTCGACCTGAGAGCAGCAGCTCCGCCCCCAGCCGGCCGATTTCATCGGAACTCTTGGCAGCCGTCCCGCAACCGCCCGTGAGAACGGCGATGCGTGGAGAAGAGGTGTAGCCGATCATCGGATAGCCGGTCGGTGAAAAGGAGACGGCGCAGGAATTGGTAAAAGCCGGCGGCCGGCGGACGCCAGGCACGCGCTCATGGAAGATCCGCACCAGATGTTCGCGGGCCTTGTCGCGACCCGCGGTCCGGAACCAGGCGCGCAGCTCCGCTTCGCTCCTGAATTGAAGATCATCCGGGTCGCCACCGATCTTGATATAGTGCTTGCCGTCCGGATAGCGGATCGGAGGAAGCATATAGATGCTGTCGGCGCCATCCGGCGTCACCGATATCAGTGAAGGCATGCCGGAAAGCGCCTCAGCTTCCGCCTCGCTGACCTCGAAGAAGGTGACGGTGCGGCCATAAACCTTCATCTCAACCGGTCGCTGCAAGAGATTCTCCGCAATCGAGAAACCGCCGGCGGCCAAGAGGATTTTTTCCGCCCTGAAGGTCTCGCCTTCGGCCGTGGTCACGACCGCCACGCCAGCATCGTCGCGGATCGATATTGCAGTCTGTTTGATGACGCGCGCACCGGCTTTTTCCGCCAGCAGAGACTGTGCCTTCACCAGCCGGCGCGGACTGATGTGGCCGGCCCCCTGCGGCTCAAACACCCCTTCGCTCCCCGATGCAAAGGAGAAGAAGGGAAACCTTGCCTTGAGCCCGGCATCGTCGAGGATTTCGGTTTGAACGCCGAGCCGCTTGGCCGCTTCGACGACATTGCCGACGTAGGTGGCCTCGCCACCTCGCTTCGGACCGGTGACGAGGCAACCGACCGGCGCATAGAACTGGATGCCGCTATCCCGTTCGATTTCCGCATAGCGGCTGATCGAACGGTTTGCGAGGCGGGCCCAATCCGTGTCCGGATCGATCGTGCGGGTAATGCGCCCTTCGTCGTAATGACTGCCGAACACGCCCTGATGGCTGGCGCGATCCTCGGGTTCATCCGGTCCGATGACGGCGATGCCGTCCGTTTTCCCGGCCAGGTGACGGGCAGCAGCGGCCCCCATCATGCCCCGTCCGACGACGATGAACCTGAAATCCGCTGCCATGCTGTAACCCTCGCGCGCAATCGCGGTTTCGATAGCATGGAAAGCGATTCCGCCCTATCCGAAATCCGGAGGCGGGCATCAGTCCAGAAGCGCCAGCACCTTGCCGCAATAGCGCTTGGAGATCGGGTTCATGCGCGTGGCGCCATGGCCGGCATTGTATTTGAGGATGGTGTTGCAGGTCGGGCCACCGCCGAGATCCTGCGCCATGGCAAGATATTTCATGCCGAACTTGATATTCGTCTCAGGATCGTAAAGCCCCTTGGCCCGGCCAGCATATCCCATGAGCCGCGCGGTTGCCGGCTTGATCTGCATGAGGCCGATCTCGCCTGCGCTACCCCGTGTTCTCGAGTTGAAATTGCTTTCGATCTTGATGACGGCGGTCGCCAGTTCAACGGCAACACCGTTCTGCTTGGCATATTTGGCAATCAATGCGGAATAGCGACTTTGCTGCGCAGAGGCGGAATCGGCATCAGGCAATTGGGCGGGAACACTGGGCATGGGAAAGCCGGTGGTGCGGCTGACGATCTTGAGTGGAACCGTTTTCTGCGTCGCATCCCGCTGGCCCGCAAAGGCGCAATCATATCCCACCAGCAGCACGCCCACGCATGCTGCAGCCGCAACAATCAAATTTTTCATGTAGTCTTTTGTCTCCAGGCGCGGGACCGCAAACGGCGTCAGCCGTCACGTCCGGCTGGAGGCAAAAAGAGCCGCCGGAGCGCACAGTCCCCATTTAGTCTTCTACGGCCGCGCGACACACAAACACAGACGGCGCGACCGCCGTTCAGCGAGCGCCGTTAGACCAATGCAATGCGGAGATAATAGGGAAAAGATGTGGCGTGGCAGGGAGTTACGCACTTTCCCATCCATAGCCGGCTATAAACACAGGCAGTAAAGTCGGGAGAATTACGAATAGTGAGGCAGCGCGGAGAGGAGGCGATGAAGCGTGTCGATCGTGGAAAAATCAGCAATGCCATCCACGCGCTCCTGGCGGAAATGACGCTGGAAGGCTTCGATGTCGCCCTTCAGCCTTTCCGAGAATTCCCCGGTTATTTCAGTGCCGTAGCCATAAAGCGAGAGCATGGACTGCAATGCCTCGATGGGCTGGCCCACATCGCCCTTCTGGAAGAACCGTCCGCCGGTGATCGGCGCCGGCTCGACCCAATGCCCCACACCTGCCTTAGCCAGCTTTGCCCACGGGAATTTCTCGCCCGGATCCACCTTGCGCACAGGCGCCACATCGGAGTGTCCGAGCACCCGTTCAGGCGCGATTGCCCAGCGTTGGCCGCAATCGCGACACAGTTCCACAACCGCTTCGATCTGTGCATCGGGGAAATCCGGCAAGCCGCCGGGATGGCCGGCATTGGCGATCTCGATGCCGATCGACCGCGAATTGATGTCGTCGTCGCCATGCCAAGAACTCTTGCCGGCGTGCCAGGCGCGACGCTCTTCCGGAACGAGCTGGACGATGCGCCCGTCCTCGAAGACGAAATAGTGGCTCGATACCTGGCTCTCGGCGCGACAGAGCCAATCCAGCGCTCCCTCGGCCGTGCCCATGCCTGTATAATGCAGAAGGATGATATCAGGCCGACAGCCGTCCCGCCGCTCGCCATGGTTCGGCGAAGGCTGCACATGGGCGCGAGCGAAATCGGCCTTGAATGCACTCATGCTGCGCGGCGTTCTTTCTCGATCTCGGCGTAAGCCGCATTCAGAGCTGCCATGCGTTCATTGGCGATGGCGTGGAACTCCTCCGGCACGCCGCGCGACACGAGGCGATCCGGATGGTTCTCGTAAACGAGGCCATGATACCGGCGGCGTATCGTCGGAAAATCGTCCTGACGCGACACGCCGAGCACCTTGTATGGATCGCCGCCGCCGCTGACATGGCGGGCCATGATCTGCTCGAAGCGCTCCTCGCTCGTATGGAAAATCTCGGCAACATGCTGAAGGAAGGCCATTTCCTTCTCATGGATCAAGCCGTCGGCCTTGGCGATGTGGAACAGGCCGTCAAGCACGTCCTCCAGCACCGGGCAATTCTGCGTGCAGGTCTCGCAAAGCGAGGAAAGCCGCTCCGCATAGGCCTCGTAGCCGGCCACATCCTGGCGCGCCAGATTGTAAAGGCGTGCGACGTTCTTGGCCTGATCGGGCGGGAATTCGAAGATCTCGCGAAACGCATTGACCTCGTTTTCCGTCACCACGCCGTCAGCCTTCGCCATCTTGGCCGAAAGCGCGATGATAGCGACGGAAAATGCCACTTTGCGGCGGGTTTCCGGGTCGCCTTCGAATACAGTGCGAATAGCCTCGACCACCGCCGACAGGGCATTGCCGGCCGTGCTACCGATAGCATTCAGCAATTTTTCCCAAAACGACATCGTGGTCCCGGTGGCTCCAAAACAGTAGAACACCTTGATCAAATTATGGTTGTCATTGCAAGCAGTCCATTCGTCGCAAGGCCGAAAACACTTTTCACAATTTGGTAACGATTGCGTACTTCGGGCCTCATCCGATTGAGCGCCAACCGCCCTCCAGTGGTAAAACAAACCGCGGATTTCTTAAATTCTTTACTTTACACCCATGCCCGCCTGTCGCATCCATTCCCACCGCAACCATTGAAGTAAAGCAGCTTGACTGCAAGGAGGATCCCCATGGCCAAACAGAAAGTCGCAATGCTCACTGCCGGCGGATTGGCGCCCTGCCTTTCGTCCGCTGTCGGCGGCTTGATCCAGCGCTATACCGACGTGGCGCCCGATCTCGACATCATTGCCTATCGTTCTGGCTACCAGGGAGTCCTGCTGGGGGATCGCATCAACGTGACGCCGGCCATGCGCGAGCGGGCCCATCTGCTGCATCGCTACGGCGGCTCGCCGATCGGCAACAGCCGCGTCAAGCTCACCAACATCGCCGACTGCGTCAAGCGCGGCCTGGTCAAGGAAGGTGAAAATCCGCTGCGCGTCGCGGCCGAGCGGTTGGCCTCTGACGGCGTCACCATCCTTCACACGATCGGCGGCGACGACACCAATACGACGGCGGCCGATCTTGCCGCCTATCTGGGCGCCAACGGCTACGACCTGACCGTCGTCGGCCTGCCGAAGACCGTCGACAACGACGTCGTGCCGATCCGCCAGTCGCTCGGCGCCTGGACGGCTGCCGAGGTCGGGGCGCATTTCTTCGATAACGTCAGCAACGAGCAGACCGCGGCGCCTCGCACGCTCGTCATCCATGAGGTGATGGGCCGCCACTGTGGCTGGCTGACCGCAGCGACCGCCCGCGCCTATATTCAGAAGAGCAGCGCCAACGAATATGTCGAAGGCTTTATGATGAACGCCGAGATGAAGGGCATCGACGGCCTCTATCTGCCGGAAATGGCATTCGATATCGAGGCCGAGGGCGACCGGCTGCGGGCGATCATGGAAAAGACCGGCCAGGTGACGCTCTTCGTATCGGAAGGGGCAGGCCTGGACGCCATCGTCGCCGAACGCGAAGCCGCCGGCGAAAGCGTGAAGCGCGATGCCTTCGGCCATGTGAAGATCGACACCATCAATGTCGGCGGCTGGTTCCAGAAGCAGTTCGCCTCGATCATCGGCGCCGAACGCTCCATGGTGCAGAAGTCGGGCTATTTCGCACGCTCCGCGCCGGCGAACGGCCAGGATCTCCACCTGATCCAGGGAATGGTCGATCTCGCGGTGGAAAGCGCGCTCAACAAGGTATCCGGCGTCACCGGACATGACGAAGGCCAGGCCGGCAAGCTGCGCGCCATCGAATTCCCCCGCATCAAGGGCGGCAAGGCATTCGATCTCTCCACGCCGTGGTTCGCCGAGGTCATGGACCATATCGGGCAGAAATACACGCAAGCCTGATTGATTGGCGATCTGTCGGACTGATCTGCGATCAAGCGGCCTGATCTGCGATCAAGCGGATTGACGGATCGCAAATCCGATGTCTTTGCTGGCGGCGAAAAGGAATAGGGAGGATTCCATGTCGATCGAAACCTGGCTCGCTTTCGCCGCCGCATCCTGCATCATGCTGGCCATACCGGGTCCGACCATCCTCCTTGTCATATCCTATGCGCTGGGCCACGGCCGCAAGACGGCACTGGCAACCGTGACGGGCGTCACTTTGGGCGATTTTACGGCAATGACCGCCTCGCTCGCCGGCCTGGGTGCCCTCCTCGCCACCTCGGCGACGTTGTTCACGATTCTTAAGCTGATCGGTGCAGCCTACCTCGTTTTCCTCGGAATCAAGCTCTGGAGAGCCCCCATCGTGACGGGTCCGATGGGCGACAACGATAATCTCCCAGAGGAAAAACCGTTAAAAATTATGTTACACGCCTATGTTGTAACGGCCCTCAACCCGAAGAGCATCGTCTTTTTCGTTGCCTTCGTGCCGCAGTTTCTCGACCTGTCGAAGCCATTTCTTGAGCAAACGCTTATTTTGGAGGCAACTTTCCTCACTTTGGCGGCATTGAACTCGCTGGTTTACGTGTTCGTTGCCGACATGGCACGCGGCTTCATTCGCAAGGCAAGCGTGCAACGCGCCGTCAACAGAACGGGCGGAACCCTGCTGATCGCGGCCGGTGCAGTGACCGCCGGATATCGCCGGATGGCCGCCTGAGACGGTGCAGGGTTGCAGCGCGATCACGGATAGGTTAATGGGGATTCATAATTTTATCGATCCTGTGACCGAATTTGGCGGTCCTGTGGCCGAATTGCATCGAAAATAGGTTTGGCTTTTCGAAAGTGACAGAATGGTAGCGATCGGATTTCCCAGCCTGAAGCGCAGCGTTGCCCTATCGGCAATGATGTGCGGCGCTCTTGCCGGGTGTGCGAGCACTCAGCAGCAGACGTCTCAGGCAGAACTCCCGTCGGCACACACCAACGTGCCGCATCCGAATACGACCCTGACCGCGACTGGCGTTGCCGCGTCTACGGGTGGCGTTGCAACGGCTGCCGCCGTGCCGGCATTCATCGGGCCGCAGCAGCCGCAACAACAGATGGCAATGGCAAAATCCGGCCGCGTTGCCCCAGGCGCGGTCAACACCGTCGCCGGCACCGTAAATCAGCAACAGGTCGATGCCGCACAGGCTCGCTTGGGCGCTCCGGTCACTGTTGCGGCGAATGTCCCCAATCAGGGAACCGCCGCAATTGCCGCAGCAACGGGCGTACCTGCCGCCAATACGTCGACAGCTGCCGCCTATGCGGCATCCGACGTACCGCTCGTGCCTTCCGTGGTCGCGATCCCCATGCCCAACCCGGCGCGTCCCGGCGATGCCGCCTTGACGCCGGTTTCGGCCTCCTTGGCTCAAGGCGAACCGACCATTCCGATGACGTCGGATGTCGCCGCCATTCAGGTTGCCGTACCCACGCCGCGTCCCGATTCCATGGCGCAGGCGGAAGTCGCCTTCGCCGCGCCCGCGCAGATCGGCCTTCAGCGCTATGCGGACAACCGCATGCACTATGATTTCAATTTCGACAGCAGTGGTCCGACGGTCGTTCCGGCCGTGATGACGACCACACCGAACTATGATTCCGACGTTCCGCCGGCGGAAAAGGGCTACGTATCGAAGCTCATCCAGAAATACGCCAAGCTCTATGAAATCCCGGAATCATTGATCCATCGGGTCGTTCACCGCGAAAGCCGCTACAATCCGAAGGCTTACAACCGCGCGGGCTATTTCGGCCTGATGCAGATCAAATACAATACGGCCAAGTCCATGGGTTACGAAGGGCCTCCGTCCGGCCTTCTCGATGCGGAGACCAACATCAAGTACGCCGCCAAATATCTGCGTGGCGCATGGATGACGGCGGACAGCAAGGCAGCCGAGAACAAGGAAGCCAACGCTGTTCAGCTCTATGCCCGTGGCTACTATTACGACGCCAAGCGCAAGGGTCTGACGGACGTCGCCAACGGCAATTACTGATTTACCGGACCATTCTGAAATGCCGGCCTGAAGCGCATCGCGATCTCACGAGATTTGCTTGCTGCGCTTCAGGCTTTTTCATTTCGCGTGCCACCGTCGAAAACCGCAGCATATCTTTGTGCGAAACAGGTTAATTCGAGGGCGGCTTTATCACATCCATGATCCGCTTCACCAGGATTTGCGGCCGATAGTCGGCCCAGGCCGGCGTCAGCCCCATCCGCACGACGACGAGGTTGGCAGATGGAACGATGGCGACCGTTTGGCCGTCGTGACCGGTCATCCAGAACGTATCCGCAGGCAGGCCGAATTGCGCATTCGAGCCGCCGGGACCTGCGAGCCAGGCCTGAACCTGTGAGTAAACGCCTTCGGAAGCCTTCGTCGGAGTGCGCATGGCGCCGACGAACCCTTCCGGCAGCAGCCGATGCCCGTTCCAGACCCCGTCCTGAAGCAGAAACTGACCGAAACGCGCCCAGTCGCGAGCAGTCGCGTAAAGATAGGAGCTGCCGACGAAGGTTCCGCGCTCGTCAGCCTCGAAAACGGCGCTGTACATGCCGAGCGGCCCGAAGAGCGCCTCGCGCGGATAGGAGATGGCGGCACTCAGGTTGGGCAGCCGGTTCATCCAGAGGCGCGACAGCAGAGTGGCGGTGCCGCTGGAATAGCTGAAGCGATCACCGGGCGCCGCCACCTGACGCGAATTGGCAGCGATGCTGGTCGTATCCGGGTCGAGATAGAGCATGCGCGTCACGTCCGAGACGTTGCCATAGGACTCATTGAAGGCAAGGCCGCTTTCCATGGCAAGGAGATCGCTGAGCTTGATATTCTTGCGTTCGTCCGTGCTCCATTGCGGCAGGAGATTCTGATCGTCGAAAGACATGCGTCCCGCCAGCATCAGGCGACCGATGATGGCGGCATTCACGGTTTTCGTCATGGACCATCCGACGAGGGGCGTTCCCTTGTTGAAACCATCGCCATAGGCCTCGGCGACGACGCGCCCTTCCTTGACGACGACGATCGCGCGCATCGCAGGCCCGGCCAGATCCGGATTCGATACGACATCGGCGAGCTTCGCGCCCTCCTCGCCTTGCCCGATATTGACGGCATCGCCGTTCGGCCACAGCGCATCGCTTTTCGGCGCCTTGACCCTGTTCAGAAACACGGCACTGCGCGCCGCCTGCAGATCGCCGTCGGGCACGGTCGTGCAACCGAGCGCACCGCGATAAAGCGCATGATTCGGGGCGAACAGCCCAAGGAAGCGGGCCGTGACCACGCCCTCGTCCCGATCGACCGAAACGCGAATGAGCTTCAGCGCCGGATTGCCGGGGGCCTGTACGTCATCATCAAGCACCTCATCCGGATCGCGTTTGGCGACGAAGGCGTTCGAACAAACGATCTTTGCCGCATAGCCATCGCCGACCTTGAGCAGTTCCGGCGGGGAAATGGAAAGCCAGACGGCTCCGCCGGCGACAATGATCAGCAGCAAAACAAAAAGAGCCCCGATCACTCTCGATATCAAACGCATGTAACACACCCTCCAAAAGGTACGCGGAGACAATCAGGAAACGCAGCAGGATGAAAGACCTATCATAGCAGCAGCTGCTCAAATATGCGCGGCGATGCATTTCTGCCGGATCCGCCAACAGGCCACGTCATCAGACTGTAGCATTGCCGGGTTACACGCCCTGAACTTCACAAATCGGTGACAAGACTCAGATGACGGAATTCGCTCCGGATGCCGGTCTCCAGAAGAACCGGAAACTCAAGGACGCTCTGCTGCAACACAAGGCTCTGTCCAAGGCAGGCCTGTCCGAACGCCTGTTCGGCATGCTGTTTTCCGGCCTTGTCTACCCGCAGATCTGGGAGGATCCGGATATCGACATGGAGGCGATGGAGCTTCAGCCGCATCATCGCATCGTCACCATCGGCTCGGGCGGCTGCAACATGCTCGCCTATCTCTCCCGCAATCCTGCCTCCATCGACGTCGTCGATCTCAATCGCCACCATATCGCGCTGAACAAGCTGAAGCTCGCGGCGTTTCGCTTGCTGCCGGGCCACGTCGATCTGGTGCGCTTCTTCGGGACGCCGGGCATTGTCGCCAACAGTCAGGCCTATGACCAATTCATCGCACCGCGCCTCGACACGGCAACCGCCGGCTATTGGGACGGTCGCGACCTTTATGGCCGTCGCCGGATCACCGTCTTTAACCGCAACATCTACAAGACCGGCCTCCTCGGCCGTTTCATCGGTGCCGCCCACGTCCTGGCGCGCCTGCACGGCGTTCGCCTCGACAAGATGACGGAAGCGCGCACCATGCGCGAGCAACGTCAGTTCTTCGATGAGGAAATCGCCCCGATCTTCGACAAGCGGGCCGTTCGCTGGCTGCTCGGCCGCAAGAGTTCGCTCTTCGGCCTCGGCATTCCGCCGCAGCAATATGACGAGCTTGCAAGCCTTGCCGGCGATGATTCCATTTCTGCCGTCTTGCGGCACCGCCTGGAAAAGCTCGCCTGTCACTTCCCGATGCGTGACAACTATTTCGCCTGGCAGGCATTCGCACGCCGCTACGCCGCCCAGCATCAAGGCCCCCTGCCCACCTATCTCAAGCCCGAAAACTATGCCGCGATCCGCGCCAATGCCGACCGCGTCGATGTGCACCACGCCAATTTTACGGAACTCCTCGCCTCGAAGCCGGCAGGCTCGCGCGATCGCTATATCCTCCTCGACGCACAGGATTGGATGACCGACGAGCAGCTCAACGGCCTCTGGGCCGAGATCACCCGCACGGCGCGCGAAGGCGCCCGCGTGATCTTCCGCACGGCGGCGGAAAAGAGCATTATCGAAGGTCGCCTTTCTCCGGCCATTCGCGATCAATGGGTCTATTTCGAAGAGCGCTCGCAGGAGCTTAACGCGCGCGACCGCTCTGCCATATACGGCGGCTTCCACATCTACGGGAAAAAAGCATGAGCCAGACGGATACGGGCACGGAAGCCAACGCGACGAGCCATGCCAGGCTGATGGACGGCATGTACCGCTATCAGCGCCACATCTACGATCTGACCCGCAAATACTATCTCTTCGGCCGCGACCGCACCATCGAGCACCTTGATGTGCCCGTCGGCGGCTCGCTGCTGGAAGTGGGCTGCGGCACCGGCCGCAACATGTTGCTCGCCTATCGCCGCTTCCCTTCCGCCCGCCTCTACGGCCTCGATATCTCCCAGGAGATGTTGATCTCGGCGCGCAATAATTTTCGCGGCTTGAAGCAGATGCCGGATTTCCGCGTTGCGGATGCCACCGCCTTTTCTTCGGCCGAATTCGGGATCGGCGGCTTCGATCGCGTCATGATTTCCTACGCGCTTTCGATGATCCCCGACTGGAAAAGCGCGATCGACGCAGCGCTCGATGCGGTCGCACCGGGCGGGGAGCTGCACATCGTCGATTTCGGCCAGCAGGAAGGGCTGCCGGGCTGGTTCGGGGCTTTGCTCAAGGGCTGGCTGAGGAAGTTCCACGTCACGCCGCGCGCCGATCTTCTGACCGTTCTCGAAGACAAGGCTCAAGCACGCGGCATGTCCCTGAAGGCCGAAAGGATCGGACGCGGCTATGCCTGGCGCGCCGTGGTGACCAGGCACAACGGCTGACCGACGCCAGGTTCCAGCGCGAAATCCGGCCTCAGAACGCGACAAGCATAAGAATTTGCTTGAAGATAACGCATTTTTTACGTTGATATGGTGAATAAAGTGGCAAGACCAGCTGGCAACGGTATGGTCTGCCGCTCTTTTGGATTTTCGGGGACCACATTACGGAAGCCAAGTCTTGGGGCAGCAAGATCACTCGCGCCATAACAGGATATCCATGCGCCGGCTTCTGGCATGCCTACTGCCGCTCGCCCTTTTCTTGAATGGCTGCACGACGGGTTATGACGCCCTCTCGACGACGGCCATTCCCAAGACCAGATTCAGCGATTTGAAGCCGCAGGATTTCGGCCGCGATCACCCGCAGCGTCATCCCATCCACGGCATCGACATTTCCAAATGGCAGGGCGATATCGACTGGCAGGCCGTGAAGGGCGCGGGCGTCGCCTTCGTCTTCATCAAGGCGACGGAAGGCAAAGACCGGATCGATCCACGCTTCACCGAATACTGGAATGAAGCGAGCGCCGCCGGCCTGCTGCATGCGCCCTATCATTTCTTCTATTTTTGCTCCACCGCCGACGAGCAGGCCGATTGGTTCATCCGCAACGTGCCGAAGGATGCCATGGCACTTCCGCCTGTCGTCGACGTCGAATGGAACCCTGGCTCTCCAACCTGCCGCACCAGACCGGACCCCGAAACGGTGCGAACGGAAATCAAGCGGTTCATGGATCGCCTGCAGGCCTATTATGGCAAGCGCCCGATCATCTATACTTCGGTCGACTTCCACCGCGAAAACCTTGTCGGTTACTTCAAGGACTATCAGTTCTGGGTGCGCTCGGTCGCCAAGCATCCCAAGGAGATCTACGCGGATCGCAGCTGGGCCTTCTGGCAATATACGTCCACGGGAATCATCCCCGGCATCAAAGGACCGACGGATATCAATGTTTTCGCCGGCTCCGAGCAGAACTGGCAAAACTGGGTGGCTGCAGTAGAGAAGCAAGGAAATTCTTAAGGCCGACTCCACTTCACTCTTGCTTATGTCACAATCTTCTGTGAAAGCGACCCTATTCTATCACCTAGGAAGGATCGCTCATGGATCGTCACACCATTCGACGCAGCGCTCTTGCGCTGCTCTTCGCTTCAACCATAACAGGTACAGCGATAGCTCAGAGCGCGACTCCAGCCACAGTACCGCCCGCAAGCAGCGCCGCCACTCCGAAAGTGGCCTGCGACGGCGACCTCGCATCCTTCCTGGCCGGTGTGAAAGCCGACGCCATCGCCGATGGTGCGAATGCCGCAGCGGCGGATAAGACCTTTGCCGGCGCGCAGATCGATCCGAAGGTTCTCGCCATGGACCGCAGCCAGGGCGTCTTTCGTCAGACCTTCCTCGAATTCTCGCAGCGCACGGTCAGCCAGGGTCGCCTGGATATCGGCCGCCAGAAGATCAAGCAGTATGCCGACGTCTTCGCCAAGGCCGAGAAGGACTATGGCGTCCCGCCTGGCGTCATCACCGCTTTCTGGGCCATGGAAACCGACTTCGGTGCCGTGCAGGGTAACTTCAACACGCGCAACGCCCTGGTCACTCTCGCCCACGATTGCCGCCGGCCGGAGTTCTTCCGCCCGCGCCTGATCGCGCTGATCGAATTGGTACAGCGTGGCGATGTCGATCCCGCGACTACGACAGGCGCATGGGCCGGCGAAATCGGCCAGACGCAGATGCTCCCGCCCGACATCATTGCTTACGGCACGGATGGCGATGGTGACGGCCACGTTAATTTGAAGACAAGCGCGCCCGATGTCATTTTGACCACGGCGAGATTCCTCCAGCATCTCGGCTTCATACGTGACCAGCCCTGGCTGCAGGAGGTAGCTGTACCGGACAATCTGCCATGGGAAAAATCCGGCATCGGCGGTACGCTCACAGCCGGCGACTGGTTCAAGCTTGGCGTCAAGCCACGCGATGGCAATACGAATTTCGCCTCGCTGCCGGCCGCCCTCATCCTGCCGCAGGGCCGCAAAGGCCCGGCTTTCCTGACCTATCCGAACTACAACACCTATCTCGGATGGAACCAGTCGTTCATCTACACGACGTCAGCCGCCTATTTTGCCACGCGTTTCTCCGGCGCTCCTCCCTACAACAAGGGCACGCCTGAGCAGGGCCTGAACGATGTCGACATGAAGGCGCTTCAGACGAAACTCGTGGCACGCGGCTACGATGTCGGCAAGATCGACGGCATCCTCGGCTCGGGCACGCGCGTTGCCATCCAGAAGGAACAGTTCCGCCTGGGCCTGCCGGCCGACGGCTGGGCGACTTCGGCGTTGCTCAACGCCCTCTGATTTCCTTCCTCTCTCGACCGGAAAAGGCGGCGCCAAGCCGCCTTTTTTTGTTTCTGCTCACCACTCGTCTTCACACGAATCCACAATCGCATACCGCCGCAGGAAACGGGTGGAGGAGCAGCCTCTTCCAGTTTAGACAGGCTGAAAGAGGAGAGCATTGCGATGAATGACGAGAACCGAATGAGCGCCTCGACATGGGGGCTGCTTTTGCTGCTGGGGCTGATCTGGGGCGGCTCATTTTTCTTCGCCCGCATCGCCGTTCACCACGTTCCGCCCTTTACCCTCGTCCTCTTGCGCCTGTCGCTCGCGGCCGTGGCGCTGCATCTCTATCTTGCCGGCCGCCTCGGGATCTATCAGTCGCTACGGCGCCATTGGCCGCAGTTTCTGTTGCTGGGGCTGATCAACAACGCCGTACCGCATGTGCTGATCTTTTGCGGCCAGACGCAAATGGGCGCCGGCCTCGCATCCATCCCGAACGCGACGACACCGATCTGGACCGTTCTGATCGGCAACCAGCTGACGACCGACGAGCGCCTCACATCCGCCAAGCTGGTCGGCTGTCTCACAGGGCTGCTTGGAACCCTGGTGCTGCTCGGCCCGAGCGTGACCAGCAGCGGTTCGGTTCCCCTTTGGGCGCTATCGCTGCCAATCCTCGCAGCGATCTCCTACGGCTTTGCGGCAATCTACGCCAAGCGCTTCAAAGGCATCGCACCGCCGGTCGTGGCGGCGGGACAGCTGACGGGCTCCTCGCTCATCATGTTGCCGGCCGCCCTGATCGTCGACCAGCCCTGGACGATTGCCACTCCGCCGCTGACGGCAATTGCCGCCATTCTCGGCTTGGCGCTGCTTTCGACCGCCTTCGCCTATATCCTCTTTTTTCGCATCATCGAGCTCGCCGGCGCTACCAATGCTTCGCTTGTCACGCTGCTGATACCACCGAGCGCGCTCCTGCTCGGCTTTCTCTTCCTGGATGAGCGGATTGGGCCTGCCGAAATCGCCGGTATGCTGTTGATCGCCGCAGGCTTATTGGTCCTGGATGGAAGGCTCTACGCCTGGCTCAAGGGCGGTTTGCGCCCGAACAGAGCTTGAACTCGTGCAGTTTGTTCACAGCCGAGCCAATCGCGAACGATTGGAAATTCCAAAGTCAATTCAAGCCTCTATAGCGGAATCATGAATCAGGACCACACAAGGCTACCGCATCGCAGCATCGAATGTTCTTTCCAAACGACACATTTTCGACATAAAATTTAACGGCTGACTGAGGAGGAAGACATGGGATTGACACGATCCATCAACGTCCTTGTGGTCGGTGCGGCCTTCGTTTTCGTCGTGACGATGCTTTTCATCTGATGGCCCTGGCGATAACCGCAGACGATCAAACTCCGAAAAGCTAACAAAACCCTGTTCCATTAAAAAAGCGCATGTCCGGTCTGGACGTGCGCTTTTTCATGAATCATGTCCGCAAAGGGATCAGGCAGCGGCGCCGGCGCGGGCATCCACCTTGCGCTGAAGGCCCAGCCGCTCAAGGACGGCGGAAACGAGCGCCGAACGGTTCATCGTGTAGAGATGAAACTCATCGATGCCGCGGCGCATCAGGTCCTGGATCTGCTCGGCAGCCACATCGGCGGCAACCCTGGCACGTTCCTCGACAGCCTCGTCCAGACCGTCGAAACGCTCGTCGAGCCAGGATGGAATGCTGGTGCCGCAGGCTCCCGCAAAGCGCTTGAGCTGGGTCAGGTTCTGGATCGGCATGATGCCAGGCACGATTGGGATCTTGATGCCGGCGGCGCGAGCACGATCGTGATAGCGTTCGAAAGCATCATTATCGAAGAAGAACTGGGTGAGTGCCCGGTCGGCGCCATTCTCTGCCTTGCGCTTCAGCATATCGATGTCGGCGGCCGTGTCGCGGCTTTCCGGATGCTTTTCCGGATAGGCGGAAACGGAGATATCGAAATCGCCGCGCTCGCGCAAAGCAGCCACCAACTCGGCGGCATTGGCATAACCGCCGGGATGCGGCTGATAGGCCGAGCCGACACCGCCGGGCGGATCGCCACGCAGGGCAACGAAGCGGCGAACGCCCGCGGCAAGGAACTCGTCGATCACCCGATGCGTATCCTCGCGCGTCGCGCCTACGCAGGTGAGATGCGACGCGGTCGTAAACGGTGTCTCATGGATCATCTTGCGCACCGCAGACAGCGTCGGCGCCTTGGTCGAGCCGCCTGCGCCGTATGTCACGGAAACGAATTCAGGCTCCCAATCGCTAAGATCTGCAACGGTGTTCCACAGCTGTTGCTCGGCTTCTTCCGATTTCGGCGGAAAGAACTCGAAAGAGATGCGGATACCGTCATTACAGGTTTCGGATCTCGAAGACATATCAAACTCTCCCGGCAAGAATGGGGGATGACTGGCGGTCCTGATCGGCTGCAATCAACAGCCGTGGATCACGCGCCAGCCAGATAGTGACCGTCAGCGCCTGACCGCCTTCCCGCCCCGAATGAAGGTCCTGCACGCGCTCGACATCCAGCCCTGCCAGCTTCAGCCAGTCCGACATGATCTGATGCGAGAAGCCGAGACGCAGATGCGCATGCTCGTCACGCAGATATTCAAGCCCGTGCGGCGCGAGATCGATGATGACGAGCCGGCCGCCGGGCCGCAGCATTCGCGCGGCCTCGCTAACGGCGATCTCCGGCTGATCGAGGAAGTGCAGCACCTGATGGATGGCGATCAGGTCGAAATCCTGCTGCTCGAGCGGCAGGTTGAAGATATCGCCATGGCGCACCGATGCGGCCGTGATATTGGCGCGATCGAGATTGGCGCGAGCAACCGCCAGCATGTCGCGGCTGGCATCGATGCCGATGGCACGGCGATAGTGGCCGGCCAGAAGCTGCAGCATCCGTCCCGTACCAGTCCCAAGATCGAGGAAGGAGTCGATCGGCTGAGGACCGATCAGCTCGATCAGTGCCTCGTCGACATCCTCGTCGGCGACATGAAGGCGCCGCAGCTCATCCCACTCGGCGGCATTCCGGCTGAAATAGGCCTGCGCGCGCTCAGCCCGAATACGCTTCACGGAATCAAGGCGCTCGCCGTCGCGCAGCAGCACCGTATCCTTTTCGGCGGTGTGGCGCAGAAGAGCGCGCGCCAGCGTGACGGCCTTGCCCTCCTGCTTCAGGCGGAAATAGGCCCAGGCGCCTTCCTGATAGCGATCGATCAGGCCAGCCTCTCCGAGCAGCTTCAAATGCCGGGAAATGCGGGGCTGCGACTGGCCGAGAATTTCGGTAAGATCGGTGACCGTCAGGTCGCCGGCCGCAAGAAGCGCAAGCAGGCGCAACCGCGTCGGTTCGCCGACCGCCTTGAGCACGTCCACCACGTCATCCAAGCCGAGTTTAACCAGATCCGTCATCCGCCACCCAATCAAGATATAAAGATATCTTTATGTGATTTGGACGCAATCTGCAAGAGCCAATCGCTCGCGACGTTAATTCGACGTCGGAAATCTGTTAGTTTCTGACGAAAACGGAATATCCGGTTACGCCGATGGGCAAACAAAAACCCCGGACAAGCCGGGGTTTTCGAAGAGCGAAACCGAAGCTTAGCGCGTCAGTCGCTTGTGCGCTTGGCTGCCCGGATTGAGGGCATCGGGGCCGAGGCGGCGGATCTTGTCCTCCTCGTAGTCTTCGAAATTGCCTTCGAACCATTCGACATGGCCTTCGCCTTCAAAGGCCAGGATATGCGTGGCCAGACGGTCGAGGAACATGCGATCATGGCTAATGATGATGGCGCAGCCAGCGAAGCTTTCGAGAGCGCTTTCCAGAGCCCCCAGCGTTTCCGTATCGAGGTCGTTGGTCGGTTCGTCGAGCAGAAGCACATTGCCGCCAGCCTTCAGCATCTTGGCCAGGTGAACACGGTTGCGCTGACCGCCGGAGAGATTGCCGACCTTCTGCTGCTGGTCGCCGCCCTTGAAGTTAAAGGCGCCGCAATAGGCGCGCGAGTTCATGTCGAACTTGCCGAGCTTGATGATTTCGGCGCCGCCGGAGATTTCCTCCCATACGGTTTTATTGCCGTCAAGCGCATCGCGGCTCTGGTCGACATAGCTGAGATGCACCGTCTCGCCGATGCGGACCGTGCCGGAATCCGGCTTTTCCTGCCCCGTGATCATCTTGAACAGGGTCGTCTTGCCGGCGCCGTTCGGGCCGATGATGCCGACGATGCCGCCTGGCGGCAGCTTGATCGACAGATCGTTGACCAGCGTGCGGCCTTCGAAGCCCTTGGTGATGCCCTCCATCTCGATCACCACCTGACCGAGACGCTCGCTGACCGGAATGATGATCTGCGCATCACCGGGACGCTGATTCTCGGCAGCATCGACCAGCTGTTCGTAAGCGTTGATACGCGCCTTGGACTTGGCTTGACGGGCCTTGGGGCTGGAGGCGATCCATTCCTGTTCGCGGCTGATTGCCTTCTGACGGCCAGCTTCTTCGCGGGCTTCCTGCTGCATGCGCTTGGCCTTGGCCCGCAGATAGGCGGAATAGTTGCCTTCGTAGGGAATGCCACGGCCGCGGTCGAGCTCGAGAATCCAGCCGGTAACATTGTCGAGGAAGTAGCGGTCGTGGGTGATCATCATCACGGCACCCGGATAGTCGCGCAGGTGCTTTTCCAGCCAGGCAATGGTCTCGGCGTCGAGATGGTTGGTCGGTTCGTCGAGCAGCAGCAGATCCGGCTGCGAAAGAAGCAGGCGGCACAGCGCGATACGGCGGCGCTCACCACCGGAAAGGCTGGTGACTTCGGCATCGCGCGGCGGGCAGCACAATGCTTCCATCGCCATCTCGACCTGGCTTTCCAGATCCCAGAGATTCTGGCTGTCGATGATGTCCTGGAGCCTGGCGCCCTCGTCCGCCGTCTCGTCGGAATAATTCATCATCAATTCGTTGTAGCGATTGAGGATTTCGGTTTTCTTGGCAACGCCTTCCATGACGTTTTCGAAAACCGTCTTGTTGGGATCGAGCTGAGGCTCCTGCGCCAGGTAGCCGATGGTGGCGCCTTCGGCCAGCCAGGCTTCGCCGGTGTATTCCTTGTCGAGGCCGGCCATGATGCGCAGCACCGTCGACTTACCCGCGCCGTTCGGGCCGAGAATACCGATCTTGGCATCGGGGTAGAACGAGAGATGGATATTCTCGAGGATCTTCTTGGCGCCATAGGACTTATTCAGTCCGGCCATATGATAAATAAACTGACGTGCCATAGCTTGGGTTACTCCACGGACGGATAACATTGCGAATTGTGCCGCTATGTAGGCGAAACCCCGCCCTCGGGCAACGGCGAAACCTTGTCCGAGGGCATTATCAGCGTCAGAAAGGCCGTATTTTCTCAGAAACCGGCAGCATCGACCACGCCGCGGTCGCAGCCGAAGGAGGTGCTGCCCGCACCCTGGATCAGTTTGGCAAGCCTTGGCCCGCTTCCCTGCTGCGGATCGATCGCATCTTCCGAGAGACCGATGGTCAGCTCCGAAATCATCCTGACGCCGCCAACCCGACGGCAGCTCATCTTGATGCGCGCATTGGCGCCCTCGCCGAAGCTCTGGTCGAAGGCCGCCTTGATGCTTTCCGCATCGAGCTCCTTGCCCAAATTCTGTGCGAAGAGGTCGCGCACCGCCGACGTATTGAGTTCGGCGATCAGGCCCGCGGCGATGGAGAAATATTGGTCGGCGCCAAGCTTCGTGCAGGTGCCGTGCTTGATCCATTCATGCCGCTCAAGGCCGGATTGCGTGCCCGGCATCGCCTTGTCCAGCTTCGCCTTGACGTCTTGGGACAGCTGCACCGTCGGCAGGTCCTTCCAGTCGCTGCTTCGATCCGCCTGCTTCAAGTCCTCGGAAACATCGCAATATTCCTGCCGCATCGGCCATAGGCCATGCAGCGAGAAATTCGTCGCATCGTAATTGCTCGACGATTGGTTCCGGCATTCGGCCTTCCTCTGGTTCGTCGCGCAAAATGCCGGCTCCCAGCTTGCCGCCAGGATAAAGCGTGTCCGCCCTCGGCTATGGTCCTGCGCCATGGCGCCCGCCGCCGTCCCGACCGAAAGGAGCACAACCGCAAATACTCGAAGCAAATGCTTCATTCCCTGCCTCCAACTAGAACATTATGGGAACAAATAAGCAGTTTGATCAGGCGTGTGCAATCCTGAATCGCAGCGCTCGGAAAGATTTATTTCTGTGAGCTTCGGCACCTATCCATTGCAATCCGACGGATGATAACCTTTCGTCCAGATGGGGAGGAACGAATGCATGTTCGCCGAGACGCAGCGCCTGGAGAGCCCAACGGGTGCGACCATTGCCTATCACCATTCGCCGGCAACAAGCGATGCACGCGGCATCCTTCTGATATCCCATGGCCTGGCCGAACACTCCCGCCGCTATGAAGCCTTTGCGGATGCAATGGCCGCCCAGGGCTTTCACGTTTACGCCCATGATCATCGCGGCCACGGCGAGACGGTTGCCCACGATGCGCCGCTCGGGCGCTTCGCCAGACGAAATGGCGTCGAGCAGGTCATCGCCGATGTGCTGGCCATGCGCGAGCTTGCCGCAGGCGCTTATCCCGGCCTGCCGATCATCCTGTTCGGCCACTCCATGGGCGGACTGATCAGCTTGAACACCGTCGTCACGCATCCGGACAAGTTCGATGCCGTTACCGTCTGGAATTCCAATTTCAACCCGGGCCTCGCCGGTCGCGCCGCCCAGCTCATCCTCAAGACGGAGCGCATGTTCAAGGGATCGGACGTTCCGAGCGGGCCACTGCCGAAGCTGACCTTCGGCACCTGGGGTCGATCGATCGCGAACCGCCGCACCGAGTTCGACTGGCTCTCGCGCCGCCCCGAAATAGTAGACGGCTACATCGCCGACCCGCTTTGCGGCTTCGACGCCTCCGTGTCGCTGTGGCTCGACATATTCGAGCTTACCTTCCGCGCGCCTCAAAAAACCTATCTCGACCGGCTCCGCCGCGACATGCCGATCCACCTCGTCGGAGGCGGCAGGGATCCGGCAACTGACAACGCGAAAGCGATTTCCTGGCTGGCGAACCATTTGAAAAAAGCCGGCTTCTCTCATATCACGACCGAAATCCACCCCGACATGCGGCACGAGACGCTCAACGAAATCGGTGCCGACCAAGCCATTTCCCGCTTTGCCGACTGGTGCAAGAAGGTGACGGCAACGAATTGATTCTCAAGGAATTCTGCAATGAACACCTCCAGCGGCGCCTCTACCCGATTGCCGCAATCGGAGCTGACCTTCGGCTTGTTGATGATGTTTCTCTCCGTCGTCCTCTCGCCGATCATCGACATCTTCTCCAAGCTTGCGGCAACCACGATTCCGCCGGCCGAAGTCACCGCCGCCCGCTTCATCTTCCAGTCGCTCTTTGCGCTGCCGATGATGGCCATGCGCAAAAGATGGGGAGTGTGGACGTGGCGGCGCAGCGGCGTGCATGCCATCCGCGCCGCCGTGCTCACGCTGTCCATGGTGTCGTTCGTGACCACGCTGCAGGTCATGGAGGTTGCCGATGCCATCGCTATCTTTTTCGTCGAGCCGATGATGCTCACCATTCTCAGCAGCATCTTCCTGAAGGAAACCATCGGCTGGCGACGCTATACCGCCTGCGCCGTCGGCTTTTTTGGCGCGATGCTGATTATCCAGCCGAGCTTTCAGGAAGTCGGCTTCATCGCTTTGCTGCCCGTCGTCACCGCCCTTTGCATCGCCGTCTACGTGATGATCACGCGTGTCGTCTCGCACAGTGAAGATGCATGGTCGATGCAGTTCCAGACCGGGCTGTGGGGCACCGGCTTCAGCCTGATTCTGCTTGCCCTGGGCCGCGCGACGGGATCTGCGATCCTCGACCCTGTCGTGCCGGACCTCGCGGCCATGCTCTACCTGCTCGGCGTCGGGGCCACCGCAGCGGCGGCCGGCATTCTCACGGTACACGCCTATCGGGCGGTGCCGGCTTCGACGCTGGCACCGCTGCAATATTTCGAGATCGTCTCGGCAACGATCTTCGGATGGCTCGTCTTCGACAATTTCCCGGATGCGATCAAATGGCTCGGCATCCTCATCATCATCGGCTCCGGCCTCTACATTCTCTGGCGTGAGCGGCGCTTTGCTTCCAAGCCGGTATCCGATACATCTGAAACGGCATTCACGCCCTGAGCGAGCGGACGGACATGACAGACAAAAAGACCAAGAAACCTCCGCTTTCCGGTATTCGCGTCATCGAGCTTGCCCGCGTGCTTGCCGGCCCCTGGGCCGGGCAGATGCTGGCCGACCTGGGCGCCGACGTCATCAAGGTCGAAAACCCCGACGGTGGCGACGACACCCGCCAATGGGGTCCTCCTTTCGTCGAAGGCAAGGACGGCGAAAACCTCTCCGCCGCCTACTACCATTCCGCCAATCGCGGCAAACGCTCCATCACCGCCGACCTCAGAAGCCAGGAAGGACAGGAGCTGGTCCGCCGGCTGGTGAAGACCGCCGACGTGGTGATCGAGAACTTCAAGCTCGGCGGCCTGGTCAAATATGGGCTGGATTATGAAAGCCTGAAAAAGATCAATCCCCGCATCGTCTATTGCTCGATCACCGGCTTCGGGCAGACCGGCCCCTATGCCGGCCTTGCGGGCTACGACTACATCGTCCAGGGCATGTCCGGCTTCATGTCGATCACCGGCGAGCCGGACGGGCAGCCGATGAAGGCGGGCGTCGCGATTGCCGACATCTTCACCGGCATCTACGCGGTTTCGGCGATCGAGGCCGCCCTGATCCACGCATTGAAGAACGGCGAAGGACAGCTCATCGACATGGCGCTGCTCGATGTGCAATCGGCCGTGCTTGCCAATCAGAACATGAACTATCTGATATCGGGCAAACCGCCTGTGCGGCTCGGCAACGCCCATCCCAATATTTCGCCCTATGAAGTCGTCCCCACCGCAGACGGCTATCTCATTCTTGCCGTCGGCAATGACGGGCAGTTCCGCCGCCTGTGCGCCATTCTCGGCGTAGACGCCAATGCCGACGACGAGCGCTATGCGACCAACAAGGCCCGCGTCGCCAACCGCAACGAGGTGCGTGCCTTCGTATCGGCAAAGACGCTCGAATGGAACAAGGCGGAACTGCTGAAAGCCTGCGAAGCCAATGCCGTTCCGGCCGGCGCCATCAACACGATCGAAGACATGTTCGCCGATCCGCAGATCAAGGCGCGCGGCTTGCGCATCGATCTCGAGGACGCGGCAGGCACCGTGATCCCAAGCGTGCGGACGCCGATCGTGCTGTCGGAAACACCGTTGACCTATACGCGGCCGAGCCCGCGTCTCGGCGAACATCAGGAGGAAGTTCTGGCCGAATTGGCCGAACTGGAGGGAAAGGCGAGGACATGAAACGAACGGGCGGGCAACTTATCGTCGAGGCTTTGAAGGCAAATGGCGTGCGGCGCATCTCTTGCGTGCCGGGCGAGAGCTTTCTAGCCGTGCTCGATGCGCTGCATGACAGCGACATCAACGTGCTCGTCTGCCGCCAGGAAGGCGGCGCGGCCATGATGGCGGATACCTGGGGCCGATTGACCGGCGAGCCGGGCATCTGCATGGTCACCCGCGGCCCCGGCGCCACCAACGCATCCGCCGGCCTTCATATTGCCCGCCAGGATTCCATTCCGATGATCCTGTTCATCGGCCAGGTCCAGCGCGATGCCCGCGAACGCGAAGCCTTTCAGGAAGTGGAATTCCGCAGAGCCTTCACCGAGTTCGCCAAATGGGTCGGCGAGATCGACGATGCCGCCCGCATCCCGGAATTCGTCACCCGCGCCTTTGCGGTGGCGACATCGGGACGTCCCGGTCCTGTCGTGCTGACCCTGCCCGAAGACATGCTGCGCGATGAGGTCGAGGCTCCGCAAGCACGCCCCTATGTTCCGGTCGCCGCCCATCCGGGCCGCGGCCAGCTCGCCGATCTCAGCCAGCGCCTGGCCGCTGCGGAACGGCCAATGGTCATCCTCGGCGGTACGCGCTGGAACGAGGACGCGGTTGCCGGCATCCGCCAGTTCGCGGAGCGTTTCAAACTGCCGGTCGGCTGCTCCTTCCGCCGGCAGATGCTGTTCGACCACCTGCACCCGAACTACGCCGGCGATGTCGGTATCGGCATCAACCCGGCGCTGGCGAAAGAGATCAAGGACGCCGATCTGCTGATCCTTCTCGGTGGCCGCCTCTCCGAGATGCCGTCCTCCAGCTACACGCTGGTCGATATCCCCTACCCGCGCCAGCAGTTCGTCCACATCTATCCCGATCCGTCCGAACTTGGCCACGTCTATCGCCCGGATCTGGCAATCTGTGCCAGCCCCGCGGATTTCGTTGCGGCGCTGGCCGACCTCGAAGCGCCCGTCGAGACACGCTGGGCGGAACGAACAGAGCGCATGCACGCAGCCTATCTCGCCTGGTCGACAACGCCGGAGAAAAGCCCGGGTACGGTTCACATGGGCCGTATCATGGACTGGATCGAAGCCAACACGCCTCTCGATACCATCTTCACCAACGGCGCCGGCAACTATGCGACCTGGCTGCACCGCTTTCATCGCTTCCGCCGCTTCAACACCCAGGCGGCGCCGGCATCGGGCTCGATGGGCTATGGCTTGCCGGCGGCGGTTGCCGCAAAACAGCTCTTTCCAGAGCGCGAGGTGATCTGCTTTGCCGGTGACGGCTGCTTCATGATGCACGGCCAGGAATTCGCAACCGCCGTCCAGTACGGCCTGCCGCTGATAACGCTGGTCATCAACAACGGCATGTACGGCACCATCCGCATGCATCAGGAGCGGGAATATCCCGGCCGCGTCAGCGCCACGGCGCTCGACAATCCGGATTTCGCGGCACTTGCCCGCGCCTATGGCGGCCACGGCGAAACCGTGACGGCGACGGAGGAGTTCGGTCCGGCGTTCGAGCGGGCCCGCGCGAGCGGCAAGCCTGCCATCATCGAAATCGCGCTCGACCCGGAAGCGATCACGCCCTCGCGTACCCTGACGGAAATCGCCCAAACGAAAGGCCGGTGAGCGCAAGCTCCCCGGCCTTCCAAAACACGCTGGCGCGACTTAGAGCGCGGCCGTCACGATGAATTCGACCTTGTACTTCGGCGCGGCAAGCTTGGCTTCGCTGGTCGCACGGGCCGGCGTGTTGGCCGGATCGACCCAGGCTTCCCAGGCAGCGTTCATTTCGGCGAAATAGGAAATGTCGGAGAGATAGATGAGCGTCTGCAGGATTTTCGACTTGTTGGAGCCGGCGGCTGCAAGCAGGCGGTCAACTTCAGCGAGAGCCGACTTGCACTGATCGGTAACGCTTTCGCCTTCGCCAACCTGGCCGGCGAGATAGACGGTGTTGCCGTGGATGACTGCGCCGCTCATGCGGGCGCCGACGTCGATACGCTTGATGCTCATTGCTTTCTCCTGATGTTGTTCTTCGACAAGTGACGGAAAGGCCCGCCCCTGGCTTGCCCTTCAATCTCAAGATTGGAAATATGGCTGATCAGCCGCGAATGTGGTGCGTCTTCTGATAGATCGCCGTCGAGCGCGCGCCGGAACGGCAATAGCCGAGCATCGGCCGCGGAAATTCGTCCAGCGCGTCGACCATACCCTGGACGGCCTCTTCGGTGACGCCCATCGGGCCGACGGGCACATGGGTGATCTCGAGACCGAGTTCCTTGGCGCGAGCCTCTATCACTGAGAACGGCGTCTGGTCCGGGCTTTCATGATCCGGGCGATGGCAGACGATCGACTTGAAACCCATGGCCTTGATCTGGTCGAGATCTTCTACGGTGATCTGACCGGATACAGAGTATTCGTCATCGATCGGGCGGATATCCATGGTTCATGTCCTCTTTAAAACCGTGGCCTTGATCTACGCCGCGATAGAGCAAGCGTCAACCACGGCACGCTCTCAAACGAAGGCAAAGTTGAGCATGAAATTGCGGGCTTCGCCGGGCTGGAGAATATTGAACTCACCCGCCTCCTCAAGCTCGGCGCGAGACACCCACCGATGCGAAACCGGCTCGATGCCGAGCACATGCGCCGGTGCGCGCTGATTGCGCCAGACCTGCAGGAACGGCAGCGTTTCGCTGCCAAAACGCACCCTCAGGGACTTGCCGCCGATGGCCGCGATGGGGCCGAGACTGATCTGCGCCCAATCCTCTGCCTCGCCCTGTGCCGGCACGCAGAAAATATCGCCGCCCTCCTCGCCGAAGGTCCAGGGAAAGCCGCCATTCTCCAGCATGTGTCCGGTGAGGCGCGTGTCGCCGTCGAACCATTTGCCGCCGATATTCATGTGGTACATCAGGAAGACCGGCATAGCCTCGCCACTCGTATTGACGACGCGATCGGCCAGCGAAACCTCGCCGGTCTCGCCATCGATCCGCCAATGACGTTCCAGCCTCGCCGTTCGTCCCTCGGCCGTGACGACATCGATATCGGCGCGGCATTCCGCATTGCCGTTCTCGAATTTGGTCCAGAGAATTTTGGCCGGATGAGATGCGAAGGAACCATGCAGCGGATAGCGCTTGCCTTCATGCGCGCCGGACATCGGCTCGGGATGGCGGATATGATCCGGCCCGCAGGTGAAGAGGAAGCCTTCCACGGAATGACTGATACGCGGATCGCCATCGTCTGGAACGGCGCTTCCGGGCGCAAGATTGTTGCCTTCGACGACGCAGGCGCCGATATCCAGGACGGAACCCTCGTCCAGCGTCAGTTTCGGCCCCTTGGCTGCGGCAAAATCTATCATTCTCCGTAATCCTCCCTGATCGACTCCACGCGCAGGCGTTGTCCCATAATGAAGCGTCGCGCAAATAAACGGTGATTTGGCTTACCGAAAGTTAACTTGAAGGCTTGATCACATAAATTTTTATATTTTATTCAGCATGATAATCTAAATTTCCATACTGGCGTCAAAATTGCCATGTGTGTGTCAGCCGAACTACCATCCGAGGATTCGACAGACGTGAACCGGTTCGTGAAATTGAGTTTTGTACTGGCAATGACTGCCACCGTGTCCATGCTCGCGCTCACTGAAGCGCAGGCACAATACTACCGCAATGGAAACGGCAACACGGTACTCGTCACTCCAGACGGGCGAATCCTCGATCAGTACCCCTATGGGGGCGGATATTCCATGGCGCGGGATGGGCGCGGGCGGCGCGTTCTGATCGACGCCTATGGCAACGTCGTCGCGACGGAAATGAAGGCAAGCACCTATTATCCGCGCGCACCGGCTCGCGATGCCTATGGCGACAATGGCGATGGTGGCCGCTATGGAGACACGCAGTTTTCCAGCAACGGTGACTACCGCGATTACCGCCAATATCGCACCGACAGCTACGATCAACAGGACCGTGGCGTGGTGACGGGCGGCATTCCGCGAGACGGTGATATCCAGCGTCAGCCTCTCGACAATCAGCCGTTGCCGGACGAAAGCCAAGGTCAGGCGAACCAGGACGGCAGCGACTACGCGTCGATAGATCCGCAGCAGGGAACGCCGGATATCGTCCGCAAGCCGCCGGCCGAGCCCGTGATTACGCTCAAGGGCAAGTCGAAGATGGAAATCACAGCGCTGGAAGTCTTCCTCGCGCGGCAAGGCATTTCGCCGGGTGCCATCGACGGGCGCATGGGCGCAAACGTCACCAAGGCGATCTACGCTTACCAGCAGATGACCGGCCAGACGCTCGATCCGAACAATACCGATACGATCCTCGAGCAACTTCGCATGTCCGGCGGCATGCCGATCGTCAACTACACGATCACGGCCGCCGACGCGGCTGGCCCCTATGTCGCATCCATCCCCGAAGATTATGCAGCGAAGTCCCAGATGCCTTCGCTCGGCTATACGTCGACAACGGAAATGCTGGCAGAGCGCTTTCACATGGATGAAGGCTACCTGAAGGAGCTCAATCCGGGCGTGGATTTCACCGTGCCCGGCACGACGATCAAGGTCGTCAATACCGGCGCCAGCAAGACCGGTACGGTCGCCAAGATCCTCGCCGACAAGGGCCGCAAGCAGGTTTTCGCCTATGACGCCAACGGCACGCTGATTGCAGCCTATCCGGCCAGCATCGGTTCGGCCGACACGCCCTCGCCCTCCGGCACGGTCACGGTCGAGCGCGTGGCGTTCAATCCCGGCTATACCTACAATCCGAAGATCAATTTCAAGCAGGGCGCCAACGATAAGGTCCTCGACATTCCGCCCGGCCCGAACGGTCCGGTCGGTACTGTGTGGATGGCATTGTCGAAGCCGACCTACGGTATTCACGGCACGCCGGATCCTTCGAGGATCGGCAAGTCGCAGAGCCACGGCTGCGTTCGTCTCACCAACTGGGATGCGACCGAGCTGGCTAAAATGGTCAAGCCCGGCGTGGTCGTCGAATTTGTCGATTGATTGACGGACATGGTGCCAACAAAAAAGCCGCCGGGTAACTCCCGGCGGCTTTTTTATTCTCCATATTCAGTGGACGCGCTGCGACTTTGGTCGAGCGCGCCCCAAATCAAGCAACTCGTCAGAAGCAATCCCGGAAGAGAGCCTTGGTGTTTTCCAGCGTCATCGGCACCGGATTGCCGCCGGCGCTCGGGTCTTCGATCGCCATGGCGGAGAGCTCGTCGATACGGTCGGGCGCGATGCCCATGGCAGACAGGCTTTCCGGAACGCCGAGTTCGGCGCGCAGCTTCAGCACATAGTCATAGAAGCCGTCAAAGCCGCCGGCGATGCCGAGATAGGCTGCCGCACGCGCGATCTTGTCCTCAATGGCCTTGCGGTTGAAGCGCAGGACTGCCGGCATGACGACGGCATTGGTCATGCCGTGATGCGTGTTGTAGACGGCGCCGATCGGGTGCGAGAGCGCGTGGATGGCGCCGAGACCCTTCTGGAAAGCGACGGCGCCCATGGCGGCAGCGCTCATCATGTTGGCGCGCGCTTCGAGATCCGTTCCCTCGCGATAGGCGCGCGGCAGGAATTCCTTGACGAGCCGCATGCCCTCCAGCGCGATACCGGCCGACATCGGGTGATAGAACGGCGACGAATAGGCTTCCAGGCAATGAGCGAAGGCATCCATGCCGGTGCCTGCCGTGATGACCTTCGGCATGCCGACCGTCAGCTCGGGATCGGCGATGACGACGCCGGGCAGGAACTTCGGATGGAAGATGATCTTCTTAACATGCGTCGCGGAATTGGTGATGACGCTGGCGCGGCCGACTTCGGAGCCGGTGCCGGCCGTTGTCGGCACGGCGACGATCGGCGCAATGCCCTCGACGCTGGCGCGGGTCCACCAGTCGCCGATATCTTCGAAATCCCAGACCGGGCGCGACTGGCCTGCCATGAAGGCGACGCACTTGCCGAGATCGAGGCCGGAGCCGCCGCCGAAGGCGACGACGCCGTCATGGCCGCCATCCTTGAATGCCTTGACGCCGGCTTCGAGATTCTTCTCGTTCGGGTTCGGATCGACATCGGCGAAGAGCGCACGGCCGAGACCCGCATCCTCGAGAATGTCCAGAGCCGTCTTGGTGATCGCCATCGAGGCAAGTCCCCGGTCAGTGACCAGAAGCG
>NZ_WUEY01000070.1 GCF_010668395.1 Martinezella lusitana
ATCAGCCAGCTCATGAGGAAGATGCCGACGACTGCGAAGCCGAAATTGGCGAGATTGTCGTTCATCTCGCCGATGAAGCTCCAGAAGCCGCCCTCGAGGCCGAGCTTGTCGGAGATCAGTCCGAGCGCCTCGATGCCGCCGATGAAGATGGCGACGACGACGGACGCAGCGGTGATCGTCAGATTGTACCAGAGCTTGCGCACGGGCTTGACGAAGGCCCAGCCATAGGCGCCGGTCATCAGCGTGCTGTCGAGCGTATCCATCAGCGACATGCCGGCGGTGAAGAGGGCCGGGAAGACGAGAATGGTCCAGAAGGACATGCCCTGCGCGGCCTGGGCGGCGGAAATGCCGAGCAGCCCGATTTCCGTTGCGGTATCGAAGCCGAGGCCGAAGAGAAAGCCGATCGGATACATGTGCCAGGATCGGGTGACGACCTTGAACATCGGGCGGAAGATGCGCGCGAGAATGCCGCCTCCGGCAAGCAGCGTATCCAGATCCTCGTCCGCGATCCTCTCGCCTTTCTGAGCCCGCCGGAAGGCGGACCACACGCCCTTGAGCACGAAGAGATTGGCGATGCCGATCAGAAGGAGAAAGGCGGCCGAAACCGTGGTGCCGATGACGCCGCCGATATCGTGGAAGGAATCGAGCCGATTCTGCATGGCGGCGGCCGTCGCGGCAATCAGGATCGAGGCGATCACGACGATCGAGGAGTGCCCGAGGGAGAAGAAGAAGCCGACCGCATAGGGCTGCTTCTTTTCCTGCATCAGCTTGCGCACGACGTTATCGATGGCGGCGATATGGTCGGCATCGAAGGCGTGGCGAAGCCCGAACATGTAGGCAAGCAGCGCGATGCCCAGAAGCGATGGCCTGTCGGCAAAGGC
>NZ_WUEY01000071.1 GCF_010668395.1 Martinezella lusitana
AGCCGCACAGCAAAACCATCCAGACAATATTCGTTTTTGTCGAACCACGGCTGGCCCGTCACAAGACGAAAGACCCTATCCACGATCTCCAATTCTTTCGGACGCAGTGACCTACCCGATAGTCGCCGAAAACGTTCCATTCTGTCCCCCAACAGCGCACTTCATACAGCTTTCCGCAATCACACACGGAAGGCTCGTCAGATGATGGGGGCTCGTAATGAACGTGATCATTTATGGTCTGAATCCTCGGCCAAGTCAAAGCGGGTCGCCGTCACTTGAATGTTGATTTGAAAGGTCTGGGGAGAATATGTTTGGTATCAAGAAGAATTAAGCGCTGGTGGCTAAGAAAATTCAACGATATCATCAACTGATGGAAGGCGTCTTCCGGCCGGACGAACTGGAAGTGTTACAAGCGGTTTTTAACGAGATCATCGAACAAATTTGGTTCGATTTGAACGAATTCAGTCGGGAGGCATTCGCAGGCCAGGTAATACAGCTTTATCGAAGTGGATCGACAGACTTCGCTAAATTCAAAGAGCTGAGCCTCTTGATGGCGCGCGCCCACTTCAGCCGGGACGATGCGGAAGAAAAGCAGAAGGCCATGAAGCGACTTGGGGAAGCTCGGCGCCGCTCGCCATCTGCCGACGACTAGACGAGTTTAAACCGCGACCGCCGACAGAAAACACTAATCTCCCGGTCGAATTCTTCAATTGCGGCAACAGCCCAAGGCTCAAGCTTAGAAGCCTTGTCTTTATCGGCAGGTTTGAAGAAGGCGACTGAACGCAATAATCGACAGAGTAATTTCACATTGGGTCCCCAGAAAGAGACCCGGCTCTTCGTCCTCGTGATGTCCGCCGCGCCGAGTCTCTGCCGCATATG
>NZ_WUEY01000072.1 GCF_010668395.1 Martinezella lusitana
ACCGGCATTGCCCAGCCCAAAAAGGTGGTTGGGGAGACCGCCTAGAACACGAGTGAAGCCCGCATCCGCAGACTTCACCGTTTTCGATGTTTTATACCTTTGCCTTGCGCCCACGCTTAGGCCCGTCCGCTTCCGTCCCGTGCGATACTGACTTTGCGTCCGTTGCCTTAGCGGCAGCGGGTTTTGAAGTCGCCACCTTGGCTGCAGGCGCTTTGGACTTTGCCTTGGCGGTGCTCAGAAGTGCGGCCCGACGCGAACGATTTTCCTCGAGTGCTTTCTGAAACGAACCGTCGTTGTCGGCATGCTGGGCAAGATCGTCGAGAAACTCCGCAACTTGCGCGGTGGTTTCCAGGACAACGTAGTTCAGCCCCTGCCCTGCATCGATCGAATCTCGTCCGATGGTCACGCCGAAGCCGCCGGGCACCCGCTGAAACCAGGTCGAGCGCCATTTGTTGAAGCCCGCAGCATCGCCTTCAAACTCTGTCAGATATGCCTTCTGCTCCGCCACTCTGACGCGGAAGGCGTCGACAGCGCTGCGCGTGCCCGCCTTGGGCTTGTCCGACTTCCTGGAGGACCATTTTTCTAAAAAATTCGTCATTCTATTCGTCTCTTCTGTTTGTATTCGTGATCAAACCAATTGCAGTGCTTTGCGTCGTTAAGGCACCTGCGCTCCTCTCTGCGGGGACGTTTTATAGAATCGCCCTATGATGGCAACATCATGAGCCATGACGGATGCACATGCGACAAAGTTCGGTCGCAGCCAGCATCCGACGTCCGGCGGTCGATATCGGTGGGTATGAGTTCAAAGGCTCGGCCAAGGACTTTTCATGCGGAGACCTCCCCGT
>NZ_WUEY01000073.1 GCF_010668395.1 Martinezella lusitana
TGTTGTAAACGGCGCCGATCGGGTGCGAGAGCGCGTGGATGGCGCCAAGACCCTTCTGGAAAGCGACGGCGCCCATGGCGGCAGCGCTCATCATGTTGGCGCGCGCTTCGAGATCCGTTCCCTCGCGGTAGGCGTGCGGCAGGAATTCCTTGACGAGCCGCATGCCCTCAAGCGCGATACCGGCCGACATCGGGTGATAGAACGGCGAGGAATAGGCTTCCAGGCAATGAGCGAAGGCATCCATGCCGGTGCCTGCCGTGATGACCTTCGGCATGCCGACCGTCAGTTCGGGATCGGCGATGACGACGCCGGGCAGGAACTTCGGATGGAAGATGATCTTCTTAACATGCGTCGCGGAATTGGTGATGACGCTGGCGCGGCCGACTTCGGAACCGGTGCCGGCCGTTGTCGGCACGGCGACGATCGGCGCAATGCCCTCGACGCTGGCGCGGGTCCACCAGTCGCCGATATCTTCGAAATCCCAGACCGGACGCGACTGGCCTGCCATGAAGGCGACGCACTTGCCGAGA
Source organism: Martinezella lusitana (assembly GCF_010668395.1). Classification (GTDB taxonomy): domain Bacteria; phylum Pseudomonadota; class Alphaproteobacteria; order Rhizobiales; family Rhizobiaceae; genus Rhizobium; species Rhizobium lusitanum_A. Next base: position 531 of record NZ_WUEY01000073.1, read on the forward strand.
TCGAGGCCGGAGCCGCCGCCGAAGGCGACGACACCGTCATGACCGCCATCCTTGAATGCCTTGACGCCGGCTTCGAGGTTCTTCTCGTTCGGGTTCGGATCGACATCGGCGAAGAGCGCACGGCCGAGACCCGCATCCTCGAGAATGTCCAGAGCCGTCTTGGTGATCGCCATCGAGGCAAGTCCCCGGTCAGTGACCAGAAGCG
>NZ_WUEY01000074.1 GCF_010668395.1 Martinezella lusitana
AAGTCATGACCTCCACCAAAGGTGGAGGTTTGAAACGCTGCGCTTGAACCACTAGAAGTGGTTTTGTTAGTGCTTAGTAGCTACGATTAAAGAGGTCGGCAAAGTCGGAAGCTTTGTCGGCCTTTTCTTGGTTCCGGATATATTGTCTGACGACCTGCTCATTATAGCCCGTCGTCGACACGAAATACCCACGTGCCCAAAAGTGATACCCTTTGTAGCGGCGCTTACGCGCGTACTTGTTGGCAATGTAAAGAGCCGTCTTGCCCTTCAAAAATCCAACTATATGCGCGACCGAGTATTTCGGCGGGATCGATATCAACATGTGGACATGATCGGGCATCAAATGACCCTCTTCGATCTGGCAGCCCTTTTGCTGAGCCAGACGACGTAAGAGTTCACCCAACTCTCGACGCACATCCCCGTAGAGTCTTTTCGTTCGGTATTTGCTGCCAAAAACAACGTGATATTTGCAGTCCCACGTCGCATGCGAGAGCGATTGCTCATCCATATAACCTCCTTGTTTGAAGTCTGGGCCACGCCAGCGGTTCAAGCAGGAGGTCTCTCAACTACCGTGTAAAACTCGTCCAGTCCTCCACCGTAGGTGGAGGTTTATTCTTGATATA
>NZ_WUEY01000075.1 GCF_010668395.1 Martinezella lusitana
GCCATCAGCGTAGTGAACTGAACGCCTATGCCAGCCAGATTGAACCCGCATTGCTGATTGCCGATCGCCAACATGCGCTGTTTAGCGGGGATGATTTCCTCAATACTTTCGTCACAGAACATTCCTCCATTCGCGTGGTGCAACTGCTCAACGACAGCGGTGAGCATAACTTGCAGGATGCGATTAACCATCCGGCTGAGGATTTTACTGCCACGCCATCACCTGCTGATGAAGTGGCCTATTTCCAGCTTTCCGGTGGCACCACCGGCACACCGAAACTGATCCCGCGCACTCATAACGACTACTACTACAGCGTGCGTCGTAGCGTCGAGATTTGTCAGTTCACACAACAGACACGCTACCTGTGCGCGATCCCGGCGGCTCATAACTACGCCATGAGTTCGCCAGGATCGCTGGGCGTCTTTCTTGCCGGAGGAACGGTTGTTCTGGCGGCCGATCCCAGCGCCACGCTCTGT
>NZ_WUEY01000076.1 GCF_010668395.1 Martinezella lusitana
ACTGAGGGCGTAATAGATAAAGAAAGCCGCCAGCAGCGTCCAGGTCTGCCACTGCTCGCGTAACACCCCGGCCAGCGCCTGGCGGTTTTCCTGGCGTACCAGCGACAGCAATAGCAGCAGGATCGATAAATGCAGCAGATTATTGGTCCGGGTGGACATGCAAAAAATCGCGCTGAAAAATAAAAACAAAGGAAAGACAATCGAGTAACCCTGTCTGGCGAAGTTACTCACTTTTAAAGTACTCATTAAACGCAACCTTTTCGAAGATAGTATCCGGCACAGCGCTTTCTGGGGAAAAATTAATCACCCGAATCTGGCGTTGCTGCAGTACCTGCGCGGCATGCGCAAAGGAGGGCATGACGAGGGTATCCACTTTTGTTGCCAGGTAAGAAGGCAATTTTTCTTGTTGTGTTTCGTAGAATCGCGGCTGGTTAAAGTTGGTCATATCCAGGCCGCTCACCAGGATAGTAT
>NZ_WUEY01000077.1 GCF_010668395.1 Martinezella lusitana
GTATACAGGACTGAAATATCAACAGCTTCTCTGGCGTTACAGGATAAAGCAAAGTGTCAGCCGACGGGGAAACTGCTGGGATAACAGTCCTATGGAACGCTTCTTCCGCAGTCTGAAAACAGAATGGGTGCCGACGGATGGTTACGTAGGCAAGGACGAGGCCCGGCAACAAATTAGCGGTTATATCCTGAATTATTACAATAGCGTCAGGCCTCACCATTACAACGGTGGGTTGACGCCGGAAGAATCAGAGAACAGATACCGTTTTTACTGTAAAACCGTGGCCAATATTACTTGACCACTACAGATATAAGACGGTAAATGGGGATGCGGACGATTTCCTGGACTCTCAGGAGATAAAACATGTTTACTGAAGAAGAAAAAATCCGCGCCATTGAGCTTTATTTCAAATATGGTAAGAAGCTGGCTCCCGTCGTACGCGAACTGGGCTACCC
>NZ_WUEY01000078.1 GCF_010668395.1 Martinezella lusitana
GTGTACGGAAAAGATGCTCCGCATCATCGTGGAGTTTCTCACAAAGGTCGGCCTCGACATCGAGATCAAGCTCGTTAAGCTTCTCCAGCAGGAGCAGAGACTGATTCTGGATGAATTTAGCCATGTTCAGCGCTGTTTTCTGTTGTTTCGTCATAAGAGGCCTCAGAGCGTCAGTGCTCAGTGTAGGGATGTTCTCTTTTCCGCTTCCTCGCTCACTCAGTCGCTATGCTCCTGCCGTTCGGCTGCGGCGAGCGGCAGGAGCATGCGTGTAAAAGCTCGAGAAAACCGAGCGGTCGCGTGACGGGGAAAAGGAAAGGCCGCTAAGCGGCCGTTTTTCCATAGGCTCCGCCCCCCTGACAAGCATCACAGAAGCTGACGCTCAAATCAGTGGTGGCGAAACCCGACAGGACTATAAAGATATCAGGCGTTTCCCCCTGATGGCTCCCTCGTGCGC
>NZ_WUEY01000079.1 GCF_010668395.1 Martinezella lusitana
GTTTATGCCAGAGGGCGGCATGCCGGACATGCAGGTGCTGACCTGGGACGGTCAACTGCTGGCGCTTGAGCTGCCGCAGACCGTTGATCTGGAAATCGTTGAAACCGCACCAGGCATCAAAGGGGCATCTGCCAGCGCCCGTAACAAACCGGCGACATTGAGCACTGGTCTGGTGATTCAGGTACCAGAATACTTAAGCCCGGGCGAAAAAATTCGTATCCATATCGAAGAACGCCGTTATATGGGGCGTGCTGACTAACTTCAGCCGCATGCAGAAAAGGGATAGCTCAGGCTGTCCCTTTTTTAATTTATTATACCAATCTTCTATTTTGCGCTTCCTGAACACCTTACGCCCTCAATTTTCACTCGTTGATTGATCGCCCTCACACTTCATCGCATTAACAATCCAGACCAATTTCAATTGCTGTCATATAACTTTACACTGTCGTTGTT
>NZ_WUEY01000007.1 GCF_010668395.1 Martinezella lusitana
AAGCCCCGATATTCGCCGCCATACTTGATCGGCCGGCCCATTTGCCAGGCAAGTTCCGGCACGACGACATCGGCCATCTCATTAAGCCGGGCGACGCCCTTCAGCACGAGTTGGACACGATCTTCCATCGGGCGGCGGGCCCAATCCTTCTGTGCCTTGCGGGCGCGTGCAACGACTTCCCTGGCGGCATCCAGCGACAAGGCCGGACGTTCAGCATAAACCTCTCCGTTCACCGGAGAGACGCATGTGATCATAGTCATGATCGAATTCCTGTTTTCTTCGTCATCAATTGATTACCGGATATTTCGCAACCTGCCGCCGCATTCCAAGGAGAATCCGGCGAGCAGAAAAACATCCTGGCGCCCCTGCCCGACCATGGAATGAAATCGGGCACGAGGCAGATCGCAAAAGCCTTACGCTCTTTCGAATCCGCGCGCCACTTCCCAATCCGTGATGCGACGATCGTACTCCTCCTGCTCCCATTCGGCAGCGCGGGTGTAGTGATCGATGACATCGTCGCCGAAGGCGGCACGCAGCATCTTCGAATTGCTCAGGGCCTCGGTCGCACCGCGCAGCGTGCGGGGAATTTCGCGAACCTCGCGCGCACCATAGGCATCGCCGACGAAGGGCGCTTCCAGTTCGAGCTTGTTCTCGATGCCGTCGAGGCCGGCGGCGATCAGGGCAGCGAAAGCTAGATAAGGATTGAGATCGGAGCCGCCGACGCGGCATTCGATGCGGATACTCTTGGTCTCGGCGCCGCACAGGCGATAACCGGCCGTGCGATTGTCGGTGCTCCAGATCGCCTTGGTAGGGGCAAACGTGCCGGCGACGAAACGCTTGTAGGAGTTGATATAGGGTGCGAGGAAATAGGTGATTTCGCTGGCATGGTTCAAAAGACCGGCGACATAATGCTTCATCAGCGGCGTCATGCCATGCTCTTCGCCCTTGTCGAAGAACAGCGGCGTCTTGCCGTCGGCGCTCCATAGCGACTGATGGATATGCGACGAGCTGCCGGCGGCGTTGTAGTTCCACTTCGCCAGGAAGGTGATGGCCTTGCCCTTCGACCAGGCAATCTCCTTGCAGCCGTTCTTGATGATCGCATGCCGGTCGGCCATGGTCAGGGCGTCGGCATAGCGGACGTTGATTTCCTCCTGGCCGGCCGAAGCCTCCCCCTTGGAGTTTTCGACCGGAATATCTGCGCCCTGCAGGCCCTTGCGGATCGCCCGCATCACATCCTCTTCCTTGGTGGTCTGGAAGATGTGGTAGTCCTCGTTGTAGCCACTGACCAGATTGAGGTTGCGATAGCCGGATTCCCGGGCGCTGTCGTAGCTCTGGTCGAACAGGAAGAACTCGAGTTCCGAGGCCATGTAGGCCTTCATGCCCAGCGCCTCGAGGCGCTTGACCTGCTTCTTGAGGATCGCACGCGGCGAATGCGCCACTTCCTCATGCGTGTGATGGTCGAGCACGTCGCAGAGCACCAGCGCGGTGCCCTCGAGCCAGGGGATACGGCGAAGCGTGGCAAGATCCGGCTTCATCGTATAGTCGCCGTACCCCTTCTCCCAGCTCGTGGACTTGTAGCCGGAGACCGTCTCCATCTCGATGTCGGTTGCCTGCAGATAGTTGCAGCTATGCGTTTCCTTCCACGCGCTTTCAATGAAGAATTCCGCCTGGAAGCGTTTGCCCATCAACCGGCCCTGCATGTCAACCTGACATGCCAGAACCGTGTCGATGCGCCCTTCGGCCACATCTCGTTTGAGGTCGTCGAACGTATAGCTGCTGCTCATAATTGGTCCGCCTGAAATATAGAAGAGTGATCGGCCGGCGACATTGTGGGGAGCCTATTTGCCCCATGCCGCACGTCAAGTTGGATGGGGCCGCGCCTGCGGCCCCCGCCGGAGTGAATGATTGATGAGGATCACACCTCGCCCACAGCCCGTTCGGCGGCAGCGATATCGGCCTGACGCTTCGTGATCATGTCGCCTATAGGCGGCCCCTGGAAGCGGCGCTTCTCAAAGGCGAACCAAACGATCGCAGTCAGCACCAGGAAGCCGATGGTGATGTAAAGCGCCCATTCGTTCGGTGGCTGCACGCCGATGATGAAGATGATCGCCATCGCAAGGATCACGACAACCGAGACCACCTTATAAAGGCCGATACCCATGTTCCATGGTCCCATCTTCGGCCATTTCGCAGTTCCGATCGCCTTGATGCCGAGCACGATCGGCACGGTGAAGGAGAGGAAAAGGAAGATGACGGTGCAAGACACGACGATGGTATAGGCCGAAGAGCCGGCGATCGTGACGAGCGAAGCGCCCCAGACGAACAGCACGGCCAGAACCGCAGCCGTCCAGATGGCGACGGAAGGCGTCCTGAACTTCGGGCTGACGCTGGCGAGCGCCTTCGAAAACGGCAGGCCGCCGTCGCGGGAGAAGGCATAGATCATGCGCGATGCCGATGTTACGGTCGCAAGACCGCACAGGAGTTGCGAGATGAAAATCGCCACGTAAAGTATATTGGCGACGACAGGGTTGGTGATGCTGTTGATCGTCCAGAAGAAGACGTTCCAGCCCTGCTTCGAGGCTTCGTTCATGTCCGGGATCGCCAGGAGGAAGGCGAGCAGCATGATATAGCCGAAGAACGAGGACCACCAGACCGAGGAGACCATGCCGCGCGGCACCGAGCTGGATGCCTTGACGGTCTCTTCGGAGGTATGCGCCGAGGCGTCATAACCGGTAATCGTGTAAATCGGCAGCAACAGGCCAAGGGCGAAGACGTACCAGATATTCTCCATCTTCGGCCAGACCGATGAATCGCCTTCCGGCGTGCCGGAATAGTTGGTGAAGGTCCAGATGCGGCTGATGTCCCAGCTCTTGACGCCGATGAGGCAAACGATGGTCAACGCGATCGCGGCGCCGAAGATCAGGTAGCCCGACATGTCCGTCAGCTTTGCCGTCAGCTTGATCCCGAAGTGATTGATCAATGCCTGCAGGCCGGTGATGATGGCGACGAAGATGATCTGATTGGCAAAGCCCGCCGAAGTCGTCGTATCGACGGCAATGCCGAACCATCCGGCGATAGCGCCGCTGAAGAAGCCCCAGGTGCCGACGTTGATCGCGCCGAGCACGGTGATCAGGCCAAGCAGATTGAGCCACGCCGTCAACCAGCCGGTGAAGCGGTTGCCGAGGATGGAGCCCCAGTGATACAGGCCGCCGGCCGTGGGATAGGCCGAGGAAATCTGCGCCATGGAGAGAGCGAAAACGCCGGAAATCAGGCAGCCGAGCGGCCAGCCGATGCCGATCGCGGCACCGCCCGCACCCGATGTCGCCTGTGCGAGCGAGTTGATGCCGCCCGATAGAATGCAGATGATGGAGAAGGAAATCGCGAAATTCGAGAACGAGCTCATGCGCCGTTCCAGCTCCTGGGCGTAGCCCATGGAGTGCAGGATATGAACATCCTGCTTCTTGTCTAAGTCTGTGTATTCAGGCATGTCACTCCCCTAAAGCCCGGTCGTCCGCGGGATTGCGAAGAACCATGTGCACTGAGCGGACCGCCTTTCGGCACGCCGCCTTGATCGCAGTTGAACTGCTCCCCGGGGTCTTTTTCTTTTTATGCTCAGGCTTCCAGACTGCTCTGGAGAAGCCCTGTCAGATAATCGGCCACGACCCCTTGGCCGACGTCATCCTGGATGAGGTCGTTGCGGACCTCGATCATTACATTGTGCAGGCCATTGGCGAGCCCGTGCAGCTTCAGCGTATGGGTAACGCCGTCCTCAGGCCCGTAAGGCTGGTTGCGCCTGGTCTGATAAAGCGGCGCCTCAGCCGCTGCATCCAGCATGCGATCGGCCAGCCAACGGTCCTCGTCATGCAGAATACCGAGCTCCACGGCCCGCGGTTTGCCATTGTAGATCGGCGTGAAGCTGTGGATTGTCACGATCACGGTTTTTTGTCCGCGCGCCGCGCGTTCCTGCAGCAGCGTCCGGATGCGCTCGTGGAACGGTATATACAGTCCTTCCGTGCGCGCCTGCCTGTCGGCTTCGCCCAGATGCTGGTTGCCGGGGATCGTGTAGATCTCGCTCGTCTCCGGCATGGCGCCGGTACTTTCCGGCGGCCGGTTGCAGTCGTAGATCAGGCGCGAGAAGCGCTGAAAAACCAGGGTCGCATTCAGGCTCGCGGAAATTTTCCTTGCAACCGCGAGTGCACCCGGATCCCAGGCGATATGGCTGGCAAGCGCCTCGGCGGAAAGCCCGAGATCACCGAATTGCTCCGGCAGGGCACGGGAGGCGTGCTCGCAGACGAGCAAAACCGCACTGTCTCCGTCCGGCCTTTCGACCGCAACACAATCGCCGTCCGCCTTCGTCAAAATGCCTTGCTGAGCAAGCATCGGAGACGCCCCATTGCCGATTAATAAAATGTTTATAAGAAAAGAATTCTTCAGCTTCTCGTCGCTGTCAACTGAAAACTGAAATTATTTCTTCATTTGTGACATTGACTCGAAATGTGACAGCGTTGTTATATCCTGAGAGGAAAACGGCATAAGACCGTACCGGGGAGCAAAAATCGAGTGAACCATGCGTCGAAGACAGTTTCTGACGTGATTAACGCGCGCTTTGACACGCTGACGCGCGCCGAAAAGCAGCTCGCCAAGAGTCTGCTCGACAACTATCCCGTTTCCGGGCTGGGCAGTATCACGACAGTCGCCGAAAATGCACGCGTATCGACCCCGACGGTCGCGCGCATGGTGCAGAAACTCGGCTACAAGGGCTATCCGGACTTCCAGTCGCATCTTCATCAGGAAGTCGAAGCGACCATCTCCAACCCGCTGACGAAGCACGATCGCTGGGCATCGAACGCGCCGGGAACGCATATCCTCAATCGTTTTGCCGATGCCATCATGAGCAATCTGCGCCAGACCTTGTCGGATATCGACGTGGCGACTTTCGACAACGTCGCCACCCTGTTGTCAGAAAGAAAACGCGGACTTTATTTTGTGGGCGGCCGCATCACGGGCGCATTGGCCGAGTATTTCTTCACCCATATGCAGGTCATACGACCGAATACGACGCTGCTTTCCTCCAATTCCAGCACCTGGCCGCAATATGTCCTGAACATGAATCCGGGCGACCTGCTCGTCATATTCGACATCAGGCGCTACGAGCAGGAAATGGTCAATCTCGCCGCTGCCGCACGCAGGCGCGGCGCCGAAATCATCGTCTTCACCGACCAATGGGCGACACCCGCCGCCAAGCACGCGAAGCACACCTTCCGCGTGCAGATCGAAGCCCCCTCCGCCTGGGATTCCTCGGTCGTCACTCTCTTCATCGTCGAAGCCCTGATCGAAGCCGTGCAAAGCTCGACGTGGGACGAGACGAGCGAGCGCATGAAAACGCTGGAAGGCCTTTTCGAACAAACCAAGCTATTTCGCAAGCTGAGTTAAAGGGGAACGAAAGCATAAAATAACATGACATGAAGCCGCATGAAATGCAGCGACTGTCATACTTGTCGACTAGAAGCAAAATCATCTGCGTTGTCAGCAAACGCAACGCCTTGAAGCCGTCACACAACCTTCATGTTACGTCATTAACAGCAACGCCAGGCACTGAAAACCCAGAAGGAGGAAATGCAGTGATCTCGAATATTCATCGTGTTCTGACCATCTCTACCGCGATGCTCGTCGCTTCGACCGCTATCGCGGCCGCAGAGCCGAGTGCCGACCTGATCGCCGCCGCCAAGAAAGAAGGCACGCTGACCACGATCGCGCTGCCCCACAACTGGTGCGGCTACGGCGATCTCATCGCTGCGTTCAAGGCCAAGTACGGCATCGACGTCAACGAACTGAACCCGGATGCCGGTTCGGGCGATGAAGTCGAAGCAATCCGCGCCAACAAGGGCAACACCGGCCCGCAGGCTCCGGACGTAATCGACGTCGGCCTCTCCTTCGGCCCGACCGCCAAGAAGGAAGGCCTGCTGCAGCCTTACAAGGTTTCCACCTGGGACTCCATTCCGGATAGCGCCAAGGATTCCGAAGGCTACTGGTACGGCGACTACTACGGCGTTCTCTCCTTCGTCACCAACAAGGACGTCGTGAAGAACCCGCCGAAGGACTGGGCCGACCTGCAGAAGCCGGAATACGCAAACACCGTTTCGCTCGCCGGCGATCCGCGCACGTCGAACCAGGCCGTTCAGGCCGTTTACGCCGCCGGCCTCGCCGCTGGCGAAAAGGATGCGACCAAGGTCGGCGCCGCCGGTCTGGACTACTTCGCCAAGCTGAACAAGGCCGGCAACTTCGTTCCGGTCATCGGCAAGTCCGCTTCGCTCGCTCAGGGCGCAACCCCGATCGTCGTCGCATGGGACTACAACGGCCTGTCCTGGCGTGACAGCCTGAACGGCAACCCGCCGGTCGACGTCACCGTTCCGGCTTCGGGCGTTATCGCAGGCGTCTACGTTCAGGCGATCTCGGCTTTCGCACCGCATCCGAATGCCGCCAAGCTCTGGATGGAGTTCCTCTATTCCGACGAAGGCCAGATCGGCTGGCTGAAGGGCTATTGCCACCCGATCCGCTTCAACGACCTGGCGAAGAACAAGAAGGTTCCGCAGGATCTTCTCGACAAGCTGCCGCCGGCTGCCGCCTATGAAAAGGCTGTATTCCCGACGCTCGACGAGCAGGATGCCGGCAACAAGGCAATCACCACCAAGTGGGATTCCGTCGTCGGTTCGAACGTACAGTAATCAGACCTGACACGACCTCCCCGCTTCGGCGGGGAGGTTTTCCGTTTTTCCGGCACCGGGGATTGGGCTAATCATGAGCATCGCCACAACATCAACGGTCAGTTCCGCTCCGATGATCAGCAAACGCGCGGTTGTCGACTGGCTGGGCATAGCGCCCTTCCTCATTTTCGCGCTGCTGTTTCTGATTCTCCCGACGATCTATCTGATCGCAGGCGCCTTTCTGACGCCTGACGGAAGCCTGACGCTGAAGAATATCGGCGATCTGTTCACGCCGACGATCATGAGCGCCTACCTGATCAGTATCAAAATCTCCGTCGCCTCGGCGCTCGGCGGTGCGATCATAGGTTTCTATCTTGCCTGGGCACTGGTGCTCGGAGGCCTGCCCTCCTGGATCCGCCATGGCTTCCTGACCTTCTCGGGCGTGGCATCCAATTTCGCCGGCGTGCCGCTGGCCTTTTCATTCATCGCAACGCTGGGCCGGCAGGGTCTGGTCACCATATTGCTCGCTCATTTCGGTCTGAACCTCTATTCGACCGGCTTCAACCTGCTGAGCTTCTTCGGCCTGACCATCACCTACATGTACTTCCAGATCCCGTTGATGGTGCTGATCATTACGCCCGCACTCGACGGCATGAAAAAGGAATGGCGCGAAGCCGCCTCCATCCTCGGAGCGACCAACCGGCAATATTGGCTCATGGTCGCCCTGCCGATCCTCTGGCCGAGCCTGCTCGGCACCACGCTCCTGCTATTCGCCAATTCGTTCGGCGCCATCGCGACCGCAATTGCGCTCACCGGCAGCTCGCTGAATATCGTTCCGATCGTACTCTATGCCCAGATCCGCGGCGATGTGCTGCACAATGCCAATCTCGGCTATGCGCTGGCGCTCGGCATGATCGTCATCACCGGTATCTCGAACGTCATCTATATCTTGATGCGCATGCGCGCTGAACGGTGGCAGAAATGAAGTTGCAAAAGTTCTTTGCCTGGATCGCAGTTACCATCGGCCTCATTTATTTCCTGGTGCCGCTCATCGGTACATTGGAATTTTCGCTGCGCATGCGGCGCAACGCCTATAGCTTCGACGCTTACGCCTCGGTCTTTTCGGACTTTGGCTTCATAACCGCCTTCAGCTTTTCGATGCTGATGGCCCTTTTGACCATCATCTTCGGCATGCTCCTCGTCGTGCCAACAGCCTACTGGGTGCGGCTGCGGCTGCCGCAAATCCGGCCCTTGGTCGAATTCATCACGCTGATGCCGCTGGTCATCCCCGCGATCGTTATCGTCTTCGGTTATCTGCGCCTCTATAATTCCTCATCGGTCCTGCCGCTGACGGGCTACAACGCGACGACGAACATTCTCCTCGTCTGCTCCTACATTGTATTATCTTTGCCCTATATGTATCGTTCGGTAGATACGGCGATGCGTACCATCGATGTTGGCACGCTGACGGAAGCAGCCGAAAGCCTTGGTGCTAAATGGACAACGATCATGTTCAAATGCATCTTTCCAAACGTAATGAGCGGTGTGCTTTCCGGAGCGTTCATCACACTCGCTATCGTCATGGGGGAATTCACCATGGCGTCGCTGCTCAACCGTCCCGCTTTCGGCCCCTATATGCAGCTGATGGGCGCCAACAGAGCCTATGAGCCTTCCGCCCTGGCGATCATCGCCCTTGCGGTTACCTGGCTCAGCATGGGCCTGTTGCAGCTCGTTTCCCGTTTCTCAAAATCCGCTCCGATTAAGGCGTAAGGCTTCTCACCATGGCTTTTCTCGAACTCACCCACATCAAGAAGTCCTTCGGCGACATTCACGTCGTTCACGATTTCAATATGCAAATCGAGAAGGGGGAATTCGTCTCCTTCCTCGGCCCGTCGGGTTGCGGCAAGACGACCGTGCTGCGCATGATCGCCGGCTTTGAAACGCCGACGGCGGGCAACCTGACAATCAACGGCAAGGATCAGCGCCCCCTGAAGCCGAACCAGCGCAACATTGGCATGGTGTTCCAGGCTTACGCCCTGTTCCCGAACATGACGGTACACGACAATGTCGCCTTCGGCCTCAAGGTCGCCGGCATGGCGAAGCCGGACATCGACAAGCGCGTCAAGGAGATGCTTGCTCTCATCAAGCTCGACCATCTTGCCGGCCGCTACCCCTACCAGATGTCGGGCGGTCAGCAGCAGCGCGTGGCGCTGGCTCGTGCCATCGCCGTCAAGCCGCAGGTCCTCCTGCTCGACGAGCCGCTATCGGCGCTCGACGCAAAGATCCGCATCTCGCTGCGCGAGGAAATTCGCGCCATTCAGCAGCAGCTCGGCATCACCACGGTTTTCGTGACGCACGATCAGGAAGAAGCGCTGTCGATCTCCGACCGCATCGTCGTCATGAATGCCGGCCGCGCCGACCAGATTGGCACGCCCTTCGAGATCTACAACACCCCGGCAACCCGCTTCGTCGCCTCCTTCGTCGGCACGCTGAACCTGATCGAAGGCAAGGTCGTCGATCCCGACAGCAACCGCATCATGATCGGCGATCAGGGCGTGACCCTGAAACAGTCGGTCACGGCCTATAAGCCGGGCGACACGGTATCGCTCGCCCTGCGTCCGGAAGCCGGCTCGCTGGCGGAATCGGCCAAGGGCGATACCGCTTTGACAGGCGAAGTCTCCTCGGCGCATTTCCTGGGCTCGGTCATCCGCACCCGCATGAACGTCGCCGGCAACACCATTTCCTTCGATATGTTCAACAGCCCCGGAATGATGCCGCCCAGCGTCGGCGAGAAGGTGACGCTGCGTTTCGCCTCCTCCGACCTTCTGGTCATCCAGGATTGAAAGCACGCCGCGCATTGCGGGACAGCTTTGGAAAAATATTCGCGAACGCCGGGCCAAATGCCCGGCGTTTTTCTTTGATTTCGTTGCGCAAATGCATTTATAGTCCACTCGTTCTCAGGGCGGGGTGCAATTCCCCACCGGCGGTATGGGGTTTTCCCCGAGCCCGCGAGCGCCTTCCGGGATTCGGAAGGGTCAGCAGATCCGGTGAGAGGCCGGAGCCGACGGTATAGTCCGGATGGAAGAGAGCAAGCAGGTCGCAACCTTCTCGGCGAGAGGAGTGTCGCGTGCATGCGTGTTCGCCCAAGGGATATTTGATACCAACCCTTGAAAGGCAAAATTCATGACCATTTCAATCTCTACCCAGCCGAGCCGTATTGCGCTCATCCGCGCTCGCTGGCACGCCGACATCGTCGATCATTCCGTCGATTCCTTCGTCGCCGAGTGGCAGACGACGGAAGGCGCGTCGCCGATCGACATCTTCGACGTGCCCGGCGCACTGGAAATCCCGCTGCATGCGCAGACTCTTGCCCGCAATGGCCGCTATTCGGCGATCGTCGCCACCGCTTTCGTTGTCGACGGCGGTATCTATCGCCATGAATTCGTTGCCAATACCGTTCTCGATGCGATGATGCGCGTGCAGCTCGACACCGGCGTGCCGATCCTTTCGGCCGTCCTCACACCCCATCATTTCCAGGAGTCGGAAGCCCACATCCAGTTCTTCAAGGAACATTTCATCATCAAGGGCCGCGAAGTGGCCAGCGCCTGCCGCCATATTCTCGCGGAGCGCGCCAAGCTGCTGCCCGCAGTCACGGTCTGAGCCAGCATCGTGGAGGCGCGGCGAGAGCCCGCCTCCATCCTACAAGGGAGAAATGTCAGTGACGGTCCTACGGATCATTCCAAACCTGTCCACCGCCGATCCCGCAACGGCCCGGCTGTTCTACCATGATCTGCTCGGCCTCGATATCGTCATGGATCATGGCTGGATTGTCACCTTCGCCTCCGAAGCGGCAACGGTACCGCAGATCAGCGTCGCCAGCGAAGGCGGCTCGGGAACGATCGTCCCGGACCTCTCCATCGAGGTCGATGATGTCGACACGCTTTACCAGCGCGCCACCTCCATGGGGTTCGGCATATTGTACGACCTTACGGACGAGCCTTGGGGCGTGCGCCGCTTTTACGTTCGCGACCCCTTCGGCAAGGTGGTCAATATCCTCTCGCACCGCTGAGGCGAATACGGGCGGCCATTTGTCTCTGCGATCACCTTGATCCGGCTAGCGCAGATCCACATTGAAGGTGATCCGTTCCGCCGACCACATCGATTCCGAATAGGTTATCGGCACTCCGCCCGCATCCGCGTCCACCTTGCGGGTAATGAGGAGAGGTGTGGATTTCGGCTGACGTAGGATCCGTGCCTCCTCGGCCGTCGGCATGCGCGCTTCGATTTCCGTCGACAGCCGTTCATAATCGGTCACGCCATAGCTGGCGAGCGCCGCCGAGATCGTCGGATGGTGCAGTCGCGCCTTGTCGAAATCGGGAAAACGCTCGGCAGGATAATAGGAATCGCCCAATTCGACCGGAATGCCGTCCGCCGTCATGACGCCGCGGCGGTGGATGACCGGCACGCCCATCGCGAGCTTGAGATACGTCGCGATGCGTTCGGTCGCCGGCACGATCTCGTGAACGAGCAACTCGCCGCCCGGCTCGAAGCCCTGCTCGATCAGGTTCTTGTTGAAACGGGTGCGCTTGGAGAGTGTATAGTCGAGCACGCCCCTATGGACGAATGTTCCCCGCCCCTGTTCGGCGCGCACCAGCCCGCGTTGCTCGAGATGCCCCAGCGCCTGGCGTACGGTGAAACGGCTGACGCCGAAGCGCTGCATCAACTCGGGCTCGGTCGGCAATTTCTCGCCGGGAGCGAAGATCCCGGCGGCGATATCAGCCGCCAGGATCTCTCCGATCTGATGCCAGAGAGCACTCCCGCCCTTTCGATCGATCGTTTCCATTTCAAACGCGCTTTTCGAGGCGAAACAACAGCTTGTATTCGGCCGGATAACTCAACGCATCGAGAATGCTCGGATAGTATTTGCGGTCCTTGGTTGCGCGCACGAAGCCATCGTAGCCGAAACGCTTGACGGAGACATCGAAGCCCGCTGCGGCGAAGGCATCGATATAATCCTGCGGTGATCGATCCTGCACGGGGGCATTGCTATTGTTGCCGATGAGGTCCCGCCACGTCGGCCAGAGCGGCATTTCATTGTGGCAACCGGTCACCGCATAGTAGACGCCACCATCGCGCATGACCTGGAACATCTGCTCGGCATGCTGCTTCAGCTCCGGCAGCAGATAGACGACCTCGTAACTGAAGGCCACATCGAAGCTATCGGTAAAGGGCGACAGGTCGGTCGTGACATGGAACTGCAGCGGCATGTTGCCGATGGCAGCGACCGCGGCAGCTACAGATTCCGAGGCAATATCGATGCCGACACCCCGGCGAAACGGCCGCATGGCATGGAGCAACCGTAGGAAGCCGCCACGGTTACAGCCGAAATCAAGGACGGATTTCGACGAGAAATCTCGCTCCGGCACCATCTCGATGAAATGCCGCCAGTAAGGGCTATGCGATTCCGCCATCGAGATATCGCCCTGCGGCTCTGTATGCCAGGTCGCATAAATGGATGCTGCGTTTGTCATGATCTGCTCGCTATTGGAGTGGACTGACCCCGTGATAGCGCAACTTCATGACAGTCGCATGAATTCATCCGGACGACCGGACTATTTCGCGTCTTTCATCAGGCAATCGAAGTGTACGGATCGGCCCGCACGAGAACGGCATGGCCGACGTATAGCAAGGCTTCAGCAGTCGAGCCTTGCAGGCCCGATGCCTCGATAAAGGATCGCATGATTGCAGGTGTGGATGCTTTCCGGCCTGCCGCGTCTCCGCCGTCCGAGACAATAGCGGGTCGCTACCTATGTATTTGGAAAGTGCTCGACATGGGTATCCGCAGTACGGCCGATATAAAGAGCGCGGCGGCCGGAGAACGACACGATATAGCCGGCACACCCGGCCGAAACGGCCTTCTCGCAGAATCCTTTGTAGGTATATCCAGGCACCAGTTGCTGTGCCTCCCTGATGGCAGCCTGCATGCGCGCTGCATCGAAAGTCGACGCGACTGCGGCGTGGACGCGGTGCGTTGGCAGCTCCATGCTCTCGCCATCGGCCAGATAGTAAGTCGCGGTCGCCCGCCGGAAGTCGATCTGATAGCTTTCAAAGCCGGCTTCCATGAGGGTTCCGACGATCTGGGGGAAGGTCATGCTGTTGCCCTCGGCGCCTTCGAGGCAGGACCGGGCGATTGCTTTCTGCTGATCGTTCATAGGTGCTCCGTAAAGTGTTCGATCGCATTCATTCGATCGGGATTGCTGTCATATGGCCGCGCTCCGCCAGGCTCTTCAGGAGACGCCCCAGCATTGCCCGCTCATCCGTGGTGAGACATTCAAAGAATTCGGCATCGTTGCGGTCGGCAAGCGCTGCCAGATACGGCACGAGGTCTCGGCCGCGATCCGTCAGAGCAAGCGTCTGAGCACGACCGTCGTTCGCGCTGGCCTCGCGCCTTATCAGCGACTTCGCGATCAATCGGTCGGCAAGCTTGGTGATCGCCCCCCTGCTCATACCCATATCGTCCGCAAGCCGGCTGGGTGGCGTCGGCTCTTTGCCATAGAGCGTGCGCATCAGGCTCCATTCGGCGACCGTCACCTGCTTGTCGGCGAGCTTGGCCGCGAAGGCATGGGAAACGTGGTTGGACACCATGCGCAGCCAGAAGCCGAGATGCACGGTCAGGTCGGAAACGGGTGGGACTGGCGACATAGCAACCTCTTTGATTGACTAGGAAACTATATCAATATGATTTCCTAGTCAACTAGATCATGCAGCATCACCTATTCCAGATATGTTGGGGAATTTTCGAACAGCCTGCCCTGCAATGTCCAGGCTCCCTCCCGCACCCAGGCTATGGTCGACCGCATATGCTCAAGCCTGATCGCCCTTCGGCGGCCTGCGCGACGACATCAGTCACCAGTTCTATGAAGACGCGCGGAGATCGCTCTCGATAGCGAGCCACAATACGCTATGGCGTCGAACCCAAGCAGGAAACCCGGAGCAGGTCATCGCGCCCACCGGGCAGGCATTTCGAAAGGAAGAATATGGCGGCGCGGGCATCGATGCCTTGGCGAACGCGACCGGTGAAATCAACGGACACTTCCAACCTAAGGTCGAAGCGTTTCGCACGGCCATGGCGGCAGGATTATTCGGCAGGAAATAACCGAGACGAAGCCCTGCTCCGCCTCGGCCAAGGTCGACTTACGCGCGGATCGCTTTGTCGTTCGCGTCAAAGCGATGCATATGGCTCGTATCCGGCGTCACATAAACCACATCATCCGGTTCGTACTTGTGCTCGCCGAAGAGACGTACGGTCAGAAGGCCGGTGGCCTCGGATTCGAGATAGATGATCGTATCGGCACCAAGATGCTCGACATGGATGACCTTTGCGGCCCAAGTACCCTGATCACGCGATAGCGTGATATGTTCGGGACGGATGCCGATGGTCTTGGCGCCACTTTCACCAAGCCGTTCAGCCGGAATGAAATTCATCTGCGGCGAGCCGATGAAGCCGGCAACGAAGGTATTGGCCGGTCGGTTGTAGAGCTCCATCGGCGAACCGATCTGCTCGATCGCGCCGGCGTTGAGCACGACGATCTTGTCTGCAAGCGTCATCGCTTCGACCTGGTCGTGCGTGACGTAGATCATCGTTGCCTTCAGGCTGCGGTGCAGCCGGGCGATTTCGAGGCGCGTCTGCACGCGCAGAGCAGCATCGAGGTTCGAGAGCGGCTCGTCGAAAAGGAAAAGCTCCGGTTCGCGGACGATGGCGCGGCCGATTGCGACGCGCTGGCGTTGGCCGCCGGAAAGCTCAGCCGGCCGGCGGGCCAGATAAGGGCCGAGCGAGAGCATGCCGGAAGCCTTGTCGACACGGCTGTCGATCTCCGCCTTCGGAGTGCCGGCCTGTTTCAGGCCCAATCCCATATTGTCCTTCACGGTCAGGTGCGGATAGAGCGCATAGGACTGGAAGACCATGGAGATGCCGCGCTTGGCGGGCGGCGTCGTCGTCACATCCTCGCCATTGATCAGCACGGCACCGGACGTCACGTCTTCGAGGCCGGCGATGCTGCGCAGAAGAGTCGACTTGCCGCAGCCGGAAGGACCGACGAAGATGACGAACTCGCCATCCTTCACTTCGAGGTCGATGCCCTTCAGCACGTCGTGCGAGCCATAGGCCTTGCGGATGGATTTCAGTTGAAGCGATCCCACAGTCTTTTGTCCTTATAGATAAACAGGCTTGCCGGTGCGCACGCTCTCATCGGCGGCGAGGCATATGCGCAGCGATTGAACGGCGTCGGCCATATGGCGATTAAGGTCGATATCCTCGCGGATGGCTTTCAGCATGAAGGCCTGCTCGAAGTCGCAGAGCTCCTGATGGCCCGGCTCGCCGTCCATGTGCAGGTCCTGATCGGGCCGGATGAACTGGCCGCCCGACCCTGTTTCGGCGCTGTGCAGCCGGATGACGGAGGTCTTGGTATGCATGTCGATGTCATCGGACTTGGCATTCTGATCCATGACGATCGAGACCGAACCGTTCGGCGACATCACATCCTTCACGAAGAAGGCAGTCTCCGAAATCATCGGACCCCAGCCGGCTTCATACCAGCCGACCGAACCATCCTCGAAGATGACCTGCAGATGGCCGTAATTATACATGTCCGGCTTGATCTCCTGCGACAGGCGCAGACCCATGCCGCGCACCTCGACAGGCTTCGCATCGGTGATCTGGCACATGACGTCGACATAGTGCACGCCGCAGTCGACGATCGGCGACGTCGTGCGCATCAATGCCTTATGCGTTTCCCAGGTCGGGCCGCTCGATTGCTGATTGAGATTCATGCGGAAGACATAGGGACCGCCGAGCTTGCGAGCCTCGGCGATCAGCCGCATCCATGAGGGATGATGACGCAGGATGTAGCCGATCGCCAGCTTCTTGCCGGCCCTCTTGGCAGCTGCGACGACGCGCTCCGCGTCCTCGACAGTCGTCGCCAACGGCTTCTCAACGAAGACGTGGCAGCCCGCCTCGAAAGCCATTACGGCAAAATCGGCATGGCTATCGGAATAGGTATTGATGGAGCAGAGCTCGGGCTTCAGCTCCTTCAACGCCGCCTCGAAATCCGGATGGATCGTGTATCCCCGCAGCTCCTCCGGCAGTTCCGGCTTGGAGCGATTGACGAGGCCGACGATCTCGAAGCCCGGATTGTTATGATAGGCCAGCGCATGGCTGCGGCCCATATTGCCAAGGCCGGCAACGAGAACGCGGATTGGCTTTTCGGAAACGCTCACTTGACTGCTCCGGATGTAATGCCGCGAATGAGTTGACGCGAAAAGATAACGTAAAGGACGAGGATCGGCAGGATGGCGAGCGTGAGCGCTGCCAGCACCGCATTCCAGTTGGTGACGAACTGGCCGATGAAGATCTGCGATCCGAGCGTCACGGTTTTGGTCGCTTCGCTTGGCGCCAGGATCAGCGGGAACCACAGGTCGTTCCAGATCGGGATCATGGTGAAGACGGCGACGGTCGCCATGGCCGGACGAACCAGCGGCAGGACGAGACGGAAGAAGATCGCATATTCGCTGAGACCGTCGATGCGGCCGGCATTCTTCAGGTCGTCAGAAACGGTCCGCATGAATTCGGACAGGATGAAAATCGCCAAGGGCAGACCCTGCGCGGTGTAGACAAGGATCAGCGCCGTCAGCGTATTGACGAGGCCGGCGGCGACCATCCCCTGCAGGATGGCGACCGTGCCGAGGCGGATCGGGATCATGATGCCGATCGCCAGATAAAGACCCGTTACCGTATTGCCACGGAAGCGATACTCCGACAGGGCGAAAGCCGCCATCGCCCCGAACAGCAACGTAAGGATGATCGAGACGATCGTCACCACGAAGCTGTTCTGGAAATACGTCAGAAAATCGCCCTGCTTCAGAACGGTATCATAACCGATCATGCTGAAGGAGGAAGGCGTCGGGACGCTCAGGGGCGCGCGGAAGATCGATGCGCGATCCTTGAAGGAATTGATGACCGTCAGGAACACCGGGAAAATGGCAATCAGCGTGTAGGCGATCAACGCCAGATGCACGAAGCCGGTGCGGATGGTGGAAGTGCGTGCCTTGGACATGGTCGCCTCTCCTCAGAACTGGTAGCGGCGAATGCGCCGCTGTACGATGAAAAGGTAGAATGAAACGCCGGCGAGGATAATCAGGAACATCACCGTCGCGATTGTCGCACCCATCGAGCGGTCGCCCAGCTGCAGCTGGAAACCGAAGAAGACGCGGTAGAGCAACGTGCCGAGAATATCGGTCGAACCATCCGGCCCCGCCAATGCGCCTTGCACGGTATAGACCAGGTCGAACGCGTTGAAATTGCCGACGAAAGTGAGGATCGAAATGATACCGATTGCAGGGAGCACCAGCGGCAATTTGATCTTCCAGAACTGGCTCCAGCCGGTGATGCCGTCGCATTCGGCCGCTTCGACGACCTCTTCGGGAATATTGAGCAGGGCTGCGTAGATCAGCATCATCGGAATGCCGACATATTGCCAGACCGAGATGAGTGCGACGGTGATCAGCGCCGTACTCGGTCTGCCGAGCCAAGGCGCAAACAACGACTTGAGGCCGATGACGTTCAGCAACTCCGGCGCCACGCCCCAAAGCGGCGAGAGGATCAGCTTCCAGATGAAGCCGACGACGACGAAGGACAGCAGCGTCGGCAGGAAAATCGCCGTGCGGTAGAAAGAAACGAAGCGCAGCTTCGGCAAGGACAGGAGTGCCGCCAGCGCGACACCGATCGGATTCTGTACGCACATATGAATGGCGAAGAAGATCAGGTTGTTGCGTAGCGCATTCCAGAAGTCGTGCGACCAGCGTTCATCGCCGAACAGCACCTTGAAATTGTTCAGGCCGACAAAGACGGATTGATTGTCGACGACGTTGTAAAGCGACAGCCGCAAGGTCTCGATCAACGGCAGGATCATGACCGCCGTATAGACGACGAAGGCCGGAAAAAGGAAAATGAGGATGTGCCAACGCCTGGGGCGCCTGATCGGCGTGACCTCAAGGGCATCTGATGTCGCGGCTTCGCTCATGGCTTTCTGCCTGTTTTTCTTGGCTGCTTGAATAGGCGGCAGCTCAAAGGTTCAAATCCGCCCGCAGGCCCGGCTCTGAGCCGGATGGAAACAATATCGGGCGTGTCGAATACGAAGGCGATGAAAATCGCCGATCAAATTGGCCAAGCTAACGAAAAGGGCGAGGCGCCCGGTAGGCCCCTCGCCCGCATGGTCCAATTATTACTTGGCCGGCTTATACCAGCTGTCGAGGCCCTTCTGCAGCTTCTCGCCAGCCTGTTCCGGAGTATCCGTACCGTTGATCACGTTTGCGGATTCGGTCCAGGTCTCGTTCTCCAGGTTCGGCGTGCCGCGCGACAGGATCTGATAGGTGGAACGAACCGTCGACTTGTGATCGTTGCGCCAGGAAACGAATTCCTGTGCCAGCGGATCGCTCATCTTCACCGGATGCGAGTTCAGGCTGAAGAAGCCCGGCAGCGAATTGGCGTAGATGGAGGCGAATTCGTCCGAAGCGACCCAGCTGAGGAACTTCTTGGCTTCTTCCTGATGCGCGCTCTTTGCATTCAGACCGACGCCGATATCCGGATGGTCGGAGATGTAAGCAGTGTCGCCAGCCTTTGCGACCGGAGGCGGGAAGGCTCCCATCTTGAACTGCGCCTGAGTGTTGAATAGAGCGATTTCCCAGGAACCGGCCGGATAAATGGCGGCCTTGCCGAGCGTGAAGAGGTTCTGGCTGTCAGCATAGCCCTGAGCCTCGAAACCATCGCCGAGATAGGGCTTCCACTTGGCAAGTTCCTTATAAGGATCGACCCACGGAGCGTCCGTCAGCTTTTCCTTGCCGGCGATCAGAGCCTGTCGGCCATCCTCGCCTTTCCAGTAGTTCGGGCCGATGTTCTGGTAGCCCATGGTTGCGGCTTCCCAGAGATCCTTGGTGCCCATGGCCATCGGAATGTAGGTGCCGTCAGCCTTGATCTTGTCGAGAAGAGCGAAGAACTCGTCGCGGGTTGCCGGGACCTTCAGACCGAGCTTGTCGAAGGCGTCCTTGTTGTAGATGAAGCCATGGATGACCGAAGCCATCGGCACGCAGAAGGTGGACTTGCCGTCATCGGTGGACCATGCGGCCTTGGCGACCGCCGAGAAATTCTCGATGCCCGGCAGGCTGGTGAGATCGGCAAGATGCTTCTTGTTGAAGAGATCGAGCGAGGCGTCGAACGGACGGCAGGTGATGATGTCACCCGCCGAGCCGGCGTCGAGCTTGGCGTTCAGCGATGCGTTGTATTCAGTCGGAGCCGTCGGCGAGAAGACGATCTTGATGCCCGGATTCTTCGCTTCGAAGGCCGGAATGATCTTCTCCTGCCAGATCTGCAGGTCGTCGTTACGCCAGCTCTCAACCGTCAGCGTCACATCAGCCGCATGCGCCAGGCTGACCGAAGTCAGCAGGCTCGATGCAAGAAGCAAGCCTTTCAGAACATTGGTTCTCATTTCCCTCTCCTGTTTTCCGCGCCCATAGCAAGGCGCTGTTTTCGATCTGAAAATCCGCTGGCCTGTCCGAGAAAACGGTCAGCGCTCCATAGAGACCGCCAATATTGCCGATCTCCCATGCAAAAGGCCTCCGAGGCGCTTAGCCTGATCGGCCCGATCAATTGCCGCCTGCCGCCCTCGGGCGGAGATGCTGCAAGAACCACGCGGGAAATTCATGACAAACGCCGAAGCGAGATCCTCCTGATCCGAACGGTCTGCGACAACGGCGGGATGCGCACCTTTCTGCCTCATCTACCAGCTATTGTTCTTATGCTGGCTTTGCCAATGTCTGTTCGCACTGTTCCCTTGCCAAGAATTAAGGCCAAAAAAATACCAATTGTCCAGCCGATTTTAACATTCGAACGAAAAAATATTGCCGTCACAAATTTTATCTTTATATTTCAAATAGATATAAACTTACAAAAATGAGTGCTGCGCCTATTGGTAAATGGTATTTTTTTGGTATTGTATAGAAAAGACGGGAACAGCGGCATCCGGAGGCATGATGGGGCAGTTTGCAATTGGTATCGATGGCGGCGGAACGAGCTGCCGGGCAGCCGTCATAGACGGCGCAGGGCAAGTGCTTGGCACGGGCAAAGCCGGCGCTTCGAACATCCTGTCCGACTTGGAAAACTCGCTGATTCACATCGTCGCCTCAGCGCGACAAGCGTTGCTCGATGCCGGACTGGACCCCGAACTGGTACAGAAGCTGCCAGCGGTTATCGGAACGGCCGGGGCCAATGTCGGCAACTACGGCAAGCAGGTGGAAGGCGCTCTGCCCTTTGCGAGTACACGCGTGGTCACGGATGCGACGATCGCCCTTCAAGGCGCACTCGGCGATGCCGATGGGGTGATCGGCGCCTTCGGCACCGGCTCCGTCTACAATGCGCGTCGCAACGGCAAGAGCTGGGGCATCGGCGGATGGGGCTTTGTCATCGGCGATCAGGCCAGCGGCGCCCGTCTCGGCCGAGATCTTCTCGAGCGGGCTCTTCTGGCGCATGACAGGGTGACGGCAGGTTCCGCGCTGACGAAGGTCATCATGGCCGAATATGGCAATGATCCGGAACGCGTCGTCGAATTTGCGCATGCATCCAAGCCCAAGGATTTTGCCCGCTACGCACCGATCGTTTTCGAGTATGCCGGGACAGGGGATGTGGTCGGCGCGGATATCGTCAAGACGGCGGCGAGCGCCATAACCAAGAGCCTGGACGCGTTGCTTTGGCCGGAATGCCCTTCGATCTGCCTATTGGGTGGCCTTGCCCAGGCCTATCGTCCCTGGCTTGATGAACGCCACAAGGCACTTCTCGCCGAACCCAAGGGCGATGTTCTGCGCGGTGCCGTGGAGCTGGCGGCAAAATTGCTGCGGGGTGGAGAGGAACATAAGGCATGACCGAAGATTTGAGTGCGATCTTCTCGCCAGAACGCCTCTTGGGAGGCGGCACCGGTCCACTGTACGTCAAGCTGCGACGCACACTCGAAGAGGCTGTGAAGGTCGGGAGACTGAAGCAGGGGGACGCGCTTCCCCCGGAACGGGACATTGCCGAATTTGCCGCAGTCAGCCGCGTCACCGTGCGAAAGGCGATCGACGATCTCGTCGCCGAAGGCATTCTCGTGCGCCGGCATGGCTCTGGCACATTCGTCGCAAAACCCGTATCCAAGGTGGAGCAACGGCTGTCTCAGCTCACCTCGTTTACGGAGGATATGGCCAGACGCGGGATGACTGCTCGCTCCGAATGGCTGCACAAGGGCGTGCATACGCCCTCCCCGGATGAGATGATGATTCTCGGTCTCGCTGCCGATACCAAAGTGTCGCGATTAAGCCGTCTCCGCATCGCCGACGACCAGCCGCTTGCGATCGAGCACGCCAGTGTCTCGGGTGAATTCCTTCCGGACCCATCGGTGGTGACGACCTCTCTCTACGCCGAGCTGGAGAAACGACAGGTCCGCCCCGTTCGCGCCGTTCAGCGGATCTCAGCAACCAACATGAAAGAGGCCGATGCAGCGCTGCTCGGCGTTTCCGTGGGAGCCGCTGGCCTTTCGATCGAACGCATCTCCTATCTCGCCTCCGGCCGGGCGGTGGAATTCACGCGATCGCTTTATCGCGGAGATGCCTATGATTTCGTCGCCGAGCTGACGATAGGGGCGAACTGACCCCAATCCGCGAAGCAGAAGAATGGTCAGGAATCAAAAAAAAGCCACCCCGGCTGTTTCAGCCGGGGTGGCTTTTGCATGCGGAATCAAAGTCTACGCAAAATGCCGCAAGCCCTTGAATCGACTCACGATCAGGCCGCATCATCCACTGCGGCGTCACGCTTCTCGGGCACATAATTGAGAACCGGCCCTAGCCAGCGCTCCACCTCGATCACAGGCATCCCCTTACGCACGGCATAGTCTTCGACCTGGTCGCGCTCGACCTTGGCGACGCCGAAATAATATGAGGACGGATGAGCGATATAGATGCCCGAGACGGATGAGCCCGGCCACATAGCATAGCTTTCCGTGAGCTCGACGCCGGCCGCAGCTTCAGCATCGAGCAGGCGGAAAAGCGTGTCCTTTTCAGTATGATCCGGCTGCGCGGGATAGCCCGGTGCCGGGCGAATGCCGGCATAGGCCTCCGAAAGGAGCTCTTCGCTCGAGAAATTCTCGTCCGCGGCATATCCCCAGAACTCTCGCCTCACCCGCTCATGCATACGCTCCGCAAAAGCTTCGGCAAAGCGGTCGGCAAGCGCCTTGACGAGGATCGACGAATAGTCGTCGTTGGCGCGCTCGAAGCGCTCGGCGATGGCCACCTCCTCGATGCCGGCTGTGACGACGAAGCCGCCCACATAGTCACCCACACCGCTGGAAACCGGCGCCACGAAGTCAGACAAAGCAACATTCGGCCGGCCGTCACGCTTCGACAATTGCTGGCGTAGCGTGAAGAACGTAGCGATCTCCTCACTGCGGCTTTCATCCTTGAACAGCCGGATATCGTCGCCGACCGCACCTGCCGGCCAGAAGCCGATAACCGCGCGCGGGCGGAACCAGTTTTCCGCTATAATCTTCTCCAGCATCGCCTGCGCATCGCTATAGAGCTGCCGCGCCGCGGCTCCCTGCTTCTCGTCCTCAAGAATCGCCGGGAAACGCCCCTTCAGCTCCCACGTCTGGAAGAAAGGCGTCCAGTCGATATATTTCGCGAGCTCGGCAAGATCATAGCTTTCGAACACCTTGGTCCCGAAGAGCTGGGGCTTGACGGGTGTGTAGCTCGACCAGTCCACTTTCTCGGCATTCTCACGCGCTCTTGCGATCGGCAGACGCACCTTCTCAGCCTCGCTGCGGGCATGTGCGGCAGCGACCTTGGAATACTCGGCCCGGACGGTATCGATATAGCCCTGGCGCGCTTCGGGCGACAGCAACGCGGACACGACGCCGACGGCGCGGCTGGCATCCGTGACGTAGACCGTCTGACCACGATGATAGCCGGGATGGATCTTCACCGCCGTATGAACGCGGCTGGTGGTAGCGCCGCCGATCAGCAAGGGAATATCGAAACCCTGTCGCTCCATTTCGGAAGCGACATGCACCATTTCGTCGAGCGACGGTGTGATCAGCCCTGAAAGGCCAATGATATCGACTTTCTCGGCTATCGCCGTCTCCAGAATCTTGGTTGCCGGAACCATGACGCCGAGATCGATGATCTCGTAGTTGTTGCAGGCAAGCACGACGCCGACGATATTCTTACCGATATCGTGCACGTCGCCCTTGACGGTTGCCATCAGCACCTTACCGGCCGACTGTCGTTGTCCGTCGCCACCATTCGCAAGCTTCTCGGCTTCCATATAAGGCAGTAGCACGGCAACCGCCTGCTTCATAACACGGGCGGACTTCACCACTTGCGGCAGGAACATCTTGCCGGAGCCGAAGAGGTCGCCAACGACATTCATCCCGGCCATAAGAGGGCCTTCGATGACATGCAGTGGCCGCGCGGCAGCCAGACGAGCCTCCTCGGTATCGGCTTCGATGTATTCGGTGATGCCGTTGACCAACGCATGTTCGAGCCGCTTTGCCACCGGCCACTCACGCCAGGAAAGATCCTGCGCCTTGGCTTCTTTGGCGCCAGCACCACGAAAACGCTCCGCGATCTCCAAAAGGCGTTCCGTGCTGTCAGGCCGGCGATTAAGCACAACGTCTTCGCACGCTTCCCGCAATTCCAGGTCGATATTGTCATACACCGCAAGCTGACCGGCGTTGACGATACCCATGTCCATTCCCGCCTGGATGGCGTGGTAGAGGAACACGGCATGCATGGCCTCGCGGACGGGTTCATTGCCACGGAATGAGAAGGACAGATTCGAAACACCGCCGGAGATATGGACCAGCGGCATGATCTTACGGATCGTCCGCGTCGCCTCGATGAAGTCGACACCGTAATTATTATGCTCTTCGATACCCGTCGCGACTGCGAAGATGTTCGGATCGAAGATGATATCTTCCGGCGACAGACCCGCCACCTCCGTCAGCAGCTTGTAGGCGCGCGAGCAGATCTCGACCTTGCGCTCGTAGCTGTCTGCCTGTCCCTTCTCATCGAAGGCCATGACGACGACGGCCGCGCCGTACATGCGCATCAATCGCGCCTGCTTGAGGAAGTTCTCTTCGCCCTCTTTCAGGGAGATGGAATTGACGATCGGCTTACCTTGAACGCACTTCAGGCCGGCCTCTATGATCGAAAACTTCGAACTGTCGATCATCACGGGGACGCGAGCGATATCCGGTTCCGCGGCGATGAGGTTCAGGAACTCGACCATGGCCTTTTCGGAATCGATCAGGCCTTCATCCATGTTGATGTCGATAACCTGCGCGCCGTTCTCCACCTGATCGCGAGCGACGGCGAGAGCGGCCGTATAATCGGCATTGGTGATCAGCTTGCGAAACTTCGCCGAGCCGGTGACGTTCGTGCGCTCGCCAACGTTGACGAAGGGAATGTCCTTGGTGAGCTCAAACGGCTCCAGGCCGGAAAGGGACATAAAGGGGCGATGCTCGGCAAGCTTGCGAGGCGGATATTTCGAAACCGTTTCAGCGATCGCAGCGATATGCTCCGGCGTGGAACCGCAGCAACCGCCTACAATGTTGACGAGACCCTCGCGCGCAAACTCCTCGACCTGCGCCGCCATCATCTCGGGCGTTTCATCATACTGACCAAATTCGTTCGGCAGACCGGCATTGGGATAGGCACAGATGAAAGTATCCGCAGCAGCTGAGAGCTCCTGCAAATGCGGCCGCATGGCGTTCGCCCCAAGGGCACAGTTGAGGCCGATTGTGAAGGGACTGGCATGACGGACGGAATTCCAGAACGCCGACGGCGTCTGGCCGGACAGCGTGCGGCCGGAAAGGTCCGTGATCGTGCCTGAAATCATGACCGGCAGATGTATGCCCTTGGCGTCGAAACGCTCCTCGCAGGCAAAGATCGCCGCCTTGGCGTTCAGCGTGTCGAAAATCGTTTCGATCAGGATGATGTCAGCGCCGCCATCGATCAGACCGTCGATCTGTTCGCCGTAAGCCAGACGCAGATCATCGAACGTGACGGCGCGATAGCCAGGGTTGTTGACATCCGGAGAAATGGATGCGGTGCGATTGGTCGGACCGATCGCTCCGGCAACAAAACGGCGCTTCCCATCTTCCCGCTCCGCGCGGATCGCAGCGCGGCGCACGATCTCGGCGCCTTCCTTGTTGAGGTCATAGACCGCGCCCTCCATCTGGTAGTCCGCCTGCGCGATCCTGGTGGACGAGAAGGTGTTGGTCTCCAGGATATCGGCACCGGCCTTGGCGTAACGATAGTGGATCTCTTCGATCGCATCGGGCTGGGTCAGAATGAGGAGGTCGTTATTGCCCTTCTGGTGGCAGGCACAGCCTATGAACCGATGACCCCGAAACTGATCCTCGTCAAATCCAAGGCCCTGGATCTGCGTGCCCATCGCGCCATCCAGTACGAGAATTCGCTCGCTCGCCGCCTTTCGCAAGGCCTCGAATACTTCGCTGCCGTCGCGCTTCGCTGTTTCGGAACCAAAAAGATTGTCAAACATAAGCGAATTCCTCTGGCCTGATTGCGACTCCGCATTCAGATCACATAAAGATATCTTTATGTCAACATATCTACGCTTTAGTTGCCCCTATGGCAAGAACGATGCTTCCTTGGTTCGAGCTCTTCACGAAAAATAAGAGCAGGTCCGCCAATTGCCGATCCGACCATGGACAATGCAACGCCGGCGACACAGTTTGATCCCATTACGCCATGACAGCGACCATGGGCAGCGCTATAGGCATCAGGAAAGAATCCAAGGAGGACGGCATGAATATACAGGTTGAACCGGCAACGCTCGGGAACTGGAGCACGCGCGCTTATCATCGGCGCTGGCTGCTCGACCAGGCGGACGCCCTTTTCGATTTCTTCCAATATCAAGCCGTCAATCCTCAAGGCGGATTCTATGATATGGACAATGCCGGCAAGCCGCTGGATGCGGTCAATCCCGTGCGCGGTATCCACTCGACGGCCCGCATGGTGCATTGCTTCTCGATTGGCTCGCTACTCGGTCGTCCCGGCGCAAACGAGATTGTCGACCACGGAATGAATTATCTGTGGAACCGTCATCGCGATACGAAGTGCGGCGGTTACGTCTGGTCGCTGAACAATGATGGACCCGTTGATTCCAGCAAGCAGGGCTATGGCCATGCATTCGTGCTGCTCGCGGCGTCTTCCGCCAAAACGATCGGACACCCGCTGGCCGATGGCATGCTCGCCGATGTCACGGAAATTCTGAATACGAAGTTCTGGGAAGTAAAGCACGGGGCAATCGCCGAGGAGTTCAATCAGGATTGGTCGCTGATCGATGGCGGTACCTATCGCGGCCAGAACTCCAACATGCATCTGACGGAAGCGCTGATGGCGGCCTTCGAGGCCACCGGCGAAAAAGCTTATCTGGAAAAGGCTGAAAGCATCGCCGATCTCGTCATTCGCCGGTCGGCCGGATCCGTCGGCTGGCGTGTCGCCGAGCATTTCAACGCCGATTGGGTGCTGGACAAGAATTATCGCGGCAACGAGATGTTCCGCCCATCCGGTACGACGCCGGGGCACTGGCTGGAATGGGCGCGTCTCATCCTGCAGCTTTGGTCGCTGGGAGAAAAGCGGCACGATTGGATGCCGGAAGCGGCCAAGGGCCTCTTCTCGCAATCCATGTCACTGGGATGGGACGATGAGAAGAGCGGCTTCTTCTACACGCTTGACTGGGAAGACGTTCCCGCAAAGCGCAACAAGCTGTGGTGGCCAGCCTGCGAAGGCGCCGGCGCCGCTCATTACCTGAACGAGCATGATGCCAGCGATTTCCATGAAGAAAGCTATCGCAAGATTTGGAGCGTGATCGGCCGATCTTTCATAGATCGCGCCAATGGCGGCTGGCATGAGGAACTGACGGAAGACCTCATTCCGGCCCATACGCTGTTCCCAGGAAAGGGCGACATCTATCATGCCTTGCAAGCATGCTTGATCCCCCTCTTCCCGGCAACTGGCAGCCTGACCAAGGTCATCGCCGAAGCCGGCGGAAAAATCTGAAATCGTGGGGGCGCCGGCTTCGAACCGGCGCCCCCACAATTTTCTCACGCGAGGCTGAGACTGCGAAGTTCGTGGCCGAGCGTCAGCGCCAGAGCTTCTACAACAAGATTGTGATCTTCGCGCTGAGGAAGGCCCGAAACTGTCACGGCACCAATACAGCCCGTGCCATTGACAAAAATCGGGAAGCTGCCGCCGGATGCGGCGTAATCGGCGCTTGAAAGCCCATTGTCCTCGATCGTTTTTTCCTGCTGCTGCAAACGCAATGTACTGGCGTAGCTGCTGCGGAAATAGCGCAACACCATGTTGCGTTTCCGGCGTATCCAGTTTGAATTGTCGGGCGTCGAGCCGGGCAAGGCTATATAGAAAACCGGCATCGAGTGGAGTGTGATGTCTATTGCGACGCCGAGGTTGCGCTCGCTAGCCAAGTCACGCAGCAGCTTGCCGAGCACCCAGGCGGTTGAAACGTCGAAAGCGTCGAAACGCAGCGTCTCTTCCTGCAGTGCGATACGTGTGAGGTCCTGGTCGATCGTCATGAAAACTTTCCCTAGAAATGGATCAGCCTATCAAACGCCGGGAGAGTGATTTGTCCATCTATCTCTTCGGTATTTCGAAACCAAGCTGCCATTTCCGGCCGATCGAGAGGTCGTACTCATCCGGCTCGAACGCTTCGAACCCACCTCCGGGATAGAAGGTCAATTCGCCCACCCGGACCCACTCCGCCGATGCGTAGAGATCGACGCGGACGAAATCGATATCGCAAGCGACCGTTTCCGCCACATGGATCATTTCATCGAGCCGTGGCGGACGCACCGCTTCGCCCGGATAAAGGCCGAGATAGTCCCGGTCGTAGAACGGCAACTTCTGCCAGTCGGGCGTATAGTTGCAGGAATAGCCTCTGCCATTCTCACGTATGTCGATCTCGATATGCGAAACCTTGCCGTTAAACGTAAAGAGCCGGTAGTCCCAGGGAACTCGGCCGTCGACGAGCAGCATGCTTTCTATAAGAATGCGCGGCTCCACCTGGCTGTAAGCCCACTCTCGGTTATAGGAGGAATGATCGATCGCCAGCCATTCGGCGGAGGGATTGCTGCTGAGGAGCCGATCGACATCGGCCTCTCCGTAGAGAAATCGTCCCACGCCGCTCGCATGGGTCGGCTTGACGACCGCCGGCAAGGCGATCGCCGACCAATCGACCGAAGCCAGGTCGGTCCCCACCCAAAGCGTGGGGATGACATACTGGCTGCCGACCTTTTCTGCGATCAGCGCTTTCGCAGCGGCCTTGTCCACAAGACGCGGAAAGAGAGGATTGTGATCGTATAGTTTTCGCGCCTGCACCTTTTCGGTGAAGGTCTGAGGTGAGGTCAGATTGGGGAACCTGCCGCGAATGGTACGATACTTCAAAGCACAATAGGGCCCATCCGGCAAAGGTGACATAAAGCGCCACAAAAGATTGCGCATCCGCTCGCGCAGTCCCTTCTTCAGATATCCCGGAATGAGAAATCCATCCCGCTCAGCAGCTCGGTCTGTCATAGCGGCCATCTCGAATTTCAACCATAACGCAAGTGAAAACTATCAGCCGGCTTTTAACACAAGGTTATGCGTCAGCCTTCAAGATAGACGGCCATGAGCGCGTCCGTATCCAATCTTCTTAAAAGCTCGCTGATCAGCATGGCAGCGACATTCATATCTCTGGCCGCAGGCTTCGCGAGCAGTATCATCGCAGCTCGTCTGCTGGGTCCAGCAGGTTCTGGCAAGGTCGCTTATGCACTATGGGTTGTAACATCAGCCGCCGCACTGGCGGACATGGGCCTGCCTCAGACCTTGCTGCGCAATGCAGGCAGCCTCTCGGGCGACGGCAATGCATGGAAAGCACTCGTCGGCAGCGCATTGCGCAGCTTTTTCATTTCGGTCTGCATGGTGGGTGCCGCCATTCTTCTGTTTGCCGCAATCACTTACGCTCACCGCGACGCACGCCATGCCTGGTTCTGGCTGGTTACCGGGGTTCTCTTCCTGAGCTATGCCTTCTACGTTTTCTCGACGGCCGTGGCTCGCGGAAGAAATCAATTCGGTCAAACGGCTCGCACCACCCTTCTGGGCGGCGCGATGCAAGTTCCGCTTGTCTTCGCCGGAGCATGGTTGCTGGGCCCGACAGGGGCATTGATCGGCTACGTCGCCCGCTACTTACCGCAAGCACTGAAATTGCGCAGCTACATCGATCCGACGACAAAACGCTCGCAAGGCACTCTGACGCCGGAAATGCTGCGCTACGGCCGTTACATGTGGTTCAGCGACCTCATCGAGATTCTTGTCCTTTCCCGTATCGAATTTCTCTTTCTCGGCGTTTTTCTCTCTCCGACCAGCATCGGTTACTTCGCCGCGGGCCTCGGTCTGGCCGGTCTCATCGAACAGATCATGCTCCAGATCTCGCCGGCATTGATTGTCGGCTTCACCGAGGCACACACACGAAATGACCAGCAGGCGCTTGATGCTGCCTATGCTCGCGTTATCCGCATAGTCGCCTTGGTCATGCTGCCGATCAGCCTGGGTGGAGCAACCATCATGCCCGAGCTTTTGCCGCTGATTTTCGGCGATGTTTTCGAGCCTGCGGTTCCTGCGGCGGCCACCCTGCTTGCCTTTGTCTGGCTCGCAGGTCTCTCTGTGATCCCATGGGGTATAATCGGCGCTTCGGGACGAAGCGCTGTTTTGCTTCGGGTACAAATCGCAAGCGGCGTATCGACAATATTCCTGCTGACCATCTTCGTTCCCCTGCTAGGCCTCGAAGGCGCCGCTCTTGCTCGGGCAACGATCGTCACGCTCACGTTCATCTTACTGGGCTGGATGGCCCGAAGACATGTCCGAGTGGTGGTCCCCATCGCAGTATTGGCAAAAACGATGCTTGCCGCACTTCTTTGCGCAGGTGCCGCAGGCATCGCGGTCTATAGTCTCGATGGACCGGCCGCGCTTGCAAGCGCCATCCCAGCCGGAGCAATCGCCTATATCCTGGCAATCCGCTTTCTGCGCCTGGTCACGCCCGAGGATATTCGGATCCTGATGGATACGGCCGGACAGAAGCTGCCCGGAGCATCACGTCCGATCGCCAATCGGTTACTGAATTTTCTAGCGCCGGGCTGAGCGGGTCACTGCGTTTCGAAGGCGGCCGCCAAGGTTTGGCGCGCAACCGCATCCCACGTCATTATCCCATCCCGGAAAGCGGCAGAACGCCGCATCGCCAAAGCCGCATCGATCTTTTCTCGCCACGCAGTCTCTCCGTCAAGGCGATAAGCAATGCCGTTGGCTCGGGCGAAGGGAACAAGATCAGGCAACAGGATCGGCAGGCCACAATAGCTGTATTGCGCAAGCTTCAAACTCGATTCCGCGAGATAGACCTCATCTGCCGTGAGGCGATAGGGAGCAATACCGAAGTCCGCATGTTGCAGATAAGGAACGATGCTTTCGAAGTCCCGTTCACCATAGATCGTCACGTTTGGCTGCGCCCAACCATTCCATGCGGCGCCGAAAACGTGGAAATTTACGTCCGGAGCAGCCGCCGCCATGGCGGCGACCGAAGCCTGATCAAAGAGCATGTTGCCGATGGAAACAGCATTGCGACTGCCGGATCGATATGGCGACGGCTGCTCGCGATCAAATAACGCGGCGTCAACGCCTTGAGGAATGACCCGAACACGTCCTCCCGGTGGGAGCAGCGCACCCAACCGTTTCGAAGGAACGCAGACGGCATCGAAACGTCCGATCTGGTCGGCTTGAATATGCTGGAGCACGGGTGCGGCCCCTATGCTGCGCAGCAGGTCACGGCAAAAATACAAAGTGCGTGCCGCCGAATTAAGCTTTTTGACCTTGTTGAAGAAGGCGAGCGCGGAGCCGCTCTCAATCAGTACCAGATCTGCATCTGCAACGGCGCGCCGCGCAAAATGCGGAAGATAGCGGCCATAAAGCCGAAAGAGTATCGCATTTGCTGCATTCAGAAAGCGATTGCCGGAACTGAACGCATGCAATGGCGGGAGGTAGGCACCCGCTCTCAGGTTGGTCGCTACGGTCTGGAACCGGTTCCCTTGATCTTGGTACAAGGCACGAAAGCGTGGACGATCCTTGAGCAAGGTCAGCCAACTGTGCCCTATGGTGACAAAATCGACTTCATGTCCCTGCTCGGCCCAACGAGATGCGATAAAGTGGATCGACGCTTTGCGATAGCCGCGCAGAAATGCATGCGAGGTCAGAATAACGATCTTTCGCGGTCGCTCGATGCCACTTGTGGCCAGCTCCGATTTCCCGTTTGCCAAACGCAGTCCCCAACAGCAACCCTCGGTCGGTTCAATTCATGACCGACATCAGAACGTCGATGCGGTCGCGGCAGCGGACAATCATGTCCGGGGCGCTAATCGCCGCAACCAAAGCCCGATCTTCGAGGATAAGAACCACAGAGCGTCTAACATGCGGTTAAAGTTGCAGCATCAATCAGCACATTATTAGGTTGCATTCATTGGATTTGACCGGGATCGACGTGAGGGCCATCGATGTGGTTTAGGCCACTTTGCCTCCGCTTGCTTAGATGAAGCGAACAGGTCATTGATAGGGCTCTATAATGTCCCGCCAGAGGAATGCTCAGCATGAACGCAAAATACGCACTGCCCGCCATTCTGGCCTGCACCTGCGCAGCAACACCAACTCTGGCGGACAATCCGGCGCAACTGGTACTGCGGGACGGCTTCGATGGTACGGATTTTGCACCATCCGGGCACCTCTATTATCGAGACAACTTTGAGCAAAAAGCAGGGACGGTCGAATTTCAATCGGAAGTAAAGCGCACCGGTACCGGAGCGCTGAAGCTGAGCGTCAAGCCATTCTGCCCGCCGGGTAAAGCAAATTGCAGCGAGAGAGCAGAAATCTGGGAGCGCACCAAATATCGCGTGCCCTACGATCAGGGAGTTTGGTACGGCTTTGCCGTGAAGTTCGCCGATCCCATTCCTTCCGGCGATCACCGCTATCTCATTGCACAGTGGAAACGGGAGATCGGGCCGAACGCAAAAGGCGACTTCAGTCCCTTCCTGGCACTGAGACTCAACAACGGTAAGCTCTTCGCAACGGTTGAAACCAACTATGTTGCGCCCATCAAGAAACAAGAGGCTGGAAGCGACAACAAGGCCTGCCACGACGGCGAAACGCCGGTCTGGTTCCGTCAGGACACCAATCAAATGCGTGCATTGGTCGCCACAGATGGCAATTGGGCTGAAAGCGACGGCGAAGAATTTACCGGATGCACGGATGCAATAAAAGTAGTCGATCGCGGCAACAAGCTGCCGACGCCAGCATCGGGATGGATAGATTTTGCCATCTACAGCAAGCCCGGCCCGGATGGGTCAGGTCACATTGAAATATTCGCCAACAATAAATGGATTGTTACCGTAACCGGCCACATTGGACACGCAGACAGTGGACTAGGAAAGAATCAATATTTCAAATTCGGCCCCTATCGCGCAGCCGACACCACGGTATGGACGCTATACTATGACGATTTTCGTCGCTCGCCCTATTGTGCCGATGTGTTGTCGGATACCACCCTTTGCCCGATGAAATAAGAGGCAACCAGACCCGGCCATCGCTGCCAATAGAGTAAGAGGCAAGTCTGCGAGCATTTTTTTACAGTGAGACTGAACTTTTTTCCGTCTCAATAGTTATCCTTTTTCGTGAAGGAGGCGACCGAAATGCTTACGACCCATCGCGATTGCAAACAGCATGTGAAGAGGAATGCAATACCGTCACTCGGTGAGATCGAGGGCCGAGTTGCCGTTCTGGAGATCGTAGCTCAATCTGCGCTGACGCACGTCTTCGATGAAGGTGAAGTCGACATCGACACGGTTCTATTGGCACAGATTCGTCGCGCGATGCATCACAAGTGCAGAGAGCTGAAGCTCGACGGAGAAGACACGGCGTCGGCACTTTCATATGCCGAGGAGCTGATTGAGGCCGCGGTCAAGGCGTCTCTTCCCGTTCACCAATGATGCCTTCTGGGCCAAGGCTCGCCTTATCCCTTCTGGTGGCGCTGGCAATTATGCTCGGCGCCCTGCTGTTTGTTGACCCGCACGACAGAAAAGACGGCTTCACACATCCGGCTCAGACCGAGAAGCATCGAGTCCTGCAGTGATGTGCCGAAACGAACTGCTGTTACATTAAGATACAGGCACCCACTCCCTGTCAGGCGACGTTAACGTCCCGCGATGAACGCGGTTGCAAATTTCCAAAACCAAAGCAGTGTTCGCTTTAACCCACCCGGGTCAGCTCCAACAATGAATGGTGTAGCGAATGTCTATGATGGTCAACGCGCCGCTTTATCCCGATGACATTGATGTCCTCGCAGGCGCTCTTTTCGCCTGGTGCGCCGAGCGCAGCATAAGATTGCACAGTCAGGAAGGCCTGTCGGCGGCCAACGTGGCTATCGATCTCTACGATGCCGGCTATCAAACACAAGATCAGCTTCTGGGCGCTTTGCATGCCTATGAATCTCATTGAGGATCAAGGCTAGGCAGCCCGTTTTCGGATTCGTAAAACCATGGCACCACTCTGCCAACCGAAGCGCGGCTTCGGTTGTTGTTGTGGAACGCTCTGACTATGGCGCCACATCCCTTAGAACATTCGCGATGCAGTCCCGCTCTTCAAGTATGCCGGACCATTCGTCCTGATGGTATGTCGAGTCATAAATCAGGGTGAAAGGGCCGCCATAGCCGGCTGCCCTGGAAAGCACGACGCAACGGGTATAGTCCTCTGCGTCGAGACCGGTCACTGAATAATGCCCCTTTGCATGGCAAAGCTCGGCGCGACCCATGATCTTTGCGAGGTCGTCGTATTTGTCGGCGCCCTCCCAATTGCCAAAGTCCCCGTTGAGACCGACTTTGCCATCCAATGCATCCAGAATTCGATGAACCTCTGCTGGTCCCGGCAAGAGGGCAAACCAGTTTTCTATGACGAGACGGATCCCTGCCTCAGCGGCGAATTCGGCCAGCCGGCGCAGATGATCCTCCGCCAAGGTCAGAGCAGCATCTGTTGGCCGAGCTTTCCCGGCTATCACGCGCATGTTTTCTGCTCCAAGAGCCACGGCAACATCGATCCAGCCGGCCATCCATTCGGCATCGCGCTGGCCCGTTTCAGGATTGCTGAGATCCCCGTCTTCGACCAGCAGCGTCTGAACTTTCACGCCAGCTTTTTCAGCAGCCTTGCGAAAATCGGCAAGATAATCCGGAAGGAGACTCGGCAAATGAAAGGAACAGATCTCGAGCCGAAACACGCCATGATCGGCACATTGCCGCGGCACGTCGATCAGTTCGATTGTGCCCTCACCGTAAGTCGGTTGACGGGCGGGATGCGAACGATCGCCGGGCTTATAAGGATAGGTGGAGCCGAGCGCGCGATGCAATGACCACGTTGAAACCGCAAAACGATCCGATAGATCAACCATAGGGCTTTCCCATTCTTACTGGCCGCAAAAGATAACCAAGACATAGGCTCGCTTACGGCGAGATCAACCGAAAACATCCAATGGATTGCATCTCTTGGTCGTATTCCGATCAGCGCATTCAAGTGATAAGCCGTCACGGCATTTCATGGCCGCCTTTGACCCATCTGGAGATGGCATCGAAGACCAGATCGGCAATCCACATTGCGCACACTCCTACAACGAAAGCCGTCGCGTTCATGGCGGCCACATCCTTCTGTGGTAGAGGCCAGTTGACGGCTCGCAGGTAAAAGAGCGCGGGCTCGGTCAGGTAAGTTGCAGCAAGCGCGCCACAGATCGGCGATGCAACGATCTCGCGCATCGTATATCGGCGCCTGGAAAGGCCGCGTAAAATCCCGCCGGAGAGGCCAGCGATGACGACTCCGACTTTGATGCCCAATGCATCCAGAAATTCGTGTATCGTCATCGTTTTACTCGATCAATGTCTCGGATTTTGAAATGCTGCGGCCCGATTTACCTAGGCTTGCAGCCGGTAAAATGGTCTCATCGGTCTACGGGCGGCTGTGGCTTTATCAAACCGGCAACACCATCGCGCATGATGTTGACGACGATTTTTATCGTACTCAGAACTGCAACGCCGGCGGCGGCATAGCCTGGGCCGATAAAAGATTGCGAACATTCCAGCGAGCCGTCGGCAAGTTGTGTGCAACCCGTTGCGAGAAGGACCGCAATCATCAGCGCCGATAGGGCGATCAGAACATTCAACATATTGTGCAGGGTGTTTGTATTGAACATAGATTTCCCTTTTAAGTAGAATTAAGCTATCCGCCGACACGATGCCGCCGAAACTCTGAGTTCTTGGGATCTGGGCGCGCTGGGTATCGGCTGTATCTTCGGTAGTCCGACCCCAGGCAAATCTATCGGGCGTGCTCGATCGCTGCCGCAAACTTCTTGGCAAAGCCGGCGATATCGACGGCGCGATCCGTGCTATTGATAATGCGACGCGCGCCAATCCAGTCGGAACCGATAGCACTGAAGTAATCGGCAAGCTTTTTGCCGGTAAAGCGGCCGTTGATCATGCCATCGAAAAGGATGTCGATCGCTTTGCGCGGATCAAGAGCCATATCCGGATCATCGACGATGCCGTATTTGGCGTAATTGTCTCGCCCGGTTATCTGCACAAGACCACGACCACGATAGCGCCAACCGTCACCGCTGGCTTCATCGCCGTTTCCCATACGGTTTGCATAGGCGCGGTTGGCAATCCGCTGCGGCTGACGAGAATAAGCAGCAGCCTGCTCGATATTGAAATACTTTCCGAATGTTGCTCGGAGGCCGGCCGCCGAATAGTTCAAATTTTCCGAGACGGCACACATGGTATTGTCCGTCTCGTGATAGACAGTTGCCAACATGTAAGCCAGCCAGCGAGGATCGAAGGAGGTCATCTCCCATCCGGCAAGGATTGCCTCCATACCGTTGACCTGCTTTGTCGACAGGCGCCCGCCAAATAATGACGGGCGCACCGTCGCGAAGAA
This sequence comes from Martinezella lusitana, assembly GCF_010668395.1. Classification (GTDB taxonomy): domain Bacteria; phylum Pseudomonadota; class Alphaproteobacteria; order Rhizobiales; family Rhizobiaceae; genus Rhizobium; species Rhizobium lusitanum_A. The sequence goes on from NZ_WUEY01000007.1 coordinate 35,865, forward strand.
TTTCGCGTGGTCCATGTCCTTTATTCCGATTCCAATGATAGAATTTATACTGCAGAACGCGGATGGGACGCTTAGCGCAAACATCATCCGTTGAAGCCGGCTGCCCTCATGACCAAGCCCGATTTGGCTTTCACATTGGCCTCCGCCCAGGTGAAGAGCGGCGCCGGGGCCCAGGCCTATCGAACCGACTCACTCACCTGTTGCTCCGAGTCGTCGGCTCGAGGCGTTTCTGATTCATCGACCTTGCCGGGGGATGCAACCGCGCGCAATTGGGCCTCCTTCTCGGCAAGTTGTTCGGCAAGGCGATCAACCGCCTTGGCGTAAACCTCGACCTCGCCTTGGAGTAACTCGACCTGCTTCTTGAGAGAATTCGCATAGGTAGACATTCATGGCTCCTTAGACAGTCGATGCCATCGCATCGCCGGACGGCCAGGCGAAGGCGTCGATTTCGGCCGTGGTGGTGATGGTGCCGGCGACGATCCGGCTGTTGACTTCGCCCTCGGCGGCGAAAGCCGCCTGGACATGCGCGCCGACCGCATTGGCGATCGCGGTCATCTGCGCTGCCGTCAGCTCGACAAAGCCGGCCGCAGTCTTGAACTTCACCGTCACCTCCGGGTTCGCCTGCACATAGTTGTAGGCTCCGGTGATCAGCGATTGGCTTCCCCGATCGGTCATGACGGACATGCCATTGATGACGATGCCGCCCGTCTCGACGGCATAGCGTTTGGACGCGGCGTAGGCATAGAGATCGACGGGTGCCGGTTCCGGAGACCAGCCGGCGACGACGGCCAGAAGGCTTGACGGCGTTTCCGGCCAATCCTCGGTCGAGCCGACCAGGCCCGCTTCCTTGTTGTTGAGCTGATCGAGAATGGCCTCCTTGTCCGCAGCATCCAGTCCGGATGTGATCTTGGCGGCGAGCGCAAGCCAGAAGTCCGGCACATTGTAGATCTGCTGTCGGCCAAGCCAGAAGGCGGCGCAAGCCATCCAGCGATCGGCCTTGCTCTCCGATCGAGCCGCAAGCAGCGCCTCGACCATCGGTTCATACATGCTGTCTATGCGATACATGGTAGTCCTTTCCTTCGTTAGGCTTGGGCAAAAGTACGCACGGCCCGCCAATCGATGACGGTGGCGGCGCGGATTTCGGGGGCGGTTTTGGCGGCGGCAAGGGCGGCATTCGCCGATCGGCGGATCGCTTCGATCATCTGCGAGCCGACTTTCCAATGCTGGTCGCGCGTTAGAATTTCGGCCGCTTTCTCGAAACGGCTAACGCCATCTTCGGCTGCCTCGGCCGCGATGTGAGGCGTCTCGCCCTCCGGCACATTGTGGTAGTCGGCTGCAATCCGCTGCGCCTCGGCAAGCTTCACGGCATAGACCGCTTCCTGACCCGGCGTGAGCGTGATGAAGAGAGCGCGGGCCTGGCTGACCTGATGGTCTATGTCGGCCTGCGCCTGGATGCGTTCCCGGGTGGGATCGGCGAGCACGTTAAACTGCATGAATGGTCACCTCGAAATTGAAGAACGCGGCCGGGGCGATGAAGGAAAACCGGTGATCATCGGGAACGTCGGTCGTAAACTCGAAGACATTGTCTTCGATAGCGACGATCGCACCGGCGTGAACGACCGAAGTGCCGGCGGGCATAGGAAAGCGCACCTTTTCCACGCCATCGGCCTGGACGGTGAATTCGGTGATATCGAGCGCGACCGCCTTAGGGGTAATGACGCCATCGAGCACGTAGGAAGTTGCGTCGATATCCAGCCGATACTGCGCCTCGGGCACCTCCATGACCGCGTAACCGTCACCGAACAGAGCGGCCAGCTTGGGAAGGGTATCCCGGTCACAATGCCCGCTTTGACGGACACGGCCGTCGGTGGCGAAAATGATGTAATGGACGATTGTCGATGTCACGGCGTCACCTCTTGAACGCGGTTGCGATAATGTTGCTTTCGTTCCAGGCAATCGTGTTGTTGGGGCAGTAAATTTGCAGGGTGTAGACGTGGTACCCGGCACCCGGCGCATCATAGAGGGCGGGTACGGAAACGAGGCCTGCGGTATAGGTTGTCTGGGTTACGCCGCCACCACCGCCACCGCCACCACTGCTCGTCACGACGGTCTGAACGACCCCGAGATAGTAGGTCTGGCTGAAGATCGCCGTTCCATCGCGGAAGATGTTACAGCCTATTGGTTGGGCATTCTGCGACCCACCGTTCTGATTGTATTGACCGATCGTCATGGCGTTGATCATGACGCGACCGTCGCCAGCAACAGTGATTCCCGCAGCCGCCAGATTGACGGTCTGATTTGCACTAATAGTTTGGCCGCCAGCATTTCGGCCGGCGGTCATAGCCGTAACCGCACCACCCTGAATATTGCTAGTGCCAACCTGGAGCGTGCCGATGACGGCCGAGCTGATATTGACCGCACCGAGGTTGGCGGTGATTGCGTCCAGGCTGTTGACCGACATCTTATTGGCGGTGATCGAACCATCCACGATAAGCTCCGCCGAGACAGCTCGACGCATGACCGGATTCGACCAGTAGCAGGAGCTGCCGGTACCAGCTGTCTTGACCACCTGAAGGAGCATGGCGAGCTTTGAGACGCCGCTCGCAACAGTGTATCGCCCCTGCAGCCGCACCCAGCCGTTCTTCGTCGTCGTGCTCGTCACTGCCGCATAGGCGACAGTCCCGCTCGGCGTCATCGTTATCGCCGTGACCTGGGCCATGTTCGCATCGGCATTCTTCACCCAGACGTCGAAGGCGTAGACATCCCCCGGCGTGACCGCGACGAAGTTCGAGCGTGCGCAATCTCGGCCGAGCGACTGCAGAACGTAGCCTGCAGCATCTCCAGCGGTGGCGTCGTTAGCGAAGCTCTGGACGTTCTGTGTGGTCCAGCCGTCGAGCGTCCCTGTCTGCCAGCCGTTGTCCGCCATGTTCGAGAAGTCGGTGAGAACAAGCTGCTTGGCGGTGATGGCATTCGCGGCAATCTGATCTGCGCCGATCGTGTTGGCGGCGAGCTTATCACCGGTGATCGTGCCGCCCGCGATCGTCGTCGCGGTGACCGCCCCGGCCGAAATCGTTCCGGCAGTCACAGCATTGGCGGCGATCTTGCCGGCCGTCACGGCATTCGCCGCAATCTTATCGGCCGTGACCGCGTTAGAAGCGATGTCGGTGGCGGTCACTGCTCCCGCAGCCAGCGCATCCGTCGTCACTGAACCTGAGGCAAGCTTGTCCGTCGTGATGGCACCAGCAGCGATCTGTGAGGCAGAAACCGCGCCAGCTGCGATCGTGCCGGCCGTGACCGCGCTCGCGGCAAGCTCATTGGCGGTGACCGCGCCGGCTGCGAGTTTGGCAGTCGTGACAGCACCGGCCGCCAGCTGGGTTGCCGTGATGGCGCTCGCTGCAATCTGCGCTGCCGTCAGAGTGCCGGCCGCAATATTGCCCGCCGTAATCGTGGTGGCAGCAATATTCGTGCCGGTGATCGTGCCATCGACAACCAGGCTACCGGTGCCCTTGCGCTGGCAGGAAACGAAACCGATCTGATAGCTACCGCCTGTAAAAGCTGCGACCGGATTAAAGTCGATCCTCGCGTAAACCGCGTTCGCGGGAGCCGTGGCACTAACCCTGTACTCGGTATAGCTCATGCCAACGGTGGTCGGAATCACGACGTTCGGCGTGCCTATGTTTGTCGTCTTGTCGGCGGCTAGGAAGTGAACACGGCCATAAATGCCGGCACTCGGGGCGTCGGTTGCCTTGGCGACGACTTGGAGAAGATATTGCTCCCCCGGAACCACAGGGAAGATGTTGTCGCTGGCTAGAAATACGCCGGCCGCCCCAATAGGAATGTTAGCGTAATAATTGCCGACATAGGCGTTGGCGCTGTCGTTGACGATGGTAACGCCAGCAGCCTTCACCCAGCCGACGTCGCCTTCGCCGAAGTTCGGGTTTTCGACACGGTTCGTAAAGTCACCCAGAACCATTTTGTTGGCGGTAATGGTGCCGTCAACGATCAGATTGGCGGTGGCTTTCCGCAGGAAACTAAAGCCGCCGATCGACACGTTCCCATCGGTGTAGTCGCGATGAATATAGCCTTTGAGGACCGCGCCGTAGGCGCTGCTCGGAGGGATGATGCTCGCCGAGAACGACTGAACGCCATCTATGGTGCCCCCACCCGCCGTTCCGTAAGAGGTGATCGTCAGATACGTATCGGGGTTAAGGAGGTTGCCGTTGGCATCGAGCCAATAGACGCGCAACCACAGACCGAATTTCGAGCCAGAGGTTCTGATCGCCTGCGCGGATGCAAAATACTCCTGCCCGGACACAACGGCGAAGGGCTGGCTCGTGAGGATCTGGACGTAACTGGCACCTGCCACGTAGGTGTAGTCTAACGATCCCTTCGACGTGAATGCCTGGGTTGTCGCCGGGTTGATAACGCTGTTGTTCAGCGACGACCAGGACGCGGCACTTTGCAACTGGTTATCAGGGATCAGGTTCTCCCAATCCTGAATGACCAGGCTCTTCGCCGTGACAGCGCCAGCGGCAAGCTGGGTCACAGAGATAGCGCCAGCAGCGATCTGACCGGCCGTGATGGTGTTCGCGGCGATTTGGGTTGCCGTGACCGCGCCGGCCGCAATCTTCGCCGTCGTGACCGCATTGGCAGCGAGAGCGTCAGTGGTGATTGCACCTGCAGCGATGGAAGCAGCGGTGACGGCATTCGCCGCGATCTTGGCGGCGGCGATAGCGCCATCGACAATGAGGCTGCCCGCGTTGCGCCGCTGGCAGGAGACGAAACCGATCTGGTAGCTGCCGGTTGTGATCGCGCTGCTGTTCGTCGCGAAATCGACCCAGGCATAGACCGCACCTGCAGGGACCGACGAACTGACATTATACTCTGCGTAGGTCGCAGCACCGTTAGCCGGGATGGTAACAGCACCCGTTCCGACCAACGTCGATTTATCCGCTTGCGTGTAACGGATGCGGAGCGAGATCGCCACATTCGGAGCACCTGTCACTTTCGCGAAAGCCTGCAAAAAGTATTGCTCGCCCGCAATGACTGGGAAGATATTGATATTTCGCGAGACGATGCCGTTAATGCCGGCACCCACATTGAGATAGCATATCCCGACGTAGGCGCTTGCCGGATCGTTAACGATGGAGGAAGCCGCCGTTATAGTCCAAGAACCGTTACCCTCACCAAAGTTCGGATTCTCGCACCGGTTCGTGAAGTCGGCCAAAACCATCTTGTCGGCGGTGATGGTGTTCGCAGCGATCTGGGTGGCACCGATGGCCCCTGCTGCGATCTGACCGGCCGTAATGGTGTTTGCGGCAATCTGTGCTGCGGTTACAGAGCCGGCCGCGATTTTGCCGGTGGTGATCGCATTGGCGGCGATCTCGTTCGCGGTCACAGCTCCAGCAGCGAGGGCGACCGTTGTCACAGAATTCGCAGCCAGGGAGTTGGCGGTGATGCCGCCATCAACAATCAGGCTGGCCGCATTCGCCCGACGCAGCACAACACGGTCGATATCGACATAAAGCGCCGTAGTCTGAGTGTTGTGATTATAGAATTGGACGCGGCAGAAGTCGGCCCCTGCCGGAATAGCGATCTTGGTCGAGTATATCGTCCAGTCCGTCGCCATCGCGACGTTGCCTCGAACGTCTATATATTGAGGAGACGCAAGAGCGACCTTGTTGCCGTCATACCAACCCACACGGAAGTAGAAGCCAGCCGTCGCAGCAGCGTCCGATCTCCAAGCAGTCTCGCAATAGAGACTTTCTCCCGCGACCACCGGCATATAGTCGATCATCTGGACGTTGACCGAAGTGGCACCAGCTGCGGCCTTGGAGAGCCGCATGTAGTTCGCTCCGGTCAATGCAGTCGCTGGATCGCTTACAAGCGAGACAGATCCTGTTCCGCTAAATGCCCAATAGGCCGACAGTACCGTGGCCGTATCTTCCCAGCGACCGTTGGGGACGAGGTTCTCGAAATCCTGCAACAGAAGGCTCTTCGCGGTGACCGCACCCGCCGCGATGTTCGTGGCGGCGACGGCGTTCGCGGCGATCTTCCCAGCCGTGACGGCGTTCGCGGCAAGCTCATTGGCGGTGACCGCGCCGGCAGAGAGCTTCGCCGTCGTAACAGCGCCGGCCGCGATCTGTGTCGCGCCGATCGCGCCGGCCGAAATCTGACCAGCCGTGATCGTGTTCGTGGCAATCTGCGTTGCCGTGACGGCACCCGCAGCGATGGCATTCGTGGTCACTGCCCCAGCCGAGATCGCCGCCGCAACAACGGCGCCGGCCGCGATCTTGGCGGCAATGACGGAATTGGCGGCCAGTTCGTTCGCGGTGACAGCGCCAGCCGCGAGCTTCGGCGTCGAGATCGCGCCATCCGTGATTTGCGTGCTGGTGATTTGGCCGGTGACCTTGGCGGCTGCGATCGCACCAATCTGCGCGTCGGTTAGCTGACCGGTGATGTCGGTCGCAGGCGTGGCCGACGTCCAGGCAGCGCCGGTGTACCGATAGAGCTTGTCGTCCGTGGTCAGGTAGACGGTGCGCCCCTCGACGTTGCCCGTCGTTGGCAGCGCGGCAACGATCTCGATCGGCCGGATGCCGCTGGCGAATTTCGTGGTCGACACGGCCGCATCGGCGATCTTCGCCGCCGTGACCGAGGCGTCGGCAAGCTTGGTGGCATCCACCGCTAACGCGGCGAGCTTCGAATTCGTGATGGCCGCGTCGGCAATCTGCGAGGAGACCAGCGTGCCAGTGACCTTCGCAGCGGCGACGGCCGCGATCTGCGCATCCGTCAACTGACCGGTGATGTCGGTCGAAGGCGTGGCCGACGTCCAGGCGCTGCCGGTATAGCGATAGAGCTTGTCGTCGGTGGTCAGGTAGACCATCCGCCCTTCGACGTTGCCCGTCGTCGGCAGCGTGGCGACGATCTCGACCGGCCGGATGCCGGAAGCGAATTTCGCTGTGGTAATCGCTGCGTCCGCAATCTGAGAGGAGACCAGCGCGCCGGTGACCTTGGCGGCGGCGACGGCCGCGATTTGGGCATCCGTCATCTGCCCGGTCACATCGGCCGCCGCAGTGGTCGAGATCCAGGCGCTTCCGGTGTAGCGATAGAGTTTGTCGTCGGCGGTCAGATAAACCGTGCGACCTTCGCTGTTTCCGGTCGTCGGCAGCGACGATACGATTTCAACGGGCCGGATACCGGAGGCGAACTTGGTCGCATCGATAGCGGCCGCAGCAACTTTCGCCGACGTGATCGCGGCGTCCGCGATCTGCGAGGAAACCAGCGTGCCGGTGACCTTGGTGGCGGCAACAGCATCAATCTGGGCGTCGGTCAGCGTGCCGTTGATATCGACCGAGGCAACAGTCGCCGTCCATGCGCCATTGTGATAGCGGTAAAGCTTGCCATCCGTTGTGAGATAAACCTGCCGGCCTTCGACGTTGGCGGTCGCCGGTAGAGCGGAGACGATTTCGACGGCCTTGATGCTGCTTGCTAGGCTGGTGGCGTCCACGGCACCCTGGGCAAGTTTCGTGGCCGTGACAGCACCATCGGCCAACTTGGCGGAGATCACAGCGCCACTAGCCAGCACATCGGCCGTAACGGCCGCCACCTCAAGCTTGGCGGTTGAAACGGCCTGGTCGGCAAGCTTCAGATTGGTGACGGCGTCATCCATGATCTTCGCGGCCGTCACGGCAGCATCGGCAATCTTCGAAGCGATGATTGCGCCGTCGAGGACGTCGCCCGCCTGAATGAGAACATTCGGTGTCTTGACGGTCAACCACGCCGACCAATCCGTTGCCCGATGGGATCTAGCGAGATAGCGACCGCGCGCTTCATAATTGGTATTGGCCAACGTCCATTGACCGGACAGCACCCACGAATAGGGAGAAGCATAGGGATTGCTGTCACTGTCGAAAACAACGTCGCCGGTATCCTTGAGACGCACCTGCACCCAAACGCCTCTCACGTCGTCGAGATCCGGCGCACAGCTGATCTTGATCGCCGGACGGCGATCAATGCCGCCGGAGTCCTTGATCGTCGCGGGCTCCACGGTCCAGCCGATCATCGGCTGCGACGGGGGCGTGATCGGGCCGAGCCAGCCGATAGCGGTCGGCAACTGCATATCCGGATGCCAGTCGTAGTCAGCCGGATCGACTTCCTTCAGCGTGACGACGATGAGGAAATTGGGCTGCGGCTCCACTTTCACGACAAGGAATTTCTTCTCGTCATAGCCGTTGCGAACCGAAGACCAGGAAACGACATCGTTCGGCTCCAGCGGATAAGCGTCCGGCGGCAGCGATACCTGGTGCACGCGAAAGCGGCGATAATCCTGGATCATCGCCAGGCCGACGCGCTGCACCTGATTGGCGAAAGGGACGGCCAGCAACTGGATCTGCGCCGGCAGGCGTCGATTGCCATCCTGCACCTCGAGATCGGCGTTGTAGCGGCCGGGCGCATCCTTGGTCGCCCACTTTTCGGCCGGCTCGGGATATGTGACCTCGATGGCGTTGTAGGTCGCAGACAGCGAGGGAAACGGTTGAAAACTCTGCTCTTCGGTAACGACAATGTCGTCATCCGAGAAGGAATAGACCGCCGCGCCCGGCGTACCCACCAGCATCTTGAAGATACCGCCAACTTCGGCCATGCGGCCGTTGCAGCCTTTCAACAGTTCCGAAACGGCATCGAGCGGCTCCTGGTCGCACTGAACGTCATAGCCGGCCCGGAACGCCGGTTCGCTGGTGCCGTCGCCGAGCTGGACGGATGCGTTGCAGGCATTGGCCGCCGCCATCCAGTTCGTTGCCGGCAGGCAGAAGGCGCCGATGTTCTGGCCGCCATAGACCCATTCCGATCCGTAATAGACGCCTCTGGCAAGGTTGTAGATCATGACCGCCGGGTTGGTGCTGGGCTGCCATGTCGACGGATCGGCCCACCGCTGCGCGCCGTTGCCGCCAACCGAGGAATCCTTGCGGACGTCGTACAGCGGCAGCGGATGCGGCTCGAAAAGGCCGGAGGGCACGCCGGAAAACAGATCGGTGTTGTAGCGCGAGGTGAGGACGACGACCTGGCAACCGCGGCCGATCATGGTTGGTTTCCAGGGACGTTCGGCATGGCTGCCGAATTTGGCGATCAGGAAGGGATCGGGGCTCGTTTGCGTGCCGTCGAGGAACTTGATCCAGAGATAGTCCTTGCCGTTGGCGCGATATTGCAGCACCGGAAAGCCGCGGCCGTCGGGATGCGGCTCTTCCCAGAGGACGCCGACCTTCTGGTCGTCGATCCAGACGCTGGTCAGGCCGCGCTCGCCGGCGCGATTGGGCAGGCTGCCGATCTCGATGACATCGGTGAAATAGGCATTCGGCGTCTTGCCGTCGTCTCCCCAGGTGCCGGCATATTTGCGCTTGCCGGCGGTCGCGTAGCTGCCGATGATGAAGGACATCGCATGATCGTCCCCCATGCTGATCTCGAGCTTGGTTCCGGCCGGCTGCGGCTGGTCCTTCTTCGCCAGCGCCTTTTCGACCAAAGACAGGCCGATATTGATGGCCACGGTCAGCACCAGTTTGCCGATGATGCCGATCGAACTGACAAATTGCGATATCGCGGCAATCGCCAGACTGATCGGCTCGGCATGCGCCACATCCGCCATCAGCCAGAAGCCGAGGACGTTCAGAAGCAGGATGAGATATTTCATGGATCGGACGACCTCGATTGGCGCATGGGAAAGGGTCGTCGCGGCAAAGCCGCGCCGAAATGTCACCGGTCAGAGATAAATGGATTGATGGCGTACTGCCCGGTCAGCCGACCTTGAAGGCCCGCTTGGCGTCGAGCAGATCGACGGTTCCAAGCCCGCTCTCGCGCAGCACGAAGATGCGCTCGCCATTGACGACGCCGAGGGCATAGCCGAAGGGGCCTTCATGTGGGATCGCGGCGATATCGCCGATGTGGGCTTCGCTCGGATGGATCTCGGGCAACATGCCGGCGGCCAGATCGGCGAGATTGTCGAAGCCCGCCGCCTTCATCGTCTTCAGAGCGCCGGCGGCGGTCGAATATTCGCCGCGAAACTGGGCGGCGCAATCGACGCCGGTGATCGCCAGCACCAGATTGCCGGCAAGGCCCGGGCCGCAATCATGGCTGCCCCAGGCAAAGGGCGTGCGCTTCAGCCGATCGACCTCGGCGACGAAGCGGGCACGCCAGTTCTTGACCCTGACAAGATCGCTGTTCATTTCTGCCCCCAGGGAATCTGCCAATTGGCGACGGTGCTGGAATAAAGGCCGAACTCGTCGCCGCTGCGGCGTTTCTGGCCTTCGTAGGAGGATTTGGCCGGGTTGGTGCGCTCCAGCATGGCGATGGCGGCGGAGATGGCGGATATTTCGATATCCCCATCCTGCCCCACGGCCGGCGTCTTTACCGGCGCGCCATCGGCAATGCCGAGAAAGGCGATTTCCGGCGCCGCGCTCGGCAGGCGCGTGCCGGTATCGAACGACATGTCGTGGATTTCGATCGGCGCCAGCCGCAGATCGTAGCCGCGCACGAGCTGCTGCACGGCGGGCGCGATCTGGCCGATGGTGATGGTTACGGTCTGGATCGTCAGATCGGCGGTGCGCGGGATCGGGCTCACCTGCAGATTGAGGCCACCGTAATAGGTCCGCGCCTCCGGCAGACCGGTGACGCCGGAGGTAACCGTGATGTTGATGTCGTCATCGCCGGTCCAGAGGCCGATCGAGGCTGGCCCGCCGGTGGCGAGATCCTTGCCGGTGATCCAGACGAAACGACGGGGCACGAGCCCCTTGTCGCGCGCGCCGGTCAGCGCCGCGAAGAAGGCGGAGGTGATGTTTTTCATCGTCTATTTCTTCTGGATGATCTTGAAGGTGGCGCCCGAGGTGATCGGGCCGCTCGCAGTGCCAGGATTGTGGCTGCCCGGCATGACCAGGCATTTGCAGGCCGGTAGCAGAAGCGTCACGCTAAGACCGGCGGCAAAGCCGGCCGGCAGATGCGGGAAGACGCCGAAGACGGGCGTGATCCCCTGCCCGCTGGCGTTGACCGTTTCCGAAACTTCGAGAAAGGCATAGCGGCCGCCATAGCCGACCTGCATCTTGTCGCCGACGGTCAGCCGATAACCAGCCGGCAAACCCTTGAGGCTGAGCGAGGCATTGTCGCCCCCGAGCGCTGCGACGCTGACCGCAGCGCTCCCGAGCTTCGTCCCGTCGGGATCGGCCTGCGGATATTTCGACAGCGGATCATAAAGAAAAAGCGCCTCCTGGGCGCCGTGTAGCTTGCGGATGCGGGCGGCGATCTGTTTCGCCTCCGCATTGTACATGTCGGCCAGCGTCACCGTGCCGGTCCAGAGCGGCGGCGCCAGCTCCGCCTGCCAGACCCGGCCATCGCCGGAGCCGGAAAGCTCGTCATTGCGCTGAATATCCCAGACGATGCTGGAGATCTTCAGAAGATCGGCAAAGGCCGGCAGGCTGTAGGGATAGGAAACGGCCATCAGCGCCTCCGGGGATTGCGGTTGATCTGCGCGACGCGATCGGGAAGCTGCTGATTGAAATCATTCAGCCCCTGCCGCGTCGAACTCTGCGCTTCCGATTGCGCGACATTCTTCACATAGGCCTTCAGATTGCCGTCCTCATCGACGGAAACGCCGACCGTGACATGAACGCCGGAAGCGGAGCCGGCGGCATCGTTCTGGTTATCGGCCCTGAGGCGACGGACAGGAACGGAAGCATCCGGCTGTGCGCGCACCAATTGCGGCCCGCCCTCCCCGACCACGCCGCCATCAGCATAGCCACGCCGGCCAAGCCGCATCGCCTCGACGACGCCGACACCGCCGGCCCGGGCGATATCCTTTTGGCTCCAGACGACCTCGCCGGCATGAACGATGCCGGCAGGGTCATTCTTGCCGCCAGGGCCGGTATAGCCGCCATCGGCCCAAAGGCCGGGAATACCGCTCGCAACGGCTGCCGCCGCCTGTGGCGACCGCGCCAGGATGCCGAGATCCAGCCCGCCGCCACCGCCCAAGAGCCCGCCAATACCACCGCCGCCGAACAGCCCGCCGCCCGCGGCGGCACTGTTGACCTTGAACAGGCTATTGAGCACATCGTTCAACAACCTGTCGGAAATCTTGGTGAGCACGGAAATCGCCGCCTTCCCCAGGGATTTCCAGAGGCCCTCGCCATTGCGCAAGCCGCTGACCAGCGTCGAGGCAAAATCGCCGGCAAGCTCGCGGGCATATTTCAGCTGTTCATTGTAGCGAATGATATTGGCCGAGGCCGAATTCATGTCGACGGGTAGGCCATATTGCTTCTGTGTCGAAGCAACAGTCTGGTCGACGGTTGAGCGGCCCATTTGATCCTGCTGGAACTGGATATCGCCCGCCAGTTTCTGTAGCGCCTGCGCGTCGGCAACGCGCCGATAGGCATCAGCCTGCTCGTTGGCCGCCTTGGTCAATTGCGGCATTTGCGCCAACTGCACTGCACAGCTTTTCTGAAGCTCGTCCTGGCTTTGCTTCAGCGTGACAACCTTCGACTTTACATTGTCTGTCGCGGCAGCGGATTGAGCGGAGGTCTGTATTCCGAGTTTTGTTTGTTCGGTATTGGCTTGTGTCGACTTCGTAAGAGTATCCGTTGCTTGTTGAACACCCTGCAATTCATCCTTTTGGTTGCGTTGAACGTCAACGCTGCCAACCGCAACCTGTTTCGATTGTGCTTCAATCACGAGGGGCGCCGCGCGAGCGAAAGACGAAAGCGCCGGAAAGAATGTTTCCACGAGAGCTCCGATTTGGGAAAGCTTGCGTTGTTGTTCAGCCGGCGGAGCAGGGGCGGCTCCATTCTGCTCTGACTTTATTTTGGCATTTATTGCTGCTGACGTTGCATCAACGTTTTTATTGACCTTCTCATCCAAAGCAACGTAATCTCTGTATGCCTCTGAATTCTGGATCATGCTAGGCATGGCGTCCTTGAATAACTGAGCAAAAGTCTGAAGATTTACAAATTGTGGGTTCTTAGCGGCATTTTCGGCTACGCTATTCCCAAAAGTTTGATATTGCTGTCTCGTGGCTTTTCCCGACAAGATTAGTGGCTTGATCTCGTTATATTGCTTCTCCAGCTCAGTAAAATTCCCTCCCCCGATAAATGAATCCGTACCGAACTGCATTTCAGCAGCGAGTTTTATTGAATTAAATGTATCACGCACCATTTCCAGCGAAGAATCGGATAGCTTCTTAGGAGTTTCTAACGCACTCACTAGGCCGTTTTCGGTATGACTATTTTCGTAATTAATTTTCATCGCTGGAGTTTCATTAAGAGAAAGCTTGCGTAACTCGTCGGTCATCCTCGCTCGATCAGCAATGACTTTCTTCGAAGTTTCAAAGCGGTTTGATGGTAAGCTTCCATCAACCTTATCGGCTACCGAACTAAAAAAGATATCTGCAAAGAAGGCGCCGAAGCCACCAAACAGACTACTGGCGCTCTTTATTGCCTGGCTTCCGAGGCTCAACGCCATATCGGACGCATTTTTGCCTTCATCGGGCCGATTCTCCATATAATATTTCAGCTCCGGCGATCTGCGATAACTGGATTCTCCATTTGGAGCGGATTGTGATTTATCGCCTGAAAGTTGTACTCTTCCACTTCCGTCGCTTGATTTCACGTTCAAGGCAATCAAGGAACTCGACAATTTGATCGGAGACGATCGATCATTGCTGCTCAATTTGCCAATGGCGTAATCAACTCTGGCGAGAGAACCTGCCGCACCTCGCGCTTCATTGCTCATCGTTTTTAGTGCACGACCAGTCACACCGGATACTTTTTCCGCCCGGCCCATCGAAGCAACAAAATCCCTTACATCGTTACTTGCGGTCCTTATGTCACTGCTATCGACTTTAATGCCTAGAGTTGCGATTTCTGTCACTGGACCACCTTCTGATTTCATGTAAGAGAATACGGCTAGGCTATCTGCGGGAGTTTTGATGAAGCCGATTTCTGGTCTGATCGCAGCGGTTATCGCCGTGCTGCTGCTGAACAATTATGGCTTCTTCGATCCACCGATCGTAAAAGCTTGCGAGGAACGCATGATGCGCTACTTCATTGCGCCATCGAGCTACAAACGTCTCGGATACGTCTTGTCGGAAAGGCCATTTTCGAAGCCTGAAATCGAGAAGAGATATTTGATAGATGACGCTATATTGGAGACCTTAGGCGCCGAAGCGGCTGCCCGAATGAAGGCACACCAGAATTTGATACGAACAGAGGGTCTAAGCTTTCTCAAAAAAGGCGGCCTGGATCCTACGGTTCACTCAAGTATAATTGAGTTCAACATCAAAAATAAAGATAACAAATTTGTAAATTTAATTGTCGATTGCAAATATTACTCAGATGATGGCAGTATTTCCGGGATGAGAATATACGACGTACATCCAGTGGATGTCGACAATTCGAACCTGCTTCAGGTGACTCAAGATCGACCTGAACTGTCAACAGAAGAGCAGCAAAGATATGCCAAACCAATAGCCCCGTATCGAGGTTGGCTCCACGACATATGGAGACGACTCGTTAATTGAGGTGTCTCCGGAAGAACTTTAGCACCTACCCCGCCTCCCGCGCCCTGATCGCCGTAGCCTTCTCCTCCACCGCGCGGCAATAGCGCCCATCCATCGCCTTTCACACTGCAAGGTCCTCGCGGAATTACCGTGATGCTACACTCAAATAAGAACGCTTGTCCTATCTAGCCCACTGATGGCCATCTTGCCTGGCCCAAACCAAGGCCATCACTGAGAAAAATGAGTGCACCGTCACTGTAATTCAAATTCGCGCAGTACTTGTATTTCTTCTCCCGTCGCTTTAACATCGACTTCGGTTGAAATTAGGATGAACAATGCGCGGAATTGTTGCAATTATATGCCTATGCCTTCTGGGCGGTAGCGCTTTTGCCGGCAGCACCAAAAATAGCGATTCTAGCGCGGACGTGCTGATCAAAGCCCTCTATGACAATTTAAGTGCCACCTACCTATGCCGAAACGTTGCGGGCGTAGACATATACTTGAAAGCGCGTAGCACAGTGGAAGCGACGATGCTGAAATTTTCAAAGAACGCAGACCTCACTCAAAAAG
The DNA here is from genome assembly GCF_010668395.1 of Martinezella lusitana. Taxonomy (GTDB): domain Bacteria; phylum Pseudomonadota; class Alphaproteobacteria; order Rhizobiales; family Rhizobiaceae; genus Rhizobium; species Rhizobium lusitanum_A. Next base: position 50,962 of record NZ_WUEY01000007.1, read on the forward strand.
TTCTGGCAAAATGGGAAGGCGAATTCCAAAAGAACGCAGGTTATCAAAACCCTAACATTTCAGTTGACGAATGTAAGGTTTTACTAAAGGGACGACTTGAGAAACTCAATGCTGCTTTAGTTCAGTTTCTGCAGTAACAACTCTTGTTGTTTCGCTTTCATTGTCAGAACTCGTTCTACCCCGCCTCCCGCGCCCTGATCGCCTCTGTCTCCTCCTCCACCGCCTGGCAATAGCGCCCGTCCATCGCCTTTAGCGTGGCGATGTCCTCGCGGCGCAGGAGATTGCCGGTCAGTTGCAGCCAGGCCAGCATTTCCTGGTGGGAGAGCGGCGCCGGGCCGGAAAAGCCGGGGGCCTGCGCCGAACGCAGGTCCCAAAACCAGTCCCAGAGCGCATGACCGGCCTCCGGCACCTCGGCCTCCGGGCTGATAAGCTCGAAGGCCTCGTTGCGTTCGCGCCGGGTCTCGCCGTTTGCGTCGCGCACGCAATCATAGCGTGCTACGATCTTTACGGCTTCTGAGAGCCCTTCGGCAAGCTCTTCATAAAATTTGCGCGGTCCTCCGAGGCGCCGGCCACCTGATCGTAGATCCAGCCGGCGTCCTCGACGACTTCGCGGGCCTTCTCGAAGGAGAGCGCGGGCTGCTCGCCCTTCCACTGCTGCTCGCCCCAGCTCCAGGAGGCGATGGCGGCAGCGGCCTTGTCGAGATATTCGGCCTCGACCTTGCTGGTGGTCAGCTTCTTCTTGCGGCTGGCGAGGAAGCGGTCGCTATGCTGGCGAACGATCTTCTTCACCTCGTTGCTCTCGGCCGAGCGGATCATGAAGGAGATGCCGAGCGGCTCCTCGGTGGCCGGATGCAGGAGCTGCAGCTCGAAGAGATCTTCGGAATTGACGAGACTGGAGATATCCAAGGAAACACCTTATCGGTTGGGACATGTAGGAGTGGCCGCGCGCCGCAGGAGAGCGACGCGCGCAAGGTTCCGAAAGATCGCGCTTACGGAGTGGTGACGGGATCGACGCGGATCGGCAGCTGGTTGAGGCCGATCTTGAACTTCTCCAGATCGAAATCGTCGGAGCCGCCACCGGGATAGAGCGGGCCGGAAACGACGCCGCGCGAATAGAACACCGTGTTGGTCTTGCCCTGCGGCGCGTCGTTGCGCTCGACCTTGATCGCCATGTTGTTGATGTTGAGGGGATCGCCGAAGACGCGCAGAATGTCCTGGCCGGGATCGTCGGCGATGGAGGCGACTTCGAGCTCCGGGTCGCCGGCGTTGGAAACGCCCTTCTGCTTCTGCTGCACCGGCTCATCCAGCGTATTGTAGTTGTTGATGGTGGATTCCGAGCCGAAATCGCCGACCTTGCCGACTTTGCCCACCTGCACCCAGGTCAGCGCGGCATAGGCGGTGGCCGTCAGGTCGGTATTCTGGGGCGTCTCGCATACGTAGACTTTCGAGCCCTTCTTCGTGCTTTTGTTCGCCATGGATCATGTCTCCGGTTCAAAGGCGGTGTAGGGAATGGTGACCGGTATCTGCACCCGGTCATCCTCTTGGATCGGGCCTGCGGCCCACGGCTCGCCGCTGATCGTGATCTTCACGCCAGAGGCGAACAACGTCTTGTTGTTGAAATGGTCGATGACCAGGCCGGCGGCATCGAGTGGCTTGATCAGCCCGCCGCCGGCCTTCCAATAGACGGAAATCTGCAGAAGCCCGAGCTTCTGCTGCGGATCGTCGCCAAGCGTCACCTGCCGGGGGCGGTTGGGCAGGTAGCTGACGGCCAGATAGTTATCCGGTTTATCTTGCCCCGCCGGCGGAAAGGCAATGCCCGGCTGCGCCACCGGCAATGGCGGCTGAAATTGGAGCGCGGCCAAATGATCCAGCAGTGCCGCCAGAATGAGAGCGTCCGTCGCCGTCGCCATGTGTCACCCATGTCTATGATGTTGAAATTTCGAGGAATTAGTCTGTCGTGTCGCGCGCGGCACTCTCGACGATGTCGGGCCATGCCTGTGCCGCGAGCCGCACCATGCCCTGCCCCGCCTGACCATCCTTGCCGTACTCGACTTCAGCGGCATGAGGTGCGGTGAAACCCATATGGATCAGGCCACCCAGCGGCACGCCAAGGCCGGCCAGATTGACCGGCTGGCCCTCATCTGCACCCTCAGCATCCCCGCTTTGCAGCGGCGAAGCGGAAACCTGGAAGGAATTGACAAGCTCGCCCGATACCGCTGGCGTTGCCTCGACGATCGCCTCGGCCAGCCGCTGCGTGGAGAGGTTCACCACCTCTTCCACGCGCTTCTTGGTCCGCTCGGCCCAGGCCGCGATATCGGCGGAGAAATTGGCGGAAGCCATGTCGGATACCCCTTTGATATGATTATGCGTCATCGGCGGCATCGCCCGGTGACGAGCCACGCCGCTCGAAATTCAAAAGTGTGAGGTGGCCGTAACGGGCACGAACCGCAGATCTGGCGGTTCGGGATTCGCCCTTCGCCCCGCCACTTCGCTCAATCCCCGGCAATGGTGAAACCCGATTGAGCAGCAGGATGACACGCGACAGCAGCCAAAGCGTCAGGATCGTCTTGAAACGTACCAGCGCCGTCATCGCCGCACCTGCAGCTGCCAGAAGACGACAGTCCCACCCGGTGACAGCGGCTGGATATCCACGATCGCGTGTTCGGCGCCGCCGATCAGCATCTTGTCGGCGAGCGTCGGCGTGATCGAAAGCCCCTCGGTCGAAAGATAGACCATGCGGTCGCCGCGCTGGATCAGCGTCTCGGCGATGTGCGCCTGGCTCTGATCGAGATCGACGAGCGAACACGCAAAGTCCTCGCTCGTCTGAACCGGATCGTAATCGGGACCGGAACTGGCGATGCGCCGCAGACTGGCCTTTTGCCCGAATTTGGCGATTAGCCGCTCGGCGGTCGCGCGCGCCCTGTCATAATCGAAGCCAGCCATCACACCACCAGAATGCCCGGAAGCACCGGACGCAGAAGAGGATAGAGAAGCCCATCGAGCATGGTCAGCACCGGCCTTGCGGCAGCGATCATGTCGTCGCTGGTGTCGGCAACGGCATATTCCGTCTCCAGCGGCCCCACCCTCTCCCGTTTCACTGTGCGGGCTGCAACGATCACCGGCGTCAGGCTGCCCGGCTCGGAAAGCTCGAGCGCCGCCGCCTCATAGGCTGCGCAGGTCACGGCCAGCGGCAGCGCGTCGTCTGCGATCGCCTCACCATTGACCGTCGTCGCCTCTCTGCGAGGCCATGACAGCGCCTGATCGTAACCGCCAGTCCGTCGCCCGGTGAATCTGGGCTCATAGAGGCTGTCGACCGCCTGTGATCCGCGCACCAGCGCCGCCAGGCGATCACCATCGCTGGCCTCTGCCCAGGCGGCATTGGCCCGGTCAGCGAAATAGGCATCGGCAGCGGCGAGCGTGCCGTAGAAGGATGCGGACATGAAAGCTCCGGTCGATCGTTGGAAGGAAAATCCCCTCTCCCCGCGCAAGCGGAGAGAGGGAAATCAGGCTCAGGATGCAGCCGTGATTTCGTCGCCATAGGCCATGGCCGCCGGCAGGCGCACTTCGGTGCCGCCTGTGCGGGCGATGATGCCGGTCTCGAAACTCATGATCGACTTCTGGCGCGGCTGCAGCACGCGGCGCGGCATCGGCAGATGGAAGCGCAGCACCTCCGGATCGCGGCGATAGACCACCATGCGGCCGCCGCCATCCTGCGAGGCCGTCGCAAGCTCGCGCAGCGGCTGGATATCGAGCGGCTGGCCGGTCTCGGCCGTGTAGACGTTGCCGCGCCGCAGGAATTCCAGCACGGTGATGTAGCCATCGCCATCGGCAAGCCGCTTGGTGGCGATCAGGCGGAAGGCCTCGGGCGGCAGGCGCAGGCTATCGATCCACTCGACCTCGCCGGTCCGCTGCCGCACGCCGCCGATAAGATCATTGACGTCGCGCAGGATCTGGTCGGCCGTCTTGGCGGACCAGTGGGTCGAGCTGCCCGTACCATCGGCAGCGACATCGACGCGCGACACCTTCGGATCGTTGACGAAACCGGTCCAGCCCTTCTCCGTCGAGCCGGTCATGGCGACGGAATTGAGCAGGCGTTCGATCTTATCGGCGGCGAAAATGGCGTTGGAAGCGTTGAGATCGAGATTGTAGAGCGCGGCCTGATTGACTTCTTCGAGGTTCCATTCCCAACCGGAGCCGATCATCGCGAAGTCGTGACTGGCACTGTCGCGGGTCGATTGGTTGAAGGGCATGTCGGTGCCGGCGGCGGAGAGGAACTTCGCCTCGCCGGCGCTGTCGACGGTGAAGAAGGTCGTGCCCGAAGCCCATTCATTGCCTTCGGTGACGACCGGAACATGGAGGCCATAGTTGAAGGTCGGATAGCGACGCTGGTAGATGCGGGTCTCGATATTGCGCCCTTGCGCAATGACGAAGGAATAGGCGGCCTGGGCGTCGGCGAACTGCTGTCGAACGAACTGGTTCATGAATTAGGCGCTCCTGTGCTTGAGCGAGATCTCGACGATGTCGCCGGTGCCGCCGCTCGTATCGAAGAAACAATCGGGAATGGGGCCGACAATGCCGGCGCCAGCTGCATTGACGTAGGCGTCGGTTGTCGGGTTGTAGTAGACGGCATCGCCATCCGAGACGGCGGCGCCGGCCCGCACATAGATCTGACCTGTGGTCAGGAACGCACCCGTGACGAACTGCGCATAGCCGCCAGCCGGCGCCACGTCGGGCAGCACGTTCGGCGTCAGCACGGCGATACCGATGAACTTGCCGCCGGCGGCAAAGGGCGCAACGCCATGATCGGCAAGCCCGCGCTGGGCAGGCTGTCCAAACTTGATGCCGGCGGCGTTTTCAACCGTGCGGCTGATCTTGTTGGCCTTTTCCTCAGAAGCGATCTGCCCGTGCAGGCCCTTCCGAGGAGCGTTTCCATAGGTGGTCTGATAAGTCGCCATTGAAGCGTCTCCTTTTCGTTGACCTGGTTAAGTGGGATTGGCGGCCAGATGCGCACGCTCGAGGTCGCGGACCATGGCGGCAAAGGCGGACGATGTGGATGGCTGCGTCGAGCTGATGCCATCCCTGACGGCATCCGCGAAAAGATCCGGCTTCCTGCGCAGCCCTTCGGCCAGCATGTCGAAACGCGCGTCGACGTAAGCGTCCGATCGGCCTTGCACCGCCCCCTCGCCCGCCTTGGCGATAACGACAGCCTTGCGGATCGCAGCATCGGAAAGACCCAATGTCTTGATGTCTCCGGCAATCGCCCTGGCGAGGTCGATGAGTTCGGCACGCGCCTCGGCACGGCGCTCGATCTCCGCCTCGTCGAGAACAGCTGCCTTCAGCGCATCCAGTTCGGCATCCCGGATGGCAATGGTCTTCTGATAGGCCGTCTCGGCGTCGGCAAGGCGCTGCCGCAATGTCGTGATGATCTCTGCAGTCTGATCGGAGACTTCGATCTCGATGCCGTCGATCATGATCGTCTTGGTGGGCATCATTCCTTCCTTGCTTTGGTGATGATCGGAAAGGGGGCGTGGGGCTGCGAGAGGAGAGCAGCCCCACGGTGCGGCTGCATCGCCGATGCGGACCTTCGAGCCCGCCCGGCCACGGCGCACAATGGCGATATGGTTGATGCGAATGTTGTGCTGAACGGCGTCATAGGCTTCGCCCGCAGGCGTGACGCCTGCCGTAAAATCGACGTCGCAGACATAGCCGGCCGACAGTTCCTGCTTGCCGCCTTCAATGTCCTGAATGGCCTCTTCGTCGCTGACCATCAGCGGCACACGCAGAAATATGCCTTCACCGGTGATCTCGTCGCCGGTCTGGCCGACGGCGTATTTCTTCCAGTTTTCCGAGGTAACCATTTCGGGTGGATGCTCATTTGTCACCGGCCGGTGAGCGGCACTCTTGAGCGTGTCCTCGGAAAAGACTTCGGCTCCAGGCCGATAGATCCGTACGGTGGGCATCTCAGGTCTGCCGATTTCGGCGCCGGCATAGGCCTGAATGCCCGTGCGGGCGATGCGGGCATCGGCAACAAGATAGCCGTCCCCGGTCCGGCGCGTTCCCGCGACGGTTACAATGTCTGTGAAGTTCATCTTGAGATTTCTCCTGTCGGAGCCACTTGGTTCGTCGTGAAAGCTGTTGCCCTAAGCGAAACGGGCCTTTCAGCGGCTACACGGGCGTCGCCTCGGGTCGTTCTGTGACCTCGGCAACTGCTTTGGATTGCTTCGTATCCGCTTGATCGGATGTCTTTATCGCCGCCTCCAAGCCCGGCAGCGATCCATCTTCGATAAAGGCATTCACCAGCGCTTCCGAGAGCGCCTGCCGTGCGATGATCTCCTCCCCCGAGGCTGAGCCGAACAGGGTCCGTGCCGCCTCTGCCTTTGTCTTGAAGATATCGGCCTTCTCCTTCTCGCTCATCTGCTCCAACGGTGCCCAGGTCGAGTAGATCGCGGGATCGCGGACACCCGTGGCGGATCGAATGAGACACTCGTCGAGCCGCGACATTGCCGGCGTGTAATCGAGCTCCTGAATGGCCTGGATGCGGTCGTGATAGTTCTTCATGTCGGCCGTGCCGGTCGCATTCAAGCCGGCGGGCGATTGGCCGAGCAAACGGGTGACCGGAATATCGGCCGCACCGGCAACGATTTGCAGGAAGGCCAGCAGAATATCCGTGAGGCCGGAGAGCGGTGCGCTCTTGCTGTCATATTCCTCTTCTGCGTCGAGGATCAGAGTCCCGTTGACCCCCTTGATGGTGTTGGCAAGCGCATAACGGCGCAACACGGCATCCTCGTAGGCCTGGTTGCCGATATTGGCGGAAAACTGCGGGACCTTGATGATATCGATTTTCGCCTCGAAGACGAGGCTGGCGATATTGGCCGCCGTGCTGTCGGCATTCTTGATCGCGTCGAATGTCGCGGCAAGCACGCTTTCGCCCCAGGCCTGATTGCCCATCCCGCAAAACTCTTCAGATGGCGTCATCGCCCCTTTGAAGACGACAAGCCGGGACGGATGGATGCGCACCTGCAGGCCGTTGGCGCCGGTCAGGGTGTAGAACTTTGGCTTGCCATACCATTCCGAGGTTGGATCGCTGTCGATGTCGCCGGCTGCGAGCTGGCGGCGTGTCAGCACCGTGAGATGCTTGAGGCCGCCCTTTCCGACAAGTTCCATCTCCAGCGGCAGCGCCGGATCGGCATCCCCAGATCCGATGAACAAGGCAGCTCCGCCGAAAAGGCGTGCCTTCGTCGACGCTTCCAGCACTTTGCCGCGCAGATTGAGCCGGCGTTCCTCCGCATCGATCAATCCGATCTGATCGCTCGCAGCCTGCCAGTTTCGCCACTTCCGGCAGCTGTCCAGCGCCGGAATGTCGACGATCTTGCGCGGCAGCCAGGAGCCGCGATAGGCGGCAATGATCTGCTCATCCGTTAGCATCGGTTGTGTATAGAAAACCGACGCCGCCTTGTCGCGCTCCGTGCCCATGCGGGATGCAAGGCTCACCAATCCGTCGCGAACCATCGAGAATACCTGCCCCATGGATTGTCCTTTGATATCGTGTGATGGAGGCTCGCGCCGGCGAGCCTAGAAATTGCTGAAGCTGAAAGAAGAGCTCAGCGCGAGCTCGTTCAAGGCGTCGGCGAAAGCATCGACCTGATCGTCGAATTGACCATTGGGAAAGGCGCAAATCTCGTCGAGAAATGCTTCGTTCCAATCCCCACGCAAGAGCTTGACGTTCCCCGCCTCGGCCTGGGCCGATGCCGGCTTGGCGCGCGTCGCCTTATCACCGGTTGGAGATATGACCTTTACGGGAAAGCCCGCGAGCAATTTGATCTTCGTTTCCGCATCGGCCTTTCCGGCTGCACCCGGATCTTGTGGCATCCGGACAGTCACCGTCGGGCCATCCTGCGACGCGGCGTTCTTGAGATTGCGCTCCACCTCCGCAGGTGACCAGCGGCCACGCGCAATGGTTTCGATATAGAAAACACCATCAGCCAAAGCCATGCGCAAGCCCACGGTCCAGTCCGGCTTACGGCCGGGGCGCGCTTTCGAAGCGGCGAAATCCCAGGCGCGACAGCGTTTTGCCCCGGCCGGCATGGCCTCGACGATTTCGAAATCGCCGCGCCGGAACAGCCCGCCTGACCGTGGCGCAGGCCGCTGCTGAAACTGACCGGCCACCGCGTAGGAACCAAGCGGTATCTTGTCCCGCTCGACCACGGCCCGCGGAAAGCGCTGCGGAAAAAGCAGTTCCCCCTCTTCCGTCCTCGGATCGGCAAATCCGATCGACGTCCGGCAGCGACGCTCCGGCTCGAACTCCATCGGCAGCATCAGGTGTTCGTAGCCGAGCCCAAGCGCCATGATCGTGCCGGATACATCCGCCTCGTGCAGCCGCTGCATCACGACGACGATCGCCGAGCGCTGGGGATCGTTGAGGCGCGTCGGCACGGATTCTCGAAATGTGCGAACCGTCGAAAGGCGCTCCGCCTCCGATTCAGCTCCATCGACCGAATGCGGATCGTCAATGATGACGCGATCGCCACGACCGCCGGTCAACCTTGAGAACGGTACACCCTGACGTGAGCCCATGCGGGTATTGGCGAAAGCCATCTCACCGGTTCTCGTCAGCCTGACCTGATCACCCCAGAGCGTCTGATACCATTCGGAGGCGACGAGGTCGCGCATGCGCCTGTTGTCGCGCTTGGCGTAATGTTCCGAATAGGAGGCGCCGAGATAACGCAGCTGCGGCTTGCCCTTCGGGCCCCATTCCCAGGCCGGCCAGAAGACACCACAAAGCAGCGACTTCATCGTGCCCGGCGGCACATTGATCAGCAGCCGGATAATGTCACCGGAGGTCACCGCTTCGAGGTGCTGGCAGATCGCATCGATATGCCACCCGTGAACATAGTCGACCGAGGGCTCTACGACATGCCAGGCTTCTTGAACGAACCCGGCTAGCGCCTGGCAATTCGCACGAATCCGCTCCGCATCCATTGCAATCTGGCCGGCATGTTCGGCTTGTTCGCGCTCAGCTGTGCGCCTCGCCCTCTCCTTCCGGATCGCTGCCATCATCGTCGCCGGATCCGGCAAGCGGACCGAAAAGGGATTCGAGTATCGCAAGCTGCTCATCCGTGGCATTGGTTAAGTCGACTGTGAAACCGCGGCCTCCCTTCGCTCCGCCTCCCGAACGCTCGCTCGGCTTCTGATGAACATAGGAGGCTGCAATCTTCGCCATTTCATCGCGTCGCTTCTGATCCGCCTCGTCGTCGCGCATCACTTTCAACATGTAGTCGAGCGGCGTATCGTCGGCGGGAACGGCCTTGCGACGGCGCGCACGCGGCTTGCGCGGCACGACCGGCTTGTCGGCATTGGACATGCTTGAGATTTCCGATGGATTTTTTGAAGGAAAACAAGCGCTTCAAAACATCGCTTGCGGCCAACAGTGCGTCGCTGCAACTGTTCTCATCATGCCAAAATGAATACCCCATTTCGGGGCTGTTGGCGACAACCTTGAAGGTTCAGCGTCCTGCAAGGAATGATGGCTTTGACGCAAACTGAAAATAACAATTTGAAATGACTTGCAAATATCGCAACCTGCGGTCCGACAAACTGAAGGAGAATACCCGCAGTTCGTACCAACCCGCTTCAAGAAATGCCCGCGATGCACGATCGAAATCAGCCGAAGGATGACCTCAATCAAGTTCGCATCATACTTCTGCGGGTATGGGATCCCATCGGCATCGGGGATGTGCCCGAAGCACAGGATGAATATGACAGCTACGTGGAAGACATTCTGGCCGCTCTCTCGCAGGCGAAAGCAACCGCGGATATGATCGCCGCTCATCTCCTGCAGATCGCGACCGATGACATGGCCCTGCCGAACTCACCGGCTCTCATCGAGCGTTGCACGCAGGCAGCCAAGCGGCTGACAGGAACTCGTACGGGGCGAATGCAAAGCAGGATATCCGATCGAGATCCAGACAGTGCTGACGATCATGATTGGATACGACGATTTATCGCCGCGAATCTTCCGGTTCTGCCTGTTCCGAATATCCCTGAAATTCGCCTGCATAAGGCAGGTCCGCAAAGCGGCTTGCGGCGTCTCGCCAAGCGCGATCCGCAATTCGGCTCGCCCTACTGGGCGCATTATTGGGGTGGTGGCCTAGTGTTGGCGCGCTATCTTCTCGACAGACCGGAAAGTGTCGTCGGTCGTCGCGTGCTCGACCTCGGCGCCGGTTCGGGAATCGTGAGTATCGCAGCGGCAAAGTCGGGCGCAGCGGAAGTATGGGCCGCCGATGTCGACCCCTATGCGATGGTGGCTATCGAGCTGAATGCAGCCGCCAACAACGTCTCAGTTCAGCCTATCCTCGCCGACCTGACGAAAGGCGAACCACCTGATGTCGACGTCATCTGCGTCGGCGATCTTTTCTACGAGGCGGCACTTGCTAAACGCGTAACCGCATTTCTCGATCGCTGCCTGGGCCAGGGTATTGCAGTTCTGATCGGTGACCCATGGCGCGCCCATCTGCCGACAGCACGACTGCGGCTTCTGGCGGAATATGCCGTAACGGACTTCGGCGAGGATATTGGAAGCATGCGGCGAAGTGGCGTTTTTACGCTTGAGCACAAAAGTCACCGATAGGTGATAATTATAAAGATGAATGCAACGGCAATGCGGGTTCAGACCGCAATTGCCCCTCATGCTTAAGCCCTCATCTTGCCGCGCCGGCGGTTTTCGCGCTCCAGCCTCTTGGCCAGTTCGGCAAGCTCGGGACTTGCCGCATCGAAGACGGGCCGCGCGTCATCCGGCAGCCAGTGCGTTTCGTGTCTGGGTGCCGGCGGCTTTACCCGCTCGACACCACTCGGCGAGTTCGGCATCATTGGCGAAATGCGCGACCAGTCGGGCTCCTGCAGCATCGGCGAGGTAGCAAGCAACACCCCTGCAAGGCTCTGAAATTCATTCTGGATGCGCCGTTCCGCCGTGCGGCGCACGCGCCCTGTTCGAGAGCAGAAGTCGCGGAAGGACCCTGCCACGTAAGGCGCGGCGAGGCAGACGGACCATCGCGACAGCAGAATGCGCCGCTCCTCGTCCTTGACATGAACGCGCAGCCATTCCTGCAAGACTTCCTCCGCCCGACTGATCGCCGCGGCACTCGGACGATAGCGGACACGGATTTCGGCGTGATCCAGTGGCTCGGGCAGAACCTCCGGCCAGAGCGTGCGCATTCTGTCGGGGCGAACGCCGCGCACATCGAGATGAACCATCGTATCGGCAGCCTCGACGAAGCGCGCGCGCACGATAATGCTCAAATCCGCGATCTCTGCCGCACGTTGGGAAAGATCGTCAAACTGCAAGGCGGGACGATGCATCAAGGCGTATCTCCAATTCATGATAGATCAGCGTGCGCAACGTCGCGCGCACGGGCCAGGGCCGTCGCGCTACCGCATCGGTGCGCAACGAACCGAGCGGGATATCGTCGAAGGCGCCCAGCAGGTCACCCGGGCGCTGCAGCGCCCAATCCTGACGCTGCACGAGAACATCGGAAACGGCCCCGATGGTATCAGACCAGAGTTCGTCGCGATTCTTGCCGGTCTGCCGGATGCAGCGCAGAACGAAAACCAGATGACCGTCGCCGTAGCGTCCCCGGATTTCCTGCATAGTCCCTCGCGCGTGGCTTTCCGCCGGTGCGCGCCGACGATGGACAGGAACCAGCTTTATGCCGAGACCATCAAGAAGAAGATCCAGTCTACCTTTGGTCATAGCCGCTCGCCTCCTTTCGCATTGAATTTGCAATGTTCGCGTTGCCCTATGCCAAGCTTTCCGTCGCCGCCGTCACGCTCGCGGATTTCGGTTTGAAGAAGGCTTCCGCCTTATGGATCGCCTCAACCCTCGCCCCATCCCGCAGCATCGGCGTGTTGAGATAGGCGACCATCGCCTCGCCCGCGGCGGCCTTTGCCGCATCTTGCGTGGCGAAGATGATCGGCTCGCCCCGGCTATCCCTGAGGATCTCGTTGGTTGCTCGATGCACCTTGCGAATCCAGCCGTGATGACCGCCGGCTACGGCTTCGCTTCCGATTTGAAATTTATTCATGGCAGCCTCCTCCGGCCCTGAGCCGGATCCGTTCGTTGAGTTTTTCATTGGTATGTGAGGGAGAGCGGCAGTAGCCGTCAGCGGGTTCCGATGAGGTGTTCCGATCTCTCGGCGCCAGCAATTTGGTCGTCGGACCTTCGGAAATGCACCTGATCTCCCTCCGGCGCACCGCAATTCCCATCACCTTCGTATCCGGACGACGATCCGCAGAAGATCGATTTCACCGCGACCAGCATGGTGCCGAAAAAGATGGCCGCACCGACACAGGCCAGAAAGCCTTGAAACAATTCGCTCACCGCAGGTTCCTCCCCATCTCGGACATTTCGACTGCCGGCTCGCCATCGATCATCTCGACAGGCTGGACACTCGTGTCGCAGCCCTCACAGTGCCGCTCGATGACTTCCGCGATCGACAGGGTTCGCCGACAGTCGGGGCAAACCCAGAAGCGGTCGAAATATCTCGCGCGCGTCGAAGTCTTTCCGTCCCTTCCGCCTGCGCCCATGCCATCACCTCCAGCCACACTCGCCCAAAGCCCGCAGTTCGGCCTGCGTCACCGCCCACGTCGAATTGCGTCGCAGGCATCTTGATAGACACAAATTATGTTGATAATAATGTTCATGTCAACATTATTTATGTCGGAAATTTTGCAAAGGTCGAGAGATGCAGAAATCCATGGGCGAACGACTGAGGGCGGCGCGCGAAGCCGCAAATTATCCATCGGCCACGAAAGCAGCGGAAGCGCTTGGCGTGAGCCTGTCTACCTATCGAGCACATGAGAACGGGCAGAACGAGTTCAATGCCGAGATTGCCAATCGATATGCCAAGAAATTCGGCACGACGGCCGGCTATCTTCTGACGGGAGAAGGAGCGCGCACGGCAGCGCGCTTGGCGCCGACCATCGTCACCTCCTTCGATCCCGACGAGCAAGACCAGGACGGTTTTGCCGAAAATGGCGAGGAGCATAGCTATAGCCGCGAGCATTGGACGCCGCAGATCGCGGGCGCGACTCCGGAGGTGGATGTCAAGCTGGGGGCCGGAAGCGGCATCGTCGGCGAGGTTATCAACCTTCCCGTCGGCTCCGGTAATGTTGCCGGCCATAAAATCGTCGCGGAATGGCTTATTCCGATGGGCTATTTGCGGAACGAGGCCAAAGCCTCACCAAGCCACACCATCATCATGGAAGTCGTCGGCGACTCCATGCAGCCGACCTATATGCCCGGCGATCGCGTCATCGTCGACCTTTCTCAAAACCAGATGACGACCGATACCGTCTATGCCATCAGCGACGGTTATTCCGAACCGCAAATCAAACGTCTCCAGCGCGTGCCTTTCACGCAGCCAAGCCAAGTCAAAATCATTTCGGACAACCCGGCATTGGAAACATTTACGGTCGAGCTCGGGCGATTGACGATCATCGGCCGTATCTGCGGACATATCGCCCGCAAATAAGCACCCATGTCGGCAATGAACACACCGCCTCTTCCGTCGACACGAATCAACACAAATAATGTTGACATTTTTCATGTTGAGTGCCAATATTCCCATCAAGAGCCGTCGGCACTGAAAGGAATGAGCCCGCGCAAGGCATAACCTTGCACGAAGTCAGCGAAACCGAACAGCCGCGGATATCGATCGTCGACCTGGAAGAATGCCAAAAGGAGACTTCGTTCATGCCCAGAGCGCCGAATACCACAGCGCCAAGGTTGCGGGACATACCGAGAGCCACGAGCCTTGAAGTAGCGAACAAATCCTTCGCGCCAACTGCAGGTATGGAGGGGTATTGATGCCAATCGACGGTGCCTTTTCCTGCGAATACGCGTTCGATGAGCTCAGTATTCGCCTCTGCGATCGCTGGGAAACCGGGCTGCTGCTATACGGGCGTGCCGAATTGACATCAGCCGGCGACGACTATGCCGATGAGTTCTACGTTTCAGCGATCCGCCTGGATGGCGGGGCAAGATTGGCAAGGCCTAGTCTTTTGAATGCTGCCGGCAATTTCGAGATCGAGTTATTTCGCCGGATAGCCGCGGTTATCGAAGACGATAGGACGCATATCGGCCGCCATGCAGTCGAACTCTTTGCCAATGAGCTGGAGCAATGCAGGCAAGCCGACCATGATCAGGCCCGCAAGATTGAACAGGAACGGATACTGGAACCGATGATGTAATATGTTCCCGACCTGAAAACGCGTGACTATCGTAGCGAGAAAAAAATGGAGGCCATGGTTGGGATGGAAGTTCCGCAAAGGGAATTCGAGGCGATCCGCCGGCTGGAGGAAAAGCTCCATCTTCCGGAGATCCGGCAGTCTCCGGAAGCCACGGGAAACCTCCTTGCGGAGGAGTTTGTCGAATTCGGCAGTTCGGGAACGATCTACGACGACAGGAATTCGCTTATCGCGAGCCTCGCCGCGGAGAAGTCCGAAACCCCTTCCCCGCCGATCATAGCCCGAGACTATGCCTTCCGGTCGATTTCACCGGATGCTGTCCTCGTCACATATTGGAGCATCCGGCCGGCGGCAGAAGACGGGCCCGCGCGGCACGTCCTGCGAAGTTCGATCTGGCGACGCATCCGCGGTCGGTGGCAGATGATATTTCATCAGGGCACGCCGACGACACCGGATGATCGAATGGTGTAGCGCCGGTCTCCTTCGGGATAGCCCGGTATATTGCCAAACAGGGAATGGGCTAACGCGGCCGAGGTGCGATGCTGTTCGCCTTGCCGTCACCCGTGGCTTCGCCCATCTCCAGGCTATCGGCCATTCGAATAAGATCGGCGACGGAATCTGCCCGCATCTTCCGCATGACATGGCCGCGATGCACCTTCACGGTGATCTCGCTCAGGCCGATATCCGCCGCGATCTGCTTGTTCAGCAGCCCCCGCGCAACTAGCGCCATCACTTCGCGTTCGCGTGGCGAAAGCGTCGCAAAGCGCTCTTGGAGATCGGCCGCCGCCGCCTGCTTCCGGAGCCGGGTGCGATCGATTTCAAGTGCCTGCCGGATGGCATCGAGAAGATCCTGCTCCCGGAATGGCTTCAGAAGAAACTCCACTGCGCCCGCCTTCATCGCCCTGACGGACATAGGCACATCGCCGTGCCCGGTCAGGAAGACAATGGGTATCGGATATCCCTTCCTCGCAAGCTCGTCCTGAAAATCGAGGCCGCTCGCGTCCGGCATCCTGACGTCGAGCACGATGCAGGCCGGCCCTTCCGAACGTGGATAGGCCAGAAAATCCCGCGGCGATGCAAAACCGCGCGTATCATAGCCGACAGACCGCAAAAGGCTGTCCAGCCCGTCGCGCACGGACGGATCGTCGTCGATCACGTAAACGGTCGGTTGCTGCTCCTGCTGCATGCTCTACCCCTTTGCCTTTCCATCCAACGGCAAGGTGAAGCCGAATACGGTCCCATGCGGAAAGTTTGGCGCGGCGTAGATGGTGCCACCATGCGCCTCGATGATCGACCGGCAGATTGCCAAGCCCATTCCCATGCCATGCGGCTTCGTCGTGTAGAAAGCTTCGAATATTCTGTCCAGCATCTCGGCCGGCATGCCGCTGCCGGTATCGCGCACGCTGACGGTAACTTTCCGCTCATCCGCTGCGGCGCTGACGAGCAGCTCGCGTGTCTCCGCATCAACCTCCGCCAGGGCCTCGATCGCGTTCATGACAAGATTGAGGATCACCTGCTGAAGCTGGACACGATCGCCGGTCACCAGCGGCAGATCGCTCGCCAACTCGGCGCTGAAGTGTATCTGATTGCCGCGGATTTCGCTGCGCACCAATTCCAGCACGTCAGCAATAGCCTCAACCAGATCGATCCTATCGCGTGAGGGCGATGAGCGCGCCACAAGTCCGCGAACGCGGCCGATAACATCGCCCGCTCGCCCCGCATCCGCCACGATTCTCTCAATAGCCCGGCGGGCCTCGTCCTGATCGGCTGGCGTTGCCGAAAGCCACCGCAATGCCGCATTGCCGTTGGCGGCAATCGCCGTAATCGGCTGACTGACCTCGTGGGCGATGGAAGTGCCAAGCTCGCCAACGATCATGAGGCGCGACATCCGCGCAAGCTCCGATTGCGCCTGCCTTGTTCTTGCGTCGAGCCTCTCGATCCTTATGGCAAGATAGGTCGTTGCGCCGATAGCCACCAGGCTGAGTGCACTGTTCACGATACCCGCCTGCCAGGCACCATGGCGTGTCAAAAAGTAGCTTGCGATGGTGAGGCCGGCGCAAACGGCGCCGACGATTGCGATCGCTTCGGTGCGACCGGAGTAAACCGACAGCAGGATCACCGAGACATAGAGGACGGCAAATGCAATCTCCAGATCCGTAATCGTATCACCGATGAAAATGAGACCGGCCAGGATCGTAATGCCGAGCCACAGCAAAGGCATTTCCAAAAGATATTTCAGGAACTCGCGCCTCATTTCCTGCATCCCCGCACCAGCATTCCCACGGCATCGCGTGCACAGGGAGAACGTTGCCCGACCTGAAGCTCCAAGACAACGGTAACGCTGATCGATATCGCTTCCATACGGCATTGATTTCACTCTATGAACACCGTGCCCGGATTGAGGGTGACTTGGTCAAGTACGACGGTCATCGTTGTCGTTTCCCGCATGATGATTGAACAGACGGCGGCGTTGGCGACGCCGGAGAATGGCTCGGCTCGCCCTGTTGAGGCTCGCGGCCCAGCCAAGCAACAGGCGCATCTGGCGCGCAGGCAAAAAACCGCGGAAAAACAGGCGGGTAGCCCAATGCATTAGCCAATGCGCGCCCCAGAGAAGTGCCAGCATGCATATCAAGCCGGTACGGTCCTTCAGACGCACCAGTCGTGCGGCGAGATTCCTTCGGATGTGGGAAGATGGCCGCTTTCCATTGCCTGGCCTGTCTGGCCTGTTTCTGTTGAGCGCTTCCAGGAAGCGGCCGAGCTCTTCGTTGTCTCTGGGCATGTCGATCCATCCCGCAGCCGGACAGGCCGCGCGAGCGCAGACCGCCACTACTGGCGGGCTGCTGGGTCTCATGCGCTAAATCCTGCCTTGGCGGCCTATCAAGTTTTGAGATGTTGCAAAGCCGGTCGCCGCCTCAGCCGGCGGCGACCTTGTCGCGTCTGTTGCCGCCGTGGGTCTCAACTCGGGTCCTCCAGCGTGAAGAGATCGGCATTTTCGTCGTAAGCGAAATATTCCGCATAGCGAGCCCAGTTCGTGACGGCCTTGAGTGTCGTGTCGGCATAGTCTTCCGACATGTAATCCTCCAGTTCGTCCCGGAAGCGCCGTGCGGGCGCACGATGCGTCGGCCGCTCGTCGAGCACGCGGCGAATATGTGCGGCAAGCGGCACATAGGTCGCGAGATGCTGCTCGAAGAGCTTCTTGCGCTCGTCGACATCGCTGTCGGAGAAACGCAGCCCGGGCGCGGTCAGCTTGATGTCGCCTCCTTCCAGATCCGCGAAACGCAGAAGCTGCAATGTTTCCGCAACAGGGAACAAGTCATTGATGCCGAGATGCAGATGGGCAGCCAGCGGCGGCAGGTCGGCCTGGCCGCGATAGGGCTCGGCGGCGACTGTCTCGATGAGACCGGACATCAGGTTGGTCGACACGCGCGGCAGCTCCATGGCAATGCCCGTGCCCGGGAAAAGCCCGTCGCGGGTTGGCGCACCGGTCTTCACCGTCATCCGGGCATAAATATCTTCGACCAACGTGCGGAATGCCGGATCGAGCCGATTGCCGGGTTGCGGCAGATCGACCTTCATCTCGGCAATCACACGACCGGGATTCGATCCGAAGATCAAGATACGGTCGCACATCAGCACCGCCTCTTCGATATTGTGGGTCACCATCAGTACCGACTCGATCGGCATCCGGCCTTCGCACCACAGATCGAGCAGATCCGTGCGCAGCGTTTCGGCCGTCAGCACGTCGAGCGCCGAAAACGGCTCGTCCATCAGCAGAACCTTGGGACGGACGACAAGCGCTCGGGCGAGGCCGACACGCTGGCGCATGCCGCCCGACAATTCCTTCGGATAGGCACTCTCGAAACCATCGAGGCCGATGAGGTCGATGGCAGCGAGGGCACGCTTGCGCCGTTCGGATGACGCAACGCCCTGAGCCTCCAGGCCGAGTTCGACGTTCTGCAGCACGGTCAGCCAGGGAAACAGAGCAAAACTCTGAAAGACCACCGCAACATCGGAGTTGGGGCCGACGACCGGCCGCCCGTTGAACGTGATGTCACCCTTGCTTGGCCGGATCAGGCCGGCGATGGCGCGCAGCAGCGTGGACTTGCCGGAGCCGGAACGGCCGAGCAAGCCGACGATTTCATTGGGATAGAGCTGAAGGTCGACATTTTCCAGCACGACAAGCGAGCCGGAAGCGCCCTTGTCATAGGTCTGGCATACCTGCCTGGCCTGGACGAGAGGCGAGTTCCGGGTGATGTCGATCTTCTGGGAGATGGCAGCATTTTCCATGTTCAATTCTCCGATCTGGAGTTAGTCGAGACGCAGGCGACGTTCAGCGAAGACGTAAAGCGGCCGCCAGAGCGTTCTGTTGAAGAGTGTGACGAAGATCGACATGACGACGATGCCGAGGATAACCCGCGGAAAATCGCCAGCTTCCGTCGCCTTTGCGATGTATGATCCAAGCCCGAAGGCTTCGAGTTTCGTGTTGCCCCAGCTCGCCAGTTCGGCGACGATGCTGGCATTCCAGGAACCGCCGGAAGCCGTCAGCGCTCCCGTCACGTAATAGGGGAATATTCCCGGCAGTATCGCTCGCCGCCACCACGTCCACGAGCGGAGCTGGTAGACGGCGGATGCCTCGCGCAGATCGGTGGGGAATGCGCTTGCACCTGCGATGACGTTGAACAGGATGTACCATTGCGTGCCGAGCACCATCAGCGGCGACAGCCAGATATTCGGGCTGGCACCCGTCGCAACGATCGCAACCACTGCAACGGGAAAGAGCACATTTGCCGGAAACGCGGCCAGGAACTGAGCCAAAGGCTGTACCCGCTCCGCAACCGCCGGCCGAAGGCCGATCCACACGCCAATCGGAACCCAGATGACGCTGGCAACGGCAATCAGAACGGCCACGCGAATGAGCGTGACAAACCCTCCGGCAAAGGCGATCCAGACATCGCCCCAGGAGAGTGTCTGGCTGAGATAGGATACGCCATCCCAGACGCTCCAGGCGCCGACGACGGCAATCAGGGCATACCAGACAAAGTCGATCGCCCAGCCGACGGTGCGCCGCCCGCCCCGTTCCCGTGCAACCGAACGAGACATGGGCGAAAATCGCACGAGCATGAGCCAGCCCCATACGGCCGAAAATGGTGTCGTCACATATTTCAGCAGGCGCGTGCGGCGGATCAGCGAATAGACCCAGGAACGGGGCTTCTGCTGTCCCGCGGTCTGTTCGAAGCGAAACTTGTCCGCCCAGGCAACGATCGGACGAAAGAGCAGCTGATCGTAGAGGAGGATGACCACCCCCATGGCAAGCACTGCCCAGCTCACGGCAGCGAAATCCTGCTTGTCGATGGCAAGCGCCAACCAGGAGCCGAGCCCGGGAAGCTGCACCGTGGTATCGCCCACCGTGATCGCCTCCGAGGCAACCACGAAGAACCAGCCGCCGGACATCGACATCATCGTATTCCAGACCAGGCCGGGCGCGGCAAAAGGTGCCTCCAGCCGCCAGAAGCGCTGCCAGCTCGACAGGCCGAAGCCACGGCTGACCTCGTCAAGATCGCGCGGCACCGTCCGCAGCGACTGATAGAAGGAAAAGGCCATGTTCCAGGCCTGGCTGGTGAAGATCGCGAAGATCGAGGCGCATTCGGCCCCGAGCTGGCTTCCGGGGAAAAGCCCCATGAAGAAGGTGACGGTGAACGTCAGGAAGCCTAGCACCGGCACGGACTGCAGGATGTCGAGCGCCGGAATGATGATCTTGCCGGCGCGGCGGCTCTTTGCGGCAAGCGTCGCGATCACGAAGGTGAAGATAAGTGAGGCGACGATAGCCGCCATCATGCGCAAGGTGGTGCGCAGGGCATATTCGGGCAGATATGCCGGGTCCAGCGACAAGGGCGCCATAGACAGACCGTCCAGCGGCGCACGCATTTCCGCCACGCCGTGAAGCGCCAGATAGGTTGCAGCGGCAATAAAAGCGAACGCGGCAAGATCGTAGCCGTTCGGCAGAATGCGAGCGCCGGCCAACGCGGCAACGGCGCTGCGCTCGCCTCGATCGTTAGCAAGGAAAACCATGTAGGCCTCTTTGAAAATAGGAGATTATCAGTCTGTACACGGCCGTTTCGCGTGGCATTCGCGACGCCGGCGGTGCACTTGTTCAACGGAATACGGTCAGGCCGCCCGATAACTGCCATCCTCATCGAGGGCAGGCCCGTTCTCAGTGGTCCAGAAGCACTCGAGCTTCCCGGTGCGGGCGCTGATGTGCCAGACGGCCGTCAGGCGCGGACGCGGTATGGACACAGTCCGTTCCATCGATCGGGCGCCGTTCTTGACGGGCAAAATGTGCGATGCGGAAAATTGGGTTGCGAACGGCCGTCCGCGGAAAAGAACGATGTTGTTCATGGCCCACCTCCTCGGTCCGCCTGGCGGCAGATCCCGAGGCGAGCCGGACAGGCTAGGCCCGACCGACGCTCGCCCGGCGGATGCCGGCAGCGGTCCAGGTTGTTGCGATGGCCGTCCGGATGCGGCACGAAGCTGCAGCCGGACAGCGACTAGGGTAGCTGTCCATTGGTTTCTTGATCTGTTGGTTTCGTCAGCCTTTGCATCAGTCGTGCAGGCAAGGCGGTATTCTCACACCCGCCATGGAGGGTCAATCAGCCGATGGTGCATGGCCCTTATACCAAGGTATATGCCGTCCCGTTTCACCGGCCATGCACGCTGCGGCAACCGATAAAAGCCGAGCCCGGTAAAGGCGTTGGAAGGCTCGCTGCACCTGGGATCCGAACTGCGGTGAATGGCGTATCTCAGCAATCCCGCCTGCCCTTAAAACCATGCAGCCGGCCGGCGAATGCGACATTCGTGCCGGGCAGGAAGCCTTCCCTGTAGAGCGATGCGCAGGGCAGAACCGCCATTGGCGCCCGGTCGTCAGAAAACGGGATTTTGCGCAACAATAACTTTCAAAGTAGAGGCATGACAATAGTTGAGTTGCAAATATTCATGCCGTGCCGCAGAAATATAAGATCGATTCGACTGTGATATCGACGTTTAGCCGGCCTATAATCGCGGTTTTTCCAGAAGAGCACAGTCGTTACATGTCTGAAGCAATATAGAAGGCGCGATGGAATTTTCACTCAGAACTTTTGGAGAGATCGCTCTTCTGGACGGTGACGAACGCCAAATAGGATTCCCGAAGAAGGCACTGTTGATACTTGCCTATCTGCTTGCGAGCGACAGCAAATCCACCAGCAGGACAAGCATGGCGCGCTTTCTGTGGGGAGATGGCGACATTGCAAACTCGTTGACAAACCTGCGCAAGCTCATCTCTCGCATCAAAAGCAGGCAGTCGGGCCTGAAGATGGAATTCCTGATCTTCGACGACACGGACATCCACCTCGTCCACGGCTCGATCGTGAGCGAGGCCACGCCATTCCGTACCGGCGCGCCCGAGAATTCTGCAGAAAATATTGCCATCCTATCAAGAAGCCTCAACTTAAAATTTCTGGAGGGAGCCAACTGCCAAACCCGAGCTTTCCTCGACTGGAGAGAGGGCGAAAGGAAACGTCATCTCGCCATGCTGAAGGAAACGCTTGATGCCGTGGCAAAACCGGGTGCGACGGAGGGCGATGCTGCGATCATCAAGGAGGCCGCGCTCCTTCTTTTCGAAGCGGAGCCACAAGACGAGACGACCCACCGCATATTGTTGAAGGCGTTTGACGTCGAAGGCGGTCTTGAACAGCTCAAACACATGTTCTCGCGGCGCAGGGATATCGCCCCGTCCTGGCTGGCGGCCTTGATGGCGGCGCCACGCCCGCAACTATCCGCGGCATCGGCACTTTCCTCAACAGGCGCTACGCTGCAGCACGATATCGCCACGCAGCCTATCCTGCGCATACCGCGTCTTGCCTTGCTGCCACCCGGCAACGACAGCGCGGATATAGCCGCGACCATGGTCGCGTCCTCACTGGTCGAAGACATCACCCTCGGCTTTTGTGCCCTGCACAGCGTCAGAGTCATCGCCCCCTATTCCGCCGTTCAGATAAGCCGCCAAAGCGAAAATCAACTCGCGCTTTTCGAGCGCTACGACATCAACTACGTGCTGGAGACCCGATTGAGCGGGCACGATCGCGACCTCTCGCTATTTGCGCAGCTCATATCCCTGCCGAGCAACGAGGTCGTCTGGGCCGAGCGCTTCAACTTCGGCAAGCTGGATCTGGCTCGCAACAAACACGATATGTCGCGGCAGATCGTCCTCGCCGTCGCCGCCGAGGTCGAGCGCCATGAAATGACGCGCGCGTACTTTGAGCAGAACCCCGCCGCCTACCATCAATATCTTGTCGGGCAGCAATATCTTCACCGCCTGACCCTGCCGAACATGCGCCGCGCGCGCAAGGAGCTGAAAGCCGCCCTGCGCCAAAGCGCCGATTTTGCACCGGCGCTCAGCTCCGTCGCCCGCACCTATTCCAAGGAATGGCTGCTCACTGCCCGCGGTGACGACGGGCTGCTGAAAGCCGCAGAGGATTTTGCCACACGCGCCATCTCGATTCGCAACGACCTGTCCGACGGCTATCGCGAGCTTGGGGTCGTCAAGCTCTTCCGGGGAGCGATCGACGAGAGCGTCGAAGCGCTGGAAGTGGCGGAATCCTTCAGCCCGCATCATGCGGACGTCATCGCCGACCATGCGGACACGCTGGTGCATTTTTCCCGGCCGGGCCTTGCCCTGGAAAAAATCCAGCATGCTATGGAGCTCAACCCCATCAACCCGGATTCATATTTGTGGACGGCGGCCGGAGCGAACTATGCGCTCAGCCAGTTCCAGACCGCCCTCGACTACATCGGCCAGATGGCCGATCCCAGCCTTGCGGACAGGCTCGCGGCTGCTAGCTGGGCAATGCTGGGCCATCAGGACGAGGCCCGAATGCTGGTGCGCCGGGTCCGCGAGACCAATCCCGATTTCGATGTGGACAGGTGGCTGTCCCTCGTCCCGAGCAAGGAGCAATGGCACAAGGATCTTTATCGCGAGGGACTGAAGAAGGCCGGTTTCTGAACATCGCCACAAGCGGCATCCTGCCCGGAACGCTTGCAACTGTGCTAGAAGCGAGATGATCCGAAACCGCCAACATGGAAGGCCGACATCGTTGACTCGTCTACGCGCGGAAATGCCCGAGGATATCGACGCCATCAGCAAGCTCACCACCGCCGCCTTCGAAAACACGGAACACAGTTCGGGCACGGAGGCAGCGATCGTCGATGCCCTGCGTGCCGCTAGCGCGTTGACCATTTCTCTCGTCGCCCTGGAGAATGAAGAGATCGTCGGCCATATCGCCTTCTCGCCCGTCACGATCGAATCCGGAGCTGAAGCATGGTACGGCCTGGGCCCGGTCTCTGTCCGGCCCGACAGACAAGGCTATGGCATCGGCAAGATGCTGATCGAGAGCGGGCTTGCCCAGTTGAAACAAAACGGCGCCAACGGCTGCGTCGTCCTTGGAGACCCGGGCTATTACACCCGCTTCGGCTTCACGAGCGATCCGGCCCTTCGCTACGCCGACGTGCCGGCCGAATATTTTCAGCGGATCGTATTCAAGGGACCGCCGCCAACCGGCGCGGTTGCCTATCACGCAGGGTTTGATGCTTGAGCAAAACAAAAAAATGGTGGGCCCGGAGGGACTCGAACCCCCAACCAAGCGGTTATGAGCCGCCGGCTCTAACCATTGAGCTACAGGCCCGGCACGAGAAAAGGCCTCGCGCTTGCGACTCCGGAGCAATGGTTCCCCGGAGCCGACTTGGCTCTAACCCAATTTCTCTTTTACGACAAGGGACTGCCGTAATACCTTCACAATCAATCAGCAAAAGCGAACCTGAGGGATTATCAACCAAGGAACGAACCATGCTACTGACGAAAACCAGAGATTTTGCTCTTGCCGCTCTTGTCAGCGCCACTTTCTTCGTGCCCGCGGCTGCGGCCTTCGCCGAAGATGCCAAGCCGCGAGAAGCCGTCATCACCGTCACCGGCGCGGGACATGCGGCGGTCGCGCCGGATATGGCCGTCGTGACGCTGTCGGTCGTCCAGCAGGCGAAAGCCGCTCAGGATGCGCTCGACCAGAACAACAAGGCCATGGGCGCCGTGCTGGCGACACTGAAGGAAAGCGGCATCGCCGAGCGCGATCTGCAAACCTCGGGTTTTTCCATCCAGCCGCAATACACCTATTCGAACGACAAGGACGGCCATACACAGCCGCCGGTGCTGACCGGTTATCAGGTGACGAACGGCCTGACCGTTCGCGTGCGTGATCTCTCCAAGCTCGGCGGCCTTCTCGACCAGGCGGTCAAGCTCGGCGTCAACCAGGGTGGCGATATCCAGTTCACCAATGACAAGACGGATGCGGTCCTCGAAGAAGCCCGCAAGAATGCCGTCGCCGATGCTGCGGCCAAGGCGAAGACCCTGACGGATGCCGCCGGCGTGAAGCTCGGCCGCATCATCGCAATCCACGAAGGCGGCATCGCTGCCCCGCCGCAGCCTTACATGCGCGCCATGGCCGCCGCAGCGCCGATGGACAAGGCCGTTCCCGTCGCGAACGGTGAGAACGAATACAACGCATCGGTGAGCATCACCTACGCGATCCAGCAGTAACCAAAACAAAACCGCCCTTCGCTCAGATCCGCAAGGATCGAACAAAGGGCGGTTTCGCGGCCCCCGCCAAAAGGCAAAAGGTCAGAAAAAAGAGCGGGGCGCCTTGTGCGCCCGCAATGCCTGTCAGCGGCCCAGAAGCGGGCAACCGCGGACGTTGGCGAACATCATCGTATCGGGGCCGCGGCGGCCGAAGCCATCGACGATGACGCGGCGCGGCGTCACGTCAACGACGCGTGCACGGCGCAGACCATAGCTGCGGGCAACATCGATCGCCTGGCGCGGATCGCAGCCGCGACGGTCGAAGCGCGGCGGTGGCGGACGATCGTAATCCGGCGGTGGCGGGCGATGCCGGCCCGGACCGACATAAATATCCACGCCCTGCGCGGAGGCAAAATCCGCCGTGCCCGATAACGCAGTCACTGCGACGGCAACGGCGACCCCCAACTTTGCCAGCATTTGTTTCATTGTGTTCTCCATGAAGCGAAAAGGCTTCTCTCTCATACCTGCAAGATTTATCGAGCGAGTGCCCAAGAGGTAACGGCGCGATACTGAACGAGCTCAGAATCAGCCATTCATCCGCTATTCAGGTACAATGAACGCCAAAATGACACCAGATGGCCGATAATAGCACAGCGTAAAAAATAAAGCCGCCTCCCTTTCGGAGGCGGCTTCGAATCCATCGAATAGATGTGGAAAACCTGAGCGAGCCCGGCCGCTGCGATCAGCGACGGATCAGCGGGCAACCCGGAGCGTTGGCGAACACGACCCGATCCGGACCACGGCGGCCGAAGCCTTCGACCACGACACGGCGCGGTGTGATATTGTCGATACGGGCGCGGCGCAGACCCATTTCGCGCGCCTTCTGGACGGCGAGAACCGGCGAGCACGAGCGACCGCGGTTGTGATCGTAGCGAACCTGCTGGATACCCGGATGGAAGTCATTGGCCGATGCCGTAACGGCCGTTGCAGAAACGGCGCCGAGCGCGATGAGAGCTGCAATACCTGCCTTGGCGAACAGATTGGTCATGGTGTTTCTCCTTCAAATCCTTGCTGCGGATCGTTGCAATCCCGTTGTCGGCCGATGCCTTTGGGATTGGGCTCACATTAGGTCAGCCAAGCTGAACCGAACGCGAATTGTCCGTTCAGATTGTATTCATGACGGTTAACAACCAGTTGACGAAATCATGGCGCCCGCTCAGGCGGAGAAATGCAGCACGATTTCGCGCCGATGCGGCCGGTCGCGATGCTCGAAGAGATAGATGCCCTGCCAGGTGCCGAGCGCCAGCCGGCCATACGTCACCGGAATGCCGATCGAAACCTGCGTCAGCGCGGACTTTATATGCGCGGGCATATCGTCCGGCCCCTCCATCGTATGCACGACCCAGCGCATCGAAGGGTCGGAGGATGGCGGCACAAGGCGGCTGAAGAAGGTTTTGAGATCGGTCTTCACATCGGGATCGGCATTTTCCTGAATCAGGAGGGAACAGGAGGTATGGCGCACGAAGACGGTCAAAAGCCCCTCGCCGCCAGCCGCAGCTGTCCGAACGAATTCCGCTGCCTCATCGGTGAATTCATAGAGGCCCTGACCGTGGGTCGAGAGCGTGATGGCGGTTTGCGGCATGGCGCTTCCAGAATGTGGTTACGGCGATGCGCATGAAGTCGGGCGCGGTGACCGGAATGTCAAGTCCGGGCACTGCCACAACCTATAGCTCAATGGCGATGTCGAAGCCGCCATAGATCATGCGCTCGCCGTCGAAGGGCATGTTTTCCATGTGCTCCTTCAAGCGCGGGTCAGCCATGACCTTCGCCAATACCGCGTCGCGGCTCTGCCTCGATTCATAGGTGATCCACGAAAATACCACGACCTCGTCTTCCGTCGCCTGCACCGCACGCGGGAAGGATGTGCGCTCGCCATAAGGCACATCGTCGCCGATGGCTTCGACATAGCTGAGCGCACCATGCTCCCGCCAGACCTCTCCGGCCGTGCGGGCCAAATCCTTGTAGACCTCGATCTTGTCTTTCGGCACGGCGACAATGAAACCGTCGACATAGGACATTTCTTCCTCCTTTGTTCTATGCTCACCCTCAAAGGACGGTCGACGACGGCCGGATCCGACATGGGCGGCACATATTTTGCCGCTTTCCCGCCACGGGGCCGCAAGCACGAAGGATCCGTCAAGCGATCCATCCAAGGGAATGCCAATGGACATAGAATACAGGCACGATCCGAATCTTGAAAATAAGGCGCTCAATGCCCTCTGGACGACAGCATGGGGCAGCTCCAAGCCGCGTGATTTCCAGCCGATCCTCTCCAAAAATCTCGCCCATGTTGCCGCATTTTCAGGCTCGACGTTGATTGGTTTCGTCAATGTCGCCTGGGATGGCGGCATTCACGCCTTCATTCTCGATACATGCGTCGATCCGGCCTTTCGCGGCAGGGGCATCGCGAGCGAACTGGTCGAGCAGGCGAAAATGCTGGCCCGCGACCGTGGCGCGGAATGGCTGCATGTCGATTTCGAACCGCACCTGACCGGTTTCTATCGAAAGCTCGGCTTCGCTCCGACGGAGGCTGGCCTGATCCGGCTGCGCGACTGATACGCGGCTATCCCTTGGCTGCCGACCGGATCTGCGAGAGCAGCCAGTTGCGGAACAGGGCTGCGGCGGGATTTTGCAGGGCACTTGGAGGATAGAGAAGATTGTAGCCGACGGCGGCCGGCTGCACCTCGACAAAGCACCGCACCAGCGTTTTCTCGGCGATGTCATGCGCGACCAGCGAACTGCGAACGAGAGCGAACCCCCGCCCTTGCCGGCAAGCGTCGAGCATGTCGGTGAAGGAAGCGAACAAAGGCGCCTCCTCCACCGCCCGCGCGATATCGAAGACCGCCCTTCCCTCGGCATCGTTCCCGCCGGCAATCTGCTCGTACCAGCGTTGCCAATCCAATATCGTGTGCCGCATGCCGGCATATCGCAGGAGCGGAGCGGCTCTTATCGCCTCGCGCGGCGGCAATTGCCTGGAAAGTGCCGGCGAACTGACGACAAACTCCTCGTCCGTCAGCAATTCCTCATGCGTGAGCCCTGCCTCGGCACGCCCGAGCCAGATGGCAAGATCGATGCCCCCAAGCTGGAAATCCGGGCGCTGATAACCAACAGCCACCTTCACCTCGATCTCCGGATGCCGCTGGCAGAAATCCGGCAGCCGCGCCGCCAGCCACTGGCTGGAAAACTCCGGCGACATGGAAACCGTCACGCTGCGGATCGAAACATTTGCACGCGCCTGATAGAGCGCCGCCTCCAGCTCGGAGATCGTGCCGGCGATCGCGGGATGCAGGCGGGCACCCAATGGCGTCAGCCTCGCACCATTCCGGCCCCGGTCGAACAATCGTCCACCGACCCATCCTTCCAGCTGCGCAAGCTGATGACTGACGGCCGTTTGCGTTTGTCCTATCCGTTCCGCGGCGCGACCGAAACCGCCGGTCTCCGCAATAGCGCAGAACGTCTGCAGCACGGACAATGGTGGAAGCGGTCTCTTTCCCATGAAAATTCTGCATGTTTCCGCGTGAAAGGCTTCATTATACATCGCTTTGAGTAAGGCGCATCCGTTCGTTTCTCCGCAACTTTGAGAGTAGCGACAGATGAAGATCTTTCATGGTTTCAGCATAAGGCGCTGGATCGTACGCCTGGTTCTGCAAACCGGTGCTGAAAGGCAGACGCAAAGCAGCCACAAGCGGGACACCCTGTCGCCGGCGAACAGACATCTGCTGAGGGACGTTGGCGTAAGCGGGAGCGAAGAAACGCGCCAGCAGGATGGAAAACGCTAGCCTTTGAGCGTCTTGACCTTGGTCAGATCCGGGAAAAGCCGCGTCCAGAGCAGCACCACGACGATGGTGCCGACGCCGCCGACGATGCCGGTCAGGACCGGCCCAAGCGCACTGGCAAGCATGCCCGACTCGAACTCGCCGAGCTGATTGGATGTGCCGATGAACAGCGAATTCACGGCATTGACGCGACCGCGCATGGCATCCGGCGTCAGGAGCTGGACGAGCGAGCTGCGCACGACGACGCTCACGGTATCGGACGCACCGACGACGAAGAGCGCCGCAACCGAAAGGATGATGTTGCTCGACAATGCAAAAACGATGGTGGCCACACCGAAAACAAGCACCGCAAACAGCATCTTCTTGCCGACATCGGTCTGCAGCGGCCGCCGCGCCAGCCAGATCGACATGACCAAGGCCCCGATTGCCGGCGCACCGCGCAGCAGGCCGAGCCCCCAAGGGCCCGCATGCAGGATATCGCGCGCAAACATCGGCAACAGCGCCGTCGCGCCGCCAAGCAAGACGGCGAAGAGATCGAGAGAGATGGTGCCGAGCATGACGGGGCGGCTCCTGATGAAGGAAACCCCGGCAAAGACCGAACTCAGGGTCATCGGCTCGCGCGAGGGCGACTGCAGCCGCTCGAGCCGGATCGAAATGACGTTGAAGCTCGCAATGACGTACAGCACGGCCGAAACGGCAAACGGTACGACCGGGCTGACGCCATAGAGCAGGCCGCCGAGCGATGGCCCGATGATGAAGGCGGTCTGCATCATGGATGTCGAGGTGGCGATGGCAACCTGCAGCAGCGACGACGGCACGATATTCGGCAGCAGCGCCGCCATCGTGGGACGCTCGAAAGCCGTCGCAGCGCCCATGACGGCGACGGCGGCCAGAATGCCGGCCGGCCCTATCCAATGCTGCCAGACGGCGGCCGCCAATACCAGGGCCGTCAGCGCCTCGATCAATTGGCAGGCGAGGCCGATGCGACGCCGATCGAACCGATCGGCGACATGACCGACGACGAATGTCAGGATGACCATGGGAAGAAACTGGCAGAAGCCGACGAGGCCAAGGTAGAAGGCGCTGTGGGTCTGATCGTAGATCATCCAGCCCATGGCGACCGTGACCGCCTGAAAGCCTATCGAGGAAAAGACACGCGACGCAACGAATGAACGATAGCCGGGGTGACCGAGCACGCTGGGCCGGTCAAGGTTCTGCAGGGTATCCATGAGCCTTCTTCGTCTGCCGGCACGAAAGCTCGCAGACATGCTTTTTCAAACCGCTGAAATTCTACAGTCCCCTGCTCTGCCTGAACGCACCTCTTGTCAATCTCGTTTTTGCTGCAGTTGCGAATTCATTGCGGGCGACGGATCAAATCGCGGTGAAGAAGCCGTAAGGCGTCCCCGTCTGCCCTCGATCGACCAAATGGAAGCCAACTCCGCGGCAAGCGCGCCGATCAGCTTCGGAACGTCGTCGCCCGCCGTGTCGTGCATCGCTTCCGCGACAATGAGCACCGAGCGCGTGCCGTCGCGCACGGCGGATAGGCCGCTCTGCCGGTTGGTCCAGCGCCGGGCATGGGCCTGTCCCGCCGCATCGGCGAAGATCACTTCTCTCGGCTCCGGATGCTCCATCTCGCCGGCAAAGGTCAGGTAGGATTCGCTGCCGTCTGCGTGCCGCACCTCGAGATCGCCGGATATCTTCGAGAGATCGAAAACGGCGACGGGAATGGCGAAGGCGATCGAGACCGCATTGCATAGATCGACGAGTGGATGCAGCCGCGGCAGCGCCCCTTCCTGGCGAAAGCGGCGAAGCAGCGCTTCGGACGCGCAGCGATATTGCGTCGGCTTCAACCCCATTTTGGAGAAGCTGCGCCGCCAGGCCTGGATCTCAGGCATCTCGCTTTCGGGACCTTGGGCCAGCCGTTCCGCAGCGGCCGCATGATATCCGGCGGCAGGAGCGGCGGCGTCGACGGTCGAGGTGATCCCTTCGGCAAACAGCGTACCGGCGACCAGCTCGGGAAACTCGGCCCACATCTCGTTCGAATGGCGGAAAAACATGGAATCTCCTTCTGCTGATCCTGCTTCGGCAGCAGAAAACCGCGTCATCGTCTCCCGGTCTTGAACAAAATTGCAGACGGCTCAGCTCATGGCCGCGGCATAGGCGCCGGGCGAGACGCCGAAATTGCGCACAAAGAGGCGGGTCATGTGGCTCTGATCGGCAAAGCCGCAGGCAAAGGCAGCCTCGGCCAAGGATGTACCCGCCGCGATCAGCCGCCGCGCCTCGTGAATACGACGCTGCATGAGGTAAGCATGGGGCGTCAGTCCCGTCGCCTTGGTGAAAGCCCGCAGAAAGCGGAAGTGGCTCAACCCGCAGAGTTCGGCAAGTTCGGCAAGGGTCAAGCTAGCGGCCGGATCGTCATCGATCCGATCCCGCGCCCGGCTGACAACCGCGGGACTGGCATTGTCCCTCGAGCTGCCTCCGCCCTGGCGCATCACGCCGGCAACGAGCGACAATAGCAGCCCGTCCCGCAAGAGAGCATTCCGGGCCGTTGCCTCGATCAGAAGCGGGAACAGGGTTTTGAAACGCGCGGCCATATCGCTGCTGCGGATGACAGGCGATGGAAACTCCATCGCTCCACACCGGCCTTCGCCGATGTCACGCAACAGGTCGCCGATGAGCCGTGGATCGAAATAAAGCATGGACCATGCCCGGCTCTCGCCGACCGGCATGCCGTCATGCACCTCGTTCGGGTTGACGCTGATGATATCGCCCGCTTCGGCCTGCACCATCCCGCGCCCGCTGAGCGATGCCTGTGCGCCGGCTTCGATGATGCCGATGCCGAATTGATCATGCGTATGCTTGGGAAAGCTGTGGCCCGTCTCGGCCCTCACCACCTCGATGCCGGCGGCATTAGAGCGAAGTATCGTGAACTGGCCGGACCTCATCCGCACCGCCCTCCCATGCGGCCAACTCTGCCGTCCCAAACGACGTGATGACAACCGATCATCGCCTGTGACGGGCAGTTTTGCGCATCTCCGATCGGGACACAAGCTCAGACGTCGGCCGGGGCCTTTATGTCCGCCGTCGTCGCTAGCGGCGCCTGCGCATTGCCGGCGACAGCAGCCGGCAGCGGTGTTCCACGCCTGCGCTCCCGCGCCAGCGTCAACAGGCCGGAAAAGATGATAAGCACGATGCCGAGGGCCATCGGCATGTCGATGCTGTCGTTGAACAGCAGGTAGCCGAAGGCGATGGCCCACAACATCTGGCTATATTGCGGCGGCGCGACCAGATTGGCCGGCGCCATATGCGCGGCATTCAACAGCAGGACGTTGCCGAAAGCGCCAAGCAGGCCATAGCTCGCCAGGAAAATCCATTGCGTCGGCGTGGGCATCGTGACTTCGGAGAGCATGAGGAAGCCGCTGACGATCATGGTCCCGAAGAGGCCGGCCCCATAGAGCGAGATGCGTTTTTCCTTCGAGCCGAGCGCGCGATTGATGACGATGGAAATCGCGCCCGCAAGACCGCCGATAGCTGCGCAGAGATGACCGATAGACAGTTCTCGAAAACCGGGGCGCAGGACGATCAATACGCCGACGAAACCGAGGATGACGGCTGTCCAGCGCTGCCAGCGCACGTCCTCCTTGAGGAATATCACCGAGAGGATCGTCACGAAGGACGGCAACAGGAAGAGCAGCGCGAAAGCCTCCGCCATCGGCAGCTTGGTGAAGGCGATGACGGAGCAGATGGCGCCCGTCGCGCCGCAGATGAAACGCAACAGCCAGAAGGGACGGCTCGACGTCTTCACCATATCGAGCCAGCCGTCCTCCCGCCGCTTCAGGAACGGCACGGCGGCAAAACCGAACAGCGCTCCAATGAAGGCGACTTGATAAGACGGAACGACGCCGTGCAGGATCTTGATCGAAGCATCGCTGAAGGCGAAGACGGCATAGGCCGCGAATGCAACAAGGACTCCGCGCAAGGCGGAGCGGCTCGCGGCCACGGAGCTGGAATCGGCTGTAATCGAGGACATCGGAAACGTCACGAAACGATGGGAGGACACTGAATCAGGTAGTTACAGCCAGTTGTATGATGAAATGAACCGAATTTCGATTGGGCTGGCAATAAACTATTGTTTCAGGTGGATGCCGGAAGCGACTATTCCGGATCAATTTCCAACGAAGCCCAATTTATCCAGCTGGCTCGGGGAAACATGACCCCTGACCGTGTAAGAAAAGGCAGTAACCTTTAGAGCATCACCATCCACTTCGCAGGTGAATGCCACTTTCTGCCAGCCATTGGGGGTCTGCACGGCGACGCCGTCGCCAAACAGACTGACATCGGAAACCATTGCCTGCGACAATGCGGAATTCACATAACCAACGGCCCGTAAATCGCTGCGATATTGAAGCTTTTCCTCGGAATTACAGAGGTAGGACACACGCTGACGCCGCGGCAACTTCTTCCAAGCGTCGTACTCACTCTTCGACAGGCGCGCCATCTCGGCGCCTGAGTAGAGCTTTTTGGCCTGGATGGCTCTCTTCGGCGCCACCGATCTAGGCGGTTGCGGCTCGGTGACCAGGGCCGTGCCGCTCGCCGGACCGCCTTGACTGCTCGAAGCAGACTGGCTCTGAGAGCTTTGCTGCGTCGGAGATGGCTTTACCGCCGGAACGACGATCTGCGGCGGATCCTTAGCCTGCCCGGCAGGAGATTGCTGTTGCGGATCGCCTGAGGGTGCCTGTGCGGCCTGTTGCGCCTGCGGATCGTTCTGATCGGTCGACGGGGCCTGTGGCTGCTGCACCTGCGAATCCGAAGGCTCATTGGTCGCCAGCACATCGGGCGCCGTGGAGGAAGCTTTTTCGGTCGAATCGCTTGCCGGCGGCTGCGCCGCATTGGCTTGCTGGTCCTTGGCGTCAGCTTGCTGTTGGGCCTCCTGCGCCTGTTGCGCCGCCTCTGCTTGGGCCTGAGCCTGGGCTTGGGCAGCAGCCGCCGCTGCGGCCTGAGCCTCCTGCTCCTGCTCAGCCTTCGCATCGCTCGGCGGCGTCGGAGGGGTATCGCTCGGCTGCTCAGAAGCTTCGGCCTGCTGCGTGGTGGTCGGGTCCTTCTGATCGCCCTTCATATCCGGAAGAGGTGTCTCGGTCGCGGAAGGCTGCTGCTCCGCTTTCTCGACAGGCTTCTCAGCACTGGGATCGTCAGGCTTTTCCGGCTGATCGGCCTTGGTCTCATCAGGTTTGGCGGGGGGCTTCTCCGATGCCTCCTTGCCTTGTGGATCGGATTGCTTCGGCGGCTGTTCGTCCGGCTTCTTTCCTTGAGGCTGCTGCGGCTCGTCTTTGGCGTCGGCCGTCTGCTGCTGCGGCTTCTCATCCGGCTTTGGTGTCGGTTTCGGAGGCTGATCGGGCTTCTCGTTCGCCTTCGTCGCCAGCTCCTGCTTTTCCTCCTGCTGCGGCACCAGCTCGACGTTGACGCTCTGCTCGGGCTTTGCCTGCGGCGGCGCCGGAAGCAGCGGCAGCAGGAAAATGGCGACAAACAGGACGTGCAGGAGGATCGACAGGACAAAGCCCGGCCTCATCTCCTTATCCCGTTTTGCCTCAGCCCGTTCCATCGTTCAGCGGATGGCTCGTGCGGAGAAAGCGATCAAGAGGAAATTGCGCATCGATTCATTCGATCCTTACCGGCAAACAGACGAGAGGACTCTTGGGTCCGCAGACATATGGTATCCGACAGCACTCCCCGAAAGAGGTATTTGTCGAAATCGAACTTGTCAGGCATCCGTGCGATCCGCAATGGCGCAAAAACAAACCTGCGTGATCATATAGCGCGAAAACCCGCGCATCCACCGTTAGAAGAACTCGTCCAGCAGCCGATATCGTCACTAAGTCATGACCTCCACCAAAGGT
This sequence comes from Martinezella lusitana, assembly GCF_010668395.1. GTDB lineage: Bacteria > Pseudomonadota > Alphaproteobacteria > Rhizobiales > Rhizobiaceae > Rhizobium > Rhizobium lusitanum_A. The sequence continues at coordinate 85,533 of NZ_WUEY01000007.1, forward strand.
GGAGGTTTGAAACGCTGCGCTTGAACCACTAGAAGTGGTTTTGTTAGTGCTTAGTAGCTACGATTAAAGAGGTCGGCAAAGTCGGAAGCTTTGTCGGCCTTTTCTTGGTTCCGGATATATTGTCTGACGACCTGCTCATTATAGCCCGTCGTCGACACGAAATACCCACGTGCCCAAAAGTGATACCCTTTGTAGCGGCGCTTACGCGCGTACTTGTTGGCAATGTAAAGAGCCGTCTTGCCCTTCAAAAATCCAACTATATGCGCGACCGAGTATTTCGGCGGGATCGATATCAACATGTGGACATGATCGGGCATCAAATGACCCTCTTCGATCTGGCAGCCCTTTTGCTGAGCCAGACGACGTAAGAGTTCACCCAACTCTCGACGCACATCCCCGTAGAGTCTTTTCGTTCGGTATTTGCTGCCAAAAACAACGTGATATTTGCAGTCCCACGTCGCATGCGAGAGCGATTGCTCATCCATATAACCTCCTTGTTTGAAGTCTGGGCCACGCCAGCGGTTCAAGCAGGAGGTCTCTCAACTACCGTGTAAAACTCGTCCAGTCCTCCACCGTAGGTGGAGGTTTATTCTTGATATAAAAAGCCCGGCTCGCTTTCGCGAACCGGGCTCGATGTCGTAACAGCGCCAATCTCGGCTTAGCTGTCGAGGAAGCTGCGGAGCTTGCGGCTGCGGCTCGGATGTTTGAGCTTGCGCAGCGCCTTGGCTTCGATCTGGCGGATACGTTCGCGCGTCACCGAGAACTGCTGGCCCACTTCTTCGAGCGTGTGGTCGGTGTTCATGCCGATGCCGAAGCGCATGCGCAGCACGCGTTCTTCACGCGGCGTCAGCGATGCCAGAACGCGGGTCGTCGTCTCGCGCAGGTTCGCCTGGATGGCGGCGTCGATCGGTAGAAGCGCGTTCTTGTCCTCGATGAAATCGCCGAGATGCGAATCCTCTTCGTCACCGACAGGCGTTTCGAGCGAGATCGGCTCCTTGGCGATCTTCAGCACCTTGCGCACTTTCTCGAGCGGCATGGCGAGCTTCTCGGCCAATTCTTCCGGCGTCGGCTCGCGGCCGATTTCATGCAGCATCTGGCGCGAGGTGCGAACGATCTTGTTGATCGTTTCGATCATGTGCACCGGGATACGGATCGTCCGCGCCTGGTCGGCGATCGACCGGGTGATCGCCTGACGAATCCACCAGGTGGCGTAGGTCGAGAACTTGTAGCCACGGCGATACTCGAACTTGTCGACCGCCTTCATCAGGCCGATATTGCCTTCCTGAATGAGGTCGAGGAACTGCAGGCCGCGGTTCGTGTACTTCTTGGCGATGGAAATGACGAGGCGCAGGTTGGCTTCGACCATTTCCTTCTTGGCGATGCGCGCTTCGCGCTCGCCCTTCTGCACCATGTGAACGATGCGACGGAACTCCGAGATCGAAATGCCGGTTTCGGTCGCAAGGTTCTGGATTTCCTGGCGAATATCGCGGATCGTCGTGTTTTCGCTCTTGGCGAATTCCTTCCAGCCGCGGGCGGCCAGATTGCCGATCGACTTCATCCAGTTCGGATCGAGCTCGGCGCCCTGATACTGTTCCAGGAAGCTGTCGCGCTTGACGCCATAGGATTCGGCAAGGCGCAGCAGGCGGCCTTCGTTCTGAACGAGGCGCTTGTTGATGTCGTAGAGCTGCTCGACGAGGGCGTCGATGCGGTTCTGGTTCAGCGACAGAGACTTGACGGACTTGACCAGCTCATCCTTGAGCTCCTTGTAGCGGCGCTCCTGCGCCGAAGACAGCGTGCCGGAAGCAGACAGGCGCTGTTCCACCTGCTGGTCCTGCAGTTTGCGCAGCTTCTTGTAGGTTTCGGCAATGTTGTCGAGCGTCAGCATGACCTGCGGACGGAGCTCGGCTTCCATCGCGGCGAGAGAGAGGTTGGATTCGTCCTCGTCCTCTTCCTCCTCCTCGATCGGCAGGCCCTCGCCGCCGACATTGGTGATGTCGTCGTCGCCGGACGGAGAGCGGCCGCGACGTGCCTTTTCCTTCTCTTCGGCAGCCTTGCGGTCGGCCTCGATCTTCTCGGGGCTCTGGAACTGCGGCGCAGCCTTGGCCTCGGGACCGGAATAGGTGGTTTCGAGATCGATGATCTCGCGCAGCAGCGTCGTGCCCTCGTTGAGTTCGTCGCGCCAGATAATGAGCGCCTGGAACGTCAACGGGCTCTCACAGAGGCCGCCGATCATCGTTTCGCGGCCAGCCTCGATGCGCTTGGCAATCGCGATTTCGCCTTCGCGCGACAAGAGTTCGACGGAACCCATTTCGCGCAGATACATGCGCACCGGGTCGTCCGTGCGGTCGGTCGGCTCTTTCTTCTTGGCGGTGGCAAGCGCGGAGCCGCTGGTCGGGGCCAGTTCGCCGCCTTCGCTCTCTTCGTCGCCGCCGGCATCGTCGTCGTCGCTTGTCGCGGCGCCGGCCTCTTCGACATCCTCATCTTCAATGACGTTGATGCCCATGTCCGAAAGCATGGCCATCGTATCTTCGATCTGCTCGGACGTCACTTCTTCGGACGGAAGGACGGCGTTGAGCTCGTCCATCGTCACATAGCCGCGCTTCTTCGCGGCCTTGATCATCTTCTTGACCGCGTCATCGGAAAGATCGAGAAGTGGGCCGTCGGAGGTGCCGTCGCGTTCGACTTCAGCTTCTTCGTTCTCTTTGACCTTCGTTGCCATCTCTATATCGTCGCTTTCCCTGACGCTGCAAACTTACACGCGGTGAAACATTCATTCTGGCTGGCGCGCCCTGCACCAGCCGCGACTCACCGACAAACACCTAACGGAATGACCTTTAATGCCCGATTAACCACGATCACCGCCACCGGAGTGCAAAGCTGGATTGCGTTTGGATTTCCGGCCATGGTAGTAGGTGATCCGCTTGATCCAGTTTACCGTTCTTTCCGAAGTCAAACGGTGATTCCCAGAATTTTAGTTCTCGTCAAGCTTTTCCAGCAAAAAAGCCCGTTAAATGCACGAAAAAGCCTTATCCACAGGCTCGGTGCGCCGCAATCAATTGTTTCCCGTATTTAGGAAGTCCCCGCGCGATGACAAGAGCATCCTAAACAAAGCCTCACATTTCCGGCATCGGCAGGTATTATCGACGCCGGAAGTGTGTCCGAATGGCATCAATTCCAGTCCATGACGACCTTGCCGGAATTGCCGGAACGCATAGCTTCGAAGCCATCGCGGAAATCGTCGATGCCGATACGGTGGGTGATGACGGGCGATACATCGAGACCGCCCTGCACGAAGGCAATCATCTTGTACCAGGTCTCGAACATCTCGCGACCGTAGATGCCTTTCAGGTTCAGCATCTTGAAGATGACCTTGTTCCAGTCGATCTCGAAGCCGGCCGGCGCAATGCCGAGAATGGCGATCTTGCCGCCATTGTTCATCTTGTCGATCATGTCGCGGAACGCGGGTGCGGCGCCCGACATTTCCAGGCCTACGTCGAAGCCTTCCGTCATGCCGACGGATTTCATCACATCGGCAAGGTTCTCCTTTGAGGCATCGACGACGTGATCGATGCCGACCTTGCGGGCGAGCGCCAGCCGGGTGGGGTTGATATCGGTGATGACCACCTTGCGCGCGCCGGAGCGCTTGGCGACCATCGCGCCCATGATGCCGATCGGCCCTGCGCCGGTGACGAGCACGTCCTCGCCGACCAGATCGAAGGACAGCGCGGTATGGACCGCATTGCCGAACGGATCGAAGATCGCGGCGATTTCGTCCGGAATGTCATCGGGGATCGGCACGACGTTGGATTCGGGAATGCAGACGAATTCGCCGAAGGAGCCGGGGCGGTTGACGCCGACGCCGAGCGTGTTGCGGCAGAGATGCCCCCTGCCCGCCCGGCAGTTGCGACATTTGCCGCAGACGATGTGCCCTTCGCCGGAGACGCGCTCGCCGACGTGATATTTCGTCACCGCCGAGCCGATCTCGGCAATCTCGCCGCAGAATTCATGGCCGACGACCATCGGCACGGGAATGGTCTTCTGCGCCCATTGGTCCCAGTTCCAGATGTGGACATCGGTGCCGCAGATCGCCGACTTCCTGACCCGTATCAGGACATCGTTCGGCCCGATTTCCGGCACCGGGACATGCTCCATCCACAGCCCGACTTCCGGCTTGGCTTTGACCAGCGCTTTCATCATGTTCGACATGATCGGTTCTCTCCAACCAATTCAAATGATTCCGAGTTCTCTTCCGGCTTCCGCGAAGGCTGCGATTGCCTTTTCGACATCCGCCTTCGAATGGGCGGCCGACATCTGCGTGCGGATGCGCGCCTGGCCCTTGGGAACGACGGGGAAGGAAAAGCCGATGACGTAGACGCCCTTCTTCAGCATCAGCGCCGCCATGTCCTGCGCCAGCTTTGCATCGCCGAGCATGACGGGAATGATCGGGTGATCGGCGCCGGCCAGCGTGAAGCCGAGCTTCGTCATCTCGCTGCGGAAAAGCTCGGCATTGCTCTTGAGCCGTGCACGTAATTCGTCGCCGTTGTCGATCAGATCGAACACCTTCAGCGACGCGGCGGCAATGATGGGCGCCAATGTATTGGAGAAGAGGTAGGGGCGCGAACGCTGCCGCAGCCACTCGACGATCTCGCCTTTTGCTGACGTATAGCCGCCCGAAGCACCGCCGAGCGCCTTGCCGAGCGTACCGGTGATGATGTCGATCCGGCCTTCGACGCCGCAATGCTCCGGCGAGCCCCGGCCATGCTCGCCGACGAAACCGACCGCATGGCTGTCGTCGACCATAACCATGGCACCGTATTTTTCCGCCAGATCGCAGACGCCGCCCAGATTGGCGATGATGCCGTCCATGGAAAACACGCCATCGGTCGCGATCAGCTTGAAGCGGCTGCCCTCGGCCTTCTTCAGCTCCTCTTCAAGCGCCGCCATGTCATTGTTGGCATAGCGGAAGCGCTTCGCCTTGGAGAGCCGCACCCCGTCGATGATAGAGGCGTGATTGAGCGCATCCGAGATGATGGCGTCTTCTTCCGACAGCAGCGTCTCGAACAGGCCGCCATTCGCGTCGAAGCAGGAGGAATAAAGAATCGTATCCTCCATGCCGAGAAAGGCCGAGATCCGCGCTTCGAGCTGCTTGTGCTCTTCCTGCGTGCCGCAGATGAAGCGAACCGACGCCATGCCGTAGCCATAGCGATCGAGGGCTTTCTTTCCTGCCTCCGCAAGCTCCTCATTGTCTGCAAGGCCAAGATAGTTGTTGGCGCAGAAATTGAGGACGCGCGCACCGCCGGCAACGGCGATTTCGCCGGCCTGCTTCGAGGTGATGACGCGCTCGGATTTGTAAAGGCCGGCTTCTTTCAGGCCGGCAAGCTCTGTGCGCAGGTGCGATAGGAATTCAGAGGTCATTGTCGCATTCCATTACTGGTCATGGCGGAAACAGGCCGAGTGATAACATAGCATTAGCACAGCTGCCGCATTCACCAGCGGCAAAAATACATGAGGCTATGACGCTGCCGCGATATGGCACGTTGCGGTTCGTTTATCATCGTCGAGACGCGCCAAACAGACCATTCGCGCGCATCCAGGGCTGCAGCTATTGCAAAAATTACTTGACTGAGTCCATTATTGTCGCGAGCGTGCCGGTGCGGCAGCGGGCTTGTTGAGGGTATCATGAGCATATTCGAGAGATTTTCATTGAAGGGGCGAATCGCCCTCGTGACCGGCGGCGGACGCGGCCTCGGATTTGAAATGGCCCGGGCGCTTGCCGATGCCGGCGCTCACGTCATCGTCAATGGACGGACCCCGGCAACGCTGGAGATGGCCGTCGAGGCCATTCGTGACAGTGGCGGTTCGGCCGAAGCCGCAGCCTTCGATATTGCCGACCGCGACGCGCAACGCGCGGCGATGGGGCAGATCGAGAACCATCACGGACGGCTCGACATATTGATCAACAATGTCGGCGCCCGTGACAGACGCGCCCTGGTCGATTTCGACGACGAGGCGATCCTGGCCCTGCTTAATACGGATCTGGCCGCCTCCATCATGCTGTCCCGCGATGCCGCCCGACTGATGAAGCGACACAATCACGGACGGCTGATCTCGGTCACGTCGATCAGCGGTCACGTCGTCATGCCCGGCGACTGTGTCTATCCCGCAGCCAAGCAGGGCCTGACGGGCCTGATGCGAGGCATGGCGGTGGAATTCGGTCCGCATGGCATCACCAGCAATGCCATTGCTCCGGGCTGGTTCGCGACGGAAACGAACGCCGCGATGGCGGCAAATGAAGAGCTGCTTCCCTTCGTGCGCCAGCGCATCCCGGTTCAGCGCTGGGGACGGCCAGACGAAATCGCCGGCGCCGCATTGTTTCTGGCCAGCGACGCGGCGTCCTTCGTCAACGGCCATGTCCTGACCGTCGATGGGGGCATGACCGTGCGCATGTAACCGGCGGACCGTCACGCCTTCTCGCTCGGTCGCCGACTATCAACGACCGCCGAAATCCGAAATGACGGCCAGGAAAGCGTCCCCGTAGCGCTCGAGCTTCGACTGGCCGACGCCCGAAATCCCGAGAAGCGCCTTGTGATCCTTCGGCTGCTCCGTCGCAAAGGCGATCAGCGTCGTATCGGGGAAAACGACATAGGGCGGCACGCCCAGCTCCTTGGCTATTCTGGTCCGCTCGGCGCGCAGCGCATCGAACAAGGCCTGCGCCTCGCCTGCAAGACCGTGCGCGGGCTTCTCGGATCGCCCGATCTTCTTACCGCGACGCCCAGCTTCCGGGCGATCCTTGCGGAAAAAGACCTGGCGATCGCGCTTGAAGACCGATCGCGCCTCCTCCTCGAGCTTCATGGCGCCGAAGGCCGTATGATCGACGCTCAGAAAGCCGCTCGCCAGCAATTGCCGGAAGATCGACTGCCATGTGCGGGCTGGAATATCCTTTCCGGCGCCAAAGACCGGCATGTCGACATGGCCGAAGCGCTCGGTCTTTTCGTTGACCGTACCCATCAGCACATCGATGACATGGCCGGTGCCAAAACGTTCGCCGGTGCGATAGACGGCCGCGAGCGCCTTGATCGCCGCTTCCGTTCCATCCCAGGTCTCCACAGGCTTGAGGCAGGTATCGCAGTTGCCGCAGCCGCCGCCATGGGCCTCGCCGAAATGCGCGAGGATGGACTGCCGCCGGCATCCGGCCGTTTCACAGATCGCAAGCAAGGCATTGAGCTTTGCCCGCTCGACCCGCTTGATCTCTTCGGATGCACCGCCTTCATCGATCATCCGCCGCCGCTGGATGACGTCGGCCATGCCGTAGGCCATCCAGACATTCGAGGGCAGGCCATCGCGCCCGGCACGCCCCGTCTCCTGATAATAAGCCTCCACGGAACCCGGCAGATCGAGATGGGCGACATAGCGCACATTCGGCTTGTCGATGCCCATGCCGAACGCGACGGTCGCAACAAGGCACAGGTCTTCTTCCTTGAGGAACGCATCCTGATTGGCGTCGCGAAGCGCTCGATCCATGCCGGCATGATAGGGAAGCGCACGAATGCCCTGCCCGTTCAGCCACTCCGCCGTATCTTCGACTTTGGCGCGCGAAAGGCAGTAGACGATGCCGCTATCGCCACGATGGCCATCGAGAAAGCGCAGCAATTGCTGTCGCGGCTGGTCGCGCTCGACAATCTCGTAGGCGATGTTGGGGCGATCGAAACTGGTGGTGAAAACCGCGGCATCGTCGAGAGCCAGCCGCTCGATGATGTCCTCGCGGGTATGGGGATCGGCCGTCGCCGTCAGCGCGATACGCGGCACGCCGGGGAAAAGTTCGGCGAGCTTGCCCAGATCGCGATATTCCGGCCTGAAGTCGTGGCCCCATTGAGAGACGCAATGGGCTTCGTCGATCGCAAAAAGCGAGATCTTGGCCCTGCCGAGCATCTGGCAGAACCCCTCCGTCGCAATGCGTTCCGGCGTCACATAGAGCAGATCGAGCGTGCCTGCGGAAATGGCGCGATACACATCGCTGGCTTCCTCGCGCGACAGCGACGAATTCAGCGCGGCCGCTCGAATGCCGAGCTGCTTCATCGCCTCCACCTGATCCCGCATCAGGGCGATCAGCGGAGAAACGACGATGCCGATGCCATCGCGGCAAAGTGCGGGGATCTGGAAACACAGCGATTTTCCGGCGCCCGTCGGAAACAGCACGACGGCATCGCCGCCGGCAACGACGTGATCTACGACCTGCTGCTGCTTGCCGCGAAAGGCTGAATAGCCATAGACGCGCTTCAGGACGTCGAGCGGCGCCGGCGCACCGATACGCTTCCCGAACGCAGGCTTGCCAAACAATGCGTCGTCCGCGGAAAATTGCGGCTCTTGTCTTTCAGGCTGAGGCATCTATTCCCTATTTTCCAGCGGCACCCTTGACGCGGCCGGACAGTACGCCGAAGCCATCGATGATCGCCTCCTGATTTTCCAGCCGCAGCGCCTCGAGCTGCACTTCCTGCAACGCCCGAATCAACGGCTCTATCGCCTCACCGTCGCCCTCTTCGGTCGCTTCGGCAATAGCGCCTTCCAGCTCGATCTTGTGCCAGCGCAGCGCTTTCGAGCGTTTATGCAGGGCGAGTGCCTGGCGATAGCCCTCGCGCGCATCCTCCATGGCGGCCGCATCCGTCGCCGTCCACAGGCGAGCGTTGCGAACCTGCTGCTCGAGATTCTTCAGTAAGGCGCCGAAACCCTGCTCTTCCAATTGCTCGATCAAACGCTCACGGACGAGCTGAGGTCCCACCATGGTTGCGGCAACCCCGAGAACCGCGGACCAGAGGCGCTGCAGTTCACGGCTGTCATAATCGATGGCGGCAATCTCGTCATATTCGTCCTGCAGCAACGGCGGATGGTTGACGATGGTCAAGGCCAGAACGCTTTCGCGCAGGCTCGGAACATCCTGATGACCCTTGATCATGGCTGAACGTGCCAAACGATCGGATGCCGTTGTCGCCACCGCTGCGCCCGCGCGCGCCTGCCCGCCGCGCCCGCCGAAATTGCGGCCGTTGCCATCGCGAGAAAAGCCACGCGCCTGCTGGCCGCCGCCCCGCTGGAACTGCGGCTGAAAGAGCCCGTTCAATCGCTCACGCATATTCTGCTGGTAGTGACGGCGGACATCCTCGTCCGTTATCACGGACACGATACGCCTGAGCCGTGCCTCCAGCTCCGCCCGCGCCTCGGGCGTCTCGAAGGAGCCGCCACCGGCCTCCCTGGCCCATATCAGATCGGCCAGGGGCTTTGCCTGCGCCAGCACCTTGTCGAAAGGTGCCCGCCCGTCCTGTCGCACGAGGTCGTCCGGGTCCTTGCCGTCGGGCAGCAGCGCGAAGCGCACCGTTCGGCTCGGCTTGATATGCGGCAGCGCCAGATCGGCGGCGCGATTGGCGGCGCGGATGCCGGCGCCATCGCCATCGAAGCAGAGGACCGGCTCCGGCGTCATCTTCCAGAGGAGGTCCAGCTGGTTCTCCGTCAGCGCCGTGCCCAGCGGCGCTACCGCGTTTTCGACACCGGCCTGATGCAGTGCGATGACATCCATATAGCCTTCGACCGCGATGATGGTGCCGGCGCCATCGGCTCCTTGGGCGGCACGGCGGGCGCGCGTGAAATTGTAGAGCACGTTGCCCTTGTGAAAGAGCTCGGTCTCGTTGGAGTTCAGGTATTTCGCCGGCGCATCCGGCGACATGGCGCGTCCGCCGAAAGCGATCACCTTTTCCCTGGAGGAGAGAATCGGAAACATGATGCGGTCGCGAAAGCGATCGTAGGAGACCGGCACGTTCTCGTGCACGACGAGCCCGCAAGCTTCCATCTGCTCCTTCAATATGCCTTTGCTTGCGAGATGCTCCTTCAACGCGTTGCGGCTATCCGGCGAATATCCGAGGCGAAAGGTCTCGATGGTGCGGCCGCTCAGGCCACGGTCGCGCAGATAGGCCCGCGCCCGCGCGCCATTGGCAGTCTGCAGCTGATCTTGGAAGAACTGAGTCGCCATCTCCATGACATCGAGCAGCGACGTACGCTCCTTCTCGCGCTTGGCCTCCATCGGGTCGGCGACCGGCATGGGAACGCCGGCCATGTCGGCGATCTGCTGCACCGCCTCGGGAAAGCTCAGGCCCTCCAGCTCGGTGAGGAAGCGGAAATGGTCGCCGGTCACGCCACAGCCGAAGCAATGATAGCGTCCCTTGCGGTCCTCGCAGTGAAAGCTCGGCGATTTCTCGCCGTGGAAGGGGCAGCAGGCCCAGTAATCGCCGCGCGGGACATTGGTCTTGCGCCGATCCCAGGTAACACGACGGCCGATCACGTCCGAAATCAAAACGCGGTCGCGAATCTCGTCGAGAAACGTATTGGAAAATCGCATGGCTACCTCTGGCTCATTCCATATAAACAGGAATGGGAGGCTTTACCACGACACGCTGGCAACCTCCCCCGGTATTCACAGCCCTCTGCAAATGACCGCACCGGCGTCCTTTCGATCACAACTCCGTGAACTTCCGGCTGAATTCGATCCTGTCTGGACCCTACCCGAACGTCGCTTTCAGCCCATCGAAGGCGGATCGAGTGCTCCTCCCGCTTGAAGCAGGCGAACGCTTCAAGACTATTGGTGTAACCGCTTCGTCTAAGAAAATCCGCGAAAAAGCAATGACTTGCACAGCCTGAAGTCGATACCGCCGAACGAAATCCGCATCGCCGGCAATCAGGAGCTGCAAAGCAGCCGCTTCCGGACGACACTATCTGGCGGCACATTTGAGACGCCCTCCGTAAGCCAAACATTATTTTTTTGTAATTTGATTGTTGATGTGCGCCGCAATAGCGTTCTTCTCACAGGACGAGACAAGCCGGCGAAGAAATTCCTTCGCGACGCGACATGCCGAGACGCCCTGACGAACGGGAAGCCACCAGGTACAGGGCTTTCAGTTTAGGAGATGAAATGCGTGTTCTTATCGTACCGCTAGCCGCCGCGGCCATGTTTGCGACAGCAACCTATAGCTCGGCTACGACGAATGGCAGCGGTGCTGACAAGAACGTGCTTTATGCTGGCGCAGGATATCAGCTGCCGGCGGATATGAAAGTCCCTGCTCTTACGGCAGGCGTAAAAGTTCAAATGTCCGGACTGCCGTCGCAGGCGTTGGCCTTGCCTCGGCAAGTCAGGATTTTCAGATAGATTACCGAGATACTCAGGTGGGGCACCATCCCTACCCCCGGCGCCGCCCCACCTGAGTGCCTTTGCAATAGACGTTTGATTTTTGGGCCCCACCCTGCGTCATCAAACGCCTGCAAAGCGCAAGAAGGCAGGAGCTCCCCCAGCTCCTGCCTTCTCTAATTTTAAGCCCCTCTCCGATTTCACGACATGGAAGCAATGGATGATGCTGCGAAACATCCTCGCTCCATCGCCGCGAGTATCTTGACGCAACGGCGCCGATGGATATCTTTTATTATCTACGCATATGCGATCTCAGTAATTATCTCTTCAGACAATTTGGAAGTTTGCTCGGTTCATCGGAGACGGCTGCATGTCTTTATCCGCGAAGGAACTTGCTCAAGACCCTGAATTTTTCACAGAAATCCTAAACTACACTCGAGAGATCATATCCACTTACGATGAAAACCAGAGCGTATGCTCTGTTTTTGCTTCGCAGCAACGCTGGCTGATGGCGCTCGCCGGTTTTGCTTTATATTGCGGCGGCATCGACGGAGAGCCGCCCGGCATGCACGCCAATCGCTTCGCCAACTACGTCGTCGACCACGACATAGCCAGCCATAACACCGCCCTCAGCTTCCTTCAGGACATGCTGACGCTCGGCTTGTTGCGCTACCTGCCGGTTGCGGCAGATCGGCGGGCCCGGCCGATGGAGCCGACCGAAGAAGCCGCAAGGCAGCTTGCGAAATGGCTCAGCATTCATCTTTCCGCGCTGGATCACTTGGATGGCGGCAAACGCAACGCCCTGTTTGCCAAGCAACCGGAGCTCATCGGCGTGCTGCAGCCGGCGATTTCAGTCGGCATCATCCAGAGCGACGACCTGCGTCATCCAGGAGAGACATTCGATCTCTTCACCTGGGCAAACTCCGGCGGCGTCATCATGGACTATCTGATCTCCCGCGTCGGCATGATCAATCCGGCAACGCAACAGGCGATCGTGGGGCGCGTAGCCTTCACCGACATCTGCCGCCGCTTTCTGATTTCCAGAACGCATGCGAAGCGGCTCATGAACCGGGCGGTGAAAATGGAGAGCGTCGGGTGGACCGGATCTTCCGGGCGAAGCCAGCTGTGGCTGTCCAACAACTTCATCCAGGAATACCGCAACTATCAGGCGGAAAAGTTCGCGATCATCGACGCCGCCTGGGAAAACACCCTCGGCTTGCGGCACACCCGCACGCCGAGGGCAAGGCAAGCCTTTACTTCAACAATTCCTTCAAGATAGCCGAGGCCTTGGCGAAATCCAACTGCCCTGCATAGCGCTCGCGCAGGGCGGCCACGCACTTGCCCATGTCCTTCAGGCCCTGCGCGCCGAGTTCGGCGACGACCGCGACACAGATCTCGCGCACCTTCTCCTCGGAAAGCTGCTCAGGCATGAAACCCTGGATGACGGCGATTTCCTCGCGCTCCTTGTCGGCCAGCTCGGGACGTCCGCCATCGATATAGATCTTTACCGATTCCTCGCGCTGCTTGATCATCTTGGCGAGCAGCTGGAGGATTTCGTCCTCGCTCGCCTGCTCCTTGCCCAAGCCGCGGTTGGCGATGTCCTTGTCCTTGATGGCTGCAAGGATCAGACGAACGGTGGAAAGCCTCGCCGTAGCCTTGGCCTTCATGGCGTCCTTCTGGGCGTTGGAAAGGGTTTCGCGGATCATGTCTGTAAACTCCTTGAAGCAGGCCGGCGGCGATCGCCCGGTCACTTATGTCATGTCGCTGTCTCTTAGACCAACTGTGTCGATCAATGCAATTGCGCCCGAGAGCCCGAATTCCTTGACGGGAAAGCAAAGCGCGCATTGACCGACTGGCCGTGTTTAGCTATGTCCATCACCTGCACATAAGATCGATAGGAAGATCTCAAGCCGCGACAAGCGTCGCTGGCTGTACCTTGCTACAAACATGGCGGAAGCCGACGGTCTCTTCAAGGCCGCGCTCCACGCCGGAAACGGGATGACTATGACCGCCACAGCCCCATGGACCACTGAAAAGCCGACCGCCCTCCTCGTTCTTGCCGATGGCACCGTGATCGAGGGCAAGGGCATCGGCGCGACCGGCAAGGTCCAGGCCGAAGTCTGCTTCAACACGGCGCTGACCGGTTACGAGGAGATCCTGACGGATCCCTCCTATCTTGGCCAGATCGTCACCTTCACGTTCCCCCATATCGGCAATGTCGGCACGAACGACGAAGATATCGAAGACCTGACGCCCGCTGCCCGGCACGGCGCGGTCGGCGTCATCTTCAAGGCTGACATCACCGATCCGTCGAACTACCGCGCCGCCAAGCATCTCGACCAGTGGCTGAAGGCGCGCGGCATCATCGGCCTTTGCGGCATCGACACCCGCGCCCTGACCGCCTGGATCCGCGAGAACGGCATGCCGAACGGCGTCATCGCGCACGATCCGAACGGCGTCTTCGACATCGAACAGCTGAAGGCCGACGCCAAGGCCTGGAGCGGCCTCGAAGGTCTCGATCTTGCCAAGGTCGCGTCCTCCGGCCAGTCGTCGCAATGGTCGCAGACGCCCTGGATCTGGAACGAAGGCTACGGCGAACTGAATGCTGCCGACGCCAAGTATCACATCGTCTGCCTCGACTACGGCGTCAAGCGCAACATTCTGCGCCTGTTTGCCGGCCTCGATTGCAAGGTCACGGTGTTGCCGGCGACCGCTTCGACCGATGAAGTCCTCGGCCTCAACCCGGACGGCATCTTCCTCTCCAACGGCCCCGGCGATCCGGCCGCGACCGGCGAATATGCCGTTCCCGTCATCAAGGATCTGCTGAAGACCGAGATCCCGTTGTTCGGCATCTGCCTCGGCCACCAGATGCTCGGCCTTGCGCTGGGTGCCACGACCGCGAAGATGCACCAGGGCCATCACGGCGCCAACCATCCGGTCAAGGACCACACGACGGGCAAGGTCGAGATCGTTTCGATGAACCACGGCTTCGCGGTCGACTCGAACTCGCTGCCGGAAGGCGTTGAGGAGACTCACATTTCGCTTTTCGACGGCAGCAATTGCGGCCTGCGCGTCTCCGGCAAGCCGGTCTTCTCGGTGCAGCATCACCCGGAAGCCTCTCCCGGCCCGCAGGACAGCCACTATCTTTTCCGCCGCTTCGTCAATCTGGTGCGCGAAAAGAAGGGCGAATCGGCACTGGCCGAGCGCGCCTGAGCCGCCAGCGACCGAACGACATGAGAAAGGCCCCGGATTGGCAAGCAATCCGGGGCCTTTCTCTTTGCGCGGCTGCTTGGGAGGCATATCCGTCACATCGTTTCGCGCGTGCTGAAGCTCAAGCCTGCAAGCGGCGGCGCTTGACCTCCTCAAGCTCGCTCATGAGGATTTCCTCCAGGAACTCGAAGTCGGATTGCCCGAATTCAACCAGGCCGAATATCAGCTTGTAGCCCCAGTTCTTGTCCTGGGTGAAATCAAGCCAGCCCAGCAGCGGGCGGAGCGGCTGTTCCGGCGCATCCAGCCAGTCCACATCCTTGCGATAGGCCTTTCCGCAACCCATTTCGGCAAGATAAGGCTCGCCCTCACGAACGTAGCCGATGGCGGTGAAGCTCTGAAAAGCATCCCTATCGCCCATTTTGACAGATGGAGAATAGTAGACGATGCCGTCGCCCGGCTTGATGCGCTTCAAGGGAGCGCGCTTGCCGTGGTTTACCTGCATGAAGCCATGTTCGCGCCCTATGCGCACATGTTCGGCACTGGCCACCGCCAGCCAGTAGGATTTTTCAACCGGCTTGGATTGCCTGCGAGACACGTTGGCGTGCGGCAGCAGGCGCACCGTCGCACCCTGATCGATCTGTACTTCCCGCGGGAAAAGCGCGGCATCGTTGCGATTGCTTGCCTTGAATATCATGGTCGTCTCCCGTCCTTGGTATGAAACCAATATAGACGACCATGCTGTCAATTTTTGTCAGCAGTCTCGCGCCATGGCAACGGCTGCCGCCGTCAGGCGGAAGTCGTTTCGGAACGCACCAGAATGTAGAACCGCGCGCAAAGCATCGCCGCCGCGGAGCCCAGTCCGAGCAGGAAGCCGAACCATATGCCGATACCGCCGAAACCGAGCGGAAACGCCAGCAGCCAGGCCAGGAAGAAGCCGATCGGCCAATAGGCGACGAGCGCCATTATCATCGGCACCCGCGCGTCCTTCAGTCCGCGCAGCAGGCCGCTGGCGATGGACTGTAGCCCATCGACGAGCTGGAACAGGCCGGCCACGACGATCAGCGGCGCGGCATAGGCAAGCACCTTCGACGCATCGGCGGAGGTGACATCGAGGAACCAGCTTCCCAACCACGATGGCATTGTCGCGAACAGGATGCTGCCAAAGAGCGAAATGCAGCTCGAAATGATGATCACCACGATCGACGCCCGCTTCAGGCCGAGGTGATCGCCCTGCCCGTGCGCAACACCGACGCGCACCGTCGCCGCCTGGCTGAGGCCGAGCGGGATCATGAAGGCGATCGATGCCCACTGCAGGGCAATGCCATGGGCTGCGAGCTCGATCGTGCCGATCTGCCCCATCAGCAGCGATGCCGCGGTGAACAGGCTGACTTCGGCAAGAACCGTGACGCTGATCGGGAAACCCAGCCGGACGACATCCCACAGAGCATGCCAGTCCGGCCGCCAGAACCGGACGAAAATCTCGTAGCGACGAGTTTCCTGATGGGCCTGAACATAACCGACGATGAACAGGAAACCGGCCGTCTGTACCGCGACGGAAACAATAGCGGCGCCATGCAGGCCCATGGCAGGCAAGCCGAAATGGCCGAGCACGAGGATGTAGGCGAGCACGGCATTCATCACCAGCATGGCAATGGTGACCTTGAGGATGATGCCGGCGCGGCCAATGGCGCTGACAAGCGCGCGGATGACATTGTAGAGCAGCCCCGGCAGCACGGCGAAATGGCCGATGTCGATATAGCCGCTGGCAAGCTTCGCCACATCGGGCTTTTGCCCGGCCGCCAGCAGGATCTGCTCGGAATAGAAGAAGGCAGGCTGCGCCACCAGCCAATAGGCGGTGACAACCCAGAGACCCATGCGCAAGGCGCGACGCACGGAGATCACATCCCCCTTGCCGTAGGCCTGCGCCACCAGCGGCACGACGGCGATGGAAAAGCCCGAGCCGAAAATCAGGATCGTAAACAGGAACTGAGCTGCGAGCACCATCGCAGCCAGCTGCTCGGCACCGAGCCGGCCGACGATCATTACGTCCGTGGTGTTGATCCCGAGCTGCGCCAATTGCGCGCCGATCAGCGGGATGCCCAGCGCAAGCGTTGCGCGGACATGAGCAGACCACGAATTGTCATTGTCGTGCGCGAACGGGCGCGCAGTTACCGGCATATCCATAACGAAGACTCGATCTTTAGAAACGCGCGAGCCGCCCTACCCAAGGGTGCGCGAGCCTGCCGCATTAACGCAACTTAGCTCAAAAAGCCAGCAGACAAGCCCACGGTGCTAAAGAATTCATCAGAACATCAAAATATCTGATGAATTTTTAGGCCGCCTCGCCTGCCTGCGACTGGGCAACCACTTTCGGCTCGCTCTTGCGGACCTTTGTCAGGAGCACGACAAGCCCGGCAGCCACCAGAATCGCACCCATGATGAAGGGTGCCCCGGCAAAGACCACAGGCGCGGTCGGAGCCGTATAATACTGGAACAGATACGGAAAAAGCAGGGGGCCGATGATGGCGGTAATGCTCGTCAGGCTGCCGAGCGCGCCCTGCAACTCGCCCTGTGCGGAAGGTGGCACCTTGCTTGCGGCGATCGAACGCAGCGGCGCATCCGCGACGTTTTCGATGACCGTCAAGACGACAACCACATAGACCATCCATCCTTGCCATGCGAATGCGTAGCCCATGAGGCCGAGACAGGAGAACATCAGCCCGAGCAGCGCGGTCTTCCACTCGCCGAGCACAGGCACCAGCCGCGGCAGCACCAGGCCCATGACGATGGCGGCGCCAATCCCGTAGGCGCCGAGCGAGAAGCCGATCTGCCCCTCGCTCCAGTCATAGCGATAGGAGGTCACGAAGGACCAGACGGCCGGATAGACACCGTGCGCCAGCCAGTTCAGGAACATGACGACGCAGACCCAGCCGATGCCCTGATATCGCCGCATCTGCTTCAGCGCGCCGAACGGATTGGCGCGCGCGATTTCGAAGGGGCGGCGATGCTTCGCATCCAGCGTTTCCGGCAACAGGAAATAGGCGCCGACGAAATTCAGGAACGCCAGCGCCGCCGCGCCGTAAAACGGCACGCGCGGACCGAACTCGCCAAGAAAGCCGCCGATGACGGGGCCGAGCACGAAGCCGACACCGAAGGCCATGCCGATCAGGCCGAAATTCTTCGCACGGTTCTCGTCGTTGCTGATATCGGCGATATAGGCCGAACAGGTCGAGAAGCTCGCGCCGCTGATGCCGGCCAGGATACGCCCGACGAACAGCATCCAATAGGAACCGGCGATCGCACAGATGAAATTGTCGATCGCAAATGTCAGCACCGACGCCAGCAACAGCGGGCGGCGGCCGAAACGGTCGCTCAGATTGCCGATCAACGGCGAAAACAGGAACTGCATGGCGGCATAGGCGAGCAGCAGCCAGCCGCCTTCCGTTGCCGCCGAACTGACCGACGCGCCCGTCAACTCTTCCAGATATTTCGGCATGACCGGCATGATGATCGCGATGCCGATGACGTCGAGGAAGAGGATAAGGAAAACGAGGAACAAGCCTCGGCGGGCGAATTTCTGATCGATCATGGAGATGCCTTTTGGCGGCCCCGCCTCCATGAAAGAGACAGAACGTGAACGAAAAACCGGAGCGTTCCCCATACATAAAGATTTTGGCGGAAACAATCCGTGAACGCTTCAATCTTATTGATTTATTGCCCGGTTTTTTTGATCCTCGGCATGAAACGACGATCTCTCGCGATGCCGCCGTTGCTCGCCATTGAGGAAGTCGACGAAGGCGCGGAGCGGTGCCGGCATGTGCCGGCGGCTGGCATAATAGAGAAACGGACCGGAAAAGGCCGTGTCCCATTCTTCCAGGATCGGCACCAGTTCTCCGCTGGCAATCTGCGGCGCGAGAAACTCCCGAAAGGTTCTGATGATGCCGAGCCCAGCCACTGCCGCATTGCGCTCGATGTCGATCGAATTCGTCGCGACAACCATTGGCGGAGCGATGAAGATCGTCTCCCCTTTCCTTTCGAACTCCCAAGGCAGCACCGAGCCGCTCAGAAACCGGTGACGCACGCAGCGATGCTCCAGTATGTCGCGCGGATGCTGCGGCGTGCCGTTTGCAGCGAGATAGGCTGGGGCGGCGGCAGTCACATAATGCTGCTGCCGCGGGCCGATCGGCACCGCGATCATATCCTTTTCGAGCCTTTCGTCATAGCGGATCCCAGCGTCATAGCCGGCTGCGACCACATCGATGAAACTGTCCTCGGCGACGATTTCGACTGATATCGCGGGATATTCCCTCAGGAAGCGGCTGATGATGTCGGGCATGACGACCATGGCGGCAACGGTCGGCACGTTCAGCCGCAAAGTGCCGCCGACGCTGTCGCGAAAGCTGTTGATATCTTCGAGCGCGCCGGCGATCTCGCTCATGGCGGGGGTCAGGCGCTCCATCAAGCGCTCACCCGCCTCGGTCGGCGTCACGCTTCTGGTCGTGCGATTGAGTAGACGAACGGCCAGCCGCTCCTCCAACCGGCGAACCGCTTCGCTCAGGGACGAGGCGGAAACGCGGCGTTTGCGTGCCGCTTCGCGAAAGCTGCGTTCGCGCGCGACTGCGGTAAAGGCAACCAGATCGGCCAGTGGCAAATCATCCATTGTGCAAAATTCCAAACAAGCCGTTTCGATTTCCCTGGATTATCGCACACAGCACGATGGAGTAAAACCCTGTCGAGCGAGACCTCAAGAGGCGAACGCGCCTCCGACCAGGGAGAACGACGATGGAAAAGCACCAATTGGGAAAGACCGGGCCGCAGGTATCGGCACTGGGCCTCGGCTGCATGGGCATGTCGGGCATGTATGGCCCGTCGGATCGCGCCGAGAGCATCGCCACGATCCATGCCGCGCTCGATGCCGGCATCAATTTGCTGGATACGGGCGATTTCTACGGCATGGGCCACAATGAGATGCTGATCGGCGAAGCCATCAAGGGTCTGAAGCGGGATGACTTCCTCCTCAGCGTCAAGTTCGGCGCCCTGCGTGACCCTGCCGGAGCGTGGCTCGGCTACGATGCCCGGCCGGCAGCGATCAGAAATTTCGTCGCCTATTCGCTGCAGCGTCTCGGCGTCGATCACATCGATATCTACCGCCCTGCCCGCCTCGACCCCAATGTGCCGATCGAAGATCAGATCGGCGCGATATCGGATCTCATCAAGGCAGGCTATGTCAGGCATATCGGCCTTTCGGAGGTCGGGGCGGAGACCATCCGCCGCGCCGCCGCCGTTCATCCGATCGTCGACCTGCAGATCGAATATTCGCTGATTTCGCGCGGCATCGAGGACAAGATCCTTCCGACCTGCCGCGAGCTCGGCATCGGCATCACCGCCTACGGCGTTCTCTCGCGTGGCCTCATCAGCGGCCATTGGCAGAAAGACAATGCGCAGAAAGGCGATTTCCGCACTCTTAGCCCACGCTTCCAGGCTGGAAACGTCGAAAGAAACCTCGAGCTCGTGGAAGCCCTGCGCCAGATCGCCGAGGCGAAGGGCGCAAGCGTCGCCCAGATCGCCATCGCCTGGGTCGCAGCCCAGGGCAAGGAGATCGTCCCGGTGATCGGCGCCCGTCGTCGCGACCGCCTCACGGAAGCCCTGGGCGCACTCTCCGTCGAATTGTCGCAAGCGGATATGGCCGCGATCGAACGCGCGATCCCGAAGGATGCCGCCGCCGGCGGCCGCTATCCGGAAGCGCAGCTGACGCATCTCGACAGCGAGAAATAATGAACCAAGAAACTTGCCCGCTCACCGGCGCTCCGGCAGCGGGCAAGCCAAATCAGACGGGATTGTTCAGCGTATCGCAATCGCTGAGCTTGCCGGAATCGAAGCCCTGCTTGAACCACTTCACACGCTGCGCGGAAGTGCCGTGGTTGAAGCTGTCGGGAACGACATAGCCCTGCGTGCGCTTCTGTAGCGTATCGTCGCCGATCTGCTGCGCGGCATTCAGCGCCTCCTCCAGATCGCCGGACTGCAATATGCCCTTCTGCTGCGTGAACTTGCCCCAGATGCCCGCGAAGCAATCGGCCTGCAGCTCGATGCGCACCGACATCTTGTTGGCATCCACCTCGCTCATGTTGCGGCGGGCCTGATTGAACTTCGGCAGGATGCCGAGCAGGTCCTGAACATGGTGGCCGACCTCATGCGCGACGACATAGGCCTGCGCAAAATCGCCTGATGCGCCGAATTGGTCCTTCATCTGCTGGAAGAAGGCCATGTCGAGATAGATCTTCTGGTCGCTCGGGCAATAGAAGGGACCGGTGGCCGCGGAGGCTTGCCCGCAGGCCGAAGGGAAGCTGCCGGAGAACAGCACCAGCTTGGGATCCGTATAGGTTTTGCCCATCGACTTGAAGATGCCGGTCCAGGTGTCTTCCGTATCAGCAAGAACGGTGGCGACGAACTGCTTCATCTCGTCATTGGCCGGCTGGCCGCTGCCGTCGCCGCTGGAGGTGCTCTGCTGGTATCCGGAACCGCCGCCGCCCAGCATGCCGCTCTGCTGCAGCAGGCCGATGACGTCGACGCCCATGGCCCTCAGGATCAGGAAGATCACGATAAGCACGATAATGGTGCGGAAGCTCAAGCCACCGCCGCCAATTCCTCCGCCGGGGAACCGGAAGCCGCCGCCGCTCCCGCCGCCCATGGGCGATGAGCCACGTTCGTCCTCGATATTGTCGGATTGCCGACGCCCCTTCCAATCCATAGTGCACCTCCTGGCGATGCCCAAAACCAAAGTCCCTTGAAGCATTTATATATCCAGGAAGAGGGACAAAGCCAGTTCGCTATCGACAGAACATCAAGTTAAACGGCGGCGGCGCCATATTTCTTTGGACATCAGCCATAAGAGTGCGACGGCTATACATGCCGCGACCAGAAGCGGTGCAATGTCATCGCCATCGAACGCCACCTTGTTCATGATACGGCCTGGAAAGAACGTAAACGCGCCGGCGCCCACGATGCCGCCGAAATAGAGACTTCTCACGATGCGCTTATGCGCCTCGATATTGTGCTTGCGGGCGTTGACGATCGCTCCCCAGCAGCCGGAAAGAACGAATATCGAAAGCAGATGGATCGGGCTGAAGCCGAAGAACATGTTGATCTGATGAATGAAGAAGCTCGACAGCGCCGTGACGACCATCAGGGCCAGCCATATCTTGCCCAGCAGGCGGTGCCTCGGCGTCCCCTTCGGCCTCGCAAGAAGATAGGCTCCGAGCAAGGCGGCGGGAATGACCGCCGCGATATGGATCTGGATCGCGATGGGGGCATCAAGAAGCGGCTCGAAAGTCATGACCTGTATCCGGTTGAGTTTATCGAGCCTTTCCGCGATACTGTTGTTCTCTCAACTGAAATTGCGCGAAAGAACGGGAAATCTTCGTGGATCACACCTTTCTGCAATCCACGCTTCGTGAGTTGCAGGTCATCCAGCGTTCACCGCGCTTCTGGGCGACCTTCGTCACGATCGTCCTGATCTTCGCACTGACCGGACCTTATGGAACCTTTGCCCGGCTGACACCGGGAGCCCGCTTTGGATATTGGCTTGTTCTCCACGCCATGGCCTGGTCGATCGCGATCGTCTTCTCCGTCGTCGCCGAAATTCTGCTGCGCAGATTTGTGGCGAGCATGTTCGTCCGGATGATGATCGGATCCATCGTTGCCGCGTTGCCGATAGGCTTTGGCATCACGCTCGTCGACCTGGCCTTCTTCGGAACCGTGTCCACGGTGGCCGATAGCCTGCGCCAATCGCTCGGCGCGACGCCGCTCTGCGCCCTCTTCTGTGTTCTATCCTATCTGACCATGCATCGGCAGATCGCAATGGCAGCGGCATCGGACATGAAGGAACCGAAAATCACGTCCCCCGCCACAGCCGAGATCCGAAATCCGACCCCGCAGCCGCCGATCCTATCGCGCCTGAAACCGGAAAACAGGGGAGCCCTGATAAGGCTCACCGTGCGCGATCACTATACCGAAGTCGTGACGAGCCGTGGCCGTGAACTCATCCTGCTGCGTTTCGGCGACGCGCTGATGGAAATCGGCGATACCGAAGGCATGCGCCTGCATCGATCCCATTGGATCGCGAAAGACCACATCGCCGGTCTGAAACGCGACAATGGCAAGCTTTTCGTCATCGCGCGCGACGGCGTGGAGATGCCTGTCAGCCGCTCCTACGCCGAAGCCGTCCGACGCCGTTTCGGCTAATGGCGACAAAGGCTGCCGAATTCCTGTCGATTCCCCCATTTATGGGGTTCCGTTTGCAAATACATTTGCCTATAAGCCGCTTCTAGCCTGAAAATATTGCCCATAGCGCCCCGGCCGGTGATCTCCCACCCTGGCCGGTTTTTGGCGCAA
Organism: Martinezella lusitana; assembly: GCF_010668395.1. Lineage (GTDB taxonomy): Bacteria > Pseudomonadota > Alphaproteobacteria > Rhizobiales > Rhizobiaceae > Rhizobium > Rhizobium lusitanum_A. Next base: position 108,298 of record NZ_WUEY01000007.1, read on the forward strand.
CGAAAAAATGGATGAGAGCCCATGCCGAAGCGCCAAGATATCAAGTCGATCCTCATTATCGGTGCAGGACCGATTGTTATCGGGCAAGCATGCGAATTCGACTATTCCGGCACGCAGGCCTGCAAGGCGCTGAAGGAGGAAGGCTACCGCGTCATCCTCGTCAACTCCAATCCGGCAACGATCATGACCGACCCGGGCCTGGCGGATGCGACTTATGTCGAGCCGATCACGCCCGAGGTCGTCGCCAAGATCATCGCCAAGGAGCGCCCGGACGCGCTGTTGCCGACCATGGGCGGCCAGACCGCACTCAACACCGCGCTTTCGCTGAAGCGCATGGGTGTGCTCGACCGTTATAATGTCGAAATGATCGGCGCGAAGCCCGCCGCCATCGACATGGCCGAAGACCGGGCCCTCTTCCGCGAAGCCATGGCCCGCATCGGCCTCGAGACGCCGCGCTCCATGCTGGCGAACGCCACCGACATCAAGGATGCCGACCGCAAGACGCATGAGGCCGAACGCAGCAAGCTGAAGGCCCAGCTTTCGGGCGCCGAACTCGACAAGGCCCTCGACGCGCTGGAAAACCAGTGGAACCTCGGCGAGAGCGACCGCAAGCAGCGTTATATGAGCCATGCCATGGCGATTGCCGCCCAGGCGATCGATCATGTCGGCCTGCCTGCCATCATTCGCCCGTCCTTTACCCTCGGCGGCACCGGCGGCGGCATCGCCTACAACCGCTCGGAATTCTTCGAAATCGTCGGCGGCGGCCTCGATGCCTCGCCGACGACCGAAGTGCTGGTCGAAGAATCGGTGCTCGGCTGGAAGGAATTCGAGATGGAAGTCGTCCGCGACACGGCGGACAACTGCATCATCATCTGCTCGATCGAAAACATCGACCCGATGGGCGTCCATACCGGCGACTCGATCACCGTTGCCCCGGCGCTGACGCTGACGGACAAAGAATACCAGATCATGCGCAACGCCTCGATCGCCGTCCTGCGCGAGATCGGCGTCGAAACCGGCGGCTCGAACGTGCAGTTCGCGGTCAATCCGAAGGATGGCCGCCTCGTCGTCATCGAAATGAACCCGCGCGTCTCGCGCTCCTCGGCTCTGGCGTCGAAGGCCACCGGCTTCCCGATCGCCAAGATCGCGGCCAAGCTCGCTGTCGGCTATACGCTGGATGAACTGGAAAACGACATCACCGGCGGCGCGACGCCTGCATCCTTCGAACCTTCGATCGACTATGTCGTCACCAAGATCCCGCGCTTCGCCTTCGAGAAGTTCCCCGGCGCCTCGCCGGTTCTGACCACGGCCATGAAGTCGGTCGGTGAAGTCATGGCGATCGGCCGCACCTTTGCCGAATCGCTGCAGAAGGCGCTGCGCGGTCTTGAAACCGGCCTGACGGGCCTCGACGAGATCGAAATCCCCGGCACCGAAGAGGGCGAAGGAGACCGCAACGCCATCCGCGCCGCCATCGGCACCCCGACGCCGGACCGCCTGCGCATGGTCGCCCAGGCGCTGCGCCTCGGCCTGACGCCGGAAGAGGTACACGAAGGCTGCAAGATCGACCCCTGGTTCATCGCCCAGTTCAAGAACATCGTCGATATGGAAGCCCGCATCCGCGAGCATGGCTTGCCGCAGGATGAGGCCAACCTGCGCATGCTGAAGTCCATGGGCTTCTCCGACGCGCGTCTGGCGACCTTGACCGGCAAGCGTCCGAAGGAAGTGGCGGAGCTGCGCAACAGCCTCAACGTTCGCCCCGTCTTCAAGCGCATCGACACCTGCGCGGCCGAGTTCGCCTCGCCGACGGCCTATATGTATTCGACCTACGAGACCCCTTTCGTCGGCGCCGCCCGCTCCGAAGCACAGGTTTCCGACCGCAAGAAGGTCGTCATCCTCGGCGGCGGCCCGAACCGCATCGGCCAGGGCATCGAGTTCGACTATTGCTGCTGCCACGCCGCCTTCGCGCTGAAGGATGCCGGCTATGAAGCGATCATGATCAACTGCAACCCGGAAACGGTTTCGACCGATTACGATACGTCGGATCGTCTCTATTTCGAACCGCTGACGGCCGAAGACGTCATTGAAATCCTCAAGGCCGAGCAGGCAAACGGCGAAGTCGTCGGCGTCATCGTCCAGTTCGGCGGCCAGACACCGCTGAAGCTTGCCGAAGCGCTCGAAAAGAACGGCATTCCGATCCTTGGCACAGCGCCGGACGCGATCGATCTCGCCGAAGACCGCGACCGCTTCCAGAAGCTGCTGATGAAGCTCGATCTGAACCAGCCGAACAACGGCATCGCTTATTCGGTCGAGCAGGCTCGCCTCGTCGCCTCCGAAATCGGCTTCCCGCTGGTCGTGCGCCCGTCCTACGTTCTCGGCGGCCGCGCCATGCAGATCCTGCATTCGGAAGGCCAGCTCCAGACCTACCTGCTCGACACCGTTCCCGAACTGGTGCCGGAAGACATCAAGCAGCGCTATCCGAACGACAAGACCGGCCAGATCAACACGCTGCTCGGCAAGAACCCGCTCCTGTTCGACAGCTATCTTGCGAACGCCATCGAAGTCGACGTCGATTGCCTGTCCGACGGCACCGACGTCTATGTCGCCGGCATCATGGAGCATATCGAAGAGGCCGGCATCCATTCCGGCGACTCGGCCTGCTCGCTGCCGCCGCGCACGCTCTCACCTGCCATGATCGACGAGCTGGAGCGCCAGGCGAAGGCCATGGCCAAGGCGTTGAACGTCGGCGGCCTGATGAACGTCCAGTTCGCCATCAAGGACGGCACCGTCTACGTGCTCGAAGTCAACCCGCGCGCCTCGCGCACGGTGCCCTTCGTCGCCAAGACCATCGGCGCGCCGATCGCCAAGATCGCCGCCCGCGTCATGGCCGGCGAGAAGCTGGATGCGACCTTTGCCGCCTATGGCGAAAAGCCCGATCCGCGCAAACTGAAGCATATTGCGGTCAAGGAAGCCGTCTTCCCCTTCGCCCGCTTCCCCGGCGTCGATACCCTGCTCGGACCGGAAATGCGCTCGACGGGCGAAGTCATCGGCCTGGACACGGATTTTGCGCTGGCTTTCGCCAAGTCGCAGCTCGGCGCCGGCGTCGAATTGCCGCGTGACGGGACCGTCTTCGTCTCCGTTCGCGACGACGACAAGCCGCGCGTCCTGCCTGCTATCCGCATGCTGGTGGAATTGGGCTTCAAGGTGCTCGCCACCGGCGGAACCCAGCGCTTCCTTGCCGAAAACGGCATCGAGGCCACCAAGATCAACAAGGTGCTGGAAGGCCGCCCGCATATCGAGGACGCCATCCGCAACCGCCAGGTCCAGCTCGTCATCAATACGACCGACAGCAACAAGGCGATCTCGGATTCCAAGTCGCTTCGCCGCGCGACGCTGATGCAGAAGGTGCCCTACTATACCACCATGGCCGGTGCCGAAGCCGCAGCCATGGCGATCAAGGCACTGAAGGCCGGAAACCTCGAGGTCCAGCCGCTGCAGAGCTATTTCTGACAGGTGGAATTCGCCGGGACGGATGTGAGAAACGATAGCCAGCTCACATTCATCCCGGCTTCGGCCGGCCGATGTGACGTTGATAAAAGACGCCTCTTCGCCGGTCGCGGCTAATGGGCTTCGGTATGGATGAGGCAGGAACGGCATTCCTTAAAGCATCGAATTTTCTGGAAATCGGCTGTCGCAATCTGCTATAGATGCAAAAGTTATGGCTCTACTGGTTCCGAAGTACCGCTTCGGAACCTGTTTTCTTTTGTGTGTGCGGAAGAGCAGCGCAGGGAGTGAAGGACAAGGCAAATGGTTGAAAAGGTACCGATGACACAGAACGGGTTCGTCAAGCTGCAGGAAGAACTGCGCTGGCGTCAGCAGGAAGAGCGCCCGCGAATCATCGAGGCAATTGCGGAAGCACGCGCCCATGGCGATCTGTCCGAAAATGCCGAGTACCACGCTGCCAAGGAAGCACAGAGCCACAACGAAGGCCGTATCAGCGAACTCGAAGATCTGACCGCGCGTGCGGAAGTCATCGACCTCACCAAGATGTCCGGCTCGAAGATCAAGTTCGGCGCGAAGGTGAAGCTCGTCGATGAAGACACCGAGGAAGAGAAGGTCTATCAGATCGTCGGCGATCAGGAAGCCGACGTGAAGGCAGGCCGCATCTCCATCTCCTCGCCGATCGCGCGTGCGCTGATCGGCAAGGAAGTCGGCGATTCCATCGAGGTCAATGCACCCGGCGGCGCCAAGGGCTACGAAATCCTCTCCATTACCTGGGGCTGATCGCCCGTGCGCGATCGCGATTCAGCGCATGCAAGCGATCTCGCTGAGATCGAAATCATAGCAACGAATTTCAAACGCCGGCTTTCCGGCGTTACCTCCACGATCGTGCAATTGATCCCCAAACAGGTCGAGCTGGGCTATCATGTCGCCACGCTCGGCCCCGGCCTGCCCGAGGAGTTGCCAAGGCTCGGCTGGCTCAGACTGCCAGGCCTCTGGATGCGGCCGCGCCGCTATCGCGTACGCATCTGGCATGCCCGCCGCAACAACGAAATGCTTGTGGGCCTGTTGCTGCGCTCCATTCTGCGCATGCCTCTCAAGCTGGTTTTCACCTCGGCAGCCCAGCGCCGCCACACCGGCTATACGCGCTGGCTCATCCGCCGCATGGATGCGGTGATCGCGACCAGCACCCGTTCGGGCAGTTTTCTCCAGGTGCCGCACACCGTCATTCAGCACGGCGTCGATCTCAACCGCTTTCATCCACCCGAAAAGCCCGACGACCGCATGGCCGCGACCGGACTGCCCGGCACCTATATGATCGGCTGCTTCGGCCGCGTCCGACACCAGAAGGGCACTGACCTTTTCGTCAAGGCAATGATCGAGCTTCTGCCACGCTATCCGGACTGGACGGCTGTGGTCTGCGGCCGCGTCACGGCCGAACATCGCGGCTTCGGTGACGAGCTGGAGAAGATGGTGGCAGCCGCGGGCCTTGCCGACCGCATCCGCTTCATGGGCGAAGTCGACGATATCAAGCCCTGGTATCGCCGCGCCACCCTCTACGTTGCCCCTTCCCGCAACGAAGGCTTCGGCCTGACGCCGCTTGAAGCCATGGCCTCCCGCACGGCGGTCGTCGCCTCGGATGCCGGCGCTTATGCCGAGATGATCGTTCCGGGCGAGACCGGCGCCGTCGTGCCCGCGGGTGATGGCGAGGCTCTGACCAAGGCAATCGCCTTCTATCTGGCCAATCCGGAGGAGGCGCTTCGCCATGGCGAGAATGGCGTGCGCCATGTGCGCAGCGAATTCGCGCTGGAAAAGGAAGCGACCGCTATCGGCGACGTTTACAAGCGCCTGCTCGTCGCCAACAAATAGGCGGCCGATCAGCGACCGAGGTCGATATGATTGCGTTCGATGAAATCGATCATCGAACGATCGTCGACCATGTCTTCCTCGATGCTCTTGACGACCGACAGGACCTTGTCCCGATATTTCGTCGCATTGCTATCGTAGGCCCATCCCCGCGCCAGCTTCTCCATCAACTCCTGCCGGGATTTCGTATAGTAGTGGTTGAGCTGCAGGAAACGGTTCGAATAGAATTCGGGGGACTTCCGCGCCCGCCGCGTAAACCGCTTACCGGCGTCATTGGCGGTGAGATCGCCGTAAGCACGCGTCTGGAATTGATGCACGCTGACCTCGGTCACTTCGCAAGGATCGACGATGCATTTGAAATTGCTGACACTTTCCTTTGTTGTCATCGGATCGGCGCCACGCATCGTATAGTTCAGGGTCAGGGGCCCATCAGGCGGCGTCTCATGGCCGCTGGTCGCGAACATATGCCAGGGCAGCGACACATTCGGAAAATCTCCGACCGCGTCCAGCGCCTGCTCGACGGTCGCCGCTTCCTTCGGCAGCAGGAATTCGTCGACATCGATGAACGCCATCCACCGATAGTCACCGCCGAAGTTCAGTATGGCATGTGCGAAAGTGATGACCTGGCCGTTCAGCATTGCCGATGTCGCCGCGTCGCGCATGCGCCCGGCCCAGGGAATGATCGTCAGCGCGTCTTCATTCAGCAGGCTGCGAAGAATTATGCGCGTCTCGTCCACGGAGCCGTTGTCATAGATATAGAAGTGACGAATGCCGACTGCCTGGTGGAAGCGGACCCATTCCTCGATGTAGCGAGCCTCGTTCTTCACGCAGGCGGCAATGGCGATGCCGTGGCGCCCTGCCCGTGGCTCGGGCGGATCGATGGCCAGTTTCTTGGCATCGGACGCTTTCGGTTTCAGCCAGCGCATGAGCTTCATTCCTGCAACCTCACTTCAAACCTGCCGGCGCGGATCCCCGCCGTCCTCCGGCAAGCGTCACGCCTTCGCGGCGAACCTGTCGTCATAGCCGAAATCATATTTCAAGAGTGCCGAGACCGGAGAATAGTTGACGAAGGAGATGCCACGCTCGGCGGCAATCTCACGGGCAAGCACAAGATGCTCGATGATGCGGCCCTCGGCCCGCGCGATGCCGGAAAAGGCGGTATCGCCGCCGGTCTCATAGAAGCGAGGCTCGCCGGCATTGGAAATATCGATTCCCAGAAAGCCGATCTCACGCCGCGCGCAATAAAGGGCAAATTGGAGGGCCGACACGGCGACGGATCCACCCAGGAAAACGCCACGATCCGGCGAGAGCGAAAAACCAGCCGACCCTTCGGCATCCAGACGCACATATTGCAGCTTTTTGAGATCGTCGAGCGAACGGCGGCGAGCGCCGTACGGCTTGCGAATGTCGTCGATCAGAATGATCGTCTTGTCCGCCAGCCAGCTCTTGTCGATCTCGCAAAGCGCGCGCAGCACCGAGATGGAGAACAGGCAGAGCGAACCGGGCCCGATCTTCTTGCGCATCATGTCGATATGCCGCCAGACGAAGCGCTCGTCCTCGATGGCGATGGCCAGCGGCTCGTCGATCTGATTGCCGATCGTTCCGATGGCACCGTTGAGAAGAATGGCGCTTCCGGGTTCCAGCCCCCTCAGGTCGCAATCGCGAATCGATGGCCCCGAACCGACGATATAGATCGTGTCGCCGGAGCGCTCCCGCAGCCGGTCCATGCCGGCAAGACTCGCGACTTTGACCCCGCGATAGTGCACCTCGCTGATATTCTGGCTGCGAACGATGCTGAGCCCCGGGAACCAGTCCTGTACATGAGCCAGCGAACCGCCCAGGAAAAGGCGCACGCCGGATTTGATCAGCGACCTGTGCCAGGGGCGATCCGCCATCCGCCTAGAGCTCCACCAGACCGAGCTTCTTGACCTGTCGAATGGTCAGCATGGTGCGCACGGTGTCGACATGCTCGTTCGCGGTCAGAACTTCGATGACGAAATCCTGGAAGCGGGTGAGATTTTCCGCAACGCAGTGCAGCAGGAAATCGCTGTCGCCCGAGACCATCCACGCCTGCCGCACCAACGGCCAGGCAGAAGTGGCACTGGCGAAAGCCTTGAGATTGGCCTCGGACTGATGCTTGAGGCCAACCATGCAGAACGCCACGAGATCGAAGCCCAGCTTCGGGCTGTTCAGCATGGCGTGATAACCTTCGATGACGCCGGCCTCCTCCAGCTTGCGCACCCGGCGCAGGCATGGCGGCGCGGAAATGCCCACCCGGTCCGCAAGCTCGACGTTGGTCATCCGTCCGTCTCGCTGGAGTTCCCGCAGAATCTTGATATCGATGGCATCGAGCTCAGCGCGAAGCACTTTTATTGCCTTTCTTTAATTCCCCCTCGCCAGCTTCTATATAAGGCACGGAAATACGCAAGAAAGTTTCTCCTGCGTAACCGATTCTTACACAAAGCAGATTTGCTCTGTTGGTAATGCAAGGCTGCCCTTGAATAAATGCATAAGGCAATCATAAATGAAGCGGCTGATCGCGAAATCGCCTGCTTTGCGCGTTTGAAGCCGCGGTTTCCCAATCGCCGAAATTGAAAGGACTGACTATGCCTGCCCGCCACACGAAGGTGCTCATCATCGGCTCCGGCCCAGCCGGCTATACCGCCGCGGTTTATGCCGCGCGAGCGATGCTACAGCCCGTTCTGATCGCTGGTCTGGAACAGGGCGGCCAGTTGATGATCACGACGGATGTCGAGAATTATCCGGGCTTTGCCGATCCGATCCAGGGCCCGTGGCTGATGGAGCAGATGCTGCTGCAGGCCCAGCATGTCGGCGCCGAAATCGTCAACGACCTCGTAACCGAGGTCGACACCAGCCAGCGTCCTTTCGTCGCCCGCACCGATAGCGGCCAGGTATGGACCGCCGACACCCTCATTATTGCCACGGGCGCCAAGGCCAAATGGCTGGGCATCGAGAGCGAACAGCACTTCCAGGGCTTCGGCGTATCGGCTTGCGCCACCTGCGATGGCTTCTTCTATCGCAACAAGGATGTGATCGTGGTCGGCGGCGGCAACAGCGCCGTCGAGGAGGCGCTCTATCTCTCCAACATCGCCAAGTCGGTGACGGTCGTTCATCGCCGTGATTCCTTCCGCGCCGAAAAAATCCTGCAGGAGCGCCTTTTCGCCAAGGCAAACGTCAAGATTCTCTGGAATACCGAAGTCGCCGAAATCACCGGCGCGTCGGCCAAGCCGCCGATGCCGCCGTCCGTGACAGGCGCGCGCCTGCGCGATGTGCGCACCGGCGCCGTCACCGAAACGACGATCGACGGCGTATTCGTCGCGATCGGTCATGCTCCGGCGACCGAACTCTTCAAGGGCAAGTTGAAACTCAAGGACAATGGCTATCTCTGGACCGCTCCCGATTCGACCGCGACCACCGTCGAAGGCATCTATGCCGCCGGTGACGTGACCGACGATACGTTCCGACAGGCGATCACGGCGGCGGGGATGGGCTGCATGGCGGCGCTTGAGGCGGAACGCTACTTGACAGGGCACATGCCCGTCGCCGTGGCTGCGGAGTGATGCAGCCGATGAGGGGAAACGGCATGCCATTGGATTGGGACAAGCTGCGTATTTTTCACGCGGCTGCCGAAGCGGGTTCGTTCACGCATGCGGCGGATAAACTGCATCTGTCCCAGTCCGCAATCAGCCGACAGGTCAGCGCGCTTGAGCAGGACGTCGGTATAAAACTCTTCCATCGCCACGCGCGCGGCCTCATCCTGACCGAACAGGGTGAGCTGCTCTACCGCACCGCACACGACGTTTTGCTGAAGCTCGAAACGGTCAAGATGCAACTGACCGAGACGACCGACAAGCCGAGCGGCAAGTTGCGCGTGACGACGACGGTTGGCCTCGGCCAGGGCTGGTTGACCGACAAGATCCAGGAGTTCCTGCAGCTCTATCCCGATATGCAGATCCAGCTCATCCTCGACAACGAGGAGCTGGATGTGAACATGCGCCATGCCGATTGCGCCATCCGTCTGCGCCAGCCGCAACAGTCGGACCTGATCCAGCGCAAGCTTTTCACCGTGCACATGCACGTCTATGCGGCCCCCTCCTACATCAACCGCTACGGCGAGCCGCAGTCGGTGGAGGATCTGGACAATCATCGCATCATCAGCTTTGGCGAACCGGCACCGAACTACCTGCTCGACGTCAACTGGCTGGAAATCGCCGGCCGGTCCTCCGATAACAAGCGCCTACCGCATCTGCAGATCAACAGCCAGACGTCGATCAAGCGCGCCTGCCTGCTCGGCATCGGCATCGCGGTGCTGCCGGACTATATCGTCGGCCGCGACCCGGGCCTCATTCAGCTCGCGATCAATGCCGACGTTCCGTCCTTCGACACCTATTTCTGCTATCCCGACGAAATGAAAAACGCAGCTAAGCTCAAGGTTTTTCGTGATTTTATCGTGACGAAGGCTCGTAACTGGAATTTCTAGCGAACGTAAGTCACTGATAACGAACATTTTTTACGACTAATATATCAGCCGCGCGTATTATGCATAGCTGATATGCACAAAATAGAGTTGAAGCCTGCACATTTAACTACCATATCGCACATAGCTGATGCACACGGTGGCTTTTCCTCCCAGTTCCACCGCATTGGCTGTTCCCCTCTGGAGGTTTTTGACCTTCATACCTATAGGGCCCTGGTTTACTCCGGTGGCCCTTTTTTTTGCCTTTTTGACGCCGGCGTCGCAAACGCATAACTGCCATGCACAAAAAAGCATTGCGCACTGCACAAATTAGCATCATAACGCACACAGCTGATGCACACGGTGGCTTTTCCTCCCAGTTCCACCGCATTGGCTGTTCCCCTCTGGAGGTTTTGACCTTCACACCTATAAGGGCCCTGGTTCATTCCGGTGGCCCTCTTTTTTTGCCCAATTTCTAAGCATTCGTATTGGCTGCCTTGCAAAAATAATCTTTCGCAGCACCCTTGATATATCGAGACGCGTCGATACATAAATCGAAATTATTCGATATTGACGCAGTGAACATCATGGACAAGAACGAGATACTGAAGGCGCTGGCTCATCCAGGCAGGCTCGAGATACTCAGCCACCTCAAAGATCCCCAGGCTCATTTTCCGACACAGGAGCATCCGCTCGAGCTCGGTGTCTGCGCTAGCCAGTTCGAACGCTGCGGCCTGTCGCAATCCACGGTCTCGGCACATCTGGGCACGCTGCACCGGGCCGGCCTGGTGACGACGCGGCGCCTTGGTCAATGGATCTTCTATAAGCGCAACGAGGAAACCATCGCGGAATTCCTCGACGCCCTGCAAAAGGAACTCTGAACATGCCTCTTGCGCTTCTCGTTCTCGCTCTCAGCTCCTTCGCGATCGGCACGACCGAATTCGTCATCATGGGGCTGCTGCCTGAAGTCGCCTCCGATCTCGGCGCCACCATTCCGCAAGCCGGCTGGCTCGTCACCGGCTATGCCCTGGCCGTTGCGGTCGGCGCACCGATCATGGCTGTCTCGACCGCCCATTTGCGCCGCCGCTCGGCGCTCATCATGCTGATGGGCTTCTTCATTCTCGGCAATCTTCTTTGCGCCATTGCCCCGAACTACTGGGTGTTGATGATCGCCCGTATCGTCACCGCACTTTGCCACGGCGCCTTCTTCGGCATCGGCTCGGTCGTCGCGGCGAGCCTAGTGCCGGAAGACCGCAAGGCACGCGCCGTCGCCCTGATGTTTACTGGCCTGACGCTCGCAAACGTGCTCGGCGTTCCCCTCGGTACGGCATTCGGCCAGGCCTTCGGTTGGCGGGCGCCGTTCTGGGTCGTCACGCTTCTCGGCGCCGCCTCGATCGCCGGCCTCGCCGCGGTGCTGCCAAAGAGCGAGGAGGCGCGCCAGAGCAGTCTCGGTCGCGAAATCGCGGCTCTGCGCGGCCTCAGTCTCTGGCTGGCACTGCTAACGACCGTGTTCTTCTCGGCCGCCATGTTCGCGCTCTTCACCTACATCGCTCCCATGCTGCGCGACGTGACGGGTGTCTCGCCTGAAGCCGTGACCTGGACGCTGCTGTCGATCGGCGTCGGCCTGACGATCGGCAACCTGATCGGCGGCAAGCTGGCAGACTGGCGGCTCGGCACCACGCTTGCCGGCGTCTTCCTGGCGATCGCGGTAACATCGGCGATCTTCAGCGTGACCATTCATTCCTTCATCGGCGCGGAAATCACGCTTTTCCTCTGGGCCGTCGCCGCTTTTGCCGCCGTACCCGCGCTGCAGATCAACGTCGTTGCCTTCGGCAAGGACGCACCCAACCTCGTCTCGACCATCAACATCGGCGCCTTCAACACCGGCAATGCGCTCGGTGCCTGGATCGGCGGCGTTGTCATCGACGAAGGCTTCTCCCTGGCGCAGGTGCCGCTCGCCGGCTCGGCCATGGCGATCCTGGGTTTCCTGACCGTTTTGCTGACCTTCTCCACCATGCGCCCAAAGGGCGAGGCTCTCGCCTCGTCCTGATCCTTCCCTCTTCCACCGTCTCCCCCATAGAAAGGACGATCCATGACCAAATTGTTCGAACCGACGAAGCTTGGCGATATCTCCCTTGCCAACCGCATCGTCATGGCGCCGCTGACGCGCAATCGCTCGCCGAATGCCGTGCCGAACGAGCTGAACGTCAAGTACTACGCCCAGCGCGCGACAGCCGGCCTCATCATCACCGAAGCAACCGCCATCACCCACCAGGGCCAGGGCTATGCCGACGTGCCCGGCCTTTACACCAAGGAAGCGCTCGACGGCTGGAGGAAAGTCACGGACGCCGTCCACGCCAATGGCGGCAAGATCGTCGTGCAGATGTGGCATGTCGGCCGCATCTCCCACACAAGCCTGCAGCCGAACGGCGGCAAGCCGGTATCCTCGACGTCCCGTCGCGCTGAAAATTCGAAGACCTATCTGGTCAATAGTGACGGCACCGGCGGTTTTGCCGACGTCTCCGAGCCCCGCGCACTCGAAACCTCGGAAATCCCGGGCATCATCGAAGATTATCGCAAGGCCGCCCGCGCCGCGATCGATGCCGGCTTCGATGGCGTCGAGATCCACGGCGCCAATGGCTATCTGATCGACCAGTTCCTGCGCGGCAATATCAACGATCGCACCGACCAATATGGCGGCTCGATCGAGAATCGCGCCCGCTTCCTGTTCGAAGTGGTCGATGCCGTCACCAAGGAAATCGGCGCCGGCCGCACGGCGATCCGCATTTCGCCGGTCACGCCGTCCGGCGACGCCAGCGACCCGGCTCCGCAGCCGCTCTTCACCCATGTCGTCGAAGGCCTGGCGAAGTACGGTCTCGCCTATGTCCACGTCGTCGAAGGCCAGACCGGCGGCAAGCGCGACTTCCTGCCCTTCGATTATGACGCCCTGCACGCAGCCTATAAGGCCGCAGGCGGCAAGGCCGGCTGGATGGTCAACAATGCCTACACCCGCGAGATGGCGATCGAAGCTGTCGAAAGCGGCAAGGCCGATGTCGTTGCCTTCGGCAAGCCCTTCATCTCCAATCCGGATCTGGTCCGCCGCCTGAAGGAAAACGCGCCGCTTGCTCCGTTCGATCAGGCAACGCTCTATGGCGGCGGCCCCAAGGGCTATGCCGACTATCCGACGCTTGACGAAGCAGCCTGAGCCGGTCTTCCCCATAAGGTCCTGATATCGACAGGCACCCTCGCAACCATGTTGCGAGGGTGTTGCATAGCGGCGTTAGACACGAAGCGGGCGGCACCGGATGCAGCATCAGGCGGCCTGCAGGCAGCCGATCGACGTCAGGCTTGCGCGGATGGCCACATCGATCGGCGTATGCGGCTCTTCGCCGAGCACGGCCAGCAGCTTGTCGTTTCGCATCTGCAGCGGCACGTCCCAGAGATAGCTCATTTCGCGCAGCTCCCGCATGAACGGAACGAAGGGAGCGGCCAGAGGCACGGTCCACCAGGGAAATGCCTTCACTTTTACCTTGTGCCCCAGCACGCGCTGCACGGCATCGACCATCTGCCTGCCGTCGCCATCCCAATGACCGCGCATATGATAGACGGCAAAGGTCGGCAGTTCGTCGCCCTTCTCGATCAGCCTGATCATCGTCTCGGCAACATCGGGCAGATAAGCCCATTGATGACCGAGGCCCCGCTTGCCCGGATAGGTCATCGAGCGGATCAGCTTGCCTGGCGTCACCATGGCCTGGGAAAACCAGCTGTTGGCACGGGCCCCGCCGAAGAAATCGCCGGCACGAACGATGATGACCGGGGTGTCGCCCTGCTCCGCGGCGGCTTTCAAACGCCGCTCCATCTGTACGCGGATGGCCCCCTTGCGGGTCTTCGGCTTTTGCGCGCTATCCTCGGTGACATTGGGGAATACGTCAGGGCCGAAATTATAGACCGTACCCGGCAGCACGATGCGCGCGCCGACCGCCTTGGCCGCAGCGATCGTATTGTCCAGCATCGGCAGCACGACCTGCGCCCAGTTGCGATAGCCGGGCGGGTTGACCGCGTGCACGATGACATCGGCTCCTTCGGCAGCCTTGAGGACATCTTCCGCCCGCATGGCATCGCCCTGAAGCCAGTCGAATTCCGGCTGGCGGCGAGCGGCTTCGGCTGCGTTGCGGTTCAGCGCCCGGATGCGCCAGCCGCGAAGGGCGAGCCCCTCGGCAACCGCGCCGCCAATGCCGCCGGTTGCGCCGAGTATCAGGGCGGTTTTCGTATGGTCTGTCTGGTTGCTCATGGTCATCTCCATCGGTTTCGATGGGCAGACTATGCTCCGCGCCGACAATAAACGAAATTGCGGAAAAATCTGCAGATGATATACATAAATGTATGACGGCACCGGAGCCAAGCTGGGATTTCTATCGTACCTTCCTTGCCGTGCTGGAGCACGGCTCGCTATCGGCCGCCGCCCGCGACCTTGGGCTGACGCAGCCGACGGTCGGCCGTCATGTCGACGCCTTGGAACAGTCGGTCGGTGCCGAGCTGTTTACGCGATCGCAACAGGGCCTGTTGCCGACGGACGCCGCACTCGTCCTGAAACCCTATGCGGAGACACTGGCCAGCACGACCGCCGCCCTGCTGCGCGCGGCGTCCGGCTCGCGAGACAAGGTCAGCGGCACGGTACGCATCAGTGCCAGCGAGGTCATCGGAACGGAAGTATTGCCGCAGATCCTCGCGACGCTGCAGGCGCAATATCCCGAACTCATCGTGGAGCTTTCCCCCTCCGACGCGGTGGAAGACCTGCTGCAGCGCGAGGCCGATATCGCCGTGCGCATGGTCGCGCCCGCCCAGGAAGCCCTGTTGGCCCGGCATATCGGCACCATCTCGCTCGGCCTCTACGCCCATCGCAGCTACATCGAGCGACATGGCAAACCCGAAACGATCGAGGAATTGCGCCGCAGGCACAAGATGATCGGCTTCGATCGCCAGACGGCCTATATACGCACGATGCTGAAGCGCTATCCGATGCTCGACGGCGTCTCCTTCAGCTTTCGCTCCGACCACAGCACGGCGCTGCATAACGCGTTGCGCGCAGGCATCGGTATCGGCTTCTATCAGACGCCGCTCGCAAGACGCGACGTGAGCCTCGTGCGCCTGCTGCCGGAGATCGAATTGTCGATAGAGACCTGGATCGTGATGCACGAAAACCTGAAGACATCGCCGCGCTGCCGCGTGACCTTCGACGCTCTCGTCGCCGGATTGCTGGACTATGTAAAGGAAAACGATGCCGGGGGACGGCCATGATTGCGGGAACGGCCGTCGAGCTCGTGCCGTACGACCCGGCTTGGCCAGAGGATTTCGAACGTATCCGTGACAAGCTCGAACGATTGCTGACGCCTTGCGTCACGACGATCGAGCATATCGGCAGCACATCGGTTCCCGGCCTTGCCGCAAAGCCGCTCATCGATATCGACATCGTCCTGCGCGGTTCCGCCGACATCCCCCCGGCGACGCGCATTCTCCTGGAGCAAGGCTACGAACCGCGCGGCAATCGCTACGATGACGAGGTCTGGGCGTTCATGCGACGCGACAGCAGCCCGCCGGAACGCGTCTATCTCTGCCCGCCGAACAACCGGACACATGAGCGACGAATGATATTTCGCGACCATCTTCGGGCAAACCCTGCAGATGCCGCGGCCTATGCCACGCTGAAACTGGAACTTGCCGAAATCCACCGGCACGACGGCGACCGCTATACCGCCGAGAAGCATCACTTCATCGACACCATCGTCGAAAAGGCGATCAGCCTGCGGAAGATCTAGGCGCCGGGCGCCGTGTCCACGGGCGGGAAATGCGACTGGCCGTCAATGACCTCCGTTTCCGGGCGGTCGCCGCCATCGGCATATTCCTCATGCCACTTGCCGCTCTCGTCCTGCCAGCTGATCTCAGCCGAGTCGCCCCCGACCTGCTGCTCGGCCGCCACGATCCTGGCAGCCTCGACAGCCTCGGAATGCGTCGGAAACGCTTCCGAATAAACGTCATGGAAACGATAAGCCCACCCACCGTCATGCGGTACGATTTCGTATACGACCTTGACCATTCATTTCCTCCTTCTCATCTGCCAAGACCTTCGGATCCGGACGTTACCGACGTGGCCGCGTGCATCTGAGACGGGTTTCGAGTATGCCGCGACATTTGTGGGTTGGGCAGACACTATTCATTCAGTATTCCATTAAACGGCACAGACTGCAAATCGCACCCTCCTGCTGCAAGCTTGATGTGCGAAATCATTGATTTAGAGTGCAACCGTGAATCGGCGCAGAGGTGGGGAAGTGTTTACAGCAAACTGGTTCAGGCAGGAAAAAGCGCTCTTCGTGGCGTTGGCAATCGCCGTCATCGCCTATGTTGGCGAGCATTCGGTGCTCGAAATGGGGCAGACGGCATCGATGCTGGCGGCAGCGGCATTGATCGCAACGATTGTGCTCGCGTCCATGCGCGTCGCACATCATGCCGAGACGCTCGCCGTCAAGGTCGGCGATCCCTACGGCACGATGATCCTGACGCTCTCGGCCGTGGCCGTCGAAGTCATCATCCTCGCCATCATGATGAGCGGGGAAAGTTCACCGACGCTGGTGCGCGACACGATCTATGCCGCCGTCATGCTCGACATCAACGGCATTCTCGGGCTTGCTGCCCTTCTGGGTGGCCTGAAGCACGGCGAGCAGCCCTACAATGACGATTCCAGCAAGACCTACGGCGTGATGATCCTGACGGCCATGGGCATTTCGATGATCGTGCCGGAATTCATTCCCGATGTGAAATGGCACTACTACTCAGCCTTCACCATCGTCGCGATGATCGCGCTCTATGCGCTCTTCCTGCGCATGCAGGTGGGCAAGCACAGCTACTTCTTCAGCTACAGCTATCCGCGCACGGAGAAGAAGCTGGCGGTGCCCGAAGAGCACCACGATGACGAATCCACCACAACCTCGATCGTCACCATCCTGATCGGCGTCGTCCTGATCGGCGCGCTGGCAGAATTCATGTCGGCCTTCATGGATACGGGCCTCAAGGGCACGGGCGCGCCACCCGCCATCGCGGCAATCGTCGTCGCCGCCATCTCGGCGGCACCGGAAATTCTGACGGCCCTGCGTGCGGCGCTACGCAATCGCATGCAGGCGACGGTCAACATCGCCATGGGCGCCTCGCTGTCGACCGTCATCCTGACGGTGCCGGTCATGGAGGGGATCGCGCTCTACACCGGCCAGCCCTTCATCATGGCCATGTCGCCGGTGCAGACCGTCATGGTGATGATTACCCTGATCGCCGCCGCCATCAACCTCAACGACGGCGAAACCAATGCCATCGAAGGCATGACCCACTTCATTCTCTTCGCCACCTTCATCATGCTGACCGCGCTCGGCCTTTGATTCCGATTTCAAGCACTTGCACCGGCAGGCGGAATCAAATTGCGAGGTGCTTGAATCGATTGATGAAGCGGAAATCAGCGGCCTGAATACGAAAAAGCCCGCCATTTCTGGCGGGCTTTTCATTGAAAGATCGTCGGCCGCTTACTTGCAGGCTGCGCAGAAGCGCTGGATGCGGCGGCAAGCTTCTTCGAGAAGCTCTTCCGAGGTCGCGTAGGAGATGCGGAAGTTCGGGCCAAGGCCGAAAGCCGAGCCGTGCACGACGGCAACGCCTTCCGATTCCAGCAACTCGGACACGAAATCCTCATCCGTCTCGATGACCTTCCCGGTCGGAGCCGTCTTGCCGATCAGGCCGGCGCAGGACGGATAGACGTAGAAGGCGCCTTCCGGAACCGGGCAGGAAAGACCCTTCGCCTGGTTCAGCATCGACACGACGAGGTCGCGGCGACCTTCGAAGATCTTCTTGTTCTGCGGAATGAAATCCTGCGGACCGTTCAGCGCTTCGACGGCAGCCCATTGCGCGATCGACGTCGCACCCGAGGTCTGCTGGCCCTGGATCATGTCCATGGCCTTGATGAGCTGCAGCGGGCCGGCGGCATAGCCGATACGCCAGCCTGTCATCGCATAGGCCTTCGAGACGCCGTTCATCGTCAGCGTGCGATCATAGAGGCTCGGCTCGACTTCGACCGGCGTGGCGAATTTGAACTCGCCATAGGTCAGGTGCTCATACATGTCGTCGGTCAGGATCCAGACATGCGGATGCTTGACCAGCACGTCCGTCAGCGCCTTCAGCTCGGCATGCGTATAGGCAGCGCCCGACGGGTTGGACGGCGAGTTGAACATGAACCACTTGGTCTTCGGCGTGATCGCCTTTTCGAGGTCGGCGGGCTGCAGCTTGAAGCTGTTGGCCTGCGTCGTCGCGACGAAAACCGGCGTGCCGCCGCACAGCGCCACCATTTCCGGGTAGGAAACCCAGTAAGGCGTCGGAATGATGACTTCGTCGCCGGGGTTCAGCGTCGCCATGAAGGCGTTGAACAGAATCTGCTTGCCGCCCGTGCCGACGATGGTCTGCTCGGGAGCATAGTCCAGATTGTTTTCGCGCTTGAACTTGGCGGCGATTGCCTTGCGAAGTTCCGGGATGCCGGAAACCGGCGTGTACTTCGTCTCGCCGCGGTTGATCGCGTCGATGGCGGCCTTCTTGATATTGTCTGGCGTATCGAAATCCGGCTCACCGGCGCCGAGGCCGATCACGTCGCGTCCTTTTGCTTTCAGCTCGCGCGCTTTCTGGGAAACGGCGATGGTGGCAGAAGGCTTTACACGGGAAAGAGCGTCGGCAAGAAAGGCCATGGTGATCGGTCCTATTCGGTTGAAATTGGCAGAAAGCCTGCGGACCAGTTTTCTGCGCTAAGCTCTATGTCGAATATGGGCCGACGTTTCAAGCATAAAGGCGTCACAGTGGCTTTATTTCATGGCTTTCCGGGCGCCCCATATGCGTCCCTTTTACCCGGTTGGAGCGCCGCAATACGGGTTGAACAGCCCCTAAGACCGGAAGGGATCGATCACAGCGCGATACGGACGGGCCGGCCCAAACTTGAATCGATACGCGAAGCAGTTGATTCAACTTCTGAAGAGCATCGAAATTTCCGATTTGGAACAAACACTTCCCAACTGCCCGATCTCCTCGCGCGTATCTCCAACCTTTATCGCAGGAGGGCACCTCAATCTCAGTCCGGATCGAGGGCGTCGAACAAGAGCCCAATAGCTCGCGGAGAAGAACACAAAGGCGTTATCTCCCCCACTGCCAGCCTTGAATGCCGGCATGACGGCCCCACCTTGCGGAAAGCGGCGGAATAAATAGGGAGGTCGCAAGGATGCGTGCTCGGGGATTGTCGATCGCCGTGATGGCCTGCGCCCTGCTGTCGGCAACAATTTCGCGCGCCGAACCGGCGCAAACTATCAAGACGCAGAAGGTGGCCGTCAAGGTCGAGACGATAGCCACGGGGCTCGAGCACCCCTGGGCGGCCGAGATGCTGCCGGACGGCGCCTATCTCGTTACCGAGCGCCCTGGCCGCATGCGGCTTGTCCGCGACGGCAAGGTCTCCGCTCCAATCGTCGGAGTGCCGGAGGTCTATGCGCGCGGACAAGGCGGGCTGCTGGACGTGGCGCTGGACCCGAAATTCTCGAGCAACCGCACCCTTTACTTCACCGCCTCGGTGGCAGGCGATGGCGGAAGCGGCACGGCCGTCTTCCGCGCCGGACTGTCCCGGGACGAAAAGCAGCTGACCGACGTGAAGCGCATCTTCCTCATGAACAAGCTGTCGCGCGGCAACATCCAATATGGCTCGCGCATCGCCATCGCCCGAGATGGCAGCCTCTTCGTCAGCCTCGGCGATCGCGGCCAGCAGGACCGCGCCCAGGATTTCCACGACGATGCCGGCTCCATCATCCACATTAAGGCCGATGGAAGCATCCCCGCCGACAATCCGTTCAAGGATGGCAAGCACGCGCTTGCCGAAATCTGGTCGAAGGGCCACCGCAATCCGCAGGGCATCACGTTCGACAGCGAAACGAACAGGCTCTATACCGCCGAGCACGGCGCTAAGGGCGGCGACGAGATCAATACGCCTGAAGCCGGCAAGAACTACGGCTGGCCCGTTATCTCCTACGGCGTCAACTACAACGGCACCAAGATCGGTATCGGCACGGCAAAGCCGGGCATGGAGCAACCTCGCTTCTATTGGGATCCTTCGATCGCCCCCGGCGCCATCGCCGTCTATCGCGGCGAGATGTTTCCCGAATGGAACGGCGACCTCCTGGTTACCGCGCTGAAGTTTCAGCTGCTCTCCCGGCTGAGCCAGGAAGGCAAAGGCAAGATCACCGAACAGGAGCGCATGTTTGACGGCGAATTCGGCCGCATGCGCGATATCACGGTTGCGCCCGACGGCGCGCTGCTGATCACGACCGATGAAGACGACGGCGCCCTTCTTCGGGTTTCAAGGGCCGCGAGCTAGTGGCCGTTGGGGCGCCGCTTGTGGCGCCTTTCGCCCTTGCCCGGCGCAAAAGCAACTGCTAACGGTCGCCTCACTCCTTTCTCCCCTCCCGCAGGATGCAGATGTCTCGCATACAGGCGAATTTGTTGTTGTTGGTTGCCGCCGCGATCTGGGGCGGTGGCTTCGTTGCGCAATCGACTGCAATGAAATCGATCGGCCCCTTCTGGTTCATCGGCCTGCGGTTTGCCGTGGCCACCATGGTCGTGCTGCCCTTCGTGTGGCTGGAAAAGAAAAAGGCCCGAAAGCCGCTGACATCACGCAACTGGCTCGTCTTCCTGCTGATCGGTCTTAGCCTTTTTGGGGGAGCCGCAACGCAGCAGCTGGGTCTTTTGACGACGACGGTAACGAATTCCAGTTTCATAACCGGCCTCTACGTGGTGTTCGTGCCGCTGATTGCCGTCATCTTCCTGCGCCGCTCGCCGCATTGGATCATCTGGCCCGCCGCGCTGATGGCGCTCTGCGGCATCTATCTGCTGTCGGGCGGCTCCTTCTCGCGCCTGACGACCGGCGATTTCCTGACCGTAATCTGCGCGCTGTTCTGGGCGGCGCAAATTACCCTTGCAGGCACCGCCGTCAACGAAACCGGCCGGCCGCTTGGCATTTCCGCCACGCAATTCGCCGTCTGTGCCGTGCTTGCCCTGGGCGTTGCTGCAACCATCGAGCCGATCAGCCTTGCCGATATCCGCGCGGCGCTCGGCGAGATCCTCTATGTCGGCGTCTTTTCGTCCGGGCTGGCTTTCGCGCTGCAGGTCATCGGCCAGCGCTACACGACCGCCCCGCAGGCGGCGATCTTCCTTTCCTCGGAAGCATTGTTTGGAGCGTCGCTTGGCGCCTTGTTGCTGGGCGAGACCATAGGCCCGCTCGGCTATGTCGGTTGCGCCCTGATGTTTGTCGCCATGCTTGCCGTCGAACTGGTGCCGGAATTGACCCGCCGCCGCGGTGCTGCAGCCTAAAAAAGCCCCGAAACGCGCACTTTTGGCGACCTGGCGCACGGTTCGCCGAAATTTTTCCGCGCGATCAAAAATGGACGCTCGCGCCGGCTGATTTGGCAAAATTACGCTCAAACTATATCGCGAACGATGCAAAAACCTTAGAAACCTGTTTCAAAGTGGGAAAATTTGCGAATCGCTTTAACACAGTAGCGTTACGGCATTGTGCTGGAGCCGACGCGTTAAAAAACTTTTGCTTGCCAATTTCCCATAAACACAGCACTCTCAGGGGTGTTCGGGCATTTTTAGAGCATGGGAAGTCCTAATAGAATTGCGCGCCGGGAACGCTAATATTCCGGTCAGCTTGATTGCGAAGCGGGGTGGCAAACATCGCATCGAGATCATGCCGAGGTATAGGGGACCTTTTCCTTCAAATTCCGAGAACTGCCTGTAAGCGCCCGCAAGGGCAACACAAGTAATGCTGCCCGTGTGGATGGTGGGCAGAGAGAAAAGGACCTGAGGCATGGCCGAGACTGGCACTGTAAAGTTTTTCAATACCGATAAGGGCTTTGGTTTCATTAAACCGGACAAGGGTGGAGCTGACATCTTTGTGCACATTTCTGCAGTTCAGGCTTCTGGTCTGGCAGGATTGTCGGAAAACCAGAAGGTAAGCTTCGACACGGAACCGGATCGCCGCGGCAAAGGGCCGAAGGCTGTCAATCTGCAGATTGCCGGCTGAAACGCCTTACGGCTATCAAATTCGAGTTGAAGCCCGGCAGCGATGCCGGGTTTTGTCATTCAGTCTGTATTCACTTTGCCGCCGGTAGTCTGCATCTCATCAAAGAGCGGGAGGAACAGTTGTCCCGCTCCCGTTAGAGGATAGGCTAATGACCATACTCGGCAAAACGCTCGTCATGTCCGCCGTGACCGCGGCATTGACGCTGACCTCCATGAGCGCCGCCTCCGCAGACGAATATTGGCGTCATCGCGACCGCGATGGCTGGGCGATCGGCGCTGCCGGGCTCGCCACCGGCCTGATCGTCGGCTCGGCGATTGCCAGCCAGCCGCGTTACGTCGAGCCGGCGCCGGTCTATGTCGATCCCGACTACGATGCGCCTCCCCCGCCCTACTACTATCGCCCGCCGCCGCGCCGCGTCTATGTCGAGCGGGATGCCAGCTACTATGCACCGCCGCCGGTATCGGGCCTGCGCCCCTGGTCGTCCGCCTGGATGCGCTATTGCTACGACCGCTACAGAAGCTTCGATGGCCGCTCCGGCACCTTTGTCGGTTATGACGGAATGCGCCATTTCTGTACGGCCGACTGATTTACGGGCAGTTGCTCACAGCATGACACGAGGAACCGAAGCGCCGCTTTCGAGCGGCGCTTTCTTTATAATCCGCGCAAGAAGGGGTTGGTTCGACGCTCGTCGCCGATCCGGCTGCCCGGTCCATGCCCGCAGATGAAGCCGACGTCGTCACCGAGCGGGAAGACCTTGTCGCGGATCGAGTTCAGCAGCTGCTGATGATTGCCGCCCGGCAGATCCGTTCTCCCGATCGAGCCGTTGAACAGCACGTCGCCGAGATGAGCGAAACCCTGCTTGCGGTTGAAATAGATGACATGACCCGGCGCATGTCCGGGGCAATGGAAAACCTCGAACTCGTGCTCGCCGAAGGAAACCTTGTCGCCCTCCGTCAGGAACCGGTCCGGCACGACATTGCGCACGCCGCTGATGTTGAACATCTTGCCCTTGGCCTCGATATCCTCGAGCAGGAAGCGATCGTCCTCATGCGGGCCGATCACCTCTATGCCGAGCGCCTCGCGAACCTCATCGGCACCGCCGGCATGATCGATATGGCCATGTGTCAGCCAGATGGCTTTCAGGGTAATGCCGTTTTCGCGCACCGTTTGAAGGATCACATCGACATCGCCGCCCGGATCGACCACGACACCCTCCTTCGTCTCCGGATCGAACAGGATGGTGCAATTCTGTTCGAAAGGGGTCACCGGAATGATGCCGGCCTGGAGCATGCCCATGAAGCGCCTCGTCTGTTTGATCTTCGTGCTGCCGGTATAGCCGCAAACTTCCGGCAAAACAGCCCCTGCCGGCTTCAAACTGGCGCGAGCGCCAGCAGCCGTTTCTTGATGCCCTATAAAATATGTAGTTATTTCATATGATTAGCTTCCATTGAGCAAACCGGCAATGCTGTCCGGCGATGCCAGTCGGAACACTGAAGCACCCGACGCGTTGAGGTTACGTCTTTAAAGGCCAGAAGGAGAAAACCAATGTCCTTGAAGAGAAATCTGCTGCTGGCTGGTGTCATCCTCGCCGGCAGCGCGGGCCTGGCTCAGGCCGACATGTCCGCAACCACCGCCACCGACATCGAGGTTCGCTCGGGCCCCGGCGCGGAATTTCCGACGGTCGGCGTCGCGACGCGTGGCTCGGAGGCAACCCTGGATGGCTGCATCGAAGGCAGCCGCTGGTGCCGTGTCGATGTCAACGGCATGCGCGGCTGGGTCTATGCGCAATATCTCAGCGTCGAGCAGAATGGCGCATCGGTCGTCGTTCAGGATCATCGCGACGATCTCGGCGTTCCCACCGTCACCTATGAACAGACCGACCCGCTCAAGACCGGCAGCGTTCAGGCCCCACAGCCCGGCCCGAACGACCAGTTGCTGGGATCGGTCGATCAGAACGGCAACGATGTCGTCGCAATCACGCCACCGGAAGAAATCCGAACCTATATCGACGACAATCCGGTCGATGCGGTCCAGCTGAACGGCGATGTGGCTGTCGGCGCCGAGGTTCCGCAAAGCGTGGAGGTACACCGCATTCCGGACTATCAGTACAGCTATGTCGAAGTGAACCATCAACCCGTGCTGGTCGATCCGGGAACGCGCCGCATCGTCTACGTCTATCGCTGATTCGCCCGAGAACCGAGAAAAGTGGCAAAATTCGCGTGCGGCCGCCCGGCCGCGTGCCCCCATGCTGGATTTCCCCCGGAATTTTCGCTGAATTCTCCCGTTGGAGTTGCCCTTCTATTTCCAGCGCTCCACGCATGATGTAATCCTAGTACCACTAAGGATTATCGCCGCTCCCAGGCCGCAATCCGGGGCGCGACGAGAGGGGATCCGGAAGCATCTTCCGGAGCAATGGGAGAAGGGTAGTCATGGAAAGTCTAGGGCCTATCATCACACAATTGATAGCCGGCGCGATCGGTGGCAACGCCACCAGCGCCGTTTTGAAGCAGGAGGGGATCAACCTCGTCGCCAGAACGATCGCCGGTGCGATTGGCGGCCTCGGCGGCGGCCTGATCCTCAATCTGATCGGCAGCGAGGCTCTGACCGGCCTCGTCGCGCAAGGCATATCCTCGCTGATCGCGGGTGGCGTGCTTTCGGCAATCGTCGGCGCGGTTCTCGGCCGCAAGTCGTAAATTTTCTAAGCCCTGCAAGCCGGGCGGAGCAACACGCCCTGCTTGCGCGGTTTCGATGCAAAATCTTGTTTGGCAATCGCGATCCTAAGATCTGTTTGCCAGGCCGTGTCATATCGGCCTCTCAACATGAGAGAGGATGACGGGAAAGACAGGCAAACGCAGCTGTGCCGGTTTCGCCGCCTTCAAGCCGACACCATCAGGGCACGATCTCCTTCCGGGCGGGCCTCCCGGGATCGCCTCCACCTCGCAGCACAGGATTGATGATTGTTCCCCCCGCGCTCCATCCATGAGGTGCAGCAGAGGGAAATGCAGGATATGTTGGAGTTTTGCAGGGTTGCGCTTAAATCCTGTAATGCCATTGGAGCGGTCGGCATTGTGCGAACTTGATTGGCAACGTAAAAATGCGTCAATAAAGCTGACATATTTTTGCGTAAGTTTCCCGAATGCTCCAAAATAGGAAAGGAAATGCCAGGGTGCCACGACAGACGAGCCAGAATGCGGCAAAGACGGAGCTGCTGGAAACGCCGCTGCAGAATGCGGGGATCATTGATTTCGAGGTCATCGAGCTGCTTTTCTTCGCCTACCGCGACTTCGTTTCGGATCCGGACCAGATTCTCGTCAAGAGCGGCTTCGGGCGCGCTCATCATCGCGTCGTTCACTTCGTTAACCGCGAACCCGGCATGACGGTTGCGGACCTTCTGGAAACATTGCAGATCACCAAACAGAGTTTGGCGCGGGTCCTCAAACAATTGATCGATTCGGGTTATATTCGGCAGGTCGCAGGCCCGGAAGACCGACGACAACGGAAGCTTTACCCGACGCGGGCCGGCCGCGATCTGGCGCTGGCGCTGGCCGAGCCGCAATCGCGCCGCATTGAACGGGCATTCGAAGGCGCGTCGGAAGCGACCCGCGAAAGTGTGAAACGTTTCCTGAGGGGAATGCAGACCGAGAAGTGATGGCAGTTCAGGCCGGAAACCGGCGTGCTATGCGTCATCTCAATCTATGGGTAGGACAGGATCGAGACGGATCGAATGACGACAAAAACAGCAATCTCGGATGACGCCGCACATCTTCTGGTCGTGGACGACGATACCCGCATTCGCGCCCTTCTCAATCGTTACCTGATGGAAAAGGGATTCCGGGTAACGGCCGCCGCGGACGGCGCCGAGGCCCGCCGCAAGCTGGAAGGGCTCGACTTCGACCTCATCATCATGGACGTGATGATGCCCGGCGAATCCGGCATTTCGCTGACAGCGAGCCTGCGTGCGATCAAGAATATTCCGGTCATCATGCTGACCGCGCTTGCAGAGGCCGATTCCCGCATAGCCGGCCTCGAAGCCGGCGCGGACGATTATCTGCCGAAGCCCTTCGACCCGCGCGAGCTGGTGCTGCGCATCAACAACATCCTCCGGCGCAACGCCCCCGCCGATTCCCCGAAGATCGAACTTGTGATGTTCGGGCCCTACACGTTCTCGCTCACCCGCAAGGAACTCAAGAAGGCGGCGGAGCTCATCCGTCTCACCGATCGCGAACAGGAAATCATGCTGCTGTTCGCGAAGCGTGCCGGCGAGACGATCCCGCGTCACGAACTCATCGGCAACGATGCCGAGGTCGGCGAGCGCACGATCGACGTGCAGATCAATCGTCTGCGTCGCAAGATTGAAGACGATCCGGCCAACCCTATCTGGCTGCAGACGGTGCGTGGCATCGGCTACCGCCTTAGCATAGACTGAGATCGGCTCCGCGGGACCAGGTTATGGTGACATTCGATTCGATCAGGCGCGACCAGGATCACACGCCGTCCAGTGGATTGCGGTGGCTTTCGCGCTGGATGCGTCGCTACATATTGCCGACCGGCCTTTATGCGCGCTCGCTGCTGATCTTCATCCTGCCGATGATCATCCTGCAGGCGGTCGTCACCGTCGTCTTCATGGAGCGCCATTGGCAGATGGTGACGCAGCGGCTGTCGATGGCGACCACGCGCGACATCGCCGCCATCATCACCATCATCGAGACCTATCCGCAGGACGCCGATTATTCCGCGATCACCCAGATCGCGAGACAGAAGCTCGACCTCGCCATTTCGATCGAACCGGGAGGCGAACTGCCGCCGCCGCGCGAAAAGCCGTTCTTTTCGATCCTCGACGGCATCTTGAGCGATGAGATCCGCGATCAGATCAATCTGCCCTTCTGGATCGACACGGTCGGAAACTCCAGCCTGGTCGAAATCCGCGTCAAGCTGCCCGACAAGGTTCTGCGCGTCTTCGCCAAGCGCAGCCAGACCTATGCCTCCAACACCCACATCTTCATTCTATGGATGGTCGGCACCTCGCTGGTGTTGATCGGCATCGCCGTTCTGTTCCTGCGCGGCCAGATCCGCCCGATCCTGGCATTGGCCCGGGCTGCGGAAAGCTTCGGCAAGGGCCAAAGGCTGGAAAACTACTCGCCGCGCGGGGCCGATGAAGTACGCCGCGCCGGCCTGGCCTTCATCCTCATGCGCGAGCGCATCGAACGCCAGATGGAGCAGCGCACGGCAATGCTGTCCGGCGTCAGCCACGACCTGCGCACCGTCCTCACCCGCTTCAAGCTGCAGCTCGCCCTTGTCGGAGACAATCCCGATCTCGTCGGCCTCAGCGAGGATGTCGAGGACATGCAGAGCATGCTCGAGGGATACATGGCCTTCGCGCGCGGCGAAGCCGAGGAAGACGTCGGCCAGTTCAAGCTCAGCGATATCCTCGATAAGATCCAGCAGGACTTCACCCTGCATGGCAAATCCATGAGCTTCTCGATCGATGGCGACAATGAAATCTCCGTGCGCCCGAATGCCTTTACCCGTCTGGTGACCAACCTCGCCACCAATGCTCGCCGCTATGCCAAAACGCTCCGCATCGAGGCCAGGCACAGCGCCAAATGGCTGACGATCGTCTTTGACGACGATGGCCCCGGCATTCCCGTCGAAGCGCGGGAGGATGTCTTCAAACCGTTCTTCCGGCTGGATGAGGCTCGAAACCTCGACAAATCAGGCACCGGTCTCGGTCTCGCCATTGCCCGCGACATCGCGCGCAGCCATGGCGGCAACGTCACGCTCGGCGACAGCCCGCAAGGCGGACTGCGTGCCACCATCCGCATTCCGGCCTGAGGAGACATCGAATGCCGATCGACATCGATGGCATGCATTGGCTGAACGCGCCGCCGATGTGGGAGGTAAACCAGGGTCGGCTGTTCGTCCGATCCGGCAGCAAGACCGATTTCTGGCAAGAAACCTATTATGGCTTCCATCGCGACGACGGGCACTTTCTCGGAATGCCGCGTCGTGGCGATTTCACCGCCGAAGTGAGCTTCATCGGGCACTATCGCGAGCTATATGACCAGGCCGGACTGATGGTCCGGCATGACGCCCGGCACTGGATGAAATGCGGGATCGAATATACCGACGGCGCCAGGCATTTCAGCGTCGTCGTCACCAACGGCAATTCCGACTGGTCGGCCTTCCGGCTGGATCACGAGTTCGACGCCATGTCGGCGCGGGTGACGCGCAACGGCGACGCCCTCTTCGTCCAGTACCGCACCGACAGGATGGACGGGTGGCGCATGGCAAGGCTTGCCTGGTTCGATCCCGCGCTGGAGGAAGTGTCGGTCGGCCCGGCTTTCTGCTCGCCGCAGCGGGAAGGCTTCGAGGCGGAATTCCTCGATTTCAGCCTGACCGACCCGGTATCGAGGGATATTCACTGAGCCACGTCCCTTGCCGTCACGCAAGGGACATCCCGCTCACATCAGCTTCTTGCCGTTCGGCACTGGCTGAGTCACCGCGGCAAGCACGATTGCACCCGTTTCGTCTTCGAAACCAAGGGTCAGCACCTCGGAGCGCACCGGTCCTATCTGCCGCGGCGGAAAATTGACCACCGCGAGGACCTGCCGACCGACAAGAGTTTCCGGCGTGTAGTGCACGGTGATCTGCGCGGAGGAACGCTTGATGCCGATCTCCGGCCCGAAATCGATCCGCAGCTTGTAGGCAGGCTTGCGCGCTTCCGGAAAAGTCTCCGCTTCGATGATCGTTCCGACGCGGATATCAACCCGCTCGAAATCGCCATAGGTGATCTCTTCCGTCATGTCCTGCCCTTTATGGAAAACTCAGCCGGCCAGTTCCTGCGCCCGCTTGCGCGCCGCCTCGATAGCCGCGTCGAACAGAGGCTGCATGCCATCCTCCGCCATCAGGACGCCTAGCGCCGCAGCGGTCGTTCCGCCGGGAGACGTCACGTTCTGACGCAGCCGCGAAGCGTCGTCGGGAGACTGGTGCAGCAACTCACCAGCCCCCGCGACGGTTTCCCGCGCGAGCCGCATGGCGAGGTCCGCCTGCAGGCCAAGCTTCCGGCCCGCCTCCGCCATGCATTCGACGAGATAGAAAACATAGGCAGGCCCGCTGCCCGAAACCGCAGTCACCGAGTCGATGTCGGCTTCGCCCGGCACCCATTCGACCGGGCCGGAGACTTTCAGCAGGTTCTGAACCAGTTGCCGCTGACGTTCGCTCACCCTCGCATTTGCGAAGGCGCCCGTGACGCCGCGCCCGACCATGGCGGGCGTGTTCGGCATGGCGCGCACCATCGCCGACTCTCCCAGATGCTGTTCCAGCGAGGACAGCGTCTTGCCGGCGGCGATGGAGACGGTGACCGTCCCCTCGCCCACGGCGGACTTGAGCGGCGGCAGAACCGCATCGATAAGCTGGGGCTTGACGGCGATGAAAAGCACGCCCGCCGTCAAGCCGGCAGGAACTTCGGTGACATGGCGCGCACCCGCATCCGCAATCATTTTCCGCATCGGCTCAGCGGGATTGGGATCGACGACGATGACCGACGAGCCAGGCACGCCGTTCTTCAGCCATCCTGTCAGCAATGCACCACCCATGTTGCCCGCGCCGATCAGCAGGATCGGCCCGGAGGATGCAAATGCATTGGCGGATTGTTCACCAGTCATGATTACGCTTCACCCACCGTTTCGAAAAGGACGGCTTCCATGGCGCGGTTCGCATCGAGCCCCGACCACACAACGAATTGGAAAGCCTGATAATAAGCCTCGCACGTATCGAGCGCGTTGGAAAGCAGCACCTCCACCTGCCGGTTGGTGGGCTCCGCCCCTCCGGACAGCAGCAGCGACTGCCGGAAGATGACGATATCCTCCTGGCGCCACAGATCGAAATGGCCCATCAGCACCTGCCCGTTGATGCAGGACAGGAGCTTGATCACCTCGTTGACGCGCGGATCCGGAACCTTGACATCGAACGCGCAGGCTATGTGCAGTGCCTCGAACTCTTCCATCCAGGAGAACGAGACATGATAGTCGGTCCATCGCCCTTCGACGGTCATGGCGAGCTCATCCTCGCCGGACCGTTCGAACGACCAGTCGTTGTTGGCAGCAACGAATTCGATCATGTCGACCGGATTCGATTGTCGTTCGGCTTCAATTTCCATAAGGCTCATGCAGCACCTTCTTGACCGGATCGGTTGCAGCTTTCCCGTGACTCAACACTGAAAGAACGCAAACAGCTTTACTCCGGAAACATCCTCGGGATGATGTTGAACGGCTGCCAGACTAACGCTTCCACCATGCCCGGGGCTTACCAAGTCCGTTTCGAATCATCATTTAAAATCAGTGTATAATGGCATGCCCGGCATGCCAGCCCCTGAGCGGCGATTTTGGAAAAGGCGCTGTGGAAAGCTCTTCTGACGCCTATTCAGAAGGGAGTCATAACCGACTCTGGCGATTGGCTTTTTTGCCTATGTCCACAGGTGCGGAAGCAGGCGGAAATTTTCAGAGGAAAAGGTGCGGCGAGCAGGCGCCGCACAGGTCCGCAGGCGGAAAATGCGTTTATTCGCCCTTGGCGGCGAGCTTGGCTTCGAGCGCTTCGATTCTCGCAAGCAACGCGTCGTTTTCGTCACGCGCCTTGATCGCCATTTCGCGAACGGCCTCGAATTCCTCGCGCTTGACGATATCCAGG
This sequence comes from Martinezella lusitana, assembly GCF_010668395.1. Taxonomy (GTDB): domain Bacteria; phylum Pseudomonadota; class Alphaproteobacteria; order Rhizobiales; family Rhizobiaceae; genus Rhizobium; species Rhizobium lusitanum_A. The sequence continues at coordinate 138,963 of NZ_WUEY01000007.1, forward strand.
CTGTTCAGCCAGCGCTCGGCATGGGCATTGAAAGCCGTCTCTATCTCGCGACGCACGCCCTGGGCAGCACCGGCGGCATCGGTCATCAGCTTGGCGAACTCATCCAGGATTCGGTTCGGTCCAGTGCTCATAGCAATCTCCTTGCGGCCGTCGGCCCTGAACGGTCAGGCATCGATATGGGCCAGATAGTGCTGAGGTAGGATTTCCAAGGGGCCGATGCAAGCAAATTGAGATCGAGATAGGCCGGGACAACGCGGCCCCGGACAACGGAGAGAGCAACAAACGACTTGACCGTTTCGATGACGAACGCCATGTTCCGCGCACATTTGGATATAGCATGCCTTTATCCCGAAAACGCGCGTCACGTTCGGGATCCATGCTGCAACGGGCCCGACCATCTTGCTGACATCCGCCAATCTCGCCGCCATTCTGCCGTTTCCGGATATCGATCCGATCGCCGTTTCCGTCGGCCCGCTCTCGATCCATTGGTATGGGCTTGCCTATGTGGCGGGCATTCTGCTCGGCTGGTTCTATGCCAGGCGGCTGGTCGACAATGGCAGGCTCTGGCTGAACGATACCGCTCCGATGACGCGCCAGCATCTGGACGACTTCATCCTGTGGGTCGCCTTCGGCATCGTTCTGGGCGGGCGCATCGGCTATATCCTCTTCTACGATCTCGATCCGGTACTCGCCAATCCGATCCGCGCCATCGAGGTCTGGAACGGCGGCATGTCCTTCCATGGCGGATTGATCGGCACGACCATCGCCATGATCCTGTTCGCAAGACGCAACAAGATCCCGGCATGGAGCCTGTTCGATATCGTTGCCGCCGTTGCGCCGATCGGGCTCTTCTTCGGCCGCATCGCCAATTTCATCAACGGCGAGCTCTGGGGCCGGGTAACGGATGTCCCCTGGGCGATGGTCTTCTGCAGTCCGCATGTGGTCGCCGCCCATAACGGCGTCTGCCCTGCCGGCCCCGATCCGCGCCACCCGAGCCAGCTCTACGAGGCCGGTATCGAAGGCATCGTTCTGTTCTTTGTTCTCTTTGCCCTCACCCGTTGGGCGTTCGCCTTGAAGAAACCGGGCACAGTCAGCGGTATTTTTGTCATCGGCTATGCCTTCTCGCGTATTTTTGTCGAATTCTTCCGTCAGCCTGACGAGCAGCTTGGCTATCTGCTTGGCACGGGCTGGCTGACGATGGGCATGGTGCTGTCGCTTCCGATGGTTGCCATCGGCCTTTGGGCGGTCATCCGTGCCCGGCAGGCGTCCGCCAGACAGACAGCTTGAGGTGGGGTTCAATATCGCGTGGTCTTTCCAAAAGACGCTCCCAGTTCGTCAGGATCACGCATTAGTGAAAGCAAAGAATGACAACGGCGCTCGGGGAAAAAATCAAAGCCATCATCCGTACAAACGGACCATTGAGCATAACGGACTATTTTTCGCTGTGTCTCGCCGATCCGGTGCATGGCTATTACAAGACGCGTGAGCCCTTCGGCCAGTCCGGAGATTTCGTCACCGCACCGGAAATCAGCCAGCTTTTCGGCGAGATGATCGGCGTTTTCTTGGTGCATGCCTGGCAGCGGCATGGAACGCCGGCCGATGTGCGCCTCGTCGAGATCGGCCCCGGCCGCGGCACGATGATGTCGGACATGCTGCGCGTCATCGGCAAGCTGGCGCCGCCGCTCTATGATGCCGTGACGGTGCATCTCGTCGAAACGAGCGAACGGCTGCAGGGCTTCCAGCGTCAGACCCTCGAAGCATATGGCGCAAAGGTCTCCTGGCATACGGATTTTGCCGAAGTGCCTGCCGGCTTTACCCTGCTTGCCGCCAACGAGCTCTTCGATGCCATTCCCATCCGCCAGTTCGTTCGCACCACCAATGGGTTCCGCGAGCGCGCGGTCGGCCTCGACGTCAATGACGAGCTGACCTTCACGACGGGCGTCGCCAGCCTCGACCCGGCGCTTCTCCCCGAGGGCGGGCTACCGCCGATCGGCACGATTTTCGAGATCGCCCCTGCCCGCCAGGCCGTCATGACGACGATCTGCGACAGGCTGGCAGCCCACGGCGGCACGGCGCTTGCCATCGACTACGGTCACATGGCGACAAGCTTCGGCGACACGCTGCAAGCCGTGCGCATGCACGAATACGACCCGCCGCTGGAGCATCCCGGCGAGGCCGACCTCACGAGCCACGTCGATTTCCAGCATCTGGCCCAAACCGCGCTTGCCTCCGGCATGCATATCAACGGCTGCTGTCACCAGGGCGATTTCCTTGTCGGGCTCGGCCTGCTGGAGCGCGCGGCGGCCCTCGGCCGGGATCAGGATGCGGCGGCTCAAGAAAGTATTCGCGTTGCCGTGGAAAGGCTTGCAGGCGCCGGTGAAGGCAAGATGGGAGAGCTCTTCAAGGTGTTGGCAATCTCGAGCCCGGCGATCGACCTCCTGCCCTTTCGCCCTGTCGGCTGAAGACTGACCGCCGATCCTGCGGATTGACAGTGCGCGTCGGGCTGGGCCAACATCCCGGCTCGATCGAACTGCTTCGCCGCTGCTGCGTTATTCATCGCACGACAGGCCAACCAAGATATCAAGGGATACTTTCGTTGCCGACACCACTTGCAAGCACGCTGCTGAGCGCCGCCGAGGCTGCCGGCATTCGCCACGGTTACTTCACCCGCGCCGGCGGCGTTTCGGAAGGTCTCTATCGCGGCTTGAACGTCGGCCTCGGCTCGAATGACGATCGCGAGCATGTGCAGGAAAACCGCCGCCGCGTTGCCGGCTGGTTCGGCTTGCCCGTGGAACAGCTTGCGACCGTGCACCAGATCCATTCGCCCGATGTCGTGACCATCGGCGCGCAGTATGACGGCAGCCGGCCACAGGCCGATGCAATGGTAACCGCGACGCCGGGCCTCGCCCTTGGCGTGCTCGCCGCCGATTGCGGCCCCATCCTCTTCGCCGATCCGGAGAATCGGGTCATCGGTGCCGCCCATGCCGGCTGGAAGGGCGCCCTGACCGGCGTGCTGGAAAACACGATCGATGCGATGGTGGCGCTTGGCGCAAGACGTGAGGCCATCATCGCCTGCCTCGGCCCCTCGATCAGCCAGGCAAGCTATGAGGTCGGCCCCGAATTCGTCGAGCGCTTTCTCGCCCACGATCCCGGCTACGCCGCGTATTTCGCCCCGTCCGAGCGGACCGGCCACGCCATGTTCGATCTGCCGGCCCTGACTGTCGACCGCCTCCGCAAGGCAGGCGTCGCGGCCGAGAGCCTGAACCTCTGCACCTATCCGGACCCGGAGCGTTTCTTCTCCTACCGCCGCACGACGCATGCGAAGGAGCCGGACTACGGACGGCAGATTTCCGCCATCGCCATCGGGGAGGCAGCTTGATATGGCCCTGCATTTCGAACGCAGCGAATTCGATGCGCGGCTGGCCCGGCTGCTGGCGAGAATGCAGGAGGAAAAGCTCGATGCCATGCTGCTCTTCGCGCAGGAGAGCATGTATTGGCTGACCGGCTACGATACGTTCGGCTATTGCTTTTTCCAGACGCTGGTCGTCAAGGCCGACGGGTCTCTGACGCTTCTGACGCGCTCGGCCGACCTTCGCCAGGCGCAGCTAACATCGGTCGTGACGGATATCCGTATCTGGGTCGATCGCGTCAACGCCGACCCGACTCTCGATCTCAAGGACCTTCTGTCCGATCTCGACCTTCTCGGCGCCCGCATCGGCGTCGAATACGACACCCATGGCATGACCGGCCGCATCGCCCGCCTGCTGGACCACCAACTTGCGAGTTTCGGCCAGATCGTCGATGCGTCCTACCTTGTCAGCCGCCTGCGCCTGACCAAGAGCCCCGCCGAAATCTCCCATGTCGAACGCGCCGCCGCCTTGGCCGACGACGCCCTGGACGCCGCGCTGTCCCTGGTCAAACCCGGCGCCGATGAGGCCGATATCCTCGCCGCCATGCAAGGCGCCGTCTTTTCCGGCGGCGGCGACTATCCCGCCAACGAATTCATCATCGGCTCGGGTGCGGAAGCGCTTCTCTGCCGCTACAAGTCCGGCCGCCGCCAGCTCGATGCCGACGATCAATTGACGCTCGAATGGGCAGGCGTCGACGCTCGCTATCATGCCGCCATGATGCGTACGGTCGTCGTCGGAAATCCGAGCCATCGTCATCGCGAGCTCTACAGCGCCTGCCTGGAAACCCTGCAGGCGATCGAAACGATCCTGATGCCGGGGCACACCTTTGGCGACATCTTCGACATGCATGCCAGGATCATGGACGAGCGCGGCCTTGCCCGGCACCGCCTGAACGCCTGCGGCTACTCGCTCGGCGCCCGCTTCTCGCCCTCCTGGATGGAGCACGAGATGTTTCATATGGGCAATCCGCAGGAGATTCAGGAGAACATGTCGCTCTTCGTGCACATGATCATCATGGATTCCGACAGCGGCACCGCCATGACCCTCGGCCAGACCTATCTGACGACATCACAGGCTCCGAAAGCCCTCTCCCGCCACCCTCTCGAATTTCTTAACCGTTAGGGGCGTAAGATGCCGATCCTGGACGGTGAGACCGTCGGGAGAAAGGATCGCGTCAATGGGAGTGGTCAGGATAACGTTGACTGTCGCCGGCTTTTGCCTCGCGCTCTCCGCCTGCAATACCACGGACGCCCTTACGCCACCGGAAGCCATCGGCGACGCCGGCTCCAGCCCCGTCACGCAAGGCGATGTAGAGCGCATGGCAGCCGCGCCCCAACGCCGCCAGGTGTATCAGGACACGCAGGACAGCTACGGCTATCAGCAGCAGACCTCCCAGCAGGCATACCAGCAGCAAGGCTACGGCGGGACCGGCACGCTCGATGAACAGGCATCCGCGCTGAGATCGAACGGCACCAATCCCTACGCCTCCCGCCCGCTCGACAATTCCCGCACCGCGTCCATCGCTCCGGCCAACGATCAGGTTTCCGAGGCCGACGAGCAGAGCGAGGCCGATCGCCGTCTGTCGGACGATCCGCAACCACAGCAGCAGCAACAGCAACAACAGGCGGATGACGACCAGCAGCCCGAACAGCAGCAGGCCTCGCTGCCGCCCGCGGCGTCAGCCGGCGGCAACAGCATCCGCTTCCTGCCGATCATCGGCGCTCCCGTCGAAGCCGTCACGCCGCTGTCGCGCCAGCTCGGCTCGGATGCCCGCTCGCTTGGCCTGACGATCAAAAGCTCGAGCGATTCCAGCGCCGCCTATATCCTCAAGGGCTATCTTTCCGCCTTCCAGGACGGCCCGCAGATTTCCGTGACCTATGTCTGGGACGTGCTTGACGGCAACGGCAACCGCGTCCATCGGATACAAGGCTCCGAAAGCTCGCCGCTGAAACGCGGCGACCCGTGGTCGGCCGTTCCTCCGGCCGTCATGCAGAAAATCGCCACCAAAACCATGTCGGAATTCAATTCCTGGCGCGAATCCAACGGTGGATAGCCACAAGCTTTTCAGAAATATGAAAGCGAACACGCCTCTACCCCTTGCATTCGAGAGCGAGGCGGTTAAAAGCGCGGCTATCAGGTTGGTAACAGGCGGGCCAAAATGAAGATTTTCGCAGGCAATTCGAACCGGCACCTCGCCGAAGCGATCTGCAACTATCTCAATCTTCCTTTGGGTAAGGCGAGTGTCCGACGTTTCGCGGACCAGGAAATCTTTGTTGAGATCCAGGAAAACGTGCGCGGCGAGGACGTATTTGTCGTTCAGCCGACGTCGTTTCCGGCCAATGACCATCTCATGGAACTGTTGATCATGGTCGATGCGATGCGGCGCTCCTCGGCGCGGCGCATCACGGCTGTCCTTCCCTATTTCGGCTATGCCCGTCAGGACCGCAAAGCCGGCCCGCGCACGCCGATCTCGGCGAAGCTCGTGGCAAACCTCATCACCGAGGCCGGAGCGGATCGCGTGCTGACGCTTGATCTGCACGCCGGCCAGATCCAGGGCTTCTTCGATATCCCTACCGACAATCTCTACGCCCTGCCGATCCTGACGCGCGACATCATGGCGAACTACGATATCCGCAACGTCATGGTGGTTTCGCCGGACGTCGGTGGCGTCGTGCGTGCCCGCGCGCTGGCCAAACGTCTCGACTGTCTACTGGCGATCGTGGACAAGCGCCGTGATCGCCCCGGTGAGTCCGAAGTGATGAACATCATCGGCGATGTCACCGGCAAGGACTGCATCCTCATTGACGATATCGTCGATTCCGGCGGCACGCTCTGCAATGCCGCCGAGGCGCTCCTGAAGAATGGCGCGACGAGCGTAACGGCCTATATCACCCACGGCGTTCTGTCCGGTGGTGCGGTGACCCGCATTGCGAATTCGAAGCTGAAGGAACTGGTCATCACCGATTCCATCCAGCCGACGACGGCCGTGCAATCGGCGCCGAATATCCGCGTCATCACGACGGCAAGCCTCATCGGCGAAGCCATCAACCGCACCAGCCAGGAAGAATCGGTTTCCAGCCTGTTCGACTAGAGCAATCCCAGGAAAACTTCGCGGCGGTTTTCTATCCGGAATAGCGTAAGAACAAAGAGATCGAACAGCGTTTCAGAACGCCTTCGCTCCAGAGGGATGCGTCTGCTTCCATGCCAGCAAGCCGATCCCGATCAGCCCGGAGATGAAGACGGCCGCGCCCGATCCCATGATCGAAGGCCCGATGCCGAACCATGCAAACAGGCTCGGCGACATCAGGTAGGCAAGAAGCAGGCCAGTAAAGATCGCGCACATCAGCAGACGATAGACCTGCGCCAGACGATGCGGCTCGCTACGCGTCTGCATCAGATGCAGCATGGCGAGATTCTCGAAAGGACCGTTGATGGCCGCAAAGCACGCCACGGTCATCAGCCATATCCGGTCATGCATCAGCGGCAGCAGGAAAACCCCCGATCCGAAAATGAGTTTTGCCGCGATGATCCAGACCACCGGCCGGCGCGGCTTGACGCTGCTGAGAATGAGATTGGTCGTCAGGTTGCCGACGCCGTAAGCAGTCATCATCAGGCTGTAGTCGGTCAGCGGATCGGCGCTGGTCTCGCGCAGATGCAGGATCATTCCGAGCAGAATTCCCATCGCCCAGGCGATATTTCCCATCAAATTGGTAAACATGCCATAGAGGATCGCCGCATGCCCCCGCGCCGCGCGCCACCCACCGAGGACGCCGTCCACGACAGCCGCCATTCCGGAAAAATCGCGACGTCTCGGCGCAGAGGGGAGCTTTGCCACCGCCAGCCAGACGGCAAGCGCCGACAGCAGAAAAGTCGCTGCCGTGACGGTGAAGAACTGCGATTTCGGCAAGAGCCCGTTCACGAGTGCGATCAGGCTCGGCCCCAGGATGCGCGCCATGCGGCGGGTGGCATCGAACAGGCCGTTGGTCGCGTGCCGGACCTCCGGATCGACGGCGATCGTCGGGAGCGTCGCCTGCAGCGAGGGATCGAACGTCGATGTCAGCAATGCGATGCATCCCGCAAGCACCATCAGCAACGGCAAGCTCATCAGATGCAGAAGCCCGGCAAGCGAGAGTGTCAGCAACAGAGCCGCGCGCAGCAGATCGGCCATGATCATCGTTACGCTGTGGCGCCAGCGATCCGTAACAATGCCGCCGAAGAGGCTACCGAACAGCAGCGCTCCGGATTGCAAGGCGGAGACATACCCCGCATCGTTGCCGATGAAATCGGCCGCGATCCAGACGACTGCGACCATGTAGAATTCGGAGCCCGTCGCGGCCAGCACCTGGCCGGCCCATAGGAGAGAGATCGAGCGCTGGCCCAGCGGCTTCAGGACAAACATGGTCGCATTCTGGTTTCGGAGTGACTTACTTCATGACCTGGCCGTTGACCGACACATGACCGTCGTCGGAAAGATCGATATCCCAGCGCGAGCGCCCATCGGCATCCGTCTTGGCGAATCCCTTGGCCATCATCAGGCCGAAAGAGAGTTGGGAGAGATCGGTCTTCGTCTTGGCAGCCTCCTGGATGGCCGCGATCGTCTTGTCGAGATCGCGGGCAAAAACCGTCATCTTCATGGAGACGCGATCCTTCTCGTTCAGCCAGCCGCGCATGCTGCCGGAAGCTTCGATATCGTAGAGATCCGAGGTGGCGCTGATTTTCGGGAAGTTGATGGTCACCGTACCGTCGGGGAACATGGCCTGCTGCAGCTTGGTGTCGATGGCGGTGTTGCTGTCCGGATTCTTGAAGTCGGTCTCCTTCAGGACATCCATCATGGCGGAGAAGTTCAGGTTCGGCACCTGCACCTGGACATCGGCCGCGTCGGGAATGAAGGCGATATAGTCGTCAGGCACCAGGCCAGTGGCCAGAGTGAGCTTTTCGGCATTCAAACCGAAATCGGCATTCATGGCATTGGCCGGACCCGCGACCTTGAAGAAGTAGCCCATCTTCTGCAGCCCGCCATTGCCGAACGGCGTCGTCACCGCCACGTCCTTTATGGCGACGGACTCGTCGAAAGAGCCGACGATCGGCATGGCATCCATCAGCAGCGCCTTGAGCGCCTGGCTGTCCGCATCCGAAAGGGTCTTCTCATCCTTGTGCTCGGAGACGAACTGCAGGAAGGAATTCACTGCCTTCAAGGGCAGCTTCGTCGCGCCCATATTGAAATCGATCGCACCGACCTTGATTTCGCCGAGCGTCGCGTCGTCGGACGAGATCTTGTCGTAAAGCGACTGCAGGCTGCCGTTCATCTTGATGTCGAGCCTGCCCGGCTCGCCGCTGTCGGCGGACGACAGCGTATAGGCGACGCTGTCGGCGGTAGCGTCGTTCTTCTGGACGCTGTTGTTTTCGTCGGTCGTCTTGGTGGCAAAGGTGATCCCCTGCCCCTTCATATCCATGGAACGCAGGTAGTGAAGCGCGGGATCGAAAACGCCCTTGACGGTCGAGGAGGCCAATGCATAGCGGAATTCGGTGGCGGGACCGTTGCCCGGCTTGGAATGCGCCGACACATCGAAGGCATTGTTGCCCTCGATATCCCAGAGGCCGCCATCCAGCGGCGTTGCCAGCATCGTCAATGGCTTGAGGCCGCTGATGTCGAAGCCGCTCGCGTTCAGCGTCTCGAGCAGCTTCTGCAGATCATAGGTCACCTCGTAGTGCCCGCTGACCGGCTTGACCGAGATTACGCCGCTCTTAGCGATATCGTCGGGCAGGAAATAGGTCAGATTGCCGTACAGATCCTTCGCACCCTGCTCGCTGACGTCAGCCGCCTGCGCACTGCCGATAACGCCGGCAGCGACGAAAGCCGCTGCAGCAACCGCTTTGAAACGCATAGTTCACCCCCAGATATGATGGAAAAGAAACGTGAAAATCCGAAAGAGCCAGATCGGCCTTTCGAGTGGAACCCTATGGTCGCCCTGATACATGGGCTTGCTCCCGAAACTCAAGGCTTCTTCATCACCTGTCCGTTGACCGTCACTGTCCGGTCTTCATCCATGGTGACGTCCCAGCGCAAGCGCCCGTCGGGATCGGTCTTGGCAAAACCCTTGGCAGCCAGCAGGCCAAAGGAAACATTGTTCAGGCCCGGGTTCGCCTTTGCCGCCTCCTGAATGGCAGCGACCGTCTTGTCGAAATCGCGCGCCAGAATGGTCGCCTGCAGCGAATAACCGGAATGCGGCTTGGTCGAGCCCTTCAGCTCGCCGGAAATTTCCACGTCGTAGGCTCCGGATGTCGCGCTGATCTTCGGAAACTCCAGCGTTCCGTAGCCGCTCGGAAACATCGTCCGCTTCAACGCTTCACCCGAAACCGGCGTTGCCCGCGCGGCGATAGCATCGAGCGCGGTATCGACAAGGCCCTCGAAATTGACGTTCGGCACACCGAGCTGCACATCGAGCGTCGTCGGCAGGAACGCCGTGTAGGCGGCCGGAATAAGGTCCGCATCGGGCGTGAACTGCTCGGCCCTCAGTTCCAGATTGACGTTGGATGCCTTGGTCAGCCCATCCATCTTGAAACTGTAATCGATGCGCTTGATGCCGACCTTGCCCTTGTCCGTCGCCAACGAGGCGTTGTTCAGGGTCACGGTCTTGCCGAGCGATCCGAAAATCGGCAAGGCGCGATGCACAAGCTGCTCGAACTTCTCGCTGCCGCTTTGCGAAAGCTGCTTGGCCTTGACGTGCTGAACAAAGAAGCGAATGAGCTCACGCAGATCCTTCACCGGCAGGCTGGTCGCGGTCACGTTCGTATCGACGCTGTCGGCGCGGAAGGTGATGGGCGAAGCATCGGGCCGCAGGGTGAACTGTTCGTTCAAACCCTGGAGGGTGCCCTGCAATTGCAGATCGACCTTGCCCGCCTCGCTGCTGTCGGTGATCGTATGCGCAAAGGAGGCGCTGTCGATCGTTGCGTCGACCTTCCGTCCGCTCTTCGGGCCGCTGCCGGCGCTGGAGAATTTCACGCCGCTGCTCTTGATGCCCATCGACCGCATCATTTCGATCGCAGGATCGAAAATGCCGTCGAATGAGCTGGAGGCGATCGAGTAGCCGATGTCCGAGGTCGGCGAATGCAGGGCGATATCGAGGCTGTTGTCGCCCGTCAGATGCCACTTTTCCTGCTCGACCGGCTGCGCGAAGAGAGTAAGCGGCTTGAAGCCGGTAACGGAAAACCCGCTGGAATTGATCTTGTCGAAGAATTTCGCGAGATCGTAGACGATCTCATACTGGTCGCCCGCCGGTTTGACGGTCACGAAATCGCTGCGGGCGAGATCCTGCGAAAGCGAGTGGGTCAGGATACCGCGAAGTTCCTTGGCGCCTTGCTCGTTGACGTCGGCTGCCTGCGAAGCGCCGGCGAGACCCATGGAAAAAACCGCGGCGGCGATTGCCCTGGAACGCATGCCCGACCCTTCCTTCTCATCCCGATCGATTGGATTCGACTGTTGATGGCGCCGGGGGTATATGTCAAGTCGTTGATACAAATGGCATCGCAGGCTTGTTCGCGGCAGTTGCAATGTCACCACAAAGCTTCTCGTTCCCTGAGTGCTTGCACCTTGGGCCGCTTTGTATTATACGCCACGCGTCCGCGTAGACACCCTTGGAGGCAACGCGGATGAGGCAGGGCGTGCCCTCCTCCAGTTCAGCCGAGGCGGCATATGGTCGACCGGATGAACTCTCCAAATAACCTCGAAAGGAATAGCCATGAGCCACGAAAGCTACGAGCTCAAGGCCGAGGCGCGCGAACGGGTTGGTAAGGGGTCCGCCCGTGAACTTCGCCGCAACGGTTTGATCCCCGCTGTCATCTATGGTGACAAGCAGGCCCCCATTTCCATCGCTATCAACACCAATGAGGTGACGAAGCGCATCCACGCCGGCGGCTTCCTCACGACGATCGCAACGATCGACGTCGGCGGCAAGAAGATCAAGGTTCTGCCGAAGGACTACCAGCTCGATCCGGTCCGTGACTTCACGGTTCACGTCGATTTCCTGCGCGTTTCCGGCAACACCGCGGTTACCGTCGAAATTCCGGTTCACTTCGAGAACCATGAAAAGTCCCCGGGCCTCAAGGCTGGCGGCGTGCTGAACATCGTTCGTCACGAAGTCGAAGTCCATTGCCCGGCCGATGCCATCCCGGAATTCTTCACCATCGACCTGACGGGCCTGAAGAGCGGCGACAGCATCCACATCTCGAGCGTGAAGCTGCCGAAGAACGTCACTCCGGTTATCGCCGACCGTGACTTCACGATCGCAACGATCGTTGCCCCGGCAGCCGGCCTTACGGAAGAAGCAGAAGGCGGCGAAGAAGCCAGCGCCTGATCGGCATCTTCAACCTGAAGCATTCGAACCCGCCTTCCCCAAGGGGATGGCGGGTTTTTTCATGCCCGCTCGACAATATTAGAAAAAGTAAAAGTAAAAATGACTTGGGCTCTATACTTCGATTGATATCCATTAACCCCAGAATTTCAGCAACATTTAACGGATTCATGAAAATCTACGCGAAAGAGTTGTAGGAAGCGGCACCCCCAGATTCGCGAGCCTATGACTGGGGAGCTGACGAGATAATGAGCCATTCGGTCGAAAACAGGTTTTTCGCGATCGTTTGCGGTGCGCTGCTGGTCTTCGTAGCGCCGCTCTTCGTCCTTTTCCTTTTTCTGTCCTCCGAACGCGCCGAAAAGGAAATCAAGGACCATATAACCGTCCTGCTCGTCGCCAATGCCCAGGCGCTCGCCAAACCCTTGTGGGATCTGGACGAGGATAGCGTCACCCAGATCAGCGCGACGACGGTCGCGGAAGGCGCGATCGTCCGTGTGAACGTCCGTGATCTCTCCGGCCAGCTCGATGTCACCCAATCGACCATTCCGAAATCCTACAAGGGCAACCTGGAGTCCATTTCCCGGCCGATCGTCTACAACGGCGTGGACGGAGCAAAGAAGCTTGGCGTCATCACGGTCTACTATCCGCAGCTTGGCCTCTTCGACGGCCTGAAGAACGAAGAAATCGTCTTCATTTCCATTTTCATTTTCGCCGTGCTGACCGTTTTCGGCGCGGCGCTGATCGGCAACCGCATTTTTGTCATTCAGCCCTTGATGCGGCTGACCCATGCCATCGAGGCAACGCGCCGGCTGGGTTCGCGCCACCATGTCGACTGGCAATCGAACGATGAGATGGGACGGCTCGCCAATAGCTTCAACGACATGCAGAGCAAACTGCAGCGCGAGGAAAACGAGCTCAAGCTTGCCCATCGGCGGGCCACCGACACCTACAATCTGACGCCTGCCATGCTCTTCTCCCTCGACAAGGACGATTGCATCGCCGCCGTCAGCGACTACTGGCTCGCAGCAACCGGCTACGACCGCGCCGAGGTGATCGGCCGCGAATTTGCAAGTCTGGTCCTGCCGGAATCGCGCGCGCAATATGTCGAGCGTAAGACCGGCAATCGAAGCAGCGCCGCGCGCCTTGCCGTGACGGTCAAATTCCTTTGCCGGAACGGCCGCGTCATGGACATTCTGATCCTGGAGACAACCGCGATCCAGGACGGCCAGTCGCTTTCCGTCATGACCGACGTCACCGAACTCAAGCAGTCCGAAGACCGGAATTTGCGTCAGGCGATCACCGACCACCTGACCGGCCTCCTCAATCGCCAGGGCTTCGAGACCGCACTGGACGCCAAGATCAATGAGGCCGATCTGCGCAAGCGCGAGCTCGCATGTCTGTTCATCGACCTCGACCGCTTCAAATGGATCAACGACAATATGGGCCATGCAGCCGGCGACGCCGCCCTGCGCGAGCTCGTATCCCGGCTGCAGAAATGCCTGAAATCGGGCGACATCGCGGCCCGCCTGGGCGGCGACGAATTCGCGATCCTGCTATTGGCGGAGGATGCCGAGGCGAGAGCCATCGACATGGCCGGCCAGATTGCCGAAATCTTCGAAACGCCCTTCGTCGGCGACGCCCGTCTCAGCGCCAGCATCGGCATCGCCATCTATCCGCGCCACGCCGCCAACGCGGCGGAACTGCTGTTGAAATCCGATATCGCGATGTATGCCAAGAAGCGCGACGGCAAGAACGGCGCGCAGATCTTCGACAACGGCATGCTGGACGACTCGCGACGCCGCGCCGAGCTGGAGAACCATATCGAAACGGGCCTCGGCGAGGACTGGTTCGAAGCCTATCTGCAGCCGGTCGTCAATATGGACGACCGCTCCATCGCCGGCTTCGAGGCGCTGATGCGCCTTCACCATCCGCAGAAAGGCATCCTGCCGCCGGCCCGCATCATCGAAGTCGCGGAAGAGACCGGCTCGATCATCCGCATCGGCAACCGCATCATGGAAAAGGCGATCGCCCATTTCGCGCGCCTTTCGCGCCTTGACGGCATGCAGGACACCTATCTCGCCATCAACTTCTCTCCGCTGCAGTTCGAGCCCGAGTTGCCAATGCTGATGGCCGCGGTGCTTTCGCGCCATGATATTTCTCCGCGGCGCATCGTCGTCGAAATCACCGAAGCGGTGCTCATGGACGACAATCCGGAGACGCGCATGGTCATCAACGAGATCTGCCGCTACGGCTGCCGCATCGCGCTCGACGATTTCGGCACGGGCTATTCATCGTTGAGCTATATCAATCGTTTCCCCGTCGACATCATTAAGATCGACCAGTCCTTCATCCGTGCAATCAACGACACCGTCTCCGATGTCAGCGCCAAAAGCCGCATGCTGGTCGAAAGCATCACCACGCTCTCGCACAAGATGAACTGCACGGTCATAGCCGAGGGCGTGGAGACGGAGGAGGAATGCGCGACCCTGCGCACCATGGGCATCGACTATGGCCAGGGCTACCTGTTCTATCGACCTCAGCATCCGGACAATCTGTCAAAGACATTGGCTGCCCTGCAGCAAGACCACCCTTCCCCTGTTGCACAAGCATCATAGCGATGAGGAACCGCATGCGAAAGCCGCTGCTCGTGATTGCAACCAGCCTGTTTTCGCTCACTCTTTTCTCTCCAGCCCGCGCCGACACCGTTCATTTCACCACCGAGGAATATCCGCCCTTCAACTATCGCGACGGCAAGACGGTCGTCGGAGCGACCACCGAGCAGGTGCAGAAGGTGATGGCCGATATCGGGGTCGATTATACGATCACCGTCATGCCCTGGGCCCGGGCCTACAATCAGGCGCTTGCGGACCCCATGACCTGCGTCTTCGCCACAGCGCACAATGAAGAACGCAACGCACTATTCAAATGGGTGCAACCGCTCCTCATCGACCGCAGCATCCTGATCAAGCACGGCGGCTCGGCGGTTACCGCCTCGACCATCGACGAAGCCCGGAAATATCTCGTCGGCACATGGCGGGAGGACTATACGGAAACGATTTTGCGCCGGAACAATTTCCCGCGCATCGACATCGGCAGCGACTTCAAGGCGAGCCTGAAGAAACTGATGAGCGACCGCATCGACCTGATGCCGATCTCGGAATTCTATTTCGACAAGCTGAAGGCGGATGGCAACGCCGTGGAAAAGGTGACTGTCCTTTCCCAGCAGCCCATGGGAATCGCCTGTCAGAAAGATTTCCCCACCGACCTTCTGAACAAAATGCAGACGGCGCTGAATGCGCTGATCGCCAATGGAACGCAGAAGCAGATTTTCCTGAAGTACGGCCTGCACCTCGGCGACTGACCGCATACCGCCTTGACTTTGCCGCCAAATCCCTGTCGTGAAGGGCATCGGTATTTTCCAAGGGGTGAAGCGCATGCTTCTCATCGCGGGCCTCGGCAATCCGGGCGCCAAATATCAGGGCAATCGCCACAATATCGGCTTCATGGCCGTGGATGCGATCTACCGCCGCCACAGCTTTTCGCCCTGGTCGAAGAAATTCAAAGCGGAAATTGCGGAGGGCGAGCTCGGCGGGCAAAAGGTGCTGCTCATCAAGCCGCAAACCTTCATGAACCTCTCGGGCGAGGCCGTCGGCGAAGCCATGCGCTTCTACAAGCTTCAGCCATCCGACCTCGTGGTCATCTACGACGAACTCGACCTGCCGGCCGGCAAGGCGCGGTTGAAGACAGGCGGCGGCCATGGCGGCCACAACGGCATCAAGTCGATCGACGCCCATTGCGGCAAGGAATATCGCCGCCTGCGCCTCGGCATCGGTCATCCGGGCGCCAAGGAACTCGTGCACAATCATGTTCTCGGCGACTTCGCCAAGGCCGACCACAGCTGGCTCGAACCGTTGTTCGACGCGCTTGCTGACAATGCCGACATGCTGGTGCGCGGCGAAGATTCGCAGCTGATGAACAAGATCGCCCTCGCGCTGGGCGGCAAGGCGGAGGAATACGCGCCGAAGCCGGAAAAGAAGGCGACAGCCAAATCCCACATCCACCAGGCGCGCAATCACAACCAGCCGAAGATCCCGGAAACCGGGCCGATGGCGGAGATGCTGAAGAGGATGTTCGGCAAGAAGGATAGTTGACATGCCGGAAGCGTCGAACGGAAGCGCCGCAGATATTGTCCTCCGCCCGGTCGCAAATGCGGATCTGGCGACACTGCTTGCGCTTTATCGGCACCTGAACACCGAAGACCCATCGCTGGATATGCGATTGGCGGAAAGCCGCTTTGCGGAAATCCTCATTCATCCGGGCATGACGATCTTTGCGGCCTTTGCCGGCGCGCAGGCCGTTTCTTCCGTCACCCTGATCGTCATTCCCAATCTCACGCGTGGCGGCGCGCCCTATGCGCTGATCGAGAACGTGGTGACACATGCCGATTACCGCCAGCGGGGACTTGCCGGCAAGGTCATCCGCAAGGCAATTGCGAGCGCCTGGGAAAAGGGCTGCTACAAGGTCATGCTGCTGACCGGCTCGAAAGACCCTGCAACGCTGCGCTTCTACGCCAATTGCGGCTTCATGCAGGATAAGACCGGGTTCCAGATCCGCCGCCCCGCGGCAGCTTAGCCGATGGCGACCGTTCCTATTCTTCCGGCTCGGTCGTGAACATCAGCGGGAAGCCGGCGCTCTTGGCAAGATCGACGGCCTCCTGGGCCTTCGTCTCGGCGACATCCCGCGCGCAAACCATCACCACGCAGGTTCCAAGCTTGTGCGCCGTCATCATGACGCGGTAGCCGGCCTCCTCGCTCATGCGGAAGACGGCCTTCAGCACCATGATGACGAATTCCCGCGGCGTGTAATCGTCGTTGACGAGAATGATCTTGTAGAGCTTCGGCCTATCGAGCTTCGGCTTGGTTTTAGTCTTTGGTTTCAGGACAACATCATTGTCACTCATCGGCATCACCGTTGACGACAGGAAAAGGGCTTTTGGCTGATACTCCCATTATAGTGCAGTGCACTACATCGTTCAAGGAGGCTCATGTCAGGGAGACAATATGGCAGATATCCGATCTCAGCCCTTCCTTTCTGCAGAAAAGCGGCTCTTTGCTTGCCCAAGACTTGACCCGCAACGGCCCATCCCCCATAGGCACAGCAAAGATTTTCAAGATATGGACAAGGTGCCATGGGTTTCAAATGCGGTATCGTCGGACTGCCGAATGTCGGCAAGTCCACTCTGTTCAACGCGCTGACCAAGACGGCAGCGGCGCAGGCGGCGAATTATCCCTTCTGCACGATCGAACCGAACACGGGTGAAGTCGCGGTTCCTGATCCGCGCATGCGCAAGCTGGCCGATATCGCCAAGTCGAAGGAACTCATCCCGACGCGTATCTCCTTCGTCGACATCGCCGGCCTCGTGCGCGGCGCGTCGAAGGGCGAAGGCCTCGGCAACCAGTTCCTCGCCAATATCCGCGAAGTCGATGCCATCGTGCATGTGCTGCGCTGCTTCGAAGACAGCGACATCACCCATGTCGAGGGCCGCATCAACCCGGTTGCCGATGCCGAAACGATCGAGACCGAGCTGATGCTCGCCGATCTCGAGAGCCTCGAGCGCCGCACCGAGCAGACACGCAAGCGCGCCACCGGCAAGGACAAGGAGTCCATGGCGATGCTGCCGATCATGGACGCCTCTCTGGCATTGCTGCAGGAAGGCAAGCCGGTTCGCACGCTCCTTTCCAAGCTGGACGCGGAAGAGATCCGCATCCTCAAGAGCCTGAACCTTCTGACGTCGCACCCCGTACTCTATGTCTGCAACGTCGCCGAAGGCGATGCCTCGACCGGCAACGAGCATACGGCAGCCGTCGCCGCCATGGCCAAGGAGCAGAATTCGGAAGTCGTCGTCATCTCCGCCGCGATCGAGGCTGAAGTTGCGCAGCTGCCCGATGAAGAGGCTACGGAATTCCTCTCCGCGCTCGGCCTCGACGAAGCCGGTCTCGACCGCCTGATCCGCGCCGGCTACAAGCTGCTGCACCTCATCACCTACTTCACGGTAGGGCCAAAGGAAACGCGCGCCTGGACGATCGAACAGGGCACCAAGGCGCCGCAGGCCGCCGGCGTCATCCATTCGGATTTCGAGCGCGGCTTCATCCGCGCCAACACAATCGCCTATGACGACTACATCGCCTACAACGGCGAAACCGGCGCCAAGGAAGCCGGCAAGGCGCGCGACGAAGGCAAGGAATACGTCGTTCAGGACGGCGACGTGATCCACTTCCGCTTCAACACCTGATCCGCTTTTTCCTGCCGGCGCCTATCTGAGCGCCGGCAATCTCCGCTGCATGCCGGCGGGCAAGCGCCGCACGACGATGCGACGCAGGTCGGCCCATCCAATGCCGATGACCAGCACGACCAGACCGACGATCATCAGCACCAGGAAACCGACCTTGTCGAGACCGGCATTGTTGTGCCGAAGAATGGCCGCGGTCGCCAGGCCGAGCGAGACGAGGCCGGCGGTCACGAAAGCACGGCGATCGATGACAAGGCCGATCAGCATCATCACCAGGACCGCAATCAGGACCGTCACCGCCTGCGTATACCCCCCGAAGAGAGCGTCGGTAAGGTTGGTGAAGACGGCGCCACCGCTGGCAAGCTCCAGGCGCAACGCCAGCAGGACGGTCGAATAAAGCAGCGCCGGAGCGGTTACCAGATGCAGCCAGAACGCCACGTCGGAGCGGCGCGTGACCCTGCCCGGATCGCTGAGATCGAAACGCATCGCCAGGGCAAAGCTGCCAAGTGCCGCGATCAGAAATATCGAGAGCGTCGTGATCGGATAGTCGATCGCCACATTTGAAGACCCCGTCACCGAGCCGACGACGTAGAACACCGCAGCCAGCAACAAGCCGAACAATGAGAACAGGAATAGCGCCAGCGCCAACGGCACCCGGTAGCGCCAGTAAAACAACGCCAGCAACGGAGGGAATGGCGCGGCTATGACGATCGCGCCGATGGTGGCGTTATCGACCAAACCCTGCGTCGAGCCGACATAGCTCACAACCGTATGGAACAGCCAGACGATGAGCGCGATGGTCAAGACGACGGCCGGAAGCGCGAGCCGCTGGCGGCGCACCAGAATCTCCGCCAGAATGACGATCGCCAGCAAGGATACGTACCGGTTCGCCAGGCCCCATAGTCCGACAAGCAGGACGATGATGCCGATGGTGATGAGCACATCGTGGAAGCCGCGAACGAAACGCGGCGCTTCCGTATCCTCCAGCGGGTTGGAATCATCAAGCGAACGCGGCGTCGAAAGAGCGTGCCCGGTCGGAAGCGCTCCGATGCTCTTCGCGTTCAGATAGGGCAGCAATCGCTCCGCCTGGCTGGAGGAAATAATCCCCTCGCCGGCTGCTTCTTCCAGTGCGATTTTGAGTTCGCTCATTTTTCTCTCGTTTCGTCTCGCCGTCACCAAGCCTCAACATATCGCCGCACTACAATCAAGAGCTGTCGTGCGCCAATAGGCAATCACCTTCGAACCCATCTCCCTATAGTCATGAAAATGCTTGCGCCGGCACTGCGGGCCATGCGATTGCCCAAGGGCAAGATGTGGAGGACGACAGAGGATATGACGAAACTCGTCTATGAAGACTTCCAGCCGGGTCGGGAATTTCCGCTCGGCCCCAAACATGTGACGGCGGCTGAGATCGTCGAATTTGCCAGCGAATTCGATCCGCAGCCGATGCATCTCGATGAGGACGCCGGCCGCGCAAGCATTCTCGGCGGCCTTGCCGCTTCCGGCTGGCACACCTCGGCCATGTTCATGCGCATGATGTGCGACTCCTACCTCCTCGCGACCGATGCGCAGGGCGCCCCCGGCATCGATTTCATGGAGTGGAAGAAGCCCGTCCTGGCTGGCGATACCCTGTCCGGCCGATCCATCGTCATCGAGGCGCGTCCCATGCGCTCCCGGCCCGGCATCGGCATCGTCAAGTTCCGCCACGAGATCGAGAACCAGCGCGGCGAGCTCATCTGCCTTGGAGAAAACGCCACGATGATCCGGTTGCGCGCCGGTGCGGAGGTATCGGCATGAAGATGAGCGAACTCTATGCCATCGGCGAACGCGTCGAGATCGGCAGCCACACCTTCACTCCGGAAAGCATCATCCACTTCGCGTCGCGCTTCGATCCGCAGATCTTCCACATGGATGCGGAAGCGGCCAAGCAATCGCTGTTCGGCGGCCTCTGCGCCTCCGGCTGGCATAGTTGTTCGATGTGGATGCGCAGCTTCGTGGACTACTGGAAGGCGGAAACGGCGCGGCTGATCGCCGAAGGCAAGACGCCTCCCAATCTCGGCCCCTCGCCGGGCTTCAAGAACCTGCAATGGCTGCGGCCGGTCTTTGCCGGCGACACGATCACCTATGGCGTCGCGATCCTTGGCAGCCGTCCGCTGGCCTCGCGCCCCGGCTGGGCGCTCTATACGCTCGCCTGCGACGGAATAAACCAGCACGGCACACCGGCCCTGCGCTTCGAAAGCACCGTGCTGGCCTTTGAATAGTGACCTGCGGGGCCGTCCCTGACGGACCCGCCAGCCTTCCGAAACCAATCAGTGTCCGGCGAATTCCACCAGCGTGTGAACCGGCACGTCAAGCTCTTCGAGCTTCTTGCGGCCGCCGAGATCCGGCAGGTCGATCACGAAGCACGCGGCGATGACCTCGGCGCCGATCTGGCGCAACAGTTTCGTCGCACCGACCGCTGTGCCGCCCGTTGCGATCAGATCGTCGATAAGGATGACCTTTTCGCCCGGATTGACTGCGTCGCGATGCATTTCCATCTCATCGACGCCATATTCCAGGCTGTAGGCGATGCGGACGATATCGTGCGGCAGCTTGCCCTTCTTGCGGATCGGCACGAAACCGGCCGACAACTGATGTGCCACCGCTCCCCCAAGAATGAAGCCCCGCGCTTCCATCCCGGCGATCTTGTCGATCTTGGAGCCGGCATAGGGCTGCACCAGCGCATCGATGGCGCGACGGAACGCCCTGGCGTCGCCGAGCATCGTCGTGATGTCACGGAAGATGATGCCGGGCTTGGGATAGTCCGGAATGGAACGGATGCTGGCGGCGAGCTCCGAAGCAACAGTGTTCATGAAATATGTACTCTCAGGCTATGAATAGGGCCGGCCGCACCCTACCAAGACCAGGGCTCCATACCAACAAAAAAGCGGCCCCGAAGGGCCGCTCTTTTGCTTGATTGTTGCAAGGCTCAGTGCGCGCCTGCCTTCGCATAGACCGACCGCTTGGTGAGGTAGATCAATACCGAGAAGATCAGCAGGAAGATCATGACCATGAAGCCGGTGTGCTTGCGGTCTTCGAGATGCGGCTCGGACGTCCACATCAGGAAAGCAGCCACGTCGCGCGCATATTGGTCCACCGTCTGCGGCGAACCGTCATCATAGGTCACCTGGCCATCCGAAAGCGGCTTCGGCATCGCAAAGGTCGCCGCCGCATCGAAATACGGGTTGTAGTGCGAATTCTGCGGCACGGTGAAGCCCGCCGGCGCATCTTCATACCCGGTCAGCAGCGAGTAGATATAATCCGGACCGCCTTCCTGATACTGCGTGAAGATGTCGAAGATGAACTGCGGGAAGCCGCGCTCGACTTCGCGTGCCTTGGCAAGCAGCGACATGTCAGGCGGCACGGCCCCGTTATTGGAGGCAGCGGCGGCCTCGTCGTTCGGGAACGGCGAGTTGAAATGATCAGACGGAAGCGCCTTGCGGGTGAACATCTCACCTTGAGGGTTCGGTCCGTCCTGCACTTCGTAGTTGGCGGCAAATGCCTTCACCTGTGCTTCCGAATAACCGAGGTCTTCCAGCGTGCGGTAAGCCACCAGCTTCATCGAATGGCAGGCGGAACAGACTTCCGTGTAGACCTTCAGGCCACGCTGGAGCTGCGCCTTGTCGTAATAGCCGAACGGGCCGGCGAAGGTCCAATGCTGCTCGCGCGGCTCCTTCAGCGGATAGTGCGGCGTCTCGCTTTCTGCGGCAGGCTTCGTTTCCGCTGCGATGACGGCAGCAGTCGTGAGGCCGCCGAAAAGCGTAAGCGACAGAAGCCCGACAATAATCTTTTTCATCGTTTTCTTCCTCTATCGCCGATTACGCTTGAACCGGAGCGGGAACTTTACCGCCCTGTTTTTCAAGAACCGCTTCCGTAATGGAATTTGGAATGCGCTTCGGTGTCTCGACTATGCCAAGCACCGGCATGACGACGAGGAAGAACAGGAAGTAGAACAGCGTCGCGAACTGCGCAGCCGTGGTGTAGATCCCTTCCGCAGGCTGAGAACCAAGCCAGCCGAGCAGGACGGCATCGGCGACGAACAGCCAGAAGAACAGCTTGAACCAGGGACGATAGACGGCAGAACGAACCTTCGACGTATCGAGCCACGGCAGGAAGAACAGCACGATGATGGCGCCGAACATCGTCAAGACGCCGCCAAGCTTGGAGTCGATAGGCCCGATGTTGAAGGTGATCGAACGCAGCATCGCGTAGAACGGCAGGAAGTACCATTCCGGAACGATGTGTGCCGGCGTCTTCAGCGGGTTTGCCGGAATGTAGTTGTCGGCATGGCCGAGGAAGTTCGGCAGGTAGAACACGAAATAGGCGAACACCAGCAGGAAGATGGAAACGCCGAGCGCATCCTTCAGCGTCGCATAGGGCGTGAAGGGCACTGTATCCGTCTTCAGCTTGACTTCGACGCCGGTCGGGTTCGTCTGGCCCGTCACATGCAACGCCCAGATGTGCAGGATGACGACGCCCGCGATCATGAACGGCAGCAGATAGTGCAACGAGAAGAAGCGATTGAGCGTCGGATCGTCAACGGCAAAACCGCCGAGCAGGAAGGTCTGGATCCAGTCGCCGACCCATGGGAAGGCCGAGAAGAAGCCGGTGATGACGGTCGCGCCCCAGAAGGACATCTGACCCCAGGGCAGAACATAGCCCATGAACGCGGTCGCCATCATCAGCAGGTAGATGATCACGCCGAGAATCCAGAGGATTTCGCGCGGCGCCTTGTAGGAGCCGTAGTATAGACCGCGAGCAATGTGCAGGTAGACGGCCACGAAGAAGAAGGACGCGCCGTTGGCATGCATGTAGCGCAGCAGCCAGCCGTGATTGACGTCGCGGACGATCTTTTCGACCGAATTGAAGGCGATTGCCGTATTGGCCGCGTAATGCATGGCCAGGACGACGCCGGTCAGGATCTGCAGGACCAGCATCACGGCCAGCATGGCGCCGAACGTATAGGCGTAGTTCAGGTTGCGCGGGACCGGATAGGCAATGAAACTATCGTAGACCATACGCGGCAGCGGAAGCCGCGCGTCTACCCATTTTTCGAGCCCTGTGGATGGCTCGTAAGACGAATGACCACTCATGATTCAGCTCCCCCTCAACCGACCTTGATCTTCTTTTCCGACGTGAACGCATATTGCGGTATGAAGAGGTTCTGCGGCGCAGGCCCATGGCGGATGCGACCGGCAGTATCGTAGACCGAACCATGGCAGGGACAGAACCACCCGCCATATTCACCCGCCTGACCGAGCGGGATGCAACCGAGATGGGTGCAGACGCCGATCATGACCAGCCAGTTCTCCTTCCCATCGCCAGCCGAACGGGCAAGATCGGTTGCCTGTGCGTCGGCCGGGAGATTGGCATTGCGAGCAACCGGATCCTTCAGGTCCGAGAGCTGCGCGGCCTTGCCATCGTCGATTTCCTTTTGCGTGCGGTTGCGGATGAAGACGGGTTTGCCACGCCATTTCACCGTCAGAGACATGCCGGGCTCAAGGCTCGACACATCGACTTCAATGGATGCAAGAGCGAGTGTCGATGCGTCAGGCCGCATCTGGTCGATAAACGGCCATGCGACGGAAACTGCGCCCACCGCACCGGCCATACCTGTCGTCAAATAAAGGAAATCGCGACGAGTCGGCTCGCCGGTGGACTCAACTGTCGTACTATGCTCGCTCAAGGCTGCACATCCTCTTCCGCAAAACCACGGCAGAAGCCGCGGTACCCCCTCACTAACGGCGAATCATCGCGACCATAATTCCGCCATAGATTCCTCCGTAACCCGCTGCGTTCTAAGCTTGATCGCAAATTATGTCCAGTCTTGGCAAGGGGAGAGGGCACAATGTCGCGGCAAAACTGCGCTATTGCGTCGCAAGTCGGGAGCTTGAAGGCTCCTATCGCCAGGGCGAACGGTTAAACGCATGAAAAAGCAGGGGATTCGCATGGAGCCTTGTTGCGCTGCAAGGCAAAATGAAAAGCAGTTTCAATGCTGCATTGCAGAAAATAAGGCAATATCAGCACTTTTCTCATGTCGCAGGGACTAACCTTTACCTCTTAAAACCGAATGGATTTCCTATGCGATTTGTGGACGATTATGGTCCTTGCCTTGCGCATTCGAAGCATAAAGAAATGAAGCACGAGAACTTGTCATGAGACACACGGTTTATTGCGTACTATGCGTTCTCGCTACATTGGCGCTGGGTATCCTTGCGGCGCGCTATGTTGCCGATTCCTGGTTGCTGGCTTTTTTCGAAAGCCTGCAGACCCACATCAGCCTGTTTGCGATCATACTCGCGTTGACCGCATTCTTCTTCAAGCGCCACTGGTATGCGATGGTCCTGGTGGCGGCCGGAACGGTGCTGCTGGTTCACTCGGTCATCATGCTGCAGGAATACGCCGCCTCCTCGATCATCGCTTCGGCGGAAGCAAGCGGCGGGCACTTCAGGCTGCTCTCCTTCAACATCGAGGACAGCAATTTCGAAAACGGCACCCGCATCGCCGATCTCATCGTCGCTTCGAAAGCCGATGTCGTCGAGATTTTCGAGGCCGGACCCATCTTTTCCGATATGGACCGCATCTTGAAAGTCTATCCTTACCGCATCGGCTGCGGCGTGATGACCACCGATTGCGACTCGCTGCTCCTGTCGAAGAGGCCGTTCCAGACGCAGCTCATGCGCAGCCTCGGCAGCCTCTGGGACAATCGTTTCATTCTGGCCACCATCGATATGGACGGCCAGCCGGTGAATTTTGCCTCGGTTCATCTGAGCAAGCCCTATTTCGACGCATTCCACCAGATTGAGCTCGGCCTTCTCGCGCCAGCGCTCAATGACGTGAAAGGGCCATTGATTCTCGCCGGAGATTTCAACGCGTCGGTCATCGCTCCGGATATGCGTGACTTTCTCGCCGCAACCGGCCTGCGCCATGCCTTTCCCGAGCCAGCGACCTGGCCGATCGCGGCAGGCGCCTATGGCATCACCATCGATCACGTTTTCGCGCGCGCGCCGCTGCGGCTGGTATCCGTAAAGCAGATCCGCGATGCGATGGGCTCGAACCATTTCGGCTTGATGACGGAGTTCAGCGTGCCCCGGCACCCCTGATCGCGTGGCTTCGAGGTCGATCGGAAGGCGCGATCAATCCGCGTCCGCCGCGATGAAGCCGCCGGACTGGCGTGCCCAGAGTTCGGAATAGAGGCCGCCACGCGCGATCAGCTCGTCGTGCGTGCCCTCTTCGATAATCTTGCCCCTGTCGACGACAATCAGCCGATCAAGCTTGGCGATCGTCGACAGCCGATGCGCGATCGCGAGAACGGTCTTGCCCTTCATGAGCGTGTCGAGGTTGGACTGCAGTGCCGCCTCTGCCTCCGAATCCAGCGCCGAGGTGGCCTCGTCCAGCACGAGGATCGGGGCATCCTTCAGCATGACGCGCGCAATCGCGATGCGCTGGCGCTGGCCGCCGGAAAGCTTGACGCCGCGCTCGCCGACATGAGCGGCATAGGCGCTGCGCCCCTTCTGGTCCTCCAGGGTGGTGATGAAACCATCCGCCTCCGCCTGCCTTGCGGCTTCCACCATCTGCTCGTCGGTGGCATCCGGGCGGCCGAAGAGGATGTTGTCGCGAACGGAGCGATTGAGCAGCGCGGTATCCTGCGTCACCATGCCGATGGCGCCGCGCAGCGACTCCTGCCGCACGGTGGCGATGTCCTGCCCATCGATCAGGATCCGGCCGCCTTCAAGGTCGTAGAAGCGCAGCAATAGATTGACGAGGGTGGTCTTGCCTGCGCCAGAGCGTCCGACGATGCCCACCTTCTCGCCGGCAGCCACCCTGAGGGAGAAATTGTCGATGACGCCGCCGCCGCGCCCGTAGTGGAACGTGGCATTGTCGAAGCGGATCTCCGGTCCGGTGATCGTCAGGTCCTTCGCATCGGGCCGGTCCACCAGCCCGATAGGCTCGGAGATCATCTCGGCAGAATTCTGGATCGTGCCGAGATTGCGCATGATGGCGTTGAATTGCGCCATCATGCGGCCGAAGAGCATGTTCAGCCGCAATACCATGCTGAGCGTGAAGGCAACGCCGCCGGTCGAAATCTCTCCCGATAGCCAGAGATGCACGGCCAGCGCCCCGATGCTGGTGATCATCACACCCGACAGCAGCGCCAGCGACGAACGTACGCCGGTCAGCAATCGCGTAAACGGCATGACAGCCGCCTGGAAGCGATCGAAGCCGCTGCGGATATAGTGGTCGTTCTGCTCTTCGCGACCGAAGAGCTTCAGCGTCTGGATATTGGCGTAGGCATCGACCATACGCCCGTTCAGCATCGAGGATGCCTCCGCCGCGTTACGGGCATGACGCCGGATGCGTGGCACGAAATGGCGGGCGAGCAGGGAAAAGACGCCGATCCAGACCGCGATCACCAGCGCCAGCCGCCAGTCGAGCCCGCCGACCAGCGCAATGGTCGAGGCGGCATAGATGATGATGAACCAGACCACCTGCAGCAGCGACACGACGAGGTCGCCCGTCGCCTGCCCTGCCGACCAGACCTTGGTGACGACGCGCCCGGAAAAATCGTTCTGGAAGAACTCGACCGATTGTCTCGCCACATGCCGGTATGCCTGCCAGCGCACGAGATTGAGAAAGCCCGGAACGACCACCTGCTCCTCGACCAGCGCACCGAGGCTGACGACCACGAAACGCACGACGAGCACGACGAAAACCATGCCAAGCAGCGACGCGCCATGGCCGGCGAGCAGCCCGCTCCAGCCCTCGCCCGGCTTCACCTTGTCGAGGATGTCGACCAGATGGCCGACGAACCAGAACAGCGCCGCCTCGAGCATGGCGACCGCGCCGCCGAGCGCCGCCATCGCCAGGAAAGGTCCCTTGGCCTGGCCGACATAGTACCAGATGAAAGCGCGGAGCGACCGCGGCGGCCGAAGATCGCCGCTGCGATAGTAAGGATCAATCCACGTCTCGAACAGACGGAACACGGAACGGATGAACATGTGAGCGATATAGGCAATTTCGCCGGGCACGCAAAGGAAACGGCCCCGTTGCAAAGGTTATATTTTCGTTAGGTTTCAGGCGAACGCCTGCCTCGCAGGCCCCGCAAAGAGCAAGGGCGGCTTTCGCCGCCCTTGCCTGATCCTCATTCCGCTGCCGCCTCGGCTTCTTCATGGTCGGCGAGGAAGCCACCCGACTGGCGGCTCCAGAGCTCGGAATAGATACCGCCGTTCTGGACCAGTTCCTGATGAGTGCCCACCTCGATGATCCGGCCCTTGTCGAGCACGACGAGGCGGTCCATCTCGGTCAGCGTCGACAGGCGGTGCGCGATGGCGATCACCGTCTTGCCATGCATCAGCGCGAAGAGGTTTTCCTGGATCGCCGCTTCCACTTCGGAATCGAGCGCCGAGGTCGCCTCGTCGAGCACCAGGATCGGCGCGTCCTTCAGGAAGACGCGGGCGATCGCGATACGCTGCCGCTGGCCGCCGGAGAGCTTGACGCCCCGCTCGCCAACCTGCGCATCGAGCCCGGTGCGGCCCTGCATGTCGACAAGGCCCTCGATGAACTCCCAGGCATTGGCGCGCTTGGCCGCCTGGATCACCTCCTCGTCGGTCGCATCCGGCCGGCTGTAGGCGATGTTGTCGCGGATCGAGCGGTGCAGCAGCGACGTGTCCTGCGTCACCACGCCGATCATCGAACGAAGGCTGTCCTGCGTCACCCCGGCGATATCGTGGCCGTCGATGGTGATGCGGCCGCTCTCCAGATCGTAGAAGCGCAGCAGCAGGTTCATCAGCGTCGTCTTGCCGGCACCCGAGCGACCGACAAGGCCGACCTTTTCACCGGCGCGGATATCCAGTGTCAGATCCTCGATCACGCCCTTCGCCTTGCCATAGTGGAAGCGAATGTGATCGAAGCGGATAGCGCCCTGCCTGGCCGCGATCGGCGAAGCCGCCGGCCGGTCGATGATGTCATGCGGCTTCGTCATCATCTCCATGCCGTCATAGACGGTGCCGATGTTTTCGAAGAGCGCCGAGACTTCCCACATCACCCACTGCGACATGCCGTTGATGCGCATGGCAAGGCCGATGGCGATGGCAATCGAACCGACTGCGATCGAACCGTTGAGCCAGAACCAGATCGACAATGCCGAGACGATGAACAGCGCCGCACAGTTGTTGGTGTAAACAGCGGCGTTGAACAGCGTTATCTTGCGCATCTGCTTGTGCACCGTGTCGAGGAACTCCTCCATGCCGGCCCGGGCATAGCTCTCCTCGCGGCCCGCATGCGAAAACAGCTTCACCGTCGCGATGTTGGTGTAGCTGTCGACGACGCGTCCCGTCATCGTCGAACGTGCGTCGGCCTGCTGCGCGGCGATCTTGCGCAACTTCGGCACGAAGTAGGAGACGATACCGATGTAAATACCGAGCCAAATCACGATCGGAATCACCAG
This sequence comes from Martinezella lusitana, assembly GCF_010668395.1. GTDB lineage: Bacteria > Pseudomonadota > Alphaproteobacteria > Rhizobiales > Rhizobiaceae > Rhizobium > Rhizobium lusitanum_A. The sequence goes on from NZ_WUEY01000007.1 coordinate 167,499, forward strand.
TCGCCAATCCGCCATCGCGATGACGAAGATCATCGACAGAAAGTACGTCACGACATAGACGAAAACGTCGAGGAGCTTCATGACGGTTTCGCGCACGGCAAGCGATGTCTGCATCACCTTGGTGGCGACGCGGCCCGCGAACTCGTTGGCAAAAAAGGTCATGCTGTGACGCAGCAGGAAGCGGTGCATCTGCCAGCGCGCGATCATCGGGTAGTTGCCGATCAGCACCTGGTGCATGATGAAGCTGTCGAGCACCGCCGCCAGCGGCAGGCCGACCAGCACCATCGCCCCCATCCAGAACAGCTTGGGCCATTCCGTTTGCAGGAAGGTCGCCCTATCGGCCTTCGTCAGCCAATCGACGATATCGCCGAGGAACTGGAACAGCGCCACCTCGCCGATCGCGATCGACATGGTGAGGATGCTCATGGCGATCAGCCAGGGCGCGGCCGGCTTGGTGTAATGCCAGCAGAAGGCAACAAGACCGCGCGGCGGAGCGTCCGGTATCTCGCTCGGAAATGGATTTAGTCGGCGTTCAAACCAGCCAAACATTGAAATGCTCCAAAGACTCGACCTTTTGACCAACCACTGCGCCTAAAGGTCGCGGACTGATATGGTGGCCGGGCGATGAAAGAACGAGGCCACACTGGCCGCGAAATGAATCGAAAGGGGGATTACCGCGAAAGCGCGCCGTAAAGCGCCTTGATCAGAGCCGTGGGTTTACGGCACGGAGGCGCATCATCATCACAAACAAGATATCCATCTGAGCCTCCTATTTCGCTGGTTGTAGAGCGCCCGTCTTTTAGCGCGCATTTTGCGCTTTGAAAAGCGAAATATGCCTGAAAAATGGGCTGATTCCTTCAATTCTGCTGATGGAAGGCATCACAAGATCGGAACAACGACGAAAATCGAAGACAAATCCGGGCGATTTCGCTAGTTGCAGCCCATGACCACGCTTCGCATCGCACTCTACCAACCTGACATTCCCGGCAACACCGGCACCATCCTGCGGCTGGCCGCCTGCCTCGGCCTTGGCGTCGACATCATCGAGCCGGCAGGTTTCGACATATCGGATCGCAACCTGAAGCGCGCCGGCATGGATTACCTGGCGGCCGTCGCCCTGACGAGACATGTCAACTGGGAGCGTTTCGAGGCATGGCGCCTCGCGAGCGGCCGGCGGCTGGTGCTCGCCTCCACCAAGGCAGCCCGGCCCTATACCGACTTCCCCTACCGCGACGGCGATATTCTTCTCTTCGGCCGCGAGAGCGCCGGCGTGCCCGAACATGTGCATGAAAGGGCGGATGGTCGCGTTCTGATCCCGATGGTCGAGGGCCAGCGCTCCATCAATGTCGCCATGTCGGCCGCCATGATCGCGGGCGAAGCCTTGCGGCAAACGCAATGGCTGCCGCTCACCGCGTCCGGCCCAAATGTCGCACCCGAATAGGCGTTGGCACGCCGGATAAAGTGTGAGAAGCTTCGCCTTGGAATGCTCTAACTCAGGCAACCTTGGCGAGGTGACCCATGTTCCAGACGGCATTCACGCTTTCCCTCACGCAGTTTGCGCGCACTTTGAGCCTACCGGAACGGCTGCAGCGCTCCCCTGCCCGCAATCTCGTCCTCGAAGGCCTTCGCCAGCGGAACCTCGCCCTTGACGCGCTGTTCTACGACGTCAACGTGATCACGCCGGAGGAAGCCTTCTACATCAGCGACTCTCTGGCCGCCGAAGGCGCAATCATGATCGTTCCGCCCAGCGGCTGTGGGGCACTCACTCTCTGCGAGACGATCGATGAATTCATCCTGCGGGGCGGCGCGGATGCCCGGGCGCTCGCCGTCGCAGGCATCGGCGGCTCGGCGCTCGGCGCAGCCGCCTTCGCCCGCAACGTGGCCGACGCTGTCGATGCCCCCGTGGCTGTCGTCGTTTCCGGCTATGGTATCGCCGATGTCATCACCGAGGCTTTCGGCGGCTTGTTTTTCTTCGGCCACCTGAAGGGTCTGCGGCCGATGCTGGAACGCCTGGATGATCTTGCCGGCCGCCCCAAGGTCGGGGCATACCGCGATGGAACCGCTGCCCGCACCAGTCTCGACACCAGAACCGTGCAGGCTCTTCTTGCTGATCCCCGCCTCTCCTTCCGTCTGCTGGCGGGCCATTCCAAGGGCAATCTCGTGCTCTCGGCCGCATTGCATAATCTTTGGAAGCAGGATGAGGCCCGGGTTTCGGAACTGGCGAAAAATACGAAGATTGTGACGATCGGCACCCGCATCGCCATGCCCTCCGTATTCACCGATGTCGTCGATGTCATGGGCGAATGGGACTGGTTCGGCGAGATCAACTCCCGACCGTTCATCCACGCCGATCAACGCATTCCGCAGGCCTGGCATCACACGAACACCGATCTGGGCGGCCATCTGCCGGTGACGACCACGCTCAGGGAAATCCTTGCGATTTCGCCGATCATCGAGAACCCGAAACTCGCGGAAGAGCAGACCGCAGCGCTCGGCGCGGTATCGGAGCCGACAAAGCCGGAAGCGGAGGTTCCCTTGCCTTCGCCTCTCGGCGGAAAGCCCACGGCGACGATCGACAAGGTCAGGAAAGCGTTTTCTGCCGGCATCCTGCCTGCCGTTCAGCCTGTGGAATCCAGCGTGGCGGATGATCTGCAACCACCCACGTCGCATTGAACTGGTCACAAACTGAAAGCCCGCCGCAAGTCACGGGAATGTGCTTGCGCTCCATCGCCCGTCGCTGCGGGCGGCCTTTTCGTTCGGCTCAATCCGCCGATGGCAAACGCCGCATGGTGAATTCGATGCGATCGCCATCGACCTGACGCCAGCTTTCGACTTCGGTCCAGTAGGCGGCTTTCGGGAATTCATCGAACCACTCGCGCGCTTTTGCGCGTGCATCGGGGCGGCTGAGACAAAAGGTCTCGCGAACGAATTCGCTTTTTCCGCCCGCCGGGTGTTCCTGCCGGTAACGAAATATTCTGCTTCTCAACCCATCCAGGGGCGGCGGTCCAGGTATCTTCATAATCAAACCTCGCCTTCGGGAGGGAACATAATACCGCACCCGGAAATTTGCGAGTCGATTCTCCCGCAGCGTGGCTGCACTGGCTGCGCCGCAATGTTGCTGATATTCAAAATCACGATACATAGGGTGCGAATCGCGGGCCGCCGGCTGCTCGCACTCTCGGAGAGCATGCATGGAACGACCCAATCTTCCCAAGGGATTACCCGAGGATATTGAAGCGAAAAAAGAGGCTGCGCGCACCTGGTTCGAGGGCCTGCGCGACACGATCTGCACCGAGTTCGAGCATTTGGAGAACGAGCTGGCCGGTCCGCTTTCCGACCAGGAGCCCGGTCGTTTCGTCGCCAAGGACTGGCAGAGGGACAAGGGTCAGGGCGGCGGCGGCCGCATGTCCATGATGGAAGGCCGCGTCTTCGAAAAGGTCGGCGTCCATACGTCGACGGTCCATGGCGAGTTCTCTCCCGACTTCCGCAGCCAGATTCCGGGCGCCGAGGAGGATCCCCGTTTCTGGGCTTCCGGGCTCTCGCTGATTGCCCACCCCGTCAATCCGAATGTGCCGACCGTACACATGAATACCCGCATGGTCGTCACCACGAGCCATTGGTTCGGCGGCGGCGCCGACTTGACGCCGATGCTCGACCGTCGCCGCACCCAGGAAGATCCCGACAGCCTCCTCTTCCATCGCGCCATGCAGATCGTTTGCGACCGCCATGCCGTCGCCGACCACCAGCACTACAAGAACTGGTGTGACGAATACTTCTTCCTGAAGCATCGCAACGAGCCGCGCGGTATCGGCGGCATCTTCTTCGACTGGCTGCATTCGCCCGAGGAAGCCGGCGGCTGGAGCGCGGATTTCGCCTTTACCCGCGACGTCGGCCGGGCCTTTGCGATGGTCTACCCGCGGATCGTTCGCTCCAATTTCAACGAGACATGGACGGAAGAGGACCGCGACGAGCAATTAATTCGTCGCGGACGCTATGTGGAGTTCAATTTGCTGTACGATAGGGGTACAATATTCGGGCTGAAGACAGGCGGCAATGTCGAGTCGATCCTATCGTCTCTGCCGCCGGTGGTGCGTTGGCCCTGATGCAGGCCGCGCAAGGCTGTGCGGCGGCCTTGCGGCAACGGCATGCGAAAACCAGTGACCCCGAAGCGCAGCAAGCGAATCCGCGGGATCGCGAGCGTTTCGGGCGTTCAACATAAAATGATCGGACAACGCCCTGAAATCAGCGGGAGGGATGCCTAAGTGACCTAATGCTCGTTCCAATCGGAGGAGGTTGTAATGGCAGCAGAGAAACAAGTCACGGAAGCTTCGAAAGAGCAGAAACTTTCGCGCACAGTCGATAGTCCGGAGTTCATCGTCCGACTGGCCGAGGATATGCGGACCCGCAGCGGGTCCGACCTGCCGTTGTCCTGCTTTGTCGAGCAGGTAAGAATGCAATTGGCAGGCAAGTCACCGAGCGATGTCGCCAGTTTTGCGGCGGATCGTTCGGCCAAGCAGATGCCCATTCCGACATATCAGTCATCCGACTGCTTCAAGTCTTGGGCCATGCCGGACTGATGTCCGGAAGACCGCCGCCGGCAAGCGAGAGACTTGCCGGACGGCAGAAACCTTTTTCCGTCCGCTGCGTTTAGCTTTCATGCCCGTGGGCATGAAAGGATGCGGAACCGTGGAGAGATGAGGAGGAAGATATGCGACTGTTCGAATGTGGTACGCTCGTGCCCGGCTGCGCTTGGCATACCCGCGCTCAGGATGATGCCGAAGTGGTTCGTCGCGCCGTCGAGCACATGCGTGAAGCGCATGGCGAAACAATCATCCGGGAAAACATGGTCGACAACATCAAGGCACGAATCCGCGACGAGGCTCACGCGGCCTGATCAGATCGGCCCTGAAGGTCAGGGCCGCATATCAGGCACTGGCCAAATCTTTAAGTCGGGCGAGAAGTTTCGCCCGGTTCGATGAAAAATTGCCATCGAGCCATTCCTGCTCCAGCTTGGCGAGAAGCTCGCCGACACGAGGACCGGCGCCGACGCCTGCCGCAAGCGCATCCGCGCCGCTAAGTGGGAAAGCGGGTTTCTTCCACTTTGCCACGCGCTCCAGCAGCCGGCCGAGCCGCGCAACACGGGCCATTTCTTCGAAATCGCCTTCCGCCTTGCCCCGTGCGACCGACAGCGCCAGCTTCAGGCGCACGGCGACGCCGGAGGGGTCATGGCGATAAAGCAGGCGGTCGAAGGCCGCGTCCGAGATATCGTCCTTGACGACAGGCGCATTCGCCCAGGCCTGAAGATAGGCGCCTTCGGCTTTCGAAAGGCGCAGCCGCTCCGCAAGCTTGGCAAGCCTTGCCGTATCCGGCGCCACGATGGCGGCAAGCCGCAGCAAGGGCTCCGCCGGCCAGCCGAGAGCCTGTTCGGCGGCGATGAGGCCTGGAATGGCGTCGATACCCCACTTCTCGGTTTCCGGCAGCACTTCGGTCAGTATGCCGATCTGGCGCATCCAAAGCAGCGCCCTGCCCGGATCGTCCGCCGCCAGCAGCTTCTTCATTTCGGACCAGACGCGCTCGGCCGAGAGGGTCGCGATCTTCGACTTCGCAGCGGCACAGGCGCGCAACCCGTCCGCATCCGGACGACCGCTGCCGTAATACGCGAAGAAGCGGAAGAAACGCAGGATCCGCAAGTGATCCTCGGCAATCCGTGTCGCCGCATCGCCGATGAAGCGAATGTTGCGGCGCTCAAGATCGGCAAGGCCGCCGACGAGATCCACCACCTCGCCACTGGCGGAGGCATAAAGCGCATTGATCGTCAGGTCGCGCCGCTCCGCATCCGCCTGCCAGTCCTGGCTGAAAGCGACGCGGGCGCGGCGGCCATCCGTTTCGACATCGCGCCGCAAAGTGGTGATCTCGAACGGCGTTCCATCGATGACCAGTGTGACGGTGCCGTGCGCGATGCCTGTCGGCACGGCCTTGATGCCCGCTGCCTCGGCTCTTTCGACGACAGTCTCGGGCAAGAGCGTGGTTGCTATGTCGATATCGGCGACCGGCAGCCCCATCAGGCTGTTGCGCACCGCTCCGCCGACCACGCGTCCCTCGCCGCCGTCGGCGTCGAGCAACGACAGCACCCGCTGCAGGGCCTTATCGCGAAACCAGGCCTCACCGGCAACGGACGTCATGTATAGAGCCTTTCATAAAGCGTGCGGACTATGCCCGCGGTAATGCCCCAGATCATGCGCTGCCCATAGGGCATGCGGTAGAAATGGCGCTCGGTTCCCTGCCAGAGCATCGTGTCGGTAGCATGGTGGCTGGGATCCATCAGAAACGAGAGCGGCACCTCGAAGGCGTCCTCGACCTCGGTCGGATTGAGGTCCAGATGAAAACCCGGCTTTACCACGGCGAGAATGGGCGTGATGCGAAAGCCGGTCGCCGCCAGATAATGCGGCAACCGTGCCACGGGTTCGATGAATATGTCGGCAAGCCCGATTTCCTCGCCCGCCTCGCGTACGGCCGCCATCTCCGGCGATGCGTCTTCCGGATCGATGGCCCCGCCCGGAAAGGCGATCTGGCCGGAATGCTTGCGCAGGGTGGAGGTCCTGAGCGTGAAGATGACCTTGGCGTCGTCTCCGTTTTCGACGACAGGCACGAGGACGGCGGCATCCTTCAGCTTCAGGTCCGCGACCTGCGAGATGGTCTCGGGGTTGAGACGATGATCGCCGTGATCGCGCCAGGCGAGATCGATAGGCCCGCCGCTCTGATGCAGGGCGCGGCGCCGGAACTCATCCGCTGAATAAAGGGGGAATTCGCTCATCGCGTCAGTGCATCCAGTTCGGCCAGCGGCATGATCGGAAAGATCGAGCCGCCGGAGCGCACGCAGAACATATCGCGCCCGGCAATTTCGACGGGTTCGCCAAGTTCGACGAGATCGTACATGACCGCGCGCGTCACCAGCGCCTCCAGGCGCCCGCGGACATGCAGGTAAGGCTTCAGCTCGTCGTTCTCGCCGCGGATGACGAAGCGGATCGGGTGCTCCCTGCCCGCCTCGACCACGTCGCCGACATTCGTGCGGAAGGTCAGCACGCGCCTGCCGTCGCGTTCCGTCACGCTCATCTCGACGGCCACGAACGGCGCATCGACGACCCGGATGCCGACTTTTTCCACAGGCGTGACGAGATAGGTCTTTTCGTCCTCGTCCTTGCGCAGAACCGTGGAAAAAAGCTGTACCAGCGGCGCGCGGCCGATCGGCGTGCCGAGATAAAACCAGGTGCCGTCGGCACGGATCTCCATGTCGATATCGCCGCAGAACGGCGGATTCCAGCGATCGACGGGCGGCGCGCCCTTCTTTCGGCCGCCGCTATCGCCGGCCGCGCGTGAAATCAGCGCCGCCAGGCTTGCCGCATCGCCAGTTGCCTTGATTTCCTCGGTTGCCATTCTTCTGTCCCGGTTGGCCGTTAGTGACAAATACGACAGTTTCTCACGAGATAGTCATTTGAAACGCGCTTGTCAGCCATCTTGGTGGCGATAAGTTGTATTGATTATGAGGCAAATGTGTAACGTCTGCGAATCGCGCGTATCGTTTTTCTGCCATTGGAGACGCAAATGGGCATGATCAAATCGACCGAAACCACCCTCGACGAGCAGGCCATGGTCGCGTCAGCTGAAAAGGCGCTGGGCGATATCGCCACCATTCGCCAGGAAGTGTCGAAGGTCATTTTCGGCCAGGAAAGCGTCGTGGAAAACACGCTGCTTGCCGTGCTCGCCGGCGGTCATGCGCTTCTGGTCGGCGTGCCGGGTCTTGCCAAGACCAAGCTCGTGACCACGCTCGGCTCCGTCCTCGGCCTTGCCTCCAGCCGCGTGCAGTTCACTCCCGACCTGATGCCTTCGGATATTCTCGGCTCGGAAGTCATGGATCAGGACGAAAGCGGCCGCCGCTCCTTCCGTTTCGTCAAGGGTCCGGTCTTCGCGCAATTGCTGATGGCCGACGAAATCAACCGCGCCTCGCCGCGCACGCAATCGGCGCTGCTGCAGTCCATGCAGGAATATCACGTCACCATCGCCGGCCAGCGTTACGATCTGCCCGCTCCCTTCCACGTTCTCGCGACGCAGAACCCGCTGGAACAGGAAGGCACCTATCCGCTGCCGGAAGCCCAGCTCGACCGCTTCCTGCTGCAGGTCGATGTCGATTATCCCGAGCTTGCCGACGAGCGCCGCATCCTGCTCGAAACGACGGGCTTGAGCGAAGCGACGCCGCAGGCGGTGATCGATGCCGAGCGTCTGCTCGAAATCCAGCAACTCATCCGCCAGATGCCCGTCGGCGACGGCGTGGTCGATGCCATCCTGGCTCTGGTGCGCTCCGCCCGCCCGGGCCAGGGCAATGCCTCCACGGACAAGCATGTCGCCTGGGGTCCCGGCCCGCGCGCCGGCCAGGCCATGATGCTGTGCGCCCGAGCCCGCGCGCTCTATGAAGGCAGGCTTGCGCCGTCCATCGACGACGTGCATGCCCTTGCCGAGCCCGTGCTCGAACACCGCATGGCGCTGACCTTTGCGGCCCGCGCCGACGGCATGTCCGTGCGCGATGTCATTGCAGGACTGGTGAAACAATCGAGATCGTGACCCGGATGTCGAGGAGAGTATAGCGCGTGGCATCCATCGGACAGACCGTCAGACCGACATCAGGCAATGATGCCCTCTCCCGAGCCCGCAGTCGTGCCGCTCTCGTGCCGGATTGCCTTGTCGAAGCCAAGCGCATCGCCAACACGGTCATCGCGGGATGGCACGGCCGGCGCAAACGCGGCATCGGCGAGAATTTCTGGCAGTTCCGTCCCTATACCGAAGGCGAAAGCCTTTCGCGTATCGACTGGCGGCGCTCCGCCCGTGACGATCACACCTATATCCGCGATCATGAATGGGAAGCCGCGCACACGATCTGGCTCTGGGCGGATCTGTCGCCGTCCATGATGTACAAGTCAACCTATGGCCATGTGTCCAAGGAAGGCCGCGCGCTCGTCCTCATGCTGGCGCTGGCGGAAATCCTCTCCCGCTCCGGCGAGCGCATCGGCTGCCCCGGCATCATGGAGCCGATATCGAGCCGCAACGCCGCCGAGCGCCTGGCCGCGGCCCTGATGCACACGCCGCTCGAAGGCGGTCTTCCGCAGACGGCGATGATCCGCGGCTGGAGCGACATCGTGCTGATCGGCGATTTTCTCGACGATGCCGACAGCGTCATGGGCAGGATCGGGCCGCTGGCGCGCCGGGGCTTGCGCGGTCATGTGATCGAGGTCGCCGACCCCGCCGAAGAGCTTTTTCCCTATAGCGGGCGCACGGAATTCAGCGATCCCGAAACGGGTTCGAAGCTGATTGCCGGCCGCGCGGAAAACCTGCGCGACGACTATCAGCGCGCCTACCTCGCCCGCCGGGAAAACCTCGGCCAGTCCCTACGCCATCTCGGCTGGACCTTCGTCAGCCATCGCACCGACCGGCTTGCCTCCGAAGCTCTGGTCGCCGTGCACATGTATCTTTCCGGCATGCCCGCCAGGGTAGCTTCCGGAGGGCAGCCATGAGCGGCCTCTCCTTCGCATTCGCTTCGCCCGCCATCCTCGGAGCCCTGATCCTGCTCCCTGCGATCTGGTGGCTGCTGCGCCTGACGCCGCCACAGCCGCGCGCGGAGGTCTTTCCGCCGCTGCGCATTCTGGCGACCATCCTCAAGCGTGAGGAAACGCCGGCGCGCAGCCCGTGGTGGCTGACGCTGCTGCGGATGCTGCTCGCCGCTCTGGTCATTCTCGCCATCGCCAACCCCATGTTCAATCCGCGCAGCAATACGCTGTCGAGCCGCGGCCCGCTGGTGCTGATGATCGACAACAGCTGGGCGATCGTATCCGACTGGGAACGCCGCGTCCGGACGGCCGACGCGCTGATAGACGATGCCGACGCCAAGGGCATTCCCGTTTCGATCGTCTTTACCGCCGAGCAGGGCAACGATGCGACGCCGGGTGCTGCGGCATCGGCGCGCGACAAGCTGCATGCGATGAATCCGCGGCCGCTGGTGCCGGATCGTGGGCGCGCCGCCGATGCCGTGAAAGCGGCACTCAATGGCCGCAAGCCCGGCACCATCGCCTTCCTCTCCGATGGCATCGAAAGCAAGGCGAAGGACGATATCGTCAGCCGGCTCGCCGCCCTGCAGCCGAGCGAGCTGCGGCTGATCGAAGGCGACGGCCAGAATATCGTTGCGATCACCGGCGCGTCCAATACCGCCAATAACATGACCGTCACCGCGACGCGGCTGAACGGCACCGGCCCGATGCGCCTCGGACTGACGGCGCAGGACAATCAGGGTCGGCCCATCGCAGCCGGTTCGCTTGACTTCGCGGGCGGGCAGACGGTCGCCACCGGCTCCATCGCGGCGCCTTTCGAAATGCGTAATGATTTCGCCCGCATCGGCATCGATCGACAGGCAAGCGCCGGCAGCATTTACCTGCTCGACGACGGTTTCCGCCGCCGCCGCGTGGCGCTTCTCTCCGGTCAGGCCGCCGACGAATTCCAGCCGATCCTGTCACCGCTTTATTACATTCAGCGCGCGCTCCAGCCCTATGCCGACCTGACACAGCCCAACAGCGCCGATCTGGCCAAATCGATCCCCGAATTGCTCGCGGGCAACCCTTCGGTCATCATCATGGCCGATGTCGGCCGCCTGCCGCAGGAAAGCTATGCGCCGCTGCAGCAATGGATCCAGAACGGCGGCACCCTCGTCCGCTTCGCCGGCCCGCGCCTTGCCGCGGCCCCCGCCGACGATCCCCTCGTTCCCGTCACGTTGCGGCAGGGCGAGCGCACATTCGGCGGCGCGCTGTCCTGGGCCGAACCGCAGCCGCTTGCAGATTTCCCGTCCTTCGGCCCCTTCGCCGGCATGCCGAAGCCGAGCAATGTGCTAATCAAGCGGCAGGTTCTGGCCGAGCCGACGCCGGATCTGGCCGAGCGCACCTGGGCAAGCCTTGCCGACGGCACGCCGCTCGTCACCGAAAGGCAGATGCAGGCCGGCCGCATCGTGCTCTTCCATGTCAGTGCCGAGCCGCAATGGTCCGATCTGCCGATTTCAGGCGATTTCGTCGAAATGCTGCGTCGCATCGTCCAGCTATCGCGCGCCGGCGGCGTCGCCTCGGCTGAAAGCGCGGCGGCCAGGACCGGAGAGGCGATGCCGCCCTACCGGCTCCTGACTGCGAAAGGCGTGCTGACCAGCGAGATCGGCAGCGCCCGCCCGCTGGAGCCAAGCAGCAAGGGAGCGGCGGTCGCAAGTTTCGACAACCCGCCCGGCCTCTACGGTTCCGAAGAAGGCTTTAGCGCACTCAATACCCTGCCCCAGGGAACGGAACTCAAGCCTCTGGATGCCTCGGCGTCCGGCCTGGTCACACAAGAAGGCCTCATAGGCGGGGAAGCCTGGTCGGCAAAACCGATCCTCTTCACGCTCGCATTCCTCATTCTGCTGGCCGACAGCCTGATCGTGCTCTTCATGAACGGCGCCTTCCCGCGTCTGGGCAGATCGGCAAAAACGATGGCGGGTGGCGCGGCCGTGCTGTTGCTGGCCTTATCGGTTGGTATCTTCCTGCATCCGGCAAACGCGTTTGCGGATGACTCCAAACCCGGCGACGACACCATATTTTCGCGGCTGGACAAGACGCATCTGGCCTATGTCGTGACAGGCGAGTCCGAAGTCGATCACATTTCCGAACGCGGGCTCGCCGGCCTTTCCGATTACCTCACCTATCGCACGACGCTGGAGCCCGGTGCGCCGGTGGGCCTTGATCTTGCCAAGGACGAACTGGCCTTTTACCCGCTGATCTACTGGCCGATCTCCTCGACGGCGCCGATGCCGTCCAACGACGCCATCAACCGCATCGATGCCTACATGCGCAATGGCGGCACCGTGCTGTTCGATACCCGCGATGCCATCGACACGATGGGCGACACTTCGACGCCGAGCCCGAACGGCCAGCGGCTGCAGCAGATCCTCGCCAATCTCGACATTCCTCCCCTGGAGCCGGTACCGGCCGGTCATGTGTTGACCAAATCCTTCTATCTGCTCTCGAGCTTCCCGGGCCGCTATGCCGACAGCCCGCTCTGGGTGGAGGCACGGCAGGATGCGCGCCGCGACGCAAATGCGGTCGCTACCTCCGACGGGGTGACGCCGATCATGATTACGGGCAACGATTTTGCCGGCGCCTGGGCCGTCGACGATAACGGCTCACCGCTGCTGCCGACCGTGCCCCCGGACGAGACCCAGCGGGAATATGCCTACCGAACGGGCGTCAACATCATGATGTACATGCTGACCGGAAACTATAAATCCGATCAGGTTCACGTTCCGGATATCCTGCAGCGCTTGGGGCAATAATATGAATATCGGTTTTGCCCCTTTCCTCCCCTGGCCTGTCCTCGCCGCTCTAGCGGTGCTGACGCTCGCCATCGCGGCGCTTGCGATCTACAGACGTCTGCGCGGCGGCTGGATTCGCGCTTTGGCGGGTGTCGCCCTGCTGGCGGCGCTCGCCAATCCGGTACTGCTGCAGGAAGATCGCGACCAGCTGACGACAATCGTTCCCGTCATCGTCGACCGCAGCCTCAGCCAGCAGACGCCCGAGCGCACGAAGATGACGGATGATGCCCTGGCGATGCTCAAGGATCGTCTGGCGCAATTCCCGCGCATTGAGCCCCGCATCGTCGAGGTGCGCGATCCGGCGGAATCGGCGTCGCCGTCGACACGGCTTTTCTCCGCCCTCTCCTCCGCGGTCGCGGACGTGCCGCCCGCACGTATTGGCGGCGCGATCCTCCTGACGGACGGCCAGATTCACGATATTCCCGGCATCAACCAGCAACTTGGCTTCGATGCGCCCATTCACGGGCTGATCACCGGCAAGCCGGACGAGTTCGACCGCCGCATCGAAATCGTGCGCGCGCCTCGCTTCGGCATCGTCAACGACGAACAGCAGCTGGTGTTTCGTGTCGTCGACGATGGCAAGAGCCCGGGCGGCACCGCCGCCGTGACGATCAAGATGAACGGCGACGAGATCGCCACGCTGCAGGCAACGCCGGGCCAGGACACACCCTTCAGCTTCAAGGTGCCGCGCGCCGGCAACAACGTGCTCGAATTCGCCGTGGCCACGGTGCCCGGCGAAGTCACCGACATCAACAACCGTACGGTCCAGCTGATCGAAGGCATCCGCCAGAACATGCGTGTCCTGCTCGTCTCCGGCGAGCCGCATGCCGGCGAGCGCGCATGGCGCAATCTCCTGAAGTCGGACGCGTCAGTCGATCTCGTGCATTTCACCATTCTGCGCCCGCCGGATAAGCAGGACGGCACGCCGATCAACGAACTGTCGCTGATCGCCTTCCCGACGCGCGAGCTTTTCGTCGACAAGATCAGTTCTTTCGACCTGATCATTTTCGACCGCTACCAGGACCGTCAGAACGTCCTGCCGACGATCTATTATGATTACATGGCCCAATATGTCGAAAACGGCGGCGCTCTGCTGGTCGCGGCCGGTCCGGAGCATGCCGGCGGCAGTTCGATCGCCCTGACGCCGCTAGCCTCGGTGCTGCCGGCCGAGCCGACCGGCCAGATGATCGAGAAAGCCTTCTATCCGCGCCTGTCGGATCAGGGCCGGAAGCATCCCGTGACGCGCGGCCTGGATGGTTCGGACACCGAGCCGCCGCATTGGGGCCGCTGGTTCCGCAGCGTCGATGTCGAGAAGCCGCAGGGCCAGACCGTGATGGTCGGCGCCGACAACAGCCCGCTGCTCGTGCTCAATCGCGTCGGCCAGGGGCGTGTCGCCATGCTTCTCTCCGATGAAGGCTGGCTCTGGGCACGCGGCTTCGAAGGCGGCGGCCCGCATGTGTCGCTTTATCGCCGCATCGCCCACTGGCTGCTGAAGGAGCCGGCGCTGGAAGAAGAAGCCCTGACGGCCAATGCCGCCGGCCGCACGCTGCAGGTGACGCGCCAGACCATCGGCGACGATCCCGGCCCGGCCACGATCAAATTGCCGTCCGGCAAGACGGAGACGTTGCCCCTGAAGCAGACGCAGCCGGGTCTCTATCAGGCCGAGAAGCACATGGACGAAATCGGGCTCTACCAGATCGCCAACGGCAATCTGTCGACGCTTGTCCATATCGGCGCCATCGACGCCCCGGAGTTCAAGGCAATGATCTCGACCACCGAGACGCTGAAGCCGCTGGCGCAGAAGACCAAGGGTCTGGTTACCCGCATTGCCGGCGCCAACGGCAGCGTGACCGTGCCGCAAGTCCTGCCGGTGCGCGGCGCCGTGCGCGTCGCCGACGGCCAGCGCCTGACCATTCGCATGACCGATGAAACCGTCTTGAAGGGGATCAACACCCTGCCCCTGTTTGCGGGCTTTGCCGGTCTTGCCGCCCTCCTCTTTGCCTTCTCTGCCACATGGTGGCGTGAAGGACGGTGAATATGATGAAGATTGACGTAACCGATACCCCGTCCGAAAGCGAACTCGCGGCCATCAGCGAGGGATTGACGGCGTTCAACGTCGTCGACGTCGGCCCCTCCGGCCGCCAGCCACTTGCGGTCCTGATCCGCGACGATGCCGGCAAGACCATTGGCGGCATCTCCGGCTACACCGCCTGGGGATGGCTGTTCACGCAATGGCTTTTCGTGCCGGAAACCCTGCGCGGCCAGGGCATGGCCGGGAAGCTGCTGGATGCGGCGGAGCAAGAGGCCAGTGCGCGCGGCTGCTTCGGAGCGTGGATCGATACCTTCAATCCGCAGGCGCTGAAAGCCTATCAACGGCAAGGCTATGCTATCTTCGGCGAACTGCCCGACTTCCCCGCCGGCCGCAGCCGCTTCTTCCTGCAGAAGAAACTATCGCCCCGCTGATATCAGGCAGGGCGATCCTTTCGCGGGGATAAACGTCTCAGACCGCGATCCTCGCGAGCGGCGCGACATCGTCCAGGTCATCGGTTTCGACGGCTGAAACGGAATCGTCCCGCCAGGCAATCGGGCCATGCAGCCGCGCATGCGTGTCAGCGGCAATCGGCACGACCAGCACCCGGTTGGGATCGACGGGGCCTGGGAAAGTCAGTGCGTTATAGGCAACTTTCTCGAAACCGAGCGGCCCATAATAGGGCGGATCACCGACGAGAATGACCGCGTCCGATCCCTTGCGCTTGGCCGCCTCGACGGCAATCCGCACGAGCTCGCGGCCGATGCCCTTGTTCTTGTGCGAGGGGCGCACGGCAAGCGGGCCAAGCAGATGCCCCTTGACCGATCCGGCCAGCACCGGCGTCATGCGCACGGAGGCGATCGTCTCGCCGTCGTCGGCGCAGATGAAGGATAACAACCGATCATGCGGCCCCTGCTCGCGGATGCGCGCGGCGGCACGCGTAAACCGGCCCGGGCCGAACGCTTCTTCGTTGATGAGTTCGATGACAGCGTCGTGCGACGCATCCTCAGTGAGGTAGACCAGATCGTGCTTGTACATTAGACCAAGGAAACCAGATAGACGGACGATATTGTTCTCGAATGCGCTCATGGAGCGTTCAAGGTCATCGGCGTCGTCGCAGGCTTCTGGTGACTTTCATGACAAGGGGTCCTTAAAGTGTGAAAAGCCGGATAGCAGGAAATATTCTGCACGTCCAATGCAAAATGCACGCTGACATCTCTTGATGCAAGATCGTACCGGCATCGCGGTTTTTTCAATGTCTATCGCCGATGCGAAAAACCTGCCGGCAATACCCGCAACGCAGTGTTCATCATTTGCCGTATCGAAATCCGGCGCACATACCGTATCTTCAATGCAGGTTTTCGGCAGTTTCCCCGAAAGGATTGAGCTATGGGCATGTTGGTGGACGGCGTCTGGCAAGACGTCTGGTACGATACCAAAGAGACGAAGGGCCATTTCAAGCGCGCCGCGTCGCAGTTTCGCAACTGGGTGACCGCGGATGGCAGCCCCGGCCCCACAGGCACGGGCGGCTTCAAGGCAGAGCCCGGACGCTATCATCTCTATGTCTCGCTCGCCTGCCCCTGGGCGCACAGAACCCTGATCTTCCGCAAGCTGAAGAAGCTCGAGGAATTGATCCCGGTCTCGGTCGTCGATCCGCTGATGCTGGAAAACGGTTGGGAATTCAAGGGGAAGGACGGTGGAACCGTCGACCATCTGTTCGGTGCCGGCAAGCTTTGGGAAGTATACGTCAAGGCCGATCCGCACTATTCCGGCCGGGTCACCGTGCCCGTTCTCTGGGACAAGCAGACCGGCACGATCGTCAACAACGAATCGGCCGAAATCATCCGCATGTTCAACAGCGCCTTCGATGGGGTGACCGGCTCGAGGACGGATTTCTATCCCGCCGATCTGCGTGCCGATATCGATGCCCTGAACGAGCGCATCTACGACACGGTCAATAACGGCGTCTACAAGGCCGGCTTCGCGACAACGCAGGAGGCCTATCAGGAAAATGCGCTCCGCCTTTTCGAAACCCTCGACATGCTCGACCAGCGGCTGGCGACGCAACGCTATTTGTTCGGAGATCGGCTGACGGAGGCCGACTGGCGGCTGTTCACGACGCTCGTCCGCTTCGACCCCGTCTATGTCGGCCATTTCAAATGCAACATCCGCCGCATTGCCGATTATGCGAACCTTTCGGCCTATCTGCGCGATCTCTATCAGGTGGCAGGCGTCGCCGAGACGGTGAACATCGCGCACATCAAGAACCACTATTATCGCAGCCACAAGACGATCAATCCGACCGGCATCGTGCCGATCGGCCCCGAACTGGATTTCGACCGCCCGCATGGCCGCGAGCAGCTGGCAAAAGCCGCCTGACCTGAACGCCGCCGGCTACCAGTAGTTGGAGGGAGCCTCCGCTCCTTCCAGCTCCTTCAGCCTGCGATAGGTTGCCTTGGTCGTCTGCGGCGGCAGCGCATCGACCGGAAAGAAGCCGCTTTCGACGATTTCGCGATCCGGCTTGCGCGGCGCGCTCTGCGTGACGTCGACCCGGTAGAAAACGACATGGTCGCGCTTGCTGGTGTGGTTGTTGAAATAGACGTGGAAGAGCTGCGGCCTTCCAGAGATCACCAGATTGCCCTCCTCCCGCAATTCCTTGGCCAGCGCCTGCTCCACCGTCTCGTGACGCTCGACGCCGCCGCCGGGCATGTGCCAGCCGGCGATATAGGAGTGCCGCACGAGGAAGATCCGCCCTTCCTGATCGAAACAGGCAGCGCGCACGCCGAGCGTCATGCTGCGGGTCAGCGCGAAATAGACATGCAGCGCGCGACCGAACAACCGCACCGCCAAACCCTGCTTTTCGTCCCGCCGGTTCTCGTCGTTCATGCCCGAACCCCGGCATCCCGATCTGCAATCGAACCAGGGATGTATTTGTTTTGACAATAGAGTGGGCTATGTCTCATCCCATGTTCAAGCTCGCGCATATTTCCGATGTTCACCTTGGTCCGCTTCCACGTCTTTCGATCAGAGAACTCGCCTCCAAACGCATTACCGGATTTGTGAACTGGCACCGAAACCGGCGCAAGCATCTTTTTGGCGATACGCTCGACCTCCTTCTTGACGACATCAAGGCGAAGCAGACCGATCATCTGGCGGTGACCGGAGATCTCGTCAATCTCGCGAGCGGCATCGAGATCCAGACCGCCGCCGCATGGCTGAAGACCGTCGGCAATCCTTTCGATACCTCCGTCGTTCCCGGCAATCACGACGCCTATGTGCCCGGCGCCTATGAAAGGGCCATGCGCGCCTGGTATCCCTATGTCAGAGGCGACCGCGCTTCCGAGGAATGGCAGGAGGATCGGCACATTTTCCCTTACCTGCGCATCCGCGGGCAGGTCGCGCTGATCGGCTGTTCGACCGCCGTCGCCACGCCGCCCTTTGCCGCAAGCGGCTTCTATTCCGCTCGCCAGGCGCGCGAGACGGTGAACATTCTGCGGGCGACCGGGGATGCCGGGCTCTTTCGCGTCGTCATGATCCATCACCCACCCATCCGGGGCGCGACCAGTTTCTATAAGCGCATGATCGGCATTCGCCGCTTTGGCGCCGTCCTCTCGACCGGGGGCGCCGAGCTTGTCCTGCATGGCCATACGCACCTCAACACCCTGCACTGGCTGCGCGGCCAGATGGGTCCGGTGCCGATCGTCGGGATTGCCTCCGCGTCACAAGGGGTCGGCGGCCTGAAGCCGCGCGCCGCCTACAACCTCTTCACGATCGCCGGCCGCCCCGGCGCCTGGGAGCTCAATGCCGAACGCTATAGCCTCAATGACGACGGTAACGGCATCGACCCGAAAGGCATCGATATTCTGGCAACGTAATCGGCATTTTTAAACCATCGCATGCATCGTTTCGGTAGCGCGTTCTAAGATACCGAGCTACAATCGAAGCATCGGAATCCCGGAGGCTGCGATGGGTTTTGATGCCGCGACAAAGAGCACTGCAGGGCCGGTCTTCATTGCCGGTTTTCCGCTCGTCGCCTGCTCGCGGCTCCCCATCGGCACCTGCGGCCGCGGCGGCAGAAACGACGTGGCCCATCGATCGCCGATGCAATCGCCAACGGCCGGGAACGCCGATTGAAACAGTGTGGGCCGGTGCCCTGTCGGATCGCCGCCCGAAGAAAGACAGTTCAGCGCGCGAGTGTTTTTGAAGACTTGCGAAACGGCACAGAAATGGTTCATACCAATACAGGACGATCATATTGCGCATATGACCCTTTCAAAAGGAAAGGTCATTCCGTGCGGAAGCGCATCGCCCGTGCGACAATCTCCAACGCTTTGCTGGAACGACCATGCCAACGCCGGTAGCAGCCATCGATATCAGACGGGATCTGGTCGGTCTTCTTCCGAAGCTCCGCCGCTTCGCGGTGACGCTGACCGGCGATCTGGCCGAAGCGGATGAGCTTGTCCAGAGCATCTGCCAGCGCGGCATCGCCAAGTCCCATCTCTGGAACAGCGGCAGCAAGCTGGAGAGCTGGCTCTACACCATGGCCCGGCATCAATGGGTCGATGAGGCGCGGCGTCACAAGCTGCGTCCGGCGGCCAAGGGCAATGCGCTGGAACAGGGCGAACCGGCATCGGGGATCCATTTAAATCCTGTGGAAGCCAGTGAAGCGCACCGTCTCGTCACATCTTTGCCCGAAGGGCTTGCGAGTGTCTTCCTGCTGGTCGATGTCGAAGGGCATAGCTACAAGCAGGCAGCCGATATCCTCGGCATACCGCTATCGGCAGTGATGTCGCGGCTCTCCAGCGCACGCCTTTACCTTGCCTCTCAGGGTCACAGCCGCTCGCCTCGAAGGTTTTAAAAATTGCAAGACATGAAGAAGATGCCGCTCGAAGTCCGCCTGTCCGCCTTCATGGATGGCGAGATGAGTCGCGAAGAAAAGGAAGAGCTGGAAAAGCTCCTTGCTTCGGACCCGGACGCTCGCCGCATCTTCGATGAGTTGAAACATGGCTCCGACGTCGGCCGCAAGGCGTTCGACGAGGTTCTGAAAGAGCCGGTGCCGCTGGCACTCGTTCGCTCCATTAAGAGCACGCAGCCTCCGAAAACCCGCGACACTTCCCCCCGCCTCGCCCGGCCGTCCCTGAAACTGGCGCCGACAGGCAGGCAGTCGCTGGCAGCAGCCCTCATCCTGTTCGCGCTTGGCGGCGGCATAGGCTATTTCTTCGGCATGCAGCCATCCGATGTCCCGGCGGCTGCACCGGCCAACCCCGCTCAGGCTGCCGCGCGCAGCTGGCTGGATGACATCGCGGCCTATCATCGCGTCTATTCGCGCCAGCCGCGCCACATGGTCGAGATGCAGGCAAGCGAGCTCGACGAGATCTCCAAGTGGCTGGTGAGCACGGTCGGCGTCAAATTCAACTTTCCGGATCTCGCCGCCGAAGGCCTCGTCTTTCAGGGTGGGCGGATGTTCATCGCCGGCGGCAAGCCCGTCGGACAGCTGATCTACAAGAACCTCGATGGCGATGTCGTCGCCATCTGTTTCACCAAGGCCGACGGCACTGCCGACGACGACGATTTCAACGAAACCATCAAGGACGATATCAGCATCGTCTCGTGGCATCGCAACGACGCTGTTTATGCCGTCGTGGGCCCCTCCTCGGATCCAATGCTCGACCAGATCGCCAACAGGGTATCCTCAGAGATCTGATGGAGCTTCCGCTCGTTTTGCAGCTTGCGGCTGCGAGCTGGCCGATGGATAATGATTTGCGGCAATCGCAAGAGTCCAATAGTTTTGCTGGAGTTTCGACATGTCCGACGTTCTGCTGACCCTTCCGGAAATCGACAAGCGTATCGCAGCGATAAGAGAAAACCTTCGTGAATTGATCGAACAGGCAGCCGCCTTTTCCGGCGCAGCCGACGAAGAACGGACATCGGAGCGGATCGCTGATCAGGAAGAGGAACTCGAACGCCTGACAAAGCAGCGCGACGCACTCTCGCAAAAATCGTGAATGCAGAGACGGCGGGTCGTCGATATGGCCAGCTCCATTGCTAGTTGCTGTTCTTCCTTGAGCGGGTCATGAAAATGGCTGACGACATTCGTATTCGATTTGTGGCCCGGGAAGACTATGAGCAGTGGCTGATCCTGTGGGAAGGCTACAACAGGTTTTACGGGCGCTCCGGCGCAACGGCCCTTCCCGACGCCATCACGCAAATGACATGGCAGCGCTTTTTCGATGCCTATGAACCAGTGCATGCCCTCGTCGCCGAAAGGGATGGCCGTCTGCTCGGGCTGGCGCATTATCTCTTTCACCGCAGCACGACAACCATCGAGCCAAGCTGCTATCTGCAGGATCTGTTTACCGACGAGGCCGCGCGCGGAACGGGCGTCGGATCCGCATTGATCGAAAGTGTTTATGCGCAGGCCCGGCAGGCGGGCTCGCATCGCGTCTACTGGCAGACACACGAAACCAACGCAAAGGCGATGCGCGTTTACGACAAGATAGCCGAGCGCTCCGGCTTCGTCGTCTACCGCAAATTACTTTGAGATGACGGCGCTGCCCGCCCCGATACTCGCCACCAGCTGAACAAAAAATCCCCCCGGCGTAACCGAGGGGATTTCCACGAAAAGCTGCGGATTGTTTCGGCCTCAGGCCGCCTTGATATCGAGCACGCGGTTGGCGGCCGACACGATTGCCTCGAGAGACGCGGCGACGATGTTGGTGTTGATGCCGGCGCCGAAGAGCTTGCCGCCCGGATAGGAAATCTCGACATAGGAGATTGCCGCGGCGTTGGAGCCGTGCTGCAGCGAGTGCTCGGAATAGTCCTCGACGGACATCGAAATGCCGAGATAGATCGAGAGCGCGTTGATGAAGCCGTCGATCGGGCCGTTGCCACGGCCCTCGATGCGCTTCACCTCTCCGTTGTCGGTGATCTCTGCGGCGACGATTCGCTGCCCCTTATGCTCGGGATCGGCAAAGGTGTGATGGTCGACGAAGCGAAGCCGCGCGTCCGGCTGCGTCACGTAACGCTCGATGAAATGCTCGTAGATGCGCTTGGACGGCAATTCCTTGCCTTCCTCGTCCGTAATGCGCTGGATCTCCTCGCGGTACTCCACCTGGAGGTTGCGCGGCAGGTTCAAGCCGTAGTCCTGCTGCATGATGTAGGCGATGCCGCCCTTGCCCGACTGCGAGTTGATGCGGATGATCGCCTCATAGGTGCGGCCGACATCCTGCGGGTCGATCGGCAGATAGGGCACTTCCCAGACCGGATCGTTGGCGACCTTGGCCGCCTTCATGCCCTTGTTGATCGCATCCTGATGCGAGCCGGAGAAGGCCGTGTAGACCAGTTCGCCGACATAAGGATGACGTTCGCCGATCGCCATCTGGTTGGAATATTCGAAGACTTCCTTCATGCGCTCGATGTTCGAGCAATCCAGCTCGGGGTCGACCCCTTGCGTGAACATGTTCAGCGCCATGGTGACGACATCGACATTGCCGGTGCGCTCGCCATTGCCGAACAGCGTGCCCTCGACGCGGTCCGCGCCCGCCATCAGGGCCAGTTCGGCAGCGGCGATGCCGGTGCCGCGGTCATTGTGCGGGTGCAGCGAGATGATCAGATTTTCGCGATTGTCGAGGTTGCGGCACATCCATTCGATCTGGTCGGCATAGATGTTCGGCGTTGCCATTTCCACGGTGGACGGCAGGTTGATGATCAGCTTGTTGTCCGGCGTCGGTTTTACGACGTCGATGACCGCGTTGCAGATCTCCAGCGCCACGTCCAGCTCGGTGCCGGTGAAGCTTTCCGGGGAATATTCGAAGCGATAGCCGCCGCCGGCCTTTGCCGCCATGTCGGTAATCATCTTCGCCGCATCGACGGCGATCTGCTTGATACCCTGCACATCCTTGGCAAACACCACGCGGCGCTGCAATTCGCTGGTGGAATTGTAGAAATGCACGATCGGCTTGTTGGCGCCTTCCAGCGCCTCGAAGGTGCGGGTAATCAATTCCGGACGGCACTGGACCAGAACCTGCAGCGACACGTCGGCGGGCACGTTACCCTGTTCGATGCACCAGCGGGCAAAATCGAAGTCGGTCTGCGAAGCGGAGGGGAAGCCGATCTCGATTTCCTTGAAGCCCATATCCAGCAGCAACTGGAACATGCGCGCCTTGCGGTCATGTCCCATAGGATCGACGAGCGCCTGGTTGCCGTCGCGCAGATCGACCGAACACCAGATCGGCGCCTTGGTGATGATCTTGGACGGCCAGGTCCGGTCGGAAATGTTGATTTGGGGATAGGCGCGGTATTTCACCGCTGCGTCGGGCATGCCTTTGGGGGAATGGCTGTTCGCGTCCATGGTCTCGTCTCTTCCTTTCCCGTCATTTTATCCCGCGTCTTAGCCGATCGGATGCGGCTTGGCGATGATAAATGCGGACCCTTTGCGGGTAAGCTGTCGATTTTAGGGTAAGTCGCGAGGAGCGATGGCCAGCGGGCTTTTCGGCCGCCGGGCGCTCCTCAAAGGACCCGGCAACCGCGCGTAAGGCCGAGGAGGAGAAGCGAGGTAAGGGCGCGCGTATTGTCACGCAAGGCAACACGCCCGCGTGCAATCTGTTCGGAAATCTTTGCGCCAGTCAACTTCATGGCCGCGCTTATAGCCGCCCGATCGGAAAGAAGCAACCCCCTGCTCACTTCTTCAGCATCTGCACGCCACGCGACAGCGCCAGCATCAATCCGCCGGCGATCAAGCCCCAGAAGGCGCCTGAAATCCCGCCGAAGGAAACACCCGATGCCGTGACGAGAAAAGTGATGGCCGCAGCCTCGCGCGATTCCGGCTGCTGGAAAGCGTTCAGCGCGGAGTTCGACAGCGCACCGACCAGCGCCAGGCCGGCGACCGCCTCGATGAGAATCGGCGGCGCGAGCGCCACGAAAGCCGTCACGGCACTCGCCAGCAATCCGAGGATGACATAGCCGATGCCGGCAATGATCGCCGCCCAATAGCGCCGCTTGGGATCGGCATGCGCATCCTGCCCGGCGCACATGGCGGCCGTGATGGCGGCGAGATTGACGGCATGACCGCCGAACGGAACGGCAAGCAGCGAAAACACGCCGGTCACGGCAAACAGCGGACCCGGCTTGGGATCGTAGTGATGCACCTTCAGCACGGCGATACCGGGGATGTTCTGCGACGCCATCGTCACGATGAACAGCGGCAGTGCAATGGAAACGATGCCGGCGAGCGTGAAGACCGGCTTGACGAATTCGACCGTCGGCAGCAGCGAGTGCTCGAGCGAGGCAAGCGCGCCGTCCGGTATCTTCACGCCGAACGCCAGAACCAGGGCGAAGGCGGCAAGCGCGGCCGGCACTGCCCAAAGCCGCTTGAACGAGCCGACGACGATCCAGGCGAGGATGATCGGAAGACCGAAGGCCGGATTGAAAGCGATCGCCTTCACGGGGGCGAAGCAAAGGCCGAGCAGGACACCCGCCAGCATGGCATTGGCGAGCGGCGCCGGAATGGCCGCAACGGCACGGCCGAAGGGCCGGAACAGCCCGGCAATGACGATCAATATGCCACAGATGAAGAACGCACCGACCGCCGCCGAAAAGCCGCCGTCTATCGCCCCCGCGCTTGCGAGCAACGCCGCACCCGGCGTCGACCAGGCGATGCTGATGGGAAGCCTCGTCACCACACTGAGAACGATGGCGCATAGGCCCATGGCGACCGAAAGCGCCATCAGGCCGGAGGCCGCCTGCGCATCCGTGGCGCCCACCGCCTGCAGTCCATGGAAGACGACGGCGAAGGAACTGGCAAAGCCGACGAAAGCCGTGAGACATCCCATGAACAGGCTTTGAACGGAGAAATCTTTGAGCATGGCGATGAAGACCCGGACGAAGAACGATTGAGCCCGCATGGAGCATTACAAGCGTCAGGCGTGCAAGTGCAGTTTCCGGGCAAAATGACGGTAAGAATCGAGGTCGCAATCGCTCAATATTTCGGGACTGCGTCAAATCGTGTACAAACGTGCGAATTGACTCTCTTGTTTATGCACGTTAATGAAAATTCATGAACACTTCACTTCCACTCTCCCGTCGGGATGTCATAGAGGCGCGACTCGCAGAAGGACGGCAGATCATCGCTGCCTCGCTTGCGGCGGAGTTCGATGTTTCAGAGGATGCCGTACGCAGGGATCTGCGGGCCCTTGCTGCCGAAGGCAAATGCCGGCGCGTCTACGGCGGCGCGCTGCCGTTGCTGACGCCGTCGCAGCCCATATCCGCGCGGATCGGACAGGAAACCGGTCGCAAGAGAGTATTGGCGCGGGCGGCGGTTGCGATGATCGAGCCTGGAGAATTCCTCTTTCTCGACAGCGGCAGCACCAATCTCGAGATGGTGGACTTGCTGCAGAAGAACCTGGAAGTAACGATCGCGACGAATTCCATCGACATAGCGAGCGCGGTCATGAAGCGCGGCGACATTCCGCTCATCCTGATCGGCGGAGCCGTCAATCCAATCGTCGGCGGCAGTGTCGATGCTTCCGCCGTCGCGGCCATCGAAGCCATGAACATCGACCGCTGCTTCCTGGGTGTCTGCGCCATCTCGGCCGGAGGCGGCATCAGCGTGTACGAACATGCGGATGCGATCTTCAAACGGATGCTCCTCAAAAGAAGCGCGTCGCGCATCGCGTTGATTACGTCGGAGAAATTTCACGAACGCGCGCCGCACCGTATCGGCGCCGCTGCCGACATCGACTGGCTGATCGTCGAAAACGACCTGCCCGAGACTGATGAGACAGCCGCGGTCGAAGCCGGCTTCTCGCTCGTAAAGGCGGGCGACGTCGCCTCCCCCTGATCTCGAAAGACAAGGAATGACCATGCAATCCACCGATCGGCCGGAAACCCGGCTGGCAACACGACTTGCCTTTCTGGTTGCGGGTTTTGCCCTCGCCTGCTGGGCACCGCTGGTTCCTTTCGCCAAAGCTCGTCTCGGGGTCGATGACGGCGTGCTGGGCATCCTGCTGCTTTGCCTGGGCCTGGGCTCGGTGGCGGCGATGCTTGCGACCGGCATGCTGAGCGCGCGCTATGGCAGCAAGCCGATCATCATTGCGGGCGGCCTCGGGCTCGCACTTGTCTTGCCGACGCTGGCTTTGGCCGGCACGCCGTTTACCCTCGGCATTGCGCTGGCGGCTTTCGGCGCCTGCCTCGGATCGCTGGACGTTGCCATGAACATTCATGCCGTCGAAGTCGAGAAAGGTGCGGACAGGCCGCTGATGTCCGGCTTCCACGCCCTGTTCAGCATCGGCGGCTTCGCCGGCTCCCTGCTCGTCACCCTGCTTCTGTCGGTCAAGGCCGGCCCCCTCGTCGCCACGCTGCTATGTTCGGCCGTGATGGTCGTCGCGATGATCGCAGCATGGCCGCGCCTGCTCCGCACCGTCCAATCGGACGACGCGCCGCTCTTCGTCGTCCCTCGCGGCTTCGTTCTGCTGCTTGCAGCCCTTGCGGCCATCACCTTCCTCGTCGAAGGCGCCATCCTCGACTGGAGTGCCCTGCTTCTCACCACCCAGGGCCGGGTCGATGCGAGCCATGGCGGTCTTGGCTACATGCTGTTCGCAATCGCGATGACGGCGGGCCGGCTGGGCGGCGATGCCGTCACCGCAAGGTTCGGAGACAGGGCCATCATGCTGTGGGGTGGTGTCATCGCATTGGCGGGCTTCGCCATCGTGCTGCTCAGCCCCTTCGCGATCCTTGCCATGAGCGGCTTCCTGCTGATCGGGCTCGGCGCCTCAAACATTGTCCCGGTGCTGTTCCGCAAGGGCGGCGCACAGAAAGTCATGCCGGCAGGCCTGGCCGTCGCGGCGATCACCATGACGGGATATGCGGGCGTCCTGGTCGGCCCCGCCGGCGTCGGTTTCGCGGCAGACTATCTCGGCCTGCCCGGCGCCTTCTGGCTGCTCGCCCTGTTGCTTTGCGTCGCACCCCTTTGCGCCGGCATCGTCACCCGCAACCAGGAACAGGGAGAGGCCAATGCGGATCGCTCATACCGCTCTGTGGACGTCTGATATCGATGCCGCGGCGAAATTCTGGGAGAGCTATTTCAGCGCGACCGTCGGTGAGCCGTACGAAAGCAAGCGCCGCCCCGGCTTCGTCTCCCGCTTCGTCCATTTGCCCGAGGGCGGCGACCAGATCGAGCTGATGACCGGCCCATGGCTTTCTCCCGAAGCGCCCGATGAGCGCATCGGCTGGGATCATATAGCGGTATCGCTCGGCAGCAAGGCAGCCGTGGATGCCCTGGCCGAACGATGCGGAGCGGATGGCTGCCTGAAATCCGCTCCCCGCACCACCGGGGATGGCTTCTACGAGGCCGTCATCACCATGCCGGACGGAACGCCGGTCGAGATTACCACGTAGGAAGTCGCGCAAACCGGGCCTGCCCGTCATCGCAAATCTTCCGAGTTCGCTGCTCCCGGAAACGTTGCAAACTCCCGAGTGGCGAAAGCTGGCGACGGATCCTTCCGTCGCCAGCACATTTCCTCCGGCGCGGACCGATCCACATTCCCCAAACGGCAAAGCGCCCCGACTGCCTTCCGGCAAGCGAGGCGCTCAAATCAACCAGGCAAATCCGGTAGAGCGGTTCAGCGATTTCATGGAATCGCGCAGCCGCTCCATCTCTTTGCTTTTACGCAATTCCAGGTCAGATATCCGCCTGCGAGGTCACGATGCGCGAGACCAGCCCGTAAGCCTTGGCTTCCTCGGCGGAGAGCCAGTAGTCGCGATCCGTATCCTTGGCGATCTTTTCGATCGACTGGCCGGTGGCTTCCGCGAAGATCCTGTTCAGGCGCTCGTTCATCTTGATGATCTCGCGTGCCTGGATCTCGATGTCGGAAGCCATGCCGCGCGTGCCGCCGGACGGTTGATGCAGCAGGAAGCGCGTGTTCGGCAGGCAAATGCGGCGCTCCTTCGGAGCGGCGACATAGATCAGCGCACCGGCGGAAGCGACCCAACCCGTGCCGATCACCCAAACCTTCGGCTTGATGAACTTGATCATGTCGTGAATGGAATCGCCGGATTCGACATGGCCGCCGGGCGAGTTCACATAGATGCGGATGTCGTCATCGCTGGCGGCAGCGAGCGCCACGAGCTGCGAGCAGACCTTCTGCGCCAGTTCCTGCGTGATGCCGCCATAAATGAAGATCGAACGCGACTTGAAAAGATTCGCCTCCGCGTCCTTGCCCAAGGGCTGCTCGGTCTTCTTGTCTTCCTGTTCGTCTTCGTCGTTCATTCAACTCTCCAGCATGATGCGTCGTTCACCGCACATAGTGCGACTCAATGCGTAAAACAATGCCGGAAAAAGACAAGGCGGGAATAGCGCTCGGGAACATGGTGTTATGGTTGCGGATTACCGAAATGTAACTTGAATGGCTTTGAAAAACCGAGATTGGATCCTACGTCAGGTCAGCGCGGCAAGGATCGCGCCCCGAATTTACAGCAACAGATAGCCAAGGAGGCCATCATGTCGCCTGAAGAACGTCAATTGCTCTCCTCTCTCTTCGATCGCGTGCGCGGCGCATCCAATACCCAGCGCGACGCCGACGCAGAGAACTTCATCAACCAGTCGATCCGCGACCAGCCTTATGCGCCTTATTTCCTGGCGCAGGCCGTCATCATGCAGGAACAGGGCATGAAGGCCGCGGCCGATCGCATCCAGCAACTCGAGGCGCGCGTGCACGAGCTCGAGCAGCAGGGCGCCGACAGCCATCAGCAGGGTCAGAGCGGCGGTTTCCTAGGCGGAATCGGCTCGCTTTTCGGCGGCGGCCAGCAGCAGCGCGCAGCCGCGCCGCAGGGTGGCTATCCCCAGCAGCAGGGCCGCCTCTATGACGATTATGCCCGCAACGCACCGCAGTCGTCTGGTCCTTGGTCCGGCCAGCCGCAGCCATCCGGCCCATGGAGCCAGCAGGCAGCCGGCCCATCGGCCGGCGGCGGCTTCCTGCGCGGCGCGCTCGGAACGGCAGCCGGCGTCGCCGGCGGCGTGATGCTGGCGGAATCGCTCTCCAGCCTGTTCAGCCCCCATCTGGGCGGCACGGGCGGTGGTCTCTTCGGCGGAAATTCCGGCAGCGGCCTCTTCGGGGGCACGGCGGCCAATGCAGCCGAACAGCCGGTGCAGGAAACGATCATCAACAACAACTATTTCGGCAATGACGACAATAGCGATCAGAATGATCAGAGCGCGGCCGATTACGCCCAGGACGCTGCCCAGGACGCGCAGGATGACGACTATGACGATTCAGCCGACAACGGCGACGATAGCTCGTTTGCCTGAGCCGGCGCGTTGCCAACCTAACAGAAAGCCGCCATCTCGGGATGGCGGCTTTTTTTCATTCAGCCTCGGCCGCGATAGGGTTGCACACCCTGATCCGGCAGCCACACGCCCTCCGGCGGCTTGCCGGTCTGCCAGAAGACATCGATCGGAATGCCGCCGCGCGGATACCAATAGGCGCCGATGCGCAGCCATTTCGGCTGCAGCAGATCCACCAGCCGCTTGGCGATATAGATCGAGCAATCCTCATGGAATGCGCCGTGGTTGCGGAAGGAATGCAGGAAGAGCTTCAGCGACTTCGATTCCACCAGCCATTCGTTCGGAATGTAGTCGATGACGATGTGGGCAAAATCCGGCTGTCCCGTCATCGGGCAAAGCGAGGTGAATTCCGGCGCGGTGAAGCGCACGACATAATCGGTGCCGGCGTGGCCCGACGGCACTTTCTCCAGAACGGCCGCTTCGGGATTTGCGGCCGTTTCCGTGTGGCTGCCGAGCATCGACAGGCCGGACACATCGGTTTGAGGCATCTCAGGTCTCCTTGATCACTTTGACGCGAATGCCATGGGCCTTTTCGCCCTCCGGCTCCACATGAATGGTTATTTCCGAACCCGCATGGATCGCCCGTATGGCGTCTTCAAGGCGGTCGCAGATGCGATGCGCGTCACGCACCGGCATGGCGGCCGGCACCACCATATGGAAATCGACGAAGGTCACGGCCCCGGCCCTGCGCGTCTTCAGGTCGTGAACGCCAAGCGACCCCTCGGCATTCTTGGCGATCGCATCCTTGATGACGGCCTCTTCCTCCGGCAGCACGGCCTTGTCCATCAGCCCGTCGATGGAGGCGGAGATGACCTTCCAGCCCTGATAGAGAATGTTGATGGCGACGAGAATGGCAAGCAGGGGATCGAAGATCGGGTAGCCTGTGGCGAGCGCCAGCAAAAGGCCGATGAGCACGCCGATCGACGTATAGACGTCGGACATGATGTGCTGCCCGTCCGCCGTCAGCGCCGGCGAGCGGTGCGCTTTACCGGCCCGGATTAGCGTCAGCGCCCATAGGCCGTTGATGACGCCCGCGACGAAGTTGATCGCCAGACCGAGTACCGGCGCCTGCATCGGCTGGGGATTGCCGAGATGCCCGACCGCTTCCTGCACGATCATCAGCGCCGCCACGACGATCATCACGCCTTCGGTGACGGCGGACAGATATTCCGCCTTGTGGTGGCCGAAGGGGTGATCGTGATCGGCCGGCTTTTGCGCATATCGGATGACGAAAAAGGCTATGAAGGCGGCGACGACATTGACGATGGATTCAAGCCCATCGGACAAAAGCGCCACCGAGCCTGTCAGCCACCAGGCCAGCATCTTCAGCCCCATGACGCCGAGCGACAGCGGAATGCCCCAGAGGGCAAGCCGCCTGATCGTATCGTTTCCCTGAGCACTCATGCTCTTCTCCACTGTCCCTGCGCCTGCTTATGCGAATGAATTGCAAAAAAGGCGCCGTTGAAATGCAAAACCGCCCGCGCGAAATTCGCGCAGGCGGCTCATTGGCGTCCATATGGGCTAGGACGATATGTTTGTCAAAGGAAGGAGGCGACCAATGCACCACAATTCATCCCTGCAGCGGAAATCACATGGGGCCGATGCCGATCATGGCAGCCTGAACGTGACGGGAACATTTCACTGGCCGGCGCTCCGCGACCATTGGAAGCCGGCCATGAGCTCGCCTGTGGAAAATCTCGCTGGTAATTTTCCCGGCGATCCCGCACTAAGCTGCGCATCAGCCCGATGTGCGATAGTGGGCGACATCGATCCGCCGTTTTATAAAGCCATTGTTGATTATGTCCGTTCTTGACGATCCCACCGGTGCCGGTGTTGCACCTTCCATCGCCGACGCTCCTAGCGGCCTATCGGAGCACCTTGTCGCCGCAGGCGCATTCTCGGAAGGAGAGCGCAACGCCGTCTATCGCGCCATCGAGACGCGGCGGGACGTGCGCGACCAGTTCCGGCCCGATCCCCTGCCCGACGCTCTCGTCAGGCGCTTGCTCGAAGCGGCGCACGCCGCGCCATCGGTCGGGTTCATGCAGCCTTGGAACTTCATCCTCATTCGCCAGGCCGAAACGCGCGAGCGTGTGTGGCGGGCATTTCATCAAGCCAATGAGGAAGCCTGCCGGATGTTCGAGGGCGATCGCCGCGCCCAATATCAGCGGCTGAAGCTCGAGGGCATCCGCAAGGCGCCGCTCAGCATCTGCATCACCTGCGATACCACGCGCGGCGGCCCGGTCGTGCTCGGACGCACGCACAATCCGGCGACGGACGTCTATTCGACCGTCTGCGCCGTCCAGAATCTCTGGCTTGCCGCGCGGGCCGAAGGCGTCGGCGTCGGCTGGGTCAGCATCTTCCACGAGGATGCCATCAAGGCGATTCTCGGCATACCCGAGCACGTCAAGATTGTCGCGTGGCTCTGCGTCGGCTATGTCGACGAGCTTTACGACATGCCGGAACTCGCCGTGAAGGGATGGCGCGAGCGCCTGCCGCTCGACAAGCTTGTTTTCGAAGAGGGCTGGCAGGACTGCGAGGAGATGTAAGGGCCGCCGCCATTCCCGCGAACCTCGACGGCTCCAGGCATCAAGATCTGAACGCGACAAACGAAATCACGTTGCCATCCGGATCGCGCACATGGAAATCGGTGCCGCCCCATGCCTGCTTCATCAGCGGCTGGGCGAACTCGACGCCCTTGGCCTTGAACTCCTCGAACAATGCCTGGACATTCGAAACCTCGATCGAAGCCAGGATGAGCGATTTCTCCTTCGCCGCAGCGGCCGCGAAATAGGGTTCTTGGACGAGCCGCAAGTGGATCCAGATGCCGTCGCGCGACACCGCTCCATAGAACGGCGGCGCCCCATGCAAGAACTCCGCCGCAAAACCCAGCTTCTCCCGGAAGAACGCCGCGCAGGCAATCACATCCCGCACGAAAAGGATCGGTATGACACTCTTGAAAACCGGAGGTTCGGATGATGCCGCCGGCATCTTCGGCGCATCCACTGCCACGGCCTTCAACGCAGCCCAGTTCCCGTGGCCCGCCTCGACCGCAACGATCTCCTGCGCCAGCGTCAAAGGAAACTTCATCGCCAGGATCTCGCGATCCGTCAGCGCCTTGAAACGGTCGAGCACGCGAACTCTCCCGCCGATGGAATAATCGCGATCACGGTGCCAGCGCATCAAGAGCTTGGCTTGCTTGCGATAGGTATCGAGGGTTGGCATGGGCAGACTCCTGCTGAGAACAATCAGCGGGCAGGCCTAGCCCTTTCGGCCCCAATGCCGATGTGCCCCACAGGAACGGGTGAAAGACTAGGTTACAACCCGCGGCAAGTCAAACCGCCTCACGGCAGCGCCTGACCTGCCGCAAAACGCGCCTCCCCGTTATGCAGGCGCAGCGACAAGCGCAGCATCCACGGCAAGGCCGTCCAAAGTCCGGACGTCACGCCTGCCTGTCTCAGAGCAGCTGCCGTCCAGGTATTGCATCCCATCAGCGCGTTGAAATATCCGCGCGCCTCGAAGAATGCATCGTTCTCACCGTAATTGCTGCCGATCAGCGGGCTCGGCTGGTTATTCCTTTGCTCGAAACTGCCGAGAATGAACTGCTTGAGCCGCTCCAGCCCCTCGGCATCGATGCTGATCGCCGTGACGGCGGGGGCATCCAGCGGAATATTCCCGGCCAGTTCCGCATGGATGACGGAACGATCCAGCGTGAAGCTCTTCAGGACAGGAACAGCCTTCAAATCGGCCCATGTCCGCGTCTCCGTATAGAAGCTCCGGCCGCCCCAGCCGAAAACGAGATAGCGCAGGTTCGGATTGTCGAGATCAAGGCCGCCCGCCCTCAGGAATGCGAAACGGGCGATCAGATCGTCATCGGCGGGGATGGCGATATCCGTGTGGATGGAATTGCTGAGCATAAGGACCTGTCGCGAAGGCTCGACCGAGGCTGATTCGTCATGCCACAGCGGGCGCGGCACGGCGATGCCGAGACCGGCGATTGCGACGAGCGCCAGCACGGCGATCAGAACACCCTTGACTATCTTTGCTATCGACAACCGAAGCCCCCCGCCCGACAAAAGATGTCTTCAGGTGTTTGCCGGCTCTTTCAAGGCAAAAAATATCCCCATGCACTTTTCCCGAGCGCATGGGGATGGTCAGTTCAAATCCGCAAGTGCATTCGGCGTCAGGCGGCTTTCGTCTTCGCCCGCCGCGCCAGATGCGCCACCACATTCTCGATCATCCGCATACCGGCATCGCCGCCGAGCGTCATGATCGATTCCGGGTGGAACTGCACGGCCGCGATCGGCTCCTTCACATGCTCAATGCCCATGATGGTACCGTCTTCGCTTTCGGCGGTAATCATGAATTCACGCGGCAGGCTCGACGGATCGGCAAAGATCGAATGATAGCGGCCGACCGTCACTTCGCGGCCAAGACCCGAGAAAACCAGACCGGGTTCCAGCACGCGGATGCGCGAGGGCTTGCCGTGCATCGGGATCGCCAGATGGCGCAGCTCGCCGCCATAGGCCTCGGCAAGCGCCTGAAGACCCAGGCAGACACCGAAAATCGGCAGGTTGCGCGCCCTCGCCTTCTTGATCGTCGCCTTGCAATCGAAGTCCTTCGGATTGCCGGGACCGGGCGAAAGCACGACGAGATCCGGATCGAGCCGGTCGAAGACCTCTTCCGGCACCGGCGTACGCACGGTCGAAACGGTCGCGCCCGTCTGGCGGAAATAATTGGCAAGCGTATGGACGAAGCTGTCCTCGTGGTCGACGAGCAGGATCTTCACGCCCTTGCCGACGGAGGCGACGTCACGTTGCTGTTTGCCGGAATTGCCGGTCTTGGCATCACGGATGGCGGAAAGCATGGCGGAGGCCTTCAGTTCGGTTTCGGCTTCTTCTTCTTCGGGAATGGAATCGTTGAGCAGCGTCGCGCCGGCACGCACCTCGGCAATGCCGTCCTTGATGCGAACCGTGCGCAGCGTCAGGCCGGTGTTCATGTCGCCGTTGAAGCCGACCATGCCGATCGCGCCGCCGTACCATGCGCGCGGGCTTTTCTCATGGCTCTCGATGAAGCGCATGGCCCAGAGTTTTGGCGCACCGGTGACGGTGACGGCCCAGGCGTGGCTGAGGAAGCCGTCAAAGGCGTCCATGTCGTCGCGCAGGCGGCCTTCGATATGGTCGACCGTGTGGATGAGGCGCGAATACATCTCGATCTGCCGGCGGCCGATGACCTTGACCGAACCGGGTTCGCAGACGCGGCTCTTGTCGTTGCGGTCGACGTCAGAGCACATGGTCAGCTCGGATTCGTCCTTCTTGGAATTCAGGAGCTTCAGGATCTGCTCGCTGTCGGCAATCGGATCGTCGCCACGCTTGATGGTGCCCGAGATCGGGCAGGTCTCGATGCGGCGGCCGGAAACGCGCACGAACATTTCCGGCGATGCTCCTACAAGATATTCCTGATTGCCGAGATTGATGAAGAAGGAATAAGGCGACGGATTGATCGCCTTCAGGCGCTTGGAAATATCCGAAGGCTTGCTTTCGCAGCGCTCCATGAATTTCTGGCCGGGCACGACTTCGAAGAGATCGCCCTTGCGGAAGCTCTCCTTTGCCTTGACCACCAGCTCGGCATATTCGCCGGGACGATGATCGCTCTTCGGCGGAATGGCGTCGGTGTGGCGGAACGGCTCGGGCGCGATTTCGCCGGACTTGCCTTCCGTCGATACGCCATCCCTGGAAAAGTCGTAACGATCGATCCAGGCCTTGGCGGAGTAGTTATCCACCACCAGGATTTCATCCGGCAGGTAGAGCACCATGTCGCGCTGGTCGTCCGGACGCTTGAGCTTCAGGTTGATGGCGTCGAACTGGAAGGCCAGATCGTAGCCGAAAGCGCCGTAGAAACCGATGCTGGCATCGGCCTGCGAATAGAACAGCTCGGTCACCGCACGCAGCACGGTGAAGACCGTCGGCATTTTCGAGCGCTCTTCCTCGGTAAAGACCCGGTCCGGCGCCTTGACCGTCAGATCCAGCCGGCGCGGCGTCGAGGCGCCGAGAACGACTTCCGAGACCGTCTTCAGCTTCTCCGCGATGAAACCGAGGATGACTTCGCCGCGCTCGTTATAGGCTTCGATCCAGACATCGCGTCCGTTGCAG
This sequence comes from Martinezella lusitana, assembly GCF_010668395.1. Lineage (GTDB taxonomy): Bacteria > Pseudomonadota > Alphaproteobacteria > Rhizobiales > Rhizobiaceae > Rhizobium > Rhizobium lusitanum_A. The sequence continues at coordinate 202,439 of NZ_WUEY01000007.1, forward strand.
GAAAGACCGAGCGGCGGATCGACGATGGCGGTGTCCCAGCGTGTATAGCGGCCGGGATACTCATAGTTGGAGGAGAAGACCGCGCCGCGCCGCTCGTCGAGCTTGTCGATATAGGACGAGACCGCATCCGCATAGGGCGTCGGCCGGCGCTGGCGGGTGACGGTGATGCCGCCCTTCGTCTCGTAGATTTCCGCACCATCGTCCCGAAGGATCGTTACCATTGTTCCTCACTCCGTTGTCGGGCCCGGATGACAGGCGGCCAATATAACAAAAAAGCCGCCTCGAAATCTCGGGCGGCTCACTCGTCGTCTTTGAACACGATTGGTCGAGGCCGCCTCAGCGTGCCCACCACCAAACTGCAATGTTGTTCAAGGACGTGTTCATGGCGTGAATTGTTAGCTTGAGATGCTGCGATGCGCAAGCGGAAGATGGGAGGAAAGTTCATCGCTCCGGGAAGGCTGCATCCGCCTGCGCTCGGCTATGGCTGGCTAGACGCGAGCGTTTTCGGAACGCCCCGGCTTCGGCAGAACCAGATCGCCGACGGTATAGGTATGGAATTCACTCGTCGAGACAGCGTCGAGCTTGCGGAACTTTTCGACAAAGATGGGATCGGAGAAGAATTCATCGACATTGCCGGCGCCTCTGATGGCTTCGATGTTCACCACGGTCAGGCCATCGGTGCTCTTGGCGAGATTGCTCCAGAGGAACCCTTCCTTTCGTTCGGCAACATAGTGGACGACGTCCTGGATCAACCCGAACGCCTCCTCCTGCTTGCCCGGATGAGCATGAATGACATTGACGATAAAGGTGGTCGGCTGCGGCGTAGCGACGAAATGGGCAGAGGACATATCCATTGCGGTTCCTTTCTGGAAAAGCGGCATCATGCGCCGCACCGGCCCTGGATATCGGGATCGGGATAGTGGATAAATAATCCGGTATTCACGTAAGACCGGAACAAAATTCCGTAATAGGATTCGCGATGGACAAACTTGGAACGCTCGGCATCTTCGTGCAGACGGCGGAAGGCGGCAGCTTCGTTGCGGGCGCGAGACGGCTGGGCCTCTCCAGCTCCGCCGTCGGCAAGGCAATCGCCCGTCTGGAGCAGGACATGGGAGTTCGCCTCTTTCATCGCTCCACCCGCAGCATGACGTTGACCGAGGAAGGCAGCTTTTTTCTCGATACCTGCCGGCGGATCATCTCCGAGCTTGATACCGCGCAGGCGGAGCTTTCCAAATCGCACGCGGCCCCTCGCGGCCATCTTCGCGTCAGCCTTCCCCTGGCAGGGATGCTGTTGATGCCGGCCATATCGGCCTTCATGCACGCGTACCCCGATATCACGCTGGATCTCGATTTTACCGACCGGCTGGTGGATGTGATCGAGGAGGGATTCGATGCGGTCATCCGCACGGGCGACGTCCGGGATAGCAGGCTGATGAGCCGCAAGCTCGGCACATTCCGCTTTCAGATCGTCGCCGCGCCCGATTATCTGAAGGCGCAAGGCATGCCGCTCACACCGGAAGACCTGCTCAGGCACAGATGTTTGCATCACCGCTACCCGAGCACGGGCAAGCTGGAGCCGTGGCCGCTGGTGCGGGATGGAGAGGAGTTGCGGCTCGCCCTGCCGACGACCACGATCGCCAGCACCATCGAGCCGCTTATCCATCTCGCCGAAAACGGCTTCGGCATCGCATGCCTGCCGCCTTTCGCCGTGAGCACGCAGATCGCCGATGGCCGGCTTCTGCCGTTGCTCGAAGACCATGTCGCGAAGACCGGCATCTTCCGCATATTGTGGCCCACGAGCCGCTACCTGTCTCCGAAGATACGCGTCTTCGTGGACTTCATGGCGGCCAATCTGTTTGCCGATCAGTTGGCCGCCTGAAGGATCGCGGCAGATAGGGAGCCTGCAGCCTGACAGGGCTGGCCAGCCTCCCTATTCCTGCCCTCTTGCCGCTTCGAAGAACTCTTCCGGACCATCCACTTCGACCAGCCGTTTCCGGTCGATCAACCAGAAGCGGTTGCCGACCGATCGCACGAAGCTGCGATCGTGCGAAACGAGAAGGCAGCTTGCCTCGTTTGCCGCCAGCTCACCCTCCAGCGCCTCCTGGCCATCGATATCCAGATGGTTGGTCGGCTCGTCGAGCAGGTAGAAATTGGGATTGGTCAGGCGCAGCGCCAGCATGGCAAGCCGCGCCTTCTGTCCGCCCGACAACCGGCCGATTTCCTTCCCCTGCATGTCGATGCCGACACCGATGCCGGCGAGCAATGTACGCGCGCGCTGTTCGCCGAGCTCGAACAGACGCGCAATCATCCCGAGCGGCGTGTCCTGCAGGCCGAGATTGGAGAGCGCCTGATCGCTGTAGCCGAGCACGAGCGATGGCGTCGGCTTGATCGCACCGCCGACCGAAAGATCGGCGATGGCCTTGCGGATCATCTCCACGAACCGCGTCTTGCCGGCGCCGTTCCGACCCAGCAACACGATGCGATCTCCCTGGCAGATCCACTGCTGGCCTGTCCTGAACAGCGGCGTGCCGTCCGGCGTCGTCACGACGGCATCTTCCAGCGTCAGAAGCACCTTGGCCTGGATGCCGCGATTGGCAAGCCGGATCGAACCGGACGAGCGTTCACGGTAGCCCGGCCGCGCGCTGTCTTCCAGCTTCTCCGCCCGCGCCTTCAGCTGCTTCGTCTTGACGGTCAAAAGGTCGCTGCCGGAATTGACACCGAGATTATAGAGCTTGGCCGCCTGCTTGCGCAGTTGCTGCGCCGTCTTCATCTCCTTCTGGTAACGGCGCTCGTCGGAGGCATCGGCCTCGTCCAGCGCCGCACGCGCCCGGCCATATGGCAACGCATAGGTCAGCGACTGCTCCTGACGCAGGAACAGGGTTCGATTGGAAACCGCATCGAGGAAAGCACGATCGTGGCTGGCGATCAGGACAGCCACGTCACGCGGCAACGCGTTCAGCCAATCCTCCAGGAGCGCGATCTTGACGAGATCGAGATGGTTGGTCGGCTCGTCGAGCAGCAGCACGTCGGGCTCGGTGACCCAGACGCGGGCAAGCATGGCAAGCCGCTGCCAGCCGCCGCTGAGCTGTGCAAGCGCCCTCTCCCGCATGGCCGCCGGCACATCGAACGAATCGAGGGTGACATCAACGCGCCAGCTTTCGCTGGCGACCTGTTCCCTGGGCAGGGCACGAAGAACGGCGTCGTAGAAAGAGATATCGAGCAGGTTCGACGGCACATTCTGCTCGACATAGCCGACCCGAAGACCGCGGGCGCGGGTGATATCGCCCGTCGTCGGCTCCTGCCTGCCCGCTATGCAGTTGAGCAGCGTGGTTTTTCCGCGTCCGTTCGCGGCCACGATGCCGACGCGATCACCGGCATCCACGGTGACGTTGAGATTGGAAAACAGCGGCGCACTCATGGTGACGCCCAGATTGCGGAGGTTGATCAGAGTCATGGTCTTTTCCGGTCTCGACCGAGCATCTCAAGACATCGCCGGCAGCTCCTTTTGCTGCGCTACGCCGATATCGTTGGCCATAAACAGGCCAATGCTCGAAAACATGTCATGACGCGGCCGCGAAAAAGCGCGAGCCTACGTCTCCCAAAAGGGCAGACCAGAAGAAATGATTGAGTAAGACAGCCTCTGATCAGCCCTGCAAACGCATCTGCAGGGCACGAGTCGGACCGAACTGGCGAACATGCCAGACTATCTTGGTCATACGGTCCTCCTCTCTTTTCTCTCGACGGTTAAAGACTGCGCGTCCCGAATAGCACCGAACGCCACGATTTACAATTGCACGAGCGGCTCGATGCCACGCAAGAGGGCAAAAAAAGGGCGATGCCGAAGCATCGCCCAAGTTTGCCGCATGGATGTAACAGCTCAGAACCTTTGTGTCAGCGTCAGCTTGAAGGTCCGGCCGGGCTCGGAATAGTAGGCCGAAGGTTGGCTAAGACCCGTCGACGCGACGTTGAGCGAGTCGTAGTAGGTCTTGTTGAAGATGTTGTAGACACCGGCCCGCAGCGTCAGGCCTTTCACCTGTTCCGGCTCCCACCAGCCGGTCAGATCGAAGATGCCGTAGCCAGGCGTGCGGAAATTGTCGCCGGTCTTCTTCGGCTCGCTCGTCGCGGTGATGAAGGTCAGGTCCGTTCCCCACACTTCGGTTGCATAGCCGAGGGTGAAGGCGGCCTTGGCCGGAGCAACGGAATCGATCCATTCGCCGGTATCGGAGTCCTTGCCGTTGACGTAGGCGAGCGCGCCCTTGACGTGGATGCCGTTGTCGAACTTCTTGTGCGCGTTCACTTCGACGCCGAACATACGGACGTTGGCGCGGTTGAAGTATTCGGTGATCCCGAGCGGATAGGTTCCGGTCGGATCAGCCGAGTTTTCCGAGTCGATGAAGTTCTTGTACTTGTTGTAGAAGGCACCGATATGGCCGCCGAAATCGTCATCGCCGAGATTGGTGCCGATTTCGATGCCGTTGCTCGTTTCCGGCTTCAGGTCCGGATTGCCATAGCTGACATAGCCGCCGGGCACGCCGTAGTTCACGTAGAGCTCGCTGACGTTGGGCGCACGGAAGGCCATGGCCCATTGCGCGTAGAGCTCGACATTGTCCTGCGGCTGGTAGGACGCGCGCAGCTTCGGCGAGAAGCGGCTGTCGGACTGGCCGGACGGCAGGCCTTCGTAGTTCGCGCTGTCGCGATAGGCCGACGTATTCTTCGGCGAGTAGTCATACCAGTCGAAGCGCAGGCCCGGCGTCAGAGAGAAATTGCTGGAGCCGAACTCGATCTTGTCGTCGACGAAGGCGCCGACGCGCTTGCCGTCGACATCGGGCATATCGGACTGGTTGGTGTGCAGGAACGAGCAGGAGAAGGCCCAGCGCGGATCACCGCAACTATCCTTGCCGGCCGAGTATTGGTGAACCTTGTTGAACGCGACATCGAGACCGAAGGTAACCTTGTGGTGCAGGTCGCCGGTATCGAAGGCCTTCGACCCGTTGCCGTTGAAGCCGATGCTGCGGTCTTCCATCTCGTTGCGGCGCCAGTAGTCGCCGATGACGGACGTATAGCGATAGCCCTCGGCACCTTCTTCGCGCAGGAGGTTCTGCCAGTAGAAGACGGCATTGGCCGTATCGAGCAGGGAGTCGGCGCTTTCGGCATCGTACTTATAGTCGAGCGACACGCGGTTGCGCTCGGTGTTGTCCGTCGTATCGTAGTTGCCGGGCCGGAAGTTTCCGGTCGGGCTTTGCGAGTGCATCGCGTCGATGTCTTTATCTTTGTTGAAATGCTCCGCCGTGATGCCGAACGTACCGATGTCGGTATACTGGCGGATCTTGAAGAGGCCGTTTCTCTGGTTGTAGTCGGCCGGATCGGCCTTCGAGCGCTTGGTCGAATAGCCGCCGACATCGCCGTTGTTCTCGAGCTCATGACCATGCGTATAGGCGCCTTCGAACAGAACGGCAGTGTTGTCGATGCGCTTGGCAACGGCAGCCGAACCGCCAAGGCTGCGGTCATCGCCATTATAGCCGAACTTGAAGACGCCGCCCCAGGTCGAGCCCGGCGCGATCACATCTTCCGGTTCCAGCGTTCGCAGCACGAAGGCACCGCCGAGCGCGCCGGAGCCGGCACGGCTGGAATCGGCGCCGCGAACGACATCGACGCTCGAAAGCGCGTTGAAGTCGAAGCTGTTCGCTCCGCCATCCGCTCCGCGCGCGACGTCGAGCATGAAGGGAATCTCGATGCCGTCGACCGTGGTCAACACGCGGTCGTCGCCAAGGCCGCGAATGTTGACGCCGCCGGTGGTGCGGTTGAAGCCGACACCGACTTCCGTGCTGCGGCCGAGATCCTCGATGCGCGTGATCTGGTTGTCGTCGATTTCCTTCGCCGTCGTTTCGCTGGCGGTCGGGGAGTCGGCAAGAACGTCCTTGGATGCCTTGGCTTTGCTTTTTACGACGATCGGCTTGAGGTTGGTGACGCGATCACCCTTGGCAGCCTCGCCAGCCGCATCTTCGTTCTGAGTTGCCGTTTGGGCAAAAGATGTCGTCGCCAGCCCGAGAGCCAGAAACGCAGTGCATGCCAATAGGGCCGAGCGTGAGCGCCGGACAACCATAACCATTCCTTTCGAACTGCTTTCACCGGGCTGGCTGGTTGCTGCGTCGAAAGCAGGCAAGGGGCTGGCTAGGTTAGTTTTGTTGACGAGACGGAAATTTTCCGCCTTCTTTCTGCCGCATAAAAAACATGACTATTATTGTCAATATATCGGCCGCCGATAATCATGAATAAAATTATCATCTTTTAAGACGAGGCGTGAACGTTGCTGAATTGCAACGAAATGACGGCTTCAAGCGTTCTATCCACATCATCATTAGAAGTGGCTGATTTACTTGATGCTGTTCAAAATCGTTTCACTAGCCTCCACCGCCATCCTGCTCATGGCCGCCTCGCTTCCACAGACCGGGCCGATACCGGAGCAAAAGCCGGACAAGGAACAGGCTCAGCCAAGCGTCGAACCACCGATCCCGGCGGAAAAACCCGCTACCTCCTCCGAAAAACCTGCCGTTCCCGCGGAAAAGCCGGCCAGACAGGCGGAGGAACAAACGACTGGCCAGACGCAGGGTCCCCCTCGCCCACCCCTGAGCGTGGCTTCCGAATCAGACGAAGAACATCAGGCCTGCCTGAAGGAGCTGGCCGCGATGGGAGCAACCTTCAAGGAGGCCGCCCGCATCGACGATGGCAATGGCTGCGGTATCGACAAGCCGATTGCGCTTGCCTCGCCGCTGCCGGGGATGGAACTCAAGCCTGAAGGCAAAATGCGCTGCGAAGCCGCGCTTGCTCTGGCCCAATGGATGAAAGAAAGCGTGATCCCGTCCGCCGCCGCATTGGACAACGGCAAGATCGTCACGATCAACCAGGCATCGACCTATGTCTGCCGCCTGCGCAACAACGCCACCATCGGCAAGATCTCCGAGCACGCCCGCGGCAACGCCATCGATATCGCCAGCTTCACTTTCGAAAACGGCAAGAGGATCGGCATCGAACCCCGGCGCGAGGACCCAACGCTTACCGGAGCGTTCCAGCGCGCGGCAAGCGCCTCGGCATGCCTCTATTTCACGACCGTCCTGGACCCGGAAAGCGACGCCGCGCACGAGACCCATTTCCATCTCGACGTGATCGAAAGGAATGGCGGCTTTCGCTATTGCCACTAGTCGCCGGCAAGCATCGACAGGATCGATGATACGGCTCTATCGAAATCGTGGCGGAGCCTATCATACGCCGCTGCCGGCACCCGCGCTCGCTTGTGTTTCCAATGTCGCCGGCGTCGAGGGCTGGCGCAAGCTCGATCGGCCGCGCTGAATCAGATTCTGAACTTAAAACAATCCTTCGATGTAGCCATGATCGTTGAGGAAAATCCTCTCGGCCGCCGGCGATTTCGGCAGGCCGGGCATGGTCATGATCTCGCCGGTGATGGCGACGACGAAGCCTGCGCCCGCGGAAAGCCGTACCTCGCGAACAGTCACGACATGCCCCTCCGGCGCACCGCGAACGTTCGGATCGGTCGAAAAGGAATACTGGGTCTTCGCCATGCAGACAGGCAGGTGCCCGTACCCCTGATCCTCCCAGGACCGCAGCTGATCGCGTACGGTCTTGTCGGCCGTGACCTCGCCGGCATGGTAGATTTTCGATGCGACGATCTCGATCTTTTCCAGCAGCGGAAGATTGTCGGGATAGAGCGGCTGGAATTTCGCCTGGCCGGACTCGGCAAGCTCCACCACCTTATGCGCGAGATCGACGATACCAGCCGAGCCTTCCGCCCAGTGCCGGCAGAGGATGGCCTCGGCGCCGAGGCGCGCGACGTAATCCTTCAGCGCCTCGATTTCCGCCTCGGTATCCGAGACGAAATGATTGATGGCGACCACGACGGGCACACCGAACTTGCGGACATTGGCCACATGCCGGCCGAGATTGGAGCAGCCCTTGACGAGAGCCTCGACATTCTCCCTGCCGAGATCGTCCTTCTTCACGCCGCCGTTCATCTTCAATGCCCGCACGGTCGCGACGATGACGGCCGCGTCCGGCGACAGCCCCGCCTTGCGGCATTTGATGTCGAAGAATTTCTCTGCCCCGAGGTCGGCGCCGAAACCGGCTTCCGTCACCACGTAGTCGGCAAGTTTCAGGGCCGTGCGCGTGGCGATCACCGAATTGCAGCCGTGGGCGATGTTGGCAAAGGGGCCGCCATGCACCAGTGCCGGATTGTTCTCCAGCGTCTGCACGAGATTAGGCTGCATCGCGTCCTTGAGCAGAACCGCCATCGCGCCATCCGCCTTCAGATCGCGGGCATAGACGGGCGTGCGATCGCGGCGATAGCCGATGATGATGTTGCCGAGCCGCTTTTCCAGATCCTTGAGATCCGACGCCAGACAAAGGATCGCCATGACCTCCGAGGCGACGGTGATATCGAAGCCGCCTTCACGCGGAAAGCCGTTCGCAACGCCGCCGAGCGAGGACACGATATCGCGCAGTGCACGATCGTTCATATCCATCGCGCGGCGCCAGGTGATGCGCCGGATGTCGATATTCTGCTCGTTGCCCCAATAGATGTGATTGTCGATCAGCGCGGCGAGCAGATTGTGGGCGGAGGTGATCGCATGAAAATCGCCGGTAAAATGCAGGTTGATGTCTTCCATCGGAATGACCTGGGCGTAACCGCCACCGGCCGCCCCTCCCTTGACGCCGAAGCAGGGACCGAGCGACGCCTCGCGCACGCAGACCACCGCCTTCTTGCCGATGCGGTTCAGGCCATCGCCGAGGCCGACTGTGGTGGTGGTCTTGCCCTCGCCCGCCGGCGTCGGATTGATCGCCGTGACGAGGATAAGCTTGCCGTCCTTCTTGCCGGCCTGCGCCGCGATGAACTCGGCACCGATCTTCGCCTTGTCGTAGCCGTAGGGCGCAAGGTCTCCCGCCGGGATGCCGAGCTTGGCGCCAATCTCGATGATCGGCAGTTTCCTTGCCGCACGAGCGATTTCGATATCGGATGCCACCGTCGCCATAAGACTTGCCCCCAACTCACGGTCATTTGCCTGTCGGGATAAACCAATATGTTTGCAGTGTGAATAGCGCCGGCACCCTGTCTTCCGCGAAACGCCCAGTCTTGTCGCGGAACGCCGGTGCGCCTATTTTCGGGATCCAGATGCAAAGCCGGAACGAAGGAAAACACATGAAGTCCCTGGAATTGCTGGTCGAGCGCATCATCCTCTCCAGTCGCTGGCTTCTGGTGATCTTCTATCTCGGCCTTGCGGCCTCGCTCGCCGTCTACGCCGTTTCGTTCGCCTACAAGTTCTACAAGGTGACCATCAACGTCTTCCAGTATGACGAAGCCGACATGATCCTCGCCATCCTCGGCCTCATCGACGCTGCCCTGGTGGCAAGCCTGATCGTCATGGTGATGATTTCCGGCTACGAGAATTTCGTCAGTCGCTTCGATGAGGCCGAAGGCGAGGTTTCCTTCCTTGGAAAGCTCGATTCAGGCAGCCTCAAGATCAAGGTCGCCTCATCGATCGTCGCCATTTCCTCGATCCACCTGCTGCAGATCTTCCTGAACGCCACTCAATACGACAACGCCAAGCTGATGTGGTTCACCATCATTCATCTTGCCTTCGTCGTCTCGGCGCTGCTGCTGGGCTTTCTGGAAAAGATCATGGCGAAAACCAAGGCCAAGGATAGCTGACGCTGCCGCCGCGCGCCTATTTGCCGGCCATCGCCGATGCAGCGTTGATCGGCGGTGGCGCTTCGCAATCGGAGATCGATTGCTTGTCCTTGCAGCTGCCGGCTGAAACCAGCGCATCGGCATCGGAGAGTTCCGTCGTCAGCTTCAGGTTCAGCGCCTCCACCTGAGAGATCAGGTGGATTCCGCTCGGCTCGGTTCCGAGCATCGCGGCGACCAGACCTTCGTCTACTCCCATCTTGTCGAGGAAGCCGACCAGCCGTGCTCTCTGCGCCTTATCGAGCTTGGTCGTATCGTACTTGCCGACGAACTTGCGCCCGATTTCCTTCTTCGACAGGACCTTGCGCTTGCCGTTCACCATCTCGTATTCGGTGCGGTATTGGACACGCACCTCGCTATAGGTCGTGGTGATCTGGTGAACGCCCAGCAGTGCGAACGGGCTGGAAACGCGCTGGACGCCGCCGGCAAAAAACAAAGGGCAGGCCGAGAAGCAGATGGCGCCCCAGGAAAAGGCCTGTCCCTTGATCGAGCCATCCTTGGCCACGGCGGGCGGGCAGATCGGCTCCGCATAGGGGCATACCCGCGAGCGCGTCCGCCCAACCGCGATGGAAAGCTTCTGCTTGCGGATGGTGCGCGCCATCTCCATCGCCGCCTTGACATCGCCGCCCGGCGAGCTGACGACGATCGGTAATTGCCGATTGCCCAGCCGCTTCAGAAATTTCTGCAGCTTTCTCGGCGTGTCGGCCATGATCTGCCCTTCAGCGGAGATCCAGTCCGGGCACGTATTGTCGGCGCGGCATTCGCCCATCTCGCCGTGGACGAGCAGGAAACGCATCGGCGTACCGCCGGCCACACCAGCCGCATCGGCAAAGGCAGGCGCGGCAAGCAGAAGTGAAACGGCTGTCACGAACCGCAGCACCGTTTGACACCACCGCATCGCAAGCTGCGGGAGAAAGCGAAAATTCATGAGGTACACGCCTGGAAGCGATTGCTTTGGCAAGACCGATATCAACCGCTTTGGACCTTCGCAAGGCATGCCTTTGCGATGGCGCATCATTTGCCGAAACTGGCGATCGCTGACGCCGAAGGCCGCCACAAGAGAGCGCCTCCGGGTAAACCCGCGATCATATATCATGCTCGACAGGTAACTGGCTGCTCATCATACCACATAAACAGCTGAACTCCGCAGGTTAGGCGCGAGACGGGCTTACATCAAGCCCCCTTCTCATTCAGCACCTATGGCGACACCGCGGCAGGCCCTCCCATCGAGGCTCGTATCGACATCGCACACATGTCTCAGCACAGCGCGCTTTTCATAAGACCAATGGTGCCAACCGGGTGTTTTTATCGCGACAAGGGCGTTGAAGAGACATTTTTCACGTCTAATGCCCATTTTGGGCGAAGATTTATGAGATCCGCACGTAGAAATATTAAAATATATGAAAATGAATTTATTTCTGGTCCTGTGGTATTTTTGCGTCTAGCATTCACTCATAAATCGGGTATTTGATAACGATAACACGCTGTGGGCGCTTCAACTCATATGTCCTATATCATTACTGCCGAGAGACAATTGTTGCTGTCTGCCGAGTTGGCTGCCGCTCGGACGCAAACAGCATTTGTACTGGCGCTGGAGCGGACCGGAGCAGCATTCGGCTTCAGCCATATGGCTTTCATGAACGCCCCGGTTCCGGATGATACGCTGATGACGCCGCTGCTTATCGAAGGCACGGTGCCGGCGCAGTTCGTGCGTGAATTCGATCGTCATCAACTTGCGCGCCGTTGTCCGATGCTGCTGTGCACGCGCGACTCGGTGATGCCGCGCAGCTGGCATTTGCTGGAGAAGGATGTCGAGCAGGACACCGATCTTCCGCACGAGCTCCATACGCTGCTGATCAACTACAATTGCCCGATGAGCGTCATCATCCCGGCCAATGCCCCGGATGGCCAGCGCCTGCTCTTCTGGTTCATGGGCAACCGCAACAGCCTCGGTCAGAGCGAGATCAACGAGCTTACCCTGATCATGCTGCAGGCGCTCGATTCCTACAATTGCCTCAAGCGCAACGACGGCGCAGCACCGCATTCGCTTTCCGCACGCGAACTTGAAGTCGTCCGCTGGACGGCCCAGGGCAAGACCTCGGTCGAAATCGGCCAGATCCTGTCTCTCTCCGACCATACGGTCAACGCCTACATGATGAATGCGATCAAGAAGCTCGATTGCGTCAACCGCACGCAGCTTGTCGCAAAAGCCATCCGCCTCAAGCTCATCAGCTGATCTTTTCGGGCGCCAGACCCGGTATGCCGCCGGGCCTTCGAGCAAACAAGCACACCCTGCTCCGCGAGAACTCAACAAACGTCAGGCGCCGTGTTCAACGGCCACCCAGAACCGTGCGGATTTCGACGAGATTCGAACGCACGCGCAGGAGATGAAACCCCATCGTCGCGAGGTGGCTTGGCATGAAGGAGCTGTCTTCCGGCCCATTGGAGATGATCATCGGCTGAATGCGCAGCGCCGCCTGCAACATTCCGAGAGTGTCGTTCCAGAGCCTGCCGACATTGCGTTCGGCGATGACCTGCTGGAAGTCCGCGCCAGCCGCAGTCAGGATGCCGTAATTGGCGTAAAGCTGACCATAGGCAAACCAGAAACGATCGTCCGCGCGCATGTCGAACCATCCGTAGCTGTATTTCTGGGACCGGTCCGCCAATATGTTGGCTGTGTTGCCGAGGTCGCTGGACACATGGTCGATGAACTGCAGCAGATTATCCGCACGCCCGTCGAAAATAGCCTTGCAGTTGCCGAGGTCGGTGTTGAAGTTGCGCAGATTGGTGATCGCAGCGCGATAGTAGCTCGGCGTCGGGGTCTTCGGCCCGAAGGGATGCATTCCGAAATACCAGCTGGATTCGTCGAACTGCAGGTTGCCTCGCGCCTTCTGCAGGTCGCCGTTGATGCCGGACGTTCCCCGCACGCGACCGATCGTATCGACCAATTCCGCCGAGGTACGGCGAACCACCAGGTTTACCCCGCGCTGGAAGGAAGCCTTGTTGTCGAGAAAAGGCGTATCGTCCCATGAGATGCCGAAGAGACCGAGCTTGTAGAGCAGCATCGAGGAAATCCAGGCATTTTGGTTGACATTGAAGTCCGTCAGATCGGCAGCAACGTCGACGATTCCCGAGGTCTGGCAGCTATTCGGCGTCGCGGCCGCCTGCTGCCCATCCGCCGCCGGCAATTCCTGTCCGGCGGAGAACTTGCGTTCGGAAAACTTGTAGACATCCGGATATGACGGATTGAACCCGGTCCAGATCTGCGTCTGCCAGACGAAGTAGATGTAAAGCAGCGCCAGCAGCGTAACGAGCGCAACGACCGGCAGCTTGAGCAGCCAGTTGCCCTGGCGATACCAGCCGCGCGCCGCGAGAAACGGCCAGCTGAGCCCGACGAAAACCAACCCCAGCCATCGTCCGATGGCGGCCAAGATCCGCTTGAAGAATGCCGTGATCGAGTCAAGCATGGACACGTCTCCTAAACCGCACCGTGCATCCTGCCGACACGCGACGGACGCACCACACCGAACCTGCGCAACGGCCCTTGCGAACACTCCGGAGAGTTCTCGCGGCATAAGGCCTTATCGCAGCTCGCGTTCCAGCAAATATGTTTTCTTGGGAAAAACAACAACCATCTGCGTCGAATTTTCGGCACCGGAGAATAATCAACCCTCTGGTTGTGCTTCGTCGGCAGCCTTGTCCAGGCCGGCGGGAACGGGCAGCAGATGCGGCTCCAGCCGTCTTGTGAACACCGCATCGACATGCGCCTTTCGCGCCGCCAGGTCTTGCCCGGCCAGCACATTCGTCTCGAAAGCCCGGATCAGGCTCTCGACCGCCGCCGTTCGCACGACCGTCGCCGAAGCGGGATCGGCTTCCGTCTCCAATGCCTTGAGTAGGGCGATCCGCTGCTCGATATCGACGGCCAGCTTGGCGGCCATGGCGCTGACGGCGGCAATCTGACCGTTCAGGGCGGCCGCCAGCCGCTCATAGATATCGATGAGGCGCTGCCGCACCATTCGCGCCGACTGCAGCTCCTTTTCCTGCCGCCGGATGGTGTCCTGCTCGGCCAGCAGCTCGCGGTAATCCGCCTCCACCTCGGACTGCAGGTCGGCATGGCGCGAGGATGGACGGTTGCGCCGCTGGTACATCAGCTTTTCCGTCTGGGCATCGGCCCGGCGCTGCACCTGCTCGATCTCGAAATCGAGTTTGCGCCGGCGCTCGATCACGCCTTCGAGATGGAGCTCGCAATCGCGAAAGCACCGGGAGAACACAGGGCGGGCCTGCTTGAAAAGGAGATCGAGTTCGGCCGAGGCGTCCAGAACCGCCTCGAGTTCAGCGATGATCGCCTCGGGCTTCATCGGACTGCGCGCCAGCCGCCGGCCCAGAAGGCCGGCATTTTCCAGACCGACTTTCTCGTCGAACAACCGTCGATGCTGCAGATCCGCCTCCCCGGTCGCACGGTCCTGTTCCTTGACCAGCGACAGCGCCAGCGATTTCCAGCGATCCAGCAATTCGACCGCCTCGCGAACCAGCGTTTCCTCGACCGGGAAATTGATAGTTGAGATACGCGCTTCGCTCTTGTCATGAACAGCCAGCGTCGCCACGGCCGAACTCGCGCCGTTGATGGCATCATCCAGCGTCGTACGCGCCTTGTCGAGCATGCCATCGAAGGAATGAGGCTTGACCATGAAAGCATTCTCTCCCCTACCTCTGGGGCGAGACTAGCCGCTTCCGCCGGTGAAGGAAATGCTCCAAAACGACTATTGGGCAGCCGCCGGGTTCTTCAGATAGGCGATCACATTGTCGAGGTCTTTGTCGCTCTTCAGACCGGGAAACGTCATCCTGGTGCCTTTGACCAGAAACTGCGGCGCCGGCAGATATTTCCGCAGCAGCGCTTCATCCCAAACCTTGCCGTCGGCCCCGAAGGCCCGCATCGCCGGCGAATAGGAATAGTCCGGCACGCTTGCGACGGGCCGCCCCACCACTCCCATTAACGAGGGACCGACGCGGTTCGCGGGCGCCGTCGCCGTGTGGCAAGCGCCGCACCTCTTGAAAACAGCGGCTCCGGCAATCGCATCCCCATCCGCGAGCGCTGAAGACGCCGACGCAAGCGCGATGACGACCGGTATCAGAGAAAGCAGTTTCATCGTCCCTCCCGACCGGAACTCGCCCGTTTCCGGCGGCCACATGACCCAACCGGCCACGATGGCGTTTCAAATGGCGGAATTGCGACGGTTCACTCGCAGCTGATCGCCTCTTCCCAATGGTGGCGGCATAGCGAGACGTACTTGTCGCTGCCGCCGATCTCGATCTGCGCTCCCTCGCGCACGACTGCGCCGGCCGCATCCAGCCGCACGACCATCGTCGCCTTGCGTCCGCAATGGCAGATCGTGCGCACTTCGCGCAATTCGTCGGCAATGGTCAACAGCTCCTGCGATCCCGGGAAAAGGCGTCCATGGAAATCGGTGCGCAGCCCGTAGGTCATGACAGGCAGACCGAGGCGGTCGACGATATGGGCAAGCTGCCACACCTGCTCGCGCGTGAGGAACTGCGCTTCATCGACAAAAATGCATGCCAGCGGCTCGCCCGCATGCATGTCATCGACCATGGCGTAGAGATCGTCGCTGATCTCGAAGGGAATGGCATCCATCGACAATCCGATGCGGGAGGAGATCACACCGCGCCCGGCGCGATCGTCGAGAGCCGCGATGAAAGCTGCGGTGCGCATGCCGCGCTCCTGATAATTGTAGGCAGCCTGCAGCAGCATCGTCGACTTACCGGCGTTCATCGTCGAATAATGGAAGTAAAGCTTGGCCATGACATTCTCCTTGAATGCTTCATGGGTGCTGCGGAAGGAGAAGAAAAGATATCCCCGGCGAAAACCACAGGATTCAGATGAGCGCCAGGTTTGGGAGCCAAACACCTGGCGCCGTTCGGATGGAAAAAGACCGGCGTCGCAATCAGCCCCCTCAAACCGCCGCAAATACACTGTGGTCGCTTGAAAATGTCAGTTATTGATGGTTGCTTGGGAACGTTAGATTGGGAGTCACGCAATGATAAAAAAGACCCTTACTGCATTCGCTTTCGCTTCAGCTCTCTCCACACTGACCTTGGGCGCTACCGCCGCATCGGCCGCCGAAGCGGCGAGCTGTAGCACCGTACATTTCGCCGATGTGGGCTGGACCGACATCACCTCCACGACGGCAACC
The DNA here is from genome assembly GCF_010668395.1 of Martinezella lusitana. Lineage (GTDB taxonomy): Bacteria > Pseudomonadota > Alphaproteobacteria > Rhizobiales > Rhizobiaceae > Rhizobium > Rhizobium lusitanum_A. The sequence continues at coordinate 218,402 of NZ_WUEY01000007.1, forward strand.
GCGTCCATTCTTCTGAAGGCCCTCGGCTACGACACCGACGTCAAGGTGCTCGCCGTTCCGGTGACCTATCAATCCCTCAAGAACAAGGACATCGACGTCTTCCTCGGCAACTGGATGCCGTCCATGGCCGAGAACATCAAGCCGTTCGCCGAGGACAAGTCGGTCGAAACCGTCCGCCCCAACCTCGAAGGCGCCAAGTACACGCTGGCGACCAACGAAAAGGGTGCGGAACTCGGCATCAAGGACTTCAAGGATATTGCCGCCCACAAGGACGATCTCGACGGCAAGATCTACGGCATCGAGCCGGGCAATGACGGCAACCGCCTGATCATCGACATGGTCGACAAGAACACCTTCAACCTGAAGGGCTTCGAAGTGGTCGAATCCTCCGAGCAGGGCATGCTCGCGCAGGTTTCCCGTGCCGACAAGGAAGGCAAGCCGATCATCTTCCTCGGCTGGGCGCCGCACCCGATGAACAGCACCTACAAGATGACCTATCTGTCCGGCGGTGACGACATCTTCGGACCGAACTACGGCGGCGCGACCGTCTATACCAACGTCCGGGCCGGCTACCTCCAGGAATGCCCGAACGTCGGCGCCTTCATCAAGAATCTCGTCTTCACCCTGCCGATGGAAAACGAAATCATGGGCAAGATCCTGAACGACGGCAAGGATCCGGAAGTGGCTGCAACGGAATGGCTGAAGGCCAACCCGGCAGCGGTTACGCCGTGGCTCGCAGGCGTCACCACCAAGGATGGCGGCGACGGCCTGGCAGCGGTCAAGGCCAAGCTCGGCTTGTAACATGGCGGATGGAGGGGCGGCTAAACCGCCCCTTTCTCTTCCTTGGATGGACTGCTTCCTTTCGCGTCCCGTCACCGCCCGGACATCGGCTTGCGGGACGTGACAGACCGTTATTCTTCGGCGGCGCCTCCGGAATCATACAAGACAATCGGAACAGCCGCCCCCAATCGTGGGCAAAGACGTGAACTGGTTAACCGATTACCGCATCCCCATCGGGCCATGGGCCAAAGCCATCGTCGACTGGCTGACGACCAACGTCACATGGTTTTTCGACGGGCTCTCCTTCGTGGTCGCGCATGTGATCAACGCGCTGCTGTTCCTTCTGCAGGCACCGCATCCGCTGATCGTCGTCGTCGTGTTCACCGCCGTTGCCTACTGGATGCGCCGGAGCGTCGGCGTGACAGCCCTCACCTTCATCGGCCTGCTCATCACCATCAACCAGGGCTACTGGAAGGAAACGACCGAGACCCTGGCGCTGGTGCTGGCTTCCACCTTCGTCAGCATGCTTGTCGGCGTGCCCCTCGGCATCGCTGCGGCCCGCCGCCCATGGCTCTTCGCCTTCATGCGGCCGATCCTCGACCTGATGCAGACCATCCCGACCTTCGTCTATCTGGTGCCGGCCATGATCCTGCTCGGCCTCGGCATGGTGCCGGGCCTGGTCGCTACCGTGGTCTTCGCCATACCCGCGCCCATCCGCATGACGCGCCTTGGCATCATTTCCACACCACCCTCGCTCGTCGAGGCTGCTGAATCCTTCGGCGCAACGCCACGCCAGGTGCTGCGCAAGGTCGAACTGCCCTTCGCCATGCCACAGATCATGGCCGGCCTGACGCAAACGATCATGCTGTCGCTCTCCATGGTGTCCATCGCCGCTCTCGTCGGCGCTCCCGGCCTCGGCGTACCGGTTCTGCGCGCGCTGAACAGCGTCAATGTCGCCAAGAGCTTCGATTCCGGTGCCTGCATCGTCATCCTGGCGATCATTCTCGACCGTATGTTCCGTGCCCCCGGCGAAGGAGACCGCTCATGACCGTCGCTGTCGGCTTCAAAAATGTCAGCATCATCTTCGGCGATCGCCCCGACAACGCGCTGAAACTCGTCGATGCGGGAAAGTCTCGCGATCAGATCGGCAAGGAAACGGGCATGGTGCTCGGCGTCGCCAATGCCTCGCTGGAAATCGAGGAAGGCGAGATCCTCGTGCTGATGGGGCTCTCCGGATCGGGCAAATCGACGCTGCTGCGCGCCGTCAACGGTCTCGCGCCGGTCGTGCGCGGCGATGTGGTCGTCAACAGCAAGAGCGGCCCCGTCAATCCCTATTCCTGCAGCCCGAAGGCTCTGCGCGACCTGCGCATGCACACAGTCTCCATGGTGTTCCAACAGTTCGCATTGCTGCCCTGGCGAACCGTCGCCGACAATGTCGGCTTCGGGCTCGAGCTTGCCGGCGTTCCGGAGGCCGAACGCAAGAAGCGCGTCGACGAACAGCTCCAGCTCGTCAATCTCACGCAATGGGCCAACCGCAAGGTCAACGAGCTGTCGGGCGGCATGCAGCAGCGTGTCGGCCTGGCGCGCGCCTTCGCGACCGGTGCGCCGATCCTGCTGATGGACGAGCCGTTCTCCGCGCTCGATCCGTTGATCCGCACCCGCCTGCAGGACGAACTCCTCGAATTCCAGCGCCGGCTGAAGCGGACGATCCTGTTCGTCAGCCACGATCTGGACGAGGCATTCCGCATCGGCAACCGCATCGCCATCATGGAGAGCGGGCACATCATCCAGTGCGGAACGCCGCAGGAGATCGTCAAGAACCCGGCCGATCAATACGTGGCCGATTTCGTGCAGCACATGAATCCGATCAGCATGCTGACGGCGCGGGATGTCATGCAGCACGGCGTCGGGCACTCGTCCAATGCCGGCTCCGTCACCGCCACGGCAACGGCGGCAACGCCGCTTGTCGATATCCTCGACGCCCTCACCCGCCAGCCGGGCAACATCGGCGTGGTTGACAACGGCACCATTATCGGAACGATCTCGGCGCAAGACGTGGTGGCCGGCCTGACCAGCCATCGGCGAAGGGAGTAGCCGTTCCTGGCTGCTCCTCAATTCATGGAGCAGTTAATGAACGATAAACCATCGGTAATCAGGGAAACGGACGAGGATGCGCGCCAGCAGGCGCGCGGCCTCATGCATGAGGCCGCTCATGCGGCCCTTGCCGTCATCGACCCCGAAACCGGTTTTCCCTCCGTCAGCCGCGTGCTGATTGCCATCGATGCCGATGGCGCTCCCGTCATTCTTGTCTCCGGCCTCTCCTCGCACACCAAGGCCCTGACGAAGGATCCCCGCGCTTCGGTGCTTTTCGGCGAACCCGGCAAGGGCGATCCCCTCGCCCATCCCCGCCTGACCGTGCGTTGCAGCGCGGAGCGGATCGATCGGCAGGATGAAGCGCACGAACGCATTCGCGGGCTTTTCCTCGAACGCCACCCGAAGTCCAAGCTCTATATCGACTTTCCGGATTTCTGCTTTTTCCGCCTCGTTCCGCTCGATGCCAGCCTGAACGGCGGCTTCGGAAAGGCCTACATTCTGTCCGCCGGGGACCTGATGATGCTTTAAGCCGAAAATAAAATTCGGCGGCGCTGGGAGCGCGCGATAGTGCGAGATTTAGTAGCCGGGCAGCTTAATGCGGCAACGACCATTATTGGTAGGTTGCAATCAGGTTGTGACCGAATTTGGCATATTTGTGACCCGGAAACGATAATATCGACCTATTTTGGGCTAATTGAGCCCCTGAACGGGACGCAGGGCATCGTTCCTATTATTGCGAGGTCATCATACATACATACCTAAAATAGCATACTCGATACCTTAAATTTAGGTATATACAATCTTCGACGCCTCTTGGTATTGTTAGAAATCGGTTGGTACCGGTTTAGAAATAGCACAGTTTCTGATGTACGCTCCGCATTGGGAAGTTTAACAGATGAAGACAAGAAATTTGGCCGAACACTCTAATGTTGCGGCAGCATTACTATCAGCAATGGCAAACCCGAAGCGTCTTTTGATCCTTTGCAGTCTTGTTAAGGGTGAGGTTCCGGTTGGCGTTCTTGCCAATCAGGTCGGCTTGAGTCAGTCGGCGCTTTCGCAGCATCTTTCGAAGCTGCGCGCTCAGAAACTGGTCAAGACGCGTCGCGATGCTCAAACGATTTACTACTCCAGCACATCGGAATCCGTCATTCGGGTTCTCGAAACGCTGGAAGACATTTATTGTGAGCCGGAAAAAAGTAGATCGGCTGCTTAAGAGCCTTCAATCGCTCTGGGTCTGCTGACGAACGATCCGTGGGGGGACACTTAAAACCCTGAAGATCGACTTACTTCATTACCAGGTGTTTTATCATTTTTAACTGGCAAGTCCGTTGGATTTGCCAGTTTTTTCATGTCTGCCCGGGCAAGGATCGGCATCCGTGCAGGCGCCCCCGCTTTGAACCGCGCACCCGACGACGCTCGTCGATTCCGCCCCGATCCGCAGCCGCGCTCCACCCTTTCAGCCCATCTTTGCCTTGACGCAAAAGGGCCTGCTGATAATTTGACCAGGCAGTAAAATATAATCGCGCCGCATAGCGCCGCGATCGGGAAATGGCCCCCGAATGGCCATTGGAGAACAGCATGTCGGACCGTTTGAATGCCACCCCCAACGATTTGCGCGCCTTCTGGATGCCGTTTACGGCCAACCGCCAGTTCAAGAAGGAGCCGCGCCTCTTCGTCGGCGCCAAGGATATGTACTACACCACCCACGACGGTCGGCAGGTACTGGACGGGACTGCAGGACTGTGGTGCGTAAACGCCGGACACTGCCGGCCCAAGATCACCGAGGCCATTGCCCAGCAGGCCGGCGAGCTTGACTATGCGCCCGCCTTCCAGCTCGGCCACCCGAAGGCGTTCGAATTGGCGAACCGCCTGGTGGACATCGCCCCGGATGGCCTGGATCATGTCCTCTATACCAACTCCGGTTCGGAATCGGTCGAGACGGCCCTGAAGATCGCGCTTGCCTATCACCGCGTGAAGGGCAACGGTTCGCGCTTCCGCCTCATCGGCCGCGAACGCGGCTATCACGGCGTCAATTTCGGCGGCATCTCCGTCGGTGGCATCGTCACCAACCGCAAGATGTTCGGCACGCTGCTGACCGGTGTCGATCACATGCCGCACACGCATGTTCCCGGCAAGAACGCCTTCACGCGCGGCGAGCCCGAGCATGGCGGCGATATCGCCAGCGAGCTGGAGCGCATCGTCACGCTGCATGACGCCTCGACCATCGCAGCCGTCATCGTCGAGCCGGTTGCCGGCTCCACCGGCGTGCTCATCCCGCCGAAAGGCTACCTGCAGAAGCTGCGCGAAATCTGCACCAAGCACGGCATCCTGCTGATTTTCGACGAGGTCATCACCGGCTTCGGTCGCCTCGGCACCCCGTTCGCGGCTCAGTATTACGACGTGAAGCCGGACATGATCACCACCGCCAAGGGCCTGACCAACGGCGTCATCCCGATGGGCGCGGTCTTCGTCACCTCGGAGATCCATGACGCCTTCATGCAGGGACCCGAGCATATGATCGAGTTCTTCCACGGCTATACCTATTCCGGCAACCCGATCGCCTCCGCCGCGGCACTTGCGACGCTCGACACCTACAAGGAAGAAGGCCTGCTGACCCGCGCAGCCGAGCTTTCCGACTACTGGGCCGATGCCTTGCATTCGCTGAAGGACTGCCCGAACGTCATCGACATCAGGAACACCGGCCTGATCGGCGCCATCGAGCTCGACCCCATCGCCGGCGAGCCCACCAAGCGCGCCTTCACAGCCTTCCTGAAGGCATATGAAAAGGGCCTGCTGATCCGCACCACCGGCGACATCATCGCCCTCTCGCCGCCGCTCATCATCGAGAAGCATCACATAGACGAGCTGTTCGGCAAGCTTCGCGAGATCTTGCAGAATAATATCTGAGGCATAAGCTCGAACACATCTCCGCCCCTCACGCCTCCTCTTGTAACAGCAAGAGAGCCGGCGTGAGGGGCGATCCATATGCGAGGGACACACATGACCACCAAACTCGAACGCTATATCGACCAGGGCGTCGGCCGGGAGCCTGCGGACATCGTGCTGAAAAACGGCCGGTTCTTCGATCTGGTGACGGGAGAGCTGGTCGCTTCCGATATCGCCATTTGCGGCGACCGCATCGTCGGCACCTGCGGCGACTATCAAGGGCGTCAGGAGATCGATATTTCCGGCCGCATCGTCGTGCCGGGTTTCATCGACACCCACCTCCACATCGAATCCTCGCTGGTGACGCCGCTCGAATTCGACCGCTGCGTCCTGCCCTATGGCGTCACGACGGTCATCTGCGATCCGCATGAGATCGCCAACGTGCTCGGCACCGAAGGCATCCGCTATTTCCTGGATTGCTCGCTGGAAACGATCATGGATATTCGCGTCCAGCTTTCCTCCTGCGTGCCGGCCACGCATCTGGAAACCTCGGGTGCCGATCTGCCGATCGAAACGCTGCTGCCCTTCCGCAACCATCCGCAGGTGATCGGCCTTGCCGAATTCATGAATTTCCCCGGCGTGGTCCACAAGGATCCCGTCTGCATGGCCAAGCTCGAAGCCTTCCAGGGCGGCCATATCGACGGCCACGCCCCTCTGCTGCGTGGCAACGATCTCAACGGATATCTCGCCGCCGGCATCCGCACGGAACATGAATCGACGACGGCCGAAGAAGCGCTGGAAAAGATCCGCAAGGGCATGCATGTGCTGGTGCGTGAAGGCTCCGTCTCCAAGGACCTGCATGCGCTGATGCCGATCATCACCGAGCGCCTGTCGCCCTATCTCGCGCTCTGTACCGACGACCGCAACCCGCTCGACATCGCCGAACAGGGCCATCTCGATTATATGATCCGCACGGCAATCGCCCATGGCATCGAGCCGCTGGCAATCTATCGCGCGGCCTCCATTTCGGCCGCCCGCGCCTTCGGCCTGCGGGATCGAGGCCTGGTGGCGCCCGGCTGGCGTGCGGATCTCGTCGTCGTCGACAGCCTTGAGAACTGCAAGGCCGAGATCGTCTTCTCGGCAGGCCGCCGCGTCACGGCCGAGCTCTTCGCTACCCGCAAGCCCATCGCCCCGGTCGGCCTCGACAGCGTCAAGGCCCGCCCGATCAACGCCGCCGATTTCGGCGTGCCGCTCAACGAAGGCGAAAGCTCCGTCATCGGCGTGATGCCCGGCAAGATCATCACCGAGCACCGCCGTTATCGGCTGCCCGCCAAGGGCAATCAGACCGATATCGACCTCGGCAACGATGTCATCAAGGTCGCCGTCATCGAGCGGCACGGCAAGAACGGCAACCACGCCAACGGCTTCGTCCAGGGGTTTGGGCTGAAGAAGGGCGCGATCGCCTCGACCGTCGGCCATGACAGCCACAATATCTGCGTCGTCGGCGTCAACGAGGATGACATGGCGCTCGCCGCCAACCGCCTCAGCGATATCAACGGCGGCTTCGTCGTCGTCGAGGATGGCGTCGTGACAGGCGAAATCGCCCTGCCCGTCGCCGGCCTGATGAGCCTGGAACCATACGAAAGCGTGCGCGACACGCTGCACGATCTGCGCCAGGCGGCCTATGCGCTCGGCGCGACGCTGGAAGAGCCTTTCCTCCAGCTCGCCTTCCTGCCCCTGCCCGTCATTCCGCATCTGAAGATATCGGACAGAGGCCTTGTCGATGTCGACAAGTTCATGCTGATCGGCTGATCAGGCGAGCTTGCCGCAATAGACGTCGAGCGCGGCGAGCACCACCGTCGCGCCGGCATCCGCCGTTCCAAAACCCGGCATGGCGATCGTCTTGGCCAGCTTGATCCCCTTCGGCAGGGCAACCTTTACCGGCTTGCGGGAGAGATTGAAGACGAACAGCAGCGTCTCGCCGCCCTTGGAGCGCGTGAAGGCGAGAACATCCTCCTTGGTATCGAGGAAGGTCATATCGCCATCGCGCAAGGCCGCATAATCCCTGCGGAAGGCCAGTGTCTGCCGATAGTGGTGCAGCACCGAATCTCCGTCCGCCTCCTGCTTGTCGACGGCGAGCGCCGCATGCTGGTAGGGAACCGGCAGCCATGACTTGTCCGCGGTCGTGAAACCCGCATGGGCGCGGCTCGCCTCCCAGGGCATCGGCGTGCGGCATCCGTCACGTCCCTTGAACGCCGGCCAGAAACGAATGCCGTAGGGATCGCGCAGATCCTCGAAGGCAAGCTCCGCCTCGGGCAGGCCGAGCTCTTCCCCCTGATACAGGCAGATCGAGCCACGCAGGGTGGACAGCAGCGAAATCGCCAGCTTCGCGACGCGGGGCTGCTCTTCCTCCGTCTCGGCAAAACGGCTGACATGGCGCTGGACGTCATGGTTGGAGAAAGCCCAGCAGACCCAGCCGTCGACGACGTTATCCTGGAAATCGCCGACACAGCGGCGGAAATGCGCCGGCGTGAAATCAGGACCGAGCAGATCGAAGGTGTAGCACATATGCAGTTTGTCGCCGCCGCTGGTATAGGCCGCGACCGTCTGCAGCGAGCGTGCGCCGTCGCCCACCTCACCGACGGTCGTACGATCCTCATACTGGTCGAGCAGCGCCCGGAACCGCTTCAGGAAGCCGATATTCTCCGGCTGTGTCTTGTCATAGAGATGGTTCTGCATCCCGTAGGGGTTGCTCTCGGGCGCATCGAGACCGCCCGTCGCGACGAGTGCCGGCGGATTGTCGCGCAATTCCTTGTCGCAGAAATAGTAGTTGACCGTATCCAGGCGGAAGCCGTCCACGCCGCGGTCGAGCCAGAATTTTACCGCCGCCAGCACCGCGTCCTGAACCTTCGGATTATGGAAGTTCAGGTCCGGCTGAGAGGTCAGGAAGTTGTGCTGGTAATATTGCCGGCGCACGCCGTCCCATTCCCAGCCCGGCCCGCCGAAGATCGACAGCCAGTTGTTCGGCGCCGTGCCATCCGGCTTCGGATCGGCCCAGACATACCAGTCCGCCTTGGGATTGTCGCGGCTTGTCCGGCTTTCCACGAACCACGGGTGCCGGTCCGAGGTGTGCGAGATCACCTGGTCTATGATGACCTTGAGCCCCAGCTCGTGCGCCGCCGCCATCATCTCGTCGAAATCGGCCAGCGTGCCGAAAATCGGATCGACATCGCAGTAATCGGCGACGTCGTAGCCCATATCGGCCATCGGCGAGGTGAAGAACGGCGCCAGCCAGATCGCATCGACCCCGAGTGCCGCAATGTGAGGCAGGCGTCGGGTAATACCCTTGATGTCGCCGAGCCCGTTGGCATCCGTATCCTGAAACGACCGCGGGTAGACCTGATAGATCACCGCCCCGCGCCACCAATCGGCTCCCGCCGCCTTATTCGTCGATTTCATCAACCCGCCTCGATATCGCACAAGGCTGCCCAGTTTGCACACTCGCGCGCGGGCGGCAAGCCGCCAAACGGTAGAAGGAAAGATCGCTACTATCAGGACGCGTAAATTCGCAGTATCAATTTTAGAGAATTATCAACATGGAAATCCACGCGCTGAGCACCTCCGACTCTTTTGGGCTTGAAAGCGACGTCGCTTTGGATAGGTTCCGGCATTGACCTGCACGTACAGGTCACCTGTGGAAATAAAAATACCCCTGTAAAATCAGGGACAATAACTCCAGAAAGGTGGGAAAAGGCATGACTCATTTCACCAGAAAATTTCTAGCGACGGCTCTCGTCAGCACGGTATTGAGCTTCTCCGCGCACGCCGCGACCCTCAATATCCACAACGGCGGCGACCCCACGTCGCTCGACCCGCAAAAAATTTCCGGCGATTGGGAAAACCGCATCGACGGCGATATTTTCGAAGGGCTGGTGACTGAGGACCCCAAGGACAATCCCATCCCCGGCCAGGCTGCAAGCTGGACGGTTTCGCCCGACCAGAAGGTCTATACCTTCAAGCTGCGCGACGGCATCAAGTGGTCCGACGGCCAGCCGGTGACGGCTCAGGACTTCGTTTTCGCCTTCCAGCGCCTGATGGATCCGAAGACCGCCGCCCAGTACGCCTATCTGCAATACACGATCAAGAACGCGGAAAAGATCAACAAGGGCGAGATCAAGGATCTGACCCAGCTCGGCGTCAAGGCGATCGACGACAAGACGCTGGAAATCACGCTTGAGAACCCGACGCCCTACTTCCTCAACGCCTTGATGCACTACACGGCCTATCCGCTGCCGAAGCATGTCGTCGAAGCAAAGGGCGATGCGTGGGTCAAGATCGAGAACATCGTCACCAACGGTCCTTACAAGCCGGTCGAATGGGTGCCCGGTTCGCACGTCTCCAACGTCAAGAACGATCAGTATTATGACGCCAAGGACGTGAAGATCGACAAGGTGAACTTCTACACCCTCGAAGATCAGGCCGCCGCTCTGAAGCGCTATCGCGCCGGCGAGTTCGATATTCTCACCTCGTTCCCCGCCGATCAGTACGAGTGGATCCAGAAGAACCTTCCCGGCCAGGCACATGTGGTGCCGTTCCTCGGCACCTATTACTATGTTGTGAACGCCACCAAGCCGCCCTTCAACGACAAGCGCGTCCGACAGGCTCTCTCCATGGCCGTCAACCGCGAAGTCATCGGCCCGAAGATCCTCGGCACCGGCGAACTGCCGATGTATTCCTGGGTTCCGCCGGGCACGGCCAATTATGGCGAGCCTGCCTATGTCAGCTGGAAGGACGAGCCTTACAAGCAGAAGGTAGAAGAGGCCAAGAAGCTCCTGAAGGACGCAGGCTTCGGCCCCGACCATCCGCTGAAGGCGCAGCTGCGCTACAACACCAACGACAACCACAAGCGCATCGCCGTCGCGATCGCCGCCATGTGGAAGCCGCTCGGCGTCGATATCGAGCTCTACAACACCGAAACCAAGGTGCATTACGATGAAATGCAGCGTGGCGAGGTGCAGATCGGCCGCGCCGGCTGGCTCGCCGACTACAACGACCCGATCAACTTCCTCAACCTGCTGTCCACCGGCGTCGAAATGAACTACGGCCGCTGGAGCAACCCGGATTACGACGCGCTGATCAAGCAGGGCAATGAAGAAACCGACCTGAAGAAGCGCGCCGAAATCTACAAGAAGGCCGAACAGCTGGCTCTCGACGACAGCGCCGCGATCCCGATCTACTACTACGTTTCCCAGAACATCGTCGCCCCGAAGGTCGAGGGCTTCGTGGATAATATTCAGGACATCCACCGCACTCGCTGGCTGTCGATCAAAGAATAATTGGGAACAGGCCCTCTCCCGCATAAACCGGGAGGGGGCCGTTTAAAAACATGTTTGGCTATGCTCTCCGCCGTCTGCTGTCGACAATCCCCGTGCTTTGGATTGCCGTGACAGTGTGCTTTTTCATTTTGCGCCTCGCTCCCGGCGGCCCCTTCGATGGCGAAAGGCCATTGCCGCCGGAAGTCAAAGCCAACCTTGCGGCCCACTACAATCTGGACAAGCCCCTGGTTGAGCAATACCTGATCTATGTCGGCGACGTCATGAAGGGCGACCTTGGCCCCTCCTTCGCCAATCAAGATTTCACCGTCACCCAGCAGATCATGTCCGGCTTTCCCTACACGCTGACCATCGGCGGCGCGGCCTTCGTGCTCGCAACCGTCGTCGGCGTCTTCATAGGCTGTCTTGGCGCACTCTATCAGAACCGCGCGGCCGATTACTGGCTGGGCGGCGGCCTCCTCGTCGGCCTGGTCATGCCGAGCTTCCTGATCGCCCCGATCCTTCAGCTCGTCTTCGGCAACACGCTCGGCTGGCTGCCGGTCGGCGGCTGGGGCGACGGCTCGATCCGGTTCCTGATCCTGCCTATCATCGTCCTGACGTTGCCGCACGCGGCACGCATCTCCCGCCTCATGCGCGGCTCGATGATCGAGGTGATGAGCCAGAACTTCATCCGCACCGCCAAGGCCAAGGGCATCGGCCCGCGGCTGACCGTGATGCGGCACGCATTGAAGCCGGCCATGATGCCCGTCGTCTCCTATCTGGGACCGGCGGCCAGCTACCTCCTCACCGGCTCGCTGGTCGTGGAAAGCATCTTCGGCCTGCCCGGCGTCGGCCGTTACTTCGTCGGAGCGGCGCTTAATCGCGATTACGGCATGGTCCTCGGCACCGTCATTTTCTACATGGTGCTGATCGTGGTCCTCAATCTCCTGGTCGACATCGCCTATGCCTGGCTCGACCCGAAAGTGAGAATGCGATGATCCTCAATTCCGCCAAGAGAGAATTGCTGGAAGCGGAACTGCTTTCGGCTGAAGGGCTCGCACCCAAGGGGCGCTCCCTCACCGGCGATGCGATGCGTCGCCTGCTGCGCAACAAGGCGGCGGCGCTTTCGCTGATCGTGCTGGCGGCGCTGGTGCTCATCGCCATTTTCGGCCCGAGCTTCCTTCCCTTCAACTATGAGGATCCGGACTGGAACTCCTTCCGAGGCGCTCCGGACTTCGCCGCAGGCCACTATTTCGGCACCGACGGCAATGGCCGCGACCTGCTGGCGCGCACGCTTTACGGCACACGCGTTTCGCTGACCGTCGCCCTCGTCGCCACCCTCGTCTCGGTCGTCATCGGCGTGCTCTACGGCGCCGTGTCAGGCTATTTCGGCGGTCGCGTCGATGCGATCATGATGCGCTTCGTCGATATCATGTACGCCCTGCCCTACGTGCTCTTCGTCATCCTGCTGATGGTGATCTTCGGCCGCAACGTCTATCTGCTGTTTGCGGCGATCGGTGCGCTCGAATGGCTGACCATGGCCCGCATCGTCCGCGGCCAGACCCTGTCGATCAAGCAGCGGGAATTCATCGAAGCCGCCCGCGCCTCCGGGCAGCGGTCGTTCAAGATCATCCTCAAGCATATCGTGCCGAACCTCGTCGGTCCGGTCGTCATCTATGCGACGCTCACCATTCCGGAAATCATCGCGACCGAAAGCTTCCTCTCCTATCTCGGCTTCGGCGTCCAGGAGCCGCTGACGTCGCTCGGCACGCTGATTGCCGAAGGCTCGGCCGGCATGGAGACGACGCCCTGGCTGCTGTTCTTCCCGGCCGGATTCCTGATCGCGCTGCTGATGAGCCTGCTCTTCATCGGCGACGGCCTGCGCGACGCTTTCGATCCGAAGGATCGCTGACATGACAGACACGCTTCTCGAACTCAAGGACTACTCCATCACCTTCCGCACGCCGGAAGGCGAGGTGGCTGCCGTCTCCAGGATGAACCTCAAGATCGGCCGTGGCGAGCGGGTCGCCATCGTCGGCGAATCCGGCTCCGGCAAGAGCCAGACCTTCCTCGGCCTGATGGGCCTGCTCGCCAAGAACGGCCGCACCAGCGGCCAGGCGCTGCTCGACGGCAAGGATCTGCTGACGCTGAAGCCGCGCGAACTCGACCATGTGCGCGGCAAGGACATGGCCATGGTCTTCCAGGACCCGATGACCGCGCTCAATCCGTCGCTGCGCATCTCGCGGCAGTTAACGGAGCAGCTGGAGGTCCATGGCGGCCTGACGGCACGCGCGGCCTCGGCTGCAGCGCTCGACATGTTGAAGCGGGTCGGCATTCCCGACCCGACCCGACGCTTCAATCTCTATCCGCACGAGCTTTCGGGCGGCATGCGCCAGCGCATCGTCATCGCCATGGCGCTGCTCACCAAGCCGAAGCTGCTGATTGCCGACGAGCCGACGACAGCGCTCGACGTGACGATCCAGGCGCAAATTCTCGATCTTTTCAACGAGTTGACGGCGGAAATGCATACGGCGCTTGTGATGATTACCCATGACCTCGGCGTCGTCGCCGGTCTCGCCGACCGTGTCGCCGTCATGTATGCGGGCCGTATCGTCGAGGAGGCGCCGGTCGAGGAGCTGTACGAAAATCCGGCTCACCCTTATACGGCAGCGCTTCACGCCTCGATCCCGCGACCCGACCAGGATGTCGACGATCTCGCGGTCATCCCCGGCCGTCCGCCGAACCTGATGCACCTGCCGCGCGGCTGTGCCTTCTCGCCGCGTTGCGCCCATGTGCAGGACGACTGTCTGGATGCGGCGCCGCCGCTCGCCCAGCTCGCGCCGCGTCGCTGCGCTGCCTGCTTCCATCCCCTCTCGGCTGATCAGGAACGGAGCCTCGTCCATGGCTGAACAAACGCTTCTGAAGGTCGAGCACCTGACCACGGAATTCGAACTGCCGTCGAAATCCCTCTTCAAGCCGCCGCTGGTGCTGACGGCGGTCAACGACGTCAGCTTCGAGCTTAAGACCGGCCGCACGCTCGGCATCGTCGGCGAGTCGGGCTGCGGCAAGTCCACGCTCGGCCGCTCGATCCTGCGGCTGATCAAGGCGCAGAAGGGCCGCATTCTCTGGCAGGGCAGCAACCTGCTCGACCTCAGCGAAGAGGAGATGCGCGCCGCCCGCCGCGACATGCAGATCATCTTCCAGGACCCAATCGCCTCGCTCGATCCGCGCATGACCGTCGGCGACATCATCGCCGAGCCGCTGACCGTCTTCGAACCGAAGCTGAGCCGCGCACAGCGCCAGGATCGCGTCCGCGAGATCATGGCGGCGGTCGGTCTCGTCCCCGAAATGATCAACCGCTATCCGCACGAATTTTCGGGCGGTCAGGCACAGCGCATCGGCATTGCCCGCGCCGTCATCACCCGGCCGAAGCTGATCATCTGCGACGAGCCGGTCTCGGCCCTCGACGTCTCGATCCAGGGACAGGTCATCACGCTCCTGCGCCGCCTGCGCAAGGAGTTCGGGCTGACCCTGATCTTCATCAGCCACGACCTTTCGGTCGTGCGCCTGATATCGGACGACGTGCTGGTGCTCTATCTCGGCAAGGTGGTAGAGGCGGGCGAAGCCGCAACGGTCTTCGACCACCCAGCCCATCCCTACACGCAGGCACTGTTCTCCGCCGCCCCGATCCCCGACCCGAAGCTGGCGCGCGGCCGCGAGCGCATCCGCCTGCAGGGAGACCCGCCCTCGCCGCTCAACCCGCCGCCGGGCTGCGTCTTCTCGCCCCGCTGCTGGAAGGCGACGGATATCTGCCGCACGAAGATGCCGCCGACCGAGCACGTACGCCCGGGCCAGACGGCGGCCTGCTATCATATGGACCGACCCTGAGGCCGCAAGGAGGACGGCGGTAGCCGCCGTCCTCCTTGCCCAAGCCGCCGCTTGCGCGTATGCAGCACCAGGGCAAAATGCGGGAGGAAGTCTTGGGCGGGCGTTTTCTATCGATCGGCGAATGCATGGTGGAACTGTCGCAGGCCGATGACGGACATCTGCGCAAGGGCTTTGCCGGCGACACCTTCAACACCGCCTGGTATGCCCGCGCCTGCCTGCCCGCAGACTGGTCGATCGACTATTTCACTGCACTCGGCGATGATGCCATGTCCGACGAAATGAGCGCCTTCATCGGCGCCGCCGGCATCGGCACGGCCAGTATCCGCCGCCTTCGCGGCAAGACGCCCGGCCTCTACATGATCAATCTGAAGGACGGCGAACGCTCCTTCAGCTATTGGCGCGACAGCTCCGCCGCCCGCCAGCTCGCGGCCGATGGCGATGCCCTGCGTGCGGCCATAGAAGCATCCGACGTACTCTATTTTTCAGGCATTACGCTGGCGATCCTGCCCCGCGAGGACGCCTTCACCCTCCTGGCCGAGCTGCGCCGCGCCAAGGCTATTGGCAAGCTGGTCGCCTTCGACCCCAATCTGCGCCCTCGCCTCTGGTCGAGCCTGGACGCCATGCACACCATGATCGCGGAGGGCGGACGCGCCTCAACGCTCGTCATGCCGAGCTTCGATGACGAGGCCATGCATTTCGGTGACGATTCGATTGCCGCCACCATCCGCCGCTACCGGCAATACGGAGCCAGCATGATCGTCGTCAAGAACGGCGCCGACGGCGCCACCATCGGCGACGGCACCGATGAGACGCTCGTTCCGGCGGTCAAGGTCGGCAAGATCATCGATACCACCAGCGCCGGCGACAGCTTCAACGGCGCGTTCCTGGCTCATTATCTCCAGCACCGGGACGCGGTCGCAGCCGCCGCGTTTGCCGCCAAAATCGCGGCAAAGGTCATTCAGGAGTATGGCGCGCTCGTCTCTCCCGAGAAGCTGAAAGCCATCCGGTAAGCGCTGTAATATTTCCATCATGGACACCCCCCACAATAGAGTGGGCGCGGGAATCATGTTTGAAGCACCGCAATCGCTGGCACCGTCATCATGAGGATGCGGTGCGGATGGACTGTTTTGGGCATGTTGCAACGCTTGTCAGACATCGACCACACCACTTGGACGCAGGCGGCGACACCCGTCGCCGTACCTGAACGGCTGCTCATCGTCAGCGATGCCTGGCATCCGCAGGTCAACGGCGTCGTCCGTTCGATAGAGAACACCAACCGCGAACTGGTGCGCATGGGCGTCGAAGTGTCGATGATCACGCCCGACGGCTTTCGCAACATCCCCTGCCCGACCTATCCGGAAATCCGGCTGTCGATCGCCAGCTACCGCAAGGTCGCCGCAAGAATAGAAGCGCTCCGGCCGACCTACGTGCATATCGCCACGGAAGGGCCGCTGGGATTGACGGCGCGGCGCTGGTGCCTGCGAAACGGCATGCCCTTTTCCACGAGCTACCACACGCGCTTTCCCGAATATGTCGCCGCCCGCCTGCCGATACCGCAAAGCTGGCTCTACGCCTTCGTCAGATGGTTCCACAATGCCGGCTACGGCTGCATGGTGGCGACGCCAAGCCTCGCGAGCGAACTCAAGCAGCGCGGCATCCACAACCTGCTGCCCTGGAGCCGGGGCATCGACTCCTCCCTCTTTCGGCCGCAGCCACAGGAAGACGCTCCCTTCGGCCTGCCTCGCCCGATCTTCATGACCGTTGGCCGCGTGGCGCTTGAAAAGAACCTGCCCGCTTTCCTCGATCTCGACCTGCCGGGATCGAAAGTGGTGGTGGGCGATGGTCCGGCGCGGGCCGAACTGCAGAAGCTCTATCCGGACGTGCATTTTCTGGGAGCCAAGTTCGGCGAAGAGCTGGCGCATGTTTATTCACAGGCCGACGTCTTCGTCTTCCCATCCAAGACCGATACCTTCGGCAATGCCATCCTGGAAGCCCTCGCCAGCGGCGTGCCGGTTGCCGCCTATCCCGTGACCGGCCCGGCGGATATCCTGAGCGGCGATAGAGCCGCCGGCGTGGTGGACTCGGATCTGGCAACCGCGTGCCTGGCCGCTCTTTCCTGCTCGCGCGAGGCGGCCCGCTCGCTGGCGCTCAACTATTCCTGGGAAGCCGCCACGGCCCAGTTCATCGGCAATGTCCGGATTGCCAACCGCCGGGGCCGTGTTCACCAGCATTGAGCTTTCGATGAGCTCACTCATATTGATTTCCTTGACACCCTGCGCCAGATAGCTGATAGCGCCCGTGCGTGGCCGTCAGCGCGATCGTCCGGGCTGAAGCGCGTCACTGCACCCGACATCGACGGCGCTCGCCGCTGCGGCATGCCCGGGAACGGCGTGACACGAGCAGGCTTTCCGAAAACGGAAGAAACCCGTAGCACCGCCGTAAATTTGGGTGTACAATTATTTATCGCACGATTTACATGAGACCTCTCAGGGAGGACTTGAGATGACCGACGACCCGTTAAAGCTGGACACCTTCATCTGTTTCGCCCTCTATTCGGCGAACCACGCAATGAACCGGCTCTACAAGCCCATGCTGGACGCACTCAACCTCACCTATCCGCAATATCTCGTCATGGTGACGCTATGGGAGCAGGACGGCCAGACTGTCGGCGGCATCGGCGAGAAGCTGTTCCTCGAATCGAGCACGCTGACGCCGCTTTTGAAGCGCCTGGAAGCGGCCGGCTTCATTCATCGCATCCGCAGCAAGGAAGACGAACGTCAGGTGCTGATCCATTTGACCAGTGAAGGCAAGGCGCTGAAAAAGAAGGCGGCAAACGTTCCCCCATGCATTCTGGATGCTACGGAGCAAACAGCCGAAGAGCTCACGAGGCTTAAGGCGGAAATCACCACGCTGCGCGAGGCGCTCAGCAAGAACGCGGCCTGATCCGAAGCGCCCTCGCCCGACGGCGGGGCGCTCAGTCGGACTATCGCTTCTTCTTGTTTTCGTAAGGGTTTTCCGACGTACGGAAATGGATGCGGATCGGAACGCCCGGCATGGCGAAATCCGCGCGCAAGCCGTTGATCAGATAGCGCACATAGGATTCCGGCAGCGCATCGGAGCGCGTGCAGGAAATCATGAAGGCCGGCGGACGAGCCTTGACCTGCGTCATGTACTTCAGCTTGATACGACGCCCGGAAACAGCTGGTGGCGGATGCTGAACCTGCTGTGTCTCCAGCCAGCGATTGAGCTTGGCGGTGGCTATGCGCTTGTTCCAGACCTTGTCGGTATCGACGATCGCCTGCATCAGGCGGTCGAGCCCCTCGCCGGTCTGGCCGGCAATCGGTATGGCGCGAATACCGCGCGCCTGCGGCAGCAGCCGGTCGGTCTTTTCGCGCAGGTCGGCAAGCACGGCCTGACGATCCTCGATCATGTCCCACTTGTTGAAGGCGAGCACGGCGGCCCGTCCTTCGCGGATGACGAGATCGACGATCTGCAGATCCTGCTTCTCGAACGGAATGGTCGCGTCGAAGACGATGACAACGGTCTCGGCAAAGCGGATGGCGCGCAACGCATCGGCGACGGAAAGCTTCTCGAGCTTTTCCGTGACCCTCGCCTTGCGGCGCATGCCGGCGGTATCGAACATCTTCACCGTGCGTCCGCGCCAGCTCCAGTCGACGGAGATGGAATCACGGGTGATGCCGGCTTCCGGACCGGTCAGCAGCCGATCTTCACCGAGAAAGCGGTTGATGAGCGTCGACTTGCCCGCATTCGGGCGGCCGACGATGGCAACGCGCAACGGCTTGGTCTCGTCATAGGCCGGTTCTTCGTCAATCTCCTCGCCATCCTCGCCGACGGCGGAGCGCGGAATGCTGACATTCGTTTCCGCTTCGTCGTCCGTCTCCGGAAAGGCGCGCTCAGGGCCGAGCGCCTCGACGATCGCGTCGCGCAGGTCCATCATGCCCTGGCCGTGTTCGGCCGAAATCGGGCAAGGTTCGCCAAGGCCGAGCGTGTAGGCATCGTAGAAGCCGCTATCGGAGCCGCGCGCTTCGGATTTGTTGGCGACCAGCACCACGGGCCGGCCGCGCTTGCGCAGCATTTCCGCCAGTGTCTTGTCGACATGGGTCAGGCCCATCTTGGCATCGACGACAAAGAGCGTCAGGTCGGCCTCATCGATCGCAGCTTCCGTCTGCGCGCGCATGCGGCCTTCAAGCGTCTCCTCGTCGGCTTCCTCGAGGCCCGCGGTATCGACGATACGAAACCGGAGATCGATCAGCTTGGCGTCGCCAGGGCGGCGGTCACGCGTGACGCCCGGCGTATCGTCGACAAGCGCCAGCTTCTTGCCAACCAGACGGTTGAAAAGGGTGGACTTTCCGACATTCGGGCGACCGACGATCGCGACCGTGAAACTCATTTAGCGACTTATCCTTCAGCCTTTTGCGACCGGAGCCTTGCCGGATGCGGTGATGAGATCGAGCAGCATCTGAGCGCGGTTGGCGACGTTGCGCGGGCTCTGCGGATCGTCGACGATTGCCTGGAACCACTGCCGGGCCTTGGCGAAATCGCCGGCCTTGTAGGCGGCAAGACCAAGAACGTCGCGCGCCGAATGACGGAAACCGTCGGCCGGTACGGCAAGCTCCTGCGCTTCGGCGGCAACCTGATCGTAGGTGCCGGTATCGACGAGCAGATAGGCTGCGCGCAAACGGGCGGCATCGCGAACGACGACCGGAATATCGGTCTGCTTGCCGATCGCCGAGAACGTGGCGATGGCGCCAGCCTTGTCGCCCTTCTGGGCCTGCAGCGTCGCCGCACGCAGGCGTGCCAGCAACGGATAGGAACCGGGGCCGGTCTTTTCGATGGCGGCAAATGCGGCAAGCGCCTCATCCGTCTTGTTCTGATCGGCCAGCGTCAGGGCCGCGACGAACTGGTCGCCGCCGCTGCCGGCCTGATTGCCTACCCAATAGCGATAGCCGCTATAGGCTGCCGTGCCGAGAACGATGAGCACGGCTCCGCCGATGATGAGCTTGCCGAAACGGCGCCACACGAACCGCAGCTGGTCCGAACGCAGTTCCTCATTCACCTCGCGGATGAAGCTATCGTCATTGAATGCCATTCTCGTCTCCGGCCCAGGCCAAATTGTAGCAAAAAGCGTAGGGGTTAGTGGGGCCTTCTACTCCATTTTGCGGCTGATGTAAGGGGGAATGGCAGAAATCGTCACATAACGAGCGGTGAGACCCCGATAATCCACGCATGAAGCTTCCAAATGATCAATGCCCAGACGATAGCGCCGATGACGATCGCATAGAGATCGTATTTCGCCGAGACGAACGGACGCAAGGTGATTTCTCCGGCACGCTCGCGCCGCTTCAGCGAAATGCGCAGGATCACGCCCCAGGCGAGGAAGGCGGCAAAGAGCAGGATGGCGGCGCCATCGCCATTGGACAACAGGTGCGCCAGCGCCCAGATTTTCACCGACAGCACCATCGGGTGCTTCGTCCTCACCGCGATATGCCCCGCCGGCAGCAGCGAGGCGACAAGACAGATCATCGCGAACAGCATCAGCAGGATGGTGATATGGCTCATCCAGAACGGCGGCGACCAGACCGGCGTCATGTCGCGCGCCTCGCCGAAGCCATAAATCAGCACGATCAGCGCGATAACGCTCGCGACCGAATAGGCGACCTTCCAGCCGGCCTCGCCGAGGCTTGCAATCAATGAGGCTCGCAGGCCCGGAACGACGACGCGGATCAGATGCAGGCCGAGAAAAAGAACAATACCCAGAATAAGCAATGCCATGGATGAAATCCTCTATGGTCTTGGAGTCACATCCTTATCGGCTGCCACAAAAAATTGCCAGCATCACCGCAGCTTTGCCGTATTTGCGCGAAAGGAAGGAAGCCACCCGGAGCATGTCGTCGAAAATCGCTGGGCGATCTTTGGCAAGCCATGCTCGATCAAGCAACGTCGGTGCCCATGTTTCTTTTCGCCTCCTGCCTCTCCCTTGCGCTTTCCCTTGCCCTGCCCGCAGTCGCCCAGGCCGATGGAAAGCCCAAGCAACTGGTCATGATTTCCTTCGACGGCGCGCATGACAACGCGCTCTGGACCAGGAGCCGCGAAATCGCGTCACGCAACGGCGCGCACTTCACCTACTTTCTTTCCTGCACCTTCCTGATGAACAAGGCGCAGGCCAAGGCCTACCAGGGACCGAAACAGCGCGTCGGCAAATCGAATGTCGGCTTTGCCAAGAGCGAGGATGACGTCCGCACCCGCATCGCCAACATCTGGGGCGCCCATCTGGAAGGCCACGATATCTCCAGCCATGCCTGCGGCCATTTCGACGGCAAGGGCTGGAGTGCGGCCGACTGGAAGCAGGAGTTCATGAACGCCCGCCTTGCTCTTCGCGATGCCTGGAAGAATGTCGGCGTGGCCGACAAGGAGCCGCAGGGCTGGGAAGATTTCGCCACGCATGACGTCAAGGGTTTTCGCGCGCCCTATCTCTCCACCAGCGACGGCCTCGTGCCGGCGGAAAAGGAGATGGGATTCGAGTATGACGCAAGCCTCGTCACCAAAGGCCCCGCCCTGCCGCAAGTGGTGGACGGCATCTATCGCTTCGGCCTGCCGCTGATCCCCGAGGGGCCGGAGCATCGCCTGGTCATCGGCATGGACTACAATCTCTATGTCAGGCATTCCAAGGGCGCCGAGGACAAGGCAAACGCCAAGACCTATGAGGACCGCACCTTCGACGCTTTCGAAGCAGCCTTCAGCAAGCAATATGACGGCGAGCGCATCCCGCTCCAGCTTGGCTTCCACTTCGTCGAAATGAATGACGGCGCCTACTGGCGCGCGCTCGACCGCTTCGTCAGCGACGTCTGCCACAAGCAGGATGTCGCCTGCGTCAGCTATTCCGAAGCCATCCCGTTGATAGCCTCCCGAGGCAAGCCCCAGCAGGGGTGAGGAGCAGTCGGGCCAAGCTCGACCATGTGCCGCCTCTCCCTCCTGTCAATTCATTGAAAAAGGCCCCGTTTCCGGGGCCTTTTTCATCAGCCGTCGACGTGAACGACGGACGTGTCTCGTTCCAGGTAAGTCTGGTCGATCTTCGGCAGCGGCACATCGTCAATTGCAGCCTCGAAGGCTTTCAGGCGCTTGTGGATCGACAGCAGCTCGATGATCGTCGTCCAGGAGCTGACGAGATACTGGAAGGAATTGCTGACCTGGCCGAACGCCGTGGCGATCTGCTGCCAGATACCGAGCG
The DNA here is from genome assembly GCF_010668395.1 of Martinezella lusitana. GTDB lineage: Bacteria > Pseudomonadota > Alphaproteobacteria > Rhizobiales > Rhizobiaceae > Rhizobium > Rhizobium lusitanum_A. The sequence continues at coordinate 240,611 of NZ_WUEY01000007.1, forward strand.
TGATCTTGTGGGCAACGAAGGTCGGCACCAGCACGAAATACAGGAAGATCGCATCGATCTGGCCGTATGAATAACGCGCGACGTTGAAATACGCGTAGTGAAAATACATGCGGAAATAGTTACGCCGAACGTTGGAGAAGAGCTCCTTCACGGTGGGCGGCTGTGCGCGATCCTCGCGATCCTCGCCGTAGACAAGTTCCTTGCGGTAGGCTGCCTCGACGCGCTGGTTGCGGAAGTTCAATCCCGGCAGCTTGATCCCGAAGAGCGCAAGCAGGAAGGTGCCGAACACCGACCAGATCAGCGCAAGCCAAACAAGCGAATACGGGATGGCGCCGATGATCGGCAGATCGGTCACATATTTCGACAGTTCCAGCAGGATCGGCAGGAAGACGATGAGCGTCATGACGGAGCCGATCAGGCTGACGCCAAGCCCTTCGAGGTTGGTGGCAAAGCGCATGGTGTCCTCCTGGACACGCTGCGATGCACCTTCGATGTGGCGAAGCTTTTCCCATTTCGACATGTAGAAATTGTTCATCGCCCAACGCCAGCGGAAGAGATAGTGGCTCAGGAAGAACGATGAAACAACGCTCACCGCTACGCCCACCATACCGAGCTGCGTGAACGCCCAGAGCAATCCATAGAAATCCCCATCCGTGACGCCAGGCTTTCCGCCGAGGGCATTCTGCAGAAGGTCAAAGAAAGGCCTGCGCCATACGTTTACCGCCACGTCGATCTGAACACCGAAGTAGGTGATGAAGACGATGAAAGCAGACCCCCATACCGACCAGACGACCCAGGGGTTGCTCTTCGAAACCACATGCCAGAAGCCGCAAAAGACGGCAGCGGCGAGGATAAAGTAAATATAAAACAGGAAATTGCTGGGAGCAGCAAAAAATGCCGCCCCGACCGGCTGCTGCTCTTCCGGCAGCGGCGGATAGCCCATGGACGCAACGATATTTGCGCCGACGAGATACCACAGGAAGACGCAGACGAGCGCCCAGACGACCGCTGAGGAAAAGAACAATCTCGGATTCGGGAAGAAAGAATGGAACACGACGGTTAGGCTTCCTGTTGGTTCGAACGACCACAAATGACGTCAATTTGCGGCGAGCCTAGGACAGTTCGCCGGGAGCGGCAACCGGCGGTGACCTATTCTTACGTAGATGTAATCGCTTATCCCATGATCGTGATGCAGTTGTTCAGCAACGAATTTTCACCCATTGGATGAGTTCCCTCCCCATTTGAGCGACCCTTTCGGCAATTGTCGGTGTCGATAAGTCGCCCTCTTGCAGAATACTATCTTACGATATATATCGTACGACATGACGAACGATATAAACCCTCACACTTCACAAGGAGAAACGATATGAGAGGTTTCAGAGATCGCATGTTCGGAGATGGCTTTGACATGGTCGAGGCATATATCCTACGACATGGCCGAGACCGTGAATCGCGCGGCGAGCACAGGAGAGACTTCATGAGAGGCTTCAAGGGCGGCATGTTCGGCGGCGGGTTTCGCACCGGCCGCAAGTTCGATGCGGCCGACCTGCAGCTCATCATCCTCGCCCTGCTTTCCGAGCAGCCGCGCCATGGCTATGAACTGATCAAGACTTTCGAGGAGCGCTCCGGCGGCTTCTACGTGCCGAGCCCAGGCGTGATTTACCCCGCCCTCACCTATCTGGAAGAGACCGGGCAGACGGAAGTCGAGGTGAGCGGAACGAAGAAACTCTACCGCATCACCGAAAGCGGCCAGAAGCGCGTCGACGATAACCGCGACCTGGTTGAGGTGACGCTCGCCAAGCTCGCCTCCATCGGCGAGAAGATGGCCCGCGTCCGCGAGGTTTTCGATGGCGGTGACGACGACGGCCGGGATAGCCCGTTCGATCGGCATGGCGCGGGCGACGTGCATCGCGCTCGCCATCTTCTCCGCTCCGCACTTCGCTCGAAGTTCCCTTGGAGCAAGGCCGAGGGTGCGCGCATCGCGGCAATCCTCGAGCGCGCAGCCGCCGATATCATTCGCGGTGAGACGAAGGCCGGCGGAGAGCCGAAGACGGACGACTAAGCGGAGACGTCAGGCGTCCGGCAAGGTCAGGATGACCGGCCCGTTGCGGGTGGCAATGATCGTATGTTCGTACTGGACCGTGGGTGCCTGCGGATCGGCATAGAGCGTCCATGCGTCGTCGCCACCCTCTGCCCAGCTCGCGCCGAGCGAAAGAAACGGCTCGACGGTGAAAACCAGGCCGTCCTCCATGATCCTGTCCTCGGAAGGGTCCGCCCAGGTGGAAACCTCGGCGGGCTCTTCGTGCAGCGAACGGCCGATGCCGTGGCTCGCCAGATTGGCGATCAGCGTATAGCGGTTCTTTTGCGCAAAGGCGCCGACGGCCTGCCCGATCTTCGCAAGCGGCGTACCGCTGCGCACCTGATTGAGACCGACCCAGAGCGCCCGCTTGCCGTCCCGGCAGAGGCGTTCGATCTTCGGCTTGACGGGCGGCACGGCGAAGGATGCGCCCGTATCGGAAAAGAAGCCGTCCTTCTCGGCCGAAACGTCGAGATTGACCAGATCTCCCGCCCGGATGATGCGCGGGCCGGGAATGCCGTGGGCCACTTCCTCGTTGACGCTGATGCAGGTCGCGCCGGGGAACTTGTAGACCAGCTCCGGCGCCGATTGCGCGCCGGCATCTTCCAGCACCTTGCGGCCGATCGCATCCAACTCCAGCGTGGTGATGCCCGGTTCGAGCGCAGCGGCCATGGCCTGCAGCGCATTGGCGCAGATGCGGCCGATCTCTTTCAGCTTTGTCAGTTCTTCTTCGGTCGAGACGATCATTTACGGCTTCCGGCACTGTCGCGCCCTGCACAACGGTTCTGCAGGAGGCGTAAGCTCGCTTTCGCCTCTTCGCTCCGCGCAGTCAATGGCTTTCTGGAGCTTTCCGCCAGATAGCGCGACTTTCACGCTCCCAAAGACATCAGGAACGCGGGTCGTCCGACAGCAACGCCCAGCGTTCGTGATCGCACCAGACGCCGCCGATCTTCAGGTATTTGGGCGAGAACCCTTCCTTGCGGAAGCCCAGCCTCTTCACAAGCGCGATGGACGGGCCGTTTGCCGGCTGGATATTCGCCTCCAGTCGATGCAGGCCGACGGCATCGAACGCATGATCCACCGCCAGGCGGACCGCCTCCGTCATCAAGCCGCGACCGGCAAAGCCCACCATGCCGTGATAACCGAGAAAGGCGCTGCGGAAGCCGCCCCAAACCATCTGGCTGATATTGACCACGCCGACGATACCGCCGGAGCCTGGATCGCGCGCCACCAGCCCTATGTTCGGGCCGGTGATCGTCTGGCCGAACCATGCGTCGAAACCGTCGCGATCAAGGAAGGGATAGGCCCATGGTGCATGATGGATGCGGCTGGCGATGTTGGCTGCGATCAGGTCGTCGGCATCCGATTGCCTGACCGGCGCGATGATCACTTGCGGCATGGCTCGCTCTCCTTCCCCGACGAGCGAGCCTTAGCAAATCGAATCCGAAATCAAAAGCTTCGCTGAAAGAACGGAATCATTTTACGAACCGCTTCATAGCGAAGATAAAGTCCGCCCCAGGCGATCACGCCGACATAGACGCCGAACAACAAATGCGAAAAGATCGGGCTGCCGACCCGCAGATGGGTCGCGATCGCACCGCCGAGAAGGCCGGTCAGCAGGATCGCACCGAGGACGGAAGTCCTCGGGATCGCATAGAGAATGGCACAGCCGAGTGTGATGACGCCGAGCAGCCGCGCAAGTGCTGGATCGGCGGAGTAGCCGAGCCCCGCCATCGTCTCCGTGACGACGGGAAGCGGAACGAGCTTGATCACGCCATCCAACACAAGGAAGGCAACGATGAGCCCGCTGAGGATCGTGCCGGCCACGCGCTGGGCCCGCGTGGCCGAAGATGAAGATGAATCGACTGCATAAGACATGTTCGTATCCCCCGGAATTGAATCGCAAATTCAGATCTTGGCCGCCAGCGCGGCGAGCTGATCGGCACACTGGCCCCACCCCTCATGGAAGCCCATCTTCTCATGCGTCTCGCGATCCTCGGCCGACCAATGCAGGACCGTGGCCGTGTAGCGGGTCTTGCCGCCGCCGAGATCGTCAAGCTGGATCGTCGCCGTCATGAAAGGCTTTGCCGACGGCACCCAGGCGCTGGTAAAGGCATCGGTGAAAACGATCCGTTCGTTGGGAACGACCTCCAGATACACGCCGTTGCCAGGATAATCCTCGCCCTCGGGGCTGCGCATGGTGACCGAACTCGAACCGCCTGCGCGAACGTCGATCGTTGCCGCGGATACCGTCCACGGCAGCGGCGCAAACCATTGCTTGAGAAGTTCTTGCTCCGTCCAGCAGCGGAAGATTTTTTCGCGCGGCGCGTCGATGACACGAGTCAACGAGAGTTCGTGGCGCTGGGTCTGCTCAGTCATGTTCCTGTTCCTCTTCTGGTGCGACGGGGCCTGTGCTCCAAGGACGCTCGTGGTTGCCGCTTCCCGACAGCCCGGGAACGAGTTTTCCGATTATTTCGTAGCGACAACAGCATCCGCGCTCAGTCGATCGAGCTGATGGCGGATATGGGCGGCTTCAGCAGGCGAGCGCGCCAGTGCGATTGCCCTGTCAAAGGCGACATGAGCCTCCTGCGGCCGGTTCAATTGCACCAGCAGGCCACCCCTTACGCCGTGAAAATAAAAATAGCTGTCGAGCTGTTCCTGCAGCGGCGCTATCAGTGCAAGAGCCGCCTCCGGCCCCTTCAATTTGGAAAGAGCGACGGCGCGATTGAGCGTGACGACCGGAGACGGCGCCAACCTTTCCAGCGTCTGATAAAGCAGGTCGATCTCTTCCCAGTCCGTCTCCACGGCACGTTTTGCCCTGGAATGCAGCGCCGCGATCGCCGCCTGCACCTGATAGGGACCAGGCCGGCGATGGCGGATCGCCTTGTCGAGAAGAGCAAGCGCCTCGTCGATCAGTGCCCGGTCCCACAGCGAGCGGTCTTGCTCTTCCAGAAGGATGATCTGCCCGTCGGCATCGAAGCGTGCCGCCTTGCGCGATTGCTGCAGCAGCATCAGTGCCAGCAACGCCATGGTCTCCGGCTCGGACGGAAAGATCCGCAAAAGCAGCCGGCCGAGCCGGATCGCCTCGTCGGCGAAAGCGGCGGCCTCTCGATGCGTTCCGCCGGCCGAATAGCCTTCATTGTAGATGAGGTAGATCATGGCGCTGACAAGCGTCAGCCGCTCGCTGCGTTCGACGGCGCCCGGCGTCTCGAAAGGCACGCCGGCGGCGGCCACGCGCGCTTTCGCCCGCGTGATGCGCTGTTCCATCGCGCTGTCGCCGACCAGAAATGCTCGAGCGATCTGCGGCACCGAAAGGCCTGAGACGATACGCAGCGCCAGAGCGATCTGCTGCGTCGCCGGCAAGTCCGGATGGCAGCAGATGAACAGCAGCCTCAGAATATCGTCACGGTATCCGGAACCGTCGAGACGCTCGGCCAGATCGCTCTCGGCATCGCCCGTATCGGAGATCGTCTCTTCGTCCGGCAGGCTCTGCAATCTCGCCTGCTTGCGCGTGGTGTCGATGCCGCTGTTGCGGCCGACGAAGATCAGCCAGGCCGCCGGGTCGCGCGGCGGCCCCTTGTCGGGCCAGGTCTTCAGCGCCCTGAGGCAAGCCTCCTGAAAGGCCTCCTCGGCAATATCGAGATTGCGGAAATAGCGCAGCAGCGCCCCCAGCACCTGTGGCCGGGAATTGGTGAGCGCGATGTCGATCCAGGCAAGATCCGTCATGTCGCAACCGTCCCCGGCCTGAAGGCATAAAGCGGCCGGATCTCGTAGGAACCGACGCCGGGATTGGCCTCGGCAAGCTCTTTCGAAAAGCCGATGGCTTCGTCCAGGGTTTCGAAATCGATGACATAGAAGCCCAGCAACTGCTCTTTCGTTTCGGCAAAGGGACCGTCGATGACAAGCGGCTCGTTCTTGCCCTTGCGCAAGGTCGTTGCTGCCGTCGTCGGCATGAGCCGCGCTACGGGGCCAAGCTTGCCGGCCTCTCGCAGCGGCTCCTGCACGGCGATCAGCCGCGCCATGGTTGCCTCCTCCTGCTCCTTGGACCAGGCGAACACGGTATCTTCGTCGTTGTAGCATAGGATTGCGTAGAGCATGAGGACCTCCTTCTCCAGTAAAGACGAAGGAATATCATCTGCTCCGACAGGCAGCGTCAAAAATTTTGTTATGGAAAGACATCAGCTGCGGCCGCGCCGGATCGCCAATGTTCCCGCTTCTGCGTCAAGTTCCGCGACGGCACCGAGCAAAATACTCGCAGGGCTGTTGCCGTGCCCGAGCGGCAGGCCGCCAAGAATCGGCACGCCTAGCTCGGCCAGATGTTCGCGCAGGATATCGATCACCGAATAACGGCGATCGAACTCGAAATCGGTGAACTGGCCGATGGCAACACCCGCCAAACCATCCAGATGGCCCGCCTTGCGCAGCATCGTCATCTGCCGATCCACCTGGCCGCGATACAAGCCAATGGCTTCGAGCAGAAGAATGGCGCCGTGCAGATCCGGCAATGCCCAGCCGGCAGATGTCGCGACCATATCGAGATTGCCGCCGATGAGCGGACCTCTGGCCGTTCCGGCGGTCGTCAGGCGGGAGGTCGGCTCTTCCAGGCGTGAATGGATGACGACGTCTTCCGTGGTCATCAGCGCCCGTCGCAGCGAATCGCGCGTATAGGGGCTGACCTCCTCTTCGTTCGGCCCGATAGAAAACGCGCCGTGAATGCCGGCCTGACGGCAGTTCTTCAGGAGGCTGAGATGCAATGCCGTGATGTCGCTGAAACCGATGACGAACTTCGGGTCCCCACGGGCCGCCGAAAAATCCAGTCGATCGGCGATCCGGTAGGATCCCTTGCCTCCGCGTGTGGTGAAGATCGCCCGAACATCGGGGTCGCGAAGCGCGGCATTGAGATCCGCCAGTCGCTGCTCGTCGGTGCCGGCAAGATAGTCGTGCTTGCAGAAGGCGTGCTCGCCAAAATCGACCCGCAGCCCCCAGCCCCGCAGTATTTCGGCATTCCGAAGGACCCTGTCCTTTTCGGGCGGGCTTGCGGGCGACACAAAGCGCACCTTGTCGCCCGGCCGCAATGGCGGCGGGATCAGCAGATCGGCTTTCGGATGAGCGCGTGATTCCATGCTGTAATCTTGGCATGAAACCATGACATTCGTCAGCCGCCAACCCACGGCTGGCGAGCCTTTAACTCAAGAATGAATTGACGACCGCGGTCTTTGTCGAGGCGGGCCGCCTGGCTTTGGCATCGGACGCAGGCGTCCGGCCGGCCTTCGCCTTTCCTGTCCATAACGGCAGGCCGATGGATTGCGATACTTCCGGATCCGCAGTGAACACCGGATAGCCGCGCTCGATCAGCCGCTCGAGAATTTCGCGGTCCTTGCGGACATGCGATCGGGCAAGATTTTCCCTGTTGTAGACATGGCCGCCGGAATCGGGGTTGATGCCGGTGATAATCACTTCGGTCGCGCCGTTATAGAGCGCAAAGAGCACGGCGTTGATGCCGTTGGAGCATTTGTCGTCGGCTCCGATCTCGCTGCACTTCACGCCGCCGACCCGGTCCAGAAGCGCCATGCGCCGGTAACGATCGACGATCTCGAGCTTGTCGTAACGGTAGTTGAATGCCTCCAGCCCGTCTTGGAGCCGTTGAAACTCTTTCCGCCACAGGAGCACATAAAGCATTCTCGCCCGCTCGCCGTTCAGGACGCGGCGCACCTCGACGGCGTTGGTGTTCGTTCCTTCGATCTGGTTGAATTGAAGGAGGGTGACGTCAGGCGCCTCTATCCCCCATCCCTTCGTCACCACCTGCGATCCGTTGATGGTGATAACCCGAAAGGTGCCGTCATAACCCACCGGCTTGTGCGATATCGGCGCCGATCCGACTACGACAACCGGTCCATTGAACCGCTCGGCCAGCACCGGCGGCTCCGGTCGGGTTAGACGATACTTGATCCGCCTATAGATATGTTTCTTCAGTTCTTTCAGTCGAGCAGCCATTACACGCTTTGTCGTCTCTCAGAAGGTTCCCGTTCCCTGGGGAATCGATCCCGCGAAGTGCGATTCGGAATCGACTCCCGAACCACGGACGACATGAGTATCGCTGTGTTTTCTTATATAAGCAAAATAAAGAAATCTTACACGATATAACCTATGGTGAGCATCGACACCGCGCCGTCACCCCTGCCGTGTACTCAAAGTGCGCGAAACCGCGTTCCTCCACCCCTTGAGTTTGGCTTTTCGTGTCCTGTCGTCCATAACGGGCTCGAAGCGGCGATCGCGCGCCCAGGCCTTGGCAAAACCGGCGCGATCCGGCCAGACGCCGGCACGACTGCCCGCCAGCCAGGCGGCGCCGAGGGCGGTCGTTTCGAGAATGGTCGGCCGATCGACGGGTGCGTCCAACAAGTCGGCAAGCCGCTGCATCGTCCAGTCCGAGGCGACCATGCCGCCGTCGACGCGCAGGACCGTATCCCGCCCGCTGCCGTTGCGCCAATCCTTGTGCATGGCATCGAGCAGATCGCGCGACTGGTAGCAGACGGCCTCGAGCGCTGCCCGGACGATTTCCGCGGGGCCGGTGTTGCGCGTGAGGCCGAAGATTGCGCCTCGGGCATCCGGGTCCCAGTGGGGAGCGCCGAGACCGGTGAAGGCCGGCACGAGATAAACCTCCTGCAATGGATCGGCCTTGGCCGCCAGGTCTCCGGAATCGGAGGCGCGCTGGATCGTCTTCAAGCCGTCGCGCAGCCATTGCACGGCGGCTCCCGCGATGAAGATCGATCCCTCAAGCGCATAGGTCGTCTCGCCGTTCAGCCGGTAGGCGATGGTGGTCAGCAGGCGGTTCCTGGAGCGCACCATGTCCGTGCCGGTGTTCAGCAGCGCGAAGCAGCCAGTGCCATAGGTGGATTTCATCATGCCGCGCTCGAAGCAGGCCTGGCCGATCGTCGCTGCCTGCTGATCGCCGGCAACGCCGAGAATCGGGATTTCGGCACCGAAGAGCGAAGCGTCCGTCACGCCGAAATCGGCGGCGCAATCCTTCACCTCGGGCAGCATCGCCGAGGGAATGCGCAGGATGTCCAGCAGCTCCTCGTCCCATTCGTTGGTGCCGATATTGTACATCAGCGTCCGCGAAGCGTTGGTGGCGTCGGTGACGAAGCTTTTGCCCCCCGTCAGCCGCCAGATGAGGAAGGTATCGATGGTCCCGAAGCAGAGCTCGCCCTTGGCAGCGCGCACGCGCGCACCCTTCACATTGGTCAGCAACCAGGAAAGTTTGGTGCCGGAGAAATAGGGATCGAGCAGCAGACCGGTGCGGCCGGTGAACAGCTTCTCCAGGCCCTGACGTTTCAGCTTCTCGCAATAGCTTGCCGTGCGGCGATCCTGCCAGACGATGGCGTTGTGAATCGGCTTTCCCGTGTCGCGATCCCAGGCGACGACGGTCTCGCGCTGGTTGGTGATGCCGAGCGCGGCTATCTCCTTGGCAGTAATGCCGGCGGCCTCGATGGCCTTGCGGACGGTCAAGACAACGGACGACCAGATTTCCTCCGGATCGTGCTCGACCCAGCCAGGCTTGGGATAGTGCTGGGTGAACTCCTTCTGCCCGACGCCGGCAACCTTCATCTTGCCGTCGAAAACGATAGCCCGCGTCGATGTGGTTCCCTGATCGATCGCCAAGACATATCCGCTCATGCATTCCTCCCGCGTATTGCATCCCGAAACAACAGATACGCGAGCAAAACGAATGTGAAAAGAAAGCAAAACGAAATTTTTCGCTGAAAGATGCGCTTTCTTGTTCATCGTATCGCGGAGCAAGGTGCTGCTGAAGGAACCGGCTGCAATGCGATTGCCATATCCGGGCGTTTGGGACTAGGCTCGGAGCGTTTTGCACTGCAGCAGAAAGCTGCGCTGTCCAAGGAGAAGATCATGGCAAGAACAGTTGTCGTCACCGGTTCCACGAGCGGTATCGGCCTCGCCATCGCGACCGCCTTCGCCGCCAAGGGCGATAACGTCGTCATCAACGGTTTCGGAAAGCCCGAAGAGATCGACGCCATCAAGGCCAAGCTCGAAGCCTCCGGCGGCGGCAAGGTGATCTATCATCCGGCCGACATGACGAAGCCCGCCGAGATCGCCGACCTGATCGCGACCGCCAATTCCACCTTCGGCAGCGTCGATGTCCTGGTCAACAATGCCGGCATTCAGCATGTCGAGAAGATCGAGGATTTCCCGATCGAGAAGTGGGACCAGATCATCGCGATCAACCTCTCCAGTTCCTTCCACACCATCCGCGCCGCCATCCCGCTGATGAAAGCCAGGAAATACGGCCGCATCATCAATATCGCCTCGGCGCACGGCCTGGTCGCCTCTCCCTTCAAATCCGCCTATGTCGCCGCAAAGCATGGTATATTGGGCCTGACCAAGACGGCAGCGCTCGAGCTTGCCGAATTCGGCGTCACGGTGAATGCCATTTGCCCCGGCTACGTCCTGACCCCGCTCGTCGAAAAGCAGATCCCGGATACGGCCAAGGCCCGCGGCATGACCGAGGAGCAGGTGAAGAACGAAGTCATTCTCAAGGCCCAGCCCACGCACGAATTCGTCAAGGCCGAGGAGATCGGCGCCCTGTCGCTCTATCTCGCCAGCGACGAGGCGCGTCAGGTGACCGGCACACACGTCTCGATTGACGGTGGCTGGACCGCGGAATAACCATATACGGTTAGGGCCGGGTTCATATCCGGCCCGACCAACAGATAATAAACGGGAACGACATGAGCGACAGCATCCGCTTTATCCTCAACGGCGAGGATATTACGCTATCAAGTCTGCGCCCCACCGAGACGCTGCTCGACTTCCTGCGTCTCAAGCGGCGGCTGACGGGAACGAAGGAAGGATGCGCGGAAGGCGACTGCGGCGCCTGCACGGTGCTTGTGGGACGGCTGATCGACGGCGGGCTGCACTATGAGTCGGTCAATGCCTGCATCCGCTTCGTCGGCTCTCTGCATGCAACCCACGTCGTTACCGTCGAACATCTGGCAGCGCAGAACGGCACCCTGCATCCGGTGCAGCAGGCCATGGTCGATTGCCACGGTTCGCAATGCGGCTTCTGCACGCCGGGCTTCATCATGTCGCTCTACGGCCTCTGGCTTTCGACGGAAAACCCAAGCCGGGCGCAGATCGAAAAGTCGCTTCAGGGCAATCTCTGTCGATGCACGGGCTACGAGCCGATCGTCAAGGCGGCCGAGCAGGTCAGCCAGAAGCGGCCGAGCGCGCTCTTCGACCCGCTCGAAAGGACAAGAGCGGATATCATCGCCCGCCTCTGGGCGATGCAGGGCGGCGACACGATCACCATTACCGAAGGCGAGGATCGCCTGATCGTGCCGGGTTCCGTCTCCGCCTTGGCCCAGGTGCTCGCCGACGAGCCGAAGGCGACCGTCGTCGCCGGCTCGACCGATGTCGGCCTGTGGGTGACGAAGCAGATGCGCCGGCTCAATCCGGTCGTCTTCATCAACCATCTGGCCGATCTGCAGAAAATCTCCGTGGAAGACGATGGGCTGAGCATCGGCGCCGGTGTCACCTACAGCCGCGCCTTTGCGGCCATCAGCGAAAAGATTCCTGCGTTTGCCGGCCTTATCAACCGCATCGGCGGCGAGCAGGTGCGCAACATGGGCACCATCGGCGGCAACATCGCCAACGGCTCGCCGATCGGCGATAGCCCTCCGCCACTGATCGCGCTCGGCGCAACGGTGAGGCTTCGCTCGACGGCAGGCACCCGCAGCCTGCTGCTGGAAGATTTCTTCATCGATTACGGCAAGCAGGATCGCCATCCCGGCGAGTTCGTGGAAGGAATCTTTGTCCCCTACCCGGCCGTCGATACGCATTTCGCCGTGTACAAGATTTCCAAGCGCCGCGACGAGGATATCTCGGCCGCCTGTGGCGCTTTCCTCCTGGCGCTGGACGATGCCGGCAATGTTGCCGATATCCGCATCGCCTTCGGCGGCATGGCCGCAACGCCGAAGCGCGCCCGCACGGTCGAGGCCGAGTTGATCGGCAAGCCCTGGACGGAGGCGACGGTCACCGCCGCACGCAATGCCTTCGACGCCGACTACAAGCCGCTGACCGACTGGCGTGCCACGGCCGAATACCGCCAGCTGACGGCAAAGAACCTGCTGATCCGCTTCTATCTGGAAACGGTCGGGGCGCCGCAGGAATTGAAGCGCTTCGAGGTGCTGGCATGATGACGGCGACGGTATATGCCGCATTGCCCCTCACCCTAGCCCTCTCTCCGTTGGAACGGGGAGAGGGAACGACCTCTGTACCCTCGCCAGTTGATGGGCTGGAAGGAAGGCTGCGAGGTCGCCTATCTCCTTCTCCCCGTCAAAACGGGGAGAAGGTGCCCGACAGGGCGGATGAGGGGCTACTCACGATCGGTCTTGCCATCGGGAACATTCTCGCAGAAGGAGGACGATAAATGGATAAATCCACCTTCGAAGAGCGCAAGGTCGTCATCAACGGCTCCATGCACGGCTCGCTGCGGCATGATTCCGCGCACAAGCATGTCACCGGCACGGCCGATTATATCGACGATATTCCCGAACCCGCCGGCCTCTTGCACGGCGCGCTCGGCCTTTCCGACCGTGCCCATGCCGAGATCGCCGGCATCGATCTTTCGGCCGTCAGGGCCTACCCCGGCGTCGTCTGGGTATTCACCGGCGCCGACGTTCCCGGCGTCAACGATACCAGTTCCAACGGCATGCACGACGAACCGCTGCTCGCCGAAACCAAGGCCGAGTTTCACGGCCAGCCGATTTTCGCCGTCATCGCCGAAACACGCGATGCGGCCCGTCGTGCCGCTCGCCTCGCCAAGATCGACTATCGCGACCTGCCGCATTGGAGCGATATCGACGGCGCGCTCGCCAATGGTGGGCCGCTCGTCTACGAGCCGATGACGCTGAAGCGCGGCGAACCTGAAACCGAGATGGCAAATGCCAAGCATCGCATCAAGGCGCAGATGCGCATCGGCGGCCAGGAGCATTTCTACCTCGAGAGCCATATCGCCATGGCGATCCCCGGCGAAGACGACGAAGTCGCCGTCTGGTCGTCCACCCAGCATCCGAGCGAAATCCAGCACATCGTCGGCCATGTGCTGGGTATTCCGTCCAACGCCGTGACCGTCAACGTGCGCCGCATGGGCGGCGGCTTCGGCGGCAAGGAAACGCAGGGCAACCAGTTTGCCGCACTCGCCGCCGTCGCCGCCAAGAAGCTCGGCCGCGCCGTCAAATTCCGGCCCGACCGCGACGAGGACATGAGCGCCACGGGCAAGCGCCATGATTTCCTGGTGGATTACGAGGTCGGCTTCGATGATGACGGCCGCATCCACGCCGTCGATGCCACCTATGCCGCCCGCTGCGGTTTCTCCTCCGATCTTTCCGGGCCAGTCACCGACCGCGCGCTGTTCCACGCCGATTCGAGCTATTTCTATCCGCATGTGCATCTGGTTTCGAAACCGCTGAAGACGCATACCGTCTCCAACACCGCCTTCCGCGGCTTCGGCGGCCCGCAAGGGATGGTTGGCGGCGAACGCATGATCGAGGAAATCGCCTATGCGCTCGGCAAGGACCCGCTCGAAATCCGCCGCGCCAATTTCTACGGCCAGCCGGGCTCCGGCCGGACCCTGACGCCCTATCACCAGGAAGTCACCGACAACATCATCAACCGCATCGTCGACGAGCTGGAACAAACCTCCGACTATCAGGCGCGACGCAAGGCCATCATCGAGTTCAACCGCTCCAGCCGCTTCATCCGCAAGGGGATCGCGCTGACGCCGGTGAAATTCGGCATCTCCTTCACCATGACCGCCTTCAACCAGGCGGGCGCGCTGGTGCATGTCTATCAGGACGGCTCCATCCACCTCAATCATGGCGGCACCGAAATGGGCCAGGGCCTCTATACGAAAGTGGCGCAGGTCCTGGCCGACAGTTTCCAGGTCGATATCGACCGTGTGAAGATCACCGCGACGACGACCGGCAAGGTGCCGAATACGTCGGCGACGGCGGCTTCCTCCGGCTCCGATCTGAACGGCATGGCGGCCTTCGATGCCGGCCGGCAGATCAAGGAGCGGCTTGTCGCCTTCGCGGTCGAAAAATGGGGCGTCGGCGCCGAGGAAGTGCAGTTCCTGCCCAACCGCGTGCGTGTGGGCGACACCGAAATCCCCTTCCCGGATTTCATCAAACAGGCCTACTTCGCCCGCGTCCAGCTTTCCGCCGCCGGCTTCTACAAGACGCCGAAGATCCATTGGGATCGCAAGGCAGGCCGCGGAACGCCCTTCTACTACTTCTCCTATGGAGCGGCCTGCTCGGAAGTGTCGATCGACACGCTGACCGGCGAATATCTGATCGACCGGGCCGATATCCTCCACGATGTCGGCCGCTCCCTCAATCCGGCGATCGATATCGGCCAGGTCGAGGGCGCCTTCGTGCAGGGCATGGGCTGGCTGACGACCGAAGAACTCTGGTGGGATGCCAAGGGCCGGCTGCGCACCCATGCGCCGTCCACCTACAAGATCCCGCTCGCCTCGGACCGGCCGAAGATCTTCAACGTCCGTCTCGCCGAATGGTCGGAAAATACCGAGGCCACCGTCGGCCGCTCCAAGGCCGTCGGCGAGCCGCCTTTCATGCTGCCCATCTCGGTGCTTGAAGCATTGTCGATGGCCGTCGCCAGCATCGCGGACTATCGCGTCTGCCCACGCCTCGATGCTCCGGCAACACCGGAGCGGGTGCTGATGGCAGTCGAGCGGTTGAAGGGGATGTGATGTCCTTTGGGACGCAAAGTTTGCTGTGATGCTGCAAGTAAAGGAGTTTGAGGCCGAACTGGAGGTTTGGGTATGCGGCAGTATACCCCCCTCTGTCAGCTTCGCTGACATCTCCCCCACAAGGGGGGAGATTGGTAGCCTGTAGCCTTCTCGACGCGTATCAAGCGCACCAGGCATCTGTGGAAACAATGTCGCGATACTCCGCAAGGCGGGCGCAGCAAACTCCTAACGATCTCCCCCCTTGTTGGGGAGATGTCACGAAGTGACAGAGGGGGGTGCACACTCTCCACTCATCATAATAGTCTCAACCAGATACCTTTCATCGAGCCTTAGGCGATCCTCGCCGCCTATGGCAGCCGCTTGTCGTCATAATGCGGCTCACGCCCATCGAGAAATCCAAGGTCGCGCTTCAAGCGGTCCGGCATCTCGTCGAGATCCAGATGCGGGGACGGTTCGCCATGCGCCAGGAAGACCTGCGCCAGCGATTCCAAAAAACGCGCCAAGAGCCTGGGCTTGGCTGCATCCACCGGTTCCATGACATAGCAATCCATGACGACACCTCAATCAAATCCGTGATATGGATTGCAGTTTGTCGCGAATAATGCTGGAATTCCAATCGAACTATCGTCTGAACGCATAAAGAGAACTTATCCATGAAGCTGTCGAAACGCTTCCCGCTGAATGCGCTCCGTGTCTTCGAAGCAGCGGCCCGGCTCGGCAGTTTCACGCGCGCCGGCGAAGAGCTGGGCATGACGCAGACGGCGGTCAGCTATCAGATCAAGCTGCTGGAGGAGATGACCGGCGAGCCGCTCTTCCTGCGCCGGCCGAGGCAGATCCTGCTGACCGAGGCGGGCGAACAGCTGGCTCCGAAAGTCGCCGAAGCCTTTGCCATGCTGCAGGAGGCCATGGCCTCGCTCAGCGGCGACGCCGAGACCACGCTTCATATCCATTCCACCCCAACCTTCGCATCCCAATGGCTGGCACGGCATATCGGCACGTTTCAACTCAAACATCCGAAGATCGCCGTTCGCCTCGCCACATCCGGCTCGATCATCGACTTTGCCCGGGAACCATCCGACATCGCCATCCGCGCCGGGCGCGGAGCATGGCCGGGACTGCGCGCCCACCTGCTGATGAAGATGCATTTCACGCCCATGCTGAGCCCGGCCCTGGCCGCGACCATCGGCGGCGTGCACGAGCCGGCCGACCTCCTCAAGCTGCGCATCATCGATGCGGGCGATCCATGGTGGGTTCAATGGTTCCAGGAGGCCGGCGTTCCCGACCCCGGTCTTCAGGGCAGACCGCGCAGCCGGCTCGGGGCACAGTCCTTCGAAGCAAGCGCCGCCATAGCGGGCCAGGGTGTCGCCGTTCTCACTCCCGAATTCTATGCCGACGACCTGGCATCCGGCCGGCTGATTCAACCTTTCGATCTTCTCTCGACCGATGGCGCCGACTACTGGATCGCCTATCCGGAAAACAGGCGCCATACCCCGCGGATCCGCGCGTTCAAGGACTGGATCCTCGGCGAATTCGGCATGCCGCGCGACTAACGCAGCTCAAGGGAACGCATACGGCGGTTTCCGTCCCAAACTTGCGTGGAAACAAGGCGATAGGCGATCCGCAGAGCGCTGAGCCACGGCAGCGCTCACTCGGACATGTCGGGCGCATAGAAACAGCGCGGCGTATTCTCGTCCGGAAACAGGCAGAGGTGATAGGCTCCGTCGGGCGAACGCATCGTCTTGCCCTGCGGCAGGGTGAAGATATGCGCGTGCGTTATATAGCGGTGATCGCCGGGATTGAGCGTCACCCGATAACCGCCCGGTACGATGGTGACCGTGCGCGAGGGGATCATCTCGCAATCGCCGGTCTCGCTGTCGCCGTTGCAGCAATAGGGATCGTAGGACCAGCCGGAGGGCGCATCATGCGCCAGAGCAGAACTTGCAAAAAGAAGAAAGACGAACGCCAGAACACCACGCATGGGCAATTCTCCGTCGAAAAATGGACGGCTGCCGCGGACATGGCCCGCTCCAAGCAGCCGAGAGCGTTTTATTAAAAACCGCCATAATCTGATCTAATGCGATCCGGACGCTCGGCAAGACCGCGGCTTTTTACCGACACATCAAACACCCCTCTTCCATCCGCTCCCAACATTCTGCAAGGTACGGAGTCGGAAGAAGAAAAGGGGAACTGAATGTATGAATACGCCATAGCGTGGGAGTGGCTTGCCTTTGCGGCACGCTGGTTCCACGTCATTACCGCCATTGCCTGGATCGGTTCGTCCTTCTACTTCATCGCGCTCGATCTCGGACTGGTGAAGCGACCCCATCTTCCGCCCGGCGCCTATGGCGAGGAATGGCAGGTCCACGGCGGCGGCTTCTATCATATCCAGAAATATCTCGTCGCCCCCGCGCAGATGCCGGAGCATCTGACCTGGTTCAAATACGAGAGCTATTTCACCTGGCTTTCCGGCTTCCTGATGCTGTGCATCGTCTATTACGGCGGCGCCAACCTCTTTCTCATCGACCGGCATGTGCTCGATGTCAGCGTCCCCGTCGCCATCCTGATTTCGCTGGCCTCGCTCGCCGGCGGCTGGATCGTCTACGACCTGCTGTGCAAATCGCCGCTCGGCAACAACACCTGGGGCCTGATGGTGGTGCTTTACGCCGTGCTGGTCTTCATGGCCTGGGGCTACACGCATCTCTTCACCGGCCGCGCCGCCTTCCTGCATCTCGGCGCCTTCACCGCGACGATCATGTCGGCCAACGTCTTCATGATTATCATTCCCAACCAGAAAGTCGTCGTCGCCGACCTCATCGCCGGCCGCACGCCCGACCCGAAATATGGCCGCATCGCCAAGCAGCGCTCGCTGCACAACAACTACCTGACGCTGCCCGTCATCTTCTTCATGCTGTCGAACCATTACCCGCTGGCCTTTGGCACGGCCTACAATTGGATCATCGCCTCGCTGGTCTTCCTGATGGGTGTCACCATCCGCCATTGGTTCAACACGACGCATGCCCGCAAGGGCCGCCCGACCTGGACCTGGATCGTCACGCTCGTCATCTTCATCGTCATCATGTGGCTTTCCACCGTGCCGAAGGTGCTGACCGGCGAGAAGGATGCCAATGCGGTCGCGCCCGCCTTCCAGCAATTCGCCTCGGACGCGCATTTCCCGGCCGTCAAGCAGATGGTGTCGACGCGCTGTTCCATGTGCCATGCCGCCGAGCCCGTCTATGAGGGGATTGTCCGGCCACCGAAGGACGTGATGCTGGAAAACGACGCGGAAATCGCTATGCATGCCCGGGAGATCTATATCCAGGCCGGCCGCAGCCATGCCATGCCCCCCGGCAACGTCACCGAGGTGACGCCCGAGGAACGCAAGTTGCTGGTCGCCTGGTTCGAAAGCTCCATCGGAGAAAAGAGCCAATGACCACCCTTCTGCGCGGCCGCCTGCTTTCCTTCAAGCGCCTGCCGCAAAGCCTTCATGATACGGAGAGCTACGCCTACGAAAGCGATGGCGGCCTGCTGATTGCGGACGGCACGATCGTCGCGACCGGCCCCTATGCCGAGATCAAGGCGCGGGCACCGGACGACGTGATCGAAATCGACCATCGCCCGCATCTGATCCTTCCGGGCTTCATCGACATGCACCTGCATTTCCCGCAGATGCAGGTGATCGCCTCCTACGCCGCCAACCTGCTGGAATGGCTGAACACCTATACGTTCCCCGAGGAATGCCGTTTCGTCGAAAGCGCGCATGCGGAACGTATCGCCACCCATTTCTATGACGAACTGATCCGCCACGGCACGACGACGGCCGTCGCCTACTGTTCGGTGCACAAGACCTCCGCCGACGCCTATTTCGCCGAGGCCATGCGGCGCAACATGCGCATGGTCGGCGGCAAGGTGATGATGGACCGCAATGCGCCGCAAGGGCTGCTCGACACGCCCGAGATGGGCTATGACGAGACCCGCCAGGTCATAGCCGACTGGCACGGCAAGGGCCGCAATCACGTCGCCATCACGCCGCGCTTCGCCATCACCTCGACGCCGGCGCAGATGGAGGCGACCGCAGCCCTCGCCCGCGAGTTTCCGGACCTGCACATCCAGACGCATCTTTCCGAGAACCACGACGAGATCAAGTTCACCTGCGAGCTCTATCCTGACGCGATCGACTATACCGATATCTATGCCCATTACGGCCTGCTCGGCCCGAAAAGCCTGTTCGGCCATGCGATACACCTCTCCGAGCGCGAAGCCGACGCGATGAGCGAGGCAGGCGCGGTCGCGGTGCATTGCCCGACCTCCAATCTGTTCCTCGGCTCCGGCCTCTTTCCGCTGAAGGCGCTGGCGCGCCGCGAGAAGCCCGTCCGCATCGGCGTGGCCACCGATATCGGCGGCGGCTCCAGCTATTCCATGCTGCGCACCATGGACGAGGCCTACAAGATCCAGCAGCTCCTGGGCGAACGTCTGAACCCGCTGGAAAGCTATTACTACATGACTCGCGGCAACGCCGAATCTCTCTCCCTCGTCGACAGGATCGGCACGCTCGACGCCGGCACCGAGGCTGACCTTATCGTCCTCAACGCCGCGGCAACGCCGGCCATGGCACTGAAGATGGAGGTGACGAAGAGCCTCACCGAAGAGTTGTTCCTACTGCAGACCATGGGCGACGATCGCGCCGTCGTCGAAACCTATGTCGCCGGGAAGCCGATGAAATCGACCTTGCAATAAGGCACGCCAACCCCGCCATACGACAACCCTCCAGAAGGCAGACCGCCATGACCGCGCCGCTTACCATCGCCGAACTGAAGACGCTTGCTCAGCGGCGCGTGCCGAAAATGTTCTTCCAATATGCCGATTCCGGTTCGTGGACCGAATCGACCTATCAGGCGAACGAAGCAGATTTTGCCAGAATCAAGCTGCGCCAGCGCGTCCTCGTCGACATGTCCGACCGGTCGCTGGCGACCACAATGGTCGGCCAGAAGGCTTCCATGCCGGTGGCGCTGGCGCCAACCGGCCTTACCGGCATGCAGCACGCCGATGGCGAGATGCTGGCGGCCCGTGCAGCCGAGGAATTCGGTATTCCCTTCACGCTCTCGACGATGAGCATCTGCTCGATCGAGGACATCGCCTCGGTGACGAAGCAGCCCTTCTGGTTCCAGCTTTACGTCATGAAGGACCGCGATTTCGTCCTCAACCTCATCCATCGCGCCAAGGCGGCGAAATGCTCGGCGCTGGTGCTGACGGCCGACCTGCAGATCCTCGGCCAGCGCCACAACGACATCCGCAACGGTCTCTCCGCCCCGCCGAAAATGACGGTGAAAAATCTCTGGCAGATGGCGACCCGGCCGAGCTGGTGCATGGAGATGCTGAAGACCAGGCGCCATTCCTTCGGCAATATCATCGGCCATGCCAAGGATATCTCCGACATGACGACGCTGTCGCACTGGACGCATTCGCAGTTCGACACCAAGCTTTCATGGAACGATGTCAGCTGGATCAAGGAGCAATGGGGCGGCCCGCTGATTATCAAGGGCATTCTTGACGTCGAGGATGCGAAGGCGGCCGTCGATACAGGCGCCGATGCCATCATCGTTTCCAATCATGGCGGCCGGCAGCTCGATGGCGCCCACTCCTCCATCAGCATGCTGCCGCGAATCGTCGATGCCGTCGGCGACAGGATCGAGGTGCATATGGACGGCGGCATTCGCTCTGGCCAGGATGTGCTCAAGGCCGTGGCGCTCGGCGCCAAGGGCACCTTCATCGGCCGCCCCTTCCTTTATGGTCTGGGCGCCATGGGCAAGGAAGGCGTCACTCTCGCTCTGGAGATTATCCGCAAGGAGCTGGATATCTCCATGGCGCTCTGCGGCAAGCGCGATATCAAGGCCGTGGACAGATCGATCCTGGCAGATCTTTAAGGCGCATGTCGTTGCCGCAAGGCAGTTACACGCTTATGCGCGTCATGCTCTAACGTAACCAGCCCGTCGCCAGGCCGCTCGCCCACTCGTCGCGGCCATTCCGCGCCGCGAGCCTCGCCATTTCCATATGATCGTAGGCAACCTGCCGAAAGACCGGCAACCAGGTCTCGCCGGTCTTTTCCAGAATGGCATAGGAGGCAAAGGGGTGGCCGGCCTCCACCTTGTGATGATAGGGCAGATCGTCATCATAGGCCGGACAGCCGACGCTGCCGGGATTGACGATCACGCGGCCATCGGAAAGCCTGACAAGACGCGGAATATGCGTATGCCCGCACAGGATCAGCGGAAAGTCGATGCCGGCGGCCAGCGCTTCGATGTCCTCGATCGGCTTCCGATACACATGACCGTCCGCCGAGACGGATTCCAGCCAATAGACGGTGTCGGCCGTCGGTGTCGCATGGCAAAGATAAGCTGCATTTCGATAGACGGCGCTGAAAGGCAGACCGCGCAGCCAATCGAGATGACGCTCGGCCAATTCCGCATGTGCGGCCTTGTCAGACAGGTGCATCGCCTCCGGCGCCTGTTCGATCAGATACCGGTCGTGATTGCCGCGCACCGTCAGCGCATCCAGTTCCAGCAGCATATCGGCTGTTTTGCCTGCCGTCAGCGGCCCGCTGAAACAATCGCCGAGATTGACGATATCGGTGATGCCATGCCTCCGGATATCCGCAAGCACCGCCTCGAGCGCCAGATGATTGCCGTGAACGTCCGCGATGGCGGCAAAACGCAAGGCTCAGCTCCCGCGATAGGTCGAATAGGCGTAGGGCGAGATCAGCAGGGGCACATGGTAATGCGCCGTCGTATCGGCAATGCCGAAGCGGATCGGCACGAGATCGAGGAAAGCCGGTTCCGGCAGCTCGGCGCCGCTTGCACGCAGATAGTCTCCGGCGCGGAACAGCAGTTCGTAGGTGCCGGCGACGAAGCTATCGCCGACCAGCATGGGGCCGCCGTCCACGCGCCCGTCGGCATTGGTCTTGACCGTCTTCAGGTGCGTGCGGGCATCGCCCTCGATCCTGAAGAGATCGATCGTCAGACCCTCGGCCGGCCTGCCGAGGGCAGTATCGAGCACATGCGTGGTCAATCCGGTCATAACGTCGGCGCTCCGATGATGAAGGGCGTATCGAAGAAATATTCCTCGAGATTGTTTCCCGGCCCGTCGCGATCCACGATGAGGAAGTCGCTCTGCTCGTCGAGCGCCATCAGGGGATAATGCCAGACATTGACCCGATAGTTCACGCCCTGGTCGCCCTGCGCCAGGAAGACCTGCGGCCTGCCGGGTTTGCCGCCTTCGTCCTCGGCGACGACGACGAGAAACGGACGGCCGTTGAGCGGCACGAAACATTGGCTGCCGAAGGGATGGCGCTCCATCATCTCGATCGAGAAAGGAAAGGCCCGCGGTTGGCCGCGAAAGAGGTTCAGGATAACCCGCGCGCCGTCACCAATGGTTTCGGCATTGGATAGCGCATGGAAGCGCTCCGTCGTGCCGCCGTTGATGAACCGCATCGTTGCCGGATCGGCCTCGATCACATCACCGAAGGGCGAGAATGCCGTTTTTGTCAGAGGATGAATGTCTAAATGCTGTGTCATTGATTGATCATTCGCCTTCCGCCCGCCAGTGACGAACGGAGTCCAGTTGCAGGAGCAACTCCGGAAGAGATTTGTGCGCGATATCCCACAGGGCCGTCAACTCGATGTCGAAGTACCCTTGCGTAATCCGATTCCGGAAGTCTCGCATCACATGCCAAGGCAATTCCGGATGGTCAACGACAAACTCCGGATATTCCTCCGCAATACGCGCGGCCGCCTCGCCGATCAGCATGAGATTCATGCCGATGGCGCGCTGCTTCTCGACATTTCCGGAAAACATGGCTTGATCGATTCCCCGAAGGAATTGACCGGCTTCGGATGCAGCCCGCTGCATCCGCTCAAGATGAGTGGTCAGCCGCTCCAGACTCATGCCGGCTTCACTTCATCAACATTGCCCGGCCTCTTCGTGCCGAGCCGCCTTTCGGCCCTACCGGTCTTCCGTCCGCTTCCATCTCTATCCACTGCTTCCATCGCCTCATCGCAGCATCCCTTCAGGCGGATACTAAGCCATGAGCCGACCGAAAAACAGCAGGCAGATTATCTCGAAAAAACTGGGCGGATCCAAGTGCGGGAGCCAGGGCGGCCCGCAGGCCGCGCACCGACATCAGGCTTCGGGAAGCATCGACTGCAGCCGCAGCAGCGCGATCTTTTCGACCTGGGCCGCCGCAGTCGCAAACTCGGTATCCCGGCCATTGCCGATTCGGGTTTCGAAGGCAGCCAGGATATCGGCCTTGCCGAGCCCCTTGACCGCGATGATGAAGGGAAAACCGAACTTGGTCACATAGGCCGCATTGAGTTCGGTAAACCGGGCGTGCTCTTCAGGACTCAGTCGATCGAGGCCTGCTCCGGCCTGCTCCTTGCGGCTGTCTTCCGTCAGCTCGCCGGCAATCGCCAGCCGGCCGGCCAGATCGGGGTGCGCCTGCAGAACGCCAAGCCGCTCCGCCTCGCTGGCGGCACGGAAAACCCGCGCCAGCGCGGCATGCACACCACCGAAGGTCAGAGGCTCGGCGATGGCGCCCGCATCATAGGCGCGCTCGGCGATGAAAGGCGAGTGTTCGAACACACCGCCGAAGCGGCCGACAAAATCGTCCCGCGATATCATCTCAGCGCTCGCCCCCGGGCAGGTGATTCTCATACCAGTGGTTGGCGATCTCGATGCGTTTCGGGATCCAGACCTTGTCGTGCTTCTGCACATATTCGATGAACCGCCGCAGAGCGGCTGCGCGGCCGGGACGACCGACGAGACGGCAATGCAGGCCGACCGACATCATCTTCGGGCTGCCCTGCTTGCCTTCCTCATAGAGCGTGTCGAAGGCATCCTTGAGATAGGTGAAAAACTGATCGCCGGAATTGAAGCCCTGCGGCGTCGCAAAGCGCATGTCGTTGGTTTCGAGCGTATAGGGGATAATCAGGAACGGCTTGCCGTTCACGCCGTCGACCCAGAAGGGCAGATCGTCGGCATAGGAGTCGGAGGAATAGAGGAAACCGCCCTCCTCCATGACCAGCCGCAGCGTGTTGTCGGATGGCTTGCCCTGATACATGCCGTAGGGCCGCTCGCCGGTCAGCTCGGTGTGCAGCCGCACGGCCTCGAGGATGTGCTTGCGCTCCAGATCCTCGGAAAAATCCTTGTATTCCAGCCAGCGGTAGCCGTGGCTCGCAATCTCCCAGCCGGCTTCCTTCATCGCGGCCACCGCTTCCGGATTGCGCGCCATGGCGAGCGTCACGCCGTAGACTGTCGCCTGAACCTTGAGTTCGGTGAACATGCGCCACAGCCGCCAGAAACCGGCGCGCGAGCCGTATTCGTAGATCGATTCCATGTTGAGATTGCGCTGATTCGGCCAGGATGCCGCGCCGACGATCTCGGACAGCAGGTTTTCAGACCCCGGATCGCCATCGAGAATGCAGCTTTCCCCGCCCTCTTCATAGTTGATGACGAACTGCACCGCGACGCGGGCATCGCCGGGCCATTTCGGATCCGGCGTATTGCGGCCGTAGCCGATGAGATTGCGGGCGTAGATTTCCGACATTGAAGCACCTTCTCTTATCGGGGAACGGTAACATCCATGCCGGGAAAGTCGAGCCGGAAAGTAGGAAAATCACTTTCGCTTCAAACCGAGGTATTGGCGCTGACGGCGTCCCGTAATCTAGGCGATCTTCCGCGCGCTCACCTTGCCCATCGGGTGCAGGGAATGCACCCGGAAGGGGCCGCCGGACCCGTCCTCCATCATCAGGGCGATATTGGACACCGGAACGGGCGCAGCCAGAGCAGGCTCGAAGAAGTCGCGCAGCACGCGCTCGATGCGCGGCATGTCGCTGGGGCTGACCGTGCCCGTCAGCATCATCTGGAAGCGGAATTCGTCCATGACATGCGGGTGGCCCCAGCGATGGAGATTGGCAAATTGCGTTGCCGAAAGGCCGTCCGGATCGATGCGCTCGATTTCCGCTTCGCTCAACGGAGCCCTGTAGTGATCGAAGGCCTGCACCAGGGATGCCGCCAGGAAATGCATCTGCTGGCTCGGCGTCGAGGGAACCAGGCCCAGCGCGCCGCCGAGCCGCGCAACCTCGAGCCTCGGGATCTCGAAAGGCGCGACCGAGCCCGAAAACCGCATCAACTCGCGCAGCAATCCCGCCTCGGACATGTCGTCTGCCAGCCGGAACGGCGCCTTCAGCAGGCCCATGAAGCCATACCGGCGGGGAACCGCGGTGTAAAAGGCAATCTCATGGATCCCGAGCCCGCGAACCGCGGGCGGATCGACCATCTCGCCGGAATAGACATTGCGACCCAGCCAATTCGCTGCCGCAAGCGTCAGCGGATCGCTCGCGGACGGCGTGAAGCAAATGGCGTAGCGCATAAAAATCTCCTCCAGAGCGCGACAAGCCGGCTGACCGAACCGGCACCGACGGCCAAGGAGATAGGTGATTTGCGTGACAGATTGACGACCCGAAAGAGGCGTGAATTCACGTTTTATGTGATATGACTGAAATATGACTTGCTAAAGTGAAAGTCTGCGGCAACTTGAAGCGACCGGGCATATCCGCCGCCTCCCGCACCGCCGTCTCGGCCAGCCGATGCGCCAATCCGAAGCTCACTTTGAAGCCTCCGGTCAAGGCAATCACCGCCGGATGGTCCGGGTGCGCGCCGACCATCGGATCACGATCCACGGCTTTCGGGCGCAGGCCTGCCCACCGTTCGATCACCTCCGCGCCGGCCAGCACCGGCGCCATGGCGCGCGCTGTGACGAGCAGAGCGTCAAGCTGCCCGTCCGTCGACAGCGGATCGTCGAAACGGTTCTCGCTCGTGCTGCCGACTGCGACCAATCCTCCCTCGTGCGGAACGATGTAGAGGCCGTCCCGAAAGATAACCGGGAGGGCGCCATCGACATCGGCCTTCAGCATGGCCGCCTGCCCCTTGACCGGCTGGCCGAGCGAGGATTTGCGACCTTCCGTCAGCCCATCGAGGATTGGAAACGACCGATGCCCGGCGGCAAGGACGCAGCGTCCGAACCGGATGTCGCCCCCATTCGTGCGCGCCAGGCCCTGGCCCGGATCGATGCTCTCCACGGCAACGCCCTCGGCGAGCCGGACGTGCCGTGCCGTGGTCAGAAATTCGCGCAGCACCGCCAGCAAGGCGCGGGGCGCGACGCGCGCTGCCAAGGTATCGAAGACAAACCCGCTTTCCGCGGCCGAAGGCTCGATCCAGCCTTCGACGGGCGCGGCGTCGAGGACATGCCAATGAAACCGACGGTCTTCATGCCGCCAATGCGCCTCCGCATCCTGAGAATGACCGAGCGCGATCTGCCTCAGATGCGGCTTCGGCAGCGGGATCAGGCGGCCGGCGCGACGATAGCCGGCCGAAAGCCCGGTCTCCACCTCCAGCGCCGCGATGTCCTCTTCCAGTGAAATGAGCGCGTCGAACTGAAACTGCTTCTTGTCGGACCACTTGTCGGGCATGTGCGGCATCAGCGCGCCAAGCAGACCACCGCTCGCTCCTTGCCCGAAATGGCCGGCTTCGACGAGCAATGCCTGAATGCCGAGGCGCTCGGCATGAACGGCGGCCCACAGACCCATGATCCCCCCGCCGACGATCAACAGATCGAAGGACGATTGACCGGCAGGTCTCAGGGGATTATCGGCTCTTTCCATGACAGATCCAGTTTCCGATCGGACTGAGGCGTCCGAAACCAATGCGGCAAGCCCGGAGCTCGAATGGCGCGACGGCGATATGCCCTATTCAACGGCATTTGGCGACCATTTTTATTGCCAGACGGATGGCCGGCTGGAATGCGGCCATGTCTTCCTGGCCGGCAACGGCCTGCCCGCCCGCTGGCAGGAGCGCCAAGATTTTCTGATCGGCGAACTCGGCTTCGGCACCGGCCTGAATTTCTGCGAGACATGGCGCCAATGGCGGCAGCAGGCAGCTCCCGGTTCGCTCCTGCACTTCATGTCCTTCGAGCTCTATCCCATGCGTGCCGAGGAAATCGACCGCGCGCTGTCGCACTGGCCTGAAATCGACAACGAGCGCCAGGCGCTTGCCGCCGCGTGGCCGAACGATCCGCAAGGCGTGGTCTCGTTGTGGCTCGACGCGCATACGCGCCTCAGCGTCGTCTGCGGCCCTGCCCTCGAAGGCGTAAGCCATGCAACACCCGGCTTCGATGCCTGGTATCTCGACGGCTTCGCGCCATCGCGCAATGCCGACATGTGGTCGCCGGAGCTGATGCAGACGCTCTACGACAAGACCTCTCCGAATGGCACTTTCGCCACATACGCGGCGGCGGGCTTCGTTCGGCGAAACCTGCAGGCGACGGGGTTCGTCGTTGAGCGGCGCAAGGGCTTCGCCGGCAAGCGGGAAATGCTCTGTGGCGTCAAGCCGGCCTAGCTGTTGGAACGATCGGCCTGGAAAACGGCGTCGCCGAGATAGCGCCGGATCTTGCCCTCGAGAAGTTCGGGGCTGATCGGTTTCGACAGGCAATCGTCCATGCCGGATTGCATGCAGGTGATGCGGTCGACATCCAGCGCCTGCGCAGTCACCCCGACGATGGGGACATGCCATTCCTGTCCGAGCTGCGTCTCCAGTTGCCGGATCATGCGGGTCGCCTGATGGCCGTTCATGACGGGCATGGAGACATCCATGAGGATCAGCGACGGCCGCAACTGGCGCCATGCGTCCACTGCCGCCTGGCCGTTCTCCACGACAAGGAATCGCAAGCCGGTGGCCTGTAGAATCTGCGTGAAGACGATCTGGTTCACCTCGTTGTCCTCGGCCACGAGAACATCGATCGCGTTGCCGGGTTTGGCGGGCATCATCTGATCGGTGGTTTCGATCGCGACCGCGATCTCCCTGTCTATCGGCAACTGCCGGGCAGCGGAATCCGATTGCCCACCCGCCTTCTTTCTCCGGGACGTCCGCACGACATCGATGATCGTGTTGCGCAGCACATTGGCGCGCACCGGCTTCATCAGGTGCGTCTGGCCATTGACGGCGCCGAATTCCTTGTCGCTGCCGGCAGCACCCATCGACGTGAGAAACACGATCGGCAGCGTGGCGAAGCGCGGATCGGCGCATACGGTGCTCGCCAGCTGATAGCCGTTCATGTGGGGCATGCCGTAATCGATGATGATCGCATCGACCGATACGCCCATATCGAAGGCGGCATCCAGAATGGCGAGCGCGGTCTCCGCATCCTCGGCCGCGTGCCCGTCGAAACCCCATTGCGCCAATTGTTCGGTCAATATCCGCCGATGGGTCTCGTCGTCTTCCACGACCAGGATCCTGGCGCGCTTCAGATTGGCGGGCAGCTCCGGAACCGCGTCGCGCGCGGCGACCAGCGGCATCGGCAGATGGACCGTGAAGACCGATCCCCTGCCCCATTCGCTTTCGACGGACAGCGACCCGCCGAAAAGATCGACGAGGCCGGCGGTGATGGCGAGGCCCAGGCCCGACCCATCGAGACGTCGCGCAAAGGAGGAATCCGCCAACGAGAATTTGTCGAAGATGGTGTCGAGCTTCTCATCGGGAATGCCGATCCCCGTATCCTCGATACGGAGCACGAGCAACACGTTGTCGTCCGGCGCAAACTGGCTGTCCAGTTCCACCAGCACATGACCGCGCTCGGTGAACTTGATGGCATTGCCGACGAGATTGGTCACGATCTGGCGGAAACGGCCCGCGTCGCCAAGCATCGCCGCCGGCACGCCGGGAGCGATGCGCACCATCAGCTCTATGTTCTTTTCCGATGCGGCGGCGGCCAGCAGCGTCGCTATGTCCTCGATAGCCTCGGCAGGATCGAATGCCATCTTGCGCAGATGCATTTCGCCGGTGTCGATGCGGGAAAAATCGAGAATGTCGTTGATGATGGTCATCAAGGCGTTGCCGGACTTGACGATGATATCGACGAAAGTCTTCTGCCGCGTATCGAGATCGGTCTTGCCGAGCAATTCCGCCATGCCGAGAACACCGTTCATCGGCGTGCGGATTTCATGGCTCATATGGGTGAGGAATTCGGATTTGGCCCGGTCCGCGGCGTTGCTGCGCGCCAGCAGCAGCTGCAGATCCGCCTCGCGCTCCTTCATCTCCGTGACGTCGGTCAACACCACCGTCCAGCGGCGATGCTCGCCGATCGCCGCGTCGAGCTGCATCCAGCGATCGCCGACGATCTGGAACACGCAGGAAATCGGCTTGCACGACGCGATGCTGTCAGCCCACGACTTCCGCAGGACCTCGGAATCGCCGCCGAAGTCACCGCGTTCGGCGCAATAGTCGAACGCCGCCGACCAGTTCTTGCCGACCTCGAGAAGCGCCGCCGGCAGCTTCAGCATCTCCTTCAGCCGGTCGTTCGCCAGCATGATCGTGCCATCCTGGACGATCAGCAGGCCCTGTGACATCGCCTGCATGGCATCGGCCATGAGTTCGCCAAGACGCTCCAGCGCCAGGCGGGTCTCGGTAATTTCCTGAGATTGCTGCCTTACGGAGGAAATGTCCGTGTAGGACATCAGCGTGCGGCCGTTGGAAATCCGGCGCGCATCGATGATGACGGATTTGCCGTCGGCAAAATTCACTTCCGTCTGCAGATGCTCCCCCGCCTTGCGCAATGCAGCCAGACGCGCCTGATAGATGTCGTCGATGCTGCCGCTATCGGCGCTGAACCGTGCCAGCTCGTAGTGCTTGGCGATCAGGTCGCGATAAGGACGTCCCTCGAATCGATCGTCCTTCGAGAACTCCCATATGTCGTAGAAGGCGTGGTTGACGTATTCGACGATGTAATCGCTGTTGTGGATCAGTACGCCGATCGGCATCGAGCGGAGAATATTGTCGAGATCCTGATGCAGCGCTTCGGCGCGTGCTTGCGCCTCGATCAGCTGCGTCTCCCGCTGCTTCAGCGCCGACGTATCGGTCACGGAGCCAATGGCATAGTGCTTGCCGTCTGTCGTCGTCGCACGATTGAGGCGAATCCTCACCGGACGCGCCACCTGCTGCCGGTTGACGATTTCGCTTTCGAACTCATGGCCGCGCCCTTCCCGTAACACGGCTTCATTTTCCGCAAAGAAGTCGTCCGCGCCGACGTCGAACATCTCATGCTCGGTCTTTCCCAGCATTTCCTTGCGGTCGAGGCCGATGATGTCGGCATGGGCGGCATTGGTATAAATCAGCCGATGGTCCGCATCGCGCACAAAGGTCGCAACGGGCAGATCTTCCAGGACGCTGCGGAAAAAGCCGGCCTCGTCGACATCCTTCCGCACCGCTTCGGCGGTGGAGAGGTCGCGTGTCGCGGCCGATGCGGCCAGGAATACCCCAAATATGTAGAGGCGCTCTTCCGAAGGGGAAAAGCTTTCGATCTGTATGCGCGAGCGCTGGCGGCCCGAGGCATCGAAGCACAGCGCCACCTCCTCCGAACCGAAAACAAGAGCGCGGCGCTCCCTGTCCTCCCGGTCGGCACTTTCATCGGCATCGAGAAGATCATGGCTGCGATTGCCGATGAAATCGGAAATCTCGCGTCCGAAAAAACGCGCATAGGCTTCGTTGACGGCGACGTAGCGCAGCTCGCTGTTCTTGATGTAGGCGGGCCTGTCCAGATTGGCGATCCGGCGGCACGCTATGTCAAGCAGTTCACCGTCCAGGGTCAAATGGAGCCTCTCTTCTCACCGCGCATGACAGTTCATGACACGACGCTCTAGCACATGTCGTTTTAACAAGCCGTTAACCATGTTTAACCACCGTCGCCACGTCGCGTTCTGACCATGCACTATCCTATAACGGTCATGCCTTGGTCGCAAACGACGGCGGCACGCTGCCGCAAACTCTGCCAAGAATCACCCGAAGCAATCCCCGCAAAAGCACAGCGGTCTTTCGTGCGGAATGCATAAAAACAAGGATATGGAGCGGCCCGGCCGCTTCGACGGATCATTGGGAGTGAGCGCTATGAGCGACGAAGCAAGCCTGGCCTTGAACGAAGCGGAGGCCTCGGTAGCGACAGGCGAAAGACGCCGTCGGGCCGGAGGCCGCGGCGCTGAACGCAGCCGCAAGCCGAGCGGCGCGAAATACCTCAATCTCGTCAACAGCCTCACCCATACCGAACTCCTGTCGCCCGAGGCGCTAGACGACATTCACAACGCCTCGCTGACCATCCTCGAAGAAATCGGCATGGACATCATCCTGCCGGAAGCGCGCGAGCGCATGAAGGCCGCCGGCGCCGATGTCACACCGGGCAAGGAGCGCGTGCGCTTCGACCGCAACATGATCATGGAGCTGATCGCCTCCGTTCCCTCGACCTTCACCCTGCATGCCCGCAATCCCCTCAGGAATGTGCAGATCGGCGGCCGCAACCTCGTCTTTGCCCAGGTCGCCTCCGCCCCCTTCGTCGCCGACCGCGAAGGCGGGAGAAGAGCCGGCAACCAGGAGGATTTCCGCAAGCTCATCAAGCTCGCCCAATCCTTCGACGTCATTCATATGACCGGCGGCTACCCAGTCGAGCCGATCGATATCCATGCGTCGGTGCGCCATCTCGATTGCCTTTCCGACATCGTGAAGCTCACCGACAAGGCTTTCCACTGCTATTCGCTCGGCAAGCAGCGCAATATCGATGCGATCGAGATCGCCCGCATCGGTCGCGGCATCAGCATGGAGCAGATGGAGCGCGAGCCCTCGCTCTTCACCATCATCAATTCCTCCTCGCCGCTGCGTCTCGACGGGCCGATGCTGCAGGGCATCATCGAAATGTCGTCGCGGGGCCAGGTGGTGGTGGTCACGCCGTTCACGCTGGCGGGCGCCATGGCGCCGGTGACGATTGCCGGTGCGCTGGTACAGCAGAATGCCGAGGCGCTGTGCGGCATCGCCTTCACGCAGATGGTGCGCAAGGGCGCGCCGGTCATGTATGGCGGCTTCACCTCCAACGTCGACATGAAGACGGGAGCGCCCGCCTTCGGCACGCCGGAATACATGAAGGCGGTCATCTGTGGCGGCCAGCTCGCCCGCCGCTACGGCATTCCCTACCGTACCTCCAACACCAATGCTTCGAACACGCTCGATGCCCAGGCGGCTTACGAATCGGCCCTTTCACTTTGGGCCCTGACCCAGGGCGGCGGCAATTTCGTGCTGCACGCCGCCGGCTGGAGCGAAGGCGGCCTCACCGCCTCCTTCGAGAAATTCATCCTCGACGTCGACATGCTGCAGATGGTTGCCGAGTTCCTGACGCCGCTGGATGTGAGCCAGGATGCCCTCGCGCTCGACGCGGTGCGCGATGTCGGCCCCGGCGGGCACTATTTCGGCACGGCACACACGCTCGCCCGTTATGAGACCGCCTTCTATTCGCCGATCCTGTCGGACTGGCGAAATCACGAGACATGGACGGAGGCCGGACGGCCCACAACCTACGACCATGCCAACCGCATTTTCAAGGAAACGCTCGCCCGCTATGAGCAGCCGCCGCTTGACCCGGCCGTTGAAGAGGAGCTCGATGCCTTTGTCGCAAGGCGAAAGGAAGAAGGTGGCGTTCCCACCGATTTCTAGTTGAAAATCAACGCCTTTCGCCTCCTCATCATGGACGAAATTTAATGTCGCGGTCCTTTTTTCAGCCGCGACTTCGCCCGTTTTCCCTTCCACTTTCAAACTCGGCTTCGGCTGGGAGGCCTGTGTTCTTGGGAAAGGGATCTCAATGTCTGTACTCCGAAATCTAACGACGGCCGGTCTGATCGCGCTGACGCTTGGCAGCGCCGCGGCCGTAACAACCACCACTGCCGGCGCCTCCGAGCGCGGCGCCATCTTCGGCGGTCTTGCCGCCGGTGTCGTCGGTGGTGCGCTCGCCGCGGAGGCGGTGCGACCCGCCTATCCGGTCTATCCGGCTTATTATCCGGCCTATCGAACCTATTATGCTCCGGCCTACGTCCGCGCCTACCCCAGTTGCTACTGGGCCTGGCGCCACGACGGCTGGGGTCGTGCATACCGTGTCGAGGTCTGCCGCTGAAGCCTGACAGCACCGCACGGTGCTGATGGCACTCCCTATCAGTCGTACTCGATCCGTAATGCCGCCGGTTTTCCGGCGGCATTTTTTGTCTGCCTGTTGAAAAGCTTTTGCTCACACCCCTTGACTTTGGCGGCAATTAAGACCAAATGCGCCTCAGCTTTCACCTTCCGGCCGCCGCGTGAGCGTGCCCTGCGGGACAATATGTACGCAAGAGAGGGACAAAAGCGCTTTAGATAATGAGACCGCACCCAAGGCGGTCAGATGCGCTGGAAAGCTTTTTCCAACTTACAAGTTCCCACTTCACGCGGGGTTCTTGACGCCAGAGACAGACCGGACCGCATGGTGCGATCCGGCCTTTTTGCTTTGGCGCCCCCGAAAGGTATTGAATTGACCGATTTTCACTCGCTTGGTCTCTCCAAGCAGATCGTAGATACGCTGTCGCAGAACAACTTCGCGACGCCGACGCCGATCCAGGCGCAGGCGATCCCGCTCGTTCTCCAGGGCCGCGATCTGATCGGCCTCGCCCAGACCGGCACCGGCAAAACGGCCGCCTTCGGCCTGCCGATCATCGAAATGCTGCTGAAGGACGCCAAGCGCCCCGACAACCGTACCGTCCGGACGCTCATCCTCGCTCCGACCCGCGAACTGGTGAACCAGATCGCCGATAACCTCAAGCTCTTCGTCCGCAAGACGCCGCTGAAGATCAACGTCGTCGTCGGCGGTGCGTCGATCAACAAGCAGCAGCTTCAGCTTGAACGCGGCACCGACATCCTCGTCGCCACGCCCGGCCGTCTCCTCGATCTCATCAGCCGCCGCGCCCTGTCGCTCGGCCATGTCACCCACCTCGTCCTCGACGAAGCCGACCAGATGCTCGATCTCGGCTTCATCCACGACCTGCGCAAGATATCCAAGATGGTCCCGGCCAAGCGCCAGACCATGCTGTTTTCGGCCACCATGCCGAAGGCGATCGCCGATCTGGCTTCCGACTATCTGACCGACCCGGTCAAGGTGGAAGTGTCGCCTCCGGGCAAGGCAGCCGACAAGGTGGAGCAGTATGTCCACTTCGTTTCCGGCCAGAACCACAAGACCGAGATCCTCAAGGAAACGATTTCCGCGAACCCGGATGGCCGCGCCATGGTCTTCCTGCGCACCAAGCATGGTGCCGAGAAGCTGATGAAGCATCTCGATCATGTCGGCTTTGCCGCCGCCTCCATCCACGGCAACAAGAGCCAGGGTCAGCGCGAGCGCGCGCTCAAGGCCTTCCGTGACGGCGAAATCCGCGTTCTCGTCGCCACCGACGTCGCTGCTCGCGGCATCGATATCCCCGGCGTTTCGCATGTCTACAACTACGACCTGCCGGAAGTGCCCGATGCCTATGTCCACCGCATCGGCCGTACCGCGCGCGCCGGCCGCGACGGCATCGCCATCGCCTTCTGCGCCCCGGACGAAATCCGCCTGCTGCGCGACATCGAGCGCCTGATGGGCATCGAAATTGCCGTTGCCAGCGGCGAGGCTCCGGCCGATCGCGGCCGTCCCGTTCGCGGCAACAACCGCGGCGGCGGTCAGGGCCGTGGTGGCCAGGGTCAGGGACAAGGTCGTGGCGCAGGTCAGGGTCGTGCCGAAGGCCGTCCTGCCCGCCCGGCCCGTCGTCCCTTCTTCGACAATGAGAACGGCGAAGCCCGCGGCCAGGCCGGAGAGCGTCAGGAACGCCGCGCCCCGCGCGAAAACAACCGCAACGCCGATTTCCGCGGCCAGCGCCGCAACGAGCAGACGCCGCGCCCGGAAGTGGACAACGATCTCGCATCGACGTCCGATTTCCGTCCGGCACGCAAGCCGCATCACGGCAACTCCGCGAATGGCAATGGCGCAGCTCATGAGGGCGCTGCTCACCGCGGACAGCGCCACGCCCATGGCCGCCCGGCGGGCCGTCATGGCGAAGAGCGTAGCCAGGGCGAACAGCGCAACGGCGGCAACGGCCGCACGAAGCGTCGCGGCCCCGGCAATGGCGGCCAGCGCCGCGAACGTGCCTAACACGATAAAAAGGGGGCCTCTGGCCCCCTTTTTTTTGTTCCGGATGAAACAATCTATTCCGGCACCACATCCGCCGTGCGCCGGTTGGTCAGATAGACGCCGATCACCACGACCGCCGTGCCGATGATGATCGGCAGCGTCAGCGGCTCGCCGAAGGCAATCGCCGCCTCGATGGCGACGGCCGGCGGCATCAGGTAGATCAGCGATGCGGCGCGCGATACCTGCCCCCGGCGAATGAGATAGAGCAGCAGACCGACGGCGCCCATGGACAGGCCGAAGACCGACCAGAGCAGCGACAGGATCGCCGTCTGCGTGCCGTCGAAACGAAGGCCCTCGAATATGAAGGCCAGCGGCACGGTGACGATCAACGCCCCGACATACTGCAGGGTCGCGATGGTGCGCAGGTCGCCGGTTTGCAGATGCCGCTTCTGGTAGAGCGTGCCGTAGGTCACCGATACCATTGCCAGCAGATTGACGATCAGCGGGACGGCGGATTGCCAGAGATCGGCTGTTTCCGGCATCAGCAGCTTTGGCGAAATCGCAATGGCAATGCCGAGAAAGCCGAGCAGCAGGCCGACACGCTGGATGGGTTGCAGCCGTTCGCCGACGAGAAACGGCGCCGCCATGGCGGTCATCAGCGGTTGCAGCGCCGCGATGATGCCGGAGATGCCGGCCGGCACGCCCTCGGCGATCGCCCACCAGAGACAAGCCAGGTAGATGCCGTGCAGGAAGATACCGGAATAGACGGCACGAAACACGCTCGACCAATCGCGCGGCCATTTGGCGCCGGTCAGCGAACAGAGCAGCACGAAAGCAAGTGCCGACAGCGCATAGCGCATCAT
The DNA here is from genome assembly GCF_010668395.1 of Martinezella lusitana. Lineage (GTDB taxonomy): Bacteria > Pseudomonadota > Alphaproteobacteria > Rhizobiales > Rhizobiaceae > Rhizobium > Rhizobium lusitanum_A. Next base: position 276,373 of record NZ_WUEY01000007.1, read on the forward strand.
CAGGAACGTGAACGGACCCGAATGCATCGAGGCATACTTGGCGACGATCCAGCCGGTGGACCAGAGAAGGACGAAAATCGCCGGCGCGAGCTTATCGAGGGACATGGAAATCGGACCGATATACGTGTGATGCGCGGGAGCCGGAATCGGGGATAAACTCGGGATGGCGCGCGGGGGGGCTGCAGGCTGATAGCCGATGGCAACAGCGTGGTCAAAATCGATCTGCCGAAAACAGCAATCAATTTTTCTTCACGCCAAACGGGTCGTCGCCAAGGCTCGGCGACGCCGATCCGCAACCCCCGAGCTCCGTCTGCAAAAGAAGCATATGCTTAAATTTTGATCCGCCCCGAAAGGCGCGGCTCGGCAAGTAAAAACCGCTCTATCGCTAAATGCATGCAAATCCCCCGTTTTTTCGGCCCGGCGAAATTCGTAGGGGCAACTGCGCATAGTTCTTGCATTGTCAAAACTGTTGTATTCAAATGAGTGAAAAATACGGGGACCGCACCTTTGGCATTTGATGAAATGATAACTGCGGATGAAAATCCGCGCGCGCCTTACGAGAAATACTTCGAGTGGTACTCGGGCCAGGATAGAGGCCACCTCATTGCCAAATCCCGCGATGCGGAAAACATCTTCCGAAAAACGGGCATTACCTTCGCGGTCTACGGACACGCAGACTCCTCCGAAAAGCTCATCCCCTTCGACATCATCCCCCGCATCATATCAGGCAGCGAATGGCGCAAGCTCGCCCAGGGCATCGAACAGCGTGTCATCGCCCTCAACGCTTTCCTCTATGACATCTATCACAAGCAGGAAATCATCCGCGCCGGGCGCCTCCCGCGTGAGCTGATCGAGCGGAACGATGCCTTCCTGCCCGAGATGATCGGCTTCCGGCCGCCGGGTGGCGTCTATACCCATATCGTCGGCACCGACATCGTGCGCACCGGCGAAGACCAGTTCTACGTGCTCGAGGACAATGCCCGCACGCCGTCCGGTGTCAGCTACATGCTGGAAAACCGCGAAACGATGATGCAGATGTTCCCGGAACTGTTCCACCAGAACAAGGTACGGCGGGTCGAGGACTATCCGCTGCAGCTGCGCCAGAGCCTCGCCTCGCTCGCCCCTCCCGGCTGCACCGGCAAGCCGCGCGTCGCGGTGCTGACGCCGGGCATCTACAATTCCGCCTATTACGAGCATTCCTTCCTTGCCGACATGATGGGCGTGGAGCTTGTCGAAGGTTCGGACCTGCGCGTTATCGACGGCAAGGTGAAGATGCGCACGACGCGCGGCTACGAGGCCATCGACGTGCTCTATCGCCGCGTCGACGACGATTTCCTCGATCCCCTCACCTTCCGGCCGGATTCGGCGCTTGGCATTCCCGGTATCATGGATGTCTATCGCGCCGGCCACATCACCATCGCCAACGCGCCCGGCACCGGCATTTCCGACGACAAGGCGATCTATTCCTATATGCCGGAGATCGTCGAATTCTACACCGGCCGCAAGCCGATCCTCGAAAACGTGCCGACCTGGCGCTGTTCGGAGCCAGACAGCCTGAAATATGTGCTTGATAATCTTGCCGACCTCGTCGTCAAGGAAGTTCATGGCTCCGGCGGCTACGGCATGCTGGTGGGGCCGACGGCCACGAAGAAGGAGCGAACGGAATTTGCCGAGAAGCTGAAGAGCAGACCCAACAACTACATCGCCCAGCCGACGCTGTCGTTGTCGACGGTGCCGATCCTCGTCAATAAGGGCATCGCGCCGCGGCACGTCGACCTGCGCCCTTACGTACTGGTATCGGACAAGGTGCGGATCATCCCTGGCGGGCTCACCCGCGTGGCATTGAAGGAAGGCTCGCTGGTGGTCAACTCCAGCCAGGGCGGCGGCACCAAAGACACCTGGGTTCTGGAGGACTGAACGGACATGCTGGGAAGAACCGCCAATGGCCTCTACTGGATGTTCCGCTACATCGAACGCGCAGAAAACATAGCCCGCCTGGTCGATGCCGGTCAGCGCATGTCGCTGACGCGCGCCGATGCCGTCGATGACGATTGGGACGGAGTGCTGCAAAGCGCCGGCGTGCGCGAAGCCTATGACGAAGTGCATGGCAAGCTGACCGGTACGGACGCGATCGATTATCTGATGCGCGACCGCTCCAATCCGTCGAGCGTCATGTCCTGCATCGAATATGGCCGCAACAACGCCCGCATGGTGCGCACGGCGCTGACCCGCGACACCTGGGAAGCCACCAACGAATGTTGGATCGAACTGAAGTCCCTGCTCGGCAAGCGGCTGAAAACGGCCGAACTGCCCGAGACGATCGACGTCATCAAACAGCGCGCGGGCTTGATCCGCGGTGCCTTCCACGGCTCGATGCTGCGCAACGAGCTCTATAATTTCGCCCGCATCGGCACCTTCATCGAGCGCGCCGACAACACCGCCCGCATCCTCGACGTGAAATATTACGTGCTGCTGCCCTCCGTCTCGCATGTCGGCTCCTCGCTCGACAATGCGCAATGGGAATCCATCCTGCGGTCCGTCTCGGCGCACCGGGCCTATAAATGGGCCTACGATCCCGAATACAAGCCGGCCAACATTGCGGATTTCCTGATCCTGAACGGGCAGATGCCGCGCTCGCTTGCCTATTGCTACGACAAGATCGTCAGCAACATAGGCTACCTCAGCGCCGAATACGAAACGCGGCTGCCGGCGCACGATACCGCCGAAGCGATCCGGCAGTCCCTGCAGCGGCTGACGGTCAAGCGCATCATGGACCAGGGTCTGCACGAATTCCTGGAGGATTTCGTTGCCCGCAACAACAAGCTTGGCGCGGAGATTTCCGATGGCTACCGGTTCTATGAGTAGGCGGACAACATCATGAGACTGACGATCAGCCACATCACCGAATATCGCTACGACCAACCGGCGCAATTCTCGCTGCAGCGTCTGCGTCTGACGCCGCTGACGGGTGTCGGGCAGACGGTCCTCGACTGGAAACTGTCTGTCGAGGGTGCAAGCCCCGAAGTGGAATATGACGATCAGTTCGGCAATCGCATCACGCTCGTCTCGCTCGACGGCCAGCAGGATGCGACGAGGATCGTTGCCTCGGGCGAAGTCGAAACGCAGGATCTCAACGGCGTCCTCGGGCAGCATACCGCCTTTAGCCCGCTCTGGCTCTTCCTGCGCGACTCACCGCGCACCAGGGCCGGCAAGCTGACCAAGGATCTGTTGCGCGGCATCTCCGGCGACAACGACCTCGGCAAGATGCATGCGCTGATGGCGGCGATCCATGAGACGGTGGAATACAAGCCCGGCACCAGCGACACGGAAACCACCGCCGAGCAGGCATTGGAGAGGAAAAGCGGCGTCTGCCAGGATCATGCCCATGTCTTCATCGCCGGCGCCCGCGCATTGCGCATCCCGGCACGTTACGTCTCCGGCTATCTCATGATGGACGGCAAGAACGAGCAGGCCGCCACGCACGCCTGGGCCGAAGCGCACATTCCCGGCCTTGGCTGGGTCGGCTTCGACCCCGCCAATGACGTGTGCCCCGACGCCCGCTACGTCCGCATCGCCACGGGCCTGTGCTATCGCGATGCTGCTCCCGTCTCCGGCATGCGGATCGGCACGCCCGGCGAAACCCTCATGGTTAAGGTGACGGTCGCAAGCCAGGAACAGACGCAAAGCCAGAGCCAGTAAAGCAAAAGGGCGGAACCAACGCTCCGCCCTTCGCCCGATCATAAGCCTCGATATCAGTGGCTGTCGCGATTGTTCGGGATTTCCGAGCCGCGCGGGCCGACGAGGAAGTCGAGGTCGGCGCCGGTATCGGCCTGCATGACCGACTTCACATAGAGACCGCCGTAGCCGCCATTGAGCGGCTTGACCGGCGAAACCCAGGCGGCGCGGCGCTTCGCCAGTTCCTCATCCGACACTTCCAGCTGGATCGTGCGGGCTGGAACGTCGACGGCGATGATGTCGCCGTTCTGGACGAGCGCCAGCGGTCCGCCATCGGCAGCTTCAGGCGCCGTGTGCAGGATGACGGTGCCGTAGGCGGTGCCCGACATACGCGCATCCGAAATGCGGATCATGTCGGTGATCCCCTTCTTCAGCACCTTCGGCGGCAGGCCCATGTTGCCGACTTCGGCCATGCCCGGATAACCCTTCGGGCCGCAATATTTCAGCACCATGATACAGGTCTCGTCGATGTCGAGATCGTCGCGGTTGATGCGGGCGTGATAGTCCTCGATGCTTTCGAAGACAACGGCACGGCCCTTGTGCTGCATCAGATGCGGCGAAGCGGCCGATGGCTTGAGCACGGCACCCTTCGGCGCGAGATTGCCGCGCAGAACCGCGATGCCGCCAGACTGCGTCAGCGCCTTCTCGCGCGGGACGATGACGTCGTCATTATAGTTGACGACATCCTTGACACCGGCCCAGATCGTATCGCCTGTGACAGTAATCGCATCCTTATGCAGCAGGCCCATCTCTCCCACGGCCTTGATGACGACGGGCAGGCCGCCGGCATAGTAGAACTCTTCCATCAGGTGCTTGCCCGAGGGCTGCAGGTTGACGATGGTCGGCACTTCGCGACCCAGGCGATCCCAATCATCCAGCGACAGGTCGACGCCGATGCGGCCGGCAAGCGCGAGGAGGTGCAGGACGGCATTGGTCGAACCGCCGACTGCGCCGTTGACGCGGATGGCGTTCTCGAAGGCTTCCTTGGTCAGGATGTCGGAAGGCTTCAGGTCTTCCTTGACCATGTCGACGATGCGGCGACCGGAAAGCTGCGAGATGACGCGGCGGCGTGCATCCACGGCCGGAATGGCCGCATTGCCGGGCAAGGTCATGCCGAGCGCTTCGGCCATCGACGCCATAGTCGAGGCCGTGCCCATGGTCATACAGCTGCCGGCCGAACGGGCCATGCCCTGCTCCGCATCCATGAATTCATCCAGCGACATCTCGCCGGACTTCACCATTTCCGAGAACTGCCAGATCGCTGTACCCGAGCCGACGTCCTTGCCGCGCCACTTGCCATTCAGCATCGGGCCGCCGGACACGAGGATGACCGGGATATCGACGGAAGCTGCACCCATCAACAGGCTCGGCGTGGTCTTGTCGCAGCCGCCAAGCAGCACGACGCCATCGACCGGATTGCCGCGGATCGCCTCTTCGACATCCATGGCCGCGAGGTTGCGGAACATCATCGCCGTCGGGCGAAGCGTGCTTTCACCGACGGAGAAGACCGGGAACTCGACTGGGAAACCGCCGGCCTCGTAGACGCCGCGCTTTACGCGTTCGGCAAGATCGCGCAGATGCGCGTTGCAGGGCGTCAGCTCAGACCAGGTATTACAGATGCCGATGATCGGGCGGCCGTCGAAGGTGTCGGCCGGCAGGCCCTGGTTCTTCATCCAGGAGCGATGCATGATCGCGTTCTTGCCGGTGCCGCCGAACCAATCATAAGAGCGCAGTCTGCGCGGCCATTCAGCTTTCTTCTTCATAGTCTCAGTACCTTTTGCGTCGCCCGGGCCGCCTCGTTCGCGCCCGGGTCTTGAAGTAAGCGGTCAGGCCAGCGTGTAGGCGGTCTTGACCGTGGTGAAGAATTCGGCGGCGTACTTGCCCTGCTCGCGCGGACCGAAGGACGAGCCCTTGCGGCCACCGAACGGCACATGGAAATCGACGCCCGCCGTCGGCAGGTTGACCATAACCATGCCGGCTTCGGCATTGCGCTTGAAATGCGTCGCATGTTTCAGGCTTGTCGTGGCGATGCCGGAAGACAAGCCGAACGGCGTGTCGTTGGCGGTCGCCAGCGCCTCGTCGTAATCCTTCACCCGGATGACCGAGGCAACCGGCCCGAAGATCTCCTCGCGGCTGATGCGCATCTGGTTCGTCGCTTCGGTGAAGAGCGTCGGCTGCAGATAGAAGCCGGGCGTCTCGCGGCTGATGAGTTCGCCGCCGAAGGCAAGCTTGGCGCCTTCTTGGCGGCCGATCTCGATATAGTCGGTGTCGGTCTTCAGCTGCTTGGCATCGACGACCGGGCCGATATGGGTGCCGGCCTTGATGGCGTTGTCGACATTCAGCGTCTTCAGCTTTTCCGTCAGCGCTGCCACGAACTTGTCGTGGATGCCTTCGGTGACGATCAGGCGTGACGATGCCGTGCAGCGCTGGCCGGTCGAGAAGAAGGCGGAGTTTGCAGCAGCCTCAACGGCGACTGTAAGATCGGCGTCGTCAAGCACGACCATCGGGTTCTTGCCGCCCATTTCGAGCTGGTACTTGCGGCCATGCTCGACGGAGGAGAGCGCCACGCGCTTGCCGGTGCCGACCGAGCCCGTGAAGGTGAGGCCCGACAGAACCGGGCTGTCGAGCATCGCCTGGCCGACAACCGAGCCCTTGCCCATGACGAGATTCAACACGCCTTTCGGCAGGCCGGCCCGATGCAGGATATCGACGATCGCCCAGGAGCAGCCGGGCACCAGATCGGCCGGCTTGAAGACGATGGTGTTGCCGTAGCAGAGCGCCGGCGCGATCTTCCAGGCCGGAATGGCGATCGGAAAATTCCAGGGCGTGATGATGCCGATGACGCCAAGCGGCTCGCGGGTGATCTCGACGCCGATATTCGGACGCACGGAGGGAAGCACCTCGCCCGCAAGACGCAACGCCTCGCCGGCAAAGAAATCGAAGATCTGCGCGGCGCGGATGGTCTCGCCGATCGCCTCGGGCAGCGTCTTGCCCTCTTCGCGGGCGAGCAGCGCGCCGAGTTCGTCCTTACGCGCCAGGATCTCGTCGCTGGTCTTCCTCAGGATGGAATGACGCTCGAGAATGCCCGAACGAGACCAGGCCGGAAAGGCGGCCTTGGCGGCAGCGATGGCGTCGGCGACGTCCTGAACGCTGGCACTGGCATAAAGGCCGACGACCTCGTTGGTGTCAGACGGGTTGATGTTTTCGGCACCGGTCGAACCGGTCCACTCGCCGGCGATCAGATTCTGATGAATGGTCATGGCGTCATGCCTTCCTGGATCGTGTTGGAAACGCCCGGCCGGTCGTTTGCGGCCGAGCTCGACGAATTACAGCTGGCGAACAGCTACGGTCTCTTCGGCGGCAACCGCCAGCGGATTGCGCAGCGGCAGGCCGAATTCGGCAACTTCGATCTCGAACACATCGCCTGCTTCCGGCTTGATGCCTTCTGCGAAGGAGAGCGTCGCCGTGCCGAACATATGGACATGAACGTCGCCGGGGGTGCGGAACAGGCCGTATTTGAAGTGGTGATATTCGAGGTTTGCGAAGGTGTGCGACATGTTCGCCTCTCCCGACAGGAACGGCTTTTCGAAGATCACCTTGTCACCGCGCCTGATGCGCGACGTGCCGCGAATATCCTCCGGCGCCGCGCCGATGCGGATTTCCGGACCAAAGCTCGCGGGACGCAGCTTGGAATGCGCGAGATAGAGATAGTTGATCCGCTCGGTGACGTGATCGGAGAATTCGTTCGACAGCGCAAAGCCGATGCGGAACGGCGAGCCGTCCTTGGCGATAACATAGATGCCGGCCATCTCCGGCTCCTCACCGCCGTCGAGCGCGAAGGACGGCGACACTAGCGCCGCACCCGGGGCTGCGGCGCCGTAGCCGTTGCCCTTGTAGAACCATTCCGGCTGCACACCCTTTTCTCCATCCTTGGGCTTGCCGCCCTCGATGCCCATCCTGAACATCTTCATGGAGTCTGTCAGCGTCTCTTCGGCCGCTTCCGTCGTCTTCTTGTGCATGGAGTCGCGCGTGGCGGCAGAGCCGAGATGCGTCAGGCCCGTGCCCGTCAGATGCAGGTGCGCAGCGTCCGGATGGGTGATCGGCGGCAGGAAACGGCCTTCGGCATAGACCTTTTCAAGATCGACCACCTCGCCGAGACCATGCGCCTCGATGACGGATGCCAGCGACTTGCCGCTATCGGCGGCCTCCAGGGCAAGCTTGTAGACGCTGCCACCGTTGACGACGGCCTTGGCGATATCGCCGGGGCCGTTGCGGACGGCAACGACGATCTCGCCGTTCGAACCCTTGATCTGCGAGATGAGCATATATTTCATCCTTTCCTAACGGACAGAGATCGGATGCAGTTTGCCGTTCCGGCTCTCAGCGAGAGCCGGACTCTGTCATGGATTTGGTTTAAAAGCTTCGGCTGGTCGCTTGAGCGATCAGCCCTTGTTCTTGTTGTAGACGTCGATGAAGACGGCGGCGAGAAGGACCGCACCCTTGATCATCTTCTGGGAATCCGTCTGGTAGCCGAGGATCGACATGCCCTGGTTCAGGACACCCATGATAAGCGCGCCGATAACCGCACCGGTCACCTTGCCGACGCCGCCGGAGGCAGACGCGCCGCCGATGAAGCAGGCCGCGATCACGTCGAGCTCAAGACCGTCGCCGCCCTTGGCCGTTGCCGAGTTCAGGCGCGTGGCGATGATGATGCCGGCGATGCTGGCAAGAATGCCCATGTTGATGAAGGTGTAGAAGGTCAGACGGCGGGTATCGATACCGGAAAGCTTCGTGGCCTTCTCGTTGCCACCCATGGCATAGATGCGGCGGCCGATCGTGGTGCGCTGCGTGGCAAACGCATAAAGAGCGATCAGCAGCAGCATGAGGATCAGAACGTTCGGCAGGCCTCTGTAGGAGGAAATCTGGTAGCCGATGAAGATGGTCGCAGCCGCAACCACCAGATTCTGGCCGACAAAGAAGCTGAACGGCTCGACATCGATACCGTGCTTCTCGTTCACGCTGCGGCGACGCCACGACAGGAAGAACATCACGATCGGTATGGCGACGGTCAGCAGAATCGATGTCGAATGGATGCCGCCCATGTCCGCAAAATCGGGAATGAAGCCCGTTGCGACGATCTGGAACGCCGGCGGGAATGGACCGATGCTGCTGCCGTTGCCGGTCGTGTTGATGATGGCATAGGTCAGACCGCGGAAAACCAGCATGCCCGAGAGCGTGACGATGAATGACGGAATGCGGTGGTAGGCGATGAAGTATCCATGCCAGGCGCCGACCGCGGCCCCCATCAGAAGACAAATGACCGTGGCGAGCGCGAGATTCATGTGCATCTGCACGACCAGCACGCCGGCAACCGCACCGACGAAACCGACGACGGAGCCTACGGAGAGGTCGATGTGTCCGGCCACGATGACCAGCAGCATGCCGAGCGCCATGATGACGATGAACGAATTCTGCAGCACGATGTTGGTCAGGTTCTGTGGCCTGAACAGAACGCCGTTCGTGAGATACTGGAACAGCAGCATGATGACCACGAGCGCGATCAACATGCCGTATTCGCGAATATTGTTGCGGATATGGTCGCCTATGGAAACGACGTGGCTGCTTTCCGTGGCTGGGTTGGCCGAACTCATTGATGCTTCTCCCCTGAGCGCATGATAGCGCGCATGATGCTCTCCTGGCTCGCCTCTGCCTTTGGCAGTTCGGCGACGATGCGACCCTCGTTCATGACGTAGATGCGGTCGCAGGTGCCGAGAAGCTCGGGCATTTCCGATGAGATCATCAGAACGCCCTTTCCGTCGGCGGCAAGCTGGTTGATGATGGAATAGATTTCGTATTTTGCGCCGACATCGATGCCGCGCGTCGGCTCATCGAGGATGAGCACGTCGGGATCGGAGAACAGCCACTTCGACAGCACCACCTTCTGCTGGTTGCCGCCGGACAGGTTGCCCGCCTCCTGGAAGACGCCGGCCGAACGAATGCGCAGCTTGGCGCGATAGTTCGTCGCCACCTGCAGCTCACGCACGTCGTCGATGACGGTCGCCTTGGAAACGCCGAGCAGATTGGCGAGCGTCGTATTGTGCAGGATGCTGTTCGACAGAACCAGGCCGAGCTGCTTGCGGTCCTCCGTTACGTAGGCGAGACCGGCATCGATCGCCTTGCGCACCGTGCTGGTATCGACCGGCTTGCCTTCGAGGAAGACTTCGCCGCTGACCTTGTGGCCATAGGACTTGCCGAACACGCTCATGGCGAATTCCGTGCGTCCCGCACCCATCAGGCCGGCGATGCCGACCACTTCGCCCTTGCGCACATGGACGTTGATGTCGTGCAGGATTTGCCGGTCGCGATGCTGCTGGTGAAAGGCGTTCCAGTTCTTCACTTCGAAGATGGTCTCGCCGATCGGAACCGAGCGCGGCGGATAGCGGTCGGCCAGTTCGCGGCCCACCATGTTGCGAATGATGATGTCTTCGCTGATCTCTTCTTCATGACAGTTCAGCGTCTTCACCGTCATGCCGTCGCGCAGCACCGTGATCTCGTCGGCCACCTTGCGCACTTCGTTAAGCTTGTGCGTGATGATGATCGAGGTGATGCCCTGGTTGCGGAACTCGATGAGGAGATTGAGGAGCGCATCGGAATCGCTTTCGTTCAGCGATGCCGTCGGCTCGTCGAGAATGAGCAGCTTGACGCTCTTCGACAGGGCCTTGGCGATCTCGACGAGCTGCTGCTTGCCGATGCCGATGTCGGTGACGAGCGTGTTCGGAGATTCCTTAAGGCCTACCTTGGAAAGCAGCTGCTTGGTGCGGGTAAAGGTTTCCTGCCAATTGATCATGCCATTGGCGACGACCTCGTTGCCCAGGAAAATATTCTCGGCAATCGACAGCAGCGGCACGAGCGCCAGCTCCTGATGGATGATGATGATGCCGATTTCTTCGGAGTCCTTGATGGTCTTGAACTGGCGGACCGCGCCATCATAGTAGATGTCGCCGTCATAGCTGCCGGCCGGGTAGACGCCTGAAAGCACCTTCATCAGGGTGGACTTGCCGGCCCCATTTTCCCCGACCAAGGCATGGATTTCGCCCTGACGGACCTTCAGATTGACATTTTCCAAAGCGTTCACACCGGGGAACGATTTGGTGATGCTCCGCATTTCGAGGATGGTATTGTCCATTGTCCGTATCCAACGCCGCGACCGAACATAGCAGACCGCGCGATCGTCTTAAACATCAAAGCCAGGGCCCGCATTTCAGCAAGCCCTGGCCGCTATATTGGAAGATTACTTCAGCTGGTCAGCCTTGTAGTAACCGCCATCGACGAGGATCTTCTCGTAGTTGGTCTTGTCGACTGCGACCGGGGTCAGCAGGTAGGACGGGATGACCTTGACGCCGTTGTCGTAGGTCTTGGTGTCGTTGACTTCAGGCGTCTTGCCTTCCATCAGCGCGTTGACCATGTCGACGGTGACCTTTGCGAGGTCACGGGTGTCCTTGAAGATCGTGGAGTGCTGTTCGCCTGCGATGATGGACTTGACCGACGGAATTTCGGAGTCCTGGCCGGTAACGACCGGGAGCTTCACGCCGCCGGAGCCGTAGCCAACGCCCTTGAGCGAAGACAGGATACCGATCGACAGGCCGTCATACGGAGACAGCACTGCATCGACGTGAGCGTCGGTGTAGTAAGCCGAAAGCAGGTTATCCATGCGAGCCTGGGCCGTTGCCGGATCCCAACGCAGCGTGCCGACCTTGTCCATGCCCATCTGGCCGGACTTGACGACGAGCTTGCCGCTGTCGATGTAGGGCTTCAGAACCGACATTGCGCCGTCATAGAAGAAGAAGGCGTTGTTGTCGTCCGGAGAACCGCCGAACAGTTCGATGTTGAACGGGCCCTTGCCATCCTTGAGGCCGAGGGCGTCGACGATCGAGCCAGCCTGAAGAACGCCGACCTTGAAGTTGTCGAAGGTTGCGTAATAGTCGACGTTGCCGCTGTTGCGGATCAGACGGTCATAAGCGATGACCTTGATGCCGGCATCGTGAGCCTTCTGCAGAACGTCGGACAGCGTGGTGCCGTCGATCGAAGCGATAACGAGAACCTTGTCGCCCTTCGTGACCATGTTTTCGATCTGCGAAAGCTGGTTCGGAATGTCGTCGTCGCCATACTGCAGGTCGGTGCCGTAACCGGCAGCCTGGAGCTGCTTGACGATGTTGTTGCCGTCATCGATCCAGCGAGCCGAAGCCTTGGTCGGCATGGCGATACCGACAGTCCCCTTATCTGCCGCGAAGGCAGGTGCCACCAGCGTAGCGACGCCGAGCGCGGCGCCGGCCATCAATGAGATAATGGATTTCATTACTCTCTCCCTTGTTGTTAATATGACGGACGAAAAATGCCCGCCCGAAACTGCGGCAGGTTCCGTAGAAGGAATAGTTTACTTCTAATTGTGAGACACGAAGTAGGTCTCCTCCACGCTCTCACGGTTTATGAGCTGTACCCAGCGCACGATCGGCAAACTCGTACGATTTCGTATAACTGTCAAATAGAATAACTGGCAAAACACATACCAAGTTTGGTATAGCATTAAAAAATAGTACTTTTTTGCCGACGAACGGGAAATTTGGCCGCTATGGAGAAAATATATAACGATTATTTCAGCGAAGGCATTGAGATTCATTCCGACAATTTTCGCGACGACACGTTGCTGAAGGCCGGTTTGAAGCTCAATCATTTGCGCATGATCGTCACGATCGAGGACCACGGGCAAATATCCGCCGCCGCCGAGTCCATGAACATGTCACAACCTGCGGCTTCGCGCATGCTCTCCGAAATGGAGTCGATTGTCAAAAGCCCTCTTTACGAACGCGTCGCCAGAGGCGTCGTTCTCACTCCTTTCGGTCTTGCGCTAGCTAAGCGGGCACGCAAGATCCTGCTCGAGCTGCGAGAGGCGGGCCGCGAACTCGGCGCACTGCGCACCGGCAAGGGCGGCTCCGTCTTCCTGGGAGCGGTAACGGCCCCGGCGATCAGCCTGGTTGTACCGGCAATCCAGCGCGTGACGCGCACCTATCCCGGCATCGAGATCAATATCGAAGTCGAAAACAGCAATGTGCTGGCCCGGGAGCTTCTGGCGGCCCGCCACGATTTCATCATCAGCCGCATCCCCGACGATCTCGATCCGCGTCTGTTCACAGCCCATGAGATCGGCGTCGAGAAGGCATGCCTCGTCGTGCGCAACGGCCATCCGCTGCTTGCAAAGGGAGTGGCCGGACTGCACGACCTGGGCGGCTACGACTGGGTCTTCCAGCCGCCCGGCACCTTGCTGAGACGCAAGGTGGAAGACATCTTCCTCGCCGCGGGCGTGCCTCTGCCGGAGAATGTCGTCAACACCTCTTCGCTGCTGCTGACGCTTGCCGTCGTGTGCAAGACAGATGCGATCGCCCCCATCGCACTGGACATGGCGCAATTCATCTGCGGACAATCTTCCAGGGCCGGCGAATCCTGCATTCTGCCGATCGATTTCGATATCGACGTCAGGCCTTACAGCCTCATCACGGCCCGCGAGCGCGCCATGCCGCCGAGCGCCCGGCTGCTGCACGACATGATCCTGGAGGAAAGCCGCAACCTTTCACTGGCATAACAAGATGCCCGCGACGGCGGTGCGATAAGCTCCACGCCAACTTCCGCCCCTATGACGCTTGGCGTGGAGGCCAGCATGCTGTTCAGGCAATCATTGTTCCAATCCGTGCTCGATCGTCTCGATACGGAAGAAGACACTCCGGAAAAGGAAGAGGCTGCGCATCGCATTCGCGGCCTGAACGTCAGCTTTGCCGCAACGGTGCCCGGCGGCGAGACGCCCGAGGTCTACCGCCCCGACGAAGCCTATCGCGACAATCTCGGCGACCCGATCGTTCCGCCGGAACTTGAACCAGCGCCGCCGGAACCGGAGCCGCCGGTCATGCCGGAGCATCTCAGCCGAACCACAAGGCAAGAAGTGGCTGCGGAGCTGGCGATCACCTCCGATCATACGCGCGAAGCCCTGCAGGAAAAGCGCCGCAGCTTTGCCAAGGCCAATCATCCGGACAGCGTCGCCGCCCTCTTCCGCGAGCAGGCAACGACCCGAATGACGCTCGCCAATCAGTTGATCGACGAAGCCATTCGCCGCCTCAAGCGATGATTATTTTTTGTCGTCCGCCGGTGTATCGCTCTCATCCGCATCATCCTGCGGCGGAGCCTCGACATTTGCGGCAGGCGGTTGCGGCTTGAAATTCAACAGCAGCATCCAGGCAGAATAGGCGCCGAGCGCGCCGGAAAGCATGGCCCAAAAGGGCTGGGAACCAAGCGTTTCGACGGCTGCCCAGCCAAAGCAGACGGCCACGATAAGGATGCGCACCCAAAGCGGCTTGTAGATGGGATGGCTGGGATCGATCAGTTGCATGGGTCTCTTTTGCCTGTTCAAGAAGACTTGTCTTAGCGCATCCTCGGGAAAATAGTGAAGCGGTCTCGATAAAATAAGGTTTCGCGGACGGATTTCGGATAAGCGGATACCGGACCCAAGATTTTAAAAAATGTGAAGTCCAGGCGGCTTGACGCCACCATTAGAAAATGGAATGAAAATTCCATATAGTTTGCCATTCGGTTCATTTGTTCCGAATCCAGGGAGGTAAAAATGACTGTCAGATTTGGTCTGCTCGGCGCCGGACGCATCGGCAAGGTGCATGCGAAGGCCGTCAGCGGCGATGCCAACGCCAAGCTCGTCGCCGTTGCGGATGCGTTTCCGGCCGCAGCGGAAGCCATTTCCGCCGCCTATGGCTGCGAAGTCCGCACCATCGAGGCGATCGAAGCCGCCAAGGATATCGATGCCGTCGTGATCTGCACGCCGACCGATACCCATGCCGACCTCATCGAGCGCTTCTCCCGCGCCGGCAAGGCCGTCTTCTGCGAGAAGCCCATCGATCTCGACGCTGCCCGCGTCAAGGCCTGCATCAAGGTCGTCGAGGAAACCAAGGGCAAGCTGATGGTCGGCTTCAACCGCCGCTTCGACCCGCATTTCATGGCCGTCAAGAAGGCAATCGACGAAGGCCGCATCGGCACCGTCGAGATGGTGACGATCACCTCGCGCGATCCGGGCGCTCCGCCCGTCGATTACATCAAGCGCTCCGGCGGCATTTTCCGCGACATGACCATCCATGACTTCGACATGGCCCGTTTCCTGCTCGGCGAAGAGCCGGTGGCCGTGACGGCAACCGCTGCCGTACTGGTCGACAAGGCGATCGGCGAGGCCGGCGATTACGACAGCGTCTCCGTCATCCTACAGACGGCATCCGGCAAGCAGGCGATCATCTCCAACTCGCGCCGCGCCACCTATGGCTACGATCAGCGCATCGAGATCCACGGCTCGAAGGGCCTGGTATCGGCCGAAAACCAGCGCCCCTTCTCCATCGAAGTTGCCAATGGCGATGGCTACACCCGCCCGCCGCTGCATGATTTCTTCATGACGCGCTACACCGAAGCCTATGCCAACGAGATCGCAAGCTTCATCGCCGCGATCGAAAAGGGCGCCACCATCACGCCGTCGGGCGCAGATGGCCTTGCCGCGCTGAAGCTGGCGGATGCCGCCCTGCAGTCGGTCAAGGAAGGCCGGCTGGTCAAGATCGACTAAGCAGCCAACCGATCCCTCCAGGGGATAGGGTCCTCCCAAAAAGTCCGCCGCGAATCGCTTCGCGGCGGACTTTTTCTTTGGCCTCTCCGACGCGGGGCACAATCCCGGGTGCGGCAGGTGTTGGAGAGCCTGCCGCGGAAAGAGGATAGCCATCGACCAGGGGCTGACGGAGAAAGCTCTTGCGATTCACATAAGTCCATGCTTATCTGTTATTCATGATGGAGAATGAGATATTCCGGGCTTTGGCCGATCCGACCCGCCGCGCCATTTTTGAGAAGCTGGCTGCGGGCAGCATGAATGCCAGCGGATTGCGCGAAGGCATTGATATCAGCCAGCCGGCGATGTCCCAGCACCTTGCGGTCCTGCGCAGCGCCGGGCTGGTCAGGGAAGAACGGCAGGGGCGTTTCGTGAATTACGAGGTCGATCCGGAGGGACTGGCCCTCATCGCCCAATGGCTGGCGAAATACCGCGCCTACTGGCCCGCGCGGATCGAAGCTCTCAAGGTCTTGCTGAAGGATATGGATCAATGAACGACGTGAAGATCCCCGCGCGGACAAACGGCATCGAACTCGAATACGACCTCGACGAGCCGCCGCAAAAGGTCTGGCGCGCGGTCAGCACCCCCGAGCTTCGGGAAAACTGGCTGCCGAAGGACGCTTTGGCCGATCCCGAGGCGGTATCGGTCATGCCGGGCAAAGAGGTCCGCTACCGGCTGCGCGATGATGCGCCGCCATTTCTCGAAAGCACCGTGACGTTCCGGATAGCCCCCAACGCAAGCGGCGGCACGCGCCTGCGGATTATCCACGAGCTGGACGATGCGCGGCTTCGCGAGGCTGAAAAGGCCGCGGCGAACAATAACGGCTTTGTCGTCATGCGCGCCGCCTGACGCGCCGAACCGATCAACACCCTCAAGAACATTGGAGTTCGCCGATGCGCGAAGCGATGCAACTCGTCCCTATGGTCGTGGAACAATCCAGCAGAGGAGAGCGGTCTTTCGACATCTATTCCCGTCTGCTCCGCGAAAGAATCATCTTCCTGAACGGCGAGGTGAACGATACCGTCTCGGCGCTCGTTTGCGCACAACTGCTGTTTCTCGAGGCGGAAAGCCCCAAGAAGCCGATCAGCCTCTACGTCAATTCACCGGGCGGTCTCGTCACCAGCGGCTTCGCCATGTACGACACCATGCGCTACATCCGCGCGCCGGTGCACACACTCTGCATGGGGACCGCCCGTTCGATGGGGTCGTTCCTGCTGATGGCTGGGGAACCCGGCCAACGAGCCGCTTTGCCCAACGCCAATATCCTGATCCATCAGCCCCTGGGCGGCTTCCAGGGCCAGGCATCCGACATACTCATCCATGCCGAGGAAATCAAACGCACCAAGCATCGCATGACACGGCTCTACGCCGAACATTGCGGCCGGTCCTATGAGGAATTCGAACGCGCCATGGACCGCGACCACTTCATGACGGCGGAAGAGGCGCTGGAATGGGGTCTCATAGACCGTATTCTGCATGTTCGCGAAGAAGATCGGCTTTTGGATCCGGCGGATTGATTTCACCGGCAACGGCGGCAAGCCCTGAAGTTGCCGGCCATGCGCATGGCGGCGACTTGCCTTTGCCGCTCAGACGGCCTGGTCGCGCAATTCCACGACCGAAGCCCCTCTCCTGACGATGTCATTGTCGATGATCGAAAGCGCCCGGTTCAAATGCCCTTCGAAAACAAGGGTCGGTTCGTCGACGATGACACGCAGCTCCGGCATGCCCTCCATGCGCACGACATGCGATTCCGCCAGGCCTTCCGTTATGCCCTCGATCAAAAGATCGTAGTAGCGCACGCCTGGACCGGTGATGACGATCGGCATCCGTTCGTGCAGGCTCAAAACCCGCGAGAGGCCATTGCCGAGCGCCAGACCCGCGTGACGAAAGGCGAGCACATTGCGCCGCCCGCCATTCCGCGCACTCGCCGCGATCTTGTCGAGCTCGGCGATCGGGACGAACTTCGCCGGGATCGTGTCGAGCGGCACGTCGAAAGCCGTCCGCAGCATCGCGTAGAAACCGGCATAGGCCTCGATGCAGCCCCGTGCCCCGCAACGGCAAAGGCCGCCGCCGGGCACATGCATCATGTGTCCGAAATTCGGCGCCGATATCTGATGATTGCCCTCATGGTCCCGGCGCACGATGCCAAGTCCGATACTATGGCCAAGCGATAGGGCCGCCATCGCGCGGAAATCGCGGCCCCTGGTCATTTCCTCCTGCCGCCCGAGGGCTGCGGCAACGAGCAGGGTTTCGTTGCCGAGAATGATCTTTGCCGGCCACTCGTCGCGAAACACGGCGGCGAAATCGATTTCGTCACGCCCGAAGATCGGCGACCAACGCAGCACCGGCTCCGAAGCGTCGACGATCCCCTTGCTGCTGATCGAGATCATCAGCACCTTGTCGCGCGACAATTGCGAGCGGGTGACGATCCGGTTCAGCGCGTCGCGCATTCCAGCCACGAAGCGATCGACGCCCGCGACATTCTGCTGCCTGTCCTCGACAAACCGGTCGATCAGGCGACCGGTATAATCCACCAGGGAATATTGCACGGCATCCGACGAGATGACGACGACGATCAGATAGCCGCAATCGCGCCGCTGCGAAAACAGCACGCGCGGCCGCCCGCGCCCGCTGGCGGCCTGCTGCTCGGCCTTTTCGATGATCTGAGCCCGCTCCAGATCGGCGGTTATGACCGATACGGTCGCGGATGAAAGCTTCGTGAAATCAGAGAGTTCCGTGTGAGCAAGCGGACCGTGCCGACGCAGCGCCGACAGGACCAAAGCGCTGTTCCTTTGACGGACCAATTCGGTGCTCGATTTGGCCACCATAGGCAAGCTCCCCACTCATTCAACCCTCCTCCTCCGCAGCTCCTAATAGCTCTTTTCGGATGACCAATGAAAGCTGTTAGTGCGGGTGTTGACAGTTGAAAAAATCTCTGACACTAAATTTCTCGACTGTCGAGAAAAAAATCAAAACCTTTTCTTGTCAGCATTTTCGCCGCGGCCGACGGGAGTTCAGGTACGTGCGGTCGCATTTAATCGGGAGGATCACATGAAAGCTTTCATCAAGCTGGCCGCGGGCGCGGCCATCGTTTTGACCATGCAGACGGCTGCCTTCGCCAAGGATCTCGTCGTCGGCGTTTCCTGGTCGAACTTCCAGGAAGAGCGCTGGAAAACGGATGAAGCAGCCATCAAGAAGGCGCTCGCAGCCGCCGGCGCCAAGTACATTTCCGCCGACGCCCAGTCGTCCGCTTCCAAGCAGCTGACCGACGTCGAGTCGCTGATTTCGCAGGGCGCCAATGCCCTCATCATCCTCGCACAGGATTCCGATGCCATCGGCCCGGCCGTTGAAAAGGCCGCCGACGAAGGCATTCCGGTTGTCGGCTACGACCGCCTGATCGAAAATCCGGCCGCCTTCTACATCACCTTCGACAACAAGGAAGTGGGCCGCATGCAGGCTCGCGAAGTGCTGAAGGCAAAGCCGGAAGGCAACTACGTCTTCATCAAGGGCTCGTCGTCGGACCCGAATGCCGACTTCCTCTTCTCCGGCCAGCTGGAAGTGCTCAAGCCCTCCATCGACGCCGGCAAGATCAAGAACGTCGGCGAAGCCTATACCGATGGCTGGCTGCCGCAGAACGCACAGCGCAACATGGAGCAGTTCCTGACCGCCAACAACAACAAGGTTGACGCGGTCGTAGCCTCCAACGACGGCACCGCAGGCGGCGCAGTCGCAGCCCTCGACGCCCAGGGTCTGGCCGGTTCCGTACCGGTTTCCGGCCAGGACGCCGACAAGGCAGCCCTGAACCGCATCGCACTTGGCACGCAAACCGTTTCCATCTGGAAAGACTCGCGTGAACTCGGCAAGCGCGCTGCGGAAATCGCCCTCGATCTCGCCAACGGCAAGACGATGGATCAGGTCAGCGGCGTGCAGACCTTCAACGGCGGCCCGAAGCATGTGCCGATGAAGTCGGTCTTCCTGACCCCGATCGCTATCACCAAGGACAACCTGAACGTCGTCATCGACGCCGGCTGGATCTCCAAGGCTGAAGCTTGCCAGGGCGTCAAGGCCGGCGCAGTCGCAGCCTGCAAATAAGCCGTCCTTGAACGGCTGACCAATCGAAATACCCGACGCCGCAGCGGCATTCCGTTGCGGCGTCGAATGCGGACTAGGGGCCGACAACTCTCCCTTGCAGTTGGAGACGAAGCTTCCCGCAGCGTGCTGTGCCATCGCATACCCCTTGGCTTGCCGGATGGCGGCCACCGGGACCGGACGAAGACCGGCGGACAGGCGATGACACATTGTTTTGAGATTGGCGCGATTGCGGGCGATGGCCCAGAATGCATCGCAGGTCGCGCCCGATAGAGGGAGAACGGCAAAGCGATGGCCGACATGACACAGTCCACAACATCGAGCGGTCCCCGCAATGCAGATGCCGGTGCGATCACCCGCTTTCTGCGTGCAACCGAAATCGATACCCGCTTGCTCGGCATGATCGGAGCGCTGCTGATCATCTGGATCGGCTTCGATCTTTACCTGCGGATATTCGATGGCCGCGAATTCCTGACGGCCAGAAACCTTTGGAACCTATCGGTGCAGACCTGCGAAATCGCGGTCCTGGCCACCGGCATGGTGTTGGTCATCGTCACGCGCAACATCGATCTGTCGGTCGGCTCGCTGCTCGGTTTCGTCGCCATGATCATGGGCGTCATTCAGGCCAAGTGGCTGCCGCAATATCTCGGCTTCGACAGCTCCTGGACGTGGATCATCACGCTCATCTGCGGCCTCGCGATCGGCACGGCCATTGGCGCCTTCCAGGGCGCGATCACCGCCTTCATGAACGTCCCCTCCTTCATCGTCACGCTCGGCGGTCTTCTCGTCTGGCGCGGCCTTGCCTGGTACGTCACCAGCGGCCAGACCGTTGCGCCGATGGATTCCACCTTCGTCATCATGGGCGGCAGCGGCGCAACCGGCTCCATCGGGGCCACCTGGAGCTGGGTCGTCGGCATCCTCGCCTGCCTGCTGATCATCGCCGGGATCGTCGGCTCGCGCCGCCAGAGAAAGCGCTTCGGCTTTCCGCGCCGTCCACTCTGGGCGGAATATTTCCTGGCCGGCCTCGGCTCAGCGCTGGTGCTCGGCACCATCTACCTCTTCAACAACTACTACTGGCCTGTCGGCATCGCCAAGCGATACGCGACGGAACACAATATTGCCTGGCCGGAAACCGGCCTCGACATTCCCTACGGCATTGCCGTTCCGGTTCTCATCGCCGTTCTTATCGGCATCGTGATGACCTTCATCGCCACGCGGCTGCGCTTCGGCCGCTATGTCTTCGCGATCGGCGGCAACCCGGAAGCCGCGGAGCTCGCCGGCATCAAGACCCGCTGGGTCATCGTGAAGATCTTCGCGCTGATGGGCTTCCTCGCCGCCGTCGCCGCCGCGATCTCGACGGCGCGCCTGAACTCGGCCGTCAACTCGCAGGGCACCACCTACGAACTCTTCACCATCGCCGCCGCCGTCATCGGCGGCACGTCGCTTGCCGGTGGTAGCGGCACGGTCGCCGGCGCCATGCTCGGTGCGCTGGTCATGCAATCGCTGCAATCGGGCATGGGCCTCGCAAATGTCGATACGCCAATTCAAAACGTCGTCGTGGGCATCGTCCTGGTGGTCGCCGTCTGGCTCGACATCGTCTATCGCTCGCGCGCCAAGTAAAAGGAATTCTGAACCATGACGGATCAAACCACTCCGCTTGTGGAAATGAAGAACATTTCCATCTCCTTCGGCGGCATCCATGCGGTCGACAACGCCTCGGTCGATCTATACCCCGGCGAAGTCGTGGCGCTGCTGGGCCACAATGGCGCCGGCAAATCGACGCTGATCAAGATCCTCTCCGGCGCCTACAAGCGCGACAGCGGCGATATTCTCATCAACGGCGAGCCCGCCGATATCCGCAGCCCGCGCGACGCGAAGAAATACGGCATCGAGACGATCTACCAGACGCTTGCCGTCGCCGACAATGTCGACGCCGCCGCCAATCTCTATCTCGGCCGCGAGCTGCAAACCCGCTGGGGCACGCTCGACGATGTCGCCATGGAAGCCAAGGCCCGCGAGGTCATGGGGCGCCTTAACCCCAACTTCAAGCGCTTCAAGGAGCCGGTGAAGGCGCTATCGGGCGGCCAGCGCCAGTCGGTCGCCATCGCGCGCGCCATTCTGTTCGATGCCCGCATCCTGATCATGGACGAGCCGACCGCGGCTCTCGGCCCCCAGGAGACGGCGCAGGTCGGCGAGCTGATCAAGCAGCTGAAGAAGGAAGGCATCGGCATCTTCCTCATCAGCCACGATATCCACGACGTCTTCGATCTCGCCGACCGCGTCTCGGTCATGAAGAACGGCCAGGTCGTCGGCCATGCCCGCACCGAAGATGTCACGAAGGACGAAGTCCTCGGCATGATCATCCTCGGCAAGGTCCCCCCGAAGGCCACCCCCGGCCCCGGCGCCATGCGGGAATAAGCCAACACGGCCGATGAAAAACGAGGCCGCGCTCAAAGAATTCCGCGGCCTCCCCCCTCCAAAACGTCCGATCTGCGCTTTCCTCAATTTTACACATTGAAGCCTGACGCTTCCTAGGCTAAGAACCAGCCATCGGACAGGCGATTCAAACCGCCATGGCATGCACCCGTAGCTCAGCTGGATAGAGTGTTGGATTCCGATTCCAAAGGTCACAGGTTCGAATCCTGTCGGGTGCGCCACTACTCTCATTCTGCATCGCCACATAAGCGCTCATTGAACTGATTAGGCCGCCTTGGTTTGCGCCGGAATCCGTTGGTTTGCTACCTTTGTTGCGGTAGGTGTGCGCCTAACGCCAAAACGGACAGCGACGGCTAAGCTAGGTGGCCACGTCCTTCCATCGGAACTGGCCGAGGCTCTAAAGGCCGATGTCGTCATTCTGGCGGTTCCCTTCTCGGTAACCGAGGACGTGCTTCGAAAGAAAAGCATTGGTCAGGCCGGGTGATCGTCGATGCATCCAACGTCATCGATTTTCCGTCATTCAAGCCGAACGATCTCGGTGGTAAGCCCTCGACCGCAGTCGTTGCAGAACACGCGCCTGGAGCGTCAGTCGTAACAGGGTTCAATCATCTAGGCGCAAACATTCTCACCCGCGACGCCGACGATGGTCGGAAATACGGGGCAAGAACTTTGTTCATCTCCGGTAACCAGGGTCAGGCTAAGGAGATAGTCGCAAACCTCATGCAAAAAATGGGGTTTGCGGTAATTGATGTCGGCACGCTATCCGGCGGTGGATTGCTCTACCAGTTCGGTGGCCCCTTTCCGCCCACAGCCTGGTGATGCAGGAACAGACCAACGGGGCAAACGGCCCCGATCTGGTTGAGAGCTGAAAAAGACTGGGCGGTGGCGTGGCCGTTGCCCATTTCACTCGCAATCCTCGAATGTGACGGTCTCTCCACTATTTGCCGCCTCCGGCCCTCAGTAGTCCGCCTATCTTGGCAAACACTTCGTCAAACGTGATGATCTGAACATTGTTGAGACCCGACCTGATCAGCTCAAAGCTATTCTCTTTGCAATCGTTATCAAGCGTTTCGCGGTTTCCGATAATCAAAACCGCATTAATGCTGGTAAGTTTTGGTCGAGGATCACGTTTGCGGCTCAGGTGCTCAAACTCGCTTTGCGCCAAACGAATGTAGTGAAGGCTTTGCACGATTGACCCGCCCAATTCGGCTGAAGGCCGATGGCACTGGTTTCGGTACTTACTGCCCAAAAGCGCCGCCTTTGGGGTTTTAATCTCCACGATCGTCAGCCTATGATAGGTGCTGGGAACATACGCGAAGTCGGCTTTGCCGCCATTTTGATCGCGGTCGTCCTTGCCCCCGACCAGCACCTTTCGTCCGAACTGCAGATAGTCTCCTGGAAGCAATGTCGCCAAGACATGCGGGTTTTCTTCCAGAAAGGTTTGCCAAATATCTTCGTTGTCGCAGTCTTTATTCGATTCCCAAAAGCTTAGAGGCCGCTTGAACAGCTTCGTGAACTCAGACTCTACTGCCGACAGGGGGCGAGTCTTGATCAAGCCAATCTCATGCTTTGCTTTCAATGTTCGCAAAGACTTTGCGGAAAATTCGGAGAAACGGCTGTCCATCAGGCGATGGTGATCTGGACATACGACAAGGATATCGTTCAAATCCAGCGAATCGCGTCCTGGCCGTCGTACGATGCGAGCGATTTCCAGATAGGGGTGGCCTTCAGTGGTAACGAATGACACTTGGCATCCCGGAAAACAGCACTTGTGCCCTGCTTGATTTAGCGCTGCGTTTCTAAGAGCCGCGTCCATTTCCAATCCCCTATCCCAAATGTCCCAAAGGCGATGTCAAAGCCTATCGCCGATGATCAAGGCAGCTTGAAATTAAATAATCGCAAACGCTCGGGTTGTATCTGCCTTTCCGTTTGCAGATGTCTTCACGATGGCATTTTACGGTTCTGCGCTTCGCGGTACCTGCCGGGGTCTCGAACGATGGTGAGTTCTGGCGTACCAGATAGGATGTGGCACCTGTTTCAATCCGCAGGACGGCTCCGGGTTGATTGATGCAAGCAAAACAACAGGGAATGGCAGGTGCGCAACACTGACGGCCAGGAGCAGACTGCGGCTTTGAAGAGACAATCGGTGTGAACGATCCCGGCCGCGATGCGCAAGGCTGCCGTCCACGGCATCGGGGTCACCCTGCTGTCAAAGCCCGACGCTTTATCGTACCTTGAGAGCGGAATACCGATGCAGCTGATCCCCAGTTGGTACGTTAATGCGAGACCGATATCGCTCTACTTCTCGAACCGAAGCCTGCCACCAGCGAAAACCCGTGCGTTCATTGATTTTGCCGTCGAGGTTTTTGCTCGGAAAGATTTCCTGAACGATTCGCTGGAAGCCTCGGATAACGCTCATCGATCGATTTTCCGGGCGATCCATTGCCGCAGGACCTTCCACCTTGATCGCTTCGGAGTTACGTCCCCAAGAACGTCGCCGACCGGTTGGGAAGCACCCTGTTTGATATTCGGCAAGCAGGCCATGACCGCCAGAAAGCACCGCACATAGGCCCGCCTGACCGCGTTGATGTCGATTGAAATATCGCTTGTTCCCTCGTGCACGACCTGGCCGCGATACTCCATCAATTTCTGGACTTCACGGACAAAATCGGAGTGGTCGGGGTCGTTTGCGAGACATAGAGGGACGCGCCTTGCAATACGGTTCTTCACGCCTCCGCGCTGATAACCGTCGGTAAGAAGGGTCTCAAAGGCTATTGCAATCGAGACAACTGCTTCGTCCGTGTTGATCGCGCTCCGAAACGACTTGTGAAAATAACTGACGGAAAGAAAAACCTTTCGCAAGACCCTCGCGCGAGTTGATGTTTTCTCGCCTAAAACCCACTCGCTCAAATAGCCAGCTTCGAGCGCCCCGAGCCCGTGCTGTATCTGCGACAGAATTGCCTGCTTTTCAGGATCCGACCAAGACGATGGATCGATATCGATATTCATTTCAGCGAGTGAAACGAGATCTGAGCGTGACACATTCATCGGAGTGCGAAGAGGGTCGAGTTCCGGCTTGGCTTCGTTTGCTTCGAACACGACATAATGGTTGAAATCGAGCGTCTCATAATTGTTCGTCCGCGCGGTACTCAGATTACGGGATTCCCGGTTGGTTCGGTCGGTCTGCCCCAACGTCGCAAGCATCTGCACGAGAGCGGTCGCCAGTTGCAACTTCACCATGATTACGAATTGATTTTCGTAAAACCCACTCGTCGTGCTGCTCATCTTCAGCGCAAGGAGTGGGTTTTTCGTAGTCCATGCGAAATGTTCCCGCATGAACTCCGACCGCAGTGATCCAGGCAAGGGATGTGAAATCCCGAAAGCTAACCGTGCTCGATCGAGGAACGCCAATGTGCGTTCAACGTTGTTTGTCTGGGCGGAAAGAAAGACACCTGCCTCACGAAGATCGACGTCAGGAATTGTCAATTTCATCAGTCCTGCAAGCCCGAAGCCTTGGATACCGAACGAGTGGATTGGGTAAAGAACAAAACCAGTATTGTGCAGCTTCCTTACCAACACGAAGTCGAAGAACTCTTTTACAATGTCTCCCCCCGTCGATTTCGATGCGAGGTAGAATAGAATGCGATCCACCGTCCCCGAACTGAGAAAGACATCATGAGCCCACAAAACCTTCATCAACTCGATGCGCGTCCCTGCAAGCAGCTTTTCAACTCGCAAGTATTCTTTATTCGCCGCTATAGCTGACCGGTTTGCTCCAGGAGCTTCGGCCACTTCACCGGCGGTTACAAATTTGTCGATAAAATCGTCAAAATCGGAGTGCGATTGTAGAAATGTCTGATTGCGTCGAGAGTAGCCTTCAAGAGGCGATACAGCCTGCCGGTCAATTTGTGCGACGAGGAGATTAGTCTCAAGAATTTCTACCATTGGACAACCTGATTTTCAGGTCCTTGTAAGAGGCGCAGATGGCGTTTCTGTCAATTGTCTGCGTCAATTTATTCGTTCATTGATTGCAGGTTGCCAAAGTGATGCCGTGCGTCGGTCGTTAGCAAAGCTCCAAAGCGGCGACAACAGCTCTTCTGGCCGCTGTTCCTGGATGACATGGCCGACGCCCGAAATCTCTCCGCCGGATAACATATTGATTTTCATTTGAATTCTCTGTTGAGGGTCGTTCGCAGGCGCAAATCTACGCGGGCCAATCACAACCGCTGATCAACTCGCCTTGGTTTGCGCCAGAATCGACTGGTTTGTTACAAATACCGCGATAGCTCTGCTGTTGGTTTCCACGCAGAACTGAGCCGGTTAGGCACATAATTTCCATTGAGAATTGAGCCATGTGAACCTTCCCCAACGCGTAGAGCGACGGGGGCAACGGAGTGATCCACATGGGACTTTTAAACA
>NZ_WUEY01000080.1 GCF_010668395.1 Martinezella lusitana
CTTCCAGGAGCGCCTGCAGCCTGCCCGACAGGATGAAGTCCGGCGAGCAGTTCACGTTGAACAGGAGGCCGGCGGGAAAGCAGTGCAGCGACGACAGCGCCGTGCGGATGGCGTGCAGTTCCAGCTCCATGCCCAGCCCCACGCCGTGGGCCGCGATGAACCACTGGTCCGGCGGGCGCACGGGCTCCATGTCGAACCGGGACAGGCACTCGAAGCCATGGAGGCTGCGCCGCGCGATGTCGTAGACGGGCTGGAAGACGATGCGCAGGCGGCCCTCCTGCATGGCGGTGCGGACGCTGCGCGCGACGGTTTCCCGTTCCTTCTCGCGCCGCGCCGCCGCGTCGAAGTAGAAGCCGAGGAACTCGGCGAAGGCGCGCAGCACGTCCATGTCGCGTTCCGTGAGGGCCGCGACCGGCCGGTAGCTGAAGCAGCACAGCGTGCCGAAC
>NZ_WUEY01000081.1 GCF_010668395.1 Martinezella lusitana
ACTTAAGATTCTTTGAAAAGGAATGCTTTCAAGCATAGAAGGGATGTTTTGTAAAAGATGAGAATAACACTCAAAAGAAAGATCAGAATTAGAACCTAAATTTCTTATCACAACTTTAATATTTTTCTCGCAAAGCTCGTCTGCTTTATGCCAAATATCCTCATAAAACTTTTTATAATAAACATTATTTACAAACATTTCATATAAACTTAAGTACTCAGATATATCTTTCATATCAAAAAGTATAAGCAGTTGAATATCCACTCTTTCTTCTTCGATATCCACAAGATAAATTTTTCCACTACAAAGCTCTTCACTCAAATTTATCGTGCTTAAAGCTAGGATAAAAAGTTCTATTTCACTTTCAAATACAAAAAGATGTTTATAGTGTTTAGCTAAATTTTTAATCAGTAAAGCATTGCCGATACCATAAATACATATAAAA
>NZ_WUEY01000082.1 GCF_010668395.1 Martinezella lusitana
CTATTATAGGTGCGATATTGGTTATTGGTGGAAGTGAGTGGCTTAGATTTTTAGATGAGTTAAATATAAAAATAGATTCTTTAAATCTTGATATCCAATCAACGCCAGGGCTTAGAATGGTTGTTTTTTCTATTGTTCTGATTTTAGTAATGCTTTTTGCAAGAAAAGGCATAATGGGTTATTATGAGTTGAGTGATGTGATTAGAGGGATTAAAAAGCGTTTTAAAAGGAGCAAAAAATGATTTTGGAATTAAAACAAATTTCAAAAAGTTTTGGTAGTGTTAAGGCTATTAATGAAACTTCTTTTAAAATCAATGAGGGTGAAATTTTTGCTTTAATTGGACCTAATGGGGCTGGCAAAACAACTCTTTTTAATATTATAACAGGTAACTATAAACCTAGTTCAGGTTCGGTTGAATTTCTAGGAGAAAGAATTG
>NZ_WUEY01000083.1 GCF_010668395.1 Martinezella lusitana
CAGGTACACGATGCGTGTGGCCGTCGCGGTGGCGGCAGCCGACGAGCCCGAAGATACCGAGACCGAGGCGCTGAGCTGCTGGCGGCCCGGCGTGGTGCCGTTGAACGCGACCGTGGCCACGCCCGACCGGGTGGTGCCGCTGGCCGAGAACGTGCCGGGCGGCGCCGAGAAGCTCACGGGCGGTCCATCCGCCGCGGCCGCGCCATTCACCGTGACCTGGGCGCTGAGCGACAGGGCCGAACCCACGCTGTAGACGTTTTCCGCCTCCGGTGCCGCGAAGCTCACGGCGACACTCGTCGGGGTGGTGGGCGTGTTCGGGTTCGGCGGGTTGCTGCCGTCGGACGAACCTCCGCCTCCGCCCCCGCAGGCGGCGATCAGGGCGGCCAGCGAGAGGCTGCACCAGCGGATGAGGGGACGGATTCGGGCCATGGCAATTC
>NZ_WUEY01000084.1 GCF_010668395.1 Martinezella lusitana
GATCACAACCCTCCTCAAGATAGATTATTCTATGTGGAGCAAATACTGCTTCTGCAATCTGCTTAGCCTGACCTACTTCCATTAGCACATTTTCCCCTTGGTCAGGAATAACTGGGGTCGTTTGCTGTAAATGAGATCGAATAGCCTCAATGTCCTTTTCTGATAGGAAGACGCTGACATTGACAACCGGTGTCATAAAAATTAGATTCGACAAGTTAATGGATGAAATAATCAAATCAACATCCTTCAGTCGTTCCTCTGTAACTTCATAATAACTAACCGTATCAAGAATTTCTAAGCTGGATGAAAATTCTTTCTCCAAGCGATTCTTTAACATCAATGCACTTCCAATTCCGGTAGCACAGACTACCAATACTCTGGTCTTCTTAAATCCCTGATAACGTTCAATTGCCGCCATCACATGTAAGGTAAGGTA
>NZ_WUEY01000085.1 GCF_010668395.1 Martinezella lusitana
GTCGATGCCCTTGTCGAGAAGCACCTGCGCATTGCGGCGCAGCTGTCGTACCACGGCCGCATCGCGCGCCTGCGTAGGCTCCAGCAGGGCGCGGACCATGTCCTGGGCACTGTGCAGCACGGGCAGCGCGTGTGCCGGCAGCGGCACGGACCTCCGGTATGCGCGCCCATCCGCAGCCCCGGGCGCCGCCTCCGCAAGGACGCTGGAGCAGCCCATGGGGGTCGCCTCGGCCGACGGCCTGCGGGCCCGGAAGGCATCGGCAGCGGCGGCAGCATCCGGCGGCGGACCCGGGGACGGTGCCGGCGCCTGCGGCGAGGGAAAGGAGCACGACCGGCGCAGCGGGCCCAGGGGTCCGGTGTCGGGGGCCGGCCGGGAGCTGCGCGGCCCACGGGACACCTCCCCGGCGGCCACGGCACGGGGCGCCGCCCCGGGC
>NZ_WUEY01000086.1 GCF_010668395.1 Martinezella lusitana
TGCCAGATGTTGAATAGGTGATTCGTCGGCGCGCAGGTATTCAAGTTGATGCTGGGCGAAGTAGCCGAGTTTGATCCCTTTCGCCAGACCAATTTCACCGCTGACTGGCGCAAGTTCACCGGCTAACAGTTTGATTAATGTCGATTTACCCGCGCCATTGCGGCCTAACAGACCAATACGCGAGCCGGGCACCAGGTTCAGTTTAATCGAGTCGAGAATAATGCGATCGCCATAGCCCGCGCTGACTTTTTCCATCTTCAGTAACGGATTTGGCAGGCTTTCCGGCGCGCGGAAGCTAAAGCGGAACGGGTTGTCGACGTGCGCGGGGGCAATTAGCTCCATACGCTCGAGCATCTTAATGCGGCTCTGGGCCTGCTTCGCTTTGGTGGCTTTGGCACGGAAACGGTCGATATAACTTTGCAGATGCGCTACG
>NZ_WUEY01000087.1 GCF_010668395.1 Martinezella lusitana
ATGCTACGACGCTCTGAGGCGCTCAAATCGAGATAATCAGCCAGTTCATCGAGGGTATAGGCTTCCTCGCGCCACTCCATCACCAGCCATTCCAGGTGGAACGGATTTTTGCAAATCAGGCCGCTGTAGTTCACATCCGCACAAAGTTTCTCACACAGCGAACGTTCAACCGCTGCGGCATATTTCAGCGCCTTAACCGAGGCATCAGGCGCGGTTCTCACGGCGATGTTGAGTGCGTAGAGCAGGTGAGCGTGTCCGTTCACAGGATTTTTAACGGTGATGTTCGGCGCGGGAGCGTTCCGGTCGCTCCAGTCAATCGCAGCCCCCTCGCGGTCAACGTCAAAAACCAGCCAGAACTGTGCATGAGGCTGGTTCTGCTGGATATACCGTGCAAGAAGCGCGCGCCCTTTGCCGGAGATACGAAGGCCAAAAG
>NZ_WUEY01000088.1 GCF_010668395.1 Martinezella lusitana
TGTCGGAGACGAGGTCCGGGGCGAGCCCGGCCGAGGGCTCGTCGAGCAGCAGGAGGTCGGGGTCGAGCATGAGCGCCCGCCCCATCGCGACCATCTGCCGCTGGCCGCCGGAGAGCGTCCCCGCCTTCTGGTCGCTGCGCTCGCGGAGGATGGGGAACCGGTCGTAGATCGTCTCGATCTGGTCTTCTGGCACCTCGTCGAGGATGTATGCGCCCATCTCGAGGTTCTCGCGGACGCTGAGCCCGGGGAACACGTTGTCGTTCTGCGGGACGAACCCGACCCCCTCGCGGATGATCTGCTCGGGCGCGAGCCCCTGGATCGACTTCCCCTCGAACTCGACGGTGCCGCCCATGTGGGTCGTGAGCCCGAAGACGGTCTTCATCACCGTCGACTTGCCGGCCCCGTTGGGACCGACGATGGTGACGT
>NZ_WUEY01000089.1 GCF_010668395.1 Martinezella lusitana
AATACTCGCTTTATTATTCTTTACATTAAAAGAAATAAAACCAACTGTCAAACTCTCCTATGCTCTATTCTTTACATTCATTATTTCAAGTTTCTACCTACAACCACTCAATCTTTTTTGGCAAGGTATGCATGCGCCAAACATGTTCCTCTATCGTTATGCATGGGCTCTATCAATAACCGTTATCTATTTAGCAGCAGAGACATTGGTACGACTACGTCAAGTAAGTATTAAAAATTTTACTCTGATTGTTTCATTTTTACTCATTTGCTTTACTTCTACCTTTATTTTTAGAGATCATTATGAGTTTCTAACGGATGTAAATTTCCTACTCACACTAGAATTTCTAATAGCCTACTTCATTCTTTTTGTAGCAATGATTCGCTATAAATCATCCTTAAAATGGATTAATATTGTTT
>NZ_WUEY01000008.1 GCF_010668395.1 Martinezella lusitana
CCCGCCAACCCCAACAACAGCAACCAACGCCGCAATGAGGAGGCTCCGCTTGAGGAGCTTCCGGCCGGCCCTGGGAGCGGGGGCGGCGGGAACGGATGCCTCGACCGCCGGTCCCTTGGGGGCTTCGGCGGCGGGGGACTTTGCTACTTCGCCGGCCGGAGCGGCATCGGCTTGGCTTGCGTTTCTGAACGCATCGTTGCGGGGCAGTTCGACCATGGTCCGTTTCCTTCGGTATCGCCACCCCTTTGCACGGGGCCAATTTTGATGCGATGAAGATGCGTCGGAACGGTCCTTCTGATAATCTCCTCAAATCTGGAAGGATCATCAACTCACAGTGGATAATCCGAGGACGAAATGGATCGGCTGACCAGCCTCACAGTCTTTGGCCGGGTGGTGGAATGCGGCGGCTTTTCCGCCGCCGCTCGCCGGCTCAACATGTCCGTCACCATGGTGGGCAACCATGTGCAGTCTCTGGAAGATCGCCTCGGCGTGCGGCTTCTGAACCGCACGACACGCCGCATCAGCCTGACGGAAACCGGCAAGTATTACTATGAGCGCTCCTCCCAGATTCTTGCGGACCTGGAAGAGGCGGATCGGGCGGCGGGCGCGCTCAGCACCATGCCGCGCGGCACGCTGAAGATCTATACCAGCGGCGCCATCGTCCGCTTCCTGTTGCCCGTCATCAATGAGTTCATGACGCAATATCCCGCGATCTCGCTCGATTTCAATGTCGGCGAACGGTCGATCGACATGATCGAAGAGGGCTATGACCTGATGATCCGCACGCTGCCCGCGCCGGATTCGACGCTCGTCGCGCGCAAGCTTGCGCCCTGGCGTCACATGCTCGTGTGCTCACCCGAATATCGCGACCTGCATCCCATGCCGAAGGTTCCGGCCGACCTCGCGGCGCATAATTGCCTGCAATATGCCTATTATCCCTATGGCGACGAATGGCGTTTCGAAGATGCCGACGGCAATCAGAAAGGCGTCAAGATCTCCGGCAATGTCGTCTCCAACAGCGCCGAGACGCTGCGGTTTCTGCTGGCGAGCGGGCAGGGCATCTTCCTTGCTCCGAGCTTCATCGTCTTCGACGATGTCGCCGCCGGCCGCCTCGTGCGCGCCATGCCCGACTATCGGGCTGTGGAGTTCACGATCAGTGCGATCTACCCGAACCGCAGCCATCTGCCGACGAAAGTGCGATTGTTCATCGACCTGCTGGCGGAGCGTTTCGCCGAACATCGCAAATGGATGACCTGATCGGCCGAGGCAATCCGACTTGCGCGCCAGAGCAGCCGTCCCCCGCTGCCCCGGCAGTCTTGCCAGGGCCGATTTCGCCTGGAATGGTCTTGGCGACCGTCAGCCTATTTCAGCGACACGACGCCGGCCGCGACATCCGGTATGGCCGGAATGATGCCGCTCTTGGCATACCATTCGGCGACTTTGCCGATCTGCGCGGCATCCGCCGCGGAAACCGCCGTCGTCGGGACGGCATTGTTCTCGCCGATCTTCTGGGCGAGGTCGGCCGGCACGTTCATTTCCTTGACCCAGATGGCTCCGGCTTCGGCCTTGTTGGCGATAGACCAGGCATTTTCCGATTTGATCACATCGAAGACGAGCTGAAGCTGGTCGGGTTTCGATTGGGCGAAGTCCTTGCTGGCGACCAGGACGACGGCATTGTCCGAGCGGATGGCGCCGCCGTCGGCGACGACCTTGCCGTCATAGGCTTTCTCGGCGATCGTCAGAAACGGATCCCAGGTGGCCCAGGCATCGACATGGCCCTGGGTGAAGCTTGGGCCGCTGTCGCTGGGGCTCAAATAGACGCGCTCCACGCTCTTCGGATCGACGCCGTTGGTCTCGAGACCCTGCATGAGCAGGTATTCGCCCGTGCCGCCGCGATTGACGGCGACCTTCTTGCCGGCGAGGTCCTTGATGGAGCCGATCGTGGAATCCTTCTTGACGACGATCCCTTCCGAACCCGGCGCCATCTTCTGGTAAGCGAAAATGACCAGCGGGACATTGGCCGCGAGTGCGGTGATCGCGGACGTCGAGCTGCCGGCGGTGATGTCGATGCTGCCGGCGTTCAGGGCTTCAAAGGCGGGAGCTGCCGCCGGGAAAGGCCCGGCCCATTCCACCTTGATGCCCTTGTCGGCAAGCGCCTTTTCGAGCGTGCCGCGTGACTTGGCGAGCGTGATGTCGTTCGGCCCCCGCAGCCAGCCGATACGCACCACCTGGTTCGCCGCTTGGGCGGCGGGGGCGAGCGTTGCGATGGCGGCTGTCGCGGCCATGGCGACGAAGAATTGACGCTTTGTGATCATTTTGCTGTTCCGATCTGCCGAAATGGCGTGCGTGGGAGCGATAGATATCAGGCATGGGAGGGTTCGACGCCGAGCTCGGCCAGGAGCTCGGCTTCGATACGGGCTGCCTCGGGAGAGCTGCGCCGACGAGGATGGTCGAGAGCGACGCGGATCTCCTTGGTAAAGCGGCCGTTTTCGAGGACGAGGATGCGGTCGGCGAGCGTGATGGCCTCCCCTATGTCATGGGTGACCAGCAGAACCGCAGGTCGGTGTTTCTGCCAGAGATCGAACACCAGCCCATGCATGCGCAGGCGCGTCAGGGCGTCGAGGGCCGCAAAAGGCTCGTCCAGCAACAGCAACTCGGGCTCGCGCACAAGCGCGCGGGCAAGCGCTGCGCGTTGCGCTTCGCCACCTGAAAGGGTCAGCGGCCAGGCATTCAACCGATGCGAAAGCCCGACGTCCTCAAGCGTTTGAACGGCGATGGAGCGCGCGTCGCTGCGCCTGACGCCGAGAGTGACATTGTCGACGACCGTCTTCCACGGCATCAGCCTCGGCTCCTGAAAGACGACCGAGCGACGCCGCGGGAGCTGCAATTGCCGCGCCGGCGCATCGTCAAGCCCGGCAAGCATGCGCAGCAAGGTGGATTTACCGGACCCGCTGCGACCGAGGAGGGCAACGAATTCGCCGGCCGCGATCGTCAGATCGATGCCGTCAAGGATTGCCGGGCCGCCGAAGGTGCGTGTGAGGCCGCGGATATCGACCGGCGCCGTCATGCCAGTACCTGCGGGCGCCAGCGCAGCGCATAGGCTTCGATCAGCCGCACCAGCCCATCCGTCAGCAGCCCCATGATGGCATAGACCATGAGGCAGACCACGATGACATCCGTCTGCAGGAAATCGCGGGCATAGGTGATGATATAGCCGATGCCGCTGGAAGCATTGATCTGTTCGCCGACCACCAGACTGAGCCACGCGACGCTGAGGCCATATCGAACACCGATGAGAAGAGAAGGCAGCGCGCCCGGAATGACGACGTGGCGGATGATGCCGAACGTATCGAGCCCCAGCGTGCGGCCGGCTTCGACCAGCTTTCCGTCGATACCGCGAATTCCCCCATGCAGGGTCAGATAGATCGGGAAAACGGCGCCGAACGCGACGAGACCGATCTTCGGCCCTTCGCCGATGCCGAACCAGAGGATGAAGAGGGGCAGAAGCCCGAGAAATGGCATGGCCTTCAGCATTTGAAGCGGCGGATCGATGGCCGTTTCCCCGAGCCTCGACAGGCCGGCGGCAAGCGCCAGCGCGACGCCGACGGCAAGGGCGATGGAAAAGCCGGCCAACACGCGCAGGAAGGAAACCGCAAGACCTGTCACCAGCTCGCCCGAGATGACCAATCGATCGGCGGCCCGGAGGATTTCACTGGGTGCTGCGAGCGTGTGTGGCGAAAGAACCCCCGTCATGCTGGCGATCTGCCAGAGAGCGATGATTGCGACTGGTGAGACGAGGCGTGTCGCAAATCGCACCCGCCGCCCGCCCGCCGGCCGAGGCGGCGGAGAACTGTCGGCCCGACGGGAAAGGTCTTGGTCGATGGTGGATACTTCAGCCATTCGAGGGTTTTCCGCCGAGGTCTCGATCGAACAATGTCGACCAGGTGAAGTGCTTGCGCTCCGGTGCCGTGCGCTCGACGGGAAGTCGGGGCAGAACAAGTTCGCCGAAACGATAGGCCTCCTCCAGAAGCGGCATGCCGGAGAGGATGAACGTGTCGACGCCGACTTTCCGATAGGCTTCCAACGTCCGGATTACCGTATCCGGCGAGCCGACGATGGCGGTGCCCGGACCCGGCCGGACGAGGCCGATGCCCGCCCACAGATTGGGGGAGATCTCCAGATCGCGCAGATTGGCGGGCTTGATGCCGCCGTGCATGGCGCTCATTCTCTGCTGACCGATGGAATCCGTATTGGAGACGAACCGCTGGTTGGCTGCGATCGCCGCATCGTCCATCTGCTCGTAGAGGTCCGCCGCCGCTTCCCAGGCCTTCTCGTCGGTCTGGCGGACGATGACATAGAGGCGTATGCCGTAGTTGAGGTCGCGACCGTGGACTTCCGCGCGGGCCTTCACCTTCTCGACTTTCCGGCCCATCTGCTCCGGAGTCTCGCCCCATGAAAGGTAGGTCTCCACATGCTTGGCGGCGACCTCTATGGCGCTGTCGGACGAGCCGCCGAACCAGAGCGGCGGCGGCTTGATGGCCGATCCGGCCGGCAGCGCGAGTTTCGCCCCTTCCGTCTGGAAATACTTGCCCGTGTGAGTGACGCTTTCACCGGCCATCAGCCGATGCCAGATGGTCAGGTATTCGTCCGCCATCAGATAGCGTTCGTCATGCGGCATCATCATGCCGTAGGCGCCGAGCATCTTGGCGTCTCCGGAGACGACATTCAGCATCAGCCGGCCGTTCGAGAATTCCTGGAAGGTGGCCGCCATCTTTGCCAGAAGCGTCGGAGCGATAAGCCCCGGATGGAAGGCGATGAGGAACTTCATCCGCTCCGTGTAGGGAAGGAGTGCGCCGGCAAGCGGCCAGACGTCATGCGCGCCGGTTGCAAACAGCGCGCCGGTGAAGCCGAGATGGTCATAGGCTTGAGCAAGCTGCTTGTAATAGCCGTAGTCGATGGTGCGCGACCCTTCGGGTTTCCAAGGATAGGCGCCATCCGGCGCGCACATGTACCAGAGTACGTTCATTTCAAATCTCTTTGTCGCTTGTCGTCACTATCGTCAGTCTGGCCGGCAGATCACCGTGGTCGAAGAGCGTGTCGGCCTCCGCCTGCTGTTCGCGCAGAAGCGCGGCATCCGCGGCTGTCGCCTGCCAATTCCGGCCTGAGACGACGCGCGTCCAGGCCCGCCTCTCCGTCTCGTCTCCGCCGGCGGCAAGAAGGGCGGCCGCCTTTTCGGGGTCGGCGGCAATTTCCGCCCCGAGGCGTTGCAGCTCTCCGGCAAAATCGCTCATCGCGTCCCTGGACAGGTCTCGATCCCGGATGGTCCAGAACAGCGAACGGTTTGGAATGAGGTCGCCGCAATGGGCGAGCACACGGAACTCTCCGCTGACGAGCGATTGCTCCAAATGCGGAGCCATGGCGACCCAGGCCTTGACCGTTCCGCTCCTCAGCGCCTCGCGCGAGAGCACCGGCGCCAGGTCGCGGCGATGGATGTCGGCCAGCTTCAGATTTGCTTCCCCGAGCTGCTTGGCAAGGAAGTAGGTGAGAAAGGAGCCGTCGACCAGGGCGACCGCTTCCCCTTTGAGATCGGCGACGTCCTCGATATCGGAGGTTTTCGATACCAGGATTGCGCCGTTGGCCGGGCGGGGCGCCGACGCTGCGACATAGGAAACCGAAAGCCCGGACACCGCCGCAAGGATCGGCGGCGTGGATCCCGTTCCGCCAATATCGAATTCGCCTCGAACGAGCTTGTCCGCCGTGTCACGCCCTTCGTGATAGCCGATGAATTCCGGGTTCATGCCGGCAAACGCTCCCGGCCATAGCGATGCCAGGCGAAGGTGCAGATTGTTCGGATGATGGCCAATCCTGAAAGCCAAGACATTTACCTCGTTGCTTATTGTTATATAAATTTATATAATGACTAGAGAATTCTTGGCGAGAAATTCAACGCTGAAAATTTGAAGAGAAAGAGAAAAAAATTCCGAACAAGCGCAGGATCAGAAGCGGATGACGAGCAGCTCCAAGATCGAGAAAAGCCGGACGCGCCAACCCCATGAACCCAAGGTGAAATGTCGTGCCATCGGGGCCGCCTCCGATTTCCTGAAGGCCATGTCAAATCCGGTTCGGCTGGCAATCCTGTGCGTTCTCATGGAAGGCGCGAGAACCGTGGGGGAGCTGGAGGAGATTCTCGACGTGCACCAGCCGACGCTATCCCAGCAGATCGGTGAATTGCGCGATGCCGGTATCATTGCCGGCAGGCGCGTGGCGAAGGCCGTCGTCTATCGCCTGGCGGACCCGCGCGCGGGCCAGATCATCGGCCATCTGCGATTGCTCTTTCCCGATTCCACGGCGTCCGCCGTATGGCGCGGAACGCAGTTCGAGCCAGCCAATGCTGTGGAGATGGGCTAGATCTCCGATCTGGAACAGCACGGAAATCCAGTGCTGTCGGAAGCCATATCGATGCATGCCCGCATGAGGCGGCGGACGAATTTCCCGGTGAGCCGTTGGTTTAGACATCATCCTGCCGTCGCCCCGGCCGATCAGACACCAAGTTGCGGATAATGACGGACTTTGCGGATGTCGTTTCAATAGTCTCGCGAAAAATAGAAGACTAATTCCATAGACGATATTGGAATGCCGTGGCCGCTTCGATACCCTTCCGGAACATTCGGTATCCGAGGGATTTCAATGACGATAGCAGCAAATTTCAAGGCATTTATTCTGACGGCCGGCCTCGTGTCGTTGCTGTCGTCAGCCGCATTTTCGGCTGACGACAGCAAGCCCGTTCAGGGTGGCACGCTCATCTATCTGGAGCAGCAGTCACACACGAACCTCTATCCGCCCGCGGGCGGCTTTTATCCGAATGGCGGCGTGCTGAACCAGATCACCGACAAGCTGACCTATCAGAATCCCCAGACCTTGCAGATAGAGCCTTGGATCGCGGAATCGTGGACTGTCAACGACACTGCCACGGAATATACCTTCAAGCTTCGCAAGGGCGTGACCTTCTCCGACGGATCGCCGCTCGACGCCAATGCCGTCGCCAAGAACTACGATACGTTCGGCCTTGGCAACAAGGAGCTGAAGCAGCCGGTTTCGGAGGTCATCAACAACTACGACCACAGCGAAGTTGTCGATCCCGATACCGTGAAGTTCTATTTCAAGAAGCCGTCGCCCGGCTTCCTGCAGGGTACGTCGGTGATCGGATCCGGCCTCGTCTCGCTGAAGACGCTTGCGCTGCCCTTCGACCAGCTCGGCGATGCGACGAAGATCATCGGTTCCGGCCCCTTCGTCGTCGCGAGCGAGACGCTCGGCAAGCAACTCGAACTGAAGGCCCGGCCGGATTACAACTGGGGTCCGGCTAAACTCGAGCATCAGGGCCGCCCCTATCTCGACGGTATCAAATACATCATCACCGGCGAAGACAGCGTGCGCATCGGCGCATTGCTTTCCGGCCAGGCCGATTTCATTCGTCAGCTTCAGGCCTATGACGAAAAGCAGGTGGTCGATCAGAGCTTCGCGATCTATGCGGCGCCGACCCGTGGCGTGAACGACAGCGTCGCCTTCCGCCCGGACAATCCGCTCGTCGCCGATATCAAGGTTCGCCAGGCGCTCCTGCATGCCACCAACAACAAGGAAATCGTCGATACGTTGTTTTCGACGAATTATCCGCAGGCAAAGTCGATCATTTCGTCGGCTGCGGCCGGATATGCGGATCTTTCCTCGAAGCTGACCTACGATCCGGCCGCCGCAGAGAAGCTGCTGGACGAGGCGGGCTGGACGAAGGGAGCGGACGGCGTTCGCCAGAAGGACGGCAAGCCGCTTTCGCTCGCTGTCTATGAATCGATACCGCAGCCGCAGAACAAGGCCGTCTTGCAGCTCGTCGCTCAGCAATGGGCCAAGATCGGCGTGAAATTGCAGGTTCTGGCCGGCACATCCGGAAATCTGGTGACCGACAATGTCGATCCGGCCAAGACGCCGCTGGTGGTCGCTGAAGTCGGCCGCGCCGATCCCGATGTCATCAAGAGCCAGTTCTATGCGAAAAACCGCGATGCCCTGCTGCAGAAGGGTGGCCTCAACCCCAAGGCGACGTTCTCGGACGACAAGCTGAACGGCATTCTCGAGACCGTTGCTTCCGAAACCGACAGCGGCAAGCGATTGGCCGCAGCCAAGGCCGCGCAGGAATATCTGCTGGATCAGGCCTATGTCATCCCGTTCTTCGAGGAACCGCAGGTCTTTGCGGGCGCGCCTTATGTGAAGGGGATTGCATTCGAGGCGGTCGGCCGCCCCTCCTTCTACGGCACATGGCTTGCTGCGCATTGATGAAAAGCTGCGAGCCCGGCGTAGCGCCGGGCTCGTCGAATGTGAAGGCGTAAGATCGGCATGGCGAAATACATATTATCCAGAATCGGGCAGGCCCTGTTCGTGCTGTGGGCTGCATTCACGGTGTCCTTCGTGTTGCTGCAGTCGCTGCCGGGTGATGCGGTACTGATCAAGTTTCAAAATCCCGACTATGGGCTGAGCCCCGAGCAGCTTGCCGATATCAGGGCTGCCTACGGCGCCAACGGATCGTTCCTGCAGCAATATTTCCATTCCGTCGGGAATTTCTTGACGGGCGATTTCGGCTATTCCCTGCAGGCGGGGGTTCCGGTGAACTCCCTGCTTGCCACCAACGTGCCGCCGACCCTGCTGCTTGCGGGGCTGGGTTTCGTGGTGGCGGTCATTCTTGCCGTTCTGATCGCGATCGCCTCCAATCTTTCCGGCTTCGCATGGCTGCGCGGCCTGATACAGGCCATCCCCGCGCTCTTCATTTCGGTGCCGACCTTCTGGCTCGGCATCATGTTTATCCAGATTTTCTCCTTCCGCTTCCGCCTCGTGCCGGTCATCAATCCGGGCCCTTGGGAAGGCCTCTTCCTGCCCATTCTGACGGTTGCAGTCCCGATCTCGGCTCCGCTCGCGCAAATATTGCTGAAGAATATCGATGAAGTGCTGACCAGGCCTTTCGTGCCGGTCGCCCGCGCCAAGGGGCTTTCCCATGCAAGGGTCTTGTGGGCGCATGTCGCCAAGAACACGCTGCTGCCGGTCCTGACCGTTGCCGGGCTGTTGTTCGGTGAGCTGGTGGCCGGGGCCGTCATCACGGAAACGGTCTTCGGGCTCAACGGCATCGGCGGCCTGACCAAGCAGGCGGTCGACAGTCAGGATGTCGCCGTTCTCCAGGCGATCGTCATCATTGCCGCATGCGCCTTCGTCGTCATCAATCTCGTCGTCGATCTGCTCTATCCGGTGCTCGATCCGCGTCTGAAGACCAAGCTGGGAGCCGCATGATGGCAAGTATCGAAACCGCCCGCCATCATCCGGGGATCGATGCGTCCGAGCCGGAAGGCAGCACGTCGTCGGCAACGCTCCAGACCCAGCTTCGCGGAAGCATTCCGTCCGGGCGACGGTGGCCAGTCATCCAGCCCGGCCTCGTCCTTGCGTGCCTTGTGCTCGCGCTGGTCGTGCTTTGGGCCATCTTTCCCGGCATTTTCACGGTCTATGATCCGGTTCAGGGCTTGCCGGGCCAGCATCTTCGTGCGCCGAGTGCGGCACATCTGCTGGGGACTGACTCGCTCGGTCGCGACCTTTATGCCCGCATCGTCTATGGGGCCGTGCATTCGCTGTCCGGCGCGCTCGCCGCGGTGGGCATCGCCCTTCTGGTCGGTACGACGCTCGGCGTATTGGCCGGCTCGCTGGGAGGCCGGTTCGAGACCGTCATCATGAGGCTGGTGGACGTCATGCTGTCCATTCCGGACTTGCTGCTGTCGCTTAGCATCATCGTTCTCCTCGGCTTCGGCACGGTCAATGCGGCAATCGCGGTCGGCTGCACGCTGATCGCCAAGTTTGCCCGGTTGGTCCGTTCGGAAGTCGTCACGGTGCGGCGAAGCGAATATGTCGAAGCCGCCTTCGGCAGCGGCGGCACCTTCTTCAAGGTGCTGTGGCGTCATATTCTTCCCAATTCGCTGACCTCGGTGATCGCCTTTGCCGCCCTTCAGGCGGGCT
The DNA here is from genome assembly GCF_010668395.1 of Martinezella lusitana. GTDB lineage: Bacteria > Pseudomonadota > Alphaproteobacteria > Rhizobiales > Rhizobiaceae > Rhizobium > Rhizobium lusitanum_A. Next base: position 10,039 of record NZ_WUEY01000008.1, read on the forward strand.
GGGCCATCCTGCAGCTGTCGACCCTCGGCTTCCTCGGCTATGGCGCCCCGCCGCCAACGCCGGAATGGGGTCTGTTGATCGCCGAGGGACGCAACTACATCGCAACCGCCTGGTGGCTGACGGCGGCGCCCGGTCTCGTCGTGGTCCTTGTCGTCATTTCCATCAATCGCATCAGCCGGGCTATCGGAAGGATCGGGAAATGACGGTTCCAGTGATTGGCGCGCTCGAGAGCAACACCGCTCCCATCCTCGACGTGGCAGGCCTGCGGATCGGCTATCGCGACAAAAGCGGCCTGCGCACGGTCGTTCACGATATCGATTTCCAGGTTCGCGCCGGCGAAGTCGTTGCCCTGGTCGGCGAGTCCGGCTCCGGCAAGAGTTCGACGGCGCAGGCGGTGATCGGCCTTCTGCCGGAAGGCGGTCTTCTGCAGCAAGGCACCATCCGCCTGAATGGCGAGGAGATCGGCGGCTGGCCGCAAAGACGGCTGGACAGCATTCGTGGATCGGTTATCAGCCTGGTGCCGCAGGACCCCGGCAATTCCCTCAACCCGGTCAGGACGATCGGCGATCAGGTGGCCGAGATCCTCGTCGTCCATGGCAGGGCTTCGGGGGCCGCCGCCCGCGTCCAGGCGATCGACCTTCTGGAGCGCGTCGGTCTCAGCCAGCCCCAGTTGCGCGCGAAGCAATATCCGCATGAGCTTTCCGGCGGCATGCGCCAGCGCGTGCTGATCGCCATCGCCATGGCCTTGAAGCCTTCGCTTATCATTGCCGACGAACCAACGAGCGCGCTTGACGTCACGGTACAGAGGCACATTCTCGACCTCATCGACGATCTCAGGCGTGAATACGGCACGGCGGTCCTGCTGGTCACGCATGACCTCGGCATTGCCGTCGACCGATCGGACCGGCTGATCGTCCTTCAGCATGGCTGCATTCAGGAGCAGGGGCGTACCGCCGACGTCGTGAGGCATCCGCAGAGCGCCTATACGCGGCGTTTGCTTGCCGACGCGCCGTCGCTGAACGTGGGCCCGCAACGCATTCCCGCTCGGCCGATCGCGTCCGTGCCGCAGCCGGCCGACGACATCATCGTCGTCGACGGGCTGGTTCAGGATTTTGGCCATGACGGAGATGCGGACAGGTTCAGAGCCGTCGATGATGTCTCGTTTCGCGTCCGCCGCGGCAGCACGCATGCGATCGTCGGCGAGTCCGGCTCCGGCAAGACGACGACGATACGGATCGTCTCGGCTTTCCAGCGGCCGACCTCCGGGAAGGTTGTGATCGACGGGCTGGACCTGTCTTCGCTGCGTGGCGAAACGCTCAGGCTTTTTCGCAAGAAAATTCAGCTGGTCTATCAAAATCCCTATGGATCGCTTGATCCACGCCAGACGATAACGACCATCGTGGAAGAGCCGTTGCTGAATTTCGAGCGGCTGCCGCGCCGGGAGCGATTGGCAAAGGTGGCCGCGACCCTCGACAGGGTCAAGCTGCCGGCCGAGGTATTTCAGCGGCGGCCGCACGCGCTCTCGGGAGGGCAGCGCCAACGTGTCGCGATTGCCCGGGCGCTGGTGCTGGACCCGCAGATCCTGGTGCTGGACGAGGCGGTCTCCGCCCTGGACGTAACCGTGCAGGCCCAGATCCTCGATCTTCTGGACGAGCTGCAGCGCGAGCTGGGGCTGACCTACCTGTTCGTCTCCCACGATCTTGCCGTGGTGCGGCAGATCGCAGACACGGTCTCGGTTCTGAACGGGGGGCGGCTCGTCGAAACGGGCACGATCGACGATGTCTTCAGCAATCCGCAGAGCCCCTATACGCGCGAACTGATCGATGCCGTTCCCGGCAAGAAGTTTCCGCGAGTAATCGATTCCACCATCAGTGCAGGATAATTCCATGAGTACGCCATTGTCACCGAAAAGACTGGGCTTCTTCAGCCGCGTTCTCGATCAGGCGGACGCCGCGACCCGCTACCGGCTTGTCGCCGAACAGATCGTTCACGCGGAGGAACATGGCTTCGACAGCGCCTGGGTAGCGCAGCACCATTTCAACGGCGAGGAGGGCGGGCTGCCCGCGCCTCTGGTATTCCTTGCTGCACTGGCGCCGCAGACCTCCCGCATCCGCCTCGGCACGGGCGTCATCACCCTGCCGATGGAAAATGCCGTGCGGGTAGCCGAAGATACCGCCGTGCTCGATCATCTGCTTGGTGGGCGCCTGGAAGTCGGCTTCGGCACTGGGGGAACTCCGCAAGCCTTCCTGCCTTTCGGCCTGGAGAGCGGCGAGCGCGGACAGGTCTATGGCAAGCACCTCGCCCTGGTGCGCGAGGCCTGGGCCGGAGGCGAGCTTGCGGGCGGCAATCGTCTTTATCCCGTCGCGCCGCACCTGCGCGATCGTGTCTGGCAGGCGACTTTCTCCGTCGGCGGCGGCATCCGCGCCGGTGGCGATGGGGATGGGCTGATGTTGTCGCGCACGCAGCCGCGACCGCCGGAAACGCCGGACGCCGAGCTCTGGGACCTGCAGAATCCGATTATCGATGCCTATCTCTCGGCCCTGCCTGTCGGGCGTTCGCCGCGAATTCTGGGCTCGCGCAGCCTGTTCGTCTCCGAGAGCAGGAAGGAAGCCCTGCACTTTGCCGAGATCGGCCTGAGGCGCAACGTCGAGCGCTTCAAGGCGAGCGGCTTTACGTTTTCGGGCGAAACGACAGCCGATTTGATCCGGGCTTTCGACGTTCATGTCGGGACGCCGGATGACGTCATTGCGTCGCTCCGGGCCGATACCGCTTTGTCACGGGTTACGGATCTGGTGTTCCAGGTCCACTCCGTCGATCCGCCGCACGAATATATTCTGCGCTCGCTGGAGCTCATCGCGAAGCATGTCGCGCCTGCGCTCGGCTGGGTGCGGCAAGGTCCCGTCGCGAACGAACCCCGCTTGGCGGCGCGGGTCTGAATACCGGCATTTAAGGAAGGGCATTAGCCATGACGTCACAGACCACCGATACCATCGATCTTCTTGCGGGAATTCACGCCGGATCCTTGCTGGATCGCCTGCGTGCGCAAAGGCCGGAGACGCGCCTCAATGCGCAGAAAAGCTATCAGGCGCTGTTTGAGCCCGCGCATCAGGGCGATGTGACCCCGCGGGAGCGCTTTGCCGTCGCCGTCTTCGTTGCAGGGCTTCACGGCGCCGCCGAGGCCGGCGGCTTCTACGCCTCCAGGCTGAAGGAACAGGCCGGCGGGGCGGCGCTCGCCGTCTCCGTCGATGGGGAAGTCGAGCGCGGCCGCACGAACGGCCCCTATGGGCACTATCCCGCCGGTCCGCTTTCCGGAGAGGATCGGCCCGGACTCGTCTACGAGGTTTCGAACGAGAGCAGGGACGCTCTCGGGCCGAAGCTGGCGGCAGCGCTCGAGCACAGCCATCTTCTGGTTTTCCGTCCGAGAGAGGCAAGTGCTGCGGCGTTGCAAAAGCTGCTCGATGCCGGCTGGACGACCACCGGCATCGTCACGCTCTCGCAGATCGTCGCATTTCTGGCGTTCCAGATCCGCGTTGTCGCCGGCCTCAGGGCATTGGCAGAGAACGCGGCGAATGCCGGGCAGGCGGCTTCGGCCTAGTCGAATCAAGAGGAATTCCCATATGACCGAAACTGTCATTCATCCCGCAATCGAGAACCGGCCGAATGCTTTCACCCAGGCCGAAATCGGCTGGACCCCGTGGCTGCAGCCACTTGACGAGGCGGATCTGACCGAGCGTCACTGGGCCGGTCTCGTGGATGCGTCCCGCGCGAAATCGCCCTACTTCATGTTGCTGGCGCGCGACCCCGACATTCTCCAGGCTCGTACCAAGACGGACAAGGATATCTTCTACAACGTCTCGGCGGGCCTTCCCCGGGCCGAGCGCGAGCTTGCCGCGACGGCCGCCTCGCGCGCGAATGGCTGCATCTTCTGTGCATCGGTTCATTCGCGTTTCGCCTCGCATCATTCCAAGCGGACGGATGACGTGCAGCGTCTGCTGGACGACGGTCTTCAAGCCGATCTCGGCAGCCGGTGGAATGCCGTTGTCGAAGCGTCGGCGGCCCTGACGGCAACGCCATTGCAATTCGGCGCGGACGAGATCGCCAGACTGCGCGAGGAAGGATTGGACGATCTGGAGATTGCCGATGTCATCCATGGCGCGGCCTTCTTCAACTGGGCAAACCGGCTGATGTTGTCGCTGGGAGAGCCGACGCCGGCGGGCTGAGGCTTTCGGGGATACCGAGTACAAGGTTCGCAATAAGAGCCGCGTTGCCGCAAACGGGCATCGCGGCTTTCGCTTTGGCCAAATCGATCCGATCTGGGACTGCCGCTACGATTGCGTCTGGCTTGCCGGCTGTCGCGTTTCCGCCTGGCGCGCTGCCGATACCAGGCGTCGTTGCGCGCGGATGGCGCTCCATTGCTGGTCGATCAGCACGCCGAGCAGGATCACGCCGCCCATGACCGCGAAGTTGAGCGAGGAGGGGATACCGAGAAGGTTCACGAGATTCTGAAGCTCCTGCAAGAGGATGGTGCCGAGCACCACACCGATCAGGGACCCTTCGCCGCCGCGCAGAGAAAAGCCGCCGAGGACCGCCGCGGCGATGGCGTAAAGCTCGTAGAACTGCCCATGGCTCGCCGGCGAAATGGAGCGCGTGTACATGGCGAAATAGATTGCGGAAAGCGCCGTCAGCACGCCGCAGATGGTGTAGGAGACCGTCACCATCTTTCTCGTGCGGATGCCGGAATATTTCGCGGCCTCCTCGTTCTTGCCGATGGCGTAGAGATAGCGGCCATAGACCGAGCGGTGCAGGACGATCCACATGACGGCTGCAATGATCACCAGCGCGATGAAGGTGTTCGGCACGCCGTAGAAACGGCCGGCGGTCAGGAACTCCAGAGTCGGAAAATTCTGGCCGAAAGCAAAGCCGGCCGTGCCGTCCGCCGTGTAGAAGCGCGCCGCGCCGCGATAGATCAGCAAGCCGCAGAGCGTGACGACGAAAGGCTGAAGATTGAGCTTGGTGATCAGCCAGCCATGGATCGCCCCAAGGACGCCGCCGAGGATCAGAATGAGAGGAAGCGCAACCGCCCAGGGCATGTTCTGGACGGCAATGAAATCGATGAACAACACGCCGAGCAGGGCGACCAGCGAGCCGACGGAGAGCTCGATGCCGCCGGTGATGATGACGAAGGCCTGGCCGATCGACAAAATCCCGAAAAGGCCGATAAGGTTCGACGTGTTGGCGAGGTTGATCGGCAGAAGGAAGCGCGGATTGATGATCGCGACGACGATGCCGACGACGATGATCAACAGGAGCAGGCCCAGATCTTTCTTACTCATCGATTTCCATTCCCATTGGCCGCAGCCGTTAGAGCAATTCCAGGAAAAGTGCGCAGCGGTTTTCCGTCCGGAATTGCTTAAAACAAGGAGATAGGGCGGTTCAGAGATCCCATGGATAGCCGAACCGCCCTAGTGTAGCGTCTTGCCGACGGCCAGCAAAAGCACGTTTTCCTGACTGAACTGATCCTTATCCAGAATGCCGGATATCTGGCCCTCGTGCATGACCGCGATGCGGTCGGAGACGCCGATGACCTCCTCCATGTCGCTCGAGATCATCAGGATCGCCACGCCGGCATCGGCGAGCTTGCGCATCAGGCTGTAGATTTCGCTTTTCGCGCCGATATCGATGCCGCGGGTGGGTTCGTCGAAGATCAGCACCTTCGGATGCATCGCCAGCCATTTGGCGAGCACGACCTTCTGCTGGTTGCCGCCTGAAAGCGTGCCGGTGCGGGTCGAGATCGATGGCGCCTTGATGCCGAGCTGCCGGCGCTGGCTTTCGGCCGCTGTATTTTCGCGTTCCGGCGAAACCATGGAGCGGCGCGCATAGGCCGGAAGATTGGGCAGGGATATGTTCTGCGAGATCGGCATATCGAGCAGGATGCCATTGAGCTTGCGGTCTTCGGGCACGAGGAAAATGCCGTTGGCGACGGCGTCCCGGGCGGATCTCAGCTTCAGATCCTGCCCGCCAAGCGCGATGTTGCCGCCGTAGCTCTGGTCGATGCCGAAGAGGACGCGGGCAAGCTCTGTGCGGCCCGAGCCGACGAGGCCGGCGAGACCCAGGATTTCGCCGTAACGGATATCCAGATGGACCGGCTGCATCGGATAGGCGGCGGTCTGGACTGCGGAAATCTTGAGCGCGACCTCACCCGGCGGCCGGGCGGCTTCTATCGAGCGTGCGGCCAATGCGCGGCCGATCATCAGCTTTACCATGCGGTCGTGATCGATCGACTCCTTGGGCAATGTGCCGACCAGAGTTCCGTCCCGCAGCACGACGACGCGATCGGCGACGCGTTCGACTTCATGCAGTCGATGCGAAATGAAGATCACGCTGATGCCGTCCGCCTTCAGCGACGATATGACGGCCAGGAGCTTCTCCGTTTCGGCCAGCGGCAGGCTCGACGTCGGCTCGTCGAGAATGACGAGGCGGGCATTGATGGAGAGCGCCTTGGCGATTTCGACCATCTGCTGCTGGGCGAGCGAGAGCGAAGCCACCGGCGTATCCGGTGAAAAATTGGCGCCGACGCGCTTCAACAGAGGGGCCACCATGTCGCGCAGGCGGCTTCGGTCGACCAGCTTCAGAAAGCCGCCCCGCAGCGGCTCGCGGCCGAGAAAAATATTCGCAGCGACATCGAGATTCTCAAACAGGTTGAGTTCCTGATGGACGAAGGCTATGCCCGAGGCGATGCTGCTTTCGACCGTGAAGGCGCCCTGCTCGGCTCCATCGAGGCGAATGGTCCCGCGGTCCGGCTTGACGACGCCACCGAGGATTTTCATCAGCGTCGATTTGCCCGCGCCGTTTTCGCCGACAAGGCCGATCACCTCGCCGGGAGCGACATCCATCGAGAAATTATCGAGCGCCACCACGCCAGGATAGGTCTTGCCAATTCCCGAGAGGCTCAGAAAAGGCACCGTGGCTTTCGGCGCTGCCAGTGTATCCGATCGTTCAATCATGACGAGTATCGTGCCTGTGCGGTGTGGCTTCGGAAGCCGTCGCGTCGTGAGCATTTCATAAATCCAGCAGCGCCGGTCGCCGCAACCGGCGCTGCTGGAGAATGGCTTTAATTGCCAGCCATCGCCTTCAGATTTGCAGCATAGGCGTCGACGTCATCCTTGCCGATGATCTTCGTCGGGATGATGATCAGCTTGCTGTCCGGAATGCCCGACTTGTCGCCCTTCAGATAGGCGGCCATCAGCTTCATGCCCTGGTAGGCCCAGAGATAGGGCTGCTGTACGACGGTGCCGGCAATGGTGCCTTCCTTGACGCCGCCGAGCGTGATCGGATCGTCATCGAAGCCGACGACGGTGATCTGGCCGAGCTTGCCGGCTTCACGCAGCGCCTCGTAGATGCGCGGTGTGTTGTAGGAGTAGAAGCCGACCATGCAGGTCACGTCCGGGCTTGCAACCAGTGCGTCTTCGACGTTCTTCTTTGCTCTCGTCTGGTCGATGTCGTCGCCGCGCACGTCAACCAGTTCGATCTTCGTGCCGGCTATGCCGTCCTTCATGCCCTGGATGCGCTCCTTGGCATTGTCGGCGCCGAGAAGGCCGACGAAGCCGATGCACTTGCCGCCGTTCGGCAGGGCCTTCTTGGCGATTTCGGCCGCCTGCTTGCCTGCATCGACGTTCGAAGAGCCGATATAGGCGACGCGGTTCGTGTCGGGCGCGTCGCTGTCGGTGGTAAACAGCGCGGTTTCCGAACCGATCTTGTTCAATCCGTCGGTCGAGGTCTTGGGATCGACTGCGGAAACCATGATCCCCTTGACGCCGGCGGCAACGAGGTCTTCCATCAGTCGCTGCTGGATGGCGACCGAGGATTGCTCGGGATACTTCAGTTCCATATCGAAGTCAGGCAGTTCGGCCTGGGCCTTCTTGACGCCGGCTTCGGCGGCTTTCCAGAAGTCGGATGCGCCGTTGACCACAAATGCGAGCGTCGGCTTGTCGGCGGCGTAGGTTGCCGATGCATAGCTTAGCATCAGCCCTGCCGCAAAGGCGGCAGCACCTCGTCTTAGATACTTCATGATCATCCTCCCATAGACCCGCTGGCGGGATCTAGTTGCAAATCGCGGCGGATCGTCCTGCACCCCCTCCAAGGGTTTCTCGCCAAGCGAGATGCGGCACGTCCAACCACAACGCAACGGTATACGACTAATTTCGATTAGTAAATAGAATTAGTAATACAAATCGGCGTTGGACGCGCGCCATAGCGGGGAAAGCGTCGTTTCCCGTGTTATTCCAGTGGCATGTCGCTGTAAATTTGTGGGTGATCTCCCAATTTATCATCGCACCAGTTGCCGAACTCGCTCCATTGGTGATAATAAATATTAGCGAAGCCGGTGGTGGGATCCGTTGGCCGGCCTCGTTTCACGGGAGATGAGACGCAATCATGAAGAAGATATCGGCCGCAAACGGCGATCAGACGGCCGACGACAGCCGGGGCTCGAAGCGAAACGGCCGCCGCCCCGGCGCCAGGGTCACGATGACCGATATCGCCAAGGCCGCCGGTTGCTCGCAGACCGCGGTATCCTTCGTCCTGAACAATACGCCGGGCATGCGCCTGTCGCAGCAGACCCGCGACAAGGTGATCGAGGCTGCCCGCCAGCTCGGCTACGTCGCGCCGGTGCTTTCCACTCCGCCTGCGCTTCTGTCTCCCTCGCAGCTGGACGGGGTGATCGGCTTTGCCGTCGATCAGCTCGCCACCAGCCCGGAGGCGGTCGTTGCGATCGAGGGCGCGCGCCAGGCGTCCTGGAATGCCGGGAACGTGCTGCTCGTCGCGCAAACCATGAGCGATCCGATCATGGAGCCGAGAGCGCTTCAGGCCTTGAGCAACAGCGGGATCTCCGCGCTCATCTACATGACGATCTTCACCCGCGAAGTCGAGGTTCCGGACTATCTCTACGACCTCAACATTCCGATCGTCCTTCTGAATTGCTATACGTCCGACTACGCCTTTCCGGCTGTCGTTCCAAGCGAGATAGCCGGCGGCCAGACGGCGACCCGGCATCTGATCTCGCACGGCCACCATCGCATCGCCACGATCACGGGCGAGCCATGGATGCAGGCAGCACAGGATCGTCTCACCGGTTATCGCCGGGCCCTGGCGACGGCGGACATTCCCTTCGATCCGGAGCTGGTCATCGAGGGCGACTGGTCGGCGAGCGCCGGCTATTCCGGAACGATGAAGCTATTGTCGCTCGCCGAGCGCCCGACCGCGATCTTTTGCCAGAACGACCGCACCGCCATCGGATGCTATGAAGCGCTCAAGGAAGCCGGGCTTCGCATTCCCGAGGACATGTCGGTCATGGGCTATGACGATGAAGACATCTGCCGCCATCTCGTGCCGCCGCTGACGACGTCCGTGCTTCCCCACATGGCCATGGGCCAATGGGCGATCGAGCATCTCGAAACCGCTGTCTTGCCGCGCGAGCGCCGCTACCAGATCACCAAGCTCGAATGCTCCCTTGTCAAGCGCGCATCCGTTGCCGCTCCGGCCGGCCTCACGGCTGGGCGCAAGACCCGGAAAGTCTGACGGAAGCAACGATGCCGGTCTCGGGACCGGCTTCTAAGCGCGAGCGGCCTGTCTGCTCGCCTGCTGCCGGATATCGGCCGCCCCGCCACATTTCCGTCGTCGTGCAGACCGCTCGGACAGAATGGGCCCAATGGTAAGTGCGCAATCGACGTTCTTGCCCGTCGAACCGATGGAAGCCCATGAATTCAATCTGAAAGCGGATGCCATCGTGCGAATGGATGAATTGAAAAGCGGCCGCATTCGGGCGCCTTATGTATCGGGGCGAGACGTAGAAGGGCGGTTTCTTTCGTTAGGCCCCGATAACACAAGCGGGCGAGTTGCTGATCCATGCGTCTCATACTTGTCAACGATGTTTCGACCGTTCGCGGTGGCGCGACCAAGGTGGCGCTGCAATGTCTTGAGGCGAGCCGTGACGCAGGCCTGACCTGTGCCATGCTGGTCGGCGACGATGGCGAAGGCCTGAAGCCCCGCTTTGCCGAAATCCGCACCGTTGCGCTGGGCGAGCGGCCTCTTCGGGAGGGCCCGACAGTCGCCGATGTCTTTGCGAAGAGCTACAACAGACGCGCCTATGAGGCGATGGAAGGGTTGCTTCGGGAATCGAACGAGGAGACCGTCGTCCATGTGCACGGCTGGTCGCAGATCCTGTCTCCCTCGATCTTCTACGCGCTGGCCAAGCACAAGGCCAAAGTCATCGTTACGGCGCACGATTTCTTCCTGAATTGTCCCAACGGAGGGCTTATCAATTTCCGCAGCGGCCATGTCTGCACGGTCAAGCCGCTATCCGCCGCATGCCTGACGACCAATTGCGACAAGCGCAGCTATTTCCACAAGCTCTGGCGTTTCCGCCGGGCCTTGACCCAGCAGGGCGTGGGCGAGGAGTTCTGGAGCCGCGTCGGCATCGTGCTGGCGCATGAAAACATGGAAGCGCATCTGCGCTCCGGCCCGCTGCAGCACTTCACGACCTTGCGCACACCGACGGAGCCGTTGACGCAGGGACCGGTGGCGGCGTGGCGCAACCGCCATACAGTCTTTCTCGGCCGCATGTGCTGGGAAAAGGGGGTGCGGACACTGGCGGACGCGCTTAACAAAACGGGGCGAACGGCAAGGCTCATCGGGCGCGGACCGTTGCTTGCGGAGATGCAGCAGGCGCTCCCGCATTGCTTCGTGCCTGGCTGGCTGAGCGATGAAGAGGTGACAAGGCTTGCCGGGGAGGCGCGCGTTTTCGTCATGCCCTCGCGCATGCCCGAGCCCTATGGCCTGGTTGCGGCCGAGGCATTGATGTCCGGCATCCCGGTCATCGTCAGCAGCAATGCGCTGATAGCGGCGGAAGTCGCGAGCAACGGGGCCGGCCTGGTTTTCGATAGCGGCGATGCGGATTCGCTGGCCGAGAAATTGGCCGAGACCGACGACGACCATCTCATGCGAAGACTGAGCGAAGGAGCATTTGCACTTGGCAAACGCATCGCGCCGAGCAGAGCGGAATGGGCGCGTCGCATGGTGGACATCTATATGGGGCGCAGCGGTTTTCTGGCGCATTAGTGGGGGTGGATGATGGCACATGCTTTGGTGACGGGCGGCTGCGGGTTCGTGGGGCGGCATCTTGTCCGTCGGCTTCTTGCCGAAGGGCTCGACGTCGTCTGCGTCGATTCACTGGTCGCCGGGACAGGAGCGCTTCATCCCGATCTGTGGCAGGGTTTCGGGCGCTCCCGCTTCGTCTTTCTCCAGGAAGACTGCCGCGCATTCTTTGCCCGTCCGGCCGAGCATTTTGACTATGTCTTCCATCTGGCAGCGCTGGTCGGCGGCCGCGTGACGCTGGAGACGCAGGCGCTCGATGTCGCAGAGGATCTGGCGGTCGATGCGGCGCTATGGCAGTGGGCGTCGCGGGCCAATCCCGGTTCGGTGGTTTTCTTCAGCTCCAGCGCGGCCTATCCGGTATCGCTGCAGACAGCCGAGAATCATCGGCTGCTGTCGGAGGACATGATCAACTTCGACGCTGCCGTCGGCGTGCCCGATCTCAGCTATGGCTGGGCAAAGCTGACCGGCGAGTACCTGATGAAGCTCTATGTCGAGCGCTACGGCCGGAGGGCCATCGCCTACAGGCCGTTCAGCGGCTATGGCGAGGATCAGGATCTTGCCTATCCTTTCCCGGCGATCTGCCGCCGCCTGCTGGCGGAAAGAGGGGCTGCGGAAGTCTTCGTCTGGGGCTCGGGCCGGCAGTGCCGCGACTTCATCCACATTTCCGACTGTATCGAGTTCATCTGGCGGACGAAGGAACTGCTTCCCGACGGCGCGAGCCTCAATCTTTCGACCGGCATTGCCACCTCCTTCATGGAGCTGGCCGAGACCGCCTGCCGGCAGATCGGCTGGCAGCCAGCCGTCGTCGGCCGGTCGAGCCGTCCCGAAGGCGTTTTTTACCGCTGCGGCGATACGGCCCTTCAAAGATCCTACGGACTGACGCCGTCGATCAGCCTGGAAACGGGGATCATGCAGATGCTGGAGTATCTGCAATCCGAGTCGGCGCCATATGCGCTCGCCATCTGAACCGTGATCGGCCGGTTCCTGCGGAAGTCCTCGCTTGTCAATGTGGCGGGCGCGGATATAACCTTTATCCATAGGAGAGGCCGCGCCCGTGGAGGAGAAGGCGCGACCGCAGATGTCATGTTCGCTGGGCACGATCCGTTTCTCGTGGCGCTTTCGATAGCGGTCGCGATCATGGGTGGCTATACCGGCTTCGGCTTGGCCGCCCGCATCCGCAGTTCGCCTTCGGTCAACCGCAGGCTGATGCTTGCCGGCGCCGCGGCGTTTCTGGCGTTCGGCATCTGGACGATGCATTTCATCGGCATGCTGGCTGCGCCGATGCCGGCCGATGCCGTCTATCTCGTGCTTCCGACCGTGGTGTCCTTCCTGATCTGCGCGCTGGTCGTCGGCGTCTCCCTCTATTTCGTCAGCATCGGCGAGCCCTCGCGATTGCGGATCCTCGCGTCGGCGCTCCTGCTCGGGCTCGGCATTGCCTCCATGCATTATGTCGGCATTCACGGCCTTGCCGGCCACTTCGGCATCGAGCACGACTACGGGATGGTCGCGCTTTCCGTCGTCATCGCCATCGTTGCCGCCTATGGCGGCTTGCGGATCTATCTCGCGCGCCATGGCGGCTTCAGGCTTGCCTTCAGCGCGGTAGCCTTCGGCATCGCCGTTTCGGGCATGCATTACACCGCCATGTACGGCATGCATTTCCGACCCGCCGGCGGCATGGATCATGCCATGGCGATGGATGGGTTGACGGCCTCGCCGCAGGTGCTGGCGCTGATCGTCGCGCTGCTGTGCTTCCTGATCACCGTCGGCTTTCTGCTGTTTCTCGTGCCGGAAGCCCGCCAGCGGCCCGCTGCGGTCCCCGCCGATCAAGAGATCGTGTCCGGTGAGGACGGGAGCGGGCCGGAGGAGGAGCATCCGCCGGTCGTTCGGCCCCGGACGATCGTCGGCCCGCTTGCGGGCCTCGGCCAGCCACCGCAGCGTTCGACGGCGACGCGGGTGCCGATCGAGGCGGCGAACGGGACGCAATTCATCGACGCCGTCGAGATCCGCAGCATCCGCGCCGACGCCCACTACACGCTCGTCCATGACGGCCAGCGCGAACGCATGTGTCCATGGCCGATTTCCGAGGCGGAGGCGCAGCTCTGTCCCGATATCTTCATGCGCGTCCATCGCAGCCATATCGTGGCGGTGCCGCATATCACCTTCATCCGCAGGGAAGGGGATGGGGCCATGGTGGAACTGGATGGCGTCGTTCCTCACCTGGTTCCGGTCAGTCGCGCCAAGATAGCGGAGCTGAAGTCCCGCCTCGGTCTTGCCAGGGGCGAGACGACGAAAGCTTCGAGATAGGCCAGCCGGCCTGACGCAGTTCGTGCGCCGAATACCGCCGTTCGTGCGAAACTCAACCCTTGGTGATTGATTTTCCCTCCTCTCCTTGCCTGCACCGGCGGCAAGGGAAATGCTCGATTTGCGTCGTGCTCCGATCGAACGGGAGGAAGATCATGATACCGGGCGCATTCGATTTCCATCGGCCGGAAAGCGTGGCCGATGCGATCAGGCTTCTTTCCGAACTTGGCGACGAGGCACGGCCGCTTGCGGGCGGGCATAGCCTTATACCCATGATGAAACTGCGGCTTGCCGCGCCCGAGCATCTCATCGATCTGCACGGCATTGCGGCCCTTAGGGGCATCCGGCGCGAAGGCGATCTTGTCGTCATCGGCGCGATGACGACGCAGCACGACCTTGTGGTCTCTCCGGAGATCTCGAGCTTGCTGCCGATCCTCAAGGAGACGGCGCTGCTGATTGCCGACCCGCAGGTGCGGTATCGCGGCACGATCGGCGGCAATGTCGCAAACGGCGACCCCGGCAATGACATGCCGGCGCTGATGCTCACCCTCGATGCACGCTATCGTCTCGACGGGCCGAGCGGGCGGCGTGAAATCGCCGCCGCCGACTTCTATCAAGGGGCCTATTTCACGGCATTGGAGCCCGGAGAGCTGCTGACGGAGATCGTCATCCCGCAACCGGCAGAGGGACACGGCTACGCCTACGAGAAGCTCAAGCGCAAGATCGGGGATTATGCGACTGCGGCCGCTGCCGTCGTGCTCACCCTCTCCGGCGGCAAGGTCGCAAGCTGTCGTATCGGCCTTACCAACCTTTCAGAGACCGCGCTGCTTGCCGAAGATGCTGCCGCGGCGGTTGTCGGAACGAGTCTCGACGAGGCGAGCCTGCAGAAGGCGGCCCAGCTTGCGCAGGCGATCATGCAGCCGGCCGCCGATGGACGCGGGCCTGCCGAATATCGAAGACATGTTGGCGGCATCATGGTCGTGCGCGCGCTGAAACGCGCCGCCGCCCGGGCCGCGTGAGGAGACGACGATGGCAAAGACGCATGTGACGATGAAGGTAAACGGCGCCGAGGTCGAGGGCCTCGTCGAACCGAGAACGCTGCTCGTCCATTTCATCCGCGAGACCCTGGCCCTGACTGGAACCCATATCGGCTGCGAGACGACGCATTGCGGCGCCTGCACCATCGATCTCGACGGCATGTCGGTCAAGAGCTGCACCGTCTTTGCGGTTCAGGTACAGGGAGCCGAGATCACCACCATTGAAGGCATGGCCAATCCCGACGGCACGCTTTCGGCCTTGCAGGAGGGCTTTCGCCAGATGCACGGTCTGCAGTGCGGCTTCTGCACGCCCGGCATGATCGTGCGCGCCCACCGGCTGCTTCAGGAAAACCCGAATCCCAGCGAGGAGGAGATCCGCTTCGGCATCGCCGGCAATCTCTGTCGCTGCACGGGCTACCAGAACATCGTCAAGGCCATCCAATACGCCGCCGCCAAGATCAACGGCACGGAATTCAAGGAGGCCGCAGAATGAACGAGATCATCGTTACACGCGAGCAGCGCGAGGCCAAGCTCGAGGGCATGGGCTGCAAGCGCAAGCGGGTCGAGGATATCCGCTTCACGCAAGGCAAGGGCAACTATGTCGACGACGTCAAGTTGCCCGGGATGCTGCACGGAGATTTCGTCCGCTCGCCTTATCCGCATGCGCGCATCAAGTCGATCGACAAGGACAAGGCCCTGAAGGTGCCGGGCGTTCTTGCGGTGCTGACGGCCGAAGACCTCAAGGGCGTCAATCTCGCCTGGATGCCGACGCTTGCCGGCGACGTCCAGATGGTGCTCGCCGATGGCAAGGTGCTGTTCCAGAACCAGGAAGTCGCCTTCGTCGTCGCGACGGACCGCTACGCGGCCGACGACGGCATCAATGCGGTCGAGGTCGAATACGAGGCCCTGCCGGTTCTGGTCGATCCCTTCCATTCGATGGACGCGGACGCGCCGATTCTGCGCGAGGATATCAAGGACAAGAAGGACGGCGCGCATGGGCCGCGCAAGCATCCCAATCACATCTTCGAATGGACCGTGGGCGACAAGGACCTGACCGATGCGGCCTTCGCCAAGGCCGAGGTGACGATCAAGGAGCTGATCTCCTATCACCGCACACACCCTTCACCGCTGGAAACCTGCCAGTGCGTCTGCTCCTTCGACAAGGTCAAGGGCGAGCTGACGATCTGGGGCACGTTCCAGGCGCCGCATGTCATCCGAACGGTCGTCGCGCTGATCGCCAAGATCCCCGAACACAAGATCCATGTGATCGCTCCCGATATCGGCGGCGGTTTCGGCAACAAGGTGGGTGCCTATCCCGGCTATATCTGCGCTGCCGTCGCCTCCATCGTCACCGGAAAACCGGTGAAATGGGTCGAGGACCGGATCGAGAACCTGACCTCCACCTCTTTTGCCCGCGACTATCACATGACGACCGAGATCGCCGCCACCAAGGAGGGCAAGGTCACCGGGCTGCGCGTGCATGTGCTGGCCGATCACGGCGCCTTCGATGCCTGCGCCGATCCATCGAAATGGCCGGCCGGCTTCTTCAACATCGTCACCGGCTCCTATGATTTTCCGACGGCCCATTTGGCGGTCGATGGCGTCTATACCAACAAGGCGCCCGGCGGCGTTGCCTATCGCTGCTCGTTCCGGGTCACGGAAGCTGCCTATTGCATCGAGCGGGGCATGGATATCCTTGCCCAGAAACTGGGCATGGACCCTGCCGAGCTGCGATTGAAGAATTTCATCAAGGCGGAGCAGTTTCCCTATCATTCGGCTCTCGGCTGGGAATACGATTCCGGCGACTATCATACGGCCATGCGGAAGATGATGGAGACGGTCGACTATGCCGGTCTCCGCCGTGAACAGGCCGAAAGACGCGCCGCGTTCAAGCGTGGCGAAACGCGGGAGATCATGGGCCTGGGCGTCTCGTTCTTTACCGAGATCGTCGGCGCGGGGCCGTCGAAGAATTGCGATATCCTCGGCATCGCCATGTTCGACAGCTGCGAGATCCGGCTGCACCCGACGGGCGCCGGCATTGCCCGCATGGGCACGAAAAGCCAGGGGCAGGGCCACGAGACGACCTGGGCGCAGATCATCGCCACGGAGCTCGGCATTCCGGCCGACGACATCATGGTCGAGGAGGGCAACACCGACACCGCCCCCTACGGTCTCGGCACCTACGGCTCGCGCTCGACGCCTGTCGCAGGGGCGGCGATCGCCATGGCGGCGCGCAAGGTGAAGGCCAAGGCGCAGATGATCGCCGCGTATCTGCTTGAAGTGCACGAGGACGACCTCGAATGGGATATCGACGGATTTCGCGTCAAGGGCCTGCCGGAGCGGTTCAAGTCGATGAAGGACATCTGCTGGGCGGCCTACAATTCGCCGCCCCCCGGCCTGGAGCCGGGGCTGGAGGCCGTCAGCTACTACGATCCGCCGAACATGACCTATCCCTTCGGCGCCTATCTCTGCGTCATGGACATCGACGTCGATACCGGCGTCTACAAGGTTCGCCGCTTCTACGCTCTGGACGATTGCGGCACCCGCATCAATCCGATGATTATCGAAGGCCAGGTGCATGGCGGGCTGACCGAGGCCTTTGCAATCGCCATGGGCCAGGAGATCCGCTACGACAATGACGGCAACGTCGTGACGGGCTCGTTCATGGACTTCTTCATCCCGACGGCGGTCGAAACGCCGCATTGGGAAACGGATTTCACCGTGACGCCTTCGCCGCATCACCCGATCGGCGCAAAGGGGGTCGGGGAAAGCCCGAATGTCGGCGGCGTTCCGGCTTTCTCCAATGCGGTCAACGACGCCTTCTCCTTCCTGGGCTCGACGCACATCCAGATGCCGCACGATTTCTGGCGCAACTGGCAGGCGGCCAAGCGCCTTGGAGCGATCGCCTGATCGGAAGTGTCCACGATGTCTGCGCAATCCACCTCCCAGGACGCAAAAGGTCCCCTCTCCGCAAAAGGAGAGGGGACGACCAAGGCGGACGTCATGCCGCGCAGCCTGATCGTCGAGCGGCTCGCTGCTGCCGGCTACATTGCCGACCGCGATCTTGCCACCGCCATCGGCCTGATGCAGATGCTCGGCCGTCCCTTGCTGCTGGAAGGAGAGGCCGGCGTCGGCAAGACCGAGGTGGCCAAGGCGCTCGCAGGCGTCCATGAAACGGAACTCATCCGCCTGCAATGCTACGAAGGGCTCGACCAGTCGGCAGCGCTCTACGAGTGGAACTACCAGCGGCAATTGCTGGCGATCCAGGCAAGGCAGGGCACGGACGCCGCCGAGATCGAGCGAGGGATCTTTTCCGAGGACTATCTTCTCGAAAGACCGCTGCTGGCGGCGATCCGCCGGGCGCGGCCGCCCGTGCTGCTGATCGACGAGGTCGATCGGGCGGATGAGGAGTTCGAAGCCTTTCTGCTGGAGCTGCTGTCCGATTTCCAGATATCCATACCCGAACTCGGCACCGTGCGGGCGACATCGATCCCGCATGTCGTCCTGACGTCGAACGGAACGCGCGAGCTTTCCGATGCGCTGCGGCGGCGCTGCCTCTATCACTATGTCGACTATCCCGACGTGGACCGCGAGGCGCGCATCATCATGGCGAAGACATCCGGCGCCGGCGCATCGCTGGCGCTTCAGATCGCGCGCATGGTCGAAAAGATCCGCAAGGAAGATCTGAGGAAAGTGCCTGGAGTGGCCGAAACCCTGGATTGGGCCGCCGTCCTCGTCGGCCTCGACATCGCCGATCTGCATGGCGAGCCGGAAGCCGTCCACGAAACGCTGATGTGCCTGCTGAAAACCCGCGAGGACCGTATGCGGGTCAGCCGCGAGGTGACGGAACGCCTGCTCGGGAGGGTCGCATGAGCTGCTGTGACATGCTTCTGACGTCGGAGGATATGAACGAGTTTTCCCGCCTGGTGGCGGCAAGGCTTGGCGCCTTCCTCAGAACCCTGCGCGACAATGCGTTCGCCGTCGGATTGAAGGAGGGGCAGGACGCCGCGCGTCTCATGCAGACGGATATGGTCGAAAAGCCCGATCTGCTGCGCTCGGCCTTCAAGCATCTCTTCTGCGCCCGTAAAGCCGATTGGGATCGGTTCGAGGGCGTGTTCGATGCCTTCTGGCTCGGCAGGCACGTCCGCTCGCGAACGACGGTTTCAGGCGGAGGGTCCGGGCTTTCGCGGGAGCCGCGGGCTTCGGAGGGTGTGGATGCCCGGAACGGCTCCACGCTCGCCGATCAGGTGCCGGCTCCGGATACGGCCGAAGACCGCAGGACGGGCGGGCAGACCCGGATGGAGGGTGCGTCGCGCGTGGAGGCCCTTGAAAGCATCGATTTCCGCAAACTGGCCGATCCGGCCGATGTCGAAAGAGCGCATGCCATTGCCGCCCGGCTGGCCGCCGCCATGCGCGTCCGCCTGACGCGCCGGCATCAGGCCCGGCGCAAGGGTTACCGCCTCGATCTGCGGCGCACCATCCATCGCAACGTCAGCCACGGCGGCGTGCCGATCATCCCCGTTCGGCGCCGGCGCAAGGACAAGCCGCTGCGGCTCGTCATGCTGCTCGACGCCTCCGGCTCGATGAGCGCCTATACGGCGATATTCCTGCGCTTCATGCATGGCGTCCTCGACGAGTTCCGTGAGGCGGAAGCCTTTCTTTTCCACACGCGGCTTGCCCATGTTTCCGACGCCATGAAAGAACGGGATGCCGCCCGCGCGCTCGACCGCCTGTCGATGATGGCGCAGGGCGCCGGCGGCGGCACGCGTATCGGCGAATGCCTCCAGACCTTCAACCACGCCTATGCCCGGCAGGCGATCCATTCGCGGACCTGCGTGATGATCGTCTCGGATGGCTACGAGACCGGAGACGCGGCGCTTCTGCGGCAGGAAATGGCAGCCCTTGCGCGTCGCTGCCGCAGGATCGTCTGGCTCAATCCGATGATGGGCTGGGACGGTTACGCGCCGGAAGCGGCGGGTATCAAGGCGGCATTGCCCTACGTCGATTTGCATGCGCCCGCCCATTCCTTGCGGAGCCTCGCCGCTCTCGAACCCTATCTTGCCAGGCTCTGAGGGAGGCAAATCATGACCGCCCATGTCGATGTGATGGAGTTGGTATCGAGGATGCGGTCCGCCGAGGAGGCCTTCGTGCTGGCCACGGTCGTCCGCACCGTCGCGGCAACCGCCGCCAAAGCCGGCGCCAAGGCCGTGATCCGTGCCGATGGAACGATCGCCGCCGGATGGATCGGCGGCGGCTGCGCACGCGGCGCGGTCTTGAACGCCGCGCGGGATGCCCTGATCGATGGCCAGTCGCGCCTCGTTTCGGTGCAGCCCGAAAATCTTCTGGCCGAACTGGGCGTTCAGCCGGGCGAAAGCCGTGACGGCGTCCGTTTCGCCAAGAATGCCTGCCCGAGCAAGGGAACGATGGATATCTTCATCGAGCCGATGCTGCCGCGCCCGTCCCTCGTCATCCTGGGAGCGAGCCCGGTTGCAATCGCATTGTCGGAACTGGCGCGGCGCTTCGGGTTTCATGTGACGGCCGCCGCTCCCGCCGCCGATTTCGCTGAGGCGCCGGATGCCGATGCCGTGTTCGATGGCTTCGACATTCCGGCGGGTACGACGACGGACCATTTCATCGTCGTTTCGACCCAGAGCAAGGGCGACGAAAAGGCGCTGAGGGCCGCCCTTGGGGCAAACGCCGCCTATCGCGGCTTCGTCGGCAGCCGCAAGAAGATTGTGTCGCTGAAGACGAAGCTCGCCGCGGAGGGCATGGACCCCGCGGCGCTGGACGCAGTCAAGGCGCCGGCCGGCCTTGATCTGGGGGCAATCACGCCCGACGAGATCGCCCTGTCGATCCTTGCGGAGATCATAGAGTTACGCAGGCATGGCAAGCGCGACACGAGCGCTCGTCCCTCATCATGAAAAGGGGAATATCGACATGGACATGAGTGGCAGCGAAAGGATCGAGGCGCCTCTGGACGCCGTATGGCAGGCGCTCAACGATCCGGAGATCCTGCGGCAATGCATTCCGGGCTGCGAAAGGCTGGAGAAGACCTCCGATACGGACATGACCGCAACCGTTTCCCTCAAGATCGGCCCCATCAAGGCGCGCTTCGAAGGCGCGGTGCAATTGTCGAACCTCGATCCGCCCCATTCCTATCGGATCGCGGGTGAGGGCAAAGGCGGCGTCGTCGGCTTCGCCAAGGGAGGTGCCGATGTGTCGCTCCAGGCCGAAGCCCCCGATGTCACCATCCTCAGCTACGTGGTCAAGGCCGATGTCGGCGGAAAGATCGCCCAGCTCGGCGCGCGGCTGATCGATTCCACCGCCAAGAAGCTCGCAACCGAATTCTTCGGCACTTTCCGGGAAATCGTCGGTAAGTCACAGGACCGGCTGGCAAGCTGACGCCGATATTCCCCGCGCAATCCAGGAGCAGACGAAGGCGGCCGCGCATTTGCAAACCCCGACCGCCCCTGTCGTCGGGTCGGCAAACGGGAGGCGGATGCTCCGACGGTAACTATCGATGACATCGCCCCGATCGGCATCATGGCCATCAGGGCGATGATCGCGCCGGCCGGCTTTCGTTTCAGCAACGCGACCAAAGGGAAGGGTGTGAAATCCGTCCCTCGTTTCAGCGCCCCGATCCGCCGTCGATAAACCTGAGCGGAACGGGTCTCCGCCAAACAAAACAATACAGCCCTCCACTCCCGAATTGAAATTGTTTCCAGCGGTTCGGCGCGGCCAGTGTCCTTCCGGCCGAGCGGCCGTCGACGGAAAATCCGGAGCGCGGGCGATCGTGTCCCGCGCCGGCCATGGGCCGACATCCTGTACCGATGATGTATTTACCATCCGCGGGCGCCCTCCTTATGCTTCATGTCATGGAAACTGTCCCGATCGAGGCAGGGGAGCCAGGATAGTCCTTAGGAGGAAACAGGGAATGACGCAGCTTCTCAGCGCGGATTTTGCTGCATCGAAAAATCGAGGCGGTGCATAGTGGACATTGTTGCAAACGCCGTTCTCAACGCGTTGACCATCATCGGCGTGCTGGCTCTGATCGGCCTCGGCCTGACCATCAGTTTCGGCCTGATGAACATCACCAATCTCGCCCACGGCGAATTCGTCACGGTCGGCGCGTTCACGGTCTATTTCGTGCAAAGCCTCGGCGGTTCGTTCTGGCTTGGCCTCGCGTTTGCGCCCTTGACGGCTGCCGTCGCCGGCATCCTGCTCGAATGGCTGGTGCTGCGCCATCTCTACGAGCGACCGGCAGCGGTCATTCTCGCGACGCTCGGCGCCAGCCTGGTCATCCAGCAGGGGTTGGAATTCCTGTTTGGTCATGGTGCCAAACCGGTTTCCGCACCCTTCGCCGGTACGGTCGATCTCGGTTTCACCACCTATCCTGCCCATCGCATTCTCGTCATTGCCGTCTCGCTCGTCGCGCTGGCCGGCGTGCATCTCGTCATGCGCCGCACCGGCTTCGGCCTCGATATGCGCACCGTCATCCAGAATAGAGACATGGCCGAGGCGGTCGGCATCAACACGCGGCGCACATTCGCCGTGGCATTCGCCTTCGGCGCGGCCCTGGCCGGCCTCGCCGGCGCCCTGATCGCGCCGATGACCTCGGTCCTGCCGCAGATGGGGGTCGGCTACCTCGCCAACGCCTTCTTCGTCGTCATCGTCGGCGGTGCCGGCTCGGTCGGCGGGGTTCTGGCCGGCAGCTCGTTCATCGGCGGCTTGACGACCTTCTTCAATTATCAACTCGATCCGTCGCTGTCGCAGGCCCTCGTGCTTCTCGCCGCCATCGTCATGGTGCGGCTGCGGCCCTACGGCATCGTCGCCATCCGGGGGCGCCAGTCATGAAACAGTATCGCTGGATAACGGTATACGTCGTCGGTATCGCATTCCTCGCCATCTATCCCGCCTTTGCCGGCTCCTACGATCTGACGGTCATGCGCGACGCGCTGATCTTCGCCATGTTCGCCGTCAGCCTCGACCTGTTCTGGGGGCGTACCGGCATTCTCTGCTTCGGCCACGCCGCCTTCTTCGGCGCCGGCGGCTACGCCATGGCGCTGGTAACCCTGTCGTCCGGTCTCGTCGCATCGACATGGCTTGGCCTTCTGGCAGCCATGCTCGTGCCGGCGCTGCTGGCAGCGGTCGTCGGTTATTTCCTTTTCTATGGCGGCGTGCGCGGCAGCTATTTCACCATCGTCACGCTCGCGCTTTCGGTCATCGCGCAGCAGGCGGTCATCGCCTGGAGTTCCGTGACCGGCGGCGATACCGGCCTGCTCGGCATTCCGCCCCTGTCCCCCTGGGGTTTCGATCTCTCCGGCGATCTCGCAAGCTATGCGCTGGTCGCGGCAACGCTTGCGCTGCTGCTGGCCGGCTTGCGCCTGCTGACACGCGGCCGCTGGGGCCAGGTGCTCAAGGCGATCGGCGACAACGAAATCCGCGCGGCGGCCCTTGGCCACGACGCACCTGCGCGCCTGACGGCGGCCTTCGTCCTCTCGGCAGCGATCGCCGGCCTTGCCGGAGCGCTTTATGTATCCGCCTCCGGCGTCGTCGCTCCCGACATGATCGGTCTTGCGCTCTCCACCGAAGTCGTTGCCTGGGTCGTGATCGGCGGGCGTGGCACGCTTATCGGCCCTGTCATCGGTGCGGTTCTGGTGCAGCGCGCCCAGCAGGAGATCAGCAGCCTTAATCCGGTGCTCTGGCCCATGATCATCGGCCTGATGTTCGTCGCCGTCGCCTTCCTGCAATCGGACGTGCTGGAGCGTTTCGCCAAGCGCTTCGCGGCGCGCAAGACGGAGAGGGCGCAATGAACGGAACCCTGCTGCAAGCCGAAGGTATCGGAATGCGCTTTGGTGGCTTCCAGGCCCTTTCCGGCGTCGATTTCGACGTGAAGGAAAACTCGGTCGCCTGCATCATCGGCCCCAACGGCGCCGGCAAGAGCACCTTTCTCAACATCATCACCGGCACGCTCACGCCGACCGCCGGAACGGTGCGCTTCGCCGGCCAGGCGATTGCGGGTCTTGCGCCGCACCGTATCGCCCGGCTCGGCATCGCCCGCAAGTTCCAGATCCCGTCGGTGTTCCCGTCGATGACGGTGGCGGAGAATGTCGAGGTGGCGCTCTGGGGCGGCCGTTCGCCGGCTGGCATCGACGAGATGCTGGAGATTATCGGCCTGTCGCGCCGCCGGCTGGATCTTGCCGGCGATCTCGCCCACGGCGAGAAGCAATGGCTGGAGATCGGCATGGCGATCGCCACCGGGCCGAAGCTGCTGCTGCTCGACGAGCCGACCGCCGGCATGACGCCGGAAGAGACGCGCGCCACCGCCGAGCTGATCCATCGGCTGAGCAACCGCTGCACCGTCGTGGCCGTGGAGCACGACATCAACTTCGTGCGGGCCCTCGACACCGACACGCTGGTTCTTCACCAGGGGCAGTTCTTCCGGCGAGCGCCCTTTGTCGAAATCGAAGCGGACGAAGCCGTTCGCGATGTGTATCTCGGGAGGCGCTGAGATGCTGGACTGCAAGGATATCCGCTCCGGTTACGGCCACCTGCCGGTGCTGCATGGCATCGACCTGACCGTCGGCGCCGGCGAAGTCGTGGCGGTGCTCGGCCGCAACGGCGTCGGCAAGACGACGCTGCTGAAGACATTGGCCGGCGCTCTTGCCCTGCGCTCCGGCGCTATCCGTCTCGGAGGCCAGGACGTCAGCGCGTTTGTCGCCCATCGCCGCGCGCGCTCCGGCATCGCCCATGTGCCGCAGGGGCGCGGTATTTTCGGCCGGCTGACGGTCGAGGAGAACCTGACGGTCGGCACACGAGCCGCCGGCAGCAGGGCGCGCAAGGACATGTTCGACGACATCTTCTCCTTCTTTCCCGTGCTGCGGGAGCGGCGGAGTGAGCCTGCCGGCAATTTTTCCGGCGGCCAGCAGCAGCAACTCGCCATCGCCCGCGCGCTCTGCGGCGAACCGAAGGTGCTGTTGCTCGACGAGCCGTCCGAAGGCATCCAGCCCAACATCGTCCATGAGATCGGCGAGCTCATTCCGCGCCTTGCGCGCCAGTACGGCATCGCGGTGCTGCTGGTCGAACAGAACCTCGACCTCGTCAGCCACGCCGCGACGCGCTGCCTGTTCATGGACAAGGGGCGGGTCGTGCATTCGGTGCCCACGAGCGAGCTTGGCGACGAGGCGCTCCTGAAGAGCCTGCTTGCCCTGTAATTCATCCGCCAACCAAAAAAGAGGGAACGACCAAATGCAATATTCCATCACCCGCCGCACCATGCTGAAGGGGAGTGCCGCCGCTGCGTTCGCTGCGACCGGGCTCGGGGCGCCCGGCATTCTCCGCGCCGCCGATACGGTCAAGGTCGGCCTGTCGATTCCGATCACGGGGCTGCAGGCGATTCTCGGCGAGACGCTGCTCAACTGCTACCGGATGGCTGCCGACGAGCTGAACGCCAAGGACGGCATCGGCGGACGCAAGATCGAACTGATCGTCGAGGACAATCAGACGACCACAAAAGGTTCGATCGACAAGGCCCGCAAGCTGATCGGCCAGGACAATGTCGACGTCCTTATGGGCAACATCATTTCCGTCGAACGCAGCGCCACGCTTTCCGTCACCAGGCGCGCCAAGAAGCTGTTCTTCTACCCGACCCAATTCGAGGGTGGCGAATGCGATCCCTATTTCGTCGCCATGGGCGCGATCCCTCCACAGGAAGTCGACCCGGTCGTGCCGTGGATCGTCGAGAATGTCGGCAAGAGCGTCTACGTCCTCGGCTCGGACTACGCCTGGCCGCGCAAGATGACCGAGGCGATCACCGCCGCGCTCGACAAGGCCGGCGGCAAGCTGGTCGGCGCCGATTTCTATCCCTTCGGCACCCAGGATTTCGGCCCCGCCTTCCAGAAGATCAAGGATGTGAACCCGGATCTGGTGTGGAGCATGGTTGTCGGCAACGATGGCCTGGCGCAGCTCAAGCAATATCGCAGCTTCGACATCAAGCCGCCGATGGTCGGCCCCTCCGACGACGTGATGATTCAGGAAACGCCGGAACTGGCGGCGGGCAGCTATGCCGCGCATTCCTATTTCATGGCTGTCGACACGCCGCAGAACAAGCGCTTCATCGAGAGCTACCGCAAACTCTACGGTGCCGAAAAAATGCTCAATACCATCGGCGAGTCCGGCTACAATAGCCTGCATCTCTATGCACTGGCGGCCACCAAGGCCGGCTCCGTCGAGGATGCAAAGGTACTGAAGGCCTTGCCGACCGTCGAGTTCGAGGCACCGCAAGGCGTCGTGCGCGTTGACGCCAGCAACAATCATTGCGTCCTGCATTCGTTCTTCGCAAAGGTCGACGCCAAGGGCAGCCAGTTCGAAGTGGTCAAGAGTTTCGGCGCCATCGCGCCGGTTACGCCCTACTGCAAGCTCTAGGCGGCACGACGGTCGGCGGCGGGCCGCCGCCGCTGACCTCGCTCCCTGCAATTTCGAGAATGGACAATCATGCAAGCCTCCATCGTCATCCGCAACGCGCGCGTGCTCACCATGGATGAAACGCAGCCGCATGCTGACGCCGTCGCCATCTCCGGCAACCGCATTCTTGCCGTCGGCAGCGATGTCGACGTCGCCCGTTTCGTCGGCCCGCAGACGCGGCGGATCGATGCCGGAGGCGCCACAGTTCTGCCTGGCTTCAACGAAAGCCATCTGCATATCTTCAGCGGTTCGGTTGCGCTCAATACGCTGTCGCTCTTCGGCGTGCGCGGTTTCGACAATCTCAGGACGGCCTTGCTGCGCTTCGCCGCCGAACGGCCCGACAGCAAGCTGCTGATCGGCAAATCGGCCGAATACACGCTCGTTTCCGAGACGCGCAACATGACGCGTCACGATCTCGACGCCATCATCCCGGACCGTCCCGTTATCCTCGTCGCGCCGGATCACCACACCGGCTGGGCCAACACGCTGGCGCTGAAGATGGCCGGGCTGCTCGAAGGCCGCGATGTCGGTGTCGGCAACGAGGTGGTGATGGCCAAGGATGGCCTTGCCCATGGCGAGTTGCGCGAAATCAACGCCATGGGGCCGGTTTTTGCGCTGGGCGATACCGGCGGCCGCGAAGGGCTCGGCTTCGAAACCGGCGGCGAGCCGGCGCATGTGACGGCAACGGAACGGGTTGCCGATATCGCCGTGCTCAGGCAGGGTCTTGCCTATTGCGCCTCGCTCGGCATCACATCGATCCAGAACATGGACGGCAATCTCTACCAGCTCGAACTCATGGACGAGATCGAGCAGACGGACGGTCTGCCGGTGCGCGTGCGCATTCCCTTCCATATGAAAAGTTTCATGCCGCTTTCGGACCTGGAAGCGAAGGCGGCCGTCTGGCGCGACCGTTACGCTTCGGACAAGCTGCGTTGCGATTTCGTGAAAATGTTCATGGATGGCGTCGCCCAATCAGGGACGGCCGTCTTCGTCGATGATTATGCCAACCGGCCGGGCTGGAAGGGCGAGCCTCTCTTCACGCAGGACCATTTCAACGAGATCGCCGCCAATGCCGACCGGCTCGGGCTGTCGATCGCCGTGCATGCCATCGGCGACGGCGCGGTGCGGATGGTGCTTGACGGCTACGAGGCCGCCGCCGCCGCGAACGGTCCTCGCGACCGGCGCAACCGCATCGAGCACGCCGAAGTCGTCCATCCCGACGACCTGCCGCGCTTCGGGCGTCTCGGTGTTGTCGCGTCCATGCAGCCGACCCATCCGCCGGGCAGCGCCGGCACGCCGCTTGAACCCTATGTCTCCTGTGTCGGCGAGGCGCGCTGGCAATATTGCTTTCCTTGGCGCCGCCTCGTCGATACCGGCGCGAGCATCGTCTTCGGCACCGATTGGCCCGTCTCGCCGCTGGCGCCGATCAGCTGCATCTACGACGCCATGAACCGCAAGGTCTGGCGGGATGACCTGCCCGATCATCGCCTGACGCTTGCCGAGACGCTGGCGGCCTATACGCGCACCAGCGCCTGGCTGGAATACATGGAAGACCGCAAGGGCATCCTGCGTGAAGGCTATCTCGCCGATCTCGTCATGCTGTCGGGCGATATCGAAGCCATCGGCCTCGACAAGCTCGATACCCTCCGCCCGGTCCTGACGCTCTGCGACGGGCGCGTCACCTACGAAGCCTGACCTCCCAAGCCGAGGCCGCTCGTTTTCGCGCGGCTTTCTGCCCGCTGGATTTTACGACCCATGCAGAATTTGAAGATCAATGCCGACCGGCTATGGTCGGACATCCATGAGACCGCTGCCATCGGCGGCACCGAAAAGGGCGGCGTACGACGCCTGACGCTCACCGACCTCGATCGGCAGGCGCGCGACTGGCTGGCCGAGCGCTGCCGCGCGCTCGGCTGCGACCTGACGATCGATGAGGTCGGCAACATGTTTGCCTGCCTGCCCGGTACGGATCCTTCGCTGCCGCCGATCGCCATGGGCAGCCATCTCGATACGCAGCCGACCGGCGGCAAGTTCGACGGCATTTTCGGCGTGCTGTCCGGTCTCGAAGTACTGCGCAGCCTGAAGGCTTCCGGCTACCGTACCCGCCATCCCATCCTGCTCGTCAACTGGACCAATGAGGAAGGCGCGCGCTTTTCGCCCGCAATGCTGGGCTCGGGCGTTTATGCCGGCCTGTTCGACCGCGCCTATGCCGACGCGCGGCGGGACGAGGACGGCGTCACCTTCGGCGAGGCGCTGGAGGCGATCGGTTATCGCGGACCCGCGCCGGCCGGGGCGGTGCGGTTCTGCGCCATGTTCGAGCTGCATATAGAACAGGGCCCGGCGCTGGAAGCCGCGAATAAGGAGATCGGTGTCGTGCTCGGCGTGCAGGCGATGCGCTGGTACGATATCGAGATTGGCGGCACGGAAGCCCATGCCGGCTCGACGCCAATGGCCATGCGCCGCGACGCGCTGGCGCTGGCAGCGCGCATGATCCTTACGGTGCAATCGCTCGCCGATGCTCATTCGGCCTCGGTCGCCACCGTCGGCTTCATCGAAAGCGGCCCGAATTCGCGCAATGTCATTCCCGGCCGGGTGCGCTTCAGTGTCGACCTGCGCCATCCGCAGGATGCGGTGGTCGATGCGATGGAAGCCGCATTGAAGGCTTCGGTCGCGGCCCTGCCGGCGGAATTCGACGTGACCTGCTCCGAGGTCTGGCGCAGTCCGGCCGTCCATTTCGATCCTGCCTGCGTCGATGCCGTGCGCGAGGGCGCGGCGCGTGCAGGGCTGTCCACGCTCGATCTCCATTCCGGCGCCGGCCATGACGCCGCCAATATCGGCCGCATCGTGCCGACGGCGATGATTTTCGTACCCTGCCTCAACGGCCTTAGCCACAATGAGGCCGAGAGCATCACCTTCACGCAATGCGCGGCCGGCGCCCAGGCATTGCTCAACGCCATTCTCCTCTACGACAACAAGGATTGGACGCAGGTATGATCGACACACGCAAGTTCTATATCGACGGACAATGGGTCGCGCCGAAGGGCGGCGAGGTTTTCGACGTGGTCAACCCGGCGACGCTGCAGCCGGTCGCTACCATCTCCCTGGCGAGCGTCGAGGATGTCGATGCCGCCGTCGCGGCTGCGCGGCGGGCTTTTGCCACCTATTCGCTGACGCCGCTCTCCGAGCGGCTGACGCTGCTTGAAAGGCTGCAGGCCATCTACAGGCGGCGCTACCGCGAGATGGCCGAGACGATCACCCTGGAACTCGGCGCTCCGGCCACCATGTCCTACGAGCAGCAGGCCGATGTCGGCACCGGCCACCTGCAGGCCTTCATGGATGCTCTGCGCGAGCACCGGCCCGTCGAGGTCCTGCCGAACGGAGAGACGGTATTGCGCGAGCCGATCGGCGTCTGCGGGCTGATCACGCCCTGGAACTGGCCGGTGAACCAGATCGCCCTCAAGGTGATCCCGGCGCTGGCCACCGGCTGCACCTGCATTCTGAAACCCAGCGAGTTCACGCCGCTCAGCGCCCTGCTCTATGCCGAGATGATCGACGAGGCCGGTTTCCCGGCCGGGGTCTTCAACCTTGTCAACGGCAACGGCGCCGTCGCGGGGGCGGCGCTATCGAAACATCCCGATGTCGACATGATGTCCTTCACCGGCTCGACCCGGGCCGGCATAGCCGTCAGCCGTGACGCGGCCGAGACGGTCAAGCGCGTTTCGCTCGAGCTCGGCGGCAAATCGCCGAACCTCATCTTCGAGGACGCGGATATCGAGGCGGCGGTGCGTCGTGGCGTTCAGCATTGCTTCAACAACTCCGGCCAGTCCTGCAACGCTCCGACCCGCATGCTGGTGCAGCGCTCGGTTTACGAGCGCGCCATCATTGCTGCCGAAGCGGCCGGACGCGAGGCGCAGGTGGGAGACCCGGTTCAGCAAGGGCCGCATATCGGCCCGGTCGTCAATGCGCAGCAATGGGAGCGCATCCAGACCCTCATCCGCGCGGGCATCGATGAAGGCGCCCGGCTACTGGTCGGTGGTCCGGGCAAGCCCGAAGGCTTCGCAAGCGGCCATTTCGTGCGCCCGACCGTCTTTGCCGACGTCAGGCCCGACATGCGCGTCTTCCGCGACGAAATCTTCGGGCCTGTCCTGTCGATCACCCCGTTCGACACGGAAGAGGACGCGATCGCACTGGCCAACGACACGCCCTATGGCCTGGCTGCCTATGTGCAGAGCGGCGACGAGGCGCGCATCGGCCGCGTCATCCCGCGGCTGCGGGCCGGCATGATCCACGTCAACGGCGCCGGCCGCCGCTACGGCAGCCCTTTCGGCGGCTACAAGCAATCGGGCAACGGCCGCGAAGGCGGCAAGTTTGGGCTTGAGGACTTCCTCGAAGTCAAATCGATCCATCGCGGCTGAGAACATCGGCCGTGCCGACAGCCTGGCGTCCCGCGCTCCTCAGCCGGGTGCCGGGCCTCGGACGTCTCAGTTCAGATAGTGCTCCAGCGGGTCGTCGTAGAGATTGGGCGCCGACGACACGGATTCGATGAACAACGAAAACAGCTCGGTCTGCGAGGTGATGTCGAGCTTGGCGTAGAGATTGCTGCGGTGGAGCTTCACCGTGGTTTCCGAGATCGACAGCTTTTCCGCCGCCCCCTTCAGCGAATAGCCGCGCAGGATCAGCCGCGCGACTTCGCACTCGCGCTCGGTCAGGATGCTGGAGCCGAAGCGCATCATGGCGTGCTGCAAGGCGACCCCCAGCGGATTTGCCGACCGCTTGCCGGCCGCCGGATTGAGGTCGCTCCAATGGCGCGTAACGGCCGAGCGCAGCAAGGGCTCAAGCTCCCGCAGGATTCCTTCGTCATGGGCATCGAACGGCGCGTTGTTCGCCTGGCGGCTGAGCGATATGGCGAAGGTCACGCGCTCGTCCATCCTGAAGAGATAGTTGAACTCGTCGCCGAAGCCCGCGTCGCGATAATATTCCTGATAGTATTGCGTGTGCGTGAAGTTGGAGGGCGCGACTTCGCTCAGCGCGTAGAGGCCGTCCACGGGCTCCTCGACTGCAATGCCATAAAATGGATCCCGCAAATAAGGGCCGCCGAGATACTTCTGCAGGCCGAGGACGCCACGTTTCGTCGTCCAGTCATGGAACAGCAGTCGCGGGCTGCGATCCCTGTGGTAGATGAGCAGCAAGCTGGCGTCGATGGCGAGATGCTGTTTCAGCGCGCTGGCCAGTTCGGCTTCGAAATTCGCGCGTCCGGCACAGCCGATCAGCCGGGCTGCCAGATCGTATTTCCCCGAGGCAGGCTGGGCTTCGCTGGGCGTGGTCATGGATGCTATTCCCCATCAAAGCGGATGCCGAAACGGTTTCCTGATGGATGCGGCATCGGCCCGTAGCTATACAACGCGGCGGGTTGGCGCGCAATCGGACCTATGCGAAGGATGTATTTCCTCCCCCATACCGCAACTCCATAGTGCTCCCAACCAGCGTGCCATGCACGGCTCCGGCCGCGGGACATGCTGGCGATCCGGACCCCGCGGGGGTGCCGGCAGAGAACCAATCGGCGCCGTCGCGGAAACGGCTTTTGAGGATCAATCCATGCGCTCCTATACCAATGCCGATGTCAAACGCCTCGACATCGAGCACTTCATCCATCCCTATACGGATTTCGCCACGTTTCGGCAGGAAGGCAGCCAGATCACCGCTTCCGCCAGCGGCGTGCATATCTTCGACGAGGAAGGCCGGAAATATCTGGATGGCATTGCCGGTCTGTGGTGCGTGAACCTCGGCCATGGCCGGCGGGAACTGGTGGATGCCATCGCCCATCAGGCCGCGACCATGCAGTATTACAACCCGTTCGGTCATTCGACCAACGTACCCGCGGCCCTGCTCGCCGCCGAACTCGCCGAGCTACTGCCCGGATCGCTGAACCATGTCTTCTATACCACCGGCGGCTCGACGGCGAACGATCTCGCGATCCGCATGGTGCACCACTATTTCAACCGGCTGGGCAAGCCGAACAAGAAGAAGATCATCGCCCGCGTCGATGCCTATCACGGCTCGACCTACGTCACCGCACAGCTGACGGGTATTCATGCCACGAAATATGGCTTCGATTCCGTCGGGCAAGACTTCATCCACCACATCTCCGCCGCCAACTCATACCGCCGGCCGGCCGGCATGTCGGAAGCGGCCTACTGCGACCATCTGGTGCAGGAGTTCGAGGACCGCATCCTGCAGCTTGGACCGGACAATGTCGCCGCCTTCATCGCCGAGCCGATCATGGGTGCCGGCGGCGTTCTGGTCGCTCCTGACGGCTATCATAGGCGCATGCACGCGATCTGCCGGAAATATGGGTTGCTCTACATCGCCGACGAGGTGGTAACCGCGTTCGGCCGTCTCGGCGAATGGAGCGCTTCCGAAGCGTTGTACGGCTATGTCCCGGATATCATGATCCTCGCCAAGGGCCTGACCTCGGGCTACATCCCGCTCGGCGCGGCGGTGTTCTCCTCGGAATTCTACGACGTCATCGCCTCGCCGCAATGCGAGGGCGGACAGCTGACGCTTGGCTTCACCTATTCCGGCCATGCCGTCGCCTGCGCCGCCGGGCTTGCGACCATCGAAACCATGAAGCGCGACGGGCTCAACGAGCATGTGCGCGTTGTGGGGCCGGCCTTCCTCAAGGCGCTCGAAGCCCTCAACGCGTTCGAGATCGTTGGCGACGTGCGCGGCAGCCATCTGATGTGCGGCATCGAGCTCGTCAAGGACAAGGTGGCGAAGCGCTCCTTCGCACCGACGGTCGGCTCGGCCCATCAGGTCTTTCTCGCCTGCCGGGAGCGGGGCCTGATCGTTCGCCCGATCGGGGACAAGATCGTGCTGTCACCGCCGCTCATCTTTACCGAAGAGCATTGCCAGGAGACCGTGCGCATCCTTTCCGAAGCCATTTCCGCCGTTTCCGACACGTTGCTGGCGGCTTGACGCTTCTCCCGGTGGATGCCGCATCCACCGGGATGTCTTGGCCGAGACGCCTGTCCTGTCGAAGCTCAATCCGTAAGTAATTACCTACGCATTGCCGCCAGGCCAATCTGGACCGGGCGCTGCTCCCGATGGACGGATCGGTGCCGATCGTTGGTGGCTCAACCCTCCGGATCAGGCCTGATCGTTGACTTGCCTGCGGATATCGTCGGCGAGCGGGTGCAGAGCCTCCGAAGGGAGAGAGCCGACGAGGCTGTAGCCCAATCCGTTCGTCGCCCAGGTCCAGCCATCGACCTTGCCTTCCGAATAGGGAGCCATCGTTCGCGTCTGGTCCACGATCATGGGTCTCGTCAGCATGACGAGGCGCGTGCCGTGGTCGTTGTCGTACATCAGCATGAGCCCGGCGCCGTGCGGGGTGGAGACCACCCGTCCGCCCATCAGCCGGTATCCGGATTTCGACAGATCCGGCAGCACGGGCCTGCGGCCCATGCGTTCGGTCGCCCAGTCCACCAGCTCGGTCATGTTGTCTGCCCGAAGTTCGACCGGCCTGATCTTGTCGGACGCATAGGTCGCATAACTTTCGGACGCTTCCCGGGCAAGCGCGGCCACGCCTTCGCTCGCCGGGGTCATCATGTCGCGCATGTACCACCCGCCCGATCCGCCGGCGACCAGAAGAACAACGGCCGCGGCAGCGAGCCGCCACGAGGAGAGATGGTTCTGTCGTTTCGTTGCGATCATGTGCTTGAGATTGAGCCGAGTCGGGATCGGCTCCTCTGTTACACTGTCGAATGCGGTGCGCAGGGCATCGCGCTGCGTGGAATAGGATGCGAAACGTCCGGCCACATCCGGATGCCTTTGCAGATAGGCGGAGATCTCTGCGCTGCGGGCTTCGTCCAGGCGGCCGTCGACATAGGCGTGAAGATCGTCTTCGGTAATCGGCTCGTCCGTCATTTCACTCTCCGCAGATGTGATCCCGGTTTAGCGTCGGAGACGGGATTCTCCAAGATTTGTCGCAAACGCTCGCGGCCACGCGAAAGCCGCGACATCACCGTTCCGATGGGGATCGCCAGTACCTCGGCCACCTGGGCATAGGAAAGATCTTCCACCGAGACCAGCAGCAGGACGCTGCGCTGTTCTTCCGGCAGCTGCCGAAGCGCCGACATGATCTCCGCCCTTGCGAGGTCGTCTTCCTGTGTCGCCCTGTGAGCCAGCTGGTCTTCGCCGATATCATCGATGGCGACATTCCGGCCGCGACGCGAAATCTGCCTCAACCGATTGATTGCAAGATTGTGCAGGATGGTGAACACCCATGCACGAGCATCCTCGCTGCGCCGCCGGTTCCAATGGGCGACCACCCGTTCCAGGCAATCCTGTACGAGATCGTCGGCCGCAACCGCATCGTGGAGCAGGCCGCGCGCATAGCGCCGCAGCGCCGGAATCATCGGTTCGAGCTGGGAGAGGAGATCATCCATGTCACACCTTGCCGCGAGTGGAAGGCCCGCTCCTGGGAGCGGGCCATTATTGTCACTTCGCCTGTACCTGCACAACCTCGCCGGACTTGCCGTCGACGGCAGTGGTAACGACGAGATAACGCTTCTCGTCTTTGTGCTTGGCTTCGACGATCTGGCGGATCGGACCGACGGCGTTCACGATGGCGGAACCGGCGGGGTTGGTCATGAATGTCGCCAGAGCCTGGAGCTGGCCGCTTCCGTCGGCCTTTTCCGAGAGAGCCAGGACATAGGGCTTCTTGGGATCGAGGCCAGCGACCGCCGCCTGCAAGACTTGCGTCAGCCCCTGATTGAACAGGGTTACGCTTGTCTCTGGCTTTTTGTCGTCGCTTCCCTTGCCGGTGAGCGTCAGGTGGGCGGCATCTCCCGCAGTCCCGAGCGGCACCAGGTTTTGCGTACCGTCGCCTTCGGGAACGGCGTTCGGAACATAAGCGACGGCCTGGGGCGCCTGGCCGATCGGGATATTGGCGATGACCTTGTTCGTCAGCGTGTCGATCACGGCGAACTGGTCGGCATTCTCCAGCCCGACATAGACGCGGGTGCCGTCACCCGATGGCCAGATGCCGTGAGGCAGATTGCCGACGGGGATGGTCGCGACCTGTTCGAAAGTGTCGGTGCGATATACCTTCACCTCGTTCAATCCACCGACCGTCACATAGGCGAAGCTGCCGTTCTTGTTGACGACGAGATTGACGTGATTGGTGATCGGGCCGGTATCGAGGGTCTTGATGAGATCGAAGGGGGCTTGGGCATCGAAGACCTGGGTCTTGCCGACATCCTTCAGGGTGAACCAGACCTGCTTGCCGTCCGCCGAGGCCGCGATGTTCGGGCAGAACGGGCTTGCCTGCTTCACATGACCGACGATCTGGTGGTCGGCGACGGTCACGACGGCGACATCCGGATTGAAGGACGAGCAGATATAGCCGTATTTGCCGTCCGGCGAGAAAATCTGCATGCCGGGGCCGGGAGCAACCTTGATGCGGGTCTTTTCCTCGAAGCTGTTGGCATCGATGACGGAAATATAGTCTTCGCCGCGAACCGTCACCCAGATTTCCTTGCCGTCCGGCGTGTAGAACGCCTCATGCGGAGACCGGCCGACATAGGTCGTATGCTTGACGGCGTTGGTTGCCGTGTCGATGAACGTCACCGAGTTGGAGCCGATCGAGACGACCGCGAGGGTTTTGTGATCCGGTGAGAATCCCATGCCATGGACGAGCACCTGCCCCTTGTAGAGCGGGCTCAGGTTACCGGGCTGCGGATCGCCGAGCTTGATGACGCCAAGCAGCTTGTTGTCGACGGGGTCGGAGACCGAAACCGTGTTGGAGAACTGTTCGGCCGCATAAATCCGGTCCTTGTGGGTGATCGGAATATCCGGATCGGATGCCAGGCCTGGGGCCTGGCCGGCAAACGCCACGACGGGGAAAAGCACGGTGCTGGCAAGCAGAGCTATGGTCTTCAGGTTGGGTCTCATGTTTGGGGCTTTCTCAGTTGGCCGGTTTCATCATCATCATCCGCATGGCCGGTGCCTGGGATGACGTCTTCTCGTCGGAGCTTGAATTGCTGGCTGCCGCGTTCGCGTCGGCCTGGGTCGGAGCGGCATCGGAGGCCGGCAGCGGATCGCCGAGCGCCATGCGCATGGCGGCGATTTCCTGCTGCTGGTCGACGATGATTTCCTGGGCGATGCGTTTGAGCTGCTCGTTGTTGCCGTAGCGCAGATAGGCCACGGCCATGTCGATGGCACCCTGATGGTGGGGGATCATCATCTCGACAAAATCGCGATTGGCGTCGCCGGTCGGCTTGACGGCCATGTCGTTCATCATCTTGACCATGGCGGCATCGTTTTCCTGAAGGTACGGCCGTTCGTCGGCGGTGCCGGCCGCAGGCTGATGATCGTGGGTCGTCGCGTCCTGGGCGAAGGCCGATACCGGGGCGACGGCGAGGAAGGACGTCGTCACGAGAATGCGGGTGGAGCGGAAGAAGGCGGTCATTGTTTTCTCCTGATCTCTCTCGAAGCGTTCAGGAAGGTAGACACCGTGCATCGCGGTTTATTCCGGAGGGTCGAATATTTTTTGCGAAACGCTTTTCGTGGCCATGGCGAAGAGCCGTGATGTCGGCGGCGATCAAGCCGCAGCTCCCTTTGCGGGCCTGGCACCAGCCTGGGTCAGGCGGGGTCCTCCGTTCCGAGCGCCGCCACAAGCGCTATGACCGCCGCGCCCACGGCGAGTTCGAAAACGGCCCCGGCCGACAGGGCTCTTTCAGCCCAGCGGCTTCGTCTGCGCAAAAGCGGAACGAAGGCATATCGATTGATCATCGCCGTCAAAGCCATGATGGCGACAAGGCCAATCTTCATGAGAAGTTTCGTTTGATAGGCCGATCGCAAATCCGTCGGCAGATGACCGACGACGAGCAGGGTATTGGCGCCGCCACTCAGGAGAACCAGCGCAACGGCGATGTGGCCCAACGTCGAAAACCTGCGCAGGGCCGGGATTGCCTCGGGACGTAGTCCTGGCCGCCGGTTTGCCCGCATGACGAGAACGAAGCCGACGAGGCCGCCGAGCCACGCCCCTGCGGAGAGAAGGTGAACGATGTCGATTGCGGCGTGCCAGCCTCGTGCCGCGCCGCTATTCATCGCCGCATGGCCCGTCAATGCAAGAGAGGAGAGCATCAAGCCCGCAAGGATGGCCTGTACGGCTCCTCGATCCGGTGCCATCGCGCGAACTGAAACGAGAAGCAGCGATCCGGCGGCCAGACATATCCATGCATGTCCGGAGCTTGTCAGCGTGAGAAACGATATCGCCGTTTCAGGATCGATGGCACTGCGCCAGCTATCGGTGACCTCGGCAATCTGCGCCGGAAGAATAGCCAGCGTGGCAAACGAAAGAAGCGCAATGCACCCCGCTGAAATCCCGGCAAGATGCTGCGTCATTGCCGAGCGCAGCGGCGGTGTCGCCGCCAAGGCAACATAGCCGAAACAGCCCCACAGCAGCATCAGGGCCGCATCGATGGTGGCGCGGCCGATGATCCAGATCCAGTCTGCCACAATCACGGCTTGACCGTGAAGCTGTAGCTACCCTCTGTCTTGTGTCCGTCTGTCGCAAGGACGTGCCACTTAACCGTATAGCTGCCCGGACCAAGCTCTGACTGCAGGGGCACGGTCAGGTTCCGATCGCCGTTGGTAAGTGCGGGCTTTCCATGTGAGATCTGCTGGCCGGTCGCATCTATTATGTCGATGCCGGAAAAGGCGATGTTCAGCGCTTCGGTGAAGTCGAGCACGAGCGACGACGGTGAGGCCCTTACTATCGAGCGATCCGAAGGCGTTTCGCCCTCAAGATGCGCATGTGCGAGAGCCGGACTTGCCGCGAGGATGCAACCGAGGCTGCCGAGGGCGAAAATGGTCGAAGCGCATTTCATTGGGAATGTCCTTATCGATTGGCGGAACGAGTTCTGCCGACGTGGACATTGACCGGATGCGTTTATTCCATCCCCTCCAAAAAATCGAACTGCAAGACCGCCTGGGACCTATCGCGTCTCGAAGACAGGTTTCCCCGTATCGCGAGGTTCACGAACCCGCCTTCCAGAAGAAGGCAGGTTTCAGCAGCATGTTGGTCTGCTCGGTCTGAAAGGCGGCCTCGGCGCTCAGGCGGCGATAGGCGAGCCATTGCTCGTCGGTATAGAGGGCGGCCCGGCGGCGCTCGCGGTCGGCGGCGTCCTGGAACTGCCAGAGATGGACATAGGCGTTGACGTCGCCAGTCTCGACCGTGCCATAGAAGAGAGGATCGCCGAGATGGCGGCTTTGCGCGGCAAAGCCTTCGCGGGCATAGGCGGCAAGCTGGGCGGAGACCGTTCCGGGCCGGCAGCGATAGGTTCTGAGGTCATAGAGCATGGGGAGTTATCCTGGTTATCAGGCCGATACCGCCGTACGCCAGCCGAACCGCGCCGCAGCCCGGTTGACGAGGTCACGGCCGATGGGGATCGCCGACGTGGCGGCGGGCGAGGGGGCGTTGCAGACATGAATGCTGCGGGCGGTTTCGCGAATGAGGAAATCGTGCACGAGCGTGCCATCGGCCAGGACGGCCTGGGCGCGGATGCCGGGGCGATAGGGTTGCAGGTCCTTCAGCGTCAGCTCCGGGCAATAGCGTTGGCAGAGCGCGAGATAACCGCGCCTGTTCAGCGAATTCCACATCTCCGAAAGGCCGGAGCGCATGTTGGCGCGGATCACCCTGCGGAAGCCGGGATAGGCGATCATCTCCGCAAGGTCGCGCAGGCTGACGTCGCCGAAGCGGTAGCCGTCCCGGGCGAAGGCCAGAACGGCGTTCGGGCCGACGGTCACATAGCCGCCGATCATCTTCGTCAGGTGGACGCCGAGGAAGGGCAGGGCCGGGTCGGGGATCGGATAGATCAGATGGCTGACGATATCGTTCTTGTCGGCGCCGAGCCGGTAATATTCGCCGCGGAAGGGCACGATCCGAAAATCGAGATCGAGGCCGCCGAGCCGGGCGATGCGATCGGCCATGATGCCGGCGCAGGCGATCATGTTTTTCGCCTTGATCTCACGCTGGCTGGCGCCGATCGTCACGCCGGATGGCTCCTCGCCGATGCGATCGACGGTGGCGCCGGTGATGATCTCGACACCGCGTTCCTTCAGCAGCTTCGCCATGGTGCGCGCGACGAGGCCGTAATCGACGATGCCCGTCGTCGAGACGAAGAGAGCGCCGACGCCGCGGATATGCGGCTCGCGCCGGCGCAGTTCGGCGGCATCGAGACGCTCGACCGGCAGGCCGTTGGCGATGCAGCGCTCGTGCAGGGCGGCCATGCGGTCGAGCTCGGATGCCTGCGTCGCCACAAGCATCTTGCCGCACTGCTCGTAAGGCAGGCCATGGTCGCGGCAGAAGCGGATCGTCGCCTCGACGCCCTCCTTGCAGAAGCGCGCCTTCAGGCTGCCCGGCTGATAGTAGACGCCCGCATGAATGACGCCGCTGTTGCGGCCGGTCTGGTGCATGGCGACATCGCGTTCGCGCTCGAGGATGACGATCGAGAGACCGGGATAGCGGGTGCTGACCTCCAGCGCCGTCGCCAGGCCGACGATACCACCGCCGATGATTGCTAGGTCGTAACTCATGATGGATTCCCGGGTTCATGAGGGCCGGCCGGCGCCGGCCCTGCTTGCGCATCAGACGATCGGGGCGATCTTCTGCTTGCCGTTCTTGCGTTCCCATTCCGCCCAGGCGTCGTGCTCGTTGATGTCGCGCAGCGGCTCCGGATCGGAATAGATGATGTCGGCGATTTCATCCTTGCGCAGGAAGGTAACGCCTTTGTGCTTGCTCGCATATTCCAGGAAGCGCGCGAGCGAGCGGACGCGATAGGGGCGGCCCTGGATGCGGTCATGTGTGGAGATCGCCATCATGCGCCGGCGCGTTGCACCTTCCTCGTAAAGCTGGTCGAACTCGTCCTTCAACTGCTGTTCGTACTCGCCGGTCGAAAACTTGTAGGCCTCGAACTGGATGATGTCGTTGAGGTTCAGCGAATAGGGAACGATCGCCATGTCCTTGTCGCGCACCTTGATGAGAAAGGGTTCGTCCCGGCTGACGTCGTCGATGAAATACTTGAAGCCGAGCTCCTGCAGGATCTTCAACGTGTTGATCGTGCCACGCATGGCTGCCCCGTTGTAGCCGATGGGTACCTGGCCCGTTGCGCGTTTCACGCTGTCGATATTGTCCTGGATGAACTTCTTTTCGGCTTCGTAGTCCAGGTCGTATTGCTGCACCCAGTCGCGGCCGTGGGCAGCCGCTTCGTGGCCGCGATCGACAATCTCCTTGGCGACCTCGGGCGCGCGATCGACGGCCGAGCCGACCATGTGCGACGTCACCTTGATGCCGAGCCGGTCCCAGAGATCCAGCATGCGCTGGATGCCCTCGCGGTAGCCGTATTTGTACCAGGACTTGGTCGGAAAGTCCGGATAGGTCGGGTCCATGTCGATGAAGCCGGAAAAGGGTCCGCCCGGCCCGTAGGGCGCTTCGCCGCCTGCTTCCATTTGCATCGAGATGGAAATGACGAGACGGCTTCCATCAGGCCAAAAGGCTTTACTCATGATTGAACTCCATTCATGCGTGGGGGATTGGGGGGCGGAGGCCGGTGGCCTCCGCCCGAGGGGTCACTTGCCCGTCCAGATCTTGGCATAGGCGTCACGATAGCCGTTATCCGGATCGTAGACATTCTTGGGTCCGCCGTCCGAGCCGATGTTCGCTGCGACGACCAGATGGACGGGGGCGGAAAAGCCCGATGCCGGCTGGCCGGCGAAGGCGCGGTTCAGTTCGTCCACCGCCTGCCAGCCCTGCAGGTGAAGCGGCTCGGCCACCGTGCCGGACTGGTAGAAATTCGTGCGGATGCGCTGGAAGGCCGCCTCGCTTCCGTCACCGGCGGAAATGTTGCGGGGATGACCGTCCTGGGCGATGCCGGCGGAGGCGAGCGAGGCCGACATGAAGTCGAAGGTCAGGTCGTTGATGCTCAGCGTGTAGGTCCACTGATCGCCGAAGCGCTGCAGCAACGAGGTCGTCAGCTGTGGAATACGGGTGCTCGCCTCTGCAAGCGGTGTATCCTCCACGTCGAGAACCTTGCAGCCGCCGCACGCCTTGATGACATTGGCCATGGCGTCCGATTTCGCGACGGCGATCGCATAGGTCGAGTCGGTGAAGATCACCACGCCGGCCTTGCCGCCGGAATCGGCGACCGCGAACGAGGCTGCCGCCTTGGCGACGTCGAGCGGATCGGTTGCGATGTTGGTGAAGAGCTTGAACTCTTCGGAAGGCCCCGGATTGGTGACGGAATGCCAACCCACTACCTTGATGCCGGCACCCGCCGCTTGCGCGATAAGTTCGGCCTGTTCCTTGGCATCCACCGTGCCGAGCACGATGCCGTCAGGCTTGAGTGCAATGGCCTGCTGCAGGGCGGAGGAGCGCCCGGAGACGGTTCCCTGGCCGTCCAGCACGCGCACCGTCCAACCGATCGCCTTTCCGGCTTCCGCCACGCCGTCGCCGACACCGAGCGCGCCGCCGTTGCGCTGGTCCGCCGAGACGTAGACGATCGTCTTGCCCTTCTGGGCGGCGGGGCCCGAGGTCGGGCCCGTCCATGGCGGGTTCGGCTTGGTGACCGCGGCGATGTAGTTCTGCGCGGCCTGCGCGCCATCGTCCTGGGCATAAGCGGAGATGGCCGTCATCGTGGTTCCGAGCAGCCCGAGGGCAAAAAGGCCGATGCTTTTCCGGTAGTTCAATGTCATTTGATATCCTCCCTTGCATGACATGTTGCGAATGTTGGCTGACGCGGGCGTCAGGTCCCGATTTTCTGGGGCGGCTTGGCTCGGCCGATGGCGCGGCGGCGCTGCGAATACCCGGCGATGCCGATGGCGACGAGCAACGTCATGCCGTTGAAGAGCGGCTCGACGTAGAAAGCGCCGCCGAATTGTTGAATGCCTGAAATGCCGACCGCGAGGATGCTGACGCCGATGACCGTGCCCCAAACGTTGACGCGGCCGGGCTTGATCGTCGTGGACCCCAGAAAGGCGCCGACCAAAGCCGGCAACAGGAATTCGAGACCGACGCTTGCCTGGCCGATGCGCAGCTTGGCGGCAAGGACGATGCCGGCAAAGGCGCCGAGCACGCCCGAGGTGACAAAGGCGCCGATGACGAAGCGGCGGGTGCGAATGCCGTTCAGCGACGCGGCGCGCTGGTTGGCGCCGATTGCATAGAGCATGCGACCGATCGGCAGGTAGTCGGCGACGACCCAGAGCACGATGCTGATTGCCAGCACATAGAAGGCGGCGACAGGCAGGCCGAAGATATTGGTAGCGTAGATATTGGTGAATTCAGGCGGCAACGCACCGATGACCTGACGACCGCCGGTATGCCAGAGCGCCAGCGCATAAAGCACCGTACCCGTGCCGAGCGTGGCAATGAAGGAATCGATCTGGGCGATCTCGACGAGAAGGCCGTTGATAAGCCCGAGAAGTGCTCCAAGAGCCAGAACCACGAGCACGGCCGCGATCCAGTTGAAGCCATATTGGGTCTGCAGGCTGATGGCCAGCACATGCCACATGACGATGCCGTAGCCGACCGTCAGGTCCATGCGGCCCGCCATCATCGGCACCATGGCGGCGAGCGCGAGGACGCAGATGATAGACTTGTCGCCGAGCACCGAACGCAGGTTGAGCATTGTCGGAAAGGTCGTCGGCAGCAGGATGCTGAACAAGATGATCAGCGCGACGGTCAGGATCGGCAATCCGTAGACCGGCAAGAGCCGCATCATGCGCTGCAGGAGCGACAGATGCGCGAGCTCCCTCGGCGTGGGTTCCAACGCCGTCGATTTGATAGATTCCATGATATCCTCCCTTCCGGCCCGCAGAGTTTGGCCGGCGTCTTTGTGTGCAGGTTGCTGTCAGGCTACGGGCGAAAGCGATGCGGCGCCGAGAAGCTTGGTGACCGATAGATCGGCCGCCGGAATTTCCGCCACCACCTTGCCGGAATGGAACACGTAGGCGCGGTGGCAAATGGCCGTCACCTCCTCGAAATCGGTCGAGATCAGCAGCACGCTCAGGCCGTTCGACAGTGCGTCGGCCAACAATCGGTAGATCTCCGCCTTGGCGCCGATATCGACACCCGCGGTCGGATCCTCGAGAACGAGGACTTTCCCGCCGATGCGCATCCAGCGCGCCATCACCACCTTCTGCTGGTTGCCGCCGGACAGCGTTTCGATCGGCGCGGAGGGCAGGTTCGGCCGCAGCCGGACCCGGGCCCCCATGGTCTCCGCTTCCCGGTCCTCGGAGGCCGAAGAGCGCAGGCCGAAGAGGCTGCGGCCGGAGGCCACCGGGTTCAGGAACATGTTCTCGCGCACGCTCATGCCCTGGGCGACGGATTCGGCATTCCGGTCTCCCGCAACCATCAGCACACCCTGGGAGATGGCATCGAGCGGATCGTGCGGGAGATAGGCGGCGCCCGAAAGGCGGATGGTGCCGGAGGTGACCTTTTCGGTGCCGAACAGCGCCTTGCCGATCGCGTCCTGCCCGGCGCCGCGCAAGCCGACGAGACCCACGACCTCACCGGTCTTCAGCGAAAGATCGACGGGCCCAACGGTCCCGATCGCGACGGCTTCGAGACTGAGGACGGTCCCGGCCCCGTCCGGCGCCGATGGGCGCACGAAGACCTGCTCGTGCGGCCGGCCTATGATCGACTGGATCAGGGAGCCGGCGTCTATCTCCGAGGTTTCGGCAGTCGTCGCGACAACGCCGTCACGCAGGACCACCACGCGGTCGCAGAGCGCATAGACTTCATCGAGGCGATGGGAGACA
Source organism: Martinezella lusitana (assembly GCF_010668395.1). Taxonomy (GTDB): domain Bacteria; phylum Pseudomonadota; class Alphaproteobacteria; order Rhizobiales; family Rhizobiaceae; genus Rhizobium; species Rhizobium lusitanum_A. The sequence goes on from NZ_WUEY01000008.1 coordinate 53,808, forward strand.
TAGATCATTCCGACGCCGCGCGAACGCAGCCGCCGCAGCACGTCATGCAGCCTCTCGACCTCGGACTGCGGCAGGCTGGCCGTGGGTTCATCGAGAACGATCAGCTCGGCATTGCTGGCCAGAGCCCTGGCGATGGCGACGAGCGACTTGTCGGTGCGGCTCAGGCTTTCGATGCGGTCACCGGGATCGATCTCGCCGCCGATCTCGGCCAGCGCCCGGCTTGCGCGCTCGCGGCTGGCACGCCAGTCGATCAAGCCGAGGCGGCGCGGGTAGCGGGTGGCGAGCATCATGTTCTCGGCCACGGTCATCCAGGGGATCAGGCCGAGGTCCTGGTGGATGAACGCAACGGATCCGGCTTTGGTCGCGGCCGGGACGCTGTCGCCCTTGAAGCTCAGGGTGCCGGTATCGGCCTGATACACGCCGGCCATGATCTTGATGAGGGTGGATTTGCCTGCACCGTTCTCGCCCAGCAGCGCAACGATCTCGCCTCGGGACACCGCGAACGAAACTTCGCGCAGCGCTATCGTGCCGCCGAACCTCTTGCCGACGCCCGAGACGTCCAGAAGCGTCTCCGAAGGGCGGCCTGAATGAGCCCCCGGCGGTGCGTAACCAAGACTGGACATGTTCGTTCCTCCCCGGAGCGGTTTTAGATTTTCTGCTCCTCACCACTTGCGACGCTGATCTTGTCACGTTAAACCAAGGCCGTCATTCGGAAATAGGCCAGCAATTTACTAATATCGGACAATCTCGCGGAGGACGAAATGAAAGCAATGGAGCCTGAGGAAAGCTGTCCGCTAAGCGGTTCGGTAAAAGTGATGCAGCGCTTCGTTCTCGGGAGGCGGGACGAGCGCTTCGCGATTTCGCGCGCCCAGCCGTCCCATGCCGTGGAACTGAAGCTCTCCTCCTTCGATGCGAGTTCCGAGCGCGAATCCGGCGGCATGCTCGTTTGCGTTCACGATGGAGAGGCGAAGCTGTTTGGCGCCGCCGGCTGCTGGACCCTGCCGTCCGGCCACATGGTCTTCATACCCGCGGATCGCTCTTATCGTCTGGTGGCGACCGGTCCTGTGGAGCTGACACTGGTAAAATTCACCGGCGCCGAAGCGGTTTGGCATCATCCGGGCTGCTGGGCCGTCGCGATGCCGGCACTTGCCGTCGAGATGGCCTCCTTCGCGCGTCGCTGGGGCGTGGATCGCGATCCGGCCGACCAGGTCGCCAATGATTTCTTCCGTACGATGGGCCATCTCTTCGCGATCTGGTTCGATACCAGGCGCAAGATGTGGACCCCCTTCGGCAACGGACCCGACATGGAGCGGGTCATCGAATTTGCGCGCGATCATCTCGAAACCGCGTCGCTGACAGATGCCGCCGCCGCGGTTGCGATGTCCGAGCGTACCCTGCGCCGCCGCTTCAAGGACGAACTTGGCATCAGCTGGCGGGAATTTATCAACGAACTTCGCATGAGCGAGGCGATGCGCCTGCTGCGCCAAGGCAATATCAGCGTGACGGAGACGGCCTATGCCGTGGGCTTTAACAGCATCGGCGCCTTCACAGTCGCCTTTACAAGCTATACCGGATCGACGCCGGGTAGTTTCGTACGGCGGCACACGAAGGCCGGCCGGATCTCCGGCCGGGATGTGCATGACGGACAAGGCACCGCACCCCTATCGCTTCATGGAGAAGAACGCCGGCGACAGCACGCTTAGGTTCACTGCTGAGGCTGGTCGCGGAAAACGAGTTCGAGCAGGATGTCGGTCGGCGTTTGCACGAAGATGCGGCGCTCGCCGAGTTCCGGCAGATTCATGAGCGAATGAGGAATGCGCAGCGCCTCCACCTTGCCGAGCATTCCTTCGTAGTCGTCGAGGCGGAAGGCGACGTGGTCGATCGCCTCTCCATCCCGTTTGACCGGCCCGCCACGGGCGGGAATAAGATGGACGATCGGCTCGCTGCCGGCATAAAGCCAATAGCCGGGGAAGGAAAAGGCCGGGCGATAACCGACCTTCAGGTCGAGAAGCGTCTCGAAGAAGGTGCGCGTCGCCTCAAGGTCGCGGGTCCGCAAGGTAACGTGGTCGAGCAGATACACCGTCATGCCGCAGCTCCCGTTTGTGCAAACACCTTGAACCAGTCGGGCAGCGATGGCCCCTTTGGCTGCCATCCCAGACGACGGGCGTTGAGCGCATTGACGTAGCTGTTGGAAGCGACGCCGAGCCTGGCGCTTTCACCGAATTGGCGGATGATGTCTGCCACCGGAACGCTCACCGTCCGGCCGTCGAGTTCAGGCAGGGCGCCGATCATCTCCGCGATTTCCCTAAAGGAGTTGTATCCGTTCTCGGCAAAGAAAAACGAGCCGCCGGGCGCCTTCTCGAGCACCAGCAGGTAGAGGCTCGCGAGATCGTCGATGTGCACGTTCGAATAGACGTTCAGGCCCTTGCCGAAATAGACGCCGGCGCCGTTCTGGCGCGAGAGGCCGATGAGCTTGGGAATCTGATCGCTGTGGGGTTGTATGCCGTGGCCCGCGCCGTAGATCATCCCGGGGCAGATGACGATCGTGCGAACGCCCTTTTCGATCGCTGCCTGCCGCACATAACGGTTCAAGTCGACGCGGGAGCGCCGGTGGGGAACAGGTTCGAAATAGTCGTCCTCGGCGAGCGGCACTTCGGCGGCATATTCGCCATCGGCATGGTCGGTAACGATCGAGGATCCGGAGGTGTGGATCAAAGGCTTGCCGCTGCGCTCGAGCGCGGTGACGAGCGTGATCACCGAGCCCGCGTGATCGGCGTTGGCAGAGTGGATGACCGCGTCGGCCGCTTGCGCAAGTGCCGTCAGCTTCTCGGCGTCGTCGAGTTCGCCGACGACGGCATCGATCCCGCGCGCCTTCAGCAAAGGGACGTCCTTCTCCGATCGCACCAATCCGACAATGGTGTGGCCGGCGGTTTTGAGGCCCTCGGCGACCGAGCCGCCGATGTAGCCGGCCGCTCCCGTGACAAAGATCTTCATGATGTTCCTTTCGCGCGCCGTTCCTGTCTTGTCTCGGCGGCGGCTTGACTATAGTGTCGACTAAATGACAGCGGTCGCTGTCGTTTGTGCGACAGTGATTACTGTCGAATTGAATGTCAAGAGGGTCATGTGTCCTATGGTCAAGACTTGGTCGGCCGATAATCCCAAGGCTGCGTTGATGGAACGCAAGCGCGCGCTCATCGTCGACGCCGCGTTGAAGGCGTTTCTGGATTCCGGCTACGCCGAAGCCTCGGTCAATCATATCGCGGCGGAGGCGGGGGTCTCGATCAAGACCCTTTATCGGCATTTTGACAGCAAAGACGACCTCTTCAGCGCGGTCATGCAGGCGGCCTGCGACCAGCCGCTCGGTCCGCATGCACCCATTCAGGACGGGACGCCAGCCTGGTATGATCTTCCTCCTGACGAGGCATTGCCGATAGCCGGTGAAGAGTACCTTCGGCACGTCCTGTCTCGCACACAGCTTGCGCTCTATCGCGTGGTTGCGCGCGAGGCCGATCGCTTCCCCGATCTGGGCCGCAGATACCAGGAGCAGACGAGTGGCAGCATATATGCGCAGTTTGTCCGCTATCTCGAGCTTTGGGCCGAGCGCGAGGATTGGCGCCTCGTCGATAAGCGCCGCGCCGCCCAAACATTCGCCGCTCTTCTCAAGGCCGGGATCTTCGACGAGGCTCTTCTAGGCCTGGGCGTGGCGTCGCCGCAGGAGATTGCAGAGCGGGCGGAGAGGGCTTCCCGTGAGATACTGCTACTCCTAAAGGCCCGGTAGAATCATACCTGCGCGGCCGCCAGATCGGCGATTTCGCATCAGGCAGCCATCCGCGCCATGTCCCTTTGCCGTGCGGAGGACGGAGCGCTGCTCTGAAGAGTGCTTCTATGCACGCACCGCATCGAGAACGGCCTGGACAAGGCGGCTCGATCGAACATTCCGCGGCCGCAGCAACCCGATTTCGCGATGCGGGGCATTTCTCAGCGGCAGCCGCGCAACTCGCAGGTTGTCGAAAAGCGAGGAGCGCCAGTCGGGCATCAGCGATACGCCCAATCCCGCTTCCACCATGACCGCGATCGCCTCCAAGGAGTCCAGCTCAAGCCATTCACGCGGCAGGATGCGGAGCGACTGGAGATAGGTATCCGCCAGGCGCCCGCCCCAATTGCTTCTGTCGTAGCGGATGAACGGCTGCTCGCGCAGCAATTGATCGGCGGGTGTTTCTGCGAATTCCGGCGGCGCCAGCAGAACAAACGGCTCCGAGCGGATCAGATCCCACTGCAATGTCTTCGGTATGGGGAAGGGCGGCTTGACGAGGATTGCAGCATCGATCTTCTCTTCCAGAAGCCCGTTGTAAAGCTCTGCGGACGTGCCGGGCAACAGGAAGATGTCTACGCCGGGAATGGTGTCGAAAACCCGCCGTAACCCACCGGGAAGCAGCCCCGTCAACGCCGTCGAGATTGCCCCGAGGCGCAGTTCGCCGAATGCCTGGTCGTCGTGCGCCAGACTTTTCAGCTCTCTGACCTCCGACAGGACCCGCCTGCTCTTTTCCATGATGGCGAGGCCAGCCTGCGTGGGTTTCACGCGCCTTCCGGAGCGCGCGAGAAGCGGCAGGCCGATTTCATCTTCCAAGGCTTGAATGCGCTGCGCGATGCCGGCCGGCGTCACGCCAAGCCGTCGCGACGCTTCCGCCAGCGAGCCATGCTGGGCGACCATCAGGAAGGTTTCGAGGAAGCGCGTTTCCATAATCATATTTTCTATCGTCTGAAAGAACAAAAAGGAAGGTTTTCTTTTGTTTTCGAGCGGTCATAGTAGCCCCGAACCATTGGAGGAAGAGTTGGATCTTCAGTTGAACAACAAGACGGCACTTGTCTTCGGCGCCGGCGGCGGCCTTGGCGGGGCAATTGCAAAATCGCTGGCGGCCGAGGGTGCTTCCGTCGTCGTCGCGGATATAAACGAAGAGAGCGCGAGAGTGACTGCGGATGCCATCGCGGCCGAAGGCGGCAAGGCGATTGCGCTCTCATGGGATATCGCCGACCTGTCGTTGATCGGCGGGAAGCTCGATGAAATCGGCAAGGCATTCGGCCCAGTCGACATTCTGGTCAACAATACCGGCGGACCGCCGCCGACGACGGCTGCGGGACAATCGCCGGCAGAGTGGTCGAAATATTTCGACATGATGGTCAGGTCCGTCATCGCCGTCACGGATGCCGTTCTTCCGTCCATGCGCGAGCGCAAGTGGGGCCGCATCATCACGTCGACGTCGTCGGGCGTCGTCGCACCGATCGCCAATCTCGGAATATCAAACAGCCTGCGCCTTGCGCTGGTGGGCTGGTCGAAGACCCTCGCGCGCGAAATCGGCCGCGACGGCATCACGGCCAACGTCGTCTTGCCGGGCCGCATTGCGACCCAGCGCATCGTTTTTCTCGACGAGCAGAAGGCGAAGCGCGAGAACAGGCCGGTGGCGGATGTCACCGCCGAGAGCACCGGCTCCATTCCGGTCGGACGCTATGGCGATCCGAAGGAATATGGCGACACGGTCGCTTTTCTCGCCAGCCCGCGCGCATCCTATATCACCGGCTCCATCATCCGCATCGATGGCGGCCTGATCGGCAGCATCTGAAAGAAAGCGAGGTCTTCATGTCACTCGATCCCCGCACGGTTGAACTACTGCAGGGCATTTCAACGGCGACATTGACGACGGTTCTGTTGAAAAAAGGGCTGCGCAATGTCTGGATGCGCGGCACAAAGCCGTTGAAGGCGGGCCAGGGGCGTGTCGTCGGCAAGGCATTCACGCTGCGGTTCATTCCTGCCCGCGAAGACCTTGCCACGCCCGCCAACTGGGCTTCGCCGATCTCGACCCGCGCCGCCATCGAAGCAATGCCCGAGGGCTGCATCGCGGTGGCGGATGCGATGGGGACCGTCGACGCCGGTATCTTCGGCGATATCCTCTGCGCCAGAATGGCGAAACGCAATGTTGCCGGTCTGGTGACCGACGGTGTGATGCGCGATGCCGAGGGCGTTCTCGCAAGCGGCATGAAGGTGTGGTGCAACGGCGTGGCCGCGCCGCCTTCGGTTGCCGGCCTGACATTCGTCGGCTGGCAGGAACCGATCAACTGCGGTGGTGTCGCCGTCTTCCCGGATGATATCGTCGTGGTCGACGAAGACGGGGCGGTCCTCATTCCGGCGGCATTTCTGGAACACGTTATCGCCGAGGCTCCCGAGCAGGAGCGTATGGAAGCGTGGATCATGCGTGAGGTCGATCGAGGCGTACCGCTTCCGGGCCTCTATCCGATGAATGCAGAAACGAAGGCCAGATATCAGGCCTGGAAGGACAGCCAGCAATGACGTTCAGCACCGAATCCAAAGGCGTCTATGCGATCGCGACAACGCCGTTCTTCGAGGACGGCTCGATCGACTTCAATTCGATCGACAGGCAGACGGACTTTTACGAGGAAAGCGGCTGCACCGGTGTTACGATCCTGGGCATCATGGGGGAAGCCCCGAAGATGGAACCGGAAGAGAGTAGGGCCATCGTCAAGCGGGTCGTCGCCCGCGCGAGGATTCCCGTCATCGTTGGCGTCTCGGCGCCGGGTTTCGCGGGGATGCGCTCCCTGGCGCGAGACTCGATGGACATGGGTGCGGCAGGCGTGATGATCGCGCCGCCGCCGGCGCTGCGGACGGACGACCAGATCGTCAATTATTTCGCCGGCGCCGTCGAAGCCGTCGGCGAAGACGTGCCGTGGGTCCTTCAGGACTATCCGCTCACCTTGACCGTCGTCATGGCGCCCGGTGTGATCGCGAAAATCATGACCAACCATAAATCATGCCTGATGCTGAAGCACGAAGACTGGCCGGGTCTGGAGAAGATTTCGACGCTGCGCGCAATGCAGAAGGCTGGCACGTTGCGCGACTTCTCGATCCTGTGCGGCAATGGCGGTCTCTTTCTCGATTTCGAGCCCGAGCGCGGCGCCGATGGAGCCATGACCGGCTATGGCTTCCCGGACATGCTCACCGAACTGATGGCATTGTCCGCCGCCGGCAAAAGGGACGAGGCGCACGACCTGTTCGATGCCCATCTGCCGCTGATCCGCTACGAGCAGCAGCTCGGTATCGGCCTTGCCGTCCGCAAGCATGTGCTCAAGCGGCGCGGCGTGATTGCCACCGACGCGCAACGCAAGCCGGCGCAGATGCTGACGCCGGCCGCGAGAGCCGAGGTCGACTATCTCCTTGCCCGCGTCGGCAGGCGCGACGAACGGGCAGCGCTTTAACCGAAGCCGCCGCCGAGCAGGAAAGCCGTTCTCCGATCTCGACGTTCGCATGTTTCCAGGCAGAGGCGCGGGCGTTTCGCCTCGGCTGCGTGCCAGCGCGACAAAGGAATCGGGCAACCGGTCCGGCGGCAGACGCTAGAAACGTCCTGCCGTCAAACGGTTGCCGTCCTTCAGCAGCGTTGCCGGAGCAGCCTCCAACGCCGACCGGGAAGACGGTGCGATGCGGAAGCCATTCCTTCCCGCCGATTTCACCTCGTAGAGGACATGATCGGCCTTTGCGAATATATCCTTTGGCGATTGCCCAGGCACGATGATGGCCGCCCCGACCGACGTCGCGATCCGAATGTTCCTCGCCGGCGTCGAAATCGTCCAATGCATGCCTTTTACGACGCGGGCGGCGATCTTTGCGAGATCTTCGGGCGATGAACACGGATGGATGACGGCAAATTCGTCGCCGCCGATGCGGGCAACCATATGCGCATCGGGGACAGCCCGCGATAGCCTGCGGCCGGCAACCTTCAGGCAATCGTCACCGGCCTGATGCCCGAGAGTGTCGTTTACGGACTTGAAGCCGTCGAGGTCCGCCAGGAGCAGGGCCTTGGCCCCATGGCCGTCGGCTCCGCATATCTCGCTCAGGAAAGTTTCAAACCTCGTCCGTGAAGTCAGCCCCGTGAGGATATCGCGCTCTGCCAGATGGCGGAGCTGCTCCATCATCGTCTTCTCGGCGGTGATATCCTGCTTGACCCCGAAGATCCTTGTGGCCGTCCCGCCCGCAAACTCCACGCAGGCGGTTATTCTTATCCAGCGATTGTTTCCTTTTGCCGTAACTATCTGGGCGTCGAGGGTGAAGCCTTCACCTGTGCGAATTGCCCTGTCGCGAAGCTCGTTGAGCTGCCTGCGGGTCCCCGGGGTGTAGAGCCTGACGATTTCATCGCGCGCCAGTGCTGTCTGCGGGGCAAGATCGAAGAATTCATAGACCGTATCCGTCCATTTCAGCGTCTGGTCCGGCAGGCTGCATTCCCATACTCCGATCCGGGCTGCTTTGAACGAACGGTCAAACAGTTCCCGCAAATGCATGAACTCCTGGGAGCCGACTGCATGAGGCTGCGGTATTTCATTTTCATTGCAAGGCATGCGACGCCCTCGCCAGCTGAACGAAGATGGTTTCCCGATCCCGTCGTCATGTCCGGGATTACCATCGGGAACAGAGGCTGGCACATATTGCTTGCGTTCGGGTTTCTAAAAAATATCGAAAGGCTAAATTTTTTCCAACCTAGGCTCGTGCTCGATGCACTGGCTTCATGCCCGGGGCGCCAAAATGAGGCATTTCGTTTGCAAACGGGGCAATCTCAGGCCGCAGGTGCTGCGAAACCAGGTTGCATCCCGCTGAAACGGCGGCATCTCGGGCATGGCCATAGGCTGGCATTCGTGTCGCCATACTCCCGATTAGCGGGTCAAATTCCCGTTTTGCAGAAATCCCGCAGCCTGTGGGCGGCGGCCAGCATATCGGCCGTGCGATCATCGTTCACAGGATCGACATCGGTCGACAGCTTGATCATCGCAAAGTCCGACTCCGGGTCCATGTAGATATATTGGCCGAAGATGCCGAAGCACATGAAGACGCGGCTGTCGGGGTCCTCGATCCAGAACTGGTTGCGATAGGCTCCCCGCGGCAGCGCGCCCTGGCGCTTGTTGCCGAAGATCTCGTGATCGGCATCGCGGATCGCCTCGATCCACGCGGCTGGCACGATCTGGCGCCCATGCGCCTTGCCGCCGCGCAGCAGGAGCAAGGCAAAACGGGCAAAATCGCGCAGCGTCGCATTGAAACCACCGTCCGCAAGGCCGAAGCCGCCACGGTCGAGCGTGATGTAGGCGTCGTCCTCTGCGCCCATTGGCGCCCAGAGTTCCTCGCTGATCAAGTCCGCAAGATGCTTGCCGGTCGCACGTTGCATGATGAAGGCCAGCACATCCGTTTCGATCGACCGGTACTGGAAGGCCTTCCCATGCGGGCGCTCCTGCTCGGTAAGCTGGAGGACGAGCTGCCATACGGTCATCGGCCATGCGGGATCAATGACGTCGAACCAGCCGCTTGCCTGCCCAAGCTTCTGCATGTGGGAACCAGGCGTCGTGTAGGTCTCGTCAAAATAGACACCGCTCGTCATGTCGAGCACATGCTGGACCGTCGCGCCGCGATAGCCGGTCCCTTCCAGCTCCGGCAGATATTTCGTCACCAGCGCCTGCGGATCGATAAGCCCGCGATGGACGAGAATGCCGAAGACCGCCGAGGTGACGGACTTGGAGACCGACATGGCGAGATGCTGCCGGTAGGGCTTAAGCCCGTTCATGTAGCGTTCCGCGACGACTTCGCCGCGTGAGAGCACCATGAAGCCGTCCGTTGCGCTTTCCTCCAGATATTGTGCCATCGTGCGGCGTCCGGCGCGCGTCTCGAAGACGATACCGTCGATATTGCGCTTGCGTTCCGGGAGCGGCAGGACCGAGCCGGGACCGCGCCAGATCTGTGCGGTGGGCGCCATCTCGCGCACATGCTGGAAGGTCCAGCGATGATAGGGTGGAAAATCCCATTCCCCGCGCGGGATGATGGGAGCGCCGGGGTTTTCCGGGTCGCGCTGCCACGGTTGCCTGCTGGAATTCATGAGTTCCTCCCTTTTGCTGACGTGGCGATATCAAGCGATCGCTTCTTCCTAAATTTGTGATCTCAGATCACGTATAAAGTCAACTTATTTTCTGCGTTACCGCTTGCGATACGAAATTGATACGATATGGATTATCAGATCTGAGATCACAGTGCGCGGTCTTTGACATCGTTAAGAATTCGAAATAATATCGATTTTTTGATAGATATTCAGCCATTGTGGAAGGTAATCTCGATGTTAATGATCGAGAAATGAAAGCTGGATTGGGAGATTATCGAGAATTGCAGGACGTCTTGCCTCGAGGGGGCCGTCAAAAACTAGATCGAATTTTGTTCAGTTTTCGGTGAGTTTTATTCGGTGGGAAATTGGTGAATTTCTGAGCTAACCGCCGGAATCCAGCTGCCGCAACAAGGCTAAGGAGTGGAGATTTCATGGTCGATACGACCACATTCGAAGAGAGATACGGCTTTCGCCGCGATGAGGTGACGCTCGCGAACTGGCGTCTCGATCCCTACGGCAGATGGTCGTTCCAGAATGTCGGCGAACTGGTGCCGAGCGCGCATGTCTGGCGCGGGACGGGAGCCGAGGACGCGCCTGCAGCGGAAACGTCCGCTCTCGTCGCCGAGCGAGTACGGCTGGCGAACGGTGAGGAGCGGATCGCGGATTTCCTCGCGCGCTCCTATGCCGACGCGCTCGTCGTCATGAAGGGCGGACATTTCGTTGCGGACTGGTTTGCACCGAGCATGGATTTCGGCAACCGCCATATCACTTTCTCGATCAGCAAGTCGATCACGGCTGTCGTCGCCGGCGCCCTGCAGGAACGCGGGCTGCTGGATCCCGGCGCGCCGGTCGTTCAATACGTGCCGGAGGCCGAGGGTTCCGCTTACGGCGATGCTACCGTGCAGCATGTGCTGGACATGACGGTGGCTATCGACATCGACGAAGCCTACCTGGACCCGCAAAGCCCGTTCGGTCGCTATCGTCGCGCCATGCTCTGGAATCCGGGCGGCGGAGAGGAGGGGCTTCGGGAATTCCTGTGTAGTCTCAGGCGCCTGCCGGGCGACCATGGGGAAATCTTCCGCTATCGCTCGCCGAACACCGATATGCTCGGCATCATCCTGGAGCGCGCCTCCGGCCTGCGCATGGCGGATCTCTTGCGCGAGATAATCTGGGCTCCGCTCGGGGCACGGGGCGAGGTGACGATGACTGTCGACCGCGAGGGAACAAGCCGTGCCTCCGCCGGCATTTCGCTCACCCCGCGCGACCTGGCGCGTTTCGGCGAGATGATGCGGCAAGGAGGCACGGCGAACGGAACGCGCGTCGTGTCCGAAGCCTGGGTAAGCGGTACGCTCAGCGGCGGCAGCAAGGCTGCGTGGGACCGCAGCGATTTCGCACCTCTGTTTCCGAAGGGGCGCTATCACAACAAATGGTATCAGACAGGCGAGGGGAGCTTCTGCGGCATCGGCATCCACGGTCAATGGCTCTACATCGATCCCGCAGCGGACGTGGTCATCGTGCGCATGAGCTCGCAGCCGGATCCTATCATGGAAGGCTTCGATCGCGATAATCTGGCGCTGCTCGGGCAATTGGCGCGCATGGTCTGACGGACTCAGGCCGTTGCTCGCGATGGTGCTTGCGCGAGCAACGGCAAATCTTCTACCAAAGGCATCTTCGGAGCAGCATTGTTTTTCGAGTGGTGGATATGACGGCGAAGAAAGCGGCAAACATCACGGCCATCGAAGCCCCGGTGCCGATGCACGAGCAAGTGTATCATCAGATCGTGCAAGCCCTCATGGCCGGGCACTTCGAACCGGGACAGAAGCTGACCTACCGTAAGGTCGCCGAGCAGTTCGGGACAAGTCCGATGCCTGTTCGCACGGCATTCCAGCGCCTTCAGGCGGTGCGCGCGCTGAACCTGCTTCCAAACGGCAGCGTCGAGGTTCCGCTTCTCAGCGTGGCCTCCTTCAACAATCTGACGCAGGCGCGAATCTCCATCGAGGGCACGGCAACGGAGCTTGCGACCACCAGGCTCAACGGCAACAGCTTGCGCACCGTGCGCCATCACTGCAAGGAGCGCACCGAAGCCGCCAGGGCCGGCGATATCGACCGCTATCTTCAGGCAAATTTCGATTTCAAGTTCTCGATCTACCGGCATTGCGGTAACGAGTATCTCCTGTACCTGATCGAGATCCTCTGGCTCCAGGCGGGTCCGTTCCTGCGCAAGCTGGTGGAAGGAGCGCCCTTCACTCCGACCGAGGTGCTGGACGTCGATTTTCATGAAAGGATTCTCGAAGCCCTGGAGGCGAAGGATCCGCGCGGCGCGCGTGACGCGGTGGTTCACGATATTCGCGAGGCGGCGGACTATATGGTCAAATATGCAAAGTTCTCCGCGGCCGATGCGGACGGCCCAGCCGATAGCGACCTTGCCTAGCGACGCTTCAATCGGGTGAGGCGGAAATGCTGGAGACACTCGCGGAATTGGCCGGCGCGACTGGGCTCGGGTTTGCATGTGCCGCCGCGAATGGCTTCTCTTTGCATGCGAGATCCGGATTGAGCCTGCCCATCCGGGCAGCTTCGCTAAACTTAAGGTAGATGTTATTATCCAGGACACCGGCCCGGATGCCACCCGCGAGCCGGATAGAGTGCAGCGTCCGACGACAATAACATGCCCCACCATTGTCGTCGGATGCACGCGCTCGTTCGGTGCTCACAAAGCCCGCTTGCTTCCGCCATCGAAACGCTCAGACCCCGTCCGCAGATGCCGGCAATGCGAGGCGCGTGGCATCGGAAATGGCGACGGCTGAACCACTTTGTACAAAGTGGTTCTTGCCGATCTTGCTATGGACCGTTCAGCTCGCACAACGAACCGGATGGAGGGGACCAATGACCGAAGACAGGCAAGCGATCGTGTTCGCGAATGGCAGCGGCGAGTTCTGGACCGAGGAACGATGCCATATCACGGAGCTGCATAACTGCGATGCCTCGCCGGAGGCGTCGCTGGCATTGGCTCGGGTCGAGGTCGGTATAACCACTCAGCTGCACAGCCTCACCGGCGTGATAGAACGGTACATCGTTCGTCAAGGGGAGGGGATACTTGAGATCGACGGCGTGAAACAGAAGCTTCGGGTTGGCGATCAGGCCGTGATACCGGCCGATGCGGCGCAGCGTATCGAGAATACCGGCCTGGTGGATCTGGAATTCTACTGCCTGTGCACGCCCCGCTTTTTCCCGGAGGCATATGTCAATCTGGAGCGATAGATGACTTTTGCTTCCGTCTAGGCAGCGCGTGCCGTGCCGGCCAGATCGCAGATCGTTTCGATCGCGAACCGCATGATTTCAGGCGGGCGAACGAAGGGCAGGCGAAGGACGTCGCCGAAATTCTCGTGGGCGGAATAGCCGGGGCCGGCTGATAGGAACAGGCGATGACGCTGGGCTTCCTGGCATAGTGCGACCGCATCGATGCCGGGCATACGGATCCACATTGCGGTACCCGCTGAAGGGCGCGACCAGCGCCATCGGCCTGCGGCTCTCTCGGCAATGAGATCCTCGGCGATTTTCAGGTGGCTCGCGATTTCCTGGTGACGATAAGCCCGCGCCTCCGGGATATTTTCAAGCAGGCCGATGGCGAGATGCTGGTCGAACATGGAGCAGCCCAGGTCGTTGACGGCCTTGAAGCTTGCCAGCCGCTTCACCACCGGAGGCGCCGCGCGGATCCAGCCGATGCGGATGCCGCCCCAGAACAGCTTGGAAAGCGTGCCGATCGTGGCGACATGGTTCGGATCGACCTCGCTCGCAAACAGGCGGGGCGTTGCTCCAGCAAGGGTCGAAAGCTCGTTCTGCGCTCCATCCTCCACAAGGAAAGTCGGATGACGTTCGAGCAAGGCCGCGAGGTCGCGGCGGCTTTCGTCGTCCAGCGACCTGCCTGTCGGATTGTGGGCTTCCGGAAAAAGATAGAGAAGTTTCGGTCGGTTCTTGAGCGCCTTTTCGAGCTGCGGCATGTCGAGCCCGCGTTCCGTGACCGCGACCGGAACGATCCTCGCATTGCGTCGGCGGAAGGCTTCGAGCGAGCCGCGATAGACGGGGTCTTCGACGATGACAGCATCCGACGCGTCGACCATGGCGTTGGCGAGCAGCCATACCGCCTGCTGCGCGCCGCTGGTGATGAGGATGTTGTCCGGGTGGGTCGCCAGCCCCAGATCGGTATAGTAGCGGGCGACCGCCCAGCGGAGGGCGGGCAGGCCGGACGCGTCATAGCCGAGGCCCGCAGCCACGCTTGCAAGCTCCGTACCGCGTAATGAAGCGAGCATCCGGGTTAGGATCGGTGACGGCGGCAACGCGCCGCTGGTCATGTCTATATCCTGCGGATGCGCGGGAATCTCGCCGGCAAGGCGGGTATGCGCGGAGCCGGGGGCCGTTGCGGACGCGATGATGCGGTGGCCGCTGCCATGGCGGCTGTCGAGCACGCCTGCATCCCGCAGCGAGGCATAGGCCGCGACGATAGTTCCCCGGCTGACCGCAAGCGCTGCCGCCAGCGCGCGTTCGGAAGGCAGCAGGCCACCGACGGGCAGCTCCCTCGCCGTGATCAACCGGGCGATGGCCGCACTCAGCTGTTGGCTGACTTTGCCCTCCGGCGCCCGCCAGTTTCCGATGAGCCGGCTGATCCTCGCCGGTGAAATCCTGTTCATGCCTGGTCCACTTCTCGACAAGTGGACTTTGTCAGATCCGGCGGAGTGGAGCAACTTGGTTTGCGGAGAACAAAGGGAGGACTCTCCGCTGAAAAGGCCAGGAGGAGGCTCGTGCTTGCCGTCGATATCTCCCGTTCCCATGCGGGTGTGGTTGGCTCCGGCTCCCGGGTCAAGGCAGAGACCAGGGCTTGCCCAGGCAAATCACCGAGGCTGCGCCCTTTGCCGCCATGCTGCCGGGGATGATGGCCGCTCGGCCCGAGTGGACGCCGAAAAAATGACAGATACTTGAGGAGGAAGCGATGACTATAGCGAAGACGATTTATGTGGCGGGCTCCATCGATACGAAGGGCGACGAGCTGCGCTATGTGGCGGATCTGATCAGAGCGCAGGGGTTGCCCGCGATCCTGGTCGATCTTTCCACGGCCAGACCGTCGGATGACGCCGATGTCGATGCGAAGACTGTCGCGGGTTTCCATCCCGGCGGCGCGGACGCGGTCTTCACCGGGGACCGCGGTTCCGCGGTTTCCGCCATGGGGCTGGCGTTCGAGCGCTTCATCCTGTCGCGCGCCGATGTCGGCGGCGTGATCGGCCTCGGCGGCTCCGGAGGCACCGCGATGGTCACGCAGGCCATGCGCGTTCTGCCGGTGGGCACGCCGCGCGTGATGGTCTCGACGGTGGCCGCCGGCAATATCAGCGCCTATGTCGGTCCCAACGATATTGCCATGGTGAATTCGATAACCGACATAGCCGGGCTCAACCGCATCTCGCGGACGGTGCTGTCGAATGCCGCCAACTCGATTGCCGGGATGGTCCGCAACCGGCGGGAAGCCGAGCAGGACGACAGGCCGGCGCTGGGTCTCACCATGTTCGGCGTCACCACGCCTTGCGTTTCCCAGGTCGTCGAGCAGCTGCGCGACCGCTTCGAATGCCTGGTATTTCACGCCACCGGCATCGGCGGCCAGTCGATGGAAAAGCTTGCCTCCTCCGGCTATCTGGCCGGCGTCCTGGATATCACGACGACGGAAGTATGCGATCTCCTGTTCGAAGGCATTCTGCCCGCAACGGAAGACCGTTTCGGTTTCCTCGCGCAGTCGGCGCTGCCCTATGTCGGCTCCTGCGGCGCGCTCGACATGGTCAATTTCGCGGGCATCGACACCGTTCCGCAGAAATACCGTCACCGCAATCTCTATGTGCACAATCCGCAGATCACGCTGATGCGCACCACGGTCGAGGAGAACGTGGCCATGGGAAAATGGATCGGCGAGCGCCTCAACCGAAGCGTCGGGCCGGTGCGCTTCCTTCTGCCCTTGGGAGGGGTGTCGCTTCTCGATGCGCCGGGCCAAGCATTTCATGATCCGGAAGCCGATGCGGCCCTGTTCGACGCCATCGAGCATACCGTCCGGCAGACGGACGAGCGCATCGTTCTCCGGGTGCCGCACGCGTTAAATTCACCGGAATTCAGTTCCGAAGTTGTCCGCCACTTCAATGAAATCAGTAGAGGTCGCTAGCATGAAGTTCGAAAGAAGCCAGTTGCTGGACAAGTTTCGCCAGCAGATCAAGGCGGGGATTCCCATTATCGGCGGCGGGGCGGGCACCGGCCTTTCCGCCAAATGCGAGGAAGCCGGCGGGATCGACCTGGTCGTCATCTACAACTCAGGCCGATACCGCATGGCCGGGCGGGGGTCGCTGGCCGGCCTGCTCGCCTATGGCAACGCCAACGAAATCGTCATGGACATGGCGCGCGAAGTGCTGCCCGTGGTCAAGCACACGCCGGTTCTCGCAGGCGTGAACGGCACGGATCCGTTCTGCAATTTCGATTACTTCCTCGACGAGCTGAAGGCCGTGGGTTTCGCCGGTATTCAGAACTTTCCGACCGTGGGTCTGATCGATGGCAGATTCAGAGCCAATCTCGAGGAGACCGGTATGGGCTACGCGCTGGAGGTGGAGGTCGTCCGCCTGGCGCGCGCCAAGGATCTGCTCACCACGCCCTACGTCTTTTCCGCCGACGACGCGCGGGCCATGACGGAGGCCGGGGCCGATATCGTCGTCGCGCATATGGGATTGACGACGGGCGGGTCGATCGGCGCCGATACCGCGCTTACGCTCGAGGCCTGCGTGGACGAGGTCAACGTGATCGCCGCGGCTGCGAGCGGCATCAATCCCGAGGTGATCGTTCTGTGCCATGGCGGTCCGATCGCGGAACCGGAGGATGCCCGCTACATCCTGGAACGGTGCCCGGGCTGCCACGGATTCTATGGTGCCTCCAGCATGGAGCGCCTGCCGGTGGAAAAGGCGCTCGTGGCGCAGACGCAGGCTTTCAAGAATCTCGTCATTCAACGTTAGGAGGGGAACATGGCCAAGGCCTATGCAAGCGCGGTGATCGACGCGCCGATCGAAGCCGTATGGGAGGTCGTGCGCGATTTTAACGGCCTGCCGAACTGGCATCCCGCCATTGTCGGAAGCGAGATCGAAGGCGGGTTGAGCAGCAGCGATGTCGGCTGCATTCGCTCCTTCCATCTCACGGATGGCGCGCATGTGCGCGAGCGGCTGCTTGCGCTCAGCAACTGCGATCATTCGCTGTCGTACAGTTTCGTGAAGCCCGCATTTCCGGTCAAAAACTACGTGGCAAGCATAAGGCTGCTTCCGATTACCGAAGGCAACCGGACGTTTGCGGAATGGACGGCCACCTTCGACGAGGAGCCGGAAGATGCTGGAAAATATGTGGAAATCGTCTCCTCACATGTTTTCGCTGCCGGCTGGAAAGCGCTTAAATCGAAGCTCAACGAATAAGCAGGCGTGGTGGACGTACCGCTGCCGGCACCCCCGCTATTCGCGATTGTGAATGAAGGCGGGATGGAAGTCCCGCCTGAATGGCCTTGGCCGAAGGCGCCGGAGCATGTTCTTTCATAATCCCAGATCGGCAAGGGCCTTGCGCATGATGCCGGTGTCAGCATCGATACCGGTCCAGTATCGGATCGCGATGACGCCTTGGTTGACCAGCATCCCAAGTCCGTCGGCGGTGCGGCAGCCCCGTGCTTGCGCTTGCCTGAGGAACGGCGTCAGGGGTGGGTTGGGAATGCCGTCGGCGACCACCATGTTCGCGTGCAAGCTGTCCGGTTCGATGTCCGGCATGGCGTCGATATCCGGAAACAGGCCGATCGACGTGGCGTTGATGACGATATCCGTCTCTTCCGGTATGCGATATCGCCCCACCCAGGGCCGGTAGCGCCCCTTGGCCGGCGTCTGTCCGTCAATCACGGCGGCGACGTCCTCTCCGCGTCCGGCACTGCGGTTGACGACGGTGATGTCGGTCGCGCCCGCCAGGGCCATCTCGACGCCCACCGCCCGGGCCGCCCCGCCTGCTCCGAGCAGCACAACGCGCTTGCCTGCAGGGTCGATGATGTCCCGCAGCGCGGCAACGAAGCCTTTTCCGTCGGTGTTTTCGCCGATCAGACGGCCCTCGCGGCGAACCACGGTATTGACCGCGCCGATGATGCGGGCGGATTCGCCGAGCCCGTCCAGATGCTCGATGACCGCCACCTTGTGGGGCAGCGAGCAATTGAAGCCCATCCAGCCCATGGCGCGGGCGCCGCGCACGGCATCTTCAAGCGCGTGCGGAGCGACCTCGCAATTGATGTAGCGCCAGTGGAGACCATGATGCCGATACGCCGCCTCGATCATGGCGACGGTGGGGTTTTCTGCGGCCGGTATGGCAAAGGAACCGGTCAGCGGTGAAAGAAAATTATGAACCATGGAAAGCTCCCGGATGGTCAGGCGGCGAGATTGTCGTTGCGCCAGGAAGCGCGCAGGTGATTGCCGACGCGCAGGGCCTGCGCGCAGACCGTGAGTGCCGGGTTGAGTGCCGCCGAGGATGGGAAGAACGAAGCGTCGACCACATAGAGATTGGGATGGTCATGGGTGCGGCAGACGGAATCGAGAGCCGACTGCGTCGGATCGACGCCCATGCGCACGGTGCCGCATTGATGGGACGGTGCCTCGATGCCGAAGGAGTGGCGCAGGACCACGGGGAAGATTTGCCGCAGCCGGGCGCGCGCATGCTCCACGAAACGGTCATGCGCGGATCGGCCCCCCGGATGATAGGCCACTTCGACCCGATCGCCCGGCAGAAGACGGACGCGGCTTTCGGCTCGTGGCAGGTCCTCGGACATGCACAGCCAATCGACGCTATGGCGCCCGAGGAGATTGGCAAGCGGGCGCGGCATCCAGGAGTAGGCGGAGCGGATCATCGGCCCCTGAATGTTGCCGAGCATCTGGATGTTGCCTCGCGCAGCGCCGTCACCCGGCACGCCGTGATAGAAATCGTTGACGGACAGCGTTTTGGGAAATTTCGTGTCGTTCACGCGAAACGGCATGAGACCCATCAACCCGCTCAGGTGATGGTTCATCAGGTAACGGCCGACGACGCCCGAGCTGTTGGCAAGCCCATTGGGATGGGCAGCGTCGGTCGAGCGCAACAGCAGAAGTGCGGAGTTGATCGCGCCGGCGCTAAGGACGAACAGCGGCGCCTCAATGCGCATGATCTCGCCGCCGCGCCGCACTTCGACCGCCGCTATGCGCCCGTCCGAGGCAGGAAGGAGCCGCGTCGCCTGCGCCCCTGTCCAGAGCGTGACGTTGGGATGTTTCAGGACTGGCCGGATCAATCGCATCTCACCATCGCCCTTGGCGCCATAGCGACAGACGAAGGCATCGCAGGTGCCGCAGCGCCGACAGCTTCCGCCGGGACCAAAATCCACCGCAGACGGCATGAAAAAGGGGCGAAGGCCCTGCGTGAGCAGTCTTTCAGCCATATCGGCGATGACCGGCTCGTGCGGAATGGCCGCGTGGGAATAGGGATGGGAGCGAGCGCCCTCGGTCGGATCCTGTCCCGCCTGCCCGCGCACGCCGAACAGGCGCTCCGCCTCGTCGTAAAAAGGTTCGAGATCGTCATAGGAAAAAGGCCAGGACGGGGATGTGCCATCTTCATGCTCCGTTTCGCGAAAATCGGTGTCGCGAAACCGGAACATGGCTGTCCCGTAGAACTTCGTGTGCCCGCCGACATAGTAATACTGGCCGGGGCGGTAGCGGCGACCGGCCTCATCCTGGTATTCCTCTCTGGTCCGGTAGCGCGCCTGGGTGAAAACCGCTTCCGCATCGGCATTTTCCGGTTCGTTCGGCAGGAAGCTGCCCCGTTCCAGGATAAGTATCCTTGCGCCCGTTTCGGCGAGCTGGCGGGCTACCGTGCCGCCGCCGACGCCCGATCCGATAATCACCACATCCGGTCTGATCGCCGCTTCCATCCGTTCCTCCTGTTGCCGGGTAGGGTGACATTACGGATGGCAACGGATTGCGCCATTCCCTCGGGCCGCAAGCTTTTGTATGATTGCCGCATTATGGTGCGATAGAAGCGGAGCAATAGGTCAATGCAGCCCTGGTTCGAAACGGTTGCCATTCCGGCGGATCGCTCCTGGCTTCTGTTCGACCGGCAATTGCCCGATTTTCCGTTCAACTGGCATTACCATCCGGAGTTCGAGCTGACCTTGACGGTCGATAGCGGGGGCGTGCGGTTCGTCGGCGATCATGTGGAGCGATACGGCGACGGTGATCTCGTTCTGCTCGGGCCGAACCTGCCGCACGCGTGGCAATCCGAGGCGCTGATCGGCACGGCGCGGCTGCACCGGGCCATCGTTTGCTGGTTCTCGCGCGAATGGATCGATGGCCTCATGGCGTTGATGCCGGAGTATAGCGGCCTTGCTGCTCTCACCGCTGCGGCGGGGCGCGGGCTGGAATTCGACGCGGCGACCGTCGCGCGCCTGCGGCCGCGCATGCTGGCGCTCGGCACGCTGCCGCCGGCGATGCAGGCGCTGGAATTGCAAGGGATTCTGCTCGACCTCGCTTCGGTCCGCGGGAGGTCGCTGGCCTCGGGAGAGGTTTCGGTGAGCGAGACGCCGCGTGACCGGGAGCGGATGCGACGGGTACTTACCTGGTTGCACGCCCATTACCGCGAACCGCTGCGGCTCGCCCCACTCTGCGCCATCGCGCATTTGACGGATAGCCAGTTGCAGCGTGTGTTCAAGCGCAGCACCCGCATGTCGATCAGCCAGTATGTGACGCAATTGCGGATAGGCGAGGCTTGCCAGATGCTGGTGCAGACCGATCTCCCGATGAACCATATCGCCGTCGAATGCGGCTTTTCCGATACGGCGCATTTCGCCCGTCAGTTTCGCGCCGCCAAGGGCCTGCCGCCGACGCATTATCGACAGAGCTTCAAGATCTCCGCAACGCGCGCTTAGCCCGGATTGTCCGAAACCGTCGCGGAGGATGGCCCAATCCGCATGCCATCCCGGGCGTCTGTCAGCCGGCAACATCGTCGAGCGATGGAGCGCCGGCCTCAGGGCAGCCTCGCCCGGCGATTTCCATGATGCCGCCGGCATGACTGTGGCGACAAGATGCGTGCAGTTTCTCTTGCCTGCCGTTGCTGCCCGCCACTGACCGGATCGGCGGCGGGCGAGATGCCAGGGCGTCGGCTTCAGCGCATCGCCTTGCCGTCTCCGTCGAATCGGTGAAGCTTCTCTTCCGGAAAGACCATGGAGATCTCCTGGCCCGCCGCTACCATGAGGTCACCGCCGCCGCGGACGATGACGTGGCCGGCATCCGGTAGGTCGACTTTCAGAAAAGTGTCGCTGCCGAGATGTTCGGCGAAGGCAACGGTGCCGCTGATCCCGGTTCCGGCGGCGGATATCCGGATATGTTCCGGCCGGATGCCCAGCGTCGCGGCGCCATGGGCCTCTGCATGACGACCGGTAAGGAAGTTCATGGCCGGCGAGCCGATAAAGCCGGCTACGAAGAGATTGGCGGGTGACTTGTAGAGCTCCAGCGGCGTGCCGACCTGTTCGATCCGGCCCTGGTTGAGCACGACGATCTGGTCCGCCATGGTCATGGCCTCGGTCTGGTCGTGCGTGACATAGATTGTCGTCGTCTTCAGCCGGTCGTGCAGATCGCGGATCTCCGCGCGCATCTGCACGCGCAGCTTGGCGTCGAGATTGGAGAGCGGTTCGTCGAACAGGAAGACTTTGGGATCGCGCACGATCGCGCGACCCATGGCGACACGCTGGCGTTGTCCGCCGGACAGCGCTGCCGGCTTGCGGGCGAGATAGGGTGTCAGCGCCAGTATGCCGGAGGCATGGTCGATGCGCTTGCCGATTTCCTCCTTGTCCCGCCGCATCAGCCGCAGCGCAAAACTCATATTGTCGGCGACCGTCATGTGCGGATAGAGCGCGTAATTCTGGAAAACCATGGCGATGTCGCGCTCGCGCGGGGCCAGGTCGTTGACCACGCGGCCGTCGATGTTCATTTCGCCGCCGGAAATCGTCTCCAGGCCGGCGATCATGCGCAGAAGCGTCGATTTTCCGCAGCCGGACGGACCGACGAGCACGACGAATTTCCCATCCTCGATCTCGACGCTGAGATTGTGCAGGACCTGCAAACCTCCGTATTGCTTCGAGACATTGTCAATGACCACACGCGCCATCAGTACCTCCCTTGACACAAAAACAAAGTGATTTAATATAAATATTGCCTGCTCGATCGCTCGTCGTCAACGGGCGGCACGGCAACAAATTTGGGAGGGAATTATGAACTATCTGACGCGCCGCGTTGTCGCGGTCGCCGCGGCTGCCATGGTCGCTTTTCCGGTTTTCGCAGAGGATCTCGTCACCAATGAGCGCGCCGGCAAGGCAGATGCGCCCAACAAGTTGGTCCTGGCGTTGCCGGCTTGGGAGAGCCCGTCATTCTCGGCCGTGCCGGCCTGGGCCGACGGCTACAAGAAGCTTTATGGCGATTTCATTTCCAAGCATCCGGATTGGCAGATCGATTTTCAATACCAGAGCGACGATACCGGTCAGGTGGCAGCCCGCCTGCTGGAGCAGGCCAAGGCCGGCAATGCGCCAGATTGCTCGGCGATCGACAGCTTCGTGCTGCAGCAGTTCATCGACAACAAGGTGCTGAAGCCGATGACGCCCTATTTCACCAAGGAGCAGGTCGCGGATCTCTTTCCCTTCATCCGCGACGTCGTCGTCGCCAAGGACGACCAGCTCTATGCTTGGTGGTGGGCGACCGACATCCGCGTCTTGTGGCGCAACACCGATATCGTGCCTGCTGCGCCAAAGACCTGGGCCGACTTGAAGAAAGCCGCGCTCGCGTCGAAGGAAAAAGGCATGGAGGGCGTGCTGTTCAATGCGGGCCGCTGGGAAGGCACGACCTTCGACTGGCTGGCGAATTTCTGGTCGCAGGGCGGCAAGCTTGTCGATACCGACGCCAAGCCGATCTTCGGCGAAGGCGACAATCGCGCCAAGATGATCAAGGCGGTCGACTACTACAAGGATCTCGTCGATTCCGGCGCCGCACCGAAGCGCGTGCTCAACATCAAAGCCTATGACGACATCAACGCCGCTGCCGCCGCCGGCACCACCGCCCTGTTCGTCGGCGGCAACTTCCAATACGGTCAGCTGAAGAACGCGCTGGAGCCCGACGATTTCGCCAAATGGCAGCCGTCGCCGCTTCCCGGTCCGACGGAATCGCAGCATTCGGCCGGCACGGGCGGCTGGGCTTTCGGCTCCTTCAGCAATGATCCGAAGAAGGTCGAGTTCTGCGCCGATCTCGTCAAGGAGGTCTACAACGGCCCGGCCAACGCCTTGCAGGATCAGTTGCCGACCCAGCGTTCGCTGTTCGACAAATACGATCAGTTCAAGACGCCGATCGACAAGGGTTTCGCGGCAGCTCTGGAAAACGGCAACGCACGTCCCGGCGTCGCGATCTATCCGGAAATCTCCAACCAGATCCAGATCATGATGGGCGACGTGCTTTCCGGCACCAAGTCCACCGAGGAAGCGGTCGATGCCGCCTACAAGGCCTCGCTCGCCGCCTATTCCAGCAAATAACGGGCTTCGGCGGGCTTTCCCGCCGCGGATATGGCAACTTTCCGCCCTGGGCATGGGCGCGGTTTCGGTGTGGACCGGCCGCGTTCATGCCGGGAGGGCAGGCACGGAACGATTTTTATGACCGTTGCAGCATTCAGCAGTTCTTCAGGCCGGACGCGGACCGCCAGCAGGCCGTTCTCCGGCTCGGCCTGGCCTTGGCTCTTGCCGGCGATCCTCGTATTGGGATTGTTCTATCTCTATCCGATCCTCGACGCCTTCCGGCTGGCCTTCACCAACCAGACGCTGCTCGGCAGCGACGGCGGTTATTCGCTCGACAAGATGCGACAGATCCTCGGCAATCCGGCTTTGCCGCTGACATTGTGGATCACCTTTGTCTTCACCTTCGGCAGCGTCGTGGGCCAGCAATTGCTCGGCCTGTTCATCGCGCTGGTGGTCATTCGCGCCGAGAAGCGGCGCCTGTTCGGGGCAACGTTGCTGCGCACCGCGGTCATGGTCGCCTGGGTGGTACCGGGCATTGCCGGCGGCATCGTCTGGCAGATGCTGTTCAGCGAAGCGCCGTTCGGGGCGATCAATGGCTTGCTGCGCCTTGCCGGTATCGCGCCGGTTGCCTGGCTTTCCGATCCGGCCAACGCCATCTGGTCGGTGGTCATCTCCAATATCTGGCGCGGTACGGCCTTCTCGATGATCGTGATGTACGCGGCGCTGAAGACCATCGATCCCGTCCTGTTCGAGGCCGCGGCCGTCGACGGCGCCAATCCCTTGCAACGCTTCTGGTACGTCACCCTGCCGCAATTGCGCACGGCGATCCTGGTCAACATGGTGATCATCACCATCCAGACCCTGAACACCTTCGACGCCATTCTATCCTTGACCGGCGGCGGACCGGGCAGGGCGACGGAGGTGCTCTCGCTCTTCACCTACAACCTCGTCTTCCGCAACTTCGATCTTGCCGGCGGCAGCGTGCTGTCGGTGCTGATGCTGGCGATCAGCCTGGTATTGGCGATGGTCTATGCTCGCTTTCTGCCAAGGGAGGCCGCCGAATGAATGCAAGGATCAATGCCCGGATGGCGGAACGCATCGGCGATGCTTTCAGCTATATCTTCATGCTGATCGTTTTCGCCTTCTTTGCCGGACCGCTGCTGTGGCTGCTGTCTCTGGCACTGCGCAGCCGTCGCGAGATCTATCTCGGAGTCGCTCGCTTCATTCCGAAGAACCCGACGCTCGATAATTTCTACGCCGTTCTCACCAACGCTTCCTTCGCGGGTTACCTTTGGAACGCCCTGCTGCTTTCATGCCTTTCGGCCCTCGGCGTGCTCGTCGTGTCCCTGCCGGCGGCCTATGCCTTCTCGCGGCTGCAAATGCGCGGAAAACCGATCTGGATGCTGGCGATCCTGGCTTTCCAGATGGTCTCGCCGCTGGTGATCATGGTGCCGCTTTACCGCTATATGAGCTCGCTCGGCCTGATCAACAGCCTGTTCGGCGTGGTCATGGTCTATGTGGCCCTCGGCGTACCCCTGGCCGTATGGCTGCTGAAAGGCTTCGTCGACGGTATTCCGAAAAGCCTGGACGAGGCGGCGATGATCGATGGATGCACGCCGTTCTCCGCCTTCTGGCGCATCATCGTGCCCCTGTCGTCGCCTGGTGTCGCCTCGGTGTTTATCATCACCGTCATCGCCGGCTGGTCGCAATTCCTGGTGCCGTTCCTGTTGATCACCCAGGACAACATGACGCCGGTCGCCGTGGGCATCTTCAATTATGCCGGCTCGAGCAACGACAGCTCGATCCAGTTGCTGGCCGCCGCCTGCCTGATCTCCGTCGTGCCGGCCATCATCGCCTTTCTCGCTCTGCAACGCCTTATTCTGGAAGCCATGACCGCCGGCGCGGTCAAAGGCTGACGTCAAAACCCGACAGGACATGCCATGCATCTTACTATCGCCCAACGCCTCGACCGTCTGAAGGTCAGAACCGCCGAAATCAGCCATTGGCGCGAACGCGCCACGTCCTCGATCGATGGCTGGACCTTCGACGGTCAGGAAATCGCCATCGGACAGGCCTGGCCACACCGCAAGGGCATCGTGCATTTTGCCGCCAAGGCCCGCGTGCCTGACGGCTGGCCTCTGGAGGAGAGCCGCCTGCAGCTCGATCTTGGTGGCGAAAGTCTGGTCACTCTCACCTTCGAGAGCGGCAAGCGTGAGAGCTTCGGCCTCGATCCCTTCCATCAGGAATTCCCGCTGGCAGGCCGCGAGATCGCCATCGCCACCGACAGCGTCGCCCGGTTTCCCTTCGGCGAACCGAACCGCGAACCGAAGCTCATCCGGGCCCGGCTTGCCTGGCTGGATATACCCGTCCATCGCCTGAACCTGTTGCTCAGGCAGGTCGTCGAGGCCATCGAGGCGCTGGGTGAACACGACGTTGTCGCCCATATGCTTGACGCGGCCGAAGACACATTGCGCAGTCTCGACTGGCCCTCCGCCACGGAGCCGTATGTCGCGCGCACGGCCAATGCCGAATGGCAGCAGAAGATCTGGGAACTGCCGGAGATGATCGACGATCCGGCGGCGTTGTCGGATGAGGAACGCGCCACGGTCGTCGCGGCTTACGACGCCCTGCTCGATCGCCTGCGGGCCCTCCAGGCACGCTACCCCCAAAACGGCGAACTGTTGCTGACGGGCCATGCCCATATCGACCTTGCCTGGTTGTGGCCCTACGGCGAGACCCGCCGCAAGATGCGCCGGACCTTCCATACTGCGCTGTCGCTGATGGAGCGTTCGGATGATTTCCGCTTCAACCAGTCGACCGCCCATTACTACGCGCAGATCGAGGCTGATGATCCCGCGCTGTTCGAGCGCGTCAAGGCGCAGGTCGCAGTCGGCAAATGGGAAACCATTGGCGGCATGTGGGTGGAGCCCGACACGATCATGCCGACGGGCGAGAGCCTGGTGCGGCAGATTCTCTATGGCCAGCGCTATTTCGAAAAGACCTTCGGCGTGCGTCACACCGTCTGCTGGCTGCCGGATTGCTTCGGCTTCGCCGGTGCCTTGCCGCAACTCCTGCGCCAGGGCGGCATCGACAGCTTCTTCACGACCAAGGTCAATTGGAGCGAAACCAACAAGTTCCCCTATGACCTCTTCTGGTGGGAAGGGCTCGACGGCAGCCGTGTGCTGGCGCATGCGTTCGACAATCCCATGCTCGGCTATAACGGCTTCGTGCAGCCGGATTGCTTCATGCCGACCTGGAAGAATTTCCGCCAGAAGGTCGAGCACGATACGTCGCTTCTGGCGGTGGGCTACGGCGACGGCGGCGGCGGCGTCACGCCTGAAATGGTCGAGCGGGAAGTGCAGCTTCGCGATTTTCCCGCCATTCCGAAGGCGCGTTGGGGCACGGTCGAGAATTTCTTTGCCGGTGCTCACAGGGCCGCCGAAAAAAAGCGTCTGCCAGCCTGGTCGGGTGAGATCTATCTTGAGCTGCACCGGGCGACGCTGACCACGCAGAGCGGCGTCAAGCGGCTGCACCGCAAGGCCGAGAGAGCGTTGATAACAGCCGAAATCCTGGCCTCCGTCGCCTATATGGCGGGCGCGGCGGCGAAGCCGCCGAGCCTGGAGACGGACTGGCGCGTGACCCTGAAGAACGAGTTTCACGATATCTTGCCGGGCTCGGGCATTCGCGAGGTCTACGAGGACGCCGAGCGCGAACTCTCCGAGGTTATCGGCCATGCAGAGGCCTCTCAGGCGGCGGCGATGGCAGCCATTGTCGGCCATCTGCCGAAAGGCGGCATCGCCGACGCCGTGGTGGTCGCCAATCCGTCGCTCGATGTGCGGCCGTTGCGTGCCGTGCTGGACGACGGCACGGTGCTGGCGACGGGCGACGTGGTGGCGCCCTTGTCCGTTCAGGTATTCGATCGCTCGGCGCTCACTCCCGCCGGCGTCCTGCGCGCGGATGTGAACCGGCTGGAGAATGACCATATTGCCGTTGTCATAGGCTCCGACGGCCTGATATCGAGCATGGTGCACAAGGCGACCGGCCGCGAGGCGCTGGCCGAAGCCGCCAACCAGCTCTGGGTCTACCCGGCCGACAAGCCGCGCAATTGGGATGCGTGGGACATCGATGCCGATTATGCGGAAAAGGGCATCCGTCTCGACAGGCCCGAAAGCATCGAACTGGCCGAGAACGGGCGGCATCGTGCTGCGATCAAGGTCGTCCACCGCTATCGCGACTCGACGATCACGCAGTTCTACGTGCTGACCGCCAATGCCAAGCGCCTGGATATCGAAACCCATATCGACTGGCACGAGCGGCGCGCATTGCTGCGGTCGCTCAATCCGGTGGCGGTCCGGGCTCGAACGGCAGCCTTCGAATGCGCTTATGGGATTGTCGACCGGCCGACGCATACCAACACCTCCTGGGATGCCGCGATGTTCGAAGCAGTCGCCCATCGTTTCGTCGATCTCAGCGAACCGGACTTCGGCGTTGCCTTGCTCAATGACGCGAAATACGGCCATAGCGCCCGGGGCAATGTGCTCGGCATCAGTCTTGTGCGCGGGCCGATCTATCCCGATCCCCTGGCCGACGAGGGGGAACAGCGCTTCACCTATTCGTTGCTGCCGCATGAGGGCGAATGGCATTCCGGCGGCGTGCGCGAGGAAGCGGACGATCTCAATCAGCCGCTGATAGCCGTCAGTGCCGCCGGGTTGGCCGCCACCTCCCTCGCGCCGCTGTCGGTAACCGGGGTCCCTGTCGCGCTTTCCGCCCTGAAGCCGGCCGAGGATAGCGATGGCCTGATCCTGCGTGTTTACGAGCCGGCAGGGCGCCGGGGCGGACTGGAGATCGCACCGGCCGGCAGCTGGCGCGTTGGCGAAGCCGTCACCCTGATGGAAGAGCCTGACCAACGGAGCGGCGGCCGGGACATCACGCCGTTCGAGGTCAGAAGCTGGAGGATCGAGCGGACGTGACAGTTGCGCAGCATTGACGGATGACGGTAGAAGGAGGGGAGATATCAAGTTCTGGACAGATGAACGCTGAAGCCAAATATGCGAGCGCTACCGACCTTGCCGGATCCAATGGCGAGCAGGCAGCGCTCCACAACAGGGGTGTGGTGCTGCGCGCCATTCATCGCGGCGCGCCGATCTCCCGCACGGAGATCGCGCGTCAGTCCGGGCTGACCAAGCAGGCCATCGCCCGCATCGCCGAAAAGCTGATCGACGAC
The DNA here is from genome assembly GCF_010668395.1 of Martinezella lusitana. GTDB lineage: Bacteria > Pseudomonadota > Alphaproteobacteria > Rhizobiales > Rhizobiaceae > Rhizobium > Rhizobium lusitanum_A. The sequence continues at coordinate 82,552 of NZ_WUEY01000008.1, forward strand.
GGGCTGGTGGTGGAGGCTCGCCGGCGGCACGGCCTGCGCGGCCAGCCGGCGATCGAACTGGAAATCAACCCCTCGGGCTGCTTTTCCGTCGGCGCCAATATCGATCGCGATCATCTGACGATCGTCGCCATGGACGCGACCGGAGCTGTGCGCGGCCGTGTCCATCACGAAAGCCGCTTCCTGATGCCGGAGGAATTCATCCGGCTGATGCGTGACGCGCTGCAGGGCTTTCGACAAAAGAAGATCATCGACGAGACGCGCTTCGCCGGGATCGGCATTGCTATTCCCGACTGGCTGGGCGAGGTGCCGGTCATCGGATTTCCCGCAGCCTATCATGCCTGGACGGATTTCGATATTCCGGCTGCGCTTGCCAAGTTGACGCCACATCCCGTTTTCATCGACAACGACGCCAATGCGGCGGCGGCGGGCGAGCTGCAATTCGGTCTCGGTCGCGAAAGTCGAACCTTCTTCTATATCCTCGCAAGCGCCTGTCTGGGCGGCGGCCTCGTTCTTGACGGCCAGCAGCACCGCGGCGTCGCCAAGATGGGCGGCGAAATCGGCTGGCTGCCAACCGGCACGGATCCGGGCGGTTTCGGCGGCGGAGTCCAGCCGCTCGGCAAGATCGTGTCGCTGTTCATCCTCTACGACTTCCTGCGCCAGCACGGTATCGAGGCATCGGAGCCGAAACATTTGCTGGCGCTCGACGGCAGGGGCAAGGCGCTGCTGTCGCAATGGTTGAGGCAGGTGAGCGTTCATGTCGCCGAAGCAGTCACGCATGTCGGCCTTATCATCGATCCCGACGCCATCCTGATCGGTGGCCGCCTGCCGGTGCGCCTCATCGATGAGTTGCTGCTCTATGTTCATGAGCAATTGGAGCGCTCGGGCGCCGATTATCCGCCGGTGCATCGCGCGGCGGCGTCCGAGGATGCGGCAGCCCTTGGCGCTGCCGCCATGCCGCTTGCCCATGCGCTGATGCTGCGGACCGCCGATGCCGCCTGATCGTGCCCCTCCAGCTCCCGGCCTTGGCCACGCGCAGATCGCCGACCATAATTCGCGGACGATCCTCGAGGCGCTTCGTCGCAACGGACCCATGACGCGGCTGGAGCTGGCGGCGTTGACCGGGCTGACCGCTCCCGGGGTGACCAATGTCCTGCGCCGTCATTTGGCGGAAGGATTGATCGTCGAGGGCCAGCGCCGGACGCAGAACGCCCAGGTTCCCTCCGCCGAATATGCGTTGCGACCGGACGGTGCCTTCGCGATCGGCCTCAGGCTGCGGCGAGACAGGGTTTCCGGCATGCTGGTCGATCTGGACGGCCGGATCCGCAGCCGCGCCAGCGTACCCCGTACCAATGCGGATGAAACCGCCATTGCCGCGGCGTTCGAAGAACTGCACGCCGCAGCCGGCCCTTCCGCCAATCTCGTCGGCATCGGCCTGGCATTGGATGATTATGGCGCCGACGACGCGCAAAAGGTGCGGCAGGTGTTTCCCGACCGCCTCGTCGTAGCTGAACTCGATACGCTGGCGGCGGTGCTTGCGGAACGCACGGTCGGCGCCGGCATACCGGAAGCCGGCATGGTGATGGTGCTGCTCGAGGAGCGTATTCGCTCGGGACTGTTCCTGCATTCCATTCCCTTTGCCGGCGCCCGCGGCCGTGCCGGGCGGATCGGCGGCATGCTGACCGGGCCTGATCGCCTCCAGCTCGACCGGGTTTGCTCCGCGGATGCTTACATGGCTGCCGTGGAAAATCCCGACGGCGGTTCTGCCGAGGCGACGGCCGCCGCCTGGATCAAGAAGGCGGCGGTCCACCTGTTCGACGCGCTTATGGCGATCGCCGGGTTCGTTGCGCCTGGCAAGATCGTGCTTGACGGCGATCTGCCGAGCGATGTCATCGATGCCCTGATCGTGGCCATGCGGTGCGTTGCGGCAAGCCAGCGTCCGGAAAGCCCGCCTCCGCCGCTGCCGCCGGTGACGCCGGCTACCTTCGTGGGCGACAGCGTTCTTCTGGGAGCTGCCTTGCTGCCATTTTTCGACGTTCTCCTGCCCAAGCGTTCCGTCGCTGAATGAAGAGCCATGCCGATAGTATCGAACCATCAGCCAGGTTTGTCGCCGTATTCCTGCCGGTCTTGGCTCCCGTGGATCGACGCAGCTTGATCGAGTGATACGAAACCCGGACCCACGCAGCCGAGGTGAATTGGCATCTCCTGCATCCTCTTGTATCCATGGAACCGTGGGTAGGCAGGTCTTCAGGCGGATAGTAAAATGCTGGACAAAGTGACGAAAGATGATCGCGTGCTTATCCTTTCGCCCCATCTCGATGACGCCGTGCTCAGTGCCGGCGGCTTCATGGACCGGGCGGTGAAGAGCGGCATCTACGTTGTTGCGGCAACGATTTTTACAGCCGACATGGACGTCGAAGGAGAACCGTCGCCGCTGGTTCGTGAACTGCATGAATGGTGGGGGCTGGGCGACAATCCATACGAGGTGCGTCGCAAGGAGGATATTGCCTCGATCGCATATCTGGGCGCCGAATATATCCACGGCGGCATGTCGGATTCCATCTATCGCAGGGACAGCAATGGCATGCCCCTCTATGCCACCCGGGAGGCGGTATTCTCTCCTCCTTCCGATAGGGATCCCGCCTGGAATCCGCTGAAGGACCTGCTTTCGCAATGGCTCGACGCGGTGCGTCCAACCATTGTTCTCAGTCCGATGGCGGTGGGCCGTCACCTTGACCATGTCGTCACCACGGAGACGTTCCGGACATGCTGCGGGCGACGGGATGTCGATATCTATCTCTACGAAGATATTCCCTACTCGGCCGGGTTCTTCCCGCCAAACTACCCCGACAACGTGCCTGCGGCGATCAAGCGGACGAACTGGAAAATAAAAGGACATGTGGACCTGGACGTCGATTTTGACCGCAAGTTCGGGGCGATCATGAAATACGGATCCCAGATCGCCGAGATCTTTCCCGGCCGCGATGCCGAAAAGGAACTCAGAGAGTACATGCGCGCAGTTTCGGGACGTGGCTTCAAGGAGCGCTTCTGGCATGTCGATGCCGGATTGGATTGATCCCCGCCGCCATTGATTTCCTGCCTTCGTCCGATGACGGTCCGTAATCGCCCGCGTTCGTCGTCCGTCTCAAGGGCGCCGACGACTATCCATCGCACCGCGGATGGAGCGAAAGAGAGAGGGTTCCACGGAACCGGACAGGGTTTTGTCGTGGCGATCCCCGGCAATCGAACCGCCTTTTATCCCGCTGCATAGCGTCGAGCGCTGCCCGTCCGCATTCCCGGGCTTCTGCCTTTTGCCTCATCTCGATCATGGAACGGATTTCTGTCTTCCCGTGCATAAAAGTATCAGCATGCCTTTAGTCTAGTAAAATTATAGACAATATTTGTGACCGTTCGGCTTGTGCAATCGCCTCTCGCATTCCGGAGTATGCGACCAAGCGGCAGCGATAAAATCAGGGACGGGATATGAAAAGAAACTATTCGTTTAAGGATAATGGCAAGCGGGGCGTCATCGGTATCGCCCTCGCGTTTTCTCTTTTGACGTCATTCGCCGCGTCGGCAAGCGCCGCATCCGATCCGTCAAAGCCGATCGATGGCGGCATTCTCACCGTGGGATTGGCAACCGATACGGCGATCATCGACCCGTCGATCACGGGAAGTTCGATCACTGCCGTCATCACCCGCAATATCGTCGATTCCCTTGTCGGACAGGCCGAAGACAACAGTTTCACGCCATGGCTTGCCGAACGCTGGGAAGTCGGCAACGACAACAAGGTTTACACCTTTCACCTGCGTCAGGGAGTGACGTTCAGCGACGGCACGCCGCTCGATGCGGCCGCCGTCAAATATAATTTCGATCGCATTCTCGACCCGAAGACGACCTCCAGCTACGCAAAGTCGCTTCTTGGCCCTGTCGACAAGATCGAGGCCCCGGATAACCATACGCTTGTCATCCGCTATCGGCAGTCCTTCGCGCCATTGCTGCAGGGACTGAGCCTCCCCTATCTCGGCATCCAGTCGCCGGCCTACCTGCAAAAGGCACAGAGCACCACGAATACGGTAATCGGCTCCGGTCCCTACGTGCTCGACAATTTTACCAAGGGAAGCGGCAGCAAGCTCAAGCGCCGTGCCGATTACAATTGGGGTCCCGGTTATGCCAAGCATAAGGGGGCGGCCCATTTCGACCAGATCGTCTTCAAATATCTTCCCGAGGCTTCCGTGCGCCTGGGCGCGCTGTCGAGCGGGCAGGTGCAGGCAATCGACGCCGTGCCGCCGGCAAACTACCGTTCCGTTCAAGGCAACGGCAAGCTGCAGGTGGTGACGAAGGAAAATCCCGGCGTCAACAGCTCCTATTTCCTCAACACGTCGAAGGGCCCGTTTCAGGATCTGAAGGTCCGTCAGGCCTTTCAAAGTGCGGTCGATGTGGCCGCAGCGGTGAAGGCGGCTTATTTCGGCACGTTGAAGCCGGCAGACAACATCCTTGGCCCGTCGACGCTCTACTACGATCGCAATATCTCAAAAAAGTGGGGCTTCGATCTGGCCAGGGCGATTCGCCTGCTGGATGAAGCGGGCTGGTCGCAGAAGGATGCCGACGGGATCCGTAAGAAGGATGGCGCCCGGCTGACCCTGCACTATGTCTTCGACAGCACCTCGACCGCGGCATCGGACCTGACGCTTGCGCAGGCCGTGCAGTACCAGGTGAAGCAGGCGGGCTTCGACCTTCAGCTTGATCCGGTCGATGCCGGCGGATGGACTGCCCGCACCAACGCCAACGACTACGATCTCGTTTCCTTCTACTACGTTCGCGCCGAGCCCGACATCCTGCGTACCGTGTTTCATTCGGCCTATATCCCGCCCAACGGTCAGGATGTGTCCCGGATCAAAAGCCTGGACGAGAAGCTGAACACGGCGATCGGAGCATCGGACGCAGAACGCAAGCGCCTTTATCAGGAAGTGCAGGCGGAAATCATCGAGCAGGCCTATGCCGTGCCGCTCTTCGTCGCGGCCTATCAGCTCGGCGCATCCAAGAAGCTGGCTGGCATTTCCTGGGCGACCAACGCGAAACCGAACTTCTATGACGCATGGTTGGATCAGTAAAATCATGAGGACCGTTTTGCGGCGGGCCGGCGTCATCGTTGCCGTACTCTGGGGTGCGGCAACGATCGCGTTCGTCGCGATCAAGCTCATCCCCGGCGATCCGGTTTCGATATTGTCGGGCGGCGAGAACGTCGTCGGCGAGGCGGAGCGCGCCGCGCTGATCCGGGACTACGGGCTGGATCGGCCATTGATCGTGCAATATGCGCACTATCTCGGCAAGGCGCTCCGTGGCGACTTCGGAGACAGCTATCAGTACCGGCAACCCGTGCTGGAGGTCATCTACGAGGCGGCAGGGCCGACCCTGCAGCTGGCAGGCAGCGCCGTTGTTCTCGCCTTGCTGCTGGCGATCACTGTCGCCCTGGTGACGGCTGGCCGCCGCAGAAGCCTTGCAAGGCTGTCGTCGGGCTTCGAACTGATACTGCTGAGCACGCCGGTCTATTGGATCGGCATCGTTCTGCTGACGATTTTCAGCTTCAATCTGCAATGGTTTCCGGTAACCGGCGATGATGGTCTTTCGTCCCTTGTCCTGCCTGCGATTGCCCTTAGCCTGCCTTTGGCCGCCCTCTTGAGCCAGGTGCTTCGCGACGGACTGGAAGAGGCGCTGTCACAGCCATTTTCCCTGACCGTCAGGGCCAGGGGTGTCGGGGAAACGGTGTTGCGCGTCCGGCACGGGTTGCGGCACGCGGCGCTGGCGGCGTCGACGCTGACGGGCACCCTTCTCGCCAGTACGCTCGGCGGCTCGATCCTCACCGAAACGGTGTTCGGCCGGTCCGGAATCGGCCAGATCACGCTTCAGGCGATCAGGACACGCGACATGCCGCTGGTTTTGGGGCTCGTCATGCTGTCGGCCCTGGTTTTCGTGATCGTCAATCTGCTGGTCGATGCCCTCTACCTCATGATCGATCCACGTTTGCGAAGGACGGAACTGTGAGCGCAGCCGATTTTACAGAGGATCGCCCGCAAGCGCATCGTCAAGCAGGCAGCCATCCGTGGCTGTCTTTCGGCTTGCTCGCGCCGCTGGCATTCGTTGTCGTCCTGGGTGTGGCGATATGGGCGCCGCAATGGTTTTCCTCTTTCGATCCTGAGGCGGTCGATCCGAATGTGATATTGCAGGCGCCGGATGCCACGCACTGGTTCGGAACCGACGACCTGGGACGCGACCTCTTTTCCCGCGTCGTCTACGGCACGTCCCAGTCTCTGACCATCGGCATCGGCGCGACGCTGATTGCCAGCATCGGCGGCACCATTCTCGGCACGACGGCAGCCCTGGCGCCGCGGGTTATTGGCCGGTTGTTGCTGCGTGTCATCGATATCCTGCTGGCCTTTCCCGAAATGCTGCTGGCCTTGCTGGTCATCGCCGTTCTCGGCCGAGGGCCGGTCAACACGCTCCTGGCTGTGGGCCTTTCCAGCATAGCGGGCTATGCAAGGCTGATCCGCTCGCAGGTTCTTCAGGTCAGATTGTCCGGCTATGTCGAACATGCCGTTGCGCTTGGTGAATCTCCCTGGACCATCATATTCCGGCATATCGTGCCGAACGCGATGCGCCCGCTGCTGATCCTGGCGACCATCGGCGTCGGGAGCGCCGTCCTTTCGGCATCGGCCCTGAGCTTTCTAGGGCTCGGCGTTGTCCCTCCTGCCGCCGAATGGGGCGCTCTTCTCGCCAACGGCCGCAATTTTCTCGACATAGCGCCATGGGTGAGCCTGCTGCCGGCAAGCGTCGTCGCTGTTTCCGTGATTTCGATCACGCTGCTGGGCCGGCGCCTGCAAACTCTTCTGGCGACGGGCGACCTGCGATGAACATTCAAACGAGCCTGCAAACCTTCCGCGGCAAAGCTGCCGGACAAAAGCCGCTGCTTGAGGTGAAGGGCCTGCAGGTGAGTTTTTCGACCTCGCAGGGTCGGGTGAATGCCGTGCGCGATCTTTCCCTGCAAATCGCCCCCGGAGAGATCTTTGCCCTGGTCGGCGAGTCCGGATCGGGAAAATCCGTAACGGCACGCACGATCATCGGCCTCGCCGGCCCCCGAGCTTCGGTGAGGGCCGACGCAATCACCCTGGCGACCCATGACGGCCGGGTTCTCGATCTCCTGGACCTGTCGGAGAAAGCCTGGCGGCGCGTGCGCGGTCGCGAGATCGGCTTCGTCCTTCAGGATGCTCTTGTTTCGCTCGACCCATTGAGAACGATCGGCCGCGAAATCGCCGAGCCCATTCTTGCGCATGGCCTGGCGCCGCGCTCGCTCGTTTCATCGCAGGTGCTGGAGCTGTTGAGTCGTGTCGGCGTTCCCGAGCCGGACGTGCGGGCAGGGCAGTACGCGCATGAACTGTCGGGTGGACTGCGGCAGAGGGCCTTGATCGCCTCGGCACTCGCAGCGCAACCAAGGCTGCTGATTGCCGACGAACCGACCACGGCGCTGGATGTCAGCATCCAGAAAAGAATACTGGCCATATTCAGGGAACTGGCCGACGCAGGCCACGGCATACTTCTGATTACGCACGATCTGGCGGTCGCCGCGCAACTCGCCCACAGGGTTGGCGTCATGCAGAACGGGCAGCTGGTCGAGACCGGGCCGGCCCATGATGTCCTGTCGCATCCCGGGCACGACTATACCCGGCGCCTGCTGGCTGCCGTACCGACTGCGGCAAACCGTGGTCGGCACCTGAGCAATCCAGCGTCTCCCCTGCCGAACCGGCAGACTATCCGTTCGGACGACCGCTTGCTGGAAGTCCGCAACATATCGAAGAGTTTCAGGCGCGGGGACGGCAGTCTTCTCCGCGCCGTGAAAGACGCGTCCCTTCACGTCGATCGCGGCGAGACGCTCGGCGTGGTCGGGGAATCCGGATCGGGCAAGACGACGCTCGGCAAGATCGCGCTCGCTCTGCAGTCTCCGGATTCCGGCGCCGTTCTGTTCGAGGGGCGTCCCTGGAGTTCGCTCCCGGAGCGCAGCCGCCGTCCCCTGCGGGCCGGCATGCAGACCATCAGCCAGGATCCGCTCAGCTCCTTCGATCCGCGCTTTACGGTGGAGCGCATCATCGCCCAGCCCTTGCGGCTCTATACCGGACTTGATCGGGCAAGGCGTCGCGAGAAGATCGTCAATCTGCTCGAACTGGTCGGCCTGTCGCCCGATTTGCTTGGCCGCCGGCCGCAAGCGCTTTCCGGTGGCCAGCGGCAGCGCGTGTCCATCGCCCAGGCGCTTGCGGCTGCGCCGAAGCTGCTGATCTGCGATGAGCCCGTTTCAGCCCTGGATGTCACGACGCAGGCGCAGGTCCTGGATCTTCTGGTCGATCTGCAGGCGAGGCTTGGCCTGTCGATGATCTTTATTTCGCACGATCTTGGTGTCATCCAGCACGTCAGCCACCGGATCGTCGTCATGAAAGAAGGAGCGGTTGTTGAGGCCGGAGCGGTCGAGCAGGTCTTCGGGCAGCCGCAACATGCCTATACGCGCGAGCTCGTCGCCTCCGTGCCCAATTTTTCCAATCTCTAGCGGGAGCGCTTCAGGGCTTTTCCACGCTTGCGGCGCGAGGGCGCCGGGCAGCGCATTCGGCGGCGGCGCAGCAAACGGGAAAAACATTTCTCTTCACCAGCCAAGATTGGGCGCTGCTCTCTCCAAAATGTGACAGTGAAAAAATACACTCCGGATGCTGAATTGCAGGAGTTAGTATGTCCAGCCAGGCCGCCAATGTCATCGATTTCCAAGCCTATCGCGATGCGCGCGACAGGAGCGTTGCGACTTCGCCGAGTGAAGACCCCGTCTTGCCTGTACAGCCGTTTCTGATGTGGGTCCCCTATATCGGTTTCATCCCGGTCGTGCCTTTCGGCAAGCAGCAAAATTATGGCGCTTGAGGTAGACGACCCAAGCCATCTGCCCTCGAGAGCTGACTCGCTCGACGAAATATCGGCGTTGACCGGCCAAAACCTCCGACGCTTGCGCACGCGCCGCGGCTATTCGCTGGATCGGCTTGCCAAGATATCCGGCGTCAGCAGGGCCATGCTCGGGCAGGTCGAGACAGGCAAAAGCAGCCCGACGATTACCATTCTCTGGAAGATTGCCGCAGCTCTGGATGTGCCTTGCGGCTCGCTGATCGCCGAACCGCGCGACACGGCGCTGCAGGTTCTCACCCATGCGAAGGCCAAGGTTCTATCGGCCTCGGAAGGGCGGTTTCAGACGCGCGCGCTTTTCCCCTATGAAAGCGAGCGCAAGGTAGAATTCTACGAATTGCGTATCGCACCGCATCACGCCGAACTGGCCGAGGCACATCGGCCGGGCACGCTGGAAAACCTGGTCGTTTCCCGGGGGACCGTGGAAATCGTGGCCGGCAGGCATGCGCCCCAGATTCTGGGGGAAGGGGATGCCATATTGTTCGAGGCCGACGTTGCGCACAGCTATCGCAACATGACGGGCAACGAGGCTGTGCTCTATCTGGTCACGAGCTACATCGAGGAAGTTCGCGGCTGAGCGCGGCGCAGTAAAAAAGCCGCCCTTGCGGGCGGCTGAAGCTGACGGAGATCCGGTATCAAATCCGGCTCAGGGAAGCGGAGATGATATCAGGCTGCTTCCATCATGCAGCACATCATCATGTTGCCGCACATCATCATCATCGGCATGCCATTCGACATCATGGACATCATGCGCTTGCAGGCTTCCATGAACATGTCCTTGTCCATGCCGTCCATCGGCATCATTTCGCAGACCATGCCCTTGGCGGTCATCTTGCAGGTCATCTTGCCCATCATCATCTGCATCATGGGCATCATCATCGGGTTCATCATCGGCATCTGGCCCATCATGGGCATGCCGCCCATCATCGGATTCATCATGGGCATGCCACCCATCATGGGGTTCATCATTGGATTCATCATCGGCATCATGTTCATTGCAGGATTCATCGTCGTCATCTCCCGTGATCCGCTGCGTTGCGGCCTTCAATGAGTGTTGAGTTATGCCAACTAATTTCTGCTTTCAATGCAGAAATATATTTTAATATTCTTTCCTCCAATAGAATAGATGTGCATCCGCTGATCCTGAGATTATTTTCACGATAGCAGAAAATCCTCTGTTATTTCAGAGGGCCGGTTGATGACGAGCGATCGTCGATCGGGAGAAGGGCGCCGCTTGGCCGCTCGCTTTCAGAAAAGTTCATTTTCTTGGCAACGCGCGGATTCTCGAAAAATGATTCCTTTAGTGCACTAAATTTATAGACAATATGACAGGGCCATTCTGTTTCCGTCCGTAGCGCAGCCCGTCATTCATGTTTCCGGCTGCTTCGGGCGCCTGCGCCAGGAGTTCTCATGGATACGGTTCTCTATCTCGCCTCCCTCGCAACACGGCCCACCTCTTCGCTGAGCCGAAGGATCTGGCCGACCTTGCAGCATCTGCTGGCCGCCCTGATGGTCCTGGTTTCGCTTGCCCTTTTGCTGCACGCCGCCTGCGGTGCGTGACGTATTGCGGAGGCCTGCTTTGCTGCTTCATGAACGGGAGTTATGAGTGACAAGAATATACAACGGTTTTGCGGATCTCATCGGAAACACGCCGCTTCTCGAGCTCCACAACTATCGGCGCAACAGAAATCTCGAGGCCAGAATTCTTGCCAAGATCGAGTATTTCAACCCGGCCGGCAGCGTGAAGGATCGCATTGCCTGGGGGGTCATCAAGGAAGCCGAAGAGGCCGGAAAAATCCGCCCCGGCGATTTGCTGGTGGATGTGACGAGCGGCAATACCGGCATTGGCCTCGCTGCCGTCGCTGCCTCGCGCGGCTATCGGACGAAATTCTACCTCAGCGACAATATCAGCCAGGACAAGGTGAAGCTGCTTCGTCTCTTCGGTGCGGAGATCGTCACCGTGAAGAATGAGTTCTTTCTCGATCCGGAGGCGCTCGACAAGATCACGGCGCGCGTTCGGGAGGAAAATCCGACGGCCTTCTTTACCGATCAGCTCGCCAATCCGGCCAATCCGCACACCCATTTTGAAACGACGGGGCCGGAGATCTGGCGGGATACGGAGGGTGCCATCGATATCTTCGTTACCGGCGTCGGCACCGGCGGCACCGTGTCCGGGGCGGGCAGGTTCCTGCGGTCCCGAAAGGCCGATCTGAAGATCGTGATCGCCGAACCGGCGGTCGAATCCCTGCCGACCGAGGAAAACCCTTATCCGGACGAGATCGACGGCGTTCATAAGGTGACCGAGGTGCCGGCGGAGCAGTTGCCGCGCAACTTCGACACGACGATTGCCGACGAAGTGATCTCGCTCAATACCGCCGATGCGCGCGCCGCGGCGATAGCGTTGGCCCGGGAAGAGGGGATATTTGCCGGAACATCGTCAGGCGCCATACTGTGGGTCGCGACCCAACTTGCGGCTCGAGCGGAAAATGCCGGAAAGCTCATCGTTGCAATCCTGCCCGATACCGGCGAGCGATATCTCTCGGCATTGACGGAGCAGGCGCCATGAGCGGCGGGAGCGACCACCCAAAGCCGTTCGGGCCGAATACGCAGCTCGTACGTGCTGGCTATGATCCCTTCGACTATCACGGTTTCATCAATCCGCCGACCGTGCATGCATCGACCGTGCTCTTTCCGGACGCGCAGACGATGGAGCAGCACGGACAGAAATATACCTACGCTACTCGCGGCACGCCGACCGCCGATGCGCTTTGCAATGCAATCAACGAGCTGGAAGGGGCGGCCGGCACGATCCTCGTCCCTTCCGGCCTTGCGGCCGTCACCATCGCGTTCCTTGCCTATCTGTCGCGCGGAGACCACGCGCTGGTCGTCGATTCCGTCTATGGCAACGTCCGGCATTTCTGCGACACGATGCTTGCCCGCTTCGGCATCGAGGTCGACTATTACGATCCGGCGATCGGCCCGGATATAGAAGCCCTTTTTCGTGCCAACACCAAGCTGGTCCATACGGAGGCACCCGGCTCGAACACGTTCGAGATCCAGGATATTCCGGCCATTGCCGAGGTCGCGCATCGGCATGGTGCGGTGGTGACGATGGACAATACATGGGCAACGCCGCTCTTCTTCAAGCCGCTCGATTTCGGCGTCGACGTCTCCATCCAGGCATCGACGAAGTATCCGGCGGGCCATGCCGATATCCTGATGGGGACGATCTCGGCGAACGACAAGCACTGGCGGCAATTGAAGCGCGCGAACGGTGCTCTCGGCATGGCCGGATCGCCCGACGATGCCTATCAGGTTCTTCGCGGGCTGCGCACGATGGGCGTGCGGCTGGCACGACACCAGGCAAGCACCGTGGCGATCGCGAACTGGCTGGAAGGGCGTGCCGACGTCGCCCGCGTTCTTTATCCCGTTCTGGAGAGCTTTCCCGGTCATGGTATCTGGAAGCGCGATTTCAAGGGCGCGGGAGGCGTGCTTTCCTTCGTGCTTGCAACCGACCGGAAAGATGATTTCAAATCCAAGGCCCAGAGATTTCTCGACGAACTGTCGCTATTCGGCCTCGGCTATTCCTGGGGCGGCTATCAAAGCCTGGCGCTCCAGGTCGATCTCAGCGATCGACGCGTCCTGCAGCCGCCAGAAGAGGGGCCGCTCATCCGCCTTCAGATCGGCCTGGAAGATATCGACGACCTTGTGGCCGATCTCGAGCGCGCCTTTGCGGCCGCGGCGCTCGCATAAGCAGCAAACCCATAGGCGTGGATAGCGCGGGAGGAAGCGGCACCGGCAAATCGGCGGTGCCATTCCCTGTCAGCCCGGATCGGCACCGAGCGTCAGGCGCGTTTCGCCGTGCTGACGCCTCCGGTTCCGGCAAGATAGGGCGGAAGTTCCAGGTTTGAGCGGAAATCGTCTCCCAGATAGTCCGTGTCGATCAGTGCGCGGCGGCGCAGCTCCGGCAGCAGTCCGTTGACGAGCAGATCCTCCTGATCGGGGTTGCCGAAGCCGTGCAGGGAAAGGACATCCAGAACGCCCGCACGGAATCGCTCCTCGATCGCGTCGGCGAGTTGTTCCGGCGTGCCGGCGATGGACCAGTGTCCCGTTTCCTGCGCCTGGATGATGAGTTCCCGCAGGGTCAGTCCGTCGCGGGCGTACCGCCGGAAAATCTCCACCCGTCCGCGCCGGCGATTGATGCTGGTGACTTCCGGCAACAGCGTTTCCGGCAGGGGCTTGTCGAGCGGCAGGTCGGAAAGGTCGAGATTTCCGCCCAGCATGTCCGCCAGTTTGAGGCGACCCTGCTCGTAGTCGATACGCTCGTGCTTTTCCTTCAGGCGCCTTGCCACATCCGCTTCCGACTCTCCGATCACCGAATGGAAAGAGTTCATGATGAAGGGCAGGCCGTTTGTCCGTCCGAACCCCTTCGCCTGACGACGCAGTTCCCTCGCAAAGGCAATGGCGTCTTCGAGCTTCGGCTGCGACGTGTAGACGACCTCGGCGTATCGCGCGCCGACACTCACGCCCGCCTCGGATTGTCCGGCCTGAAATTGAACCGGGCGCCCCTGCGGCAAGGGCGGCACGTTGAGCGGGCCGTCGACGCCGAAATGCTTGCCACGATAGTTGATCGGGTGGAATTTCGAAGGATCGATGGCGATTGCGCCGGATGCCTTGCGCTCGGCCGCGTCCCTGTCATTGGCATCGTAGAGAGCATTGACGATTTCGATGAACTCGGCGGCGCGCTCGTAACGCTCTTCCGGGCTTGGCAGAGCCCCGCCGAAATTCTCCTCGCCGACCGAGGACGTCACCGCGTTCCAGCCGGCGCGTCCGCCGCTTGCATGGTCCAGCGTGCCAATCTGCCGTGCCAGGTTATAGGGATGATGGAAGGTGGTGGAGACGGTCGCGATCAATCCGATTTGCGAGGTCGCCTGGCTCAGCGCCGCAAGGGCTACGATCGGTTCCTGAATGCCGGCGGTTCCTGCAAGGCCCGCTGGGTCGATATGAAGGAGATCGGCGGTGAAGAGGCCGATGATCTTCTCGGCTTCGGCTTTTCGGGCGAGTTCGACCGCTCGTCTGATGCCCGTTTGCGGGCTTGCGTCGTTTCCTGCCGCAATGACGCTGGCCGCGCCGGTCAGGGTCTTCAGGCGCCGAATTGTCTTGAATGCCATGGCGGTTTCCTTGCGGTTTCGAAGATCTATGCGGGCGGCTATCCGTACCGGCGGCTGCGGTCCGCCGGATCGAAGCCGGTGCGCCGGATCAGGTCATGTGACAATTGTCCTCTCCCGACGGATCGGCTCATTTGTTAATCTATATTTTTAATGGACTATTGAATCGAGCAATGATGTTTCAATCATCGACTCCACAATAAAAGATCATGTCCTGCCTAAAGGCGCGGCGATCTGCATCCTGACGGTGCGAAGTGACGAGCGGGATTTCGGACGTCGGCGCCACCGGGACACTGGCGACACCGGACAGCTTTCAGACCGCAATTGGAGGCGCATTCTTCATGACTGATATCATCGTCCGGTCGTCGCTGCCGGATCCCGCGGCCCAACCTTTGATCGAAGGGCTCATCGACGAATACGACGGAAGATACGGTGCGGTAAGTCGCCCCGGCGGCGCGCGCACCGAAATCATGCGTTACCCGCTCGCACTGTTTGCCCCGCCGCTCGGCGATTTTCTGCTGTTGCTGCGAGACGGACAAACCATCGCAGGCGGTGCTTTCATGAGCCATGACGATGAGACGGCCGAGCTCAAACGCATATGGACGCATCCCGAACTGCGGCGCCAGGGGCTGGCACGCCGCATCGTGATCGCCCTTGAGGAAAGCGCCGCCGAGCTCGGCTATTCGCGCGCTTATCTTTCCACCGGCTTTCGCCAGCCCGAGGCCGTGGCGCTTTACATATCGCTCGGATATCGACCGCTGTTCGACACGACGGTCGACCCGGCTTTCTATCGTTCCCTGCCGTTCGAAAAGCATATTGGGGAAAAGGCCGGACGGGCCGGCTCGTCGCCAGTGTATCCTCCAGCCGCATCTTTCGAGGAAGCGACGGCCCGTGTCACCGAGCTGAAAGCCGAGCAGGAGGAGAAGATCAGGGCGCGTCTTGCGTCGTATGAAACATCCGCGGCCTGAGGGCTTGAGGCGTGCTCCAGCCGATTGGCCGGGGCATTGCGACCTGGGCTGAGGCTGCGTCGTGTCCGGTCGCCCTTCGGGGTTCCCGCGACCAACCTTGTCGAGGCAAGCCTGCCGTGCTCAGCGAATGGGATTCATCAAGGAACCGACATGATTGTTTGCAACCCGAAGGCATATGAAACCGTGTGCCGAAGCGATCGAAGGTCCGTGCGCCAAGGCGAGATGGATCTGACGAATGATCTGGTCGCTCTAAGCCTGCGCGACGAGGTTGATCCGGGTCCAGACCCATCGCGGACACCGATTGCCGACGACGAGCTGGAGGCGCTGGCGGAGCGGCTGCATCGCGAGGCCGAAGGAGAGGCGCTTTGGGTCTTCGCCTACGGTTCCCTGATATGGAAGCCGGATTTCGATGCCGTGGAGTCGCGCGTCGGCGCGATCAAGGGATGGCATCGCTCCTTCTGTCTTCGCATGACGCGCTGGAGAGGTTCTCTGGCGCAACCGGGGCTGATGCTTGCATTGAAGAGGGGCGGATACTGCAAGGCGATCGTCTTCAGATTGAACGACGATGATCGCCTGGGTCAGATCAGGCGAATGCTGCGCCGCGAGATAGGCACGCTCAACGATGCCGCCGCCATACGGTGGATCCGGGTGCAGACGGACGAGGGTCCGGTGCGGGCTTTGGTCTTTTGGGCCGATCCGAAGGGGGCGCACGTCACCTCCAAACTATCGTTGGACGTGGTGGCTGCCATCCTGGCAAGGGCGTGCGGCCATAGAGGGTCCTGTGCCGAATATCTCTATCTCACCGTGAAGCATCTCGAGGCCCGGGGCATCCGGGATCTCAATCTCTGGAAACTTCAGACGCTCGTCGCAAACGAGCTCAGGGCGATCCACAAACTGGACAGCACGGCGATGGCTGTCCCTCCCGCCATCAGGGAGTCCGCGTGACGGCAGATATGCCGGCAATTGCGATGTGGTCGTGACGGGCTGCTGACGCCCGCTCCCGTCTTTTTCACGCGGCAGGGCTCCGGTCTTTCCTGTGATCCTCTTTATCACCTGGGGAAAGCAGGGCCGCGGGTGTATAACAAGAACATTCGATATTGGATCGGGCATCGGCATGCCCTAGATCAGGCTTGAAGAGAGCATGCATCAGCCGTCTTCCCGTACCTCCCGGGAAGGAGAAGGACACGCAATGATCTACGATGCCGTTATTGTGGGCTCCGGTTTTTCTGCCATCGCTACGGTTTGCAATCTCGTGGAACTGCTTCCCCAATCGGCATCTGTCGCCGTTATCGGCGATGATCCCGGTTTCGGGCGCGGCACCGCCTATCGCACCGAGCTGTATCTGCATCGTCTGAATGTGCCGGCCGGCCGGATGAGCCTGTTTCCGGATCGCCCGAACGCCTTCGTCGACTGGTTGCGGGAACATAAGCGACCCTTGGATGCCGGGGACTTCGCCTCCAGACAGGATTATGGCCTCTATATCCGCGACAGCCTGGCCGCTCTCCTGCGAAACAAGAAACCGCGCTGCCGGGTCGATTTCATCAAGGCGAAGGCGACCGGCTGTGTCGAGCGCTACGGCGGAGCGCTCGGCTTCCAGCTGGACAATGGCAATGAGATCGCCGGACGAAGCATAGTGCTTTGCCTGGGCGTCGGAAACGCCACGTTGCCGGTCGACCTCTCGCAATTGTCCGCAGACGCGCGGGCGCATATCGTCGAAAACCCATGGCGGCTGTCCTGGCTCAGACGTGTCCAGACGGGCGACAGCGTTTGCATCCTCGGTTCGGGCCTGACGATGATCGATCAGGCCCTGGCCCTGTTCGCCCATGGTTTTACGGGACATGTGACCGTGTTGTCTCGCCGGGGACTTGTTCCGCTCGCTCATGTCAGTCACCCAAAGCCGCCGCTGGAGATCGACGTCGGAGCATTGCCCACGCAGCTGAGCGAACTCCTGCACGTCTTTCGCCACGAGAGCAGGCATGGCGACGACTGGCGCAGGCTCATGGACGGTCTGCGACCGCAGACGCAAGCGCTCTGGAGCAGGCTACCGGATGCCGAGCGGCGACGCTTTCTTCGCCATGCATTGCCCTGGTGGAACATCCATCGCCATCGCGTCGCGCCGGATGTGTTCCTCAGGTTCGACGGCATGATTCAAAGCGGCCAGATTTCGGTTCGCGCCGGATACCTGCTGGATGTGGAGGGTGCCCGCCCGCTGACACTGCGCTATCGGCCGCGGGGAAAGAAGCTTGTCACATCCATACAGGCGGACTGGATCGTCAATTGTACCGGTATGGAGCGGGCGGGCATAGCACACTCACCGCTGCTGCAGGAAATGCGCCGTCAAGGTTTGATCGAAGCCGATCCGCTTGGTCTTGGCATCGTCGTCGACAAACAGTCGCGCATCCCGCGCTCGGAAGGCACCGATACGGTCATTTATGCGGTGGGGGCGCTCACCGCGGGCCAGTTCTGGGAAATTACGGCGGTTCCGGATATCCGCATACAGGCGAGGAGCGTCGCTCAAGCCATAGCCGGGAAAGTCTGAGTTCCGGACCTGCTTTTTGCTGAGATCACGGTCGTCTGCCTGTTTGAAAGCCGCTGAAGCCTATCGAGCAGTTTCGGGAAAAAATATTCCACCCATGCGTAATCACGGGTATTTCCGTCTTTGCCTATAAAATACATGGACTTTATCTTCCCCTGGTTATGGCTGTCATGCTCATCGCCATGGTCTCCTCGTGCAATTTGCGGGCGGCTATGTCGTGCGCGGCCTGAGCATGCGCTGAATCTGCAATACCGTCGGGAGTGATCCGTGACCGATCAGATCGTATCACCGGTTTTACCGGAGCTTGAAGAGGGCAGCGCCAGGCGTCCCTTGCCGCCACGCGTTCCGTATCTCGTCCGGTCGGATGCCGAAGCGCTGGAGATTGCGGATGCTCTCGCGGCCCGTTTTGCGGCGGGCGCCTCACAGCGGGATCGCGAACGTCGCCTTCCCTGGGACGAGGTGGAGGCTTATACCGCAAGCGGGCTCGGCGGCATGACCGTTCCCAAGGAATTCGGCGGAGCCGACGTTTCCCATGTGACGCTTGCCAAGGTCTTCGAAATCCTGTGCGCCGCCGATCCGGCACTTGGACAGATCCCGCAGAACCAGTTCGGCGTGCTCGCCCTGCTGCGCGATGTCGGCTCCCGCGAGCAGAAGAGCCGCATCTACGGCGATATTCTGAGCGGCTATCGCATCGGCAATGCCGGGCCGGAGCGCGGGCAGAGGGCGGTCGATCACAGCACGACCCGTATTTCTCATTCGCCTTACGGGCCACGGTTGACGGGGCGGCGCTTCTATTCCACCGGTGCCATCTTCGCCCATTGGATTCCGACGCGCGCCGTCGACGACCAGGGACAGGCAGTGCAGGTCTGGGTTCGCTATGATGCCCCCGGCGTGCGCGTGATCGACGACTGGTCTTCCTTCGGTCAGCGGACCACGGCGAGCGGATCGGTCGAATTCGTCGATGTGCCTGTCGATAGGGATCTGATCTTTCCGGTCTGGTCCTACGTGAACAAGCCCGGTCTGGCTGGACCTGTCTCGCAGCTCATACAGGCCGCCATCGATTCCGGCATAGCCGTTGCGGCCATTGCCGATACCCTCGCATTTGTTCGCGATCATGCGCGGCCGTGGATGGATTCCGGTCTGCAATCGGCCTGCGAAGACCCGACCATCCTGCATGAAATCGGTGATCTGCACACCGAACTGCACGCGGCGCAGGCATTGCTCTACGAGGCGGGCGCGATCATCGACGAAGTTGCGCGGGCGCCCGTCACCGACGCCTCCAGTGCACGGGCCTCCGTCGCCGTTGCCGAGGCCAAGATCCTGACGACGGAGATTGCCCTGCAGGCGACTGAGAAGCTCTTCGATCTCGCCGGCTCCGCTGCCACGCGCGCGTCCCACAATCTCGATCGGCACTGGCGCAATGCCCGTGTCCATACGCTTCACGATCCGGTTCGGTGGAAGTATCACCTGCTCGGCAATTATCAGCTCAACGGTGTATTCCCGAACCGTCATCAATGGAATTGATCGAGAAGACCATGACGAACACCGATCCTCATCCCACAATCGAAGCCGCGCCGGCCCCGGCGGAGCGGCCAGATCTGATTGCGGATGACCGTCAGGCCATTCAGGTCGCGGCCGAACTGGCGGCAACGTTCGCCGAGGGGAGCGCCGAACGCGACAGAGATCGCCTGCTGCCGTGGCGGGAACTGGAAAGCTTCAGCCGCAGCGGCCTGTGGGGTATGACCGTTCCGCGCGCGTTCGGCGGCGCCGGCGTTTCCACCGAAACCTTGGCCAGCGTCATTGCCATTATCGGCGCTGCCGACGGATCGTTGTCGCAAATTCCACAAAATCATTTTTATGCGATCGAGGTCCTGCGCGTCGGCGCGTCGGTTGAGCAGCAACGCTTCTTCTATGATCGGGTTCTGGCCGGCGAGCGTTTCGGCAACGCGCTGGCCGAAATCGGCAAGCGTGATTTCAAGCGACGTACACGGCTCCACCGGAAAGCCGGCGAATGGCGTGTCGACGGAAAGAAATTCTATTGCACCGGCGCCATATATGCGCACTGGATTCCGACTCTCGTCGTCGCCGAGGAAGAGGGGAGAGATGTGACCTATCTCGCCTTCGTGCCGAGAAACGCGCCCGGGGTCACCGTCATTGACGATTGGGAGGGTTTCGGCCAACGGGTTACCGGCAGCGGCTCGGTCGAATTCGCGCAGGTGAAGGTGGAGCCGGAATGGATCGTGCCGTTCCAGGCCTCCTTCGAGCGACCGACGACGATCGGCCCGGTGGCGCAGATCATGCATGCGGCAATCGATCTCGGGATAGGGCAGGGCGCCTATCGGGAGACGTTGCGCTTCGTCCGCGAGCGGGCGCGGCCCTGGCTCGACTCCAGTGTCGAGCATGCGGCGGACGATCCCTTGACATTGCACCAGGTCGGCAATGTCTGGCTGCGTCTGCGCGCCGCCGAAGCACTGCTGAAGCGGGCAGCGAAAGAGACGGATGCCGCCCGCGCCGATATGACGGAAGACAGCGTGGCCCGGGCCTCGATCGCCGTCGCCGAAGCAAAGATCCTCGCGACCAAGGCCAGCTTGCTTGCCGCAAACAAGCTGTTCGAGCTTTCGGGCACGTCATCGACCTTTGCCGGCGACAATCTCGATCGCCACTGGCGCAACGCACGCACGCATACGCTTCATGACCCTGTACGGTGGAAATATCAGGCCGTCGGAGACTATTATCTCAACGGCAAGCGCCCGCCGCGTCATGGTGCGATCTGAATTGGAACGACAGGTAAAATGGTGACCAAGAAAAAGCAGATCCTGCTCAATGCATTCAACATGAACTGCGTGGGACATATCAATCACGGGCTATGGACGCATCCGCGCGATCAGTCCGACCGTTACAAGACGCTCGGCTACTGGACCTCGCTTGCCGCCACCTTGGAGCGCGGCCTGTTCGACGGCATATTCCTGGCCGACATTCTCGGCGTCTACGATGTTTACCAGGGCTCCGTCGATCTTACCTTGCGGGAATCCATTCAGCTGCCGGTCAACGATCCCTTGCTGCTTGTGCCTGCCATGGCGGCCGTGACGCAGCATCTTGGTTTCGGGGTAACCGTCAATGCCGGCGCGGATGCGCCATACGTTTTTGCAAGACGCATGTCGACGCTGGATCATCTGACCAGCGGGCGCATCGGCTGGAACATCGTCACCGGCTATCTCGATAGCGCCGCCCGGGGCCTGGGCCTCGATATGCAGCTCGAGCATGATACCCGTTACGATCGGGCCGACGAATATCTCGAAGTGCTCTACAAGCTTTGGGAGGGGAGCTGGGAAGACGGCGCTGTCCTCGTGGACAGGGAAAGGCGCATCTACGCCGATCCGGCAAAGGTCCATGCGATCGATCATGAAGGGAAATTCTATCGCGCGCGCGGCTACCACCTGGCTGAACCGTCGATCCAACGCACGCCGGTTCTCTATCAGGCAGGGACGTCCGGCAGAGGCAGGCAGTTTGCCGCCCGCCACGCCGAATGCATCTTCATTGCCGCCGCCGATAAAAGCGCGGCGCGCGCAGCTGTCCTGTCCTTGCGCGAGGCGGTCGTTGCCGCCGGGCGAAGGCCCGATGACGTGAAGATATTCCTCGGCATAACCGTCATTACGGACCGGTCGGCCGCCGCGGCGCAGGAAAAATACGCCGAATACCTGCGCTATTCCAATCCCGAGGCGGGGCTGGCGCATTTTTCGGCCAGCACGGGCATCGATTTTTCCCGGTACGACCTCGACGAGCCCATCGTCTACGGAACGTCCAACGCCAGCCAATCGGCAACGCAGACCGCGCAGCAGCGTGGCTGGACAAGGCGGCAATTGCTGCATGAGCTTGCCATCGGCGGCCGCTATCCCGTGATCGTCGGCGATGCGGCAACGGTCGCGGACGAGCTTGCGGCATGGGTCGCCGAGGGTGAGGTCGATGGCTTCAATCTCACCAGGACCGTGGCGCCGGAAGGCTTTGAGGATTTCATCGATATTGTCGTGCCCGCCCTGCAGGACCGTGGTCTCTACAAGACGTCCTATGCGGAAGGCTCGTTGCGACGAAAGATCTTCGATGAGAACGACCGGCTGCCCGAGCGTCACAGCGGCGCGTCCTATCGATATCGGTAGGCAATTCCTGCCATTTCGAGTGAAGGCCGCCGCTGCGGGTCGTGTCGCTTTTCACAGCCGATCTTCGCGGTTTGAGCGCGCTTCCGATCTAATAAGGCAATGCGACTGGAGCCGGAGAGAGCGTCGTTCGGCTTGACAAATGCATCGTTTGATCCAACCATATGCGGATGAAAGCATCGCACTTCCATATTGCGTCCTGTCCGACGCATCGGCCGTTTCCCATCGCGGGAAACTGACCCCGGCTCGGCCCATGTCCCGAGTACGGGGCTTGTTTTTCATCCTGCATTTTTCTTCCTGACCGTCAGGAAAGCCAAGGCTTTCCGCAGTATTCGGTTAGCACCAGCGCGAGCACCATCATGTCAGCAAAACAGAAAGTCGGCCTCCATCAGGGCAAGCCCAATATCGTCATTTGCCATACGGATCGCGAGAGGTTGACGAAGCTTGCAGAAGCGATTTCCGATCGTTCACCTGATATTGCCGAGGAGCTGCTGGTCGAACTGGACAGAGCAAAAGTCGTGAAAGATGGAGGTCTGCCGGGAAATATCGTGCGGATGGGATCGTCCGTGAAATATCGCTCGGATGACGGACAGGAGCGTCATGTTTCGCTGGTCTATCCTGGCGAGGCAGACATTTCGCTCGGGAAGATTTCTATTCTCACCCCGATCGGGACAGCCTTGATCGGGCTTTCCGCCGGTCAGTCGATCGATTGGATCGCCCGCGACGAACGCAGCCACCACCTGACGGTCATAACCGTCGAAGCTCCGGATCCGGTGAGGAAAGGGGAGGCTTGATACGCCTGTCGAAGGCATCTTCGCGTCTGCATGTTCCCGGCACGCTCAATCGGTGTCTGGCGCCGCAATGCTATGATTATCCAGGCGCCAAAGCGTGTCGCGATCGTTCGCGCTCGCTTCTGCGCGGCACGCCTTAGACGGCAACCAGATGACTTGGAGATACGGTTCGATATTCGAGCGGTTTCGCCAAATAATCGACCGGCCGGATCGGGCTCTTCAACTCGTCGCTCGCAGCCATGCGCTTCTCGCGCCGGCGATCGGGATCAGGCACGGGAACGGCGGCCATCAGCTTCTTCGTGTAGTCATGTTGCGGGTTGCCGAAGACCGCCGCCCGCGGGCCGATCTCGACGATTTCGCCCAGATACATTACGGCGACGCGATGGCTGACGCGCTCCACCACCGCCATGTCGTGCGAGATGAACAGGAAGGAGAGGTTCAGTCTCTGCTGGAGATCGAGCATCAGGTTGATGACCTGCGCCTTGATCGATACGTCGAGCGCCGACACACTTTCGTCAGCGACGATCACCTTCGGCTCAAGCGCCAGCGCGCGGGCGATACAGATGCGCTGACGCTGGCCGCCGGAGAATTCGTGCGGATAGCGGCCGGCCATGTCCGGTGTCAGCCCCACCTTGCGTAGCATGTCGGCAACGACGTCCTTTGCCTGCGTGGCCGTTCCCATTCCGTGTTCGAGATAGGGTTCGGCAATTGCCTGGCCGACCGTCATGCGCGGGTTGAGCGAAGCGAACGGGTCCTGGAAGATCATCTGCACGGATTTGCGCATCTCGCGCATTTCGCGCTTGTTGAGCGAGAGCACGTCGCGGCCGCCGACGATGACGGAGCCGGATTGCGGCTCGATCAACCGCATGATGGCGCGGCCGGTGGTCGACTTGCCGCAACCGGATTCGCCAACGAGAGACAAGGTCTCGCCGGCAAAGAGATCGAAGGAAACATTCTCGACCGCGTGCACGCGGCCCTTCAGGCTGCCGAACAGACCAGAATGGATGTCGAAGCGCTTGGTAAGGTTCTTCACCTGGAGGACCGGCTTTTCTGTGGCCACTGTATCCGGGACTTCGACAGGCGTGTCGGATTCTCCCGTTGCCGTATTGACGACAGGAAAGCGCAGCGGCCGCTCGTATGCCTGCATCGAGCCGAGTACGGGCACGGCCGACAGCAGCACGCGGGTATAGGGATGCTGGCCGCGATGGAAGATATCGGCCGTCGCGCCCGTCTCCACCTGCTCGCCGCGAAACATGACGACCGTGCGATCGGCGATTTCCGCGACCACCCCCATGTCGTGGGTGATGAACAGGACAGAGGTTCCTTCCTCTTCCTGCAGCATTTTGATGAGGTCGAGAATCTGGCCCTGGATCGTGACGTCGAGCGCCGTCGTCGGTTCGTCCGCGATCAGCAGTCTCGGTTTCGACGCCAAGGCCATGGCGATCATCACGCGCTGGCGCATGCCGCCGGAAAAGCGGTGCGGATATTCGTTGAAGCGCGAGGCGGCCGACGGGATCCGGACCTTCTCCAGCAGCCGGATCGTTTCCGCTTTGGCGTCCGCGGCCGACATGTCCTTGTGGCAGAGCAGCGCCTCAGAGATTTGATCGCCGATCGTGAAGAGCGGATTGAGTGATGTCATCGGTTCCTGGAAGATCATCGAGACATCGTTGCCACGCACCTTGCGCATCTCGTGCTCGGGAAGCGAAAGCAGGTTGCGGCCGCCGAGCATGATCTTGCCCTCGATGCGGCTTGAATCGCTCTGCAGCAACCGCATGATCGAAAGCGAGGTCACGCTCTTGCCCGAGCCGCTCTCGCCGACGATCGCTAACGTCTCTGCGGGCGAGACCGAGAAGGAAACATTTCGCACGACCGGCTTCCATTCGCCGTCCACCAGGAACGAGGTGGTGAGGTTCTCGACGGAGAGAACCGGTTCGGCAGCCTCTATGGTCCTTGCCTGCGATGTGCTCATCTTTGTTCCTTTCTTTCGGTCCTCGCCACCGATCAATCCGGCCAATTCAGCACACCGTCGAAGCGATGCCTGCTGCGGTTCTCGATCGGCGTTGCAATGATCTCGTTGGATGCGCGCGCCTTGTCGAGTTCTTCGCCGAGGCGGGTCGCCACGATCGTTTCCTGACCGGGATGCAGGTTGCATGGATCGAGATAGAAATAGTGGTGCTCCACCTCATGGTCCCGAACGATCACGGGTGGATTGCCGCGGCCGAGCGCGGCGGCAAGGTCCCAGGCGCTGATATGCGCTTCCTGGGCCGAGATGACGACGCGCAGACGGTCGAGCGGGTTGTTGGTCGGATCCGGCTCGATCAAGGCGGTGACGCCCGGGCGGCCATCCAGAGTTTGCTTCCACAAATTCAGATAGCCGGTTTCGCGTTCGCGGATGCCTGAATGGTCGCGCTTTTCCCATGCTTCCAACGCCGCCATGACACCATAGACGCTTTCCTTGCCGACCTTCATGCCACGGCCGATACCCATATTCTGAAGGAAGGCATTGCGTACCAGTTCCTTCTTTCCGGTGACGATGCCGGAGGTCGGGCCGCCAAGGAACTTATGGCCGGAATAGAGTACGATATCGGCGCCCTGAGCCAGGAAAAGCTTCAGATCATATTCCGAGGCCGCATCGACGATGACCGGTACGCCCTTGGCATGGGCTATCTCCACGAATTCGGTCAGATGCAGCAGGCCATAATTCACCACATGATGCGACACGACATAGACGGCTGCCGCGGTTTTCTCCGTTATGGCGTTTTCCATGTGGAAACGGTGCGTCGACGTCGCCTGGCCGACCAGCACGGTCTTGCCGCCGGCAAGGCGGATCGCCTGGTCGACGGGCGCGCCATAGCTCACCACATGGCCCATCTGCAGGATGACTTCGTTCTTTTCCGACGCGACGTCTGGCAATTTCTCGATGGCGAGCAGGTTGTTGCCGGTGATGGCGGCGGCGACCGCGAGGCTGATGCCCGAGGAGCAGGATGCCGTCACGAAGCCCGCTTCACCGCCCGTCAGACGCGCGATGACGGCGCTTGCCTTGCGCTGGAGGTCATTGATTTCCACGAACTGCGGCAAGATCGCCGTCATGGCCGCAATGGCTTCGGGAACGACGATCGACGCGCCAAGGCTCGTCATCGTGCCGGATACGTTGATGACGGGCCTCAGACCGATTTTGGTACGGATATCATCGGACATTCTGTCTCTCCAAAGTGACGGCAGGCTGCTGATTGTCATCGACAGTTATGCCATAGTAATGTAATAGCTTGTCAAAATTCCATGAGGAGCGCTGATTTGGACGCCAAGACTCTATCGCCAGCCCCTCCCGAAGATGCCGCTTCCACGAGCGAGATCAAAGGCGCGCGCCGCTCGCGCGTAAGCGGCATCGACCGCGCGCTGCAGGTCATTGATTATCTCTACGAAACCGGTGCGCCGGCCGGAGCCTATGCGATTGCCAAGGCGGTGAAGGCACCTCTTTCGACCGTTTACGTCATCATCGACGATCTGGTGGAAAAGAACATGCTCGGCCGCAACGCCGACGGTACGGTCTGGCTGGGCGCCCGCCTTTATCATTACGGGCTTGCCTATGCGCGGTCGCTGGATTTCATGAGCGTCGCGACCCGCGAAATGCACGACCTCTGCCAACAGGCGGGGGAGACGGTTCAAGTCTGCGGCCGCGATGGCGATCATATGCTGGTGCTTGCCATGGCGGACGGGCCAAGCCATTTCCAGGTCACCTCCCGCGTCGGCACCCGCGTGCCATTGAACTGGACGGCATCCGGCCGGCTTCTGGTCGGCCACCTGCCGGAGAAGGAGAGGATCGAGCTTTTCAAGCGCTGCGCGCGCACGTCCCCGACCGGCCGCGCCGAGATCGATGCCCGCGTGCTCTCGGATTCTGCTGGCAAGGCGTTTAACGAGCGCCTGTCGATCCAGGTGGCCGAGTCCGATTATGCGGTTGCCTGCATCGCTTCGCCGGTCGTCGACCGTAACGGCCAATGTGTCGCGACCATTTCGATTGTGCTGCCGGAACAGAAGGTCTTTTCCGACGGCAACCACTATGGACAGCAGGTGCGCGCTGCTGCCGAGCAGATCGAAACGTTGATGGGCTGGCGCAATCACTGACCTTGTTCTCCTCAGTCGTTGAGCGAGACGATCGCCTCGATCTCGACGGTGATGTTGCCGGGTAGCGATCCGAAGCCGACGGCCGAGCGCGCATGTTGACCCGCCTCGCCGAAGACCTCGATGAACAGGTCCGAGCAGCCATTGATGACGCTCGGATGATCCTCGAAGTGCGGAACGGCGTTGACCATGCCGAGCAGCTTTACCACCCGCTTCACCCGGGAAAGGTTGCCGAGTGCTTCATGCATGACGGCCAGGAGGTTGATGCCCGTGAGCCGGGCGTGCTGATAGGCACGATCAACGCCGACGTCTCCGCCGACCTTGCCGGCGTGGAGACGGCCGTCCAGCTCCCGTGGCCCTTGACCCGATAGATACAGCACATTGCCTTCACGAACATGGGTCACGAAATTGGCGATCGGCGGCGGCGGCGGCGGCAGCTCGATACCGAGCGCGGCCAGTCGCTCATAGGGTGTTTGCGCTGCGGAGGCGACCTGTATTGGAGACGTGTTCACGGATGCTCCTGCCATGCGATTGGAGTGTTTCAACTAGCGCCACGAATAGCCGTGGCTGTGGCGGACGAGTTTGCGGGCGCGGGGAATATAGCGGGAAGCTGTGATCGCCTCGGCTCCGATGATCGAATGGCGCGGCTCGAACAGCTTCTGCAGGCGCGAGACGTCACCGTTGGAATCGGTCGCCTCAAGGTCCGCATCCACCAGGTCGAAGATGGTGAAATCTGCCCGTTCGCCGACCGCCAGCCGATTTGCCATCGAAAGCTTGATGACCGAGGCCGGTGCATGCGTGACCGCCTCCACCACCTTGTCGAACGGCATGCCGACCGAGAGCAGTTTGGACATGGTGGTCGCGAGATCCCAGACCGGGAAATTCATGGAGTGGCCGTGCAGGTCCGTCGAGATCGAGTAGGGCAGCAGGCCGCGCCTGATCGCCGCTTCCGCAACCTTGAAGGAGAAGGAGGCGCCTCCGTGGCCGATATCGAGCCGAATGCCTTCGCCGGCGCAGCGCTCGGCGAGATTGTAGAGATCCTCGTCTTCCATGATGCTGGAACCGGCCTTGCCGTTGAAGCAATGTGTGACGACATCGCCGGGCCCGAGAATTTCAAGCACCTCGTCATAGAGCGCCGGCGGCTCGCCGACATGCACCATCATCGGAACCTTCAGGATCTTGGCGATTTTCTTGCCGAGCTTGACGGGTGTCACGCCCCAGGATCCGGTGATCACATGACTGGCGCGGACCTTGATGCCGACGATGTGCTCACTGTTCTGCGCGTAGCATTCGAGGATGCGGTCGAGGTCGATGTCCTTGATATCGCGCAGTTCCGGGACACGATTGCAGGCGACGAGGCCGATCGAACCGAGATTGAGGAAAGCCTTGATGCGTTCCCTGGATGGTTCGATGATATATTCGCGAAATCCATGAAAATTGGCTTCGCCGGCCGAACCCGCATCGACAAGCGTGGTGACGCCGCGTTCGGCGCCGCACTCGGATGGACGGATCGAAATGTCCGTGCCGCCATGCCAGATATGGACATGCAGGTCGATCCAGCCGGGAGAAATCCAGGCGCCTTTGCCGTCGATGCGCTCGACGTCGGCGGTGGCGGCGAGCTGCGAGCCGGTGGCGGCAATCCTGCCGTCGGCGCCGACCAGAATGTCGATCACGCCGGCCGGCGTGTCGCTGCCGAAAGCCATGGGCTTCACATTGGTGAGGAGGAGCGGCTTGCCCGCTTTTTCACCGGTCATTTACAGGTCCTTTCGAAGTCTTGGATCGAGCATGTCCCGCAGGCCGTCGCCGACCATTTGCAGCGACAGCACGGAGAGGATGATGGCGAAGCCGGGGAAATAGGTCATCCAGTCGGCCTGGCCGATATACTGGCGGCCGGCGGCGATCATCGTTCCCCAGGTCGGGATTTCGGGGCTGACGCCGAGGCCGAGGAACGAGAGCCCGGCTTCGGCAAGCATTGCGCTGGCGAAAAGAAACGAGCCCTGCACCAGGATCGGTGAAAGGAGATTTCGCAGGATGTGCCGCGTCATGATATGGAATGTCGAGATGCCAAGGGCTCTTGCCGCTTCCACGTAGGGGAGCTCGCGGATGACCAGCGTCGAGGCCCGCACGATGCGCGCAAGTCGCGGCGAATAGACGATCGACAGCGCGACGATGACCGTCGTCAGAGAGGGGCCGAGGGCAGCGACGAGCGCAATGGCAAGCAGAATGTCGGGAAACGCCATCATCGCGTCGATCAATCGGGCGATCGGCGTGTCGAGCTTCTGGAAGAAGCCAGCGAGCAGGCCAAGCGTGACGCCGATTACCGCCGACAGCGCCACGACCGCCGCTCCCACGAGCAGCGACAGACGCCCGGCATAGATGGTGCGAGAGAAGACGTCGCGGCCGAATTCGTCGGTGCCGAACCAGTAGATCTGGCTCGGTGGCTTCAGTCTGTTGACGATCGAGAGTTTCGAGGGCGAATAGGGCGCGATCCACGGCGCCAGGACGGCAAGCAGCACGAAGATCGTCAGCACAACAAGACCGACGGCGACGGTCTTGCGCTTCAGCAGGCGACGAAGGAATTTGCTGCGCTCGCCCGGCGCCCGCTTCGGTGTATCGGTGACAATATCGGCCATCAGTAGCGTACCCTCGGATCAACCAGCAGGTAGAGCATGTCGATCACAAAATTGATCAGGACGTAGAGGCCCGCGATGACGAGCAGGGCACCCTGGATCACCGGATAATCGCGGCGCAGCACCGCGGAGACGACGAGGCTTCCGACGCCCGGCAAGCCGAACACGGTCTCGGTGACGACCGCGCCGGAAATCAGTACCGCGGCTGTGAGCCCGAGAACGGTGAGAATGGGAATGAGCGCATTCTTCAGCGCATGCTTCAGGATGACGCGGCGCTCGACGAGCCCCTTGGCGCGGGCGGTGCGGATATAGTCGTCTCCGAGCACATCAAGCATCGATGCGCGGGTGAAGCGCAGGATCAGCGCCGAGGAGACGAGGCCGAGCGCGAATGCGGGAAGCGTCAGATGATACATGCGGTCCAGGAAGCTTGCGCCCGGTCCGCCATAGCCGGATACGGGAAACATCCCCAGCCTCACTGCGAAGAACTGCATGAGGATCAGGCCGAGCCAGAAGCTTGGAATGCTCGCCGCCAGCATGCCGATCGTCATCGAAAGCTGGTCAATGAATGATCCGCGCCGATAGGCTGCATAGATGCCGATCGGCAGCGCGATGACACCCGCAATGAGAAGCGAGAACAGTGTGAGGAAAAAGGTTGGCTCGGCGCGCTCAAGCAGTGCGGAACCGACCGGAATGTTGAGGAAGATCGACTGACCGAGATCGCCCTTCAGCAGCTGGCCGATATAGAACACGTATTGAACGAAGATGGACTGGTCGAGGCCGAGCCGAATTCGCAAGTCTGCAATATCCTGGGCGGTCGCGTCCGGGCCGAGCATGACGGCGGCCGGGTCGCCGGGCGTCACGCGCACGATCACGAAGACGATCGTCACGACGAGAAACATCACGACGATCATGCCTGCCAGGCGTTGAAGGATGTAGCGTATCATTCGTTCGGTTCCCGGGTCCGCAAACGGACAGGATCGGAGGCGGGCGCCGGCCACGGCCGGCGCCCGAACGTCTCGAAATGGCTTACTTCTTGATCGATGCGTTCCAGAAATAGGGCCACGGCGCCGGATCGACGCCCTGAAGCTTGGTGGAGATCGCCGCAACGGCGTTGAAATCGCCGATCTTCATCATGGGCGCTTCGTCATAGATGGTCTTTTGAACGTTCGCCCAAAGCTCGATACGCTTTTTCGGATCGACCTCCGTGTTGAACGCGTCGACCGCGGCCTTGCTCGCAGGCGTGTTCCACCAGCCGGGCGAGCTTGCCGAAAGCGTGCCGATCAGGGCGGGTTCGGGCAGGAAGGGGCTGTGGGTGATGTAGATGTCCCACAATGCCTTGTCGGCGCGGCGCTGGGTGAGCGTTGCCCAATCGACCACTTGAAGATCGACCTGGAAGCCCGCAAGCTTCAGATATTCGGCGGCGACTTGCGCCATCTTGTAGTGGAACTCGTATTGGCGGCTGGTCAGGATGCGGATCGGTTCGCCGTTGTAGCCTGCGGCCTTGGCGGCTGCCGCGGCACCCTCCGTATCGGCGACGTTGTAGTTGCCTTTGACGCCGGCATCCGTGCTCCATGCATAGGGAGCGGGATACAGGTTGCCGTCAAGCGTATAGAAGTCCGTGCTGCCGAAGGCCGCTGCGAGCATGTCCTCCATGCTGAGAGCCTGCCGGATCGCCTTGCGGATCGCGACATTCTTCGCGATGCCGTCCGCTGTATTGAAGACGAAGACCGGATAACCGAAAGGTTTTAGAAGCAGCGGCTGCGTCGCCGAAGCGGATTTCAGCTTGTCGAAGGATTCGACCGGAAGAGAGTCGATATAGTCGTACTGGCCCGAAATGGCCGCCTCGACGCGGGTATTGGCGTCCGGGACCGGAACGAAGCGGATTTCATCGAGATATTGATGGCGCGCACCGCCGTAACCGTTGCTTTCTCCGTCGCGTGACTTGTAGCCATCGAAGCGGACGAGCTGGATATACTGGTCAGGCTTGCGCTCCTTCAGCATGTAGGGACCGGTGCCGATGAAGTCGGTCATCGTGTCAGCCTGCTTGCTGGCGGGGATGATGATGGCGGCGGAGTTATTGAAGGCAAGCAGCGAGGTGAGAGGGGCGTAAGGCTGCTTCAGCTTGATGACGACGGTGGCCGGATCCGCGGCGGCGATCGAGTCGATAAAGCCGCCCGCCTGCTTGCCACGCGATGCCAGCTTGATCCAGCGGTTGAGCGAGGCGACGACGTCGTTGGACGTCATGACACTGCCGTCGTGGAACTTGATGCCGGTCCTGAGCTTGATCGTATAGGTCTTACCGTCGGCGCTGATCTCGGGCAGGCTTTCGGCAAGAAGCGGCGTGGCGTTCCAGTTCTTGTCGAACGTATAGAGCGTCTCGAAGATATGTTGCGTGACGATGCCGACAAGATCGGCGGTTGAGGTCATCGGATCGAGCGTCGGCGGCTCTCCGATCGTTGCCACGTTTATGACGCCACCTTTTTCCTGGGCCATCAATAGTGAAGGAGCTGCAATCAGGGCAGCGGCAATCAGGAATCCGACTTTCAGATTCATCGAGTCTCTCCCATTTATGTTCCACAATTATGTTATATAAGCTTTTATAGAAGAATACAGGACGTGCGCTGCGTGTCAATGGTTCAGCAGATAGGTGAAAAACGCGCATCGGCCAGAGGAGCGGTTCGATCCCGCCTTTGAAGGCGTCGCGGACAGCCAGGCTTCTTGCGCACGGACATTTGGACCAGAACTCGAGACCAACTGTGACCGACGTCCGACCGGGCAATCGTGGATCGGGATCCCCTGCCAATTCGACGCGTCGCGAAAATAGCGCTTGCGTGCCCATTATAATTAGGTAAGTTGCCTAATAAATGGATCGAGGCGCATGATTGCTGGAATTGATATCGGTGGAACCAAAACGCAGCTCGTCGTCGAGGCGGGCAGCGAGACGATGGGCGAGAGGGTCCTCCACACCGCCGAATGGCGGGCCCGCGTCGATCACGATGCGGATGCGCAAGCGCTTGTTTCGCTGCTGGTCGCAACGGCCGGCGCGGCGCCGGCGGTCACTGTGGTCGGCGCGCATGGATGCGACAGCGACGACGATCGGCTTGCCCTGCAGCGGAGACTGGCCCGGCACCTGCCCGGCACGGTTCTCGTTCTCAACGACTCCGAGTTGCTGCTGCCGGCAGCAGGCAAGGCCAGCGGCATCTCCGTCATCAGCGGCACCGGTTCGATTGCGGTCTCCCGTGACGCTTTGCGGAGGATGATCGCGTCGGGCGGCTGGGGCTGGTATCTCGGTGACGAAGGAAGTGCGAGCGGCCTTGTCCGCGAAGCTGCCCGCATCATTCGCTTTGCGCTCGATCAGGGCGAGGCGCTTGATCCGCTCGGGCGGAACTTCATCGAAGCCCTTGCCGTCTCATCGCCCATCGAGATTGGACGGACGCTCGGCGAGATCGGATCGGCGGCTGGAATAGGCCGGTTTGCACCCCTGGTATTCGAAGCGGCTGACGCAGGCTCGATTTACGCCGACAGGGTCATCGCCGCGGCCGGCGCCTCGCTTGCCGTGCTCGCCGCGCAATTGATCCAGCGCGGAGCACCGCGGGGCGATGTCGTAACCGGAGGCGGGGTCATTGTCCGGCAGCCGCGGCTGTTTGCAGCGTTCAAATCCGCCCTGAACGACCGCCTGCCGGATCTGACGCTTACACTTCTCAACGAGCCACCCGTAACGGGCGCGATGGCGTTGGCCCGCAAACTCAGGCTTGGCGACCTGCCGGCGACGTTGCCCCTGCCGCACATCGACGGCGAATTGAGAACTGCCGGTGATTGGAGAGCCGCATGACGTCCCAGAAGATCATTCCCGCGCAAAACTGGGGGCAGCGTGTGGTCGCGGTCCTGCTGATCGCGGTCGTCGTGCTGCTTGCATTCATGGTCGGCACAAGCCGTCATATCGCCTGGTCGGCCGTGCCGCAGTATATTCTCGACGACACGATCTTGGACGGGATCAGGCTGACGATTCTGTTCACCGTTCTGTCGATGATTATCAGCGTCGTCGCCGGTGCGATCCTTGCCACGATGCGGCTCGCGTCCAATCCGGTACTGTCAGGCTTTGCAAGTCTCTATATCTGGTTCTTTCGCGGCACGCCGCTGCTGGTCCAGATCATCTTCTGGTTCAATATCCAGCTCTTCATTCCGAGCATCGATATCGGATCCATCCATATCGATACCAATTCGATCGTTACGGCGTTCGTCGCGGCTCTCCTCGCCCTCAGCCTCAATGAAGCGGCCTACATGGCGGAGATCATCCGCGGCGGACTGCTCGCCGTCGATAGCGGCCAGCACGAGGCTGCCAAGGCGCTCGGTTACACGCCAGCCCAGTCGATGCTGCGCATTGTCTTTCCCCAGGCGCTTCGCGTCATCATCCCGCCGATCGGCAATCAGACGATCTCGATGCTGAAGACCACGTCGCTCGTCTCCGTCGTGGCGGCGCAGGATCTTCTGACGCGAGCGCAGAACATCTACGCCCGGAACTTCCTGATCATCGAGCTGCTGATCGTCGCCAGCATCTGGTATCTCGTCATGACCACGGTCGCCTCCGCCATCCAGCTCGTCATCGAACGCCGGCTTGGAAAGTCAACAAACCAGGCGCCCGGCCTTCTGCAAAGCGCATTGCGCCTCATGCGCGCCGAAGGGAGAAACGGATGAGCGCCCCTATGACATCCTCCGCGGCAAAGCCCATCGTCGAGGCGGTCGACGTCCAGAAATCGTTTGGTCCGCTCGAAGTGCTGAAGGGTATCAATCTCTCCGTCGGCAAGGGCGAGGTCGTATGCCTGCTCGGCCCGTCGGGGAGCGGAAAATCCACCTTCCTTCGATGTATCAACCATCTGGAGCGTATGACGAGAGGCCGAATTCTCGTCGATGGCCAGTTGATCGGCTATCACGAGCGCGGCGACGCGTTGCATGAGATGAGCGGCAAGGAACTTGCCGTCCAACGTCGCGACATCGGAATGGTGTTCCAGCGCTTCAACCTTTTTGCCCATCAGGACGTGCTGACGAATATTTCGCAGCCTCCGATTCTCAATCGCGGAAAATCGCGCGAGGAGGCCGTCGCCCGGGCGAGGGAACTGCTGAAGATGGTGGATCTCGAGGGCCGGGGCAGCGCCTATCCCTATCAGCTTTCCGGCGGCCAGCAGCAGCGCGTGGCGATCGCCCGAGCGCTGGCGATGAACCCGAAACTGATGCTCTTCGACGAGCCGACGTCCGCACTCGATCCCGAGCTTGTCGGTGAGGTCCTGAGCGTGATGCGCAAGCTCGCCGCGGACGGGATGACGATGATCGTGGTGACCCATGAGCTCTCCTTCGCCCGCGATGTTGCCGACCGGATCGTGTTCATGGATCAGGGCGTCGTCGTGGAGGAGGGGCCGGCGCGCGATGTGCTCGACAATCCAAGGCAGGAAAGAACCCAGGCGTTTTTGAGACGGATGCACTGACCGGCAGGCTCCGCAATGAGGCCGCACGTCCTTTACGTGCACCAGGAAAAAAGGGGAATACCAATGACAGGGAAGACCAGACTGACAATCATGTTCGCCGCGGTGACGATGCTGGCAAGTTCCACGGCATGGGCCGCCGGCGTCGACCAGAAACTGCACGATCTGCTGCCCGAAAAGATCATATCGGCCGGCGAGATCAAGGTCGGCACGGAGCCGCAGACCCCGCCCTATGATTTTTATGGGGAAGACAACAAGACGATCATAGGCCTAGAGCGCGAGCTTCGCGATGAGATGGGTGTTCGTCTCGGGGTGAAGTTTACCGATGTGCCGGCGCAATTTGCCAGCATCATTCCGGGCATTCAGGCCGGTCGCTTCGATATGGGCATGTCCGCCTTCGGCGATTTTGCCGAGCGCGAAAAGATCGTCGATGTCGTCAACTACATGCTTGAGGGCACCAGCATCATCGTGCTGGATGGCAATCCGAAGGGTGTTCACAAGCTGAAGGATGCGTGCGGGCTCAATGCGGGCGCGGTCCAGGGCTCGATCCCGCTGCAGCTTCTCGACAAGCAGAAGACGCTGTGCCCGGCCGACAAGCCGCTCAACGTCATGCAGTTTCCGTCGAACGATCAGATCAAGATCGCGTTGCAGAGCGGTCGCGTCGATCTTTCCATGGATACGACGGGTGTCGCCGCCTATAGCCTCCAGCATCAGCCAGAAGGCAACAAGAAGCTCGAGCTTGTCACCGGGACACAGTATGCGGTCGGCTACCAGGCGATGCTCGTCAGCAAGGAAGATCCGAAACTGCGCGATGCGCTTGCGGCGACCATGCAGTCGATGATTGCCGATGGCTCCTACGCCAAGATTTTCGAAAAATGGGGCCTTGGCGAAAACAAGCTCGACAAGGTCACCATCAACGATGCCGCGCGCTTTGCCGACTACATGAAGCTGGACTGAGATCCGGCAAATCCCTCGGCGGCCGCGATCCAGGCGGCCGCCGATTTCTTTCAAACATATGGGAATGAACATGACAGACAGAGTGCCCTACCGCGAAGCGATCGCATTGCAGCCCGCTGCCCTCAACACATGCTTCCATTCCGTCTCCAAGCGGCTGGAATCGCTCGACCTCGAACCCGTGACGCGTGGACCCACGGTTCTTGTCGGTATCGGCGCCAGCCTCTATGCGGCGGTGGTCGCTGCGGCGCAGATGCGCGCCCAGGGCCTGCGGGCCTTCGCCTTGCCGGGCACCGATCTCTACGATCCGTCGATCGATCTGGGAGAGGCCTATATTGCCTTCTCCGCCTCCGGACGCAGCGAGGAGCCCGCGCGCGCCATGGAGCTTCGTCCCAATGCTCATTCCTACGGCATCGCCAAGGCAGACGGCACGCCGATTTCCCGCGTGGTCAAGCATATGATCGCGACCGAGAGCGGCGCGGACAGCGGCCCGAATACGACAAGCTACCTTGGATCGCTGCTGAGCGCAGCCCTGCTTGCCGATAAGGCCGGTCGCTCGTCTGGAGCGAACTGGAGTGAAATTTCGGGTCGCGCGGAGGCTGTCCTGAAGCAGACGCGCGCTCAGGCCGAC
The DNA here is from genome assembly GCF_010668395.1 of Martinezella lusitana. Classification (GTDB taxonomy): domain Bacteria; phylum Pseudomonadota; class Alphaproteobacteria; order Rhizobiales; family Rhizobiaceae; genus Rhizobium; species Rhizobium lusitanum_A. Next base: position 118,963 of record NZ_WUEY01000008.1, read on the forward strand.
AAGGCCGCCAGGCTGCTGGCCGGCAAGAAGTCCATCGATTGCGTTGGTGCGGGCACGGCTCTGGGCACCGCCGGTTACGCGGCGCTCCTCGTGCGCGAGGCGGCGCGCGTCGCGGCCCAGGACTGGGATACGCTGAACTTTCTCCACGGACCGATGGAGCCGAACGATAAGGACAGCGGCGTGCTGCTGTTCGGCAATGGCCGTGAAACCAAGCTTGCGAAGGATCTCGCCGGCTTCGGCATTCCTTCGGTTCTCGTGACCGCACGGACCGATGTCGCCGATGCAGACAATCTCGTCGTCATCCATGTGCCCGCCTTCTCCGAGGGGATTGGCGATGCCATCCTGCAGGCTATCCCTGCACAGTTGCTGATTGCGACCCTCTCCGAGGACGCAGGCCTGCCGGTGTGCGAATTCCGCTACCGCCAGACGGACACCAAGCGCGATCTCTGAGTTCCGCTCAGATGCTGATCTGGTCCGCCGTCAGCGCACTGGGATAGAGGAAGGCCGTCTTTCCTTCCTCTCCCAGCAGCCTTGCCATTGCGAAGTCGATGGCGAGGCGTACCGCGCCGAGAACCGTTGCCTGATTTGACAACTGGCCATTGACCACTTCGACCGGCCAGCACAGTTCCTTCACGACATCCCTGACCCCAGCCAGCAGCTGCGGATTTTGCCCGACGCCGCCGCCAAGCACGATCAGTTGCGGATCGAGCACGCTGACGCAGGCAGCAGCCAGGTTTCCGACATCACGGGCATGTTGCTCGACGATGGCGCGCGCAGTGGGAGACTGCTCCACGCGGGCAAAGAGTTCGCTGGTGCTTTTGGGCGGCGTGCCTTCATCGTCCGGCCATCTTGCGGCGGCACGTTCGAGAAGTGCCGCGGACCCCATGTAGGTTTCCACCTGTTGCCATCTCGGCTGCTCACGCTCGGACCAGGGGAAGGGCAGGTGGCCAATCTCGCCCGCGCCCCCCTTGAAGCCGCGAAAGAGGCGCCCCTCCAGCACGATGCCCATGCCGGTTTTCACGCCGATCTGCATATAGATCGCAAAGGAATAGTGCTTTGCCGATCCCTCGTGATACTCTGCAAGTGCCGCGCAGTTGACGTTGTTCTCAAGCAGCACCGGCGCACCATAGGCGGATTGCAGCCGCTCGAGAACGGGGATCAGGGTCTCGCGCCCGAACATTCTTTCCAGCGACGCCGAGATGATATTCGGCAGGGCAATTGCGATTGCGCGCAACGGCGTCGATCGCGCTTCGAACTGCGAAAACAACCGCGCGACAACCTCCTCGATCAAGAGGAAACGTTCATCGGCGGACTTGTCGGTGAACGGCATTTCCACGGCGCCGAGCGTTGCTCCGTCGAGGCCGCGCGCGATGGCATTGATATGGGTCGTCCCGCAATCGATGCCCATGACAAAGCCCGCCTTCGGGCCGAGGCCGTAGGTGACTGACGTTCGCCCGACCGAGCCGCGATTGATGCCGGCCGGCGCAAGCAGATCGTAGCGTTCAAGCTCGCTGACGGCCGCTGACATGGTCGGCTTGGAAAACATGAGCGCCGCGCTCAATTGCGGTCTTGTGGCGGGACCGCTGCTCGCAATCGTCCGCAGCACCGCCCGCGCGCTTTCCGTCAGCGGCGGCGCGTCAATTTCGGTCTGTTGCCAAGCTGTACTCAAAGGACACCCGGGGCGGTGAAGTCATTCGTAAAGCTCCCTTACCATCGGCTTGGCGGAATTGACAGCCGGATCCCATTGAAAAATATCGATCCGATCGGAAGAGCCCGCGCCTCATCCGATCAGATGGCGGTAAAGCCGTTATCGACGAAGAGATGGACGCCGTTGACGAAGTTGGACTCGTCCGAGGCAAGATAGAGGGCGGCCCGCGCCACGTCCTCGGGCTCGCCGATTCGCCCTTGCTGCGCGGCGATGGCGGCATCCGAGACGTCGACGCCGAGGGCCTGCAACTCCGCCACCTCGCGCAGTCCGTGCGGCGTGCGGATGAAGCCGGGGCAGACGGCGTTGCAACGAATATTGCGGTCGCGGAATTCGACGGCGATGGCGCGGGCGAACATATGCACCGCCCCCTTCGTCGTATCGTAGAGCACCTCCATCGGCGTTGCCGCAACCGCGGAGATCGACGAGGTGCAGACGATGGAGCCGCCGCCGGCGGCGATCATCCCCGGCAGCACGGCCCTGGTCATCAGGAACATCGAGCGCACGTTGACGCCGTGCAGCCATTCCCATTCCTCGAGAGTCGTTTCGAGAAACGGTTTGATGACGATGGTGCCGGCGTGATTGAAGAGGACGGTCACGGCGCCAAAACGGTCTTCGATGCCTTTGACCGCCGAATTGACGGCCGCTTCGTCCGAAACATCGGCAACCCAGTGGTCGGCGATGCCATCGGCATCGCGGATCGCGCGTACGGTCGCCGCCGCCGCATCGCCGTTGCGATCGATGATCGCGACCTTCGCGCCTTCCGCCGCGAACAGGCGCGACGCTGCACCACCCATTCCAGTGGCGCCGCCTGAGATGATGGCAATCTTGCCCTTGAGCCTATCCGTCACGCATTCCCCCCATCTGCCATTGTCCATCGGCGAAACTATCGCGAAAAATGCGCTTGGTTTTTCCGCGAAGCAAGAACAATCAATGGCATGACGTCAACTTCAAGCCGGCCCGGATTTTCGTGCGTCTGCCGGAATATTCGCCCGGCCGACGGCCGATCAGTTCGGATCGATCCGTTTGCCGTCTGGCGCAAACAGATGCAGTTTGTCGGGATCGGCCTGAACATGGCACTCACGGTCGAGAGCGAAATTCGAGCGGCCGGCAACACGGAAGATGATGGTCTGGCCGTCAGTCAGCGCCCCATAGACATAGCTCTCGGCCCCCACCAGCTCGACAGCCTGCACCCGGACCTTCGCGCCAAAGGAGCCGGCTTGCTCCGCATCGGCGAGATGAAGGTCCTCCGGCCGGATTCCGATCGTCATCGAGCCGGCGGCGGCGCTGATATTCGACGGCATCGTAATGCCGGATTCCGCATTGACCTTGATCAGGTTCATCGAGGGCGAGCCGATGAACGAGGCCACGAAGGTCGTTGCCGGCTTTTCATAGAGGTCGATCGGGCTGCCCATCTGTTCGATCCGGCCGCCGTTGAGAACAACCAGCTTGTCGGCAAGCGTCATGGCTTCCATCTGATCATGCGTGACATAGACGCTGGTCGTTGCCAGCGAGCGCTGCAGGCGCTTGATTTCCACCCGCATCTGCACCCGCAACTTCGCATCGAGGTTGGAAAGAGGTTCGTCGAACAGGAAGGCAGCCGGCTCGCGAACGATGGCGCGGCCCATGGCGACGCGCTGGCGCTGCCCGCCGGAGAGCTGGCGCGGCTTGCGATCGAGAAAGGGTTCGATCTCGAGCGATCGCGCCGCGGATTGGATGCGCTGGTCTATCTCGGCCTTGGGAACATTCCGGTTCTTCAGGCCGTAGGCGAGATTCTGCCGCACAGACATATGCGGATAAAGCGCGTAGTTCTGGAAGACCATGGCGATGTCGCGGTCGGAGGGCTCCAGGCGATTGACGACGCGGTCGCCGATGGCGATTTCGCCGGACGTGATGGCTTCGAGGCCGGCGATCATGCGCAGGAGCGTGGACTTGCCGCAGCCGGATGGGCCGACGAGCACCACGAGTTCGCCGTCATCGATGTCCAGCGAGACGCCCTTGATGACCTCGATGTCGCCGCCATAGGTCTTGCGCACGTCTTTCAAGCTGATCTTGCTCATTACTTCTCCGTCTCCACAAGGCCTTTGACGAACCAGCGCTGCATCAGCACCACGACGACAATGGGGGGAATGATTGCGAGGATTGCCGTCACCATGACGAAGTTCCACGGGGTTGCCGCATCCGCGAAATCCACCATCTTCCTCAATCCGATGATGATGGTCGTCATGCGGGCATCGTTGGTGACGAGCAGGGGCCACAGATATTGCGTCCAGCCATAGATGAAGAGAATGACGAAGAGGGCGGCTATGTTGGTGCGCGACAATGGCAGCAGGATATCCCGCATGAAGCGGAACGGACCGGCATTGTCGATGCGTGCCGCCTCCACCAGCTCCCCCGGGATCGTCAGGAAGAATTGCCGGAAGAGGAAGGTTGCCGTTGCCGACGCCATCAGCGGAAGCGTCAGCCCGGCATAGGTATCGATCATGCCGAGATCGACGACCACCTTGTAGGTCGGAAGAATGCGCACTTCGACCGGCAGCATCAAGGTGACGAAGATCATCCAGAAGAAGACCATGCGCAGCGGAAAGCGAAAGAAGACGATGGCAAATGCGGAGAGGAAGGAAATGGCGATCTTGCCGACGGCGATGACGACGGCGACAACGAATGTATTCCAGAGCATCCGCTCGAGGCTGACGCCGACGACACGCTCGACTCCGCCGAAAAGAGCATCCCCATAGTTTGAGAGGAATTGGTTGCCCGGCAGAAGCGAGATCGGCGGTCGCAGGATATCGGCTGTCGTCAAGGTGGAGGCGACGAAGGTGTAGTAGATCGGAAACGCGACGACGATGATGCCGACAATAAGCATCAGGTGGCCAAGGAGGTTGGCGATGGGACGCTGTTCTATCATTGACCGGCCTCACGCATAATGGACTCGCCGCTCGATGAAGCGGAACTGGAAGGCAGTCAGCGCGATGACGATGACCATCAGGATGACGGATTGGGCCGCCGAGGAGCCGAGGTTGAGATTGACGAAGCCGTCATTGTAGACCTTGTAGACGAGGGTCTCGGTCGCCTTGGCGGGGCCGCCGCCGGTCACGGCATGAATGATGCCGAACGTATCGAAGAAGGCGTAGACGGTGTTGACGACGAGCAGGAAGAAGGTCGTCGGCGCAAGCAGCGGAAAGACGATCGTCCAGAAGCGCCGGTTGCCGCGGGCGCCATCGATCGCGGCGGCTTCGATCAGCGACTTCGGGATGGCCTGCAGGCCTGCGACGAAGAAGAGGAAATTGTAGCTGATCTGCTTCCAGGCCGCCGCCACCACGACCAATGCCATAGCCTGGTTGCCGTTCAGGAGCGGATCCCAGGGGATGCCGTTGCGTCGCAGCAGGTAGGCAAAGGTTCCCATCGCGGGATTGAACATGAACAGGAACAGCATGCCTGCGACGGCCGGCGCGATGGCATAGGGCCAGATGAGAAGCGTCCGATAGAAGCCCTGGCCGCGCACGACCTTGTCGGATGCCGTGGCGAGCCCAAGCGCGACGATCATCGACAATGCCGCCGTCAAAAGGCTGAAAATTACCGTCACTTGCAAGGAGTGGAGATAGGTCTCCTCCGACAGGATGGCCTTGAAGTTCGAAAGGCCGACGAAGCCGCTCTTCAGGCCGAACGGGTCCTCGCGCTGGGTCGATTGATAGAGCGCCTGGCTTGCCGGCCAGAAGAAGAACACGATCGTCAGAGCGATCTGCGGGGCAAGCAGGATGTAGGGAAGGATCTTGTTGGGAAAGACGACACGTTGCAAGACGGCCTCCATTGACCATGCAGGAGGCGCCCGCAGCCGTGCCGCGGGCGCTCCGCCGGTTCAGTTGCCGATGGCCTGCTGGATCGCGGCGTTGCCGCGTTCGACGGCCTTGTCGAGTGCCGTCTTGGCGTCCTGCTTGCCGGCGAGCATCGCCTCGAACTCCTCGTTCATGATGTCGCGCACCTGCGGCAGGTTGACGAGCCGGACACCTTTGGAGTTTTCCGTCGGCGCCTTGCCCATCATCTGCAGGATCGGCGTTTCCCGGCCGGGGTTCTTGTCGTAGAAGCCGGATTTCTTGGTGTCCTCATAGGCGGCCATCGTCACCGGCATGTAGCCGGAAACCTGATGCAGGCGAGCCTGGATCTTGGTCTGCGAGAGGAAGTGGAAGAATTGGGCCACGCCCTTGTATTCCGCATCGGTCTTGCCGGCGAAAACCCAGAGGCTTGCGCCACCGGGTATCGTGTTCTGCGGCCCGTGTCCCTCATAATAAGGAAGCTGGCCGATGCCGTAGTTGATGCCGGCCTTGACGATGTCGCCGAGACCGCCGGACGATTCCGTCAGGATCGCGCATTCGCCCGACGTGAAAAGCTGCTTGGCTTCCGACGTGCGGCCGCCGTAGCGGAAGGTGCCGTCCTTGGCGAGATCGGCAATTGCCTGGAAGTGCTGGACGAAGAGGGGGGAGTTGAATTCGAGCTTGACGTCCGTGCCGCCAAGGCCGTTTTCGTTCGTGCCGTAGGCGACGTTGTTCCAGGCCGCAAGGTTTTCGGTCTGGATCCACGTCAGCCAGGTCGAGGTGAAGCCGCAGGGCGCAGCACCGCTCGCCTTGATCTTCTTGGCGGCGTCGAAGACTTCGGGCCAGGTCTTCGGCGGGTTTTCCGGATCGAGGCCGGCCCTCTTGAAGCTGTCCTTGTTGTAGAAGAGAATCGGGGAGGACGAGTTGTAGGGAAAGGACAGCATCGTGCCGTCCGGCTTGGAATAGTAGGAAACGATACCGGGCAGATATTCCGATTTGTCGAAGGTGTAGCCACCCTTCTGCAGCACGTCCGCCGCCGGCATGATCGCACCTTCCGCTCCCATCATCACGCCGCTGCCGGCATCGAACACCTGCAGGATCGCCGGTGCCTGTTTCGCACGGAAGGCGGCGATGCCGGCGTTCAGGGCTTCCGGATAGGAACCCTTGAAGACGGGCACGATCTTGTAGTCGTTTTGGCTCTCGTTGAATTCCTTCGCAAGCTGCTCGACGACCTCGTTATTGGCGCCGGCCATGGCATGCCACCATTGCAGCTCGGTTGCTGCAAGCGCGTGCGTCGCGCCTGCGATCGACATGGTCGCCGCCGCCAGGTGGATTGCAAAAGCTCGAATGGACATATATCCTCCCTCATTGAATTTATTGGCGTAAATGCAGTCTCGCTTCGTTTCCGCCGATCCCGAACCCTCCTCCGGTCCGCAATTGGCATTGTCTGGAATGTCACACCGTCATGGCGCCCGCTTTGCAAGCGCGTTCAATGTACTCTAGCGCCTGCTGCCCATCTGTCCAGACGTTGACAAGGATTTTATAAGCCAGCTACTCTTCCGGCCTGTCGATCGTGCCGGATGCGCAAGCCGCAGAAAGCGGCGAAGCCTTGGGGATCGCGGCCATCCGAGGTCGCTCGATGCGATGGAGATCTTCCGGCATATAAATGCATGAAGCGACCGGAGTTCGGTCGCTTCAATCGGGTCGGGCGTATGGGCAAGGCTTTGGCTAGGTCGTTCGGCGCGAACGAAGCCGGCATTTTGCACGCTGGCGCCTCGAACGGGAGTTATCGGGAACCGCAGCGGTGTCTATCCATCGGAAGCGGAATGGACGCCGCGCATTCAGGATGCGCGTGCTGACGGCATCGCCCCGATCGGAAATGCCCGGTCGTATGCGATGTTGAAGAAGAACGCGTAGACCAGGTAAAAGGCGACGATCGCGATGTCCATCGCCAGCGCGGTCACCAGGCTGATCCCGAGATACCAGGCGATAAACGGAATGAGCATGACGATCAGGCCGGCTTCGAACAGGGCGGTGTGGGCGAGACGGATGGGTATGGTCTTCCGCACGCTACCCTTGAGGCGCAGCATGGCCTTGTCGAATCCGACATTGAAAATGAAATTCCACACCGTCGCCGTCGTGGCGGAGATGATGCCGACAATACCCATGTGTTCAACGGGCTGATCGAACAGCAACGCAGCGCCCGGCGTGAAGACCGCCAAACCGATGAGTTCGAACATGACCGCATGTCGGATGCGGTCTTTGAAGGTACGCATTTCGATGTCCTCTGTTGTTGTTGTCGATCGCGGTTCTATCTGATATTCACCATAGGTAAAGTTAGATAGTATCTGGAATTCGGATAGATGACGGTTTCGCTCGAACAATTGGAGGCTTTCACCACCGCCGCCGAAGCAGGCTCCTTTTCGGCGGCTGCACGGCATTTGCGCAAAGCGCAGTCGGCGGTCAGCCTGCTTGTCTCGACGCTGGAGGACGATCTCGGCGTCAAGCTTTTCAGCAGGGCGACCAGGAATCCGATATTGACCGACGCTGGCAGGCGGCTGTTGCCGGAGGCCAGGTTGCTTCTCGACCGCCGTGAACATCTGATCGGTGTTGCGAGAAGCTTCGAGGAGCATGTCGAGACCCGGCTTGCCGTCGCCATCGATGAGCTTTACCCCGAACCATCGACCGGGGCGCTGTTTGCAGCCTTTGCCGAACGCTTCCCGCATGTCGAGCTTGAATTGCTGTTTCCGCCGACCAGGGATGTTGTCGGGCTGGTTCTCGGCGGCAAGGCCGATCTCGGCGTGATGTGGCGGCAGGAAGACCTGCCGCCGACGCTGGGTTTCCATACAATCGGCTGGGTGCCTCTCATTCTGGTGTGTGGTCGCGACCATCCCCTGGCGCAGTCTCCCGTGACATGGGAGGAGCTTAAGCGCCATCGTCAGATCATGGTGACAAAGCGCAGCGACGGCATGGAGACGCATCGCCTGCGTGTGGCCGCCGAGGTGTGGTGGGTCGAAAGCCATTGGGTCATCCTGCAGATCCTGCAGCAAGGCATAGGCTGGGCGCTGATCCCCGCGCATATTCTGGAAAACTCGCCGCTGGCTCCGAACCTGGCAACGCCGCAGCTTCAATTCGACGAGGGTGCCCATCCCGTCGCGCTGGAACTCGTGTGGCACAAACAACGCCCGGCAGGCCCCGCGGGCAAATGGCTTCGCGAGCAGTTCGCGGCAAGCGGAATAGACTATCGAAAGCCCGACGAAGGCTAGGGTCGCAATGGTGGCAACGGCTGGCTCCGACGCTACATGCTCACTGTCTTCGCTGTCGAATTCACATGATCGCCGGCGCCCATCATTTCCATCTATTTGCTATTGCAGATAGGACGCGTCGAAGTCGGCCAGATGCTCCAGCTTGTCGAAATCGAGAAGCTCTACCCAGCCATCGTGAAATGTCATGGCATTCAGCTCGCGCAGATGCCTGAGAACACGATTGAAATGAACGGCTGTCAAACCCAGGGCGTCGGCAATCAGCGACTGGGTTAAAGGGCATTCATATGCCGTCTTCATGTCGGGATGTGCAATGCTCAATCTCGAGCCGAGTTCGAGAAAGAAGTGAGCCGCCCTGTTGACAGGTCGCCGCCGACCGACGTCAACCAGATGCTGGCTGACGATAGCCTCATCTCGAAACGCCAGCCAAAGAATCGCCATGGCGAGGCAGTTATTGGAGCGAAGAGCGGCAAGCAGGCTTTCGATATCTATCTCACCGACTTCGATGCGTGTTACAGCGCAAAGATTGCCATCGACATCGGGGATCAAAAGCCGTCGAATACCTATGAGATCGCCTGGCACATGAAAATTGATGATCTGCCGTGTCCCATTGCGCAACAGTGCATAGGAACATGACCATCCCGATTGGAGCAGATACGCATTCTGGCCCTGTTGATCTTCATGGATAAGATCGCTCCCTTTCGTGAAGACGCGCTTTCGCATCACAAGCGCATCGAGAACTCCCATGGTCTTGGTCAGACAATCCATATGCAGAGCAGGACGGCCCATGCTCTTGTTCGTAGACAGCGAACAATGGTTGAATTGATGTGCAGGTGAAAATGGATCATGTGGCATGAGAGGTGCCTTCAAGGTTCGATGCCGAGACACTACCCCCTTGCAGGAAATATTATACCTGGCCGCATTATTCTAAAACTAAACTCGGGTTAATGATTGCAAGCAGGTAAGATGGGTGCTCAATCATCATCTCATGTCTTCTTTAATATTTACAAGGTGTTAGGATGAAGATCATCGATATCCGGCAGTTGGCATCACGAGCGCGCACTTCTTGATGAAGCAATTGTGATAATATTTTTCAAAGTATTGATACTCTCTATTGCAGCACAATACACAGAAAGTCGATGGCACATAAGAACGGCCATCAGCCCATGCCGACCCGGCGATATCCGTGGGCGAAATTCCCTATCGAGAACAAAAGCTAAGCGGCAATAGTCGTTGCCGCCGATGACGACATGAGACGGCGATATCATGACCTCTACGACCGGCGATGATGTGCCCCATGGTCGGCAGGTACATCAACGATGAGCATCTTCCTGGCGCCCGGTACGGCCCGAAGGCGCGGATGCATTGATTAGGATTATATCGACGCATCACGAAGCGGCTCAGATTGAGGCATGCGGGTGCTTGTACAAGCAGCCGCACTTCGGAAACTCAAGATCATGCCTGTTCGGAAGAACCGGCAATCGCTCCTGATGGAGATTGAAATGTTCAAGACACCCAAGTCAACGATCGTGTTCGCCGTTCTGGGAACGACCTTTGCCGCTCTCGCGGCCTCGTCCGTTCCGAGCTTTGCCGCATCGACCTGCGCGGGAGATCTGCGGCTCACCAGAACGGAGTTGCGCGATACGCCGAACGGTCAGCAAAAAAGCGAAGCCATGGGACTTTATTCTGCTGCGATGAACGCGCACGACAATGGCCAGGAAGGCCGATGCCTGGGAGATATCAATCGCGCCGACGCGGTACTGACCGCTGCCTCCGACCCTTCCCCGTCCATGTATCCCTTCGACCCCGGCAATGTTGGCGTGGACCCTCCCTCCACTCCCGCACATCATCATGGTGACCATGGAGACCATGGCCACGGGCACGATCACGGGCGGCACTAGACTTTCGTCCTGCCGGATAGATGCAAGTGAATTGCGCTCCACCCGCGATGGGAGTCGCGGGTGGTGGTTTCGCATGGCCCAGCTCTGTTCATGGGCTCGATAGGTCTGGGCTCCCATACCAAAAGACGAATGCGGATATCGCGTCATCCAGCCATGCTCGGTCGACCGCGGACGGGCGGCCATTCGCCCCGGACATGTCAAATCAATGGCTGCCGGCGGCGCGAATTGTTGCCAATCGGCAACATAATGTAACAAAACATGATTTTTATTTTCATGTTTTATCCGGCCGCAAACCAAGTCGCTAAGAGCAAAAACAATAGGTTACGCTGCCATTTCCGCGCGGCGAGATCACGCTTCGCCCGTTCCATAGAATGAATCCAATCTATAGCGATTGCGGAGGCAACCCGGTCTTTGTAATGGCTGATCGGACGCATGGCGGAAGATCGCGGGGTATGTCGGGTTTGCGATGACGAGTTGGGGCAGCAAGATCGGGCGGCTTTTTGTCGAGCATCACCGGCGGTTGGAAGCCCTGGTGCGTAGAAGCGTTCGCAATCGCGAGACGGCGGCCGATATCGTACAGGATGTTTTCGTCCGCGCTCTCGCGGCGGGGCCAAGGGCAACTGCCGAGGACGATCGCAATGTGCTCTATGCGGCAGCCAGGAATGCGGCCATCGAACATCACCGGCGCGAACATAGAAGGGCCGAGATAATCTCCGGCGTCCTGCCGGAGCAGATGCACGCCTCCACCTCATCGACGGAAGCAGGCCTCGAGGCGCGGCAAGCGCTTTCCGCGCTCGACGAGGCGCTGGCCGCGCTGTCGCCGAAGTGCAGGGATATTTTTCTGATGCGCCGCGTGGACGGGCTATCGAACAAGGAAATCGCTCGCCTGCAGGGAATTTCCATCAACAGCGTCGAAAAGCATATCGCGCGAGCCCTGCGCCATTGCCAGGCGAGCCTTGCCGATCACATCCGGGAAGAGAACTGAAATCCTGTCATTGTGAGACACGGCATTTCACCCGTCGCCCGTTCTCCTTTATAGAGATGGCGCGTGCTTTTCGGTGCGCCATGACTGCGCGTTGTACGAGGAGAGATGACGAGCGACGAACCGACGGAAGAGCAGCGCGACCAGGCGGCTCTATGGCTGGCAAAGCGGACGGGGGGCTCCTTCGGAGCAAGCGACGCCCGAAAGCTGGATGACTGGCTCAATGCCGATCGCCGTCACCGGCGAGCGTTCGATGATTTGCGCGTTCTCTATGCCCAGTTGGAACTGCCGGCCCAGCGTCTTGCGGCAAGGACCATGTTTCGTCGCAAACTCGCCCTGGGTTTGCGTCCCCGTCTGGGCTGGCTCATTCCGCCGGCCGCTGCGATCGCCGTATTCCTCGGTTTCTGTTGGCTCAATCCATCCCTGGTCGAGAACTGGCAGGCCGATATCGTCACGCATCAGGAAATTGTCTCGGATATTACGCTGCCCGACGGCTCGCTTGCCCGCCTTGGTGCGGATACGGCTGTCGGATTGGATTTCAGGGACGGCCGGCGGCGTGTCCGGTTGTTGCGCGGCGAAGCCTATTTCGAGGTGCGGCATGGGGTGCCGGGAACCTTCACAGTCATCACCAGAGGCGATGAGGTGCGCGATATCGGCACCAAATTCAACGTCGACATGGGCATTGCGGAAACCGACGTGGTCGTCTCGGAGGGCGCCGTTGCCGTCATCGGCAGCAATGACAGCGTGCCGGTCATCTTGCGCGAGGGCAATGAGACCACGCTTGCCGGCGGTCGCGTGGGTAAGATCGCACCCACCGATACCAGCCTCGCCCTTTCCTGGATGAGCGGGCGTCTGGTCGTTCAAGGGGCGCGCGTGGCCGATGTCGTGCGCGCGCTGGAGCGGCATTCGCCCAGGCCGATCGTGGTTCGCGGCCGGCTGGCCGATCGCAGGATATCCGGCACCTTCCCGCTGACCGATGTCGATGCATCGCTGGAGACCATCGCGCAGGCGGTCAACGCCACTCTTACGCGCGTACCTTCGCTGCTGACTGTTCTCTACTGAGACAAAAATAGCCGGCGCCGGCATTTTTCTTGGTTGGACAGACACGGCAGGTGCTCCGTCACCCGTTTCACCAATGAGGGGCCGCTCGATGGCCGCGTTGGCAAGGGTTGATCAAGGAGTAGATAATGGCAGGGCGCGCAGGCGGAGCTAAGGGACGCAATCTTGGCAGGCTGATGGCCACAACGGCGTTGCTGATGGCAGGAGTGATTCCGGTTGCCGCACAGCAGGATGCAAAAGCCAGCCGCCCCGGCGTTTCGGCATCGGCCTATCGCTTCGATATTCCCGCAAAGCCGCTCGCGGCTGCCATCGCAGATGTCGGGGCCGTCAGCGGCTGGCGCATCGCCTATGGCTTCAGCCTGCCGGCGGGCAGCCGTTCCGCTCCCCTGAGCGGCACGATGTCCGCGCCGGAGGCGATCGGCAGATTGCTTGCCGGAACGGGTATCAGCTACCGGGTCGCCGGCAACCAGTCCATCGTGCTCAGCGATCCGAAGCAACCGGCTACCGCTGCGGGCGCCGATGGCGCAACCGCATTGGCGCCGATCGTGGTGCAGGGCCAGCAAACTGGCGCGACGACCGAGGGAAGCGGTTCCTATCGCGCCGAATCCGTAACCATCGCCGGCAAGATACCGGTTCCGATTCGGGAGATTCCGAATTCCGTCTCCGTCATTACCCGCCAGCGGATTGCCGATCAGAATCTGAACACCGTCGAGGATACGCTGCGGCAGACCACCGGCGTCACGGCCACGCCCTACGGCGACGGCACGTCCTATTTCAACGCCCGTGGCTACAATCTCGATGCGCAATATGATGGCATGCCCGTGCCGGGAGGCGTCCAGTATCTGGCGCAGTTCGACATGTCGATCTACGATCGCGTCGAGATTCTTCGCGGCCCCGCCGGATTGCTGCAGGGATCGGGAAGCCCGGCGGGTGCGGCAAACTTCGTGCGCCGCATGCCGCTCGATCATTTTGCGGTCTCCACCGACACGCAGATCGGGTCCTGGAATTTCAAGCGCCAGACGGTCGACGTGACCGGGCCATTCAACAGCGACGGCACTGCCCGCGGCCGCTTGATCGTCACCGGCCAGGATCGCGATTTCTTCTATGACGACGCAGGCGAATGGCACGGCACGGCCTATGGCGCGCTGCAATTCGATCTTACGGACAAGACGACCTTGAGCCTGTCCGGCGCCTATCAAAAGCAGAGATTTTCACCATTCGACTACGGTCAATCACGCTACACCGACGGTTCGTACCTGAATGCGCCCAGATCGGCGTTCTTTGGCGCCGACTGGAGCTATAACAATTTCGAGACCAGCGAACTCTATGCGAACCTCAAGCATGAGTTCGACAATGGCTGGACGTCCAACACGACGCTGATGTATCGCGACATGCGCAACGACAGCACCTATGCCTACATGTACGACGGCGTCGATCCTGCCACCAACGAGGCCGCATATGCCGTGCAGGGAGGGCCGATCCATAAACAGTGGTTCGGCATCGACACCAATGTCTCCGGATCTTTCGACTTCCTGGGGCATGAGAGCCAGCTGCTGCTCGGCGCGAACTATGCCTATCGCACCTCGCGTTCGGAGGGCGGCTTTGTCGACGCCGGCGTCTTCAACATCTACTCCGCGCCCTCGACCGTGCCGGAGCTGGACGTTCCCTATGCCTTCGGAGATCAGTCCCGATCCAACGAATCCGGCGTTTATGGCCAGACGAGGCTGAAGTTGCTCGATCCGCTGACCGTCGTGCTCGGCGGCCGGTTCAGCTTCTACAGCAACGAAAATCGCTCGCTGGTGCCGACAACGACCGACTGGGCATCGGATCCCAGCGTCAACGGCAAATTCACCCCCTATGCCGGCGTCGTCTACGACCTGACCGACAACTATTCCGTCTATGCCAGCTACTCCGATATTTTCCAGCCGCAAACGGAGACGACGGTAGCCGGAGGCGGGCTCCAGCCGCGCGTCGGCGAGCAGTATGAAGTCGGCGTCAAGGGCGTCTTCCTCGATGGCGGTCTGACGGCGACATTGGCCGCCTTCAACATCAACGACAACCACCGCGCCGTCGCCGATCCTTCGAACCCGCTCTATTCCGTCTCTGCCGGAAAGGCGCGCAGCCGCGGCATCGAGGCGGAAGTAACTGGCGAAGTTTTCACCGGCCTCAACCTGACCGCCGGCTACACCTACCTGCAGACAAAGTTTCTTTCGGATCCGGATTATCAGGGCCTGGTGCTGGATCCCGAAGAGCCGCGGCACACATTCAAGCTCTGGAGCAAATATACTTTCCAGGATGACAGCTCGCTCGACGGCGTGAGCCTTGGGGCAGGCATGCGCGCCTACAGCAGTTCGGACCGTGGCGCCGGCACCGGCATCGATGTCGGGCATCAAGGCGGCTATGCCGTCTTCGACGCGCAGGTCGGCTACAAGATCAACGACCATGCCGAGGCCAGCCTCATGGTCAAGAATATCTTCGACCGGACCTACTTCGACCGCATACCGACCCGGTATTTCGGCATATATGGCGAGCCGCGCAGCTTCATGGTCAGCCTGAAAACCCATTGGTAGGCAGATGCGGGCCGATTGCGATCCGCTTGGCCAGAAACTGACCCGGCGGCGCCTGCTGGCGCTGCTGGGCGGATCGCTTATTGTCTCCGGATCGGCGGGGAGAGGACTGGCCGGGGCGGGAGGTGCGTCTTCCAGAATGGCAGTTCTGGATTGGGCGCTGGCGGCAACGGCGTTGGCATTGGGTGGCAACGTCATCGGCGTGCCTGCCATCGATTACTATAGCCGGTCCGTCGTCGAGCCGCCGATGCCGGATGATGTCGTCGATGTCGGTCTGCTGTTCACGCCGAATTTCGAGCTGCTCGATCAGCTTTCTCCCGATCTCATCGTCATTCCGCCGGCGCTACGCATCGGCGAGCCGTTCCTGCAAAGGATCGCCGCGACGCGAGTGGTCGACCTTGCTCGCGACGGCGACGCAACCATCGCGGCCGCGATAGAGGGAACGGGGCATCTGGCGGAAGTCATCGACCGCCAATCGGAATGGGTTAAACAGCGGTCCGACATGGAGCGTCAATTGCAGGATGCGGCAGCGCAGCTGGCGCGATGGCGCGACCGTCCGCTCTGGATTGCAACATCGGCGGACGACAGACACCTGACGGTCTTCGGGCCGGGCAGTCTCTTTGCCGATATCCTGAACAGGCTTGGTCTCGTCAACGCCCAGAAGGAGAGCGGCTTCTGGCGCGGGCAGGCGACCGTCGGCCTCGAGCGCATCGCCGCCGTTCCCGAGGCGGCTCTTGTCCTGATCGATGCCGATGGCAGCAATTCTGTATCGCTGCCGGGAAGCGACAGCGTGTTCTGGCAAGCGCTCCCGGTTGTGCGCGAAGGCCGCGTTTTTCGCCTGCCGCCCGTCATGGAGAATGGCGGCGTCCCGGCGGTGATGCGCTTTTCCCGGCTGCTTGCCGCCGGCTTGAATGGCGGAGGCGGCTGACATGACCCACGTCCGCCATCCGCTCCGGCTCGTTTCGATAGGCCTTCTGCTCGCGTCCCTCTCCCTTGCGTTCAGCCTCTACGGCGCATCGCAGACCCTGGATCCGCATTTGTGGTGGCAGGCGGCGCGTGCGCCGGATCTTCATTCCATCCCGCAACTGACGTTGCACTACAGTTTTTTGCCGAGGATTGCCGCCGCCGTTCTCGTCGGTGCCGGACTGGCGCTTGCCGGCGTCCTCATGCAGCTGATCCTGCGCAATCCCGCCGCCGAACCGGCGACGCTCGGCGTGGCGGCAGGTGCCTTTCTTGCGTTGAGCCTGGCGACGCTTTGGGCGCCGTCTGTCATCCATGCCGGCAGAACCGGCCTCGCATTTGCCGGCGGCGCACTGGCCGGCCTTCTGGTGTTCGGACTGGCCTGGCGGAGCCGGTTCGCAGCGCAGGTCCTGCTTCTTGCCGGCCTGATGACGAGCCTTTATGCCGGCGCCATAAACACGCTGCTGATCATGCTGAACGGCGGCCTCATCAAGCTTTTCATCTGGGGCAGCGGCTCGCTGGCGATGCAGGATTGGAGCATCGTCCTCTATCTGTTGCCGCGCCTGCTGCCGGCCTGTCTTCTGAGCCTGCTGCTCATACGGCCGATCGCGGTGCTCACCATTTCCGACGAGGCCGCCGCCAGTCTCGGCGTCTCCCCATGGATGATCCGTCTGGCCGGACTTTCCCTTGCGGTCTGGATCGCGTCGGTCTGCGTGGCGGGCGTCGGCGTCATCGGTTTCGTCGGTCTTGCCGCGCCGGAAATCGTCCGCCGATGCGGCTATCAGCGTGTTCATGAACAGCTTTTGGCGGCCCCGATCTTCGGCGCGCTGTTGCTTTGGCTGACGGATCAGGTCTTCCAGCTGCTGCCGACCGCTTCGGAAATCCCGGCGGGTGCGGCCACGGCCTTTCTGGGCGCGCCCCTGCTGCTCTGGCTGGTTGCGCGCCGCAAGCAGATAAGGCCGATCATCGCAACGCAGATAGCCGCCTCGTCGGATCGCGTTCGTGCTCAAGGCCCGATGCTGGCCGTCATCCTCGCAGTGGCAGTGGCCGCAGTCTGCCTGTCGTTCCTGATCGGCCGCGGGCTGCACGGCTGGACATTCACCGGCCTCTCTTCGCCCGAGGCCACCTTGTTCTGGCGCGGTCCCCGCATGGCGGCTGCCGCCGCCGCCGCGGTTCTGATGGCCATTGCCGGCTGTATCGTCCAGCGCCTGACATCAAATCCCTTGGCAAGCCCGGAGCTTCTCGGCGTGAGCTCGGGTTCCGCGCTCGGCGTGATCGTGGCGCTCCTCATTCCCGGAACGGGCGCCGCCATGTCTGTCTCGCTCAGCATGGCGGGCGGCGGCGCAATCCTTTTCCTGCTTTTGCTGTTCGGTCATCGCAAGGCCTTTGCGCCGCATGATCTCTTCATGTTCGGCATTGCGCTCACGACCTGGGTGAGTGCCTTCGTATCGCTTCTGCTCGCCAGCGGCGATCCGCGCATGTTCGACCTGTTGCGGTGGTTGAACGGCTCGACCTTTCTTGCAACGCCGATCGACGCCATCGTCCTCTGTGGCTGTGCCGTCCTGGCACTCGCCTTGCTGCCATTCTTTTCCCGCTGGTTGACGCTGCTTCCGCTGGGGTCGAGCACGCCGGCGGCGCTCGGCATGCCGCTCACCCGCGGCAGAGGCCTGCTCCTTGCCTTTTCATGCATTCTGGTGGGCTTGTCCGTGCTGATGATCGGACCGCTCAGCTTCGTCGGGCTGATGGCACCGCACACTGCCAGGATGCTGGGCTTCCGGCGACCCATGATGGAAATGGCCGCCGCCTCGGCAATCGGCGCCGTCGTCATGATTCTTGCGGACTGGCTCGGCCGCATTCTGCTGTTTCCGAACCAGATCCCCGCCGGATTGATCGCGACACTGATCGCGGCGCCCTATCTCTTCGTGCTGATGACAAGGCGCTCCTGACCTGCGGATATCGCTGATTGCCGCACCCGCGGTCGATGGCGCCGGTTTCGAGGCGTCCGCCGCCGACGGCCGACCGAACCTCGGACTTCGACACGCGCTTTGCACCGTCGGGATCGAATTGGATCCTTCATACGTAAGGTGAGCCCGCTATCGCGGCTTTCAGGCCGGTCGTTCCCTTTTCGACAATGGCGAGAAAGGCGGCCTTCGCTTCCTCCGTATCGCGATTCCGTCGAAAGGTTCCGTGAGCCTGAATGAAGGCTACGGTCCATGCTGCCAGGAGCAGATTGGCCGCCAGATGGGCATCGGGATCCGTCGCATCCCGCCCTGCGCTTTCGCATAGCGCCATCGCTATGACCTGCGCCAGTTCGTCCCGTATCGCCCTGGCTCGCGCCTTCAGACTCTGGCTGGCCTCGATCGTTTCCACGAAGCCTTGGCTTCGGGCGGAGAATTCCACGTAAGGGCTCTGAGCGGCGACCAGCCGGTGAGCGAGCAGGCGTAGCGCCTCGACCGGAGCAATGCGGGGATCGCGCTTCAGCAGCGCTTCGCGCAGGATTTCGCGACCCTCTTCGTCGCGGTCGAAGAACATGTCCTCCTTGCGGGGAAAGTGATTGAAGACCGTCATCCGCCCGACGTCGGCTGCCGCGGCGATCTCATCCACGGTCACATGATCGAAACCCCGCTCCAGGAACAGGCGCGTGGCGGCGTTGGAGATGTTTTGCCGCGTGGCAAGTCGCTTACGGGATTGGCGGTCTGATGACATTGACTTTCGGCTCCTGATGGCGCATGTATAAATATACTTAGTACATATTTATATCAAGTATATGGAAAAACCAATGGAAAATCAAGTCGATGTTGTCGTCGTCGGTGCCGGCCCGGTCGGGTTGCTGACCGCGATCGAGCTGACCCTGGGCGGAGCGCGCGTCCTTGTGCTTGAACGTCTGGCAGCTCCCAGCATGGCCATGAAGGCTCTGGGGATGGGGCCTGTTGGAATAGAGGTATTGCAGCGTCGCGGGATGTCCGCAGCCATCGCCGCCGCGGAGGCACGCGGTTTCGAGGCGATGAAGCCGTTTATCGCGCAGAGCGGATCGGACGTGCGTGGGAGAGGGTCCAGGTTCAGCGGCCATTTCGCAGGCTTGTCTCTTATCCGCAAAGACGCGCAGAAAGAGCCGGAGCGACGCGCCCGCCCGGTGGATCAGCATGGCGTCGAAGCCATGCTGGCCGAGCGCGTGCTGTCTCTTGGGATAGAACTGCGCCGGGAATGCAGCGTGATCGGTTTCGCCCAGCATGCAGAAGGCGTCGACGTGGAATGGGCCTCTCCGGCAGGGAAGGGACATATTCGCTGCTCCTACCTCATCGGCTGCGACGGGGGGCGTAGCCTCGTCCGCAAGCTGGGAGGCTTCGAATTCGCCGGTACGCCTCCGACATCGACATTCTACCAGGCCGTCGCCGAAGTCGACCATCCGGAGCGTCTGCTGCCAAGCGGCTGGCGCCGCACATCGGGTGGCGTATTTTCCTACGGGCCTTTCCCCGGGCGTCTGGTCATGCTGGACTTCAGTGGCCCGCCTGAAGATCGAGATGCTTCCATCTCACCTGAAGAGATTGAAGCCGCATTGCGACGGGTGAGCGGCGTGGACGTCCGCGTGAAGGCGCTCGAAAGCGCAAGCCGGTGGACCGACAACACGCGCCTCGCCGATACCTATCGCCGAGGTAGAGTGCTGCTTGCCGGCGATGCCGCACATGTCCACACGCCGTTCGGTGGCCAGGGCTTGAGCCTCGGGCTCGCGGATGCTGCAAATCTCGGCTGGAAGCTTGCGGCCGTCCTTCGTGGCGAAATGCCCGAAACGCTGCTCGACACCTACACCGACGAGCGGCGTCCGGTTGCCGAGGCCGTTCTGGCCAACACCCTCGCTCAAATGGCTATCATGCGACCGGATCCGCAGGCGGGTGCTATGCGGGAACTTGTGGCACGCCTCATGCAATTCGACGACGTCAACCGGTTTATCGGCGAGATGACAAGCGGCCTTGCCACCCGCTACGATCTCGGCTCGGAACTGGAGGACGTCGGCCGGCTGATTGGCGACAGGCCCTTAAGCGGCGGCGATACCGGCGTTTCGCTCTACGAGGTCATGCAGGATGGCATGGGTGTTTTGCTCGACGCTTCGGCGGATGGACGTGCTGCCGAACAGGTAGCGGCCACCACATCCAGGGTCCGTTGCGTGGCCGTCGACACCGGACCTTCCATGCTAATCCGACCCGATGCCTGTATCGCCTGGATCGGGGAAGGAAACAGCGTGGACGGATTGCAAGAAGCCCTTCGTCGCTGGTTCAAGGCGATACCGGACAACGCACCGTGATGCCACCCCGGGCCGCGATCTGCCGGCGGAAATTGTTCACACCGGCATTGTGCCGGGATCGGCAGGCACAGGGTCCCATGCCTGCCTGAGCGGCCCTTGGCTTCCTCAGCCGAGCTGCTCTCTTGCCAGGTGGTAGAAGTACATGGCGCCACGCTCGAGAATGTCGTCGTTGAAATTGTAGGTCGTGGTATGCAGGCCGGCGCTGTCGCCGTTGCCGATCAGGACATAGGCGCCGGGAACCCGTTCGAGCAGGAACGAGAAATCCTCGCTCCCCATCAGGGGAAGGTCGAGGTCGATGAAGGCGTCCTCGCCGAAGCGCTGAACGATCATCGACTTTGCCGCTTCCACGGCCTGCCTGTCGTTAATGGTCGCGGGATAGCCGACTTGCCAGTCGAACGAGATGTCGGCGCCATAGCTCCTGGCCTGGAGTGAGGCGATCTGTTCCACGCGCTCGCGGATCTCCTCGCGCACCTTCGGGTTCATCGCCCTCATGCTGATTTCCAGCACGGCGGTGTCGGGAATGATATTGGAGGCCGAGCCGGACAGGAAGGCGCCGACGGTCACGACCGCGGGCTGGTGAGGGGAGATGTTTCGCGACACCAGCGTCTGGAGTGCCATGACGATGCTGGAGCCGACGACCACCGGATCGACGGTCAATTCCGGCTGCGCGCCATGGCCGCCCTTGCCCTTCACGGTCACCGTCACCACGTCGATCGAAGCTGCGATCGGTCCGGCGCGGGTTGCAAAGGTGCCGGCGGGAATGCCGGGCCAGTTATGTAGCGCGAAAACCTGGTCGCACGGGAAGCGCTCGAACAGGCCGTCCTCGATCATCAGCTTGCCGCCGCCGAAATTCTCCTCGGCCGGCTGGAAGATGAAATGCACCGTGCCGGAGAAGCTCTTGTCCTGCGACAGCGCCCAGGCTGCGCCAAGCAGCATGCTGGTGTGGCCGTCATGGCCGCAGGCGTGCATGGCGCCCGGATGCTGGCTGGCGTAGGGAAGATTGGTTTCCTCCTGCATCGGCAGGGCGTCGAAATCGGCGCGAAAGCCAATGGCGCGATTGCTGTTGCCCGCGCGAAGGGTTGCGACGATACCGGTCGTCGCGAGACCGCGGCTGATCTCGAAACCCCATTGCTCAAGCTGCTTGGCAATGAAGTCCGAAGTCTTGAATTCGGAAAGGCCGATCTCGGGCATCCGGTGCAGCTGGTGCCGGATATCGATAAGCTCCGGCAGGAAACTCTGGAAATCGATGTCGCTCATTGCGGTCCTCATGCCATGCGGAGAAATTGACGAAGCCGATCGGATTGCGGGTTCTTCATGACGGTGTCGGGAGCGCCACGCTCTTCGACCAGCCCTTTGTGAAGGAAGATCACTTCGCTCGAAATGTCGCGGGCAAGCGCCATCTCGTGGGTGACCATCACCATGGTGCGGCCCTCTTCGGCGAGCTTCTTGATGACCTGAAGCACTTCGTTCACGAGTTCGGGATCGAGCGCCGATGTCGGCTCGTCGAAGAGCATTACCTCCGGCTTCATGGCAAGCGCGCGGGCGATTGCCGCGCGTTGCTGCTGCCCGCCGGACAGCTGCGCTGGATACTGGTCGCGTTTCGGGGTGATGCCGACCTTCTCCATCAGGACTTCCGCCTCGGCGATCGCGTCCTTTCGCGACGTGCCAAGGACATGGATCGGTCCTTCGATGATGTTTTCGAGGATCGTTCGGTGAGACCAGAGATTGAAGCTCTGGAACACCATGCCGAGCCGGCTGCGAATATGTTCCAGCTGCCGGGGATCCGCGGCATGCATCTTGCCGCCGCGCGACGGGGCCGTGCGGATGACTTCACCCGCAACCGAGATTTCTCCCATGTCCGGCGTCTCGAGATAGTTGATGCAGCGAAGCAGGGTGCTCTTGCCGGAGCCGCTGCTGCCGATCAGCGAGATCACATCCCCCTTGCGGGCTTCGAAGGAGATGCCCTTCAGGACTTCGACACTGCCGAAGCTCTTGTGGATGTCCTTTACCGAGAGCGCAGTTTCGACCATTTCAGTTCCTCCCGAGGCTTTCAAGCTCACGCCCGAGCGGCGCGATAGCGCGTCATGCGGAGCTCGACGACGTTCATGATCCGGGTCAAAATGAAGACCACGGCGAAATAGATGATCCCGGCGGCGATCAGCGGCTCGAAGATCAGCAGCGACTGGCGCTGCAGCATCCGCGCCGTCCCCATCACTTCGAGAATGGTGATCGTCGATGCGAGGGATGTCGTCTTCAGCAGGATGATGAGATCGCTCGTCAGAACCGGCATGCAATGGCGGAAGGCCTGGGGCAGGGTGACGCGGCGCAGGATCGTCCAGCGTCTCATGCCGACCGAAAGGGCCGCCTCGATCTGGCCGCGCGGGATCGCCTGGATCGCACCACGGATGACTTCGGCGTTATAGGACGCTTGGTTCAGGCTGAGCGCGGCGATGGCGTACCAAAGGCCGTCACGCAGATAGGGCCAGAGGAAGCTATGGCGAACCCAGGTTCCGGGCAGGACCTGGCCGAGGCCGTAGTAGATCAGGTAGATCTGCACCAGCAGCGGCGTGCCGCGAAAGGCGAAGGTGAAGGCGAAGGCGGGCCAGGCGAGCAACCTGTACTTCGACAGGCGGGCGAGCGCCGTCAGCGTGCCGATGACGAGGCCGAAGATGCCTGCCGTCACCGTCAGCAGCAGCGTGAGCGGCGTCGCCTTGATGAGGGCAGGGAGAAAGGAAATGACGTTGGTGACCGTTTCCATCAGCGGTGCCCCCGGTTCAAGTGCTTTTCGATGCGGCTGATCGCGAGAACGGAAACCAATGTGATGAGCAGGAAGAGCAGCGCCGTGAGACCGTAGAAGAGGATGTACTGCTTGGTGCTGGCGGCTGCGCGGTAGCCCGTATAGAGCAGCTCGCTGAACGAGCCGAGCACCGAGATGATGGCGCTTTCCTTGGTGATGGACAGCCAGAGATTACCCATTCCCGGGACGGCGTGGCGCATCATTTGCGGAAGGATGACGCGGGTCAGGATCTTGCGCCGCCGCATGCCGATCGACACGGCCGCTTCGATCTGGCCCGGCGGCACTGCGAGATAGGCGGACCGCAGAACCTCGGTCATGAAGGCGCCGGAGACGAAGGCAAGCGCAATGATTGCCGCCCAGAAGGGGCTGAACTGGAAATTGGCGTCGACGAGGCCGGCATATTTCAGGAAGCGCTCGGCGCCGCTCGCGACGGAAAAATAGAGCAGCAGGATGACCAGCAGTTCCGGCAGCGAGCGGACGACGGTCGTGTAAAGTCCGGCAATCAGGCGAAGCGACCGACGGTGCGAAAGCTTGCCGGCGGCCCCCAGGAAGCCGAAGATCACGGCGACGACGTAGGAGACGATCGATACCTGGAGGGTCATCAGAAAACCCCAGGCAAAATTCGCGCCCCAGCCTTCCGGCCCCCAGCCAAGCAAGTGCCAATATGTGTCCATGCGTTCTACCTGCTCGATCCGGCCTCGCCCATGGCGTCAGCCGGATGGCCCTTGGTGTTGCCGATATGCGGGATCATGCGCTGTCTGGTCTGCCCGGTTGCGATGAAGCCGTGGAGCGATTTCGCGACAGAAGCCGTCGGGCAAGCTGGTACGGCGCCCGGGCGCAGCCGAAGCCGCGCCCGGGAAGCAAGCGATTACTTCTTGCCGAAGATCCACTTGTCGACCAGCTTCTGCGTCGTGCCGTCCTTGTTGAGTTCGGCAAGGGCGCCGTCGATCTTGCCGAGCGTGTCGGCATCACCCTTGCGGATGGCATAGGCGACACCTTCGCCAAGCGTGGTGTTCTTCGGTACGGTGAGCTTGACCTCGTAATCGGCGCCGGCGTCCGACTTCAGGAACGTCTGGATGTAGAGGTCCGGGATCAGGACATAATCGACGCGGCCGGCAACGAGATCGGCAACGGAATTGTCGGCGGTGTCGTAGCTCTTGGCTTCGGCGCCCTTCAGGTATTTCGCGACATAGGCGGCCTGGACGCTGGAGGTCTGAACGCCGATGATCTTGCCCGAAACGATAGCCGGATCGATGATCTTGCCCGAGCCGTCCGGCGCGTCGATCGTGGTGATCTTGGTGCTGTCGGACTTGGCGCCGACGAAGGACGTGCCCTCGGTATAATAGGGCGTGCTGAAATCCACGACCTTGCGGCGGTCATCGGTGATCGAGAAGGCGCCGATGATGAAATCGACCTTCTTTTCGTTCAGCGACGGGATCAGGCCGTCCCAGGCCATCTGCTTGATTTCGCACTTCACCGGCAGCTTTGCGCAGACCGCGCGGGACAGATCGGCTTCCAGACCTTCCCATTCGCCGGCTGCGTTGACCTGCGTAAACGGCATATAGGGTTCGGGCGTCATGCCGAGGCGAATGGTGTCCTCGGCATGAGCGAGGCCGGCGGACAATAGAATTGCGACACCGGCGATGATTTTGGATTTGAAGCTGTGCATGCTGTTCTCCCGATTTATTCTTGAGGTTGTTTATCGGCCGTTGCGGTACCAGCGCAGCGACATGCAGGACAGGCCTGCGTCAATCTTTCCGATCTGGGTCGTCTTCAACGGCACGACCTTGTAGCCGAGCTTGTCGAGCATCTCGATCGTGCGCGGGAAATCCGAGCCGACCATGACGACATCGTTGACGCGCAGGGCGTTGGCGGCAGGCTCTTCGCCTTCCGGAATGATGATCTGCTTGAAATCCTTGAAGACGCCGGAGCGGGCGAGGCGCGCGGTCGACAGCACGCTTTCGTCGTCGAGGAGCGAGCAATCGGTCTTGAAATGCAGCACGCCTTCGGGCGTCGCAACGATCTCAGCCTTGCGGCCGAGCTTGGCGATGCAGGCGGAAAGAGCTTCGGCTCCGACCTTGTCCGTGCGCGCGGAAAGGCCGATCATGACGCTCTTCGGCGTCGTCAGCACGTCACCGCCGTCGGCAAAGCCCGGGCTCGGCAGATCGAGAACGGTTTCGAACATGTCACGCAGGGTCGGCGTGATTTCCGCAGTCTCGCCGACACGGCTCAGCGCACCGGGACGAAGCAGGATTGCGCCTTCGGGGAAGACGAGCGCCGGGTCTTCGACGAAGATCGAGTCGGGGAAGGCTTCCAGTGCCGGAAGCACAGTCACTTCGACGCCGGCATCGCGCATCGCGGCGATGTAGGCATCATGCTCGGCCTTGACGCCCTCATAGGTCGGGTTGCCCCGATCATCGGCGCGCAGACCGTTCACGACCGAATGCGACGGCTCGCGGACGATGACGGAATTGAAGTGATAGACTGATCTTGCTTGCGACATTTCCAGGTACCTTTACGTTTGTACGGGCTTCTCTATCCGGCTCAACCGGCGGCGTAAAGCAATTGTGTGGCTGCCGGTTCGCGACGCGACAGGTGAATGCCGGCGAGCATGCAGCGGACCGATCCGCCCGCGAGCTCGATGGTCGAGACGTCGAAGGGAAGCAGTTTCGCAGACTGTTCGATCGCTTCGATCTGGGCGGCGTCCAGGGCGGTATGAGCCCTGGCCGAGAGCACGACCAATCGGCCGTCCCGGCCGTCCAGCTCAATGGCGTTGCCGGCGAAGTTCTCGATCTGCTCGATCGAAAGATCGATCACCTTGCGGCCTGTTTCTTCGAGGCGGGCGATGATTTCGCGTCTGCGGGCGACATCCGGGATCATCTGCGATCCGAGGAGCGCAAAATCGGTTCCGATGCACATCAGTACGTTCGTATGATAGATCGCCTTGCCGTTCCGATCGACGGCATCGAAGACCATCGGCTCGAAGTTGAAGTGCGTGCAGAAGCGTTCGAGTGCAACTTCATTGGTGCGATTGGAGCGGACGGCATAGGCAACGCGGCCGATATGGTCGAGCACCATGGCGCCGGTGCCTTCGAGATAGACGTGATCCTTTTCGAGGCCGGAGTAATCGATGACGTCCTGAACACGGTAATCCGTCTTCAGCATCTCGATCACGTCGCTGCGCCGCTCGGACTGGCGGCTGGCGGAATACATCGGGTAGATGGCGACGTGACCGCCCGAATGCGTCGAGAACCAGTTGTTCGGAAAGACGGAATCGGGTGTCGCGGCGGTCTTGTCTTCGAAAACATGCACGGTAACGCCGGCGGCTGCCAGGCCTTCGGCCATGCCTGTCACTTCGTCGAAGGCAGCACTTGCAATCGCCGCTGCTGCCCGCTTCTCGTCATTCGACTGGAACGAGTTGTCGTTCGCGGTCATCGGATTCGGAATAAAGTGATGCGGCCGGATCATAATGACGGACTTCGGCGCCTGTACGGAAAGCTTGCTCATCGCTCGGACGACGCTCCGCCGGAAAGCAGGGCTGCCTGGCCAAACAGGAATGCCTCGATGCCGATATCTCGAACCAACGCAACGACATTGCCGCCGCCTACATATTGAACCACGTTTTCAGCTCCCTCAGGAAGTTCGATGAGGCAGCGTAGGTAGGCATAGCGTCAGTTGAAATTCGAGAACTGCAGAAATTTTTACAGAAAACCGAACAGATTGCGCAATCGCTTTGTGCAGATTGTCCTGTCTGTCGCCGGGGATCTCGATTGCCGTCTCATTTCAGATCTGACAGAGGGACAAGGAGCCTCCGCTTCGAAGAGAGAAGGCGGCCATGCCGCGCGAACCGCCGTCAGACCTCCATCACGTCCTCAAAGGATTCCGGAAAGTTTTCCCGCGCCAGCTTTTCGTTGATGACCAGCATCGCCTCATAGGAGGTCGGATCGAAATCCTTGCCGGCTGCAACCACTTCGCGTCCGAAGAAGAGGTTCAGCCGGGCGGCGTCCAGATTGCCGCGCTCGAAAGGCTCCGCTCCGAAGTAGTGCCAGAGCGCGTGCAGGAAGGCTGCATCGACCCGGTGTTCGGCCGAACCCGGCCGGGCGCGGCGGGGCAAAGCCTTGATCGGCGTGACACCCTTGGGATTGGCGCGACGGATGGTGAACTGGATGCCTGTCCCCGGCATACCGGATGGAAACCCGCGGTATTTCGTCATGTCGGGAAGCTTGCCCATGGTCACTGCTCCTGGCTTGTATGTGTCTATCCGATACCGGACGGGCCGGCAGACCGGGTTACAACCTTTCGTCACTCTCCCGTCAACCTATCACAGGAATTTACCCAGGCCATCGCACGATTGCCTTTGAAGGCGAGGCGCGATTGTCGGTGGCGGGCTTGCCGTTTCGATGGGGGAAGATCGTCGCGGGACGGATTCTCCACCGCCAATTCAAGGGATGATCTCGGCTGCAGGGAGCCAAAAATATCTGCTGTGGACGAATCACGACCATCCCTTGTCGAAAGGCCGCTCGGCTCTAGTTTGCGAATCTCTAATGATTTGTGGGGGTTAGTGATTGTGACTTATGACTGGAGCGGTGTCAGGACACGGCGCATCAAGGCGATCAAGATGGCCGTTTCGGTGGCGATTGCAGTGGCGATACTCGCCACTCCGACAATGCTTTGGCTGAACGGCTCGTTTTAATCTGTCCGGCCGCCGGACCTGCCGGAATGGCAACGCTGAGGCGTTTATGGCTTGACGGTTCGGCTCACGGGTCGAGGGCCGCTTCGGTTGCCACTGGCACAGCGGTCAATGTTTTCCTGGCAGCTTGCAGCACGAACGGACCGCTTTATTTTCCGCCTCCGGGCGGTTTGCGGCTGGCCGCAAGGCCTGTCGCTCCTTCGTCGAATTGAAGGTTCTTCGACACATACTCCACGAAACGCGCCAATAAGGGGCTCGTATGCCTCCGGTGCCAGCAGATTCCGACGGGCCAGCTTGATTCCGGCCCGGAAAGAGCCTGCTTGTGGGTGGATCCGGCCAAGGCATGCACCCCGCGCCAGGGCAGGAAGGCGGCGCCCAGACCGGCGGAGACGATGGAATGCACCGTCAGGATATCATCCGCATATTGAACGATACGAGGCTCGAAGCCGGCCAGCGAGCGCCAGCGCCGGATCTGCTCATCCAGCCCGGGCCCGCGCGAGGGCGACAGCGCGACAAAGCCGAATTGGTTCAGTTCCGTCAGCCGATCCCGGGCGGGCATCCTCATTCCGCTAGGGAGCACCAATGCCAGCCGCTCTTCGATGACCGGCATGAAAGACAATTCGTCGCCTTCCCCCGGCGCCCGGCAAAAGCCGACATCGAGCCGACCGTCGCGCAACCGCTGATGCTGTTCCTGCGACGGCAGATCGTTGAGCGTGATCCGGCAATCCGGCGTCGCCGAACGAAAACCGGCGATCAGCTCCGGCGCGGCGACGAGGGTCGATATGCCAAATCCGATGTCGAGGTATCCCGTGAGACCGGCAATGGCGCGATGCATCTTCCGGTCGATATCATCGTTCAGCCGCAGAAGCGGGCGCGCTTCGCGCTGCAGGAGCTCTCCCAGCGGCGTCAGCTTCGCGCCGTGGCGGCCGCGTTCGAACAATGGGCCGCCCACCGCCGACTCCAGGGCCTGTATTTGCTTCGACAGGGTCGACTGGGTAACGAACAGCTTTGTCGACGCCTTGCCGTAATGGCCGGTATCGATCAACTGGATGAAGGAGCGGAGGAGTTTTATTTCCATTCTTAAATCGAATAATTTCAATCGAGAAAGTCATTTTACGAAAGAAAGCCCGCGTGGTCAAATTGCTGCGAGACAAAGGAGCAATGGAAATGACACTCAAGATTTCGTCCGTGCAGTTTCAACATCGGGCCAATGACAAGGCCTACAATCTCTCCCGCATCGTGCATTTCACGCAGGAAGCCGTTGAAGCGGGCAACCAGCTCGTCGTATTTCCCGAGATGTGCATCTGCGGATACTGGCATGTTCCCAAGCTCGATGGCCCCGCTCTGCAGGCGCTGGCGGAGCCTCTTTCAGGTCCATCAGTCACCCGTGTCGCCCACTTGGCGCGCGAGAAGGGCATAGCGATCGGCGTCGGCTTTCTGGAATTGGGAGAGGATGGAAAGCTCTACAACAGCTACGCGGTCTGCATGCCGGACGGGTGCGTCCATTGCCATCGCAAGCTGCATGCGTGGGAGCATCGCCTCATTTCCAGCGGCGATACGTTCACGGTATTCGATACGCCCTGGGGAATTCGCGCCGGCATCCTGATCTGCTGGGATAACAATCTGATCGAGAATGCACGCGCAACCGCGCTTCTGGGCGCCGAATTGTTGATCGCGCCGCACCAGGCGGGTGGCGGTCATTCCGTGAGCCCGCATGGGCTGAAGCGGATTCCCGTCGAAAAATGGATCAACCGTCATGAAAATCCCGAGGCGATCGAAGCCGAGTTTCGAGGGCCGAATGGCCGCGAGTGGTTCATGCGCTGGCTGCCGTCACGCGCCCACGACAACGGAATGTTCCTCGTCTTCAGCAACGGCGTTGGCCAGGACGAAGACGAAGTGCGCACCGGCAACGCCATGATTCTCGATCCCTACGGACGGATTCTGGCCGAGACCTGGGCGGCGGCCGACGCAAGGGTGAGCGCTGAACTCGATCTGGCGTTGCTCGACAAGTGCACCGGCCAGCGCTGGATACGAGGCCGCCGCCCGGAACTCTACGGCGTTTTGACCCAGCCCAATGCCAATGGCCTCTCGCCCATGGACGCACGCTACTCGGAAGCGCCAACCCGCACGAGCTAACGGGCAGGACCGATCCCATGCCGGCCTCCTGACGGCGGGGTCGGTCTACCTTCGCCGCCGTTTCATTCGTTCCGTGCTGATCCTTCAACGTGGGTCTGCGCGGAGCCCGGCCATTTCGCCAAAGCCATCAAGGCGTGGCGGTCTCGTCGAGGTCGCCATAGACCAGATAGCGCAGCGGCCCCGATGTCACGGCATCGAAGGGAAAGCAGGTCGCGAGCACGAGATGGACGCCTGGCGCATTGGTGTCGATCTCGGCCTCGTCCCAGCGCGCGACGGCCATGTGGGTTACGCGAAAGGTAAAGATCCGGCCATCGCGGCGCGTGATGCGGATATGGTCATTCTCCCTGATGTCTTTCAGGAAGGTAAAATGGGTGTCGCGGTGGGCCGCATAGACAGCCGTACCCTCTTCGCCCGCCTGTGGCGTGTTGTCGAGGTGGCCGGGGCCGAAGGCGAGGGCCTGGCCGCTTGCGCCCTTCAGCGCTATGGCCGAAGCGCCGAGACGTGGCACCTCTATGCGCGCCACCGGCCAGGTGTCGGCCCAGCTCCACGGCTTGACCGGAACGCCGGACGTCATGCTCTGGGCAAAGGCGCGGTCCAGCAGGACCTGCGCCAGAGCGGCTTTGGCGTATATCCATCCGCCTTGGGCGGCGAGGAAGAGACCGGCCGCTATCAAGATGGCGGCGAAAAGCGTCAGAAGGGAGCGCGCTGGCGCGCTCCCGATGGTTTGGATCTGAGCGGCGGCGATCATGCCCTGCTCCTTCTCGAGGCGAAGGCCAGCAGCGAGGCACCAAGCAGCAGTGCAAGCAATCCCTCGAGAATGAGGAGCGTCGCCGGGGTTGCCGTTTGCGGCAGCGGTACGCTTGCAGGAGGTGCCGCGGAGATCGGTTCAAGCTCAGCGGCTTCGTCGGTGCCCTGCGAGTTGCCGGACGTCTGGCGATGCTTGGCGTCCGTCTTCGCATCCCGTGCCGCCCCGATGCCGGGGAGCTTGTTGTAGTCCCAGCCGGCCGGCAGCTGCAACGGAATGTCGGCCTCGGTCAGCGGCGTGTTCGCCGGGCGCAGACGCCTGGTATCGACTGCGACAAGGCTGGTCAGGCGCGTAACCAGATGATGGTCCAGCGCCAGTTGAAGAATACGCTTGTCGGCTTCCGTCTGCGTGATCTTGCCGAGGGTGAGATTGACCTCGGCATCGTCGATCTGGCGACGCGCCCAGATCTTGGAGATGCCCTTGGCGTTGCTGGCCTGATCGAGCGGCAGCGAAATCGTCCATGGGCGATCTCCGACCATGCCGCTGACCGTCAGGGTGCCGGCGGCCTTCCCCATTCGGGCAGCCAATACGAGCGGCTCGCCATGATAGATGTCGGGCAGGAGGTTCGGCGAGAGGCTGGCGTTCTTTTCCGAAAAGACCGCCGCGACATTGGTGACGGCAGGGTTTTCCAGCTTGTCGAAGAGGGCGTGCATGCGTTCGTTCACTTCCGCGACCGAGCCGATATGGGTGAAGCTGCCGCGGCCGAGCTCGGCGGCACGGCTCATCAGGTAGGTGTTCGGCGCCGAGCCGATGCCGACCATGAAGATGCGCGAGCGTCCACGCAATTGAGCGATCGCATCGAGAAGCTGCTGCTCGTTGTTGACTTCGCCGTCGGTCAGGAACACGACCTGACGCAATCCATCGGCCTGATGGCTGTCGTCGAGCGCGGCCTGGAGCGGCGGCAGCATTTCGGTTCCGCCGGCAGCCTCCAGGTTGGTGACGAAGCGGCGGGCCTCGGCAATGTTGTCAGCCGTCGCCATGACCGAATCCGGGAAGAACTTGGTCATCGTGTCGTCGAAGCGGATGACGTTGAAGCGGTCGTTCGGCCCCAGCCGGGACAGGGCATAGTCGAGGCTCGCCCTTGCCTGCTCGATCGACGTGCCGCCCATGGAGCCGGAATTGTCGATGACGAAGACGACTTCGCGGCCGGCCTTTTGCGGCGTCGTCACCGCCGGCGGAGTTACGTAGGCAAGCACATAATCATCTTTGCCGACATGTTCGCGGAAAAGGCCGACGCTCGGCACATTGCTTGCGACGGCATTCCATTCGAGCACGAAGTCGCGATCCGCCGTGGCATCGCCGTCCAGAACGACCCGGCGTGCGTTGTCGCTCAGCCTATCGATCTTAACCGCCTGATAGAGGCTTTTGACATCGTCGACCGGGAAGCCGGCATTGAGATTGATTTTGAGCGTGACGGGATTGGTATGATTGCTATCGGGGGCGATCAGCGGCGCGGCGACGGGCTTGTCGCCGGTGTTGCGCGATGGGCTATCCTCCGTGCGGCCCCAGCCGGCCTTCAGCTCCGCATTCTGCGTAATGGGCGAGGCATCCTGCGGGGTGTAGCGTGGGGCGACGACCAGCGGAACCCGCAGGGAAAAGCGGCCATCCGCCAGGTGTACGGCCTGCTGATACTCGATCTGCACGACGATCTTTTCATGCGGGCCTATGTTTGCGACCGCGTTGGTGAAGACGTTCGGTCGCTGCTGCTCCACGAGGGAGGCCTTCTTGCCTTCCCGGCGTGCCTTCTCATAGATGGCGCGGGCGGCTTGCTTCTCCTTGATGTCGGCGACGACAACCCGATTGCCGACGATCATCTTCAGGGAATAGACGGCGCTGTCCTCGGGAAGAGGGAAGACATAAAGGGCCTCGACCCATTTGTCGGTCGAGTTTTCGAAAGCCTGTGTGAGGACGGCCTTGGCCGTCGGTCCATTGACGTCGATATCGACATCGGTCGCAAGTCGTGGCGCCTCGATATACTTGCCGTCCTGCGTCGTCTGCAAAAGAAGGCTGCCAGCACCCATTTCGTTCGGGGTGACGAAGGCCGCCGGTTGAGCGTGCGACTCCAAGGGGTGCAGCAGTGCGAAGATGACGGCAAGCGCCGGCAGCAGGATGGCATTGCTGAACCATAATAGCAGGCCGAATCCCATGAGGACGGTTCGCCGATTTCGGCGGCGGGATATGCTTGGCAAGGCTGACATGACAGGCTCCTTGTTCGTTGAGGAATGACTGAAGCCATTGTCAACAAAGGCTATTTTCCCGCCAGCGTAAGCTTTGCCCTGTTTCGTCCGCATCTTGCCGCAAACGGTCTTGTCGCTGGCGGGTATGTGTGGAATTGTGAAGAGAAGTACGCAAACAGGAAACGAGCGAATGGTCCAGGGCGACCCCTACCTATCCGATCATCAGAACAGCGCAGTGGCGGAGCGGGTTCGCGAGGAGATCGCCCGGCGACGCATTTCCAGGCAGCGTCTTGCCAACGATGCGCGCATCAGCCTTTCGACACTGGAGAAGGCTCTTTCCGGACACCGCCCCTTCACGCTTGCGACCATCATCCGCCTGGAGCAGGCGATGGGCGTTGTGCTGCGCGAAGCGGGCGGAACGCAGTCGCCTCCAGTCAACGACAAACACGGTCATGCTCCCGAAGAGCTTGGCGCCTATTCGCGCGCCTCGGTCTCATGGCTGGAGGGCACTTACCTGACGCTGCGCCCGTCCTTCGGCGATCCGAATGCGATCTTCGCCTATTGCACGGAAATCGCCTGGGATGGAGACCGCACCTGTCTGGGCTTCCGGGAGCGCGAGCGCAGCGACGCCTCGTTTTCGCAGCAGGGCTCGGTGTCCGTCCCGCATCTGTCGGGGCACATCTATCTCGTGACGAATTCGTCCGGGCAGTATCGCATGGCGATATTGTCCAGGCCCAGCATCACCGGCGAGATGTTTGGCCTCCTGACGACATTGCGCGCCGGGCAGGGCTCACACCTGACCCCCGTCTCGACGCCGATTGCCTTGCTGCCGATCTCGGCCTTTACGCAACCGTCCTTGGGACGGATCCTGGCGGCGGATCATCATCACGAGGCCTATTCCGCCATCATGCGCCGCATTACCGGCGAGAGCTACGCCGGATTCGTCGGCTGAGACCCGCCGCCGGGGTAGCCGTTATCGGGCATCGTGGAAGATGATCCCGACCGTGTGGCGCTTGCCCGAACGGACCCGGCTGACGCCATGCCTGAGATTGACTCTGTAGTTCCCCTTCGTTCCGCGAACGGGGCGGTTATGGACCGCGAAAGCGACGGCATCGCCCTGCCGCAGCGGCACCACCTCCGCACGGCTTTGCATGCGCGGCCGCTGTTCGGTCAAAACGAACTCGCCGCCGGTAAAGTCGCGTCCCGGCTCGGAAAGCAGGATTGCGACCTGGATGGGAAAGGCAAGCTCGCCGTAGAGATCCTGGTGCAGGCAATTGAAGTCGCCGGGCACATATTGCAGCAATAGCGGCGTCGGCCGCGTCTGGCCGGCCTCATGGCATTGCTTCAGGAACGAGGCATGGTCCTCAGGGTAGCGTTCCTCGGTGCCCATGCGTTCGTTCCAGCCATTTGCGATGCCGGACAGGTGAGGATAGAGCGCAGTGCGCAGACCGCCTAGAATTTCGGGTAGCGGATAGTGGAAGTAGCGATATTCCCCTTTCCCGAAGCCGTGGCGCGCCATGATTACATGGCTTCGGAAATGGCGCTCCTGCGAATACAGTCCGGAGATCGCTCTGCATTCCTCGGGTGTCAGAAGCCGCGGGAGAACAGCGCAACCGAAGCCGTCGAGCTCCGCCGCTGCAGTCTGCCAATCATAGGCGCCGACCCGGGCCGCGGCTGGGATTTCCAAGGGAGCCGGCGCGAAAGTCGATATCGGTGTGTTCATGTCGTGTCCTCGGCCTGGGCGGCTTTCGGTGGCGTTCGATACGCCCCAGGTGCCGCGAGAACTCGAATCCTAGTGTCAGGACTGGCCAAGCAGCCACCCGATTTCCGATTGCCAGGGATGAGAATGAGAACTGGTGTCGTCCGCGTCTGACGTTCTTGCTCGACCCAAGACATGGCCGGCGTATTTTCAAACGCTCGGAAGACGAGGCGGTCGTCAGGGCATCATTGGCGGGAGGGCGGTTATATCGGCCTCAATATCGCGCCCGCAGGAGCAATCGGAAGAGATGCGCGCGGTTCTCGGCGCCGAAGCTACCGTTATAGTCCAGCGCGAGCGAGATCTGCTCGCTGAGCGCGATATCGAAGCCTGCGTCGACGACCAGGGAGTCCCGATCGACGACTGTTCCGCTTTCGGTGAAGATATCTCCGCCGGCAAAGGCCATGCGTGAGGTCATATCCAGATCGCCGAATGCATGCCGCCATCCCAGCGAACCATAAAGCTTCGCCGGCATGTCTCCCAAGGCAACGTCCCGCTCCGCACGAGCGCCAAAGGTGGCGAACGTCACGGCCGCCTGATCGGCGCTTCCGCTCAGAGCGGCCGCACTGCCGCGCTCCGAAAATGAACTGGTCCGCACGTCTGTAAACGTCACGTTCGCAAAAGGCTCGAGCCGCGCATCGCCCATGGAGATCTCATAGGCCAGCTCGCCGAAGACCTGTGCCGTATAGGCATGATAGTCTGCCCGCAGCGAATCCGCATAGCCGGAGAAATCGATGCCGCGGAGGGTCGAAACCGATTGCAGGCTGTAGGTGCCGCCGAGCCGCAGCGCCAGCACCCCCCATTCCTTGCCGGCATAAAGCCCGAGATTGTAGTTGTCCGTATCGGCATGGGCCGAGACGTCGGATTGGCTGAACCGGCTGCGGCCATATCCCGCAAGCGCGCCGATGCGCCAATCGGAGCTGTCGAGAGTGGTATCAAAGCCGAACAGGACGCCGCCCGTGTTGCTGCTGCCGTCATCCGAAGACGTCCATCCTCCGTAAGGCGCGCTCCAGAACGCCGCAAGACCATTGGCTGGATCGGAAAGAATGCCGTTGATGGCTTTTTCTGGCGGCGTCCGGCGCTGGTCGTCGTTCGCGTAAGCAAGGCCGGTGTCAGCCTGTATCCGCGCCTGCTTGCTGGCGCCAACGCCACCTTGCATGCTGCGCAGGCGATCGATCGCGACATCGCGCACGAAGCGGCCATTGTCGAAAGCCGTTCCTGCCAGCGAAAGATGGATTTCACCGGCGAGCTGCTTCAAGGCTCCGGACGCTTCATCCATGCTCAACACCGCAACGGCGTCGTAGAGTGTGTTCGAAGCGCCGAGACTTTCGATGCCGCGCGCCGTCGAACGCTGGTTTGCGCTCGTGCCGGCGGCGGCAAAGGACGTGCTGTTGCGCGCGAGCGTGAGATCGATCGTGCCGCTGGAGTAATCGAGAACCGGCGTGACGAACGCGTAGTTCGACCGGATTGTGTCGAAGCTGCCCGAAACTCCGCCGCTGGCGGAGAGAATTGTATAGTCGGTGAAGGGTTTCAGGCCACTGCCCGCCAGGGAGAGGGACCCGCCGTTCAGGCTGACCGTCCCGGTAACATCGATGCGATCGGTGCCGGCGTCATTGCTTTCGACAAGAATTGTCGAGCCGCCTTGGGTTGTCAGATTGCCATCGATCGTCAACGTGCCGATGCCGTTGTTGCCCGGAGACAGGGTCGCGCCGGCCCCCACGACCGTAGAGCCGACCGTGCCCGTTCCGCCGAGCAGGCCGTAGCCGCTGAGATTGATCGACCCGCCAAGCGTGCCGTCGACGATCAGGCTGCCGCCGGAGACCGAGGTCACGCCGCTGAAGGCGCTGGAATTGCCGGTCAGGGTCACGTCGCCGGATGCGACATAGAGCGAGCCATTGCCGTCGATCGCCGTTTTCACGGTTTGGGGCGTGCCGCCAAAATTGAAGACGAGCGAACCATTGCCGCTGCCGAAGTGAATGGCATCGACATCGAGCGTCGCCGCGCCCGTCGCAGTCTGGCCGAGCGCCGAGCCGATATTGACCGAGGCGGTGGAACCGGCCTGGGCCGCAATCGTGATGCTTGGGGCAGAGAGCGTCGAGCCGCCGCTCACTGTGAGGCTGGCGTCGCCGGCATTGCCGACCGTCAATCCGTTATCGACCGCAAGCGTCGATCCGGTTCCGGTAACCGTGACTGCGCCGCTGCTGCCCGCCGCATCGCCGATCGTCGCGCTTGCCGTATGGACCGAACCGCCCTGGATGACGTCGAGCGTGCCGTTTCCGGCATCGCCGATGGTCATGTTGCCCTGGTTGTTCCAGGTCGAGCCGTTGCCGATGACGGTTGCCGCGCCGCTGGAACCGGAGGACGTGCCGATGCTGGCGCTCTGGCTTGTCAGCGTACCCTCCGATGACACCGCAAGGCTTCCCGTACCGCCGCTCGCGCTGCCGACATCGAGGTCGCCATCGATCGACCAGTGGCTGCCCGCGCCGCTGACAAGCGCCTGACCGTTGCCGCCGGCGCCGGTGCCCAGCGATGCATTGCCGGTCGAGAGGGCGCCGCCTGCCAGGACCTTCAGCGAACCGCTACCGGCCGCGCCGTCCTGCAATTCGCCGCTCATGTCGAAATGGCTGCCGTTGCCGACGACGACGAGCGTGCCGCTGGACGAGGCTTCCTTGCCGAGCGTCGCTGTTGCCGCATTGGCGCTTGCCGATCCCGATACGGTCACGGAGCCGGATCCTTCGTTGCCGACGGTGAGATCGGCATTGATATCCCAGTGCGAACCGGTGCCGTCGACCGTCACCGCGCCGATCGAATTCTTGCCGTCGGCAACGACGGCCGAGCTGCTGTCGACTTCGCCGCCAGTGCTGATGTCAAGCCTGCCGTTGGCGCCTGTGCTGTCCGCATCGGTGTGATCGCCCCCGACGAGTAACGCGCCGGTGTCCCACAGCGAGCCGGAGCCGCCGACCGTGGCCGAGCCGCTGGCGAAGCGACCGATGACGGCCGAACCACTCGAGACCGTTGCGCCGGAGTAGACGAAGAGGTCGCCGGCGCCGCTGGAGCCGACCGTCAGACGTCCGCTGGTGTTCCATTGCGAGCCCAGGCCGGAAACGGTCGCGGAACTGGTGCCGCTGCCGGTTCCAAGCCCGATCGTCGCGTCGTCGTTCGAAACGATCGCACCCGTTGATATGGCGATCGTCCCGGTGCCGTCGCGACCGACGAGCAGATCTCCATCGATCAGCCAGCTTGTTCCCGCGCCGGACACCGACACGCCGCCCGAACTTCCCGCGCCGTATCCAAGTGTCGCATCGCCGGTGCTCGCCACGGCACCGTCGGTCAGATCGAACGAGCCCTGTCCGTTGTAGCCGACGAATAGCGGTTGGCTGCCGGAAAGCGTGAACGAGGATTGGCCGCTGACCGTGATGCTGCCGCTGCTCCCGGCGGCGGAGCCGATATAGACAGGGCCGCCGCCCTCATATTGACCGCCGGCGCTGATCGTGAACGTCGCGGCTCCCTGGTCGCCGACCAGAAGCGTTCCACTGTTCTGCCAGTCCGCGGCGGCACCCGTCAGATCGAAAATGCCGCTGGCACCCGCGTGTGAGGCGATCGAGGCGGAAGAGCTTTGCAGCGAGCCGAGAACGGTCAACGCCCCGTCGCCATCGAGGCCGACGGTGAGATTGCCTGCCGAGGCGGAGGTGCCGGCGATGATTTCGGGAGCGGGTGAGCCGCCGTCGACTATGACGGAGTCTGCTGAGCTGGGGACCGATGCAGTCGACCAGTTGCCCGCGTTGTTCCAGTTGCTGTCCACCCCGCCGGTCCACGACAAAGATGCCGCGACGGCCGCTGCCGAGGTGAGGCAGGCCGAAATCGGGATGAGAAAGGTCGATATGCGCAGGGCGGCGCGCGCAGCAGCCAGCATTGAAAAGTGTCCTACAACGTGATGTTGCACACCCTGTAGAAACGATATTTATGGTTAACGTTCCGTAAACCCGGCCCCAAATAGCTCTTCAAGAGCGGTTAAGTGCTTCGACTTTTACTCTCCGGGCCATGCCGGGCAAACCGTCGGTTTGCGAAGGGGAAGGCTCGGTCGCCATCCCGTCAAAGCCGCCGGCCTGTCGCTCCATCGAAAAGATGCAGCTTTCCGATATCGGGTTTCAGGGAAATGATGTCGCCGGCGCGGGATCCGATGCGCTCGCGCAGCGCCAATACCAGATTGTCCGGCCCGATGCTCGAGACGATGAGCGTTTCAGCGCCTGTCGGCTCGACCACGACGACTTCGGCATCGATGCCGCCTTCGCCAATCGCGATGTTTTCCGGTCGAATGCCATAGACCACCTCGGCCCCGCGCGTGATTTCAAAACCTTCGGGCAGCGGCAGGCGGGCGCCGCCATCGGCGATGAACTCGACAGGGCCGTCGGCGCTGACTTTGCCACGGATGAGATTCATGCCTGGGGAACCGATGAAGCCGGCGACGAAGAGGTTGGCCGGCCGATCGTAAAGCTCGAGAGGCGAGCCGATCTGCTCGACGTAACCGTCGCGCATGACCACGATCCGGTCCGCCATCGTCATCGCCTCGATCTGGTCGTGCGTCACATAGATGGTCGTGGTGCGCAGGCGCTGGTGCAGCTGCTTGATCTCGGAGCGCATCTGCACGCGCAGCTTCGCATCCAGATTCGACAAGGGTTCGTCGAAAAGGAACACCTGCGGCTGGCGCACGATGGCACGGCCCATGGCGACGCGCTGGCGCTGGCCGCCGGACAGGTTGCGCGGATAGCGATCGAGCAGGTTTTCCAGGCCCAGGATCTGGGCGGCTTCGCGCACACGCCGCTGGATCTGTTCCTTCGGCGCCTTTGCGAGCCGGAGCGAAAAGCCCATGTTCGCTTCGACCGTCATATGCGGATAGAGCGCGTAGGATTGAAACACCATGGCGATGTCGCGGCTTTTCGGTTCGATATCGTTGACCACCCGGCCGCCGATGGCGACATCGCCGCCGCTGATCTCCTCAAGCCCCGCGATCATGCGAAGAAGGGTCGACTTGCCGCAGCCCGAAGGACCGACGAGAATGACGAATTCGCCGTCTGCAATATCGATATCAACCCCATGCAGAACTTCGAAATGACCGTAGCTCTTGCGGACATTCGTCACGCTTACCGATGCCATAATGATCTCCAATTAGAAAAGCGTTGTTTGATCGTCCAGGCTCTGCCGGTCTCGTTGGCGGCCCGGCAGAGCCCCGGTCGGACCTATGCAATCGTCGCGGTGGAATAGGGCGCCAGGGCTGCATCGATCGCGGCAAGGCACAGGTCGCGCGGACGAGGCAGAACCGTCCCGGCGATCACGGCGGGATAGACGCGGCCGAGATACTGGCTGACGAGCGTTTCGGGAATATTGCCGTCGAAGCGTGTGAACAGGGCCTGAACCGCCGCCGCCGCCCGCTCGTCCGGCCAATAGTAGCGGATCCGGTCGCTATAGCTGAAATGCCGCTGCAGCCGCTGTTCCCGAGCCGATCCGCCGTAGTGGGAACTCCAGTGGCCCGGATTCTCCAGCATGATGGCTTCCATGGTGGCGTAAATCGAATCCGGGAGGATCTCGCCGCCAAGGACCGTGGCAATGGCATCGAGGCCATAAAGCGCTTCGCGCAAGGCAAAGGTCAGACCGGGGCCGACCTTGAGGATCGCAAACCCACCATTCACCAGAGCTTCCAGCGCTTCGGTCGGCTGGTAATCGGTGGAATGAGCCTCAAAGAGCAGGCCGGGCATGTGATCCAGCGCACCGGTCAGCGCGCGCGCCCGATCCGGTCTGTAAATGGCGACATTGGCGTTGCCGAATTCGACGCCGGGCTGAACGACGATGCCGATCACCCGTTCCAGAGCGGTCTCGATACCGGCCTTGGCAAAGGCTGCCCGATGCACCGCCAGCGTGTTCGCCGCCGCTTCGGGTCGCGTGATTTCAAGCTCGTCAAGCGCATGGGTAGCCCCGCCCGGCGGCGGAACTTCGGTGCCAATGATGTAGGCGGGCAACCGGCGGCCGTGGCGACGAGCGGTCTCTTCCGCCACCTTCGCCAGCCGTGCGGCGCGCTCGGCGGTCAGCTCGTCCGCCAAGGCCGCCGGCTCGCCTGCGCAGCCCATCGACGTATCGAGATGAATTTTTTCGAATCCCGCCTCGATATAGGCCGCGATCATGGCTTCAGCCCGGATCATCGCCTCTTCCGCCGGCAGCTTCTTCCACGGATTCGGCCCCAGATGATCGCCACCGAAGATGATGCGATCGATGGGAAAGCCGACAACTCCGGCGATGCCTTCGACGAAGCGGCGAAAGTCGCGTGGCGTCATCCCGGTATAGCCGCCCTCCTGATTGACCTGGTTGCAGGTCGCTTCGATCAGGACGGCCGAATCTTCCAAGGTCGCGCGCCTCAGCGCAGCCTCGATGACAAGCGGATGCGCGGAGCAGACCGATGTGATCCCGCGCGGCAACGTCGTGACGCGGCTCCCCAGAAGCTGGGCCAATGCAGCGCGGCGATTGTGTTCTATCGACGCGTTCATCCGAGCATCACGACCTTGGTCAGGTGACGGGGGGCTACCGTATCGACACCCTTCGACTGCGCCGCGCGCTCGCCGAGGACCTGCAGGGCGGGGAGCACGCAGAGACCGGCAAGCTCCGGATCGCAATCGACGGTCAGTTCCAGGTCGCCCGGGCCGCCGAAGCCGATGACGATTGCTCCCTTTTCCCGCAATTCCTCGACCAGCAGCGCTTCCGCGGCCTTCTGGTCGGCGCTGTAGAGCATGACGATAGCGGTCTTTTCATCGACGAGGCTGATCGGTCCGTGCCGGTATTCCAGCGGATGGAAGCCCTGCGTGACGATCTGGCTCATTTCCATCAGCTTCAACGCGCCTTCAAGAGCGATACCGTAAAGCGAGCCGCTGCCGAGGAAAACGAAATGCGAGCGCCCCTCGATGATGCCGGGCAAGGCTTTGTCGAGCTGATCGGCCAGATGGCGCGCCGACGAGAAGATCGACGGCGGGATCTGCATGCCCGCCATCTGCATGCCCAGAAGCAGCATCAGGCTTGCCGAAACCGTCATGACGATACCTTCGTCGCCATGGGTCGCGGCTTCGATCAGCCGGTCGCAGTTCTTGGCAAGAGAGCTTTCCGGCTCAACCGTGATGGCGGTGACGAAGACACCTGCCTTGCGGCTTGCCTTGGCGGCGGCCACGGTTTCCGTCGTTTCTCCGCTGCGCGAAAGAGCAACCAGATGGGTCTTCTGCCAGTGCGGCCAGAATGCGCTCGGCCTGTTCAGCCATTCGGCGCCCGGCACGGCAATCGCCGGGTAGCCGGCGCGATTGGCATGTGTCGCAAGCGACAGCGCAAGATTGTAGGATGTGCCGCAGCCCAGAAAAACCGTCAATTCGGCGTGGTGCGGGGCGGAGACCGATCCGATCGCCTTTTCCCAATAGGGAAACTGCTCGAAGATCACCTTTTCCGTCGTATTCATGCTAGCTCCGATTTACTTGACCGATCCGGCCAGCAGACCGCTGACGAGGTATCGATTGAGAAAGATGACGACCAGGGCGGGGATGATGATGGCAATCGATCCGCTTGCCGTGATCAGCCCATAGTCGATGAA
Organism: Martinezella lusitana; assembly: GCF_010668395.1. Taxonomy (GTDB): domain Bacteria; phylum Pseudomonadota; class Alphaproteobacteria; order Rhizobiales; family Rhizobiaceae; genus Rhizobium; species Rhizobium lusitanum_A. The sequence continues at coordinate 161,491 of NZ_WUEY01000008.1, forward strand.
GTTCTTGGTGACGAATTCTGGGATCAGCACCGTCAAGGGCTTCGTCGCCTGCGGCGAGAAGATGAGCGGAACGAGATACTGTCCCCATGCGCCAAGAAAGGTCAGGATTGCCGCCGCCGTCAGGCCAGGGCCGGCAAGCGGCAGGACGATGTTGAAGAATATGTAGAGCCTGCCTGCGCCATCGAGCTGTGCTGCTTCCTCGAGCGCGATCGGCAGCGCCTCGAAAACGCTCCGTAACAGCCACAAGGACAGAGGCAGGTAGGCCGACACATAGATCAGCGCCACGCCGACATAGGTGTCGACCAGGTGAAGGCTGATCATAATGCGGTAAAGCGGGATGAGCACCGCATAGCCGGGAATTGCAAGCGTCGCGACAACGGCCGCAAACAGGAAGCCCCGCCCGGGAAACTTGATCCGCGTGAAGGCATAGGCGCCGAGAGCCGAGATTGCGACGCAAAGCAGCGTGGCGGCAACCGACGTCACGATGCTGTTGACCAGCGCGGCACGGAACTGCGACCAGACCTGAACGCCGCCGATCCGGGCAATATCGATGCCGAACAGGCGCGAGAAGTGATCGAGCGTAAAATGCTGCGGAAAGAAATGGATGGGTCGGGTCGAGAAGTCCTCGGTCGGCGTGACCGAGCTTGCGAGCGTCCAGTAGATCGGCCCGAGCGACCAGATCAGGAGAACCGCGACACCGGCCCAGATCAGCAAACGATAGGAAAGGCTCTGTTTCATCAGTCAAACCGGGTGTTGCGATAGACGCGCAGGACATAGACGAGCGAAACCAGCAGCGAGACCAGCGTGATCACGAGCGACAGCGCCATGCCGTAGGAGAACCGCAGGTTCTGGAACGTCTCGAGATAGATCTGGACGAGAACGGGCCGTGTTTCGAGGCTGGAGCCCGCCAGCACCCAGGCCTCGTCGAAGAGGTTGAAGGCGTTGACGGTGGCATTGGTCATGGCAACGGCGATGGCGCTGCGCACCAGGGGAAGCGTCACCAGGGCGAACATCTGCGTGCGGGTGGCGCCATCGATGCGTGCCGCCTCGTAGAGGTGGGCGGGAATGCTCTGCATGGCCGCAAGGACGATGACGACGGTCAGGGGCATCATGCGCCAGACGTGGACGACGGTCACCGCGATGATGGCGCTGGTGCGATCGTTGAACCAGACGTGGTTCTCGAAAGGCAGGCCCACGGCCGACAGAATGCCGTTCAGCAATCCCGCGCCGGGTTGGTAGATCCAGAGCCAGATAACCGCATTGACGACACCGGGCAGCGCCCAGGGCAGGACGACGGCGGCAAGAAGCCATTGCCGGCCGACCTTGACCTGATTGATGAGGGCAGCGGCAAGTACGCCGAAGACCGTTTCCGCCACGACTGCGAGGACCACGTATAGAAGCGTGTTGATCCAGGTCGTGCCCAACGGCGCGTCGGAGAACATGCGGGTGTAGTTCTCCAACCCGACAAAGGGAGTGCCCGCCTGCATCGGGTTGACCCTGTGCAGGCTATCCCAGACGGTTCTTCCTATCGGGAAGAAGACGAGGGCCGCCATCGTGATCAGGATCGGCGAGACCAGCAGGATCCCCAGCGTGGTGTCGGCTTTGACGCCGGCACCTCGCTTGCTCCTGCCACCGGCAGAAATTGCGATTGTCATTGCGCCGATGCCTGCTTTGCCGCATCGGCGATGCTCTGCATGGCCTGATCGACGGTGACCTGGCCTTTCGCAGCGCTATTGATCGCCGTGTTTACCGCACTCGAAAATTCCGGATACCAGGGCGGCGTACCCTGTTGGAAAAGCGGCTCGACGGTCTTCGACTGCGCCACGAGGGCATCGCCGCTCTGCAATTGACCCGACGCGTTCAGTTCGGCAAGCGCAGAGGTGCGGGTCGGCAGGGCGCCGTTCGCCGCGTTCTTCTTCTGGAACTCCTTGCTGGTGAACCACTTGACGAAGGCGATGGCGGCTTCCTTGTTTTGCGAAACGCGCGGAATGGCGAGCGCTTCCGGCAAGCCGAAGCTGCGGGTTTCGCCGCTTGCCGTGGGCACCAGGATGGCCTCGACCTGGCCTGCGACCTTCGACTGCTTGGGATCGTTCATCTGGCCGATACGGCCGGGTTCGCCCGAGATCATGATGCTGGTCACACCCTGGGCAAACATGCTCTCATTGATCTGGCTGTCCTTGAGGCCGGTGGAGGCGGGATCGACCAGCCCTTCCTTCAACAGCATCAATTCGAAGGCAAGCGCCTTGTAGCCGGCGGAATCCTTGGAGACGAAGAGCGGCTTGAAATCCTTGTCGAACAGCTCGCCGCCGAACGCCTTCGTCAGCAGATACCAGCTTGTCGATGCGCCTTCGGTCGCCGAGAGCGGCAGGCCGATCGGATAGGTCGCGATCTTCTTTTCCTTGATCTGCTTGGCCGCGGCGACAAGCTCGTCAAGCGTCTTCGGCATGCTGGTGATGCCCGCATCGGCGAAATGCTTCTTGTTGACGAGCATGACGCGGAAGTCGTTCGTATAGGGCACGCCCAGGAGATTGCCGTTGACGGTGAAGATCTTGGAGACGCCGATGTCCTTGACCGTATCGGCATCGATCACGTCGTTGAGCGGCAGATACCAGTCGGCAGCGCTGAATTGGCCGGTCCATGACCAGTCGAATTCGGTGACATCCGCCGGCGCCGTGCCGGCAATGAGCGAGGTTACGAGCTTCGGGCGGATATCGTCCCACGACAGCGTCTGCATGTTGACGTGGATGCCGGTCTCGGCTTCGAAGTCGCCGGGGATGTTCGGTGCCTGGGGCGAAGGCATCAGCACCGTGATCGTTTGGCCGGCGAGCGGTTTCGCATCCTGTGCGAGAGCCGGGACGGCGGCAACGAGCGCCGCGAGAGCGACGAAAGGCAGAGTAAATTTACGCATGTTCCCTTCTTTCCTTGTTATTGAGGTCTGCTTCACCTGAATGCACCGCCGCAGTCTTTGCCGTGGCGGCGATTTGCGTGATCCAGCCGTCATCCACCGGCCAGTCGAGGAGTCGGGCGGCTGCGAGAAGTGCGCCGCCTATGGGAGGAAGTCTCGGTGTTGCGGCCGGCCGGCCAATGCGGCGTTCGAGCGCGGCAAGCAAAGCGCGGCTTGCAAATGTTCCGCCCGCATAGGTCCACTCGGCGGCGGCATCGCAATGCGGCGCAATGGCTTCGACATGTTTTGCAAGCTCGAACGCGGCCTGTTCGATCAGCTGCTTGGCTGCGCCGTCTCCGGCGCGGGCGACGCGATCGACCAGAAGAGAAAGCGCGGCGATATCGGCGCGGGGATTGGCAAGCTCGCTCACCCATCCGCCCAGCGCATTGATCGGATCGGAACCGTCGAGCCGCAGGAATTCGAACATGGCCTTCGCCAGCGCGGTCGGCGGCGCGCGCCCGTCGAGGCTCTGGCTGACGAGGCCAAGTGCCGCGCGTCCGATCCAGTAGCTGCTACCCTCGTCGCCGATGACATCGCCCCATCCGCCGACACGCGCAGACATGCCGGCACCGTTGCGCGCCCAGGCCATCGAGCCCGTGCCGGACAGGATGAGAATGCCGGGCTGTCCGGCAAAAGCGCCCAGATGGGCGGCGTCGACATCGTTGAGGATATACTGCCGCGCCTTGGGAAAGCCGGTCTCGATCGCCTCGCGCTGCTGTTCCGACAGCCGGGCTACTTCGCCATAGGCAGGCAGAGCCGCAGCAACGGCCGCCAGCCGCTCTTCTTCCAGGAAGGGGCGCAGGGAAAGATCCAGTTCGCGCCGCCAGTTCGGATTGTCCATCGGATTGACGCCGCCGCTGCGCGACATCCGTAGAACCGTGCCGGCCCGGTCTGCAAGTGCGACCAGCACCTTGCTGCCACCGCCATCGATGCCGAGGATCAGGTCGCCGCTCATTCCTGCGCTCCCAGGTCGGCAATCGTCGCCTCGACGCCGAGATTGATAAGCTCGCTGCGCCAATGCGTGGAAAGACCCGCGTCGGTGATCGCCTTCGCCACGCTCAACGGAGCGACCTTATAGGTCGCCGTCGTGCCGAACTTCGAGGAATCGGCGAGGAGGAAGCGCTGTGCCGAGCGGGTGAGCATGCATTTGTTGAGGCTCGCCTCGGCGCTATCGACGCTGTAGATCGCACCATCCGGGCTGATGGCGCTGGCGCCGAGAAAGAGCTGGTCGAACCAGATCGTCTCCAGCATCGCTTCGGCCTGCGGCCCGACCAGCGAGGCGTTCTCGCTGCGCAGCTGCCCGCCGATGAGCACGACCTCCAGATTGGGAATGTTGAGGAATTCCTGCGCGACCGTCAGCCCGTTGGTGAAGATGCGCAGCGGCATCGGGTTGAGGCGGATGAGACGTGCAAGCTGGAGGACGGTGGTGCCGGCATCGAGAAAGATCGCCGTGCGCGGGGTAAGCAGATCATAGGCCGCCGTCGCAATGGCGCGCTTGGCGGACAAGTGCCGCTTGGCCCGCTCCTGAAAGGCAAGTTCGACCGACGAGCCCTCGGCGATCCGGGCGCCGCCATGCACGCGGTCTATCGCGCCTTCCCGTTCGAGGACCTGCAAGTCTCTGCGCACCGTTGCCAGCGAGGCGCCGATGGCATCGGCAAGCGCCTGAATGGTCGAAAACCCGTTCGCATAGAGATGGCTGCGAATAGCGTCGAGACGATCGACTTTCACTCCCCCGGCTTGGCTCAACGAAGGTTCCTTTTTCGTAATCATTTCCATTTCGCTCAGACTTCCACCCAATAAGATCAATGTCAATCAGGATTCTGATGTTTTTTGATCTAGTCTTGCTTTGAAGGGATCCCGCAAATAGGAAAGCGCAGCCTCCTGTCTCGAGGAGACTGCGCTTGCGAATGGTGCTCGGCTTGGCGTGCGGGATTAATGGTAGGCGGGCAAAAGATTGCCGTGTTGCTCGATCATGTCGTCCACAAGCGTCCAGATCTGATCGGGGGAAAGCTCCGCCGATGTATGAGGGTCAAGCAGGGCCGCCTGATAGATGCGATCCCGTTTCTTCGTCAGCGCCGCCTCGACCGTCAATTCCTGCACCGAAACACTCAAGCGCATCACGGCCGCGAGCTGGGAGGGGATGCGTCCGATGCGGACCGGCTGAATGCCGTTGTGATCCACATGGCATGGTACTTCGACGATGCACTCGTCAGGCAGATTCCGGATCAAGCCGTTGTTCGGGACATTTCCGTAGATCAGCGCCGGTTGACCCGTCACAGCCGCATGGATGATACCGGCCGCATATTCGTTGCTGCGGCAGACGTCGATCGGTTTTCCGCCTTCGAGATCGCGGCGCAATTCGTGCCAGTCGGCGATCTGAACCTCGCAGCGGCGGATATATTCGTCCAGGGGGATGTTGAGCCGTTCGATCAGATCGCCGCGCCCCTCCTTGATGTACCAGGACGTATATTCCGAAAAATGCTCGCTCGATTCCGTGACGAAGTGGCCGAGCCGCTTCAGGGCATCGAAACGGACCCGATCGTCGGAAGGGACACGCCCCTCGTCCGCCAGGGCGCGCAGGCGCGGATAGAGATCCTCGCGGCTGCCATCGGCATGCAGCTTTTCATATTTGAGGAAGAAGGCGACATGGTTGATGCCGGCCGAGAGATAGTTGATGTCGGCGACGTTCTCGCCCAGGCACTGGGCAAGGTGCGCGGCGGTGTGCTGCACGCTATGGCAAAGACCCACGGTGCGAATGCTCGGCGCAATCTCCTTGATCGCCCAGCAATTGATCGCCATCGGATTGACGTACTGCATCAGCAAGGCGTTGGGACATACGTCCATCATGTCGCGGCAGATCGCCTCGAGAACCGGAATGGTGCGCAGCCCGCGGAAGATGCCGCCGACCCCGAGCGTGTCTGCGATGGTCTGCCGTAGCCCATGGCTTTTCGGGATTTCGAAATCGGTCACGGTGGCCGGCTTGTAGCCGCCGACCTGCATCATCAGAATGACGAAATCCGCACCTTGTAGCGCCTGGCGGCGATCAAGCGTCGCCTCGACCCGGACCTTGCAGAGATGAAGCGCCTCGCAGATGCGCCGCGCAACGATTTCGGATGTTTTCAGGCGTTCGGGATCGATGTCGAAGAGGCTGATGACATAGTCGCCACCACTCTGGCTGGAAAGGACGTCACCCAGAATATTCTGGGCAAAAACGGTGCTGCCGGCACCAATCAGGCAGATCTTTGGCATAAGGAGGCCTCGCAAGAGATGGATGCGGACCTAGATGCGCCTTTCAAATCGGGATTTCTTCCTGTTAATAGAGAAATTATTCCCGGATCCGCGCCAAAGGGCGAGTGACCATGTCAAAACTTCGCATGTCCGCCGAGCGCGGTGCCTCGCTGGCGTCGGAAGGCGATTTTCTCATCGAGCGTCATATCGCCGATGCCATGAACGCGGCGCATTGGCACGATCACGTCGAGCTGAACTATCTGCTCGACGGCCAGATGACCTACATCTTCAACGGACGGCAGGAGCAGGTGGAGGCAGGGCGGCTGGTGCTCTTCTGGGCCGCCATTCCCCACAGAACGATCGCGGTCACGCCCAATGCGCCGCTCGTCTGCATCTATCTTCCGCTCGTCGATTTCCTCGGCCTGCCGATCGATCGCGGTGTCCGGCAGTCGATCATGCAGGGACGGTTTTCCGCGGATGCTCGCGGCCATGCCGCGGATGCGATCCTCCTGCCGCAATGGGTAGAAGACTGGCAATTCGGTGACGCGGCCCGGCGCCAGCTGGTGCTTGATGAAATCAAGCTTAGAATACGACGCTTCGTCCTGGATGTTCCCGTCGGCGATCATTCCGCCGCCCGTCCATCTGCGGCATCGGGTGCCAGTGCCGCGGTGCGTCGGGCCGAAACGCTGACCGACCTCATTCATGCCCGCTATTCCGAGCCGATCAGCCTGCCGATGTTGGCCAAGCTTGCCGGAATGCATCCGAGCACGGCCAACAAGATCTTTCGCGGCATCCTTGGCATTCCCGTCAACGAATATCTGATGCGCTATCGTCTGGCGCGGGCGATGCAGCAGCTTGCGGAAACGGACGCGCCGATCCTCCAGATCGCCTATGATTGCGGCTTCGGCTCCAGTAGCCGGTTTTACGATATCTTCAAGCGACGGACGGGAACGACGCCAAGGCTGTTCCGCTCGTCTCTCGGGCGTGAGGGGAGGGCCGACTAGCGGCCGCGCGCCGACGCATGTTTCTTTGCCTCAGCGGCTGCCGGTCGCTTACCGCGAAGCTACACTTCGATACAATATGGCTGCGTCCTGAAATTTGGCCGATACATCCCGCGGCGATCCTCCCGGCAGATCATCGGTCAGGCAGGAGTCAAAAATGAAGCTCGCTCTCCTTGGCGCATTCGCCGTTTCAGGCCTTGCTGTCGGCGTCGCCGCTTCCCAGTCTCCCGGCACGGCAACGCCGCCGGAAAATGCTTCCCCGATCTATGGCGTAACCATTCCGGAAGGCTATAGGGACTGGAAATTCGTCGCGCCGGCGCAGGAAGCTCCGCCACTCGACGAGCTTCGCGCAGTGCTCGGCAATGATATCGCCGTCGACGCCTACAAGAAGGGTATCCTGCCTTTCCCGGATGGTTCGATCCTCGTCAAACTTGCCTACAAACGCAAACAGTCGGCGGAATTCGCACCGGCAACGGTGCCGGGAGCGCCGACGACGGTGCAGGTGATGGTAAAGGATTCCAAGAAATATCCCGACAGCCACGGCTGGGGCTTCGGCCGGTTCATCAACGGCAAGCCGGTCGACATTGCGCAGCACGAGACCTGTCTCAGCTGTCATGTCGGCAACGTGAAGGACCACGACTACGTCTTCACGCGGTATGCGCCATAAGTCCCTTCAACAGCGCTGAATTGAAATTGCCGGCCCGATCGCGCCGCATCGGGGCCGGCCGGCTATCCACGGTCTCCTCCTCCCGCCGGGATAGCCGCCCCTTTTTCCGAGACCGGACAGCGACGGCTATCGGTTCGTTCATTGACCGTATCGGGGCCGCCATAGGCTCCAGGCTTCTGCCCTCGCGGATGATGGTTGCCGCAAGTCCGCTCGGCTCCGTCGGTCCCGACTTCCATGTCCCAACCATTCCAATCTCTCCACTGTCGAAATCCGGTATTCAGCGCCGCGTTTGAAGGGCCGAAGCGTGCATGTTCACGTTCTCCGGCGGAGCACGAAAGGGCGTTGCGCGTAATCGATTGTAGCTTTGGCGGGATCGGATACTGGCCGATACAATTCGATGTGGTTGAAGACACAACCGGGATACACGGAGACAGCAGAAATTCGCGGCAACCCACAAACCTCCCAAACAGATGGAGATTCTGATGTCGCCTTTCTCGTACCCATTGAATCGACGTGCCTTCGTGACTGCGGCCGCTGTCGCCGGTGCAGTCGCGATGCTCAAGCCCGCAATGTCCCATGCCGGATCGGAAGCCCTGCCGGATGGCGTCAAGCCATTCAAGGTTCACGTCCCTGACAGCGCAATCGCCGATCTGAAGCAGCGACTTGCGATGGCACGCTGGCCGCTCAGGGAAAATGTCGCCGACGACTCGCAGGGCGTGCAGCTCGAGCGTCTGCGCGATCTCGTCGGATACTGGGCCGACGGTTATGATTGGCGGAAGGTGGAGCAGAAGCTCAATTCCCTTCCGATGTTCATCACGGAAATCGACGGGCTGGATATTCACTTCATTCATGTGCGCTCGCAACACGACAATGCCATGCCGCTGATCATGACCCATGGCTGGCCGGGCTCGATCCTGGAAATGCTCAAGGTCATCGATCCCCTGACCAACCCGACGGCTCATGGCGGCAAGGCCGAGGATGCGTTCCATCTGGTGGTGCCGTCGATCCCCGGCTTCGGCTTCTCCGGCAAGCCGACGACGAAAGGCTGGGGTTCGGACCATATCGGCAGGGCATGGGGCACGCTCATGCATCGCCTTGGTTATGAGCGTTTCGTCTCGCAGGGCGGAGATTGCGGCTCGGTCATCTCCCAGCGCATGGCGCTCCAGAATGTGCCGGGATTGCTCGGCATCCATGTCAACATGCCCGGCATCGTTCCCAAGGAGATCGCCCATATCCTCGCAGCGGGCGATCCGGCTCCGGCAGATCTGACCGCAAAGGAGCGCGCCTGCTTCGACAAGCTCGCGGAATTCTATCGGGACAGCTCGGGCTATGCCAATATGATGGTGACCCGCCCGCAAACCATCGGCTACTCGCTCGTGGATTCGCCGGTCGGCCTTGCGGCCTGGATCTACGACAAGTTCGCCACCTGGACTTACAGCGGCAAGCACCCGGAAAAGGTTCTGAGCCGTGACGAGATGCTGGACGACATCTCCCTCTACTGGTTCACGGAAACCGGAACCTCGGCGGCCCAGATCTACTGGGAAGATCATTCCAACAACTTCAATGCTATCCGGATTCCAACGCTGCCCGTAGCCGTCAGCGTGTTTCCCGGCGAAATCTACCAGGCACCGAAGAGCTGGACCGAACGTTGCTATGGCAACCTGATCTATTTCAACGAAACCGACAATGGCGGGCACTTCGCGGCTTGGGAGCAACCGGCGATTTTCACCAACGAGGTCAGAGCTGCATTCCGCTCGCTGCGGTAGAGCAACTCCAGGAAAAGTGCATAGCGATTTTCCGTCCGGAATTACGCAAAAACAACAGGATAGAGCGTTTTCGCCATTCGAAGAAAAGCGGAAAGGCTCCAGGCGGAGAGCAGCCTTCTACCTGGTGAAAATCTCGCAGGCGGGCAATGCTCCAAGCCCGCCTGCGGGAGAGGATCCGCCTCCGCTGGCCGAATTTGTCAAGCCCGATGGCAAGGGTCTTGACCAATTCGCCCCAAGCGGACCGCCGGAGATCACGAGGCTCTTATGCAAACGCGCTGCGGCGCGTCGAAAGCGATCCGATGCCCATCAACGCCGCCAGGATGACCGGGATGCACACGAGATATGCCATGCGGATACCCGCGTGTTCGGCGACAAATCCGAGCAGTGGCGGCGCCAGGAAGAAGATGACGAAGGCCATCTGTCCGAGGGCTGCGACATTGACATGGGCCGGGCGATCGGTGCGCTGGGCGGCGGCTGAAACCGCCAGCGGGTAAACGGCGCTGCAGCCGGCGCCCATGAAGGCAAAGCCCAGGAGCGCGACATGCGGATGGGGCGCAAGCCAGACGGCGCAAAGGCCTGCGGTCGAAAGGAGCAGCAGAAAGAGCGCGACGGAGCGGGAGCCGAAACGATCGACGAAGCGGTCCGCGAACAGTCTCGCCAGTGCCATGAAGAAGGTGAACAGCGTCAGCCCCAGGCCGCCAATGAACGGTTCGACGTGAAAGACGTCCCGCATGTAGATCGCCGACCAGTCGATGCCGGCGCCCTCGACGAGGAATGCCGCAATGCCGATCACGCACAGAGGCAGCAGGCCGAATGTCGGAAGCGCGATATGGCCGGTTTCGATGTGGTCGGCTGTCGGGCGAGCCGGCGCATTGCGGATGCCGGCTATGGTCAGCGAACCCACGATGAGGACAAAGGCGAATGTCAGGGCAAGGTGCAATTGCATCGGAACGCCGGCCTGCCGGACCGCCGAGGATACCAGCGCGGTGACGAAAAAGCCGAGGCTCCAGAAGCCGTGCGCGCGGTTCATCACACCACGGCCGAGCTGCGCCTCGATGCGATCGATCTCGACATTGAGGTTGATTTCGAGAGCGCCGGCCAGTAGCCCCTCGCAAAACAATACGGCGAAGACCAGCGGAGCCGCGCCCATCCAGGGTACCAGCGCCAGGGATGCGGAGGTTCCGAGCACGGTGATGAACGCCGTCTTGCGGGCGCCGAGGCGGCCCACGATCGGGGAGGCGAAGGTGAGCGATATCAAGGCGCCGATCGCTGCGCCGATCAGCGTCAGGCCGAGTTCGGATTTGTCGATCGCCAAAGCGTCCTGAAGGTCGGGAAGGCGCGACAGCAATGCGCCCATCGACACCGCAAAGAGAAAGAAGCAGACGTAAATTCGCTGCTGCGGTTCAAGGCGCATTTGAAACTCCGGAGAATCTGAACACGGGAGAGATAGACAGGGTCTATCCGAAAGCAACCAGCGCTGGCAATACGACGGATCGTAAATGATAGGATGAGCCGGACGCCTTTCCGTCATTTCGTGCAGGAGATTGCAACAGCAGGCGCGCGAGCCTGTTCCGGGCGCTCGGTTCATCCGCTGGGAAAACATTCTCCAGACGATGCGAAGGCTGGGCTATGAGGCTCTGCCTCGTTGGCATGAGGCAGAGCCGGGAGCCTTGTTGGGGCGCCTGTGCGATACTTCGATGGGGGGCGCAAGTATTCGCACAATGCGTGCTGTACCCGCCAAGGCTGAAATGTAGCTGAAGGACAGCCGAGTACCGGCCGTATAGCACAGGCAGCCCGGACAGTTCGCCGTGACCGCGTTTTCGTTCCTCGTCATCTTCGCCGGAACAAAAGGGGCATGCCGGGAATTGATTGGCACCCAGGCCGGTGTGAAAACGTCAGCCGAATTATTCGGAGGCAGTCATGAGCGACGATCATTTGGTTGGCGGAACCGCACTGGCTGAATCGGCAAAGCCGCGATTCTGGGATATTCTCGGGCCTGGCCTCGTTACCGGCGCCTCGGACGACGATCCGAGCGGAATAGCGACTTATTCGCAGGCCGGCGCGCAATTTGGCTTCATTACCGGCTGGACATTGATCGTGGCCTATCCGCTGATGGTCGCCGTACAGATGATCAGTGCGCGTGTCGGGAGGACGACAGGCGAGGGATTGGCCGGCGCCATAGCCCGCTGCTATCCGGCCTGGGTCGGCGTGGCCGTTACCCTGCCTCTTCTGGTTGCCAATATCATCAATATCGGTGCCGATCTTGGTGCGATGGGAGATGCCGTGCATTTGCTGCTGAACGGCAGCGCGCTCCTCTATGTCGTTGGTTTTGGAGTAATCTGCGTTCTTCTGCAGGTCTTCCTCAAGTACAAGCGCTACGTCGTCGTTCTGAAGTGGTTGAGCCTGGCTTTGCTTGCCTATATTGCGACGCTTTTTGTCGTCCATGTGCCGTGGTCAAGCTTCGTACACGGACTTCTTGTGCCGACGTTCAAGGCGGATCCAAACTACTGGTCGATGATCGTTGCCATATTCGGCACGACGATCAGTCCCTATCTCTTCTTCTGGCAGGCATCACAGGAAGCTGAAGATCTGAAGGAGAAGCCCCGCGAGGAGGCGTTGATCGAGCATCCGCGCGAGGCGAAGGAAGCCAACCAGCGCATTGCATGGGATACGCTGATCGGCATGGCCGCATCGAATATCGTTGCGCTTGCAATCATCGCCACCACGGCGGCTACGCTCAACAAGGCGGGCGTGACCAATGTCGAGAGCTCGGTCGACGCGGCAAAGGCTATCGAGCCGCTGGCCGGACAATTCGCCAAAGTCATATTTGCCGCAGGCATTGTCGGAACGGGATTGCTGGCCGTGCCCGTTCTGGCGGGTTCGGCCGCCTATGCCGTTGGCGAGGCGGCGCGCTGGAAAGTCGGGCTGTCGCATGAGCCAGGCGAGGCAAAGGCATTCTACGCGACGATCGGGTTGGCCACGGTGGTGGGCGTATTGCTGAACTTCACGCCCATTCCGCCGATGAAGGCGCTGTTCTGGAGCGCCGTCATAAACGGCGTCGTCGCCGTTCCCGTCATGGCGATCCTGATGATGATCGCGTCAAATCATAAGGTCATGGAACAATTCGTCATCGGAAAGGGCTTGAGGGCGCTTGGATGGACAACCAGCATTGCCATGTTTGCAGCCGTCGTCGGCATGGCCGTAACCGCCACCTTGTAAAGGTCAATCCGGAAGCAAGCGGCCAGCTCTGTGTTCGGAGTGGCGGAGGCGATCAGCTCCCGCATCTCACTCCACCGCAAGCCGTCACACCGATCGCGAATGCCGACACGCGCCGAAAACTGACCTGGAGTCATCACTCGCTCGCGTGTCGGGTGGTCGCGATGAACGCCGCAGATCAGGCTTTGTCGGGAATACGGGCGATGACCTTGATCTCGAAATCGAAGCCGGCGAGCCAGTTCACGCCGATGGCCGTCCAGTTCGGATAAGGCGCCTTCGGAAACATCTCGGTCTTCACGGCCATGATGGTGGGGAACTGGTTCTCGGGATCGGTATGAAAGGTGGTTACGTCGACGAGGTCATCGAACGTGCAGCCGCCCGCAGCCAATGTCGCCCGCAGATTCGCAAAGGCCAGCCGGACCTGGTTTTCGAAGTCCGGTTCCGGCGCACCATCCTCTCTGCTGCCGACCTGCCCGGAAACGAAAAGAAGATCGCCCGAGCGGATGGCGGCCGAATAGCCGTGCTCTTCATAGAGCGCGTGCCTGTTCGCAGGAAAGATTGCGTCGCGATTTGCCATGTCTTCACCCTTCTCTATTGCGCGTCGCTGAAGCCCGGCCGGAACGGCACTCTTCCGCGGCGACTTCACGACTTGCCAATGATTCATATACGTTGCGTATGTAAATAACTAGGATACGCAGCGTATGTCAATTGAAATACGCCGCGTATGTGAAAAAAAGGAGGGCGGAGTTTCACATGGTTGCTGCCCGCAATATGTTCTTCTTGGGCAACAGGCACATTCCCGCGCTATCCCAACTTCCCGGTCGACGTCGTCAGGGACGATTCCCTGATGACGGACGCACAGTGCAGGCCGGCCATTGTGTTCAGCCGGTTTCGCGGCGCTTGGAAGCTAGGCTATCGCCGATCGTGCCTGCGCGCTCGGCGTCCGCGAAGGTCGCTTGCGTGTCACCGCCAACCGCTCCCGCTTCGTACCGCACGCCATAGTTTGCGGATGCGGCCAACACTGCGTCTGTCGTCCCGGCTGCGGTTCGAATTCGTCCGAGCCGTGCATGAGCTTGCGGCAAGACAGGCACCGGCTGTAAGAGAGATGTCGAGGAAGACTTAGGCTGTGTCGGCAATACAATGATCGGCGGGTACGTGTTGCACGCAATCTCCAAGGGTGTGAATTCAAAGGGTGGTCGCGCATGAAGGAGCTCGCTTTCCAGGGCAAATGGCGAACCTACCAGCAAAAAATCCTCGACAATCTCACGAGTCTCCTGGAAGACGATGGCTTACATATCGTCGCCGCGCCCGGCTCGGGCAAGACGCTTCTGGGCTTGGAAGTTATGCGCAGGATTGGCGAACCAACCCTGATTCTTGCACCGAGCCGAACCATTCGCGATCAATGGGCACAGCGGCTATGCGCGATGTTTCTGCCCGCCGGAGCCTCGCGACCCAAATGGATCTCGCATGACATTCGCTCTCCCGGAGATGTTACCATCATAACCTATCAGGCGCTCCATGCCGCATTTTCCGGCAGGGTCGTCGAAGAGGAAGATACCAATGTCGAGGATGAAAGCCTTGACGATGGTGAGAACACGCGGCCCAGCGAGGCGACGAAGCGGGAGACCGAGAAGCACGCAGGAAAAATCGTTGCGGGGCTGCGGGAGGTCAAGGTCCGTACACTTGTTCTGGATGAAGCACATCACCTTAGAAACGAGTGGTGGAAAGCCCTGACTACGCTCAAGGAGGCGTTGGCGAGGCCGACGGTCGTCGCTTTGACAGCGACGCCTCCCTATGATGTCGATCCTCAGGAATGGAGCCGTTATCAGGAGCTTTGCGGGCCGATCGATGATGAGATCTCCGTCCCTGAATTGGTATTGCAAGGAGATCTGTGTCCACATCAGGATTATGTCTACTTCAGCTTGCCAAACGCAGCGGAGGCGGAAAGGCTTGCGCGGTTGCGCCAGGATATCTCTGATTTCGTCAGCGGCTTATCGGAGAGCGCAGTGTTCAGGGATGCGATATTGCGTCATCCATGGCTTACAGATCCAATGGGGAAAACGGAAGCCATTCTGGATGATCCGTCATTTTTCTCCAGCATGCTGATCTTCCTGAAAGCACAGAATATCCAGCTTCCGCAGTCGGCGCTCGATATTCTTGGCGTCAAGGTTCATGACGTCCCGACTTTGTCGCTTCGTTGGATGGAAGTTCTCTTGAACGGCGTGTTTTATGGGCATCGAAATGACTTCGAAGCTGCGGAACAAGTGATTGGCTCGCAACAGAGCAGGCTGCGTCAAATAGGAGGACTTGAGCGTAGCAAGGTGCGGCTGGTGGATCAAAAGTCCATACAAAAGCTGCTCGCGTCAAGCGCGAGCAAGCTCAACTCGATCCTCGATATCGTCAGACTTGAAAGCGCATCGATGGGGGATGATCTGCGTATGGTCATCCTCTCCGACTATATCCGCAGGGAGGCTCTTCCTGCAGAACCGGGAAATCTACGCCCGATTGACCGGATGGGTGTTGTCCCCATCTTCGAGATCCTTCGGCGGTCCGGCTTTAAGCATTTAAGCCTTGGAATCCTAACCGGCAGCCTGGTTGTCATTCCAGCGAGCTCCAAGGGAATTCTCGGCAAGATTGCCGCCTCTCTTGGTATCGACGCGTCGAACATACGCTACCAGGAACTCGCATTCGATGCCGGGTTCGTAAGCGTCGAAATCATTGGCGGGGGGAATTCCGATATCGTACATATCATTACCCAGCTGTTTGCCCAGGGCGGAATAAAGGTGCTGGTCGGTACCCAGGCTTTGCTTGGGGAGGGGTGGGATGCACCCTGTGTGAATACGTTGATCCTGGCGAATACGGTCGGATCCTACGTACTCTCCAATCAGATGCGCGGACGTGCCATTCGCATCGATGCCATGAATCCCGAGAAAGCCTCCAACATTTGGCACTTGGCCGCCATTGACCCGGAAAAACTGAAATGGAGTAATTCTCATCCATTGAGTCCGATGGCAGCCGACGGCAGTGTCTCTCATTCCTCCGACGTAGTGACAGTTGACCTCGGCAGCGACTTTGATGCGTTGAAACGCAGGTTCCATGCGTTTGAAGGCTTATCCTTCGACACTCCTCCCGTCATCAAAAGCGGGTTCCAAAGATTGGCGCCGGCAATGGCGATGCAGAAAATGCTGAGCCTTCATGACGTCAACAGAACCATGGAGCAGCGAGCTTCCGACCGCAAATCGCTGAAAACACTCTGGCAGATTGCCCTGCGTGGCAACAGTGCCGCGCCGAGAATGCGGGAGATACTCCAAAGCAATTATGTCCCCAAGGGCCTGTTTCACTGGAAAACGGCGAAATATCTGCTCGTTGAGAGCTTGGCCCTCGGAGGACTGATCCTGAGCAGCATTTCACACCTCTTCCGTGTGCGCTTCCACTCGTTTGAGGAAATGGTGCCATTTCTTTTTGCAATTTGCTGCGTTCTGGCAGTTGTCTGTCTGCCGCAGACCCTTAAGGCGTCCTTCCTGCTTCTCCGCAACGGTTCGCTGGAGAGCCGAATGAGGCAAGTCGGCATCGCTGTCGTCGAAACATTGCACCATATGGAGGTCATAAGAACAGATCTACGGCAGCTAGTTGTCCACGCTGCTCTCGATGACAGCGGCGTAATCTTCTGTCAGCTCGAAGGCGCGACCGCGGTTGAGAGATCGTATTTCCTTGAAGCGATGCGGGAAATCCTCGTTTCCACACAGAATCCGCGCTACATCTTGGTGCGACCGTCGATGCTTTGGTGGCTGCGCCGCACAGATTTTCATGCTGTTCCGTCTATGATCGGTCAAAAGAAAGAAAATGCAGAGTATTTCGCGCAGCTCTGGAATCGCTACGTCGGTTATTCCGAACTTGTCTACACGCGCAACCCCGAGGGCCGGCTCAAACTCCTTCAATATCGCACAAAGTCATTTGCGTCTGCATTTACGAGGGAAATTGATAGGTTTAGCCGCTGGGAGTGAGAATAATTGGTGGTCGCAGCCAGCTTTCGCTGCTGGAACGCCTGACACTCTTGAATCGCTTGGATTGTGCTGTCTCTGCCGCGGAATGAGCGAATTATATTGAGTCCAAAGAGACATGACGGTCCATTGATCCTGAAGCCTGGAGATCATCGGCAAGCCGGGCCCCGACGTAGGGCCCGGCTGCAATCGGCTATTTCACCTGCGTTACCGTCAGCTTGCCGTTCACTCTTTCGGCAACGAACTCGATGCTGGCGCCTTCTTTCAATTTGGCGCGGATGGCGGGGTCTTCTATGCGGAACACCATCGTCATGGCCGGCATGTCGAGGTTTTTCAGTGCTTCGTGCTTGATCGTCACCTTGTTCGTCTTGGCATCGATCTTGTCGACCACGCCTTTGGTGAGCTCCTGCGCGTGGGCGCCTGCGGCGGCGGCGATGGCCAATGCGGTGACAAGGGCGATTCTAGTGAGATTTTTCATGCTGGTTTCTCCTGGTCTTCGAGGTCTCAGTTGGCTGCCACGGACACGTCGCCATGCATGCCGGCTTCGTAATGACCGGGGATGAGGCAGGCGAATTTGAACTCGCCGTCGTTGGTGAACTTCCAGACGATCTCGCCGGATTCGCCGGCGGCGAGGCGGATCGAGTTGGCGTCGGCATGTTCCATTTCCGGAAACTTCGCCATGACAGCTTTGTGCTCGAGAATCTTGTCTTCCCGGTCGAGCACGAATTCGTGGTCGGTTTGGCCGGCGTTCCTGAGCGCGATCTTCACCGTTTGTCCTTTACGGACCTTGATGACGGCCGGCTGGAAAAGCATCCTGCCGTCTTCGGTTTCCTTCATGGTCACGCGGATCGTCTGCGTCGCCTTGGCCTTGTCGCCGGGTTCGCCGACGGCGAGCTTTTCGTCATGGCCGCCGGCGTGGCTTCCCGATGCGTAGGCGGGGCCGGTGAGTGCGGCGAGCAGGATTGCGATTGCGAGTCTCTTCATTTCTGAAATCCTTTAAGGTTGCTGGTTGTCATTCTTTGGTCGGTTTGGGGGTAATCCGGGTCTGGGCATCATTCGCTCTGGTCTGCTCCGGCATCTCGCCGGTCCATTCCCAGGCCTGCGTTCCCGGCGGGTTCGCGTACCAGCCGGGATCGGCGTAATCGCCCGCGGAGATGCCCTCGCGGACTTTCACGACTGAGAACATGCCGCCCATTTCGATCGGGCCGTGCGGCCCCCAACCGGTCATCATGGGGACGGTGTTCTCGGGTATGGGCATTTCCATTTCGCCCATGTCGGCCATGCCCCTGGTGCCCATGGGCATGTAATCCGGCTGCACCTTGCGGATCGTGGCGGCGAGCTTCGATTTGTCGGCGCCGATGAAGGTCGGGATGTCGTGCCCCATGGCGTTCATCGTGTGGTGCGACTTGTGGCAATGGATCGCCCAGTCGCCCTCATGTTTCGCGTCGAATTCATAGGCCCGCATGGCGCCGACGGGGATGTCGACGCTGACCTCGGGCCAGCGCGCCTCGGGCCGAACCCAGCCGCCGTCGGTGCAGGTCACCTCGAAGTCGTAGCCATGCATGTGGATCGGATGGTTGGTCATCGTCAGATTGCCGACGCGCACCCGCACCCGGTCGTTTTTCGAAACGACGAGCGGAGTGATGCCGGGGAAGACGCGGCTGTTCCAGCACCACATGTTGAAGTCGGTCATTTCCATGACGCGAGGCACGTAGGAGCCGGGATCGATGTCGTAGGCATTGAGCAGGAAGACGAAATCGCGGTCGACCCGCATGAACGTCGGATCCTTGGGGTGGACGACGAAGAAGCCCATCATGCCCATCGCCATCTGCACCATCTCGTCCGAATGCGGGTGGTACATGAAGGCGCCCGATTTCACGAGATCGAACTCGTAGACGAACGTCTTGCCGACCGGGATGTGCGGCTGGCTGAGGCCGCCGACGCCGTCCATGCCCGACGGCAGGATCATGCCGTGCCAGTGGACCGTCGTGTGCTCGGGTAGCTTGTTGGTGACGAAGATCCGCACCCGATCACCTTCGACGGCTTCGATCGTCGGGCCGGGCGACTGGCCGTTGTAGCCCCAGAGATAGGCCGTCATACCCTCGGCCATTTCCCGCTCGACCGGCTCGGCGACGAGATGGAACTCCTTGACGCCGTTGTTCATGCGGTGGGGCAGGGTCCAGCCGTTGAGCGTGACGACCGGTTGATAATCCGGTCCCGACGTCGGATGGACGGGCGGCTGCATATCGGCCGAGGTCATGGAGGGTGCCTCGGGCAGGCCCATGGCGGATGTCTTGGTCCATGCGCCGGCGGCGAGCATGGCTGCGCCCGCGCCGAAGAGCTGTCTTCTGTTGAACATCGAAATTTCCTTTCTACTCGTCGGAGCCGGTTGCTGCGGCTTCTGGAGATCCGGAGGAGCCGCCGCCGTAGATGGCAGGCGCGAGATTGGCTTCAGCGAGCCAGAAATCACGCTTGGCGTTGACCGACAGCAGGATGGCGTTGATCTTCTCGCGAGTGTCGGTCAGCAGCTCGAAGGTGTTGGTGATCATGCCATTGTAGGTCAGCAGCGACTGCTCCTCGACGCGAGCGCGCAGCGGCACGATATTGTTGCGATAGTGACGCGCGATATCGAGGCTGGAGCGATAGGCTTCATAGGCCGAGCGTGCTTCCGAGCGGATGTTCACGGCCTTTTCGGCAAGCAGATTGGCCGAGCGCATGTACGCCAGTTCGGCTTTTCTCATGCGCGCCCTGCCAGTGTCGAAAATCGGGATGGCAAAGCTGATTTCCGCTGATGCTGCGAAGTCGGTCTTCTTCGTGCCGTCCTCGCGGCTGCGCTCTGCCTCGAGCCCGGTCATGAGTTCCAGGTCTGTGACGTAGCGGGTCGCTTCCGTCAGGCCGTAGGAGCGAGCCGACGCCTCAAGCTCCAGCCTTGCAACCTTCAGATCGATGCGATTGCGAAGGGCGTCCGCCTCGATGGTGTCGCGCTTTGCTATCGTCTTTGGCAGAGATGGCAGCCGGTCCGGTATCCGGTAGTCCATGTCCGAACCCCATAGTCCCAGGAGCCGTGTCAGGCTCTCCCTGGCGAGCCGGGCTGCCAGCCGTGCCTTGGCGGTTTCAGCGGCAAGTTCGGCCGCAAAGACATGCTCGCGCGCCTGTGCGCCTTTCGCCATAGCCCCTGTTTCACCCAGCTTCTCCGCGAGTTCCGAGGCCGCATCGGCGGCAATCTGGGCGCTCTGGAGCTGGGCAACATTCTCGTTAGCCGCCACCGCGATGATCCAGGCACGGCGCGTATCGGTGGCGAGACGAAGCGTCGCGACCGCCGCATTGAGCTGCGCCTGCCGGAAACGCGTATCGGCAAGCGCGACATCGCGCTTCTTGGTCATGAGGGAGAGGAGGTTGGCCGTGATCGCCCCCTCGACCGTCCTGAATGCTTCAAGCGCGGGTGTGCCGATGCCGTTCAGGCCGATGGAGGCCTGCGGATTGGGCAACATGGTCGTCTGCCATGCAGCGGCGGCGCTGTCGCCGAGATCGGCATAGGCGGCCTGAAGGCCCTTGTTGTTGAGGAGCGCGACCTGGACGGCCGTTTCGACATCAAGTATCTTTCCGCGGGAAAGCAGCGTCTTGACCTGTGAGGATAGCGACTTCGCCTGCTGCCGATTTTGAACCCAGGCGGTATCCTTCGCGATCGCAGATCCGGTCGTCGCGGACACGGTGGCAAAGCCGGCTTCCTTTCCGGCATAGTCGGTACTGCTGACGCAGCCACCGAGAACGATCGGAAATACCGCAGCCGTTGCCAGTTTTCGAATGGCGATCATGAGGCGTCTCCCTTAGCTGGAGACTGCCGATCGTTCTGTTGTCGCCAGGGCTTGGGATCGACCGGCTTGCGCGGCACATAGCCCGACAAAGGGGAAGTATATTGGAGGGGAACGACAGAACGCGTCTGTTCGATATCCGATGACGCGACGACGTCAGGAGGAAAAGTGGATGCGCAGCTGCCCACGAGCAGGGGCAGCCCCACCACGACTATGGAGGGTTTCATCTTTAGAAATCCGAATAGGAGATTGCCAATGGCGTTCGCCGGGAAAATCCCGACAAAAGCCATGCGAACCCGTCAAATACGGGTAAATCCTAATCAGATGTTCGGTGGGCGATCGAGATTGGGCTTTTCGCCAGGCGTGTGCCGGTCGTCGATGAACTGGCGGATGGAGGACACGGTAAATCCGCCGACATCGTGGCCATCGCAGATGATGCCGAAGCCGACACAGAAATCCTTGCAGCATTCCTGCTTGGCGACCTTGCCCTTCATGGGATCGGACGCACCGCTATGGTGGTTGTCAGCCGCATCGGCCCGCGTCACATGATGATTGCCGTGGTCGATCTGTCGTTCGGCGCGGATCTCGGGAAACGCAGATCCATGCATGGCCGCGTTTGCATTGGACAGCGTATAGCCCGCCAGCGATACGACGATCGCCAGCCGCACAAGAAGGAGCAATCTGCTCAGTGCGATTCGATAGGCTTTACCCATGGGGCGAGAGGTACAACCAAAGCCAATCCGGTTCAACGGGAATTTGTATCGTATCCGGTATCGTTTGCGTGAGGAAGCGGTGCGGACGGCGCGCACTAGTCAGCTCGACGAAGATGGCCGACGCCATCGAAGGCGTTCCTCAGCCGATGCTCGCCATCCTCAGCTCGGCCTCCCGGCCGAGGCTTGTCATCCATTCCACGAACTCCGGGCGTGCCTTGATCTGTCGGGCATAGTGGCGTGCGAGCGCGGCTTTCAAGTCGCCGTTCCTGCCGAGCTGCTCGTCGGCAAAGCCGATCATCTGCGAGTTCGGCCAGGCCTGCGGGCGGATGGCAACCAGGCGGGTGAACAGGCTTTCGCCGGCTTCATCCGGATTTGCCTGTGCCATCAGCGAAAGCATGGCCGCAGTCGAGCGTGATACGCCCATATGGCAATGCACCAGCAGATGGCTCGAGGCTTGCGCGTCTTGTTGTGCGTGGAATTCGGAGCCGAATTTCAGAATTTCTTCGAGATGTTCCGGTTGCGGCATCACACGTCCCTGAGCGGCGTCTATGATGTCGTGGAAGCGCAATGTCGTGCGATGATGCCCGGCATAGGAATGAAACACGTCCAGATCGGGATACTCGGGATCAAGCAGCGACAGCACATGCGTAACGTTTCGAGCGCGCTGGTTCGGTAGTTCCTCGATGCCACAAACCGTCAGTTCCGGAGAAAAAAGCACGCCCATTTCGCATTCCTCAAATCACGTCGCGATTCCCAGATATCTCGGCAGGATATAGTGTGATCGTCCCGAAGTGGAAGTGCTTTTCCCGTATGTGGTCATTGAGCCGCCTCAGATAACAGGTGCACCTGCCTGTGCCGCTGTAAACAGCACGACCTGCGTGCGGATCTCTTCGTCGTGTATCTCCAGAATGCGATAGCCGAATGTCTGGGTATCGGCTTGCAGACGTTCGGATTGCTTGACGATCTGATAGGAAACGGCGGGTGTGACATATTGCCGGACATTCGCCTCCTGCGCTTCGTCGATCATGTGGTAGTGGCCGCAGAACAGCGATATCTCGCAGCCTGTATTGATCAGAAGCGACCTGACCTCATTCCGGTCCCGCAGGGCTGCGCCGGTTCGGTCGACGGGCGTGTCGAGCGCCAGGATCGGGTGATGCACGAAGATCGCGGCGCGCTTTGCGTCTTCGAGCTCGCGGCCAAGCCAGGCGCGCTGGCGCTCGCCAAGCTCGTTGGCGGAGCTGTCGAGGAAGATGCGTTTCAGATGCCCATCGTCGTGTGAGAAACACAGCTTTCCATCCACAGCGGCGGCGCCAGCGCTATGATGCGCCGCGACATTGCCAAGCGTATCGTGATTGCCGAGGATGACCGACAGTTCGAAACGGTAGCCATGCAGAAGCTCGAAGAAGCCGGCGGCGGATTGCGGCGTACCGATATCGCCGCCGAAAACGACATGGGAAATACCCTTGCTTGCGATGTCGTCGAGAACCGTTCGCAGATGATTTTCGTGTTCTCCCGGTGTTTCCTCGTAGCCCATCCTGTCGCCGTTTATTTCGTTCCTGGCGACCTGTCGCTGGCCGAGATGGGTATCGGTGAAATGGGCGAGAACAATTTTCGTCATTGATGGATCCCGTGGCAGTAACTCTGATCCTACCCTAGCGCGACAATCCGTGCCGATGCTTCGATACACGCCGAAGTATGCAAGTTATTTCCGCGTCAGCGTGTTACCGGGGATGAGGGTGGTCCTCGAGTGGAACGAAAAGCACGCAGCACGGTTGTCACCGAAGAGATTGTCGTGAGCGATCTCCGCGGGAGGATGCCGTGCCAAATCTGATGGATAATATGCCCCTGGACCCAAGCTGGCTCGATATCGTCGTTCGGCTATCATTGGCGATCGCTGCCGGGGCGCTGATTGGTATCAACCGCGAAATCGGCGGCCATGCGGCCGGTTTTCGCACGACGATCCTTGTCGGATTGGCGGCATGCCTGATGATGATCCAGGCGAATCTGCTGCTCTCTACCTTGGGCAGGACATCGCAATCCTTCGCTTCGATGGATGTGCTGCGTTTTCCGCTGGGTGTGCTGACCGGGGTCGGCTTCATCGGTGGCGGCGCCATTCTCAAGCGGGGCGATCTCGTCACCGGCGTGACTACGGCGGCGACCTTGTGGATCATGACCGCGATCGGCCTTTGCATTGGTGGAGGACAGCTGATTGTCGGTTCGGCCGGCGCTGTCATCGCCTTTGTCGTGCTGTCGCCTCTCAAATGGTTCGACACGCTGATAGCGCGCAGACAGAAGGCGCGTCTCGTCATCGAGCTTCCCCGCGACGCGGCTGTAGCCGTCGCCGGCACGGAAGCGGCGCTCGAACCGCTTGGATATGCCTTCGCCTTCGTTGGCAGGACAACCGGTTCGACCGAGGCGACGGCTCATATTTCCTACGAGGTACGATGGAGGCGCGCGGGCTCCGATGGCGGCGGGCCGCAGCTGCTGACCATTCTTCAGGAGCATCACAAGGTCGTATCCTTCGAAATGCTGACGACAGGGGCGTGAAGGTGGATGCCGGGACAGGAACATTCCTCGGCTGCAAAGGTTTTTCCCTGATCGAGCAAGGATTCGACCGTTCCCAGCGGTCCGATCCAGCAACCGGAACCGAAACCGTAACGACGGACCTCATTTGCTGGGCTGCTGGTTGTTCCGCGGATCGCCTGGCTTGATCACAGGCGTCCTGCCGACCTTGGGAGCGGGCTTTTCCATTTGGCTGTCGCCGACCGCCGGTGGCTTGAGCACGCCGGCGCAATCCGACAGCTTTTTCCCTGAATTGCCGTCCGGCGTTGGGGCTGTCTGTCGATTGTCCGCCTGCCTGTTGTCCGTCTGCCGATCGGTATCGGCGGCTTTGCACCGGTCGTCGCTTGACGCCTGCTGTGCGAAGGCGGGGGATGATGACATGGCGGCCACTGTCGCCGCCATTAGCAGGATGCGGCGGCATGCGGACAAGCTCCGGCTCTTGAATAGGCGCGACCCGTCAAACCTGCGTCGAAATGATCGTGTCGACGCCGATGGAGCCCTCGACGACCCCACGTTCATGATAGTCCTTGCCATTGTTCACCTCGATGACGGTATAGAGCTTCTCGTTGCGAAAGACGCTTGCCATCTTCGTCGTCTTGTCTTCCGCCGGCGCCGCATCGACGTCCATGAAATCCAGCTCCCTTTCGGCGGCCACGATACGGGCATCGCCGGTCGTGCGGGCGGCAACGAGGACCTCGGCATGGGATTTGGCGCCCAGCCAGTTGGGATCGTCGTCAGCCGCTATCGGAACCAGGCGGTAAAGCTTGAGTTTCTCCTCCATCTTTCATCTCCTTTGACGTTGGAAGGCTGCAGATCGGATGGATAGGAAGCTCGTCTGCCGTTTCGTTGGCTATGGAGAGAAAACGGAAAAATCCCCATATTCTTCAGCACCATCGCGTCCGCTTGGCACGAACTGCAACCTCATGGGGCTAACGCCCCGTGGCGCGCATTGTTCCGGCTTGAGGCAACCAGCCGCAGACGCCGGGCGAGGGAACCATCTGCAAACCTTCTGGTTAGACCGGTATCAGTTTTGCAACGAACGGAGGCTTGCAATGGCACCCCAGGAACCAAAGAAGCCGCTTTCTGCGACCGAAGCCCGCCAGGGCATACGCGGCACGCATCTATTCGCGATCCTGGTTACCGCGCTGGTTCTGGCCGCAATCGTTTGGGTCGGCGTCGAAGTGTGGGGCCGCTATATCGAGCCGAACGGCTCGCAAAATCCGGCGCCGACCATCAGTTCTTCTTCCGGGCAGCCGCGGGGCGCCACGATCGACAATACCCCGCCCGCCGGCCAATCGGCCCAGCCGGCACCAACGGATCGATCGGAGAACAATCAGCAGGGCGCGAAGAGCACGCCAGCCCAGCCTAGCCGCGACGGAACCCAGAATTAGGCAGGCAACTTTTGAGCGCTGCCATTACGCATCCGGATGCTTATCGGCGAAGGCAGGCCTACTTTTCTCGGCGGGAGCTGATTGCGAGCGCACGCTATCCGACGTGACGGCCGTTGGGGCCATCGTCTCTTTCGGCTTCGCGTGCGTCATTCTCGGGTCGATGCATCGTCGTTTTCTGGTGCAGCTTTACGAGCACCTCCTTGCCATCGACGGATGCCCGCGTTCGCTCCATGATCTCACGTTCCTTGGCGGCCTGCTCCCAATGATGCTGGCTGCATCCCCAAGGGCGCCCGGCCGCTTCCCAAATGGCGTAGGACCGCTTGCTGATCCACTCGAACCGTTCATCCGTCATTTTTTCCTCCTTCGTGGACGTTTCGAACTGCGGGTAAGCGCGAATGTTCCCCGCGCGGAACAATAATGGTGCTGACGGGTTGCACCTTACGTTCCGAACTTCACAAACGCATGAATCCACGACAGAAAGGAGGACCTGATGGCTTTGACGTTGATCAGCAAGGTCTTTGCTGAAGACGAACCGATTCCGAGCAAATACGCGCTGGACGGCGAAAACATATTCCCGCCGCTGGCCTGGGGCGGCGCTCCCGATAAAACCCAGAGCTTTGCGCTGATTATCGAGGATCCCGATGCGCCCAGCGGCACGTTCCGCCATTGCGGCATCGCCAATATTCCCGCGCAATGGGGCGGCCTGGCCGAGAGCATCGATACGACGCAGGAGCAGGCGCTGCGCTTTTACAAGAACGATTTCGGCAATGCCCGCTACGACGGCCCGCAGCCGCCCAGCGGTGATCCTCCTCATCGCTATATCTTCCGGCTCGCCGCTCTCGATGTGCCGAGGGTCACGCTTCCCGAAGCCGCCGGAGCCGAGGCAATGTGGCAGAAGGTGAAAAAACACATGTTGGCCGAGGCAAGCCTCACCGGCACCTATCAGGCATAGACCGCTGTTCATACGCAGAAGCGACCGGTGCTTGAAAGCACCGGTCGCTTCGCCACCTGGCGAAGACGGCCGAAGCCGGCTTCAGATGACGGAATGCTCTATCGCTTCCATCGCCAATCGCTGATTTCCGGCATATCCTCACCGTAACGCCGGACATAGTCATGATGCTTGATGAGCTTTGCCTTGAGCGCGTTTATGACGTCGGGAACTTTTTCCGCCAGGCCCGGCACGCGATCGATCGCCTCCAGTGCAAGATGATAGCGATCGAGCTCGTTGAGAACGGTCATGTCGAACGGTGTCGTCGTCGTGCCTTCCTCGATGAATCCCCGCACATGGATGTTGTCGTGATTGGTCCGCCGGTAAGTCAGCCGATGGATCAGGTAGGGATAGCCGTGATAGGCGAAGATCACCGGTCTGTCCGTGGTGAAGATCTGGTCGAATGCCTGGTGATCGAGGCCGTGCGGATGCTGCGCGGGATCCTGGAGGGCGAGAAGATCGACTACGTTCACCGTGCGGATCTTCAGGTCCGGGATCGCCTCGTGCAGCAGCATGACGGCAGCCAGCGTCTCCATGGTCGGGACGTCGCCGGCGCAGGCCATGACGACGTCGGGGGCAATCGTGTTGTCCTCGTAGCTTGCCCAGTCCCAGATGCCGGCGCCGGCCTTACAATGGGCGATCGCCTCGTCCATGCTGAGCCACTGAGATTCCGGCTGCTTGCCGGCAACGATGACGTTGACCCGGTCGTAGGTGCGCAGGCAATGATCGCCGACCCATAGCAACGTGTTGGCGTCCGGCGGCAGGTAGATGCGCACCACGTCGGCCCTCTTGTTGGCGACGAGATCGACGAAGCCTGGATCTTGATGCGAAAAGCCGTTGTGGTCCTGCCGCCAGACGTGGGACGTCAGCAGGTAATTCAGAGATGAGATCGGCTTGCGCCATTCCAGTTCCCGCGAAACCTTCAGCCATTTGGCGTGCTGGTTGAACATCGAGTCGACGATGTGGATGAAGGCCTCGTAGCACGAAAAGAGCCCGTGACGGCCGGTCAGAAGGTAGCCCTCCAGCCAGCCCTGGCACAGGTGCTCGCTCAGGACCTCCATGACGCGCCCATCGCGGGCCAGATGGACGTCATAGTCCTCGATCTCTTCCATCCAGACCCGATCCGTGGCCTCGAAGACGCTGCCGAGCCGGTTCGATTCGGTCTCGTCCGGGCCGAAAATACGGAAGTTCTGCGAGGCATCGTTGAGTTTCAGCGTGTCCCGCAGGTAATGGCCGAGGATCTCGGTCGATTGCACCTGCTTGCTGCCGCGCTCGCCTATCTCGACGGCATAGTCATGAATGGAGGGGACCAATAGTTCCTTGCGCAGCAGGCCGCCATTGGCGTGTGGATTGGCGCCCATGCGCCTTTCGCCTTGCGGCGCAAGCGCGCTCAATTCAGCCTTGAGCCGGCCGTCACCGTCGAAGAGATCGTCCGGGTCGTAGCTGCGCATCCAGTCTTCCAGGATCTTGCGATGACCCTCGTCGCCGCGGCAATTGGCGACCGGCACCTGATGCGCCCGCCAGAATCCTTCCACCTTCTTGCCGTCGACCTCCTTCGGTCCGGTCCAGCCTTTCGGGCTGCGCAGAATGATCATCGGCCAACGCGGCATCCCATCGGACGATGCGTTCTCCCGCGCGTTCCGTTGTATGCCGCGGATGCGGTCGAATACCCGGTCGAACGTATCGGCCATCGCCTGATGCATCGCGGCCGGCTCGTGTCCTTCGACGAAGAAGGGCTCGTAGCCATAGCCCGAGAACAGGTCGCGCAGGTCCTCGTCGCTCGACCGCCCGAGGATTGTCGGATTGGCGATTTTGTAGCCGTTGAGGTGGAGGATCGGCAGCACTGCGCCATCCCGCGTCGGATTGAGAAACTTGTTGGAATGCCAGCTTGCCGCCAGGGGGCCGGTTTCGGCTTCGCCGTCACCGACGACGCAGGCAACGACGAGATCGGGATTGTCGAAAGCGGCGCCATAGGCGTGCACGAGCGCATAGCCGAGTTCGCCGCCCTCGTGAATGGAGCCGGGCGTTTCCGGGGCGGCATGGCTTGGAATACCGCCGGGGAAGGAAAACTGCTTGAACAGCTTTTGCAGTCCGCTCGTCGTCTCGGATATGTCCGGATAGATTTCGCTGTAGGTGCCTTCGAGGTAGGTGTTGGCCACCATGCCGGGACCGCCGTGGCCGGGGCCACACATATAGATGATGTCGAGGTCGCGCGCCTTGATGACGCGGTTCAGGTGGGCATAGATGAAGTTCAGCCCCGGTGTCGTTCCCCAGTGCCCCAGCAGTCTCGGCTTGATGTGTTCCGGCTTCAGCGGTTCGCGCAGCAGCGGATTCTCCATCAAGTAGATCTGGCCGACGGACAGATAGTTGGCTGCCCTCCAGTAGCGGTCGATCAGAGAGAGTTCTTCTGGCGAAAGCGGTGTGGTGACTGCGTTCATTTCCGTCTCCTCGTTTTCGTCACATGATGAGAGCCATAGCCTCGTCGGCAATCACCTGTTCCTCATCGGTTGGAATTACAAATAGCTTGGCATTGCTGGATGCCGCGTTGATCGAGGTCAAACTGCTCCCGTTCGCGTCTTCATCGATCTCGATACCCAACCATTGCAACCTCTTTGCGACGCGGGTCCTGATCTGCGGCTGGTTTTCACCGATCCCCGCAGTGAAGACGAGAGCGTCGAGGCCGCCGATCGTCATGCTCAACCGGCCGATCTCGCCGGCGATGCGCAGACAAAACAGGTCTATGGCCTCTTCCGCTTCCGGCCGTTTGTCTTCGAGCAAAACCCGCGTGTCGCCACTGATGCCCGAGACGCCAAGCAGGCCGCATTCATGATAGAGGAAGTCCTCTATGGTTTCGGGCTGCCGCATTCCGCGTCTCATGAGATAGAGCAGGGCGCCTGGGTCCAGCCATCCAGGGCGGGTTGCCATCGGAATTCCGTCGAGCGCGGAGAAACCCATGCTCGTGTCCCGGCTGATACCATTTTCCATCGCGCACAGGCTGGCGCCGCTGCCGAGATGGCATGCGATGACCTTGCCCCCGGCGACAGCCGGATCGATCTTTCGAAGCCGTGAGGCGATATATTTGTAGGAGAGGCCGTGAAAGCCGTAGCGGCGTACGCCGTCGTCGTGCATGCCGCGCGGGATTGCCAGCCGTCGCACGACGTCGGCTTGCGACGAATGGAAGGCCGTGTCGAAGGAAGCGACTTGCCGGACCTCCGGCCGAAGCGTTTCGATCGACCGGATGACGCGCAGGGCCTGCGGCTGATGCAGCGGGGCAAGCGGAACGAGCGCCTCGATCCGCCCGATCGCGGCATCGTCCAGCAGCGTCGCCTCGTGAAAGACCATGCCGCCATGCACGACGCGATGGGCTACAGCGCGCAATCTGCCTGGAAGATGCGCGAGCATATGCTCCAGGGTTTCGGATATGACGGCGACGAAATTCGCGTCATTGTCGCCCTTGACCGTCTTTTCATATCTGTCCTGCCCGACGGAATAGCGAAGCTTCAGCGGGCTTTGGTCGAAATCGATCTTCCCCCGGCCGACATTTCTTGCCAGGCCGGACTTCAGCTCGAAGATCCCGATTTTCAAGGTCGAGGATCCGGCATTGAATGTCAGCAAGACATCATCGGTCATGTCAGCCTCGGACTACGGGTTTCGACTACCGCAAGTTAGTGCATTCGCAGGCAGAGGCAACCGCGAAGACGGTCTCGTGCGACTCTTTATCGCTGGCATCGGTTTCACCGGCTGCGGGCAGGCGTTTTGCGGGCGATCAGGGTCCCTTTGGGCTGCGTAGGATCGGACACTCGCATCGCCCCTGCCGCCCGACTGCGGCATTTTGCGATTTTTGTGAACTGCAGGGAACAAGCACGGTAGGCAGCCGTTCCCCCCGCAATGCAACGAGCAATCTGCGACCGGAAGGTCAATGCGAGGCATCGCGAGAACGTATCGCGACGCTCGGAATGACGATGTCTGTTCAAATCACGATCAACGTTGGCTTTCTTCGGCGACAGGCGGACCAGGCGTTGCAAGCCAACGCCGCTGGGAAGGCACCCTCGCCGTTTTCCCAAGGAGAAAAGTTGTGAACGATATGCCACGATCAGCCGGTCTGCAGTCTGAAATAGTGGACCTCATTCCGGCCCTTCGCGCCTTCGCGCGCACCTTCCACAGAAACGCCAACGATGCCGATGACCTGGTCCAGGAGACGCTGGCGAAAGCGCTGGCCAACCTCAACCAATTCGATCGCGGAACCCGGCTGAAATCCTGGCTGTTCACGATCATGCGCAATACGTTCTGCACCAGGTTCCGCATTGCGAAGCGGGAGGCGCCCGGCAACAAGAAATGCATCTCGGGAGAGGGGGTCGCTCCGCCATCGCAGGAATGGACCGTCAGGGCGAAGGAGCTTCAGCAGGCCTGCGATCTGCTGCCGGAGCATTACCGGGTCGTGCTCGAATACGTCGTCATAGAAGGCCGCTCCTATGACGATGCTGCGGAAAAATTCGGCTGTGCAATCGGCACCGTCAAAAGTCGGGTCAATCGTGCCCGTCAGCAATTGGCCGCCCGGCTTGACGAAGAGGTCCGGTGACGGCGCCTCTAGCCTTCGCCGTCCTCGGGCGCTCTTCTAAATATCCCGCTTTCGGCCGCCGAACAGCGCCTCGGCAATATGCTCGATTGCGGCCGGTCGTTCGCACAGCACAAAACCGGAAAATCCCGTGGCGATACCCTGATGCTCCCGACCGATCGCGAAGATGTAGGGAAACTTCCGTTTCTCGAGCCGCTCCACGAGGGCGAACGCGCGCTCTGCCGCGAGATGCAGATCCAGGATCGCAGCATCCGCTTCGTCTGCCTCGACCAGGTCCGCCGCATGTTCGATATCGCTGACGGGGCCGATGACGGTGGCGCCGAGGATCTGCAATTTCCGGCGCACTTCGTCGGCGAGGAAATATCCGTCCTCCACGATCAAAAGCCGCTTGCCCGATAACATCCGGCTGAAGGGATTCGTTGAGTTACGCATCCATCGGTCCATGGTTGGGCCTCGTTATAGGCGGCAGCGCGTGAACCGGAAGTGAACCGCAAGAATGGAGGCGCGGCCGGCCTTTGCGGTTTCCGCCGGCATCGGGAACAATCGCCGTCGCCCCGTGTTCGGTCATAGCGGGAGTGGCAGTCTTTGCGGCATGGGAGAATCAAATGCGCGACGTCATCGATGTCGAATTCAAAATTCTCTGGACAGCGCCGGTTCGACTGGGGACGGGAAGTCGGGATATCCACGCGGTTCAAGGGCCGGAAGACGCGATCTATTTCCTGTCGCGGCGATGGCCGGGCGAAAAGGGCGTGTCATATGCTCACGCGAAGGAGAGATGTATCGCTGCCGTTTCGCACAGAATTCCGGTCGAAGCCTCCAGAGAGGCATTTGTGACTGCCTGTCTGGATGCGCGGCTGATGTCGATGAAGGGCTATTGACCCTGAAAGCCGCTGCATGCTGTCGACCGGCCCCTCACCGGCTCACTGCCTGCCGCAACCAGGCGGTGAAACCGGCGTTCGTCGCCTCAGGACTCCCGCTCGTTGAGATCGATCTGGCCTTTCTCGGCAAGGATCGGCAGCGCGATATCATGCTGCGTTTCGTTCATCTCTTCCACGGTGACGAGCGTTCCACCCTGTTCGAGGGCGGCGGCATAGGCGGCGCGCTGCTCTTCATGAAAGAAGATTCCGCTCAATGCGTCCAGAAAACCCATGTGATCGATTGGTGACGCATCGGGCCGATTGCCGGGCGTCATGGTAATGGCGTCTCTGGGTATGCCGGCATCGATCAATGCCTGGGCTGCCGCTTCCGCGTCGTATTCATCGTTGAAAAATGCGCTGAGCGCAAAAGAGCCGATTTTATTTTCGCTGTTCATGGCGGTTCCTCCATTCTCCAGGTCTCCTTGCCTAAACGAGCACCGGAAGACCGGGTTCCCTGTTCGGCGACACTTTCACGCGTGGAACAAAGACAACGGTGATTAGTTGAGGTTCCATAGTCTGGAACCATTGCGAGCCCACAAATGCTCGAGAAATTTCCTTCGGCCGGCGCGGGCCCTTCACTGGCGTATGAGCATGCGGACGCGAATACGCTTGCCGAACTGCGCGACGATGCTCAATCCTGTACACGGTGCGATCTCTATCGCAACGCCACCCATCTTGTTTTCGGCGAGGGTCCCGGTGCAGCCGATATCATGCTTGTCGGCGAACAGCCGGGCGACCGGGAGGATCTGGCCGGGCGGCCTTTCGTTGGGCCGGCGGGCAAGCTCCTGGATCAATGCCTCGACGAAGCCGGTATTGATCGGGATCGGTGCTACGTCACCAATGCGGTCAAGCATTTCAAATACCAGATGCGCGGCAAGAAACGTCTGCACGCGAGGCCCAACGCCGGAGAAGTGCAGCGTTGCGCCTGGTGGCTCGGCGCCGAGCTCGAACTTCTGAAACCGAAACTGGTCGTCGCGCTCGGCGCGACAGCGGTGTCCTCGTTGCTCGGCTCGAAGATCAAGGTGATGCGGGATCGTGGCCATATTCTGCATCCCGCGGGAAAGCCGGATGTTCTCGTCACCATCCATCCCTCGGCGCTCCTGCGGATCAGGGAGGCGACCGAGAGGGAGAAAGGCAGATTGGCCTTCATCCGGGATCTGACGAAGATCCCACGTTTTCTGCGGCGTTAACCCCTCTTCGAACTGGCGGG
This sequence comes from Martinezella lusitana, assembly GCF_010668395.1. Taxonomy (GTDB): domain Bacteria; phylum Pseudomonadota; class Alphaproteobacteria; order Rhizobiales; family Rhizobiaceae; genus Rhizobium; species Rhizobium lusitanum_A. The sequence goes on from NZ_WUEY01000008.1 coordinate 194,483, forward strand.
CGGGAGCCCACGTCCACGATCAAGCAAAGGTCATGTCATGGCTGACAATCAACCTGATACCATGGAAACCAGGCCGGATCGGCCCAAGCGGCAAGCACCCGCCAAGATTGATCGGCGGGAGACCGCGCCGCCGGAGCCAAAACGGCCTTCCTTTGTTCGCCGGCATCCCTTCTGGGTGCTTTTCGGCATTGTGGTGCTGGCGGCTCTGCTCGTTGCCGCGTGGTTCGTCTGGAAGATCTATTTCTATCCGTACGAATCGACGGATGACGCCTTTGTCGATGCGCGCAGCTTCTCGGTCGCCGCCAAGGTCTCCGGCTATGTGGCCGATGTTCCGGTGACCGACAACCAGCATGTCAAGGCCGGGGATGTCATCCTGCGGATCGAGCCGCGCGACTATCAGATCGCGCTCGATCAGGCGAACGGGCAGGTGGAGGTCGCCAAGGCCTCCATCGATAGTGCGAGCGCGCAGATCGAGGCGGCCAACGCTTCCGTCGATGTCGCGAGAGCGCAGCAGAATTCCGCCAATGCCGCGCTTCAATATGCCCAGCAGGAGGCCAATCGCCAGCAGCAGCTGGTCAAATCCGGATCCGGCAGCGTGCAATCGGTGCAGCAGGCAACCGCGACCCTTCAGCAGGACCAGGCCGGCCTCGCTCAGATGCAGGCGAACGTGACTTCGGCGTTGAAGAACAAGTCCGTGGCAGAGGCGCAAAAATCCAGCGCGCTCGCAAGCCTCAAGCAGGCGCAGGCGCAGGCCGAAGAGGCGCAGCAAAACCTGAACTACACGACGATCATCGCTGTTCAGCCGGGCCGTATCGTTCACCTGACGGGTGCCAAGGGGCAATTCATCGATGCCGGCCAGGCGATCGCGACCTTCGTGCCCGACGAGGTCTGGATCACGGCAAACTTCAAGGAGACGCAACTGACGGATATGAGGCCGGACCAGCCGGTAGACGTGACGATCGATGCCTATCCGGATCATACGCTTCACGGCAAGGTGGCGTCGGTCCAGCCGGGTTCCGGCACCGCCTTCTCGCTGCTTCCGGCCGAGAATGCGACAGGCAACTATGTGAAGGTGACACAGCGGGTGCCGGTCAAGATCATCGTCGACAAATGGCCCGCGGATGTCGCCATCGGTCCCGGCATGTCCGTCGTGCCGACGGTGACGGTGCGCCCGAGGAGCTGATATGAGCGACGCAGGCGCAATGGCAGGCGGCGCAGAGGCGCCTTCCACACAAGCCACCAACCCCTGGCTGATCGCAATCGTCGTGTCGCTGGCGACCTTCATGGAGGTGCTGGACACGACGATTGCCAACGTCGCGCTGCGCTATATTTCCGGCGGCCTCGCCGTCAGCTCCGACGAGGCCTCCTGGGTGGTAACGACCTATCTCGTCTCGAACGCCATCGTGCTGGTCGCCAGCAGCTATTTCTCCGAACGTTTCGGGCGCCGACGGTTCTATCTTCTATGCCTGGCAACCTTCACGGTCGCCTCCATCCTATGCGGCTTGTCGTGGAATCTCGAGACGCTGCTGATCTTCCGCATGATCCAGGGCTTTGCCGGCGGCGGCATGGTGCCGACCTCGCAGGCGATCCTTGCGGATGCCTTCCCGCCGGCAAAGCGCAGCCAGGCATTTGCCCTCTTCGGCGTCGCGGTCGTCGTCGCCCCGGTGGTCGGGCCGACTTTGGGCGGCTATCTCTCCGACAATCTTTCCTGGCACTGGTGCTTTCTCATCAACGGCCCGGTGGGGGTCTTCGCCTTTGCCCTCGTCTATGCGTTGCTGAAGGAAACGCCAAAGACGAAGCAGATGCGGGAGGAGTACCGCCGCAAGGGCGTGCGCTTCGACATTGTCGGCTTCCTGCTGATTGCGACCTTTCTCGGCTCGCTCGAACTGACGCTCGATCGCGGCCAGACCGACGACTGGTTCGGCTCCAGCTTCATCATCATGATGACGGCCATCTGCGTGCTTTCGTTTCTGCTGGCGATCCCCTGGGTACTGACAAAAGCCAATCCGATCATCGATGGCCGGCTGCTGGGCACCCGGCAATTCGGCGCGTGTTTCATTGTCATGATGGCAATCGGCGCAATCCTGATCGCAACGACGCAGTTCATTCCCCAGGTGGTGCAGCAGAACTACGGATACACTGCGACATGGGCCGGTCTGGCGCTATCGCCGGGCGGCCTGGTGACAATGGTCATGATGTTCGTCGCCGGGCGTATCAGCTCCCTGGTTCAGCCGAAATATCTGATTGCCATCGGTGCCGCGATCATCGCCGTGTCGATGTGGCAATTGACGGAGCTTTATCCCGGGCTGAACTTCGGCTTCTTCGTCTGGTCGCGCCTCTATATCGGGCTGGGCCTGCCGCTGATCTTCATCCCCATCACCTCCGCTTCCTACTACGGCCTGAGGCCGGAGCAGACCAACCAGGCTTCCGCGATGATCAATGCCGCCCGCAATATCGGCGGTTCGATCGGCGTGTGTGTCGCGTCCAATGTCCTGGCCCATCGCGAGCAATGGCATCAGAGCCGGCTCGTCGAGCACGTCACGCCATCCTCGCCCGCCTATCACGAGACACTGCAGACCATGACGCGCTATTTTGCCGAGAGGGGGGCGACGACGCCGGATGCGCAGGCGCAGGCAACCGCCTGGATCGGCCAGCAGGTGCAGACCCAGGCGAGCTATCTGGCCTATATCGATGTGTTCCATGTGCTGATGCTGATCGTGCTCTGCGCCATTCCGCTCGCCTTGATCCTCAGCAACGTGGATCTCAAGGAGGGCGGCGGCGGCGCGCATTGAGAGCGGAATGCCGACCTCATGTGGCGAGAAGCCGCCGCAGCACGTCCACCAGCTCGGTCTTGCCGCGGCGGACCTCGCCGACATCGCTCTCCACATCTATCCGGCCGGCATTGTGGGCGCCGTAGAGTTCGACCAGCAGGCGTGCATAGTCCTCCGATAGGCCGGCCCGCAGCAGAACGGCCTGCCAATCGGCCTCGGGTAGCGGCTGAGCGATGACCTCGCGACCGGCGATCGATCCTATGGCCGCGGCGACATCGTTCGGCGTGTAGCGCCGTGGTCCCTCGACATGGACTACCCTCTCAGGCGCGTCCTTTCCGTCCAGAAGCAGTTCGGCGGCGATCGAGCCGACGTCGGAGGCGGAAACAGTGGGAAGGAGTTTTGTCAGCGGATGGTAGAAGCTCGGCAAACGGCCATGCTCTGCCGCCGCCTTTGCCAGGCGAGCCCAGTTCTCCATATGCTCGGCCGATCGCAGCAGAACAAGCCTGGAATCCAGCGTTCGCAGACGCCTTTCCAAGGCATGAAAGATCACGGTGACACCGGTTCCCGAACTGTGCTGCGCGCCGTAATCGGAAATGGCGAGTATGGTTTGCGGCCTGGCGGCTGCCAGGGCGTCGCCGAGGATGTCGATCGATCGGATCAGGCTTGAACGTGTCTGGGACGCGCGCACATCGACCGGGCAGATGACCTGGATGGCGCTGGCCCCTTTCAGCGCGGCAGCCAGCGTTTGATGATCATTCACGTCGGCGATGGCGATCTCGCAGCCGAGTTCGGAAAATTCCTGTGCTTTGGCGGGGTCTCGCAGGACTGCGCGAACGGGAACACCGGCCTTGCGCAGTGCTGCGATGGTGGTGCGGCCAACTTTTCCGCTGGCACCCAGAATTGCATGCATGATGTCTTCTCCTGTCGATCTTGCCGCAGCGTATCCGTCCATGCTCATCGGATCGCGCATGTTCGGATGATCCATTGCAGGTTCGGACGACAATCGAAGGCTCGGCATGTCGCGCGAAAGTGTGCAGCGGTTTTGCGGCCACGACATGAGCAAGATCAAAGAGAGCTAAAGGGCGAGAAGCGAATCTGAAAAGATCGCGACGCGCCTCAGGAGTGCAGTCGGTTGAGCATTCCGGGGGTCAGGCCCAATATGCGCCGCATCCAGTGGGTCATATGGCTCTGATGGGCAAAGCCCGTCGCCAATGCGATCTCGGCCAGCGGCAGGTCCGCGGACAGGATGAGCAGTCTTGCCCGTTCGACCCGGCGTGCCAGGATGTATTGATGAACAGGCATTCCGAATGTGGCGCGAAAGAGCGGCTTCAGATGCGACACGCTCAGCCCGGCAACCGTAGCTAGATCGCCGAGCGACAGAGATTGATCGATATGCATTTCGACAAACTCCGTCAGGCGGCGTCTTTGCCTGTCCGTCAGCGTCGCGCCCACGGTGGCGGTATCCGCCGTGGTCTTCCCGTCGCCGTCAACCAGGCGGATTGCCAACGCCAGTCCCAATGCCTCGGCATAGGTGCGGTCCGACGGCACGGATGCCTCGATCTCGGCCTTGATGGCCCAGGCGATCGATTCGAGCCCGGCATCCCGAAGCTGGAATTTGGGTGTGAGCGAAACGGTATCTGGATCCCGGCCAAGCGCGGCGGCCGCAGATTGAAGGAGCTCCGGTCGAATATTCAGGCGCAGGATGGTGCAATCGCCATCATCTTCCCACCAGCCATCCAGGCCTGCGGGAACGATATCGATATCGCCATGCTTCTGTCGGCGGCGATGCTGCCGGCCGTCGCACTGGCAAAACGCATTCACGGCTCGCCCGAAGTGAATGCCCAGCCGGTGTGTCTGCGATCCCGGCACATGGGTACGTCCGGCCTGGATGTGGAGGAAGCTTGCCTCCAAACCTTCCCAGCCGCGGCCCTTGCTGGAAAGAAGCGTCGTGGCGGCGCTGTTGAGCTGATCCATGATTCCGTATTCCCGGCAAATCCACCGACCCGAAATGGTGGCGATCTCGATCCCGGGAGTATAGAGAGGCCCGCATGTCCGGTCGAGCCGTCTCGGATGCGTGCCGTCCATCCGCTTCTGGCGCGGCGATGCCGACATTCCGTTCGGCATTCCACCATGGTCCGGATGACCGGTCTGGCATTGCGGATCGATCGCATTGATCGCGACATTTCCGTCAACCGGCGGCGGCAGTCACCTCATCCGGCCGCTTCGTGCCGAAAACGGTGGTCAGGTGGCTCGCCGTCTTGCGGTAGTGAGCCTCCAGAAGCGCTGTCGCCTTGTCGGCATCGCGCGCGAGCGTTGCTTCGGCAAGCGCGCCATGTTCCGCCTGCACATCCCGCCCGGCGGAATGGGTAGACGCCAGCAACACGGGGATGCGATAGCGTTCCGTTGCGGCATAGAGACGCTCGAAGAATTCCAGCGTCCAGGGCGAGTTGCAGGCGGTCAGCAATGCCCGATGAAATGCGTAATGCCGGGCCTCGAGCGTCCAGATATCGGCATCCGGGCCTGTTCGGCCAACCTGCAGGTTAAGCGCATAGAGAGCCGATACGATTCCCGCTGCCCAATCGTCGTCGCCGAGCCGGATCGACGCTCGCAGGGCATCGCTTTCGATCTTGATACGCACGTTGACGGCGTCGTGCAGCTCATCGATCGACAGGGGCGCGACGCGGAAACCACGCAGGGATTCGGCCGTGACCAAACGTTCCGCATGCAGCCGGTTCAGCGCTTCTCTCAAGGGCGAGAAGCCCATATCGTAGCGCTCGCTCAGATCCGAAAGCCGCAGCGGCCGGCCGGGCGGAAGCTCTCCGCGGATGATGTCGTGACGCAGGGCGTCATATGCCTTCTCGGCAAGAGTCATGCTGATGGTCCTTTGCTTGCGCGAACAATAGTGCATCCACCCATTTGTCGGCAATTCCAAATATTTTCGAAAATATTTATTGCTTTCGCAAATATGATCGCTCATCTTGTCCCTCAACGGAATGACGGAGAGGAGGGTTCGATGACAAAGCCGCATGAGAACCATCGGGAGAATGTCGCCGGTCGCGCCAATGTCGAGGATACGCCGGAGCTTTTGGCCTATTACGGCGACCTCGAACGGTTCAGCGCCGGTGCGCTCTGGACCGTGGCAAACAAGATCGAGCCGTGGGAGCCGAAGTCGCAATCCGTGCCTGTCGTCTGGCGCTACAAGGATCTTCGCGACCATGTGCTGCGCTCGGTAGAGCTGGTGACGCCGGAAAAAGCCGGCCGTCGCGTCGTCTATCTCAACAACCCGGGACGGAGCGATGTTGCGGCGGCGGTTGGCTGGCTCTATGCCGGGTTGCAGGTGATGAATCCGGGCGAGGTCGCCAGCGCGCATCGCCATTCCGCCTCCGCGATCCGTTTCATCATGGAGGGGACGGGCGCCTATACGGTCGTCGATGGCCACAAGATGACGCTAGGGGCGAACGACTTCGTCCTGACCCCCAACGGCACCTGGCACGAGCATGGCGTCGAGGCGTCGGGTTCGCCCTGCATATGGCAGGATGGGCTGGATATTCCGTTCGTCAACGCGATGGAAGCGAACTTCTACGAAGTCCATCCCGATCTCTCGCAGGCGGTCGGCTTCGCGGTCGACGACATGACCAAAACCTGGGGCAACCCGGGGCTGACGCCGGCCGGACAGGCATGGAACAAGGGCTACAGCCCGATGTTCAAGTACGAATGGGCGCCCACCTACGAATCCCTGGCAAAATATGCCGGCTGCACGGACGGATCGCCCTACGACGGCGTGCTTATGGACTATGTCAATCCGGTCACCCACGGGCCGGTCATGCAGACCATGGGCGCGAGCATGCAGATGCTGCGTCCGGGCGAACATACCAAGGCGCACCGTCACACCGGCAGCGGCCTTTATCACGTCGCCAAGGGGAGTGGTCACTCCATCATCAACGGCAAGCGCTACGACTGGCAGGAGCACGATATCTTCTGCGTGCCGTCCTGGGCCTGGCACGAGCATGTCAATGGCTCGGAGCGGGACGATGCCTGCCTGTTCTGCCTTTCGGATCTGCCTGTCATGCGGGCGCTTGGTCTCTACCGCGAACAGGCGTTCGGCGACAATGACGGTTTCCAGCCGCTTCTCCAGGGAAAAACGATATGAAACTTGTGACTTACCGAGCCTCCGTCGAGGCCGCGGCGCGGCTTGGCGTGATTGTCGACGATCTGGTTGCGGATGTTGCAGCATTGGCTGCATCGCAGGGCGAAGACCTGCCCGATACGATGCTCGGCCTGATCGACAGCGGACGACCCGGCATCGAGACTCTGCGTGCCTGTCTGAGCAGAGCCAATGGGCAGTTTCCGGCCGGCGTCGCCACGGCGCTTGCCAATGTGAAGCTGCTCGCCCCGATCCCGCGGCCGCGCAAGAACATTTTCGGCATCGGGCTGAACTATGTCGAGCATGTCGCCGAAAGCGCGAAGTCGCTCGATACAGCAAAGGATCTGCCCAAGCAGCCGGTCATCTTCTCCAAGCCGCCGACCACCGTGATCGGGCCGGGCGAGGGGATCGAGCATAACGGCAAGATCACCCAGCAGCTGGATTGGGAAGTGGAGCTGGCCGTCATCATCGGCACGACGGCCAGGCGGGTCGCCAAGACGGAAGCCTTGCGCCATGTCTTCGGCTATTCCGTGATGATCGACGTTTCGGCGCGCGACAACAGGCGGGCTGGCCAATGGATCTTTTCCAAGGGACAGGACAGCTACGCGCCGTTCGGCCCCTGCATCGTTACGGCCGACGAAATTCCCGACCCCCAGTCGCTCGATCTGTGGCTGACAGTCAACGGCGTCGAAAAGCAACGCTCGAATACGCGCCATATGCTGTTCAAGGTCGACGATCTGATTGCCGATATTTCATCCGGCATTACGCTGGAGCCGGGCGATATCATTGCCTCGGGCACGCCGGAGGGGGTGGGCGCCGGCCGCGACCCGCAGGAGTGGATGTGGCCGGGCGATGTCGTCGTCGCCTGCGTCGAGGGGATCGGCTTGCTGCGGCATCCGGTGGTCGATGCGACGCCGGACCAGGCCCATGGCGCGATCCCGCGGTGATGATATCGGGGTGTGAAACCTGATGCGCTTCGACCTGCACGAAGTCGGAAGCCAGAATGCCTACAAGCTTTTGGCCGCCACCGTCATGCCCAGGCCGATCGCCTGGGTGGTGACGCTCGATGCACAGGGCCGGCTGAATGCGGCGCCCTACAGCTTCTTCAACGTCATGGGGCCATCGCCGCCGACCGTGGCGATCGGCATCATGGCCGATCCGGAAAGAGGCTTCAAGGATACGGCGCGCAACATCCTCGACACCGGCGAGTTCGTCGTCAATCTCGTGCCCGAGCGGCTGGTGCAGGCGATGAACGTCACCGCCATCGATGCGCCGCGCGGCGTCGATGAGCTGACGCTGGCGGGACTTGCGACCGCGCCGTCGGCCCATGTCCGTCCGCCGCGGATCGCCGAAAGCCCCGTCGCTTTCGAATGCGTATCGCTGTCGTCGGTCGTCACCGGCCCGGCGCAGGTGGTGGTGATCGGCCGCGTACTTGCCGTGCATGTCGCCGACGATTGCGTGCTGGACGCCGAGCGCGCCCATATCGATACGCCAAGGCTCGATCTCGTCGCTCGCTCCTACGGCAGCGATTACGTGCGCAGCCACGATACCTTCAGTCTCGTTCGCCCGAAATGGAGCGACCGGCACGGACCGAAGCCGGAATAAGTTTGCTTGAGACCATGCCTATCGACCGGTATCGGCGCTACCCGCGCCGGGGCCGGTCTTTTCCTGCTTTTGTCTGGATGTAGCAGTCAAACAGAGCAATCATCGAAATATTCAATATTTTCGAAAATCTCCGTTGACAGTTCGAGGGAAGTGAAAGAAACTTAACTCGGGAGTTAAGAAATTCACCAAATTGGTGGTTCGTCAAGGGAGGAAATGCCGCGATGCTGCAGGAGCGCGTCGAAGGTCGCTGGCTGGATTCGTTCCGCCGCGTCTTCAGATTGAACGGCATCGGCCAGGGCACGCAGGTTGCCATTCTGTCCGAAACCCAGTCGCGGCCGGTTCTCGTCCATCTTTCGGATCTGGCTCTGCATGATCTGGGGGCGGAATACTGCATGATCCAGATGCCGACGCCGCGCCAGACGGCGCCGGTTCCGGTAAAGTCGACCGGCACGTCCTGGGCGATCCAGCAGAACCGCGCCGTCATCGAAGCTCTGAAGCGCGTTGAGGTCATCGTCGACTGCACGGTGGAGGGGCTCATTCACGCGCCGGAATGGCCGGAGATCGAAGCGTCCGGCAACACGCGGCTCCTCGTCGTCTGCAACGAGCATCCGGAAATCCTCGAGCGCACCGAGCCGACGGCGGAACTTGGTCCCAAGGTAGCGCTCGGCGTCGAGATGCTGCGCGCGGCGAGCGAGATGCGCGTCACGTCGGCTGTCGGCACCGATCTTCTGATCGACCTGCGTGGCGCTCCGTGCGGCGGCACGCCGGGCTTCGGCACCAAGCCGGGCGACGTGGCGCATTGGCCGGGCGGTCTTTGCCTCGCCTTTCCGGGCCGGAACTCCGTCAACGGCCGCATCGTCATGGATGTCGGTGACATGAACCTGACCTTCAAGACGGCGCTCACAAGCCGCATCGATTTCACCGTCGAGAATGATTTCGTCACCGCCATCGAGGGCGATGGCATCGATGCCATCCATTTCCGCGAATACATGGAGGCCTGGGACGACCGGAACGCCTACGGCATGAGCCATGTCGGCTGGGGCATGCACCCGCGCGCCCGCTGGGTGTCGGCCGCCATGTACGACAAGCGGGACATGCAGGCGGTCGAATTCCGCGCGCTCGCCGGTTCCTTCCTGTGGTCCACGGGCGCGAACCAGTATGCGGGCCGCTACACGCTCGGCCATTTCGATCTGCCGATGCGCAATTGCACGATCGAACTCGACGGAAAGGTCGTCGTGAAAAACGGCGTCCTGCAGGGTGAACTGGCGCTTTGACGCCTTCGAAGAGAGAAGAAGCATGAGCGAAATTGCCGATTACTACGACCTCTCCCGCATCCGGCCGGAAGTCCAGAAAGTCCTCAACCGCGTGAACGAGCTTGGCCGCGAACGCTTCGCCCTTCGCGCCAAGGCTGTCGATGACGACGCTTCCTTCCCGGTCGAAAACTATAGGGATCTTGCCGAGGAGGGCTTCCTCGGGCTCTGCATCCCGCAGGAGTTCGGCGGCTGGGGCTTTTCGATGTTCGAATACGCCATGGTCGGGGCTGAGATCGGCAAATATTGCGGCGCCACCGCGCTGACCTTCAACATGCACAACTCCTCGATGGCCTGGTCGCGCTTCATGTTCGAAATGCCGAACCTGACGCTCGAGGAGAAAGCGACTTTCGCACCCTTGCGCGAACGCCAGTTCCGCCGCGCCATTGCGGAAAGAGCCATCTTCTCGCAGCCGATTTCCGAAGGCGGGCAGAACTGGACCTCGAAGCCGAACCAGACCCAGTGCCGCAAGGTGGAAGGTGGCTGGAAGATCAACGGTTTCAAGAAGTTCGCCTCGCTTGCCGGCTATTGCGACTACTACACCATCGTCTGCACGGAGACATTCGAGGGCCAGGAGCCGCGCCACGAGGACACGATGCTGTTCGTCGTCCACAAGGATACGCCCGGCCTGACCGTCAAGGGCGAATGGGACCCGCTCGGCATGCGCGGCACCAACAGCCGCGACCTTATTCTGAAGGATGTCTTCGTCAAGGCCGACGATCTCCTGATGCCGCGCGGCATTTTCAACAAGACCCTGCCCAACTGGCCGCACATGATGATTACGCTGTCGCCGACCTATATGGGCGTGGCGCAGGGCGCCTATGATTTCATGGTGGACTATCTCAAGGGCAAGATCCCGGGCCAGCCGCCGATCGACCGGCGCATGTATGCCACCAAGCGCATTGCCGTCGGCAAGATGTATGCGCGTCTTGCCAATATACGCGCCCTGTGGTGGCAGGCTTTCAGCGAGGCCAAGGGTTTTCCGAACAAGGCGGAAGTGCTGCGCATGTATGCCGCGCAATATAACGTCATGGAGGGTGCGGCCGAGATGACCTCGATGGCCATCCGCACCTGCGGCGGCCAGTCGATGCTGAAGTCGCTGCCGCTGGAGCGCATGTATCGCGATAGCCGCTGCGGCGCGCTGATGCTGCCCTTCACCTCCGAGATCATGGAGGATTATCTCGGCGTGCTCGCGCTCTACGAGATGGACGAGCTCGATCACGCTCCCGGTGACGAAGGCGGCGCCCGCACGTCGCTCTGGCGCGGCGATGCCGGCGGCGCGGGTGGGGTGAGGTAATTCCGATGCCGCGCGACCGGGTTCAGATTGTCGGGCAATGCCCAGCCTCTCCCGAGGCGGTCTGGGCCATCGCCGGCGACTTTTGCGGAAAATGGCATCCCGCCATTGCCGGCATCCGCGCCGAACACGATGCGCGCGGCAGCCTTATCCGCGCCTTCACCGTGCATGGCGAGGATACGCTCTACCGCGAGCAGCTCACCTGGTTCAGCGATAGCGACCACTCGCTTGGCTACAACCATCTGGACGGTATTTCCGGCGTCGATCGCTACGACGGCCGCATGACCGTCTCCGGCGATGGTGACGGCGGCAGCATTGTCGAATGGACTGCCGAAGTCGATGCCCCGGACGCGGCGCGTCTGGCCGGTATCTGCCAGGGCACGAAGGCGATCTTCGAGGCTGGCATCGCAGCCCTTTCGGATCGGGCCCAACGCCGTGAGGCGGTTTCGTCCCGGCAGCAATCCCCGGCGCCGGTCACCTTCGAGGAAGTATCGCTCGGCGAGCGGCCACGGCTGGCGTTGACCGTAACATCCCAAAAGGGTGGATCGCTTTGCCTCTTCCTGCACGGTATCGGTGGCGGGCGGACCAATTGGCTGCCGCAGCTTGCCGCTACGGGGACCGTCATGCGCGCGGCCGCTCTGGACCTGCGCGGTTATGGCGACAGCACGCTCGGGACAGGTCCGTCGACGGTCGAGGATTATTGCGCCGACATCTTGCGTATCCGCGAGGCGCTGGGTGCGGAACGGCTGGTTCTGGTCGGCCTGTCCTATGGTTCGTGGATCGCCACGTCTTTCGCCATGCGGCACCCCGATCTGCTGGCCGGACTGGTGCTTTCCGGCGGCTGCACCGGCATGTCGGAAGCGTCTCACGAGGAGCGCGAGGCGTTTCGCCTCAGCCGCCGGGTGCCGCTCGATGCCGGGTTGGCGCCAGCGGATTTTGCGCCCGATGTGGTGAAGGTGCTGGCCGGTCCGAACGCTTCGGACGAGGTGAAGGAGCAATTGCTGCGCTCCATGGCGGCGATCCCGGCCGCAACCTACCGCGACGCACTGATGTGTTTCACCAACCCGCCGGAGCGCTTCGATTTTTCCCGCCTGACCATGCCAGTGCTGATGATGACAGGCGAACATGACCGGCTGGCCGCGCCGGACGAGATCCGTGGCGTGGCAAAGCGCATCCATGCCGATGCCGCCTTGGCCGACGTTCGCTATGAAACAATCCGGGATGCGGGCCATGTCTGCAACGTGGAGCAGCCCGAAGCCTACAATCGCATTCTCCTCGACTTCCTTGGAAAGCTCCCGAAATGAATGATCTTCCCCGCCGCCAGCAGAACAGGATCATTCGTGAGCGGCGTATTCTGGATGCCGCCCTGAAGGTGTTTGCCGAGACCGGCTATTCGGGCGCGACCATGGACGCGGTCGCCATCGAGGCGGGCCTGTCGAAACCCACGCTCTACCAGTATTTCTCGTCGAAGGAGGCGCTCTTCTCGGCGATGATGCTCGGCGAGCGCGACCTGATGCTGGAGTTTTTTCAGCATCCTTCCGGCAAGGGGATGGTGGCCGACCTGCATGGCTTTGCCTGGGACTATGCCGACACGGTGATGCGCCCCGACCTGCTGTCGCTCGCCCGCCTGATCATCGGCGAGGTGCAGCGCTTTCCCGAGATCGGCCGCGCCTACCAGGAATCCGGTCCTGACCGGCTCCTGCGCGGGATCATGGACTATCTGGAGGGACGACGGACCGCCGGACAGCTCATCTTCGAGGATGCGGAGCTGGCGGCCCAGGATCTTTGGGGCCTGATCCTTTCGGCGCCTCGAACCCAGGCTCTCTACATGCCGGACCACCCGCCGGGGCGGGCCGAAATCGCGAGATATCTGAACAATGGCCTCAGGGTTTTCCTGAAGGCCTATTCGACCCAGCCAGAGGCGGATCTGGCCAAATTAGAGGCGCTGATAAACGCCCATTCCCTTCAGCAGGTGGAACATGACGATTGAAGACTATCTGGCCGATCCGGCCAGTCGATTTGCCACGGTCGCGATGACCGACACGAACGGGCTTCTACGCGGGCAAATGGTGTCCGCCGGCAGTCTCAAGGGGATCGCGAAAAACGGCATGGGCATGTCGCCCGTGACGCTGGCGCTCGATCCGACCGACGTGGTGCTGACCATCCCCGGCGTCTCCGACGGCACCTCGGACTTTCACGACGATCCGCTGATCATCGACCCGGCGACCGCTCGCCGGCTGCCATGGTCTAAGCCGGGCCACGATCTGCTGGTTCTCTCCAATTATTCCGGCGGCACCTCCGAATTGTGCCCGCGCTCCATCCTGAAGCGCGTGCTCGAGCGTGTCGGCGATGCGGGATATGCGCCCCGCTACGGCATGGAGCTTGAATATACCCTCTTCGACGAAACGCCGGAAAGCGCCCGCACCAAAGGCTATCGCAACCTCAAGACGGCCACGCAGCACAACAGCCACGATCTGGTGCTCTATCAGGTGCAGCAGACCGAATGGTACGAGGCGGTCGCCGCGATGTGCGAGCCTCTGCGGATCGATCTTGCCAAGATGCACGAGGAAATTGGCGGCGGCTTTCTGGAGGCGTGCATCGCGGCCGGAGAGGGGCTGGAGCCCGCCGACCAGCTCGTCATTCTCAAGAATTTTCTGCGTTCGCTGGCGCAAAGACAGGGCAGGTGCGTCACCTTCATGCCGCGCTGGACCGAGGCTGCGGACAGCCAGTCGATCCATGTGCATATCTCGCTCAAGGACCGCGACGGCCGGCCGATCTTCCATGATCCCGCGCAGAAGAACGGCGTGTCGCAGACGTTCCGTCATTTCATCGGCGGCTTGCAGACTTACGTCGGCGACATGACGCTGCTCTTCCAGCCGACCGTCAATTCCTACCGCCGCTTCGCGCCGGGCACGTTTGCGCCACCCGGTCTTAGCTGGGGTTACGAAAATCGTACGACCTGCTTCCGCATCGTCGGCCACGATGCCGGTTCGCTGCGTGTCGAAAATCGCCTGCCGGGCGCCGACACCAATCCCTATCTGACCGTGGCCGCCACGGTCGCGGCCGGGATCGTCGGCATCTTGGAGCAGATAGAGCCGGAGCCGGAGACCATCGGCAACGGCTATGCGCAAGAACCGGCGCGAGATTTCGCGCGTTCGATGCCCGAGGCGATCGAGCGGCTGCGCGGCTCCGATTTCGCCAAGGATTGGCTGGGGGCCAGGTTTGTCGAGGCTTTCGCCTCGACGCGCGAAAGTCAGCACAACGAGTTCCGTCGCAAGATTCCCGATGTGGAGTTGGAGCGCTTTTTCGATTTGGGGTGAAGGCACATGGATGCAGATCTTCGCGGTCTTTTTTTGGAGAGCATGAGCCGGGTTGCCTCCGCCGTTACCGTGGTGACGACGGATGGCGAGGCGGGCCGCTTCGGCGTCACCGTCTCGTCCATGACGTCGGTCTCGGCCGATACGAGCCGACCTTCCTTGCTGGTCAGTATTCATCACTTGAGCCCCGCCGGTGAAGCGATCCGGAAGAACAAACGGTTTTGCGCCAATGTGCTCAGCGGCAACCAGAGCTTCGTTTCGGACCTTTTCTCCGGTCGCCTCAAGCATCTCGCCGACGACAGGTTCGCGGCGATCGGCTGGCATAGCAGCGCGACCGGATCTCCCGTTATCGACGGCGCCATCGTTTCACTCGACTGCGAGCTGAAGACGGCCCTGCTTTGGGGCACGCATTTCATTCTCATCGGCGAGGTGGAGCGGATCGAGCTGTCGCGACAGCGCTCGCCGCTTGTCTACGCCAATCGGAGCTATCGGCGCGCCATTCCGATCGCGCCGGACGATGACCAGCCGCATAGCCCGGAAAACCAGCTGCGCGTCGGCTTTTTCATCACGCTCGGGCCGGAATTCGTGCCGCCGCTCGTCGCCGATTTCGCCGGCCAGACGCCGGGCGTCGATATCCGGCTGCTCGAAGCGGACCACGACGATCTCATCGAGCAGATGCGTGCCGGCAAGATCGACGCTGCCGTCACCTTCGGATCGGTCGACGAGCCGGAGCTCGACAGCGAACTTTTGTGCGTTCCGGCGCCGCATGTGCTGCTGAGTGCGGATCATCCGCTTGCCGCGAAGTCCAGCCTTCGGCTTGCCGACATCGCCGATCTGCCGATGATCCTGCTCGACTATCCCTCCGTTCGCGGCGCGATCGCCGCGCTCTTCAAGCGCAACGGGCTGAAGCCGGTCATCCGCCTGCAGTCGCCATCCTTTGCCATGGTTCGCGGACTGGTGGCCCAAGGGCTGGGATATTCGATCGTTCCACAGAAGCCCCAGAACAGAACAGGGCCAGATGGCCGCGAGATTCGGGCCGTGCCGCTAGGCGAGGAATTTCCGGAAGGCGCTGTCATTGCCGTCACACAGAGGTCGGATGGCCAAAGCCAGCTGGCAAAGGACTTCATCTCGAAATGCAGGATATCGTTCAAGCGCGCCTGACGGGGAGGGACGGCGCGCGGACCGGAAATTGACGGGAGAATACCGCAATAGACGCCGCCAGGAGCGGCAGAATGGGAGAGGGGAATATGGCTCAGGAAGAAGCTATCGATATGACTGGTGCAGGGAGTAACCAACTTCGTAAAAACTCGCTCGGGCTGATCGCCGTCACCTTCATGGTGATTTCGGCGGCGGCGCCGCTGACGGGTGTTGCCGGCGCGATGCCGCTGGCTTTCATGCTGGGGAACGGGGCGGGCATTCCGGCAACCTTCGTCTTCGTGACGCTGGTGATGCTGGCCTTTGCCGCAGGCTACGTCACGATGTCGCGCTACGTCACCAATGCCGGTGCTTTCTACGCCTATGCGGCGCGTGGGCTTGGCGGCCGTGTCGCCGGGGCGGTCGCGGTCACCGCATTGGTCGCCTATAACGCCATGCAGTTCGGGCTCATCGGCCTGTTCGGCGGCATCGCAGCCGGCATCTTCGGTTCGTTTGGGCTGGTGTTGCCCTGGTGGATCTGGAGCCTGCTTGCCATCCTGCTGGTCGGCTTCCTTGGCTATCGCCAGGTCGACCTGTCCGCCAAGGTGCTCGTCTTCGTCGTAGCCCTGGAATATCTGGTGGTGCTGATCGTCGATTTCGCCATTCTGGGCAAGGGCGGTGCGAACGGGCTTGCACTGAATTTCTTCGATGCAAATGCCGTCTTTTCGGGTTCGCTGACCGCTGCGGTCCTCTTCTGCCTGGGCTGCTTCATCGGTTTCGAGGCAACGACCATCTACGCCGAGGAAGCGCGCGATCCGGAAAAGACGATTCCGCGGGCCACCTATCTGTCGGTTCTGATGATCGGCATCTTCTTCATCTTCACCACATGGCTGATGATCGTCGGTATCGGCGCCGACAAGCTGCTCCCGACGATCCAGGGACTGCCTGATCCGTCGACGTTCTTCTTCGACCTCGCCGGTCAATATGCCGGCGGCACGATCGCGAATATCGCCGGCATCCTGCTGGTCTCCAGCCTGTTTGCCGCACTTTCGGCCTTTCATAACTACATCGCGCGCTACAGCTATGTCGCCGGCCGCGAGGGATTGCTGCCGGCGGTCTTCGGCCGGACGCATGATATCCATCAAAGCCCCCATGTCGGCTCGGTAACGCAGACGGCGGGAGCCTTGATCGTCCTGGCATTCTTCGCCGGGCTCGGCCTGGATCCGGTTCTCAACATGTTCACCTGGATCAGCCAGATCGGCACGCTCGGCGTTCTCGGCATGATGACGGTGACTTCGGTCGCCGTGATTGCCTTCTTCCGCCGCACGGATCACACCGCATCGGCGCTGACGACACTGATCCTTCCGCTGGTCTCCGGTCTGGTGATGGCGGCGCTGTTCGTCTACATCTTCCTGCATTTCGGCGATCTGACCGGAACGACCGGCGGCGTGCTCGGCATCGTCCTGCCCTCGCTGATCCCGATCGCGGCGATCGTGGGCTATCTCGTCGCCATGCGTCTGCAGCGCGTCGATCCGGCCCGCTTCGCCCGCATGGGGCACAATCAGGGCTGAGGCCGCTTATGCTTGCGGGATGCCGGCTTGGGCCGGCATCCCGTCCTGGATCCGGTTCGGGGGCCGATGAGAAATTCCGCCGCCTAACGATCTTCCCGCGTATGCCACAACCTCAGGATATAGATCGTTGACTGCTGAATTTCGTAGCGTATCTCATAGTGGCCGACGAGCAGGCGCCTGACCTCGCGTGGGTCGAATTCAAAGAGTCGCTCGCCAATTCTTGGGTTGGCCAGCAGAATAGTCGGCGCTTTGGTCAGGGACTGCACCGCGCGAACGGCTGCCGGCTTGTTTACAGCCGCCAGAAATTCATAGAGACGACTGAGGTCGGATAGCGCCTTGCTGGTCCATTTTGCTTGCATCAGCGAGGAAGCGGCAAAGGTTCGTCGCTGCCGAGGCTATCGGCCCATGCCTGTACCGCCTGATGGTCGATCACGCGGCCCGCGTCTACGTCCAGAAGCGCTTCCCGGGTGAGCCTCTCGCGCTCTTCTTCCTGGTCGAGCCAAGCGGTAAGAGCCTGCTTCATGATCCAGCCGCGAGAACGCTCAAGCCTTTCAGCCATCAAATCGACTTTCTCGGCCAAGGAGAGTGGGACATGCGCGGTCAAGACTTTGGTGCCGGAACCTGACATGCGATCATCCTTTTCATGAGGTTCGATTTATTCCTAATCATAGTGATTAATCTTGAATCGATCAATGACGCCCGTCGATTGGACCGAGCTGGCGGCTTTGTCTTTCCGACGAGACATCCAGCGGCAAACAGATATGCGATGGAGAACACCTAACGGTAGAACTCCGATGGCGGCTTGCCAAAATGGCGGCGGAACATCGCGGTAAAGGCGCTCTGGCTGGCGTAGCCGCAATCGAAGGCGACGTCGATGATGCGGTCGCCGCTCGCCAGTTTGCGCAGCGCAAACAAAAGTCGCGCCTGTTCTCGCCATTGCGCGAAGCTCATGCCGGTTTCCTTGACGAAGAGGCGATGCACCGTCTTGGCCGTCACGCGAAGGCGTTCGGCCCATTGGCTAGCGGTCGACGTATCGGAAGGATGTTCGGTGATCGCTTCGCAGATCAGCTTGAGGCGCTCGTCTTCCGGCATGGGAAGATGCAGGGGCAGTACATCGGAGACACGTACTTCGTCCACGAGCAGCTGCATGAGGCGATCGTCGCGGCTGCCTTCCGCATAATCGAGGGGCACGCGAACGGCGGCGACGATGAGCTCGCGCAGCAGCGGCGAAACCTCGATGACGCAGCTTCCCGCCGGCATATGGCGGATCGCCGTCGCGTCGATGAAGACCGTGCGGATCTTCACTTCGCCGGCCATCTTCACGTCATGCTCCAGCCCGGCCGCCAGCCATAGCGCCCGGCTCGGCGGCACCACCCAGGACCCCTCCACCGACCGCACGATCATCACACCCTCGATCGCGTAGAGCAGTTGGCCGCGCGGATGCGAGTGCCAGCCGGTGGAGGCCCCGTCCGGATAGTTGACGTCCATCGCCGCCATGGCGCGATGGGTATCGTGAAAATCGAGATGTTTTCGCGTCGGGTCGTTCTGCATGTCCCAATCTCTACAGTCTTGGTCACCATAAAGCGATACGGACCGATATCGAAGCAGTAAGCCGGGGTCTCGAAATGATCCATGGGTATCGCATATGAAAAACAAGCTCGCATTTCTCTATCCTCTCGTCGCCATCATCCTCTGGTCCGGCAACGTGATCGTTTCCCGAATGTCCGCGCATACGATCGGACCGGAGGCGATCACCTTCTATCGCCTGCTGCTCGCCGTCCTGCTGATGAGCACCTTCGTCGCCGTCCCGGCCTGGCGAAATCGCTTCGTCATCTGGCCGCACCTGGGGCAGTTCGCCATTCTCGGTTTCCTCGCCATGTGCTTCTTCCAGAGCCTGTCCTATCTGGCGGCGGAAACGACGACGGCGACGAACATGGCCGTGTTCACGGCGCTGACGCCGCTGCT
This sequence comes from Martinezella lusitana, assembly GCF_010668395.1. Lineage (GTDB taxonomy): Bacteria > Pseudomonadota > Alphaproteobacteria > Rhizobiales > Rhizobiaceae > Rhizobium > Rhizobium lusitanum_A. The sequence continues at coordinate 213,594 of NZ_WUEY01000008.1, forward strand.
CACGGTGGCCTTGAGCGCCTTCGTGCTGAAGGATACGCCGACTGTCGGAATGGTCGGCGGCGGCGTCCTGTCGCTTGTCGGGCTCGTTTATCTGGTCAGCGCCGGCGATCCGGCAGCGCTCGCGCGTAATGGCGTGCATCTCGGCGATCCGCTGATGTTCATTGCGGCGCTGAGCTATGCCGTCTATGGCGTCCTGCTCAAGCGTTGGAACCTGCCCGTCGCCGGCTGGCAATCGACCTATATGCAGGCGATCTGCGCTCTGGTGATCATGTTTCCGGCATTTCTTGCCACGCCAGCGCCCTTGCGTGCGCTGAATGCCGAGACCTTGCCGCTCATTGCCTATGCCGGTGGCCTCGCGTCCGTCGTCCTTCCGTTTTTATGGGTGCGCGGCGTTCATATCCTCGGCCCCAACCGCTGCGCGGCCTTCATGAACCTGTTGCCGGTGTTCACCGCGCTCGGCGCCATTGTGATGCTTGGCGAACCGGTACGGGCCTATCACGTCATCGGCGGTGGTGCCGCGCTCGTCGGCGTTGCCTGCGTGGAGCTTTTCCGCCGGCCCTTGCGCAGCGCGCCACCGGCCATGCCCGAAATTGTCGACTAAGCGAATGGACTGCCGCGAACGGACGCGGCTTTCTGCATTGAAATCACGCCCGGGGCAGGCATGAGAGCTCTTCGGGGGAAGCGCGAGCCGCGCAAAATCCTGGGGGTGACTTTGAGCCCCCAATTTGCAGCGGCGAAAAATGGGCCTTTTGCTCTGCTGCTCAAGAACGGGGTATGGAGCATCCATCAACTTTACGGCACCATGGACATCAAGCTCTTCTGAGCGCGGTCTTTCCTCTCTCCAACGTTGACCGGCCAAGCGGAGCGCGTCTAGTTTCCGTGTCACGACAGGATTCGAGATCGAAGAGGAAAACCGGCATGACCCACGTCGCCTGGCGCGCAGATCCATTGAGCTGGGGCCACGGGCCGCGCATTTTTGAAATCTTCCTGGAACCCACTTGCCCGTATTCGGTCAGGGCTTTCAACAAGCTCGACGATTTTCTGAAACAGGCAGGCGAGGATAAGGTTACCATCAAGGTGCGCCTGCAATCGCAGCCCTGGCATATGTATTCCGGCGTCCTCGTGCGCTGCATTCTTGCGGCTTCGACGCTTCCCGGAGGCAAGGAGACGGCGAAGAAGGTGATGGCTGCGATCGGCGTCCATCGCGAGGAGTTCGAGTTCGCTCATCACGCCGGCGGACCGAACATGGACGTGACGCCGAACGCGCTGATCGAGCGGCTGGAGAATTACAGCGGCATCCAGCTGAAGGAGGCCTTCGCGATCCCGGACCTCGACCGCGAGATCAAATGGCACTGCAAATACGCCCGGCAGAACGGCATCCACGTATCCCCGACCTTCATGATCGACGGGCTGGTGCAGGCCGACATGAGCAGCGGCGACAACATAGAAGCCTGGGTCAAGAAAGTATCGGCGTCGTAGGAGGCGGGCACAATCGCCCTCCCGATTTGCCGATCGCCGGGCAGCGGCCGGTTTGACACTTGAAGTCTGCGGCCAACGGGTCAACGCCCGGCTTCGGCGTGAGGAATGTTCGGGCATGCGATCCGAGCGCCCATCGTTGCCGGCAATTTGGAAAGGCGGCGATGCTTCCGCATCGGCGCCTTTGCCACTTGCTATGCCGTCAGTCTTCCACGTTGGGCAGCAGGATCGTCAGAAGCCCGATCAGCGGCAGGAAGGCGCAAAGTTCGAAGACGAACTCGATGCTCGTATGGTCGGCAAGCACGCCAAGCGCCGCCGCCCCGATGCCGCCCATGCCGAAGGCGAAGCCGAAGAACAGGCCCGACACCATGCCGACGCGGCCGGGCAGCAGCTCCTGCGCATAGACGACAATCGCAGAGAAGGCGGACGCGATGACCGTGCCGATGATCGCGCTGAGGACAATCGTCGTTTCGAGATTGGCGTGGGGCAGGACGATGGTGAAGGGCAGGATGCCGAGGATGGATCCCCAGATGACCTTCTTGCGGCCGATGCGGTCCCCAACCGGGCCGCCGACCATCGTGCCGACCGCGACGGCGGCGAAGAACACGAACTGGCAGAGCTGCGCCGTCCGTTCGGTGACGCCGAACCGGGCCATCAGGTAGAAATTATAGTAGCTGGTGAAGCTCGCCAGATAGAAATACTTCGAGAAGATCAAGGCGATCAGGACGGCAATGGCAAGGCCGACGCGGGCGCGCGACAAGCTCAGCGCCTTGTGGGTCTTGCCGGTCTTGGCCGGCGCGCGCAGGTGCCCGCCGTTTACCTGATACCAGCGGCCCAGCCCTCCGAGGACGAGGATGCCGATGAAGGCCAGGCTCGCGAGCGCCGCCATTCCATGCTGGCCGTGCGGAAGAATGAAGAAGGCGGCCAGCAGCGGCCCGAGCGACGTGCCGAAATTGCCGCCGACCTGGAACAGCGACTGGGCAAAGCCGTGCTTGCCGCCGGATGCCAGCCGCGCGATGCGGGATGCTTCGGGGTGAAAGATCGAGGAGCCGAGGCCGAGCAGCATCGCGCCCATCAGCAGGGTCGGATAGTTCGAGGCCATTCCGAGCGTAATCATGCCGGTACAGCTGCAGGCCATGCCGAACGGCAAGGAATAGGGTTGCGGCCGCCCGTCCGTGTACCACCCGACGAAGGGCTGCAGGATCGAGGCGGTAATCTGGTAGACGAAGGTCAGGACGCCGAGCTGGGCAAAGCTGAGGTCGAAGCCGGTCTTCAGCACCGGATAGCTCGCCGGCAGCAGGGACTGGGTGACATCATTGATGAAGTGGCCGAGACTGGCCACCATAATGACCGGATATATCGTCGCCGCCGCGCGAGGCGGGTTCATGACCTGGCTCATGGCTCTCACTTTCAAATCGTTCGCCGCGCTGATATTAGAAAAGACAATCGCCCGCTACCGCGATAAGGCGCAACTACTACGAGACTGGGCCAGAATGGTCAGGAACAGCCGCATAGATCCATTCATCGATGTCGACCGGCCTCTCATTGCCCTCGGCAACGAGTATAGGGACGGGCATCGTGTCGATCCGCACCAGCATCGGCGCGCGCAACTTCTATACGGCTTTTCCGGCGTAGTCGTGGTGACCACTCCGGATGGTACGCTCGTCATGCCGCCCGAGCGCGGCATGTGGATCCCTCCGGGCGTCATCCATAGCGTGCGTATGCTCGGCAATGTCAGCATGCGTAGCGTCTATATTCAGCCGCAGGCAATCAAGACGATGCCCGATCATTGCCAGGTTGTCGAAATATCGCCCCTGTTGCGCACGCTCATTGCGGAGGCCGTCGATATTCCGGTCGACTATGACGTCAACGATCGCGCCGGTGCCTTGATGACCTTGCTTCTGCACGAGCTGGCAAGGCTGAAACCGCTGCCTTTATCCTTGCCGATCCCGCGCAACAGTGTGCTTGCCCAGAAGTGCCAGGATTTCGTGCGGCAACCGACGACGCACGATACGATCGATGTCTGGGCGAATTACATGAGCATGAGCCGGCGTGCGTTTACCCGCATGTTTCGTCTCGAGACGGGCCTCAGCTTCGTCAAGTGGCGCGAGCAGGCCTGCCTTCATGCCGCGCTTCCCCGGCTCGTCGCGGGGACGCCGGTGACGACGATTGCAATCGACCTCGGCTACAAGAACCCGGCCGCCTTCACGACCATGTTCAAGCGGGCCTTTGGCTATTCGCCGCGCGAGATCACGCGCCAGCATGCGCGCAACGGTTCCCCGAGTGCTGGCCTCCAGCCTTGAAGGTCATTGCGAGCCGCCGAGATGATCGCCACAGAACGCGGGAGACTCATGGCATGACCCGTCAGGTCGCGTCGAGATAGGGCTTCAGAGGCATATCGTCATGCCTCGGCACCGTTTGCCGTTCGATCATGTGGTGGATGACCGGCGGCTGGCCGCCGCGATGCAGGGCATCGAGACGCTCCGCGACATCGATATCGGCATGCGTCTGGCGCTGGCTATGGCGAACATAGTCGATCCAGGTCGGCAGATGGTAGCTTTCCGTCCATGTGTTCGGCTTTTCCAGATCGCGCAAGAGCGACCATTGCTTCGCGCCATCCCGGATTCGCATCCGGCGCCGCTGGGCCATGACGGCCAGAAACTCCGGCACGTCATCCTGATCGATGTCGTAATCCACCATGACCAGGATCGGACCGCTTCTGGATCGCAGGTCAAGCTGCAGTTGCGGTTCGCTGAACGTGTTCGTCGGATCGAGATTGAGGGATTCGAAGTCCGGCTGGCGCAACAGAAGGCCAAGCAGGCCGCCTATCGCCAACGTGACGCTTGCGATGCAGAGAGCGCCGGTGACGCCATGGGCGTCGGCCAGTTCGCCCCACATCCAGCTTCCTACGGCCATGCCGCCGAAAGTCGCCGTCTGGTAAAGCGAAAGGGCGCGACCGACGACCCAGCGCGGCGTGGAGAGCTGAACGGTGACGTTGAAGAGCGAAAAGGCCTGCACCCAGGCAACACCGGCCGGCATGAGAAGAAGACAGCTCAGCCACACCTGATGGCTGAGCGACAGGAAGAAGCAGCTGACCGCCAGCGTGAAGAATGCGCCGCGGATCACCCATTCATTGCTCAGGAGGTCACGAATGCGGCCGATCAGCAGCGCGCCGCAAATGGCGCCGAAGCCGAAGAAGCCGAGCATGATGCCGTAGGTGATCGCCGTGCCATGCACATGATCGCGCGCGACGAGAGGCAGCAGCGCCAGGATGACGATCGCCGTCAGGCCGAAGACGAAGCTGCGGCACATCACCTTGAGTAGGTTCGGCGACATCAGGACATAGCGGAACCCGGCCGACATCGCGCTTGCGAAAGGCTCGCGCGGCAGCGCATTGCGGGCGGGGGCCTTCTTCCAGCGCAACAGCGTGAGAATGAGAGCGAAATAGCAGAAGACGTTGAAGAGGAATGCGAAAGCCGCGCCCGCGGCCGCGACGATGACGCCGCCGATCGCCGGCCCGATGCTGCGCATCAGATTATAGCTCATGCTGTTGAGCGCAACGGCGCCGGGCAGATGTTCGCGCGGGACGACGTCGCCCATCGAAGCCTGCCATGACGGATTGTGAAGAGCGCCACCGCAGCCGATCAGGAAGGTGAAGCAGAGCAGCAGCCAGGGCGTCAGGGCATTGCTGTAGGAAAGTACGGCCAGCGTCGCGGAGACTGAGAGCATCAGCGTCTGCGCGATCAGCATGATCCGCCTGCGGTCGTAATTGTCGGCCAGTGCCCCGGCCGCAAGCGAGAAGATCATGACGGGCAGGGTGGTGGAGGACTGCACCAGCGCGACCATGCCGTGGGAGGTCGCAAGGCTGGTCATGAGCCAGGCCGCACCGACGCCTTCGACCAGACCGCCGAGATTGGAAATGAGCGTTGCCGACCAGAGCGAGCGGAATGTCTTGGATTGAAACGCGACGAGCGGAGAGGTTCTATTGAGCATGTCGGCTTTTCTTCACAGGATTGTCTTGCTCGACGGGCGCGGAAAATTCGCTCGAAGCCTATGCGCGGTCGAGTCGGTCATAAGCCTATAGTGATTTGCTAATTTCCGAAACGATCTTGGAATAAAATTCTCGCCGATGACGGCGGATTCGGCCGTCGGATCCTGAAAGCATCTCCCGGGAGACTTGCGTGGTCAGAGCTCGCTTCCTAGTTCGCCCCGGAGCGGTCGACGTATTACGAAGATGGCTTGGTTCGCGGCGGTAATGGTGGAGTGACATCGCGCACCACCGTTGCCCCTGTCCACTGACAGCGAACCTGGAAGATCTCTCAAGGCAAGGCGGTAGGGACTCTTCGGCGCCCTAACGGATAAGGATCGCGCGAAAGTCGTTGACGTTCGTGCCGGTGGGGCCGCTCACGAAAAGGTCGTCGAGCGCGGAAAAGGCCGACCAGCTGTCGTTCCGGTCCAGGAATTCGGCGGCGTCCTTCCCCTGGTCGGCAAGGCGCGTGGCGGTGCTGCCGTCGGCAAAGGCGCCGGCATTGTCCTCGGAGCCGTCGATACCGTCGGTATCCGCAGCGAGGGCCGAGACGCCCGACTGGCCGGAGATGGCGCAGGCGAAGGAGAGCAGGAATTCGCTGTTGCGGCCGCCCTTGCCTTTACCCTTGATCGTTACGGTCGTCTCGCCGCCCGACAGAACAAGCACGGGCCCCTTCGATGCGAGGCCCCGGCGGGCGATCTTCGCCACGATCGCGGCGTGTTCGCGGCCGACCTCGGATGCTTCGCCCTCGATGGCGTCGGAAAGAACAATGGGCTCGACGCCGGCTTTGCGCGCGACGTCGGCCGCCGCCTCCAGCGCAATGGCGGCGGAAGCCACGAGTTTCACCTCGTTGCGGGCGAAGCGAGGGTCTGACGGCAGCGGCGGCTCGTCTTCGCCATTCTCAAGATGGCGCATGACGGCTTCCGGCAGGTCGAGGCGATAGCGGTCTATGATCCCAAGCGCGTCGGCGCGCGTGGCCATGTCGGCAATCGTCGGCCCGGAGGCGACGAGGGCGGGATTGTCTCCCGGTATGTCGGAAACCACGAGCGAGACGACACGGGCCGGATGCGCCAGTGCGGCGAGGCGGCCCCCCTTGATCCGTGAGACCTGCTTGCGTACGGCATTCATGGCGCTGATCGGCGCGCCGGAGGCAAGCAGGGCCCGGTTGACGGCGATCTCGTCGGCAAGCGTGAGATCGCCGGCGGGAGCCGGCAGCAATGCCGATCCGCCGCCGCAGACAAGGGCAACCACCAGATCGTCTTCGGTGAGGCCGCTCACGGCGGCCATCAGCCGGTCGGAGGCGCGCAGGCCGCTTTCATCCGGCACAGGATGGGCGGCTTCGAGGACTTCGATGCGCTCACAAGGCACGGCATAGCCGTAACGCGTGACGACGACGCCGGAAAGCGGCGCATCCCACAGGCGCTCGAAGGCGCGTGCCATCTGCGCCGCCCCTTTGCCGGCACCGACCACCACCGTCCTACCCTTCGGCTTTTCCGGCAGATGGGCGGCAAGCGCCTTGTCCGGATCGGCGGCCGCAACCGCCGCGTAGAACAGCTTTTCCAGAAAGGCGCGGGGATCGGCGATGGTCGGCATCGGGTTTCTCACATGTTAGAGCGTGTCCGCTTTTCTTCCGAAACGCGAAAACGCTCTACGTTCTGTTTCTGGAGGCATTCCGGACGGAAAGCCGCTTCGCACTTCTCCTGGAAAGCTCTAGGCGACGGGATGGTTCGCCATCCGCTCCAGCGCCTTGACGAGACCGGAGTGATCAAGCCCGCTGTCGCCATTGGCGGCGCATTGATTGAAAAGCTCCTGTGTCGATGCCGTGTTGGGCAACGAGACGCCCAGCGCCTTGGCGCCCTGCAAGGCAAGGTTCAAATCCTTCTGGTGCAGCGATATGCGGAAGCCGGGCTCGAAGGTGCGCTTGATCATGCGTTCGCCATGGACTTCGAGGATGCGCGAGGATGCAAAGCCGCCCATCAGCGCGGAGCGCACGCGGGCCGGATCCGCCCCTGCCTTGGAGGCAAAGACGAGCGCCTCGGACACGGCCTCGATCGTCAGCGCGACGATGATCTGGTTGGCGACCTTGGTGACCTGGCCGTCGCCGCAATCGCCGACGAGGGTGATGTTCTTGCCCATCAGCTGGAAGAGCGGCAGCGCCCGCTCGAAGCTGGCCTCCGATCCGCCGGCCATGATCGACAGCGAGGCGTTTTTGGCGCCGACTTCGCCACCGGAGACGGGGGCGTCGATATATTCCGCACCTGTCTCGCGAACCCTCCGGGCGAATTCCTTGGTCTCGATCGGTGAGATCGAGCTCATGTCGATGACGAGCTTGCCCTTCGAAAGACCAAGGGCAACACCGTTCTCGCCGAAGAGCACATCCTTGACCTCCGGCGTATCCGGCAGCATCAGGATGATCGTATCGACGGTTTCGGCGAGCGCTCTCGGCGTCTCGACGAATTGAAGGCCGTTGTCGAGCAACTCCTGGCGCGGCGCGGCGGAAAACTTGGACGTGATGACGGTATGGCCGGCATCCTGCAGGTGGCGTGCCATGGGTGTGCCCATGATGCCGAGGCCGATAAATCCGATGTGTGCCATGGTTGTTAGCTCCTGATATTGAGAATGGCTGCGCTTTCGCTGTGGCGGCCGGTAGCCGCAAACCAGCCAAGCCCCGCTTCCGTCGTGGTCCGCGGCTTGTATTCGCAACCGATCCAGCCGTCGTAGCCGAGCGCATCGAGCGCATCGAAGACGAAGGGATAGGCGATCTCGCCGGTCCCCGGTTCGTTGCGGCCCGGATTGTCGGCAAGCTGCACATGGGCGATCTGCGCCTGGTGCTTCTTGAACGTGCCGATCAGTTCGCCCTCGGTACGCTGCTGGTGATAGAGGTCGTACTGAATGAACAGATTGTCGCTGCCGACCTCGGCGATGATCGAGGCTGCCTGATCGGGCGTATTGAGATAGAAGCCCGGAATGTCGAAGCGATTGATCGGCTCGATCAACAGGCGGATGCCGTGCTTGCCCAGTTCGGCTGCGGCATATCTGAGATTGACGACGAAGGTGGTTCGCAGTGTTTCATCGGATATGCCCGCTGGCGCGATGCCGGAAAGGCAGTTGACCTGGCTGCAACCGAGCGCCGTCGCATAGTCGATCGCGGCGGCGACGCCACGGCGGAATTCGTCGATGCGATCGGGCAGGATCGCGATGCCGCGCTCGCCGCCGGCCCAATTGCCGGCCGGCAGATTGTGCAGCACCTGCGTCAGGCCATGACGATCGAGTTCGGCGCGGAGGGCTTCCTTCGTAAAGTCATAGGGAAACAGATATTCGACACCGTCGAAGCCTGCCTTGGCGGCGAGTGCGAAGCGCTCCAGAAAGGGCGCTTCGTTGAAAAGCATGGTCAGATTGGCCGCAAATCTCGGCATGATATCTCTCCTTCAATCCAGCAGGGCGAGGATCGCGGTCGGGGCATCCTCGCCGCGCTCGGCAAGCTCCTCGAACTCGACGACGGCGTTGATGTCGGCGCCCATGGCGATGTTGGTGACGCGTTCGAGAATGAACTCGATGACGACGGGAACCTGGTGTTCCTTCATGAGCTTCTGTGCGGTGGTGAAGGCTTCCTGGAATTCGTTCGGGCTGCGGACGCGGATCGCCTTGCAGCCGAGACCCTCGGCAACCGCGACATGGTCCACGCCGTAGCCCGGTTCCGCGTCGCCCGATGCGTTGATGTTGTCGAAGGCGAGGCTGACCTCGAAATCCATGTTCAAGCCGCGCTGGGCCTGGCGAATGAGGCCGAGATAGGAATTGTTCACCACCACATGCAGATAGGGGAGCTTGTGCTGGGCGCCGACCGCCAATTCCTCGACGAGGAACTGGAAATCATAGTCGCCGGACAGGGCGACGATCGGGCGATCCGGGTCGGCGGCGCGCACGCCGAGCGCTGCCGGCAGCGTCCAGCCAAGCGGGCCTGCCTGGCCGCAATTGATCCAGTTGCGCGGCTTGTAGACATGCAGGAACTGCGCGCCGGCGATCTGGCTGAGACCGATGGTCGAGACATAGCAGGTGTCGCGGTCGAAGGCCTTGTTCATTTCCTCGTAGACGCGCTGGGGCTTCAGCGGCGTCTGGTCGAAATGCGTCTTGCGCAGCATGGTGCGCTTGCGCTCGCGGCATTCCCCCGCCCAGGCGGACCAATCGCGCAGCTTGCCAGCCGTCTTCCATTCCGTTGCAACGTCGAGGAACAGCTTCAACGCCGCGCCGGCATCCGAAACGATGCCGAAATCCGGTGCGAAGACACGGCCGATCTGGGTCGGCTCGATATCGACGTGGACGAAGGTGCGGCCCTCGGTATAGGTCGAGACGTTTCCGGTATGGCGGTTTGCCCAGCGATTGCCGATACCGAAGACGAAGTCGGAGGCGAGCAGCGTGGCATTGCCGTAGCGATGCGAGGTCTGCAGTCCGCACATGCCGGCCATCAGCGGATGATCGTCGGGGATCGTGCCCCAGCCCATCAGCGTCGGGATGATCGGAACGCCGGTGATCTCGGCAAATTCGACCAGCAGGTCGGACGCATCGGCATTGATGATGCCGCCGCCCGCGACAATCAGAGGACGCTCCGCCGCATTCAGCATGGCGAGCGCCTTCTCCGCCTGCGCCCGCGTCGCTGACGGCTTATAGGGCTCGAGCGGGGCATAGGTGTCGATGTCGAACTCTATTTCAGCGAGCTGGACGTCGACGGGCAGATCGATGAGGACCGGGCCGGGACGACCGGAGCGCATCGTATGAAACGCCTTCTGGAAGACGTAAGGGACCAGCGCCGGCTCCATGACGGTAACGGCCCATTTGGTAACGGGAGCCGCGATCTTCGCGATATCGACGGCCTGGAAATCCTCCTTGTCGAGACGCGCACGCGGCGCCTGCCCTGTGATGCAGAGGATCGGGATCGAATCGGCCGAGGCCGAATAGAGGCCGGTGATCATGTCGGTGCCGGCTGGACCCGAGGTTCCGATGCAGACGCCGATATTGCCGGCCTGCGCACGGGTGTAGCCCTCTGCCATGTGGCTCGCGCCCTCGACGTGGCGGGCAAGCACATGGCGGATCGAGCCGCGCATCTTCATTGCCGAGTAGAAGGGGTTGATCGCAGCACCCGGAACGCCGAAGGCGCAATTGACGCCTTCCTTTTCCAGAACCAGCACTGCGGCATCGACTGCACGCATCTTTGCCATGGGACTTTCTCCGTTTCTGAAGAGAAAGTACCGCATTCATTCCAGGGCGCAATCATAAAATGGAAATCAATCTCATCATGTGGAAATAAACATTTTCAACGAATCTGGAACAAATGAAACGAAGCGGATATGTCATGAGGCCCAAGCGCCGCGCCAAAATGCGCGGCGCATTCGAGTCAGAAGTGAGCGTCATGGCGGAAAATCGGGAAAAGACGAGGGGCAGGCCGGGCCGGAAACCGGCCGAAAACGCGGCGGCTTCGTCCGTGCAGGTGCTCGATCGCAGCTTGAAGCTATTGGAGCTGGTGGCCGAAGCCGACGGTGCGGTGTTGACCGACCTTGCCGATCAGTCGGGCATGGCGCCTTCCACCGTGCACCGGTTGCTGACCTCTCTTGCCCAGCACGGCATGGTGACGCACGACGGAGAGACCGGCGCCTGGACGATCGGGGTCAAAGCCTTCGAGATCGGAACGGCCTACCTGCGCTTCCGCAAGCTCGGGACAATCAGCCGGCCTTTCCTGAAGCAATTGATGGAAGAGTCCGGAGAAACCGCCAATATCGCCATCGAGGACGACGGCGACGTCGTGTTCATCTCCCAGGCGGAAAGCCATGCGCCGATGCGCGCCTTCTTTCGGCCCGGCCGGCGTGGGCCGATCCACGCTTCCGGCATCGGCAAGGCGATTATTTCCACCTGGCCCGATAGCCGGATCGAGGCGGTTCTCGGTGGGCGCGCGCTGCAGCATTTCACCGAGAAGACTCGCGATACGCTTCCCTCGCTGCTCGAAGATATGGCCCGGATCCGGGCGCGGGGCTGGTCGATCGACGACGAGGAGCACACGCTCGGCATGCGCTGCGTGGCGGCGCCGATCTTCGATGAATATGGGGACGCCATTGCCGGCATTTCCATCTCGGGCCCGGCTGTGCGATTGCCTGACGTCAAGGTCGCCGCCCTGGGGCCTGTCGTGCTGGCGGCCGCGGAGGAGTTGACGAAGGCGATGGGTGGGAGGGTGAAGCGTTTCTGAACGGCTTTGCGAACGACCGGTTCCAATGAGAAGCGCCACGACAGAAACCGTCGAAGCCGCCTTCGATCTGAAGACGGCGTCGACGGATCGTGGCGTCAGTCGATCAAGCGAGTTGCAGCGATTCGCGTAGAACGGCTTTCGGCTTCCTGGTCTTCATCGCCTTGCCGGCGACGTAGACTTCGGCGACACAGCGATCGTCGCCCATGGTCTGCAGGATGAAGAGTTCCTCGGCCAGCGACGTTGCCGTGCGCATTCGGAATTCCATCGCCGACTTGGCGGTGGAATCGAGCACGACAATATCGGCGTCTGCGCCCGCCTGCAGCGACCCGATCCGTTTTTCGAGGCCAAGCGCCAGGGCATTGCCGCGCGTCATGCGATAGAAGGAATTGAACGGCGTCAGCCGCTGCCCCTGCAGGTGCAGCACCTTGTAGGCCTCGTCCATCGTTTCCAGCATGGAAAAGCTGGTGCCGGCGCCGACATCCGTCGCGACCGACCAGCGCGCGCCAAGCCTGTCGAATTGGGCGGCATTGAAGAGCCCGGAGCCGAGGAAGAGGTTCGACGTCGGGCAGAACACGCCGACCGCGCCGGTTTCGGCCAGCACGGCAACTTCCCGCGCGCTCATATGAATGCAATGGCCGAGCAGCATGCGAGAATTGAGCAGGCCGTAACGGGCGTAAATATCAGTGTAGTCCTTCGCCTCGGGATAAAGCGAGGTGGCAAAGGCAATCTCGTCGCGGTTTTCGGAAAGATGGGTCTGGACGTAGCAGTCCGGATGCTCGGCGACGAGCGCCTTGCTCATATCCATCTGCCCGGGCGTCGAGGTGATCGCAAAGCGCGGGCTGATCGCATAATGCGCGCGGCCTCGGCCATGCCATCGTTCAATCAGCCGCTTCGTCTCGTCGTAACCCTGCTGCGGCGTATCGCGCAAAGCATCCGGCGCGTTGCGGTCCATCATCACCTTGCCGCCGATCATGCACATGCCGCGTGCTTCGGCCGCTGCGAAATAGGCATCGACGCTTTCGGGATGGACCGAGCAATAGGCAACCGCCGTCGTCGTGCCGTTCGACAGGAGCTCGTCCATGAAGCGGTCGGCCACCTCGGCAGCGTGAGCGGCACGGGCGAATTTCTGCTCCTCGACGAAGATATAGGTGTTCAGCCATTCGAGCAGCTGTGCGCCATAGGAGGCGATCGCCTGCGTCTGCGGGAAATGCAGATGCGTATCGATAAAGCCGGGGAGGATGAGGTTCGGACGATGATCGGCGAGCTTGGTATTGGAGCGCACCAGCTTGCTCATGTCGCCATAGGAGCCGATCTCGACGATCTTTCCGTCGCGCACGAAAACGGCGCCGTCCTCGATATAGCGATAGGAGGCGGTATCGTCGATGCCCTGCGGCTCGGCGAGGAATGTCAGAACGCGACCGCGGATCAGGATTTCGTTCATTGGGTCTTCTCCCCGTTGACGGCGCTCTCGTACCAGGAGACGAGCAGGCGGCGCTCCTCGTCGGTGATATGCGAGGCATTGGCCGGCGGCATGGCGTGGCTGCGGCCGGCCTGCAGATAGATCTCGCGGGCATGGGCGGCGATGTCGCGGTCGGTCTCGAACATCACGCCCTTCGGAGGCGCGATGATGCCCTCCCAGCTCGGCTCTTTCGCATGGCACATGGAACAGCGTCCCATGATGGTATCGCGAACCTTCGGAAAGGCCTGGGCCGTGACGAAGGGCTGCTGGGTGGCGGAGAGTTTAGGCTCGGCCGGTTCTCCCGTGAGGATCTTCGGCACCGTGGAGAGCCACATGATGACAATGAACAGGACGACGGTGACGATCCAGGTCCAGGTCGGCTTGCCGGCATCGGCGTGGCGGGTGTTGAACCAGTGGCGGATGGTGACGCCCATCAGGAAGACCAGCGAGGCGATGATCCAGTTGAACTGCGTGCCGAAGGCCAGCGGATAGTGGTTCGACAGCATCAGGAACAGCACCGGCAGCGTCAGGTAGTTGTTGTGCGTCGAACGCTGCTTGGCGATCCTGCCGTATTTCGGATCGGGCTTGCGGCCGGCGAGGAGGTCGGCGACGACGATCTTCTGGTTCGGAATGATGATGAAGAACACGTTGGCCGACATGATCGTCGCGGTGAAGGCGCCAAGATGCAGGAAGGCGGCGCGGCCCGTAAACAGGTGCGTATAACCCCAGGCCACCGCCACCAGAATGAAGTACAGCGCCACCATCAGCCGCGTATTGTCGTTGCCGAAGGGCGACTTGCAGATCAGGTCGTACATGAGCCAGCCGCCCGCGATGGAGGCCAGCGAAATGCCGATCGCCACCGGCTTGGAGACGTCGAGCACGGCCGGATCGATCATGTAGAGGTCGGCGCCGGCATAGTAGACGAGACACAGCATGCCGAAGCCGGACAGCCAGGTAACGTAGCTTTCCCATTTGAACCAGACGAGATGGTCCGGCATGTTGGCCGGCGCCACCAGATATTTCTGGATATGGTAGAAGCCGCCGCCATGGACCTGCCATTCCTCGCCATAGGCGCCCGGCGGCAGGGCCGGATGCTTTTTCAGGCCCAGGTCGAGCGCGACGAAATAGAATGACGAGCCAATCCAGGCGATTGCGGTGATGACGTGCAGCCAGCGGACGGCAAATGTCAGCCAGTCCCAGGCGATGGCATATTCGTACATGGGAACTCCCTCCCGATCTTCACGGGACTGTTTGCCATCGCTTGATTTTCTCGGAAATCCCGGTGAATCCGCAACACTTTCAAAAAAAACTATAAGATACCCCCCGGTTTGTTCCGCACGGCGATGTGGTAGAAAGGGCCATGTCCTATCTTGATAACGTGCGTGTCTTCGTTCGCGTGGTCGAACTCGGTACCCTCTCGGCAGCAGGGCGTGACCAGCGTGTCACGCCTGCGGTCGCGAGCAATCGCATCAAGGAACTCGAGCGTCATCTCGGCGTGCGTCTCTTCAACCGCACGACGCGCAAGCTCTCGCCGACCGAGCACGGCCGCGTCTTCTACGAGAAGGCCGTGAAGATCATCGAGGCTGTCAATGAGGCGGAGGCGGCCATCGCCGATCTCTCGCGCAACCCGAAGGGATCGCTCAGGATCACTGCGCCGCTCGGCATCGGCCGTAGGCTGATCGCATCGGGCATTCCGGAATTCCACGATAAGTACCCGGATATCGAAGTGCGCGTCCGCCTGTCGGATCACAATGTCGATATCCTTGCCGAAGGGGTCGATGTCGCCTTCAAGCTCGGTGTGCTGGAAGATTCGAACCTGCGCATGCGCGGCATCCTCAACTGCGAGCGGGTGCTCTGCGCTTCCCCGGCCTATCTTGCGCATCGCGGCGTGCCGCCAGGTGCGGACGCCTTGATCGCCGACAAGCATGACTGTCTTCTGCTGCGCTATCCCGGCTCGAAGGAATATTTCTGGACGCTGATGACGGCCGAAGGTCCCCGCAAATTCGAAGTGGCCGGCCCCTACGACAGCGACGACGGCGATGTGCTCACCCAATGGGCTCTGGAAGACCGCGGCATCATCAACAAGCCGTTGTTCGAGGTGAAGGCCTATCTCAAGGAGGGCCGGCTGGTGGAAATCCTGAAGGAGAGCCCGCCGGCTCCCGTTCAGCTCGCCGCCATCTACCCGCACAAGCGTTTCCAGGACCCGAAGGTCCGGCTGATGATCGATTTCATGGCGGAGCGCTGTCAGCGGCTGATCGGCAAATTGCTTGAGGAGGAGCCGGTGGCCGCAGTTTCGTGACTGAGGCCGCAGGTTGATCTCTGCTTGATTCAGGCCGGGCGAGATCATATATGACTACCGGTGGTCATATGGAGGCGCGGCATGAAGGAAATCCAGCTCAAGGACGCGAAGGCGACGCTTTCTGCTGTGGTTGATCAAGCCGTGGCCGGTGAGCCGACGGTCATTACCCGCCATGGCCGGAAGGAAGCCGTGCTGGTTTCCTTCGAAGAATGGCAACGGGTTTCCAAAGTACCGGATTTCGCCGACCTGCTTTTGGTCTTTCCGGGCGAGCCGGCGGATATTCCGCAACGATCGCGGAAGCCCGCCCGTGCGCTGCGTGAAGACGGCTTTTGATCTTGTATCTCCTGGATACCAATATCGTGTCGGCCGATGCGCCGACCAAGCGCCATGTCGGCGTTGATGCGTTCGCGGCCTGGATGCGCGCCAATAGTGACCGACTTTATCTTTCGGCAATCACCATAGCCGAGATCGAGGCGGGCATCGCCCGTGCCGTCAGGATCGGGGCGACGACGAAGGCGGAGCATTTGCGCCGTTGGCTTGCGGCGGTGGAACATTTCTATGGCGGCCGCATCCTGCCGTTCGGAATTGAAGAGGCAAGACACGCTGGCCTGATGCTTGACCGGGCGCGTGCTCACGACCCCGGATTCGAGGACATTGCCATCGCCGCGACTGCTGCTGCGCACGGCCTCACCGTCTTGACGGCCAACGAGCGTCATTTCGAACCGCTTGGCGTGCCCTTCGCAAATCCCCTGAAGCAGTTACCTGCCATCCGATAACTGGCAGCGCCGTGATTGAAGCGGGTATACAGGACGAAGAACACGGCGGATCCGTCTCTAGCGATTGGTGGTCGCGGTGAGCCTTGCGCGATCTGTCGCCCAGGTCAGCGCCGCCGTCATGATCTCGGCGGCGGCAAGGGTCGCGATGACGGTGGGGCGCTTGTCCTTCACCGCCGTTCCGCCGATCGGGCAGATGAGACGGTCGAAAAGTGCCGCCTGGCCGGTCTCCCGCGACAGCCAGTTGCGGAAGGTGGCGCGTTTCGTCTTCGAGCCGATCATGCCGACATAGGCGGCATCCGCGCGTTTCAGCGCCTCGGCGGTAATGAGGAAATCGAGGGCGTGGTCATGGGTCAGGATCACGAAGCTGCTGCCGGCCGGCGCGTCGCGCACGACGGCTTCCGGCATGGCGGTCAGGCAGGTCTCGATACGCGGCACGTTGGAGGCGGTCAGTTCTTCTTCCCGCGTGTCCACCAGCACGACGCGCAGCGGCGCGAGCGAAAGCGCCATGGCGAGTGCATCGCCGACATGGCCGGCACCGAAAACATAGACATGCGGTCGTGCCGCCATTTCCCGATCGCTGCGGGCGACGAGATCGTTCGCAAGCTCCGGGTTGAGCGCCGCAAAGGCAAGGCCCACGCGGCCGCCGCAGCATTGTCCGATCTCCGGGCCGAGCGGCACGTTCATCGGCTCTGCCGCAAGGCCGGAACGCAATGCCCGCCGCGCCTGGTCGATTGCCATGTATTCGAGTTGCCCGCCGCCGATCGTCGCAAAGATCGCCCGCTCCGACACCAGCATCCAGGCATCGGTATCGCGTGGCGCGGAGCCTGCGACACCCGTCACCTCGACGAGGATCGACGCCGGCTCGCGGCGCAGAAAATCCCGGATGTCCTCACGCGCGGCAGGCATGACTTCACTCCTTTTGCATAGCCTTCAGGCGCTCGATCGCCATCAGTACCCGCTCTGGCGTTGCCGGCGCATCGAGACGCGGGCAGATCTTGTGGTCGGCGACGCTTGCCACCGCATCCGAAAGGGCGTGCAGGACGGCAAGGCCGAGTGGCAGCGGCGGTTCGCCGACCGCCTTGGAACGATGGATGGTCGGCTCATAGGCTTCCGACCAGTCGGTCAAGGCCACATTGAAAATCTTCGGCCGGTCGGATGCAAGCGGGATCTTGTATGTCGAGGGCGCATGCGTTCTCAGGCGCCCCTTGCCATCCCACCAAAGCTCTTCCGTCGTCAGCCAGCCCATGCCCTGGATGAAGCCGCCTTCGATCTGGCCGATATCGATCGCCCTGTTCAGCGAACGGCCGGTATCGTGCAGAATATCCGTGCGTTCCACCACATATTCACCGGTCAGCGTGTCGATCGACACCTCCGAGCAAGCCGCGCCATAGGCGTAATAGTAGAAGGCGTGGCCGCGGCCCGCCTTGCGGTCCCAATGGATCTTCGGCGTCTTGTAGAAGCCGGCGGCGGAAAGCTGGACACGCGCCATATAGGCCTTCTTGATGAGATCGTCGAAGGGCATCTCGACATCGCCGATCCGCACGCGATTGGGCAGGAATACCACCTTCTCGCGGGGCACCTGATGGCTTTCCGCGGCGAAGGCGATCAGCCGGTCCTTGATCTGGCGCGCGGCGTTCTGCGCCGCCATGCCGTTAAGATCGGCGCCGGAGGACGCGGCGGTCGGTGAGGTGTTCGGCACCTTGGCGGTGGTTGTCGCCGTGATTTTTACCCGGTCGAGATCGATCTGGAATTCTTCCGCCACGACCTGCGCCACCTTCAGATGCAGGCCTTGCCCCATTTCCGTGCCGCCATGGTTCATGTGCACGGAACCGTCGCTATAGACATGCACCAGCGCGCCGGCCTGGTTCGATTCGGTCTTGGTGAAGGAAATGCCGAACTTCACCGGGGTCAGCGCGATGCCGCGCTTGACGATGCGGCTTTTCGCATTGAATTCGGCGATGGCCTTGCGGCGCCCGGCATAATCGGCGCTTTCCTCCAGTTCGGCGACGATGCGCTGGATGATGCAATCCTCGACCTTCTGGTGATAGGGGGTGAGGTTGCGTTCGCCGTCGACGCCCATCGCGTCATAAAAATTCAGCTTGCGGATTTCGAGCGGGTCCTTGCCGACGGCGAAGGAGACCTCGTCGATGACGCGCTCGGCGCCGACCATGCCCTGGGGGCCGCCGAAGCCGCGAAAGGCGGTGTTGGAGACGGTATTGGTGTAAAGCGGCGCCGACTTCGCATGAACATGCGGAAAGAAATAGGCATTGTCGCAGTGAAACAGCGCGCGGTCGCCGACGGGGCCGGAAAGGTCGGCGGAAAATCCCGCCCGAAGGGCGAAGGTGTAGTCGATCCCGAGGATGCGACCCTCGTCGTCGAAGCCGACATCGTAGTCGATGGCAAAATCGTGCCGCTTGCCGGTGGCGACCATGTCCTCGTCGCGGTCGAGCCGGACCTTGACGGCGCGTTTCAGCTTCTTGGCGGCAATCGCAGCGATCGCTGCGCATTGGTTCGCCTGGGTTTCCTTGCCGCCGAAGCCGCCACCCATGCGGCGGACCTCGATCGTCACGGCGTTGCTCGGCACGCCGAGCGCATGGGCGACCATATGCTGCGTCTCGCTCGGGCCTTGGGTGGAGCAATAGACGGCGACCTCGTCGTCTTCGCCGGGCACGGCGAGCGAGATCTGGCCTTCGAGATAGAAATGGTCCTGGCCGCCGAGCCGCATCCGCCCCGTCACGCGCCGCGGAGCACTTGCAAGGGCCGCAGCCGCATCGCCACGCTTCAGCGTCAGCGGCGTGACGACCTGGCGATGGGTCGAAACGTCGAGATCCCAGATGTCGATATCGGCCGGCAATTCCTCATATTCGATCTTTGCCAGCCGCGCGGCACGGCGGGCCTGCTCGCGCGTTTCGGCGATCACGCAGAAGATCGGCTGGCCATGAAACTCGACCTTGCCGGCGGCAAGCACCGGGTCGTCGTGCATATAGGACGGCGAGATGTCGTTGACGCCGGGCACGTCCTCATGGGTGAGGACGGTGACGACGCCGGGGGCGGCGCGCACGGCGGTAAGATCGACGGACTTCAGGATGCCATGCGCCACGGTCGACAGGCCGAGGCCGGCATGCAGCGTGCCCGTCGGTTCCGTGATGTCATCGATATAGACGGCCGTGCCGGAGACATGCTTGTGAGCCGAATCATGGCGGGGACTGGAATGAACCCCGCCAACGATGGTCTCGGTCTTGAGGTGTGGGGTGTGCTTGTTCATGGCTTACGCGGCCTCGTATCTGGACACCTGGGCCGGTGCCGCACTGGACGTCGTTTCCAGGTAGAAGCGCATCAGGAGGTTCCTTGCGGCGAGGGCACGATAGTCCGCGGTGGCGCGCATGTCGGATAGCGGCGAGTAGTCCTCGGCGTATTTCTCCATTGCCGTCTCCACGGTCTTTTCGTTCCAGGGCTGGCCGAGCAGCGCTTTTTCGACGGCGAAGGCCCGTTTCGGCGTTGCGGCCATGCCGCCATAGGCGATCCGGATCCCGGCAACCGTGCCGTCGGCGGCAAGCGCCAGGCGGAAGGCGCCGAGCGTCGCCGTAATGTCCTCGTCCCGGCGCTTCGTCACCTTGTAGACGGCGAAATGTTCGCCTGTCGGCGGCACCGGGATATGCACGGCTTCGACGAATTCGCCGGGCTGGCGATCCTGCTTGCCATAGGCGACGAAAAAATCCTCGAGCGCGATGGTACGCCGGACAGTGCCTTTGCGCAAAGTGAGCGATGCGCCGAGCGCGATCAGGGGAGGCGGGGTGTCGCCGATCGGCGAGCCGTTGGCGATGTTGCCGCCGATCGTGCCCATGTTGCGCACCTGCTGGCCGCCGATGCGGGTGACCAGCGAGCCGAGCGCCGGAATATGCTGCGAAATCGTTTCAAGCGCTTCGGAGTAGGTGACGCCGGCGCCGATCGAGATGATGCCGTCTTGTACGGCAATCGACTTCAGCTCCTGCAGTCCGGCAATGAAGACCACCGGCGTGATGTCGCGCATGTGCTTGGTGACCCAGAGGCCGACGTCGGTGGAGCCCGCCACCACCGTCGCGGTCGGCGACGTTTCGAGGACCGAGGCGAAATCATCGAGGCTCGCGGGCACGATCAGCCGATGACGTCCGTCGCCGATTTCGACGCGCGTGCCGTCGCCGAGGGACTTGAGCCGCACGATCATCGTTTCGCGCTCGACAAGCAGAGGGTCGTCTTGCGTCCCGCCATAGCTGGAAATGGCGCGCGCGGCACGCAGGATCGGCTCATAGCCGGTGCAGCGACAGAGGTTGCCCTGCAGCGCCGTTTCGATCTGCCGGTCCGTCGGGTTCGGCGTCTGCATCCAGAGGCCATAGAGCGACATGACGAAGCCCGGCGTGCAGAAGCCGCATTGCGAGCCGTGAAGATCGACCATGGCCTGCTGCACCGGGTGCAGGCGATCGTCGCTGGGTGCGAGATGCTCGACCGTGACGACGTGGCAGCCGTCGAGCGAGCCGAGAAAACGGATACAGGCGTTGACGCTCTCATAGACGAGGCCGCCAGCCGGCGTCAGCCGTCCCACAAGCACCGTGCAGGCGCCGCAGTCTCCCTCGGCACAGCCTTCCTTGGTGCCCTTCAGCGCGCGGGAGAGCCGCAGCCAGTCGAGAAGCGTCTGGTCCGGCGCGACGTCGCTGAGAACGACGTCCTGACCGTTGAGGATGAAACGCAGTTCGGAGCGGATTGTCGCGACGGCCATGGTTCAGCTCCCGCGGTAGGTGGAGTAGCTGTAGGGCGAAAGAAGCAGCGGCACATGGTAGTGCGCGCCTTCGTCGGAAAGGCCGAAGCGGATCGGGACGACATCCAGAAACATCGGCCCCTCGGCTGAACGGCCCAGATAGTCACCGGCATGGAAGCGCAGCTCGTAGGTGCCCGCCTTCATGGTGTCGCCCGACAGGAGCGGCGCGTCGCAGCGGCCGTCCTCATTGGTCTCGGTGGACTTCAGGAGCTGCGCCGTGTCGCCATCGATGCGATAGAGATCGATGCGCAGGCCCTGGGCGGGCTTGCCGAGCGCCGTGTCCAGCACATGGGTCGTGAGCCGGCCGGCTCCTTGCGAATGAGACTGCATGTTTTTCTCCAGAACGTAGCACTCCTGCCTCCACTATCCGACAGGTCCATTCCACAGAAAAGCAGCGGGATCGTTCGAGACTTTCAA
This sequence comes from Martinezella lusitana, assembly GCF_010668395.1. Classification (GTDB taxonomy): domain Bacteria; phylum Pseudomonadota; class Alphaproteobacteria; order Rhizobiales; family Rhizobiaceae; genus Rhizobium; species Rhizobium lusitanum_A. The sequence continues at coordinate 235,072 of NZ_WUEY01000008.1, forward strand.
AATTTCCAAGGGGAATGGCGCGCGCGATTTGCGGTTAGAAATTGCTCATCGAAGACGTTTGGAGGAACGTTTCATGCGATATCGCCGTGACATGCATGGAATTGGCCGACGCTAGCAGCGTCTCGGCACCTGCCTGACAGAGGGGCGGGCCGGAAATCCGCCCTGAATGACGATGTGGCCGACGCGCCGGGGCCCCGGATAACGCGCTCGGTCGATTTCGCAAGTGCCTGAGCAGGCATGCGCCGGGGAAACAAGTCTCTACCGAACGCGCATGTTCGCCGACAAGCGTGTCGTTGGACCATGATGTCCGACCTGCTTGTCCCAAGGTTTGCCGGACGCTGCGGGGATAGGGCGAGTTGGCCTGAAGCCCTGCATGGGCATCAATCGAATTATGGAAGCGGCGGCAGCATGTCCGCCAGGCGGAGCGCATCCTGTGCTCCGGTCGAGCCCTGCTGTCCGCATTGCAGAACACGCATCGAATTTCGCAAACGTGCCGCCGGGCGAGGAGCGGGCGGCGTGGAAGAATGGAAACGGGAGAACATGGATGAAAGTGATCGAAATACAGCCGCTGACAAGAGCCGCATTCGCCCCCTTCGGTGATGTGATCGAAATGGAGGGCGCGCATAGTTTCCCCATCAATGCCGGGAAGTGTATCCGCTACCACGACCTCGCGAAGATCGAGGTGACGGGTGAGAAGGCGCGCACGATGATCAGCTGGCTGCGCGGCGAACCCTATGCCCTGCCGCTGGAGCTGCGAATGGTGGAGCGACATCCGCTCGGCAGCCAGGCCTTCGTTCCGCTGACGAGCAATCCTTTCCTGGTCGTCGCGGCCGAGGAAACGGAAAACGGTCCCGGTGAGCCGCGGGCCTTCCGCACGAAGCCGGGCCAGGGTGTCAACATCTGGCGCAATGTCTGGCACGGCATTCTTACGCCGCTCGAGGGCATATCCGATTTCGTGGTCGTCGATCGCGGCGGCGAGGGCATCAATCTGGAGGAGCATTTCTATGAGGAACCGTTCCTGATCCGCTGAGCGGTTCGGGATCGGTCCTGATGCCAGAGAGGGCGCCGCAACCGCAGCGCCCTCTCCAACTGTTGCGGCAGAGGCAACCTACCCGTTTCCATCCATGGGTTGCCTGATGGTCTTTCGGAATTCCGCGATATCCTCGCATTCATCGCATGGGCGGCGAGCATTGCCAGCGCGATGCCGGTCGCAGCATTCCAGAACGTCAAAAATGGCCGGATCATTCCATCGAATGATCCGGCCTCATCACCTTATGCCGATGCTAGTCCGCGAAGAAGGCGAAGCGCACGATGAACAGGGCAGCGACGATTTGCGTCGCCAGATGCAGCGTCGACCAGCGACCGGTGCAAACTTTCAGGACGACATAGCTGATGAACCCGAAGGCAAGGCCGTTGGCGATCGAATAGGTGAAGGGCATCGCAAGCGCGGTCAGCGCCGCCGGTGCCGCTTCGGTCAGGTCATCCCATTCGATCTCCGTCAGTTCGCGCATCATCAGGCCGGCGACATAGAGCAGCGCCGGTGCTGTCGCATAGGCCGGCACGGAGGCGGCGAGCGGTGAGATGAAAAGCGAAGCAAGGAAAAGCACGGCGATCGTGAGAGCCGTCAGGCCGGTGCGGCCTCCGGCCTGAACGCCAGATGCGCTTTCGACATAGGCTGTCGTGCTGCTGGTGCCCATCAGCGAGCCGGCAACGATGGCGGCGCTGTCGGCAAGCAGGGCGCGGCTCAGGCGGTTCGGTTTTCCTTCCTCGATAAGTTTTGCCCGTTTGGCGACGCCGATCAGCGTTCCGGTGGCGTCGAAGACCTCGACGAGCACGAAGACGAGGATGATGTGGACGAGGCCACCGTGGAGAGCGCCGACGATGTCAAGCTGCAGGAAGGTCGGCATGATCGAGGGCGGTGCCGAGACGATGCCGTGGAATTCGCTGACGCCGAAGATCCAGGACAGGATGGTGACGGCGAGAATGCCGATCAGGATCGAACCCTTCACGTTCAGCGCGTCGAGAGCGGCGATGACGAAGAAGCCGAAGATCGCGAGAAGCGTGCCGGTCTGCTTCAGGTCGCCCAGTCCGATAAGGGTCGCCTTGTTGGCGACGACGATGCCGGCGCTCTTGAGCGCGATGATCGCCAGAAAGAGACCGATACCGGCGGCAATTGCGCTGCGAAGCGAGTGCGGAATTCCGGCGATGAGCCAGCTGCGTACGCCTGTGACCGTCAGCAGGACGAAAATGCCGCCGGAAATGAAGACTGCGCCAAGCGCCTGCTGCCATGTGAAGCCGAGCGCGGCGACAACGGTGAAGGCGAAGAAGGCGTTGAGCCCCATGCCCGGCGCCATCCCGATAGGCCAATTGGCGACGAGGCCCATGATCATGGAACCCAATGCGGCGGCAAGACAGGTAGCGACGAAGATCGCATTGCGGTCCATGCCCGTCGTCGACAGAATGTCCGGATTGACGAAGATGATGTAGGACATCGTCAGAAACGTCGTCACGCCTGCGATGACCTCGGTGCGCACGGACGTGCCGTGCTCACTCAATTTGAAAATTCGTTCGAGCATTGTTCCTCCCTAAGCGTTTCAGACGCTCGTGACCTTATGGGCTTGCCTGCATCTCCTCCGATGCGGGCCGCGGGAAGCGCCTGTAAACGCTTCGTAGCGAGGGGGATTGTGCGCTTTTAAAGGCTTTGGGCGCTAGAGCCGGATTTCCCTGCAATTGGCGAAAGTCATTCTAGTTTTTCAGACTATTTCCGCGCGAATTGATTCTCGTTCCGGGGTGATCGTTCACTGAAAATAGCCGAGCGGTTGCGCGCACAGTCACCCAGCATCACCAATCGGGCAAGAACGATATGCATCCTGTTTATCGCGGCAAGGCGACAAAGCCAACCCATTTTCCGCAGAAAAGCGAGATGCGATCGCGGCGGTGTTCGTCCGCGATCTTGCTCATGCGGCGCTCCCGCCGCGTTACCGCCGGGAGCGCAAGCGCGGTCGATCAGGTTTTGGCGGCCTTTGCGAAGGTCGGGTCGAACGTCTTGTCGAACGGCACATCGGCATTGGCAAGTTCCGGATCCAGCGTCTTCAGGACCCCCATCATGGAATCATAGCCTTCCTTCGTGACCATGCCGTCGGGAGAATACATCTCCTTGGAGTTCTTGAAGGCCTGCATGTAGAGATCGCGGTTGCCGAGCAGATATTCTTCCGGCACGACGCCGGCGACATCTTCCGGGCTGGCCGTCGAGATCCACTTCAATGCCTTCATGAAAGCATTGACGGTTCGCTGCGTCGTGATCGGATTCGCTTCGGCAAAGTCGCGCTTGATGTAAACAGTCGCGGCAGGGTTCGGACCGCCGAACAGCGCGCGCGTGCCAGCTTCCGTGCGGGTGTCCAGAAGCACGGCGATGTCGCCATCGTACTGCAATTGCGCAATGACCGGGTCGAGATGAGAAAGTCCGTCGATCTGTCCGCTCTTGATCGCGGCAACCGCGCCGGCCCCGGCACCGATGCCGATCAGCGATGCGTCGTCGGTCTTCAGCCCGTTCTTCAGCATGGCATATTGGAACATCAGCGCGGTCGACGATCCCGGTGCGGTCACGCCGATCTTGCGGCCCTTCATGTCGGCCATGGACTTGATCTCGCCGGCCAGTTCCTTGCGTACGGCGATGACGATCCCCGGGAAGCGACCAAGGTTGCAGATCGCGACGATGTCCTGTCCCTTGTTCTGCATGCGGATCGTGTGCTCGTAGGCACCCGCCACGACATCGAGGGAACCGCCGATCAGGCCTTCCAACGACTTTGAGCCGCCGGCGAAATCGTTGATGGTGACATTCAGCCCCTCTTCCTTGAAGAAGCCCTTCCGCTCGGCGATCGTCAGCGGCAGATAGTAAAGCAGCGGCTTGCCGCCCACGCCGATCAAGAGGTCCGGCTTTTCCGGTTTTGCGTCCTGCGCGGCGGCCGGCAGGATGCCGGCGAGCGATGCGCCGATGCCGAAGCTTGCCGTCCCGATCAGAAATGTCCTGCGTTCCATGTTCTTTTCCTCCACTTCTCCGTTTTGTGCGCTACTGGCCGCGCCAGGCCAGCAAGCGCCGTTCGACCATCGTCATCACCCAATCCACGATCAGGACGAAGGCAGTGAGCACGACCATGCCCGCAAAGACGCCGGTCACGTCAAAGACACCTTCGGCCTGCTGGATGAGGTAACCGAGCCCAGCGGCGGAGCCCAGATATTCGCCCACGACCGCACCCACCACAGCAAAGCCCACCGAGGTATGCAGGCTCGAAAACACCCAGGACAGCGCCGATGGCAGATAGACATGGCGGAGCAATTGCCGCTCGTTCATGCCCAGCATGCGGGCATTGGAAAGCACTGGCTGGCTGACTTCCTTGACGCCCTGGTAGACGTTGAAGAAGACGATGAAGAACACCAGCGTGATGCCAAGCGCGACCTTCGACCAGATGCCGAGGCCGAACCAGAGGGCGAAGATCGGCGCCAGCACGACGCGGGGAAGCGCATTTGCCGCCTTCACATAGGGATCGAAGACAGCGGCAATCAGCGGCCGGCGGGCAAACCAGAAGCCGAAGACGATGCCGCCGATAGCGCCGAGCAGAAAGGCCAGGATCGACTCCGACAGCGTGATCCACAGATGGTACCAGATCGATCCGCTTGCGAACCATTGAATGACGCGCTGCGCGACCTTGAGCGGATCGGCGAAGAAGAAGGATATGGTTTTCGGATTGCCGAACAGGCTGGTGTTCGTGGCGATATGCCAGAGAACAAGGATGACGAGCGCCACTAGGATCTGCAGCAGGAGAAGGAGCGAGCGGTTCATACGGTCTCCCCGCTGCTTTGGCGATAGGCTGTCATGACCTCGTCGCGCAATGCCTGCCAGATATCGCGATGAAGCTGATTGAAGACGGGATCGTGGCGTATCTCGCCGATATCACGCGGCCGCTCCAGGGGTACTTTGAAGTCGCCGATGATACGGGACTTCGGACCGGCGGACATGATGACGACGCGGTCTGCAAGGGCGATGGCCTCGTCGAGATCATGCGTGACGAACATGACGGCCTTGCGATCCTCGGACCAAAGCTTGAGCAGCAGATCGCCCATGATCAGGCGGGTCTGCGCGTCGAGCGGGCCGAAGGGCTCATCCATCAAAAGAAGTTTGGGATTGCGGATCAGCACCTGGGCAAGACCGACACGCTTGCGCTGGCCGCCGGACAACATGCGCGGAAAACGCTCCGCGAAGGCGGAGAGGCCGACACGCCGCAGCCAGTCGCGAGCGCTCCTTTTTGCCTCTGCGCTGGCAATGCCCGCAATCTCAAGCCCGATCGCGACGTTGTCGAGCACCGTCTTCCAGGGCATGAGCGAATCCTGCTGGAAAAGATAGCCCGCCTGCCGGTTGATCGATTTCAGCGGCTGGCCAAAGATTTCCACCGTGCCGGACGCGGGCGTCAAAAGGCCCGCAGCCGCGTTCAGAAGGGTGGACTTGCCGCATCCCGTCGGACCAACGATGGCCACAAACTCATGTGCGCCTACATCCAGATCGGTCGCCGAAACGGCGTCGAACCGCTTTCTACCGGCAATTTCAAACGAAATCGCCACCTGCCTCAGGCCGACCGCCCGCACAGCCTCCATCATCATGCCCTGCTGTTCCTCCCGGACATCCCCGATCTTGCCGGATGTCAGGTATTTCCAAGTTCGGCCAACAGATCAAAGCAGGCCGTACCAGTCAATACGTGTTCGGCATGCGATCGGCTATGTCGCAGGAAGAAAGCGAAACGAAAACCCGGCAGTCAACGCCAGGCCTTGATGGACTTTGCTGGCTCAGGCGACACTGCTAACGCCCATCGGAAATTCGGATGGAGAGGCTTTGCCGCGTTCAGGGATTCGTCACCGCACGGTTTGGGAACGCGTGGGCCGATCCCGCTCGATCCTCAGGGCCTTGAGAAGTGCGGCCTTCTCAAGCCGGCTGGCCACATCGCCAGTCGTGATCTGCCGGAAGACAGTGTCGGTCTTCTCGCGGATTGGGCATGCGAACCGCTTCAGACGCTTGGACATGGTCATGACCAAAGGTGAACCGATGGCAGGCCGAAGCTGAGAATGGCGGCTGCTCCGGCGATCAAAACGGATGTCTCGATCAGCAGGCGCGTCAAACGGCGTGTCGTGTTGGCAAAAAGAAAACTATTCATTTCCACTCCTTGTTATAATTATTTTCTAGGAATGGGGTATGATATCACGAAATCTTAGAAAAGTTTCATAAAGTTTCCTAAATATTAATTTAGTTTTCCATGATTTGCTAAGTGGCCTGATATCCGCCGGTTTCGACCAGGGGCTACCCCCCGGCCGAGGAGGCTGATCTTTGCGGGAACACGCTGTCGGCTGAACGCAGACCGTGAAATTCGTATACATGGTGGTGGCTAGCATCCGTCCCTCGACGGCTCGAACCGGTGTCTTAGGGGAGAGGCAGCAGATCGGAGACTTCGCCCCAGGTCGGCATGGCCAGTCCTGCACCCTTGCGGGTAACGGCAACCGCGCCGAAGGCATTGGCGAGACGGCAGCAATCGGCGCCGCCGAGTCCAGCGATGCGTCCATGGATGTGGCCGGCGGCAAAGGCATCGCCCGCGCCGACGGTGTCCACCACATCGACGGGAAACCATGGCGCGCTGTCCTCGACATTCCCCTGGCGAAGCAGAGAGACCGTGCCGCATCCCTTGATCGCCACCCGCTTGACGCCGAGTTCCAGCAGCGTGGCGATCAGGCTGTCTCGGTCCGAACCGGCCGGCCGGTCCAGGAGCAGAGCGAGATCGCTGTCGGCGAGCAGGATCGTGTCGAGCTTGGGCAGGAGAGATCGCACCTTTTCTCCCAGGGCGCCCACCACGCCGCTCGGAATATCGAGCGTGACCGGAATGGCATTTTGCACGGCAATGTCGATTGCCCTCCGCGCCGCACCCGCCTGCCGGGGTTGCAACAGCGCGTAGCCGGAGAGGTGGAAGAGCGCCGCGCCGGCGAACGCGGCCTCGTCGATCATGTCGGCCGCCAATTGCGCGTTGGCGCCGCGATAGGCAAACATGGTTCGCTCGCCTGTGGCGCCGACTGCGACAACGTTCAGCTGGGTCGGTTCGGCCGGATCCTGGCCGATCCAGCGCGTCGCAATGCCGGCCGCCTGCAGATCCGACAGCGCTTGCCTCCCCCATGCATCCTGCCCGACCCGCCCGAGCAGGCGGCATTCATGCCCGGCGCGTGCAAGCGCGATCGCCGTATTCGTCGCCGACCCGCCGATCGCCACCGTCTGAGCCGTGGCGATCGCTTCCCCGCCTTCGGCGGGATAGCCGGGGATATCCAGCACCAGATCGATATTGATGTCGCCGAGCAGGACGATGACGGCCATTCTCATGCGCCTCAGAGATCGATATGCATCTGCTCGATGGCCTGATCGACATCGGCGATGATGTCGTCGACATGCTCGATGCCGACAGAGAAGCGCACGAGACCGTCGACCACGCCCATCGCCTCGCGCTCCTGACTTGGAATATCGAGGAAGGCCATGGTGGCCGGAACCTGGGTGGTCGTGCGCAATCCGCCGAGGCTGGCTGCGAAGGAGCACAGCTTCAACCGCTTGAGCAGGCGCACGCCGGCCGCCTCGCTATCGACCTGGAAGGACAGCATTGCGCCGCCGCCACGCAGCTGTTCGCTGGCTGCTTCATGGTTCGGATGGGAGGGCAGGCCCGGATAGAAGACGCGCTTGACGCGCGGATGCGCCTCCAGATGCCTGGCGAGCACCAGTGCATTGGCGCACTGCTTTTCGAGGCGCAGCGCCAGGGTCTGCGCTCCGCGCAAGAGCAGCCACGCATTGAAGGGAGAAAGCGGCGCGCCGAGTTTGTTGAGCGTGTTCCAGCGCACGTCCTCAAGCCAGTCCGCCGGCAGGATATCGGATTTCAGGGTGATGACGCCGCCGACGGCGTCGTTGTGACCGCCGATGAACTTAGTGGCGCTTTCGACCACGACGTCGACGCCGAAATCGTGCGGACGGCAGACGGCCGGCGAGGCGAAGGTATTGTCGCAGATGACGACGATGCCACGGCTATGGGCAAGCTCCACCAGCTTGCGCAGCGGCGGAACCTTCATCGTCGGGTTGGCGATCGCCTCGACGTAGAGCACCTTGGTCTGCTCCGTGAAGGCGTTCTCGACGGCGCGTACATCGGAGCAATCGACAAGACTGACCTTGAGGCCGAAATCCTGGGCGCGGTGGTCGAAGAATTCATGCGTGCTGGAATAGGTCGTGAGATCCGCCACGATATGATCGCCTGCTTTCAGGATGCCGAACAGCGCGTGCGAGATTGCCGCCATGCCCGAGGCCGTGGCGAGGCAGGCCGTGCCGCCGGTCAGCTGCGCTATATGCTCCTCGAGCTTGTATTCGGTCGGATTGCCGCAGCGGGAATAGATGTTCACTTCCTTGCGGGCGCCATCGACGATCTGGTCGTAGATATCGCCGCCGTACTGGAAATTGGCCGACATGTAGATCGGATAGCTGATCGATTGCGAATGCTCTTCCGGCTCGTAGAACACGGCGCGGCTGGCGAAATCGAGATCTTTGGAAGACATGGCATTTCTCCTGAAAAATCGGACCCGAAGGTCATTCTTTCACGGCTCCGCCGATGAGCGCGGCCGTGATCTGGCGTTCGAAGAAGATGAAGAGGACGAGAGGCGCCACCGCGGCGAGCAGGATCGCTGCCAGCATCACGGGGTAGTTGGTGATGTGCTCGCCGACGAAATCGGTAAGGCCGACGGGCAGGGTCTTGCGTGCGGGATTGTTGATGAAGACCATCGGAAACAGGAAGTCGTTCCAGACCCAGATCATGTTGACGATGCCGACCGTGAACATGGCTGGGCGAGCGATCGGCAGGGCGATCTTTTGAAAGATGCGCCATTCGGATGCGCCGTCGACGCGGCTTGCGTCGAAGAGCTCGCGCGGCAGTGTGTTGAAGAAGGCCTGCATGATGAAGATCGACACCGGTATGTTGAAGGCCGCGGTCGGCAGTATGACGCCGAGATGCGTGTCGAGCAGGCCGGCACCGCGCAACATGACGACCAGCGGCACCAGCGCCACATAGGCGGGGATTGCCATCGCGGCAGTCAGCGAAAGCTCCACCGCCGGCATCCAGCGCGGGCGATAAATGGCGAGCGCGTAACCGGCAAGCGTCGAGAGGAAAACCGTGATCAGCGTCGAGCCCGCCATGATGATCAGCGAGTTGAGCGCATAGCCGCCCAGCGCGCCGCCGCTCCAGGCGCCGGCATAGGCATCGAAGTTCAGACTGGTGGGAAACGACCAGACCGAGCGCATGAATTCCTTGTTGGTCTTGAACGTGCTGTAGATCATCCAGATGAAGGGAAAGATCACCAGCAGCACATGCAGCGTCAGGGCGGCAAGTACGATCGTGTTCGTCAGGGTCCAGCGTCGGACAGCGGTCGTCATGCTTCACCCTTGCGCTTGAGAAACCGGAAGACGATCCAGGCGGCCAGGGCCGTCAGCACCATTTGCACGAAGCCGATCGTGGCCGCGTAGCCCATCTGGAAACTGCTGAAGCCCATCTTGTAGAGGTAGGTCGAAACCACCTCGCTGGCATGGCTCGGCCCGCCATTGGTCAAAACGAACACCAGGGAAAAGGTCTTGAGCGAGCCGATGATCGCAAGCAGCGAATTGGCACGCACCGCATCCCAGACCATGGGAATGGTGATGGAGAAGAATTTGCGCAAGTCGCCGGCGCCGTCGATCTCGGCAGCCTCGTAGACGCTTTCGGGCACGCTGCGCACCGCGGAGGTGAACAGCAGGACATAGAGCCCGAGATAGGTAAAGCTCATGACCACGACGACGGCCAGAAAGGCGGTATCGGATTCGCCGAGCCAGCCGCGCTTCCAACTATCCAATCCGGCCAGCTTCAGGGCGGCGTTCACCAGCCCGAAATAGGGATTGTACATAAACCGCCAGAGGAGGCCGATGCAGATCTCGCTCACCATGACCGGCACGAGATAGAGAAACAGGAAGATCCGGCTGAAGGCGGGAACGATACGCACCAGGCAGTAAGCGATCGCCAGCGCCAGGAACACCTGGAAGACGATGGCCGACAGGGCGACGAGCAGGTTGCGCCCCAGAGAAGCCCAGAAGACGGAATCGACGGCGAGGCGCAGTATGTTGCCTGCGCCGACGAAGACCGGTGCGGAGGCGCCGTCCCACTGGAACAGCGTCAGCCAGCCGGCATAGGCGACCGGATAGGCGACGAAGACGCAAACGAACAAGAGGGCTGGCGAAAGGAACAGAAGCGCCGCCCGATTGTGTCTTTTTGCTAGGTCGTCAGTGCTCATGATCCTGCCGGCTTTCCGAATTTGCAGAAGGCCGCCGCACGGGTCGGCGGCCTTGTCGCGTTTTATGCCTCGAACCCTACTTGCCGGTCTTCAGCGCGTCTTCCAGACGCTTGGCCGCGTCGGCCGGTGCGACGGAGCCATCCAGAACACCCTGCAGGGCCGTGTAGTAGGTATTGGTCGCAGCCGGCGGCATGGCGGTGTCGTAGAAGGAGTCGAGATGGCCGGCCGCGCTGACCAGGCCGTTGCTGATGCCGTAGAGCACAGGGCCGGCCGCGGCTTCCGTGGTGGCGCCCTTGACGGTTACCATCGTCTTGCGCAGCTCCACATACTTGGTCATCACCTCGGGCGAAGTGAGGAACTTCAGGAGCGTCACGGCGTCCGCCTTGTCCTCGGCCTTCTGCGAAATCCCGAAGGAGGCGGCGACGCCGGCAAGAACGTCGGATTGGTCGCCCGCTCCGCCCTGAACCGTCGGGAAGGCAAAGAAGCCGAGGTCGAAGCCTTCCGGCGCATCCGATGACGCGCCGATCTGCCAAGTGCCATTCAGCATCATCGCCGCCTGACCGTTCAGGAACAGCATGTTGGCTTCCTGATCGCTCATGCCGTTGAAGCCGGTCGGGAAATATTGCTTGCTGGCGATGTCGGCGACCTTCTCGAAGGCCTTTTCACCTTCCGGGCCGAAGGTTGCCTTGGCATCGCCATTGACGAAGGAAGCGACCACGCCGGAGCCCTTCAGGCGCATTTCCAGATACTGGAACCAGAAAGTGGCTGGCCAGGAATCCTTGTTGCCGAGCGCGAAAGGAACGATGCCATCGGCCTTGATCTTGTCGGCGAGCGCCATCAGCTCGTCGTAGCTCTTGGGGACCGTCCAGCCCTTTTCGGCAAACAGCGCCTTGTTATACCAGAAGACGACGGAATCGACGTCGACCGGCACGGCATAAGTATGGCCATCCTTGCTGGTCTGGGCGATGGCGCTTTCAAGGAAGCTCTGACGCCAGCCGTCCTTGGCGAGATCCTGGTCCAGCGCATACATCTGACCACCGTTGACGAAGGCGTTCAGGAAGCCGCCCGGCAAGGTGTAGAACACGTCCGGCGGATTGCCGGAAGCCATCGCGGTGTTCAGCTTGGTCTTGTAAGACGATTGTTCCGCGGCCACCACGTCCAGCTTGACGTCCGGGTGCTTCTTGGCGAATTCGCCCAGCGCGAAGTTGATGAAATCCACCTTGTCCTGCTGCCCGGCATAGGCATGCCAGAATGTCAGTTCGCCGGCCATCGCCGGAAATGCCGCAAGCGCCAAGGCTGCGCCCATGAGAAGACGTTTCAGCGTCACGATATCCTCCCCATCCTCCTCGAAACGTGTTCACAGCCCCTCCGCTGTGTCATGCAGTGATGCCACAACAAAAAATTATTGTCTATAGTGACACCACAACATCACCATGCTAGCTTTCTCATCGACAGCGTCCGCGAGCGAAAGAACCACCATGACCGTTGACCTGCGTGGTCCAGTGAACCCAGCCAGCAGCCGGCTGCGAAGTGTTCTGCCGAAATTGTCCGAGTCGGAGCGGCGCGTGGCGCTGTGGGTTCTCGAGAATGTCGATGCGGCCATCCGCAATTCGATGTCGGCCATCGCGCAGGCGACGGATGTCAGCGATACGACCGTGCTGCGCATGTGCCGTACAGCCGGTTTCGAGGGATTTACCGATCTCAAGCTGGCGCTGGCGCAGGAGCCGCGCGACAGGCGCGGCGAAGCCGGCAGCGAGCCGCAGGCCAGCGACCTTCAGGCCGCCGTTCGATTGTTTCGCGCCGTGGCCCAGGCCGTCAGCGATACCCAGGGCGTGCTCGACGAGACGACGTTCACGAAGGCGCTCGATCTGATTGCGGGCGCGCGGCATATCCTTGTCGGCGGCGTCGGCGGCTCGGGCATCGTCGCGCAGGCGCTTTATCAGCGCTGCGTCCGCCTCGGGCTCCGTTGCGACGCGCCCGTCGATTCACAATTACAGATCATGCATTCGGCGCTCACCGGGCCGGGAGACCTCGTTGTGGTCATCTCCTATTCCGGCATTACCAGCGATCCCGTGCTGATCCTTCAGGAAGCAAAATCTCGAGGAGCTGCAACGCTCTGTATTACCGGCAACAGCGCCTCGCCGCTCGCGCGGTTGGCCGACGTCGTTCTCGTCAGCGTTTCTCATGAGCAGGGCAGCGAGCCGATGGCGGCGCAGATTGCCCAGATGGCTCTCATCGACGCCCTCTATTCCGCCCTCGTCGCACGCAACACCGAGCGGGCCCAGCTTACCGAGGAACGCATGGTCAACGCCATACTTCCAAAATCGATCTAGTCATTGAAACAGGTACTTCCGTGAAAGTTCAAATCTATACGATGCAGACCGTCTCCGAAGCCTTGGCAGCTGTCGATGCCGGCGTGGATTATCTCGGCGTGACGCCGTCCAATCGCGGTCTCCCGGGCGAAATCAGCTTCGGGACGGCCCGGGAAATCGTCGACGCGCTGAAAGGCAAGGCCCAGCGCGTGGCATTGTCCGTCGAAAGCGACCTCGGTCTTATCGCCGACATGGTCGGCTCGGTGCGTCCGGACGTGCTGCATCTATGCGGAGACATCAGGCTGGTGACGCCGGAGCATGTACGCCAGCTGCGCGAGCGCCTGCTGCCACTTTATCCCGGTCTGCAGATCCTGCAGGCCATCCCCATGACCGGGCCGGAAGCGCTCGATCATGCCGCTGCTTTCGAGCCCTATGCGGATTCCTTCATCCTCGATTCGGTCGCAGCCCATATCGACGGCATCGGTGCCGCCGGCGTGACCCATGACTGGTCGCTGAGCCGCGAAATCGTCAAGCGTAGCAAGCTGCCCGTCATCCTGGCGGGTGGGCTCGGACCGGACAATGTCCAGGCCGCCATCGCCGCCGTTCAGCCATGGGCCGTGGATTCGCTGACGCATACCAACAAGCCGCTGCCCGATGGTGGCTTCCGCAAGGATATCGACAAGATCGCCGCCTTCGTAAAGGCCGCCAAGGTCAACTGAGCGAAGCCGGGCGGGCATGAGAAAGGGGCGGTGCGGGAAGCGCCGCCCGTTTTCGTATCGACGCCGCGTCAGGCTGCTCCCATCCGCATCTGCATGGCGGCATCTCCGCGCATCAGGGATTCGGCCGCCTCCATGATTGCGTGCGTATCGATCCCGAAATGGGCATAGAGATCGGCGATCGTGCCGGTCTGGCCGAAGTGCTCGACACCGAGCGACACGGTCCTGTGGCCATGGACGGAGCCGAGCCAGCCGAGCGTTGCGGGGTGCCCGTCGGTCACGGTGATCAGGTTCGCGGTACGGGAAACGGCGGCGAGCAGTGTTTCCACATGGCTGAAGGCCGAGGCGTGGCCGTGCCGGCGGGCGCGCTGCGCGGCTGTCCAGCCGGCATTCAGCCGGTCGGCGGAGGTGACCGCCAGTACGGCGATATCGCCATGCGCTTCCGCAAGCTGTCCGGCCGCCATCAGCACTTCCGGCGCGACGCAGCCCTGATAGGCAAGCACGATGCGCGTGCGGGCGGACGGCTGGCGCAGCCAGTAGGCGCCATCGATCACACCCTGCCGGAAAACAGGGTCCTCCCGCCGGATCGCGACCTGCTCCAGCGGCCGCGTCGTCAGGCGCAGATAGACAGAGCCGCCCGTCTCGTCGCGCAGCCATGTGCGCTCATCGTGCTTTGCCTCGCCATCGCGCTGCATGTAGTCGAATGCCCAGCCCATGATGACGGACAGTTCGTCGAGGAAGGCCGGCTCGAAGCTCGCAAGTCCGTCCTGGCTCATGCCGATGAGCTGCGATCCGATCGACTGGTGCGCGCCGCCTTCCGGCGCGAGCGTCACGCCCGAAGGCGTGCCGACGATCATGAAACGGGCATCCTGATAGCAGGCATAGTTCAGGGCATCGAGGCCTCGGGCGACGAAGGGATCGTAGACCGTGCCGATCGGCAGCAGGCGCTCTCCGAACAACGAATGAGAGAGGCCGGCGGCGCCCAACAGCAGAAAGAGGTTCATTTCGGCGATGCCGAGCTCGATATGCTGGCCGGTCGGCCCGAATTCCCATTTCTGCGCCGATGGCACGCGCTCGTCGCGGAACGTATCGGCCAGCTGCTCGCGCGCGAAAAGGCCGCGGCGATTGACCCATGGGCCGAGATTGGTGGAGACGGTGACATCCGGCGCCGTGGTGACGATGCGCGCCGAAAGGGCATCGTCACGCTGGGCGAGCGCATCGAGGATCTTGCCGAAGCCCGCCTGCGTCGACAGCTCGCGGTCTTCGAGGAAGACGGGACCGGAGGAGGGCAGGGCGGGAGCCTTGAAACGGCGCCTGCCCTCGGCAAAGAACGGCACGGTCGCAAGGAAGCGGCGCACCGGTTCTGGGGCGGGAATCGCGCCGAATATCTCCCACTCCTTGCCCTCTTTGACGCCGATGCGGTTCTGGAAGGCTTCCATCTGCGCCTTGGTCATCAGGCCGGCATGGTTGTCCTTGTGCCCGGCAAGCGGCGTGCCCCAGCCTTTGATCGTATAGGCAAGGAAGACGGTCGGCCGGTCGTGGTCGATGCTTTCGAAGGTGCGGATCAGCGTTTCGAGGCAATGTCCGCCAAGATTGTTCATGAGATCGGAGAGCTGTTCATCGCTGCGAGCGCCAAGAAGATCGGCAACGCCGGGTTCTGCGCCGATTTCGTCGGTCAGCCGCTTGCGCCAGGCGCTGCCGCCCTGGAAGGTCAGCGCCGAATAGAGCTGGTTCGGACAACGATCGATCCAGCCGCGTAAAGCGTCGCCACCGGGTTCCTGGAAGGCGGCTTCTTGAAGCACGCCGTATTTCATCACCTTCACGTCCCAGCCGAAAGCCGTGAATATGCCTTCGATGCGCTGCCACAATCCTTCGCGCACCACGCCGTCGAGGCTCTGCCTGTTGTAGTCGATCACCCACCAGGTATTGCGCAGATCGTGCTTCCAGCCTTCCTGCAGGCATTCGTAGATATTTCCCTCATCCAGCTCCGCATCGCCGACCAGCGCAACCATGCGCCCGCCCGGTCGCGTCTTCGACCATGGCTTTGCGGCGATATAGTCCTGTACGATCGAAGCAAAGGCGGTGATGGCGACACCGAGCCCGACGGAGCCGGTGGAAAAATCGACGTCGTCGATATCCTTTGTGCGGCTGGGATAGGATTGCGCGCCGCCGAAACCGCGAAAATTCTCAAGCTTCTCCCGTGTCTGATTGCCCATCAGATACTGGATGCCATGGAAAACGGGTGAGGCATGCGGCTTGACGGCGACACGGTCTTCCGGCCGCAGGACATGGAAATAGAGCGCCGTCATGATCGAGGCCAGCGACGCGGAGGAGGCCTGATGGCCGCCGACCTTGACCTCTCCCTTGGCGCGCAAATGGTTGGCGTTATGGATCATCCAGCAGGCATGCCAAAGAACCTGTCGCTCCAAGTCTTTCAGGCATGCCAGCGTTGCTGGCGTTATGGCCGGCGCAGTCATCGTCATTCTTCTCCTCCAGGTCAGTCCGGGCGAAATGCTACACCTGAATTCGAGATTAAACTGGTCTCAGTTGACCCTGAATTTGGAAAATGCGAAATCTTCTTTCGAAAAATCCTCTCTCGTCGGTTAATTATGCCTGCTCTCAAATCCCCCCTCGACGCAGCGTCCATCCGGATCCTCGATCTCCTGCAGCAGAATGCCGAAATGAGCATTTCGGACCTGGCCGAGGCGACGGGCCTTTCGGCCTCTCCCTGCTGGCGGCGGGTCAACGAACTCAAGGAAAGCGGCCTCATCAAAGGCTCCGTAGCTTTGGTCGACGCGCAATCGCTCGGGCTTGCCGTGAACGTCTTCGTGCAGGTCTCCCTCAAGCAGCAGGACCGGGAATCGCTCGATGTGTTCAACGCCGCGATCCGGACGAAACCGGAAATCGTCGAATGCTATCTGATGACGGGCGAGGCCGACTATATGCTGAGGGTGGTGGTCGAGGATCTGATGAAGTTCCAGGCGCTGGTGGTCGATTTCCTCACCCGCATTCCCGGCGTCGCCAATATCCGCTCGAGTTTCGCGCTCAGCCAGATCAAATATACGACGGCGCTTCCGACCGATCATTTGAAATCGAGAACTTGAGGCCCGCCGTGCTCGATGGGGCGATTGTATCGCCGATGCCGGTCAGCTCAAATCACGGGCAAGGGCACAATAGACCGGCCGGTCTGTCGTTCCGGCGAGCCGGGTGACGGATAGCGCGATCGGCGGCAGCCGCGATCCGGCTTCCAGCTGAACGGCCGCACCATCGATGCGGACAAGATGCAGCTGATTCGCCAGATCAGGTTCGTCCAGCCCGTCGAAAATGCCGCGGCCGCTGATCTTCAACGCCGCTTCCTTGGCAACCCACAGGCGATAGCAGGCGTCCAGGGCCGCCGGGGTATCGAACGCGGCGATCGCCGTTGCCTCGCCTTTTGAGAAATGATCGGCGGCAAAGGCGACCGGATCGAAATCATGACTGTCTTCTATCTCGATATCGACACCGACCGCTGTGTCAGGCGAGAAGCCCGCCAGCAGCAGGTCGGCGCGATGCGAAAGGGAGACGCCCAGTTCATGATAGGGAGGTTTCAGCGCCGGGCGATCGCTTGGCCGACGATAGATGAAAAGATCATCCCGCTGCGCAGCGCTTCTCAGCGCGGCTTGGGCTGCTTCGTCCCGCGCTTCCCGTCCGCCCGGAGCCGGGCGGACAAGGACGGCGATCGCATCTGCAACCGTCAGGACAAGCTCGAAACGAGGCGTCATCACGCCGACGCTCATGCCGCCGCGGAGGGCAGGGCTTCCTTTTGAGCGACGGGCGCAGCTTCCTGCTCGGCTTGAACGGCCTGGGCGGGCGTGCCGACCCATGACGTTCCCTGTGGAATGGCCTCGCCCTTCATGACCAGGGTCAGCAGCCCGATCTCGGCGAAGTCGCCGACATTGGCTTCGTAAAGAACCGTGCTGCCGGAACCTATGGACACGCCTTCGCCGATCTTGATGCTGCCCACCTTCATGATGCGGTCTTCATAGAGATGGGTTTGCGGGCACGATCCCATGTTGAGGACGGCATGGTCGCCGATATGGGTGCAGTCGAACTCGCAGATATCGGTGCTGTTGATCCATGTGCCATGGCCGATCTTGGTGCCGAAGGGACGCAGGAGCCAGGGCAGGAAGGGCGTGCCGCGCAGATAGTCGAGCAGCATCTTGCTGGCGAGGCCGCCATAGAAGACCGCGACGGCCTCGGTGCGCATCGCCCACCAGGACCACATCGGCCGGTTCATGGGCTTGTAGGTGCCGATCAGGGTCCACTTGAAAGCGACGGCGACCAGATAGAGGATGCCTGAGGTTGCCAGGCCGGATGCCATCAGCGTCCAGAACAGCGTGCCCCAGGCGCCTTCATCGATCGCATCCGCCAGCATGTCCGACATGACAAGCGCCATGACGATCAGGATGGCCGTCGGCAGGGAGGTATGCATGGCCTCGAACAGGATGCGGACGAGGCGCATGCGCAAAGGCGGGGCATAGGTGGCCGTGGCCGCGGCCTGCAGCCTTTCGCGCGTCGGGAACTGGAAGGCCGGGCTGCCGCACCAGGTCTCGCCAGCCTTGACGTGCATGGAGTCGGGCAGGCGCGTCTTGATGCCGACCAGCGAGTCGCTCTCGATCACCGCGCCCTGCGAGATGACGGAGGAGTTGCCGAAGAAGCAGCGGTCGCCGGTCTTCAGGCGCTTGAGCACCATCCAGCCGTTCTGGATTTCCTCGTCGCCGAAAATGGTCTCGTCGCCGATGAAGTTGTCGCGGCCCATTTCGATGAGGTCGTAGCGGCCGGCGAAGTTTGCGGAGATCTCCGTGCCCTTGCCGATCTTGGCGCCCATCAGGCGATACCAGTTGCGCATGAAGACGGTGGCATAGAGCGAGTTCAGCGTTTCGAGCATCGCCTCGGTCGTCAGGCCGACGACCCATTTGCGGAAATAGAGATTGCCGAAGATCGAGTAGCGGCCCGGTACGACGCGGGGCAGCAGCACCCACCGCAACGCCACGACGACGGCCATGGATATGACGATCAGCAGCAGCGAGGCCGGCCAGGAAAGCGCGGCGATCATCCCCCAGGACAAAGGCTCATCGGTGCCCGGCGAGAACATCTGCTGGACGGCTGTAAACAGGAAGAAGGCCGGGAAGATCGGCAGGAGGCCGACGACAAGGCTGAGATTGTAGGCGACGAAATAGGCGGCGAACTGGAACGCCCGGCCGACGGTGCCCAGCTCCGGATGGGCAGGCATCTCCTCATGTTCCGCATCGCCTGTCAGGCGTGCCGGCGAACCGTCCCAGCGGGTATGGGCTTCGACCTTGGTGCCGGCGGCAAGCGCCGTCAGGTCACCGATGACGGCGCCGTCGCCGATCTTGACGTTGTGGCCGATGACGCAACCATTGCCGATCTGCACGCCTTCGCCGATGTCGATCGTGCCGACATGGATCTCGTTGCCTATGACCTCGACGTTGGCGAGCTTCAGCTTGACGCCGAGGCTGGATCTTGCGCCGACGCGCACCAGGTCGATTGCACCCTCTTCGAATTCATCGATCATCGCGTCCTGACCGACCTGCGCCCCAAGCGCGCGCATATAGACGCGGATCAGCGGCGAGCCCTTGAGGAATTTCGGAGCGGTGAGCTGAACGATGCGCTGCATCAGCCAGATGCGGAAATAATAGGTGCCCCACAACGGATAGACACCGGGACGTGTGCGGCCGATGACGAGCCATTTGAGCGCGACGACCATCAGCTTTTCGCCGAGGTTGAGGCCGAGATAGACGCCCCCAAGAATAAGGACTTCGCTCCAGACCGATGCGCCGTCGCCGATCAGCAGGATTGAGGCCAAGAGCAGGCCGATCCATTGCAGGGTCGCAAGCGCGACGATGAAAGGCAGCACCACGGCCTGGGCCAGACCGCAGAAGAAGCGCCGGCGCCAGGGAGCCGGCTCGAAATTCTTGCGCTCCTGCCCGGAGGTGCTGCGTTCGGTCCGTTGTTCCAGAATTGCGGCGATACCCCGCAGCGTGCGGCCGGCATAGACGTCCCGCAAGGCAATTCCCGCTAGCAGCGGGATCTTGCGGACTTCGGATACGAACCGGGCAGCCAGCATGGAGTGACCGCCGAGCTCGGTGAAGAAATCGGCTTCGAAGCTGATGGAGCGCAGGCGAAGCGCCTCGGTCGCGGCCTTCAGCAGCTGGGCTTCGGTCCAGGTGCGCGGCGGCTCCTGTGCCTGGGTCGACTGATCGGTTGCCAGCGGGATGGCGGCAAGCGTCTTTCTGTCGATCTTGCCCGAGGGCAGGCGCGGCAGAGACACATGGCTGTGCCAGGCGGCGGGCACCATATAGGGCGGCAGCTTGGCGGCCAGAACGGCGCGCGCCTTTTCGCGATCGAAATTGTTGCCCGCGGTCACGATATGCGCGACCAGCATGTCCTCGCCGTCCGGCGGCCGATGGACGACCACGGAGGCTGCCTTCACGTCCGCAAGCTCGCCGACGACCGTTTCGATCTCGCCGAGCTCGATGCGATAGCCGCGTATCTTGACCTGATCGTCGATGCGCCCGAGGAAGTGAAGCTCGCCTTCCTCATCCATCAAGACGGCGTCGCCGCTGCGGTAGAGCACCGGATCGCCATTGGCGACGAAGGGATTGGCAATGAACTTCGCGGAGGTCAGCTGTGGCAGATTCCGGTAGCCGGCAGCCACGCCCGGGCCGCCGATCAGCAGTTCGCCGGTATCGCCGCGCGCGACCAGCTGCAGGTTTTCGTCGACGACATAGGCGGTGGTGTTGGCGATCGGGCAGCCGATCGTGATCGGCCGCGAGGGGTCGAGTTCGGCATAGGTGGCGACCACCGTCGTCTCTGTCGGGCCGTAGGTATTGATCAGGCGCCGGCCGGGTTTGGAGAAACGGCTGACGATTGCCGGCGGGCACGCTTCGCCGCCGACGATGATGACGCGCAGGCTTTCGACGTCGCGTTCCAGCATGGTGAGCAGCGTCGGGACGGTGTCGATTACCGTGATCTTTTCCGCTTCCAGCACGTCCGCGAGCCGGTCGAGCTCCGCCATCACCGCCGACGTCGCGACCTTCAGGGTGGCGCCGACCAGATAGGGAACGAATATTTCCTCGAGAGAAAGATCGAAGGCAACGGAAGCCTGCTGAAGAACGACGTCCGATTCGACGAGACCCAGAACGTCGTTACCTGCCCTCAGATAGTGGCAGATGTTCCGGTGCGTGATGACGATGCCTTTCGGCTTGCCGGTGGAGCCGGAAGTATAGATCGCGTAGGCGGGGTCGTCGTTGCCGGCGGCGCGCGGAACGACATCCGCATTGTCCTCGGCAAGCAGCGACGTGAGGAGAAGGGTCTGACCATCGAAGGCAGGGGCAAGGGCCGCCTTTTCGTCATGCGTCAGCAGCCATTTCGCGCCGCAATCGGCCAGGCTGACGGCGACGCGGTCCGCAGGGGCGGCGGCATCGAAAGGAATATAGGCGGCGCCGGCCTTGAGGATGGCGAGGAGCGCGACGTGAAGCTCGAGCGAGCGCTGGAACCACAGGCCGACGAAATCGCCGGGGCCGATACCCCGGCGGCTCAGCGCGCGCGCTGCCTCGTCGGACAACCGGTCCAGCTCGGCATAGCTCATCGCCTGGTCGGTTCCGATCAGAACGAGCGCCGCCTTGTCGGGGCTGCGGGCAACCGTCGCCTTGAATATGTCCACGAGGGTTTCGTTGCGAACAAATTCGGGTCGAATGCTGCCCGAAAATACGGAGAGGCTGGCATTGGAGGTAATCGACGAAATCTGGATAGTCATGGTAACTTCTGCAAAACGAAACTCGGCACAATCAGCGTGCCATCTGCCAACGCTTATACACCTTTCAATTTGCAGCTCTCTTACGGGGGTTGTCAGGGAATTGTAATGTTGAGAAAGTTATGCTTGGGCGGTGCGGGACACGGCCTGCGTGCAATCTCGGAAGAAGGATGAACATCGTTGCGCATAATCGGGCGAAGAGCCGACCGGCCCCGCCGGCTATCCGTTATCTTGGTAACGGCTCTGCTGAGTTGCATAGGCATGGAAGCATCCGCCCGTTCGCATAGCAGCGTCCTGGTGGAGGATACCGGCACGCTGCGGCCCTTGCGTGATATCTATGCCGTTGTCGCCCGCGAAATGCCGGGACGGGTGCTGCGAATCAAGCGGGTTCGTCGGGCCGGGCGTCAGGCCTATGCCGTGCGCGTGCTGAAAGCCGACGGCAAACGTGGCGATATCGTGCTCGATGGCGCGTCGCTTGCCGTGATCGAGAGACGCTGACGATGCGCATTCTGATTGCGGAGGACGAGCCCAGCATCGTAGCGGACATGCGCCGCTGCCTGGAGGACCAGCATTACATCGTCTCCACGGTCAGCAACGGCGAAGAGGCCTGGTATCGTGGCGACATCGAGCATTTCGACCTTGTGATTCTCGATCTCGGACTTCCGAAGCTCGATGGGTTGACGGTGTTGCGGCGCTGGCGCGCCGAGCGTCGCGGCATGCCGGTGATCATCCTGACGGCGAGAGACGGATGGCGCGACAAGGTCGACGGCATGGATGCCGGCGCCGACGACTATCTGACCAAGCCGTTCCGGATGGAGGAGCTTCTGGCGCGCGTGCGTGCCCTGATGCGGCGTGCGACCGGGCAATCGTCCCCGATCCTGTCCAATGGCGTCCTCGAACTCGATACCCGTCAACGCACGGTCTCGTTTCGCGGTCAGCCGGTTCAGGTCACGGCGCTCGAATACCGGCTTCTCGCCTATCTGATGCACAACGCCGGCACCGTCCTGTCGCGCTCGCAGATTGCCGACAGCATCTATGACGAGGAAACGGAGCTTCTGTCGAACGCGCTCGAGGTCGTCGTCGCGCGTCTGCGGCGCAAATTCGATGGGACCGTCATCGAGACCCGGCGCGGGCAGGGCTATGTCATTCCGCGTGAGGCGCCGCCGTCATGACGCCGTTCTCATTGCGGGGACGGTTGCTGCTGGGTTCCGCGGTAGCGATCATCGTTGCAACCTTTCTCGCCGGCGTCGGCATCAATGCGATTTCGGGGCTGGCCGTCAGGGCGCTCGCGCTCTCCGAGATAGACGAGGAACTGCGCGTCCTGCTGGCCGCTGTCGATATCAATTCATCCAACCAGCTCTTTCTCGACGATACGCCGACGGATCCCCGTTTCGGTATCCCGAATGGCGGTTTCTATTGGCAGATCGGGCGCAGCGGCAACGTCGAGCTGCGGTCGCAATCGCTCTGGGAGCAGAACCTGCCATGGCTACGTTCCCGCTCCCGCCCTCGCGACGCCGGTCGGGCGACCGACATGAAGGGGCCGAACGGCAGCCATCTTCTCGCCGTCGAGCGGTCCATTTCCATCCCTTCGGCCGCGGGCGATCAGATCGTCGACATCGTGATGGCGCTCGACAATAGCGAGCTTGCGCCGGCGCGCTGGCGCTTCTTTTATGCCATGGCACCCTCGCTCGGAGTCTTGTCGGTCGCCCTGATTGCGGCGGTCATCGCGTTCCTGCGATACGGCTTGCGGCCGCTGAACGATCTTCGCACGGCCCTGATGGCGGTGCAGGAACGATCCGCCCGCAAGATCACCGGCCAGTTTCCGCGCGAGGTCCAGCCTCTCGTGGACGACCTCAACGGTCTTCTGGCATCGCGTGAGACGCAATTGACGCAGGCCCGCGCCCGCGCCGGCGACCTGGCGCATGGCCTGAAGACGCCGCTGGCCGCGCTCGAGGCGACGGCGCGCATGCTTTCGGAAGAGGGCATGTCGGAGCGGGCGGCGGCGATCCAGACGGAAGTCAGCCGCATGGAGGCGCAGATCAAGCGAACCCTGGCGCAAACCCGCGCAAGCCTGGCGGCCGCTCATACCGTGGGCGTCCTGAACGCCAGCGCCGACCTCCAGAAGATCATTTCGGTCATGCGGCGCCTGTCTGTCGAACGCGAGATCGAGTTCGATCTCGTCGCACCGGGCGAGATGTGGCTGGCGATCGACGAAGCCGATTTCGCCGACATCACCGGCAATCTGATCGACAATGCCCGCAAATGGGCGGCGGGCAGGGTCAAGGTCCGCCTGTCGCTGTTGCCCGAGCACGAAGGCGCGGAACTGCTCATCGAAGACGATGGCCCGGGCTTGCCGGAGGACGCGGAGATCGCCTTCATCCGCCGTGGCAGGCGGCTCGACGAAAGTGTCGCAGGCACCGGTTTCGGCCTCGCCATCGCGAAGGATCTGGTGGAGGCCTATGACGGCAAGCTGACGCTTGCGCGCTCCGACCTCGGCGGATTGTCGGTCACGGTCAACCTGCCGGTGCGACTGATCAAGGACAGGCAGGCAGCGCTGGACGATTAGGCCGAGCCGACAAAGGCCCGTCGGGTGCTTGCTCTCCTTGCCCCGGTCATGTCTTCAGAAGCGCAGGTTTCGCCCCGTCCGGCGACACAGCGCCGCAAGAAGCCGTTGCGCGAATAGGGGTCAATAGGCATTTCGCGAAGACCAGGGCTGAGATGTCCCGGCAAAACGACGATCCGCGCTGAAACGGGGCGCGGGCGGCATGAGCTTTGCGATTTCACGAGCCATTTCCTTGCAAAGCCAGGAAGCCCGGCACTCTTCCGGTTCCAGCGATCCATCCGACTCCGCTCGATCCGATTCCTGGCCGACAGGCTCGATATCCGGGCTTTCGACTGCTGCCAGCCGGTCGAACCGGGACAATTATTGGAGAACTAGGACACGAAACATGGCGAGGAGGGCGCGATGGCCCGATCGTAAAATAACAGACCGCCGGTCTGCTCTATCAGATCATCCGATTGCGTTGCTCGGCGAACCGTTCGACGAGCGGATCGATGAAGAGACGGTGCAATCGCACCTGCCATGGGAGAATGAAAATGGTTGAGCTGCCGCGCAAGGACGCCTTCGAGACCTCTGCAAAAGCTGATGGCAAGATCAGGGAAACCCCATCGGTGGCGGCCCAGGAGATCGCGCTTGCCGTGCCGGCGAAGGTCGAGACGTCCGTCCTCAAGCGTAGCCTCCTCATTGCGGCGTTGGTTGCTGTTGTCGGGGTTGGCGGA
>NZ_WUEY01000090.1 GCF_010668395.1 Martinezella lusitana
TGACAGTGATGATAATAGCGAGGATGACAGCTATTATAAGGATAAGAAAGAGGAAGAATCATAATCATCTTGACTTTATAGAGTGATATCAGTATTATTTTATTTGGGCTCTTAAATTGAGATCGTTATATAAGGCGCTCCCGTATTATTACGGGGGCGCTTTTATTATTTTATATAAGATATACTATCCTAGTTACAAGTAACGGATAGATTCTTTTCTAATAAAACAAGTGGAGTATGCGAACGATAATGACACGCAAGTCTCCTTAGAACATTGAATGGAAGAGGGGTAAATATGACAAAGTATATTTTCGTAACAGGTGGCGTTGTTTCTTCTCTTGGTAAAGGAATTACAGCAGCATCTCTTGGTCGTTTATTAAAAAACCGAGGACTTAAAGTGACAATCCAGAAGTTTGACC
>NZ_WUEY01000091.1 GCF_010668395.1 Martinezella lusitana
ATTTTGGAGAGAGTACTTACGATAATGATGGACTTGGTGTTAAGCTAAATGCATTTAAAGGAAAAATAATTAGTGGAGATATAAAGCTTTCTGTTCATGATGAGTACAAATGGGTTAGGAAAGAGGAGCTTAAAGAATTTAAGTTTTCACCAGCTGATGAAAAGTTAGTTAATGAACTAATGGAGGAACAGTAGAAAGGCGGTTTTGGGATTAATTTTGATAAGTATGCTAAAGAGTGGGACGATGAGGAAAGAATTAATAGAGCCAAGATAATATCGGAAAAAATAGAGAAAACTATTCCTATGAATAAAGATTATTCTGTAATGGAATTTGGTTGTGGTACTGGGCTTATAAGTTTTAATCTTCAGGATAAGTTTGGAAAAATTACATTGGTAGATTCATCAGAAGGTATGAT
>NZ_WUEY01000092.1 GCF_010668395.1 Martinezella lusitana
CGGCGCCCGACAGCGTGAAATCGTCGGTGTGGCAGATGCCCGTCGCCTTCACCTCGATCAGCACTTCGCCGGCCTTCGGCCCCTCAAGCTGAACCGTCATCACCTCAAGCGGCTTGCCGGCAGCGACTGCAACGGCTGCTCTTACGTCCATGGAAATCTCTTCAAAATCAATGGTATATCGATAATATCTCGGTCGATTTGTTAGCCAAATGTCTTCGCCCACAAATCGCGTATCTCCTGCCGCATAAGCATGGATTCGTCCCACCGGTCGGTGGTGTCTTCGCCATCCCTTCCCGTGATCGCATAGGGTTTCGGCCCCAGCTCGCAGGTAAAGGCGAGTGTGGCGTCTTTGCCTGCGCGCTTCCGCCAGCTCTTGAAGCCGTAGTCCCACCAGCCGAGGAAGAGGTCGAC
>NZ_WUEY01000093.1 GCF_010668395.1 Martinezella lusitana
CGCCCCGGCCCACCCTGACGGATCGTTCTTCCCGCACCCGTGAAAACGGGCCCCGTCGTTGAACAGGACCCGTCGATGTGCGGCACGACGCAGGAGGCAGTTCCTGCAATGGCGGGATGCGGACGCGCCCGCCGGCGCATCCGGGGGCCCGCCTTACGCCTCGCGGCGTTCGATCCAGCGGTTGATCTTCAGCGCCAGGAGCGTGCAGACCGCGCCCGAGAGCAGGTAGACGCACACGGCCACCAGGCCGAACTTGGCCGACAGGCCGAGCGCCACCAGCGGAGCGAACGCAGCGCCCACCAGCCAGGCCAGATCGGCCGACAGGGCCGCGCCGGTATAGCGGAAGCGCGGCGAGAAGTTCGCCGTCACGGTGCCCGACGCCTGGCCGTACGACAGGCCGAGCA
>NZ_WUEY01000094.1 GCF_010668395.1 Martinezella lusitana
GTGTTCATCCTGATTATTTTCTACAGCATCAAAATGAAAGGCGTTGGTGGGTTCGTTAAAGAACTGACCATGCAGCCGTTCAATCACTGGGCGTTCATTCCTGTCAACTTAATCCTTGAAGGGGTAAGCCTGCTGTCCAAACCGGTCTCTCTCGGTCTGCGACTGTTCGGCAACATGTATGCCGGTGAGCTGATTTTCATTCTGATTGCTGGTCTGTTGCCGTGGTGGTCACAGTGGGTTCTGAATGTGCCTTGGGCCATTTTCCACATCCTGATTATTACGCTGCAAGCCTTCATCTTCATGGTTCTGACGATTGTCTATCTGTCGATGGCATCTGAAGAGCATTGATTTTTTACCAACACTACTACGTTTTAACTGAAACAAACTGGAGACTGTCATGGAA
>NZ_WUEY01000095.1 GCF_010668395.1 Martinezella lusitana
CCCTATACCTATCGCCTGATGCCGGAACTTGCCGAAAGCTGGGAAGTTCTCGATAACGGCGCGACCTATCGCTTCCACCTGCGTCGCGATGTTCCGTTTCAAAAAACCGACTGGTTTACTCCCACTCGTAAAATGAATGCCGACGATGTGGTGTTTACCTTCCAGCGAATTTTTGACCGCAACAACCCGTGGCATAACGTCAACGGCAGCAACTTCCCCTACTTCGACAGCCTGCAATTTGCCGATAACGTGAAAAGCGTCCGCAAACTGGATAATCATACCGTTGAGTTCCGACTCGCCCAGCCGGATGCTTCTTTTTTGTGGCACCTGGCGACCCATTATGCATCGGTCATGTCGGCAGAATATGCCCGGAAGTTAGAGAAAGAAGATCGCCAGGAG
>NZ_WUEY01000096.1 GCF_010668395.1 Martinezella lusitana
CTATTCACACGCAGGCCCGTCGACAAACGCTGCAGAGAGGTTTCCAAAGCTGATCTGGATTGAGACAGTGCTTGTTGCGTCTGCAGAGATGAAACGTTGGTGTTGAGGCTAATAGGCATAGTAGATCCACCTTCTACATTAAAATTCAAAGTGACCAAGCGAAGACCCACTTCGCAGCAACATCGCATCACTTATCTTAGATGTGCCATGCACGCTAACGGTGGTGCCCGAGTAGCCTTGAGAAGATTTCTTTCATTCTCCTGATATCCAACATGTTTTTTCAAAACAATGAGAATCAAATTGACAAATGCACCAAATTTGTTCGTAATTCCTATGTAAATGAAAATATTCTCGAAAGAACAAGAGTGACATGCATACCAGCTCGCCTCTATGTGGC
>NZ_WUEY01000097.1 GCF_010668395.1 Martinezella lusitana
TTTCTAAATAATTTTGATTGAACACCTAAATTATAACAAAAGCTTTCACAAATAACAAGGCTTTTTTTGTACCTAAAAACTCAGTAATATCAAGGGTTTAGCCCTGTTTTTTAACTGATTTTTTCGCCGTGAATTATTTCTATATGTATCAAGATAAGAAGAAAGCTCCTGCGGAGCTTTCTCAAAAGGGGCTTTCAGCCCCTTTTTTAGCTCTCTAACTCTTTTGTCATCTGTTCAATTTTGGCATAGCTATCATAAAGTTCTCGAAGTCGTTTGGTCTGCACAAAGTTCTTCCGCCACAATCTCCGAAGTTTCATTTTTACTTCAGGGCGGTCGCAACCTGCATTATATTCTTCTGCATCAAATGCCTTGGCAAAGGTCCAACGACCTGCAAG
>NZ_WUEY01000098.1 GCF_010668395.1 Martinezella lusitana
AATCCATACAGATTAACTCCGGCCCAGACGCATTTCACGTTCTGCTTCAGTTAAAGAAGCAAGGAAAGAGTCACGCTCAAAGACGCGGGTCATATAGCCTTTCAGCTCTTTCGCACCCGGGCCGCTGAACTCGATGCCCAGTTGCGGCAGACGCCACAGCAGCGGAGCAAGATAGCAATCGACCAGGCTGAACTCATCGCTCAGGAAGTACGGCTTCTGACCGAAGACCGGCGCAATCGCCAGCAGTTCTTCGCGCAGTTGCTTACGTGCGGCATCTGCTTCAGAAGCTGAACCGTTGATGATGGTGTTCATCAGCGTGTACCAGTCTTTTTCGATGCGATGCATGTACAGACGGCTTTCACCGCGAGCTACCGGGTAAACAGGCATCAGTGGCG
>NZ_WUEY01000099.1 GCF_010668395.1 Martinezella lusitana
GAATAGGATGGACCCAATAATTAAGTCAATAAAGACAGTAGAAACCGGGTGGTGGAGATGCGGACTAATAAAGTTAATAGTTAGGGATGTTACGGTTACACAATAGATTGTCCAAAATGCACTCGAAGTTCCCAGCCATTTAATAGCTAAAACGAGCATACCGGCGTTCAATGTCCAAAGGGTGAGGGCATAGGGAACTTGTGCTATATGATGAAGCAATACACTAATTCCTGCGGCTCCTCCAGATGGTATGTTATGAGGAAACAGGAAAATCGCCATCGCTACCCCTTGGAGAATTGCCGCAACTCCAAGTGTAATCAGTTTGGCTGAGAAAAGTTTCAATTTATAGGCCTCCTTGTGTGTTAGTTGATATGTACTAATGTAACATATAAGGG
>NZ_WUEY01000009.1 GCF_010668395.1 Martinezella lusitana
CATATGAAACGTTCTATGTTCGGACATAGGAGCAGACATAGCACTTCACACCAGAACTCATTCATTACTCAGGCACGAATAGATCCTCGGCATAGCCGTCGCCAGACGGGGTTGTTTCATCGCTTACCTATTGTGAAGCTGTTGGATGAGTATATCGAGCCGGTCGACGGAATCTTGACTCATAGCCAACTTCTCTGGAGGTCACTCGGACAGAGCGCCATATATTTGGAGAAGTCCGGGTGCGGCTTGTATGTTTCAGAGCTGGGCTTTGCGCATTGAGTAGGCCCTAGGGGATCTCGGAAATCCTGCCAGCAAGCGGCACCCAGGCCCTCGTGAATAAGCACCGACCTTTATCATTTGCGCTTTCGATTCACCGCATTCGTAGTTGTCGCCGCCTTGGCGGCCGCAGTTTGAGCGTCCCTGGACAGGCGTAAATCTCGAAGCCGCGTGGTCTTCTTATCGCGGGCGACTTTCTGCTCCATGATGAGCGCATAGGCTTCGATATTTGTGATTTCGGCTTTGGTATCGGTTTTGCGGGTCATCCCTGTTAGGTAGAGCACGGCGCTGAAATTGCAATGCCTGATGGCAAAAGTAGGTGAGATCAGCGACTGATTGCTACCCCGTTGAAGTTCACCAGCGCCGGGTCCCGGCTTGGACGAGATTCGTGTGTATCGGTCTGATACGCTGCCTGTGAATATTAATACTTTTGTCACGCAACAATTTGTCACGGTCTTAACCAGGCAGCTTGGCGTTGGTTAGACTTCAGGATCGAATAGTAGTGACAGGAGACAAGCATGATGCTTGAGACTGCAATCCAGCTCGCCGAACATGAAAAGATCACCACTCCTCAAATTGAGGCGGTCATCGCGTGCTTGGATAATTCGCTTCGAGTTGCTAGCGGATATGATCAGCCCGTCCGCCTCGTTGCGTATCGTTCAAAGCGCATTTTTGAGCTCGCGCTCGCGTTACGAGAGGTAGCATAGGAAGGCCGTTTTCGACCTCAATCCCGGCGGGAGCGCACTCGACGAGCGCCGCCGCCGCTCTGGGTCGGACAGCACTTCTATCTTAGGACGGTGACTAGTCATAATGGGCACATTAGCTCGCTCACTCATTAAGTGGGAGATCCTGTCCGGAAATTTATGGGGCCATTACACTCGACCCAATCAGGTCTGGGCGATGGATCTGACGTATATTCCTATGGTGCGGGGCTTCGTCTATCTGTGCGCCGTCCTGGATTGGTTTAGCCGAAGGGTTCTGTCATGGCGGCTGTCGATCACGACGGAAGCCGCTTCTGTATCGAAGCGGTGGAGGAGGCACTTTCCGTCATGGCAAACCCGACATCTCAGCGCGATGTTGGCATCGTCGCGACAAAACCGACAGACATATGAGCAGGCTCCTGACGATGTTGCTCGCAAGAGAGAAGGCGACGGAAGACTTTGCAAAATCACCTTGATCGTGAACGACTGGTCTTCATCGGTGAGACTTGGATCAAGACCGTTGCTTTTTGTGTTTCAACTAGATTCATCAACGAGAAACGGGTTGTCGACTTGCGGCCAGTAGGACTTGCGCAGCCTGGTGAAGGGAATTTTTTCGTAATTGGGTTGGGTTGCACCGGGTGGTGCGCAAAACAGGATACGCCCGGCGATCGGGGCGAAGCCCGCCTGAAAATGATAGTTCGACTTGACGACGACAATTTTCCTGTCCGCCGGATCGAGGCCGAGTGCAACCATGAACTCCGGATGAAAGACCTGGGTCCTGTGGGTGTTGATGATCAGGTCCACGCCGTCGGCGCTAACCCATGCGGCATCGCCGAGCATGCAGGGCATGCCGCCATAGGTCTGCGTCAATCCGAAGCCAATGGCCTTGACCACGACGTCCAGATCGATGGGATCGCCCGAGAAGGGGCCGCATTTGCCACCGACCCTCAGCTTTATCTCCGCTCCGACGCCTGCTTCCGCACAGAAACGGAATGCGATCGGGTCCCAATACATGGCGCTGACGACATCCTTGATACCGCGCTCGAGAACCCGGCGGAGGATGAACGTCGAATCGCCTGGAGCGCCGCCGCCGGCATTGTCCGAGGTGTCGGCAATGACGATCGGGCCGTCCGTTTCGGCAAGGGCCGCATCAAGTGCCTGATCGATCGTCAACGCTCCCCGCCCAAGCTGATCGCGCATGGAGAAAAACTCGAGGCCCAAATCCTTGGCGATGCCGGTTGCGCGATCCGCGTCGCCATCGGTAACGACAAGCATTTTCGCGCCGACATCGGCGACATCGCCATGCGGAAAGCCGTGGCAGAGCGATACCGCAAGAATGCCGTCCTTGCCTTCCATCGCCTTCATGCGGTCGACGAAACCGCGCATCGGCTCTTCCTGCACGCGAAACGTCGCGATCATCCGGCAATCGAAGACGCCCATGCGGGGTCTGATTTCTTTCCTGACGGTTGCGACAAACAGGTCATAGAGCTCACCCGCCACTTCCATGATATCGGTGTGGGGGTATTCCTTGTACGCCTTGATCAGGTCGGCGTTATCGAGCATATCGTCCGTCAGATGGCAGTGGAGATCGAGTTCCACCGCAATCGGCACGCCCTCTCCGACGATCGCCCGCACCCTGGAGAGCAGATCGCCTTCCGTGTCGTCGTAGCCCTGCGCGACGAAAGCGCCGTGCAGGGCGAACATGACACCGTCAACGGGCAGGGCGTTGCGCAAATCCGTGAGGATCTCATCGCGGAAATCCTCGTAAACCTTGCGAACGGTCGTGCCGCCTGGCTCGGCATTGACGCACAGGCTCTCGATGATCGTGTGGCCATCTGCCTCGCCCTTCTGCCGCCAGACATAGAGTTGGCAGGACGGTTCGTTGAGCGGACGGCTGGTCGCATCGCCATGCGCGATGCCGACATCGTCAAAGCTTCGATAGCCGGTCGGGATCGGAACGAACGTATTGGTTTCGGTGTCCATGCCAGCAATGAAGATCCGCATCACGTCTCCGATTTGCAAAAGGTATTTGAAGAGAAGCTCCGGCGATCGCGCTTTCCTAGAGCAATTTGCCTCTGGCATCGATCGGGTATGTTGTGAAGCCCCCATCGCTGTTTCGCATGACGAAACTGTCGGAAAGCGCGACGACGGCGCATGAGTGATTGGGAAAAACCCGCACCCGGCTTCCGACCGAAAGTGTCCGGCCTTCGAGCGGCAGGAAACCATGCTCCTCGGAGAGCTTCGCGACACTGAAGGAAGAAGACTTGCCGCTATCCTCGATCCTGATCGCCCGCCCATAACCGCCGCCGCCCGTGCCATGCGGGCCATGATCGGAACTCAGCGTCTTTGAACCGGCGTCGATGATCGCATAGGTGTCGTTCGTCGCGACGACCGTGGCGACGACCGACAGCGCCAGATCATCGGCGGAAGCAATGCCGAGTCGTACAGCCGTTAGATCGAGAAAGGCGTAATTTCCCGGGCGGATCTCGTCGGTCGCCGGCGTAATCGGGGCACCGAGCGCCGTCGGCGTGGAGCCGGTTGAAACACTAAGATTTGCAACTCCTGACGTCTCCAGC
Source organism: Martinezella lusitana (assembly GCF_010668395.1). GTDB lineage: Bacteria > Pseudomonadota > Alphaproteobacteria > Rhizobiales > Rhizobiaceae > Rhizobium > Rhizobium lusitanum_A. The sequence goes on from NZ_WUEY01000009.1 coordinate 3,554, forward strand.
CGCTTGCGCAGCCCAAGGAGATCGATTCCCTCGGCGATCGCGATCTTCTCGATCGCTTCCAGGCTGTTCGCGCCGTAGGAATGTCCGGCATGCGACAGCAGTCCGGCGAATTTGAGCCCTTTCGCCATGATAATTTCCTGTGCGACCTGCAAGGCCATCGCGCTCTGCGGTTTCACGCCGACACGGCCCAGTCCGACATCCACCTTCATGAACACCGGCAGACGCATCTCAGCCGTGGCCGCGGCTTCGTTCAATGCCTTGACCCCGGCTGTATCGCCGGCAATGAAAGCGACGCGCGCATTGGCGTATTTCGCCAGTTGCAGCAGGGGCCCTATGGTGTCGGCGTGGATCACCGGATAGGCCATCAGCACATCCTTGAAGCCGGCTTGCAGAAAAACCTCTGCTTCGCTCGCTTTCGACGCGGTCAGTCCGGCTGCGCCGGCCTCGACCTGGCGGCGGGCAATTTCGATGCTCTTGTGGGTCTTGATGTGTGGCCGCAGGCGCACGCCCGCCTTCTCGGCGATCGACTGCATTTTCGCGATGTTGCGGTTCAGTCGAAATTCATCCACTTCGATGAACGGGGTCGCGCGTTCAGCCGGCAAGGGTCGCGCGAAGCCAGGTTCGGGAGCGTTGAAAGAATTGAAGACTTCATTCGGCATGAAATTCGAACCCGGCATTGTCAATCGCGACGGCCGCCAGAGGCGAACCGCCTGTTCAAATCGAAGAGGTTGGTACCCTGATCGCCCGGATGCGTTTTCCGTGGAAACACCATTGCCCCGCGCCAAGGCTTGCGACGGAAATTGCGACGGCGGGGAGCGTCATGTCAATGAAAATTTCTTTTGCGATAATATTTTTATCAAAGTAAAAATAGCTGGCGGCTTTCGCGCGGGGTAGGCGGTGCTCGGTTTGCTAGATTACAAGCGCCGACGTATAGCGCCTAAAAAGCCAGGCGGTTTTGCGCGGGCGAGACGGTAAGGAGACGACAATTGCGCAATATCAGCGAAGGCGCTGCCCAGCCGAAGACGGATCAGGATTTTGGCGTTCGCGTCAAGGACCTGCGCTCGGCACGCAAATGGACCTTGGAACGGCTTGCCGATATGAGTGGCGTCTCGATCTCGGCGCTGTCGAAGATCGAAAATGGGCAGGTCTCCGCCTCGTTCGACACCATCGTCAAGATCGCTCATGCATTTGGGCTGACATTTGCCGAGCTCTTTGCCTCCAGCGCCATCGATCCCGCGCCCGAGACGCCTTCGATCATCGGGCGCCGGACCTATACCTTCGCAGGCAAGGGCCTGCCTTTCTCGACGGACTATTACGACTACCAGGTTCATTCCGCCGAACTCATCCACAAAGGCATGATCCCGCTGGTCATGACCATAAAGACGAGGGAAGTGCTGCCGCGCAAGGACTGGTCGACACATGACGGCGAGGAGTTCATCTATGTTGTCAGCGGCGTCACGGAGCTGCATACCGCCTATTACGCACCGCTCAAGCTTTCGGCCGGCGACAGCGCCTATATCGACAGCACCATGGCGCATTGCTTCGTGTCGATCGGCGACGAAGATGCGAGGATCCTGTCCATCTGCATGACCGAGCAATTGATGTTCAATGACGTCTCGGTCGGGAACGCTCGCTAACAGGTTCTTCCAGGCGCTTGCGCCGGCTTCCAGGACCACCATCTGCGCTCCATATCGATCGCTCGTCGGATGCGATCGATGATGGTTTCTTGTGCACTGCGCCTACTTTACTATCATAAAATACTTTTTCTTTTAAGAAAATATTTGTTGCCATCGGATAATTCCTCGGTATTTTACCTCTACGAGACAGAGCAACTCGTTACGGGCCGCCGGGAGGGTGGTTCCGTGCGGCGGTCCCTTCCTTTGGGCAATCGCGATCTCAACGTGGACTGTTTCATCCAGAAACTTGGGAGCCGCACAAAGATGCGGCAGCAAAGAGGGAACCATGAACAAGAAACAAAAACTTCTCAGCACCGTCGCGGCGGTTGCTTCGATTGCAACCGGTCTCTTGATGGCCGGCGCGGCAACATCAGCCGATCTTAACCGCGGCGGCGTCTTGACGATGGGCAGGCCGGACGAGCCTTTAACCCTGGATCCCTTCCTTCCATCCGATAACGGCTCGATCTTCGCGATCGCCCAGGTCTGTGAGCCCTTGATTCTGGCGGACAAGGCCGGCACCGGCCTCGAACCGGGGCTGGCATCCTCCTGGACGATATCGCCCGACGGCCTGACTTATGTTTTCACGCTGCGCGACGGCGTCGTCTTCAGCGACGGCAAGCCGCTGACGGCCGAGGACGTGATCTTCTCGCTCAACAAGCAGATGGACCCGTCCGCCTCCTTCGGCTTCGCCTTCGCAGCGGTCAAGACGGTCGAAAAAACGGACGACAAACACGTCACCATCACGTTGAAGACGCCTTATGTGCCGATCCTGTCGGCGCTTTCGCTCTATGCCGCGTCGATCGTGGAAAAGACGGCCTACGAGGCCAGCCCGGAAGCTTTCGGCCTGAAGCCCGTTTGCACTGGCCCGTTCACGGTCGACACCTATGAGCGCGGCAGCCAGGTCGTGCTGAAGGCCAATCCGAAATACTGGGCCATGGGGGACGATGGCAAGCCGCTACCCTATGTCGACAAGATCGTCATGAAATACATGCCGGACGGCAACTCGCGCATCCTTGGCCTGAAGAACGGCGATATCGACGTCGCGTTGCAGCTTCCGCTGAGCCAGGCCTCTTCGGTCAAGGCGACCGACGGGCTTGTCCTCGAAACCGCGCCGTCCTACGCCCTCGATTATATTTATCTCAACCACGCCAAGAAGCCGCTCGACGACAAGCGCATTCGCCTCGCGTTGAACTATGCCACCAATCACGATGCGCTAATGAAGGCCGTCTATTTCGGCTTTGGCGAGGTGCCGAACTCCTTCACGCCCAAGGTCAATTACTGGTCGGCCGATGTGAAGCCGATACCCTACGATCCCGACAAGGCGGCACAGCTGGTCAAGGAAGCCAATTATGACGGCACGCCCATCGAACTCATGGTGTCGTCCGGAAACTCCACCCAGCGCCAGACCGCGTCCATCCTGCAGGCTGCCTGGCAGAAGGCTGGCCTCAAGGTGAACATCGTGCAGTATGAAGGTGCGACCGCCGGCGCGATGATGCGCAAGGGCGACTACCAGGCGCGCGTCAACCTGATCTCGAGCGACATCAACGACAGCGATGAGATCGCCACGCTGCAGACCGATTACTACGGCAGCTCGCATTCCTTCTTTACCTGGTACAAGAACGACGACGTCATCGCGCTTCTCAACCAGGCGCGCGGCGAACTCGATACGACCAAGCGCGCCGCGCTCTACGCAAAGGTGCAGGATATCGTCTACAACGACGGCTACAGCGTACCCCTGAACTTCGTGCCCTTCATCAACGGCTACAAGTCCAAGGTGGAAAACTGGCAAAACATCGCCGTCGGCTGGTGGTGGCTGAAGACGACCCGGATCGCCCCATAAATCTTCAGCGATTGCCTGCCTAGTATCCAGGCAGGCCACGGAGATCCAGATGATCTATTTGCGCTACATTCTCTCGCGTTTGATTGCCGCAATGCCCGTCCTAGTGGCCGTGACGCTGTTCAGCTTCGTTGCGATCAAGCTTGTTCCGGGCGATCCGGTCCGCATCATGATGCGCGACCGCGTCAGCGATGCCGAAGTCGCAGCGATCTATGCCAAGCTCGGCATGGATCGTCCGCTGGTCGTCCAGTACCTGAGCTTCGTCAAAAAGGCGGCGACGGGCGATCTGGGGCAGAGCATCATTCAAAACCAGCCGGTCTCCGCGCTCGTCAGTGAAAGAATCGCGCCGACATTGATGTTGCTTTGCGTCGGGACGATCTTCTCGATCCTGATCGCGCTGCCGATCGGGATTCTCGCCGCGTCGCGCCCCGATACGGTCTTCGATCAGGTCGTGCGCATCATCTGCATCCTCGGCTTCGCCATGCCGCATTTCTGGGTCGGGCTTCTCCTGATGCTCGCCTTCGGCATACAATTGCGGCTGCTGCCGATCTCCGGTTATGGGGCAAATTTCCCCGAACATCTCGCGCATATGATCTTGCCCGGCCTGACGATTGCGCTGTTTCTCGGGCCCGTCCTCATCCGAACGCTTCGCGCCTCGATGATCGAGGTGTTGACCACGGATCAGATCGAAGTGGCCCGCGCCCGCGGCCTGCCGAGCTGGCGCATTCTCGGCAAACATGCGCTACGCAACGCGCTCATCCCGACGCTCACAGTTCTGGCGGTCAACATCAGCTGGCTCGTCAGCGGCGCGGTCGTTATTGAATCGGTGTTTGCCCTGCCTGGCCTTGGCTCCCTTCTCATCCAGGCCGTGAGCTTCCGCGATTATCCGCTGATCCAGGGCCTGTCCGTCGTCCTTGCTGTTACCACCGTGGGCATCAATCTCATCGCTGATCTCAGCTATGCCCTCGTCGATCGACGCGTTTTACGGGACTGACATATGAGCAACTCCATGGATAAAGTCGGGCCATCCGCGTCGCCGGTCATCGAGGCATGCCAGGTCGTCATCGCCGAGGTCAGGTCTTGGCCGATGACGCTGAAGATCGGCAGCGTGCTGTTTCTGATCCTGGTCATTGCCGCGATCGCCGCCCCGGTGGTCGCACCTTACGACCCCGATCTCCAGGATTTCGACGCGATCATGGTGCCGCCGAACTTTCAGCATCTGTTCGGCACAGACAATATCGGTCGCGATATATTCTCGCGCGTGCTGTTTGGCGCACGGATCGATCTTCTCTCCGGATTGATCATGACCTATGTGCCGATGGCCTATGGCGTGCTGATCGGGGCCTATGCCGGCTACCGGGGCGGTTTCTTCGACTCGATGATCGCCATGATCATCAATATCGTCATCGCCTTTCCCTTCCTTGTCGTCATCATCATCGTGATCGCCGTCGCCGGACCCGGCCTTCAGAACATCTATATCGCCGTGTTCCTGGGATCGTGGACGATGTATGCGCGGCTAGCACGCGCCGAAATGCTGGTGGAGCGCAACAAGGACTATGTCCAGGCGGCCAAGGTGCTCGGTTTCCCTACCAGCCGCGTGCTGCTCCTGCACGCGCTTCCGAATACGATCGGATCGGCGGTCGCCTTTTCCATGTCCGACTTCGTTCTCAACATCCTGATGCTCGCCGGCCTGAGCTTCATCGGCTTCGGGGCGCAGCCGCCGATGCCCGAATGGGGTGCGATGATTGCCGAAGGCAAGGAATTCATCCTCGATGCGTGGTGGATCTGTGCCATGCCGGGCCTCGTTGTCGTCTATGCGGGAGCGGCACTAAGTCTCATCGGCGACGGCCTTGCGACGCGGCTCGGTGTCAGCGGCGGAGGACATAAATGATGAACATGGATGCGACTACAGCGACACCGTTGTTGGATATTGAAGGCCTGAGTGTCCGTTTCGCCAAGGGGCGGGTGCTTGCCAACGACAATATCAGCCTGACCGTCCTGCCGGGCGAAACCCTCGGCATCGTCGGGGAGTCCGGCAGTGGCAAATCGGTATTGTGCCGTGCCGTGCTCCGGCTTCTCGGTGCGAACGTGACGGCCCGCCGTCTCGCCTTTCAGGGACAGGACCTCCTCTCCCTGTCGGAGCGCGAGATGAGGCGATTGCGTGGCTCGGGGATCTCGATGATCTTCCAAAGCCCGATGAGCAGTCTCGATCCGGTATGGTCGATCGGCGATCAGATCATGGAAACCCTGCGTCTGCACCGGCGCCTGAATGGGCCGGCCGCCCGCAAGGAGGCGATCGCATTGCTTGAGAAAGTCGGCATTCCGTCGGCGGCGCGGCGCGTGGACGAATATGCCCATCAATGGTCCGGCGGCATGCTCCAGCGCGCCGTCATTGCGCTTGCGCTCGCGGGCAAGCCGAAGCTGATGCTTGCCGATGAGCCGACCACTGCCCTCGACGTCACGATCCAGGACCAGATCCTTTCTCTTCTGCTGAGTCTGCAGGCCGAGACGGGAATGGCACTTGTCCTTGTATCTCACGACATGGGCGTGATTGCCGAGACATGTGATCGGGTCGCCGTGATGTATGCCGGCCGCATCGTCGAGACGGCGCCTGTGAGGCAGATCTTCGACGAGCCGGCGCATCCCTATACCCAGGGCCTCCTCAATTCCATGGTGCATGTCGAAGGGCCTATCCAGCGTCTCACGCCAATTCCTGGACAGCCGCCGGATCTGACCATGCTGGGGCAGGGCTGCGCATTTGCGCCGCGATGCGCCCGGGCCACGAATGATTGCGTGGAGAAGGTCGTGCCGCTTGCCAGTATCGGTCCAGATCGCAAAACCGCCTGCATTCATCGGGGAGCAACGCACTAATGGTGGCTGCAGATCGGAATAGGGTGGCGACCGTCGCGGACGGTTTGAAGGATGCCGAAGACATGCACGACGTCGCAACGAAACCCGCAAAGACCGTCGCGCGGCTTGCTGTGGATCGGCTTTCCGTCGAGTTTCGCGGAAATCACACGATCGCCTCCATGCTGAGGGGCGAACAGCCGGGCAAGGTCCGTGCCGTCGATAAGGTGAGCTTTGAAATCGCCCCGGGCGAGACGCTTGGGCTGGTGGGTGAAAGCGGCAGCGGCAAGACGACGGTCGGCCGAACCTTGCTCGGTCTCAATAAACCGTTCGACGGCAGGATGCTGCTCGACGGCGACGATCTGGCAACCCTGACGGACCAGCAGAAAAAGCAGTTGCCGCGCAAGATCCAGATGGTTTTCCAGGATCCTTACGGATCTCTCAATCCGAGGCGCACCGTTCGCCAGACGCTCGCCGAAGTCTTGTCTTTTCACGCGATAGTCCCACCCGAGGACGTACAGGAAGAAGTGTCCCGGCTCATGTCGCTCGTGGGGCTGTCGCCAACCCTTGCCGAGCGTCGTCCGCGCGGCCTCTCCGGAGGCCAGCGGCAGCGCGTCGGCCTGGCACGGGCACTTGCGGTCCGGCCTTCGGTTCTCGTTCTCGATGAACCCGTGGCTGCCCTTGATGTCTCGATCCAGGCTCAGGTTCTCAATCTTCTCGAGGACTTGCGCGGCCAGCTCGGCCTCACCATGCTGTTCATTGCGCATGAGCTCGGCGTGGTTAGGCATATCTCGGACCGGGTCGCCGTCATGTACCTTGGGCATGTGATGGAAATCGGCACGACCGAAGAGATATTCTCATCAGCGAAGCACCCGTACACGGTCAGCTTGCTGAAAGCGATGCCGCGCCTCGTCCCCGAGAAGCGTAATAGGCCGCCGGTCCTGCAAGGCGAAGTGCCGAGCCCGTTTGCCATTCCGACCGGATGTCGTTTCCGCACCCGGTGTCCGGCCGCCCAGGCCATATGCGAAACAGAACCGCCGATGGCGGCGCTTAGCGATACCCATTCCGCGTCGTGTCACTTCGCGACGCGTTAGACGCGCTTCGCAACGAGAAAACCGATTGTAACCAGTCATTTTTGAGGTCGCTTCATGTTCAACACCGGAAATGCCGTTCTGGACGAAGTCCTACGCTCCATCCCCTCCGAGTATCGCGGTCCCGGTGGCGCCTTCGCTGTCCTTAGGAACGGCGAGGTTCTTGCGCGCCACGCCTGGGGCTATGCCGATCTGGAACGACATATTCCGATGACCGTTGAAACGCTGATGCCGATGTGCTCCATCAGCAAGGAGTTCACCTGCGCCGCTCTGCTGGAGGTGCTGGGTGATCCTTCCGTGCTGGATGAGGCAGTTCGGCGCTATCTGCACCTGCTCGATGGCGCAGTGCCCCGCGCCGCCGACCTCTGCAACAACCAGTCCGGTCTTCGTGACTATTGGGCGCTGACGGTTTTGTCCGGTGCCTCGCCACAAGGCGAATGCCGGGCGGGGGACGGCAAGCGGCTCCTCTCCCAGGCCCGCACAACGCATTTCGATCCCGGCTCTCAATATTCCTATTCCAATGGAAACTTCCGCATCCTGTCGGACCTCATAGCGGACCATACCGGGCGGCCGCTCGGCGAGTGGGTCAAGGAGCGCATTTTCGCACCCGCGCAAATGAAGACCGCACAATGGTGCGAGGAATCGAGCGAATTCCCGGGAGATGCCGTGGGCTATGAGGGCAGCATGGCGACCGGCCATTTCCCGGCGGTCAATAAAATACACCTGTCGGGCGATTCCGGCGTCAATGCCTCGTTGGAAGATATGATCGCCTGGGAGCGTTTCGTGGACGCGACACGCGACGACGAAAACAGCATCTACGGCCGCATCTCAAGAGCGACGACGTTTTCCGACGGCAAACCCGCATGCTACAGCTTTGGTCTGCGGCACATGAACTTTCATGGCGTTGCGATGACCGGCCATGGTGGTGCGTTGCGTGGATGGCGCCTGCAGCGGCGATACGCTCCGTCCGAACGTCTTTCTGTCGTCGTCATGTTCAACCACGAGGTTTTCGCACCCGAAGCCGCCGACAAGATCACTGCAGCGGCGCTCGGCATCAAGCCGTCGCAGCCGAAGCAGACCGCGATCGATCCGTTATGGCTCGGCAACTATCTGGATGACGAGACCAAGCTGTCTCTGACGGTGAGCATGGCAGGCCCGGGTAAGCTCAAGGCGCGTTTCGCGACAGCGCCCGATATCATGGAACTGGACGACGAAGATACCGCACGCTCGCGGCTGATGACCCTGACGCGAACGGGCGAGGGCATTCGGCTGGAACGTCCTGACGAAAACCTTGTCGCCACGATGCGAAAGGTCGGCGGGGAAGCAAAAAGGGATATCGAAGGACGATATTATTCGGCCGAACTCGACGCCGAACTGGTCTGCGAAGATGCCGCAGGCGAAATGTACGTCGCCTTCGAAGGCTTCCTCGGCAAGGGAGCGATGCAGCCGATTTACGCGATCGGTCCCGATGTCTGGATCATGCCAAACGAGCGCGCCATGGACTCTGCTGCTCCAGGCGACTGGACCGTCGTCTTCGGTCGAGGCGGTGATGGTGGCATCGAGAGATTGACGATCGGCTGCTGGCTTGCTCGGAAGGTGATTTTCGAGAAGCGTTGAAAACGGATAGTCATATGATTGGCGCCAGTTCTCGGTTGGTTTGACTTAAACTCCGATCGACCACTCGCTGGGGTTGGTGCCGCGTGGCCTCTCTGTGTGATCTGACCCTCACTCCGATCAATTTGACCCGTATGTTTCCCCGGGCCTGTCGACCATCCGGGAATACCCTGGGGCGAGGCCTTGCCTCGAAGGGTTCAAACGCCTGCTTCAAACGACTTTGGCAATAGGTTGTAAACAGCTGCCTAGAATTTGAAAAGTCGCCCTTGAAAAACATGATAAAAAGAGTCAGGTATTTATTGCGTGCTCCCGCTTCACGCCCCTTGGGACTCATAAGGATCAGCCTGAGCCGCCATCTGATGGCGAGATTTCCGGCGGGTCGACAACAGAGGATTTTTAATGAACATCAAGAGCCTTTTTCTCGGCTCCGCCGCAGCGCTGGCAGTCGTCTCTGGCGCTCATGCGGCTGACGCCATCGTCTCCGCAGAACCGGAGCCGCTCGAATATGTGCGCATTTGCGATGCGTATGGAACCGGCTATTTCTACATTCCCGGCACCGAAACCTGCTTGCAGATCGGCGGCATGGTCCGCACAGAAGGTCAGTGGTATGACGCCTATACCGCCAGGAGCAAGGTCGGCACGAAATGGTACAACCGTACCGAACTGAATGTGAATACGGCAACCGACACGGAATATGGCCCGCTGAAGACGCAGACGGTGTTTCGATGGGAATGGAACGACGGCGGCGACACCGAAGCCAAGCTGCTCTGGGCTAATATCACCTTGGGCGGCTTCCTCGTCGGCAAGCAGGATTCGCAGTATAATCTCTATGCAGGCTATGCCGGCGATGTCGTCAACGATGACGCGATCTACGACGGTCCGAATGAACTCAACCAGTTAACTTACACTTATGATGCCGGCAACGGCTTCACGGCGGTCGTGTCGCTGGAAGATTCCAACTCGTCCGATGACGAGGACAGCTACGGCGGTGCGTGGCGCACCTCGAAGGCCAATCACTACGCACCCAACGTTGTCGCCGGTTTCGGTTACACGACCGGCACGATTGGCTTCAAGATCGTCGGCGGTTATGACTCCATTGTCGAGGAAGGCGCCATCAAGGCGCGCATCGACGCCAAATTCGGCGGCGTGGAAGCCTTCCTGATGGGCGGCTGGAACACCAATGGCGACAAGCTCAACCAGTATGCCGGTTCGAACCAGGACGAATCTGCCTGCACGACGGCCGACGGGGTTGTCCACGGTGCGAAATGCGGCTGGGGCGATTGGGCTGTCTGGGGCGGGGTCGGCGTTCCGATAAACGACAAGCTGAAGTGGAACCTGCAGCTTGCCTACACCGACTCGAAGATTTTCGAGGCAACCACGAACGTCAAGTTCAATCCGGTCAAGGATCTGCTGATCATGCCGGAATTGACCTATATGCATTATGACTTCATCAACGACGACACGGTCGCCGGCGTGCTTCGCTTCGAACGAACTTTCTGAGCTGATGGTAAGAGCCGGAGGCCGAGGCCTCCGGCTTTATGACGGCAAGTGAATTCCGCTGATGATAGTGTGCAACTCGCAGCCGCTACGTGAACATCTCCTGAGCAATATATGAGCCTTTGCGAGGCGCCGGAGGAACGAAAAAGATTCCCGAGCCGATATGGGATATGTATTCGTTGAGGGCGTCCGAAGCGCCAAGCTTCTCCTGGATCGTCTCGAAATGGGCAGGATCGTTCTGGTAGGAGATGAAGAGCAGGCCGGCATCGAGCAGGCCGATTTCGTTGATGCCGTCGGTGTAGTTGTAGGAGCGGCGCAGTATCCTGAGCCCGTTGTTGTTTTCATGCGCGGCAAGCCGGATATGCGCGGTCGCGGGGATCACGAGGTTTCCGCCCGGATCCTGTTTCCGGAAGTCCGGCGTATCAAATTCTTCGGCGCCGGTCAGCGGTGCACCGGAAACCTTGAAACGGCCGAACACATTGTTCTGATCTCCGATCCGGTCGGTATCCCAGTTCTCGATGTGCATCTTGATCTTCCGCACAACCTGATAGGTGCCGTTCCGCTGCCACGACGGTCCTCCCTCCTTGAGCCAGATGAATTTTTCAAAATCGGCCTCTTCAATGATATTGCGCGTGCCGTCCTTGAATCCCAGAAGGTTGCGCGGGGTCGTTTGTCCCTTGCCGGCAGAAGCACGACCGAAGCCCATGACCGTCCAGCGCGTTGCCGCCGCACCCGTGTCCTTAGCAATGCGGGCAAGGTCGCGGACGGCATGGTAGGCAACCTGAGGATCGTCGGCACAGGCCTGGACCGATAGATCGCCGCCAGTAAGCTCCGGTTTCAGATCGTCGCTGGGAAGTTGCCGCAGATTGCGCAGCAAGGGAGGCTTCTGGTCGGCTAGGCCATAGGTATCCGTGAAGACCTTCGGGCCGAGCCCGACGGTCACAGTCAGGGAGGCCGGACCGAGGTCCAAGGCCTCACCGGTATCGAAGCCTGTGGCGTTGGGCCGTGACGGCTCCACTTGGCCGATGGTTCCGCCCTGCATCAACTGGGCGATGGCCCCGGACCAGCGCGCCAGCAGAACCTGGAGATCCCTGCGCAGTGGCGAGGTCAGGTCGAAGGTCATGTAGAAGATGTGGCGCTGGGGTGGCGTGCGAATGCCAGCTTGTCCGACCTCGCCATAAAAGTCATATCGCCGGTTCAAGTCGAGCATGTCGCCCGCATCCGTGGCCGCCGTGGCTGAGGCGGTAGCCGATACGGCTGTGCCGATGGTGCTCGCGGCCGCTCCCAGGAGCAGGCCGCGGCGCGATAAGCGATTATTGTTACCAGACCCCATCAGTGCGCGGTTGCCACTTTTTCGGCAATTTTTGATAGTGGCTCCTGGAGTGCCTGGATGCTCTTGCTGAGTTTCGCGGCGTCAGACGCCTTCAGTTCGGCGGTATAGATCTTGTAGCCTCCAGAGACGCTTGGGTCGCGGTAATCCTTGAGCAGCGACAGGACGTTGGCAAACTGGGCGTTTACCTGTTTGGTGAGATCGGTATCGATCTTCTCCATACCAGGCTCTAGGAAGGCGAAAGCCTGCTGCGCCCCCTCGACATTGCCGGCGAAATCCACGAGGTCGTAGTGGCTGAAGGCTTCTTCTTCACCCGAAACCTTGTTGCTCTGCACCTCTTCGAGCAGGTCGGCCGCGCCATTGGCGAGATCCTCAGGCTTATACTCAAGGGTCTTTACCAGCTCGGCGAGCTTTTTGACGTTCTGCTGCAGTTCGCCAGCCAGCGTCTTGGTCTCGTCGGTGATTTGGCCCTTTTCAAAAAGGTCGCGCTCGATGGCGTGGAAGCCGTGCCAGCCAACCTTGTCGTCCAGGTTGGAGGCGCGCATGTCGATCAGGTAGTCGAGGTTGCCGGCATCGTCGGTTGCCTTGAAGCCAGGCAGCACGAAGCCGTCGACATCGGATTCGATGCGTTCATAGAAGGGTCGGGCCAACGGATAGTCGGCCTTGGCCTTGGCAAGGTCTCCGGCGTCGATATCCGTTTTCAGTTTATCGACTGCGGTCACCATGGCGTCAACGACGCCGGTTACGTAGCTTGCGTAGCCCTTGGTGCTGTCGGCCAGAATATCAGCTGTACTGCCCGCAGGCTGGGGAGCCGCCGCGCCGGTGACTTTGAACTCCACCATTTCCTGCTTCGCGCCGGGGCAATAGACCTGATAGGTGCCGCCGCCGAGGGTTACTGTGAAACTGACGGTCGGTAGTCCGGGCGCCAGGTTCTCCTTCTCGCCGAGGATGCGGTTGTTGCTCTGAAGTTCGATTTCTGTGATCGCCGTGGCGGTCTTATTGGTCACGGCGAAGGTGATCGGGCCGGCGTTGGCCGTGGCGTGGTCGAGGCTGCAGGTGCCGCCGTCGTCACCCGTCAGCGTGATTGCGACCTGCGCGGCGCCGTTCGTTACCGGTGCAGTGTCGTCTGCTGCGGCACTCGAATAGACGCCGGAAGCGAGCGCCAGAAGTGCCGTCAATCCGCTTGTCGTCATCAGGGTCCGTCTCGAGTTAATGCGCGGCATGTGTTGCTCCTTTTACGGTAGATTTGCCGGCGCCATGGCCGGGATTTGAATTGGGACAGTCGGGCGCCTCAGCCCGGCGGCGCAGCCGGACGATGGTGCGGCCAGCGAAAGCAGCCAGTACGATAGCGGCGACGGCAAGAGCGAGCGGCAGTTGTACGGCCCAGAAGGCACGCTCCGCCTTGGCCGCAGTCAAGGCGCCGAGTGCAGCAGCGACCTTATCGCGATAGGACGCCGAAACCTGCCAGTCGCCGGCAGCAATATCGTCGTCGGTATCGCGAACCGCCAGAGTGCGCGATGTCTGGAGACCGCCACCGGAAAGGGTGACAACGGTCGTGCCGCTCTGGGTGGCGTCGAGCAGCACACCGTTCGTCACCCACACCTTGACCGAACGATGAACCGACCAGCCAGCCATGAAGGGACCGGGATGCCGCGCCGGACTGAAACCGACCGGTATACGTCCGCCGGACAGCGCGACGAGCTGATCGAGTGTCAAGCTGGATGGTGCATGCGGCGGCGGGCTCGCATCGGTGATCGTCCAGGCAGACGTCTGTGTGCCGTCATGCAGTTCGTGCCGCGCGTCCTCTGACGGAAGTGATAAGTTGAGATCCGCCGATCCACTAGCAGCGACCTTCAATACGGGCGCCGAACCGCCCTGTCCATTCTCCAGCCGTACCGTCCCGATCGGTTGAGCGGATGTGCTCGAAACGATCGGCGCCTCGACGGGGAGCTGCGCATGCGGAGTGGGATAAAGCGTGGCGAGACCGAGGGCCAGCGTGGCGAGCGCTGCTGCCCCCACAAGCCGCAATCTTGCTGTCATGCGCGCCTCGATGCGCATGGATGCGGGCCAATAGATGAACAGGGCGACAGGAACAAGATATGCAAGCCAGCCGAGGACTTCGATCAGCCGCGGGTCAGCGGGGATGCCGAGTACACCCGTGACGAGGGCCGAGCGGACGGTGCCTGGCGCAACGAGCCAGGCAAGGTTGACCGTTGGCTGCTGGCCGGCGTTCAGCCAACCCGCCTCGTGTGCTGCGCGCAATGCGCTGATCACCAGTCCTGCGGCAACAAGGACGAGGAAGGCACCCGTGAAGCGGAAGAACCGCGACAGATTGATCCTGATCCCACCGATATAGATGCCCCAGCCGATGACAACCGCCAGAGCGAGGCCGATGATTGCACCTGCGGCGGCCAATACCGCCGACTGCGCGGCCGAAAATGTCGCGAGCAGGAACACGCTGGTCTCGAAGCCCTCCCGCAGAACGGCGAGAAAGGCCATGCCGACCAGCGCATAGGCGCCGCCCTGGCTTAGCGCTTCGTTAGCCTCTGCTTCGAGATCGTGCTTGAGACCGCGAGCATGGCTGTTCATCCATGCGATCATGCCGGTCACGAAGAAGACGGCAATGGCTCCGATAACGCACTCCATGCCCTCCTGACTGGCCTGCGGCAGCGCCTGTTCGACCAGTTCGAGGCCGATGCCGACAGCGACCGACAGCAGCACGGCAAGAGCCACGCCTAACCACATGGCCGAAAGCGATTTGCCGTTTTTCCGCAGGAAGGCCGCGATGATGCCGACGATCAGCGATGCTTCCAGCCCTTCCCGAAGGCCAATGATGAGCGTCGCTAGCATCAAGACACCGCGACCGGCTCAAGGTGATCCTTCCGGAACCCCATGAAACCGGATGAAGACGTAGAATTACTGGCATTTCCGCTTTTGCGCTGGCTTCTTGCAGCCCAATGCACAGCCTCGATATTTTTAATCTTCGCAGTCATTTGGCATCACAATCACCTGCCAACGCTTCCGGTGGCCCGTGCTCAAACCCGAATGCGGTGATCTTAACCCGCCAGAAAAAGCCTGCAATGACAATGATTTATAGTGATTCTAATGTCGATGTTTGCCAAACGAAAACATGGCTTTTGCGATCAACTTTAGTGTCTGATTTTGTTAGGTTCCTTGGACAATCCAAGTGCGTTTCTTCGGCCCAGCCGTGCGACGAAACGTCGCCATGCGTCTTTTAGATGATCACGGATGATAGTGAAGCTGTTTTCTCTATTTGGCGTGGTGAGGTCAAGCGCGACGCCACGACACTGGCGAAGATGCACCGCGCTGGCGACCTGATCTCAGTATGGATGCCGGACGCTCAGCTTGAGGCGGTACGCGACCTGGTTCGCGCCAGGGAGACATCCATGTACCAGCGCAACAAGGCTCGCCAAGCCCTGTCCAGCTTCTTGCACGCCAAGGCTATCGCTACGGTGGAAGGAGCGCCTGGACTGTGGCCTATTGGCGCTGGTTGGCTACGATCCAGCTTGAGCATCCCGCCCAGCATGTTGATATGCAGGAGTATATTCATCACGATCCAGGAGGCCGATGCCCGTCATGACCGGCTCGTAAAGCAGATCGAGGCTGCGTTTCCAGCATGGACATTGGCTCCTCCTGGTCATCGCGCTCCAGGCGATGCGCGGCGTTGCTCAGATCACCGCAGCTACGATCGTCGCGGAGATCGGCGACCTTGGTCGCTTCGACACGTCCGCCGGCTCATGGCGTATCTCGGGCTCGTACCTGCGAGCATTCCAGCTGTCCGAAGATCCGGCGTCGTGGCATCACCAAGGCCGGAAATGCCCGAGTCCGTCGGCTGCTAGTCGAGAGCGCATGGACTTATTGTCGTTCTCCGCGCGTCAGCGAGGAGATGCAGCGTCGTCAGGAGGGGCTTGACCTCTCCATCGTGAAGATCGCCTGAAAGGCGCAGTTGCGACTGCATAACGGCTATTGCATGATAGCTGGTTGGCTTCATCTGGGCGATTGGTCAAGCGATCGGCCCTGCTTCGCCCGCCGCAGCATGATGCGTCGACCATCCCGATTGCTGTGCAGCATTGTGGGCGGGGCCTGTTAGGAGAATTCGCGGCCCGCTTCTTCAGGCCGGTTTTACCGACGCCCGTCCGTTGGCAGAGGAAGCTCCGAGGCGAACACCGTGGTCCTGCGGTAGCCAACCCGCGCATGAGTGACTGATCCACCGTCGTTTCGAGCTCCGCCTCCAACCCTGCACAGCAATCTATATTATTTTTACGTCCGTCCGAGCTGCGGAGTGCTTTGTCATACCTCGAGCCTTGACAAATGGACATGAGAGAAGGGGTCGACCGAGACCGTGGCTCGGCCGCAGGAGAAGGCTTTCCCCACAAGCAGCCGCCAATTGCTCATATAGACATGAGCAAGCTCCATAATTTTGCTCATACATGAGTGAGTGGCGTTCGATGCGGGTGATTACGCGCCCTCACTCGTGAAGCGCTACTGCGGTGAAAGCAGATCAGAGGTTCGCGTAAATCGCTTCGATCCGCATGGCCTCATCATCGGTAAAGCCCGCAAATTCCTTTTCGCGAGCCCGCTTCGACAGCCTGCCGCCGTTCTGCCGAAGGAAACGGTAGAGGAGATCCAGCACCCGATCCGGCATTTCGATCATGTCTTTCACCTGCGCCTTGAAGCTATCATAGCTTTTGAGGAACGCGGTTTCGGCAGGCAGGTCTATGTCGATTGTGCGTGCAACGCATTCGAACAGAAACTCGGCATGGGGCGTGGCGTCGAAATAGCGATAGAAGTCGGCGGTCTCGTTCAGGACCTCGACATTGCCCTGATTGGTCGCGCGCCAGCGGACAAGCGGCAGTATGCGCCGCGAATAGCTTTCCAGAACACGCCGGTAGTCGTCGATCCGGTCGAGGATCACGGCCGATATGGGAAAAACCAGTCCCGGCGGATTGAACTCGCGCTCCGCCAGAACGTGATGGATGAGATAGCGGTGGAGACGACCATTCCCATCTTCGAACGGGTGGATATAGACGAAGCCGAATGCGAGGGCGGCGGCGGCTAGAATGACGTCGAGGTTCGGCGCGGCCTGACGGTCGAACGCGGTCAGGCCATCAACCAGCGCGGGCAAATCCTCGTGGCGCGCGCTGATGTGGTCGGGAATGGGTGAACCGTCGAGCCGGTCATGCTCGCCAACGAACCCGCCCTGATCGCGCAATCCGAGATGGACGAAACGAGCGTCGCCGATGACGATCCGTTGCAGACGTTCCAGTTCAGCGCGATCGATCGGATAGCGGCCGGCTTGGCCGATGACCTGCCCCCAGCGCTGGATTCGATCCCGGGGCGGGTCTTCGCCTTCGATCTGAAAGCTCGATCGTGAGTCCTTGAGAAGCAGGAAGGCCGCGGTTCGGGCCAACAGATCGGCAGGCACGTCCGCGACAATCCGGCGCGCTTCGGCGCCAAGATCGCGGGCGACGAGCTGCTCCAGCAGCGGCGTGCGGAAAATGAGCGGGCAGAACGCGGGCGTTCCGGGCAGATTGTTCTTCACCCGATGGCGCGAGGATGTCGTTCCCTCGGCGGCCCATTGCTGATCGGGATCGACGACCAGAGCATAGGCGCCGTTTGTCGCATCGGGCAGATCAAGCCGGGCAGCGAGCAGCCATTCGTAGAGGAACCAGATGCGGCGGGTGTAGATGCTGGTGGGGGCCGCGCGGACAATCCCGGCGATCGGCTCCGGTCCGGTCGCCTGAAACAGGGTTTTCAGGACGGCGAGGTCGAGCCCTTCGTAGCGCAGGGCGAAGGTGAGATGGCCAATCAGGCTGGCATCTGGTCGGTGTCGCGGTGTATAGAGCTTCCAATCGTCGGCTTCATAGACCTTGTGGCGTGGGCCGATGGCGGCAAGGCGGATCGGGATCGGCGCCGCTAGACCGAAGGCGTCAATCAGGGCAGCATAGCCGACCGGAACGGCCGCTTCCGGCAGCGGCCGTCCATGAAAAGCTGGTACGCTCTCTGAAAAAGGCTTCCTCTGCCCCTGTTCCATGAATTTCAATACCGATCTACGAAATGTCGTACTAAATCGATACTTCTCATGAGAAATAATAACATTCAACGAATTTCGGTGAAATCGGCCTCTCGGGCCCGTCGCAACGACAGGAGCAGGATATGAAGATGCGGCCAACGCGCAAGCATCCTGATAGCCACATGAGGTCAAAACTACGACCACGCAGCCATGAGGCTAAGGAACCTATGCCACGCTGGCCCCGTTTCCTTGGTTGATCGCATGTCGGCGCGAGCAAGCCGGGCTCGCGCGTCTCCGACCGTTACGAGTGTCGCCGGTGCGGAGTTGAAAGATGCGGTTCGTTTTTCCTCATAGCCACGCATTTCGTGGCGGCCGCGTGGTCGTCGAGGAAATCTCGGATAAGGCCCCGGAATGCCTTGTCGAATTTGGCGACGGCACAACGGTAATCGCGCGGTGGGAGCCGAAGAGAGACGAGATCGATCTGTTCGTTCCAGCGTATCGAACGACAAAGGGAACCGAGGTGTCCGCTCGGCAATGGCATCTGACCCATTGCAAGCACGCGTGGCGCTCGCAGCCGAGGTCGCCAGCATCGGCGTAACGCCTGCGCTTTGCCATTTGCGGATACGGCCCGTCGCTCTACAGTTGAACGCGCGAGCTAATAGATACGCGTCCCCCGGACAGTATTTTCGCGGAGAGAGATTATTTCGACATACGTTTGGAATGGAGCGGCTATTGAGGCATTCGTGAAAGGAAGCAGCGATGTCGGATCGTCGAATCTCGCTCTATTTCGGCTGGAGCAGACCAGCGGAGACGGGTGCGCCGCTCGGCGTCATCGACGATAGCTTCCCGGCGGTTTTCGAACTCCGAAGGCTGTTCCATCCCAAGTTCGAGGAGCTGGCGGATTCCGATCGCGTCGATCCTGGGATCGCGGGTTTCTGGATCACATCCAGAAGCCGAATTTCGCTGAATTCGCAGAACTGGCGGAAGCCCTTACAGGAAATGCGGCGTGCCAAGTTGAGCGCGTGAACGACGATGGCGCTGTATGGTCGCAAGGAGAATGGGCGGGAGTTACGGGCTGGGTAAGTCCTAGTGTTTATGGGCACCGTGAAGGACTTGGGCGCCGGGCCACTGCCTGAGAGGATGGAAGCGGAGGTGGCGGAGATCCACGAGGGCCAGTGGGTACGGGTGAGGGATATGTTGATGGAAGATCGAGAGCGCATCCTTGGCCTCGCGTCGGACATAGTGACCTACGGGACCGTCAGGATCGAGCGCAGTGGAACGGCGAAGGCCGCCTGACACCACGTTCCGCCGACCGTTACAACGAGCGACGTCGACTTGAGGTGTCGCCCAACGTTGATGAATCGTTCAGTGGCGGCGTAGCGGCGTTGAAACTCACGCGCGCTATCAGCGAGCTGTTTCAAGAGGCGGCACATATAGGTGATACGCGCGCCCTCAATGCGGCCATAACGCTTGGGGCCGCGATGCTGGAGGTCTTGGGGTTGGTTGGCGGAACATTCCGGCTTTCGAGCGTCAGCCCGACCGCGCAGCATGCCCCACCCACCCAAACGGCATTCGAGGATGGCTAGCCATGGTGTTCCGACTTACGCTGTGATCGGAAGCCCAAGGGAAGGGATTCCCGTGACAACATCCGCGCCGGCACGATCGGTGGCCGTGACTATTCTCTTGTAATTCCAGCTTCCGTGAACTAAATGTGGTTACGTAACCACAAATATCGGAGCCACGTGTTGGAGGCTGCCATGACTGTCACAACGCTTTCAGGCCGTGAACTTAATAACGATCTAGGCCGCGCAAAACGCGCCGCCAAGGACGGCCCTGTCATCATTACTGACAGGGGACGGCCGGCGCATGTCCTCTTGTCATTTGATGAGTACAAGCGGCTTACCGGTAAGATGCGGACGCTCGGTGATATGCTGGCCGTGCCGGGAGCAGAAGACGTTGACTTGCCTCTCCCGCCGCGTACTGAGCATGCCAAGCCGGTTGACCTGTCCTGATGCTATTACTTGATACCAATGTCGTGTCTGAGCTGCGCAAAGTCGCGAGCGGCAAAGCTGATCCCAATGTCGCGATCTGGAACGAAACCATCGATCCAGCCGAAACCTTCATTTCGTCCGTGGTTCTGCACGAGCTGGAGATTGGCGTTCGGCTGATGGAGTACAATGACTCCATCGCCGGGAAGATACTACGCAACTGGCTGGAAAATACGGTCATCGGGACATTTTTCCGCCGTATCCTGCCGCTAGACGGGGCGGCAGCCGTTCAGGCGGCGAAATGGCATGTACCCAATCCCAAGCCGATCAATGACGCCTATATCGCGGCGGTAGCGATAACCCGGCGTATGACATTGGTCACACGAAACGTCAAAGATTTCGAGGGCATGGGAGTGGCGCTGGTGAACCCGTGGAATATGCTGGCATAGTAGTTTTGGATTCCAACTGAATCTTCCCCCTCGATTCCCCTCTCGATCCGAACAGTGTCACCCTTACTTTCCGGCGTCCGTGAGCGTTTGTGCTACATGGTTATGTCCGGACCCATTTTCCAGCAGCAGCGTTGGCGGCCGGGCGTGACTGAGGCCGCGGCCGGGTTGCGGCGCTTATTTCACATGACCATTGGTGGCAAGTCCGCAAATGACCCCGAACTCAGACGGCGGCCGTGGCGTAGACCTGCCCCTCCTATAAGACACAGTCCGCTAATGGGCGATCATGCGCTTGAGCCCGAGACCGTGCGCAGCATGCGCCGACGGCGTTTGGTATCTGGGCGAGGTCGCCGTGAAATGCACTGGCAGAAAATTCTGGTTCTGGCGCGCGGTCGATCAGCATGGCCCCGTTTTGGGGAAATCCATACAAAATGGGCGCGAGGCGCCGGGCCGGCTCGTTGGTCGCATAAGGGTCTCAACAATCGCGCCGAGAACAGCCATCTGTCGTTTCGAAACGCGAGCGGACCATGCAGGGTCATCGATCTTTCGGAAATGTGCAACGGTTCGTCGCCACGCGCTCGGTCATCCGCAGCTCCTTTTCAGCTCCCTCATGCCGCCGAACCGCACAAACAATTCGCTACCATAGGCTCGAGGCTTCCGATGCTTGGAAAGCTGCGGCTCGCATCGCCTGAAAACCTAAGACCCCTGGGCTTTCTCAGGCAGAGGGATTACCGTGACAACACCGGTGTTTCCACTGTCTGCATTTTGCCGGACATCTCCAGGCGTCAGGGTCTGGGGAAGTTCAGGACGATGCGGCTATTTTGATTTTCGAGATGGGTTGGTCAGAGGAGATTATGTCCAGATGTAAAGCTCAATGATACAACCTAATGTTGATAGTTGTCGTTTTTAAAAACTAAAAGTTGACATACTGAAGAGGTCAGCCTATACATCGGTTATCGATATTTGCTTGCTGAGCTTTGGTTACCGCGCATTTGGCACCGCGCCCTGAACGAACCTTCCCTTCAAAAATCGCTATCACCATCCGCGGCGCATGAGTGCTGTGGTTCTTCTATTGCTAGGAAAGGGTTCATCATGACCACCGGCACAGTTAAATGGTTCAATTCCACCAAGGGCTTCGGCTTCATCCAGCCTGACAATGGCGGCGCTGACGCGTTCGTCCATATCTCGGCCGTCGAGCGCGCAGGCATGCGTGAACTGGTTGATGGCCAGAAGATCGGCTATGAGCTGGAGCGTGACATCAAGTCGGGCAAAATGTCGGCTTGCAATCTGCAGGCTGCGTAAGTCACCCTGGTATCTGCTTTCCGTTGACCACGGATGTACTGGCACTGTCGAGAGCACGATACCAACCGAGGTCAGGCAAGTTGCCTGGCCTTTTTTACTGCCGCGGTATCTCGCGGCCCATCATTCGGGAAAATCATGTCACAAACATATAGCAAATCCCGCCAGCAGGCTGAGATTGCCTTCAGCCATGCCCAGTCGCAGTTCTTCGCCCGCAACAGCGCGGTCGATGAGCTCGATTCCATCGTTCGCTCCCGCGAGGAAAAGACCCTGCGGCTTCGCGAAGCACGGTTGGCAAAGGAATTGCAGGATCGAGCAGCCGTGACTGCCTCTCTGCTCACCAAGCGAGCGAAAACGGCCTGAAAGCTCGTTCTCACAATACGATCCAGGGACAGGCATTTGAAGAACACCAGAAACAATGAGCTCTCCGATCGCCGCTCGGCATCAGCGGATGCAAAGACTGCTCTCCTGAATGCCTATCGCACTGCAAAGACCGCAGCCGAGCCAATCAATTTGGCAAGGCAGGGGGAACGCGTGAAGCTTGTGGAATCGGAGCGCCGGGTAACCGAAGCAGCCGAGCAGCTGCACGCCGTGGCTGACGAGGTCCGAGCCGCCACCGAAGCACTTGAGAAAAGCCGTATCACAGCGTCATCGAGGACGAAGCGGCATGAAAGGCTGAACGCGATCGACAATATGCCAATCGTAAGGCGAGACAGGCTCAGGTTCCAGGACCGGCTGCACGTAGATGAGCGATTGAATACTCAAGGTTGGTCGATGCGGCATTGCCACATGAGCGGCCAGAGCCCTTCCGGAACGGCATATGCCACTCCGTCCCGACAGGAGTCTCCATAGTAGAAAATACGGGTGAGCTACAGGTTATCAATACTGCCTGGCACATTGCGATTCAGGAGATCCTGCGGATGGTCATTCGAGACATGCATCACACGGGTGGGCAGCAGGCATTCATGGACCAGAGCGCATCGAGGAGGAGGCCGTCGACGGTATCCATACGGACCTGCGGTTGCGGGGACCCGACGAATGGACAGAAGTACTTGTTATAAAGAAAAGGCGAGCAATTTTGTCACGACACTGCTGACATCCTTCACATTTGACCGCGCTTGATGCAAAGAGACGCGGCTTCTCAAGCCGCCCGTTTCATCGACTTCGTCGGTCGATTGATCGCCTGTTCAAGCGACCGCTGCCCGTCCCCCGTTCTCCCAAGCACTCGTCTTCATCTGGCTCCAGGTCGGTCACCAACCCCAGGTATTGACGAAGATTGCCCTGAAAAGCTCAGAGAGTTCGGTCTGAGGCGCTTTCGTCTCCTCTGTATCGGCCTGTTTTTCCGTTACCTTGTGCTGATTCCCGGCTCACTGCCACCAGCCAGCAAGCGCAACCACCTTATTCCTCCATATGCCGGCCAGGGAACTAGTCACGCTGCACAAAGTTTATCTCACGCAGCCCACAACGGAAATGAGGGATCAAAATGGGAAACGCATCGAAAAAGCTTGCAGAAGAATACCGGCGTCTCGGCGGCCGCCGCATTGCCGTAATCGATGACAACCTTGGCTCATCGCGCAATTGGGAGGGCGATCCTCCGGAGGCTGCCAAGTTCTGGAAAGAGCAAATTGCATGCTTGTCCGATCGTGAGAAGCGGGACGTCCAAACTTTCCTTCCGTCGATCAATGACGAAAGTGACGAGCCGGCATCCAAATGACAGATAGAATCTCAATCGGTTCAAGACGCCTGGCCACCTGATGGAGAGAAGCGCTGGATGAACATCGAGAAAATGGTGTTTGAGCCGAGTGGCTGGGTACCAAACAACCAGCGGTTTCCCGTTTTGATTTACAGGGGAGCTTTGCCGCCCGGCCATTCATCTGCAGATTTCGAAACTTTGTTCGCTACAAACGGATGGACTGGCATCTGGAAAAACGGCGTCTTTAACTACCAGCATTATCATTCTGGAGCCCACGAGGTATTGGGTATTGAACGCGGCAGCGCTACTCTATTGATCGGTGGCTCACATGGACAGCCGATAGAGGTCTCAAGGGGAGACTGTCTGGTTCTCCCCGTTGGAACGGGGCACCGAAGCCTTGGTTGCTCCACGAATTTCGAGGTCGTGGGGGCTTATCCGGAGGGGCAGTATGCCGACATTCAGACGGCCGATCCCACCAGCGCCATGCTGGCGACAATCTCCTCATTGCCCGTGCCAGTTGCCGATCCCATCCTAGGACCGTCGGGAGGGATCGTGGAGAGTTGGCGTTGAATTGCTGGACAGAAGGCGATGAAAGATGGATCGGCCAAATGTTACTGCACCACTGAATTCGCGGCATTGTTGCGGCCTTCATCACCACTTTGCAACGTTAATCAAGACAGTCTCTTTAACCTTGGGAACGATGATGAACTGAGTAGACGTCTCCTGCGTTCAAAATTTGCCACCGTCGATCGCACCTCAGTTGTCAAAGGGCGGCTCATAGGTCTGGCAATTGTAAAGGCGACAGCTTCCGTCTTTCGCCGGCACCCAGTCATCGGTCGCAACGTCACCGGCGTCGCAGTAATTGCTATCCTGCACATAACGGTCATAGAGCGTACCGGATTGCCGCGATCCGGGGTGCGTTACAATGACTGCTCCCTGATTGTTGATCGTCTGTCGCAGTGCTGCGCAGGTTCGACTACCCGCACTGACGCGTGAGATTGCCGAAGCAGGATAGGCGACCGCAACGGTAATACCCATCAGCAGAACAGCACGAGCAGCATATGACATCGAGCTTGACATGACGTTCCTCCCTTGAGTTTCGTCAGTGCAATAACCTTCTATGCTGACGCCGGTTCCAAAGTTCGGTTGACTTTATCCATGCACAGCCTGCTCGTTTAAGAGCGAGCAGCTGTCGTTGGTGGAGATTCGCCGCAAGTTTGTGAATAAGCACCGTGTGGCAACCTCGGTTGTCTCAGCGAAATATGGCTTATTGTGCTGCCCGCCGCCGCGACCCATGCCAATTTACGCCCCAGGGTGAATACGGCAATTATCAGGGACCGGCCGCGCTTCCGCTTCCCTCGCAATCGTCAGGAGTTCGAGATGGTAAATCCTCTCGTGAAGCCATTTTGGGACAAGGCAACGGGGAGCTGGCAATATGTCTTCCGTGATCCCGGGACCATGAAGGGAGCGATTGTCGACCCGGTTCTCGGATACGATCTGATCGCAGGCCGCAATCGACACGATGCAGGCCAAGGACATCGTAGTGCCGAATTCACATTTCTCGCTTGATGTGATTGAAAGTGAGTCATATAAAGACATAAAGAATTCTTTATGTGGATTTGACCGATGGCTATCGATCTGTTGAATTTGACCCTGTTTTCTCTGGCCGCCGTCGTCCTGCTCGGATCGCCGGGACCGGGCATTGCGGCGCTAGTCGCGGTCGGCAAGGAACGTGGATTTCTTCAGGGTTTGCGCTTCTACGGCGGCCTGCAGATTGGCTTGGCAATAGCTGCCGGGCTGAGCGCCGTCGGGCTGTTTTCGATCATCGCCGCCATTCCGGGCGCCACGCACACAATGGCTTTGGTCGCAACGGCTTATCTTCTTTATCTCTCGTACAAGATCGCCTTTGCTCCGGTTGGCGTGGGCGCTACAGGGTCTGGATCGGGTTTTGCCACAACGGCGCTCGGTGGAACGCTTTTGGGCATCACCAACCCCAAGGCGTATATCGCCTTCGCATCCTTGATGGCGTCCTATTCAATCGTTCGGTTCAATAGTGTCGCCGACATCTCGATCAAATGGATGGTTTGTGTTCTCGTCATGATCCTCGTCGATATCGCCTGGCTGTGGGCAGGCGTGGCGCTCGGTAGGGCCAATCTGAAGCCAGCCGCGGAGCGGATCGTCAACGTCCTCATGGCCAGCACGATACTTGCCACGGTGGTCACAGCACTTCTTTAGGGACGCAATTTTAGGAAAAGTGCGCAGCGGTTTTCCGCCCGGAATTGCGTCAAAGCGAAAGAGCGAGCGGTTCAGAGATTCCGTGAAGAGCTGATTCGCCAAGCGTGCAGTTTCGTCAATGAGTTTGAGAGTAGGTGCCGCTTGCTTCGGTGCGAAACCGCGGATCCCGATATTGCACCCGTCTCCGGGCGATCGGGACGGTATGGCTGTCCTTTAAACAGTTGACATCGCGCTGCATCAATATGCAAAGCTTATCATAACGATTCCGCAGGCGCCGTCCTCCAGTCGTCTCGCCCCAGACTTTCATCCCATCAGCCAATCGCTCGACCACGGCCGTTTTGCCGGCCAATGCGTCTTCGATATCGGGTGCAGCAGTCAGAAAGGAATGCCATGTCCAGCAAGGTCGATCGTTCGAGACGCCCGTTGGTCATCGTCTCGATCATGCTGGCGACCTTCATGGTCGCCGTGGAAGCGACCATCGTTGCAACCGCCATGCCGCGCATCGTCGGCCAGCTCGGCGGCTTCACCTATTACAGCTGGGTCTTTTCCGCCTTTCTGCTTGCGCAGTCCACCACGACGGTCATCTATGGCAAACTTTCCGATATCTTCGGCCGCAAGCCCATGCTCATCTGCGGCATCCTCATCTTTCTGGTGGGCTCGACACTTGCGGGCTTTGCCTGGTCGATGGCCTCCCTGATCGTCTTCAGGCTGCTGCAGGGCCTCGGCGCCGGCGCCATTCAGCCCGTGACGATGACCGTGGTCGGCGACCTCTACAGGCTCGAAGAGCGAGCCAAGGTGCAGGGTGCGCTTGCTAGCGTCTGGGCCATATCCGCGGTCATTGGCCCGCTTGCCGGCGGCATCATCGTCGACAATCTGTCATGGGCCTGGATTTTCTGGATCAACCTGCCGGTCGGCGTGCTCTCCATCGCCGGTTTCATCTTCTTCCTGCACGAGTCCGTCACGCCGCGCGAGGCGAAGATCGACTATCTGGGCACGATCCTGTTTTCGATCTCGATCGTTTCGCTGCTTGTCATGCTGACGGAAACAGATGCGGGCTTTGCGGTTCTCTGTCCGCTCGCAATCGTCTTTGTCGTCACCGGCATCCTGTTTCTCTTGCAGGAGCGACGGGCACCGGAGCCAATCATCTCGATTGCGCTCTGGAGCCGGCGGCTCATTGCGACCAGCAATGCGGCCACGCTTCTCGCCGGCATGGCGCTGATCGGGCTGACCACGGTACTGCCGATCTACGTCCAGGGCGTGCTCGGACGGTCTCCGCTCGAAGCCGGCTTCACCCTGACGATGCTGATCGTCGGCTGGCCGCTCGCCGTGATGCTCTCGAGCCGCTTCTTTCGCGCCTTTGGTATCCGCAGAACCCTGCGCGCCGGTAGTCTCATGTTCCCCTTCGGTGCAGTCTTCCTCCTGTTCCTGACGCCGGATAGCAGCCCGGTGATCGCCGGTATCGGCTCGTTCCTGATGGGCTTCGGCATGGGGCTCATCAGTCTCACCAGCGTCGTGCTCGTGCAGGAAAGCGTCGAGTGGTCCATGCGCGGCAGTGCGACGGCGTCGATCATATTCTCGCGCAGCCTCGGCAACACCCTTGGCGCGACGGCACTCGGCGCGATCATGAATGTCGGCATAGCGCACTACGGCAGCGGTGATCTGGCAACCAGGCTTCACGATATTCTCAACCAGCCGACCGGCCTTTCCGATCTCGTCGGCGATCCGGCGATCAGAGGCGTCTTCGATGCGGCGCTGCACTGGAGCTTCTGGGGCGTCGTCGTCGTCGCGGTGACAGCCTTTGCGACCATCTGGCTCATCCCGGTTGCGCATGACGCCGGGCGTGGATCATCCGTGCCCAAGGCGGATGCGCAGGATGCGATGACCCACTAGAGCAATTCCAGGAAAAGTTGATAGCGGTTTTCCGTCTGGAATTGCAGAAAAACAAAGGACATGGCGTGGCAGGCCCACCGCTTCAGCACGCTGCCGTGTTCATCACGAAAGCGGGGCCATAGAATCATATTTGACGCGATCTGTCAGAAACCGTAGTCACGGGCGAGCCATTCATCCAGCAGGTTTCGCGAAGCCTTCGTTGCGGCCTTCGCATCCTGGGCGACGATGGCGTCCAGAATAGCCTTGTGAAGCGGCAGGGAGCGTTTTTGACCCTCCGCGATGTCTTCATGGCCGGACAGCGTGCGATTGGCGTAGATTCCGACGGCGATCAGGTCGATCAACTGCGAATAGATCATGTTGTGCGTGGCAGCGAAGATCGCGGTATGGAAGCGCAGGTCGGCATCGGCATTGCTGTTGATGTCGCCGATGGTGGAGGCCATTTCCTCATAAGCCGAATTGATGGCGGCAACGTCGCTCTCGGTACGGCGCAAGGCTGCACGCGCCGTCGCTTCCGGCTCCAGAGCCAGCCGCAAGTCCTTGATCGAACGCATGATTTCGACCGAAGGTCCTGTCTCGTAGTACCAGACCATGACATCCGTATCGAGATGGTGCCAGTTGGAGCGTTCCTTGACGCGCGTGCCAACGCGGGTCTTGATCTCGATCAGTCCCTTGCCGGCAAGGCATTTCATCGCTTCGCGGATGACTGTGCGACTGATGCCGAATTGTTCGACCAGATCCGGCTCGTTGGGCAATGTCGTGCCGACGGGGTAGTCGGCCCGGACGATCCGACGGCCGAGCTCATGGACGAAATAGCCGAACACACCGCGCCGCGGGATCGTACCGTATTTTCGCACAAAGGCATCGAAGGGCGACTGCGTTGCGATCAGTTTCGACCCCGGAGTAGCCGGAGAGGTCATTGCGTCCTGGCCATGTTTCATTATGCGGGACTCTCGTTCCTTATTGATGCGCCGTTTCAAGGACAAACGTCGGCCTATGTGCGGCGGGGGGAAACTTCACGCGGGTGTCTCGGCTTGCTCGAGGCTGTTCCATAGTGTTCAAATGTCGATCCTGTCGTCCATTTTGCGGCATATTCCGGCAAAACCCTAGCATGTCTTGCGCACGGATGCCTACAGGCACGGGATGGGCTCGCCTGTTCGCCCACATGAACGCGCAGACCTGCCCTTTCCGTGCTGAGACGTTGCGGGGGCAGCCGTATCATCAAATTGCACACATTCCGCTAAGCGAAACGTGATCGCTTAATCGATTGATGGGACGATTTCGGTCTATCGTAAACGTTGCCGAACCGTTTAAATACGGCGGGGATGCGAGGCGGATTCGGAGTAGCTTATCGATGAATGACATGTCCACGCGTGGGCAGGGGGAAGAGGCGCAGGAGGCCGGCTCTCGCTCGCTGTTGATTGCATTGCTGGTGGCCGGTGCCTTCTTCATGGAAAACCTGGACGGCACGGTGATTGCGACTGCGCTGCCGCAAATGGCCGTTTCCTTCGGTGCCCGACCGGTCGATCTTAATATCGGGATGAGCGCCTATCTCCTGACCCTTGGCGTCTTCATTCCAATCAGTGGCTGGATCAGCGATCGTTTCGGTGCGCGTCTGGTATTCACGACGGCAGTCGTCGTCTTTACGCTTGCATCCGTCCTTTGCGGCTTTGCCGATGGAGTCGGTTCGTTCGTGGCGATGCGCATCCTGCAGGGCATCGGCGGGGCGATGATGGTGCCTGTGGGCAGATTGGTCGTCTTGAACAACACGCCCAAGGACAAGCTGATCTCGGCGATCGCGACGATCACCTGGCCCGCGTTGGTGGCGCCGATCCTGGGACCGCCGCTCGGCGGCTTCATTACCGATCATGCAAGCTGGCGCTGGATCTTCTTCCTCAACCTGCCGCTCGGAATTCTGGCATTCGTCTTCGCGCTCATGCTCATTCCTGAAACCAAGAGCACGGCGCGTCCGCCCTTCGATTGGATCGGTTTCATCGTCAGCGGCATTGGTCTGGCCGGCCTGATGTATGGGCTGGAACTGATCGGGCGGCCCGATCCTGTCTGGCTCGAGGCATGGGCCTATGTGATTGTCGGCATCATCCTGCTTGCCGTCGCCGTGTTCCATTTCCTTCGCACGGAGCATCCGTTGATCGATCTCTCGGGGCTTAAGCTTTCGAGCTTCGCGATCACCATCTCGGGCGGATCGCTGTTCCGCATCGCCATCGGGGCCGTGCCCTTCCTGCTGCCGCTGATGTTCCAGGTCGGGTTCGGGCTCAGCGCCTTTCATGCCGGTATGCTGACCCTGGCGGTTTTTGCCGGCAATCTGGCGATGAAGCCGGCAACGACGCCGATCCTTCGTCGGTTTGGTTTCAAGCCGGTGCTGATCGTCAACGGCCTTCTCAATGCCGTCTTCATTGCCGCCTGCGCCTTGTTTTCTCCCGACACGTCCTTGTGGTTCATCATACCGGTGCTGTTCATCGGCGGCATGTGCCGCTCGATGCATTTTACCGCGCTGAATACGATTGCCTTTGCCGATATCCCGCCCCAGCAAATGACGGGCGCCAACACGCTGTTCAGCACTGTCTTTCAGCTGACCATGGGCATGGGCATCGCTGTCGGCGCCATCGGTATCCGTATCGGCCAGGCGATCAGCGCGCCATTGGGGGCGAGTGGCATCGTCGCCGTGGAATTCCGTCTCGCCTTCGTGCTGCTCGGGATCATCGCGCTTCTCGCCGTACTGGATTGCCTGCCGCTTGACAGCAAGGTCGGCGACAATGTCTCGCGCAAGCCAAAGCAAAGTGCGAGGAAGGCGGCATAACCTATTGCTTTCACATGCGTTCAGCGCGGGTATTGAATAAGATTATAGTGCAGCAATATCACGGGTATCGCCATGAGCATGATCAGAAGCATTGCGACGCTTGCCGTGCGCACCATCTTCATTCGGCGGACGCGCTGACCGGTCCAGTCATATACTGCCATAATAAGCCCCTCCTTGTCCTCGGCCCCTAGAAAGGCAAGAAATGGAACTCCAGTCAATATCGGCAATAGCGAGCCTTATAATAAGAATTTACTAATATTTATTGGTGCGAGTGGCTTTTTGGTCGCAATCGCATCCCCGATAATTTTGAAAGGATTTCGTGAAGATCGTTTTGTGGTGTTCGTTCAGGCGGTATAACGGGTTGGAATTTCGTCCCCATTGCAGTGGGACTACCGGTTTGCTTTGAAAAGAGGAAAAGGCAATGAGCAAGATGCGTGCCCTGGTGTTGGAGCGCCAGCATGAATTGGCGATCCGCGATATCGATCTGCCGCAGGATGTCGGACCGGGCGAGGTGAAGATCAAGATCCATACGGTCGGCGTCTGCGGATCTGACGTGCATTACTACACGCATGGAAAGATCGGGCCCTTCGTCGTCAACGAGCCGATGGTGCTCGGTCATGAGGCTGCCGGGATTGTCGTCGAAGTCGGGTCCGGCGTAACGCATCTGAAGGTCGGGGATCGCGTCTGCATGGAGCCGGGTATTCCGGATGCGAATTCCAAGGCCAGCCGGCTTGGCATGTACAATGTCGATCCCGCCGTCACTTTCTGGGCGACGCCGCCGATCCATGGCGTCCTGACGCCCTTCGTCGTGCATCCGGCCAACTACACCTTCAAGCTGCCGGACAATGTCAGCTTTGCGGAAGGGGCTATGGTCGAGCCCTTTGCTGTGGGCATGCAGGCCGCGACCAAGGCGCGCATTACGCCTGGCGATACGGCAGTCGTGCTCGGTGCCGGTCCCATCGGCATCATGGTGGCGGTTGCAGCGCTCGCCGGTGGGTGCGCGCGGGCGATCGTTGCCGATCTGGCGCAGCCGAAGCTTGATATCGCCGCCCAGTATCAGGGCGTCATTCCGGTCAATATTCGCGAGAAGAACCTGATTGAGGAAGTCGAGAGGCTCACGGAAGGCTGGGGTGCGGATGTGGTCTTCGAATGCTCGGGTTCGCCGAAGGCCTGGGAAACCGTGATGGCGCTGCCGCGCCCGGGCGGCGTCATCGTCGCCGTCGGACTGCCCGTCAATCCGGTCGGCTTCGATGTTTCGACCGCATCCACCAAGGAAATCCGCATCGAGACGGTTTTCCGTTATGCGCATCAGTATGAGCGCTCCATCGCGCTGATCGCGTCCGGCCGCGTCGATCTCAAGCCGCTGATCTCCGAAACCTTCGCCTTCGAGGATTCCATCAAGGCGTTCGACCGCGCCGTCGAAGCGCGGCCCACGGACGTCAAGCTACAGATCGTCCTGGAGCAGTAAGCTTCTGTTTTTGCATCGCCTTGCCTTGGCAAGGCGATGTTTTCCTTCAGTTTCACTCGACCCCGTAGACGGCCCGGCAAAAGCGGTGCTAGGTAGCCTTATACACAGGGAACAGGCTTTAACGCCGTGAAACGGGAAGGACTGCCGTGCCGCACGACGTTGCATTGATCGCATTGATTGCCGCCGGCTTCGTGTTCGCGGCCGTTTTCGGCTATCTGGCCGACAGGCTGCACCTGCCGCCGCTGGTCGGCTATCTCGTGGCAGGCGTCATCATCGGTTCGTCCACACCGGGCTTCGTCGCCGATGTTTCGCTGGCGTCGCAATTGGCCGAGATCGGCGTCATCCTGCTGATGTTCGGCGTCGGCCTGCATTTCTCGGCTGCTGACCTGCTCGCCGTGCGCGGCGTCGCGATCCCCGGCGCCATCGGGCAGATCGCGATTGCAACCGTGCTGGGTGTCGGCCTGACCTCGCTTTGGGGCTGGAGCGTCGGCGCGGGCGTGGTTTTCGGCCTAAGCCTTGCCGTTGCCAGTACAGTCGTGCTCTTGAAGGCACTGGAAGAGCGCAATCTTGTCAGTTCGACCAATGGCCGCGTCGCCGTCGGCTGGCTGATCGTCGAGGATCTGGCGATGGTCCTCGCCCTTGTCCTGCTGCCGGCTTTTGCCGGTGTCCTGGGCGGACACGGGGATGCCGGCGACCATGCCGCTTCCGGTTCCATCTGGCTGACGATCGGCATGACGCTCGTCAAGGTGGCGGCGTTTGCGGCCGTCGCGATCTTTATCGGCCCGCGTGTTGTGCCCTGGCTTTTGACCTCCGTGGCACGCACCGGCTCGCGCGAACTGTTTACGCTATCCGTTCTGGCGATCGCGCTCGGCATCGCCTTTGGCGCGGCGGAGATATTCGGCGTGTCCTTCGCGCTCGGCGCCTTCTTTGCCGGCCTCGTGATGAGTGAATCGCATCTCAGCCACAGGGCGGCGGCTGACTCCCTGCCATTGCAGAACGCGTTTTCCGTTCTGTTTTTCGTATCCGTCGGCATGCTCTTCGATCCGTCGGTCCTGATCCGGGAACCGCTGATGATTATCGGCGTGCTTGCGCTCATCATGCTCGGCAAGTCGCTGATCGCCTTTTGTGTCGTGTTGCTGCTGCGTTATCCCGCCAGCATCGGTTTTGCTGTTGCGGCGGGACTTGCGCAGATCGGCGAATTCTCCTTCATTCTCGCAGGGCTCGGCGTGTCGCTGGGACTGCTGACGCGGGAAGGGCAGGATCTCATCCTTGCTGGAGCGATCCTGTCGATCACGCTCAATCCGCTGGCCTTTTTCGCCACCGAGAAGCTGGAAAAATGGGCGTTTTCCCGCTGGCCGTTTCTGGCAAACAAATACGGCATGGCCAAGCAGGAAAGCTTGCGCCGCCAGTTGACCACCATCAACAAGCAGCGCGAGGAAAGGGATCGCCAGCATCACCTCGAGATCGAACAACTCATCGAAACCTTCCCGATGTTTGCCGAGCTCGACGACAATGCGCATGAGGAGCTTCTGTTGCTTTTCCGGCCGCGGTCTGCTTCGCCGGGCGACCGCGTCATTCGTACCGGTGATCGCGGCGACAGCATGTTCTTCATCGCCTCCGGTGCAGTCGAGGTCCAGCTCGAGGATGAGGAGATTCCTCTCGGCGCCGGTTCCTTCTTCGGCGAGATGGCGCTGCTAACGGGCGCGCGCCGCACCGCCGACGTTGTCGCCGTCGATTTCTGTCAGCTTTTCGTGCTGGACCGGCGCGATTTCAACCTGTTCATGTCGCGGCATCCGCAATTGCGCGCGGCCGTCAGCCGCATGGCGCGCGAGCGCCAGGAGAGCAACGTGTCGCGCCAGCGGCGCGACCAGTCGCTGGATGCAAGCTGAGCTCGTTTCGGATTTAGCGGCGCTTGAGCCAGGATTTCGAAACGCGGCAGGCCATGGTGTAGGCGGGATCGAAGACGTTGCCGACATCGTAGCGTACGACCTGGCCGAGCAGATGGCTGGCGGCGGTCCTGTCGAGGCCGTAGTCGGAGCCAAGCCAGCGCAGCATTTCGCTGGTTGCGTGCTGCAAGGCCTGGTCGAGCGGCCGCGCATTGCCGATGGTGAAAATATCCTCCGCCGTCTCGCCGCGCGGCCAGACGATCGTCTTTTTCTTTTCCACGCTTAGCCGAACGGTGACCTCGAAGGTGGTTTCGATCCCGGTGCCGACGATCTCGCCGTCCCCCTGCACCGCATGGCAATCGCCCAGGAAGAAGAGCGCGCCGGGCGCCGCCACCGGAAACCAGACGGTCGTGCCTGGCCCGAGCAGGCGATAGTCCATGTTGCCGCCGAACTCGCCGCTGGTGGCGGTCGATATGGCCTGGCCGAGCGCGGGCGCGACACCGAAGCAGCCGATCATCGGCGAGAGCGGCAGGGTCAGGGTTTCGAGGCCCGCGACGGGTTCGGCGAGCCGCGTCGTCCGGGCTTCGCGGTCGATCTGCCAGATGACCTTTTGGCTTGCCGGCAAGGCGCGCACGTCCTGCGGATCGACGACATTGCTCGCGACGACGCTGCGGGTGAAGCCCGTATCGCGCGTCGGCAGCATGGCAAGGATCTCGACCTTGAGGGAATCGCCCGGCTCCGCGCCGTCGACGAAGATCGGTCCGTTCATCGGATTGGGGCCGGAGATACGGTGAACGTCGTGTTTGTCGTAGCCGGCGGCATCGAGCGTTTCGGTGACAACCGTATCGCCGTCGGCGATATGCAAGGCCGGCGGCAGCGAACCGATGACATTGTGGTAGACGGTGGGGGAGAAGCGGTGCGTTACCATTCTGCAGAACCTTGTCTTGAATCCGATTTGGCCAAACTAAGACGACTCAACCGGTTTCGGAAGGTTGCTGAGGCGGTATTTGTGCGGGGACGGCACTGCTTGCCTGGGAGTGGGTCGTGTCGTGTCGGCCTTGATCTTTTTAGGCGAAATGATCGCGGAACGCCTGCGGCGTGGTGCCGAATTTTCGCATGAAGTTGCGCCGCATGGTCTCTTCCGAGCTGAAACCGCATCGCATGCGCGCCTGATGCACCGTCAGGCCTTCCTCCAGAAGACGACGGGCGGCCTCGATGCGGATTTCCTCCACCGCTCGCGCCGGCGTGCGGCCGGTCGCCTTCAGATAGTGGCGGGAAAAGCTGCGGGCACTCATATTTGCCTGTTCGGCGAGCGCCGGCAAGGAAAGGTCGGCGCGCAAATTGTCCGTGATCCAGCCGTGCAGGCGATCGAAGCGCTCGTCGTTCTGCTGCAGGCGCAGCGCCGAACTGAACTGCGCCTGGCCGCCGGGACGCTTGAGAAAGACGACGAGCTCACGCGCAACCGCAAGCGCCAGCTTGCGCCCGAGATCCGCTTCCACCAGGGCGAGCGAAAGATCGATGCCCGCCGTCACACCGGCCGAACTCCAGATCGATCCGTCCCGAACGAAGATGGGATCGGGCTCGAGCTTTACCTTTGGGAAGCGTCGGGTGAATTCGTCGCAGCGGTTCCAATGGGTTGCGGCGCGGCGCCCATCCAGAAGCCCGGCTTCGGCGAGAAGAAAGGCGCCGCTGCAGACGGAGGCGGTGCGCCGGGCACTTGCCGATCGTCTGCGTATCCATTCAAGCAGGATCACGTCTTCGCAGGCCTTGTTGACACCCCAACCGCCCGCGACGATCAATGTGTCAATCGGACCGCCTGCATCGCCAAGCGGGGTCGTCACGAGCGCAAGGCCGGAACTGGTCTTCGTGCGCCCGCCCATGGCGACAGCGATTGCTTCATAAGGTTTTTCCCGTCCAGCCTCGAATGCCGCCTCGTTGGCGCTGGTGAAGACCTGCAGCGGGCCGGCGATATCGAGCAGCTGTGCGTTGTCGAAGGCGAGAATTTCGATGCGGCGCATGATTGGCACAAAATGACGGTGGTTTGGCAAGTATGCCAGATTGTTGTCGCATAAGCTCGCAGGTGTCAATCATTGGAGACGTATCATGACCATCCGCTTCGGCCTGCTTGCCTTTCCCGGCGTCCAGCAACTCGATCTGACCGCGCCCTATGAGATATTCGCATCGATGGAGGATGCCGAGGTCCATCTGGTCTGGAAGGATAAGGGGCCGATCATTTCGGCGACAAAACTGGTGTTGCAGGCGACGACCGCCTTTGCCGAATGCCCGCAGCTCGATGTCGTCTGCGTGCCGGGCGGCAGCGGCGTCAATGCCTTGCTCGAAGACGAAGTCGTGCTGTCATTTGTCCGGGCGCAGGCTGCCGGCGCGCGTTTCGTGACATCCGTTTGCACCGGCGCCCTTGTCCTTGGCGCCGCCGGCTTGCTGGAAGGCAAAAGAGCGACGACCCATTGGAACGCGCGTGATTTTCTTGCCGATTTCGGTGCGATCGCCACGCCAGGCCGCGTCGTTCGGGACGGCAATCTCTTTACCGCGGGCGGTGTTACCGCCGGTATCGATTTCGGGCTGACCATCGTCGCGGCCCTGCGCGATCAGCGGCAGGCGGAAGAGATCCAGCTTTCACTGGAATATGCACCGGAGCCGCCGTTCCACTCGGGAACGCCCGACGAGGCAAGTGCGGAGGTGCTGGCGGCCACGAGGCAGCGTCTTTCTGGCTCGCGAAGGGCGAGAGAGGCAATCATGGCCCGTCTGCTGGCTGTAAATCGTAGGGCCGGCTGATCCGCCGATAGCAGCGGGAGCTTTCATCCGAGCACAATGGAAGGCCGATAGGCAGGCGCCAGAACCGCCGATCCCGCCATTTCTCCCGCTTGACACGAACCGGGTTTCTGCGACCGTAGCCTCACAACATCGTGTTCGGTCGCGGAAAAGGCGTCTCTTATGAGTGAGTTCCGATCATTTCGCTGCATGTCCTGTTTTGCCCTCGCGGCGGTCGTTACGATCGCCGCAGCCTTTTTGCAGATGCCTCGGGCTATCGCCGCCGAGACGCCCGGAATAGCGCCGCAGACGAAGGCTTCTATCCAGCAGGTCGAGAAGCTGATCGGCACCTTGCGCGACAGCGGCGCCATGTCTGGTCCGGACCTTGGACAGCGGCGCGCGGGCTTTGAGACATTGATGGCTTCGACACCGGATCCGACGCGGGTGCAGATCCGGCGGGTCGACGCCAACGGCGTGGATGGCAATCTGATCTGGCCCGCACGGTTACATCACCCGATCGGCCGGCGCGCGGTCCTCTATCTGCATGGCGGCGGCTTCTATAGCGGTTCGCTCAGAACGCATCGCAATGTCGCTGCCGCGCTCGCCAAGGCAACATCGGCCGATGTGCTGCTGATCGACTATCGTCTCACACCCGAAAACGGCTTTCCCGCGCAAAGAGACGATGCGGTGGCAGGTTATCGCTGGCTTCTGTCGTCCGGGTACAAGCCCAGCAACATCGTCATTGTCGGCGAGTCCGTCGGGGCGACCCTGGCAATCGAGGTCGTCCTGAACCAGATGCGCCTCAGGGGAACGCTTCCTGCGGCTGTGGTTGCCATGAGCCCGGTCACCGACTTTACTGCGACGGGGGCATCGTTGGCCACCAACGCCAGCAACGATCCGTTCATGGGCAAGAACGAGTTGGCCCTTATCAGCAGCGCATTCGTTGGGGACCGTTCCCTCGCCGATCCCGACATATCGCCGCTTTATGGCAATTTCTCCGGCTTTCCGCCGATGCTGATACAGGTGGGCTCGCGTGAGACGCTGCTCGATGACAGCACGCGCCTGGCAGACAGGATTCGCCAGGCGGGTGGGACTGTGAGCGTGGAAATCTGGCCGGGGATGATCCATCAGTGGCAGATCTTCCCGTTCTGGCTGGACGACGCACAGAAGGCGATCGGCAGGGTCGCCGAGTTCGCGATCGCGCATTTTGCCGACAGGCCGGCGCAATAATATCTGCGCGCTATTCGCGGTCGGCGCGGCAGGCGTTGCCGACAAGTCACCGGAAGCAACAAGGCGTGCCGTCGGGCTTGGCCGGTAGCCAGGGCTCTCCCATTTATTTATCGCGATAAATAATCGCGAACTAAATTTGTCGTAGACAAGGAAGGTCGAAGGGCGTATGCCTATTCATGTCGCGATAATAAATCGTGCGATAAGTTCCAAAGTGGAGATTGAAATGAGCCAGTCGATCCATCAAGCTACCCGCCGGGGGGTTATGACAGCCGGGCTCGGCCTTGCCGCCGCTGCGGCCGTCACCCCCTTCGCTCAACCTGCACAAGCCTCTACAAAGCAACCATCTTCGAAAGGTACGGACACAATGAGCAGCAGCACGATCACCACCAAAGACGGCACTCAGATCTTTTACAAGGACTGGGGCTCACGCGATGCGCAGCCGATCGTCTTCCATCACGGCTGGCCGTTGAGCGCCGACGACTGGGACGCCCAGATGATGTTCTTTCTGGAGAAGGGCTATCGCGTCATCGCGCATGACCGCCGCGGTCACGGCCGCTCCAGCCAGACGGCGACCGGCAACGAGATGGATACCTATGCTGCCGACGTTGCCGAGCTTGCCGAGCATCTCGACCTCAAGAATGCGGTGCACATCGGCCATTCGACGGGCGGCGGCGAGGTCGCCCACTATGTTGCCCGCGCCAGGAAGGGCCGCGTCGGCAAGGCGGTCCTGATCGGCGCCGTGCCGCCGATCATGGTCAAGTCGGACAAGAACCCGGGCGGGCTGCCGATCGAAGTCTTCGACGGCTTCCGCGCGGCCTTCGTTGCCAATCGGGCGCAATTCTTCCTCGACGTGCCCAGCGGGCCGTTCTACGGCTTCAACCGGCCGGATGCCAAGGTCAGCCAGGGCGTGATCCAGAATTGGTGGCGCCAGGGCATGATGGGCGGCGCCAAGGCGCACTACGATTGCATCAAGGCCTTTTCGGAAACGGACTTCACGGAGGATCTGCAGAAGATCGACGTGCCGACGCTGGTGCTGCACGGCGAGGACGACCAGATCGTTCCGATCGCGGATTCGGCGCTGCTGTCGATCAAGCTTCTCAAGCACGGCACGCTGAAGACCTACAAGGGCTTCCCGCACGGCATGGCAACCACCCACGCCGACGTCATCAACGCCGACCTGCTCGAGTTCATCAAGGCCTGATACAGCCTGAAACCAGAGCGCCCGCCTTTCGGCGGGCGCTTCACAGCCTGCCGGGTGCTGTTACCGCCTCCGCCGCTTCAGCTGTCGAGTTTCAACGAGAGCTGAACGGCGCGCGGCAAGGGCGGTAGCGGCCGGCTGATTTCGACCCGGCGCGTCCAGTCGGCGCGCCGCTCCTGTTCGCGCTCCCTAAGCGCCTTCGATACAGCGACAAAGCTCATTGCACGTTCGATGACTTGTTCGGCCT
Source organism: Martinezella lusitana (assembly GCF_010668395.1). Classification (GTDB taxonomy): domain Bacteria; phylum Pseudomonadota; class Alphaproteobacteria; order Rhizobiales; family Rhizobiaceae; genus Rhizobium; species Rhizobium lusitanum_A. The sequence goes on from NZ_WUEY01000009.1 coordinate 42,644, forward strand.
TGGTCATGGATATCTCCATATGTTCACTTTATGTTCTCATATTGAATGGAGAAAGTCAAGCCGGCCGGGCATTGCTGTTCTCCGGTGTCGTCGAGGCAGCATGCTTCGGATCCTCGCCAGCGAGAAAGCTGCACCAACGACATTCTCCAGGAATGCGCCACCCGTCAGACCCCTCATTGCCGGCGCAGGTCGATTTGGCTCGTGACGACCGATTTGCCGGAGTTCAGGTCCTTGTCGATCGTTTCGATCGTCAGCCGGCTGCCGCCCTGCTTGCGGATCGTCATGTTGGCGTTCCGGTCGCCGTTGACCATACGCGCCCAGTGCACCGCGAGATTGATGACGCTGCCTTGCCGGCTTCCCGAGAGCTGTGACGGCGCACCGGACGGGCCGACATAGGTGCCGGAATAGCGTGTTCCTCGTGCGGCAAGCTCGGCCGAGACCGAACGGTTGACGACAAGCAGGCCGCGGCAGTTGCCTTTCATCGAGATTGAAGAACCCGGTGCGCTGATATTGAATTTGCAGGAAACGTTGATGGGCGCTCCGCCAATCTTTCGAAGCACCTTGCCGTTTCCCGTCCAATTGCCGTCGAGCGGCTTCAGAAATCCCGCCTCGTCGGCCGCGGCGGGTGGCGCGGCACAAAATACGGCGAGGATTGCGAGGAGGCATGCTTGGCGATGCATGATATCAACCCCTTGGATATGATGGACGAAGAACGCCGCAGAACGCCGGCGGTTCCCCGCAATCAAAGCCAGTTGATGCGTTTCAATATGTAGAGCGTGACGATGGACGTGATGGCCACCAATGCGACGATAACGACGAACGCCCATGTGTCGTTGACGCCCGGAATGCCACCGACATTCATGCCGAAGAGGCCGGCGACGACGCTCGGCGGCAGAAGTAGCGCGGCAAGTGCGGCAAGCCGGTTGGAATTGCGGGCGATGCGTTCGCTGATCACGGTGGAAAGGTCGTCATGCAGAATGCTGGTCCGGTCGCGGATGGCGTCCAGATATTCGATGCAGCGCATGAGCTTGTCGATGACTTCGCGCATCCGGAGTTTGTCGCGCTCGGTAAGCCAGGGCGCATCGTCATGCTCGATACGGTTGAGGGCGTCGCGTTGCGGTGAGAGATAGCGTCGCAACTGTACGGCTCGTCTGCGAAGTAATTTGAGACGCTCGCGGACTTCGGCGGCCTCTCCATGGAAGATCAATTCATCGAGTTCGTCCACCTCCTCGTCCATCTGGTCGAGGACAGGTTCCAGGTCTCTGACGAGCTTGTCGCTGACGAGGGCGAGCAACTCTCCGGCGCGTTTCGGACCTTTGCCTTTTTCGAGCGCCTGGCGAATGTCGCGAAGAGCGGTGATGTAGTGTCCGCTGTCACGGAGCGTGACGACGCGGTTCTCTTCCACCCAGGCATGGAGGGGCACGAGATCGAGCTCATCGGCCGTTTTTTCCGCCTCCTGGGGAGGGGTCGCGCAGACACCGCGAAGGATGATCAGCAGACCCTCTTCGACCGGTTCCACACGCGGGCGGGATTCATCTTCCAGCAGCGCGTCCGCGACGAGAGGATCGAAACCGCCGCTGCTCGTGACCCATGTTGCTGCCGCATCGTGGTCACGTTCGAGGTGGACCCACAGAATGCCGTCTTCAGGCGTCCAGCGCTGCAGACCTGCTGCGCCGATTTCGCGACAGCCGCCATTGCCGTCGAGAAGGACGGCAAAGCGAATGCCGGGCTCGGCACCATAACTCAAATGAATCTTCTGGCCTGCAACCTCCATCCGCCCTCATCCTCCCCGAGCGTCCAAGAGGAGAAATCATACGGCCACTTTCCAACGAGAGCAAAGCACTCCTGTCCTCGATCCCCGCTGGCTCAGCGTTGCCAATAGGCGGCGACGCTGAAGGTGGCGGGATCCCTGGCCAATTCGCTCTTGACGAAGGCGCGGATGGCACGGGCTTGCCTTTGCTCGCACGCGGCCCAGACATAAGTCTGCGGGTCGGCGGCGGGTACGATATCGCGCAGAATGCGCTCCAGCGCATCGGATGCGCCAGGCGCCGTACCATTGCGATGCAGCCAGGTGACATCCATCGAGGCACTGGAAACGAGCGTCTGCTCCTCCCGCCTGTCGGCTACCTCGAGGAAGATGCGCAAGTCCGCTTGCGCCGGCATCGCGGCCGCAATGCGGGCAATGGCCGGGAGCGCGGTTTCGTCGCCGGCCAGAATGAGCTTGCGGGCAGCCGGTACGCCGCCGCCGCCCGGCCCGATGAGGCCGGCACGATCGCCGGGTTGCGCGGTCATCGCCCATGTTGCTCCCGGAATGTTGTCGCCTTCGTGCACAACGAAATCGATGTTCATCGTGCCGCGGGCAAGATCGATGCTGCGGATCGTATAGGCGCGAAGGGTCAGCTCGTCTTCGCCCTTCGGCCAGTGGATGCGTCCGTCGGGTTCCGTATGCGGCCAGACCGGCTCGCGGCCCTTCGGCGGAATGAGAAGGCGGACATGCATCCCGCCCTCGACGAAATGCCTGGCGTCGTCGGTTGCGACCACAACGCGGCGCATGTGCGGTGTGATGTTATAGGCGTCGATAACGCTGATCTCCCGAAAATTCGGTATGGCCGACGGCTGCGGTCCATCGGCCCAATTCAGATCGAGGGTGTTGCCCGTTGAGAGTTCGAAGAGGTTTTCGGCGACCATGCTGCGGACGGTGAAGAGCATGGCTGCGGTCGGGCAACGCAGCCGGATGTCGAGGCGGTCATTGCTGACAGCGATGTCGGCGCTGCCGATGACTGTCTCCAGGCGAGCTCCGGCGGCACTGCGCGTGATCGTGACGTGCTCGGCGAAACGTGCGCAGAATTGATCCAGCAATTGACCGGCGTCCTTATGCGTGGCAACGCCGGAGGCAGTGAAATCCCTTGCATGCATCATTGCGTAGTCTCCTTGCGGGTCAGGAACCAGATGAGATAGGGGCCGCCGATCAGGGCGGCGAACAGGCCGACCGGAACCTCGTAGGGAAAGATCACCATTCGAGACAGCCAGTCGGCAAGCGTCAGCAGCATGGCGCCGAACAACAGGCTGGCGATCAGCTGTTTGCCGATCTCGCGAAAGCCGACAAGCCGCGCGAGATGCGGCGCTATCAGCCCTGTGAGGCTTAGGGGGCCGACGAGAAAGGATGGGATGGCGGTGAGAAGGGCTGCCAGGATAGCCAAAGCGAGCCTGCTGATTGCAACGGAGAGGCCGACAGAGCGGGCGACGTCGCCGCCGAGCGGCAGAACATCAAACCACCGCCGCAGAAGCGGCAGCATCGGGATAAGAAGCGCGGCCGAGATAATTCCCGTCCATGCTTCGAAGGAGCCGGCGCGATTGGTGGACCCCGACAGCCAGGTCAGCAGGAGATAGCCGCGCAGATCGCCGCGGGCAAGAACGACGGTGACGATTGCCATCGAGAGGGCGCCGATCGCGATCCCGGAAAGCAGAAGACGCTCCGGGCCGAAGTTTCCGCGAGCGCTGAATGCCATCATGGCGAGGAACGCGACCAGAGCGCCGATCGTCATCGCGATAATGGTGATGGCAGGCGAGGGGAACGCAAAGAGGAAAAGCGCTGCCGTGAGCCCGGCGCCGCTGCCGGCGCTGACGCCCAGAACCTCAGGGCTTGCAAGCGGATTGCCGGTCAGGCGCTGCATGATAAAGCCGGCTGCGGCCAGCATGGCGCCGGCCGTGGCTGAAACGACGGTGCGCGGCAGGCGAAAAGGCAGAAGCTCCCAGAACCGGACGCCGAAAGCCAATTGCCAGCCGTCGATGCTGCGCCCTGCCGATAGTGCCAAGGTCATCAGCAGGATGACGCCGATAACGAGCGCGGCCAGAGCCATCTTGGGTGCGGCAAGGTTTGAGCGCGGCCGAGGAGCGCTGTCCGGCCGCAGCGCACTCGTCGAATGCAGGCGCGGCAGGAGCAGGAGCAATAGCGGCCCGCCCAGAAGCGCGGTCGCCGCGCCTGTCGGTGCAAGATCGGTGAATCCCGGTGAAAGGAGCTGCACGACGCAATCGGTGAGGAACAATAATCCTGCGCCGGCAATGGGCGCTGCGACGAGCAATTGCCTGGTGCGGCGTGCGCCGCAAAACCGGGCGAGATGGGGCGCGGCGAGCCCGAGGAAGCCAATGACGCCAACCTGCGCCGTCACCGAAGCCGCAAGCCAGACGGCAAGAGCCAGGACGACAAAGCGCATGCTGTGCAACGCCAGACCCAGGCTTTTTGCGCTGTTGTCGTCAAGGCTCATGACGGTGAGAGGGCGAAGGAGCAACAGTGCCGCCGCAAAGCCGATGGCGAGGCGGGGAGCCAGCGTTATGACGCCGTCCCAACTTTGCTGGTTTAGCGCTCCCGCGCCCCAGATGAACACGGACATGGCATATTCACCGCGCGCTAGAATAATGGTGACGCTGAGAGCGCCGGCGACCAGGGTCACCATCATGCCGCACAGAGCCACGGTCACCGGATCGAGACCTCGTCGCCAACTCAAGGCCAGTACGATCAGGACAGTGGCAAGCCCGCCGGCAAAGGCCGAAAATTCGCGTGAAAGGCCGACGAGCAGTGGAAAGAGGCCGACTGCGATCGTCATCGCCAGCTGTGCGCCGGCTGCGATACCGAGGGTCGAGGCGTCGGCGATCGGATTGCGCAGGACCCGTTGCAACAAGGCGCCGGAAAGGCCAAGCGCCGCGCCGGCGATGATCGCGACGGCTGATCGCGGCAGCAGGCTGTCGATCAGCAGGATGCGGTTGAGGGCGGCCGCATCGCGCATGTCCTTGGCAAGCTGCGGCCGCAGGGCGACCAGTGCTGCAAATGCAAGGGTGCAGACGACGCCGAGCACGACGCCGTTGCGCGCCAGCAACGTGCTTCTGGCGATCATGGGCCGCTCAACCATTCCATGCAAGGGTCAGTCCTCCTGCAAGGAGATCGGAAAAACGCTCCGCCGCCGGCAGCGCGCCATAGGGGTTGATCGAGCCGAGGAGAAGAACGCGGCCCTCTTGCACCGGCGGGAGCGCCTTCCAGAAGGCACTTTGCCGGAGCTCTTCCAATGCTTCCGCCGGGTGCGGCGGGATCAGGACAATCCATGCCTCCGGCATGGCGGCGAGGCGCTCGATGCCAACGGGCGCCGTCGCCGAATAGCTCGTCAGATCCGGCCAGGCATTGATGAGGCCGGTCCGGGCCAGAACCTCTCCGAACATGCTATCGGAGCCGAAAACGCGAAAATGTCTGGAATCACCCAGATTGATCGGCAGGATGGGGCGATGATCGCCCTTGCCGAAGATGATGCGGTGGGCTTCCAGCTTTTCCCGCGTGGTGTCGACGAGCGCACGGCCGGTTGGCAGACCTAGCCGTTCGCCAATCGCAAGCGTCATCTGCTCGGAAAGCCGATAGGGACTGGCGCCCGGCCGATAGACGGCATGGCTCTCGACCGGTGCGATCAGGCGCAGGCGATCATCGGCCCAGGCATAGAAATTCGAGTTGAAGATCAACTCCGGCATGGCGGCATACAGGACTTCGAAGTTCGGTGTGCCGCGCAGCCCGAGATCGGCGACGCCTGCAGGAATGGCGGGCGTCACCGCGACGTCCCGGAACTGCAGCAGCTCGGTTCCGGCGACCACATTGGCGCCGATCGCAAGCAGGGTTTCCAAAACAGCCCAATCGAGCGTCGCGACGCGCGGGCCTGCCGCCGCGCGTGCCGGTTTCAGGCCAATCGCGCCGACCGCCGCCATGGCCAGAAGTTGCCGACGCGATAGCATATGAGCGTTTATTGCCGTCATGGAAGATCGCTGACCGATTGACGCTGCGGATGGGGAGAAGCTCTCATGCCGACGCTGAAAATTCGCTGCCGCTGTTGCGCCGTCATGCGGGCGTCGCCCCTGGTTTCAAACGAGTTCGAGGATTGCCTTGCGGCAATCCCCGGCTCTTTGCCACGATGGAGAAAGAAAGTATACTTTTTTTATCAACTTACCACTTCTTGCTGAGCTTGAAGGTGATGGTTCTGGCATCGCCATAGCCGCAGACATTCTCTCCGGCGCAACCCGAGACATAGTCCTTGTCGAAGAGGTTGGCGACGTTGAGCGAGGCGCCCCATCCCTTCTTCTCATAGCGAATGCCCGCATCGAAAAGCGTCGCGGAAGGCACGCGCAGGGTATTGGCTTCATCCGCCCAGGACTTGCCCTGGTAGCGCACGCCGGCACCGATGCTGAGACCTTCAAGCGCATCGCTGGTAAAGGCATAGTCGAGCCAAAGCGAGGCGGTGGAGTTCGGCACCAGATAGGGCGAGTTGCCGACGACGGACGTGTCGATATCCTTGGTGATCTTCAGATCGGTGTAGGAATAGGAGCCGAGCAGCTTCCAGTTATCGTCCAGATTGACCTTGCCTTCGAATTCGACGCCACGCGAACGCACCTCGCCGACTTGCCGCTGCAGGAAGGTGACCGGATCAGTCAGGGCCATGTTCTTCCGGTCGATCTGGAAGATGGACGCCGTGAACAGGCCGTCGATGAAGTCTGGCTGGTATTTGACGCCAGCCTCGTACTGCTCGCCCTTTTCGGGGGTCAGGCCGCCGCCGGTAACACTGGTGCCGATGAGAGGATTAAAGAAGGTGCCCGCACTGATATAGGGCGTGATGCCATTGGAGAACTCGTAGGCAAGGCCGGCACGGCCGCTCGGGGCATTTTCGTTCGACTTGTAGGTCGTGCCGATCTTCGAGTCGGAATTGGTATCGACGAAATCGTAGCGGCCGTTGAGCGTTACCAGCCAGCCGTCGCCGAAGCGCATCTGGTCTTGCGTATAGACGCCGAGCTGCTGCTGCGTCATGACCTGATTGAGGTAGACGAAGTTCGTGCCTTGCGGCGTGCCATAGACCGGGTTGGTGGCGCTGATCGGATTGGAGCCGCAGCAGGCCTGAATCTGGTCGAGACGATAGATCGAATAGTCGGTGCCGATCAGGAAATCATGGCTGATCGGGCCCGTGTCGAACTTGTTCTCCGCGCGCGTGTCGACCGAGAACGTATCGACTTTCGAGCGTTCGAAGAAGCCGATGCGGTTCAGCATGTAGTTCGGGTCGTCATAGCCTGGGCTGAGCGGATTTCCATCCACATAGCCGTTCAGATAGGGACCTTCCTCACGCTTGTAGAGGTGGCCGTAACGCGCGTTCTGCGACACGGTCCAGCCGCCGTCAAAGTCGTGCGAAAACTCGTAGCCGAGCATCTGCTGCGCATATTTCAGGTTGTCGATACTGCGTTCGCCATAAAAGGCATCGCGCTTGATCTTGCCGAAAGGCGCATCGACGACAGTGCCGACATAGGGAAAGAAACCGTTGCCGCTATGGATTTCATCAAGGCCGCTCAACATGCCGAAAACGGTAAGCTTGGTGGAATCGTCGGGCGAGATCGTCACCTGCGGCATGATGAAGCCGCGCAGGTCATGGGTGCCGTCGCTGTAAGTATCGCCGCCTGCAATCTTGCCAGTCAGGCGGTAGCGGTAGACGCCATCTGCCGAGAGCTTGTCGGAGAAATCGAAGCCGACGAAAGCGTTGCCGAGATTGTTTATGCCGATCTCGGTGGAATATTGAGGAGTGTCGGTCGGCTCCTTGCGGATCATGTTGACGAGGCCGCCGGGATTGGCGCCGCCATAGAGCACGGAGGATGGACCCTTCAGGACTTCGACACGTTCGAGCATGTACGGATCGATCTGGAAGCCGCCGAAGCCGTAGCTGTAGAGCGTCAGGCCGTTCAGGAAGACGCCGGTCTGTGTCGCGTCGAAGCCGCGAATATAGAACCAGTCGGTATCGCCGTCGTTGCCGAAGGGCTGGGTGGTCACGCCGGGCGTGTAACGCAGCGCTTCATCCACCTTGTTGGTGATGCCACGATCCTGCATCTCCTGCTGGCCGACGATGGAGACCGATTGCGGCACCTCGGTGATCGGCGTGTCGGCCTTCGAACCGGATGTCGTCTTCTTGGCGACATAGCCCTTGACCGGGGCGGTGCCGCTGTCCTCGCTCTTCTGTTGCGAACCGCCTTGAATGACCAGCGGCTGCAATTCCGTGGGCTTTTCTTGCGCCGCAACTTGCGTGCCGGCCAGCAATACGGCAATGGCCGCGCCCGTCGCCAGAAGCGACACTCGCGATACGTCTTTCTTCAATCCCTGCATTTCCGTCGTTCGTCCCGATTTTACGCCCGTTCGGCCGGAGGCGGCCGATCCCTCAATAAGATGAGGAGTTAACTCATATTTACCGGCGAGGCTTGTCTGTCACGAGGGAAATTGAACGTTTTTGGGCAATTCTCCGCGAAGCATGCAATTGCTCGGGAACTGTGGTCTTCAGGCAAGCCTGCTGCGTTTCCAGCTTGCGGGAGCGGCGCCGACATTCTTGCGGAAGACGCGGGTAAAATGCGCCTGGTCGGCAAATCCGGTTTCGACGGCAACTGTCGTCAGCGGCATTTCGCTCTTCAGGAGAAGCTCCTTGGCTCGCTCCAGCCTTGCCTGCGTTTGCCATTGATGCGGAGGGAGGCCGGTTGACGCCTTGAAGGCGTGGCTGAAGTGTGATTGCGACAGGCCGGTCAGCGCTGCCAGTTCCTCCAGCCGGATGGCCCGTGTGCAATTTTCCTCTATGTAGTCCACGGCTCGACGCAATTGCCAGGTGGCAAGGGCGCTACGCTTGCGTGGCTGAGTTCCGCGCAATTGCAGCACGTCGATCAACAGCGAAAGCGTCAGACCGTCGCCATAGAGGTCGTGTAGCGGTTCGGGATTTTCACATTCGGCAGCGATAAGCTCAGCGAGCGCCATCACGCGCTGGTCGGTGAAATGCAATTGCGGCCGATCGAGCCGCGCAGGATCGATATTTTCCATCAGCCGCTGGCTGATGATTTCCGCATTGAAGTGGATATCGAGGTGGCGCACGAATTCAACGTCGGAAATATCGACCCAGAGTTCCATGCGAGCCGGAATGTAGGAGATCCGCCCCCTGTTGTAATCCTGGAGCTGAGCCGGCGCTCGCGGCGACTGTCGAACGTTGGTGGTGCCTGCGCCGCGCTGTTCCAGAAGAATGAACAGACGCGGATCGTTCGCGACATAGTATCCACCGGCATGGGCCGCGCAGTTGACATTCCAGATATCGGCGACGATGCCGTTCCACTGGCGTCGATGCATGCCGCCGATGACGGAAAAGCCTCCGATCTTGTTCTGCATTCTTGGCTGAAACGTCATTCGCGGTTTCCGGTGTTGCTCTCGCGCAATAATCCTTCCCATTTAACTCAAGTTATTACAGTAACCGAGCGCGGATGGCAATCGGGCTGCTGCGACGCGAAATAATGGTGTAGCCGCATGCGCATATGCAAAAGGGGCGCTCTTGTCGAGCGTCCCTTTTGCCGGATTTGGATCTGCCGCTGCTAGAAGAGCCCGGCCGTTCGGATTGTTTTCGAATTTGGCCGATAAGAAGCTTCGATAACGCCGGACGACTGATGTTTGGACAATGGGGGCGGAGCAATGGCGTGCGCGCGCTTGGCGGCCGGGCTCTGCAATGCGTTGCAATTTCCAGAGCTGCTCGTCCTGACCTGCGGCTTGTCGCTGCCGGAGCTGATGTATTCCATGAACCGGGTGCAGGTGCCCTTGCTGGATGTCGTCGAGATCATCGTGTAGCCTTGGGCACCTTTTGGCAGCCTGGACAGATCGACCTTCATGACACTATCTGCCCCCGCCGGCCATTGCGCCAGGAACTGTGCGTTGTTGAACATGGCCGCCGTCTCGCGGTCCATCTCCGCTGAAATGCGCTGCATTTCGGCAAAGGGCGAGGCGTCATCGAACGGATCGAAGGCTGTGACGGTATAGGAGGTCGGATCAGAAGCGCCGCGGAATTCGACGGCCGGCGGCTGATCGCCGCTGTAGCGGATCACCTCCAGCGTGCCGTCCGGCAGGCGGACGGTCATTTGATGCCTGATGGCGGGTTGTCTGGTCTGCTGTTGGGCGAGCGCCTGGCTTGCCAATCCCGCTGCTGCGATGAGGCCGGCGCCGATAAGGAACGCACTGCGAAGGGTTTGCACGATGGTCTCCTTTTCTTGAAGAGCATATCCGATGGGCTTCCAAGCGGATGGCTTCGGGCGCCCATCAATGTGACCCGCTCGATTTTGGGCGTACCTTGGCCAAATTTATGGCATGTCGCCGTAACGGCGCGGCGTAGAAGGATGGTTCAGGTAAAACCTGTGTGATTGGCGCGAAATCCGGATATTGCCAGTCGTCGATGTCACCTGCGGCAAGAGCGCCGTTCGTCGATTGGGCATTCGATATGACAACGCCCGCTTGAAATTTCCCTCGTCTTCCGCCACCTGTTCGGCGTGACGTTCAACATTCCCAGGAGACTAGACGCATATGACAGCGACCACCGCAGAACAGACCGCCGAGAGCCACGTCTTTGAGGCCGACGTTGCCCGCCTTCTGCATATGATGGTTCACTCGGTTTATTCGGACAAGGATGTCTTCCTTCGCGAGCTGATCTCGAACGCGGCCGACGCTTGCGAGAAGCTGCGCTACGAGGCCATCGCCGAGCCCGGCTTGCTTGCGAGCGATCCCGACAGCCGCATCCTCCTGACGCTCGATGCCGATGGCGGCAAGCTCGTCGTGGAAGACAATGGCATCGGCATGAGCCGCGACGAGATGATCGAAGCGCTCGGCACGATCGCCCGCTCGGGCACGCGCGCCTTCATGGAGCGTATCGAGGCGAACAGGCAGGGCGAGGGCGCCCAGCTCATCGGCCAGTTCGGCGTCGGCTTCTACTCCTGTTTCATGGTGGCCGATCGCGTCGACGTCGTCTCGCGCAAGGCAGGTGCCGAGGACGCATGGCTCTGGTCTTCCGATGGCAAAGGCGGCTACAGCGTTGCTCCTGTCGATGCGGGCGAGGCTCCGGCGCGCGGCACGCGTATCACCTTGCACCTGATGGAGGATGCCAAGAGCTACGCGTCGCGCTGGACCGTCGAGCGCATCGTCAAGGAACAGTCAGGCCATGTTCCGGTGCCGATCAAGATCGCCGAGACGCTTGGCGAGGAAGCCACGCAGCTTACCGACGGCACCGCACTCTGGACGAAGTCGAAGAACGACATCACAGTCGAGGAATACACCGATTTCTATCGCAGCGTTTCCGGTCAGTATGACGAGCCGGCATTGACGGTGCATTTCCGCGCTGAAGGCCGTCATGAATATTCTGCTCTCGCCTTTGTGCCCGGTTCGCAGCCGTTCGATCTCTTCGATCCGGATCGCAAGGGCCGCATGAAGCTCTATGTGAAGCGGGTCTTCATCACCGACGAGGCGGAATTGCTGCCGCGCTATCTCCGCTTCGTGCGCGGCCTTGTCGATACGACCGATCTGCCGTTGAACGTCTCGCGCGAGATGATCCAGGAAAGCCCGATCCTGACGGCGATCCGCAAGGGCGTCACCAACCGTATCATCACGGCGATCGAGAAACAGGCCGAGAGCGACCATGACGCCTTCCTGAAGATCTGGGAGAACTTCGGCAGCCTCATCAAGGAAGGCATCTACGAGGACTTCGAGCGCCGCTCGCAACTTCTGGCGCTCGCGCGCTTCCGCACGACTGCGTCCGCGGACGGCTACCGGTCGCTTGCGGATTACGTCAAGGATGCCAAGGAGAGCCAGCAGTCGATCTACTATCTCGTTGGTAGCAGCCTCGAGCAGCTGAAGGCCTCGCCGCAGCTCGAAGGCTTCCGCGCCCGCGGCATCGAAGTTCTGCTGCTCACCGATTCCGTCGACAGTTTCTGGGTCACCAATGCTCCGGAATTCGAAGGCAAGAGCTTCAAGTCGATCACGCAAGGCTCCGCGGATCTTGCGCAGTTCAAGAAACAGGACGAAGACAAGCCGGAAAGCGAAAGCGCGCCCGCGGACGTGCAGGCCTTCCTCGACTACGCCAAGCAGAAGCTCGCCGACGAGGTCTCTGATGTCCGCGCCTCCGATCGCCTGATCGAAAGCGCTGTCTGCCTTGTTGCTTCCGAACAGGGGTATGACCGGCAGCTTGAGAAGATCCTGCAGGGGGCCGGCCGTCTGCAGTCCGGTGCCAAGCCGATCCTCGAGATCAACATGGATCACCCCGTCGTCAAAGCCATAGCTGCCAGGGCGGATGCGCCGTCCTTGCGTGACGATGCCGCCTTTCTTCTGCTCGATCAGGCGCGTGTTCTCGATGGTGACAAGCCGGCCGATCCGCGTGCCTTTGCCGAGAGATTGGCGCGCCTGATGGAGAAGGCGCTTCAGTGATCCAATCGAGGTCGGCGCGGCTGAAACGACCGCGCCGACCCGGCCCGCGGAGCGTTGCTGCCGCAGCGCGTCGCCGGCATGCCAGTAAACTTGTCTCTAAAAGTCATCTTTTTGTTGCGAGGCGAGCATTCTTCTTTTATAGAAAGCGCAGTTTGGTCGGGCAGTGCCCGGCCACGTAAGCGTTAACGTCACTCAACGCGTATGATCGAACGGCTCTGCGGCTTCGGTCTGCGCGACTGTGTCCTGCGGATCGAGATCGAAGCGCCTCAAAAGGACACACATGGACAATCCCCATACTTCCAATCCGGCGGTCTTTGCACCGAAGATCGAGCGCGTCCGCCATGAGTTGAAGCGGCGCACCCTGACGGTTGCGGCCATCGAAAGGATCACGCCGGGCATGTTGCGCCTGCAATTGTCAGGCGATGATCTGGCCGATTTCGTCAGTCTGGCGCCCGACGATCACATCAAGATTCTCGTGCCGGGCGCAGGCGAGGAGATGGAGCGGCGTGACTATACGCCTCGCCGTTATGATACCGATGCGCGGACGCTGCTGATCGATTTCGCCATCCACGAGGCCGGACCGGTGACCAAATGGGCGCTCGATGCGCGCATTGGCGATCGATTGGAGATCGGCGGCCCCCGTGGCTCGGCCGTCGTTTCCGGCGATATCGAGAACTGGCTGCTCATCGGCGATGAAACGGCGCTGCCGGCAATAGGCCGTCGGGTCGAGGAGGCTGCCGCGAATGCACGTATCACTGCGATCGTGGCGGTTGCCGATGCTGGCGAGCATCAAATCCTTCAAACCAGCGCGCAGCTCGATATCCGCTGGGCGCATCGGCCCCTGTCGAAAGCTACGGATCCGGCCGCGCTGATGGACATTCTCCGATCCGTCGACCTGCAGGCCGGAACTTTCGTCTGGATCGCGGCGGAAGCCTCCGTCACGCGTGCCCTGCGTACTTACCTCGTCGAGGAACGCGGCTATCCGCTGAGCTGGATCAAGGCATCCGGCTATTGGGTGAAGGGCAAGGCTGATACGACCGAGAAATTCGATTGAATGAGGGAGGGGCAGGCGACAAGAGGCCACCTGCTCCTCCCGATATCATGGGCAAGGCATCTTGCCGGAGCAGGTCGCTGCTCCATCTCATGGCACAACTGTGCCGTAACTGCACACGGCGCCCGATGCTAAGATTGGGTTCACCGAAACTGAAATCGGAGCAAATTTCGACTTTCTAAATTGCGTGGAATCGCCAAAGGTTAGGCGTGAGGCGTCAAGAGTGGCCACGGCCATCAGGATCGCTTTGTGGGTTCATGGGGCCGAGCGGGAGGCGGCGCCATGGGCATCATGTGAAGCCCTGCCGTACGCGACGGCGAATGTTGAGGATCGAGGCAAGGTGCTTGCTCTCCCGAAAGACCCGCCGCAGAGCTTTGTCGCGTTGATGCTATCGACGCTTCGCAAGGCCTTCCTCGGTATCGCCCTGGCGAGTGCCGCCATCAACGTCCTGGCACTAACCGGCTCGTTCTTCATGCTCCAGGTTTACGATCGGGTCATTCCGAGCCGCAGCCTGCCGACGTTGTCCGGCCTCGTCATCATCGTCGTGACGCTCTTTCTCTTTCAGGGCGTCCTGGAGCTGCTGCGTTCCATGCTGCTTGTCCGCGTCGGCATGTCGCTTGACGAGCGTCTGAACAAAAGGGTCTTCGGCTCGCTTCTGTTCCTGCCGACGAGAAAGCAGACGTCGGACGATGGCCTGCAATCGGTCCGCGATCTCGAGCAGATCCGTTCGTTCCTCTCCGGCAACGGCTCGACGGCGCTTTTCGATCTGCCATGGGTGCCGTTCTATCTGATCCTGTGCTTTCTGTTCCACTTCTGGATCGGCTTCACGGCCTTGTGCGGGGCGTTGTTGCTCGTCAGCCTTACCGTCCTTGCCGAAATGCTGTCGCGTCGACCGGCTCTCGAAGCGGCACGGTCTTCGGCACTCCGTCTCGGGTTTGCCCAAGCAGCGCGCCGGAACTGGGAGGCTGCCATCGCCATGGGATTTGCCGGTCGTCTCACCGCGAAATGGGCAGCGATGAATGATGAGTATCTTGGCCATCAGGCGGCCGCGAGCGCCGTTGCCGGAGCGTTGACCATCGCTGCCAGGATAGCGCGCATGATGCTTCAATCCGGGGTTCTCGCCGTCGGGGCGGTCCTCGTCATTCGCCAGGAGGCGACGGGAGGCATCATCATCGCCAGTTCGATCCTTGTGAGCCGAGCCCTGGCGCCCGTCGAGCTCGCGATCGGACAATGGAAGGGGTTTATTGCCGCTCGGCAGGGCTGGACGCGACTTGCGGCGCTTCTTGAGGCTGCGCAGGCAGAGCGGCCGACCTTCGCGTTACCGCCGCCGTCGCGGGAGCTCAGCGTGGAGAACATCAGCGTTGCATCCCCCGGCGGTCGCGAGCTCATCCTGCGGAATGTCTCGTTCAAAATATCAGCCGGAACGGTGCTCGGAGTGATAGGTCCGAGTGCATCGGGCAAATCGTCTCTGGCGCGAGCGATTGCCGGCCTATGGCCGATTGCCATCGGCACCGTGAGGCTCGATCGTGCCGCTCTTTCGCAGTGGGATACCGACGAACTCGGCGCACATGTCGGCTATCTGCCGCAGGATGTGGACCTCTTTGACGGCTCGATCGCCGAGAATATTTCACGTTTCGCGGCAGAGATGCGCCCGGAGCCGATCATTGCCGCAGCGAAGGCAGCAGGCGTCTACGACATGATCGTCAAGCTTCCCGAAGGCTTCGACACCAAGATCGGTGAGGGCGGATCGCGGCTTTCGGCCGGTCAGAGGCAGCGCATCGCCCTGGCGAGAGCACTTTATGCCAATCCGTTTCTGGTTGTGCTCGACGAGCCGAATTCGAATCTGGATGCGGAAGGTGAAGCGGCGCTGACGGTGGCGCTTGAAGGAGTGCGGGAGCGTGGTGGTATTGCGATCGTCGTTGCCCACAGGCCGAGCGCCCTGGCGGCTGCCGATACGGTCATGATCGTTGCCGGTGGTCAGATTCAGGCATTCGGCCCCAAGAAAGAGATCCTCGGGCCGCCACCCAAACAGGTTGGAACGGCACATTTCGCAGTCGCCGGCGGGGAGACGCGTGGATGACAGCAAGGGTTTCACCATCGACCGACCGCGCGATCCGCCGCCTGTCCCTGCTGGTGGTCGCTGCCATCCTGCTGTTGTTCGGCGTCATGGGCGGCCTTGCAATGGCGACCAGGATTTCCGGTGCCGTGATTGCCTCGGGCAGCCTCGTCGTGGACAGCTACGTGAAACCAGTCAAGCATCTGAAGGGCGGAATCGCCCGTGCGATCCTTGTAAAGAACGGCGATCACGTTGCCGCGGGCCAGGTGCTGGTTCGCCTTGACGACACCCAGACCAGGGCAAATCTTTCCATCATCCGCAAACGGCTCGACGAGCTCTCTGCCCGTACCGCGCGTCTGGCATCGGAGCGTGACGACAAGAGCGACATCGCTTTTCCGGAGGATCTGCTTTCGTCGGCTGGAAGTGCAGATGTCGCTTCTATTCTGGCCGGCGAACGGCAGCTCTTTCGTGATCGTCAGGCATCGCGCGAAGGTCAGAAATCGCAACTGCATGAGCGCATTCAGCAGCTGAAGCAGGAGATCGAGGGGCTCGTGGCGCAGGAGCAGGGCAAGCGTCGGGAGATCGCCCTGATCGGCAAGGAGCTGGGCAGTCTTGAAGGCCTGCTCAATCAGGGCATTATTTCGGCGACAAAAGTCTACTCCCTGCAGCGCGAAAGCGCCTCTCTGAACGGCGATCTCGGCAATCTGGTTTCATCCATCGCCCAGACGCGGGGCAAGATTGCCGAAACCGAATTGCAGATCCTTCAGGTCGATGCCGATCACAGCTCGGAGGTTTCCGATCAGCTACGTCAGGCGGAAAGCGATCGCGGCCAGTTCTCCGAGCGGTTGATCGCAGCCGAGGACGATCTGAAACGGATCGACATCAAGGCGCCGCAGGCGGGCATCGTCGATCAGCTGAGCATTCACGCCGAGGGCGCAGTCGTCTCGCCGGCCGAGGCAATCCTGCAGATCGTTCCCGACAAGGACGCGCTCGTGGCGGAGCTGAAACTGGCGCCGCAGGATATCGACCAGATTGCCGTCGGACAGGCGGTATCGTTGCGCTTTCCTGCCTTCAATCAGCGAATAACGCCTGAACTGAACGGGCATGTGGATACCATCTCCGCGGATCTGGCAACGGATCAACGCTCTGGCCAGAGCTATTATGTCGTGCGGGCAAAGGTGACGAAACCGGAGTGGGAGAGGCTCGGACGACTGACGCCACTGCCCGGCATGCCAGTGGAAGCCTTCCTGCAGACGGGCAAGAGAAGTGTTCTGGCCTATCTGACAAAGCCGATGACCGATCAGATCAGGCGAGCTTTCAAGGAGGATTAGGGCAATTCCGGGTGCGCCCGGCGCTGTTGTCCGAAGTGGCGCACCGGTTACGACAAAGGGGCGGTCCGCAAGACGGCCGCCCCTTTGTCATTTCATACGTTTCTTTGTCTGCTCAGATATGCCAATCCGTCGCATGGGCGGATTGGGCCGAAGAGGCGAGCTGGGCGGCATGATCGTCGAGAGAATAGGCCTTGATGTAGTCGATCTTCATCTCGGATCCATGGGCAAGTCCGTCCGTCGGAGTGCCCGCCACCCCGCCGACGGCGAGATCGACCAGCATATACATCGGACCATGCATGTCGGCCGGCGTATCGGCGTGGGCGACGGCGACGTCGTCGAAATACCAGACGATCTGATCCTTGTCCCAGAGCACGCCGTAATTATGGAAGCCGTCGGTACTCGGCACTTCGACCGGGATCGAATTCATGGTGTGTGTGCCGGTGGCATCCGAATGAACGGTGACATTGACTGTGTTGGGGTTTTGTCCTCGCATCTCCACCACGTCCAGCTCCGGCGGCCAGGAGCCATCCTCCGGCAGCAGCCAGAAAGCCGGCCAGACGCCTTGGTCATGCGGCATCTCCGCGCGCATTTCAAAATAGCCGTATGTCTGCGAGAAACTGGAATGAGTGGTCAGAATACCTGAGGTGTAATCGTGGTTTTCGACGGTCGACTTCAATGCATCCGGCGTTTGTTTGGCCGTGATGGTCAACACGCCGTCGGAGACGGAAAAAGGGTTTGCGGATGCGGTCGGCGCATAGGAGGGATTGACGTACCATTGCAGTTCGTCATTCAGGCTGCTGCCCTTCTCCGGCGCCCAGGAATATTTCGCATCCCAGGTGCCCTGCGTTCCCACATGCAGTGAAAGACTATTGAAATCGTCGGAAAAAGTCTGGGTCAGCGATGACCTGTCGAGCCCCAGCTGGAACTGGTCTTCGTGAAGGTCGGAGACTGTCTTGTTGGCAAAGACCAGGCTCTCGCCATTGCCGAGATCGAGCCGGACATCGGCGCCTTCCTGTGTGGAATGGCTGACGACCTGGTCGAACGACGTCAGACCATATTGATTGAGCCGGACCTTGTCGTCATCGCTGAAATCGGTGATGAGATCGCTGCCATTCCCCTTGGTGATGATGAAGGTGTCTGCCCCGCCGCCACCTGTCAGCACGTCATTGCCGGCGCCGCCATCAATGGTTTGGCTACCGCTGCCGCCGGTGATGATATTGTCGGCATCGTTGCCGTAGGCATGACGGTTGTCGCCCGTGACCGTCAGATTCTCGAAATTGGCCGGCAGCGTGTAATCCATCCATGTGTTGATGGTATCGATGCCGCCATTCGGCGCTTCAGAGGCGTGGTTGATGCTGGAGTAGAGATAGTAGATATCGTCGCCTGTGCCGCCCGTCATCGTCACGTTGACGGAGGCGTCGCCCCACATGGAGTCATTGCCGGCTGTGCCGTAGAGCACAGGTCCGGAGCCGGTGGCGGAGAAGAAGCCTGTCGATGTGCCGCTATAGTAGAGTGGTTGTCCAAGAGCATTCAAAACTGAACTGGGCATGATAAACCTCTTCCTTCGTGCCGGACGACCTCCTCCGTCGCGCTAATATGTCTCCTCGCTCATATGCGTCAGATAGCGTGCTTTGTTCTTCTGCCCAGTCCCGGTGAGAAGTTTTTTCGCCCCAGTACCCACGACAGTTTAATGGGTTGCCAAAAGCACGAGCGTGAGGTTGGAGAGGCGATCGCTCACCACGTTTCCAGGCCGGATTTTAGAGAGAGGCCTTCACCGTTGCGACGATGGCCGGGTCTAGCTAGGTCGTGCAGATGTCTTCATGGGTTTTGCGATCTTGCGCTGCGTCGAACGATGCTGACCGGGAAATCCGTCACGCGCATCGGCCGGATCGCTTCAGCCCCCCGTGTCGTTTCGCCGCCATTTCAATGCTCGTTTCCGGCATGCTGGCGGGATTACTTTTCAGCGAGTAGACCACCGTTCGGAGCCACCAGTTCGGCATCCAGACGATTATATGTCGCCTGCACCATGTCGAGGTCGTTGAGGCGGCTGACGACAGCCAGCTCGATCATCACATTCGCGATTGCAGAATCGATGCGCAAGCGCGACGCAGTATATTTTTCGACAACCAGGGCAAGTGCGGATTCCGCATCGCCTCCAAGCGCAAAGTACAAATCCAGCGCTTTGTCGAGAAGGATTGCGCTACGGTGAGACGATGTTTGCGAGCCAATATCGCCTTCGCTCTGCACCACCAGCGCAACCGCTTTGTTTTGTAGTTCACTCATCTGAGACATCTCGCACGCTCTGGAGCCAATCTTTGCCGAAACTGCCCGTCGCTTGGGCAACGGCACTTTCCGGACTGTATCTAGCGCACGAAGTTTAACGCGAAGCTGACGTGTCGATCCGCACGAAGAGGGAACACCGGATTGAAGTGACGAGGTGGACGGCTCTCCCGATTGTACATCTTGGCAGCCACGGTTTTGCACAACAATGCCCGGTGCGTAGGCCGCGCGCCTCATCACTCCGGCCTACGCAAGGAGCCGTGGAGTAGTCTCGAGGCTCATGTCCTCGCCTTTGTCACAGCCTGCAACTTCGCCGAACAGCTCAAGGTGCCGCGATGGAGAACGCTGAATTGCCCTGTCAGGCGATCTGCAACGCTTGGACTGAGCAAGCGTCAATCTTCAGGATCAATCCGATGCTTCAACCTCGCCGAAATCTGCCATTGCGCCCAAATTTGGCAACAGCAATCTCATTCGTCAGCCTGGCGCCATCGATTCCGATCTCTGGCCCATGCTCTGTGTTCAAAGATCGGCTGCCGCCGATTGCGATTAAAGTAGCCGATGATCGATTCACCCTGTGATTGTGTCATTTTCGCAACGGCGAGTAATTTCCAGCGGCATTCACAATAGTTCGGTGCGCTTGGTATCTTGTCAAATCAGTGAAGCAGGTTCAGGAAATAGTTCGCGGGGCTTACTACTTCGCACCTGATTATAGGGAACGTGAACGGGATGGGGTGGGGAATGCCGACTTTCGGCTTGGTATCTCATACCCAATCAAGAAAGATTGGAGTTATTATGAACATCAAGAGCCTTCTTCTCGGCTCCGCTGCTGCGCTGGCAGCAGTATCTGGTGCTCACGCGGCTGACGCTATCGTTGCAGCTGAGCCGGAGCCGCTGGAATACGTCCGCATCTGCGACGCATACGGTGCAGGCTACTTCTTCATCCCGGGTACCGAAACCTGCCTCAAGATCGGTGGCAAGGTTCGTACTGAAGGTGAGTGGTACAACGCTTACAACCGTGACAGCAAGCAGGGCACGCTGTGGCACACTCGTGCCGAGCTGAACGTCGACACCGCGACCGACACCGAATACGGTCCGCTGAAGACCGAAACCATCGTTCGCTGGGACTGGAACGACGGCGGCTCCACCTCCACCAACCTGCTGTGGTCCTACATCAGCCTCGGCGGCTTCACGGTCGGTAAGAAGGACTCCCAGTACAACCTGTACATCGGTTACGCTGGCGACGTCATCAACGACGACGTGATCTATGACGGCCCGTACGAACTCAACCAGTTGACCTATGAATACGACGGCGGCAACGGCTTCTCGGCTGTGATCTCGCTCGAAGATTCCAACTCCAGCGGCTCGGGCGCTGCCTACGGCGCAAGCTGGGCAACGGACGACAAGGCCAACCATTACGCTCCTGACGTTGTTGCCGGTGCCGGCTTCAAGTCTGGCGCATGGGGCTTCAAGGTCGTTGGCGGTTACGACTCGATCAAGTCGGAAGGCGCGATCAAGGCTCGTGTAGACGCTGACTTCGGCGGCTTCTCGGCATTCTTGATGGGTGGCTGGAACACCGACGGCGACCAGCTCAACAAGTACGCAGGTACCAACCAAGACGTTTCCGCTTGCACGGCGCCGAATGGCACCGTCAATGCAGCGAAGTGCGGCTGGGGTGACTGGGCTGTCTGGGGTGGCGTTGGCGTTCCGGTCAACGATAAGCTGAAGTGGAACCTCCAGCTCGCCTACACCGACTCGAAGATCTTCGAAGCAACCACGAACCTGAAGTTCAACCCGGTGAAGGATCTCCTGGTCGAGCCGGAATTGACCTACGTTCACTACGACTATGCCAAGGACGATACGGTTTCTGGTATCCTGCGCTTCGAACGCAATTTCTAATAGATAGTTCCGGGCCTGTACCGGACCAAGGGAGCCCGACATACTTATGTGTCGGGCTTTTTTCGTTGACCAGTCGACGTCTGGTCGAAGAAAAAGGCCGCCTCGTTTTCATCACGGACTCGGGCTTTGATATTTTTGCCGAATTCGTGCTCAGGCGAGTGTCGCTATGAGCTTAATCATTCCATTGAGATTTGCCATTGAGATTTGACCGGGCGCGTTGGAATGAACCCGTGTGGCGAGACCACAGGGCCGCGTCAAACTAAGCCTCCGTTGAGCAAGCAGGGTTCCCAATTCTTGCAGGGACATCAAGCTTATCTCACTAAGGTGGCCCCAGCGCCCACTGATAGTCGCCATCCCGCCTCAATCCTTTCAGCGGGTCGCATGCGCTGCCGACTTGCATTTTCGCAAGGATGCCTTCAGGTCGGGTGCGATCCTTGCTTGAATGCGGCAACATTTTAGACATTTGCGAAATTCATTTGGGCAAGGAACAATCATTCCTAGAATCGATATTGACGTTAATCGGCGCAGGGATGACAAACGGAGTTGCATTTCGACCCCGCCCCATTGGACGTCGTGCCGAAAACAAACTGATTAGGCTCAAGAGATACGGCCGAGCAGTCCCACTCGGTCAGTTCAGCGGATGACCATGACAAAAGAACAGTATGATCAGGCCGGATTGACGGAAAGCAATACCGTTCCCAGATATCTGAAAACCACGCGCCGCCAATTGCTGGCTGGTTCTGCCTTGTTGCTTGCCGATCTAGCATTCCACACCCCGGCACTGGCTGAAACGGAATCATCTGCCGCACACGCGGCCTTTCTGACGCTGTCGCTTAGGATAACGGGCAAAGATCAGCTCTCGCCGGCCACGGCAGGCCGGATTCTTGCAGCGCTTGCAGCGGACGATCCGGCTTTACCGGTGAAGATTGAAAAGCTGAGCGAGCTTTCGACCTCGGCCATCTCTCCAGCGGCCCTCAAACAGGCGGCTGCAACTGTCGGTCTCGATGGCGTCGTGATGGCAATCGTATCTGCTTGGTATACCGGGACGATCGACACCAAGGCCGGACCCGTTGTTGTCGCCTACAAGGATGCCCTGATGTATCAGCCGGTCGCCGATGGTTTGACCGTGCCGACCTATTGCAACCGGGGACCTCTCTGGTGGAGCGATCTTCCTCCACAAGTCACCCGCATCCCGCAAAACAATCCGAAAGTGCTGTAATCATGACATCTCCTGTTTTCTCAAATGGCGATGCGACAGCGGACGTCGCTATTGTCGGATCCGGCGTTGTCGGCGCTCTGATTGCCGAGCAGCTGGCAGCTGCAGGCCATGCCGTTCTCGTGCTGGATGCCGGCTTGCGGATCGAGCGCGCACAGGCTGTGGAAAACTGGCGCAATATGCCTTTCAAGAACCGCGCCGGCTCGGACTTTCAAGGATTGTATCCGCAGTCCAAATGGGCGCCGGCGCCGCTTTATTGGCCTGAGAACAACTATGTCGAGCTGTCCGGGCCCGACGGCAAGGGTTTCAAGCAGGGTTATCTTAAAACGGTCGGTGGTACGACCTGGCACTGGGCGGCTTCGTGTTGGCGGCATCTGCCCGTCGATCTCAAAATGCGCTCGACCTATGGTGTCGGCCGTGACTGGCCGATTTCCTACGACGAACTCGAGCCCTATTACTGTCGCGCGGAGGACGCGATGGGAGTTGCCGGCCCCAATGATCCGGCGCTGCAGTCGCCGTCTGAACGCAGCAAGCCCTATCCGATGGACATGGTTCCCTGGAGCTACGGCGACAAGCGCTTTGCCGAAATCGTCAATGCGCATGGCTATCGTTCCGTCCCCATCCCGCAGGGGCGCAGCACAAAACCCTGGAAGGGACGTCCGACCTGCTGTGGCAACAATAACTGTCAGCCCATCTGTCCGATCGGTGCCATGTATAACGGCATTCATACCGTCCTGGCGGCGGAAGAACTCGGCGCGGTCGTGCTTTCCGAAGCGACCGCCTATAAGATCGATACCGACGAGAACAATCGCATCACCGCCATCCATTGGTACGACAACGAACATCGCTCGCACAAGGTAACGGCAAAGACCTTTGTCGTCGCCTGCAACTCGATGGAATCGCCTCGCCTGCTATTGGCGGCGGCAAACGACCGTAATCCGGCGGGCATTGCGAACTCGTCCGATCAAGTTGGCCGAAATATGATGGATCATTCCGGATTTCACTGTTTCTTCCAGGCGGCCGAGCCTCTCTGGATCGGCCGCGGACCGGCGCAGAGCAGCTGTCTCGTCGGCCCGAGAGACGGCACCTTCCGCTCCGAATATTCGGCCAACAAGATGATCCTGAACAATATCACGCAGGTGACGACGGCAACGTCGGCGGCACTTGCCAAAGGTCTTGTCGGCGAGGAGCTCGATGCGGAAATCCGCAAGCGGACGGTCCACGGTGTCGACCTTTCGATCAGCCTCGAGCCGCTGCCGGATCCGAAGAACCGGGTCACGCTCAGCAAGACCAGGCGCGATCCGCACGATATCCCCTGTCCTGACGTCTACTACGATGTCGGTGACTACGTGCGTAAAGGCTTCGACGCGGCGAGCCGCCAATTGCAGGAAATCGGCCAGTTGTTCAGCGCGTCGGACTTCCAGATCACCACGTCCCTCAATGCAAACAACCACATCATGGGCGGATGCATCATGGGCAGTGATCCGAAGGATTCGGTCGTTAATGGCGACTGTCGTGCCCACGATCACGTCAATCTGTGGATTCCCGGTGGATCGGCCATACCATCGGCAAGCGTCGTCAACAGCACGCTCACCATGGCTGCTCTCGGCATCAAGGCGGCAGACGATATTTCACGCGTGCTGAGGGCGTGAACCATGAGGATATCATCTCTCGTCGTTTCGATAGTCTCCGCTCTTGGCACAATTGGCTCCAGTGCGCAGGCACAGACGCTTACCGATGCGGCACTCGTCGAAAGGGGGCATGCTGTTGCCACGGCAGCTGATTGCATGGCATGCCACACGGTGCCGCGCACGGGCAAGCCTTTTGCAGGCGGCTATGCAATCGTCTCTCCCTTGGGAACGATCTACTCGACGAATATCACTCCGTCAAAGACGTCGGGCATTGGCGGCTATAGCGAGGCCGAGTTCTCCCGCGCCGTTCGCCAGGGCATCCGCAAGGACGGCGCCCATCTCTACCCGGCCATGCCCTATGATTCCTATGCGGGCATCACCGACGAAGATATGCACGCGCTTTATGCTTACTTCATGCACGGCGTCGAACCGGTGGACGAGGTGTCAAAAGAGCAGACGGCGCTGCCGTTTCCGTTCAACCTGCGTTTCTCCATGGCGTTCTGGAACGTGCTCTATGCCGGCACGACACCTTTTACTCCAGTTGCAGGCGTCAGTGCCGAGATCAATCGCGGCGCATATCTCGTCAATGTCCTTGGGCACTGCACGTCCTGCCACACGCCGCGAAACGCCCTGATGGGGGCCATTCAAAGCGAAGCACTTGCCGGAGGCTTCGTTGGCCCCTGGTATGCGCCGAATATCACCTCCGATCCTGTCAGTGGTATCGGCGGCTGGACGCCGGACGAACTGGTCGCCTATTTGCGTACCGGGCATGCCAAAGGGAAGAACCAGGCGGCCGGTGGCATGGCAGAAGCTGTCCAGAACAGCCTGCAATATTTGCCTGAGAGCGATCTCGCCGCGATCGCGGCCTACTTGAAAAGCACAGATCCCATCCGAGACAAGACTGAGGAGCGGGCTGCTTACGAATTCGGCTCCCCGCATAGCGACGAGGACAGCATTCGCGGCACCTATCCACCGACAGCGCATGACAGCCTGGCAAGCGGCAAGGAACTTTACAGCGGTTATTGCGCCAGCTGCCATCAGCCAAACGGGGCTGGCAGCGACGATCAGGCCTATCCATCCTTGTTCCACAACACGGCAACGGGTTCGATCCGGCCCGCCAACCTCGTGGCTGTGATCCTTTACGGCATCGATCGGGAGGTCGATGGCAAGGAAGTGCTGATGCCGGGCTTCGGCAAGCAGTCTTACGTGACGCCTTTGACGGATCGGCAGATCGCGGATCTGTCCAACTACGTGCTGCAGAATTTCGGAAACTCCCAGGCGAATGTGACACCCGACGACGTCGCGATGGCCCGGACGGGTGGCCCGAAGCCCATCCTCGCAACCGTTCAACCGTTCATTCTTCCAACATTGGTCGGGATTGCCATTGTCATTATCCTGATCGCCGCCGGCTGGTTCATCGGCAAGCGCAGGCGGCGGTTGGCGCCGGTGGCAGCGCGGTGAAAGGGATCTGATCGGATAGATTGCGGGAGATTGAATTTAGCGTAGCGAGTTCGACCGTATCGACAGTTCCGGACTATTGGCGGTGATCTATGAAGATGGAGAATGTTCCGTTGCTCTGATCCGCCGCAAGGAAGCAATCTATTGCAAGCGGGCACACTTTAGCAGACGGTTGATCTTTGGGCTTCAACTGAATTTGTGCAGGAGGGAATGGAACTGGCATGCCTTCATCCATTCTTACCTTTGCCAATCAAACTCCTGTCGTGGCGAATGGAATTTCCGTTCCGGGTATCCACTCAATGCCATCTGTCAAAATTTTAGGTAGGTCCGAAAGACTTCCCTCGATGATGGTTTGAATGCCATAAAAAATTAGGATGTCCTGCGTGGAAATGCGAAACAGCAGTTTATTGTCTCCTGGTCTGAGAATTGCGTTTCCTTCACCGAAATTGATAAGCCAATCAACGTCGTCACGGGAGATCGACTGACAGAGTTGACTTATGCGGTTGCATATGTGCTTGAGGGACAGAAGCGAATTGTCAACATGGACGAATCCCTCGACAATATAATCTTGCATGTGATTTCCTGCTAGTTGCGGGCGCTATCCATCGTCGGAGAAGTGTCTTGATCGTAATGGGCCGAGCTGCTGGTGTGTGAAAGTCAGCTTGCTAGCGCGTGCCGGCAATTCGGATGAAAAGGCCGCAAGTCACGGCACCATAATGTGTGTGCGGTTTTGAGCAGATTCTTGACGATTCCGATTTGCGCCTGGCTGCGACGTGGCCATGCGATCCTCCTATTCCCGTGGCTGCCTCTTGCAATGCAGGATCGAATTCGGGAACGAGCTGTCTACAATGGCCCGTTTTACCAAAGTCACATTGCTGTTGTAATGGCCAACCGATGGGAGAAGATTCGCAAATAATCGGATTTCGTCAATTTATAAGCCTTATTTAAAATATGATTAGCTGATCTAATACCTGAGACAGATTTGATGCCGGAGCCTGCCAGATTACCTACCAACACAGTTTTCAGTTATGACAAAAGCAGCTGGAAATATCGGTCAGATGATTGCATGACCTCCGGATCGTCCATCGTGGGATCGCACTGCAGGTTGCTTTGCGGCATATCATATGACTGGCACCAGTGGCATATTGTCTATGGCCAGTCTCTCCGGGCGACGTGAATCCAGCTTCTCGGATAGAATGCAGAGCCCTTCGAACGAGCATCCTCAGCGACGAGCAGCTTTTGGTAAGGTCACTCTTTCTTGCTCGCTCATGGCTTCAGCGGAGTTCCATACCCAAGTTGTCAACTCGATTCATGAAAGGTTCGAGCATCCATGCTTTCGCCGTCGGGGAGAACCATGAGGATTGGAGCGACGCGGCATATTCCGGTAAAAAGGTCTTCAATATGCCGCTCAGCCATGTCGTCATTGTCGTCTTATACTGTATGGCGATAGCTGAGAAACTTTCGTTTTGTAGTGTATACTCTGTGGATGAATACTCTGCAGATCGCAATAAGTGGTCGAACGGATGCTCGAGGTACTTTTGCACGAAATCTGGTGAGGTTTCGAAACGCCCGAGAGCTGAGCCAGGAAGGGCTTGCCTTCTTGGTCGAGGTCCATTGGACGGTGATAAGCGACTACGAATGTTGCAGACATTCACCAACATACGAGAACATGATCAAGCTTGCCACAGCACTCTAGGTCACCGTTGAGGACCTAATAAGGCAATCGCCCGAAGGCTAGGGGTCTCGGTTTTGATCATTGCCAGCAGATCTGTCAACACGGAGCGCAGCGGCGGCCACGGGAACTCGTCGCAATCGGGTGATGCTATCCCCATGGTGAGAACGACGTGCAACTTGGCAATCACCCCTTCGATGGAGTGCGCTCGCATATCCCACAGGTCTGCTGCCAGGGCACACTCGCGATCGGCGGCTACGCTTTCGGCTTCTCGAGCTTGTGTATATCCCGTAACGCTGCAGCCTTTAGTCCAGCGACTGAGCTGCGCCGACAAGGCATCTTTTGCCCTATCCCGGGCTTCAGCCAGATCATCGCCTTTGAGCCAATATTCAATCTCGGCCTCGCTTTGCACGGCGATGGGATCGACCTTTCCAGCAACGTCGATTTTTATGACGGGAAAACCGATGGTCTCCGTCAGCTGGACCTCGAGGCGCTGTTGCAGATGGCATAGTATGGTAAACTCGCGATGCGCCTCATTCCACGCCCACCATGTTCCCAAGGTCGAATCAGCATTGGGATCGTCTCCAACGCGATGTTCTGTTCGGGCTAGAAAATCTGTGGTGTATGACAGAATGTTTAGGCGGGTATTTGCAGACAAACTTCTGCTATTCTCAGAATCAGCCATGATCCGAGCTCCACTAAGCTTGGTTGTGGTTAGGCTGCATTCGGTGTTCCTAGCACTGAGTGCAGCCGCAGTTTACTTGGCCTCGGCTCTTTCAAGACTGAGCTTCAGACTCAAGCGACGTACTAAATATCACAAGAGACAAAATTGATCAATTCGAAATCATATGATGTCAACAAAATCACCGGAGCTCAATTGCGGGCGGCGCGTGCGCTAATCCGCTGGAGCGCAAAAGATCTCGCAAACGCAGCTGGCGTTGGTGTTGCGACAGTGAGCCGAGCCGAAGTTGAGGATGGTATTCCGCCTATCACAAATGCAAACTTAACAGCCATTCGGTTGGCTTTGGAAGCCGCAGGGATAGAGTTTATTCCTAAAAATGGCGGCGGTGTCGGCGTACGTTTCAAGAATATTACGCCGTGAGGACCGCAGTGCGGTGCTTTGATGCGGCTTGGACATGTGACCAGTTTAATCATTTGTAACCGGAGAAGGCGGCGCCAGCGCGAAAGTAATACTCGGTTACAAGGTACGATCGATCATGGACGAAATGGCATCAAGTGTCGCGCTCATAGGTGATCCCATCGCTGTTTCGCAAAAACTAGAGCGAATGGCGGTACCTCTGGCAGGAGGGAGACGATCTCCCGGGAGCTCCTGACAGCGCAGGAGACCGCATTCTCGAGCGACGAGTATATGCTCGACAAGCTGGTGAGGACGCAGTGCTACGGGCTGTCGACACGGCTCCTCAGCGTCACGTCGAATCCGCTGAACGCCCTGTATTTTTGCTGCGCAGGCTTGAGGGTAGACAATGATGGAAACGAGATCGATGGCAAAGTCATCGTGCTATCGACGAAGTCATCCGAAGTCCGCTTCTTCGACGCCGACACCGTGAGCTGCATCGCGAAACTGGCGCTGATGGCAGAGTCGGAAAAGGATGCGCTAGACACAAGCATGGAGGCGGGCGCCTTCAACGGGACGGACGAATGCAAGAAGCTTCTCCACTTCATCAGAAGTGAGAAGCCGCACCTCGTAAGCGAGGTGCCGGTCGCACCTTGACTGAAATGATCGGTGATCGCTGCCCTGAGCAGGGCTACACTTTGGCAAAAAACTCTGCAGCTTTTCCCGCAACATCATCATGGACGACAGTTCTATTTAGCCGTTCGTGATCGATAAACAGTTCAGGCGCGGCTTCATGGCCAATTGCCGACCCTTCTGGAAGGAAAGTGTAATGGCCGACACCTCCGCCCAAAACTTCAAAATTACAGCGAGGGATATTTTGTGATAGCCATTCACAGCATTGTTTGGGCGGTGCGACATTATCTCCGTCACCACCTATCAGGTACACAGGCCGGTTGATCGCTTGAAGACTTTCCGGTGAAAAACCCAAGACGGAGCGGCCTGGAGCAATGGCGAAGACAGCGCGGATTCTGGGATCGGAAAAGTCACTTCGCCGCCGATCCCAAGACATCCGAAAAACTGGGTTCTCATATAGTCTTGGTAGTTCGTCGACGAGGTTTGGAAATTCTCGCGGGCCTCGGACAGGACTCTTTTCCGGGTTGCCTGGCTCGAACTGCGAGAATGCAACACGGGCTCCAGCCAATAATAAAGCCGTGTATGCGCCCGCCGAGAAGCCCGCAGCGAAAATCTGTTCGTCTGTCTCAACCCCCAATGAACTCCGCCAACTAGGCTCATCAAGGATAGCCGAAAGATCAACTGCTCGCTCCCACATGCAAAGGAAACCCTCCGCGCGATAGGGTTCAGAACCTGTGTGGCCGTGATGATTGACTGCTAACGCTACAAAGCCGCGCTGAGCTAGCCGGAATCCTAGCCACTCCAGTGCTTCCCCCGTAGCACCTGTTCCGTGCGAGAGGACAACCAGGGGAGGCACTTGGTTTGAGCGAGCTGGGGGTGCATTGAAGGCAACGGGTTCTTTCCGGAACCATGATTTCTTTAATGGCACGTGAGCCACCCAACTCTCGTCGGCGGGATACCAGGCTGTCCAAGCCAAGGGTCGTGCGGCGGTTCCATCCCAATTTAACCGGTGAGGATCAACGCAAATTCCCGTTTTGAAACCAACCTGCATAGCGCCCCATCATTGTTGTGGGATGTCTGAACCACTTGTATCGGCGTGAAATTCGCCTTGCTGGAGCCCAGCGACAAGAGGTTGCTTCTGGCTTTGTCCTTGCACGCGAGAGAGGGTGGCATAATTCCACGGCAAAAGCTCATCGACTCGACTCTGCTTGTGGCCGTTGACAATAGCGGTGAGTGCAGCGGTCTCCGACACGATTTGCGCTTTAACCTCAGCAGGCCAATTCCGGTGGGTCTCACGTCCAGACTTCCTAGCTGCGAGAAACTCCAGTGTACTCTCCATGGAGAAACTCCCGTTGCTCGTCCATGGATATGGTAGTGGCTCGACCTCAACGTTCTTGAGCCTCCGTCTTTGGAAGCGCGTCAGCCGTCAGCCGTTCCGGGATGCCATGCCTTTACCAAGCGGAGCAAGCCGGGAAATCGTGCCTCCAGATCCTCATTCCGTACGCGACTGCGACGCTCCAGGCCGTATTGCCGCTGCCGTATGAGCCCCGCTTCTCGCAGCACTTTGAAATGGTGCGTTAGCGACGATTTCGGCCGGTCGAAACCAAACCATCCACAGGCGTGGTCATAGGCTTCCGACTCCAGAAGCAGCTTGTGGACGATGGTCAGGCGCAAAGGGTCAGCGAGCGCGCCCATGATGACATC
Organism: Martinezella lusitana; assembly: GCF_010668395.1. Classification (GTDB taxonomy): domain Bacteria; phylum Pseudomonadota; class Alphaproteobacteria; order Rhizobiales; family Rhizobiaceae; genus Rhizobium; species Rhizobium lusitanum_A. The sequence goes on from NZ_WUEY01000009.1 coordinate 72,915, forward strand.
CAGACGTAAATCGTCCGCCGCCGGTTCGGGCAATGGTGGCGGAAGTTCCTCGGAAGTGGGGTCGGTTCTGATTATCGCAAAGGTCATGAGTGCTTTGTAGCACCAAGTACGATTCTTGTCGAACAGATATGTACGAGTTTAATCGAACCATGCTAAGTACGATTTAATTCGTACTGTCCCACGGAGCCCACCACCTATGTCGTCGCTAGAATCTTCTCATACCGCGCATTCGCCCTTCGAGATCACGGCCCATTCGCCATGGCGAATGTGGACGGCCGCCTGGATCATCACCGCGGTCTTCATTCTCTCCAACTCCGCCACCCCGCTTTATGTGCGATGGCAGGCGGCGATCGGCTTCTCATCGTCGACGCTGACCGTCATCTTCGCCGCCTATATCCTGGGCCTGTTGCTGACTCTGCTGGTCGCCGGACAATTCTCCGACCGCTATGGGCGCCGTCCGGTACTCTTGCCGGGGCTGGCGGCTGCGATCTTTGCCTGCCTGCTGTTCGCCAGCGCGCATTCGGTACTCATGCTGATTGTTGCGCGCTTCCTTTCAGGCGTTGCTGTCGGTGTTGTCGTGTCGGCGGGCATGGCAGCGGTGGTTGACCTCGGTGGCCCGGAGCGCAAGCGCCAAGCTTCTCTGATCGCGTCTGTTTCCATGGTTCTTGGCGCCGGTCTCGGGCCGTTGCTGGCGGGCAGTCTCGCCTTGTTGCTGGCAAACGCCGTGATCCCGATCTTTGCCGTCGAACTTGCCGTTCTTCTGACGGCGCTGGTTGTGTCGCTGACCCTGCCGCTGACGCATCGCGGCACGCCCGCCGACCATAACTGGCGGCTGCACCTGCCGAGCGTTCCACACGCCAATCGTCGGCACTTGCTTTTCGGGATTGCGGTTTTCGGGCCTGGCATCACCGCGACCTCCTTCGTGCTGGCTCTCGGGCCATCTTTGCTGTCGCATCTTCTCGGCGTCACCAGCCCGCTGATCGCCGGAGGCATGGCCTGCTGCATGTTCCTGGCCGCGACAGGCGTGCAGTTCGCCGCTCGCCGGTTCTCTGTGCGCACCATTTTGCTGTGCGGGGCGACGGCGACGGTCCTCTCCATGGCAGGAATTGCGTTTGCGGTGGCATCGTCGAATGCCGCAACGCTGATTGTTGCGGCGCTTCTCGCCGGGAGCGGCCAGGGCCTTGGGCAACTCGGTGGTCTGACCCTTATCGGCCTGCATGTGCCGGGCAACCATAGAGCTGAAGCAAACGCCGTTCTCAACATTGGCGGTTACATCCCTGCTGGTTTGATGCCCGTCGCGATAGGGTTCATTATCGACGCCGTTGGCCTTTCGCTCGGTGCAACGCTGTTTGCAGCGGTGCTGGCTTTTATCGCCGTGCTCGGCGGGGCTTTGGTTTTCCGCAAACTCGCCAGGGATTGATGGTGAGTGAGCGTATCAATCAAGCGACGTGCTGCTTGATGTGATGATCGCCCTTCTGCTCGGCCCGACCGTTGGTTGTTGTCAATCCAACGGTCGCAGCCATTGGGAATTGTTTGGCCGTCATTCGAGGCGGTGCGAGCTGGCAAAACTCTCTTCAGAGCGAGGCTCGTCGTTGTGATCACGACGCAATTCGGTGCGCTCGAACCTTCTGCCGGGGATCCGGCTCCTCTGTTCCAACTTCAGTCTGGCAATACGCCGGCAATGTGACGCTACGACATATGTTGAAGCTCAAGTTGCAGTCCAACACCAGTCAGGTGAGGCCTCATCCGAGAGGTTGCGTTGCTGGAAAGAGATTTCCGTTTCCGGCGAACTGAGAGATGGCTGTTTCTTTTAATCTACTATTTTTGTGGACAATATTCGCGATATCGAAAACGTGTTTTATCTTCTGAAGGGATGAGAATGAGCGCCCCCAAACTCGTCGGTATCGCCGGCAGCTTCAACCGGCCATCGAAAACCTACGCGCTCGTCCAGACTGTTACCGATCTGGCGAGCGAGCGTTATGGTTTTAAAAGCAGGGTCTACGATCTGCACGATGTTGGTCCCTCGCTCGGTGCTGCCCAGTGGCGCAAGGATCTCGATGAACAGGCGAAGGGCGTGATCGATGAGATCGTGTCATCCGATGCTCTCATCATCGGTTCGCCGACCTTCAAGGGATCCTATCCCGGTCTTTTCAAGCACCTTATCGATCTCATCGATCCGCACGAACTGCGCGCCAAGCCGATCATCATCACGGCGACGGGCGGCGGAGACAGGCATGCGCTGATGGTCGAGCATCAACTGCGGCCGCTTTTCGGCTTCTTCATGGCGCATACCTTGCCGACGGCCGTCTACGCGTCGGATCGGGACTTTACAGACTACAAGGTCTCGGCGGAACCACTCGCTGGCCGCATCAATGAGGTTGTCGGCGAACTCGCCGCTTTCTTTCCGCATCCGGTAACGGTGCTTGCGGCAGCAGAATGAAGGGTTGATGGCGGTCGTGCGCGACCGTCTTGGATATGTCAACGGAATGGAGGGTTACATGAAGTGGAATGTCATCAGCCGCCTGAAGACGATTTTTGCGGCACCTGCGTTGCAGCGGACGGATCCTCGCAGCCCGTCCACTGATTGGATCGGCGTCGACGAGCGGGATCGGGAGCTCTCCGCTCGCGACTACGAGATCTATTACTGGTGCTCCACACCGGCGCCCTGGTACTGAAAGGATGCGCCATTGATTTCGTGTCGCGAGTTGAGCTCTCCAGCACTAATCGTCGCGAGGCTCCCATGACCAGAGTGCTGATTGTGCCCGGGCTGTTCGGTTCGGGTGAAGGGCATTGGCAGCGCTACTGGCTGAAAGATCATCCCGATGTCCGGCTTGTCGAGCAGGACGACTGGGATTTTCCCAATCTTGGCAGCTGGATGGCAAAGCTGGAAGCGGCGTTGGAAGAAGCCGGCGAGGCCTATATCGTCGCTCATAGCCTGGGCTGTGTGCTAACGGCAAAATTGGCCAGGCGGCCGGCTGCGCGAAGGATAAAGGGGGCGCTCCTCGTGGCACCGTGCGATATTCCGGTGACTGAGACGCTTCACGCCGGCCATCTCACGTTCGGCACGATGCCGACTGAAGCGCTGCCGTTTCCCAGCATTACGGTCGGAAGCCTGAACGACATCTACATGAGGCTTGACCGTCTCACCATGTTCGGGCGCCTGTGGAACACCGATGTTCGCAATATCGGCCTGGCCGGGCATATCAATATTGCCAGCGGGTTCGGACGGTGGCCGAGCGGCTATGGTTTCCTGGAAATGCTGAAGGCGCGTACCAGGCATCGCCGGCCGCAAGGATTTTCGACGGCAATTGCAGCTTCCATTTAAACGAGGGGCTTTTCATATTGAACGTTCGACGCCATTGTGCGGCGGATTTTTTTGATCCCGCCCTCGGCCGCCATTTCAGGCGTGCAACGCGGCGGCTTTTGGAGGTAAGGCAATGAGTTTGCGCATCAACGATATCGCTCCGGATTTTACGGCGGAAACGACGCAAGGCAGCGTTCAGTTTCATGATTGGATCGGCAATGGCTGGGCCGTGCTGTTCTCGCATCCGAAGAACTTTACGCCGGTCTGCACGACAGAACTGGGCGCGATGGCTGGCCTCGAAGGCGAGTTCCGCAAGCGCGGCGTTAAAATCATCGGCATTTCGGTCGATCCGGTCGAAAGTCATGGTCGTTGGAAGAACGACATCAAGACGGCGACCGGTTTCGATGTCGATTATCCACTGATCGGCGACAAGGATCTTAAGGTCGCCAAGCTCTACGACATGCTGCCGGCGGGTGCCGGCGAGAGTTCCGAGGGGCGCACCCCTGCCGACAATGCCACGGTTCGCTCCGTTTTTGTCATCGGCCCGGACAAGAAGATCAAGCTCATTCTCACCTATCCGATGACCACAGGTCGCAATTTTGGCGAGATCCTGCGGGCGATCGATTCGATCCAGCTGACGGCCAAGCATCAGGTTGCGACGCCGGCAAACTGGCAGCAGGGCGAAGATGTCATCATCACGGCTGCCGTCTCCAATGAAGATGCCATCACCCGTTTCGGCTCGTTCGATACCGTATTGCCCTATCTGCGCAAGACCCGCCAACCGACCGCCTGATCGAATTGGACGACTGAGGTTTGCGAATAATCAGGTGCGGCCTTAACGGCCGCATCGCTTTTTTCACAGACGTACATTTTCGCGCAGGAACTCCAGCAATGCGCGCACACGGGCCGGCAAGGGGCCGCCCTGGCCGATGTAGATCGCGTGGAATTCTTCGACATCGCCGGGATTGAGATCCTCCAGCACCGTCAACAGGCGGCCTGACGCAATATCCGACTTGACGGTGAAAGCGGAGAGGCGAGCGAGGCCGGCGCCATCAAGGGCGAGATGCCGCATGGCCTCCCCATCGCCCACTTGCAGGCTCCGCGCTGCAGGGATTGTCACAACCTCGCCGTCGATGCGCAGCGGCCAGCCTTCGATTGCCCGGGAATAGGCAAAGCCGATGCGGCAATGTTTCTCCAGCTCGGCTGCTGAGCGGGGCGCACCGTGCCTTTGCAGGTAATTCGGCGAGGCGACGATGACCTTGCGCGTCGCTCCAAGTTTGCGGGCCGTCAAGCTGGAGCTTTTCAGAGGCCCGGCGCGGATGGCCACATCGGCGCGCTCTTCCATCAGATCGACGATCCGGTCTGTGTGGAAAATCTCAAGCGAAACGTTCGGGTGAAGTGCCATGAAGGCTGGAACAAGCGGCGCCAATGCATGGTTGCCGAACGAGCCGCTGGTATTGATGCGGATATGTCCTGCAACCTGCTCTCCTGCCGAGGCATGACGCTCGGCCTCAGTAATGTCTGCAAGAATGGCAACGCTGCGCTCAAAGAAGACGCAACCCTCCGGTGTCAGCTGCAGCCGCCTCGTTGACCGGTTGATGAGACGCGCGCCGAGGCGCTTTTCCAATCGCGTGACGAGCTTGCTAACGGCGGACGGCGTCATGCGGAAGGCGGTGGCTGCGGCGGTAAAGCCGCCGAGTTCAACAGCACGGACAAAGACTTCCATTTCACCGGAACGATTGATCTCTTGACGGCTCATGATGAATTCAAATCATAAATCATTTTCTTTTCGGTAATCTATATCAGCTTGTTCAGAGGATCTATCTCTTTGGAACGACCGGAGTGGTTTACCGTCTTCGCGGAAGCTGTGGACCGCTCCATCCTATTGTTTTTACGCAAGTCCGGACGGAAAGCTGCGGCGCCCTTTTCCGGAGTTGTTCCAAGGAGACAGATGATGGAATACCGAAATCTCGGAGCTTCTGGCCTGCGTGTCCCCGTACTCAGTTTTGGCGCCGGCACGTTTGGTGGCAGCGGACCGTTGTTCAGCGCCTGGGGCTCCACGGATGCCGAGGAAGCAAGGCGTTTGGTCGACATCTGCCTGGAGGCGGGAGTCAATCTCTTCGACACGGCGGATGTATATTCGGCTGGCGCTTCGGAGGAGGTGCTTGGCCGGGCGATTCGAGGCAGACGAGACGAAGTCCTGATCTCGACCAAGACGGCTCTTCCCATAGGCGACGGCCCCGCCGATTGGGGGACGTCACGCTCCCGGCTGATCAGATCGGTCGAAGCCGCCTTGCGTCGTCTCGGCACCGATTACATCGACCTGCTGCAGCTGCACGCCTTCGACGCATCGACGCCGGTCGAGGAGACGCTTTCCACGCTTGATGGGCTCGTGAAGGTGGGCAAGATCCGTTACATCGGCGCCTCGAATTTCTCCGGTTGGGAATTGATGAAGTCGCTGGCTGCTTCGGAGAAGCACTCCTATGTGCGTCATGTCGCCCATCAGGTCTACTATTCGCTTGCCGGCCGCGATTACGAATGGGAGCTCATGCCGCTGGGTCGCGATCAGAATGTCGGGGCACTGGTCTGGAGTCCGCTGGCATGGGGCAGGCTCACCGGCAAGATACGTCGTGGCCAACCATTGCCGGAGACCAGCCGGTTGCACGAGACTGCGACCTTCGGCCCACCTGTCGACGATGAGACGCTGTTCGATATCGTCGACGTGCTGGACGGGATTGCGGGTGAGACCGGCAAGAGCGTGGCGCAGATCGCGATCAACTGGCTCTTGAGCCGGCCGACGGTTGCAAGTGTCATTATCGGCGCCCGCAACGAAGAGCAGTTGCGGCAGAACCTCGGCGCCGTCGGCTGGACGCTTTCCAGGCAACAGGTGGAGGCGCTGGATAAGGCCAGCAAACAGGTTGTCCCCTATCCATACTTCCCGTATTGGCGCCAGGAAGGTTTCGCCAAGCTCAATCCGCCACTGGTTTGACGCAGGCAGACGATATCGTGGACCACTGGAGCAGTCGCGCTTAAGGAAGCGGAGCAACGTTTGCTCCGCTGCCAAAACGCTTTCAGCGGCCACCCTCGATCTTGCGGTGGCGCTGGTTTCTGCCGCCTTCACCATAGGGATAGGCAGCCGATTGCGGCGCGCTGACCTCGTTGAGCCTTTGCGTCTCCGCGTCCGTAAGCGTCAACTCAGCTGCTCCCAGGTTGTCTGCAAGCTGCGCAGACGTGCGTGCGCCAAGAATGACCGACGTGACCGCCGGCCGTGCTGCCGTCCAGGCGAGCGCTACCTGCGCCATGCTGACGCCGCGAGCTTTAGCGATCTCTTCGACGGTATCGATAATCGCCCAGGTTCGTTCCTGTGCGTTGCGGGCCGCATAGGACTCGCTGCCGCGGTTGGGATTCTCGCCGAGCCTGGTGGCCCCGGTTGGCGTTTCGTCACGCTTGTATTTGCCGGTCAGCCAACCGCCGCCTAGCGGCGACCAGGGCAGCAGGCCCATGCCGGCATCCAGGCAAGCATCGACGATCTCGAGTTCGATATCGCGGGCAAGCAGATTATATTGCGGCTGCAGCGTCACCGGCCGGGTGTATCCGCGGGCCTTGGCGATCTCGGCCGCCTTGGCAATGTGCCAGCCAACATAGTTGGAGAAGCCGTAATAGCCAATTTTGCCGGCACGCACGGCGTCATCGAGGAAGCGTAACGTCTCCTCAATCGGGGTCAATGCATCCCAGGCATGCATCTGATAGAGGTCGATATGATCGATGCCGAGGCGGCGCAAAGAGTCATCGAGAGCCTGGCCGAGATGCCGGCGCGAGAGCCCGATATCATTGGGGCCTTTGCCCATCGGAAAACGGCCTTTGGTGGCGACGACGGCCTGGCGGGCCTCTGTCGGACGCGCCTTCAGCCATCGGCCGATGATTTCCTCCGATTTTCCGGCGCTGTAGACGTCGGCTGTATCGATGAAATTGCCGCCCCATGCGAAATAATCGTCGAGAAGCCTATGTGACGCAGCCTCATCGGCTTCCGCGCCGAAAGTCATGGTGCCAAGGCAATAGGCTGTGACGACGGCCCCGCTTGGGCCGAGCTTGCGATAGTCCATTCCTGCCTCCTTTGAACGGAGCGCTGGTGCCCGATCGGCGAAACGGTCGGGAGAGCCGCAGGCTCCGTGATCCATAGCAATGTGGTGCTTGAGACGGCCTCCACCGTCGATGGGGGTTCGACGCTCGGCATTTTATTGCCGCGGCCGTACGCACACCATAGTCAATCATCCCATGATTACCAAGCGCATTCGTTGCCTGGATAACGCGGCTCGCGTAAAATTCTCCGTGATGATTCCTTTTTTTGCCGATTGCCTTTCTTGATGGATGAAACGCCGACAAGCCGCATGCTCTCGTGGGCACGCAACTCCACCATCTATCGTCTCGAACGCCGGATGATGACCGAGAAGCAGCTCTCCGAGGCGATCGCCAAAAAGGCGAAACAGAAGTTCGAGGATATTAGCGACGCGCAGATCAAGGCGCTGGCCGATTTTGCCGTGAAGTTCGCCTATGAGCTGAAAGTGCTCGACGATGTGGCCTATGCCGAGATCAGCACACGCTCGGCGGTTCGCTCCGGCAAGTCGAAGAAAGCTATCGCTTTCAGGCTGGCGTCCAAGGGCATAGATGGCGAGACGGTCGTCGCGGCGGTAGGGGATGTCGATGACCTCCATTCCGCCGTCATCTTTGCCAGAAAGCGTGGGTTTGGGCCTTTCCGGCGCGGCGACCTTGACGAGAAGCGCAAGGCAAAGGAATTGTCCGCCTTCGCCCGCAACGGCTTCAGCTTCGCCATCGGCAAACGGGTTTTCGAGATGGAGCGAGAGGACGCCGAGGAGGTGTTGTACTCTGCTTCGGCATTCTGAGGCCTGACATTCATTGAAATAGCCAGGATCACCAGCTAGCTTGCAGCGCTTGGGCGTGGTGCGCATGGGGACGTTCGTGAAATCAGCTATTGGATTGCCGGCGATGGCACTTGTGATCGCTTTTATGCCCATGACGGCGAATGCCGATTGGCAGCCGGTCGAGATCATCAAGACCTATTCAATTACCGGGACATCCGGCGCTCAACTCTACGATTCGATCGGCGAGCGCGGTCCGTTGCTCGGACCCAAGGTGAGGGCAATTGCCCATACCGATTTCAAGCTGACGTGGACACGGAAATACGAGCCGCGACCGGACGGCGCCTGCACGATCACCGTCAACATCCCGAAGCTGGTCATCACCTACACCTTGCCGAAGCCCGCCGGGCGTTTGCCGGCGCAGACCCGCAGCAGCTGGCAGAAATTTATTGCCGGCGTCGAGGCGCATGAGCGGGTTCATGGCGGATATATCAAGGACATGGTCAAGGAAATCGAGGCCATGAGTGTCGGTTTTTCCGTACCCGATGATCCGAAATGCAGCAGGATCCGCGTCGAATTGACGAAGCGTCTCGGCGAGATTTCCAAAAAGGAACGGCAGCGAAACGTCGATTTCGACAAGGTCGAGTTCAGCGACGGCGGCAATCTTCAGCAGCTCGTGCTCAAGCTGGTGCGCGAGGAATAGGCGCTGACAAACGCAGCCGGTCGCGTACTCCCCGCTGCGTTTGTTCGAAGCCGGATCAGCGGCCCTTCCGTTTCCGCCATTCGGCAAATTTCAGTTTTGGAGCGTTGCTGGTCGCCGGGTAAAGGCCAATGATGGTGGCGCCGTTCAAGACCTCTTCGGTGACGAAGTCCTCATAGGCCGTCATTTCCACCGTCTCGTCGGCAATTTCGTCGGCCAGATGCGCGGGGATGACGATGACGCCCTCATTGTCGCCGACGAGTACGTCGCCGGGGAAAACCGCCACATCGCCGCAGCCAATCGGGCCGTTGATTTCGATGGCCTGATGCAGGGTCAGGTTGGTCGGGGCGGACGGGCGATGATGATAGGAGGGGATGTCGAGGGCGGCGATTTCGGGGCTGTCGCGGAAGCCGCCGTCGGTGACGACGCCAGCTACTCCGCGCACCTGCAGCCGCGAGACGAGGATGGAACCAGCGGAGGCGGCGCGCGCATCCTTGCGGCTATCCATGACCAGCACGAAGCCGGGCGGGCATTGTTCGACGGCAGCACGCTGTGGATGCTCCGGATTGCGGAAGACCTCGAGCGTGTTGAGGTCTTCGCGCGCCGGAATATAGCGAAGGGTGAATGCCTGTCCGACCATGTTTGCCTTCTTCGCCGAGAGCGGACGGACATCCTGGATGAACTGGTTGCGCAAGCCTCGTCTGAAGAGGGCGGTCGCGATTGTCGGCGTCGCCACTCCTATAAGCTTGTTGCGCGTCTCATTGCTCAGCACGTAGTTGCTCATACGATAGATCCTTTGCAATCAATAGATATCTGGTTCGCCCGGCGTCGGGCCGAAATCGGTTTCCAGGAAGTCGAAGTCGCAGCCGGTATCGGCCTGCGCAACATGGCGCGAAAACATCCAGCCATAGCCGCGGCCGAATTTTTCCGCCGGCCTGACCCAGGCTTCGCGCCGGCGCTGCAACTCGTCTTCGTCGACAAGCATGTCGATGCGCCGCGCTTCCAGGTCGAGACGAACGATATCGCCGTTGCGCAGCAAAGCCAGCGGACCACCAACATGGGATTCGGGCGAGACATGCAGGATGCAGGCGCCGTAGCTGGTGCCGCTCATGCGGGCATCGGAAAGACGTAGCATATCCCTGTGGCCTTTTTTCAGGAGCGCCTTCGGGATCGGCAGCATGCCCCATTCGGGCATACCGGGCCCGCCCTGCGGGCCGGCGCCGCGCAGCACCATGACGTGGTCCGGCGTGATGTCGAGATTTTCGTCATCGACCGCCGCCTTCATGTCCGGATAGGTATCGAAAACCAGCGCCGGTCCCTGATGCTTGTGGAAACGCGGGTCACAGGCGGCAGGCTTGATGACGGCACCCGTCGGTGCAAGGTTGCCCTTCAGCACCGCGAGCGAACCCTCGTGATAGACCGGATTGTCGAGCGAGCGGATTACGTCGTCATTATAGCATTTGGCACCTTCCAGTGTTTCTCCAAGCGTAATGCCGGAGACGGTCAACGCCGAGAGGTCAAGCTTGGAGGAGAGCTTTGCCATCAAGGCTCTAAGGCCGCCGGCGTAATAGAAATCCTCCATCAGATACGTCTTGCCGGTCGGCCTGATATTGGCAAGGACCGGCGTGGTGCGTCCGGCCCTGTCGAGGTCGTCGAGCGAAAGAGCGGTTCCGGCTCGCCGCGCCATGGCAATCAGGTGCACGACGGCGTTGGTGGAACAGCCGGTCGCCATCGCGACGGCGACCGCATTGTTGACGGCCGCCTGGGTGACGATCTTGGACGGCACAAGATCTTCCCAGACCATCTCGACGATACGCCTGCCGACGGCCGACGACATGCGAATATGATTGGCATCCGGTGCGGGTATCGAGCTTGCGCCGGGCAGGGTCAAGCCGAGCGCCTCGGCGATCGCCGTCATGGTGCTCGCCGTGCCCATGGTCATACAGTGGCCGTAGGAACGGGCGATCCCGGCCTCGACATCGACCCATTCCTTCTCGGAGATGGTTCCGGCGCGCCGTTCGTCCCAGAATTTCCAGGCGTCGGAACCTGAGCCCAGATATTCGCCGCGATAATTGCCCCGCAGCATCGGGCCGGCAGGCAGGTAGATCATCGGCAGCCCCATGGAAAGCGCGCCCATGACGAGGCCAGGCGTCGTCTTGTCGCAGCCACCCATCAGGACGGCACCATCCACCGGATGCGAGCGCAGAAGCTCTTCCGCTTCCATTGCCAGCATATTGCGATAAAGCATGGTCGTCGGCTTCACATAGCTCTCGGAGAGCGACAGCGCAGGCAGTTCCAGGGGAAAGCCGCCGGCCTGCAGGATGCCGCGCTTCACGTCCTCGACGCGGTGCTTGAAATGGGCATGACAGGGGTTGGCGTCGGACCAGGTGTTGAGAATGGCAATGACGGGCTTGTCCGTCCACTCTTCGGGTGCATAGCCCATCTGCATGGTGCGGGATCGGTGCCCGGAGCTTCTAAGGTCATCCGGCGCAAACCATCTGGCGCTGCGCAGATCCGACGGCTTCTTCCTGCTTTCCATGGTAATCGAGCCTTGTTTTCGCATGTGGATCGAACCGAACTTGCCTGTGCAGACGGTTGCTTCGGTATGCCCGTCCGGTCGCCCAATTCCTCACGGTTGATCCAATCCGGTGAAGCGGAGTTGGCAATGTCGGACTAAAGCACTAATGTATCAGTGCATCAAGTCACAAACTGTGCTTAATCAGCCCGGCGTTCCCATCAGAAAGGCTGCTCGTGAAGCTCAATCCGAAAGAATTCGCACTGGATCGATCCCGCCAGGTGGCGCCGCAGATCCTCGAAATCCTCAGGTCGCGCATTCTTTCCATGGGCTTGCCGCCGACGACCGTGCTGTCGCGGATGTCGTTGCAAAGCGAATTCAATGTCAGCCAGACCCCGGTGCGGGACGCCCTGATCCGGCTGGAAGAGGAGGGGCTGGTCGAGGTCTATCCGCAATATGCGACCGTCGTTTCGCGGATCGATATCCGCAACGCGACGCAAGCGCATTTCCTGCGGCTGTCGATCGAGCTCGAGGCTGTTTGTCGGCTGACGCTCAATTCGGCCGAGGAGACTGCGACCGCGCTGGAGGCGGTTCTGTTCCGTCAGAAGCGCGTGATGTCGCCGGAAACCTATGATCTCTTCGATTCGCTCGACAAGGATTTCCATCGGGTGCTTTACGAGCGGGCCGACATTCTCGGCTTGTGGTCGACGGTGAGGCGCCAGAGCGTGCATCTCGACCGGCTGCGCATGCTCAATCTGCCGATGCCGGGCAAGCTGGAGCAGATCATTGCGGATCACCAGGCGATCGTCGACGCTGTCCGCTCCGCCGATGCGCAGGTTGCCGTTGCCGCCTTGCGCAAGCATCTGTCCGGCACCTTGTCGATCATCGATCTCATCTGCGAGCAATATCCCGACTACGTGAGCCGGTAGTTCCGCGCTTTCGGGCCGTAGAGGGATGTGGAGGGTGCAGGCGACCACATTGGCTTGCGCCGCGCTTCGTGCGACAAGATTGGCAGGGAAACAAATCATGGAGTTCGCTTGACCATCGGACTTGCACATGCAGAGCTGATCGCGGTTCTGACGGCTGTCACGGGCGGCGATCCGAGGGTCATGACGGTGCGCTCGGGCGATGCCCTGCCATCCGGTCCGTTCGAGCTTGGGCATCGCACCTTGCAAAGCGGGTTGCGCGAATGGGTTCAGGAGCAGACGGCCCATCCGGTTGGCTATCTGGAGCAGCTCTATACGTTTGCCGATCGCGATCGAAACAATGAAATTCTCGGCGGGCGCACGATTTCCATCAGCTATCTGGGCCTGGTGCGCGAGCAGGCAGCACCCGGTGCCGGTGCGCCGGGCTGGCATGGCTGGTACGAATATCTTCCCTGGGAGGATCATCGGAGCGGCCGACCGCCGATCCTCGACGCCATCGCCGCTCGCCTCGCGTCATGGATCGACGGGGATGCGATGCGCCGCGGCCAACGCCGTCGCCGTGCCGATTTCGACTTCGGGCTGAGTGGTGCCGCCTGGAACGAGGATCTCGTTCTGCAGCGCTATGAACTGCTCTATGAGGCGGGGCTCGTCGCCGAGGCGGGCTGCGATATCAAGCACAATTTCGGTACGCCGATGTTCGCCGATCATCGCCGCATTCTTGCGACCGGCATGGCGCGGCTGCGCGCCAAGATCAAGTATCGCCCCGTCGTCTTCGAACTCATGCCCGAGACCTTCACGCTGCTGCAACTGCAGAAAACGGTAGAAGCGCTGGCGGGCCTCACTCTGCACAAGCAGAACTTCCGCCGGCTGATCGAGCAGCAGGAACTGGTCGAGGAAACCGGAGGCACGGAAAGCGAAACCGGGGGCCGTCCGGCCAAGCTTTTCCGCTTCCGCCGTGCCGTCCTCGAAGAACGCGAATTCGCCGGAACGAAATTACCGCTCTCCCGCAATTGACATATGCTCACTACGAGAATATCTATTTGCGCATAATATGCTCAAACTGAGTATAATAAGGAGCCGGTCATGAATCTTCCCGTATCCGCATCCTCTCTTTATGATCGCGTCAGCCGCGTCATCCCCAAGGCCGAATGGCTGACGTTTCAGGATGATGTCGAGGCGATCCTCGAACTGAAGCGACGACACAACGCCGTCATTCTCGCCCATAACTACCAGACGCCGGAAATCTTCCATGGCGTTGCCGACATTGTCGGCGACAGCCTCGCGCTCGCCCGCAAGGCCGTGGATGTGAAGGCCGATATCATCGTCCTTGCCGGCGTGCATTTCATGGCGGAGACGGCCAAGCTGCTGAACCCGGAAAAGACGGTGCTGATCCCTGACATGGAGGCTGGATGCTCCTTGGCGGAATCGATCACGCCCGAGGATATAGCCCTATTGCGTCAGGCGCATCCCGGTGTTCCCGTCGTCACCTATGTCAACACCTCTGCGGCCGTAAAGGCTGCCTCCGACATCTGCTGCACCTCGGGCAATGCCCGCCAGGTGGTGGAATCGCTCGGCGTGCCGAAAGTGCTGATGCTTCCTGACGAGTATCTGGCGCGCAACGTTGCACGCGAGACGAATGTCGAGCTCATCGCCTGGCATGGGCATTGCGAGGTTCACGAGCTCTTCACGGCGGACGATATCCGCCAGCTTCGCGAGAATTATCCCGGCGTGGCGGTGCTCGCTCACCCGGAATGCCCGCCCGATGTCGTCGAAGCGGCGGATTTCGCGGGCTCGACCGCCGTCATGTCCGACTATGTCGGCAAGAAGCATCCGTCGCGTGTCGTGCTTCTGACGGAATGTTCGATGAGCGACAACGTCGCGGTCCATCATCCCGAGGTCGAGTTCATCCGGCCCTGCAATCTCTGCCCGCATATGAAACGCATCACACTTGGCAATATCCGCAAGGCTTTGGAAGAAGGGCGGCATGAGGTGACGGTCGATCCGGCGATTGCCGCCGACGCCCGCCGTGCAGTGGAAAGGATGTTGGCGATATGAGCGAGATTCTCGAAGGACTGACCGGCCGCACAGTCATCGTCGGCAGCGGCCTTGCCGGGTTGATGACGGCGCTGACGCTGGCGCCCGAGCCGACCGTGATCGTCACCCGCGCCCTGATCGGTGCCGAGACCTCAAGCGCCTGGGCGCAGGGCGGCATCGCCGCCAGCATGGGGAAGGACGATAGCGCGGCCTTGCACCTCGCCGATACGCTCGCCGCCGGCGACGGGCTCTGCGACGCCACCGTGGCGGCAAGGATCGTCGCGGAAGCCCCGGCTGCCATTGCCGCCCTGGAACGGGCGGGCGTCGAGTTCGATCGCAATGATGCGGGGGAATTGTCCCTCGGCCTTGAAGCGGCGCATTCGCTCCGGCGCATTGTGCATTCCAAGGGAGATGGTTCGGGTGCGGCTATCGTGCGTGTGCTTGCCGAAGCGGTCGCACGCACGCCGTCGATCACCGTGCTTGAGGGCTACCAGGCGCAGCGGCTCTTGCTGGACGATCATCGTGTCGCCGGCCTGCTCTGCCTGACCGACAAGGGCAGCGTTGTGCTGCGATCCTCCCGCATCGTTCTTGCCACGGGCGGTATCGGCGGCCTGTTCGAGGCCACGACGAATCCGGTCGGCAATTTCGGCCAAGGCATTGCGCTTGCGGCAAGAGCCGGAGCGCTGCTTGCCGATATGGAGTTCGTGCAATTCCACCCGACGGCGCTCGATAGCTGCCGCCGTCCCCTGGCGCTCGTCAGCGAAGCGGTCCGCGGCGAGGGCGCTCTTCTTGTCAACGAAAGCGGTGAGCGCTTCATGGCGGAGGTGGAGGGTGCCGAGCTTGCGCCGCGCGACGTCGTCGCGCGTGCCATCAGCGCCGAAATTGCCCGTGGCGGCCGGGTTTTCCTGGATGCCCGCGATGCACTCGGCAACCGGTTTGCCACACGCTTCCCAATCATCGAAGCTCTCTGCCGCGAAGCGGGCGTGGACCCGGCGAGCGATCCTATTCCGGTGCGTCCGGCCGTTCATTATCATATGGGCGGCGTGGCAACTGACGAGAATGGCCGCAGTTCCGTGCCCGGCCTATGGGTCGTGGGAGAAGCGGCCTCCACCGGCCTGCACGGAGCCAATCGTCTGGCCAGCAACTCCCTGCTGGAGGCAGCAGTCATGGGGATGCGCGCGGCAGGTGACCTTGCGGGCGCTGATGCAGGCGCTGCAAGATTGCCGCATCGCCTTCCCGAGATGGTGGCGCCAGACCCTATGCCCGTCCGGCCGATTGTGTCGCGGCATCTCGGCGTCTTGCGCAATGCCGGTGCCATTCAGGGGGCGATTGCGGCTCTCCTGCCGCTTTACGAGAGTGACGGCCCGGCGAGCGATCCCGCGTTGGTCGCATTGTTGATCGCCGTCTTCGCGTCTCTGAGGACAGAGTCGCGTGGGGCCCACGCCCGCACGGATTTTCCGCTGAAGCTGCAATACGCGCAGCGACGCGTGATGAACCTTTCCGACGCACTGGATATCGCCAGGTCCGTCATCCCCTATTCCATCGCAAGGAGTGCCTGACATGACGCTTGCTCCCCTCCCGCGCCTGATCGTTGAACCGCTGGTACGCAATGCGCTTGTGGAAGATCTCGGTCTTGCCGGCGACGTCACGTCAACCGCCGTCATCCCTGCGGCGCATCGCTCCCGCGTCGCCATGGTCACCCGCCAAACGGGCGTCGTCGCCGGTCTCGATGCGTCCGAACTTGCCTTCCAGCTCGTCGATCCCACCATCGTCATGACCCGTCATGTCCCCGATGGCAAGAAAGTCGCAGCGGGAGACGTCATCGCAACGATCGAGGGGCCTTCCCGCGGTCTGCTGACGGCAGAGCGGACCGCACTCAATTTCCTCGGCCATCTCTCCGGCATCGCCTCCGTGACGGGCGGCATTGTCGAGGCGATTGTCGGCACGAAGGCGTCGATTGTCTGCACCCGCAAGACCACGCCGGGTCTCCGGGCTCTGGAAAAATATGCCGTGCGCGCCGGCGGCGGCATGAACCATCGTTTCGCGCTTTATGATGCGGTATTGATCAAGGACAATCATGTCGCCATTGCCGGCGGCATCACCGAGGCTATCCGCCGCGCCAAGGCCGGTGTCGGGCATATGGTCAAGATCGAGGTCGAGGTGGATACGCTGGAACAGCTACGCGACGCCATGCAGGAAGGTGTCGATGCGGTATTGCTTGACAATATGACGCCGGACCAGTTGCGTGAAGCGGTCGATATCGTCGGCGGACGGGCAATCACCGAAGCCTCGGGCCGTATCACCCCGACAACCGCTGCCGCGATCGCTGCCTCTGGCGTCGATCTCATATCCGTCGGCTGGCTGACGCACAGCGCGCCGACGCTCGATATCGGGCTGGACTGGAAGGCGGCGGCCTGACGAAAACGCCACAAAAGCGCGCAGGTCGTCGGCTTGGTGTTTCAGACGACGACCGGCACCTGCGCGCCGTCCATGCTGATCACCACCCCGGTAACGTAACTCGCCCTGGCCGAACTCAGGAAAGCGACAACATTGGCGATGTCGGCCGGGCTCGCCATTCGGCCGATCGGGATGCGCTTCAGAGCATCGGCAAGCGCTTCCTCCTGCGTTGAACCGCTGGCTTTCGCCGCCGCCTTCAGGCCTTCCGCCACACGACCCGTTTCCGTCAGGCCAGGGTTTAGGCCGACGACACGCACGCCTCTGCCGGCATAGGCATTGGCAAGCCCGACGCTTGCGAGCATCAAGGCGGCATTGGCCGAACCACCGGCCAGATGGAAAGGCGAAGCAATCTTGCCGCCGTTGCCGATGACATTGATGACGGCACCCGACCCGCGCGCGCCCATGCGCTTGATGACGGGATCGATGGCGTTGATGTAGGAGAAATACTTCGCATCCATCGCAGTGCGCCAGATGGCCGGCGTCAGTTCGTCTGCCGGCGTGCGCGCTGCGGCACCCGCGCTGTTGACGAGGATATCGATCGGGCCGATATCTGCCTCGACCTTGTCAACGACCGCAAGTGCCTGCGCGTCGGATGTCAGGTCGGCTGTATAACCGCGCGCACCCGCAAGGCCGGAGAGGGCGGTATCGATGTTGGACTGGGAGCGCGAGCAGATCGCGACCCGCGCGCCTTCCTGCAGGAAGAGTTCGGCGCAGGCATAGCCGATGCCTTTCGAGCCGCCTGTGATCAGTACGACTTTATCCTTGAGGCCGAGGTCCATGAAATCTCTCCGGTATGATTTGCCAAGGGGCGCCAAACTACGTCCCCAAACCATTGCCGTACAGGGCCGCTGTCGTCACAGCTTGTTTACCGGTTGCCGGCTTTTCGGCGGGGTGCTGCGGCAAAGCCAAGAGAAACGTACGGCAATTTTCCGTCACGCAATTGCGTGAGAACAACGAGATAGAGTGGCGCAGAGCTTCGGTGAAGAGCTCGGTCGCTCTATGAAAGACGTTTGGCCTTCAGCACGGAAACAGCCGTTTCGCTGTTATGGACATAGTCGTTGGCGTCGGGCTGACGCTGCACCAGCAGGATAAACAGCAAGTCGGTCAGCATCAGCTGTGCGTCGCGGGCGGTGATCGCCGAGGAGCGGACGCGATCCTCGTCGCCGACGGTATGGAGGCAGATGTCGGCGACGTGGGTGAGCGGGTTGTCCTGTAGTCCGGTGACGGCAATGACGGTTGCTCGGCGCTGACGTGCCAGTTCCGCAATCCGCAGGGTCTCGATACTGGCGCCGGAATAGGAAAGAGCAAAGAGAAGGTCGTCCGGACCCAAAGTCGACGCGTTGGCCATCTGCACATGGCTGTCACTGTCATGCAGCACATTGCGTCCGAGCTTCATCAGCTTGTAGGAAAAGTCGCGGGCGACCAGGGACGAAGCGCCAACGCCCGCCAGATGGATACGCCGGGCATCGTGAAGGGCTTCGAGCGCCTTTTCGATGTCGGTTTCGTTGTTGACCGAGATGGTCTGCTGCATCGCCTGCATCTTGCTGCCGAGCAGCTTCTGCAGGATCGTAAGGTAACCGTCGCCGACCTCGATGGTGCCGTGGATCATGCCGGCGGGCGCCTGCCACTCCTGCGCCTTGGCTTCACTGACGGCAAGCTTCAGTTCCTGATAGCCGGCATAGCCGAGCTTCTGACTGAATTTGACCACGCTCGACTGGCTGCGACCGGTTTCAGTCGCCAAGGCCGCGGAGGACAGGCGTAGCATCTGCTCGGGATTGTCGATGATGAACTGCCCGATCTGGCGATCGGCGGGAGCCATGGTTTCGAGCTGAGCGCTGATTTTTTTTAAGATCGACATCTGATCCTTTGGGGTCCCTTCGAGCCATCGGCATCAATTTACCGGCCGACACGAGCACGACGGAAAATAGCCTCCGGTTCCCGCTCGCAAACGTCCGTGCTGCTATTCAACATTATCACAACAATTTGGAATAAAAAATTCCAATTCCCGTTGACAGTATGGAATGGTCGAATAGTCTTTGCAGGATGAGCGACAGGCTCCGGCTGTTCTCGTTTTTTCCTCGACGGATTTTCATTATGGACAAACTTCGCATCTCCGGCGGCAGACGGTTGCAGGGCGCGGTCACCATCGCCGGCGCAAAGAATGCCGCATTGCCGCAGATCGCCGCAGCGCTCCTGAGCCCGCATCCGTTGGAACTGACGAACCTGCCCTTAGTGAGTGACGTCGAGAACATGCTGGGCGTCATCGCCCTGCACGGTGCCGAAATTGTCCGTGGGCCGCATGGCACGACGATCGATGCGCGCGACCTCGTCTCCAAGGAGACCTCCTACGATACCGTCAGGCGCATGCGCGCGACCGTGCTGGTGCTCGCGCCGCTGCTGGCTCGCTTCGGCCATGCGCGTGTTTCCCTCCCAGGCGGCTGCGCCATCGGTGCGCGGCCTGTCGATATGCACATAAAGGCGCTATCGACGCTGGGTGCCGATATCGCGATCGAAAGCGGCCTGATCGTGGCTTCGGCTCCGAACGGGCTGAAGGGCGCGCGGATCGTGCTGAGCTCGCCATCCGTCGGCGCGACGGAAACGGCCATGATGGCCGCCTGCGCGGCCAAAGGCGAAACCGAGATCCTGAATGCTGCCCGCGAGCCGGAAGTCGCCGATCTCGCGGCCTGCCTCGGCGCCATGGGCGCGCGGATCGAAGGGGCGGGGACGCATCGTATTCTTATCGAGGGCGACACGGGCTGGCATCCTGCCAGGCATCACGGCATCCCTGACCGCATCGAGGCCGGCACCTATGCGGTGGCGGCTGCCATCACCGGCGGGCAGTTGGAGCTCATTCATGCCCGCCTGGAGAATCTGGCCTCCGTCGTCCAGGTGCTCGAAGCCATGGGCGTCAGCGTCTGGCCGAGCGATCGCGGCCTGGTCGTCTCCAGGGACGGTCCGCTTAAGGGAGCCGATATCACCGCGGAACCTTATCCGGGGTTTCCGACGGACCTGCAGGCGCAGTTCATGGCCCTGGCCTGCTGTGCCGAAGGCGCCTCGCTGATCCGCGAGACAGTGTTCGAAAACCGCTTCATGCATGTACCGGAGCTGATGCGACTTGGCGCCAACATCACCCTGCAGGGCACAACGGCGCTGGTTCGCGGCGGTGCGCCGCTCAAGGGCGCGCAGGTGATGGCAACGGATCTGCGCGCGTCCGTTTCGCTCGTTCTGGCCGCGCTCGTGTCGAAAGGCGAAACCATGGTCAACCGCCTGTATCACCTCGATCGCGGCTACGAGCAGCTGGATCGCAAATTGCGCCTCTGCGGCGCCGATATCGAACGGTTGACCTCATGACTGCAACATCGGGAGGCGCCGTTTATTTCCTCGGCATCGACGGCGGCGGCACGGGTTGCCGGGCGCGCATCGAGAACGCAGAAGGTACGGTTCTAGGCCAGGGATTGTCCGGGCCGGCGACCACCCGTCTCGGGATTGCTGAGGCATGGGCATCGATTTCGCGCGCGTTCGATGCGGCCATCGAGGAGGCGCAACTGGGCGCCGGCGATCTTGGCCACATCCATGCCGGCGTCGGATTGGCGGGGATCGGCCGCAAGGGTGCACTTGCAGCTCTGAAGGCGATAGAGCATCCCTTCGCCAGCGTCGCTTTCATCAGCGACGGCGAGGGCGCCTGCCTCGGTGCGCATTCCGGTCGCGACGGCGCCATCGTCATTGCCGGGACAGGCTCCATCGGGCTCGGCCTCGTCGAAGGACGGCAATTGCGGGTTGGCGGCTACGGTTTTCCAATCTCGGATGAGGGCAGCGGTGCCTATCTCGGACTGAAGGTCGTGCAGCTTGCGTTGCGTGCGCATGATGGTCGCGAACAGAAGACGGCGCTGATGGCCGAGATCATGCAGCGCTTCCAGAATGATCCGATGGAGGCGGTCGCGTGGATGGATCGGGCATCGGCCACGGACTACGCGACATTTGCGCCCATGGTTCTGCGACACGCCGATCAGGGCGATCCCATTGCGCGGCGGATTGTGCAAAGTGCTGCCGGCCATATCGATACGCTGGTTCGTACCCTGTTTGACAAAGGAGCGCCGCGGGTCTGCCTGCTTGGTGGTCTCGCGAGCCCGCTTGAGCCCTGGCTTGCGCCCGATGTGCGCCGCCGCCTCAAGCCTGTCGACGGCGATGCCGTGTCCGGTGCGATCATTCTCGCAAGAAGGGCTGTCGGCGGGCGCTGACGATAAATCGGCGTCGATGATCTGTCGTAGCTGCGATGGAATATTTTATTCCTGTATGGATTGACGTTAGGAATAAACGGCCATAATGTTAACCTAGGTAAACAGGGAATGGACGTGGAACAAAGCCGAAAAGGCCATCCTGCGTCCCGGCTGACTTTGGTCATCCGTCTTGCTGACAACCGATCTTTGCTGCGGTGCGCCCGATATCAAAATGATCGAGCTCGCCACTTTGACCTATTGATATCGAAGCGTTATTTCGCGAGCAGGCCCATGACAGAGCAGAAGTTGATATCCGAGCTGGAGCAGTTGGTTTCCGAAGGACGCAACCCGAACACGATGCATATCGATCTGTTGCCGACCTTCGATATCCTGCGCGAGATCAATTATGAGGATCAGACGGTGCCGGTCGCCGTCGAGAAAGTGATTCCGGCAATCGCCGCCGCCGTCAATCAGATCGTGGCCGCCTTTCAGAAGGGCGGTCGGTTGATCTACATGGGCGCTGGCACCAGTGGCCGGCTTGGCGTTCTCGATGCGTCGGAATGCCCTCCCACCTTCAGCGTGCCGCCGGATATGGTCATCGGCCTGATTGCCGGCGGTCCGGATGCGCTAAGGCGTTCGATCGAAGGCGCGGAAGACGATCCCGAGCAGGGACGCCAGGCATTGGAAGAGGTCAGGCTGACCCGGGATGACGTGCTTGTCGGCATCGCCGTCAGCGGTCGCACGCCCTATGTCATCGGTGGCTTGAACTATGCCAAGAGCGTTGGCGCCTTTACGGTTGCCTTGTCCTGCAATCCGAATTCCATCATTGCCGGCATTGCCGATCTGGCGATCTCGCCGGTGGTAGGCCCGGAAATTCTGACCGGTTCGACGCGATTGAAATCCGGCACGGCGCAGAAACTCATTCTCAATATGCTCACGACGGCGAGCATGATCCGCATCGGCAAGAGCTATCAGAACCTCATGGTCGATGTCAGCGCCAGCAACAAGAAGCTGGTAGCGCGCGCCTCGCGCATCGTCATACAGGCGACGGGATGCACGCAGCAGGAAGCGCGTCGCGTGCTCGATCTGACGGGTAACGATGTCAAGCTTGCCATTCTGATGGAAATTACCGGGATGGGCATTGAAGACGCCCGCGCGGCATTGCAAAACGCTGATGGATTCCTGCGCAAGGCCATCAACGCCAGGACTGCTTGAGACAACCGCCGCGGCATGCCGCATCGGCAATCAATGGGCCAAAATCGGCCGGGGACATTTAAAAAATTTGGAGGACTGACAATGAAGAGGAATTTTGGAAAGAAGCTGATTTCCGGTGCAGCCCTGGCCGTGGGGCTCGGCCTGGCGACTGGCGCGATGCCTGTGGAGGCGGCGACGTTGCGCATGGCCTGGTCGCAGGATGCGACGGGCCTCGATCCGCACAAGCAGACGGCGTTTTCCTCCATCCGCCTGCTGGAACTGATCTACGAGCCGCTCGTGCGTCTCGACGGCAATCTGCAGATCGTTCCCGGCATTGCCGAAAGCTGGCAGTTTTCGCCAGACGCCAAGCAATTGACTTTCAAGCTCAACGCCAAGGCCAAGTTCCAGAATGGGGCACCGGTCACCTCTGCTGACGTCAAGGCGTCCTTCCAGCGCATTCTCGATCAGGCGACGGGTGCCGTCGCCCGCGCCAATTTCCTGTCGATCGCGAGCATCGATACGCCCGATGCCAATACTGTCGTTTTTAACCTGTCGCAGCCCGACGCTCCGATCCTGACCTCCATGACGAGCCTCAATGCGGCCGTCGTTCCGGCAAGCGAAATCACCGGGGGCACCATCGGCACGAAGGCGATCGGTTCCGGCCCCTTCAAGCTCGACAGCTGGGTTCCGAATTCCAAGGAAGTCCTGAGCGCCAACAAGGATTGGGCAGGCGGGGCTGTCGGTGTCGACGGCATCAATATCAGCGTGCTGCCGGACGAAACGGCGATCCTGGCATCGCTGCGCACCGGCCAGATCGATTTCGCGCTGCTGAACGATCCACTCGTTGCAACGCTGGTGCCGAAGGAGCCGAAGTTGCAGCTCACCCGCACGCCGGTCCTCTCCTACAATGTCCTGCAGCTCAATCCCTCGCGCAAGCCGATGGATCAGTTGGCCGTACGTCAGGCGATCTCCTGCGCCATCGACCGCAAGGATGTGATGGATACCGCAGCTCTCGGCGAGGGCAAGGTAACGGGGCCGCTGACGATGCCGCTTTACGCGACAGACCCGGGCAAGCTCTTCTGCTATACGCGTGACGTGGCCAAGGCGAAGAAGCTGATGGCAGACGCTGGCTTTGCCGGCGGCTTTTCCGCAACCGTGATCGCTGCAACCGGCGAACCGCCGACGGCGACGGCTGAAGCGCAGGTCATCCAGTCGCAGCTCGCCGAAATCGGCATCAAGCTCGACATCAAGGTGATGGAACTCAACGTCTACGTCGATACCTGGCTGAAGGGCAATTTCGACATGGCCGTTGCGCTCAACGGCGGCAGTGCCGATCCCTATTCGATGTATAACCGCTACTGGACGAAGACCGGCAACCTGCAGAAGGTCGCCAACTACATCGACGATACGCTCGACAGCCTGATGCAGCAGGGCCGCGCCGAGACCGATCCGGCCAAGCGCAAGGAAATCTTCGCGGAATTCGAAAAGCATATCGCCGAGGTCTCGCCCTGGATCTGGCTCTACACGGCCTATGGCTATACGGCTGAGCAGAAGAACGTCGAAGGCTTCGTGCCGACGCCGACCGGTTCGCTGTTCGGTCTGAGCAAGGTGTCGATCAAGTAACGACGACCGGGGCCTGGAGCATTTTCTTTTCAATCGATGTCAAGGAAGTGCTCTATCTCTTTGTTTTTACGAAATTTCAGCCATGAGTTCACGTCTTGGTTTAGCTGAAATTGCTCCAGAGGAAATGCAATGGCATACCTGACGCGCCGGCTGATGATATTCCCGCTGATCATGCTGGGCGTATCCATCTTCGTCTTCGTCGCCATCCGGCTGGTGCCGGGCGACGCGATCACGGCGATGCTCGGAACCAATGCGGGCCTGCTGACGCCGGAGCAGCGGCAGGCCCTGGCCGCCTATTTCGGCATCGATCAGTCCTGGCCCGTCCAGTATTGGCATTGGCTGCTGGGTCTGCTCCATGGCAATCTCGGAATATCCGTTACCTATGGCAAGCCGGTGCTCGACATCATCCTGGAGCGTTTTCCGCTGACACTCGAGCTTGCCTTGCTCTCCATGGCGATTGCGCTTGCCATCGGCCTGCCGGCGGGCGTCTTTGCTGCGACACGAAATGAAAAGCTGTCCGATCTTGCTGTGCGCATCGTCGCCATGATCGGACAGTCCACGCCGAATTTCGTTCTCGGGCTCCTGCTGATTTATGCATTGTCTGCCGGCTTCGGGATACTGCCGACCATGGGGGAATTTACGCCCATCTGGCAGGATCCGCTCGGCAATCTCGGCCAGATGATCCTGCCGGCACTGACGCTTGGCTTTGCCTTTGCGGCGTCGGTGACGCGCGTGGTGCGCTCGGCCATGCTCGACGTTCTCAGCGACGATTATGTGCGTACAGCGCGCAGCCGCGGCGTGCCGGCGCGTGGCGTCATCTGGCGGCATGCATTGCCGAATGCGCTGATCCCGGTGGTGACGTTGAGCGGCGTGGAATTCGGCTATCTGCTCGGCGGCGCGGTGCTGGTCGAGCAGATCTATGCCTTGCCGGGACTGGGCCGCATGGTGCTGGACGCCATCCTGCAGCGCGACTATGCGCTGGTGCAGGGCAGTGTGTTGTTCATTGCCTTCAACTTCATGATCGTCAACCTGATCGTCGATCTCGCCTATGTCGCGCTCGACCCGCGCGTGCGGCTGGGAGAAGGCTGATGCGGATCGTCAGAGCCATTTTCGGACATATGAGCGGCCGGATCGGCGGCATCATCGTCCTCCTCTATATTCTCCTTGCCATTCTCGGTGCGCTCGGCGTGACGCCGCATGACCCGTTGACGCAGAACCGGATCGACCGCCTGCACGCCCCGAGCCTTGCCTATTGGATGGGGACGGACCTCTTCGGTCGCGATGTCGCGAGCCGCCTGATGCAGGGCATCGGAGAATCCTTCACGGTTGCCTTCCTCTCTGTTGCGCTTGCGAGCCTGATCGGCACTCTGCTCGGCCTCAGCGCCGCCTGGTCGGGCAAGCGCTGGGATGGCGTCATCATGCGCACGATGGATGTGCTTCTCGCCTTTCCGGCGATCCTGCTTGCGCTTTTGATCATCGCTATCGTCGGGCCGGGCACATGGACCAGCGTCGCGGCGATCGCGATCGTCTACACGCCGATCTTTACCCGCGTGGTGCGCGGGCCTGCCCTTTCGCTGAAGGGACGCGACTTCGTCGATGCGGCCCGCACTTTCGGCAGCAGCCGGTCCTATATCCTGACGCGGCATCTGCTGCTCAATCTCGTTGCACCCCTGACCGTGCAGGTGACGCTGGCGCTCGCCTGGTCGCTGCTGACGGAGGCGGGCCTGAGCTTCCTTGGCTTGGGAACGCAGCCGCCGGCGTCCTCGCTCGGCCTGATGCTGAGCGACAGTCGCAATCTCATGGAAACAGCACCCTGGCTGCTGATCTTTCCCGGCGTCACCATCATGATCTCTATTCTTGGCTTCAACCTGCTCGGCGATGCCCTGCGTGATATTCTCGATCCGAAGATGCGGAGGTCGACGGTATGACGCCGCTTCTTTCCGTATCCGATTTGCGCGTCGGTTTCGGGCGCAAG
The DNA here is from genome assembly GCF_010668395.1 of Martinezella lusitana. Taxonomy (GTDB): domain Bacteria; phylum Pseudomonadota; class Alphaproteobacteria; order Rhizobiales; family Rhizobiaceae; genus Rhizobium; species Rhizobium lusitanum_A. Next base: position 98,737 of record NZ_WUEY01000009.1, read on the forward strand.
CCTGAGGCCAATCCCATCGTTCGCGGCGTCAGCTTCGATCTTGAAGCGGGCGAAACGCTGGCAATCGTCGGTGAGAGCGGTTCGGGCAAATCCGTCACGGCGCTGTCGATCAATCGTCTGGTCGATTTCGGCGGCGGCCGCATTACAGGCGGATCGATCAGGCTCAAGCGCGTCGACAACAGCATTCTCGATCTGACCAAGGCGCGCGAGGCGGAACTGACGAAGATCCGTGGCGGCGAGATCGGCATGATTTTCCAGGAGCCGATGACCTCCCTCAATCCGGTTTTGACCATCGGTACGCAGATCGAGGAATCGTTCAGGCTGCATCGAGGCCTGTCGGGAAGTCAGGCGAAGGCGGCGGCCAAGGATGCTCTGGATCGCGTGCGCATTCCCGATGCCGCGCGCCGTTTGAGCTATTGCCCGAACCAGCTCTCCGGAGGCATGCTGCAGCGGGTGATGATCGCGACGGCCCTTGCCTGCAATCCACGTCTTCTGATCGCCGATGAGCCGACGACAGCGCTCGATGTTACCGTGCAGGCGCAGATCATGGCCTTGCTTGCGGAATTGAAGCGCGAGACTGGCATGTCGATGATCTTCATAACCCACGACATCGGCCTTGTTGCCGGCATTGCCGACAAGGTGATGGTGATGCAGGCCGGCCAGGCGATGGAGCAAGCTGAACTCAACCAGATTCTCGATCATCCCACGCATCCCTATACCCGGCATCTCCTTCATTCGGTGCCGCATTTTGCCTCGGGACAGGCCGCCCGCACCGATTTCCAGCGTAACGACGATCCTTCCAAGGCGGCACTTAAAGTGGAAGGCCTGACCGTCCGCTTTCCGGTCAAGGGCAGTTTCCTGCGCCGATCGACGGGCGCTGTGCATGCGGTGGAAGGTGTCGGCTTTGATCTCATGCCGGGAGAGACGCTGGCGATCGTCGGCGAGAGCGGCTCGGGCAAATCGACCACAGCAAGAGCGATCCTGGGGCTCGTCAAATCGACGCGAGGCACCTTTACGACGAATGCCGGCAAGGCGGCAGATCGCACCGGCGCGGTGCAGATGGTCTTCCAGAACCCTTATGCCTCGCTTAATCCGCGCCTTCGGGTCGACAACATCCTGGCCGAACCGGTCATCGCATCGGGCATTCGGGTTTCGGCCGGGACGCGCGAACGCATGCTCATGCTGCTGAAGCGCGTGGGATTGCCGGAGAACGCCCTGGAGCGCTATCCGCACGAGTTCTCGGGTGGCCAGCGTCAGAGGCTTTGCATAGCGCGTGCACTGATGCTCAATCCTTCCGTGCTGGTGCTCGACGAGGCGGTTTCGGCACTTGACGTTTCCGTTCAGGCACAGGTCCTGGAATTGCTGATCGAACTGCAGCGCGAATACGGGCTCGCCTATCTCTTTATTTCGCATGACATGGCGGTCGTGGAGCGTATCGCCCATCGCATCGCGGTGATCTATGCCGGGCAGATCGTCGAGATCGGCGATGCTGCCTCCGTCTTGTCGGAGCCTAAGCATTCCTATACCAGGCGGTTGATCGCGGCGGTTCCGACGGTTGCGCGGCGCAAGGAAAACTTCACGCTCGACACGCGCCAGGTTCCGTCCCTGGTGCGCCCCTTGGGCTTCGAGCCGGCCATTCCCGAGTGGCGTCGCTTCGCCCCGGATCATATCGCACTGGCGGAAGCCTGAGCACGGCCGAGGAGAGGCGAGATGGCGGCAGGGGGGAGCATGCAGTTTCAGGAGCGTTTCGATCGGGCCTTCGCGCCGCTCAAGCAATCGGTCGCGACGGCGCGCATTCCGGGCGGCGTGCTGGGCATGGTTGATCTCGACGGCAACCGACAGGTCCGGGCCATCGGCTCGGCGCAGAAGGTGCCTGATGTCAGGCCGATGCTGGTTGATACCTGGTTCGATCTTGCGTCGCTGACCAAGGTCATTTTCACCACGCCGCGCATTCTTGCGCTGGCTGAGGCTGGCACGATCGACCTCGATGCTCCCTTGATCGAACTTCTGCCCGATCTTCGCCAATATAGCGCCGAGGCCTGGGAGCGGAAGGTGACGTTCCGCCAATGCCTGGGTCACCAGACGCCGTTTCCTGCGGTCGAGCCGATCTACACCTATGGCCGCGACCCGGAGCTTCTGCGCACCTTCATCCTCCAGCGTGAATGGCGAGCCGGTCCGCCCGTCTATTCCGATATCAACTTCATCCTGCTGGGTTTTGCGCTGGAGCGCCTGGCCCGCAAGACCATTCGAGCCATGGATCCGGGGCCGGGTTTTGCCTTCTCCGCCGCGCCGGAACTGGCCGCGGCGACGGAAGACTGCACCTGGCGTCACCGTATTCTGTCGGGTGAGGTGCATGACGACAATTGTTCGGCGCTGCAGGGTGCCGGCCACGCCGGGCTTTTCGGAACGGCGGCATCTGTCCTCGATTTTGCCGAAGGTTTGCTTGATGGCAGCGGTACATCTGCAGGATCGATCGCCCTGATGCGAACACCACTTTCAGCAACACGTACCCATGGCTGGGAGCGGCCTCATGACGGCTGGCATGGCGGTGCTCTTTGTTCGGCCGGTACAATCGGGCATACGGGGTTTACCGGCGTGGCCCTCTGGGTCGATTTCGACCGGGGTCGGGCCTGGACCCTGCTCACGAACCGCATTCATCCGACACGCCACTTCGACAGCGGCATCCTGGCGCTTCGCCAAGCCGTCAGCGATCTTGTCAACGCAGCATAGGAGCCTGACCATGGAACCAATCTGGGCAGTCGGTCTGATGACCGGAACCGTCCTCGACGGCAATATCGATGTCGCCATGCTGAAGACGGACGGTGAGCGCGTCGAGGAATTCGGCCCCTATGTTCTGGCTCCCTATCCCAACTGGATTCGGGAATTGCTGGAAGAGACATTGCGGCTGGCAAGGGCATGGAATTTCGAAGGACCCGAACCGGCGATCTTCAAGGCAGCCGAGGAAGCTCTGACGCGAGCTCAATCGGAGGCGGTAAAGGAGCTCGTTGAAAGCAACGGCATGACGATGGCCGACATCGGCGTCGTCGGCTTTCATGGCCAGACCGTGCTGCATCGGGCGCCACAGAAGGATCGGTTGGGGCAAACGCGCCAGCTTGGCGATGGCGAATTGATGCGCTCGATCCTCGGCACCAAGGTCGCCTATGACTTTCGTTCTGCCGACATGCGTGCCGGCGGGCAGGGCGCGCCGCTTGCCGCAGCCTATCATACCGCCCTGTTGCGCGGCGCGGGTGCCGCGGGCGAGGCCGCCATTCTCAATCTCGGCGGCGTTGCGAACGTTACCTGGTGGGACGGAGAGGGCAATTTCGTTGCCTTCGACACCGGCCCGGCCAATGCGCCGCTGAACGATTTCATCAAATCGCACGGGCTTGGAGAGATGGACCGGGACGGTGCGCTTGGAGGGGCGGGCACCGTCGACGAAGTGCGGCTCGAAACGCTGCTGCAGCACCCCTATATGACGGCACCCTATCCGAAGTCGCTCGACCGCTTCGACTTTGGCGCCTCCATGGCAGATGGGCTTGGCCCGGAGGATGGTGCCGCCACGCTTTCAGCCTTCACGGCGAGTGCCGTCGGCAAGGCACTTGATCTTCTGCCGCGCCGGCCCAGCAAGGTCGTTGTCAGCGGTGGCGGTCGGCATAATCCGACGATCATGTCGATGCTCAGGAGTCGGGCCGGCGTCGAGCCGATCTTTGCCGAAGATCTGGGTTGGCGCGGCGATGCCGTCGAGGCGGAATGCTTTGCGTTTCTCGCTGTGCGCGTCTTGCGCGGTCTGCCGATCAGCTTCCCCGGCACGACGGGCGTGCCCGCTCCGATGCAAGGCGGGCGCCTCGCGCAATAGCGCCGAGCCAACAATCGCTGCCATGTCGGAGGTTTTCGCTGTCGTCTTTCGATGATATGAAGAGGCTGCGAATTTGCGATCGGTTGGTCTCGGACGGATATCGCTTCGATGGCAGGCAGGCAGTTTCAAGCGGGCTTCGTCGGCATCCTTGTCGCTTTCATGTTCGCGTATGCTATCGCTGTTTTGGCACCGTGTCCCGCGTTCGCGCAGCCGGAATGGCGCGTTGCGCCTTCTGATTGCGTCTCGGGGCCGATGACAACGGAGACGGGCGAGACGCTTTGTCTGCGCAAAGACAGCTACAACCACGATCTCTGCGCAGCCATCGAGTATTTTGCCGGGGCCAACCATTTGCCGCCGGACTATCTGGCACGGCTGGTCTGGCGCGAGAGCCTGTTTCGATCCGATGCGGTGAGTCCCAAAGGCGCTCGCGGGATCGCACAGTTCATGCCGGGAACGGCCAAGCTGCGCGGGGTCCGCGACAGCTACGATGCGCTTGAAGCACTCGGCAAGGCGGCGACCTATCTCGATGAGCTGCGCGACCGCTTCGGCAACCTCGGGCTGGCCGCGGCGGCCTACAACGCCGGTGAAGCCGGTCTCGTCAATTTCCTGAATTCCGGCGGACTGCCCTATGAGACGCGCAATTATGTCAGCGCGATTACCGCCCACAGTGTCGAGGAATGGCGGGATGACCCGCCCGATGTCGCAGCCCCTGTGCTGGACAAGGGCAAGCCCTTCGCCGATTCCTGCGTGGCGCTCGCCCAAAGCAGGCGCCTGAAGCCGGTCGCTCTCGAACAGGAGCGGCCATGGGCGCCCTGGGGCGCGCAATTGGCCGAGCATTTCCAGCTGGATGCCGCGCGAAGCCTGTTTGCCGCAAACATCCGAAAATTGCCTTCGCCGCTCAATACGGAAAAGCCGCTGATCGTGCGTCAGCGCAATGCCGATTTCGGCCGCCGAATTCGCTACGCGGCGCGCATAGGGCGGCAAACGCGTGAGGAGGCGGATGCGGTTTGCTCTCAGGTCCGCCAGCAGGGAGGCTCATGCCTCGTCTTCAAGAACTAGAGCAATCCAGGAAAAGTGTAGAGCGGTTTCCCATCCGGAATCGGGTAAAACAACGGGATAGAGCGCTGTCGCGATCCGAGGAAAAGCGAAAAGGCTCTCGCGGTTCAGACACCGCAAATCGATTGCGCAGGGTCGCTTGCATTCCTCCGCAATCATGAGCGAGTTTCATGCGCCGCTGCCTGATTGGGCTTTACTCCCTGATGTTCCAAGCTTATTTCTTGTAGGCCCGACCTTTGGGAGGAAGCCGTTTGGGTAACCAAAGGAGCGTATGATGGCGCAAAAGCGTGAAGTCCCTGGTATCCGTCCCTACAACAGTCCCGCCGGCGGCTGGGGAGCGCTGAAGGCCACTGCCAATGCCGTGCGCGAACAGATGGACGTTACCGAGGCGCCTGGCCTTCTCCTGCGCACCAACAAGCCGACCGGCTTCGATTGCCCCGGTTGCGCATGGCCCGACAAGGAGCACACCTCTACCTTCCAGTTCTGCGAAAACGGCGCCAAGGCCGTCACCTGGGAAGCGACGAACAAGCGCGTGACGCCGGACTTCTTTGCCGAGCACACGGTCAGCGAACTCCAAACCTGGAGTGATTATGATCTTGAGAATGCCGGACGCTTGACCCATCCGATGGTCTACGATCGCGGATCCGATACCTACCGACCGATCGCCTGGGAGGATGCATTTGCCCGCATCGGCGAGGTCATGAGAAGCATGCCAGATCCGGACATGGTCGAATTCTATACGTCGGGCCGCGCTTCCAACGAGGCCGCGTTCCTCTTCCAGATCTTCGCGCGCGAATACGGCACCAACAATTTCCCGGATTGCTCGAACATGTGCCATGAGGCGACGAGCGTTGGCCTGCCGCAATCGATCGGCATCGGCAAGGGCACGGTCTCCCTCGACGATTTCGATGAATGCGATCTGATCATCTCCATGGGGCACAATCCCGGCACCAACCATCCGCGCATGATGGGCACGTTGCATGAATGCTCGCGCCGCGGTGTGCCGATCATCGTGTTCAATCCGTTGAAGGAAAGGGCGCTGGAGCGCTTCGCCGACCCGCAAAGCCCGGTTGAAATGGCAACCTTCGGTTCGACCCGGATCGCTTCCTCTTATTACCAGGTCAAGATCGGCGGCGATGCTGCGGCGCTCAAGGGTATCATGAAGGCGGTTCTGGCGCTTGCCGAAACATCGAAGGATGTTCTCGATCACGCGTTCATCGCCGCACATACCATAGGTTTCGAGGCTCTCGTTGATGACATCAACCGGACCGAGTGGGCCAACATCGAGCGGGTTTCGGGCCTTGCCCGCGCCGATCTGGAACGGGTTGCTGCCATCTACGCCAAATCTAAGGCGACGATCGTCGCCTACGGCATGGGCATCACCCAGCATGCCAAGGGAACGGCCAATGTGCAGCAGATCGCCAATCTGCTGCTCCTGCGCGGAAATTTCGGCAGGCCGGGCGCCGGCATCTGCCCGCTGCGCGGTCATTCCAACGTGCAGGGTAATCGCACCGTCGGGATTACCGAAAAGCCGAATGCCGCGCTGATCGAGGGCATCGAACGTGCCTTCGGTTTTAAGTCGCCGGCTCATCACGGGCACGATGCGGTTGCTGCCATGCAGGCGATGGCGGAGGGCCGTTCCAAGGTACTCCTTTGCCTTGGCGGCAATTTTTCGATCGCGTTGCCCGATCCGGAGTTGTGTGCACAGGGCATGCGAAAGCTCGATCTTGCCGTCCATATGAACACCAAGCTCAATCGCTCCAATCTGTTGATCGGCAAGGAGTCCTTCCTGTTCCCCGTACTCGGTCGGACCGAGGAGGATATTCAGGCGACCGGTGTGCAATCGGTCACGATCGAGGATTCGATGTCGATGGTGCATGCCTCGCGCGGCAGGCTGAAGCCGGCGTCCGACCAACTCCGCTCGGAGCCGGCCATCGTTGCCGCAATAGCGCAGGCGTCGCTGCCGGGCAGCAAGGTCGCGTGGATGGAGCTTGTCACCGATTATGATCTGATCCGTAACAAGATCGAAATCGTTTATCCCGATTTCGCTGACTATAACGAGCGCATCCGCGTGCCGGGCGGTTTTCGTCTGCCGCTCGGACCGACCGAGCGCGTCTGGAAGACGCCCTCCGGCAAGGCGGAATTCAAGCTGTTTTCCGGCTTGAATGAAGACATTCTGCTTTCGGACGGGACTATCCTCAAGCTCGCGACGATTCGCAGCCATGATCAGTACAACACGACGATTTACGGTTTGGACGACCGTTATCGCGGCGTGTTCGGCCGTCGCGACGTCCTGTTCATGAATGACAGCGACCTGAAGGCGAAAGGGCTGGAGCACGGTGATCTCGTCGAGATCGAGACGGCGCTTCCTTCCGGCGTCAGGCGATTGCTGAAGCTGACCGCGATTTCCTACGATATCTCGCAGGGTTCCGTTGCGGCCTATTACCCGGAAGCCAACTGCCTGATCCCGATCGATTATCAGGACAAGGAAAGCGGCACGCCCTCTTATAAATCCATTCCGGTGCGCATCAGCAAGGCGGCATGATTTTCATGCGAGCATCCAACCATTAATTGGTATCCTGATGGCTGGATGCGGACATGGCGACGGGATCATGGAGAGCTTGCGGCCGGTTGGCTGCAGTGCAGGCTGGCAGGTCGTATGGACGGAGGTCTAGCGCAGTCTTTCTCCCCGCGTGTCGAAATAGCGGCGCCGTTCTGGCGGGCAGCGCAGATGAAGCGTCTCGCCGCGTCCGATTTCCGGCCCGTCGCGATATTCTGCGGTGGGGACTGGCTGTCTTCGGTCTGACAATGGAGATAGCGGGTGCAGCCCAGATATTCGGCAAGATCGACCGTGACCCGTAAGGCATCGTCCGCTCCGGACGCAATGACGAAATGCTCTGGACGCGTGCCGAGCAAGATCTTGTCGCCGGGTAATGGTGTGTATCGTGCAAGGTCGATCTTGACACTGCCATTGCCGACGTTTGCCCTACCGTCGCCAGGCCATATGGCTTGAATCGTGTTCATCCGCGGCGAGCCTATGAACCCGGCCAGGAAGCTGTTGGCGGATCTTCATAGACCTCGCGCGGGCTGCCGAGCTGTTCGATCCGGCCATCCCTCAGAACGACGATCTTGTCGGCGAGCGTCATAGCCTCGGTCTGGTCGTGAGTGACGTAGATCATCGTGTTGGCGAATTCGCGGTGAAGCCGCGCAATCTCGATGCGCATAGAAACGCGCAGTTCGGCATCGAGATTGGAGAGTGGTTCGTCGAAGAGAAAGACGTCCGGCTCGCGAACGATGGCGCGGCCGATAGCGACACGCTGACGTTGACCGCCCGAGAGTTGTGCCGCCCGGCGATCCAGCCAATGGTCGATCTTGAGGATGGCGGTGGTGCGCACACGCTTCTCGATCTCGGATGCATCGGTTCGCGCCATTTTCACGAGAGGTGCGTTTCGTGGATGGGCAGATGTCGGGCACAGGCTTGAATCTGCGACCGCCATCGTCTCTCCGCATGCTGCTTCAGATGGTGCTGGCTCCATCTCTCCCCCTTTGCAGCTTGCGAGACTGTGTTGTTATAATTGTAATGAAACAATATACAGATTGACACGATCCATTGTCTCTCTCACGCTGCTGTTCAGAGCTTAAAGGCGAGAAAGAGATGAGTATCGTGATGATATCGGTCCCGCCGATTGAAACGTATCGGTGCGCGCCATGACAATGATGGTGACGCTGGAGGATATCGAAGCGGCGCGGCAACGCATCGGCGAGCATGTTGTACGCACGCAGCTGCGGCGTTCGCAGGCGCTATCCTGGCGCGCGGGCATTCCCGTTTATCTGAAGCTTGAAAATCGCCAGCAGACCGGCAGTTTCAAGCTCCGCGGTGCGACCAATGCGCTCCGGTGTCTGGACGGGCAAGCCCGGTCGCGCGGATTGGTAACGGCGTCCACCGGCAATCATGGCCGGGCGGTTGCCCATGCCGCCGGGACGATGGGCGCGCGCGCGACCGTATGCCTGTCCGCACTCGTTCCGGCCAACAAGGTGGAGGCTATCCGAAGTATCGGGGCAAACGTTCGCATCGTCGGGCGTTCGCAGGATGACGCGATGCTGGAGGTCGAGCGTCTGGTGCGGGAAGAGGGCATGTGCTTCGTTCCTCCTTTTGACGATGCTGCCGTCATTGCCGGTCAGGGCACGCTCGGGCTCGAGGTTGCCGACGACCTGCCCGAGACCGCGCTCATTCTGGTGCCGCTGTCCGGCGGCGGGCTGGCTGCGGGCGTCGCGGCCGCGATCAAGGGCCGGCTACCTGCCGCGCGGATGGTCGGCGTGTCGATGGAGCGCGGCGCGGCGATGGCGGCCAGTCTGGCGGCCGGTCGGCCAATGGACGTGCAGGAGGTCGAGACCCTGGCGGATTCGCTCGGTGGTGGCATCGGCCTCGACAATCGCCTGACTTTCCCCATGTGTCGCGCACTTCTGGACGAGGTGATCCTGCTGAGCGAGGAGGAGATTGCCGCAGGCATTCGCCATGCGGCCCGGATCGAGGGTGAGACCGTCGAAGGCGCGGGAGCGGTCGGGATCGCGGCCTTGCTTGCCGGCAAGATCGTATCCGATGGTCCAACGGTGATTATCGTTTCCGGAGGCAATATCGATCCGGCAGTCCATCGGGCGATCGTCGATGATCGCGATGCGGGGTTGGCGCCATGACCCGTGTGCTGATCCTGACGGAGGCCGATCTGCGCAAGATCGTTCAACTCGACATTGACGCCGTCGATTGCGTCGAGCAGGCCTTTGCCGCACTGGCGACCAAGGCCGTGGAAATGCCGCCGATCTTGCGGCTGGATATCGCGGCGCATCGCGGCGAGGTTGATGTGAAAACGGCGTACGTTCCGGATCTCGACAGCTTCGCGATCAAGGTCAGCCCCGGCTTTTTCAACAATCCGTCGCTTGGCCTGCCCAGCACCAATGGATTGATGATGCTGTTGTCGGCACATACCGGTCTGGTCGAGGCGCTTTTGCTCGACAATGGCTATCTGACCGATGTGCGCACTGCCGCCGCGGGTGCTGTTGCCGCACGACATCTTGCCCGGCCGGATGCCCGGATTGCCGCCATTCTCGGTGCGGGTATGCAGGCCCGCCTGCAATTGCACGCGCTCACGCTTGTCCGGCCGATCGAAGCTGTCCGGATTTGGGCGCGGGATCGGGCAAAGGCCGAAAAGCTTGCCGGGGAGTTGACGATGGAACTTGGCTTTCCCGTTTCGGCGGAGGTCGACGCCGAGCGTGCCTGCCGCGACGCCGATATTATCGTGACGACGACACCCTCGAACCGGCCGATCCTCGATGCTGCCTGGCTGCAGCCGGGCCAGCACGTCACGGCCATGGGCTCGGACGCAGAGCACAAGAACGAGATCGATCCGGCCGCCATTTCGCAGGCAGCCCCCTATGTCGCCGACAGCCTGAAGCAGACGCGGCGGTTGGGCGAGCTTCATCATGCCATCGCCGCAGGGCTTGTGAACGAGAGTGCCGATTTCCCCGAACTCGGCGCCATTGTCGCAGGCCAGACTGCCGGCCGCCGGTTGCGCGAGGCCATCACTCTTTGCGATCTGACAGGGACAGGCGCGCAGGACACCGCCATTGCCACGCTTGCCTATCGTCGCGCCGTATCGGCCGGCGCGGGGCAGGCGATTGAAACGACACGAGCATCAGGAGACCCATCGTGAGCGAACCGACCCTCAATTTCACCCGCTCCGAATATGCCGAGCGGCTCGCCAAGACACGCCGCGCCATGGAAAAGGCTGGTGTCGATCTCGTCATCGTGACCGATCCGTCGAATATGCACTGGCTCACCGGCTATGACGGCTGGTCTTTCTACGTGCATCAATGCGTGCTGGTGCCCGGCTCCGGCGAGCCGATCTGGTATGGGCGCGGCCAGGATGCCAATGGCGCCAAGCGCACCGCCTATCTGGCCCATGACAATATCGTCGGCTACCCGGATCATTATGTGCAATCCAGCGAACGCCATCCGATGGATCTGCTGTCAAAGCTCATCGAGGAGCGCGGCTGGTCGAATGCCTCGATCGCTGTCGAGATGGACAATTACTGGTTCACCGCGGCAGCCTACGCCTCTCTCGTCAAGCACCTGCCGAATGCCCGTTTCAAGGATGCCCAGGGGCTGGTGAACTGGCAACGCGCCATCAAGAGCACGGCCGAACTCGACTATATGCGCAAGGCCGGGCGCATCGTCGAGGCCATGCACAGGCGGATCGTCGAAAAGGTCGAGCCGGGCATCCGCAAATCCGATCTCGTTGCAGAAATCTACGATGCCGGCATCCGTGGCGTCGATGGTTTCGGCGGCGACTATGCCGCAATCGTTCCCCTGCTGCCGTCGGGCGCCGATGCCTCCGCTCCGCACCTGACATGGGACGACAAGCCGATGAAGAGCGGCGAGGGGACCTTTTTCGAGATTGCCGGTTGCTATCGCCGCTATCATTGCCCGCTGTCGCGAACCGTTTTCCTCGGCAAGCCGACGCGGGCCTTTCTGGATGCGGAGAAGGCGACGCTTGAGGGCATGGAGGCTGGCCTTGCCGCCGCCAAGGCGGGCAATGCCTGCGAAGATATCGCCAACGCCTTCTTCGCGGTCCTGAAGAAATACGGGATCGTCAAGGACAACCGTACGGGCTACTCGATCGGTCTCTCCTATCCGCCGGACTGGGGCGAGCGGACCATGAGCCTGCGCCCTGGCGACCGTACCGAGCTGCAGCCCGGCATGACCTTTCATTTCATGACCGGACTCTGGCTTGAAACCATGGGCATGGAGATCACGGAGAGCATCGTCATCACCGAGGGCGGTGTCGAATGCCTCTCCAATGTTCCCCGGCAGCTTGTCGTGAAGTGATTGCCTGAGATGAACAGCATGAACATTGTCAAACGGCCATCGCCGCTCGTTCCGACCGTCGACTTCGATCGCGCTGGCATTCAGCACGGCCACCTGCGGCTTCCCTGGTCGCGCGACGATTCCGCCTGGGGCTCGATCATGATCCCGGTCTGCGTCATCAAGAACGGTGAGGGACCGACGGCGCTGCTGACGGGCGCCAACCATGGCGACGAATATGAAGGGCCTGTCGCACTCTTCGATCTCGCCCGGACGCTGAAGGCCGAGGAGATCAACGGGAGGATCATCATCGTTCCGGCAATGAACTATCCGGCCTTTCAGGCAGGAACCCGCACGTCTCCAATCGACAAGGGCAATCTCAATCGGAGTTTTCCCGGTCGGCCGGACGGCGGCGTGACCGAGAAGATCGCCGACCATTTCACCCGCCATTTGCTGCCGCTGGCCGACATCGTGCTGGATTTCCATTCGGGCGGACGGACGCTTGATTTCCTGCCTTATGCCGCTGCTCATGCATTGGCTGATAAAAGGCAGGAGAAAGCCTGTTTCGATGCCGTCGCCGCATTTTCCGCACCCTATTCCATGCGGATGAGCGAGATCGATGCCGTCGGGATGTACGACACCACCGCGGAGGAGATGGGCAAGGTTTTTGTGACCACGGAGCTTTCGGGCGGTGGAACCATATCGGTGCGCACGGCTTCCATCGCCAGACGCGGCGTGCTGAACGTCTTGAAGCAGGCGGGCATCGTCGCCGGTACGCCGCAGATCGAAGCGACGCAATGGCTCGATATGCCGTCGTCGGATTGCTTCATCTTTGCTGAAGCAGACGGGCTTTTCGAGCCGATAAGGGATCTTGGCGACACGGTCGCGCCGGGAGAGGTCATCGCTCGAATCCACCCGATCGGCCGCACCGGGTCTGCGCCCTTCGATTATCGCGCGGCGTTGGACGGTGTCCTGGCCGCCCGCCATTTCCCCGGTCTCATCAAGACCGGAGACTGTCTGGCCGTCGTCGCGACCTTGACGGCAGGCCCCTGAATTGCCGCGCCGCGACAGCGCGGCGCGGATCGCAACCCGTTACGGCAGAGATCCGGAAAACCGGACAGCCGATGGCGGAATCCAACCACAGAGGAGTGAACTATGAGATCGAATTTTTACCGCAGTCTTGCCGCCGCGGGTCTGATGGTCGGCCTTGCAGCATCTGCCCATGCCGCCAGCATCGAACAGATCAAGAAGGACGGCTATATCCGCGGTGCCAGCGCCAATGAGGTTCCCTACAGCTACATGGACGAGAGTGGCGCCGCCAAGGGCATCGGTCCTGACGTTGCCGCTGCAGTCCTGACGTCGATGGGTGTCAAGGAAATCGATTGGACCGTGACGCCGTTCGGATCGCTCATTCCCGGCCTGAAGGCCAAGCGCTTCGATTTCGTCGCCGCCGAGCAGAACATCTTGCCGGAGCGTTGCAAGCAGGTGCAGTTCACGACGCCGAACTCCAGCTATGGCGAGGGACTGCTGGTGCCGAAGGGCAATCCGAAGAACCTGCATTCCTATGAGGACATCAAGAAGGATCCGTCGCTCAAGATCGCTATCGTCTCGGGTGCCGATCAGCTCGATTTCTTTCATGGCCTTGGCATTCCAGACTCCCAGATCGTTATGATTCAGGCGAATGCGGATGCGCTTTCCACGATCCAGACCGGCCGGGCCGACGCCTATGCCGCAACCGAGCTCACCGTCGCCAAGCTGGTCCAGGGTAGTACGAATGTCGAGCATGCCGAGCCGTTCACCGATCCCGTGATCGCAGGAAAGTCGGTCCGCAGCTATGGCGGCTTCGATTTCCGGCCGGAAGACAAGGATCTCTACAAGGCGTTCAATACCGCCCTTGTCGCCTTCAAGAAGACGGACGACTACAAGAAGATCCTGATGTCCTATGGCCTGAGCGCTGAAAGTGTCGAGGCTGCGCGGACGAAGAGCACCGAAGATCTGTGCGCGGGCAAGTGAGCCTGTCGATCATCGATATCGGCCTGGCGGCGGTTTTCGAACCGCCATCAGGCCGGTTGGCCCCTTCCATCTTGCGACGGAGGTGACCCGGACATGAGCTGGACACATTATCTTCCGGCATTGCTGAAAGGCGCTGAGGTGACGGCGGTCATCGCCATCGCCTCGATGCTGCTTGGCGCCATCTTTGCCTTTGCAGCCGGCCTCGCGCGTTTTGCCGGAGGGCGTCTGCTTTCCTGGATCGCGGTAATCTATATCGAGATATTCCGCGGCACATCGCTTCTGGTGCAGCTCTTCTGGCTTTATTATGCGTTGCCGTTGATTGGAATCTCCTTCGATCCCGTCACGACAGGCATTGTCGGTCTGGCGCTCAATATCGGTGCCTATGGCGCAGAAGTCGTGCGTGGCGCGCTGCAGTCTGTTCCCGACACGCAGCACGAGGCGGCGCGTGCGCTGAATTTCAAGCATGGACAGACGCTCTTCCATATCGTCCTGCCGCAGGCGGTGGTCGAAATGATGCCGGCCTTCGGCAATCTCGCCGTTCAGAATCTGAAGGATACAGCCTTGGTATCGCTGATCTCGATCAGCGACCTGACGTTTCAGGCGCAGCAACTACGCAATATCACCCTGGACAGCGTTACGATCTACTCGCTGACGCTCATCGGATATTTCATCATGGCGCTCATCTTGGTCGCTTTCATGCGCTGGCTGGAGATGATCCTTCGCCGTGGCGTCGCATTCCCCGGGAGGGCGCCGGCATGATGTATGGCTTCACCTGGGACACGTCCACGACGCTGTCCTTCGCGTTGTCGATCCTGCCGATCCTCGGTATCGGATTGATCGTCACGCTGGAGGCGGCGGCCGCCGGATTTGCGATCGCCCTCGTTCTCGGACTGGTCTTCGCTTTGCTGCGGCGCAGACATTTCGTGGCGATCTCGTGGCCGACGGCTTTCGTCATCGAGTTCCTGCGCGATACGCCCCTGCTCGTACAGCTCTTCTTCCTCTACTACGTGCTGCCGGTCTATGGCATCGTCCTGCCCGCCTTTCTCACCGGTGCGCTGGCGCTGGGTCTTCAATATTCGGCCTATACGTCGGAAGTCTATCGCGGTGGGCTGGACGCCGTGCCGCTCGGTCAATGGGAGGCGGCGACGGCGCTCAATCTCGGTCATGGCCGCACTTACTGGGATATCATCATCCCGCAGGCGATCCCCCGTATCGTTCCGGCCATGGGCAACTACCTCGTATCGATGCTGAAGGAAACGCCGGTCTTGTCCGTCGTCACCGTGGTCGACATGCTCAATCTCGCCAATCTCATCGGCGATCGGACATTCGAATATCTGGTGCCGCTTTCCCTCGTCGGCCTGATCTTTCTTATCCTCACGCTCGTCTGCTCGGCGGCCATTCATTGGCTCGAAAAGGCGTTGCCGAAAAACGGAATTGCCCTCAGATGACGCTACCCCTGATCCGCTTTCAAGATGTTACCAAGCGCTACGGCGATTTCACCGTACTCGACAATTTCTGTTTCGATGTCGCGCCCGGCGAAAAGGTGACATTAATCGGCCCTTCGGGCTCCGGCAAATCGACCGTCCTGCGTATCCTGATGACGCTCGAACCGTTCCAGGAAGGAGCCCTGCATCTGGCCGGAATGTCCTATCATCAGGACAATGGTCGCGGGCGGTTCCTGGCCAGCGAGGCGCATCTGCGCCAGATCCGCACCCATGTCGGCATGGTCTTTCAGAGTTTCAATCTTTTTCCGCATATGACAGTCCTGCGCAACGTCGTCGAGGCGCCGACGCGCGTGCTCGGGCTCGGGCGGGCGGAAGCCGAGTGCCGGGCTGTCGAACTGCTGCGCATGGTCGGCCTTTCGGAGAAGAAGGATCACTATCCAAGCCAGCTTTCGGGCGGCCAGCAGCAGCGCGTTGCCATAGCCCGCGCGCTCGCCATGCGCCCACGCGTCCTGTTGTTCGATGAACCGACGTCGGCGCTCGACCCCCAACTGGTCGGCGAAGTGCTCGGCGTCATCCGCGATCTCGCGCGTGAACACGACCTGACCATGCTGCTGGTAACACACGAAATGCGCTTCGCCCGCGAGGTATCCGACCGCGTCTGCTTCTTCGACAAGGGACGCATTTGCGAACAAGGCAAGCCGGAAGAGATTTTTAGCGGTCCCAAGGAGGACCGTACCAAGGAGTTCCTTGGCTCAATCCTCTGAAAGATATCGGAGTGGCCGGGTCGCCTGCTTACTGCTGCTCTAGACGATAGAACCTACGTCGAAGACGGGGGGTAGTTGCTCGAAAGTGCCTCGAACGGTTTCGAGCGCCGATCGAAGCGCGGAATGAGACAGGCGGCCGCCAAGACAAATGCGAATGCCGCCTACTGGTCGTTCTCCACCCGCGACAAACGGGTCGGAGGGCGTGACCGCCACACCTTTTCGAGCAAGGGCGTGCACAAGGCCTTCTTCCGTCCAGCGTTCGGGCACCGAGAGCCAAGCACAAAGTGACAGCGGATGGCTGCCGGCAACGAACGGTGCCATCACCTCCGAGACGATCGCTTGGCGTGCCTCGGCCTCGTTTCGCTGGACGGCAACCAGCGTATTGGCTGTACCATCCAGAATCCAGCGGGAGGCCATCTCCGCTACCACATTGGTCGCGCTCCATCCGGTGACTCGAAGAATCGACGCCGCGCGGATGGAGTAGTGCGCCGGCACCACGAGGTAGCCGATACGCAACCCTGTCATGACCGACTTGGTGAAGCTGGTCACGAAGAAGCCAAGCTCGGGGATGAGGTCCGGCATGGAGGGAAGGGGATCGCGCAGCATCGGCTTGTAGACTTCGTCCTCGATAACGAAGATACCGTACTGGCGGGCTAGTGCTGCGATTGCGCGCCGACGCTCTGCTCCCATCACGTGGCTGGTGGGATTGCCCAGCGACGAAACGATGACGAGTGCCGTCACGTCTCCGACCGCGCAGGCAGCCTCGAAGGCATCGGGAAGGATGCCCTCCTGATCGGTTGGGAGGCCGCGCAGGGTGAAGCCAAGAACATTGGCAAGACCGATGATACCGTGATCGGTCAGATTCTCTGTCAAAACCACTTCGCCGGGCCGCACGACCGAGGCTACCGCGAGAAAAAGACCATGCGCGGCGCCGTTGGTGATGAGAACTCGATCGGCATCGGTTTCGACGGACAGACCGGCAAGCCAGACCTGCGCTGCGGCGCGATGGGCATCGAGCCCGGCAATCGGCCGGCAGGGGCGCATGAAACTGCTATTGTCGCTCTCGGCCAGAGCCTGCATGAGTTCACGGGCCGATCGCTCGTGTGCTTCAGTATAGACGGCCCGGATAATGGAGAGGTCGGCGCTGCCGCTCGGATCGCGATCGAGCATGAAGCTGTCGGCACGTTCTGTGACACGGCTGCGAACGAAGGTGCCGCGCCCGACCTCGCCGCGCAGATAGCCACGGCGCTCTGCCTCCTTATAGCTGAGACTCACGGTCTGGACCGAGATCCCCAGCGCATGGGCGAGATCGCGATGCGTCGGCATCTGCGTGTGAACCGGCAGAATTCCCTCGTCGATATCGGCAATGATCTTGTCTGTGAGCAGCTTGTGCTTGGTCGCGCCCTTGCGATGCTGAAGGACGGGTTTCCAGCCAATATTGTCCTGGTATTTTGAATCATGACGATACATGGATTGATCCGGTACAATTATCGAAATCCATGTACACCATTCGGCATCGGATGGCGATGACCGAATGAGATCGCGGGGCCCTTTGTCAACGACGGGTCGCGCGACCATCTCGCAAAAAGGAGGGATGTCTCCCGTCAGGTATCAAGTCAGAGGTTTGAAAGCACGCTTTCGATGGCGCCGGCAGCTGCCTTGACGACCGTATCGGCTTCCTCGCGGGTCAGGCACAGCGGCGGCGCGAAGCCGAGGATGTCTCCCTGCGGCATGGCGCGGCCGATGACACCGCGCTCAAGCAGCGCTGCGGCCACCTGCGGGCCGATCTTCTTCGACGGGTCGAAGAACGTGCGATCGTCCTTATCCTCGACGAACTCGACCGCAGCCATCAATCCGTCGCCGCGCACTTCTCCGACATGCTTGTGGTCGCCGACGGCCTTGGCAAGCTCGGAGCGGAAATAGGTGCCTGTGGAGCCTGAATTCTCGACGATGCCGAGTTCATCGACCAGCTCGAGATTGGCAATGCCGGCAGCTGCGCAGATCGGATGGGCGGAATAGGTCCAGCCATGTCCGATGGCGCCCAGCTGGTCGGATCCTTGCACCAGAACCTGCCACATCTTGTCGGAGACGATGCTGCCCGACAGCGGTGCGTAGGCCGAGGTCAGCCCCTTGGCGATGGTAATCAGATCCGGCTTCATACCATAGTGATCGGAGCCGAACATCGTGCCGAGACGGCCAAAGCCGGTGACGACTTCGTCGGCGACAAGCAGGACGTCATATTTATCGAGAACGGCCTGGATCTTCTGCCAATAGGTCTTCGGCGGCGGAACGATGCCGCCGGTGCCGAGAATGGGTTCGCCGATGAAGGCGGCAACCGTTTCCGGACCTTCGGCGAGGATCATCTCCTCGAGCTTGTCCGCACAATATTGCGCGAACTGCTCCTCATCCATCGACCGGTCGGCCCGACGGAAGAAATAGGGAGCTTCGGTATGGAGAATGGGCGCGCGCGGCAGATCGAAGGCCTTGTGGAAGAGTTCCAGCCCGGTGAGGCTGCCCGTCATGACGCCCGAGCCATGATAGCCGCGCCAGCGCGAGATGATCTTCTTCTTTTCTGGGCGGCCGAGAATATTGTTGTAGTACCAGATGAGCTTGATGTTGGTCTCGTTGGCATCGGAGCCGGAAAGTCCGAAATAGACACGGCTCATGCCCTCGGGCGCGCGGTCGATGATCATCTTGGAAAGCGTGATCGAGGCTTCCGTGCCGTGGCCGACATAGGCGTGGTAGTAGGCAAGGTTCTTTGCCTGCTCGGCAATCGCATCGGCAATTTTCTGCCGGCCATAACCGACATTGACGCAGTAAAGGCCGGCAAAGGCGTCGAGGCTTTTCTTGCCGCTGGTATCGGTGATGTAGACGCCTTCGGCGCCGGCGATGACGCGGGTCGGGGTTTCGCCGCGCGCATGCATTCCCATATGGGTCGAGGGATGGAAGAAATGGTCCCTGTCCCAGGCGTTCAGTTCGTTGCGCTTGTCCAACATGTTTATGATTTCCTTCTTCTGTATCGTGGCGTCAGGCTGTCGTGTCGACGCAGAGATATTTGAGCTCGGTGAAGGCCTCGATCCCGTGACGGGAGCCTTCCCGGCCGAGGCCGGATTGCTTCCAGCCGCCAAAGGGGATCGGGCCGCCGGTGATCTTGACGCGGTTGACGGCGACCATGCCGAATTCGAGCATCCTGCCGAGCCGCAGCTGTCGCGCGCCGTTCGTCGTCACGACATAGGCGACAAGGCCGTATTCCGTGTCGTTGGCACGGGCGACGACTTCGTCCTCGCTGTCGAAGGCGGTCACGGCGGCGACCGGTCCGAATGTCTCGTCATGCATGATCAAGGCATCCGGCGAGGGCTCGACAAGCAAAGTCGGCTGGAAGAACAGCGAGCCGGCAGAGTGGCGTTTCCCGCCGGCCGCAAGCCTTGCGCCGTGCTTCAATGCATCGGTCACATGCTCTTCGACCTTTGCGACGGCACGCTCGTGCATGAGAGGACCGATGTCGACACCTTCAGTCAATCCGCTTCCGACCTTCAGGGCTTCGATGCGCCTGGCAAACGCCGCGACGAAGGCTTCCATGATCGGGCGCTGCACGAAGATGCGGTTGGCGGCAAGACAATCCTGGCCGGAGGTCGCGAATTTGGCATTGACGGCGATATCGACGGCGCGATCCAGATCGGCATCGTCGAAGATGATCAGCGGTGCATGACCGCCAAGCTCCATTACCTGCCGCTTCATGCTCGTGGCGCATTGGCCCGCGATCAACTTGCCGATGCCAGTCGAACCGGTAAAGCTCAATGCCCTGACCCGGGCATCCGCGCATATGGCGCCGACGATGGGCGCCGCGTCGCCAGTCACCACGTTGAAAACACCGGCGGGAATACCGGCGCGCTCGCCGAGTTCCGCGAGCGCAAGCGCCGACAATGGCGTTTCCGACGATGGGTGCGAGACGACCGTGCATCCTGCAGCGAGAGCCGCTGCAGCCTTGCGCGTGATCATGGCTGAAGGGAAGTTCCAGGGGGTAACAATCCCGACGACACCCAAGGCCTCCCTGCGGACGAACATTTCGGCATCGGGCAGATGGCTGGTCACGCTTTCGACGTTGATCCGCTTGGCTTCCTCGGCATACCACTCGACGAAGCCTGCAGCATAGTCGATCTCGCCGCGGGATTCGGCCAGGGGCTTGCCCTGTTCCAGCGTCATGATCAGCGCCAGATCCTCGCGCGCTTCGAGCATGAGCTCACCCCATCTGCGCAGGATCGATGATCGCCGTTGCGGCAGAAGCGAGCGCCAGGCGGCAAACGCATCGGCCGCGGCATCTATGGCGCTCACGGTCTCCTGGCCGTCAAGGCTCGCGACCCAGGCAAGCGTCGCGGACGATGCGGGATCGGTGACCGCAAAGCTCCGGTTTGTCTTGCCGGCGACCCAGCGGCCCGCGACATAGGAAAGATCTCGCAGCAGGTGACGGTCGTTCAGCCGCGAAAGGGCTTCGTGATAGATGGCGCGAGCGTGGAGCGCAGTCATGGGCGGGCCTCTCTTTCCAGTTGCCCAATGCTGTCACGGAACGCGGCGAGAGATTGTCCATTGCTGGCAGGCAGAAGAGAGAAAGAACCCAAAGAGGGGGACGTCGATAGAGAGTTTCTCTACTCGTCGCCAGGAGTGTCTGCGGAAAGCAGTTCGGTGACGGGCAGTGTCGTCTCCTCTTTCACCGTCTTGGTCACGATATAGGTGAAGTAACGTTCGATGCCGACCTCGCGATCGAGGAGATCGTCTATCAGGCGCTGATAGGCATCGATATTGGTTGCCATGATCTTCAAGATGTAGTCGACACCGCCGCCGACGGCCCAGCAGGCAACGATCTCGGGAGTAGCCGCGACCGCCCTCTCGAAGCGATCGAAGTCGGCTTGGCGGTGATTGGAAAGCGTGAGCTCGACCATGACGTTTGCGATCGGGGCGAGGCGGCGCAGCGACAGGCGTGCATGATAGCCCGTGATGATTCCGGTCTTTTCCAGCTTTCGCAGGCGTAGCCAGCATGGCGTGGGAGATAGTCCGACCTTGTCGGCGAGGGCAAGTTTGGTGATGCGGCCATCGCGTTGAATGGCATCCAGTATCCGAAGATCGATAGCATCAAGTTTCATTTGAACGCTGCTTACGTGTCACTTGTCATTCTCAGACCAATGGCATTCGAAGACTGGGCTGGCAAGCATTGGATTCGACCGGCGAAAGCGTCCCGCCGCGCATACCCTCGCCAGCCACTTCGGCCGCTGTCGCGGGGGGCGCTTTCCTTTGAGGGGCTTGGTGCAGAAGAATGTCGATCTGCGCGCGAAGGTTTCGACGACGCCAGGCCTGGCGCCTGGCAGTTTTCTAAGATCTCGCCGTGCTCGGAGGAGAGCAAGCCTTACCCATCCCTCCCGACAGCAAGTGCCGCGGCCATGACGGCTGTCGCCAGATCAGCCGTATCGGCAAAATGGATGCCTGTTTCTTTGGTCGGGAGGAGGTCAGCCAAGCGCGGCCTTTTCCGCCTCCATCTCGGCAATATCTTGAAAGCGATCGGCGATGCGCGCATGTGCGCGACCGTTGTCGGAGGCGCCGATGGCGACGATGATTTCGTCGGGGCCGGGCGCATCGGCTATCTGGAAGCTGGCGGTCAGGAAATGCGAGCGCTTTCCATTTTCGCTCTTGTGCATCATCGGTAGAGAAAGAAGCGCTCCCGGCGCATTGCGGGTATTGGCGAATTCCAGGTAGTTGGTGCCACCGATCGCCTCGCGGAAGGGATTTCCAAAACGTAGCGTGTGGATCATCGCCGATGCATGCTCGATTTCGCCGTTGACACCGACGGCCGCCGCTTTGCCGCATGCCTCGATCTTGTCCGCCGGCATCTGGCGCAGCAACCTGATTGTCATTTCCTGGCTCAACTCGCCGGCAATGCGGATGATTTCCGGCCTCAGATTTTCGACGAAACCGCGGCCCGCCCAGGGATTGGGGATGATCGCGGCAACCACGACGATATTCACCGGACGCGGCGCAGCCTTTCCGCCTTCCACCAGCGTTTCTTCCAGGAAAGTGCAGATTTTTCTAATCTCAAGTGCCATGCCCAAGTACCGCTATAGAATGTTTAAGTCCGGTGCAGATTAGCGGGCGTGCCGCGTTGTTCATCCTCGATTTGGTGGAAATAGCCGGTAAAACTTCCACTGGAACGAAGTAGACGGGAAGGGCGCTGAGACGCATGATGTCGCTCCGGATTGGGAGAAACGGTCATTTGGATCAGACGTCGCAGATATTGTCCCTTCGTGATGTCGCCAGCCAGATCAACAGCGGCGGCAATCTCCAGACCATCCTCCAGCACCTCATCGCTGCCGCCTGCCGTCATGCCAATTGGGCGCTTGGCTCCATCATGGGGATCGATGCCGCCCATGGCTATGCGCATGTGATCGTTCGGCATGATCCGACGTTGATCGAAAGGCAACTGCCGGACAAATGGGAACTGGCGACAAGTCCTTCTCTGATCGCTCTGCAGCGAAACGAACCCATCTATATCCGTGATGCGAGAGAATCCTCCGAGTTTCCGGGCTACCGCAAAGAGGCGTTCGAGCGCGACTATCGAACCGTGCTCGTGATGCCGATGAACTGCCGGGACGCGGAGGGTCGGCCAATGGTGCTGAGCGTCATTGCACGCCAGATCACCGACGTTTCCGCCGAAGATCTCGCTTTTCTCGGCACGATCATTCATCTGGGGGCCATAGCGGTCGAGCGCGAGCATCGGCTGGAGGCGGAGAAGCGGTCAGCCCAGAGGCTTGAGCGAGCATTGAAGACCCATACGTCGCTTCTTGAGCATGTCCTCAGCGACGGGTCCGTTTCGTCGCTGTCGGCCATGGTTGGAACGATGTTTGCCAATCCGCTTGTCGTCCTCGACTTTACGGCCAATCAACTGATTGCGGGCCGATCACCATCGGCATCGCTCGATGACAGCGCCTGGCAGGAAATGGCCTCAAACGGTCTTGCCAGATCTCTCATGAAGACCGCGCGCGAGACCATCGAGACCGGCATGGCGGATACGGCCAGCCTGTTTCTCGACGATGGCAACAGACGTTTCAAGCTTTCCGCCCGCATCGAGGCACTGAGCGTAGACATGCAATTGGTCGGCGCGCTGATCATCTTCCCGACGGAGCGGGAGTTCAGCGATCTGGATCTGCTTATGCTCGACAGCGCCAAGTTTGCGCTCAGCGTCCAGATGATGCGTAGTTTCATCCGTTTTCGCTTCGAGACCCGCACGCAGAGCGAATTGTTTTTCGAGGTTGTCGAGGCGCGATGGCGCAATGCCAATGATATTGCTCAGCGGGCGCTGCGTCTCGGACTGAGCTTCTCTGTACCTCAACAGATGATCGTCATCGATTTTCCGGAGAAAACCAAGGCATTCGGCGGAGCATCCATCGATGTGGACCACACGCTTTCGCGGATCATGCAGCAGGTACAACTGCAGGCAAGCCTTGTGGCGGTCGATGGCGGCGTTGTTTGCCTCGTTCCTTACGATGCCGGCAAAAAGCAGGAACGCACCGCCAAGCTTACGCGTCGTATTGCGGAAGAGCTCGGCCGCTATTTCGACGAGGAGCCCATCGTGGTGGCGGGCAGCCGATGCCTGACGCTTGCCGACTATCCGCCCGCCTGGGAGCGATGCGGCAGAATGATCCGCATCGGACGGTCTTTTGGCCTGACCGGAGCGCTCGCGGCGCAGGATTTCGGGCCGCTACCGATGCTGGTTGCAGCCTCGGAGGCTGGCGATATCCGCAGCTTCGTGCAGGAAAGCGTCGGCGCCATTGCCGATCATGATCGCGAGAACGGCACGCCCTATCTCGAGACGCTATCGACCTATTTGCAGGAAGGCTGCCGCAGCCAGGCTTGCGCCGATACGATGGGGCTTCATGTGACGACGCTTCGGTATCGCCTGTCACGCATACAGGAACTCTTCGGCGTCGATGTCGAAAGTCCGGACAAGCGCTTCGCCGTCGAACTGGCAATTCGTCTCCACGGTGTCATAGACAATCGGCCGGCTGGTTCGAAGGCCTAGTTTTCCTGCCGTACCTTATGTCTTGAGGGGCGTTTTTGCCGGCCATTTTCACCTCCTACGAACCGGAGCAGAAGTTTTAGTCCTCGTCCGCCGATGGTGAGGAAGAATCGTGGGATCGCCCCCGGTAGCTTGCTCTCAACGAAGACAGAGGAGGCACGAGGGCATGGCGGACACGGCGGCAATGATGGATACCTCCATCGACCCGATCGCATTGCGCCGGGCCTTTGGGACGTTCGTGACGGGCGTGACCGTCATCACGACGCTCGATGAAGACGGCACCCCGCGCGGAATGACCGCAAATTCGTTTACCTCCGTCTCCCTCAATCCGCCGCTGCTGCTGGTTTGCGTCGCCAAATCCGCCTCGAGCTATCAGGCTTTCACCGGTTCCGATTGCTTCGCCGTCAACATCCTTCACGAGGGACAGGTCGACGTTTCGGCAACCTTCGCCTCCAAATCTCCGGACAAGTTCCAGTCGGTCAACCACGATCGCATCCATACCGGAGCGCCAGTCCTGACGGATAGCCTAACCTGGTTCGATTGTTCGGTCTTCAATCGCATGGATGCCGGGGATCATGCCGTTCTGATCGGAGAGGTGCGGGCGTTTGGCACCAGCCCCTCGGCTCCCCTCGGCTTTTGCCGGGGACGCTATGCGAGCGTAAAGGATCCGCTTCCCGCCGGTTGGCTCGCCTCGCACGGGATGATCATAGGCTATCTGATCGAGGCTAACGATCATCTGCTGCTCCGGTCGGATGGCAAGGGTGGTTGGGTGCTTCCAACGGCACGGCGGCGAAAGGCGGACAGCCAGCTGGTCGTCGACGGGGGCGGAGCGCTACGGCTCCTGCCGGACAACACGTTCCTCTATTCCGTCTTCGACGTCGCCGACAGCGATCCGGGCTACCTGATCTATCGCGCGCGCCTTGCGGATGAGGGAATGCCGGCCGACCTGCCCGTCGGACTGAAATTCTTCCACGTCGATGAGATCCCTTACGAGCAGGTGCCCACTCACGAACTGCGCTCGATGCTGCGCCGCTATGTGCGGGAGCGACGCGAAATGCGCTTCGGCATCTACATGGATTCCGACGATGGCGGCCGCGTCGCGATGATCGACGGTGAGGCCCATGCCTGGATGCAAAGCTCACACGAATAGGACGAGGAACATGAAGACGACGGTCAAATCACTCGAAGGCTCGCGGCAGCTGCTATTCATTAACGGCCGTTTCGTCGCGCCAAAGAGCGGCAATTATATTGCAAGCTACGATCCGACCACCGGCGAGCCCTGGTACGAGTTTGCCGAAGCCGATGCCGCGGATGTGGACGATGCCGTCGCCGCTGCCGGCAAGGCCTTTCGCAATCCCGCCTGGCGGCGCATGACGCAGACCGATCGCGGCAGGCTGGTGCGCAGGCTGGCGGATCTTGTCCTGCAGCACGCCGATGAGCTCGCGGAAATCGAGACGCGCGACAACGGCAAACTGATCAAGGAAATGCGCGCCCAGATGCGTGCCATGCCGGACAGCTACCATTACTTCGCCGGCATGGCCGACAAGCTGCAAGGCGAAACGATCCCGGTCAACAAGCTCGACATGCTGAATTTCAACATGCGCGAACCGCTCGGCGTAGTCGGCATGATCACACCCTGGAATTCGCCTCTGATGCTTTTGACGGGGACGCTCGCGCCCTGTCTGGCAATTGGCAACACCGTCGTCATCAAGCCTTCGGAGCATGCAACGGCATCGACGCTGGCGCTGGCCGAACTCATAGCAGAGGCGGGTTTTCCCGAGGGCGTCGTAAACGTGGTGACCGGCACCGGCAAAAGCGCCGGCGAAGCCCTGACGCGCCACCCGGGCGTTGCCAAATACGTCTTTACCGGCAGCACGAACACTGGTCGTCGCATTGCGGGCAACGCGGCCATGAATCTCATCCCGTGTTCGATGGAGCTCGGCGGAAAGTCGCCACACGTCGTTTTCGGTGACGTCGATATCGAACATGCGGTCAACGGCGTGGTCTCGGGGGTTTTTGCCGCCGCCGGCCAGACCTGCGTTGCCGGATCCCGCTGCTTTGTCGAGGCAAGCGTCTATGATCGCTTCATCGATGCATTGGTTGCCCGTACGCAGCGCATCAGGGTCGGTCACCCGATGGTTGCGGAGACGGACATCGGCCCGCTGGCGCTGGCCGACCAGCTTTCCAAGGTCGAGACCTATGTCGCGTCCGGGGTCAGGGAGGGGGCCAGGATCGCAACTGGCGGCAAGCGGCCGCAAGCTCAGGATCTTTCTCGCGGCTGGTATTTCGAGCCGACCGTGATGGTCGAGGCGCAGAACGACATGTCCTTCATGCGTGACGAACTCTTCGGACCGGTTGTCGGCGTCATGCCGTTCAGGACCGAAGAAGAGATGATCAGCCTCGCCAACGACACGAATTATGGCCTGGCCTCCGGTATCTGGACGCAGAACATCGATCGGGCCATGCGCTTCGCCAACCAGATCGAGGCCGGAACGGTATGGATCAATACCTACCGCTCATCCTCCTTCATGTCCGCCAATGGCGGCTTCAAGGAGAGCGGTTACGGCCGGCGCGGCGGCTTCGAGGTCATGCGGGAGTTCTCGCGCCTCAAGAACATCATCATCGACTATTCCGGCGCCATGCAGGACCCGTTCGTCATCCGCCTGAAGTGAAGACGCAGAAGAAAACAAACCCGAAAGGGAGGTAAACAGATGAAATTCGCGGTATCGCTGACCATGGAACGGTTCTCACCGGACGTTCCTATGTCCAGGGCAAAGAGCAACCTGCTGGAACTCGCGCGGATCGCCGACGAGGGCGGCTTCGAGGCGCTGTGGACGGCCGAGCACCACACGATCGAATGCACGATCTCTCCCAATCCGTTCCAGACGCTGGTCTGGCTGGCGCAGCATACACAGCAGATTCGCCTGGGAACGTCGACGCTCGTCGCTCCCTATTGGAACCCCATCCGCCTGGCTGGCGAGGCAGCGCTTTGCGACCATCTGACCGACGGCCGCCTCGAGTTCGGTATTGCCCGTGGCTCCTATCAGTATGAGTTCGACAGAATGGCCGGAGGCATGCCCCAGCAGGAGGGGGTGGCCTATATGAAAGAGATCGTGCCCGCGGTTAAGAAGCTCTGGGCGGGCGACTATGCCCATGACGGCCACTATTGGACATTTCCGGTTGCGACCTCGGTGCCGAAGCCGCTGCAGCAGCCGCATCCGCCGATATGGGTTGCAGCGCGCGATCCAGGGTCGTTCGACTGGGCGATTGCCAATGGTGCCAGCATCCTGTCCACTCCGCTTTCGGCGCCCGCGGCGGAAATACAGGTTCTTTCGGACAAGTTTCACAAGGCGGTTGCCGATCATCCGGAAGTCCCGCGCCCGCGCTTCATGATGCAGCGCCGGACCTGCGTCTATGACAAGCCGGATGGCTGGGAACTCGCTGTCCAACACAGCATGGACTATGGCCGCGCCTTCGAAAACCTCATGCAGAACATCGGCACGGTACGGGAAGGCTTCCCGGAAGCGGTCCCTTACGAGGCGGTCAAAGGCAAGGACAATTATAACCCGGATAACATTCGCAAGAACCTGATGTTCGGGACACCGGACGAAGCGATCGAGAAATTGCTGGTCTATGAGGCTGCAGGCGTCGATCAGTATTGTCTCGGCCTGACGTTCAACCTGCCCTTTGAGTTGCAGAAGCGAACGCTGGAACTCTTCGTCAAGGAAATCCTGCCCTTCTTCGCCGCGCGCGAGAAGGAGCAGGGGCGCAAGATGGCGGTAGGCTGACATGGCGGAGACCCAGCGCCATACCGTCGGTGACGTCACGCTCAACTATCGCATTGATGGTCATGGCGATCCTCTTGTTTGCATTCATGGTGTCGGCTCGTATCTCGAGGCTTGGGCCGGGGTGGTCGAGCGCCTCAAGGACCGTTTCACCGTCCTGACGTTCGACCTGCGGGGACATGGCGGTTCAAGCCGGATAAAGGGACGCTACGAAATCGACGATTTCGTCGACGAGGCGCTGGCCCTTGCCGACAGGGCGGGTTTTTCGACCTTCAATCTTGCCGGCTTTTCTCTCGGTGGATTGATCGCCCAGCGTTTGGCCCTGACCCATCTCGACCGGCTGCGCCGCCTCGTCTTGCTTTCGACGGTCGCCGGCCGCACGCCTGAGGAACGTTCCCGCGTTCTGGAGCGCCTTGCGGCGCTGCGTGTCGGCACGCCGGCGGATCATCACAATGCGTCGCTGTCGCGCTGGCTGACGGAAGAGTTTCAGGACCGGAACCCGGAAATCATCGCCTGGCTAAGGCAGCGTGACGCGGAGAATGATCCCGAGTGTTATGCCTCAGCCTACCGGGTGCTGGCCGAAACGGATTTCGGTGGCTTTCTCGACCAAATCCGCTGCCCGACGCTGATTGCAACGGGGGAGGATGATCTCGGCTCCAATCCGCGCATGGCCCGCTACATGCATGACCGCATTCCCGGCTCCGAGCTTCGGATCTTGCCCGGTCTGCGCCATTCGATCCTGATCGAGGCGCCGGAGAGGATCGCGACGCTGATGCGGCAATTCCTGGTGGGAGAGGAGGCGGCCCATGGATGACGCTTTGAAACGAAACGGTGAAGCGGTCAGGCGCAAGGTGCTTGGCGACGATTATGTCGACCGGGCGATCGGCGGAGCCGACGCCTTCTCCGGCCCGTTCCAGGACCTGCTCAACGAATATTGCTGGGGTGTCGCCTGGACGGACGACGCACTCGACCTCAGGCAGCGCAGCCTTCTCAATCTGGGAATGCTGGCGGCCTCCAACCGCATGCACGAATTCGGGATCCATTTCCGGGGCGCGATCCGCAACGGCCTGACGGATGACGAGCTTCGCGGAGCTTTGGTTCAGATCGCAATCTATTGCGGCATCCCGGCAGGCGTGGAGGCCTTTCGCGTCGCTCGATCCGTTCGGGACGACATGCAGCGGAAGGGAGAGTGCTGACTTCTCACTCTCGGAGGAACAAGCGGCCCACGGCTGCTCGATATCGCCGGAAGACGAAAGCTCCCGTGAAGGGTCAAGATCGTGTTGATGGTGGGGATACGATCCTGCATCGGAATTGAAATCAAATAACGACAACAGAGGGAACAAAATAGATGGATAGACTTGCAAGAATGGCAGCCGTTGCTGCTTCGCTCGCCGTCGCATTGGCAGCCTTGCCTGCCAATGCCGGCGCCGTCCTTGATCGGGTATTGGCGGCAAAGACCCTGAAAGTCGCGACCGATGCCAACTGGGCGCCGCAATCTTTCATGAACGACAAGAACGAGCTCGACGGGTTCGACGTCGATGTCGCCAAGGACATCGGAAAACGCCTTGGCGTGAAGGTCGAGTTCGTAACGCCCGGCTGGGACATCATCACCGCAGGCAATTGGGCCGGGCGTTGGGACATGCATGTCGGCTCGATGACGCCGACGAAAAAGCGTGCGGAGATCTTCGATTTTCCGGCAGTGTATTACTATACGCCTGCAGCCGTCGCGGTTCACAAGGACAGCAAGGCCACCAAGCTCTCCGATCTTGACGGGAAGGTGGTCGGAACGACGGCGACCTCCACCTTCGAGGCCTACGCCAAGCAGGACCTGACACTGGATGCCGCCGGCGCGCCCGCCTTCAAGTATGAGTTCAAGCCGAAGGAGGTAAAGTCCTATGCGAATTCGACCACCGCATTCGACGATCTCCGCCTGGGAGACGGCACGCGTCTCGATGCGGTCGTTTCCTCTCTCCCGAGCATTATCGATGCCCAGAAGGCAAACTATCCCATCAAGCAGCTTGGCGATCCCGTGTTCTACGAGCCGCTCGCCGTTGCTATCGAGCACGGGGACAAGGCGTTCAACGACAAGATCGCCGATGAGATAAAAGACATGAAGGCGGATGGGACACTGAGCAAGCTCTCGGTCAAATGGTATGGCGTCGACTATACGGTCGTAAAGTAGCAGACATCAATCTCGGCGGCTTGCGCAATCGAGCCGCCGACCTGGTTGAAGGGGAAAGAGATGCTTTATCCCGATACGGTTGAATCCGAAGTCCTTGTTCATAAGCCGTGGTTTGTCGCGACAGTTTTTGCGACGGTTCTGGTGGCTTTCCTGCTGTTTAATCTGACCGGCACCTCGCTCGGCGAGCTCATGCGCCCGGTGATCGGCGATCCCGCGACGTCGGGCCTTTACGGGCGCTTTGCCATTGCGTTCGCCATTGCCGTGATATTCGCGTTGAATGTCGTACTTATCGGCTTTGCGCCGCTCAGGCTGCAAATCGCCATCGTGTGGCTGGAATTGCTGATCCTCTTCCTGGCATTCTTCGAGACATTTCACCTGAGCCTGCCCTTTATTGCGGAAAAGCTTCCATTCCTCATCACGCAAGGGCTCGTTACCACGATCTACGTGTCGGCGGTGTCGATCGTCATTGCGTCGGCGATCGCCATTCTCGGCGCGGTGGCAAAACTTTCGAACAATGGTTTCGCCTATGCGATCGCGAGTTTCTACACCTCGTTTTTCCGTGGGCTTCCGCTGTTGATGCAGGTCTATCTTATCTATCTCGGCCTGCCGCAGCTCGGCTTCGTGATCGATGCGGTTCCGGCCGGCATTCTGGCGCTTTCGCTTTGTTACGGCGCCTACATGACCGAGATCTTTCGATCCGGCATCCAGAGTATCGATCGAGGGCAATGGGAAGCCTCTCGCTCGATGGGCTTCGGCTTCGGCGTTACGATGCGCAAGATCATCTTGCCGCAGGCGCTTCCCGTCATCATTCCGCCGACGGGAAATCAGTTTATCTCGATGCTGAAGGACAGCTCGCTCGTATCGGTGATTGGCGTTTGGGAGCTGATGTTCCTGGCGCGCACACTTGGGCAGAAGACCTTCCAGCACATGGAAATGCTGATTTCGGCCGCCATGCTCTACTGGATCCTGTCGATCTGCCTCGAGCTCATCCAGTCGCGCATCGAGCGCCATTATGCCAGGAGCAAAGTGCGATGAACGGCGACAAGATCATCGAAGTGAAGAACGTTTCGAAGTGGTACGGCAGCTTCAAGGTGCTGACGGACATCAATCTGACCGTTCGCAAGGGAGAGCGCATCGTCGTGTGCGGTCCGTCCGGCTCGGGAAAGTCGACGCTTATCCGCTGCTTCAACCGGCTGGAGGCGCATCAGGAAGGCGAGATAACCGTCAACGGCATCACGCTGCATGACCGGATGCGCAACGTCGGCGACGTGCGCAAGAACGTCGGCATGGTGTTTCAGCACTTCAATCTCTTCCCGCATATGACGGTGCTGATGAACTGCATGGTCGGCCCCATGTGGATCAAGGGCAAGTCGGAAGCCGAGGCCCGGCAGACCGCTTTGCGCTTCCTTGAGCGGGTTCGCATCCCGGAGCAGGCAAACAAGTATCCGGTCCAGCTGTCCGGCGGCCAGCAGCAGCGGGTGGCGATCGCCCGGTCTTTATGCATGCAGCCGCAGATCATGCTCTTCGACGAGCCGACGTCCGCGCTCGATCCGGAAATGGTATCGGAGGTGCTGGAGACCATGACGAGTCTCGCCAAAGACGGCATGACGATGGTATGCGTGACGCATGAAATGGGTTTCGCGCGGGCCGTTGCCGATCGGGTTATCTTCATGAATTCCGGCCAAATCGTCGAGGAGGGCGCTCCGCAGGACTTCTTTAGCAACCCGCGTCATGAGCGAACGAAGCTCTTCCTGAGCCAGATCCTAAAGCACTGATCGGATCGCGGTCGTTGCCAGGAAGACGATTGCCGGCAAGATATCGCGGCCGCGTCATGGGCCCCGTGGCGCCTGAGCCATCGCCCCGAAAGAAGCAAGAAGGCAGATTGCTGCAATCCCGTAAGGGCCGGGCCTATCTCGTAAACGAGACAGGCGGGCGATGGGTTGCCACCAGGTTCGTCGTCTTCGTTCCTGATCGACATGCACGCATTCTTTCTCCGCCGGCATTGAATCTTCGAAAATCGATCCTCTTCGCGACCTTGATTATGGTTTCGAGATCGAGAATAGTGTGGCATCTTAATTCTCGTATTTGAGAGATAATGGATTTCACAGCCCTCGAAATTTTCCTGGTCGTCGCAGAACAATCGAGCGTCACCCGTACCGCGGCAATCATCGGTCGCGCGCCGTCCAATATCACCAACCGCGTTCGCGCACTGGAAGACGAACTTGGCGTTGCGCTGTTCAGCCGCGATGGAAAGAAGATGACGCTGACCCGGGAAGGGCGGGTTTTCCGCTCCTATGCACGTCGTTTGACGACGCTTGCCAAGGACGCAAGAAATGCCGTCATTTCGGCTGGACCTGCCGAGGTTCTGCGCGTGGGTACGATGGAAAGCACGGCGGCCAGTCGTCTTCCTTCGGTGTTGCAGGAGTTTGGTCAGACCTACCCGGCTATTTCTCTGCGATTGACGATCGGTGCTACCGACGAATTAACCCGTGGCGTTCTTTCGGAGGAAATCGATTGCGCATTGATCGCCCGTGTTCCGGCCGATCTGTCCGACACGGCCTCTGCCTCATCCGAGCGCCAATTTGATCTTCTCCAGGCAAACTCGGTCTTTGCGGAAGACCTGCTTCTGGTCCTTCCGCCCACCTCCCGCAATGTTCGTACCGCGGCAGACATTCAGTCGGACGTGCTCGTTGCTCTTGAGCCGGGCTGCACCTATCGTCGCGTGGCTGAGCATTGGATTCGGCAGGCCCGACAAATCCGCACCGTCGAAGTCGCGTCCTATCACGCCATTCTGGCAAATGTCGTCGCTGGCCACGCCGTCGGCGTGGTGCCCCGATCCGTGCTGGAGATGATGCATTGGCCAAGCGACATCAAGACCCACACCCTCGGCGAGGTCGAAACACTGTTGATCCGCCGCAAAGATAATCAGTCGCCAGCCTTCGGCTTCTTTCACGAGGCACTGGTTGCCAATCGAGCTTCAGTGGTTTCGCGCTGACTTTCCTCAACAGCCCTCATTCGAGACGGGTACATTTACAGGTTCTGCTATGTCATCACTGGATCCGCAATCGAAACCAGCCAGCGCGCGTTTTCGGCTCTTCACGCCCATTCTGGCCGGAGCCACCTTGCGGGAACGGCTTTTGGCCTGCCTTGGAGCGTTGATCAGTATCGCCGTAACCGGCATGATCGGCGGGTATTTTTTCGGAGACGGTATCGATCTTCCGCTCATTGTGGCGCCCATGGGCGCCTCCGCGGTGCTGCTGTTTGCCGTGCCCGCCAGCCCGCTTGCCCAACCTTGGTCGATCATCGGAGGCAACACGATTTCAGCGCTCATGGGCGTGTTTGCCGCCCATGTGGTCCATGATCCGGTCATTGCCATCGGTGTCGGCGTTTCATTGGCGATCGCGGCAATGTCGTTTACCCGCAGCCTCCATCCGCCAGGTGGGGCTGCGGCGCTGACCGCCGTGCTCGGCGGTCCGGCCGTGGCGCATTGGGGCTTGCTCTTTCCGTTGATCCCGGTTGCCCTGAACTCCTGCGTCCTCGTCGCTTTGGGCATTGCGTTCCACAAATTATCGTGGCGGTCCTATCCGCATGTTGCGGCGCCGGTTGCAGCCAATCTGCATGGAACCACCGACCTGCCGTCGGATCGGCGTGTCGGCTTCAATGAGCAGGATATCGATGCCGCGCTCGTCAACCTTGATGAATCGTTCGATATCGACCGCGGTGATCTTGGCAGATTGTTGCGACAGGTCGAGTTTGAATCGCTTGTCCGCTCCAACGGCAAGATCCTGTGCCGGGACATCATGTCACAAGACGTCATTTCGATCGAGGAAAGCGGCACGACGGAAGACGCCCGGGCCCTTCTCCTGAAGCACAATATTCGCACACTTCCGGTGAGGAGCGATGACGGTCGATTAATCGGGACCTTGGGCTTGCGCGAACTTGCGCACGCATCCGTTTCGTTCAAGGATCATATATCTCCAGCAGCGACTGCGTCAGCCGGGGACAAGGCATTGAGCCTGCTTCCGGTGTTGACCGATGGCCACACGCATGCCGTCATCATTATAGACGCGGAATTGAAGATCCTCGGCCTGATCTCTCAGACCGATCTTCTAAGCGCTGTGGCGCGTGCTCTCCCGGCTGGACAATCCGACAATCGGGCTGCGTGATCGGCGCGAGGTCCGAGGATCCCCATGGCTCTCCGGGCCTTCCGCAGGAAATACGATGGCCGGCCCCCTTCGGGGCCGGCCATCGCATGAATATCAGATCGCGTCCGATGTTATCCGATCGTCATCAGGCTGGCATTGCCGCCGGCTGCTGCGGTGTTGATCGAGGTTGTCACCTCTTCCAGCAGCCAGTTCAGGCAATAGGCATCGGCGCTCCTGGCAATTTCCTCGCTCGACGCCGCCTGGGTGAGAACGAGCGGGCCGGGGATTGCCGAAATCGTCCTGATCGCCGTTTGCACGCGCTCGGCATTGCCCTCGATGAGCGCGCCGGCAAATGGGCCATCCCCTTCCCAGTCTTTCGTCCAGGAGATGCGCTTGGCGATCTGCGCAGGCAGGCCGTGAAGCTCGCCCTGCAAGCCCGACGCGGCATCGATGACGATCGAATTGCCTGTCGCCAACCCGGCGGCGATCTGGACATGCAGGCCGAGCGCCGTCTGCGGAGCAAGCAAGATCCTGCCGCGTGGATGCAGCGCGTAAAGGTTCAATTCACCGACCGGGCCTTGAAGCTCGGTATTGAAGCCCAGAGACGATTGGGCGGCGACGGCACGCGCCTGCTTTGCCGCGTCCGCAGACCCCTTGCTTTCGAGCCAGGCGATGAACTGCTCGGCAGCCGGATCGCCTTGTACCGAAGCGTCGCGCAATGGTTCGGTCGAAGAGGCGACCAGGCGGCGCAGATACATCGGGCCGCCCGCCTTCGGGCCAGTGCCGGACAGGCCCCGGCCACCGAAGGGCTGGACGCCGACGACCGCGCCGATGATGTTGCGGTTGACGTAGAGATTGCCGGCGCGCACGCGCTCAGTGACATGGGCGATCGTATCGTCAAGCCGGGTATGCAGGCCGAAGGTCAGGCCATAACCGGATGCGTTGATTTCATTGATGAGCTTGTCCAACCCCTTGCGCTGATAGCGCATGATATGGAGAACGGGACCGAACACCTCTCGCTTGAGGTCGCTCAGCTTCTTCAGCTCGATGATGGTCGGAGCGACGAAAGTGCCTTTGGCGGCGCTCGCGGGAAGGTCGAGCTGCTCGACATTGCATCCGAGCTTGCGCATGCGCTCGACATGCTCATCGATGCCGCGCTTGGCATTGTCGTCGATGACCGGGCCGATATCGACCGCAAGCCGATCGGTCTTGCCGACCGACAGTTCGCGAAGCGCGCCCCGCAGCATCGTCAGGGTGCGATCCGCCACTTCTTCCTGCAGGCAAAGGACGCGCAAAGCCGAGCAACGCTGTCCGGCGCTGTCGAAGGCCGAGGCGATCACATCGCCGACAACCTGTTCGGCAAGGGCCGAGGAGTCGACGATCATGCCGTTCTGGCCCCCGGTTTCGGCGATCAGGGGGATTGGCTTGCCGAATTTGGAGAGCCGTTCTGCAAGCTGCGCCTGGATCAGGCGGGCGACCTCCGTCGAGCCGGTGAACATGACGCCAGCGGTTTCGGGCGCGCCGACGAGTGCTGCACCCATTCTGCCGCTGCCGGGTGCGAACTGCAGGACGTCGTGCGGGACGCCGGCTTCATGCAGAATGCGGATGCCCTGCGCCGCAATCAGGGGCGTGTTACCGGCAGGCTTTGCGACGACGGGATTGCCGGCGACCAGCGCGGCAGCAACCTGGCCGGTGAAGATCGCCAGGGGGAAATTCCACGGGCTGATGCAGACGACCGGACCGAGCGGAACGCTTCCAGGCGACAGCACCGTGCGCGCCTGCGTGGCGTAGTAGCGAAGGAAGTCGATCGCTTCCCTGATTTCGCCGACGGCGTTTGCGGCCGATTTGCCAGCCTCGCGGATGGTCAGGCCGACGAGAACGGGCAAGTCGCCCTGCATGAGATCGGCAGCGCGCTCCAGGATGGTGGCGCGCTCGTCCGGGCTCACGGCTGCCCAGCGCTCGGAAGCCGCAGCCGCAAGCCGCATGACATCGGGCGCATCCTGCGGTTCGAGTTCCGTGACGTGTCCAACGACGTCGGTGTGGTCGGCGGGGTTGAGGACCGCGCGGGCCGTTCCGCGTTCGGAGCCGTCTGCGAGCAGCGGCTTTGCGATCCAATCCGTGGCTGCGGAGGCCTGCAATTGCGCGGACAGATCGGAGAGCGCGGTCTCGTTGGAGAGATCGATGCCGCCGGAGTTTTGCCGTGCATTGCCGAACAGGTCCGTGGGCAGAACGATCTTGTCATGCTGCGCGCCGACGACGGACATTGCGCGCACGCGCTCGACCGGATCGGCGATCAGCTCGGACACGGGCACATCAGGATCGGCGATCTTGTTGACGAAGGACGAGTTGGCGCCATTCTCCAGCAAGCGGCGGACGAGGTAGGCGAGCAGCGTCTCGTGGGTGCCGACGGGCGCATAGATGCGGCAGGGCCGGCCGAGATTCTGAGCGCCGACGACCTCTTCATAGAGTGGTTCGCCCATGCCGTGCAGGCATTGGAATTCATACTTGCCGACGGAAAAATCGCGTCCGGCCATTTCGTAAATCGTGGCAAGCGTCTGTGCATTGTGGGTGGCGAATTGCGGGAAGACCACATCGGTCGCCGAAAGCAGCTTTTTGGCGCAGGCTACGTAGGAGACATCGGTATAGATCTTGCGGGTGTAGACGGGGAAGCCTTCCAGGCCGTCCAGCTGCGCGCGCTTGATCTCGGCGTCCCAGTAGGCACCCTTGACGAGGCGGACCATCAGGCGGTGTCCGGAGCGGCGGGCAAGATCGATGATAAAGTCGAGGACGAAGGGGCAACGCTTGCCATAGGCCTGCACGACGAAGCCGATGCCATCCCAGCCGGAGAGATCGGGATCGAGGCAAAGTTCTTCCAGGAGATCGAGCGACAGTTCCAGCCGGTCGGCCTCTTCGGCGTCGATATTGAGGCCGATATTATAGCTCTTGGAAAGGAGCGCCAGCGCCTTCACCTTCGGCAGAAGCTCGCTCATCACCCTTTCCGTCTGCGAACGCGAGTAGCGCGGATGCAGTGCTGAAAGCTTGATCGAGATGCCCGGCCCCTCATAGATGCCGCGGCCGGCCGATGCCTTGCCGATCGCATGGATGGCATTTTCATAGTCGCGATAGTAGCGCTCGGCATCGGCATGCGTCGTCGCGGCTTCTCCGAGCATGTCGTAGGAATAGCGGAAGCCCTTTGCCTCGAGCGCACGGGCCCGCCGCAAGGCTTCGTCGATCGTCTCGCCGGTGACGAACTGCTCGCCCATCATGCGCATGGCCATGTCGACGCCGCGACGGATGACAGGTTCGCCGCAGCGCGCGATCAGTCTTGTCAGCGAGGCGGACAGCCCGCCTTCATTGACCGTCGATGTCAGCTTGCCCGTCACGACCAATCCCCAGGTGGCGGCATTGACGAACATCGAGCGGCCGCCGCCGAGATGCGACCTCCAGTCGCCGCCGGCGATCTTGTCGCGGATCAACGCGTCGCGCGTGGCGGTGTCGGGAATGCGCAGAAGGGCTTCGGCGAGGCACATCAGTGCGACGCCTTCCTGGCTTGAGAGGGAGTATTCCTGCACCAGGCCTTCGACCCCGTCGCCCTTGTGCTTGGCGCGCAAAGCTTCGATCAGGGTCCTGGCCGTCTTCTTTGCAGCCTCGCGAGTGGCTTCCGGCAAAGTGGCAGCCTCGATCAGGAAGGGAAGGCATTCCGTCTCGGGGCGCCTGTAGGCGGCGGTGATTGCCTGGCGGAGCTGGCTTTGTTCACGGATGGGCGGCGCGAAATGTGAAAATGGGGCAGAGTCCGGAGCCGGTTCTTCAGTGGCAAGTTTGGCAGAGACAGTCATGATAACCTCAAGGTGCAAGGGTCCCGATGGCTTGAGCGGATGTCGGCGACATCGCCACCCGCAGCCCTCCCGTTGCTTCGATCAGAACATACTGCATTCCAGAAAAGCGTTCCGCCTTGAAACTGCGGCTTTCCAGTCATATTGAACTTCAATATTGCTTACTTCAAATAGGAATGCCTCCAAGAATGACCAAATCCAGTGAAATTGACCAGTTCGATCAAAAGATCCTCGACGCACTGGTCGAGGACGGACGCATGTCGATCACGGAACTTTCGGAGCGGGTCGGCCTTTCCAAGACGCCATGCCAGGCACGCCTGAAGAAGCTGATCGATTCCGGTTACATTGACGGCTTCAAAGCCATACTCAATCCGATCAAGCTTGGCCTGGATCACGTTGCCTTTGCCGAGGTGAAATTGACGGATACGCGCGAGGAAGCTTTGCTCAGCTTCAACAACGCGGTCAAGAAGATAAAGGAGATCGAAGAATGCCACATGATCGCGGGCCGTTTCGATTATCTTTTGAAGGTGCGGACCTCCGATATCCGCCGCTATCGCATCGTTCTTGGCGAAAAGATATCCAGCCTGCCTTTCGTTGCCAGCACATCGACCAATGTGGTGATGCAGTCGGTCAAGGAAAGCTGGTCCTAGTGTCGATGTGACATGAAAACGTCAATCAACGCCTCTGAGCGCCGGTCATATGCCTCACTTCATCGCGCCGCCTAGATTTCGCCAACCGAATCAGATCATTGCGAAACGCTAAAATGAGCATGATGGAGTACGCATGGAGACCAATGTCAGCGACCACGACCTTGTCGAGGTCATGAAGCGGTACTTTGCGGTGAAGGCCGAAGTCGAAGAGGTGAAGTCGCGCCTGGAGGTGGCAAGGCGAGAGAGCGGCGAGGAGATCGGTGTGTTTTACAATCCGCGCACCAATCAGAACCATGCCGCCGATATCATCCGCTCCCACGCTCTCAAGCAGGAGATGGCGCGGCTGATGGATCGGGCGGAGGCCTGGGGGCGGCAAGGCCTCCTGCCGGACGAGGCCTGACGATCGGATAGGGACCGCCAGGCCGCGATCATGAAGTCGGGTTGCCTCAGCTATCCGATTTCAGTTTGCCCGCCGTTGCCCATGACTCCTTCGAGATTTCGGTAATCACGATTTCCACCGATTCCGGCGGGCAGGCGAGTGTTTCCACGGCGGCCCTGGTCGCTTCGCGAACGAAGGCGCGCTTCTGATCCAGAGTGCGGCCAGGATGCATTTCCAAGCGCAAGATGGGCATGATGTCTCCTTGAGGTATGTTGCCGGATGTTCGGCGCGACGGACTATCTTGCAAAACCGTCAGGTGATAAATACGCTCGCATTTGTTTCATTCCGAACTTGCGGGTAGGTAATCGTGGACAAGTTGGCCGGCATGGCGATGTTCGTCAGAGTGGTTGAGCAGGGCAGCTTCGCCGCCGCCGCCGACATCAGCGATGTGTCGTCCACCATGGTCGCCAAACATGTCAGGACGATCGAACAGCGGCTGGGCGCACGCCTGCTTCACCGCACGACACGCCGTCACCAGCTGACCGAGGTCGGCAAGCTCTACTACGAACGCTGCAAGACGGTACTGGCGGAGGTGGAGCTTGCCGAGCAATCCGCATCGGAATTGCAATCGGCCCCGCGCGGACGCTTGCGGCTCGTCGCGCCCGTCAGTTTCGGAACGCAAAGCCTCGTGCCGGCGCTTGTCGACTATCTCCACCGGAATCTCGACGTCAGCGTCGATCTGGCGCTCGACAACAATCCGCATGATCTGATCGGCGAGGGCTACGAACTCGGCATCCATATCGGCGTCCTGACGGACACCAACCTCGTGGCGCGTCCGCTAAAACCCTATCGACGCATTCTTGCGGCTTCGCCGGACTATCTCGATCGCTGCGGCAGACCGCAGGCCCCGGAGGATCTCGTCGATCACATGTGCCTCGGCCATTCCTATTGGCGCTTGCAGGGGCGCTGGCATCTCGTCGGCCCGGAGGGAGAGACCCGAGAGGTCGCGATAAAAGGCAGGTTCACCGCGAACCAGGGCGCAGCGCTGCGCGTTGCGGCGTTGCATGGGGCCGGCATCGCGCTGCAGCCGGAGTTGCTGCTTGCCGCCGATCTCGATGCCGGCCGGCTGGAGCCGGTGTTGCCGCAATGGTCTTACAAGCCGACGCCGATGCATCTGGTCTATGCGCCGGATCGGCGCCCGACGGCGATGTTGCGCAGTGTCATCGACTTTCTGGTTGCCCGCTTCGGCTGAGGAACGAGTTCCTGTCGCCCACGTGAGACTTTGATCAGATCGGATCATCGCACGGGAGGGTGAGGGGTGTGACCAAGGTGGTGTTGAAGACCGTGGCTGCTGCGGCAGGCATGGGCGCTGTAACGGTCGGGCGCGTGCCGAACGGCCGTGGCAATGTTTCGCCGAAAACGGCGGAGAGGATATCCATCGCAGCCAGGCGGCCTGCCGGTCGCGCACCGCCTGGTCCCTCGCAGATCGCGGGCCTCACAGCCTACTTGCTGACGGAAATCAGCCAGTCGCGAAATATCTCCGCCTCGCGGGAAAGGCGGCTGGCCTGAAGCAGCCAATATGACTTGTCGGTATCCAATGGCGTGTCGAACAGAGTAACCAGCGTGCCATTCGCCATTTCCTCGGCAATCAGGGATGTCGGGCAGAGACCGATGCCCTGGCCGCCGATGACCGATCCGATCATCAAGCTGAAATCGGCAAAGATCGGCCCTGCATTTGCCGGTCGGGAAACACCCGCCAGCGCGAACCATCTTGCCCAGGACGCCATCGTTTCGTCCTGCAGGAGATCGGCAGCAGCAAGATCGGCGGGTTGATGCAGCGGACCGTGACGGCGTTCGTATTCCGCCGAACAGGTCGGCCGTGTCTCGGCAGACAAAAGCGAAACGGCGTTCGCCGCCGGTCTCTGTCCGTGGCGGATCAGAAGATCGACGCCCGCTGCTTCGGGTGTGCGTGCATCCAGCGCGTAGACGATGTTGATGCGGATATCGGGATGGTCTTTGTGGAAGACGGGCAGGCGGGGTATCAGCCAGCGCGTGGCGACCGAGGCAATACATGCCACGCTGACGGGTCGGTCGGGGCTATCGAGCCGTACTTGCCGCGCGGCGATTTCGATATGTCCCAGACTGGCTGTAACTGCCGCCCCGAATTCGCGGCCCGCCGTCGTCGCTGTGACGCCTCGCGCCTGGCGGTTGAACAATGCCACGCCCAGCCAACTCTCCACGGCACGCACATGCTGGCTTATGGCGGCTGCCGTCAGATTGAGTTCGGCTGCCGCCTTGACAAAGCTCTCGTGACGGGCGGCGGCCTCAAAGGCGCGCAGCGAGGCAAGCGGAAGGTGTTGCATCGCTCAAGGCTAAGCAAGGCTTAGCCAAAGAGCAAGGATAATCGATGTTGTGCGCCTGTCCCATATCCTTACATTGCTGGAAGGCCGCATGGCTCGCTTCCAACTCGTTAAGGAATGTAAAGTCCTCATGAACAGCCTCTTTGATATGCCGGCTCCGGCCGATGCCGAGGAGCGGCGCCGCAAGCCGCCGGTCGTGGTCTATCCGAATGGAACGCTGCAGCCCGCTGATATGGATCTGCTTCATGCAGCCCGGCAGGGCATGGCCAAGGTAGACGAAGTCATCGTGCCGCCGCGCGAGGGTGGCAGCTTCCGGGTGCCGAAGGGGCATTTCTTTCGCATCGTCAGCGTCGAGGGCTCGCAGGTCGGCGACCTCAATCTGTGGAACGCCAAAGACCTTTCGGAACGGTTTTTCAGCGGCAAGACCCGCGCACTGCACGCAACCCATGTCGGTATCGGCGATCGGCTTTGGAGTATCTTGCCCTATCTTCGGCCGATGGCGACGATCACGCACGATACGCTCGGCTGGTACGGTTGGGATGCGGACGGAGCCGGCGTTCATGACGTGATCGGCACACGCTGCGACCCCTACACCAATAGGCTGCTGAAGGGGGACGACTATCACCAGTGCTGCCACTCCAATCTGTCGCGCGCCCTTGCAAAAGAAATGAACATTCCGGTCCAGGAGGCGGAGTTTCACGTTCATGATGTGCTGAACGTCTTCATGTGCACCGGCTTCACGCAGGACACACATCAGTATTTCATGAAGGCAAGTCCTGTAAGGCCGGGCGATTTCATCGAATTTTTTGCGGAGATCGATCTCCTTGGCGCTCTTTCGGCCTGCCCGGGTGGCGATTGCGGCAGCGAACATTCGAGCGATACGGTGCCTTGCTATCCGCTGAGGGTGGAAATCTGGCGTCCGTCGCCCGAACGTCTTGCCGGCTACGTTTTCCCTGAACGCAACGCCTATCCCCGCACGCACGGGTTATAATTCGACGGCGTGGTCGCTAAAAAAATCGCCGGCAGTCTGCGGCTGCCGGCAATTCCAAATCGTTTAAGAGGCGGATCGTCCGACTAGGACGAACTCGCCCGGCATCCTAGTTACAAACGCGAATGCGCTCGTAGTGCCAGCCATCGTCATACTGGTTTTGAACCGCGCGGTTCTCGAACCAGCATCTGGGCGGGGGCGGCGGAGGTGCGGCATAGACCGGGCCGCCGCCGCCATTGGCTATAGCGCCGCCGATCAGGCCGCCGATGAGGCCAGCGGCGACGCCGCCGGCGATAACCCCGCCATTGCCATGGTGGTGATGACGACGCCAGTCGTCGTGGCCGCGCCAGTCGCCGCGATAGGGCGGGCGGCCGTCATATTGTTGTGCCTGCGCGAAGCTGGCGGGCGCCAGTGCGCCACCTACCACCGTCGCGGCCAACAAAACCGTAAGAACTGTTTTCTTTATCATGACTACCTCCAAAGCAGTCGTTCATGCTCAGCGAATGCGCGAGTCATTTAATCAACGTCTTAAGCATGATTATGTTCAGCTGAATATTTTATGAATGTGCCATTCATCGGGCAGCAGGTCCGGAATGCAGCCCAAGGTGCACGATATAGCGCCTGATTTCATCAGCCAGACGGAGGTCGCGTTGCCTTGAGCCATTCGCGCGTCCGCGATTCGGGGTCGGTATTGCGAGTGATGTCGGTCACGACGGCGGCGATGTCGGCCCCGTGCCCGAATACGGCGCCCAGACGTTCGACGGTCAGTCCGCCAATCGCGACCAGCGGCATGTCGCCAACACGCGCTTTCCATTGGCCGATACGTTCCAGACCCTGCGGCGCCCACGGCATGGCTTTGAGAATGGTCGGATAGATGGGGCCGAGCGCTATGTAGTCTGGCTCGGCCGCAAGCGCGGTCGCCAATTCCGCTTCATCGTGCGTCGATAGCCCGAACCTCAATCCGGCCCGGCGAATGGCGCAGAGGTCCGCCGAAGCAAGATCTTCCTGACCGAGATGGATGAAATCGCAATCCTCCTCGATTGCGAGTTGCCAGTAGTCGTTGACGATCAACTGGCATCCGTGAGCAGCACAAACTGCCTTCGAAGCATTTATCTCCATGCGGATCTCCGGCGGCGTACGGTCCTTGATGCGCAGCTGCACCAGCTTGACGCCGAGCGGCACCAGCCTCCGGATCCAGGCGGCGCTATCGACGATCAGGTAGAAGGGATCGAGAGTCATGGGAAAACCGCCCTTCCGATGAGGGGCGTAGACGGCACGGCCATATCGCGCGGCTCCAGCATGCCCGCGGCAAATCCCTGTCTGCCGGCATCGATCGCCTTTGCGAAAGCTTCCGCCATCGACGCCGGATTGCTGGCACCGGCAACGGCCGTGTTGAGAAGCACGGCATCAAAGCCGAGTTCCATGACGGCGACCGCATGGGACGGCCGGCCGATGCCGGCATCCACGATGAGCGGCACATCCGGAAAATGCGCCCTCATGGAGCGAAGTGCGGAAAGGTTGAGCGGACCTGCCGCCGATCCGATCGGTGCGCACCAGGGCATCAGGACCTTGCATCCGGCGGCCAGAAGCCGTTCGGCGACGACAAGATCGTCCGTCGTATAGGGAAAGACCTCGAAGCCTTCGCCCGCAAGAATCCGGGCCGCCTCCACCAGCGCGAAGACATCGGGCTGCAGCGTATCGTGGTTGCCGATCACTTCGAGCTTGATCCAGTTGGTTCGAAACACCTCGCGCGCCATCTTCGCGGTCAGGACCGCTTCCGAAACTCCATGGCATCCGGCGGTATTGGGAAGAACATGGACGCCAAGTTCGCGGATCACGTCGAAGAATGCACCGCCGTTGCGGCCGCCGGCCGCTTCCCGGCGCAACGAGACCGTCACGATTTCGGTTTGGGAGCGCCGCACCGCGTCCGCCAGCACGGCGGGAGAAGGGTAGCGTGCCGTGCCGAGAAGGAGGTGGGACGCAATCTTGGTTCCGTAAAGGTCGAGCATGGGTCAGCCTCCCTGCATCGGCGTGAGGATCTCGATCCTGTCATTGTCGGCGAGCCTGTGGTCGTCGCGCTCCTCGCGGTGGATGAGTTCGCCGTTGATGGCCGTTGCCAGCCATTCCCCCTCATAGTCGAGGGCGGCCAGAAGCTGCGAAAGTGTGGCGGCCTCGACGATTTGAGCTTCGCCATTGATGATCAGGCGCATGGGCGGTTCCTGTCGTTGTTGTGTCCGGAAAAGACGAGATCTGCTGCTTCGACAGCCATCGCCGGCGCCAGCAGGAAGCCATGGCGATAAAGGCCGTTGATCAGGACGGTTCGGTCCTCCCGCGTTACCCGTGGCAGATTGTCGGGAAAGGCAGGGCGAATGCCGGCGCCGGTTTCGACGACGGCGGCATCGGCAAAGGCTGGATGCAACGCGTAGGCGGCGTTCAGCAGCTCCATCAGCGAGCGGGCCGTGATCGGCCCTTGAAATTCCGTTTCGATCATTGTCGCGCCGACCATGAACAGGC
Source organism: Martinezella lusitana (assembly GCF_010668395.1). Lineage (GTDB taxonomy): Bacteria > Pseudomonadota > Alphaproteobacteria > Rhizobiales > Rhizobiaceae > Rhizobium > Rhizobium lusitanum_A. Next base: position 143,628 of record NZ_WUEY01000009.1, read on the forward strand.
CGTCGCCGCGCGGCACGATATAGACGGGAAAACGCGGATGCAGCAGGCGCACAGGCCTTGCAAGGGTGACCTCGTGCGTCTGCAGGCAGAGCATCTCGCCACGAACACCCCGCAGCGGCCGGTCTTGACCGATGCGGGCAGCTCCCGTGCAGTCGATGATCGCTTCGAATTCGGCACCATCCGCTACCCCGTGGTCGAAGGCGACGCCCCTTGCCAGGAGATCGTCCTTCAATGACTGCAATATCTCCCGGGGATGGAGGTGTGCTTCCTGCGGAAAGAACAGGCTATGCCGGAAGCGACCGGCGAGCGACGGTTCGAGGGTGGCGATGTCGTGTTCGTCGACCCAACGATAGCCGGTCGTGCGGCTGGCGAAGCGTTTCACCTCGCTTTGGTCGCGGTTGGGCGCGACGACAAGCGTCCCGTTGCGGACAATCTTGCCGGGCAGGATCGCTTCCCATCGATCGGCCGAATCGCGCCCGCGTTCCAGCAACGCCTCATCGGCGCTTTCCCGTTCGCACCAAGGTGCCAGCATGCCGCCTGCAAGCCACGAGGCGGCTCGGCTAAAATCCGGGCAGGGGTCCGATATTGTCACCTCAGCGCCGCGTCGAAGCAGTTGGTGGGCCACGGCGAGGCCGGCAACGCCGGCCCCTTTGACGAGGATGCGCATATCACTCGGCCGGCTCTGCGGTGACGTCGATCGGCATGTAGAGGTCGCCGCCCTCGCGATATTTTGCCGCCATCGCTTCCAGTCCCTCCTTTTGTGCCTCGGCGCGGATGTCATGCGAAATCCGCATGGAGCAGAACTTCGGGCCGCACATCGAGCAGAAATGCGCGACCTTGTGGGCTTCCTTCGGCAGGGTTTCGTCATGGAAGCTGCGGGCGGTATCGGGGTCGAGCGACAGGTTGAACTGGTCCTCCCAGCGGAATTCGAAGCGCGCGCGCGACAATGCGTCGTCGCGGACTTGAGCGGCGGGGTGACCCTTGGCGAGATCGGCCGCGTGGGCGGCGATCTTGTAGGTGATGACGCCCGTCTTGACGTCGTTGCGATCTGGCAGGCCGAGATGCTCTTTCGGGGTAACGTAGCAGAGCATGGCCGTACCGAACCAGCCGATCATCGCAGCGCCTATGCCGGATGTGATGTGATCGTAGCCCGGTGCGATATCGGTGGTCAGCGGCCCGAGCGTGTAGAAGGGCGCCTCGCCGCAGACGGCGAGCTGCTTGTCCATGTTCTCCTTGATCTTGTGCATCGGCACATGGCCGGGTCCTTCGATCATGACCTGGCAGTCTTTCGCCCAGGCGATCTTCGTCAGTTCGCCCAGTGTCTCGAGTTCGGCAAATTGCGCGGCGTCGTTCGCATCGGCGATCGACCCGGGGCGTAGACCGTCGCCGAGCGAGAAGGAAACGTCATAGGCGCGGCAGATATCGCAGATTTCCTCGAAATGCTCGTAGAGGAAGCTCTCGCGATGATGATGGAGACACCACTTGGCCATGATCGAGCCGCCGCGCGAGACGATGCCGGTGACGCGATTGACCGTCAGCGGGATGTAGTGCAGCCGGACGCCGGCATGGATGGTGAAATAATCGACGCCCTGTTCGGCCTGCTCGATCAGCGTGTCGCGGTAGACTTCCCAGGTGAGATCCTCGGCGATGCCGCTAACCTTCTCCAGCGCCTGATAAAGCGGCACGGTGCCGATCGGCAGTGGCGAATTGCGGATGATCCACTCGCGGATGTTATGAATGTTGCGGCCGGTCGATAGATCCATGACGGTATCTGCGCCCCAGCGTGCTGCCCAGACCATCTTCTCGACCTCCTCGGCCATGGAGGAAGTGACGGCGGAATTGCCGATATTGGCGTTGATCTTCACCAGGAAGTTACGGCCGATGATCATCGGCTCGCTTTCCGGATGATTGATGTTGGCCGGGATGATCGCGCGGCCGGCCGCGACCTCCTGACGCACGAATTCCGGGGTGACATGGTCGGGAATATGAGCGCCAAAGCTCTCGCCGTCGCGGATCATGGTCTCGGCCTTCGCCTTGCGGCCGAGGTTCTCACGGATGGCGATGAATTCCATTTCCGGGGTGATGATGCCGGCGCGGGCATAGGCGAGCTGGGTCACTGCCTTGCCGTCTATGGCCCTCAGCGGCTGACGCTTAGCCGGAAAGTCCGGTGTGAGCCGCTCGCCGGTGACGAAGCCATTGTCCTCGGGACGCACATGGCGGCCTTGATAGGCTTCGACGTCGCCGCGAGCGAGCACCCAGTCTCGGCGCAGCTGCGGCAAGCCCTGCTCGATGCTGATATCCGCGCTTTCGACGGTGTAAGGGCCGGAGGAATCATAGACGATGACGGGCGGCTCGCCCGATGTGGGGTGAACGCTGATCTCGCGCATCGGTACGCGGATATCGGCATGGATGTCCCCGGGGACGTAGATCTTCCGTGATGCCGGCATCGGGCCGGTGGTGACAGTCGGGGTGAGGTTCTTTGCGGCAATGGTCATGGTTTGAGGCTCCAAGTTGCGGTTGGAGACCCAGTCAATCAGCCGGAATGATGAAAAGACGCCGGCATGGAATCCACACGGGAATCCGAAGCCTTCGAGCGCTCGCACCGTCCCTACGCCAGTATGAACTGGATCAGGTTCAACGGGTCACTGCGCCACAACAGGCAAAGCCTTATTGTCCAGCAGTATCTCAGCCCCTTGCCGGGACCCCCCTGGTGAATGACGGAAGGCTATGCTCTCCCGTCCGCTCCTGTCAACCCCGCAGCAAGCAGCGCAATTCCCCGGAGATTCGCGACTTCCATGTATGCAAGTGACAACCTATGCGAGATTGATAAAGCTGCGGCTTGACGCCGCGTCAGTAGCGCGGCGCGGTATTGCCGACGAAGCGGTGAGGGCCGGTGTGGGATAGCTTGCTGGCGGTATCGAGCCAGATCTTGCCGCCCAGTGCACGCCAGCGACGGCAGAAGGCGAAATCTTCGCTGAGATAGAGGCCCGTCTCCTCCTCGATCATGCATTCAAACAGCGCGTATTGCGTGCCTGGCGATGGCTTCGTGCTCGGATAGGCATGAATGGCATTGTAGCGCAGCCCCGAATAGGCCTCGGTCATCGCCTCGATGACCGTACGCTTGATGAGAAGCATGCCAGTTCCGGCATAGACGGCACTGACAAAATCGCCGTCCCGTTCGGCGCTTTGGCCAACCAGAGGCGTGCCGACGTAATGAAGCGCGGCGGAAGCAAGCGAGGAGCCATCCTGAGAATTGGTGCGGGCGGCCGTGTTCCAATCGTAATCCTTGATGGGATACATCGCCGCGACGACATCCTTGTCGGCTTCCAGCAATCGCATCACCTGATCCGGTTCGAAGCTGATGTCGGCGTCGATAAACAGCATATGGGTGGCTGCGGTGTCATTCAGAAAGGACGATACGAGCGTGTTGCGGCTGCGGGTAATCAAGGCGTCATTGCCGAGGAGAGCAAGCGTCAGCTGTATGCCGGCCTGCGCACCTGCCTGCATCAGGGAAAAGATCGATTGCATGTAATCCTTGGTCACGAGGCCGCCGAAGCAGGGAGTCGCTATGAAGATCAGGCGGTTCTCGTTCATTCGCAATGTGTCCCCTTCGATGGCGCGATTCGCCGAAATCTAGGGAGATTCGATATTTCTGTGTGTATCGATTTATTGAGTTTTGTTTCCCAACTTTGCTGCGGCGGCCAGACGATATTTGGCCGCTGACTGGCCGGGCGAACGCCTGTTGAAGCATTGGCGGCCATGGATCTGATGACATATTCCCGGCCATTGCCGGCATCGAGCGTATCCGGGTTGCAGCCCGAGTCGTCAGTTGCATTTAGGCAACAGCGCCCAAGTCTAACGCCAAAGCCCGTTTCATATAATTGACAAACATACGGCCTGTTTGTAAGTCAAAAGCAGGACATAATTTGTCTTACGGTCGAGCAGTCGGCCGGATCGGTAGGGGCATTTCAAAACCTTTGCCGCGGGGTCAATCATGGAGGTTCGAGGGGACTCAAGCCAACATCAGGTGCGTATTTGCCGGGCTGCCCGGTCGCGTTTCAGACCGAACCGATCTTCGGGGTAGCATTTCCAGCTTTGTACTCGCGGTAAATTAGAAATGCATATTACAACCAGGAGTTTATAATGAACATCAAGAGCCTTCTTCTCGGCTCCGCTGCTGCGCTGGCAGCAGTATCCGGTGCCCACGCAGCTGACGCGATCGTTGCTGCTGAGCCCGAGCCGCTGGAATACGTCCGCATTTGCGACGCATACGGTGCTGGCTACTTCTTCATTCCGGGCACGGAAACCTGCCTCAAGATCGGCGGCCGCGTCCGTTCTGAAGGTGAATGGTACGATGCCTACAATCCGAACAGCAAGGTCGGCACGCTGTGGCACACTCGTGCCGAGCTGAACGTCGACACCGCGACCGACACCGAATACGGTCCGCTGAAGACCAACATGGTTCTGCGTTGGGACTGGAACGACGGCGGCTCCACCTCTACGAAGCTGCTGTTCGCAAACATCAGCCTCGGCGGCTTCACGGTTGGTAAGCTCGACTCGCAGTACAACCTGTATGTCGGTTACGCTGGCGACGTCATCAACGACGACGTGATCTATGACGGCCCGTACGAACTCAACCAGTTGACCTACAACTACGACGCAGGCAACGGCTTCACGGCTGTGATCTCGCTCGAAGATTCCAACTCCAGCGGCTCGGGCGCTTCCTATGGCGCTGGCTGGTGGTCGGACGACAAGTCCAACCATTACGCTCCCGACGTTGTTGCCGGTGCCGGCTTCAAGTCTGGCGCATGGGGCTTCAAGGTCGTCGGCGGTTATGACTCGATCGTCGAAGAAGGCGCCATCAAGGCTCGTGTAGACGCTGACTTCGGCGCATTCTCGGCCTTCTTGATGGGCGGCTGGAACACCGACGGCGACAAGCTCAACAAGTACGCAGGCACCAACCTCGATCGTTCCGCTTGCCCGGCTGATCGTCCGGCGCTGTGCGGCTGGGGCGACTGGGCTGTCTGGGGCGGCGTTGGCGTTCCGATCAACGAAAAGCTGAAGTGGAACCTGCAGCTCGCCTACACCGACTCGAAGATTTTTGCCGCTACCACGAACGTCAAGTGGAACCCGGTCAAGAACCTGCTCATCGAGCCGGAAGTCTCCTACACCAACTTCGATTCTGTAAACCAGGATCAGTGGGCTGGTATCCTGCGCTTCGAGCGTAGCTTCTAATCACAGAATTACCCGGCATCCTTGCCGGGTAAGAGAAGCCTGACGTTCCAATCCGTTGGGCTTCTTTCATCGATCGGTTGACCTCCGATCAAAGTAAAGGATCCGGCTTTCCCTCCGGATCCTTTTTTTATTTCCGGAGCAATCCGGGAAAGGCGCCTGGCGCCTTCCGTTCGAAATCGCGTCGAGTCACATGGAGAAAGTGGCCGGACATCAGGCCGGGGAGACCGCCATTTCCTGGGTCTGTGCCAACGGGAACCATGTCTTCAAGACCATTTTGATGAACATCTGACCACAGGGAACAAGCTGGAAATTGCCCCTGTCGAGTGTCCATTCGCTGATCAGGCCGCCGATGACGGCGGTCAGCGAGGAAGCGGCCGTATCCGGCGTCCAGGGCGCCGGCAATTTCGTTTTCTCGTCCATCAGGGTGAAGATGCGTTCGAAGTGTTCGTGCATGTCGTGTCGGAAGGAGCTGGCGCGGCTCGTGGTGCCATCGCAAAACGCCATGTCGAGGTGCATCATCACTTTCAGCATGCTGCGCTTGCGTGGATCGCCCTGAACATCGTCGAATATCGCCGCTATCGTCTCTGCGATAAGATCGAGCGGATTGGGCGGCAATTCCCTGGACATCCGCTCCGCCAGTTCCTGAAACGGCTGCTGCGCCTCATCGCGGATTGCGAACATCAATCCCTGCTTGTTCTTGAAATGCCAATGCACCGCGCCCCGTGTAACCCCGGCGGCGGCAGCTATCTCCTCCAGGCTGACATTTTCATAGCCCTTGTCGAGAAACAGAGCCTTTGCAGAGTGCAAGATCTCGCTCCTCGTTTCCGCCGCCTCCTCCTTAGTGCGCCTCATTCACGTCTCCACAGAAACCAATCTTCAAGCTGTGCCCCTCATTTTTGTTCTTGTTCCATCAGTGCCGCTCGTCGTCGGGATCCCTTGCCCCATCGACGTTCAGCACAGTGGTGATATTTATATACTCCCTAAAAATCGGGGAAGGAAATCGCAATAGGATGTGTTCGTCAAGCGCCTATAAGCCACGCGCAAGTTTCGGTGTGCAGTTTCGCTCCGTTGGGAAGTGAAAATCGAAAATGTGCAGATGCCGATGCAGCCATGATGGCGAGATGCATTGGCGGGGCGATCCCGAGTTCGCCGGCACTGGAAACGACGCATTGATCAAGTTGGGGCGCAAAACGCGCTTGATCTCCAGCGTTCGCACCGCCATCCGCTCATATCGATGATCCAGGCCGGGTCTTCACCTTCTCCGGTGGGGCTCAGTGACAGTCGTGTTCAAAGTCGCATACGCGTAAGCCATTCGAGTTTCTCTCAACGCTCGTATCTGGAGGCCCCAATGACGAGCATCTCCTCGATTTCATCGAACAATTATTATCAGTATCCGACGTCGCGTTCGACAGCCTCGACCGACGATGATTCCATCTCATCGTTGTTGTCCGATAGCTCCTCCGGCAATTCTTCCGGCGCGAGCTCGTCATCTTCTTCGGACTCTTCGGACTCTTCGGACGACTCCTCGCAGATCGCGTCGGCGCAACAGCTGATCGCGCAACTGATGAACATCATCCTCAATCTGCAGGCCAACAGCGGCACCGACGGCTCGACCTTGAATTCGGACGATGACGGCAGCTCCGCCACATCGAGCACCCAGCATGCGTCCGCGAGCGGTACTCAAAGCAGCAAGCAGAGCGACCTTATCAGCGCCATGGACACCAATGGCGACGGCAGTATCAGCGAGGCGGAGTTTGTGGCCGCACGGCCGGCCGACGTCAGCGAAACCCAGGCGCAGCAACTGTTCCAGAGCTTCGACAAGGGCAATACCGGCTCGCTCACCGAAGCGCAGCTCGGCAAAGCCATGCACGCGGGTCACCATGGCCATCACCAGTCGTCCGGACAGCTGACGGATGACGAGCTTTCCAGTGCGTTTTCCTCGATGGATACGGATGGTGACGGCAATGTCAGCCAAGCCGAGTTCGTTGCCGCCCGTCCGGCCGACGTGAGCGAGGACCAGGCAACGGCGCTGTTCAACAGTCTCGATACGTCCGGCTCCGGCTCGTTGACGCAAAGCCAGTTCGAGTCGGCCATGAAGGGGCAGCAGGCACAGCAATCGCAGTTGCCCGATTTCGCCAGCTTCTATACCGCAAATGACCAGGATCAGACGACCAGCGATCTGTTGACGCTCTGACCGAATATGAGCTTTCGCATTTGACCATGCGAAGTGCCGGCAATCCGGGCAAGAGCGCTTGGGGCCTCTGCGTCCGGGTGAGCCGGCTCCTTTCGTTCACTCGTTGGGGCGGGCGTCAAGCCCGAAAAGAAAATCTGAAAATCCTTGAGTTCAGAGCGACGGAACTTGACGAGTGTATCGTTCAACGACTGTGAGCCTGTGTTTGATGTCGAAGGATGATACGCTGACCGAGATGCTGCGATCCGATGGGCGCCTCTTGCTCGAGTCGACGGTTGACCGATGGTTGCCAACCGAAAGCCTGGGCCAGATGCGGGAAGCCCGTATCGTACGAAACCGCAACGGTGGCGACTGCCGATGAAATGGGATCGCGCCCCCAAGAGTGGCGACCCGGATGAGGATCTGCTCGGACGTATCGCCGCCGGCGACGCTCCGGCGATGCGTACCATGGTGGCGCGTCAGCTGCCGCGTATCGTGGCGGTCGCGACCCGCATGCTTGGCGATGCGACCGAGGCCGAGGATGTGGCGCAGGAGACGCTTTTACGGGTGTGGCGGCAGGCCGGCGGCTGGCGGCAGGGCAATGCCCGCTTCAGCACCTGGGTGCACCGGGTTGCGATCAATCTTTGCTACGACCGCCTGAGGCGGCGCAAGGACGTTTTGGCCGAGCATCCGCCCGAGATCGAATATGAAGGGCCGGCGCCGGATGCGGGCCTGCTGAGTGAAGACGATCCGTTCCGGCGTGTGGAGCGAGCCATGCAGATGATCGCACCCCGGCAGCGGGAAGCAATCGTTCTGGTTTATTATCAGACACTGTCGAATGCCGAGGCGGCCGAGATCATGGATGTCAGCATCGATGCATTGGAGAGCTTGCTTGCGCGGGGAAGACGCGCGTTGCAACTGCTTTTGTTGAGGGAAGAGGGCGATGGTTGAGAATATCGCGGGTCCTATGAATGCCGAGAGATTCGAGACGCTGGTTGCTGCCTATGGAGGCGATATCGGTCGTTGGCCGCAGGCAGAGCGTGCGGCCGCGCGGAATTTTGCAAAGAGCCCGGGCGCGTCCCAAGCGCTTGCGCGCGCAGCCGGCCTGGATGCGCTGCTCGACACCTATGTCGTCAAACACAGTGACGCCGGTCTGGAAGAGAAAGTTCTGGCAAAGCTCGCGCGCCGCCTGACGATCCGAAACTGGTTCCGCTTTGGCTCCGCCGGCATCGGCCTTGTCGGTGTCGGCATCGCCGGTGCGCTTGCCGGCAGCATCGCTATTGCCGTGCTGACGCCCGGCCTGACATCCGATACCTCGGTCGCCTCCGAGGGAACAGCAACCATGTTCGGCGATATCGGGCCGGACGCGGCCATAGTGCAGGATAGCCAATGACGGATCGCAGCTTTCGCATAGTGGTCATATCACTGCTCGTGCTCAACACGTTTCTGATCGGCGCGCTGGCCGGCGGTGGATTGACGTGGATCCGCAAGACGCAAATGCGTGCCGGCATGATGCCGCTCGCCGGCGAGCAATTGCCGTCGTCGCAGCGGAGGGCCCTGCGTGCGGCATTGAGCGAGGCGCGCAAGAACGAACACGAGACCATCCTCGAGGCGCAGCAGGCCAAGGTCGATGCCGCCTCCATCCTGGGTCAGCCGACTCTCAACGCGGAGGAACTCGCCGCGGCGCTGGCGCGAGCCCGGAACGCTGATTTTGCGTTGCGCACAAAGCTTGAACAGCGCGCCGTCGATTTTGCCGCAACGCTCTCTTACGACGAGCGCCGTGCGCTTGCCGCAAGCCTGGTGCGGCGCATCGTACCGAGGACCGCTGCCACAAAATGATCATACTTGCCGAGCGACGGATCGGAAGGGCGCTTACGTTGAAGGAGTATGTTTGATGCAGGATTTGGCAGGAACATGGCTCAGCAATCGAATGATGTTAATGCCGCGCTCGCGCTTTCTCGATTTGGGCTAGGCGCAGACCATAACGGCATCGCACCAATCGCCTCGGATCCGCGCGGCGCATTGATGGAGGAGATCACGGAGCGCTTCGTTCCGGTTCCGGTCGGGCCGCAGCTTCAGTCCACGGCCGATCTTCTGGTTTCTCTGTACGCATTCCAGCAACAGCGCAAAGAGGCGAGGCAACAACAGGCCGCAACCGCCGTCAACGCCATGCCGCGGGACATGCCGGCACAGGGACCGCGACAGCCATCGGCCCAGCCATCGGACACCATGACAGCTCCGCCGAGCAATGAGGCGATGGTTGTCGCGGTCGGCAAGGCGGTTGAGAGGGTGGAGAAGCCTTCGATACCCTATCTTCCTCAGGAGATCCTGGTGGCCGAGGTGGAGGCCCGCTTCAACGGCACCATCCGGCAGCCATTGATCGGCTTTGGCGAGCGGCTCGCCATGTTCTGGGCAAATCATTTTGCGGTTGCCGTGTCGAAGAGCGAGGAGGTTCATATCGCTGCCGGCGCCTTCGAGCGCGAAGCCATCCGGCCGCATATCTTCGGTCGTTTCGCCGACATGCTGCTCGCCGTCGAGACGCATCCGGCGATGCTCGGCTATCTCGACAATCAGCAGTCGATCGGTCCCAATTCGAAAGCCAATGCCAATAAGAAGCGCGGTCTCAACGAGAACCTCGCCCGCGAGACGCTGGAACTGCATACGCTCGGCGTCAATGGTGGCTACACGCAGGCCGACGTGACGACGCTTGCCGGGATCATCACCGGCTGGACCGTAGCACGCGCCGACGGCAAGCTCGGTGCGTCCGGCACCTTTGTTTTCAACGCGGGCGCTCATGAACCCGGTGACAAGACGCTGCTCGGCCTGACCTATGCGGACAAGGGCGTCGAACAGGGGCGGGAAGCGTTGCGGGATCTTGCCCGCCACCCTGCCACCGCGCAACATATCGCCACCAAGCTCGTCCGGCATTTCGTCGCTGACATCCCGCCGCCTGCGCTTGTCCAGACTGTTGCTGCGACCTTCAGCAAGACGGACGGCGATTTATCGGCTGTCTATCGCGCCCTGGTCAGCTCCGAGGATGCGTGGAACCCGACGCTCTCAAAGGTTCGCTCGCCCCTGGAATTCATGGCCGCACTTCTACGGGCAAGTGGCGAGACGCCGAAACCGAATGTCATCCTCGGCACCCTGACGGCGATGGGCCAGCCGTTCTGGGCGCCTGCCGGACCCAACGGCTTTGCCGATACCGCCGATGCCTGGGCCTCCAGCGAGGGTCTCAGCATGCGCATGGATGTCGCCAACATGATCGCGAATGCGGTGCCGCCCCAGGTCGATCCGCGTCGTTTCGTCTCCGATTGCCTGGGGCCGCTTCTTTCAAGTGAAACGCTCCAGGCCGTATCGCGTGCCGAGACCCGCAAACAAGGGCTGGTGATCGCTTATCTTTCCCCCGAATTCCAAAGGCGCTGACCATGACCTGTGAACTCATGACACCCACCCGTCGTGCCGTGCTGGGCGCTTCAGGCGCCCTGTTTGCCTGGGCCTTCATCCCGCGCTTTGCCCATGCCGCCGGTGGACGCGATCCGCGCTTCATCACCATCATCCTGCGCGGCGCGCTCGATGGTTTGACGGCGGTGCCCCCCGTTGGCGACCCCGATTATCAGATGCTGCGGCAGTCGATCGCCATGACCACAAGCGGCCCTAACGCCGCGCTGACGCTCGACAGCTTCTTTGCGCTCCATCCGTCGATGCCGAACTTTAACCGGCTTTATCGCGCAGGTCAGGCGGCAGTCGTGCATGCCAGCGCAACGCCTTATCGCGACCGGTCGCATTTCGACGGTCAGGACGTGCTGGAATCCGGCTATGAGACGCCAGGCCGTGTCGAGTCCGGCTGGCTGAACCGAATGCTGGAGGGGCTGCCCAAGGGCGACAAGGTTTCGCCCGCCGCATCGCAGATTCGCGGCTTGTCCGTTGGCGCAAATGCACCGCTCGTCATTCGCGGCAAGGCGCCGGTTCTGGGCTGGTCGCCATCCAACCTGCAGCCGGTCAGCGACGATCTGCCACCGCGCCTCATGGATCTCTACAATCACACCGACCCGCTGTTTGCGAAAATTCTTGCCGAGGGTATTTCGACCGGCAAGATCGCCGCCGGTCTCGACGTCAAGGCGCGGGGCGGCCCGGGCGATCCGACCGGCATGGAGCAGATGGCCAGAGGTGCGGCCCGTCTGCTGGCGCAGGACGATGGTCCCCGTGTCGCGGCACTTGCCTTCGAGGGATGGGACACCCATGCCGGCGAGGTGGATCGGCTCAACAAACTGCTTGTGGGTCTCGACAATTCGTTCGCTGCGTTCCAGCAGGAGCTCGGTTCCGCCTGGAAGGATACCGCGATCCTCGTTGCGACCGAATTCGGCCGCACGGCTCAGGTCAACGGTACGCAAGGCACGGACCACGGCACAGGAACGACTGCCTTTCTTGCCGGTGGCGCGATCAGGGGCGGCCGGGTGATTGCCGATTGGCCCGGTCTGAAACCGGCGCAATTGCGCGACGGCCGTGATCTTGCCGCCACCACAGACCTGCGCGCCGTCGTCAAGGGCATCGCGGTCGATCTGCTCGGCGCATCTTCCGTGGTCTTGGCGCGCGATGTCTTCCCCGGATCCGATCATGTCATGCCGATGAAAGGGCTGATCGTCTGACCAGCTCCGATGCTTGACGTCAGGGCCAGTCGGCATAGCCTGATGACAAGGTGCTTTCGGCAACCTCGCTCTTGCGGGCGACGTTGCGATAGGCGGCCGGCGAAAAGCCGGTTTTCCTCTTGAAGAAGTGGCTGAAATAGGTGGGGTCGCGAAAGCCGAGCCCGTCCGAAATTTCCTGCACCGTACGGGCCGAGCGCTCCAATCGCAATTTTGCCTCCTGCACCACCCGTTCGTGCAGCAATTGCACTGGCGAGCGGCCAAGCGCGTTCCGGCAGATGGCATGCAGCCGGTCGGTGGTTACGCCGAGCTCGCGCGCATAGTCCGTCATCGGCCGATGCTGCCGGAACCAGGCTTCCACAAGCTGGCGATATCTCTGCAGGATCGATGCATTGCCGCCGCGTCCGCGCTGCTCTGAGGTCTCTGCGCCGCCGGCGCGCCAAAGCGCCATCAGGATCAGTCGCATATAGGCTGTAATCGCCATCCAGGAGGCCCGCGATGGATCGTCCAGTTCGCGAACGAAGCCGGCTGTGAGCGGCTGTATCTCGTTAACGGCATCGATATTCGGTTCGGCCATGAACCAGGCCTGCTCGCCGAATATCCTGAGCGCGTAGGATTCCGCCCGGTCGCCGATGGCATCGACCATGATCTGCGGCGAGGCGCCGACAAGGAAGCCGGCAGCCCCTGCCGCCATATGCAGCGCGCATCGCGATTGCGGCGGGAGGTAGGCGAGGGTCGGTCCCTGTAGGCTTCTCTCTTCCTCTGTATCCAGAACGAATGTCGCTTTACCCGCCTTCAACAGGAAGAGGTGATGAAACTGGGCGTAGAGACCTTTCTGAAAACGAATGGTGCGATGCGTCAGCGACGGCTCGCGCCATTCCCCACGAGCGTGAAGATGGATGCCGCTATCCGAAACCAATCCACCCTCCTTTGCATGACGTGACCGGAGCGTGACATGATTGCCAGATATTTACAATATTAACCCAGAAAATCACATTCAAAGCCCGCTCCAACCGCGTAATCTCCTCTCATGGGCCTTTGGGAGGAGGTTTTCACACGGAACATATGCTTGGCGAGGCTGCATCCCGGCCGCGTCGATCCGTGCGCGCCTTTCCCCATTCAGATCGTTGCAGGCTTGACCTGCCGGAGAGCGGATAATCGCCATGTTCGTCGCGAAACTGCTGATCAATGACGAAGCACTTGATGCGTCGGATGCATCGACATTCGAATGCATCGATCCCGCGACCGGCGATGTTGCAACCGTCGCGCCCGCGGCTTCCCTGGCCGATGCGGCATATGCCGCCAACGCGGCCGCCGCGGCATTTCCCATCTGGTCCGACATTGGGCCCAGCGAGCGACGGGCGCTTTTGAACAAGGCGGCCGATATTCTGACAGCCCGCACGGCCGAATTCGTCGAGACGATGGTTGGCGAAACCGGGGCGACCGCGCTCTGGGCCAGGATCAATTGTGGTCTTGCGGCAGATATCCTGCGGGAAGCAGGTGCCATGACGACGCAGGTTGCCGGCGAGATCATACCGTCCGGCGAGGCCGGACGCCTCGCCATGGCCGTTCGGCAGCCCGCCGGCGTCTGCCTGGGGATCGCGCCGTGGAATGCGCCGATCATCCTTGGCGTGCGCTCCATCGCCATGCCGCTTGCCTGCGGCAATACGGTCATTCTCAAGGCCTCCGAGCTTTGTCCCAAGACCCACTGCCTGATCGGCGATGTCATGCGGGAGGCGGGATTTCCGCCCGGGGTCGTCAACGTCGTCACCAATGCGCCGAAGGATGCCGCCGCCATCGTGGAGGCGCTGATTGCGCATCCGGCGGTACGCCGGATCAATTTTACCGGCTCGACCCGCGTCGGGCGGCTGATCGCCGAAGCGTCCGCGCGCCATCTCAAGCGTTGCCTTCTCGAGCTCGGCGGCAAGGCACCGTTCATCGTACTCGCCGATGCGGATATTGACGAGGCGGTGCGGGCTGCCGCTTTCGGCGCCTTCATGAACCAGGGCCAGATCTGCATGTCGACGGAGCGGATCATCCTCATGGGGGCGGTCGCCGATGAATTCGTCGAGAAATTCAAGGCGAAAGCCCAGACGCTGATTGCCGGCAATCCACGCGACGGGAACACGCCGCTCGGAACGATGATTACGGCCGAAGCCGCAAGGCGCGTTCGCATGCTGGTCGAGGATGCCTCGCAGAAGGGCGCGCTCGTCGTTTGCGGCGGCCAGGCGCGCGGCACGCTGATCGACGCAACGATCATCGATCACGTCACGCCGGCCATGCGGATCTACCGCGAGGAGAGCTTCGGGCCGCTCGCGGCGATCATTCGCGTCGACAGCATCGACGAAGCGGTGACCGTCGCCAACGATAACGAATACGGCCTGTCGTCAGCCATTTTCAGCCGCGACATCAATCAGGCGCTCTCGGTGGCACGGCGCATCGAGACGGGCATCTGTCACATCAATGAAGCGACCGTTGCGGACGAACCGCAGATGCCTTTTGGCGGTGTCAAATCGAGCGGCTACGGCCGGTTCGGCGGCAAGGCGGCGATCGATGAGTTCACGGAGCTGCGCTGGGTCACGCTTGCCTCGGGCAGGCGCGACTATCCGATCTGAGCCGCGATGGATCATGAGAGACACGGGGTAAGAGGACTCCGAGGAAGAGGGAGGAAATCGCATGACTGGTTTCAAAGAGCAGATTTTGAGCGCGGGATTGACGCGGCGTGACTTCATGACCGTGGCTGCGGCCGGCACGACCGCATTGACCTTGGGCGGGCGTGCAGCCTTTGCTGCCGACGACACGCTGAAGGTCGGCTTCATCAGCCCGCGCACAGGACCGCTCGGCGGCTTCGGCGAGACCGACGGCTATGTTCTCGATCTTGCGCGAAAGGCATTGGCGGGCGGACTCCAGGCTGGTGGCAAGACCTGGAAGGTCGAGATCCTCGACCGTGACACACAGTCCGACCCGTCGCGAGCCGGCCAATTGGCAAAGGATCTGATCAACAATCAGGCCATTGATCTGATGCTGGTGGTGTCGACGCCGGAAACGATCAACCCGGTTGCCGACGCGTGCGAGGCGGCAGGCGTGCCCTGCCTGTCGACGGTCATGCCGTGGGAAGCCTGGTATTTCGGCCGCGGCGCGAAACCGGGTGCGCCATCTCCGTTCAAATGGACCTATCACTTCGGTTTCGGCGTCGGCGAATTCCTGAAGACATACATCTCGCAATGGAACCTGATCGAGACCAACAAGAAGGTCGGGGTCATGTATCCGAACGATGCCGATGGCAACGCGATCCGCGCCAATCTGGCGCCGGCGCTTGCCAAGGCCGGCTTCACCATCGTCGATCCAGGCGCTTACGAGACGGGGACGACGGATTTCTCCTCTCAGATTGCGCTCTTCCGGCAGGAAGGCGTCGAGATCTTCAACAGCTTCCCGATCCCGCCCGACTTTGCGGCCTTCTGGCGACAGGCCGCACAGCAGGGCCTCATCCAGCAGATCAAGATCTGCCAGGTCGCCAAGACCGGGCTCTTCCCTTCCGACATCGAGGCGCTTGGCGATCTCGGTGTGAATATCGCCAGCGCTGCCTATTGGCACAAGGCCTTTCCCTACAAGTCGGCGCTGACAGGCGTATCCGGGCCCGAGCTTGCCGATGGCTATGAGGCGGCGAGCGGCAAGCAATGGACGCAACAGCTTGGCGCGAGCCTTTCGCTTCTCGACGCCGGCTTCGACGCGCTGAAGGCAGCGTCCGACGTCAAGAGCAAGGAGGCTGTCGCCAAGGCGCTGAGCACGCTGAAGACCACGACGATTGCCGGCAAGGTGGATTTCACCGCAGGCCCCGTCGCCAATGTCTCTCCCGGCCCGATCATCGGTACGCAATGGGTCAAGGCACCTTCCGGCTCGAAATTCGCGCTCGACTATGTCGTGACGGAAAACGCCACCGATCCGAACGTGCCTGTGGGGACCAAACTCATCGCTTACAACGGGTAAGGCTATCGTGCAGCGGCAAGAACGACAGAGGCAAGGGCAGGATTTCCTGTCGGCAAGAGGCATCCACAAGCGCTTCGGGGCGCTTGTGGTTCTCGAAAACATCGACTTTTCCATGGGAGGCGGCGAGGCGGTCGGCATCGTCGGCCCGAACGGAGCGGGCAAGACGACATTGCTGGGCGCTCTGGCGGGAGCCTTTCCGTTGAACGCCGGAACGATCGCCTTCGACGGACGGAACGTAACCGCCCTGGCGGCGGCAGATCGCTGCCGGTCTGGACTTGTCAGGACGCATCAGATTCCAAAACCTTTCGGCGGAATGACGACATTCGAGAATGTCCTTGTCGCCGCCTCACAGGGTAAGGCATCAAGCTGCGATGAGGTCTATGGGCGCGTCGTCGATTCCTTGCGGCTTTGCGGCATGCTGGGTGTTGCCAATCGCCGCGCCGACACGCTCGGCCTGCTCGATCGCAAGCGTCTGGAACTGGCGCGTGCGCTTGCGACCAGCCCCCGGCTGCTGCTTCTCGACGAAATCGGCGGCGGATTGACGGACGGTGAGGCAAGTGAACTCGTCGGCATCATTCTCGAGCTCAGGCAACGCGGCATCGGCATCGTCTGGATCGAGCATATCGTCCATGTCCTGCTGCAGGTCGTCGAACGGCTGGTCTGCATGGATGCCGGCAGGATCATCGCCGATGGTGATCCGAAGGCCGTCATGAGCGATGGCGAAGTTGTGCGTGCCTATCTTGGAGGAACGCCGGCATGAGCATTCTTTCCGTTCGCAATCTCGATGTCCGTCACGGGCTGCTGCCGGCGGTGCGCGGCGTCAGTTTCGATCTCGCCAAGGGGCAGGTGCTTGCGCTTGTTGGCGCCAATGGCGCCGGCAAGACGACGCTGCTGCGCTCGATCGCCGGCGCGCATTTGCCGGCATCCGGTCAGATCCTGCTCGATGGCGAAGATGTCACGGCCGTTCCCTCGCATAAGCGGATCGCCCGAGGCATTGCGCTGGTGCCGGAGGGACGGCGGTTGTTTTCGCAGATGTCCGTGGAGGAAAATCTGTTGCTCGGCAAAAGCGCCGGCCGCAAGGGCGAATGGACGATCGAGCGGATTTTCGACGCCTTTCCGAATTTGAAGCCGCGCCGGCACGCCAAGACTGGCCATCTGTCTGGCGGCGAGCAACAGGCCACCGCAATCGGCCGGGCGCTGATGAGCAATCCGGACGTTCTTCTCATCGATGAGGTGTCGCTCGGCCTCTCGCCGCTTGTGGTCGACCGGGTCTACCAGCAACTGCAGGGCCTCCTGTCATCGGGCACGACCGTCGTGCTTGTGGAACAGGATCTGGCGCGTGCCATGACCGTCGCGAGCCGCGTCATCTGCATGCTCGAGGGAAGGATCGTACTCGACAGGCCGGCAAGCGGGGTGACACGCGCGGAGGTGACCCAGGCCTATTTCGGCCTGCACCGGGCGACAGCCGAAAGGAGCGTCTCGTGATCAATACCCTCATTCAAGGCATCCTGCTCGGCGGCTATTATGCGGTCATTGCCTGCGGCCTGTCCTTCATGTTCTCGGTCATGCGCGTCATCAACCTCGCGCATGGCAGCCTTGCGGTCGTTGCCGCCTATGGCCTCTGGTTGCTGGCATCGAAACTCGGCATCCCACCCTTTGCCGGCCTGCTGATCGTCCTGCCGGTCATGGCCGCACTTGGCTGGCTTCTGCAGCGCTTCGTTCTGGAGCGCAGCGCCCGGGGAGGGACGCTGCTGCCGATTCTGACGACCTTTGGCCTGTCGATCGTCATCGACAACCTGCTGTTCGAGCAATTCGGGGCGGATACGCGTTCGCTTGCTCCCTTCATCGGCAATCTATCCTATGCCTCCTGGCAACTGCCAGGGCACGTTTTCGTCGGCAAGCTGGCCGTCCTTATGATGGTGGCGGCGATCGTCATCATCGGCGCCCTGCAGTTCTTCCTCAGCCGCTTTGCAATGGGCCGTTCCATCCGTGCCACGGCGGAGGACCCTGATACGGCCGGCCTCGTCGGCATCGATGCGCGCCGCGTCAACGCCATTGCGACTGCCATCACCATGGTCACGGTCGGCATCGCCGGCGCGTTCCTTGCCATGCGGGCGACTTTCAATCCCTATTCGGGCGGCCCGCAGCTGCTATTTGCCTTCGAGGCGGCGGTCATCGGCGGCGCCGGCTCGCTCTGGGGAACGCTGCTTGGCGGCATCGTGCTCGGGCTGGCGCAATCGATCGGCGCTCAAGTCCATCCGCAGGGCTTCCTGATCGGCGGCCATATCGCCTTCCTTCTCGTTCTTTTCGTTCGGTTACACCAGTTTGGCCTTCCCGGACTTGGCAAAATCCGCACGCTTCTTCGGAGCCCGTCATGAGCACGATCGCACCCGGAATATCCGTCGAGCGCTGGACCGCATCCTCGCGGTTGACCCTGGCTGCGATGATCGTGGCAATCGGGCTGCTCGCCGCCTTGCCTGCCATATCGAGCGTCGGCGTCACTGACCGCATGACGGCTCTCTTCATCTACGTGATCCTGGCGGCCATGTGGAATGCGCTGGCGGGTTTCGGCGGCCTCGTCTCCGTCGGGCAGCAGATCTTCTTCGGACTTGGCGCCTATTTCACCATTCGGCTGGCGGATGCGGGGCTCGATCCCTTCGTCTCGCTCATCGCCGCTGCATTTGTCACCGGTGCGATATCGCTGCCGTTCTCCTGGCTGATGCTACGATTGAAGGGAGGCGAGTTTGCCATCGGCATGTGGGTGCTCGCCGAGCTTGCCCATTTGCTCGTCAATCTCGATCGGCTCATTCAGGGCGAAACCGGAACCTCGCTGATCTCGTTGAACGCCTATGACGGCGGCACGCGGCGCGTGGTGATCTATTGGCTGGCACTGGCAGCCATGGTCATCCTGCTCGGCGCGCTTTTTGCTCTGCTGCGCAGTCGGGCAGGGGCTGCCATGCAGGCGATCCGCGACAACGAAGACGCGGCAACCTCCGTCGGCGTCCGGGTCGCCGCAACGAAACGGCTGCTCTTCGTGCTGGCGGCGTTCGGCATTGCCGTTGCCGGCGGCCTATGGCTGGCAACGGCGGTCACCTTCCAGCCAAAGACCTATTTCAGCGTGCAGTGGACCGCCTACATGATCTTCATGGTGCTGGTCGGCGGCATCGGCAAGTTCGAAGGCGCGATCCTTGGCGCCATCCTCTTCTTCGTCATCGAGACCGTCTTCGGCGGAGCAGGGGTCTGGTATCTGGTCGGCCTTGGTGCGACGGCCGTCCTCTTTTCTCTCTATGTGCCGCGGGGTCTATGGGGCGAAATCGAACGGCGCTTCGATCTGCAGCTTCTGCCGGTCGGCTACCGGCTGAAAGTCTCGGATCTCTCCCAGGATAAACAATAGCGGCGGTTGCGTCGCGTTTCACGAGAAAGGTGAAATCATGCTTTTCGGCAAGACCATCCTCATTACAGGCGTTGCCTCTGGTATCGGTGCACGCGCCGCCGAGCTTGCGGGGCAAATGGGTGCCGACGTCATCGGCGTCGACATCCGCGAACCGTCTTCGGGTGTCAGCGCCTTCATCAAGGGAGACATCGCGACCGCGGCCGGCGTTCAGGAGATCGTCAGGCAGCTGCCCCATCGCATCGATGCCTTGGCCAATGTCGCCGGACTTTCCGGAAGCACCGGCATCACGGCGACGCTGGCGGTCAATTTTTATGGCCTTCGCGCTCTTTCGGAAGCCGTCGCGCCTCGCCTGCGCGAGGGTGGAGCGATCGTCAATGTCGCCTCGATCGCCGGCTATGGCTGGCGCGCCAATCTGGAAAGGGCGAAGACGTTGACAGGCATCGAAGGCTTTCCGGACGTGGCGTCTCTCGTCAGCGACCATGGCCTGAAGAACGAGGAGGGCTATCCGCTCTCCAAGGAGCTGCTTCTGCTCTGGACGATGCGTGCCGCGCACCAGCCACGCTTCAAGGATCGCGGCATTCGCGTCAACGCCGTCAGTCCGGGGCCGGTCGAGACGCCGATCCTGAAACAATTCCGTGCGGTGCTCGGCGATGCCCGTGTCGATAGCGATATCACCCGGGTCGGTCGAGCCGGGACGTCGGCCGATATCGCGCCTGCAATCCTGTTCTTGTGCTCGGACGGCGCGCGCTGGATAAACGGCGCCAATCTTCCGGTTGACGGCGGATTGGAGGCCTCCATCAATGCCGACGTGCTCGGTTTTTTAGCATAGCATCCTCATCAGGAGACAAGAGATGAACATTTCGCTTCTCATCAATGGCGCTGACAGGCCGGCGGCCAGCGGGCGGACCTATGACCGCCTGGATCCCTTCACGGGAGAGCTGGCCAGCACGGCGCCGGCAGCAGGGCTGGAGGATGTCGCCGCCGCGATCGAGGCGGCATCCAATGCCTTTTCCGGCTGGTCGAGCACCGGCCCCGGCCCGCGGCGCGCGATCCTGGCGAAGGCGGCCGACATCATGGATGCGAAGGTCGGCGAGTTCACGAAGCTGATGATGGAGGAGACAGGCGCAACGGCACCCTGGGCGGGCTTCAACGTCATGCTGGCGGCCAATATCCTGCGCGAGGCTGCGGCAATGGCGACGCAGATCGGCGGCGAGATCATTCCATCCGACAAGCCGGGCACGCTCGCCATGGGCGTGCGCCAGGCGGCCGGTGTCTGCCTCGCCATTGCGCCCTGGAACGCGCCGGTGATCCTTGCGACGCGCGCGATTGCCATGCCGATTGCCTGCGGCAATACCGTGATCCTGAAGGCTTCCGAACAGTGCCCCGGCACGCAGCGGCTGATCGCAACGGCGCTCACGGAGGCCGGCTTGCCTGCCGGCGTCATCAACGTCATCACCAATGCGCCCGAGGATGCGCCTCAGATCGTCGAAGCGCTGATTGCCCACCCAGGCGTCCGCCGCGTCAATTTCACCGGATCGACCAAGGTCGGCAAGATCATCGCAGAGCTGAGCGGCAAGCATCTGAAGCCCGCTCTCCTGGAGCTTGGCGGCAAGGCGCCGCTGGTCGTGCTGGAGGATGCGGATATCGATGGCGCCGTCAATGCGGCAATCTTCGGCGCCTTCATGCATCAGGGCCAGATCTGCATGTCGACCGAGCGTATCATCGTGCATCAGGCGATCGCCGACGCTTTCGTTGCCAAGCTTGCCGCGCGCGCCGGGGCTCTGCCCGCGGGCGATCCGCGCGGCCATGTCGTCCTCGGCTCGCTGATCAGCCTGGAGGCGGCGAAGAAGATGGAAGAGCTGATCGCGGACGCGCAGGCCAAGGGCGCCAGACTGGTGGCTGGCGGCAAGCGCACCGGCACGGTGGTCGAGGCGACCTTGCTCGATTTTGTCACGCCGGATATGCGCGTTTACGCCGAAGAATCCTTCGGGCCGGTAAAGCCGATCATCCGTGTGGCAGATGAGGACGAGGCCGTGCGTGTCGCCAACGATACCGAATACGGCCTCTCGTCCGCCGTCTTCAGCCGCGACGTGCAGCGGGCGCTTGCCGTCGCCAGCCGTATCCAGTCCGGTATCTGCCATATCAATGGCCCGACCTTGAATGACGAGGCGCAAATGCCGTTCGGTGGCGTGAAGGGCAGCGGCTATGGCCGTTTCGGCGGCAAGGCGGCTATTGCCGAATTCACGGATCTGCGCTGGATCACCATCGAAGATCCGGCACAACACTATCCCTTCTGATCATGGGAAATTGCGGTGGCCAACGGTCGGTTGGCCGCCGCCCTTGCTCTCGCTTGCAGCAGCTTTTTCAGAATTCGGCAGGATATGCCATCCCCGACGGCTGCACTCACCGCAGCGTTGCGCCCGATATCAGTCATTGTGCCAGTTCGCACGAAGAGCATTGACCATGGCCGTGTGTTCGCTAGGTCTCGTAACGGAGACACCTTAGGAGGAATCACATGTTCCTGCGCGCAATCTTTCTTGCCTGCGCTTTCGCCACGTCCGCAAACGCCGCCAGCTTCACACCGTACGAAAACGGCCGCTTTGGCTACGTGATCGACCTGCCGTCGGATTTCAAGACGGTGCTGATCCCGGACAACGGCGATGGTGTAGGACTGGAGAGTGTAGATGGCTCGGTGAAATTGTCTGTCTGGGGCAATAACATCACCGAAGACAGCTTCAGGGCAGAAAGCGACCTCAGGCGCAAGCTGCAAGCCGAAAAGGGCTGGAAGTTCACCTACGAGAAGCGAGGGCCCGCCTGGGCGAGCTTCTCCGGGATCAAAGACGACCGCATTCTCTATATGCGCGAGATCGCACTTTGTGACGATGCCATGGGAAATTTCTCGATTGAATATCCGGCTTCCGAGCAGAAGCGTTATGGCCCCCTGATCGAGCGGTTGGTGCAGACGCTCAAGGCCCCAGCGCACTGCAAGTAAATGTCACCCGCGTGGAGACCTGGCTTGCAAGGCAAATGGGACGGGATAACGTTTGGCCGCTTGATGTCGAGGTGGTTTGTCGGCCTCGGCGATTACGTCGTGGCCTGATCGGGCCATGAGGACGGGCGATGAAAACGGGCCGGCCGTTGAAGCACGGCGCGGCCCTGGCTTTGGCTCGACAATGTGGCGGGTCAGGCCGGATGCACGGCATTGGCGACGACGACGGGGATCAGCAGATCGCCCCAATTGCCGTTACCGCCATGGTGGCGTGCCGAGCGGACAAGCTCGACGGAAACGCCGGCCTCGACCGCATTCATGACGGCCTGATTGAGGCGATGCAGCTCGTTGGCCAACATGCGGATGACCGCTTGCTGATCGGTATTCATGGTGAGAGATTGCTCCTCGGCCCTCTCGCGAACGCGTGCTATGGATGGCATTTCATTCTCCTCCTATGATCTCGATATCACTCTGCTGCCGGCTTGAACTGGGCATGTTCGGTCGATCCGTGCATGGCGGTTGTCGATGACTGGCCGCCGGTGATCGCCAGCGACACGGCATCGAAATAGCCGGTGCCCACTTCGCGCTGGTGTTTTGTGGCGGTGTAACCGTTGGCCTCGGCGGCAAATTCGGCCTGCTGCAGCTCGGAATAGGCGGCCATCTGGCGGGCCTTGTAGCCGCGGGCAAGCTCGAACATGCCGAAATTCAGCTGGTGGAAGCCGGCAAGCGTGATGAACTGGAACTTGTAGCCCATCGCGCCCAGCTCCCGCTGGAACTTGGCGATCGTCGCAGCGTCCAGATTTTTCTTCCAGTTGAACGACGGCGAGCAATTGTAAGCGAGCAGCTTGCCCGGATGGACGCGATGCACACCTTCGGCGAACCGCCGTGCCTGTTCGAGATCCGGCTTCGACGTCTCGCACCAGATGAGATCGCAGTGCGGCGCGTAGGCGATGGCGCGGGCAATGCAAGGCTCGATACCGTTGCGGACCTGATAGAAGCCTTCGACCGTGCGGCCGGCGTCATAATCGACAAAGGGCTGGTCGCGCTCGTCGATATCCGACGTCAGGAGCTTGGCTGCTTCCGCATCCGTGCGCGCAACCACGAGGGTCGGCACGCCCATGACGTCGGCAGCCAGCCGGGCTGCGTTGAGGTTGCGGATATGAGCAGCCGTCGGAATGAGAACCTTGCCGCCTAGGTGGCCGCACTTCTTCTCCGATGCCAGCTGATCCTCGAAATGAACGCCGGCGGCGCCCGCCTCGATATAGGCTTTCATGATCTCGAAGGCGTTAAGCGGGCCACCGAAACCTGCTTCCGCATCCGCGACGATCGGGGCAAACCAGGTATCGACGGACAACCCTTTCCCCTCGGCGGTTTCGATCTGGTCGGCCCGTTGCAGGGTTCGATTGATGCGCTTCGCCAGTTCCGGACCTGCATTGGCTGGATAGAGGGACTGGTCCGGGTACATGGCAGAGGCCGTATTGGCGTCGGCCGCGACCTGCCATCCGGAAAGATAGATCGCCTTCAATCCGGCGCGAACCATCTGCATGGCCTGGTTACCGGACAGTGCGCCGAGCGCATTGACGAAGTCTTCCTCATGAATGAGCTGCCAGAGCCGGTTCGCACCCATTTCGGCCAGCGAGTGGCGGATGGTGATCGATCCGCGCAACCGCTCCACATCCTCGGCCTTATAAGGGCGCTCGATACCATCGAAGCGCCCGGCGGGCGCGCTTGGAACCAGTTTGTAAAAATCTGTCATGCAGTCCTCCTGATACCTTTTTTCGATCCTGCGATGGATCTTGATCGCATGACTGTTTTTACAATATCGATGCTGTTGTGACTATGAGAACCGGAGTTTCCCGCTATATAAAAGGGTTAGGATGTGTTGTCATTGACATCAACTCACAGTAAAATTGTAAATCTTGTAAATTTCGAACCGGCAGAATTTTGTAAAGGGTTTGACATATGGTTGAGCGGAAGATTTTTGCCGGGCCGCGGGTTCGACGCATTCGCATGGGGCTCGGCCTGACGCAGACGATGATGGCGCAGGCGCTCGACATCTCGCCGTCCTATCTCAATCTCATCGAGCGCAATCAGCGGCCGCTGACTGTGCAACTGCTGTTGAAGCTGTCGGCGGTCTATAAGGTCGATCTCGACGAACTGCAGGGTGAGCAGGGCGGTAGTGCGGGGCAATTGCGTGAAGTGTTTGCCGATCCCTTGCTTGCCGGCGAGATCCCTGGCGATCAGGAACTGATCGAGCTTGCCGAAGCCGCGCCGAATGCGGCAAACGGCATGATCCGGCTTTATCGTGCCTATCGCGAGCAGGCGGCAAGGCTGTCCGATCTTGCTGAGCTTCTGTCCCGCGACGGCAGAGTTGCCGACATCGCCGGGCCGCGCCTGCCGCTCGACGAGGTGCATGACCGTCTGCAATCGCGCGCCAATTGTTTCCTTCGCATCGAGGATGCCGCCGAGGCCTTGCATGAACGCCTTTCCCCGGGCGACGATATGCTCGCCGCGTTGAAAGCCTGGCTGAAGGGGGAGCACGGTATCGCGGTGCGCCTGTTGCCGGTGCGCGCCATGCCCGGCCTGCGCCGGCGCTATGATCGCCATTCCATGCGGCTTTTCCTGTCGGAGAGGCTGTCGCCTTTCGATCAACTGCGGGAGATAGCGACCGAAGTTTCTCTTCTGGCTATGCGAGAGGAAATTGCGGCTGAACTCGATGCACTTGCGCTGTCCACGCCGGAGGCCAATCGCATCGCCCGCTTCGAACTGGCGCGCTACGCCTCACATGCGCTTCTGATGCCCTATGGGGCTTATCTTTCGGCAGCACAGCGTATGCATTATGATATCGATGGTCTCGGTGCCCGCTTCGGCGTGTCTTATGAGCAGGCCGCCACACGACTGACCTGCCTGCAGCGTCCGGGCGCCGCGGGCATCCCATTTTTCCTGATGGAGATCGACACCGCCGGCCATCGTCTGCGCAAGGCAGGCGCCCAGGGTTTTCCGCAGGCGCGCTTTGGTGGCGGCTGTCCCAAGCTCAACATCCATGCCGCCTTCGCTCAGCCAGGACAGATCTTGGTGGACGCGGCGCAAATGCCCGACAGCATGGGTTTTCTCACGATATCGCGGACGATCGACGGGCCGCAGGCCGATTTCGGGGAAAGGGTCCGCCGCACGGCGCTTCTCCTCGGCTGTGACATCGCCCATCGCGACGAGGTGATTTATGGGAAAGCGCTGGGCGCCGCCGATGTCTTGATCGGTCCGGCCTGTCGTCTATGCGAACGCCAGGGCTGTCTGGCGAGAGCCGAGCCGCCTGTCACGCGCCCGCTTGGCCTCGATGAAATGGCCGCGGGCTTAAGCGTGTTCGATTTTCAGTGATCGCCCTGACAAGCCTCCTTCAGCACGAGGTCAACCGGGTAGATCGAGGCCGTTGCTCAATCGCCCGAATGCGTAGTCGCTCGAATATGGTCGATCCGCCGGGGATATGATGGAGACCGAGGCGTTGAACCTCGGCTCCTCTGTATAGCTCCTGCTGCATGCAGATCAGGCATAGAGACCGAACTGCGCATTGTGCAGCCGCGCATAAGCGCCGCGACGAGCGAGCAGCTCGTCATGCGAGCCTTGCTCGATGACGCCATTATCGCCCATGACGATGATGCGGTCCGCGTTGCGGACCGTCGACAGCCGGTGCGCGACGACCAACGTGGTTCGCCCTTTCGCAAGCTCCGACAAGGCTTGCTGGATCGCGTATTCGGTGGCCGTATCGAGTGCCGAGGTGGCCTCATCGAGGATGAGGATCGGCGGGTCTTTCAGGAAAATGCGGGCGATCGCGAGGCGTTGCTTCTGTCCGCCTGAAAGCTTGACGCCGCGCTCGCCCGTTGGCGTATCGAGGCCGCCGGGCAAGGAGCGCACGAATTCATCGAGCGAGGCCCGCTGGAGCGCCTTCATAATGTCCTCGTCGGTTGCACCGAGCTTTCCATAGGCGATGTTCTCGCGGATGGTCGAGCCGAACAGGAAGACGTCCTGCTGCACGATGCCGATCTGGCTGCGCAACGAGGCTTGCGTCATGTCACGGATATCGATGCCGTCGATCGTGATGCTACCCGATGTCACGTCGTAGAAGCGCGGCAGAAGCGAGCAGATGGTGGTCTTGCCGGTGCCGGAGGCGCCGACGAATGCTACGGTCTCGCCGGCGGCGATCGTCAGGCTGAGATCCGTGAAGATCGCAGCCTGGTCGGAATAGCCGAAAGCGACGTTCTTGTAGGCGATATCGCCTTTGAGATGATCGGCGGCAATCGCGTTCGGCCGATCGGCAAGGTCCGGCTCCGTGTCGATCAGGGACAGGAAGCGTTTGAAGCCGGCGATGCCCTTGGGATAGGTCTCGATCACAGACGTGATCTTGTCGATCGGCCGAAAGAAGACATTGATGAGCAACAGGAAGCTGATAAAGCCGCCATAGCTCAGTTCACCCGATATCACGAACCAGGTGCCAGCCATCATGACGATGAGCTGCACCAGGCGCGTGCTGAAGTAGCTGAGCGCGATGCTCGCCGTCATATAGGCATAGCCGTCCAGCTTGGTCGCCTTGTAGTCCTCGTTGTCGCTGGCAAACAGCTGGCTCTCATATCGCTCGTTGGCAAAAGCCTTCACCACGCGGATGCCGCCGACGGTTTCCTGCATGCGCGTGTTGAAGTTGCCGACCTTGCCAAAGAGGCTGCGCGAATTCAGGGTCATCTTGGAGCCGTAGCGGCTGACCAGCCATGTCATGAAAGGCACGATGGTCGTCGTCAGCAGCGCCAGTTTCCAATGGACGCTGAACATCAAAAGAAAGGCGCCTATGAAGGTCATGATTGCGATGAACATGTCCTCGGGGCCATGATGCGCAATCTCGCCCACCTCCTCGAGATCCCTGGTGACGTGGGTGATCAGATTGCCGGTGCGGTTGTTATCGAAATAGCGGAAGGACAGCTTCTGGATATGGTCGAAGGCTTGCCTCCGCATGTCGGACTCGATCGAGATGCCGAGCGCATGCCCCCAATAGTTGACGATCGCCGAAAGGCCGGTGTTCACCGCGTAGACGACGAGCAGCAACGCCGCCGTGCCGAAAATAAGACCCCAGTCGCGGCTCGGAAGCAACTGATCGATGAACAGCTTAACCGCCAGCGGAAAGCCGAGCTCGAGCAGGCCTGCAAGTACCGCGCAGCCGAAGTCGAGGAAAAACAGCCTTTTATAACGTGCATAATAGGAAAAGAATCGACGTAGCATGAATGCCCTCCATGGGCATCGACGAGGATAAGATGGGAGAAGGACGGACTGAACAGCAGCCCGGAATCGGCGGTGCCGTTCAGCGTTAGTTTGAGCCGAAATTTCTCATCTGGCGTTCCTCCTGCTTGAGTCGCGCTCGGTATAGCCGACGAGTGCAATTCTGTCATCTCTGTAAGCGATGGGTATTGGCCTTCCTGTTAAAGAGAGGGACTCGGAGCTTGAATGATATGTCCTCCGCGCAAGTATGGCCCTTATTAGTGCCTGACCTTGTAAAAGCCGGTGTAGATGCAGGTTATGCAATAAGTGATTAGGGTGATGCCGATAAGGGTTTACAATCACTGCGTAGTACAGTTAATTGGACCAATTCAATCAAGGATTCAGGGTGTAAATTTGCGCTCAATACTCTTTATAAGCCATACAACTCAAGTAGATCGCCCGTTCATGGATCCATCAACGCGCTATCGCTGCTTTAATGTTGCTGCTGCTTTAGCTCGAAATGGTCTAAAAGTTTCAGTTATTTCTCAAAGTAGATTTGAAAAAAATATAGATTTGCTTGGTGATTTTGATAGATATATTTTTCATCGCCCTATGATAAGCGATATATTAGGTAATTTTCTGCATAAAAAACAGCAATCTGAAAAAATTGTAGCTGATTTTGACGATTTTATATTCGATGTCCGCTTTGCTAAACTCATGCCTGCTCATCGGTTTAGAGGAGTATCGCTGACAGATACTGCTCGATTTTTGGCAAGGAACGCTAGTGCATCACGATATTTCTCAAATTTTTCATTGTCGACTAGTCCGCTTGCGGATGAAGTATTCCGAATATTTACTCCAAAGAATGTTGTAGTCTCTTCCAACTCGCTGGATCCTGCCTTCCAAGGCATTGCAAATATATATCGAACAAAGGTGTCTAATAAAGATCGTGCCTATCGTTTCGGCTACTTTGCGGGAACGGCAACACACGATTCAGACCTAGCCTCGATTGCTCCTGCGATTGTTGAGGCTTTGAAGGCTGATAAGCATGCTAGGATGCTAATATTAGGGCCCATAAAGTTGCCCGATCCTTTTAAGGGTTTTGAGGCTAGGATCGAGCACAGAAAGCAAGTCGTACCTTTCCATCAGCTTCCAGCGGTTATGGCCCAAGTTCAAACTGTTATTGCTCCGCTAGAAATTAATAATTTTACTAGATGTAAGAGCGGCTTGAAGTTCTTTGAAGCAGCGGCAGTTGGCTGTGCCGTTGTTGCTACGCCTATACCCGATATAGAGCGATTTGAATCCCCTCTTTTGCGCAAAGTTAATGGTTTCGATGAATGGTCCGAGGCGCTCTTGCGACCTTTTGAGCTTAGTGAACGGCAAGTCGAAAACGCGGCGAAAGCAGTTTGCCGATTGGTCGACTCAGATACAGTTGCACTGAAATGGCTGGAAAGAATTTCGTGAAATGATAAAAAATATTCTTATTTACGCTGAGCCGCATCCTATTAGAAACTCGTTTACTGAATATTATTCAGTGGCTAAATTTATGGCAGACATGCTTAATTCAATGTCGCCTGATTTGAATTGGAAGCTGTTTTCGAATGAATATGTACTGCAAGAACTTAAGATCGCGACAGACTATGGTGAAAGGTTATTGCAACCTACGTCGTTCGAAAACGAGTTTATCGATAAGTCGCTCTGCGAATGGACGGAAGCAGAGATAGATAGGCGATCGGGGCTCACTACTGGCAAAGGGGACCTCTCGGATTTCTATTTAGGAATCCTAAAGCGTTTGCGCACACTATTTGAGTTCGACGCGGTGTTAATTTGGTCTGAAAATGGTGCAGTACGAAGTTTCGCGAAAGCGAACGGTCTGGCCGTCTTTCATTTTGAGCTCGGGCCAACGCGATCACCATTTCCCGAAACTTTCTACATAGATTGTAATGGCACTAATGGCAACTCAACCGCGATCACATACAATTTAAACGATTACCCAAAAAAAGGCATAGTTCCAAAAGAGACGTGGTCGTCCTCTGCTTTATTGGAGGTACCTCCAGCAGCACTAATTATGGAGCACACTCTCGATTGGAAGGAAGATAATTTTCCAATTCCCGAAGACCCGTTTGTGGTAATTGCTCTGCAGTTGCGGGATGACCTTAATACAGTTGACCATTCCAAGTTTAGTAGTCCAAAAGCGTTTCTTGAGGAAATTCTCCCGCCAATCTTAGGTCAAGGATACAAGGTCTTTGTAAAGGGTCATCCCGGTTCAATCGGTCGTCCGATAAATTTAGTTTTTGAAATTGAGGCATTAGATTACGCAAGAAAATTCGATAACGTGGAGATATTGGATAGAGCTCTCGGTAGCGAGCAGTTTATTCGCCTAATATCTAAGGCTTCTGCAGTTTGTTCAATAAATAGCTCAGTTTGTTTCGAGGCTCTTTTGTTGGGTGTACCGGGACTTGTATATGGAGATGCGGCATACGATGTCGGAAGAAATTTGAAAGCGGCGGGACTCAATTTCCTGAAAACAGGAAGAGTTTCGCTGGAAGAACTTAACCCTGACAGACTGTCTAGCATGCTATTGCGTCACTATTTCCATCCTTATCGACCGAAAGTGGCTGGTGAGGTGCTGACGGTTCTTTTGTCTGCCTATAAGCCCGAAATGACGTCCCGCCAGTTTCTTTCGATCTTAGTTTCCAACGTTTCCCATGGGGCTAGAATGTTGGACGCGGAGACTGAAAGGGCGACTCGTTATCGCAAGCTTAAGGTTCTTTCGGAAAATATGAACGAGGTAGACAATTCGATCTTGGGACACATCGACAAAGTTTCAGTTGAAATGAATGGTAGTGAACGAGAACTGACTGTTCGCGGCTGGGTGGGGCGTCGTGAAAGAAGGCCGGCGGTCGATTTTGTTGCGCTTATAGGAGACGAATTAGGTAACCCTACCGATTTGTTCGATCGGCCAGACGTTAAGAAGGTTCACCCTAGCCTTCCAGTGCGTTGCGGCTTTCACATTACAACCCGTTTGACAAATGACGTAAAACCAGAAGATTTTAAATTGGGTTTTGTCGCTGGACCTGACTTATTTTGGTGCAAAGTGCAACTAGGTGGCATAAAGAAGGCGCTTAAGAAGGTAGATACAGCTGAAAAAAAATCGGAGCCAAAAGCCGTCGCTCAGCCCACATCGTTGAACGAAAGACATGATCGGGGAGAAGATTCTATCGGATCAGGAATGGCGCAAGCTAAGGGAGTTTACATGATTTATGAATATATAAGAAAGACGATGCGCAAGTAAATATATCGGCTTACTCCTGGATTCATTTTTTATTATAACAAGATGGTCGCGACATAACGGCGGGAATCGATAAAGCGTTTGCCAGCGCAAAAAAATAGGGGGATTCATGAGCGACCCAGAGTCGACTTTTTCGAAGGAAAGTGTTTGTCTTGGAGACGTCGAGTACCCGGTACACTTCAGACCTCGAGCTGAGCTGCACAAAGGCTCGTCGATTGGTCGCTTCGGCTTCCTCAACATAGGTACTATCGTATACAGCAATACCGTAATCGGCCGGTATTTTAGTGCTGGAAGACAGGTGGAGATTGGTGTTGCGCAACACCCGACGCAGGCTCTGTCAACACATGGGTTCGTTCTTGGTAATGGTTGGTTTCCGAGAACAAAGTACTATGGGACCGGAGCGCTAGTAAGTCACGTAGCTCACCCTAAGACGACGATTGGTCATGATGTGTGGATCGGTGGACAAGCCATCATCCTAGCCGGAGTGACAATTGGGACGGGAGCAATAGTGGCCGCTAACTCAACGGTGACTAAAGACGTGCCACCGTACGCTATTGTAGGAGGTTCTCCCGCAAGGCTGATTAAAATGCGCTTCGAAGATGATGTAATTGCCGGTCTGTTGAGAACTGCTTGGTGGGAAAGAGAATTCGAATTTGTCCGAAAATTACCATTTAGCGATGTGAAGCGGTGTATCGAGTTATTGGAAAAAAGCCCTGATGAACAAATGTAGCAATGGAGCTGCGTTACCTCGCTGGAGTGCTCCCCTTTTCGCCGGATGAGTCGGTTAGTTTGATTTGGTCTTTGCGCTGAGCCTTGCTCTGATACCCGTCATCGTGATCATGCTCTGATCCCCAAAAACTGGATCGTTTATAACTGGAGTTTTCCGCGATAACTTCCCGGTTGGGAACAGGAGCGGAAGCGATGAAGGCATCGAAGTTTTCGGACGCCCAGAAGGCGTTCATTCTGAAGCAGGGCGACGACGGCGTGCCTGTGGCAGAGATTTGCCGCAAGGCCGGGATCAGCCAGGCGACCTATTTCAATTGGCGCAAGAAGTATGCGGGCCTGCTGCCCGACGAGATGCGTCGATTGAAGGCACTGGAAGATGAGAATTCTCGGCTAAGGAAGATCGTCGCTGATTTGACGCTGGACCGCGAGATGCTGCAGGACGTCATCCGCCGAAAGCTCTGAGGCCTGTCCGGCAGCGCAAGCTGATCGACGGGATGCTGATGGACTGGGGCATCTCAATCCGACGGGCCTGCAAGGTCCTGAGGTTCGACACGTCGACCTACCATTACAAATCCCGCCGCACCGGACAGGCCCCACTCGAACGACGCATCAAGGAGATTTGCGAGACACGCGTACGGTATGGCTACCGGCGTGTCCATGTGCACCTGCGTCGAGATGGCTGGAAGATCAACATGAAGAAGACACGCAGGATTTACAGCGAGTTAGGCCTTCAGCTGCGGAACAAGCATCCAAAGCGAAGAGTGAAGGCAAAGCTCAGAGACGATCGTCAGGAGGCCGTTGGGCCGAACGATGTCTGGGCGATGGACTTCGTTCACGACCAGCTTGCAACCGGCAAGAAGCTACGGATACTCACCGTGGTCGACACGCACTCGCGCTACTGCCCTGCAGCCGATGCACGCTTCACCTACCGCGGCGAGGATGTCGTCCAGACGCTGGAAGGCATCTGCCGGAACACCGGCTATCCGAAGACGATCAGGGTGGACAACGGCAGCGAATTCATCTCCCGTGATCTCGACCTGTGGGCCTATGCCAACGATGTCACCCTGGACTTCTCACGACCCGGAAAACCAACGGACAATGGCTTCATCGAGGCCTTCAATAGTAAGCTCCGAGCGGAGTGCTTGAACGCCCATTGGTTCCTGACCCTTGCGGATTCGCGCGAAAAGTTGGAGACTTGGCGTCGATACTACAACGAGGAACGTCCTCACTCGGCGATCGGATATAACGTCCCGATTGACCTGCATAATCCCGGTGGCTCAACCAGCCAGCCATCGTGATCAGAGCCGGAAAACTCCAGTTCCCGGCGATCCAAGGTTTGGTCTCAGAGCAGTTACCGGAAAACTCCAGCTTCCGGCGGTCCAAACTTTGGTCTCAGAGCAATCAGAGCCAAAACTTCAGCTTCCGGCGGTCCAATCTTCGGGCTCAGAGCAAACCAAGCCAGCTCTTCGAGACGAAGTGGTGGAAGATGAAGATAGCGTCTCGCCTGGTTCAAAACCGTGCTCAATGATGGTCAGCTTGTGCTCGGATGTTCAACGCCTGCGGCGAAACATCCCCGTCAGCAGTTCAACGATACTCCCTAGACATAAGCCTGTACTTGAGCATTTCTGCTTATGCCGACTGTCCGGTCGAAATGGGGTGTAGTTCACACGACTTGAGTCGTGGAAGACTCACATGCTGTTAAATCAATCGTAACCGTCCGATTGGCCCCGCCTGCCGTCTAACGCATCGATGACCTAAGACACGTATTTAACGACGTCGTTAGCGACGTGTCTTATGCGGGGATGGCGATGCGCGTTGAGATTCTTGGGCAGGAACGTCGGCGTCGATGGCGCGACGATGAGAAGCTCGCCATTATCATGTCAGTTGGGGATGGTGGAGCGACAATCACAGAGGTTGCCCATCGGCACGACATCACGCGCCAGCAGATTTACGCCTGGCGCAGCGAGCTGAAGAAGAAGGGGCTTCTCTCGGTGTCTTCCCATGCATTGTTCATTCCCATCGACGTGAATGCCGTGCAGACGGATGTTCAGGACGGGAGGGAGAGCCGCGCTGGGATGATCGAACTGCGATTGAGCTGCGGCCGCACCCTTCACTTCGGCATCGCGGTCGATACGGCCGCCCTGACGCAGCTCATCCGGGCGGTGGAAGCGGCATGATCGGGCCTGGGACCGGCGTTCGGGTCTATCTTGCGTGCGGGATCACGGACATGCGCAAAGGAATAGAGGGCTTGGCTGCACTTGCGCAGGATGTCTTGCGTCAAAAGCCGACGGGCGGCGCGGTCTTTGCCTTTCGGGGCAAACGAGGCGATCGTTTGAAGCTGCTGTATTTTGATGGCCAAGGCTTCTGCCTGTATTACAAGATCATGCAGAAAGGTCGTTTCCCTTGGCCTTCGGCGTCAGATGGGACGGCGCGGCTGACGTCGGCTCAACTGGCGATGTTGTGGGAAGGGATTGATTGGCGACGACCTGACTGGGGTGCGCCACCGGCCCGTGTCGGGTGATTTTATCCCACTGAAACAACTCGTTTTTATGGAAATTTCTCCTGACATATGGTAGTCAGGATCATGTCAAACACTCCGACAGATCTTCCGGACGATCCAGCCTTTCTCAAGGCAATGATTGCCGCTTTGCTGGCGGATAATGCGAAGATGTCGGCGACGTTGCAAGCGCACGACCAGTTAATCCAAACACTGCGGCTGCGCATCGCCAAGCTGAAGAAACAGGTCTTCGGGAAGTCCTCTGAAAAGATCGAGCGTGAAATCGAGCAGCTGGAACTGGCGCTTGAGGATCTTCTGATCGCCGCTTCTGAAGGCAATTCGGCGCCGATCGATGAAGCTGATGGTGCGTCGTCCGTTGCGCTCCCGTCGGATCCGTCTGAAAAGATCATGCGCCGCCGGCCACGCGTCTCGGACAAGGCAGTTCGCGAACGCCGGGAGCTCGATCCTGGTTCCTGCTGCCCGGAATGCGGCGGTGAATTGCGTCTCGTCGGCGAGGACGTCAGCGAAATCCTCGACATGATTGCCGCGCAGATGAAAGTCATCGAGGTTGCTCGATTGAAGAAGTCCTGCCGCTGCTGCGAGAAGATGGTGCAGGTACCTGCGCCCAGCCGTCCGATACCGGGCAGCATGGCGGGGGCCGGCCTCCTGGCGTACATTCTGGTCTCGAAGTTCGACGACCATTTACCACTGTATCGGCTGAACGAAATCTTTGCACGCATGGGCGCCGACATTCCCGACAGCACGATGGTCGATTGGTGTGGTCGTGCGATGCAGGTGCTCCAGCCTCTCATCGAACGGATCGAAACGGCGATCATGGCAAGTGATCTCCTTCATGCCGACGACACGCCAATCCGGGTGCTGGATCGCTCGCTACGAGACAAGGGGTTGGGCAAAGGCGTGAAGAAGGGCAGGCTCTGGACGTATGTCCGCGATCAGCGTCCATGGGCAGGAAGCTCACCGCCTGGTGCAGTCTACTATTTTGCTCCCGACTGGAAAGAAGAGCACGTCCACCGCCACCTCAAGCAATCAAGCGGCGTCCTTCAGGCTGATGGCTACAAAGGATATGGCAAACTATATTCGCCTGGAGAAAAGGGAGAATCTCGCTTCAAGGAAGCGGCCTGTTGGGCCCACTGGCGACGCGACTTCCACGATATCTGGACATCGAACAAGTCCGAGATCGCGCGAGAGGCTCTCGATCGTATCGGAGCGCTTTACGACATCGAGCGAGGCATCAACGGCCAGCCGCCTGAAGTCCGACTTACTGCGCGTCAAAGCCAGAGCAAGGCAAAGGTCGAAGCATTGCGGCTTTGGGCGGAAGCGCAATTGACCCGCATTCCTGGAAAAAGCGATCTGGCTGCGGCGTTCCGCTACGGGTTGAGCCGATGGTCCTCGCTTTGCCTGTTCCTCGAAGACGGCCGCGTTGCGATCGACAACAATGCTGCCGAGCGGGCACTCCGCCCAATCGGCGTCGGAAGACGGAATTGGCTCTTCGCGGGAGCCGATACGGGAGCGGAGACCTTGGCACGCGCCATGACCATCATCGAGACAGCCAAGATGAATGGCCTTGACCCGCAGGCATATCTGGCTGACGTGCTCGATCGCATCCACGATCACAAGATCAACCGGTTAGATGAATTGCTTCCGTGGAACTGGTCGCCGCTCGTCACAACATCCGCCGAGGCAGCCTGATGGCGACAGTCACCTACGTTCGTACAATCAAATTTGTTGCCGAAATTCTCCAAGAGGACCCGGAGCTGCTTCAGGCAATCGTCTCTAACGATGATAATCTGAGCTATGGCAGCATCATCTCCGTGTACACCGGAGACGACGAATCCGTGACCGCACTGACGGACGACGGTATGGACGAACTGGAGCAGATGCTCAAACACGCCCGCCGCTCACCCGACGAATGGAGCGACTTCCTCGACGGCTTTGTCGACGACAAAGAGCTTGTTGCTCGCATCAAAGCAAAATTTCCGCGGTGACAACCGGGCGGTTACAATCAATCAATGCGGAGATACGATGTTATCGTGAACATTGTTCGAAGAATCATCATTTTTAATCATCGACTTAATGTCAACGTTGCCAATTAATCTATTTCCAGAAACTATATTAAACTTTGCAAAATCCAAGTTGCTTAGGCTACTGCCAAACGGATATTTAGGATCTTTAGAGCATACAGGACTGTTGCCGTTCCTGCTATTAAGCCATATTGAAGGTTCAGGTCGTGTCCCTTGGGCATATTTGAAGGTGTTGTCAAATATAAGGTTGCCTTGTGGAGGCTGGTGGCGTATAATACCATTTTCCCCGCAATTTCTATAAAGAAAAATTCCACCGTTCCGCGCGTTGATAAATGTATTATTTGCAATAATATTTTTGGCAGACCCATCTACTGCTATATCTTCTCTGTTTGACTGTATGTCAAATGTATTATCTAATATTTTATTCATGCCTGACTCAGCTTCCATATAGATGGCGGTTCCAGCAAGCTTCCCATAAAAGTGAGAATTTAGCAGAGTTAAGCCGGTAGTTCCAATTCCAACGTATAATGGAATTCGGCCGGTTGATATAAAATCTATATTCGACAGAGTAATATCAGAAGGCGCATCAGCTTGTGCCCTTTCTGTATGGCCCTTCTGGACTGATGATTGTCGGAGCCAATCTCCCTGTGCATTGGCAGTTAATCCCTGAACGCGCAGATCTCCTTTAATCGTGCAATTTTTGATTGTGACTCCCTTAGGCGCGTCCCAAGAGTGATCTGGCCTCTGTTGTGATACTATCGCAATTGTTAGCGCGTCGCGCAAAGTTCCATCAATTGTGGCCCCGCCGCAGTCAAATGTTACGCCCGAAGACTGACTTCCATTGAAGTATAATCTCTGTCGAACTACATCACTCTTTGATAGCGCGATGTCACAATGGATCTGAATAGGCTGGACTGTTTTGATGTCGGGCGAACGCAAGGCAGCGTATATCTCTGAGCCACAGGCGGCGGCATCCGCTTTGGCAGGGAGAAACAGAAATGCGCCGATTAAAAATGTAAAAACTAAAAGTTGTTGCGCAGCTCTGGAGAGGCGGCTGTTGTCAGTAATAACTGAGGGCATTTTACGATCCCATGGCTATATGGAGCTAATTCTCCAGCATTCGCCTCCTAAGCAGGCGATCAGTAAGAAGACCGAAAAGTAAGGCAAAGGCAGCGAAGCTTACAACGAACATCTTATCAACTAACTTGTCGCTATAGCTTTCAAAAAAAGCCGTCCTTAACCAATCAACACATACAAGGAGGGGGTTAAATGATAAAATGTACGATATGGATGGAGGGAGGTCAGATGCTACAAAGAAAACACCGGATGACACATAGAGAGCAATAATTAGTAACTGGTATACTGTAAGGAAAAATGGTACCATAAGTGATATAACGGATACAAAAAATCCACACCCAATTGCTAAGAATAAGGTTACTAAGTATGCTTCTGTTGCTTGTTCCCAGTCGATTGGAAATGGATTCTCTCCGATTGCAGATAGAGACATTGTAACTAGAAATACAGTTACGAAAGCTGCAAGTATTTCAAGAAATGCTCGCCCCAATACGATATTCGCCACGTTAACGATTGGGAAAGCCAGCATTGCCTTATTTGTCAATAACGAGAATGCCATTGATCGCGACACATAAGAAAAAGCTAGATAGGGAAGCACTCCTGTCATATAAAATACAGCTGCACTATCACCATATGGAGGGGGGCCTCGGTGGCCGGCGGTGTGGATGGCTAGAATGATACCCATATGTGCAAATGGCCATAGTGGTACCATCATGAAGCCCAGCCCGTGGTTAAAAAAGCGGGTTCGCATATCACGAAGCATGACTGCAAACATTACGTTCGCCATGTTTTTACATGCGACCAAAGATGTAGCACGCATACTTTGATTTGGCTGCGGGCTCATTGGAAATAACTTTCGCTACATTGCATATTGTGAGCCTTTCAAAATATTCTTGCTATGGCCGGGCTAAGATTCAGTTATAATACTTAAATCTTATGTCTTGGGCCGCTTCTTCACACTCAATATCAATAATTCTATTCGATTGATGCGTTTCTGTATTGGATGGCTTTTCGAGCAGCTTGTGTTTTTTGTCCTGATGAGTACCACAAGACCTAAGAAATATGGACATCACTGCGTTTATTCCTTCCTCGGAGACGTTCCGCCTATCTGTCGCAAAGTAGTTGCTTGGTGCTTGTGGGCCAGTAATTATTTCGTAGGCGGGAAAATAGAATACGTCGGACACATTTTTAGTGACCTGCTCTGCAGCAACTCTCAATACGGACTTGCTCAGAGTTGTCGCAAGTAAGACGTGTTTGTCTGTAGCCGTTGCGACAAGTGGAACTGGAGACACTGTGAGGATTATTCTTAACGCTGGATTGAATTTTCTCAAGAGAGAGATTCCCTCCTCCAGGTCACCACAAATTTCGTCTACAGAAAAATTTATAAACTCATGGCGTGTTGGGTCGAATTTGCCGGCGATCGTTCCTGGGCAAGCTGGATAGACGGCACCGTCAATTTTTGATCGCCATGCCTCAGTTAGGCCCAATGTGTATATCATTACCGTGCATTTACTAAAAGCCTCTCGGGTTGCAGCTAAATGTCGAGTAGTCAAAGCATCAAATTCATAATCGGAGATCGCCGGATATCTTAAGCCTGGTCGGAACGGATCGATAATCCTGCTGTCAGAATACCAACGATCCTCCTGCGGAATAAACTCCCCGATAGCTCTGAGGATGAGTTGCTTAAATTGCCTGGCTGAATAGATATTCCCATATCCCGCGCTAAACTTTGCATAGCCCATATTTTCTGCAGGTATATCTGAGAATACGGGATGAGTGTATTCTGTCCTCAGATACGTAAATCCATTTCTCTCGATGTATGGGATCATGTTTGATGCAAAGCAGCTGCCGGCGGACGCTATCTTGTCTTCCAATAAAAGAAGTGGTTTGTTTCTGTCTGCGGCTACGAGGTCATCAATAGAAAGTTGACCATCGATAACTTTAGACCAAAATTGGCGCGGCGGGTACTGTTTGTATGGATGTGGCATGGTCGTTCGCTAATTCTCAATATGAGATCGACTAAAATGGTCGATCAGGAGATCGCAAATTTGCCGTCCGTATTCGGTATTCGCGTGGGTCACATCGTATGCGTAGCAACTTGGTTTCAGAAATCCGGCGCTGTCAATAGCATCGGATGGGGGCGGAAGGAAGGCAACTGAGTTGCGCGCCGATGTTTCAGCATATAGATCGCAGAGTACGCTCCATAGCTTGAGCCGAACGCGTGGTTGAGTTAGTGGTATGCTATCAAGAGGGAGTTGGCGTGCGGTAGCGTAGTCACTGAAATATTTCTCTTTCTTGAGGACTTTCCTTATGAAGCCGTCATCTTCTTTTGGCGGCGGAGGAGCGCAAACTACAATGTCGCTTCCTACATACTTTAATTTTTTTAAGAGAATGTCCAACTCATTGAAGTTTTTATGTAGGATTTCACGGATTACCGTCTGCGGGATCAAAATTGAGTTTTCTATATCTATAGATTGATCATTTTTTGTTATGAAATCAAATGGATCGCCAGATTGGAAGAGAAATCTTGCCATATGTTGATTTCCATTCCAGAGTAATGCGACTTTTTTTTCCTCGCTAACTTCTACTAAATCTGACCAATAACTTTCCCGACGTGGCCACTCTCCTGTAAGAACCCTAATTCGAGCTGAGTTATAGTGCACTTCGACTAACCTGTTTTGCTTGTCGGGAAGTGCTAAAGGCACCCCAAACACTGATACATGAGAGTTTCCTCCGATGATAATCTCGCTTTGCATTCTTGGCCGTCCGAAAAATTGCCTTCTATGAGATGAATTCCAGCCGTGGCAATAGCTGGTGACTTACGGAAGTCTGAAACGCTAAAGCCAAGTTGAATCAGCTTCTCCCCGTATTTCGTATCAACGAGAACGCTTCCCTTTACGTTAGTGATTACGGTTGAAAATAAAAGGTATAGTTTCTTGAAAAGTAACAATTGGTCGTTTGCGGTGTGGAGTGCCGCCATTTTACCGGACGGGTCAGCTATTGAGACAATGCTTTGATAAACTCCCTTTGGGAGGCCATCTTCAGCGCTGAGTGAGGATGGATTTCGTTGTCGATGCTATGGAGGTGACCTTGCCCCCAAGTTTTATCCAGCTTTGAGTTCGCTCCGGCGGTTTTTGAAGTGCACCCCGATTTTGGGCCAGCGAGAGCTGGAATTTTCCGGGGTTAGGGCTCAGGCGGCGGGGGTGCCGATGAGCCGTTCATGAGCGAAATCGGCACCTTATTGCCGATCGCGCTATGTGGCCGGAACTCGTTATAGTCTCTACGCCAATCCTCCATCTTTGCCCGTGCGTCGTCAAGGCTCATGAACCAGTGAGCGTTCAGGCACTCGGCGCGGAACTTGCCATTGAAACTCTCGATGTAGCTGTTGTCGGTCGGCTTGCCTGGTCGCGAGAAGTCGAGCACGACGCCCTTATGATAGGCCCACAGATCAAGGTCTCGGGAGATGAATTCGCTGCCATTGTCCACACGAATGGTGGCAGGGTAACCGACCTCCCGGCATACCCGTTCGAGCGTTTGGACCACGTCCTCGCCCTTGTAATTGAAGCGTGCATCGACCGTCGGCGAGAAG
This sequence comes from Martinezella lusitana, assembly GCF_010668395.1. Lineage (GTDB taxonomy): Bacteria > Pseudomonadota > Alphaproteobacteria > Rhizobiales > Rhizobiaceae > Rhizobium > Rhizobium lusitanum_A. The sequence goes on from NZ_WUEY01000009.1 coordinate 184,504, forward strand.
CGCGAGAAGGTGTCGACAACCGTCAGAACCCTGATTTTCCGGCCCGTGGCCAGCTGGTCGTGAACGAAGTCCATAGCCCAGACATGGTTGGAATGCGTCGGCTCCGTGCGGTCGGCGCGCAGCTTCGCCTTCACGCGACGCTTGGGAACCTTGTTGCGTAGCTGCAGGCCCATCTCCTTGTAAAGGCGATAGATTCGCTTTGGATTGACCATCCATCCGTCACGCCTGACCAGCACATGAACGCGCCGATAGCCATAACGCACCCGCGTCTGGCAGATGTCTTTGATCTTCAGCTTCAGTTCGGCCTGCTCGCCGCGCCGAGACTTGTAGACATAGAGCGACCGATCGATCTTCAGCACCGAGCATGCGCGCCGGATCGAGACCTTCCAGTCGGCCTTGACTGTGTCGACAAGCTTGCGCCTGCGAGCAGGCCTCAGAGCTTTTTTGACAGCACGTCCTGCAGCATCGCCTTATCCAGCGATAGGTCGGCGACGATCCGCTTCAGCTTGGCATTCTCTTCTTCGAGCTGCCGCAGACGCTTCATCTCCGAAGGCATCAGCCCCGCATATTTTTTCGCCAGTTGTAGAAGGTCGCATCGGAAATCCCGGCCTTGCGGCACACCTCGCCGATCGGCGTGCCATCCTCTGCCTGCTTCAACACGAATGCGATCTGTGCTTCCGAAAACTTCGAGGCCTTCATCGAATTCTCCTCTTCTTCCCATCAGGGATCATAAGTGGAAAATTCCAGTTCCAAGTGGCCTAATTTAGCGGGGGCACTTCAGATCGAATGAAGGCAAGAAGCCTGTCGTAGCGGGGTTCCAGCCACCATGCTACATGTGCGACCCAAGACCCGAGTGTTCCGCGATCCAGCACAATCCCGTGTCCTGCAAAGATCTGGGTCTGCCGGTAGAGCGGAAGATGCCATGCGAACTTTGAGGTCACGACATGGGCTGCGAGCACAGTCGTCGCCATCCCGCCATCCATGAAGCGTGCCGGAGCTGGCGCCTGGGTGATCCCGGTCGTGCAAGCCCGGCAGGCATAGCGGGGACGAATGGTCCGCTTTACCCGGAGGATGGCAGGAACGATATCGAGCGCTTCGGTGGTTGTTTCTCCAACGCGGTGCACTTCTCCCGCGCAGCACGAGCATGTCTTGCTCTCTGGCTCTATGACAACATCATAGCGAGGCAGATGCTTGGGAAGAGCGCCGATATTATGGCCGGCAGATCGACGTGGCGCTGAAGGATGGCTTGGCAGGCGGTCATCGTTTGCGGCAGTCGGGATATCTGCGAGATCGCTCAGATCGAGGCTGGCTGCTTCGTACCGATCCGTGTCCAATCAAGGCCGGCGATCAGGAGGCCGAACTGCTCGGGCGACATCGTCATCGCCCCCTCCTTGATCGGCGGAAAAGCGAAGCGTCCATCTTCCAGCCACTTGGTCGCGAGGATCATTCCCGATCCATCCCAGTATAGGCACCGGAGACGGTCGCCCCGCTTGGCGCGAAACACGAAGATATCTCCGCAATAGGGGTCGGACGCCAGGGTAGACGCCACCAATGCGACGAGACCGTTCATACCCTTCCGAAAATCGACAGGCTGGGTCGCGACCATGATCCGCGGTATGGATGAAAAGGCGATCAACGCCTGCCTCGCAGAGCGAAGATGACCGCGCTTGCCAGAGATGGCGGGACCGATCCGTCGATGATGGCGCACGCACCATCGACAGTGATCTCGATACGCCCACCGGATCCTCGAGCTTCGCTGCCCGGCAAGGTGCTGCCTTGCTCGACCACGATCGGGACGAAGGCATTGCCTGTCGATCGTGGCAGCGATCCAGCAACCGTCAATCCGGCATTCTTCCGCCAAATCCCCATAAGGCCACGGCTGACACCGAACCGTCTGGCAACCTCAGAAATGTTGGCGCCGGTCTCGTTGCTGGCTGCAAGGATCTCAATCTTCTCCTCGTCTGACCAATTCCGTCGCTTGCGGCGCCCGGTGATGAGCTCCAGGCGCTGATACTCGCTGTCATCATGCATGGCATGATGCATTGTATGATATTAGCAGCGCCATCCCAAAGCCTCCCGCCCACCGATCACCATCAAACCCAGATGGTTCTGCCCTGAGTTTGCACATCAATGGAAGGTGGGGTGGTCGTCGCGCTCACCGTTGAACTTGCGTGGTGTTGGCTGAGGTATCAGCCAGCAAGCACTTTGTCACAGTGGTGCCGTAGCGCTTTCGGGGCGGGTTCGGGCTGATCTCGCAAGATCGGCGTCATCGATATCGGTTTTTTTGACTGGGCTTTGGAAAGGGCTTCGCGGAGAATCTCGTTCTCCGACGTCTTGCGCCCAAGCTCGCGCACGCGATCTTCCAGCTTCTTCACCTCGGAACTGCCGATAACTGGCTCGCCAGAATCCACGGCCACCGCACCTCCCTCGCTCAGGAGCTTACGCCAGCGATACAAGAGGTTTGGCGCAACTCCATGTCGCCGCGCCGCAGAGGAAACGGTCTCCCCCCGGAGGCATAGCTTTCCTCGATGATCTGCAGTTTGCGTTCCGTTGTCCAGCGTCGCCGAGAATCTCCCGTTGCTCGTTCACGGAAAAGTCGATCACAGATCATGGCGGCGAGGACAATGTGGGAGCGGAACGGCGCTTACGCTTTAGATCATCTCGCAACGCCATCACCGTTGCCAATTCAGGCGCCACTGGGCCTATGACCGTTATGCGCGGTCCCTAATCTCGGCCTCAATTCAACCAGCAAGAACCTCCCCGGCATTCGACAGCGAGCTTCGTTCCGCACGCCGCTTCCAGTCACCGTTACCGGCAGGAACAGTGCTGACGGCGGGCGGGCCTTTGCCAATCGTCCAAGCGCCACAAGTTTAGCAAATCGCGGTCGACGCCCAACGCTTAGCCACGGCGAGATATCCACGTCGGGCTCCGCGCTCTCCGCAGGAATCTGTGACGTCTCCGTGTCAGTCCAATTCCGCCACTGGTGCCGACCGCTGATCATCCCCGGGGCGACGGCACTTCCCATCATGCTTCGCTTCATGCCCGCCTTCGTCCGTGACTCTAAGCATGGCATCAGCTCATCTCCAATTACCGCGGCTAGCTCCTGTCACCGAAAGAGCCCTCTCGCGACGGGACGGGAATCACAAAAGGAAAGGTGGGGCGTTCGTAGCGCTCACGTTTTTTATGACTGCCTCGTGGTGGATTACTTCATGGCGTATTGGAGCGCCCGATCGACCTCCAAACACCTCGCATTTAATCGCAGCGGCAATGGAGGAGAAGCGGATAGCATGGTGCGGCATCATTCCTTCGGCAATGGCGAGAGCGAAGCCGCCGTGGAAAATGTCTCCAGCGGCCAAGGTATCGGCGGCCTTGATGGCCAAGGTTGGACAATGCGTAATCTGGTTGTTTTGCTCATCAAACCAGTAGCTGCCGGCCGCACCAGCGGTCACGCAGACGAAGGCTTGGGCGAACTTTTGCTTAAGATCGCGGACCATTTCTGAAGGCCGATCGATACCCGTCAGGCGTTGCGCGGCCGGTTCGGAGAAGACGATATGGGTGGCTTCCGGTGCCAGCAACTCGACAATGCCATCCGGGGCCACGTCGCCGTCGAGGATGGCAGGCTTGCCCAATGCTTTCGCTGTTCGAAGAACGTGCAGTGCCAGCGCCGGCCAGCGGACGTCGACGAGCACGGCGTCGAAAGCGGCGATATCGTTTGCCGTAAATTCTTTCACAGTATGGTGAAGCTTCGGGTCGTAGAAAGGAACGATCAGCCTTTCGCCGTCGTCGTCCACCAGGATCGTCGAGACGGCGGAGCGGGCGCCTTCCACGCGCAGAATGCCGTCTACATTGATACCGGTTTCGCCCAACTCGCGAACGATCCGCTCGCCCGTTTCGTCGTCTCCGACGGCGCCCCATAAGCTCGCGTTGCCGCCGAGTCGAACAATGGCGTAAGCCGCACTGGAGGCCATGCCTTCGGCGATCTGCAGCATATCATAGGGCAGAACCTTTCCCTGGCCTTGGGGAAGCGTGCGGACGCGAAAGATCGTGTCCATGACGGCGGCGCCGACACACAGTACGTGCTTGGGCGGGCCGGGCGGCGGATCGAAGGTGGACGATGAACTCAAAGCCGCTTTCCACTCGCCTTGTCGAAAAGGTGGACGCATGACGGATCGATGGCGACTTCGATCTTGTCGCCAAAGCGGATATTCAACCGCTCGCGGAACAAGCAGGAAATTTCCTCGCCGCCGCAATCGAGGCTTGCGTAGATTTCCGCGCCTGTGCCTTCGACCATGCCGACGCGGGCTGGCAGGCCGCCGGCTGTCGCCCGAATATGTTCGGGCCGGATGCCGTAGACGAGCGGGCGGCCGCCATGCCGCGCGATCGGAAAGCCTTCCGGCAAGGGCAGCATGAGACCTTTGTCGCTGCGGAAGACGCCTTCCTCAATCCTGCCTTCGATGAAGTTCATCGAAGGAGAACCGACGAAACCGGCCACGAACAGGTTGGCAGGGCGGTCGTAGAGGTCGAGTGGTGCGCCGACCTGCTCGATGAGACCGCCGTGCAGCACGACGATCTTGTCTGCCATGGTCATTGCCTCGACCTGGTCATGTGTCACGTAGATGGTCGTCGTGCCGACGCGCTGATGCAGGGACTTGATCTCGCCGCGCATCTGCACGCGTAGTTTTGCGTCGAGATTGGACAGAGGCTCGTCGAACAGGAAGACCTGCGGGTCGCGGACAAGCGCACGGCCCATGGCGACACGCTGGCGCTGGCCACCGGAAAGCTGGCGCGGCAGGCGGTCGACCAGGCTCCCCAGGCCGAGGATTGCAGCCGCCTTCTGCACCTTGGCGACGATGTCCGATGGATTTGCCTTTTTCAGCTTCAGCGCAAAGCCCATGTTCTCCGCTACGGTCATGTGCGGATAGAGCGCGTAGTTCTGGAAAACCATGGCAATATCGCGGTCGCGTGCCGGCAGGTTGCTGACTTCGCGCCGGCCAATGCGGATCTCGCCATCGCTGACTTCTTCCAGCCCGGCGATCATGCGCAACAGGTGGACTTGCCACAGCCGGAAGGGCCGACGAGAACCACGAACTCGCCGTCTGCGATATCGACGCTGATATCGTGAATGACCTTCACCTGACCATAGCGCTTCTGAATATTCTGTATGTTGACGGGTGCCATGAATGTATTCCTGTCAAAAAGGGAAGGGCGCCATCGTCAACCGCCCTTGACGGCGCCGGCGGTCAGGCCCGCGATGATCTGGCGTTGTGCGAACATCGTCAGCACGAGGACCGGCAGGGTGACGATCAGGGCCGCGGCCGCAAGCGGCCCCCAGCTCACCTGCTCGAAAGAGAGCATGTTGTAGACGGCGACGGGCAGAGTCCGGGTCTCGCGGCTGGCAAGCACGATGCCGAAGACGAAGTTGTTCCAGGAGAAGATGACCGAGAGGATGAAGGCAACGACGATGCCGGGCCGCGCCATCGGCAGGGCGACCAGACGGAAGACCTGCCATGGCGTCGCGCCGTCGATACTGGCGGCCTCTTCCAGTTCCATCGGCGTCGTCTCGAAATAGCCGATCATGATCCAGACGACGATCGGGACGGTCACGACGAGATGGATGATGATCTGAGGCCAGAGCGTTCCGAGCAGATTGAGCCACTGGAACAGCAGAAACAGCGGGATGAGGAAGGACAGGCCCGGCGTCATGCGGGCGATCATGATGACGATCGCCGATTTCTCGGCCTTGAGCCGCGCGATACCGTAGCCGGCCGGCACGCCGATGATGAGCGCCAGCAGGGTAGCCGCTCCCGTTACGAGAATGGAGTTCCAGAAGTAGAGGAAGAAATTGTTTTCCTGGAAAACATTGACGTAGTTCGTCCAGGCGATGCGATCCGGAATGAAGATCGGCGGATAGGCGCCGTTGTCGATCTCGTATTTCAGCGACAGGGAAATCATCCAGAGGAAGAAGAGGACGACCGGCGAGACGATGACCAGGGCCACGAACAAAAGGCCGATGCGGTTGAGCGTCGAGCGCTTCATGTCATTGGCCCTCCGGGTCGGTCCATCGCGTACGCTGCCGCATCATCAGCAGGATGAAGGAAAGCGCGACGATGAGAATGAAGAACACCACCGCCATGGCCGAGCCATAGCCGATGTCGTAATAGGAAAACGCGGTGTTGTAGAGATAGATGTTGATGGTTTCGGACGCCGTTCCCGGACCGCCCTGCGTCATTGCATAGATGATATCGAAGCTCTTGATCGCGTCGATGCCGCGAATGATGACGGCGATCATTAGGAAGGGGGCGATCATCGGCAGGGTCAGGTAGCGGAACTTCTGCCAGGCATTGGCGCCATCGATTTCGGCGCTCTCATAGGGCTCGCGCGGCACGGAGGCGAGGCCACCGAGCACGATCAGCATGACCAACGGTGTCCATTGCCAGACCTCGACCAGAACGAGCGAAGGTATGACGCTGGACTGGTTGTAGATCCATTCTTGCGGTCCGATCCCGACGAGCGACAAGAGGTAGTTGAGCACGCCGAGCTGTGGATGGAACATCATCGTCCAGACGAGCGCCACGGCGACCGGCGTTGCCATCATCGGCATGACGAAGACGCCGCGCAGGAAGCCACGCAGCGGAAAGTTTGCATCGAAGATCAGTGCGGCCAGCGTCCCGAAGATCAACGGGCCCACCACGGACAGCACGGTATAGAGGACCGTGTGCCAGAGCGATTCCCAGAAACGCGCATCGGTCGCTAGGCGGACGTAGTTGTCCCAACCGACGAAGCTCTGAGACTGGCCGAGCGTCCATTGGTTCACGCTCATCCATAGGGTAAACACCCAGGGAAAGACGATGACGGCAGCAATTACGATCAATGCCGGAACGACGAAAGGCCAGTAGTTGGGAGCAAGCCTTTGTGGCTTGCTCCTTGTTTTCGCCGTCACTGCGGTCTCTTCGACGCTCACAGAAGCCATTATCCCTCGCTTCGCGCCAGTACCGGCTCGAACTGGGCAGTTGCCGTTTTCAGCTCGGCAGCCGGATCGGCGCCGCCGATCATGTTCGTCAAGGCGACGCCATAGATGTCGCGGAACTCCGTGACCGGGATGATAACGGGCAGCGCGAGCTGGGAGACCTTGGCCGAGCCGGCGACAGCATCCAGCCAGGCGCCCGGCATCTTGACGCCTTCGCGCACCTTCTGATCCTCCAGAATGGACTGGCGGAAGGGAACTCCGGCGCCGGCCTGCAGCAAGCGCGCGCCCATGTCGTGCGAGATTGCCCATTGGCAGAAGAGGTAGGCGGCTTCCTTATTCTGGCTGGCGGCGGTGACGCCGATGCCGTCACCGGTGGTCGCAGCTGCTTGCGCATTCGGCCCTTTGGGCATGATGCCGTAGCCGACCTGTCCGACGACACGGGATTTTTCCGGATTTTCGATCGGCGGTGCGAAGCCGACGCCATCGAGCCACATGCCGATCTTGCCCTGCAGGAAGGCCGATTGCGCTTCCGCCCAATTGAAGCCCGAAACGCCGGGAGGTGCCGATTTCGTCATCAGGCGCTGATAGAGCTTTGCAGCGTCCACGGCGCCCTGCGATTCCGTCTGCAGCTTGCCATCGGACGAAAGCGGCGTTGCGCCATGGCCAAGCATGAAGGTCGTCCAGACCGGTGTGTTGGCGTTCTTCAGGCCGCGGGCGACGAAACCGTAAGTGTTGGTTGATTTGTCGGTCAGCGCTTCGGCAGCGTTGGCCAACTCCTCGAACGTTTGGGGATAGGCCAGGCCCTTCTTTTCGAAGAGGGCCTTGTTCCAGTAGATGATCCAATAATCGACGGAGAAGGGCAGGGAACGCATGACGCCATCGCCATCCTTGGCGAACTTCAGACCGGCCTCGGCGAAGTCGCTCTCCGTCAGCGACGAGTCTGTCAGCGACGGGTCCTTCAGGAAGCCGCTGATATCGGCGAGCCAGCCGCCCTTTTCGAACTGGCGCTTCTGAACGTGATAGCTCAGATGCACGACGTCGAAGCTCGGCTTGCCGGAACTGAGCTCGATCGTCGTCTTCTGACGCTGCTGCTGCTCGGGCGTTGCCTCGGCGTTGACCTTGATGCCCGTCAAGGCTTCGAACTCGCTCAGATATTTGAGGATCGTTTCGCTGCGCGGGCTCTTGATCAGGTTGACCTCGAGCGTCGTTCCGGAAAAGCGCTTCCAGTCGACGGCCGCCGACGCCGTGCGGACGCCCAGAAGGCTTGCCGCTCCGAGTGCCGCCGTACCGGCCATGAAGCCACGACGTGTCGGGTTGAAAAATGACGATGACATGCTGTTCCTCCTCCTTTGGCCGAAAATCTCCTCATTCGCGGCCTTGTTATTCAACGCTGTTCAAATCTTCAGTGCGCGGTCCCTTGCTCCATTGATGTGGGATACGAGAGCGGCAACGGCCTCATCGGCGGATCGCCGCTGGATGGCCTCCAGCACTTTCAAATGCTCTTCCATCACGGGCCCGACATGGCCGTTGATGCGAAACCTGTCCTGGCTGATCAGCCGCATCTTGATCGAATTGACCCGGTAGGCATTCGAGATGATGGTATTGCCGAGCGCGTCGATGAAGGCATCGTGCATGCCCCAATCCACCGATTGCGCGTGAAGCTCCAGTTCCTGCGAACCGTCGCCGGCGCGGATGGCGTCGGCGATATCGCGATGATCTTTCAGAAGTTTGGCAATCGTCTCGTCAGATGCCGAATAGGTAAACAGCGCGACGGCTTCCTTCTCCAGGAAGAGACGAAGCTGGAAAGCCTCGCGGATGAGGTCGAGATCGATATGGGCGATCTGCAGTCCACGCTGCGGAACCGTCTTGATCAGCCCTTCGGCTTCCAGGCGCGGGATCAGTTCCCGGATTGCGCCGAGCGTCAGTCCCGTCAGTTCGACCAGCCGACGTTGCGAGATGAATTGCCCTGGCCGAACGTCGCGCGCCAGCAGATGGCGCGTAAAGCTTTCATAGGCCTTTTCTCGCAACGTCGGCTGTTCGCCAAGTCCGTCCATCGGCAGCTCCGCGCTATTCGTTCAGGCCGCCTTGGCGCGGAACGACGCGCTGAAAGCAGCAAAGAGCGTATCAGAATCTTGCCTGTTCATTGGCACGAGAGGCGGGCGCACTGCAAGCCAGCTGTCGTTCTCGGTCAGGTTGGCGAGCATGGCCTTGATCGAGGGGATGACGGGATAGGTCACCAACTGCTCGACGAAACGCTCGACATCGGCATTGTCGACGCCTTTCTCCGCCATTGCCTGGACTTCGCGGGGAAGGAGGTTGGCCATGCCGGAGATGGCGCCTTGGCCACCGAGGCGCGCTCCACGCGCCAGATGTCGCTCGTCGCCGATCAGGATGATGAGATCGCCATGCGTCTTCAGCAACTCCTCCGTATAAGGCCAGTCGCCTGAGGAATCCTTGACCCCGACGACCACCTCCGGAAACGCCGTGCGCAGGCGGCCGATCAGGGAGATGCTAAGCGGCACCATGGTGACCGAGGGAATATTGTAGAGGATCACGTCGCGAGCATGCGTGCCCAGCATGGTGAAAACAGCGGCAAACCATTTGAAGAGCCCATCGTCGCTGACGTTCTTGAAGTAGGACGGCGGAGCAAGAAGGATGTTGCGAGCGCCTTGGGCGAGCGCATGTCCGGCCTGCGCTGCAGCGTCTTCGGCGGCATCGACGAGCACGCCCATGACGATCTGCGCGGGGGTAATGTCTGCGTTCAACACGGCGGCGAAAACCTGCCGGCGTTCCTGCATTCCGATCGAGGCGCCTTCGCCCGTTGTGCCGAAGAGTGTGATGCTTTTGCAGCCGCTGGAAAGGCAATGTTTCGCCTGTTCGATCACGCCCGGGATCGCAATCTCACCATCGGCATCAAAAGGCGTTGCCAGTGCGGCCGACAGGCCAAAACTCTCTTTCATGCGATCCTCCCGATCTTATGAGATCAGCGTGTATCATGCTAACATGTTAGTTGTAAAGTTGAGTTTATTTCACTCGCGTATACGTGATTAACCGACAGGAAAAGGGCGCAACGAGGGAAATGCTTGCTGCGACGAACAGCAGATCTGCCTGCTTTCGCACTGAGTTTTACCGAGGACGCATATTTGGCATCTGCGATGCAGCGAGAGCGCGGTTAAGCTACCGGAGAGCGGTTCCGATTGTCAGGTCGTCGGCGCGTCAGCTTTGAATAGGCACGTAGTCGAGCCCGCCGTCGATCTGCGACGGTCTGCCATCCAGGAAGAGTTCCCCGATGCGTGGCGCGGAGCGGGCGATTACCTTGCCGCGTTTGACGATGGCGAGACGGTTGGGCTTGAGACGAAGCGCCTCCAGCGTGTCGACGGCCTGCAGCACCACGAAATCGGCATTGCAGCCTTTCTCCAGGCCATAGCCCTCAAGGCCCAGTGTCCGGGCGGAGTTGATCGTGAGCGCGTCGAAGATCTTTTTCTTGTCTTCGACGCCCGCCATCTGCGCGACGTGGATGGCCATGTGGCCGACTTCGAGCATATCACCCGAGCCCATCGAGTACCAGGGATCCATCACGCAATCATGGCCGAAGGAGACGTTGAGCCCGGCATCCATCAGCTCGCGCACGCGTGTCATGCCGCGCCGCTTGGGATAGGTATCGTGCCGGCCTTGCAGCATGATGTTGATCAGCGGGTTGGGAATGACGTTGATCCGGGCTTCCGCCATCAGGGGGATGAGCTTGGAAACATAATAGTTGTCCATCGAATGCATGGAGGTCAGGTGCGAGCCGGCAACGCGACCCTGCAGCCCGAAGCGGATGGTTTCGGCCGCCAGCGTCTCGATATGGCGTGACAGCGGATCGTCGGTCTCGTCGCAATGCATGTCGACGGGAAGACCGCGATCAGCCGCGATCCTGCAAAGCGCTTCGACCGAAGCTCTGCCTTCATCCATAGTGCGTTCGAAATGCGGGATGCCGCCGACGATGTCGACGCCCATGTCGAGGGCGCGTGTAAGGGAAGCGACGCCGTCCCTGGCGCGGTAATAGCCGTCTTGCGGGAAGGCGACGAGTTGCAGGTCGATATAGGGCTTGACCCTTTCCTTCACCTCCAGAAGCGCTTCTGCCGTCACCAGCCTGGGGTCGGAGGTGTCGACATGGCTGCGGATGAACAGCAGCCCTTGCGTCACGGCAAGATCGCAGTAACGCAGCGCGCGCTCGACGAGTTCCTCCTTCGTCACGATCGGGCGCAGCTCTCCCCAAAGCGCGATGCCTTCCAGCAGCGTGCCGGAAACATTCATGCGCGGCAGGCCGAGGGAAAGCGTGGCATCCATATGGAAATGCGGATCGACGAAGGGGGGACTTACCAATCTATTGGTTGCGTCGATCTCTTCCTTTGTTTCCACTGGGATCGAGGCCTCGATTGCTGCGATCTTGCCATCCTTGACCGCGATATCGATGCCTTTGCGGCCATCGGGCAAATTGGCATTGCGAATGATCAGGTCGAACACGGAAGCTCCTCGGGTTATCTCGATGCACGGCATTTAATCTGCAATGCGCTCGATCATATGCGCAATGACAGTTTTATAGCGTGGTGTATTCTCACCGATATCGATTGCGGGGGCGGCGCTGAACGATCGGTAAGGTATTGAGCAGCTATCGATAAAATCCGACGATACAACTCTACCTTTCTTTAACTAGGTCACTTCACCCATCTTTTGGTTTTCTATGCGAAAAACCGGGTGAAGGTGAGGTGACCCATGCAAGAGTTTCAGGTTTCGTCGAAAATCATCAAATCCGTCTTCTTTCGTCCGGAGGACGGACAGTTGTATATCCGCTTCCGGAATGGCGAAGAGCGCCAGTTTACCGGCGTTCCACGGAAAGCTGCGCTTGCCATGGTGAAGGCCCCTTCGCCCGGCCAACACTATATCGAGCATATCCGTACGCAATTCGAACGGGTCGCCTGAGGCGTACATCGCCGGGATATCGTTTCGATGGTGAGACGGTCGGCGCTTTTGCCTTCACCTGAGAATTCGTTGGCGGCGTCGGGCCTTGTCGACCGGCACATTGATAAACGCTGAGTTGCGCTATCTATATCAATCGACATCATCTTTCTGGGAGGAAGAGACGTGGTTGATGAAAAGCAGCTTATCTCCAAGATTACCTGGCGGCTCATGCCCTTCCTGGGGATCCTTTATCTCATCGCTTACATCGATCGCCAGAATGTCAGTTTTGCAAAGCTGGAAATGGTCGGCGATCTCGGCATGAGCGAATATGCCTATGGTCTCGGCGCCTCGCTGTTCTTTGTCGGCTATTTCATCTTCGAAGTGCCGAGCAACCTGCTTCTGGACAGGTTCGGAGCCAGCAAATGGTTCGCCCGTATTCTGATATCATGGGGCATGGTCACGGTCGCACTGGCCTATACGCAGAATGCGACCATGTTCTATATCCTCCGCTTCCTGCTCGGTGCCTGCGAGGCAGGCTTCTTTCCCGGCGTGCTCTATCTGCTGACCCTGTGGTATCCGTCCGCCTATCGCGCCACGATGGTCGGCCTCTTCATGATCTTCAGCGCCTTTGCCAACGCGATCGGCGCGCCCCTCGGCGGCGTGCTGCTGGATCTCAACGGGCTCTATGGTCTTGCCGGCTGGCAATGGGTCTTCCTCGTGACCGGCATCCCGGCCATCATTGCCGGTTTTATTACGCTGCTTTATCTGCCCGATCTGCCGGCGAAAGCGACGTTCCTCAATGATACGGAGAAGAACTGGCTGAAAGATCGACTTGCGGCGGAAAACTCGGACATGGAGAAGAATGCCGCCGACGGTTTCAGGGCGCTGATCAATCCGCGCGTCTTGCTGATGGCGCTCTGCTATATCGGCTTTCCGCTGGCCGCTTACGGGCTCAGCTACTGGCTGCCGACGATCGTGAAGAATTTCGGTGTCAGCAATACGACGAACGGCTTTCTGAACATCATACCGTGGCTACTGGTGGCCATTGCCCTCTATGCCGTGCCTGCAGCGGCGGACAAGGCAGAGTCCAAGACGCCCTACATCGTTATCCCCGCACTGGTCGGCGCGGTCAGCCTGGTCCTGTCGGCTGTCATTCCCGATCACACGCTCCAATTTACCTTCCTGTGCATTGCTGCTGCCGGTATCTTTGCGGGTCAGCCGGTGTTCTGGAGCCTGCCTTCGCGCTTTCTTCAGGGGGCAGGCGCTGCTGCAGGCCTTGCCGCGATCAACTCTGTCGGCAATCTCGGCGGCTTCATTGCCCAGAACGTCGTTCCCTGGATCAAGGACTCGACCGGAAGCACGATCGCACCGATGTTCTTCCTTGCCGCCTGCCTGCTCGTCGCCGCGCTCCTGGTTCTCGTGATCGGGCGCATGGTGCCCCGCGCGCCGCAACGGGGCGGTCTGGCGAACGCCGATGCTGCCCATCTGAAATGATTGCGATTGCCGTCGCAAGATAGCTCATTTGAACGAAAAGGGCGGCCAACTCGCCGCCCGGCTTTGAGAGTGACGACCGCAACTGCGATACGGCGACGGCTTGCGATACACGGCGAGTTCGAATTCCTCGCCGCATCGAATGCAGATTAACAGCCTTCTCTAGTTACTGTTCACATAATAACAGATATTTACAGATATTTACAGATATTTACAGCCTCTCGAGGCTATGCCATATTGGAAATGAGTTTGCCCGTCGCCGGTCGACATCCAAAAGGATGATGATGAACCTCCCAGCCACCAACAATTCTGCCGTGGGCACGATACGCCTTGGTGACATCATCTATGAGCGGATCGTCGCCATGATTGCAGATGGAACGTTTCCGGTGAACGAACGGCTGCCCGCCGACGGCCTGATCGTCTCACGCAAGGGGTCGGGTTCCTATGTCCGGCAAAGGCCGGATTCCTCGGTCCTGAAGATGGTGCCGGTGGGGTCGCTTGCCGATGTCCAGCGCTTCTTCGAATTTCGCGCCGGGCTTGAGGCCGAAGCCGCGGAGCTTGCGGCGCGCAACTGGCTGCCGGCCGACAAGGAGCGGATCATGACGGCGCTGCAGAGGATTGAACAATGTCTTCGCGAGGGCCGTCTTGGCGCCGAAGAGGACCAGGAATTGCACGATGCGATTGCGATCGCCACCGGCAATCAGTTTCATATCACGGCTCGCGAACTATTCCGGCCGCACTTCGCTATCGGTCATTCCGTGACCCGCAGCCTCAGCCTCAAGCGGACAGCCGAGCAGATTCGCAATGTTCAGGATGAACACGCGATCATCGTGGAGGCGATCTTTGCGCGACGGGAGTCTGAAGCGCATGACGCCATGAAGCGACACATATTGAATGCACGCGCCCGGATGTTCGAGGGCGTCTAAGACATTGGATGGGCGGGTGAGGCGATCGGCTTCCGGAAGCCATCCAGTTCGCATCCCGTAGGAATGATAGGAGTGGAGTTGATGAACATTGAAACCATGCGGCAGGCCCTGACGGGCGTCTCCGGCGTTCCGGTCACGGCCTATGATGAAAACGGCGAGGTGGAGCCGCGGGTGACCGCTCAGGTCTACCATCGCGTGGCCGCAGCCGGCATTCACAACATCGTTGCGGCGGGCAACACCGGCGAGTTCTATGCGCTCACGCCCGACGAAATCCGTCGCGTCCATGAAGCTGCGATCATTGGTGTCGATGGTAAAGCGCCGGTGACGGCGGCAATCGGCCGGTCGTTGCGCGAGGCGATCCGCATGGCGAATGATGCCGCCTCGATCGGCGCCTCTGCGGTCATGTCACATCAGCCGGTGGATCCCTTCGCAGCACCCGCATCGCAGATCGATTATTTCCGCGATCTGGCCGAGGCCTCGCCCTTGCCGCTTGTTGCCTATGTCCGCGCCGACGGCTTCAGCGTCGATGACATGGTTCGCCTGGCCGGCCATGGCAATATCGCGGGTATCAAGTTTGCCACAACGGATCTCATGCTGCTTTCGCGAGCGATCGCGGCGTCCGATCCGCATGGTGCATTGTTCGTCTGTGGCCTTGCGGAAAGCTGGGCTCCGACGTTTACGGCGGCCGGTGCGCGGGGCTTCACCTCCGGTCTTGTCAACGTGGCGCCAAGGCTGTCGCTTGCCGTTCACGCGGCTCTGGCAAAGGGAGACTTTGCCTCTGCCCGCGCCATCGTCAACAAGCTCGAACCGTTCGAGCGCATGCGCACCAAGTTCCGCAATGGCGCAAACGTCACCGTGGTCAAGGAGGCGGTTACCTATTCCGGTCTGAATGTGGGGCCTGTTCGTGTTCCGGGGCTGCCGCGCCTTGATGAAAACGACCGCGATGAGCTGTTCGCATTGCTGCGGAAGTGGCAGGAGACGGGGGAGGCTTTCACGGATTGCACCGTTGGGATTGCCGTCTGACCTTCGTACGCCTCTTGTTGTCCTGACCACAGCCATGCGATGCTATCGGCGAAGACATTCGTCTCCGCGGCAAAATACGGGATGACATGAGCGTATCACGATTGGAGAGCAATGGTCCGCGCAAGACCAGCCTCTATGAAGAGCTTTATGATCGGCTGCAGGCTGAAATCCGCGGGCGAGCCTTGCCGGAAGGGCTTGTGCTGACCGAGGCCGCTCTTGCTGATCTGGTCGGCTGCAGCCGGGCACCCGTGCGCCAGGCGTTGCAATTGCTCCTTGAGGACGGGCTGATTGCCCGGTTCGACGGTCGCGGTTTTGTTGTCGGCGCAACGGGAACACCGCCGAAAAGAGCCAAGCTCGGCGATTACCTTGAAAAGCGACTGGGTGAAGAGGGCAGCAGGCCGATGTTCGCCTGGCAGGCGCTCTACGAAGATGTCGAGCGCATTGTCGTTCATCGCTCCTTCTTCGGCCGCTATCGCATCAATGAAAACGAGCTGGCACGCCATTTCGGTGTCGGGCGAGGAGTGGCGCGCGACGTGCTTCTGCGGCTTGAGACGCTCGGCATTGCGGAAAAGGATGACAATTTCCGCTGGTCGATCGTGCCGCTCGACAGCCAGCGCATCCGTGACCTCTACGAGGTGCGCGAGCAGATCGAACCTGTAGCGCTTTCAAGCGCCCTGGGTGGCCTGTCGGAGGAGCACCTCGGCGCAATGCTCGCGCGCTTGTCGCAGGCGGCCGCGGATTATCCCGATGTCTCGGCCTCGACCATGTACGAGCTGGAACTCGACCTGCATCTGCGCAGTCTCCAGGCCTGCCCGAACAAGGAATTCCTGAGCATTCTCAAGCGAACGCAGTGCATTCTGACACTCAGCAAGCACGTTGTCGGCAGTCGTATCAAGATGCCGGAATACGAGCCGTTTCTCGCCGAGCATATTGCCGTATTCAAGATGGTGCAGAAGCGCGACGAGGAAGGATTGCGCAAAGCCATGCGTGATCACATCCGCAATTCGCAGCCCAATGTTCAGGCGCGTGCGTCTTACATCCGCGAACGCTATCAGCCGGACGAATACAGCTTCATCGTCTGACGAAAGAAGAGGTTAGGTTATAGCACCGACCTGCCATGGAACGAATTCGTTGTCGCCGTAGTCGAAGGTCTCGCTCAATGTTTTCTTGCCGGAGGCAACCGCAATGATTTCCTCGAAGATTCGCTCGCCGGCCGCTTCGATCGTATCATCGCCGCTGACGATATCGCCGCAATTGATGTCCATATCCTCGCGCATATGGTTATACATCTCGGTGTTGGTGGCAATCTTGACGCAGGGTGCCGGCTTGAAGCCCGAGACGGAACCGCGCCCCGTCGTGAAGCAAATCACGTTGCAGCCGCCGGCGACCTGACCGGTAACGGCGACAGGATCGTAGCCGGGCGTATCCATGAAAACGAAGCCGGGTTCGTCGACGATTTCCGAATATTCGTAGACGGCCTTCAGCGGCATGGACCCGCCCTTGGCGACCGCACCCAGCGATTTTTCGAGGATGGTCGTCAATCCGCCGAGCTTGTTGCCGTAGGATGGATTGTTGTTGAGTTCCGCGCCATTGCGGCGGGTATAATCGCGCCACCAGTCGATCCTGGAGAGAAGCTTCTCGGCAACCGCCGGAGTGACCGCGCGGCGTGTCAGCAGATGTTCCGCGCCGTAGATCTCCGGGGTCTCCGCCAGAACCGAGGTGCCTCCATTGCGCACGAGGAGATCGGAGGCATAGCCGAGCGCCGGATTGGCCGAAATGCCGGAATAGCCATCGGAGCCGCCACATTCCAAAGCCAGCTTGATCCCCGAGAGCGGCTGGACCGTACGCTTGGCGGAATTCACGTCCGGCAGCATGTCTTTGATCATTTCGGATGCCGCGGCGATCGTCTTGCGTGTGCCGCCAAGGTCCTGAATGGTCATGGTGCGCAGCCGGTTTCCCTCCTCCAGCTTGTAGTGCTCGAGAATAGGCGCGATCTGATTGGTTTCACAGCCAAGACCGATCATCAGGATGCCGCCGAAATTCGGATGGCGGGCATAGCCCTGAAGAGTACGGGCCAGATAGCGATAGCCTTCCGATTGCGTGTTGATGGCGCAGCCGCCGCCATGGGTGAGGGCCACCACGCCATCGACATTGTCGAAGCCCTCGAGGCCGCCGGTGCGATTGAAATGTTCGGCGATGTATTTCGACACCGTCGCCGAGCAATTGACCGTGGTGATGATGCCGATGAAATTGCGCGTGCCAACGCCGCCAGCGCCGCGGTCGAAGCCCATGAAGGTCCGACAGTCCTCGGGCAGCAACATGCCTGCTTCTTCGATCTCGACGCTGAACTGATAGGGATGGTCGGATTCGATGACCGCCAGATTCTGCAGATGGACATGCCCGCCCGCCGGAATGAATTGCGTCGCAACGCCGATCGGCTGGCCGAACTTTCGGATCTCCTGGCCGGCCTGAATGTCGCGCACTGCGACCTTGTGTCCGCGCGGGATCTGGTCGGCGGCGATCAAACCGTCGATGCCGGTCGCATTGCCGGCGCGGATCATCGCCCGGGCGACCGCGACGTCGTCGATGGGGTTGAGCAGGATGACGGGGGAAACGGCGGACATGGAGATTTCCGTATGGTTGAATGATTGTCTATTGCTAGCAATAGACAATCATTCAACAGATAAGGCGTCAAGCATGATCGGCGCCGCCCGCGAAGTTACCCGTCGCGTTGCTTCATGCTCCTTACGGTCGGCCGCTCGCTCAGTTGGATTAGCTTCTGTACCGCTAATATGCGAATTTACCCAAGCTGAGGCCTGCGGCATTCTGATCTCCGGACAACGATCAAGAGGAGGATGTCACCGTGCCTGTCCATGGGGAGCTTTTCGATACGCCGGGCGGGGAGCCTCTGGTTTCCCTGGGGTTGATTTCCATACACCATCCGTCCGTCGACGCGACGAGGCACAAATCCGAAGTCATGCTGCGGATGAAGGCCGACGGAAGATCGATCGACGATATAGCGAGGGAGGTCGGCGTCAGCCGATCCACGGTCATCAGACTCTTGCGTTATGTTGAAAGAGCGGCCGCCAGTTAGTCGAAGGCTGGCTTCGGGGCAACGACCTTTCCTGATTCAACGCTTGGCTGATACGGCTCGACGATGGCTTTGCACGCCGAAGGGTGCGATTTCAAACCCTGATATTGTTCGGGGCGTTGCAGCCCGATCGGCATAATTGCTGGTCGGGTTTCGTTCTAATTGTGTAGGCGTTCCAAAACAGACGGAGATCGAACGACCGGATTTAGCGCCGCCCCGAGAATTGTGGAGCAGTGGGGGCATTGCAGAGTGACAGCCTTGATGATGCCCTGCGTTCCATACGGGGTTGCCGCATCAATGGGCTCATAATGCAACTGTTGGACATGTTGGTTGCAGTTCGGGCATTTGGCTTTTGAATTCATTGCATTTCCCTCATGAAGGTGCCGATACGCGGTCAGTCGGCCTGATATCGGATAAGTGCCATCCGGCGCGAATGAAGCTCATTCTGTGCCATTGTGATCTCGTATATCTGTTTTTCGTCATGTATCGTTAGTTCGCTGAGGTAATTACTCAGTATCGCCGAGACCTTGAGCTGGAGAATAGCATACGTTGTTCCAAGTTTTGCAAATTCCTCTATGTCGTCTTCACTCACTTTTCCAATTTTCACCGATTGCGCCAATATTAATCCCCATAAACTAGAAAAATACATGGTATGAGAGCATAATGATGCGTGCCGCGCAAGATAATACTATCGGGGATTCGGATGGCGCAGCTGCCCTGAAAGCGATCAAGGGAACTCGGTGCGCGTGAACGGAAATCCCAAAGGCGCGCCAGAATTCCGGCGTCGGGGCTGCGAAAAAGGGGCGAGGTGCCAAGCGCTAGATGTGCGTTCCGCTTCTCTTTGAATTGCGCAAACGCTCCATCCTTTTGTTTTCACGCAACTCCAGACGGAAACCCGCTATCCGCTTTTGCTGGAATTGCGCCAGCCGCGCTTGACAGGCGGGAGAGCCTCGCGGGCGCGGCTCCTGCCGGTCAAGCAATTCTCAAGGATCGTGAGCGTCGGCATGGGGGAGCGCAAAGCTGTCCGCGCCCACCGCCATTTCTGCAGCAACGGTCATGCCGTCGGCGTTTCAAAAGCGAGCTGGCTGAAACCGCGGTCAATCCCGCATGCATCGCCGCCAGACGCTTCTACGAGATGGTTTCCAGTGCGCGGCGAGCGAGGAAGACTGCGCCCTCAACGGGCGGGATGGTCAGTTTATGGATCCGCAGATTCGGATGCCGTGCTGATACGTGGCGCCTGAAGGCATCGAGAAGCGGCGGCTGGTTGACGATGACGCTGCCGGCGACCACGATGTCGGTTGCGACTGCGCCGCGCGTCAACAACTGATCGACCAGTGCGGCCAGATACTGTGCGCCTTCATCGATCACTTGCGCTGCGAGTGCCGATCCTGCGGCAGCGGCAGCGAAAACCGCCGGGCAATGGGGTGCCCAGTTGTCCGCGGTGGGCTCGTCGTTGACCTTGCGTGTCAGCCGTTCGGCATCGGCCACGCCGAAATCGCGGATCAGGGCCTTGAGCAGCCCGTCGTCCGGCTTGCCTTCGTCGAGGGCACGCAATGCTGCGCGCGTCGCCTCGCGCACGAGGGCCGCCGCGCCGCCTTCGTCGCCGATGACGGAACCCCAGCCGCCGGTTGCCAGATGGGCGCCGGCGGAATCGGTTCCGACCCCGATTGCGCCGGTTCCGGCAATGATGCCGATCCCGTCGGGAAAGCCGCCGGCCAATGCGATCAGTGCCGCATCGTTGACGATGATTGGGCTGAGGTCGTGGGCGGCAAGCGCCGTCTGTAGCTCATGCGCCGTTTCCGGCCGGTTGATGCCTTGGGCGCCGAAGGCCATGGCGGCAACGCGCGCGCCGTCAGGGATATGCGGCCTGATGCGCTCCACGATCCATTGCGCAGCGAGATCGGCGGGCTCGGCATCCCATTCGCGGCTGTGCAGGATCGTGTCCAGCAGGCGCCGTCCCCGTCTGTCTTCGATGACGAGATGCGTCTTCGTGCCGCCGATATCCAGAGCAAGCAGGCAGTCCATCATAGCTTCATTCCCGTCAGGCGACTTTGGTATCGTTGTTTTCGAAGACGAAGGCATCGGGGTCGAGCCCGCGCGCGATTGCCGTTTCGACTGCTAAGGTCTGCATGACCAGTGCCTCGACAATAGGCCGCTGCGCCGGCGAGAGGGAAGGGACCGCGACATGGGCGAGATGGTTTTCCTCGCAAATGTCGAGCGGGCTTGCGAGAATGACGTCGTGACCTGCGCGGGCGAGTTTCTGGGCAAGCTGCACCTCGCGTTCCTCGCCGAAGATGATGTGCACCCCACGGCCAGCGGATTCCATCGCGCCATGCAGATATTGGCGGGTGGCCATGCCGGTTGACGGGATACGGGCGATCTCGCGCAGCAATAGCGCGCCGACCTCGGCGGAACCGGCGGACGCCGCAGATCCGACGCAATCGACGTAATGCGCATCCTGAAGCGGGGCGATCAGCGCGCCGATCCTGCTTGCGAGCGTTTTTTCCACCACGCGGAAGGCGTCGGACAATTGAAGCCATGTGCTGTCGATTTCGCCAGCGTCCCAGGCCTCAGCCAGCATGCCGAGCGCTGCGACCGTGGCTGTATAGCCGATGGTCGACGCATAGCTGTCCGGAATATTGCCAAGCGACAGATGGGCGGCAGATATTGTCTCGATCGGCGAGTTATGGGCGTTGACGACCGAAAGACGCAAGCGCTGGTCGACGGTTTGCAGGGCTGCCAGGGTCTCCGAGCTTTTTCCGCTCTGCGACACGCCGACAAGCGGATGCGGTGTCACCGGAAAGGGGAGCGGGTGCTCGCCGGCATTGAGGCGCCAGCTGTGAATGCCGCGGCTCCTCAGGGTCCAGACGGCTGAAGCACTGGCAGCGAAGCTCGCGCCTATGCCGAGGAAGATCGGGCCTGGCCCTTGAAGGAAGTTGCGGCCTTGCAGGACGCGAATGTCCTCTGCGAGCGCCGCCACAGCATGGGAAAGGGCATCGGCCTGCGTTGCACGGGCGTCTGCGAGAGGGATATATCCTTTGGGCAACTGGTTTCTCCTTGCTTGCGGATAAACGGGGGCTCGCGCGGGCACGCGAGCGCCAGCGGCAATCCATCGTCGATTGTCGTAGGGGCAGGGCTTGCCTGCCGCGGTTTGTTCTTGCTTGTCCGGGCCTCAGACGCCCGCTTTGGAAAGGCGGCTGAAGGAGGTCCTCAGGCGATACCGATCACCGGCATATCGTATGGTCGACGATATCAGGGGTCTGCCCGCAATATCCTCGATGAGTTGATACATGGTGAGGATCGGCATCCCGGCCTCTATTCCCAGGTGTTTTGCAGTTGTCGTATCGGCTCCCTGCGCCTCGATGGTCGATTCCGCCCGGCTGAGCTCGATCCCGGCATCGCTCATGATCCGAAAGAGCGAGGCCGTGGTGAAATCGGCCGTGGACAGCTTCAGCTCGCTCAGGGCAGGAAAATAGGAGCTGTCTATGGCAACGGGCACGCCGTCGAGCTTGCGGATGCGCACCAGGTGAAAGAGTTTCGAACCGGGTGCGATCGAAAGTTCTTCCGCCTGGTCGAGCGTTGCCGATGCTTCTTCGGCTCTCAGAACATCCGAGGATGCCTTCAGGCCGAGACGGGCCGCGGTTTCGCTGAAGGACTCCAGCGTTTGCGGAAACTCCTGATGCGCCTCCATCGCCACATACCAGCCCCGACCATGGGAGGACACCAGAACGCCGCTGCTGACCAGGCTCTGCAATGCGCGCCGCAGCGTCACGCGACTGATCGCCAAACGGTCGATCAGGTCGCGTTCCGGCGGCAGGCGGCTGCCGGGCGCCAGCTTTCCTGCCGAGATTTCGCGGGAAATGGCTTTGGCAGCCTGCAGCCACAGCGGCTCGGGAGAATCCGATTGAAGCGGGGCGACCGCGCCGTCCATCTTGACCATCAGCTTATCGTCACCTTTTCCCATACCTTGGTCCGCATCGAACGGTAGCAGGCATCCAGGATACGGTTTACCACCACGCCGTCCTCGAAGGTTTCCAGTGGCCGAGTTCCGGCGGCAAAGCAATCGACAAAATGGCGCATCTGCTGCGAAAACCCGTAGGCGCGCGTCTCTTCCGGCACCGGATAGACCCAACCGGTATCGGCATTCGCCTTTTCCACAAGATAGCCGACCGGCTTCTCGATGAAACCCCATACGGGCCCGACGGAGCTGTCGGTCACGATGCGGCCGGCCGAGCCGACCAGTTCATGGCGCAGTTGCATGCCGCCCTTCTCGATCCAGGAGGATTCGATGGTGGCGAGCTGGCCGCCGGCGAATTTCAAAAGCGCGATCGCGGTATCTTCTCCGGTCGTCTTGTCGGCGTGAGCAAGGGTAGCCCCCCAGGCCATCACTTCGACGACGGGATTGTCCTTGCCGAAGAAATGCCGGGCCGATTCGACCGTATGGCAGCCCATGTCGAGCAATGCGCCGCCGCCGGCCGTTTCCGCATCCCAGAAATGCGGGGCATGCGGCCCGGAATGCGCCTCGCGGGCCCGCATGGTCAGGAGGTCGCCAATGCCGCCGGCCTGCACCATCTGATAGGCCTTGGCGATATTGGGCGAGAAGACCGAGCTTTCGGCATAGCCGTGCCAGACGCCGGCATCGAGCACGACCTTCAGCATTTCCGCGGCTTCCTTTTCGGTGCGCGCAAGAGGCTTGGTGCAGACGACGCCCTTGCCGTGACGCGCAACGGTTCTGACGGCTTCAAGATGAATTTCATTCGGCAGGGCGATGACGACAAGCTGCACGGCAGGGTCGGCACACAGGGCATCCATGTCCTGGTAAGCCGTAACGCCAGGCCCCCATTTCCTCGCAAATTCATCCGCGCGTTCGCTGTTGCGCGAATAGCAGGCGACCAGTTCGCCGTTGCGCACGTCGAGCAATGAATCCGCATAACAATCGCCGATGAAGCCGGACCCCAGCAGGCCAACACCAATCATCAAATCATCCCCCCAGCATCCGCGGTTCATGAAATACCATATGAGATGATTGAATACCACGTATGACAAAAATTGAAAGAGAAAAAACATCTTGTCACATATTGTATTGAGATGTATCTTCCATCCGTTCGTTGCGGACCGGACAAGGTCGCGCAATCCAAGCTTAAAAAGAGGGGAGAATTTCAGATGCGTTCGAAGCATGCGTGTATCCAGGGCGTGGTGACGTCGCTGGCCGTTGCGCTCATGGCGGGCAGTGCGCTTGCCGCTGATGCGGTGACGATCAAGCTGGGAAGCTGGCGTACGGAAGACATCGCCGTCTGGCAGGACAAGCTGCTGCCGGCGTTCGAAAAGGAACATCCGGAGATCAAGGTCGAATTCGCCCCGATCAATACCAATGAATACAATGCGGCCATCCAGTCGCAGATCGACGCTGGCGCCGGTCCGGATCTGATGACCTGCCGCCCCTTCGACGTCAACCGGGAATGGATCCGTCGCGGCTATTTCGAGCCGCTCAAGGACTTCGCTCCGATCAAGGATTTCAGCGATACGTCGAAGGCCGCCTGGGCCGACGGCAAGGGCGAGCCCTTCTGCCTGCCGATTGCAGCCGTGCTTGCCGGCTTCTACTACAATGTCGATATCTTCAAGGAACTGGGCCTCGAGCCGCCGAAGACGGCGGACGAATTCATCGCAGTTCTTCAGAAGATCAAGGACAATGGCAAGTACACGCCGCTTGCCTACGGCTCGGCCGAATCCTGGCAGCTGGCCTATAACGGCCTTTACAATATCGGTCCTTCCTATTGGAAAGGCGAGGAGGGCCGCCAGGGTCTGATCAACGGCACGAAGAAGCTGACGGATCCGGATTTTGTCGCCGCCTTCAAGGCCTTCGCCGCCTGGCGGCCGTTCATGCCGGACGGTCAGGCCAGCCTTCAATACGCCGACATGACGCAGTTGTTCACGATCGGCCGCGCGGCTATCCTGCCCGACGGGTCATGGAACATCAATCAGGTGACGGCAACCGGCCTCAATGTCGGCGTCTTCGGCCCGCCGACAGCGACAGCCGATGGCAAGCGCTATCTGCAGGAAATGCCCGACATGGCGATCGGCATCAATGCCGCCGGCAAGCACAAGGATGCCGCCAAGGTATTCCTGACCTGGCTTGCCAGCCCCGAATTCCAGGAGCTCTATGTCAACGAAGCTCCCGGCTTCTTCGCCATGGGCTCGAAGCCGGTCACCTACAAGAATGAGTTGGCGCAAAAATTTGCCGACCTGAAGAAGGGAGCCGAGCTTACGCCGCGTCTTGCTCTCGATCGCCTGAGTGCCGGCAACCCGCCGCTCGACGATGAGATCTGGCGCGTGCTGCAGGTTATGATGACCAGCGACAAGCTGACGCCCGATACCGCCACCAGCGAGCTGCAGAAGGGTCTCGACTCCTGGTACAAGCCGCAGAACTAAGTCTCTTGGGCCCGCGTGTCGTCCTTCGCGGGACGGCGTGCGGGCCCTTTTCGTATCTAAGACGTTCATACAGGAATGGGAGGCCTTCCGAGTGATACGCCCAATTACCGCGCGCATCAGCTTGGCGCTGTTCGTTTTGCCGGCGCTGGCGATCTATGTCGCCTTTGCCGTGTTGCCGCTGGCTCTTTCCATCCTGATGAGCTTTTTCGATACCAAAAGCTCAACGGGGCGTGTTTTTGTCGGATTGCAGAATTACTACTATCTGTTCACGCACCCCGTCACGAGCGCCCGGTTCTGGAATGCGCTCCTGAACAATATCGAATATTTCGCCATCCATCTGGTCGTCGAGGTGCCGATCGGCCTGCTGATGGCGGCACTCCTGACATCAGGCCTTTTGCGCCGTTCGGAAGGCGTCTATCGCACGCTCCTCTTCATTCCGGCCACGCTGTCCGTCGTCATTGTCGGCTTCATCTGGCGGCTGA
This sequence comes from Martinezella lusitana, assembly GCF_010668395.1. Lineage (GTDB taxonomy): Bacteria > Pseudomonadota > Alphaproteobacteria > Rhizobiales > Rhizobiaceae > Rhizobium > Rhizobium lusitanum_A. The sequence continues at coordinate 209,857 of NZ_WUEY01000009.1, forward strand.
TCATCAATCCGCTCTGGGGGCTCGTGCACTTTCCGCTGCTCGGCAATGAAATGACGGCATTGCCGACGATCTCGCTGATGTCGGTCTGGCAATATGTCGGCATTCCGATGATCTTTCTCTACAGTGCCCTGCTGGCCGTCCCCGAGGATATCGTCGAGGCAGCCCGCATCGACGGTGCCAGTAACTGGCGCATCTTCTGGGGCATCAAGTTTCCGCTGATCGCGCCGCAGTTCGGGCTGATCGTCATCCTGACCTACATCTGGACCTTCAACGGCTTCGACCTCGTCTTCGCACTGAACGGCGCAGCACCCGGCCCGAACTACAGCACGGATATTCTCGGAACCCTGTTTTATCGCACCTTCTTCGGATCGAGCGGGCAGGTCGCCGATATCGACCTCGGTGCAACGGTAGCGACGGTCATCTTCCTGATCATTCTTGTCGTGACGGCTGTCTATTTCTGGCTCGTCCAGCGCCGCCTGAAGCCGCATCAGATCTGAGGAGGATCAGGCATGACCATAACATTATCCGATGAGAACGCCGCCCGCACCGCACGCAAAAGCAAGGATGCGCGCGCATGGACCGCAGACCGGATCGTCGTGCACGCGCTGCTGATTTTCTTTGTCCTGCTTGCCATCGGCCCGATCCTGCTCGTCATCATGAACTCGTTCAAGACGACGCCGGCGATCTTCGGCGGCCCCTTCGATCCGCCGACGATCAAGACCTTCGGCATCGATGGATATCTGCGCGTTTTCACGCGGGGCAACTTCCTGCTGAACTATCAGAACAGCCTGATCGTCACCGTCGTCACCATCGCGCTGACAATCGTCACCGCAACGCTGGCCGCCTATGGTCTTGTCGAATACAAGGTGCGGCTAGCACCCGTGCTCGGCGGGTTGTTCATCGTCGGCATCATGCTGCCGATAAGGCTCGGCACCGTGCCGATCCTCGAGATCATGATTTCCTGGAACCTCATCGATACATTGGCGGCATTGATCCTCGTCTATACCGCGATGAGCATCCCGATCGCCGTTACGCTGATGGTCGCCTATTTCCGCACGGTCCCGACCGAGCTGAAGGAAGCAGCGCGCATCGACGGCGCCGGTGAATTCCGCACCTTTCTGATAGCACTTCCCGTCGTCAAGCCGGGCCTTGCCGCCGTTGCGACGCTGACGATGCTGCCGGTCTGGAACGACCTGTGGTTTCCGCTCGTCCTCGCGCCGAGCAAGAACAATCAAACGGTCACGCTCGGCGTGCAGCAATTCGTCGGCCAGTTTCTGAGCGACTATCCGGCACTGCTTGCGGCGCTGACGCTGGGCGCCGTGCCTTTGATCGTCCTGTACGTGATCTTTTCCCGGCAGTTCATCAAGGGCCTGAGCCAGGGTGTCGGCAAGTAGCATCCCGTATCGTCATCCTCACAAAATTCCGGAATGGAGCACCCCATGGCCGACGTCAAAATCAGCAGTCTCTACAAGCGCTATGGCGCAGTCGAAGTCCTGAAGAACATCAATCTCGAGATCAGATCGGGCGAGTTCGTCGCCTTCGTCGGCCCCTCAGGCTGTGGCAAGTCGACCTTGCTGCGCTGCATCTCCGGCCTGGAGCCGATTAGCGACGGAACCCTGGAGATCGGCGGTCGCGTGGTCAACGATATCGGCCCTTCGCAGCGCGGTATCGCCATGGTCTTCCAGTCCTATGCGCTCTATCCGCACAAGACGGTCTACGACAACATGGCCTATTCGCTGCAACTGCAAAAACTGCCGAAGGACCAGATCGACAGGATGGTCATGGCGGCTGCGGAGAAGCTGCAGCTCGTGCCCTACCTGAAGCGGTTGCCCAAGGCTCTTTCGGGCGGCCAGCGCCAGCGCGTTGCCATCGGCCGGGCCATCGTGCGCAATCCGAAGGTCTTCCTGTTCGACGAACCTTTGTCCAATCTCGATGCTTCGCTGCGCGTGCAGATGCGCATCGAGATCGCCCAGCTCAACAAGAACCTCTCCGATACGGCCATGATCTACGTCACCCACGATCAGGTCGAGGCCATGACCATGGCGGACAAGATCGTCGTGTTGCGGGATGGCGTGGTGCAGCAGGTCGGCTCGCCGCTGGAGCTTTACGAGAACCCGCAGAACCTCTTCGTCGCCAAGTTCATCGGCTCGCCCGAAATGAACTTCATGACCGGCGAGGATGCCAGGGGCTACAGGGCCGAGACCGTCGGCGTGCGCCCGGAGCATCTCACCATCGACAGCTCGGGAGGCGCGTGGTCGGGTACCGTCATGCATTCGGAAAACCTCGGGTCCGACTCCTACATCTATATCGACATGGGGGGCACAAAGCCGATCATCATCCGTCAGGAGGGCAAGTCGGACTATCGAGCCGGGGAGCGCCTTTCCTTTTCGCCGAAGGGGGATCGATATCACCTCTTCGATGCCGGCGGTCGCCCGCTGACGCATTGAGTGGCCCCGATTTTCCCGCCGCGGGCTGCATGCGGTCCAGCGTGAGAGCTTTCCGAGCTTTCGGGGCGGCGGCATCCGCATTCGGCATTGGCCTTGATCGGATTCACCCCGTATGGCTGGAAACTCCCGGCGAGCAATATTGAAACGCTCTTTGATAATTGGCGCGAATCGAATCGCTCACTGCCAGGCGGAATCAAAGCCAAGGGCGGCGAGTGCGGGATTGGCCGCCATCGGCGTATCGGTCGTGGTCGCCCGCCATGAGGCGCTGGAGGAGCCGGGCAGCATGGCAACTGCGATCGGCAATGCCGCCGCGCCGAGTGCCGGCATTTCGGCGGCATGTTCGGCGGGCATCAGGCGTGGCAGGCTGCTCGCGTGCCGATGGGTCATGGAGGGGAGCAGCGGCGTTGCTGCGGCGATGAGGCCTTCCAGGAGTTCGCCGGGCAGGCCGCTCCCGATGACGATGGTATCGGGGTCGAACATGGCTTCGACGTTGCGGATGGCGATGCGCAGATATTGGCCCGCTTCCTGCTGCCAGGCGAGCAGCCGCGCGTCGCCGGAGCGGTGGCAGGCGACCAGTTCTTCCGCCGGGACCTCGTCCGGCGTGCGGGTTGGCCCGCAAATGGTCTCCGCGGCAGCGTAAAACGACACATATTGCTCCAGGCAGCCGCGGCTGCCGCAGGGGCAAAGTCGTCCGCCGGGCTTGACGATCATGTGGCCGATTTCGCCGGCGCCGCCGAACGCGCCACGATACGGGTGGCCATCCATGATCAGGCCGCTGCCGATCCCGAGGTTGAAATGCAGGTAGAAGAAGCTGCGCGCGATGCGGCCGATGCCATAAAGGCTCTCGCCAATGGCCGAAACGGTCGCATCGTTTTCGACAAAGGTTTTGACGCCGGTCAGCTCTTCCAGCTTTGCCACCAGTGGGAACTTGGTCCATTCGTCCGCTTCCTGCACCTTGTCGTACCAGAAGGTGCCGTTTTCCACCGTGCCCGGCACGCTGCAGCCGATGCCCCAGATTTTATCTCGCCCGACGCCTGAGGTTTTCAGCAGCCGATTCGCCAATGAGCCCAGGGCCTCGGCGATCAAATGCGGCTCGCGTTCGACAAGATCGCAATCCTCGCCGGCGACGACCTCACCGGTCAGATCGACCAGCATGCCGGAGAGCCGCCGATAGGCAAGGGACAGGCCGATCGTGTAGCCGCCGGCCGGATCGAGGGATAGTTCGACGGCTGGCTGCCCGCGTTGCCCCACACGCTTGCCCTGTTGCCGGATCAGGCCGGCGACTTCGAGCTCCGAGGCTATGTTGGAAATGGCCTGAACGGTCAGGCCGATCGTTTGCGCCAGCTCCATGCGGGTGATGGGACCGCTGCGGCGTATGGCGTCGAAAACCGCGCGACGGTTCAGCGCCCGGGTCTGTGTGAGATTGGTGCCGGGCATTGCGCCGTCACGGTCCATTGAATTGAGCATGCATGGTCTTTCGTCAAAGCTTTTGTTGCAAGATATTCAAAAAGCGTTTAATTAAAAAGTGTTGTGTTAATGCGTATGCGGATGCCTGCAAGAGGAGCGTCTGGCGGCATCCGGCGATGCTCGAAATGATGTGCGGGTATTCCTGTGCATGATGGCGGGCAGGCGGCGGCGCACGGCGATTGTGAGCGAACGACCGGTGCTCGCCGTCGCCGGGCACAGAAAACAAGCAACAGCGAATCCTGGACGAAGTGGATCTATCCTGACGGCTTCAATGTCTTCGAAAATTAAGTAACGAAATAGTTATATAAAGATCGCGGCACCTGCGTTCACCGTCGCTTGACGGCGAGCTGCGATCGTCGTTGAAACGCTATTGCCATGAACTCCCGCAGCCTCCCCAGAGATGCTGCAGCTGGAGGCGTTGCCCTGTTTTCCTTATAAAAATTGCGCGCTAAATCAATAATTTATATCCATATCTTCGCTCGCGCGACAGCTTGCGGCTGGGCCGGGAGCCGCTGAAGCACAGGCTGAAAAATCCAGTGATCTATTTTTGAAAGCAGGAGGCCATACGCCGCTTGACAGACGAATTTTGTCGCTGTTAGCTATTCACCAAATAGTTATTTATAAAAAATATGAGGGGCATGAAGCATGCGGTCTATGATCGACATCGAGGATGTATCAAAGTCCTTCTCGACAAGGGCCGTCGGTCTCGTGACCGCGTTGAACACGATCAACCTTTCGATCCGCGACAATGAGTTTTTCACGCTGCTCGGCCCATCCGGCTGCGGGAAGACGACGTTGCTGCGCCTTATCGGGGGATTTGAAGCGCCGACCACGGGAAAGATCCGGATCGACGACATCGACGCCGCCTCGCTGCCTCCGCAAAAGCGGCCGGTCAACACGGTGTTTCAGAGCTATGCTCTCTTCCCGCATATGACGATCGCTGAGAACGTGGCCTTCGGTCTGGAAATGCGCCGGGTGCCGAAGGCGGAGATCGATCAGCGGGTGCGTGAAGCGCTGAGCATGGTCCGGCTCAACAATTACGCCTCGCGCAGCCCGCGCCAGCTTTCCGGCGGCCAACAGCAACGTGTCGCGCTGGCAAGGGCGCTTGCTCCGCGCCCCAAGGTGCTGCTGCTCGACGAGCCGCTCTCCGCTCTGGATCTGAAGCTGCGCAAGGAAATGCAATCGGAATTGAAGCGCCTGCAGCGGGAGACCGGCATTACCTTCGTTCTGGTCACGCACGATCAGGAAGAGGCCCTGGCAATGTCCGATCGCATCGCCGTCATGTCGGCGGGCAGCGTTCTGCAGGTCGGGGAGCCGAGGGGCATATATGACAATCCGCAAAGCCGTTTCGTGGCGGACTTCATCGGCGAGTCCAATGTCATCCCCGGCGCTGTTCTCGGCCGGGATCCGGCCATCATGGTTGCCGTGCGCCCGGAGCGGATTGTCGTTTCGCCCGCCGCCGGTGCAGGCAAGGGGCGCGCCCGGGGAACCGTAGCCTCGGTCACCTTCCTCGGCCTCGATACGCTCTACGAGGTTGCGCTGGACGGAGGCAGCAAAGTGCGCAGCCGCTGCCGCGATATCGAGCCGCCCCTGACCGCAGGCCAATCCGTCGTTGTCGATTGGCCGAGTGGCGTCGAACGCCACCTGGTTGACTGAGGGAGCGGGCGCATGAACGAAAACCGCAGTTTGGCTCTGATCGCCCCGGCCTTCCTGGTCATCGGCACCTTCATGGTGCTGCCGCTCTGTATCGCCGTCGTCTATTCCTTCATGACCGCCAATCCCTATGGCGGTGTCAGCATGCCGCTGACCTTCGACGCTTATGTGCAATTCCTCTTCCGGCGTGACTTCGACGACAGTCTGATGTTCTCGTGGAGCTATGTGATCATCATCATCCGCTCGATCTACCTGGCGGCGGCAACGACCATCCTCTGCCTGGTGTTTGGCTTGCCCGTTGCCTGGTTTATCGTCTGCCAGTCGCCGGAGCGGCGGCGAATCCTGCTCTTCCTCGTGACGTTGCCTTTCTGGATCAACACGCTGATCCGCACCTATTGCTGGGTGCTGATCCTGCGCGACGAAGGGCTTGCAAACAATTTCCTGAAATCCCTTGGCGTCATTACGGATCCGCTGCCGCTGCTCTACAACGACGGCTCCATCCTTCTGGGCCTGGTCTATACTTTCCTGCCCTTCATGATCTTGCCCGTCTATTCGACGCTGGAGCGCATCGACCCCCGGCTCATCGAGGTCGCCTATGATCTCTACGCCAACCGATATGCGGTCTTCCGTCGGGTGATCTGGCCGCTGGCCAAGCCTGGCGCGCTGGTCGGCGCAAGTATCGTCTTCGCGCCGGCCCTCGGTTCGTTCCTCGCGCCCGATCTGCTCGGGGGCGGCAAGAAGCTGCTGATCGGCAGCCTCGTGCAGATGCAATTCACCACGTCGCGCAACTGGCCCTTCGGAGCGGCGCTGTCGATCGTCGTGACGGCCGGTGTCCTGCTGATTTTCCTCGCCCGTTCACGCAAGGTACCGGAGGAAGGCCGCTCATGAGAACCGCAAGATCTTTCGACTGGCGTCATACGCCCGGGCTGTCCGCCTTCACGGCGATCGTCATGCTGTTCTTCTACGCGCCATTGCTGATCCTGGTGGTCTACTCCTTCAATGCCAACCAGTTGGTGACGGTCTGGAGTGGTTTCAGCGTCCATTGGTTCGTCGATGTCTCCGCCAATGCCGATATTCGCCGCGCCGCGGTCAACAGTATCGTGATTGCCATTGCCGCGACCATCGCCTCGACCCTGATTGCGACGGCTGGGGCGCTGGCGCTCGAACGCGGCAAGCTGAGGCATGGCCGGGCGACGGTAACGGCGATGATCGCGCTACCCTTGATCGTGCCGGAGATCATCGTGGCGATCATGACTTTGATCTTCTTCTCGATGCTCGGAATGCATAACGGTCTCGTCAACCTCATCATCGCCCATACGGTTTTCTGCATTCCGTTTGCGCTGCTTCCCGTGCAGGCGCGCCTGCGCGACATGGGAGCCACGCTCGAGGAGGCCGCGCGCGACCTCTATGCCAGCGAATGGCAGCTGTTCCGGCGTGTGACGCTGCCCTTGCTGATGCCGGCGATCTCGGCAGGCGCCTTGATGGCGTTCGTCGTGTCGCTGGACGATTTCCTGATCAGCCTGATGGTGTCCGGAGCCGGCTCCACGACGCTGCCCGTCTATGTCTACGGCATGATGCGGCTCGGCGTGACGCCGGAGGTCAATGCCATCTCGACCATTCTGCTCGTCGTCTCGCTGGTTTTCGTGACGGCGTCGCTGCTGCTCGGGCGACGAAGCCAGACGGCAGAACAATAATCTCCATAAAACAACAGAGAGGGAACCATGACCAAATTGAAGAAAATGCTCTTGAGCACCGGGCTGCTGGCAAGTCTCACCTGCGCCATGCCGCATGCGGCCTTCGCCGATGCGGGCGTGCTGCATATCTACAATTGGACGGATTACACGTCTGACGAGATGATCAAGAAATTCGAGGCCGAAACCGGCATCAAGGTCACGATCGACACCTATGATTCCAACGAGACCGCGCTTGCGAAGATCAGTTCCGGGGCTTCCGGCTACGACGTGATGATCATCAGCAACGATTTCGTGCCGATTTTCGTCAATCAGGGACTGTTGCAGGATGTCGGCGTGGCCTCCATGCCGAATTTCAAGAATCTGGCGCCCAAGTGGCAGAAGCGCCCGTGGGATGTCGATGCCAAATATTCGGTCCCGTGGGTGTGGGGAACGACATCCTATTCTGTGGACACGGCCATCTACAAAGGGCCGACCGACAGCCTGAAAGCACTCTTCGAGCCTTCCGACGATCTGAAGGGCAAGATCGGCATGTTCGGCTCGCCGAGCGAGGTCATGTCGCTGGCGCTGCTCTACATGGGCAAGGAGCAATGTAACACCAATCCGGCCGACTTGAAGCAGCTGGATGCGTTGCTGCAGGCACAGAAGCCCTTCGTCAAGGTCTATAACTCGGACGGGACGACCGAACGCCAGGTCTCCGGCGAGACGGTCATGCATGAGCAATGGTCCGGCAAGGCGCTTGCCGCGCGCCAGCAGAAATCGACCATCAAATATGTCTTCCCCAAAGAAGGGGCGATCGGCTGGATGGACAACGTCGCTGTTCCCAAGGGAGCGCCCGATCTCGAAAACGCCAAGAAGTTTCTGAACTTCCTGATGGATCCGGAAAACATCGCGCTGCAGCAGAAGTCGACCGGCTACCAGAGCGCGGTTACCGGATCGAATAAATTTCTGCCGCCGGACGTCGGCAACTCGCCGGAATTCAACCCTCCCGCTGATCTCAAGATCGTCTTTGCACCGTCCTGCCCGGAAAAGGCGACACGCGCCTACGACCGGATCTGGACGGACTTGCGTCAGTAATTACAGCCCATCGACAGGCCGCGTCTTGCGGCCTGTCGATGAACACGAACCGCGACGGATGGCCGTTCAGCCGGGCGCCGCCGCACAAGAACAGGGAACAGAGTACCATGAACCAGACCGTTCACCCCGCCACGGCGAAAGCCGGCGTTGCTGCACCGCCGCCGCCAACCTACCTCCAGGCTCTTTCGCCGCTGACAGCGGATGAAATCCGTGTGGTTGCCGGTGTGATCAAGGCAGATCCGGAACTCGGTCCGGACGCGCTTTTCGAGAATATCGATCTTCGCGAGCCGACGCCGGCGGAATATCGCGCCCATGTCGAGGGCAAGACCCTGCCGCGCCAGGCGCGCGTCAACGTCAATCATTTGGATCGGCCCGGTGTCTGGCAGCTGATCGTCTCGCTCGCCGATAAGGCGATCGTCAGCCGCAAGCATTTCCCGACGGCGCGCGCCGGCTTCATGGTCGAGCAGATGCTGAGCGTCGAAGTTAACGTCAAGAATGATCCGCGCTTCATCGAAGCCTGCCGCAAGCGCGGGATCGACGACATGACCGGTGTCATCGTCGATTCCTGGTCCGGCGGCAATTTCGGTCACAAGGACGAGGAAGGGCGGCTGATCTCGCATACCTTTTCCTGGCTGCGCGTTCATGAATTCGGAAACTACTATGCGCATCCGATCGAGGGCCTGAATGCGGTCATCGATGTCAAGACCGGTGAAGTTTTGCGCGTTGACGACTATCCCGATCATCCGCCGATCCCGATGACCCGCTATGACTACGATCCGGAATTCCTGCCCGCTCCGGCAGCCCCGCTGAAGACGCTCAATGTCGTGCAGCCGGAGGGTGTGAGCTTCACCATGGACGGTCATGCCATTTCCTGGGACAAATGGACGCTTGCCATCGGCTTCACGCCCCGCGAAGGGCTGGTGCTGCACGATATCCGCTATGATGGCCGCTCGGTCGTCCGCCGGGCGGCGATCACCGAACTCGTCGTGCCCTACGGTTCGCCGCTTTACGGGCATGCGCGCCAGAACATTTTCGATGTCGGCGAATATGGTTTCGGCAAGCTCACCAATTCCCTGAAGCTCGGCTGCGACTGCCTCGGCACCATTCACTATCTCGACGCCGAGGTGAACGGTATCAAAGGAGAGGCCGTCACCATCGAAAAGGCCGTGTGCATCCATGAAGAGGATGCGGGCATTCTCTGGAAGCACTGGGATTTCCGCACCGGCCGCACCGTGCTCAAGCGCGGCCGCAAGCTGGTGATTTCCTCGATCTGCACCGTCGGCAACTACGAATATGCGCAATATTGGTATCTGGATCTGGCCGGCGAGATCGAATTCGAGATGAAGGCGACCGGCATCGTCAACACCAATGCCTGCCATCCCGGCCAGCCCGACAAATATTCGACGGAGATCCAGCCGGGGCTCGGCGCGCCGATCCACCAGCATATCTTCTGCGCTCGCCTCGACATGGCCGTCGACGGCTCGGGCAACAGCGTCGTCGAGACCAATTCGTTCATGGAGCCGACAAGCGATACGAACCCTTACGGCAATGCCTTTCATGCCGAGGATACCGTGCTGAAGACCGAGCTTGGCGCTGCCCGCAGGGCGGACCTTTCCACCCATCGCGGTTGGAAGGTTGTCAATCCCAACAAGCTCAACCATGTCGGCAAGCCGGTGGGATACAAGCTGCACGCGCCCAATTGCGTCACTCCCATGATCCAGGAGGACGGCGCTTCGGGCGTGCGCTCGAATTTCATCCGCAATCACATCTGGGTCACGCCCTTCGACGAGAACGAGAGGTATCCGGCCGGCGAGTTCGTCGCGAATTCGGATGGTTCGGGTGGTCTCGCCGAAATCGTCAAGCAGGATCGTCCGGTCGAGAACACCGATATCGTGCTCTGGCATTCGTTCGGCCTGCATCACGTCGTCCGGCCGGAGGATTTTCCGGTGCAGCCTTGCATATCCTGCGGCTTCTCGCTGGCGCCTGTGGGCTTTTTCGACATGAACCCGTCGAACAATCTGCCCGATACTGTCAACAATGCGAGCGTCCTTGCCGCGGACGGCTCGAAAGGATGCTGCTGCTGATCTCCTCAAATAAGGCAGCAGCTCACATGGCGGCTTCGCGCGTCGAAGCCGCCATGTGCCTGACATCAAGTTGCGGGCGATGCTTGTGATGCACACGACGACCATGTTTCGCGATGCGCGGATGCAGGCGATCCTCCTCGGGATCGCTCTTGCAAGTGCGCTTTGCTGGGGGCTGCTTGCGACGACGATGCCGATGGAAGGCACTCTCATCTGCGACAGCAATGGAATCGCGTCGACCATACCCGCCTGGAGTGTCGGCCGGGCATCCGGCTTGCTCGCCATGTGGGGCATCATGACGCCGGCCATGATGCTTCCCGGCGCGGCCTTCGCAATCATGCAGGCGGCCTGGGAGCATCGCGGCGACCGAAAGGTCTATGCGACTGCCACATGCTTCGCAGCCGGCTATCTCCTGATCGTGCTCACCGGCGGCCTTCTCGCCGCGCTGGCGCAATGGGCGCTTGAGTCCACCGGTACGGTGATCGGCTGGACGACGATGGCCGACCCGCTGCCGAGCGGCCTTCTGCTCGTGGCTGCCGGACTTCATCAATTGTCTCCCCTCAGACGCACGTCGAAGCCGCTTTGCGGGATTTTGGCGGGCAGGGACGATGGTGATCCGGTTGCGATCGTCAAAGGCTTGCGACACGGCCGCTCTCGCTTCGGCTGCTGCGCCGGCATGATCTGCCTGCAGTTTGCCGGTGGCGCGATGAACCTCGGCTGGATGGCGTTCCTGACCGTGTGGATGTCGGCCGAGGCGGTGTTGCCGTGGAAAAAGCACGTCGCAGTTATGGCGGGGACAACCTTGCTCGTGGCCGGTGGGCTCTGTTTGGGAGCCGCGTCCTGATCCGTGTCATATTCGTGCAACGCATCTCCTTTTGGCTTTCCGATTGCCTGGGCGGCAGCGCGAAAAGCGCTTCGCATTTTCTCGAGGTCGTGCTCATGTCGTCGCAGCTTTGGAGATCATCATGCAAAATGAAGCAACGCTTGCGGCCGACAATATAGATCAGGAGCCGACCCCTGCCTTTGTCACCCTGGTGGCGATTGCCACAGGCGCCCTTGTCGCAAACCTCTATTATGCGCAGCCCCTGGTCGCCTCCATCGGTTCGGAGCTTGGCATCAGTGACCGTCTCGCAGGTTCGATCACCGGCATCACGCAGATAGGCTACGGCGCTGGCCTTTTCCTGCTCGTTTCACTCGCCGACATCGTGGAAAACAGGCGGCTGGTGCTGACGACGCTGTCGCTCACCATCGTGGCGCTGGTCGCTGCGGCTGTTTCCACGGTCGCTGTTCCCTTCCTCATCGCGTCCTTCGTCGTCGGGGTCTGTTCCACCGGCGCGCAGGTGCTGATCCCCTTCGTGTCGCATCTGGTTCCGGCGGAGCGGCGTGGCCGCACCGTCGGCAATATCATGGCCGGGCTTCTGACCGGCATCATGCTGGCGCGGCCCGCCTCGCTCTTCATCGCCGCAAGCTTCGGATGGCGTGCCGTCTTCTGGTGCTCGGCCGTGCTCATGGTGCTGATCCTCATCGCGCTCGTGCGGGTGATGCCGAAGCATCCGGCCAAAGGCAGCATGCATTACGGCAAGATCCTCAGCTCCATGGCGGGACTTTGGATGACGATACCGGCTTTGCGTTGGCGCGCTGCCTTCCAATTTCTGATGTTTGCCGCCTTCAATATGTTCTGGACCGCAGCGCCGCTGATGCTTGGCGAGCAGCTCGGCCTCAGCCAGCGTGCCATCGGATTTTTCGCGCTTGCAGGGGCAGGCGGCGCGCTTTCGGCGCCGCTGGCCGGACGCCTTGCCGATCGGGGGCATTCCAGAATGGTAACGCTCGGCTCGATGCTGCTGGTCGGTGTCGGCTTTCTGGCGACCGGCTGGGCTGCTGCGATCCCGACCGTGGTCGGCCTGGCAATCCTCGCATTCCTCATCGATGCCGGCGTGCAGGGCAATCAGGTCGTCAGCCAGCGTATCATCTTCTCAGCGGCCGGGCAGGAAAATCGCGGGCGCATCAACGCGCTCTACATGACCGTGACCTTCATCGGGGGCGCGCTCGGTTCCCTTCTCGGGACCGTGACCTATCAATGGGGCGGATGGACCGCTTCGGCCGTGGCGGGCGGCGCGCTCGGCCTGGCTCTGGTCATTCTCTTCGCTCTGCAGCAGGCAACGGAAAGCCGCCATCCGGCGTAACGGCCGGGTGGCGAAGGCATCTGCTGCGACCAGGGATTATATCGTGCTCATACGGAAGGAGAGGATGCACGCGCCTGCGTTACGGCCGCCTGGCGAGCGGCCTTGATATCGTCAGCGATCTTCTCGGCCATCATGATGACGGGCGTATTCGTGTTGGCGCGCGGGATCGTCGGCATCAATGACGCATCGCAGATGCGCAAGCCGGCGATACCATAGACTTCGCCGCTACCGCTCGTTACGGCAAGCGGATCCCCCTCCGCACCCATCTTGCAGGTCCCAGAGGCATGCCAGACGCCGCCGACGGCGCCGCTCACGAATGCCGTCAGCGCCTTGTCGTCGGCAAGCAGGTCCTTCATCTTGATGCCAAGCGTCACCACGGAATGGATGAGCCAGGGACGCAGCGCGTAGGAATGATCGAGCATGGCGCCGAACAGCCCGCGCTGGATCTGGTTGGCCATGCCCGGACCGGCAAGCTTTGCCACGCGCGGCGAATAGCTGGTTGGAAATACCGTACCACGGTGGCCGTCCATATGGCTGTCGAGCAGCGTTTCGGCGCCAAGGCGGAAGGCCGATTTCAGCCGTTCGAGATCGCGTTCGTCGGACAGCATGCGAAAGTCGACCAGCGGCTCCTCGCGGGCATCGGTGCTTTTCAATTGCACATGCCCGCGCGAATAGGCCTTGTTGACCCAGATGAACAGCGTCCCGACGCGCTGGCCGACGCTATGCCAGCCGGAGCGGGCGATGATGGCGGCGTGCATATCTCCTTCCGGCGTGCCCTTCAGGCCCGAAGAAAAGCGAAGGATGGCGTGATCATGGTGCTCATCGAGATCCCGCAGCCGCGATTGCGGCGGCAGGTATGTCGAAACGGCGGTCGAGGGGTGTTCCATGAGATTGCTGCCGATGCCCGCCTTTTCGACGGCGACGGCGATACCGAGCTTGGTCAACTGTTCGCCTGGTCCGATGCCGCTGCGCATCAGCAATGCAGGCGTATGGATGGCGCCGCAGCTGACGATGGTCTCGTTGGCAAGAAAGATCTCGGTCTTCGAGCGGTCCCTTGCATCGGAAATGACGGCGCCGGTCACACGCTTTCCGTCCAGCAGGAGTTTGTCGGCGAACCGGTCGGTCAGGATGCGCAGATTGGGACGCTTCCTGACCTCGGGAGAGAGGTAGGCGACGGAGGTCGGCACGCGTTCGCCCTTGTCGCTGACGGCGATTGCGCCGACATAGATCCCGTCCTTCCACTCGCCGTTCTGATCGGGCCGGCGTTGATGACCGCGGGCGGCCATGGTGTCGATGACGCTCTTGACGAAGGGCGACATCTTGGCCGGCGTGATGCGACGGATCGGGATCGGGCCGTCCTGGCCGTGATAGTCGTCATTGAAATCGAAATCGTGCTCCAGCTTGCGGAAATAGGGCAGGGCAGTTTCCCAGGACCATCCCTTGGCGCCTTCTGCTCCCCACTCGTCGTAGTCGCCCGGTGCGCCGCGGTTGGCAACCATGGCGTTGACGGCGGAACCGCCGCCAAGCACGCGGCCCTGTTCATAGCGGCGGGGGCTCCGGCCGGCAGTCTCACCCTTGGGAGCGCCGATATAGGCCTTCAAGTCCGCCCATATATTGCCTTCGTCGATATAGGCGCGTCCGGGATAGCGGCTGCGGATATTGTCGGGAAGGTTGCCGGCCGCAATATTGCGACCGGCTTCGACGAGAACGACCTGCACGCCGGGATTTTCGGAAAGGCGGGCGGCCAGAACGCAGCCTGCGCTGCCGCCACCGAGAATGAGATAATCGATCATGAAATGCGTCCTATGATTATCGGCATGAATGGTCGTTTGGGTATTTCAACAGTCAGCGCTTGCCGCCGAAGCGTTCCGGATAACCCGGCAGGTCTTCGCAGCCGCAAAGCGCGTAATGCAGCGGCGGCATTTTCAAATTCACGTACTGGTCGAGGTTCTCATTGGTGATGACAGGTTGCGGCAGCACCCACTTCGGTCCGGGAACCTGCTTGCCGTCTAGGATCTTCACCGCCGCCTGCAGCGCCGTGCGCCACTGGTAGGCCGGGTAGGTCGGGGCGACGCCCTTGAAGCCCGTGTTCTTCCATTTCTGCAGATAGTCTTCCTGGTCTTCGCCGGTGATGATCGGGTAGGGCTGCCCTGCATCCTCGAAGGCTTCCGCAACGGCGACGGACATGGCGCCGAGATCGACCCATACCGCATCGATCTGCCCGAAGCGGCTCAGATAATCGGAAACGACCGCCTTGGTCTTGGCATTGTCGCCGCCGGTAAATTCGCTGCCGACCGGCGTGATGCCAGCCTCCTTGAAGATGCGCATGGCGGCATCGGAGCGGGTTTCGAACAGATCGACGCCGGGTGCCGTGCGCAGCAAGAGCACCTTGCCCCCCTTCGGCAGGTTTTCGGCGATATAGCGCGCACCGGCGATGCCCCAGGCATTGCCGCCAATGCTGCTGATGGACGTAACCGGGCAGGTCGTATTGACGCTGCGGTCGAACACCACCACCGGCATGCTCTTGCAGGCTTCTTCAACGACAGGCGTCAGCGCATCCGATGTGGTGGGCGAAACGATCAACGCGTCGCACTGGCCGCCATTGATGAAGGCCTTGATGTCGGAGATCTGCTTGTCGTCGCTGTCCTTGGCGTCCGAATATTGCAGGGAGGCGATGGAGCTCTTTTCGGCATCTGCCTCCGCCTGCATGACCTTCCAGCCGACGACGCGCCACGGGTTGCTGACGCTTGCGTTGGAGAAGCACAGCTTATGCGGGCCGGCCTTCTTGTACTTGGACGTATCGACGAGACCGCCGCCGATATATTGCTCCCATGGCTTGTCGGCGGGTCCGGTCGGCGTCACCTTCAACAGCGCCTGTTCGGCGGTAAAGGCGTCGTCTGCCATCGCCGGCGGCGCGAAAAGAGCGACCGATGCCGAAAGAAGGCAAAGGCTGACGGCTATGGATAAAGGCTGCCTTGCGTGAATTGCTTTCATGTTTCCCTCCCAATGTTGGACCGGCATGGGCCGGTACGGCGTCCTCTCCCAAGGAGCGCAATTTTCAATTCGTCATTTGTCTGCGTGATGTTATCGCGGCGGCAACGATCAGAATGATGCCTTGCACCGCTACTCGCATCGGCTCGGGAAAGCCGATGAGATTGAGGAATGTAAACAGGGCGTAAAGCGACAGGGCGCCGCAGGCCGCCCCGAAGATGCTGCCGCGCCCGCCGAGCAGAACAATGCCGCCGATAACCGCTGCCGACGTCCCTTGCAGCTCGAGACCGGTGCCGACGTCGACGGAAACGCCCGAGAAACCGCCAAGCAGGATACCGGCCACGACGGCCGCCAGCGACGAGATCACGAAAGCGGCGAAACGGATCATGCGCACCGGCGCGCCGGACAGTTCGGCGGCGCGCGGGTTGTCACCGATCATCGTCAGCAATTTGCCGTATTGCGTCGAATGCAACAGGAATGCGAGCAGGGCGACGACGGCAAGCAGGACAATGACCGCGACAGGAAGGCCGCCGATGATGGGCACCGGGCGAATGACCATACGCCCGAACATGCGCAGATTGTCCGGCAGATAGCCCTGCGGCGCGCCACCGGACCACATCATCGCCGCGCCTTTGACGGAGAGCAGCGCTCCGAGCGTCGCGATGATGGACGGAACCTTAAGATAGGATACGACAAAGCCGTTGACCGCTCCGACAAGAAGGCCGAGACCGAAGGCAATCCCGATGGCCTCAGTCGTCAGCGCAGAATCACCACCGGTAATCAGCGCGCAGGCAATGACGACGAGCGTCACGAGGGAGCCCTGTGCGAGGTCGAAGCCGCCGGATATTAGCACGAAAGCCTGGCCGCAGGTGAGAATGACAAGCGGCGCGGCGCGCTGCAGCAGGCTCATCATGCCTGCCGGCGTGCGGTAGAGCGGGCTGAGGATCGCGATGCCCACGAGCAGCACCAGAAGCATGATCAGGGCGGGATTGACCCGCCGTATGGAGGCCAGCATGGGATATCGTCCCTGTGGAATGTTGAGCCTGGCAGAGAGGGACGACATCATGCGATATGCCCCTTCTGGCGGACGCTGTGATAGGCGACGGCGAGGACGACGACGGCGCCGCGCAGCACCTGCCCGAGGAACGGATCGATCTGCAGCATGTTGAAGACGGCATCGATGGTGGCAAAAAGAAAAACGCCGGCAAGCGTTCCGCTGACGCCGCCCTTGCCGCCGGCAAGCAGCGTGCCGCCGATAACGACGACTGCGATGGAATCGAGACCGTAGCCGCCATTGGCGCCGACCCATGGCGTGGCTGTTCCAAGGCGGCTCGCGAGATATAGGCCGGTGGCGGCGGCACACGCTCCCGATACGATATGCGCGGCCAGAACCACCCGGTCGGTACGAATGCCGGCGAGGCGCGCGCTGATGGGGTTGCCACCGACGCTGTAGATGCGGGCACCGGCGACCGTGCGGCGAAGGATGAAGGCGGCGATGATGCCGATGGCCGCCAGCAACAGCAGGGCGTAGGGCACGCCGCCGATCGAGTCGTAGGCCAGCGCCCGGTAGTCCGTCGGCGCCGTCGCCTGCATCGTTCCGTAGCTTGTCGTCAGAATGCCCTGAAGGATAAGGCCCGTGCCGAGCGTTGCGATCAGCGGATTGACCTTCAGAAGCGTCACAAGCAGGCCGTTTACGCAGCCGACAACGATGCCGACCAGAATAGCGGCAAGGATGCCTAGCCAGATCAGCGACGGATCCCCTTGCATGACGAAGGCGGCGACGATGGCGCCAAGACTGATCAGATGCGCCAGCGAAAGATCGATGGAGCCGACTATGATGACGAAGGTCTGGCCTATCGACACGACCCCGAGCGCGACCATGCGCTGAAGCAGCCCCATGATCCCGTCCCAGCTCAATTGCGCGATCTGGCCGGTCATGGACGCGACGATGCCATAGGCAAGGGCTGAACCGATGACGAGAACGAAGGGCAGGGCTGAGCCTGGCGCTGCGGGCCTTCTTGCTCTTGTGCTTTCGATAGGAATATCCGTCATGCCGTCTCTCTCGATCGGCCCGGCACTGACCGGTGCGATAGGACCGCGTGTTTCATGATGTCTTCCTCACTGGCTCCGGCGGGGCTTTCCGCGGCGATGCGGCCTTCGCTCATCACCACGATGCGGTCGCTGAGGCCGATCACCTCGGCAAGATCGGAGCTGACGACCAGAACGCTGCCGCCGGCGTCTGCAAAGACCCGCAGGATTGAGTAGATGGTCGATCTGGCGCCGACATCGACCCCTCGCGTGGGCTCGCACAAAACCCAGAGCCGAGGGTTGACGGCAAGCCATCGTGCGACGACGACCTTCTGCTGATTTCCGCCCGAGAGGCTGCCCACGGGCATCGCGTGGTTGGCGGCCCGAACGTCAAGCTGGCGCAACAGCGCATCGAGCGCGGGTGCGGCACAGCCACCGTTCGACGCAAGCGATAGGGCCGGTGACAAAGCCCGCCTGGTCAAGGCTGCGTTCTCACGCAGCGATTGACGAAGGCCTAGCCCTTCCGTTTTCCGGTCGTCCGGGACGTAAGCGATTTTTCGGCGCGTACCCTCGCGCGGGCTCGAGACTGCGCCCTTGCCATCCCAGTAACGAACGGTCCCGGCATCGAAGGGCTCGTCGCCGACGATCGCGCGTGCAAGTGCCGTCTTGCCCGATCCTTCAAGTCCGGCGACGCCGACGATTTCTCCCGCTTTCAAGGTCAGCGTTATGTCATGAAGATAGCGGTTTCTTCCGCCAGCGACGGTGAAAATCTCGTCACCGAAAGCTCGATCCGAACGCGGAGGAAAGAGGGTCCCGATCTCGCGACCGACCATCAGGCGGACGATCGCATCGGAGTCGGTTTCGCCTCGCGATAGATCGCCGACGAGCCGCCCGTCCTTGATGACGCAAATGCGATCGGCCAGCGCGAAGACTTCCGCCATCCTGTGCGAAATATAGAGGATGGCGGTGCCTTCGCGCCGCAGCTCCTCGATCAATTGGAATAGTTTCGCCGCCTCGGCAGTGTCGAGAGCCGCCGTCGGCTCGTCGAAAACCAGGATGCTGGCGTTCAGCGTCAACGCCTTGGCGATCTCCACGATCTGCTGGTCGGCGATAGGCAACGTGCCGGCGTGGACATCGGGGTCTATGGTCGACTGGAGGCGCGCAAGCACACGCGCCGCCGCCCCGCGCATCTGCTTGTGATCGACAATGCCAAACCGCGTCGGTTCGCGCCCCAGAAATATGTTCTGCGCCACGGTGCGATGGGGCAGGAGGCTCAATTCCTGGTGAATGATGGCAACGCCTTCGCGCTGGCTGTCGAGCGGACGCTTGAAATGCACGGGACGTCCGTCGATGCGGATATCCCCTCCATCCGGTCGATAGAAGCCTGCGAGAACTTTCATGAGCGTGGACTTGCCTGCGCCGTTCTCTCCGCAAATCGCCAGAACTTCGCCCGCACGGCAGGTCATCGAGATGCCGTCAAGGACCGTGACGGCGCCAAAACGCTTTGAAATCTCTCGCATATCCAGGCGCAACGGAAAGCCTGTCTGTCCTTGCGCGCCTGTATTGGCAGTCCTCTCCATCCCGCGCTTCCTCCAAAGCACAAATCAGCACTTGCAGCTTCCTCCGAAACTGCATCACCAAAACTCGTAAATCTTGTAACCGATCGGTTACTAGAATGCATAGGGCTCGTCGAGCTGTCAAGTAGTGTGACAGCCGTCCTGTTCGCGGCGAGGCCGGATGGCGCGACAGTGCCTATGCAGCCGAGAGTAGTGGTGATAAGGAAAGCAGGGGTGAGGTGCGGCTATATGAGAAAGATCTCAAAAACGTTGATCGGGATTCAGCATGCAGGGTGTCGTCCTGCTCGTTGACAGCGTTGCTCAGCCATGTCAGTTATGTAACTATATAGTTATTTACGGGAGGAAGAACTCATGGCGACAAGGCCGATCGGCATCATCATGCACGGCATCACCGGCCGCATGGGATATAACC